>NZ_PIQC01000001.1 GCF_003987255.1 Idiomarina ramblicola
AAATGAGTCCAACTTTATGGGGTCACTTCATAAACTCCGGCTTTTTTGTGATTAGAGATTACTGAAAAGCGCTTTTTGGAGAGCTGACCGAAAAGAGTTCTTGGTAAAGTTTGGCGGCGTAACCATCGGTCATCCCCGAAAGATAATCTGAAATAACCCGTAGCGAATTTCCACCCTTTTGCTGCTGTTGAATATAACGCAGCCGCGTATTTTCAGGGAGTAAGCGTTCGGGTTCCACTGACAAAACTTCAAAGAGTTCCATTACAATTTGTTGACCTTTAAATTCTTGTGCCTGCATTTCGGGTTTTCGAATCACCCATTTGAAGATAAATTGCTTTAGTGAATTCAACAAAACTTTTTCAGCGGTGCCTAACTGAACCTGATATTGAAGCAGAGGGCAGTCAAAGTCGTAGTTGGTCGATTCAAGCCTGGCTGATGTGAGCAGTCGGTTGACTAGGCCCCCAATGGCTTGTTTTCGAAGGTGATGGCTGCCGGAGAATAGATCGTCTGTTAATCCAGTCGCACTGAAATTGGTTAACTCTGCTTCTAATTTTTTTAAATCAGAGAGCATATTTTCTTCCCAGTGATGTCGGTGAATGAGGCCAACCACAATAGCGTCTTCAAGGTCATGAACGCCGTAAGCTATATCATCTGCAGTTTCCATAATAGACGCATCAATGCTTTTTAAAGCACTTTTACCATGGGTCGTTGCTGATGGTTGCTGCAGTAATGTTTGAAAGTTCTTTTTATCATTGCCACTGAGTGGTTCAAAAACCCAATTTAATTGAGCACAGTCATCATCGAACAAAGCTTTTGGTGGAAGCCACTCGCGAGTTTGTAAATGGCGGAAGTTGGTAACATCATCGGGTAATTTACCTCGCCGAATGCTGCTGGCCAGTATTGGGTACTTTAATAAGCCAAGCAGGGTGCGTCGGGTTAGATCCATGCCGTGCTCAGGTGTGTAAGCTTCAAGCTGAGTAACAATCCGAAATGTTTGGCCATTGCCTTCAAAGCCGCCGTTGTTGCGCATCATGTAATTAAGAGCAATTTCACCGCCGTGCCCAAATGGTGGATGGCCGATGTCATGGGCAAGACAAAGAGATTCAAGCAACGGCTCGGATAATTCAAGCTGAGCAGCCAGATCAGGGTATCGGTTGGTTAGATGGACAACCAGGCTTGCACCAATTTGACTGGCCTCCAGTGAATGCGTCAGTCGTGTGCGTGGGAAGTCGTGCATGCCAACATACATAACCTGAGTTTTAGCCTGCAACCGCCTGAAGGCTGCACTATGGAGGATGCGCGCTTTATCACGTTGAAAATCCGTTCGGGTGTCGTTGGGGCGCTGATCTGATATACCTGACTGACGTTCTGTCCAAATCATCTAACTGCTCAGTGATGTTGTTGACGAATGAGTAATCATAGTACGATAGATGCATTATTAAGAAAAGTAGGAAAAAGCACATGTCGGAAGTGAAGGTCGCTTTAGCTCTGGGCTCCGGAGCTGCTCGAGGGTGGTCACATATTGGTGTGATAAAAGCGCTGGAAGAGATGGGTGTCCGTATTAACATGGTGGCCGGAACCTCAATTGGTTCGTTAGTCGGGGCCGGTTATGCATCAGGACGACTGGCTGAAATTGAGCAGTGGGTACAGGGAATGAACCGCTGGGAAGTTTTTAACTTGCTGGACTTTGGCTTTAATCATGGCGGAATTATTGGTGGTGAAAAGGTATTTAACCGCGCAAGGGAAGAATTTGGTCATCGCAATATTGAGGATCTGCCTATAACTTACGGCGCTGTGGCTACGGACTTATACAGTGGTCGTGAAATTTGGCTACGAGAGGGCGATCTTTATGATGCTTCAAGAGCTTCTTGTGCGATGCCCGGGATATTGTCGCCTAAGTCATTTGATGGAAGATGGTTAATTGATGGAGGCTTAGTCAATCCGGTGCCGGTGTCTTTGTGTCGTGCCTTAGGTGCCGATTTTGTTATTGCAGTGCACCTTAACTCGCAACTGAACTCTAAAGCTCAACAACGGCGGGGGCGCAGTATCCCTCCGCAGACAGAGGCAGAGCAACTCGAGAAAGAAAAGACTGATATGGAAGTTCAGGATAATGAAAATGGCTTTTTCGATAATATGTGGTCGGGTAGCAAGGAGTATCTGGATAGCTTTAAAGAGCGTTTTCGGAACAATGGCGAAAAGGCCCCCGGTATGTTCAGTGTTATGGCCAGCTCTATCGATATTATGCAGGAACGTATTACCAAAGCGCGGATGGCAGGTGATCCACCCGATATATTGGTACAGCCCAAGCTTGGTCATATTGGCATCATGGAATTCTACCGTGGTCAGGAAGCCATTGACCTAGGTTATGAAACCACGACGAGGATGCGTGACTTGATTATGGAAGAGATTGACCTATATCGAGAGCGCCAAGGTTAAATAAAATCTAGAGAATATAAAGCCGTTTCACCTGAGTTTTGTTAGGTGAAACGGCCACAATGTTAGTAACCAGCCGCGTGTCCGTCTTTACGGCTTTCAGAAGCACCAATATAGACATCTTGTTCATGGTCTTTCCAGATAGCCTGATAGCCACCGTAGGGCCCCACGGCTTCCTGTAGTGTGTGCCCCATTTTTATTAATTCACGGCGAGTGTTTTTTGAGAAACCATTTTCCAGACTGACCACGCCACCATCTTCCATGACCGATCCTGTTGGCTGACTTGAGCCTGTATGCAGAATGCGCGGCGCATCGCCAGCCTCTTGCAAGTTCATACCAAAATCAATGAGGTTGATAAGAATTTGTGCGTGCATTTGTGGCTGCGTAGCTCCTCCCATAACCCCGTAGCTCATAAGCGGCTTACCGTCCTTAGTGACGAAAGCAGGTATAATGGTGTGGAAAGGGCGTTTCCCTGGTTCAAACACGTTACGGTGGTTTGGGTCTAACGCAAAGAGCTCGCCCCGGTTTTGCAGAACGAAACCTAAACCGGTTGGAGTAATGCCTGAACCCATACCGCGATAGTTACTTTGAATGAGTGACACCATATTACCGTGTTTATCGGCAGTAGTCAGATAGATGGTATCACCTTCGGTTGGCGGATTACCCGGCTCATAAGAGCGTCCGGCGCGTTCAGAGTTAATCAGTTGCGCACGTTCTTTGCCGTACTCTTTGTCGATAAGACCTTGAACCGGTACGTCATTGAACGCAGGATCCGAATAGTATTTAGCACGATCCTCAAACGCCAGCTTTTTGGCTTCTACAAAATGATGAATGTACTCGGGGCTATCATAACCCATAGCTTTGATATCAAATTGCTCAAGCATATTAAGAATTTGCAGCGCAGCGATCCCCTGGGTGTTTGGCGGTAACTCCCATAAATCGTATCCGCGATAGTTGGTCGATACCGGATCGACCCAGGTTGAGCTGTGTTGAGCCAAGTCGGTGTAGGAGAGAAAGCCACCGTGTTCTTCGACAAAGTCACTGATAGTACGAGCTATTTTCCCCTTATAAAAGCTATCACGACCTTCGTTTGCTAGTGTTTTATAGGTGTTAGCCAGAGCAGGGTTTTTAAAGCGCTCGCCTTTCTCTGGTACATTACCGTCACGCATAAAAACGTCGGCAAAGCCTGGAATGTCTTTCAGTACTTCGGCATTACGCTTCATGTAATAAGCGATGACTTCAGTAACAGGAAAACCTGATTCAGCATAATCTATAGCTGGCTGCAGGATATTATCCATACTCATCTGGCCAAAACGACCGTGTAGCTCAAACCAACCGTCAACTGCACCTGGAACCGATAACGGCAGTACGCCGCGTGCAGGGATAGAGTCATATCCATTTTCTTTGAAGTATTCCAAAGATAAGCTCTGTGGTGAGCGGCCTGAGGCATTTAATCCGTGCAACTTCTCTGAGTCAGCGTCCCATACAATAGCGTACAAGTCACCACCGATACCGTTGCCAGTGGGCTCAACCAGTCCTAAAACGGCGTTGGCAGCGATGGCTGCGTCAATAGCGTTACCGCCTTCTTGCATAATGTCCAATGCGACCTGAGTCGCTAAGGGCTGGCTGGTTGCCGCCATGGCTGTTGGCGCCATAGCTTCGGAACGGGTTGCAAAATGGTGGCCAGTAATACGATCGCTGGCATTGCTGGGTAGGGTTGCCGCAGCGCAGGAAAAAGCGATAGCAGCGGATGCAATGATATTAAGTTTAGCCATAGTGTTTACCTTCTCGTTTTTTTACCACTATAGGCTGGACTCTTAAAACAAAAAAGACCAGCCGCGATGGGCTGGTCTTTTTATCAGTTACAAAGCTGAGTTTATCTTAGCCTTGTTTGTCTCCGTGGTAGTACTCGTCAATGACACTTTCCATTTCGACAAATTTATCCTGCAGCTCTTGAGCTGGCTCAGCTGTGATTTTGCTGAAGATAATAACTGCCAGAGTAGAGAGGATAAAGCCGGGCACAATTTCATAAACATAAGCAGAAAGGTGCTCGCCGCCAAAGGTTGGTCCGTAAATCCAGAACAGAACCGTGATAGCACCAGCCAACATACCGGCTAATGCACCATTGCGGTTCATACGTTTCCAGAATAGGCTCAGAATAACCACCGGACCAAAGGCTGCTCCGAATCCTGCCCAAGCATTACTGACCAGACTCAGAATGGTATTTTCTGGGTTCCAGGCTAACCAAATAGCGACTAAAGAAACCGCCAGAACAGACATCCGTCCAACAAAAACCAGCTCTTTTTGGCTCGCATCTTTACGCAAAAAGGCTTTATAAAAGTCTTCTGTTAAAGAGCTTGAGCTAACCAACAACTGTGATGAGATGGTACTCATGATTGCGGCAAGAATAGCGGCCAGTAAGAAACCACTGATTAATGGGTGGAACAAGAACTGGGAGAATATAATGAAGATAGTCTCCGCATCAGGCAGGCTCATTTGGGTTTCAGCCACATACGCGATACCGACAAAGCCGGTTGCCATGGCACCGATAATAGACACTGTCATCCATGAAACACCGATACGGCGAGCGGCTTTTACATCGCTGACTGAGCGAATCGCCATAAAGCGGACGATAATATGCGGCTGACCAAAGTAACCAAGCCCCCAGGCCAACAAGGAAACAAGGCCAAGGAAGCCTAACATTTCACCGGTTTCCCCGTCTTTAAAGAACTCCAGAAAATCCGGATTCATATCACCAACCTGGCCAACAACACTGCTGTAACCGCCAAGTTCAGCAAAGGCCACTATAGGAACTAAGACCAGAGCCACAAACATAATACAGCCTTGGACGAAGTCGGTCATACTGACTGCCAGGAAGCCACCAAATAAGGTATAAGCACAGACAACGCCTGCGGTTATCCAGAGACCAGTGGTGTAATCCAAGCCGAAGGAACTGTCGAACAGTTTGCCTCCCGCAACTAAGCTGGCTGAAGTATATAAGGTGAAGAATATGATGATAACGACCGAAGAAAAGATACGTAACCGACGACCTTTATCATCAAAACGATTAGCAAAATAATCGGGAATCGTAATTGAGTCGTTAGCAACTTCGGTGTAGGTTCTGAGGCGGGGCGCCACAATGACATAGTTTAAGAATGCACCAATGACCAGACCCACTGCAATCCACAACTGAGATACGCCAGAGACGTAAATTGCACCGGGTAAGCCCATCAACATCCAACCACTCATATCGGATGCACCTGCTGATAATGCCGTAACTGCAGGGCCTAAGCCTCGTCCTCCAAGCATATAGCCGGAGACTGAATCCGTAGATTTCTTATAGGCATAAAGGCCAATACCTAGCATGACAATAAAGTACAGCGCTAGTGATATCAGAGTACCTGTTTCCACATTAAACTCCTGTTTTTTAGTTTTTAGTCAGCGATCTTATCGCTTCTGTCGCTGTTGCGTTAAATGTTCTGTTTTAAGTGTTCGTGCAGCAACTGTTGAACATAAGGTTGCTGCGTGTCTTCTAATACTATGTCTGTTTTATCAAACACGATCATTTTACCACGATACAAAATTAAGATCTTATCAGCAATATGTTTCACAATTTGCGGCGAATGTGTGACTAAAATATATGAAATTCCCATATCTTGCTGGAGATCGAGCATTAGGTTAATGATTTGAGCTCTAACAGATGGGTCAAGTGCAACTAAAGCTTCGTCGGCAACAACAATTTGTGGCTCGAGAATAATTGCTCGTGCAATACAGACTCTTTGCTTTTGACCACTCGATAGCATGTGAGGGTAGAATTCCCAGTGCTCACGTAGCATCCCCACGCGTTGCAGGGTCAAGTTAACGCGCTCCTGGCGTTCTGCCGCGGTTAGTTCTGTATTAAACAGTAAAGGTTCCTCTAGCTGTTTACCAATGGTTAAGTGGGCATTAAGCGAGTTCTCACTGTCCTGAAAAATCATGCGAACGTTGTTGCATAATTGAGAGTAGTTATGGCTATGCAGTCTCTGACCGTTAAGCCAAATCTCACCGCTAGTTGCAGTATCAACCCCGCCAATGATTTTTGCCAGTGTTGACTTGCCTGAGCCGGTTTCACCCATTACCGCCAGTATTTCTCCCGCTTCTAAAGTAAACGATAGAGGCTCTATAGCGACAGACTTAGGTGTCCAGGGCCAGCCCTTACGAGATCGAAACGTTTTACCTAGGTTACGAATTTCAAGTAAATGACTCATGAAGTGGTATCCAGTAATGGAAAGTGACAATGAAAAACGCGTTGTCTTTCATGAGTTGCGGTTGGCGCTTTAACGCAAGTTTTTTGTGCCTTTGGACACCTGGGCCCCAAACGACAGCCAATAGGCATATGACGCAATGTGGGAATAGCCCCCGGCAATGTCGGTAACCGGGCTTTATGCGGAAGTTGCTGCTGTGTTTGCAACGACATACGGATCATGGAATCGGTATAAGGGTGTGCGGGCTCCGATAAAATATCCTTTGCTGGCCCGGTCTCCATCAACTGACCGCAGTAAAGCATGGTCAGACGCTTGGTTTCCGGCAAAATGGAAGCGACATCCTGTGAAATGAGTACAACAGACATTTTTTGGCTTACCGCAAGCCGCGCTAGTAAGCGATGAATTTGCAGTCGTGTCGACGGTTCCATTGCCGTGGTGGGTTCATCAGCAATAAGTAATTTAGGGCGGTGAGCAATGGCAATAGCAATGCTGACCTTTTGTGCAATACCTTGAGACAACTCAAATGGGTAGCTATCCATTATCGACTCGTGGTCACGGATGCCGACCCGGTGTAGCAGCCTTTTAACCCGGGTTTTACGATCAACCCGGCGGCGCATAAAAGTGCCACGGACGTCTCCCTGAGGAATTGCTTCAACAATTTGCTGTTCAACGGTGCTGTTAGGATCCAAATAGGCGTTCGGGTCCTGAAAAATCATTGCCATATCGCGGCCGGTTATCTGTCGACGCTGGCGTGGGCTCATAGCTAATAAGTCCTGACCGTTCCACCAGAGACGGTCAGCTGTTACCTGCCAATTGGGATTAATAAAGCCGACAATGGCTTTTGCCAGCAAGCTTTTACCCGAACCGGACTCCCCGACAATACTATGAATTTCACCTTCGATGAGTTGCAGGTTAACTTTGTCGAGCACGCGAACAACTCCGTGTGGTGTCTGCATTTCAACTGTTAGGTTGCGGATATCAAGTAACTGCATTAACTGTTGACCCTTTCTTTTAAGGCGCGTCGCAAGCTGTCGCCGACAATGTTTATCGCCATTATCGTAACAAATAAGGTAACGCCGGGTAACACCATAGACCAAGGAGACAAGTAGACCTCATCCAGACTCCGGGCGAGCATACTGCCCCATTCCGGGGTTGGTGCCTGAATCCCCAATCCAAGAAAGCTGAGTGCAGCAATATCCATAATAGCGACCGAGAGCGATACGGTTAGCTGCATAACCAGAGTTGGGGTAACGTTGGGTAATATAACCCGGTAAAGCAAATAGGCCTTAGAACAGCCATTCAGCCGTGAGGCAGTGACGTAATCTTTGTGCCACTCTTCATGAACGGCATTGCGTGTTACAAAAATAAATTGAGGGATCAGCGATAGGGTAATCGCGAAAGCGACGTTGTTAAAGCCGGTGCCTAAAATGGCAATAATAATGAGCGCCATGAGAAATGATGGTATCGACAGCAAAGTGTCGAATAGTCGCGAGAGGCTCTGATATTTGATGGTTCGGTCAATGCCGGCAAGTGCCCCAATGCTCATTCCAATTAATGAGGATACAGCAACCATTAATATCGGCAGCCCCAGACTGTAGAGCCCGCCAATTAATAATCTTGAAAGCATATCCCGGCCAAGGTCGTCGGTACCAAAGAGAAACTGCATATTGCCACTTTCAACCCACGATGGCGGCAGTGCTATGGCATCAGAAAACTGAGTTGATGTATTAAATGGTGCCAATAAAGGCGACAATAAAACAACCAGTATCATTGCTAATAAGACATACAATGCGGCCATGGAAAGGAATCTTGCCCGAAAGCTTTTCCAGACAAGTTGCAGTGGCGATGGTGTTTCGTCGTGATGATAGAGGTTAACGTGTGGCATATTGCTCGTGCCTCACTATTGGGAAACGCCAGCCATGGTATAGCTCTACCAGCAGATTGAAAAACAAAATAACGAAAGCAAACATTAACACTGCTGACTGAATAATGGGGTAATCGCGTTCGAAAATACTGCGGATGAGCCAGTTGCCCATCCCAGGCCAATTAAAAATGGACTCAACAACAATGCTATTAGTTAACATCAGACTGAAAAGCAACGTGGTCTGATGCAGTACCGATTGTAAGGCATTTGGAATGGCATGTTTTACCAATACACGCCATTCGTTTAGACCTCGAGCGCGTGCTGCCTTAACAAAGGGTTTCTGCAACATTTCCTGTGTCGCATTGCGCATAAGTCGTAGTAATAACATCATTGGCATGATAGCCAGTATCAGCACCGGTAAGACAATATGGTTAATGGCGTCTTGAAAGGCTGCCGCTTTGTACTCTGAGTTACTTAAAAAGACATCGACCAGGATAGAACCGGTTTGTGGCTCAACACCATAAAGAGGATTAATTTGACCCGTGATAGGGAACCAGCCCAGCTTTATAGCAAAGAGCAATATCATTAGCTGCGCCAGCCAGAAGACAGGAACCGAATAGCCGATCATAGCGAGACTGATCACGGCTTTATCGGAGCGCTGTCTAAAGCGCGAAGCGGCGAAAACACCTAAGGGTAACCCAAGAGTCACTGCAACGAGCAAAGCCAGAATTATTAACTCCATAGATGCCATAAAGTGTTGAAATCCGTCAGCAAATACCGGGGTACCGTTACTGAGTGATTGTCCCCAGTTACCGGCAAATAAATGACGCAAATAGTGGAGGTATTGAGTTGCGATATTTTCATTTCCGGCACGCATTTCCATGACCAAAGGGTAGTTGCTTTGGAAGCTTCGAACACCACTCATATTGGTTATCGGGTCGCCAGGGAAAAAGTAATTCAGGCTGAAACTAAAAACCGTTAACAAAAATACGGCAATAATAAAGACTGTTAATCGTCCAATCAGGTAGCGGGTCATTGTGAGTCGTCCTCTGCCGTTTGTTTGGTCGCCAAACGGAAGTTAATGCCGCCATAAGGTGGCAACTCGACACCCGTGATGTCTTTCTGTTGAGCCTGAAAACGCTTTGAATGGGCAATAGGTAACAAGGGTTGCTGCTGATTTAACAGATGTTGAGCCGATTGATATAACGCCTTGCGTTCTTCTGCATTGGTTGTGGCTATCGCACTGTAAAGCAGTTGATCAAAGCCTGGGTGACACCAGTTAGCACGGTTACCTCCGGTGGCAACCGCGGCACAACTCAGCAACGGACGGAAAAAGTTATCAGGGTCGGCATTATCCGCATACCAGCCTATGAGGACCGTATCATGTTCTCCGCGCGAGAGGCGTCTGCGGAACGTGTTCCATTCGTACGACACAATACGTGCCGAAACTCCTATTTGAGCCAAGTCGGACTGCATTAACTCGGCCATCCTGCGAGCATTAGGGTTATAGACGCGCTGCACCGGCATAGCCCAGATATTAATGTTGAGGTTTGCATGTCCCGCTTCTTGTAACAAGCGCTTTGCTTTCTCTGGATTGTAGCGGTACTGAATGCCACGATCATCGTAAGCCCAGGATGTCGGTGGCAGTATTGACTGTGCTAGTTCGGCATTGCCGTAGTAAATAGTTTGAATGATGGCTTCGCGATTAATTGCGTGGCTTAGCGCCTGACGAACAAGAGGGTCATTAAAAGGCTCTTTTTCTGTATTAAAGGCCCAGAACGACACATTGGGGCTGACCTCATTGGTTACCTGCAACTCTTTTCTGTTGAGCGCTTTTAATTCGCTCACCAGAGGGTAAGGAATAATGTCACACTCTCCAGTAACCAGTTTTAACATACGTTTATTGGCGTTGGGAGTAATAGAGTAAACAAGGTGCTCTATGCCAGGGCCCTCGCGCCAGTAATCCGGGTGACGTGAATAGCGGATCAGTACGTCTTTACGATAACTCTCGAAGCGATAGGGGCCAGTTCCTATGGGTAGTATATCAATTTGGGCAGGGCGATCGACAACCAGCAGTTGTTGTGCGTACTCAGCCGATAAAATAATGGCAAAATCGGTTGCCAGGTTGGCCAAAAATGAACTGTCAGCATTGTTTAATACAATATCAACCGTCATTTTATCAATCTTTACCACTTTATTAATTAACTGGTCGAGGCCGGTTGCACTGAAAAAGGGGTAACTCCCTCCAACTGTGTGGTAAAGACTGGTGTCATCTAACCAACGGTTAAAACTGAACTGGACATCTTCAGCGGTGAGTTCTCGGGTTGGTTGAAAATAGTCAGTATGATGGAACTGAACGCCCTCACGTAAGTGAAACCGATATCGGGTTCCATTATCCAGTGTTTCCCAGCGCTTAGCCAGGGCGGGAACAAACTTTTGTTGGTTGGCGTCATAATCAATTAAACGGTCATAAAGTTGCGCGGCCGTTGCATCAACGGTGGTTCCTGAAGTGACCAGCTGAGGATTAAAAGTATCCGGGTTGCCTTCAGAACAATATATAATTCCATTTGCCAGGGGGGCAGGCGAAGGCTCTTCTGACTGACAGCCAGATATCAGGAATGCAGAAATTGCAGCTACAGTGGCGTACGCTTTAATCATTAGCTGCTGAAGCCCCTTCCAATAACTGATACTTTTTTAGGTACCCTCGTAACTGATGATAAGTCAGTCCGAGAAAGTTTGCTGTTTTCTTTTGATTAAACTGACATAAACGCAAGGCCTGTGACAAGACATCGACCTCATACTCTTGTGATTTCTGTTTGAAATCTATTGGCTGCTCAGGGTGCAGTTTCGGTATATCAATGGTTTCATTGCTATCACTAACGATCTGCTCGTCTTGAGCCGGGGCTTGAGGAGAAGCCTTGGGAGCCGACGTTTTTGGTCGGAACGGGCTATTGAAAGGGTCAATGACAATATCGTGGATGGGAACATGCCCATTTCCCAATCTGTACAAACTGCGTTCTACGGTGTTTTTCAGTTCGCGGACGTTACCAGGCCAGTGGTACTCCAGTAATGTCTTACGCGCTTTTTCAGAAAAGCCACTAAATAATTCAAGTTCCATTTCTCGAGCCATGGAGATAGCAAAGTGTTCGGCCAGTAACATGATATCTTCGCGCCGTTCGCGTAAAGGAGGCAGGGTGATGACATCAAAGGCAAGACGATCGAGTAAGTCGAGTCGAAACTTACCGTTAGCAGCAAGGGAAGGGAGGTCTTCATTCGTTGCCGCAATGAGCCGTGTATCGACTTTTACCGGATGGCGGCCACCAACCCGTTCAAACTCTCCGTACTCAATAACGCGCAGAAGCTTTTCCTGAACTCGTAAGGACGTATTGGCCAGCTCATCAAGAAACAATGAGCCGCCGTCAGCTCGTTCAAAGCGACCCTCGTGCTTTTTAGCCGCACCGGTAAAGGCTCCCGCTTCGTGACCAAACAATTCACTGTCGAGCAAATTCTCATTCAAAGCGGCGCAGTTCAGCGTAATGTACTGTTGCTGCCAGCGTCTTGAAAGGTAGTGACAGCGAGAAGCGATAAGCTCTTTACCTGTACCACGTTCACCAATAATGAGGACCGGCTTATCGAGAGGGGCAATTTGCGAAACTTGTTCCAGCACATCGGAAAAGCTATTAGATTGTCCGATGAGGTTATCGGGTTTCCGCTCGGGGCGCATGTCGAATGCCTTATATTATAGTTATTTTTGCTAATTATTAGTTTATTTTACGAACTCGCGCAAGTGCAAAGTGAACGTAAAATCAAAAAAACTTTTATAAAACAGCTGGTTAAAAAATAAATAAAAGTTGGCTTGATACTTGAATAATAAATTACCGAATCGTTTATTAAACCAGTATGAGGTAATTATTATGGGTATTTTTTCACGTTTTAGCGACATCGTGAACTCCAATATCAATTCTTTATTGGATAAAGCCGAAGATCCGCAAAAAATGGTTCGTCTGATTATCCAGGAAATGGAAGACACGTTAGTAGAGGTACGCTCGACTTCAGCGCGCTTGTTGGCTGAAAAGAAAGATATTCAGCGTCAGCAACAACGTATGGAAAATGAAGTTAAGGAATGGGAAAACAAAGCTGAGCTAGCGTTAACCAAAGAGCGTGAAGATTTAGCACGCCAGGCATTAGTTGAAAAACAAAAGGCACAGCAGGGCGTTGATGCGTTACAACAGGAAATGGATCGCGTTAATGAGAGTCTGGATAAGCTCAATGACGAAATTGGTCAGTTGCAGGAAAAATTGGCCGATGCTAAATCTCGTCAAAAAACTATCCTAATGCGCCAGAAAACGGCAAGTAGCCGTCTACAGGTTAAGCAGCAAGTTGATAGTGGCAAAGTCGATGATGCGATGCAGCGTTTTGACCGCTACGAAGCAAAAATTGATGACTTAGAAGCTCAGGTCGAGTCTTATGATATGGGTAAGCGGACTTTGCGCGATGAATTTGCAGAGTTAGAAAATGAGGGTAAGGTTAATGACGAGCTGGAAGCGTTGCGCGCTCGTATGAGTAAAAAAACCAAACAAGACTCTTAAAGCAGGCTGAAGAAAATGGATATTGAATCAATTTTAGGGATGTTGATGGCGCCGATCATTCTGTTCGTTGTGGTGGTCGCGCCCATCTGGATCATCCTTCATTATCGCAGTAAACGACAAATGAATCAGGGATTGAATGAAGACGAAAGGGAATCGTTGGCGTTGTTAGCTGATCAGGCAAAACGGATTCGGGAGCGCGTGCAAACACTGGAACGTATTCTGGATGCTGACGCTCCGGGCTGGAGGAACAGACAATGAGTGTACAACTACCAAAGCGTGAGCTACGTCGTGACTCTGAGAGAGGCAAAATTGCCGGAGTCTGTGCTGGACTTGGTGACTACCTGAACCTGGAACCCTGGCTGGTTCGTGTGGTGTTTTTCACCGGTTTGATTTTTTCCAGCGGCTTTTTCTTTGTTCTTTACATGGCGGGTTGGTTAATTCTGGACAAAAAACCGCCGAACAGTGGTCGTCATAATGTTGATGTAAAAACAAAGGTGTGGCAAGGCGGTGAACCGCCAAGAGACGCTTTTCGAGACATTCAACGGGAGTTTGATGAGTTGGAAGAGCAGTTGCAATCGATGGAAAAGTACGTAACCTCGAATCATTATAATCTGCAACGAGAATTCAATCGTCTGTGAGCCGTTTCCAGAAGTTTAAACACCAAACCCGCGACGTTATTCATCGCGGGTTTGATCGTCATATTCGTCTTGCTGTAACAGGGTTAAGCGGGGCAGGTAAGACAGCATTAATTACCGGTATACTAGAGCAATTGCTTTACGCAAACGAAACGCAACAGCTGCCATATTTTAACGTAAGGCAGCAACAGCGGCTTAACGGCTGTCGTTTGCATACCAGTAGTAACTGGCAGGTGTCGCGCTTCGATTACGAAGGGGCAATAGACTGTTTAACAGGACAAGCCCCCAAGTGGCCGCAGTCGACCCGAGATGTGAGTGAGATACGCGTAGAAATAAAATACCAGCCGCGAAGTGGTCTGGCAGGGCGGGTTATGGATACGCGCCGGTTGACGTTAGATTTGATTGATTATCCAGGCGAATGGCTATTGGATTTGCCGTTATTGCAACTGAGCTATGATGAGTGGAGCCGGCAACAGCAGCGTTTGCTGAAAGCGGAATTACGCGATCAATTGGCGAGTGGCTGGTTGGATAAAGTTCAAACAGCGGTAAAAGTAGCATCAGAAGAAAAAGCTGAGCAGCAATTACGCGAGTTAGCGACCGACTATCGCGCGTTTTTGCGTCAATGCAGGGAACGTAAACTGTTGTTATTGCAGCCCGGCAGAATGGTGTTACCCGGCGAACTTGAAGGGGCGCCGGCTCTGGAGTTTTTCCCCTGGCCTTTATCAGAGCCAATGCCCGAAGCCTGGGCGAAGCGCTTGCGGGAGAAGTACCGTTACTATCAACAGAACGTTATTACCCCATTCTATCAAAAATACTTTAAGCACTTTAACCGGCAGGTAGTGCTGGTGGATGTGTTGCAGGCCCTGCAGAACGGAGAACATCATTTCGCCGAACTGCAGTTGGCCATCAACGAGTTGATGAAGAGTTTTTCTTACGGTAATAACAGCTTATTGAAGCGGCTAATGTCACCAGTGATTGATAAAGTTGCTCTGGTCGCGACAAAAGCCGACAGCATTGCCCCGCAAAATCACCAAAAACTTACTCAGCTATTGCAATTAATGACGCAGAAGCAGCGTCAGGAGCTTCAGTTCGACCAAATTCCACATCAGGTATTTAGTGTTGCTGGCATTGCAACCAGCCAAATTAGAAAACTGAGCGACGGAACAACCGTGCTTGATGGTATTAACGAGCAAAGAGAGTTGGTAAGAGTGGGGGCTCCAGAAGTGCCGAATGCTATGCCAACAGAAGCAGACTGGCGACAAGGTTATGTTTATCCGCAATTTTACCCTGGCTTTACTGCGCAGGATTCGCCATTGCCTCATATCCGGCTTGATCAATTACTTGAATATGTTTTGGGAGATAAACTGAAGTGAGTGATTCACGCAAGTTAACTTATTACTCGGTTGAAGAGCCGGCAGTTGAAGTCTCTGATGACAATCATCTTCCTGAAGTTACCGAGCCAGAGCCCGCGAATGTATCGATCGCCAGAAAGTCCGGACGTTGGGGAAAGTGGTTGGCTGTGGGTGTTGTTTTTGCTTTATCGGCAGCTTTAATTGAAGCGGTCTTAATGGTCTTGGAACGGTTGCAGCAGAATGTTGTTCTTGGCAGCTTATGGGCGGTTGGTTTTGGCGTTATTGTATTCGCGTTTTTGAGCTTTATCGTGCGAGAGATTTGGTTGTTACAGCGTTTGAAACGACGCTGGAAAAAGCAATCCGCGGAGCCCGAACAACAGCTGCAGTTATTAGAACATCCGGATTTAGAACATCGCTGGCAGCAAATAAAGCAATCGTATTGGTCTGCAGACGAAAAGCGTGAACGTTTTGAAGTGGATATTCTCAGCCGTGTCGATCAGCAGGCAACACGAGTTATTAGCCGCTGGTCTGCCGAAGCTGCGGCTATGGTGGCAGTCAGCCCATTTGCTTTGCTCGATATGTTGATTGTGATGTGGCGTAACCAGCGCATGATATCGCGTATAGCTGAACTTTATGGCGTAAAACTGGGTTACTGGGCCCGGGTTCGTTTATGGCGACAGGTGTTTGCCAATATAGCCTATGCCGGTCTTAGCGAGGTTGCGGCTGACTTGGGTGCGCAGTGGGTGAGTGCTGAATTATTAACACGCCTGTCGACTCGTGCAGGACAAGGATTAGGAGCAGGGCTGCTAACCGCCCGGTTAGGGTATCAAGTTATTGAATTATGCCGGCCAATGCCTTTTGAAAAAGTTAAAAAACCCGGCTACCTGAAGCTGCAAAAGGACTTGCTAAGCCAGTTAAAGAGTGTCCTTCCCTTTGTCTATAAGTCACGTCAGACAAAGGCTAAAGCTGGCGCAGAACAAAAAGTGGAAAATTAGCGTTACAGTTTCGAAAAGCTTTGACGCAACGCAAAGATTGCCAATGAAGGTAAGCTCGTTGCACTCTGTTGCTCGTTAACAAAATTCTGACAAACGAGCAAAAATGCATGTCTTCTGACTCAAATAATAACAACAATAATTGGCAGCCAGCGACTCAGGTTATTCATGCCGGTGCAGCGCATGATGACCCTCATGGTGCGTTAACTTCACCACTTTATCAGACGTCAACATTCAAATTCTCTTCGGCTGAGCAGGGCACTAGTCGTTTTGCTGGCGAAGAAGAAGGTTATATATACAGCCGCCTGGGCAACCCAACTACCGCAGAACTCGAACGCCGGATGGCGACACTAGAAGGCTATGATGCAGCCGCAGCAACGGCAACCGGCATGGGTGCTATTGCCGCTGCTACTATGGCTTTTGTGCGCAGCGGTGACCATATTGTGGTGTCAGATGCTATTTACGGTTGCAGCTTTGCGTTATTTAGTGAAATGTTCGAACGCTTTGGGGTAGAAGCGGATTTTATCGATTTAAATGACGAAGGCCTGCTGAAAAAGACATTAAAAGAAAATACGCGCTTGGTGTTTCTTGAAACTCCGGCTAATCCGCAATTAAAGGTCGTCGATATTGAAAAAGTCCATGCTGTAATCGCCGATCGGGATATTCGTCTGATTGTTGATAACACTTTTATGACACCACTGATGCAGCAGCCTAAGCGACATGGTGCAGATATTGTGGTTCATAGCGCAACAAAGTTCCTAAATGGTCACGGTGATGTGGTTGCCGGCATTATTTGCGGTAATGCTGATGATATTAGCGAGATAAAAGGCACCACGTTAAAAGATATGGGAGCGACGATAAGTCCGCATGATGCATGGTTGATATTACGCGGACTGAAGACCCTGGATGTTCGTATGCAGCGTCACTGTGAGAATGCAGATGCGGTCTACCAATTCTTGTCTGGACGCCGCGATATTAAAAAGATTTATTATCCCGGGGCGCCTGACCATGAAGCGCAAGCATTAATGGGGAAGCAGATGAGCAGTCACGGTGCTGTTATCGCTTTTGAACTTGAAGGTGATGAAGCGAAAGCACGCTATTTTTTAAATCATCTGCGGATGATTGCTCTTGCGGTCAGTCTGGGTGATGCTGAAACCTTGATTCAACATCCTGCTTCGATGACGCATTCTCCCTACACGCCCGAAGCGCGAGCGAAAGCCGGGATTTCGGATACATTGATTCGGATTGCCGTCGGTTTAGAAGCGGCAGGCGATATTATTGCGGATCTTGAACAAGCGCTGGAAGCGTGCCGCGTGCAGTGGCAGCAATCCGCATAATCTGAACTAATAATAACAATAACGATCTAACACTAATGAGGAAGCAACAAGGCTGAATTATGGGTAAACAAAGTCAATACGTATCAAAGCAACCGGATGAAAACGGTATTATTCATTGGAGCGACGAAGAAAATCAGGTCTGGAAAGATTTGGTAGAGCGACAGTTGGAGTGCATACCGGGTAAAGCTTGCGATGAGTATATGAAGGGACTGGAATTACTCGACTTGCCACAAGATCGCTTGCCACAAATGCATGAAGTTAACGATGTATTGGAACGGGAAACCGGATGGCAGGTTGCAGCGGTTCCTGCATTAATTCCATTTGATGAATTTTTCCGTTTGCTGGCAAACAAGCAATTTCCGGTCGCTACTTTTATTCGCACACGGGAAGAGTTTGATTACTTGCAAGAACCTGATATTTTTCACGAAATATTTGGACATTGCCCGCTATTAACCAACCCGGCATTTGCGCATTTTACGCACCAATACGGTAAATTAGGCTATGCGGCTACGCCAAAAGAACGAGTTTATTTAGCTCGTTTATATTGGTTTACCGTAGAATTCGGACTATTAAAAACCGAAGAGGGCATTCGAATTTATGGCGGTGGTATTCTCTCTTCACCAGCGGAAACTGAATATGCCGTTAACAGTGATACGCCAGAGCGCAAGCCGCTTAAAGCGCTGGATGCGCTGCGTACACCTTACCGAATTGATATCATTCAACCTATCTACTACACCATAGAAAGTGTGGACGAGCTGTTTAAGATATCTGATATGGATATTATGGCTTTGGTCCATGAGGCTATGGAACTTGGGTTGTTTGAACCGAAATTTCCACCAAAAGATGCAGCTTAAGGCAAAGGAGTATTAAATAATGTCAAACTTGGAAAATGAACGTTGCGAAGCGTGTCATGCAGACGCGCCAAAAGTCAGTGATGATGAGTTAAAAGAACTCATGCGTGAAATCCCTGAGTGGACGCCAGTAACAAACGACGGCGTGATGATGCTCCAGCGTGAGTTTAAGTTTAAAAACTTTAAACAGGCGCTGGCATTCACAAATCGTGTAGGCGACCTTGCTGAGGAAGAAAAGCACCATCCTGAGCTGACAACCGAGTGGGGTAAGGTGACAGTGACTTGGTGGACGCATTCTATTAACGGTCTGCACAAAAATGACTTTATTATGGCGGCAAAAACGGACAGCGTATTTGACGCATAACGTGCATTTGTCGATGACTGCCATAAAACCCCGGTTTGTTGACCGGGGTTTTTGTTTTGTCGGCGATAACAATAGTGTATTATTTGCTTTACATTTAGTTCAATGCAGTAGGGTTTATGCGACTTGAGATAACTTGTGATGACCGTCTGGGTATCTGTCAGGATGTTCTGCAAATTTTACGAGATCACGAAATTGATTTACGTGGTATTGAAGTCGATCCGAAAGGAAAAATTTTCCTTAACTTCCCTGAATTAGCTTTTGATGATTTCCGGCACTTGATGCCACAGATTCGTCGCATCCCCAATATCATTGATGTAAAAACGATTCCTTACATGCCGTTTGAGCGTGAGCATTATGAATTCAGTTTGTTACTGAGCACCTTACCGGACCCGGTTCTCTCTATTGACAGTAAAGGCTGTATCGACATTATTAATGATGCCGGGCTGCGATTACTGGCCGGACATGAGGACAGTTTGAAAGGTGAACCATTGATGCAATATGTCCAAGGTATCTCTTTGCAACGGTGGTTGGATAAGAAACCGCGGGATCCGATTTATGAAGCGGTCACTATTGGTAACTCAGAATATTATGCTCAACTTTTACCCATCTGGGTAAATGACGTTGAAGGCAGCACCGCGTTTGCTGGTGCCGTTATGACCTGTAAGTCAGAGCCAGTCACTGCAACCTGGCAAAGTCAGAGTAATGAGAAGGCCTTTGAACGTTTGCTTACCGACAACAGTACCATGAAGCGGGTGATTAAAGATGCACAGCGTATGGCAGAGCTTGATGCACCGCTTTTAATTGAGGGTGAAACCGGTGTTGGAAAAGAGCTGCTGGCAAAAGCTTGTCACTTGGCCAGCCCGCGTAACGATAAGCCGTTTCTTGCAATCAATTGCGCGGCTTTGCCGGATAACGTTGCTGAAAGTGAATTATTTGGTCATGGTGAAGGTAGCCTGAGTGCTCAAAGCACGCGAAAAACCGGTGTGCTGGAACAATCTGCCGGTGGTACGGTGTTACTGGATTCCGTGAGTGAGATGTCGATTGGCCTGCAGGCAAAGCTATTACGCTTCCTGGAAGACGGCGTTTTCCGTCGTATTGGAGAAGAGCAGGAAGTTAGTGTCGATGTGCGAGTCATTTGTACAGCCCAAGGGAATCTTTATGAGCTGGTTGAAAACGGTGAATTCCGTGAAGATCTGTATTACCGGCTAAACGTGTTGGCGCTTAATGTCCCTCCGCTAAGAGAGCGACAGAGCGATATTTTGTTGCTGGCGGAACACTTTGTTGGGCAGGCTTGCAAAAAACTGGGGCGCAGTCAGGTTAGCCTGAGTCGTGCGGCGAAAGAAAGATTAAAGCGTTACCAATGGCCGGGTAATGTGCGTCAGTTAGAAAACACCATGTTCCGTTCGGTTTCTATGATTGAAGGTTATACACTGGAGCCAGCCGATATACGCCTACCGGAATTGAATCAAGAAGATGATCAGCTTGCACTGGATATTGACGATATGAGTCTGGATGATGCGGTACGTCGTTTTGAAAGTCATGTTTTACGTCGACTGTATCCGAGCTTTCCCAGCACTCGTCAGTTAGCTAAACGTTTAGGGCTTTCACATACTGCGGTTGCTAATAAGTTGCGGGATTATGGTATTGGGAAGCAACGAAGCGGGCGCAGTCGTAAAGCAGAACGGACAAAAAAATAGAGTTGTATTAAAAACTTTACACGCTAATCAGGCTGCACCTTGATTCAGAGCAAGTATGCAGCCTGTATAGTTAACTTTACGTTTAAGTGATAATTCCCTCCGCCACCTATCTTTGTTTTCGATTCGCCTTTACCCCATAAGTACCGCTACAGTCATGATGTTAACAACCGAATAATAAGAGGAAGTACCATGACAGATAAAATGATTAATCCGCTAAATACAGATGGTTTTGAATTCGTTGAGTATACGGCTCCGGATCAAAAAGGCATTGACGCATTAAAAGATTTGTTCGACAAACTGGGCTTTACAGAAGTGGCTAAGCACAACAGCAAGCAAGCTTGGTTATATAAACAGAATGACATCAATTTCATTATTAATGCTGAGCCAGGTGGCCAGGCTGAAGAGTTTGCTAAAGACCATGGCCCAAGCGTTTGCGGTATGGCATGGCGCGTTGAAGATGCCGCTCATGCGTTAAAACATTCACTTGAGAACGGTGCTAAAGCGTTTCCAGCGGATAAAGGCGTTGTTGAAGGCGTGCCAGCGGTCTTTGGTATTGGCGAAAGTGCCTTATACTTTGTTGATAACTACGAAAACCACGAGATCTATAACCAGCATTTTGATTTCTACGACGACTGGAATGCGAAAATGAACGGTCACGCGGCAGGGTTGTTTGATATTGACCACCTGACGCACAACGTATTCCGCGGCAACATGGATACTTGGGCTGGTTTCTATGAGCGCATTGGTAACTTCCGTGAGATTCGCTATTTTGATATCGAAGGTAAGCTGACTGGCTTGTTGAGCCGTGCTATGACTGCCCCGTGCGGTAAGATCCGTATCCCAATTAACGAATCTCATGACGACAAATCGCAAATTGAAGAATACTTGAAAGAGTACAAAGGCGAAGGTATCCAACATATTGCGCTAACCAGCGACAATATCTACAAAACGGTAAAAGACCTGCGCTCTATTGGTATGGACTTCATGGATACGCCTGAAACTTACTACGAGAAAGTGAATGACCGCGTTGAAGGTCACCAGGAAGACTTAGAGGCGCTACGCGAGCAGCGTATTTTAATTGATGGCGCGCCAATGAAAGACGGTATTTTACTGCAAATCTTTACTCAGACCGTTATTGGTCCTGTGTTCTTCGAAATTATTCAGCGTAAAGGCAACGAAGGTTTCGGTGAGGGTAACTTCAAAGCTCTATTTGAAAGCATCGAAGAAGACCAGATCCGCCGGGGAGTGTTAAGCGATGCGTAAATGGATCAGCTTTCCGAAGCAGGTGGGCAAGTCATCACGACAAGCCCATGCTGACTTTCCGGAGCAGGCCATTTATGAACGTGAAGCTGGTCGTAGTGGCTTTTTTGGCCCGGCTACGCATTTTCACCATCAGCATGCTCCGACCGGTTGGTCGGAGTGGCGTGGGCCTTTGCGTCCACGGGCGTTTGACTTTAATAAGTTAGAAGCCATAGCTCCGGAAAACCCCTGGTTAACGCCTGACTTATTGCACAACAATAATTGCCGTTTTCGCTTGTGGCATTGCCACAGTAAAATGGATTATCTAGTACGTAATGCCGATGGTGATGATTTACTGTTTGTTCATGAGGGCAGTGGCCATCTGCATTGTGATTACGGTCACATTCATCTGGTAAAAGGGGATTACTTTTTAATTCCTCGTTCGACTAGCTGGCGTCTGGAGCCTGATGAAACCATGCAGTTGCTGATGATTGAGGCAACTAATGGTTCGTACAGTTTGCCGGAAAAAGGCCTGGTTGGTAACCACGCCATTTTTGATCCAGCCGTATTGGATACACCAGATATTGATGAGGCGTTTCAGGCGCAATACAGTGAAGAACAATGGCAGGTGTATGTAAAACGTCACCAGCAGGTGTCTGTCATTACTTATCCTTATAACCCGTTGGATGCGATCGGCTGGCACGGTGAATTGGCACCGGTTCGCCTGAACTGGCGTGATATCAGACCGTTAATGAGTCACCGATACCATCTGCCACCTTCGGCGCATACAACTTTTGTTGCGGATCGTTTTGTGGTCTGTACTTTTGTCCCACGTCCTATCGAATCAGATCCGGGCGCGTTAAAAGTGCCGTTCTACCACAATAACGATGATTACGATGAAGTGCTGTTCTATCACGAAGGTGACTTTTTCAGCCGTGATAATATCGATCGCGGTATGGTAACCTTCCATCCGGCAGGCTTTACTCATGGCCCACACCCGAAGGCGTTTAAAGCCGGGCGTGAGCACAAAAAAACATTCACAGACGAAGTTGCGGTTATGCTTGACGCCCGCGATGCCTTGCATGCAAGTGATGAGGCTTTGGCAGTTGAGAACCCGGACTACGTTTACAGTTGGCAGGAGAAATAACAACTTATGAAACTCGCCACATACAGAAATGGTACACGTGACGGTCAATTAATGGTCGTCAGCAAAAATTTGAATTCAGCAGTAGCGGTTCCGGCCATTGCGTCTTGCATGCAAGAACTGCTGGACGACTGGGACGGTATTGCGCCTAAACTTGAGAAAATTTATCAGCAATTAAATGACAGTGATGTTGATGGCAGCGTTCAATTTGATGAAGCATTATGCGAGTCGCCTTTACCGCGTGCGTATCAATGGGCCGATGGCAGCGCTTATGTGAATCATGTTGAGCTAGTTCGTCGTGCTCGCGGCGCGGAAATGCCACCGAGCTTCTGGGAAGACCCTTTGATGTACCAGGGCGGTTCAGATGACTTTTTAGCACCCTACGACGACATTGAAATGGGCAGTACTGACTGGGGTATCGATTTTGAAGGCGAGGTTGCCATTATTACTGATGACGTTCCTATGGGCGTTGATGCTAAAACAGCTGGACAGCATATTAAACTGTTGATGCTGGTTAATGACGTCTCACTGCGTGGGCTTATTCCAGGCGAACTGGGCAAAGGCTTTGGTTTTTTCCAGAGTAAACCATCGTCGGCCTTCTCTCCTGTTGCTGTAACACCGGATGAACTGGGCGATGCCTGGAAAGCCAATAAGGTTCATTTACCGCTATTGTCAGAGTACAACGGTAAAGCCTTTGGTAAACCTAACGCTGGTGAAGACATGACCTTTGATTTTGGTCAGTTGGTGGCTCATGCGGCGAAAACTCGTCACTTAGGTGCTGGTGCTATTATTGGTTCAGGTACGGTTTCCAATAAGCAGGGCACTGACCACGGAACGTCAATTGAAGAAGGTGGTGTTGGTTACAGCTGCATTGCCGAAGTGCGCATGATTGAAACCATTCGTGACGGCAAGCCGGCCACGCAGTTTATGCAATTTGGTGACACCATTAAAATGGAAATGAAAGATGAAGGTGGTGAATCCATATTTGGCACCATTAATCAAAAAGTGGTTCAATACGAAGGTTCAGACAAGTGATGAAACTCTACGGCTACTGGCGCTCAAGCGCCAGTTACCGGGTTCGTACTGCTCTAAATCTGAAGGGCTTATCCTACGAGTATGAACCGGTACATTTAGTAAAAGATGGCGGACAACAGCACAGTGAAGCTTATCGAAAGCTTAATCCTGCGCGGTTGGTTCCTACCTTTATCGATGGCGATGTTAAGTTAAACCAGTCATTAGCCATTATTGAGTATCTGGAAGAGTGTTATCCACAAAACCCATTATTGCCGTCGGCTCCAGCTGATAAAGCCAGAGTCAGAGCCTTGGCTTATGATTTAGCCTGCGAGTTGCAACCTGTTACCAATTTACGGGTGTTACAGTATTTAACCGGTGAGTTGAATTGTAGCGATAAACAACGCTCAGAATGGATAGCAAACTGGGTAGAAAAAAGTTTTACCGCATTTGAACAGCGGCTGACCGAGTATGCAGGTGATTATTGCTATGGTAATTCGGTAACATTGGCTGATATCTGTTTGATACCTCAGGTATACAATGCACAACGCTTTAATTTGGATTTGTCTTCTTATCCAACCTTGATGGCAGTGCATGAACGTTTGCAAGCGCTTGACGCGGTGCAACAGGCTCGGCCTGAAAATCAAGCGGATGCACAATAATCCAGCGGATCCTAAAAAGGAAAAATAATATGGTGAAATCACGTCTGGTGATGGCCATTGGGGCGACATTGTTTGTCGCCTCTTGCGCATCGACCTCCCCACAAAGCACGACCACTGCTGATACGCAGAAAAACACACCGACCATACAAGCTAACTCTCTTGCCAGTGCGCAAGGAACAGCCGAGCTCACCATGGAACAAATTATGGCTGATCCGGACTGGATGGGACGCTTCCCTGAACAGGCGTTCTGGAGTATGGACGGTGAAGACATTCTGTTTTACCAGAAGCGCGAAGGCAGTGACATTCGTGATTTAATGATGCTGGAAAATAGTGCCGGCGAACCACAGAAAGTGGCTGTAGAAAACCTGCACCAGTATATTGCAGATGAAAAAGTTCATGCAGCTGATGGCAGCTTTTTAGCTTATACCTTCGAAGGCAATATTTTTGTTCGTTTTGACGATGGCACTGTTCGCCAGTTAACACGTGATGGCGCAAGGCAGCATAATCTGCAGCCGATGACCAATGGACAACTGAGTTATCAGCAAGATAATAACTTTTTTGTTCTTGATGTGAGTTCTGGGTTAAGCCGTCAAATAGCTTCTTTAGCCTTTCAAGAAAAGCCGAAAGCAAATGAAGAGCCGAAAGATTACCTGGCTCGTGAAGAACAACAGCTAATTCAGTATGTGCAGAAAGAACGAAAAGCGTCTGAAGAGCGTTTTGCTCAGCGTTCTGAGTTACAAAACCGAAATTCGACATTGGCGCCGGAGCCGTTCTATTTGCCAAAGGATAAAGAACTGGTTTCTGCAAGCTTATCGCCAAAAGGCGACTTTATGCTGATAGCCATTACCGAGCCGCAAAGCTGGCGTGACGAAGGCGATATTATGCCGAATTACATTAGCGAAGATGGCCGTGTAAAAAGCGAAAATGTGCGTCGTCGTGTGGCTGATGCAAAGCCGGTTGAACACCAATTGGTTTTACTTAACTTAAGTGACGGCAGCCAGTCGACGCTAACCTACAACACCTTACCGGGCTGGAACGAAGATGTTCTGGCAGAAGTTAAACGTGAAAACCATGAAGCTCGTGGTGAAACCTATAAGTCGGAAGAGAAACCTCGCCCAATTACGCTAATGGCTGACTGGGGCTGGGAAAACGGCGCTATTCAGTGGAATGAAGAGGGCACTGAAGTTGCGGTTATGCTGGAAGCCTGGGACAACAAAGATCGCTGGCTTGCAACGGTAGACACCGCCGGTAAAAAACTGGTTTCTCAAGACCGTTTACACGATGATGCCTGGATCAATTACACTCATAACGAGTTCGGCTGGTTAGACAGCGATGAGTTGTGGTTCATGTCAGAGGCGGATGGTTATTCGCACTTGTATGTTAAACCGCTAGACGGCAGCACGCGTCAATTGACTGACGGAAGTTATGTCGTTGAAGATGCAGACTTAAGCAGTAATGGTGACTACTTATACTTTCAGGCAAACATCGAGCACCCTGGTATCTATGAAGTGTACCGGGTGAAGACTGATGGTAGTGGTGACCCGGAAGCGCTAACGGATCTCGATGGTATGACAGCCTTTGAGCTCAGCCCTGAAGATGATGAGTTATTGCTGACGCATTCAACGCCGTTAATGCCACCAGAGCTATACCATAAGTCTGTCAATGCTTCTGGAACTGCAGAGCGTTTGACTCATACGGTTTCAGAGAAGTTTTTAAGTATTGACTGGACCGCACCTGAGTTGGTGGGCGTTAATTCTTCTCATGTTGACGAGCCTATTTATACCCGCATTTATAAGCCAGAAGGCTTTGATGAAAACCGGGCTGAAGAATATCCTGCGGTTGTGTTCATTCACGGTGCTGGCTATTTGCAAAATGCGCACATGGGTTGGTCAGGCTATTTCCGCGAGTTCATGTTCCACAGCTTACTGAATAAAAATGGCTATGTGGTTGCAGACCTCGACTACCGCGGTTCAAAAGGTTACGGACGCGACTGGCGCACTGCCATTTACCGTCAAATGGGAACGCCGGAAGTTGAAGATCTGGTCGATGTTGCCGGTTATTTGGAAAGCGAGCTGAATGTTGATGGCGATAAATTAGGAACCTATGGCGGTTCTTATGGTGGTTTCCTGACCTTTATGGCTCTGTTCAATGAACCCGGGTTATTTGAAGCTGGATCGGCGCTGCGTCCGGTTACAGACTGGGCTCATTACAACACAGGCTATACGTCTAATATCTTGAACCTGCCACAGGATGACGCCATTGCGTACCGTCGCAGTTCACCCATCTACTTTGCTGAAGGCTTAGAAGACGCTTTGCTTATCAACTCACCCATGATTGATGACAATGTTTTCTTCCAGGACAGTGTTCGTCTTGTCCAACGCCTGATTGAGCTGAAGAAAGAAGATTGGGAGACGGCAATTTACCCAGTTGAGCCGCACGGCTTTCGTCAGCCAGAAAGTTGGCTGAACGAGTACCGTCGGATTTTCAAATTGTTTGAAGAGAACCTTAAGTAAGCCTTTTGGTTTTACTCATCCCGCATAACGGCGTCGCTAAGGCGGCGCCGTTCTAATTTATAAAGCACTAATGAGCTCAGCAAACCCGCAGCATGAATGTAACTGACGTGTTCTCCAACAAAGTGATCCGGCTGCCACCCCAGCAACTCAATAATCACTTTGGTAACCAGCGCGACCAGTATCAGCCACATCCATTTTTTACCTGAACGAATATCTTTAATCAGACAGTAGCCAAGTAATCCGTGCAAAACCCCGGATAAACCGACGAAGGTCAGTTCAATCGGAATGATCCACAGCACAACCGATGTCAGCACGCCACTTATTAATAAAGCGTTTACTAACCAGCGCGTGGTCCAGAATTCACGCCAAATCAGCACAATAAGTGCTAGACCTATGAAGTTAAATAACGCATGCCACCAGTCTAAGTGAATAAAATGAGCGGTGATCAGCGGCCAGCCTTCTGCCATGACATTGTCTGAGTTAAAAGTTAGCAGTGGATGCCATTCAGGCATCAGTTGCAGAAATGCTGAGAACATCAAAACCAGAACAAGCCCGGCCCAGTATTGATTAAACCTCTCCATTCAGAGTCCTTTTCGTTGCGTCATGGGGTTCTGGTTCGTATGATAGGGCAAATTGTTTCCAATATGAATGAGACCTTATGAAGTTCTGGCTAACAACGATAATCGCCGCGGGTGTATTAACGGCCTGCTCACCTACTACAGAACAAGAAGCCCGTGAACCGGAAGCGGCTACCGGTTTTTCTGAAAAAGCAGCCGTAACAGCCGATAAATTTATGGTTACAGCAGCGAATAAACACGCTGTCGACGCGGGCTACAATGTGTTAAAGGAAGGTGGTAGTGCCGTCGATGCGGCTATTGCAGTGCAGGCCATGTTGGGTTTGGTTGAGCCTCAGTCGTCAGGTCCGGGTGGAGGCGCTTTTATTCTGTACTGGGATAACCAAGAAAACAAACTTTATACCATTGATGCCCGCGAGAAAGCCCCTATGGCAGCCACTGAGTCGCTGTTTCTGGATGAAGAGGGCAATGCGCCTAAATGGATTGAAGCTGTAGTCGGTGGTCGTTCAGTTGGTACTCCGGGCGTTATACGAGGGTTAGAACTGGCACATGAACGTTGGGGTAAAGCTGATTGGTCGTCGCTTTTTAAGCAAACGATAGAACTGTCTAAAAGCGGTTTTGAAGTGTCTCCACGATTGGCTAAGTTGGTTGAGATGGAAATTAACCCTGGCGTAAAAAAAATGCCTGCTGCTAGTCGTTACTTCTTTCCTAATGGTAAACCATTGGAAGCCGGAACTATCCTGAGAAACCCTGAATACGCGAGCAGTTTAAGTTTAATTGCGGAGCAGGGTGCTGATGCATTTTATAAGGGCGAGTTAGCAGAGAAGATTGTTCGTGCGGTGCAAAACAGCCCAATTGAACCCGGTGTATTAAGCCTTGAAGACTTGAGCCAATATCAGGCTAAGTTACGGGAACCAGTGTGCAATGCTTACCGACAATATCAAGTTTGTGGAATGGGCCCACCGAGTTCGGGAGGCATTACTACCTTGCAAACCTTAGGTGTATTAGAAAACTTCGATTTAAGCGAACTTAACCCGAATTCTGAGCGGTTTTCTCATCTATTCACTCAGGCGTCTCGATTAGCTTATGCCGACAGAAACCAATGGATTGCTGACCCTGACTTTGTTGGTATACCGGTTGACGCGATGCTGGATAAAGCTTATTTATCGAGTCGGGCCGATGAAATTACAGATAAGGACATGGGTAAAGCCAAGCCGGGCGTTCAGTTACAGCCTGAATATGAACAAGATATTGCTTACGAGTTGCCCAATACCAGTCATATTTCCATTATTGATGCTGAAGGTAATGTCGTATCAATGACAACCAGCATTGAAATGGGTTTTGGTTCGACTGTTATGGCGGGCGGCTTTCTGCTCAATAATCAGTTGACAGATTTCTCTCTGGCTCCTGGTAATGGGAAAGAGAAATTTGCTAACCGGGTAGAGCCTGGGAAACGGCCGCGAAGTTCGATGGCTCCGGCCATCGTGCTCGATGAGAGTGGTGAGCAAGTCTTACATGCAGTGGGGTCTCCTGGTGGTAGCCGTATTATTAACTATGTTACTCAAACTTTGATTGGTCTTCTGGACTGGGAGCTTAACGTGCAAGAAGCGATTAATCTTGGTCATGTTACCAACAGAAACGATTATACGTCGCTGGAAAAAGGCCGGGAAATCAGTGAACTGAAAGCTAAGCTGGAAAAGCGAGGACACGACGTAAAAGTTATCGATCTGAACAGTGGCTTACACGGAGTCAGTATCAACCCGGATGGCACCTTAGTTGGTGGCGCTGATCCACGCCGCGAAGGCGTGGCTAAAGGAGAGTAGGAAACGATGGGAATGTTAAGAGTGTTTTTGTTAGCTTTTGCGATGTCGACGGTTTCAGCTTGTGGTAGTGAAGAGCCTGCCGATTATACAGAGGCAAAACCCGCAGAAGTGATTAGCGGCTTTTATAATGCGGTATATGAAGAGGAAGACCTGGAAAAAGCCAAACGACTCTCTTCGACTCGCATGGCTGACTTGATTACGCATTATGGCGCTGTGAGCCAAGTAGAACGGTACGTTCTTGGACGCTATTTTGACACGGTTGAAATTGAAGTGGTCAGCGACTCTTTAACGGACTACTTAAACAATTCAAGTGAATTACGCGCGACGGTTATTTTTGAAGGAACGTATGAGGGCGATAATATTAAAGATAGCCGTGATGTGGTACTTATTCAGCAGGACGGTAGCTGGGTGATCGATAAGATCCTTGATGCCAGGTACCGCCCTTAGTTATTTACACTTGCTTTAGTTTATCCGTATACGGTGGCCAACCGAGTTGTTTACCTGCTAAGACGTGCAGGTGAATATGGTACACACTCTGCCCACCGTATTCGTTACAATTCATAACTAACCGATAGCCGTCCTCTGCAAAGTTGTATTCAACAGCTAACTTAGCGGCAATGACATACAAATGACCAACTAAAGCCGCGTTATCTTCATTGATGTCGTTTGCTGTAGCAATAGGTTCTTTGGGAATAACTAAACAGTGAAAGGGGGCTTGTGGATTAACGTCTTTAAACGCAAGCGCTTTGTCATCTTCGTAGATAATATCCGCAGGAATATCACGGTTAATGATTTTCGTGAAAATCGTCTCTTCTGCCATCTTCTTGCCCTCATTGCGTTATTTTATTCTATGGTAACTATAGCAATGAATATCGGCAAATTTAGTTAAGATTCTCTGATAGCTTATATTGACTGGCGGATTTTCCTGAGAACAACAAATCGACCATAGGGTGTTGAATTTCTTGTTCTGAAAAGTCGGCTTCTAAACTGCTTTCACTAACGTACGTCTGAATTGATGAATTATTGACGAGTATATGGTACCACGGCTGATCTTTTGCCGGCTTAGAGGTTGCCATTTTGTCATACCAACTGTCAGACAATGTGAAACATGGATCAGCATCAATAATAACACCACGGTAACCGTAAAGGCTGTGGGTAATAAGTTGACCTATTGAAAATTTAGCTTCTACCATGACGACGGTTCCTTGTTATCCGATACTATTTTTTTATCGGCCAAGGCGTGCTAAAACTGAAGTAAGATTTACACTTTATAAACAAAATAGAGGGCAACATGCTGGAATCGCAAGAAAATCGACATTTTATGCGAATGGCTGTTAATGCGGATGTGAAAGTGACTGTGAAAAACGGTAAGGGTAAACAACTATTAGACGGCGTTTGTCTGGACTTAAGTGCTGAAGGGCTTTCACTGCAATTGCCTTCAAATTTAGATGTAGGTCATAAACTGTTTGTTGAAATCTTATCGTCCGGCTCTGTTGCGCCTTTAAAAATAGACGCTGAAGTCGTTCGCAGTCAGCGACTGGACGACAACAGCGGCGATTTTATTTTAGGCTGTCGCATTATCTCAATGGACTGACAGCCAGCTGGTTACATGATTCTCATGCCAGGCTTAGCACCGTCATGTGGGTTTAGAATATAGATTTCATCTTTACCCGGGCCTGCCGCAAGTACCATACCTTCCGATAAACCAAAGCGCATTTTACGGGGAGCCAGATTGGCGACCATAACAGTCAGTTGGCCTTTCAGAGCTTCTGGGTCGTAAGCTGATTTAATACCAGCGAAAACCTGACGGGTTTCACCACCCAGATCCAACGTCAGTTTTAGCAGTTTATCAGCGCCTTCAACATGCTCAGCGTTTGCAATGAGGGCTACGCGTAAATCGACTTTAGCAAAATCATCGAAGCTGATTTCGTCCGCAATAGGCTCTTTTTTCAATTCGTCATTAGCTTCAACCGCAGGAGCTTGTGAAGCTTGTTCTTCTTTTGAAGCGTCAATCATGGCGTTTACATCATCCATTTCAACGCGCTGCATCAGCGCTTTGAATTTATTTATAGGGTGGTCTGTTAAAGCCGTTTTGTGGCTTTCCCAGGTAAAAGTATCGTTCAAGAAGTGCTGCACTTCTTCCGTCAGTTTAGGGACGACCGGAGCTAAATAAACCATTAAAGTCCGGAACAGATTGATACCCAGAGAGCAAATCTCGTGCACTTCCTGTTCGGAGCCTTCCTGCTTAATTAACTGCCAGGGTTCTTTATCTGCAATATACTGATTCGCGCGATCGGCCAGAGCCATAATGTCACGCATAGCACGAGAGAACTCACGCTTTTCGTAAAGCTCGGCAATATTGTCACCGGCCAACTGAAAGTCCTCCAGTAGCGCGGAGTCAGCTATGTTCGCAGAAAGTTTCCCGTCGAATTTTTTCTGAATAAAACCAGCACAGCGGCTGGCAATGTTAATCACCTTGCCGACAAGATCAGAGTTTACCCGCTGCGCAAAGTCAGTCAGGTTCAGGTCCAGATCATCGATGCGGCTGGTTAATTTTGCTGCAAAGTAATAACGCAGATATTCCGGATCAAGATGCTCGAGGTAAGTACGGGCCTTGATAAAAGTGCCCTTAGACTTAGACATCTTGGTGCCGTTAACGGTAATGAACCCGTGTGCCCAGACATTGGTTGGCTGACGGAAGTCTGCGCCTTTTAACATGGCAGGCCAGAATAAGCTGTGGAAGTAGATGATATCCTTACCAATGAAATGATAAAGCTCAGCTTCGCTGTCGGCCTGCCAATAAGTATCCCAGTCGGCTTTGCCCGTGGTTGTGCAGTAGTTTTTAAAACTGCTCATGTAGCCTATGGGTGCATCCAGCCAGACGTAGAAGTATTTATTTTCTGTGCCGGGGATTTTGAAGCCAAAGTAGGGGGAGTCGCGAGAAATATCCCAGCGTTGCAGCCCTTGCTCGAACCACTCGTTGAGCTTGTTCGCCATTTCATTTTGTAATGAACCAGAACGTGTCCAGCTTTTTAGCATGTCACCAAATGCCGGCAGGTCAAAGAAGTAGTGTTCCGATTCACGCAGTTCGGGTTCCGCACCAGAAACCACCGACTTCGGGTTTTTCAGGTCGGTTGGGGCGTATGTTGCGCCACAAACGTCACAGTTGTCACCGTACTGGTCTTCTGCGCCGCAATCCGGACATTCACCTTTAACAAAACGATCGGGGAGAAACATCTCTTTTTGCGGATCATACAACTGTTCAATAACTTCGGTCTTAATGTGACCGGCTTTATCAAGGCGTGTGTAGATAGTTTCGGCCAGCTCTTTGTTTTCATCGCTGTGGGTACTGTAATAGTGGTCAAAACCGACTAAAAAGTCGCTAAAGTCTGACTCGTGTGAGCGTTGCATATCGCCAATCATTTGCTCTGGCGTTATCCCAAGCTGCTGAGCTTTCAGCATAATGGGCGTACCGTGGGCATCGTCGGCACAGACGAAATGACATTCGTTACCGCGTAGCTTTTGAAAGCGTACCCAGATATCGGCTTGAATATAACCTAGCATATGACCGATATGGATAGGTCCGTTAGCGTACGGCAGTGCGTTAGTAACCAGTATTTTACGTGCGGATTGGCTCATGCGAAAATCTGCTTCCGTTTCGTTGATTAATCGAATCTAAACCCCAAAATTTTATGCCGCTCATGTTAGCATAGCTCTTGGCTGATACACAGATCCCAGAGGTTGATGATGACAGATTTTACTCACCCCTTATTACCTAATGGTATTCCCAATGACTGGGTAACAGGTTCTGGTAAGCAGCGGGTATTAAACTTGCCTTTTGTTGCAGGTGAAAGTTTGTTGGAAGCTATTCGTAACGATGCTGAATTAGGGCTGTTTGACTGGCAGCTTAATTGTCAGGTTAAAAAGCTGAAGAACTCACAGCCAGAATTGCCTTTAACTACCGGTAATGTGATTGTTGTTTCATCGGGTAAAGGCGGAGTGGGGAAATCGTCTGTGAGTGTGAACCTGGCATTAGCCTTGTCACAGCTAGGTGCTAAGGTCGGGTTACTCGATGCCGATATTTACGGGCCATCAATTCCAACGATGCTTGGCGGTGGCGGCGCAGAGATGGAACTGACCAAAAACAATAAAATGCTGCCGTTAGAGCGTCACGGCCTGTATGTGCATTCGTTGGGGTATCTGGTCGACGACAATGATGCGACTATCTGGCGCGGTCCGATGGCAAGTGGTGCTTTGCAACAATTATATAAAGACACAGCCTGGCCCGCTCTGGACTACCTTATTGTCGATATGCCGCCTGGCACCGGGGATATTCAACTGACTATGGCACAGAAGCTGCCGGTGACCGGTGCGGTTGTGGTGACAACACCGCAAACGGTAGCGTTGAAAGACGCAGAAAAAGGCGTGGCCATGTTTGAAAAGCTGAATATTCCGCTCATAGGCATACTGGAAAACATGAGTTTTTACCAATGCCCTTCGTGCGGGCATGAAGATCCGGTTTTTGGCAAAAATGGGGGAGCGGACATGGCAACAGAACACAACTTGCCGTTATTGGGTCAATGGCCTTTAAACAGTGACTTACGGGAAAGTCTTGATGGTGATACACCACTGCTATTGGCGCAGCCGCGGCACCCTTTAAGTCAGCTAATTTTAAATTCAGCGCAACAAGTTGCTGCAAACCTCTATTATCAACAAGAAAATTCGTTATAGTACTGGCCTTAAGGTCTTAAATGACAACACGGAGATTGATGAACGATGCGCCTAAACGACACTGAAATAGAACAACATTTGAAAGATGGAATCATAGGTGTCGAACCTGCACCCCAAGCCAATAATATCTCAGGCGTTACACTAGATATTCATTTAGGCAACGATTTTCGTGTGCTGCAGGATCATGCCGCACCTTTTATTGATATTAGCGGCTCACGTGAAGCTATTGAAGCGGCAATTCAGGAAGTGATGAGTGATGAAATAGTGCTGAAAGACGATCAGGCTTTTTTTATTCACCCGGGCGAATTTGCTTTAGCGGTAACGCACGAGTCTATTACCTTACCCGCTGATATGGTCGGTTGGTTAGATGGTCGCTCGTCTTTAGCTCGTTTAGGCTTAATGGTGCATGTGACAGCCCATAGAATTGACCCTGGCTGGTCAGGTCAAATCGTACTGGAGTTTTATAACAGTGGGAAATTACCGCTAGCGCTTAGAGCCGGTATGAAGATTGGTGCAATCAGTTTTGAGAAACTCAGTAGTCCTTGTGCTCGACCTTATAATAAGCGTGAAGACGCAAAATACCGGGATCAGCACAGCGCAGTTGCTTCACGTATTTCGGCTGACGGTGGTTAAGCACTCTCAACTAAGAGTTGTTTCGTGGCGGCTTCCAGTTTAGCTAATAAGTTGCTTGTGTTATGGCGGTAGTAGACATCTTCATCGCTCTCCAGACCGCCAATAACAGGTAGTTTCAGGTCTTTCTCCTGCTTATTACTCAAAACTAAATCGACAATCTGTTTTCCTAATTGCTTTTCTATAAACGCGACTTTTTCCGCCAGACTCAAGTCGCCGGCAGGTCCATTTTCGTCTACCAGGTTATCAATAAAAACGACTTTTGCCTGAGTTGTCAGTAAGGCGTCGCGAATGCCGTTAACCAGCAAAGGCGGCATAACTGAGGTCATAAAGCTGCCCGGCCCGAGTAGGATGAGCTGACTGTTATGAATGTGACGTATAGCTTCAGGCGTGGCTTTTACCGTTCCTGAGAGCGACAGTTTACGCGGCATAACTGGCAGTTTATCAATGCGTATTTCGCCGTGACACTGGATACCATCATTAGTTGTGGCGATCAGGTCGGTTGGGCATTCCGACATGGGAAGTATGCGGTTGTCGATATTTAATAAGCGACTGAGAAGCTGAATACCATCTAATGGTCGGGCGCTGAGCTGGTCTAGTGTATAAAGTAATAGGTTACCGAAGTTATGACCGTGTAGTGACGACGTGCAATCAAATCGATAATTGAGCACTTCGGCCGCCAGAGGCTGTTCGACAAGTTGTGACAGGCAATTACGAATATCGCCCCAGGCAATGCAGTGTTGGGATTCACGCAATAGGCCAGTGGCACCGCCGTTATCTGTGGTTGCTACAATACCGACTAACTTATGTTTCATAAACGACAGAGTCGACAGTACCCGACCGAGTCCGTGACCACCGCCTATTGCGGTGATACGTCGTAAAGAATGCAGTTGCATGCGGCTTCCTTTGCTGCCAATGGCCAAACGTTGCGACCTTAGCTGATTTATTATGAGTTATGCAAGCCTCGCTGACTGTGTAACAATCTAACTAGCAGGAGGATGTATGCCAATAGTTTTTGATAACCGCTTTGCCCGTAAGTTCCCGGAAATAATAACCCATCAACCAATAAAGCCTGACGGAAAGGCGAAACTGGTGTGGTTAAATGACAATTTATGGGCTGAACTATCCGCGGGTGAACAGCTCCCGAATGACTTAGCTGACCGCATTAGCGGGGTAGCTCCCTGGCCAGGAACAGAACCGGTTGCACAGAAATATGCGGGGCATCAATTTGGCCACTTCAATCCTTATTTAGGCGATGGCCGCGGACTTTTGCTGGCACAGGTTGATGTAGAGGGGCAGTTACAGGATGTTCATGTAAAAGGTGCTGGACCAACCCCTTATAGCCGCGGAGCTGATGGACGAGCTGTTTTACGCTCCTCCATTCGAGAACTGCTGGCAAGTGAAGCGTTGCACGCGGTTGGCATTCCGACGACGCGTGCATTGGCGCTAGTCAGAACCGAAGGCAAAATACAGCGGGAGCGATTAGAGCCCGGGGCGATGTTGGCGCGGACCGCTGCTACGCATGTTCGCTTTGGACATTTTGAACACTGCTTTCATCGAGGCCTGCAAGACACCATGCAAAACCTCTGGCAGGACACCGTAGAAGTGGTTTGGCCTAATTTGGCCGATGCCAGTATCGCCGATCAGTTTTCTCAAGTTGTTAAAAGCACCGCTGAAATGATAGCCAGTTGGCAAGCCTATGGCTTCATTCATGGCGTTATGAATACTGACAACATGAGTTTAGCTGGAGAGACGTTTGATTTTGGACCTTATGCGTTTTTAGATGAATATGAGCCAGAAAAGATTTTTAATCATACCGATGCTGGAGGGCGTTATGGTTTCCTGCAACAACCCGGAGTTGGTCTTTGGAACCTAAAAAAATTGGCACAGGCTATCAGCCCTTTAGCTCAAACGGAGACGTTGCAGCCAGCACTCGACAGCTACGAGCCGGAACTCCGAAAAGCGTATTTAAACTTGATGACACAACGTCTGGGCATGTCCTCAGTCCCTGCTGAGCAAAGAATGTCACTAATCGGTGGTTGGTTAAGTCTGCTTGAGGTAAACCATGCGGATTATCAGCTCTCGTTCCGCGATCTTATCGACTCTATCGAGAAAGGGGAACCGATAGGACTGTTGTCCCAAAGTGGTGGGAGTTGGTGGCAGGAATACAAAACAGCGACGGGCAAAAACAATGATGTGGAGTGTATGAAGCAGGTAAACCCGTGGGTGATCGTCAGAACGCATCATGCACAGCGAGTTATAGAGGCTTCAGATGCGGGTGACGACTCTTTATTGCGTGACTATATTGCCGCACTACTTAATCCATTTTCGGAGGCGCTACGCGACAGTCAGTGGACTAAGCCGCCGAATGCTGCAGAGAAGGTTTCACAGTTGTCCTGCTCTAGCTGAGGTTTGAATTGCGATCTCCTCCTGGATAGGACAAAATCAGGGAAGTGATTATGACAAGGTTAAGCTGATGAACCATCGATTGATTTTTACCCTGGTGAGCATGCTATCTTTTAATAGTGTTGCTCAACAGTGGAATGTTCCTGAGCCACAGGAATTCGATAAAACCCACGTTTGCCTGGGAGCTATTGAACAACCGTTGACGGTTGAGTTGGCGGATTCTCAAGCGCAACAGGCTCGGGGATTAATGCAGCGCGAATCGCTAGGAACCTACGAAGGTATGTGGTTTCGATATGGCAATGAGCGTCCGGGCTATAGCGGATTCTGGATGTATCAAACCTTGATTCCGCTGGACATAGCCTACCTTGATAAGAATCGACGCATTGTTAAAACCTTTACTATGCGCCCCTGTAAGAGTGACGATCCAGGCAATTGCCGAAGTTATTCTCCGGGTGAAAATTACTGGAGTGTACTTGAAGTTAACGCCGGTTTCTTCGCGGAAAATGGGGTTCGTATGGGCGACCGGTTAAGAAAAGCAGAGAGTGGTAGTTGCGTGCCAGAAAGCGGCAAAAATAATAAATAATCGATAAGAGGAGAGACCATGAAGTACGTCATGATAGGTGCACTAAGCTTAAGTTTTTTAGCTGCCTGTGGACCGGTAGATGAATCAAATAAGGAAGCGGATAAAGCCGTTGCTGACATAAAAGACTCAGCTTTTAACCCAAATTACCGTGATTACCTAAAAACCTTATCCTCTGATGAGTTTGAAGGCCGTGCACCGGCATCAGCGGGTGGCGAGAAAACCGTCAGCTTTATCGAAAACCATTTTCGCGAATGGGGTTTAAAGCCTTATGATCAAGAAAGTGATAGCTATCGTCAGCCTGTTCCACTGGTCAAGTTGATGCCGTACAAAGTGAGCTCTTTGAATTTCAGTGGTGACTCAGCACCAGAATCAATGGAGTATCGTACTGAGATGATGGCCTGGACGCCAAGAGTGGTAGACGAAGTCAAAATTGAAAGCAGTGACGTTGTTTTTGTCGGATACGGAATAGTTGCTCCTGAATATGACTGGAACGACTACGAAGGACTGGATGTTGAAGGTAAGACGGTTGTTATGTTGGTCAATGATCCGGGCTATGCGACAGGCGACGCTGAATTGTTTAATGGTAATGCAATGACCTATTACGGTCGTTGGACTTATAAATTTGAAGAAGCTGCTCGCCAAGGAGCTGAAGCCGCTTTTGTTGTGCACGAAACGGGTCCTGCTGGTTATGGTTGGGGTGTTGTTGCTGGTGGCTCACCCGTACGCTTTGATTTGAAGCGTGAGAATAAGAACATGGATCGCTCAGCGATCGAAGGTTGGGTAACTGAAAAAAGCGCCAATGCTTTATTTGCAACTGTAGGCAAGGATTTAGAGCAAATGCGGGAGCTAGCGCTGAGTGGAGAGTTTAAGCCGGAACCTCTGAATATTGAGGCATCGCTAACCGTTAGTAATAAGTTTGAGTACTTAGATACCAATAATGTGATTGGTTATATCGAGGGCTCTAAATACCCTGAAGAACACGTTATTTATATGGCTCACCATGATCACCTGGGAACCGATCCGGTGCGTGAAGATGACCCTATCTATAATGGTGCACAAGATAATGCATCAGGCACGGCGGCGTTAATGGCCATGGCAGAGCAGTTTGCAAAAGGGCCGCAACCTGAGCGTTCAATTGTTTTTGCCGCTGTTGGTGCGGAAGAAAGCGGTTTATTGGGCTCAGATTGGTACGCGACTCATCCTATGTTGCCCCTGGGCAAAGCGGTTGGTGGCATCAACATGGATGTTATGAACGTCTATGGTCCAATGAAAGATATGGTTGTAGTGGGTTATGGTAATTCTTCCATGGAAGACTACTTGAAACGCTACGTAAAGGCCCAAGATCGTTATGTAGCACCTGAACCAACCCCTGAAGTTGGCTCTTTCTATCGCTCGGATCACTTTAACCTGGCGAAACGAGGCGTACCGATGCTGTATGCGAAAGGCGGTAATGACCATGTTGAGAAAGGGCGTGAGTGGACGGAAGAACAGCGTGCTATATTTAATCGCGATGCGTATCATAAGCCGGCTGATGAGTTTGATGAAAACTGGGATCTGCGCGGAGTTCAGCAGGACATGTCTATTTTCTACTCAATAGGCAATGAGCTGGCAAACTCGCGTGATTGGCCGCAGTGGGCTCCGGGCAATGAGTTTGAAGCTGCACGTAAGGCAACTCAGGATATGCGTAAGTAAACGTTAAGATAACCTTGCTGGAACGGTCAGTGCCGTATGTTGTCTTAACTTTGTAGTCATTTTTTAGGAGCAGTTATGACTCATAAACGAGATAAAGTTTATGTCCGTTTCAACCAAGGTTCACGTACCGGAGGTTCCTCCTCTGGTAACTGGCTCAGTCGGATACTGGGCCTTTTTTTGTTATTGGTCCTGATTGGCCTGGGGCTTGCGTTCGGAATGGTGATTGCGGCAGTACTTGTGCTGCTGATGATTCCGGTTATGTGGCGCCAACGTCATACGATTAAGCAAGTTTGGCGTATGCGTAAACAGGCTAAGCAACACTATCAAGAGCAGCAACGACAACAACAAAAACAACAAGAACATTATGAAAATACTCGGCAAGATAGTGGATCGGTTATTGATGGAGAATACGAAGTCAAAGAAGATCAGGACAAAAAACCTTAGAAAACAAGGTCCAGTGCTCGAATGAAAAAACCTTATATTGTTATTCCGGCCCTGGATCCTGACCAGCACCTGCTGGAGCTAATTGATAAAATTACAGATGAAGACCCTGAATGGAATCACTATCTGGGCATTGTTGTTGTAGATGATGGTAGTCGATCCCAGACTGTTTTCCAGCAACTCAATCAACGCCACCGCATTCATGTTGTAACGCATGAGCAGAATCAAGGAAAAGGCGCTGCGCTACGTACCGCATTTGAGTGGATCCTCGAACAACAAGAAGACCGTTGCTCAGGTGCAGTGACGGCCGACGCCGATGGTCAACATTTGGCTAAAGACATACTGGCTGTCTGTACTCGTCTCAAAGGATATCCCGATAAATTATGGCTGGGTAGCCGTACTTTTGATGAAAAAGATATTCCCTTACGCTCTAAAGTTGGCAACAAATTAACCCGCGTTATTTTCAGATTGGTTACCGGGCAGGATATTAAAGACACTCAAACTGGGCTGCGTGGAATTCCTGCGGGCTTTTTAGAAAAGCTCGTTGACTTCAACAGCTGTGGTTATGAGTTTGAATTAGAGATGCTGCTGTCCGCGAGGCGCTATGGTTACCGGATAAAGTCTCAGGAAATTACCACAGTTTATGAGGAAGGCAATGAAACCAGTCATTATCGGCCGATTGTCGACTCGATAAAGATTTATCGAAAGTTTTTGAAGTTTGCCAGTATCGGCATTTTGTCTGCCGGGCTTGATTATTCGGTTTTTGCTACGGCCTACTTTTTCTCAGGCCAGGTGCTTGAATCGATTGTTTTGGCCAGAGTGATTTCCGGGGTATTTAACTTTTCCTTAAATCGTCAGTGGGTGTTCAAACAGGGCTCTCATGTTGCCTGGGATGCAACTAAATATGGATGCTTAGCTGTAGTTCTGGTGGCAGCAAATTATGGGTTAACCGAGGCGTTTCGATATATAGGGCTGACACCATTTATTGGCAAGCCATTAGCGGAAGGGTTGGTCTTTTTATTGAGTTACAGAGGACAAAAGCTGTTGGTCTTTAAAAAAGCCGTTTAACAAACGGCTACCAAAAAAAACCGGAGTTTTGAACTCCGGTTTTTTTGTTTCTATCACTCTTCAGGCTGTTTGGGCGGGAAAATTCGTCGTACCACATAAAAGAATAGTGGAACAAAGAAGATTGCCAGCACAGTACCGCCTATCATACCTCCAATAACACTGGTTCCGATGGCATTACGACTTGCCGCACCAGCGCCATCACTTAGCGCCAGAGGCATGACGCCGAACACAAATGCTAATGATGTCATCAGAATAGGGCGTAGGCGTAAACGTACGGCTTCCAGAGTTGCTTCTAGTAGCTCTTTACCTTGGGCTTGCAAGTCTTTTGCAAACTCGACGATGAGTATCGCATTCCTTGCTGATACACCAACGGTGGTTAACAGACCAACCTGGAAGTACACATCGTTAGAAATGCCTCGTAGCATGACGGCGATAACCGCACCTAAAATCCCTAAGGGCACAACCAACATGACCGAGAAGGGTATCGACCAGCTCTCGTAAAGGGCCGCGAGGAACAGAAATACGACAATCAGGGATACGCTATAAAGAATTGGCGCAAAATCACCCGACTGACGTTCTTGTAACGAAATACCGGTCCACTCAAAGCCTATTCCGGGCGGCAGTTGTTCAATCATTCGCTCCATTTCAAGCATTGCTTCACCGGTACTAACGCCCGGAGCCGCTTGGCCCTGAATTTCCATTGCAGAAACGCCGTTATAGCTTTCGACTCGTTGCGGACCATAAGTCCATTCCCAACTTGAGAAGGAACTGAACGGCACCATGTCGCCCTGGTTATTCCGTACGTACCAGTCGTTAATATCTTCCGGCAGCATGCGAGACTCAGATTCGCCCTGAAGGTAGACTTTTTTGACCCTTCCCCGGTCAATAAAGTCATTCACATAGGATGAGCCCCAGGCGGTGCTCAAGGTGTCGTTGATACTGGTAATGGTCAAGCCTTGAGCCTGAGCTTTTTCAAAATCGATATCAATTCGCAATTGTGGTGCATCTTCAAGTCCGTTCGGGCGTACCTGAACCAGTTTATCGCTTTGTCCTGCCATGCCCAGCAATTGGTTACGGGCCTCAAGCAAACCGGCATGACCCAGGTTACCGCGATCCTGCAAGAACAGGTTAAAACCGCTGGAAACGCCAAGTTCCGGAATCGGTGGCAGGTTAAAAGCAAAGACCATGGCTTCTTTTATCGACGCAAAGAAACCAAAAGCCCGTCCAATAACTGCTTCAACACTTTGACTTTCATCACGCTCGCCCCAGTCCTTTAAACGTACGAAAGCGATACCGTTAGCCTGACTGCGCCCCGAGAAACTAAACCCAACAACTGAGAAGACTGACTGAACGGCATCTTCCTGGTTGAGGTAGTAGTCCTCAATCTTATCCATGGTATTAACCGATTGTTCTATGGTCGAGCCAACCGGTAACTGCATCTGGGTTAGAAACACGCCACGGTCTTCGTCAGGTAAGAAAGAGGATGGCAGTTGAGTAAAGAGGTAGGCAAGCACCCCGATAATACCTAAATACAGTACGCCAAAGCGGATGGTACGACGCAAAATTGAATGAATAGAGTTGGTGTACTTAACGGTCCATTTTTCAAGCGTCCGGTTGAACCAGCCAAGCGGGCCCCAGCCACTGTTTTTGTCATGCTTAACCGGCTTGAGCAGAGTAGCGCAAAGTGCCGGTGAAAAAATGATAGCAACAAGAACCGATAGACCCATTGAGGTAATAATGGTTAACGAGAACTGTCGGTAGACAGCGCCAGTGGAGCCAGGGAAGAAGGCCATGGGGGCGAATACCGCTGCCATGACAACACCTATGGCCACAAGAGCACCGGTTATTTGGCCCATTGATTTAATGGTTGCCTGTTTGGGCGATAAGCCTTCTTCAGACATTAACCGCTCAACGTTTTCTACAACAACAATGGCGTCGTCAACCAGCAAGCCAATGGATAAGACCATACCAAACATGGTCAGGGTATTAATAGAGAATCCAGCTAAAGACATGACGCCCATAGTACCCAAAATGACGACCGGAATTGCCAGAGTCGGTATTAAGGTTGCGCGCAAGTTTTGTAAGAAAACAAACATTAACAGGAAGACCAGAATAATGGCCTCAATCAGAACCTGAGCCACCTCAGAAATCGAAATTTTGATAAACGGGGTTGTATCATAAGCCGTGACCAGTTCCATTCCATCAGGAAAAAACTGTTCAAGTTCATCCATACGTGCTTTTACAGCGTCTGCAGTCTCCAGAGCATTCGCTCCTGTCTGCAGGTTAATCGCTAAACCGGTCGCCGGCTTGCCATTATAGTTGGCCCGAATGGAGTAGTTTTCTGCGCCTTTCTCTACTTCGGCCACATCTTTAAGGCGAACCTGAGAGCCGTCAGACATCACTTTTAGTGTAATGTTTTCAAATTCTGACGGATCTGACATGCGAGTTTGCGCAATGATCGTAGCGTTTAAACGTTGCCCATCTACAGCGGGTGTGCCACCTAGTTCACCTGCTGCGACCTGAGCGTTCTGCGCCCCAATGGCTTCTTTTATATCTGCCATGGTCATGCCGTAATTAACCAGCGAAGAAGGGTCGACCCAAATTCGCATGGCATAAGGAGAGCCAAATAGCTGAACGTTACCGACACCGGTAGTTCGTGCTATCGGATCCTGAATATTTGACGCAATATAATCACTTAAATCGGTTTGGGAATAACGATCGTCTGATGCAACGAGGGCGGCAACCATCAAGAATGAGCTACTTGATTTACTGACGGTTATCCCCTGAGCCTGAACTTCCTGAGGCAATTGGGGAGTAGCCTGAGAGAGCTTATTCTGGACTTGCACTTGAGCAATATCTGGATCGGTACCCGATGCGAAAGTCAGACTGATACTCGCATTGCCAAAGTTACTCTGAGAAGAGAAATAGATCAGGTTATCGATACCTGTCATGTTCTGCTCAATGACTTTAGTCACCGTATTAGAAACGGTCTCCGCATTAGCGCCAGGATAGCTCACCTGAATTTCAACAGCAGGTGGTGCGATAGTCGGGTATTGCGCTATCGGCAACTGCAACATAGCAATGGCACCTGCCATCATTGTCAGCAGCGCGATAACCCAGGCAAATATAGGGCGATTAATAAAAAACTTAGCCATGACTGACGTTCCTTACTGCTGCTGTTCAGAGGTAGACGAGCCGTCGATAGTTACCGTATCGCCCGGGCGGATCTTTTGTAAGCCCGAAGTGACTATCGTGTTGCCTTCTTCAAGTCCGTCAGCTACTAACCAGTTACTACCCATCGCACGTTCAGTCGTTATCATGCGCTGCTCAACTTTGTTGTCATCAGTAACCAGCATCACGTAAGGGCGACCCCTAGGATCACGAGTCACGGCTTTTTGCGGTACCTGAATAGCGTTCTGAATGGTTCCTTCGCTAACTTCGGCTCGCACAAACATGCCCGGATAAAGGGTTTTGTCGGGGTTAGGGAACTCCGCGCGTAATAAAATCGCGCCAGTGTCCTCATCAACGCTGACTTCGGAGAAAAGTAATTCGCCTTTCTGATCGTAGTTTAAACCATTGAGTTTTAAGCGGACCAGTGCGTTACCTTTATCATTAGCTTGTATGCGGCCTGACTTTATATCAGCTTGCAACTTCATAAACTGCTTGCTGGACTGGTTAATATCGACGTAGATTGGATCCAACTGATTAATACTAACCAGAGGTTCAGCTTGTGACGCCGTGAGCAGGGCACCTTCGGTAAAGTTTGAACGGCCAATAACTCCGCTAATTGGCGCATTAACTTTGGTGTATTCGAGGTTAATACGGGCACTTTTTAATTGAGCTTCAGCCAGAGAGACGGCCGCTTTATTTTGATAAAAGGTTGCTTCTGCGCTATCAAACTCATCCTGGCTTACAGCGTTTTCATCTAACAATTCCTGAAAACGGTTGTAACGGAGTTCTGAACTACGCTGAACGGCTTTGGCTCTCTCGACTTCAGCTTTTGCACTGGCTAACTCTGCTTCATAGATAGCTGGATCAATCTGATAGAGTTGCTGGCCCTTTTCAACAAAAGTACCTTCCTCAAAAGTTCGTTCAAGCAACACACCACTGACCTGTGGGCGAACCTGTGCAACTCGATACGCAGCGGTACGGCCAGGCAAGTCAGTACTTAAACTGATTGACTCAGGGGTTACGGTGATCACTTCAACTTGAGCCGCTTGCTGTTGACCCTGTTGCTGCTGTGGCTGGTCACTGCAGGCGGTTAGTGTCCCGGTTAACAGAAGACTCACTGCTAAAATGGGAGCAAACCTTAAACGCGTGTTCATTAAATTACCTCTGACCTATTATTGATATTAATTCCGGAATTATACATACATTCATGTATGTTTGTAAAATTAATCAGCAACAGTTAAGGCAATTTTTCCGATGGTTTTATGACTTTCTATTGCTTTGTGTGCTTTACGCAAATTATCTGCGTTCATCTCTCCGAAGCTCTTACCTAGAGTCGAACGGATTTGGCCTTTTTCGACCATTCGAGCAATATGAGTCAGTAATTCTTGCTGTTTAATCATATCGTCCGTCGTAAACATCGACCGCGTAAACATAAACTCCCAATGCAGACTAATACACTTCTGCTTCATTTTTGTAATGTCGATACTTTCTGCTGGGTCATCTATCAGGGAAAATCGTCCCTGAGGAGCCATAAGCGTCATGCATTGATTAAAATACTGCTCACTATGAGTCAGGCAGGCAACGTCGGTTACCGGAGGTGTCCCTATCGATTCAAGTTGCTCGGCTAAATCCTCGTAATGGTTGATAACATGATCGGCACCTAACGCTTTTACCCATTGTTGAGACTCAGCTCGTGACGCTGTTGCAATAACGGTCACATCTGTCAACTGAGCGGCAAGCTGAATTAAGATAGAACCAACGCCGCCAGCACCGCCAATGATCAATAGCGTTCTTTTTTTATGCGGTGATGGTTTATCAATTTGAAGGCGGTCGAACAGTAATTCCCATGCGGTAATACTGGTCAGGGGCAGGGCAGCGGCCTGGCAGTCATCAAGGTTCTCGGGCGCTTTACTGGCTATCCGGTAGTCTACAGCTTGGAACTGTGCGTTACAGCCCGGTCGAGTGATATCACCAGCGTACCAGACTCTGTCGCCTGGTTCGAAACCCGTAACTTTATCGCCAATTGAAATTATTTCGCCGACGGCATCCCAGCCAATGATCTTATGGCCTGATTCTGGCGCCATGCGCATCCGAATTTTAGTGTCGACTGGGTTAACCGCTACTGCTTTGACTTTAACGAGTATATCGCTTGCTCCGGGAACGGGATCATCAACGGTAATATCCAGTAATGAATTAGCGTCCTCAACAGGCAATGACTGTTTGTATCCTACGGCGCGCATAGTGTTCTCTCCTTAAGTAACAATACTGACACTGTATACGTAGTATAAGAAAAAGCGATGACAGTAAAGTGGCAATTAAGAAGAAAAACCGGCCTTTTCGAGATTATTAGCAAAGGTTTCCAGTGCTGCTAACCCCTGAACATCTTCTTCCAACAGGTAAAGAGAATAACTCGGCCAAGCGTCGAAACGCTTTGCTATGTCTTCTAAGTAAGACTTTTCCTGTATACGACGTTTAGCAAGAAAGCTTCCATCCGCCTGTTCAGGCAAAATTCGGTTAATGACGACGCCGCCGACAGGTAAATTCTCGGCTGTTAAAGATTGCAGCGCTCGAGTGGTTTCTTGTATAGGCAGGCGCTCGGGGGTCAGTACGAATAAAATAGATGTGTAGCTATTATCCTGTAACAACCGCCGAGTTCTCTGAAACAGCCTTTGTCTATTTAACAGTTGCTCGGTGATTGCCTTGGTACGATCAGTCATACCGTCACTTGCATTTTCTTTGGGATCTGCCATCGGGTTGTTGATATCTTTGCCCGATTTGGGCGACAAGTGATCCAGTACCGAGTCGAAATCCTGCGAACGTTTTTGTGATCGCAACATTCCCTGTGTCCAGGCGGCCATTGCTTCGGGCAAGGTTAACAGACGCAAAGTATGGCCCGTGGGAGCGGTGTCAAAAATCAATAAATCATAATCTTTTTCTGCTTCGTCTATGACATGACAGATCCTTTCCAGAAGAGCTGCCTCTTGTGCCCCGGGTGATTGTTGCGTTAAACGCATTTGCCGCTCAATTTCTGGGAAAAGATCGGGATTAGTAAAGCGTTTCATTTGTGAGCTAACACGAGCAATGTGTTCTTTTACTTCGTGGTCAGGATCGATTTCTAATGCGGTTAAATTCTCACGCATGACGGTTTTGTGATCACCAATCTTTTTATCAAACACATCAGCCAAACTGTGTGCCGGATCAGTTGAAACTAACAGGACTTTTTTGCCTTTACGGGCTGCAAGTACAGCCAGAGCAGATGAGACGGTTGTTTTACCAACGCCACCTTTTCCGCCAATCAACAAAACTTTTTTATCGCTTAACAACATGAGAAATGAACCCTGTTTCTGGTCGGGTTATAAGACTAGCAACAACGGAAATGATCAAGCGGTGAGTGTTCCATCCCCATACGTTGATGCCACTGGTGGAATCGCTCCAGCATTAATGGTTGTAGTTCCAGTGTGTAATAGGCGGCCGGATTAGGCACGCCCATCATTTCGGAGAAAACCAGTAGCATGAACAAATCGTCCTCATCGCGCTTTGCCCGGGCAATAGCAGAGCGATAGGGCGCATTGTAAAACTCGTTTGCTAAGTCGCTTGCCCGACTGAACCAACGGCGCACTGACTGTATGTTCATGCTACTTACTCCTGTTTAAGATTGCTTCTGTGCTTTTTGCTCCTTGCGGAGTTTAGTTAGTCCGGCACTGGCTTCAAGTGCAATCCAGATAGCCGCAACCAATACGACTAAATCGAGACCCATTAAGAACCAATCTCCACTATCGTAGAAGCCTTTAAGCTGCACAATAAGCGCGAATACCGTCATTATCAGCAAGAAGATTAACGGTAACAAGGTGTAATACATTGGGCGGCCCAAGCGCACCAACATGACCGTAATAACCAGTAAAGTTAAACCGGCTAATAATTGGTTTGTGGTACCAAACAGAGGCCAAATGACTAAACCGCCACTGCCATCAGCGCCACCAGCACCAAACGCCAGTAATAGGCAGCTACCGACTGCTAACAGCGTTGCCGGTAAAGCTTTTTGCATCCAGTTAATGTTATACAGGTTGCCCCATTCCTGAAAAATATAACGCTGTAAACGAAGGCCGGTATCCATGGTTGTGCCAGCAAAAAGCACTGCCATGACCGTCAGTAAGGTTTCAGAAATACCGACGTCCAGACCCAGGCCCTGGCTAATAATATTGGCCCCACCTTCAACAAAGGCTGATACGCCACCTTGTCCGAAGGAGGAATATACGGCCTCCCAGTCAGCCAGTGTCGCAAAGCCAGCGGTAGCGGCAATGATAGTGGCTAAGGATAGCGAACCTTCGCCAATAGCACCGAAATAGCCAACAAAGCGTGCATCGGTTTCCTTATCAAGCTGCTTAGATGTTGTTCCTGACGCAACCAGTCCGTGGAAACCAGAGATTGCACCACAGGCAATGGTTACGAACAGCAATGGCAACATGGAAGGTGTGCCTTCAGGTGTGTTGCTGTTAAAGGCAGGCGCGGAAATCTCTGGCCCTAATAGCAATGTTGCCCCGTAAAGCAGAATCAGACCAATGAATAACTGTAAGCCGTTGATGTAATCGCGAGGCTGCAATAGTACCCAAACTGGCAGTAAGGACGCGATGGCAGCGTAACCGAACAGGATAAGAACCCACTGCGCGTTGTCACTAATACCCATAACGGTTTCAGGTAACTGGATTGGGAACGACGGACCCGCCCAAATGAGCGCGTATAACGCCAGAACACCAATAATTGATATAGCCCCGAGACCCATCCATTTACGGAAAATAATTTGACCGATAATGAGTGCAACAAATATAGCTCCCCATACTGGCACAACAGAGCTCGAGAATTTGATCAGCAAACCAGAGATAGCTGTGGCGAAAACGGCATTAACCATTAACAGCACAAGGAATATGACAATCATGAAAAGCGTTTGTGACCGTTTGCCAACGACATCGCCGGTTAAATTACCGATGGATTTCGCTTTATTACGGTTACTCGCCCAAATTGCACCGGCGTCATGCACACCTGCAAAAAATATGGTTCCAAATATGACCCACAAAAATGCCGGTACCCAACCCCAGATAACTGCGATAGCAGGACCTATGATAGGTGCTGCGCCAGCAACAGAGGTAAAATGGTGACCCCAAAGAACGTATTTATTGGTAGGGACGAAATCAACGCCGTCTTCTAGTTCATGAGCTGGGGTTCTGAAGTTTGGATCGAGCTTAAATATTTTTTCGGCAATGAACTTAGAATAAAAGACATAACCGAGAAACATAGCGCCTAAACCCAGAACCATCATTACGATTGCGTTCATGGCAAGAGCCTCATTGTTGTAGTGTTAGACAGATAACGTAAAATGCCAACGGTTATTGTAGCGTAAATTCAATAACCGTTGGCATACGACCAATGTCTAATATCTATCGAAGCTTATAGGTTTTAGAGCCTCTTGTTCCCCTGAAGCAGGCGGACAACCAATGAAACTACGAATAAAACAACAAAGATAAAGAAGATAATTTTAGCGATTTCAGCGGCTGCACCAGCAATACCACCGAACCCTAAAATGGCTGCGATAACTGCAACAACGAAAAATATAAGAACCCAACGTAACATAAGCACCTCATTAATTAATTGAGAAGTTTCAATTAGTAAGGTAGACCATGATTGGAGTAATAACCAGTATTCAGGAATGTAAAAAAACGCTAAGGCGGAAATGCCTTAGCGTTTTTCTGTTTCTAGAGAAGTTATAAATTAATGAGCTTCGGCAGCGGCGTCTGCTGCAGCTTTATCATCCAATTTTTTGGCGTAAACCTGAATCCGTGGAGCTAAGTAAATTGCATTACTCAACAATTTAGCGGTGCCCCAGAAATAGGCACGGAAGTTGATGTTATCCGCAAACCCAATAACCTGGCCGTCACCGAAGCGATGTGCGGCAATATTGGTTTTGCCTTTTAGTATTTCGCGGTTCCGTTCGTCCGTATAACCACTCATGACCGGTTGTTCTGAATAACGAGCAACGGAAACAAAGGGGGACTCAGGCTCTTCCATAGCGCTAGCCGAGTTTTTAAATACTGGCATTTGTTCACGCGGGAAGCCAAAGAATAGTGGATGAGACGTATCCACATCCATTGAGAATATCGCACCAGCAATACGTTGTTCCGCATAAAAATCGTCACGTTCTTCGTAACTTAACTGCTGTTGAGCGAATGCGTCCTGAAAGACGGCATCATCAATAAAGCGAGTATGCAGAAGATCATTTTCTGCCAGCCACTCAGCACCACCACGTTGACCAATGATAATTCCGCCTTGGCTAACCCATTGCTTAATTTTCTTACGTAACTTTTTGTCAAGGTTACCATAGTGCCCGTCAACCATAATGATATGGCTGTAACGCGTTAAGTCGGCACGTGCTAAGCGTTCGGTATCGACCATAGATAGAGGAATGCCAACATGACGATCAAGGTAGTACCAGGTTTCGCCCGCTTCATAAAGGTTGACGCCTGAGCCAGTTAGCATCATGACGCTGGGTTCTTCTACCGGCTGAATGTTGCGGCTGCCCAAATCAATGCCTTCCGGGGTTAGTCCTGTTTCAATTGACGTTACATGAATGCCTTTTTCTTTTGCGGCTGTTGCCAGGCGACGCTGCACATCGTGCCAGTCACGCTGTTGATACGCTTTAGGCACAACAATAGAGCCTGCTGCGAATTGTTGGCGGCCTTGTTCTGCTTGTACAGTAAACGGTTTAGTTGTCTGACGAACATGAATGTTTTGTTCTAACAGCTCTTGTAGCAAGCCCGGTGCATGGTAATCGTTCCAGTTAAATGCGTAAGCATAGGCATCGGTTAATGCTGAAGTTTTACGCTTGGGTGCATCCCAGGCATTATCAGCGATTTGAATGCGTCCACGGTGGGTTTCAAATGGTATATTGAAAGCCAGTGGCAATGTCCAGCCTGAAACATCGTAAAACGTATTATTCGGGAAGTTTTTACGCGTGCTGAAGATGCCCTGAATCAAACCGTATTGTGCTTGGGCTAATGGCACATAATAGCTACTACCTGCTTTAAACTGAGTACCGTTTTGCTCAATATCTTTTTCGACTCGATACGCTCTAATGCCGTGTTGCTTGAAAATTTCCAGCAAGCCTTCGACACGAGAAGGATCGCTTGAATCTCCAAGGAGGTAGCCCTCAAAGTTGGCTTCTTTAGCTGCTTCCATACCTTGGTCATAGGCGCTTTCCTGAAACTCAATAAAGCGGCTTTTGTTTTTATGGGTGCCATAAATCGTACTGAGTGACGCGACAAATTGGTTGCGAATCGTGAACGGGAAGCTGACTTCGCCATTAACCGAATCTTGCAGGTGTCCGCGGCTGGAGGCCTGTTCAAACAGCACGCCTACAGCGCCCTGAATGTCTGGGTAAGTGGAGCCTTTACCGTAGTAGAAGTCATCAAATGATTCTTCGGTGTAATATAGACTGCCAATATCATCCAGTGAGTCAGCGTGTTCAGCTGCCAGAACTTCCGTTAAGCGCACGTTTTCGTCCGGGGTCAGCGGGTTCTTACGTGAAGGAATGCCCGGCTGAAAGAAATAGGTGCTGTTGGTTCCCATTTCGTGGTAGTCGGTCAGTACGTTCGGCTTCCACTTTTGAAAGTTGGCGATACGAGCACGCGATTCAGGGTGTTGTAGTAATAGCCAGTCACGGTTCATATCAAACCAGTAGTGGTTAACCCGGCCACGGGTGAAAGGCTGTACGTGCTCACGATGCTGAGGATCGGCAACCAGGTTTTGTCCGCGGTGTTGGTTTGCCCACTGTGCAAAGCGCGCGAGACCGTCGGGGTTAAATGCCGGATCCAGCAAAATAACCGAGTCGTTCAGAAGTTCATCAATGGCTTCGCCCTGAGCTGCGGCCAGATAATAGGCAAAAAGTATGGCTGCATTACTGCCGCTGGACTCGTCGCCGTGAATACTGTAGCCCATGTACATAACCACGGGAGTATTGTCAGGATCAGCATCGCGGGATGGATCGGCTGCTGCCAAGTGACGTTTGCGAACATCATCAATATTACTGTGGTTATTTTCAGAGGTTACTGTGAGCAACAACAGTGGACGCTGTTCATGTGTGCGTCCGGTTACTTCCAGAGTAATACGATCTGACTCTTCGGCCAGAACTTCCATATACTTCACAATTTGTTCGGGGCGAGCATGCCATTCACCAACTTGATAACCCAGTACATCTTTGGGCTTGGTAATTTCAGGGTTGTAGCTCACATCCTGTGGTAAGTAATACGAAAGGTCTTTTGTTGCTGCCATAGAGGGCAGGGCAACGATGACCAATGCGGCCGTGGTAATACCGCTTAACATTCGCTTTAACATAGATAAATCCCCTTGGTGTTATTATCTCACCACCATAACAAAAGCTTAAAAGATTAACTGCTGTTTTCGGCGGGTCGCAGATTTTTAGCGATGCTTATCGCTTTTTCATTTGGTAGTCGTACATCGGGTCATAATAGTCAACCAGTAACCCTTTTATCCACTGCTTATGAAGCTCTCGACTGTCTTGACTCAGAGCTTGCTGAAGTGTGCTGAATAACTGACGAAAACGAAGGTCTCCTAAACGCTTGCGGGTTCGACTTAAGCTGTCCAGCAGGTAGTGTTCGAACTGTTCACGTGAACAATAGCGGTTCTCTGCTTCAATCACGTACTCTTGATAAATAACCTCAACGCGTTGTTCTAAAGTGGACTCAATAGGGTAGCGTTCGGCTTTTTGAGTGGCCTGCCGTAAATTTTCAGGAACAGAGACCGAGCCTATGTGACTGCCTTCATCTTCGATATAAACCGTCTTGGCGCCTTGAGCTTTCAACTTGATAAGCGCAACCGCCAACTGGTTTTCGAAGTCAATCTGTGTTGGTTGTGGCTCAGGGTGGCGTCCGAATGCGGAACCTCTATGGTGCGCCAGTCCCTCTAAATCAATTGAATAAGAGCTGCGCTTGATAAATTCCGTTTTCTGGCAGCCGGTACGACCGCTAACCACAATCCAGCGGAAGTTAGCTACCAGCTCTTCGGTACGCTGAATTAAGTGTTGCCTCAGTGCTTTATAGCCGCCTTCAACTCGGGGCCTGTCTACTCCTTCTTCGGTTAACCACTGTTGTACTATTTGTGAGCGTAAACCCCCGCGAAAGCAATAGATAACGCCACTTGGCTGGTCTTTGAAAAAGTCCTTCCAGGCGTCAACTCTTTGCTGCTTAGTATCCCCACTGACCAAATCATGACCTAATGCAATTGCCGCATTTTGTCCATGCTGTTTATAACAAGTGCCAACTTTGGCTCGTTCGTCATCGGTCATCAATGGTTGATTAACGGCTGTGCTAAAGGCGCCTTTTTTAAACTCTGAAGGCGCTCTTAAATCTAGCAACGGTGTATCGTTAAGAAACAGTTTATCAAATTGTGTTTTGGTGACTTGTTGTTCAGACATCTACTCAATAACCACGCGATGCGGTTGTGACTTACTATGATAAAGCTCGCCTATTATCTGTATGAACTGATTTTGCTCCCGACAAATTTCATTCAGGTTTTCTATCTCTTCTTTTGCAACGCTAATAAGTAAACCGCCCGAGGTTTGTGGGTCACATAGCAAATTGCGCTGATGCGCCGGCACCTGACTAATAAGGTGTCCGTAACTATCGAAATTACGCAGGCTGCCACCGGGAACACACCCTTGAAGCAAATAATCATGAACATGGGGGAGTGTCGGGATGTCTTCGAACTGAACTCGAGCGAAAAGATCCGCACCTTCAGCCATTTCAATTAAATGGCCAGCTAAACCAAAACCAGTTACATCGGTCATGGCGTTGACACCTTGTATATCAGCGAAAACACTGCCGATACGGTTAAGCTGACACATGGTTTCAATCGCTATGCCACTATGCTCCGGTAGGAGTTTCTTCTGTTTTTGGGCGGTCGTTAAAATGCCCACACCTAAAGGTTTGGTCAGCATTAATACGTCACCTTCCCGTGCGGTATCGTTTTGTTTCAGTTTTTGTTTTTCAACCTGACCGGTGACCGCTAGTCCAAAAATTGGTTCTGGTGCATCAATACTGTGTCCACCGGCAAGCATAATGCCTGCATCGGCGCAGGCCTGCCGGCCACCATCAATAACTTGTTGAGCGATTTCTGCTGGTAGCTTGTTAATAGGCCAACCGAAAATAGCGATAGCCATTAGTGGTTTCCCTCCCATCGCGTAAATGTCACTAATGGCATTGGTGGCGGCTATTCGACCGAAATCGAAGGGATCATCACAGATAGGCATAAAAAAGTCGGTGGTACTTAATACCACCTGACCATTACCTAAATCATAGGCGGCGGCATCATCACGAGTGTTGTTTCCTACCAGCAATTTAGGGTCGGGCGCTATATCCAGCTTGCTTTTCAGAATGCTTGATAAAACCTGAGGCGATATTTTGCAGCCACAACCGGCACCGTGACTGTATTCTGTTAGCTTAACGTCCTGACTCATGGCTGTATGTCTCTGTTAATGGGTTGTTGTAATGAAATGAGCGTTTCTGTCGATTGTATTTCATCAATAGCCTGAATTCGATTGATAAGGGTGTGCTGCAACTCGTCAATTGACGGCGTCATGATCTTAATGAAGACATTGTATTGTCCGGTTGTGTAGTACGCCTCAATGACTTCTTCGAGCTTTTCCAGCTTTTCGATTGCGGCGGGGTAGTCGCCCGCACTTTTCAGTGTGATGCCAATAAAACAACAGACATCGTAGCCTAAGCGCTTGGCATTGACCTGTAAACGGGTGCCTTCAATGATGCCTGCTCGTTTCATTTTTTCAACCCGCACGTGAATAGTGGCCGGACTCACTTTATAGCGTTTAGCCAGCTCAGCATAAGGAATACGTGCCTCGTCCATCAGGGTTTTAAGTATGGAACGGTCCAGATCATCGATTTGATAATTTTCAGGTGATTTTTTCATGTTTTATTAAAGCTTCGTTAATTAACTTAGGTATAAATTAACGGAAAATAATAAGTAAAGCTATTTTTGTTGAATGTTATTGAATAAATAGTCCTGAAAGGTATTAATTGAATTGTGTTTTTATTCTTTTATTAACGATTCGGAGTATTTATGAAGTCACAATACATGTTACAGCAACAGAAAATTCAATTCGTAAAAGCCTGTTTTACTCAGCAGTTACAGCTTCAGCTTGGGTTGATTGAAGTACAGTCGCCACTACTAAGTGAGTTGGGCAGTGGTGTTCAAGACGATTTGTCGGGCTGGGAAAAGGCGGTTGCAGTTAAAGTAAAAGCCGTGCCCGACAAAGATTATGAAGTCGTTCATTCGTTGGCTAAGTGGAAACGCTTTACCCTTGGCCGTTACGGCTTTGGTGCAGGCGAGGGCATCGTTACCCAGATGAAAGCCCTGCGGCCCGACGAAGAAGCTTTAGGCTCGGTACATTCGGTTTACGTTGACCAGTGGGACTGGGAAAAAGTCATTAATGAAGAGCAGCGTTCGCTGGCTTATCTGACTAAGACAGTAGAGCGCATTTACGCTGCTTTGCGTCAAACGGAGCAGCAATATATTGAACAACACGGTGGAACCGGAACCTTACCGGAGAAAATACAGGTTGTGCATGCAGAGGATTTAATTACTGCCTATCCAGACCTTACTGCAAAACAACGTGAGCGCAAAGTGGTTAAACAACATGGCGCCGTATTTTTAGTCGGTATTGGCGGGGAGTTGAGTCATGGCCATGCACATGACGTAAGAGCGCCGGACTACGATGACTGGAGTTCGGTTAACGAGCAGGGCAGTACTGGCTTAAACGGCGATATTCTTGTTTGGCATCCGGCATTAGATGACGCGCTGGAACTTTCTTCTATGGGGATACGTGTTGACCAGCACGCATTAAAGCGTCAGTTGGCTATTAGCCAACAGGAGGAAAAGCTCAAGCTACCCTGGCATCAGTCCTTGTTAGCGGGCGAGTTGCCCTTAACTATTGGAGGGGGAATAGGGCAGTCACGGGTGGTGATGCAAATTTTACAAAGTGATCATATTGCTAAAGTCCAGTGTGGTGTCTGGCCGGAGTCCATTGCCGAAGCTCTGTAATTGCAATTGTTCAACTGATCTTGAAGTTTATAGACGACTGGTCTAATATAATCCGCATGACTAAGAATGATACACGACAAAACATCATAACAATCGGTGCTGACCTGATATCCATACATGGGTTCGGCAGCACTGGCTTGAATAAAATTCTGAGCGAGGCGCAGGTGCCCAAGGGCTCTTTTTATCATTACTTCAAAAGTAAGAATGATTTTGGCCTGGCGGTTATCGAAGCCTACGCTGAGGATTATGAAGCACGCATGGACGAAACTCTGGCAAACGAAAAATTGGAGCCGGTTGATCGTTTGCGCAGCTATTTGCGTCGCTCAGTAGAAGACTTAAAGTCGTGTGATTTCTCCAAAGGCTGTCTGATAGGCAACTTGGGTCAGGAAATGGCCTCGCAGAGTGATTTATTTCGCGAACGGTTAGATGACATTTTTTCCGACTGGGAGCAGCGTATTGCCCGGTGTTTAAAAGCTGCGCAGGACGCACAGCAAATTCAGCAATGCATTGACACCGAACAGATGGGAGCCTTCATTCTTTCAGGTTGGCAGGGAGCGTTACTGCGAGCCAAAGTTCAGCGTTCTATGCTGCCGCTACTGCGTTTTGAAGAGATGATATTAAGGCAGTTAGGGGCAGTTGACCAATAGCACTAACCGGAGGTAAAGCTATGTCAGAAGTACAAGATAAAGTTGTAATTATTACGGGGGCAAGCAGCGGCTTAGGTGAAGAAACCGCGCGTATGCTTGCTAAAAAAGGCGCAAAACTGATGCTAGCGGCGCGCCGTGAAGATCGTTTAAAAGAATTGACTGAATCAATTAAAAAAGAGGGTGGTCAGGCAGCTTATCGTGTGGTTGATGTAACAGACAAAGCGGCAGTTCAAAAACTGGCTGACGACACTAAAGCTGAATTTGGTCGTATTGATGTGCTTATTAATAACGCCGGACTCATGCCATTGGCACCGCTCGATGCGCTGAAAGTGGACGAATGGGACACCATGATTGATGTGAACATTAAAGGTGTTCTGTATGGCGTAGCTGCTGTATTACCGGTTATGCGTGAACAGCATGTCGGTCATATCATCAACCTGTCATCGGTTGCAGGTCAGAAAGTCTTTGCCGGCGGAACAGTATATTGCGCAACCAAGTTTGCTGTAAAAGCCATTTCCGAAGGCATTCGTCAGGAATCTAACGGTGAAATTCGCGCGACTAATATTTCACCGGGCGCTGTAGCAACAGAACTGACTGACCACATTAGTGACAAAGATGCGAAAGAGATGGCAGACAGCTTGTACTCAGATGCCATTGATTCAGCGGCGATTGCCCGTGCCATTACGTTTGCAATTGAGCAACCTCAGCAAGTTGACGTGAATGAAATGATCATTCGCCCAACCAAACAAGAGCTGTAATTTGTTATGAAATATTCAGTTCTTGATTTAGCGCCTGTCACGGAAGGTGGGTCAGTGGCTGAATCATTGCATAACTCGGCTGATTTAGCCCAGCATGCCGAGCGGTGGGGTTACCACCGCTTCTGGATGGCTGAGCACCACAATATGACCGGAATCGCCTCGGCCGCAACCGCAGTTGCTTTAGGTTATGTCGCCGGCAAAACCGACAAAATTAGGATAGGTTCAGGCGGTGTTATGTTGCCTAACCATGCGCCTTTTGTGGTCGCTGAACAGTTTGGTACGCTGGATGCCCTGTACCCCGGACGTGTCGATATTGGTCTGGGCAGAGCGCCGGGAACAGACGGCCGAACATTACGGGCTTTAAGACGTAAACCAGACGACGCCGAACAGTTTCCTAACGATGTTCAGGAGCTCTTAGGTTATCTGGAAGAAGCGCAGGAAAGTGATGCGATTAAGGCTGTGCCCGGGTTTGGACAACAAATTCCGGTGTGGTTGCTCGGCTCAAGCACTTTTGGCGCCCAGCTTGCAGCGCATTTAGGTCTGCCTTATGCCTTTGCATCGCATTTTGCACCAGACTATTTGCAGCATGCATTAAAAGCGTATCGCGAGAACTTTCGTCCATCGCGTTATCTCAGCAAACCTTATGCAGCAGCGGCAATGAACGTTTTTGCGGCAGACAGCGAAACCGATGCGCGAAAAATGATGAGCTCAATGCAACAGCAGTTTATTGCGTTGCGTCGCGGTACACCCGGGCCTTTAAAAGCACCGGTGGATGACATAAGAACGGTTGCTGCGCCTCATGAACTGGCCGGGGCGAATCATGCATTAACCTATACGGCGGTTGGCACTAAGGATTCAGTTCAACGGCATATTAATCAGTTTATTAACGATACGGGTATCGATGAAGTTATTCTTACCTGCCATGCCTTTGATCATCAGGCTCGTTTAAGGTCGTTAGAAATTGCTGCAGAAGCTTTAAACGGAAAGTGAAAAGCGTTTAGCTAAAAGACTGACGCTTTACCTTAAACACGTTAGAATAGCGGCATCTTAAATAAGCTGTTTGGTAGTAGACTTATGAGAATTATAATTCGTTACTTTTTCCGTACTTTACGACTGATTTTGACGCCCATTGTTTTGCTTGTTGAAAAACTGACCACCCCAAAAGGACAGGTGCGCACTGAAGAAGAGCAAAATAAGGTCGATGAGGCTTGTAAATCGCTGGCGTTGTATCAATTTTCCGCGTGCCCTTTTTGCGTGAAAGTTCGCAAGGAAATAGCGCGCCTTAATTTGAACATTGAGTTACGCGACGCGAAAAATAACGAGCAACACAGAAATGAACTGCAAGATGGTGGCGGTCGAGTGAAAGTACCGTGCTTACGAATAGAGCAGGGTGAGACAGTACAATGGATGTACGAATCTGACGACATTAACCAGTATTTGCAGCAACGTTTCGCTTAATTTAGTTTAGGCCGATCACTTCCCAGCCATTTATCCAAACTACGTTGGAAGTCGGGATCGGCCTTTAGCTGTTCAATAACCTGGTCTAATTGGTTGACTGCATTACGACCCCATTCGTTATTGGTGCAGCCAACAGCGCCTTCGATGACCAAACTACCGTATTCCTTTATTGGTAAAAAAACTAAACCGCTGTTTTTCGTACTAGCTTCAGTTTCGTTGTAGTAAGTCATTATTGCTCTATAGTCAATCGTATAGTCTATGCGATCGTTAACTATCATGGTGAGCAGGTTAACGTGTGCGTTTTCACCGCTAATGAAGCTGAAGTTTTCAGAGTCTATAAGGTGTGTTTCGAGTAATGTTTGTAGTTGCCCGTAACGTCGTTCGGTTGGTTGTGCAAAGCGTAAATCAGAGTCTTTAACTAAGTCGGAAAATTTGACGGGTTGACCGTATTTTTTAATGATCTTTGCCGCAGTATTAGCCCGGGTAATAATGCCATGAGGCTCATAAAGATGCGTTGTTTCTGTGTAATTGAAATCAGAATTGTAACTGGTTCTTTTAATTAAACAGGGAAAGCAAAGGTTTTTATTCTTCTTCATTATCATCGTAATACGGCGGGAAGGCAGTTTCCGTATGCGGTGAGATAATTCAGGTAGCTGGCGCTGAAAACTGTCAACTAAAGCGTCGCAAAAGCCTTGTTCCTTATATTCTCCAGAATAGATATGGAAAGGCGGCGATGAGTTAACGCCCCAGATGATGTCTTCGTCTGCGGCCAAGCTATTTGCACTAAACAATAGAGAGACGAGCAGTACGATAAGCTGCTTTTTAAAAGTCATTAAATTTGCTTTCATTGTTCTGACTCGCTTAGTTTTGGCCGGTCATTACCTAACCAATAGTCGAGACTTTGCTGAAAATCATTGTTATTTCGAATTTTTTTTATGGCTTGGTCAATCAGTCGGGTTGCATTTTTGCCCCATTGATTATTGCTGCAACCGACGGCGCCTCGAATCGTCTTTCCTTCGTATTCTCTTATTGGAACAAACGCGAGAGATTCGCCGCTTCCGAAGTTCTGTTCATTGCGTTGGTATGATTGAATCATCATTTCGTAGTCAATGGTATAGTCAACTCTGTCAATTAGAATCATTGCCAGTAAGTTATATAAAGCAAGTTCTCCATTCACTTTTTTGTGGTATTTAGTACCAATTAGGTATTCATTAATTAGTGGTTGAATGTCTCCATAGCGTCGACCAACGGGTTGGGCAAAACGTAATTCAGACTGAGCCAGTAACTTTTCAAGGGAAACCGGGTTTCCGTATTTTTCTTTGAGTTCGTCTGCGAGCGAAGAACGAGTAATAATGCCGTGCGGTGCGTATAAATGAGTTGCTCTAGTAAAATAGTAATTGGGGTTATAGCTCGTGCGGTTTATCATACAAGGGAAACACATACTCCCTTCGCGCTTCATAATTGTCCGAATGCGGCCATGGGGCATTTCTCGAATAATTTGGTGGGTATCGGGCAGCTCAGCCTGAATGGTTCTGACTAAAACATCGCAGAACCCGTTATTAGCCTCATCGCCTTGTGTAATATGAAAGGGCGGAGAGGCATTAATACCAAAAATGAGTGGAGCCGACAGCTCTTCTTCCTGAGCTAATACCGTTCCACTAAATAACAAAAAACTCATAAGCAGTTTCATGCGAGTTGGGTTTACTATCATGGTATTCGTTAACATTGTTACCTAATGATTAACATTTATACTCAATCTATCTAAGCAACGAACGATAGGCAATTGTTAAATGCAGGTTGTTTTTAATCACGGCAAAGAAAGTGGCCCCTGGGGTATAAAGATCAAGGTGTTAGCAAAAACGGCTAAAAATGTCGGCATGGGGGTTAACAGTATTGATTATCAAGGAATGGATGACCCTGATATTCGTGTAAAAAAGCTATTGGAGTACATTGAGCGACTATCAGAACCTTTTGTGCTGGTCGGTTCCAGTATGGGAGGGTATGTCGCTACAGTAGCTGCTGAGAAAGATAGCTGCAAAGGCTTGTTCTTAATGGCACCTGCGTTCTACTTGGGTGGCCAGGCTGACTTTGACCAGATAACGCCGAAGTGCAAAATAAACATCGTCCATGGGTGGAAAGATACTATCGTGCCGGTTGAAAACAGTTGGCGTTATGCAAAAAGGACGCATGCGCAGCTAAATGTGGTAAACGATGATCACCGTTTAGTTGACAGTCTGAACCAAACTAACGCACTGTTTAAAGAGTTTCTTCAAACACTTTAAGGATAGGTTGTTATGGAATTCACATTAGCTTCAGAATTAGCCAGAGACAGTTATCATTTAGCCGACTGGCCGTTATGCGAAGTCAGAGTCATGAATGACAGGCAGTTTCCCTGGTTCTTGTTGGTTCCGAAAGTGGCTGATGTACGCGAAATAATCGACCTCACTGAAGACGACCAACTGCAGTTATTAAGAGAAAGCCGTTTTTTATGCCACTGGCTAAAAGCGGAATATCAGCCAGATAAACTCAACGTTGCTGCGCTGGGGAATCAAGTGCCGCAATTGCATGTGCATCACCTTGCACGCTTTCAAACAGATGTCGCCTGGCCAGCCCCGGTTTGGGGAAAGCAGCCTATGCATCCTCTTGAAGAGGGAGAAGTGGCCAGGCTACAGTCTCTGTTTGCAGATATTACGTTTTAAATTGCTCAAGTTGGCTGCGTAGGCTGTCTGCAAGTGAAGACATTTGATCGCATTCGTTATGACTGCTTTTAACCGCCGTTGAAACCTGAGTAGAGAAGTCTGCGATAGCTTGAATGTTTTTAGCGACATCCTGACTAACAGAAGCTTGTTCTTCAGTTGCTGTAGCAATCTGAGTGCTCATGTCAGCGGTATCCTGAATTAAAACAACAAGGTCATTGAGTTTTTCATTCGCAGAACGAATACGCTCACTGGTATTTTCTGCTTGAGTGCGATTGGTTTCCATTGCTGATACAGCAGCTTTTGAACCTTGTTGTAAGCGTGAAATTTTCTGCCGAATTTCTTCTGTCGACTTGCTGGTGCGCTGAGATAGTGTACGTACTTCATCGGCAACGACAGCGAAACCTCGTCCGGCTTCACCCGCGCGGGCAGATTCTATTGCGGCGTTTAGCGCCAATAAATTGGTTTGTTCGGAAATGCCCTCTATGGTGTCAATGACAGTCACGATACTGGCGACTTCGTCAGCCAATTCCTCCACAGAACGAGCCGCTGTCTGCATCGAACCGGATAACTCTTCCATCGTAGCGACCGCTTGTTGCAACTGTTGCTGATTCTGAGAGGTGGTCTCACGCGAGTCACTGGCATGACTTGCCGTCTGATTCGCATTTTCAGCGATCTCTCTGACCGTTGTTTCCATCTCATTCATGGCAACGGCGACTTGATCGGTTTTGTTTTCCTGCTCGGCCGATAGGTTATCAATTTGCAGCATGGATTTATCGATACCTTGCACTTTCTCGTTGACTTCGTAAGCGGTATTTCGAACATGCGTTATGATGCTGCCTAAATTGGCTACGAATGCGTTAAAGCCTTTTGCTAAATCGCCAACTTCGTCATTGCTCTCGATATCGAGCCGTTGGGTTAAGTCACCTCCCTCGTTTGACATTCTATTGAGGTTATTAGCAACGTACTTGATTGGCCGGACGATACGGCGTGCATAAAACCAACTGGCGATAACGAAACCTAAACCAATGATAAAGCTGATGATGACTATTGCGGTCACTGTCTGATTCAAGCCTGAATACAACTCTGCTTCCGGTAGCTCAATCACGATTCGCCAATCACTATTTGGAAGGTAGGTACTGGCAACGATTAAATCTTCCCCGCTTTGGCTGGTGTAATCAATTTCAACTTCACTGTTGTTCAGGAGCTTACTCGCAACCTCGCTGCCAACTTCTGTTGATAATTGGCGAAAGTCAGATAGGCGCGGGTGGATTTGGATACGGCCCTCTGCATCAACGAGATAGGCCACGCCGCTTTCTCCGACATTAAAATCAGCAATCGCATTCTGCAATGCCTCCAGGCTTTGTCCTATACCGCCGACCCCAAGCGTGCGACCGTTATCGCTAATACGGACGTTGACAAATACGGTCGGTGTACCGGATTGCTCATCAACGTCAAAATTCAGCTCTTGATCAATATTACTTTTTGCAAAGTCGAAAAACCAATCATCTCTTTTTTCATCGGGAGAAACGGTTTTAAAGAAACCATCAGCCGTATAGTAATTGTTACTTTCTGCACTAACGGTAAATGCAGCAGCGGCATTTCTCTGTTTATAGATACGGTTAAGATAGCGAGTGATCTCACTTTGGACGGAGGCAGATTCGTCACTTTTGAGAGCGTCAATTAAGTACTGGTTATTGGCGAGCTCTTGCGAAACTAACATAGGTGTCGCTATAAGTTGACCGACTTCCCCGCGAATTTCACCCAAGGTAGCAGGCAACTCTTGCTTGGTTACGCGCTCTTCTATTAAAGAACGCATCATAAAAGTTGATACACCCATGGCTATGGCAAGTAATGTCGTTAATGCGATAGCCATACTCAGAGTTAGTTTGTTTTGTAAATTCATGGCAGCCTCAAATAGTTACCCGAGCGCTTATATATACGTTAAGCTGATAAATGTTGTATCGGCTAAAAGCCTACAAATATTAGAACAAATAACGGAGAGTAACCACGAGGTTACTGATAAACATGGCAGCACCTGATTACTTGATTACCAGTCGATGCGTTAATTTAGTGGCGCAAATTAGTACCGACTTCGGACGTTGGTTGGCGTTTTTAGAATCTGATAGCAACGATCTAGCAGACTTTAAAGAACAGCAGATGCCGCTAAAGGTTCTTGCATCGGTCGGTTTTGAGGAACAGCCGAAGCAACTACAAAAAATTCGTTTAGAAGATGCCTATAAAAAGCTAATGGAATGGCGATTTGACTCGGAAAATGATTTAAAGAATGCCCACCAGTTAATATGTGCAGCGGTAACACCAAGTGCGGGAAGTTATAGAGCGACTGGGATGGGAGTCTATCGAAATAACAAACTTGTTCATATGACAGCACCAGCAGGTCAAGCTGGGAAATCAGTCAGGGCATTACTTACTTGGTTAGAGCAAAGCGACGAACACCCTTTACTAAAAGCCGCCATTTTTCTTCAGCAGTTTGAGTTTATCCAACCGTTCTCTGTTGCAAACGGTTGTGTAGGCCGACTTTGGTTTAGCCTTATTTTAGCAGAATGGCATCCGGCTATCGCCTGGTTAAGTTTTGAAGAAGCTTTTAAGGTCAATAAAGATGAGTATCTTGATTGCTTAAGACGTTCAATCAGCGACAACGACAGAGTGCCGCTGGTGGAGTTTATTCTACAGTGTCTGCAATTGACTATTTCGCGAACACTGGAAGATGAAAAGGGCAAAGCCAGACCGTATGGAGAAGAAACTTACTCTGCTACTTTAATCAATGAGCCGCCGGGCGGTTCGGATAAAAGTTCGCTGTTTGGTTCGGTTAACGGTTCGGATAAAACCGGGTATTCTGGTGTCAGCACGAGAAACATGGTTCTGAGGCTATTAAATGAACAACCTGAGTGGAGCGCAGCCAGAGTCGCCGAAGTACTGAATATTTCATCGCGGGCGGTAGAAAAGCACATTTCAAAATTGAAGGAGAAAGGTCTGCTAATTCGAAAAGGCTCTGCCAGAGGAGGTTACTGGAGAGTAACAAGTGAAATAGAAGAGCAGCTTAGCTTGCCAGAGTGGCGTTAGAGAAAACGTTGAGGTTAAGAAGAATTGGTCGGCGTGAGAGGATTTGAACCTCCGACCCCTGACACCCCATGACAGTGCGCTACCAAGCTGCGCCACACGCCGACCGAGGACTGCTATGTTACTGGATTAGCCCGAATTAGCAAGCAGGAACACGCTTTAAGACGCTTAACTGCTGCTATTTTCAACAATTACTCGTTTCCTTCAGTGCTACTGAAGCGTTTTAAATCTTTCAGTGCATCAATAAGCACGGGAACAGGCGGCTCTGCTTGTTTCTTTAATTCAAAATCTGCACTGCTGTACACACTAAACTGACCGCTATTGTCTAAGATGGTAATCTCTTTTTCGTCGTAAATGACAATGTATGGGCTGTAAGTTTCAACCAGCGGCCAGCGACGTTTAAGCGTCTGCAAATTCTCGCCATTGGTATAGTTCTTATGAGACCCTGCGCAAGAGATTCGGCTTTGAAGCATGGTCGGGACGATATCCATGAGCCCGGCAATCGGTTGATCTGCTAGTTGATACTCTCGTTGCCAAAGCGGGACTTGCATGTTTTCCAGAGCAAACTGCTTATTTCCTAATAACTCATCACTTTGTGCCGGAGATAAGGAGGTCAGCAATAGTTGATGCTGTGCGGTTTGTTCAAGCACCTTATTTAAAGCCGAAATGTCATTTTCAGTGATTAGAACAATATTAATTTGGTTTTGGCTGCTGCCACTAAATTCAGTTAGATTCTGGCTGTTCCAGTCACGACTAAATTGATTCAGGCTTAACTCATCTTCCCAGTTTTCACTGTGATACCAGCGCACATCAAAGTTAAAGTCATTAAGCGGTTTAAGATAGGCTGGTTTTAACTGCTGACGTTCAATAGACTCCTGATAAAAATCAGGAAGACCATAAAGAACTTGAAATAGCCCGCCATCACGGCTTGGGTGAGCCAACAGTTGAAGTTTGGTTCTCTCAAGTTGGTGCTCACTGGCTAATGCTTTCAATTCTCGTTGAATTGTTGTGCTGACACGGTCAAATAAAATAAGCGTAGTCGATGGCTGTGAGTCTGTTTTTGAACACAATAAAGGTTGCTGCGGATACTTAAGTTTTATCTGGTCGGTAGCCATGAGCATCTGCTGCCTTGCCTGGTAGCTTTCAACGTCAATCACCCCATGCTTTGCCATTAATGTTTTGGCTGTTGTGGGGTAGGACACAGGAAACATGTCGTCTTGCTGTGTAATTGGATCATACAGTACAGCATCAGCCCAAACGTGAAGACTGTGACTTACGAAAAAGCATAAAACGAAAATGCTGGTAGCGGGCGCTCCGATTTTTCGATGTTGTAAGTCTTCAAGGCGTTTCCAGGCTAAGTTTGCAAGGACCAGTTGTACCCCAACGATTAATAGAAAGCCTAGCAGAATGGCAGAAACGATGACGAAACTGGCACCGGTGAACACAGCTTCCGCATCACGGGTCATTTGAGCCAAAGAATAGGTGTTTAAGTGATACCCGTACTGACGGAAAAACAGGGCATCTGCGATAAGCGCTATAAGACCAAAAGAGGTTATTAGGGCGGCAAATCCCCTAAGTATTTTGGAGTAAGGCACAACCAGACAGAATGGGAAGATTAAAATAATAAAGAACACAAAAGGCAGAAACGCGAAATGACCAATCCAACTGATTAGCATGTAAATATTGCCAATAGCTGTTGGTGGCTTAGGGGCTGCCTCAATATATAAAAGACCAATAAACAAGCAAAGGATGATATTGGCAAAGGTAAACCAATGTCCCCAGCTTATTAATCGGGCAATTTTATCTCTACGTTGGTACTTTCCCATCGTCCGTCAGTCCCGTGTTACAATGTCGATATAGTAACACAGCAAAACAGCAAGGATAGTCCCCGTTATGCAATTGCGGATAGAAGAAAGCATTATTCACCAGTTTTATCAGAATGACGGGCAGGTCGGTCTGCGACTGGCTCCCTCAGCGTTAACCGAAGATGATCAGTTGCATGACTTGTTAGTCGAACTGACAGACGTTTATACCAGTAAACCTGCGAAAGGTTACGCCAGTTTCCTTAAAGATGATGAAGAGGGTGACCCAAGCCCGTTTCCGGAACAATTGAGCTCCTGGTATGATGGACAGCTGGAGTTTGTGGAGTTTAGTCAGCAATCAGCGAAGTTACTACTGGAAGAACTGCAGAACTACAATCTATTAGAAGCCGGTTTTTTGCTCGTAACGCGCTATCAGCATATCAGTACCGAGTACCTGCTGGTGTGTTTTCTACCGGTAAAAGAAGGCGTGACAATAAACCCTGACCTGGCGGTTGATCGTTCTTCCCAATTGGATATTACCAAAGTTCAGCTAGCGGCTCGTATCGACTTAACTGAATGGAAAACATCGCCAGAAAGCGAAAGATACATCTCTTTTATAAAGGGACGTGCTGGACGCAAAGTATCAGATTTCTTTCTTGATTTTCTGGGGTGTACTGAGCGCTTAAATTCAAAGGCTCATACTCAACAGCTGGTTGACTCGGTTCAGGAGTATGCAAAGCAATCGGAATTGGAAAATGAACAAAGGCAAGCCTTAAATAAAGCAGCCTATGACTATTGTGATGATCAGTGGAAGCAGGGCGATACAGTTAAAATTAAAGATCTTTCGGAACAGTTTGCGGAACAATACCCAGTAGAAAAAAGCTTTGAAAGTTTCTCTAAAGATTTTGCGGAACAGAACTCACGTGAGCTGGTTGATGATTTTCCGGCAGATAAATCAACGTTACGTAAGTTAGTTAAGTTTCAGGGGCAGGGTGGCGGCGTGAGTGTCGGTTTTGATCACACAGCGCTTGGTGAACGAGTACACTACGACCCGGCGACCGATACTCTGACAATTAACGGAACGCCACCAAATTTACGTGATCAATTACGGCGTTATTTTGGTATAGATAGTTAGTTGAAGTGATTAAGTGAATTAAAACGCCGGGCGAACCGGCGTTTTGAAAGCACTTAAATTGTTTGGTTGAGCCGGTATTATTTATCGGCAGCACCGGGAACAATGTTGTTGGCATGCAAACCTTTAGGGCCTTCTTCGAGTTCAAACTCCACAGGCTGCCCTGCTTTAAGTGTGCGATAGCCTTCCATCTCAATGGTTGAATAGTGGGCGAAAATATCACCCTCGCGGTCCTCGCTTTCGATAAAGCCGAAGCCCTTCGAATTATTGAACCATTTGACTTTTCCGGTAGCCATACTTCTACATCCTTCTTCTGCAACAGATAGTTTATTATTATTAGGTGCTTTGGCTTGAAAATTAGCCGATTTAGCACCATGTTTAACTCTAGGTGACGTGAGTGATTAGTCAAGCCCTAAAGTTCAAAAAATAATCTACATTGTTAATATTTTGGTTGTTTTTTTCCATTTTCGCGCAAATTTAAAACTATTATTATGGCAGGTTGTTAATAAATGAGTCAGTTTGACCACCAGCACCTTAGTGATACAGAGGAAAAGCAGGAGCTCAAGCCACCATCCATGTATAAAGTCATCATCAATAACGATGATTACACCCCCATGGATTTTGTGATTGAAGTGTTAATGAGATTTTTTAAAATGGATCAGGAGCGCGCCACGGACACCATGTTACAGGTGCATTATAAAGGGAAGGCCGTTTGCGGTGTTTATTCTGCGGAAATCGCCGAAACTAAAGTCGTACAGGTAAACCAATACGCTCGGGAGAATCAGCATCCATTGTTGTGTACCATGGAGCAAGAATAATCCGAGTTGGCTGGTAAGGAGTGGTCTATGTTGAATAAAGCCCTTGAATTAACGCTAAACGATGCGTTTCGGCTAGCGCGCGAACGTAATCATGAATTGATGACAGTTGAACATTTGTTGGTTGCATTGCTGGATAACCCAGATGCATCCGAAGCGCTTAGAGCTTGCGGGGCGAACTTTCAACAGTTGAAAGAAGAACTGCTGAGTTATATCGATCGCAGTACACCGTTATTTGGTCCGGACGAAGAAAATCCTGACACTCAGCCAACACTCGGTTTTCAGAGAGTGTTGCAGCGCGCAGTATTTCACGTTCAGTCATCGGGTAACGCCGAGGTGACTGGCGCGAATGTGCTGGTTGCCATTTTTAGTGAGCAAGAATCTCAAGCTGTTTATCTATTAAATAAAAACGATATCACTCGTCTGGATATCGTGAATTTCATTTCTCATGGCATTTCTCGCATTGACGATGATGAACCCCTTGACGAAGAAATGGCGGAAGAAGAGACAATAAAAGGTGGTGAAGAGCAACAAAGCTATCTGCAGCGCTTTTGTGCCAACCTTAATGTACAGGCGAAAGAAGGCAAGATCGATCCGTTAATAGGACGTGATTTTGAGCTGGAGCGCTGCGCCCAAATTCTTTGCCGTCGTCGTAAAAATAACCCGCTGTTAGTCGGGGAAGCAGGTGTGGGCAAAACAGCCATTGCTGAAGGCTTAGCTTATCGAATTGTTAAAGGTGAAGTTCCCGAAATTTTAGCCGACGCGACCATCTATTCACTGGACATGGGTGACCTGCTGGCGGGCACAAAATACCGGGGCGACTTCGAGAAACGCTTTAAAATGCTTTTGAAAGAGCTCCAGGAAAAAGAGCACGCGATTCTCTTTATTGATGAAATTCATACCATTATCGGTGCCGGCGCTGCTAGTGGTGGCGTTTTAGATGCCTCTAACTTAATAAAACCTTTGCTTTCAAGTGGTCAGTTAAAATGCATTGGCTCAACCACTTATAATGAATTTAAAAATGTCTTTGAGAAAGACAGAGCACTGGTTCGTCGTTTTCAGAAAGTGGACGTGGTTGAACCTTCCGTAGAAGACACTACGAAAATATTAATGGGCCTTAAAGAGCGATACGAGAGTCATCATGGTATCCGCTACACGCAGCCGGCTATTAAAGCTGCGGCAGAGCTCTCTGCTAAATACATTAATGAACGACACTTACCGGATAAGGCTATTGATGTAATGGATGAAGCTGGTGCCTCTCAACGTCTGCTGCCACCGTCAAAGCGCCGTAAGACGGTTGGTGTGTCGGATATCGAGACTATTATCGCTAAAATAGCCCGTATTCCTGAACAGTCGGTTTCACAGTCTGATCAAGACTTACTGAAGCAGCTTGATCGAAACCTGAAAATGGTGGTGTTTGGTCAGGATGAGGCGATTGATAAACTCACTGCGGCAATTCGCTTGTCGCGTTCAGGTCTGGCCAATGAAAATCAGCCAATTGGTTCATTCATTTTTGCCGGACCAACAGGTGTGGGTAAAACAGAGGTAACGCAGCAGTTGGCGAAAGCCATGGGCATTGAGCTGGTACGCTTCGATATGTCGGAGTACATGGAGCGTCATGCTGTTAGCCGTTTAATTGGTGCACCTCCAGGGTATGTTGGCTATGAGCAGGGCGGTTTATTAACCGACGCTGTTATTAAACAACCGCACTGTGTGCTGCTGTTGGATGAGCTTGAGAAGGCCCACAGCGATGTCTTTAACATTCTGCTGCAAGTGATGGATAATGGAACGTTAACGGATAACAACGGCCGTAAAGCGGACTTTCGTAACGTGATTATTGTTATGACAACGAATGCGGGTGTACGCGAAACCGTACGTAAATCCATTGGCTTTAAGCAGCAGGATCACAGCTTCGATGCGCTGGCAGAAATTAATAACATTTTCACGCCGGAGTTCCGTAATCGCCTGGATGGCATTGTGTGGTTCAACCACCTGACACCAGAAGTGCTGGAGCAAGTCGTTGATAAATTTGTCTGCGAGTTACAGGCTCAGTTGGATAAGAAAGGCGTATCGCTTGAGGTTGACCCATCGGCTCATTCCTGGATAGCCACAAAAGGCTATGACAAAGAAATGGGGGCTCGTCCAATGAGTCGTGTTATTCAGGAGCATCTGAAGAAAACTTTAGCGAACGAGATTTTATTTGGAAAGTTAGCCCGTGGTGGCAGCGTAAAAGTTAGCGCTGATGATAACGACGGATTACGATTTGACTACGACAGTAAGAACGAAACCGTTGAAGGTTAGACCTTTGCCAGAAATGAAAAAACCGGCCTGATTAATCAGGCCGGTTTTTTTTAATCCTCAGTGCGGATTAACGTGCGCGGAAGACGATGCGGCCTTTTGTCAGGTCGTAAGGAGTTAACTGCACAGTCACGGTATCGCCGGTCAGGATGCGGATATAGTGCTTACGCATTTTTCCTGAAATGTGAGCCGTAACCACATGACCATTTTCCAGTTCTACTCGGAACATAGTGTTAGGAAGGGTGTCAAGAACCGTTCCCTGCATCTCAATACTGTCTTCTTTCGCCATTAAAATCCTCTAATATTTGTTTTGAGCTTTAAGTGTGTGCGATTTTAGCTCTTTTTTCCAATGATTGCCAACCAGTCGTTCATATGGCGCAAAACGAGTCTTATAATTCATCTTTTTGCAGTCGTCAATTTGATACCCTAGGTAGAGTCTTGCGATGTGTCGCTCTTGGGCAAGCCGAATCATTTCTAATATAGCGTAAGTCCCTGGTGAGCGCTTTTCATGATCGGGATGAAAAAAGGTGTAAACTGCTGACATAGCGTCGGCTGTGCGGTCAACAACAGAAACTATTATCAGTTTATTGCTCGGATCGCGCCACTCCAGTATGTCGGGTGTTAACCAGTCACAGGACACCCAGCTCCAGAATTTATCCGGGTCGGGTGGGTACATTTCCCCGTCAGCGTGCCGCTTTTCAATAAAATGTGAAAAAAGTTCACTGTACTCAGCTTCTGGTTTTTCTTTAATGCTTAGCCGTAAGTCATCATTCTTCTTTAAGAGTCTTTTTTGATTTTTACTAAAATGAAATTCAGGTATCACTACACGCAATGATTGACAGGCACTGCAAAGACGGCAGTGTGGGCGGTAAACGTCATTATGACTACGGCGAAAACCGTATTGCATTAATTGCTGATACGCGTCTGCGTTAAAGGGTTCCAACTGATTGGGCAAGGCGACTACAAGTCGTTCCTCTTGTTCAGTTAAATAGTGGCACGGGCTCTCTTTCGTCACGCCAAATTGCACTACAATTCTCCAGAGTTAGGAATCTCGCGAGCCTGCCAAAAAGTATCTGGCATCGGTTGTTGCTGTGCAATATTGAGTTTCATTAAAAAACGCTCCCTATGCAAATTCGCAGCACCCAAAGAAAATAAGTGAGGGTTACCTACCTGACAATCGATTAACTGTCCACCTTGTTCATTAAAGTGTTGAGCAAAACGCAGTAACGCAATTTTAGAGGCATCGGTTTTGTAATGAAACATGCTTTCTCCACAAAATGCGCGACCCACAGAAATGCCGTATAAACCACCAGCGAGCTCGTTGTCGAACCAGACTTCGACTGAGTGTGCATGACCGAGCTTATGCAGTTTACAGTAAGCCTCGATCATCTCTTCTGTGATCCAGGTACCCTCATTGTCAGAGCGCTGATCGGCACAGGCGCGAACCACATCAACAAAACAGCGGTTGATAGTGATTTGCCAGTTTGATTTGCGATTTGTCTTGGCAAGTGAGCGGCTAATGTGGATTTTATCAGGCAAGAAAACGGCTCTGGGATTGGGTGACCACCAAAGAATGGGGTCGTTATCAGAAAACCAGGGAAATATACCTTGTTGGTAAGCGTGTATCAGTCGACCCGGCGATAGATCACCACCTACAGCGAGTAACCCGTTTGGTTCATGCAAGGCTGTCGCTGTGGGGGGGAAACTGATCGATGCCGGATCAAGCTGAACAATCACGTTAAAAGACTAAGACTTAGTCAGTGCGTCTAGATAACGCTCGGCATCTAATGCAGCCATGCAACCCGTACCGGCAGAAGTCACAGCTTGACGGTAAACGTGATCCATAACATCGCCTGCTGCGAAAACACCCGGCACACTGGTTGCCGTCGCATTTCCCTGAAGTCCGCTCTGAACTTGAATATAACCATCCTGCATTTCCAGTTCACCGTCAAAAATACCGGTGTTTGGTTGGTGTCCAATGGCAATAAAGCAGCCTGCTACTTCTAGCTCTTCTGTACTGCCGTCTTGCGTGTCTTTAATGCGAACACCCGTAACACCGGCATCGTCACCTAACACTTCATCCAGGGTTTTGTTCAGATGGAAAGTGATATTACCGTTCTGCTCTTTTTCATTCAGACGGTCGACCAGAATTTTCTCAGCACGGAACGTGTCACGACGGTGGATAACATGCACTTCGCTGGCAATGTTTGACAGGTACAGTGCTTCTTCAACCGCCGTATTGCCGCCGCCAACAACACAGACTTTCTGCTTTTTATAGAAAAAGCCGTCACAGGTTGCGCAAGCTGAAACACCTTTACCCATAAAGGCTTCTTCCGAATCTAAACCTAAGTATTTAGCCGAAGCACCCGTGCTGATAATGACGGAGTCTGCGGTGTACTCGCCCACATCGCCTTTTAAGCGGAAAGGGCGCTTGGAAAAGTCAACGCTGCTGATGTGATCAAACACAATCTCTGTATCGAAACGTTCCGCGTGCTTCTGCATGCGAACCATAAGGTCGGGACCGGTTAAACCTTCGGCATCTCCGGGCCAGTTTTCAACATCGGTTGTGGTGGTTAACTGACCACCTTGTTGCATGCCCGTTACCATAACCGGATTTAAGTTGGCGCGTGCAGCATAAACGGCAGCCGTGTAACCAGCAGGACCTGATCCCAGAATAAGTAACTTGCAGTGTTTGGCTTCAGCCATTAGGAAAACTCCATTAATTCGTTTTTGATTGTTCGTTCTCTAGCTATGGGGATTGATTGTAGGGTTTACAAGCTTGGCGAACAAGAACTGCCAATAAAAAAGCCCGCAAACTTTTGTTCACGGGCTTGTCCAAAAGAATCTGGCTATTATGCCTGAAGCGCTTCGCGTGGGTCCTGGTAATCCAGACCTAACTGCTGACCAAGGTCATCGTGAATGGCTTTATAGGTAATTTTACCTTTGTGCATATTCAGGCCGCGTAACAGATGCTCGTTTTCCAACATAGCTTTAACGCCTTTGTTTGCCAAAGCAATGCCGTAAGGCAGTGTTGCATTGTTCAGTGCAATAGTAGAGGTACGTGCTACACCGCCCGGCATGTTTGCCACACAGTAGTGAACCACATCATCAATAATGTAAACAGGGTCCTGATGTGTGGTTGCTTTTGATGTTTCAAAGCAGCCGCCCTGGTCAATCGCAACATCAACCAGTACTGAACCCGGCTTCATGTTGCTGATGTTTTCACGGGTCAGTAATTTAGGTGCCGCGGCGCCTGGAATAAGAACCGCGCCAACCACCAAATCGGCCTCACGAGAGTATTTGTCGATAGCATCAACGGTTGAGTAAACCGTTTGTACGCGACCGGCAAAGATATCATCCAATTCACGTAAACGAGGCAGAGAGCGATCTAAAATGGTGACTTCAGCACCCAGGCCAATAGCCATTTTTGCAGCGTTAGTACCCACAACACCACCGCCAATAATAAGTACTTTGCCCGGCGCTACGCCAGGAACGCCACCTAATAAAGTGCCGCTGCCACCATGTGCTTTTTCTAAATAGTGAGCGCCTGCCTGAATTGACATGCGCCCGGCAACTTCACTCATTGGTGCTAAAAGAGGCAAACCGTTTCGGTTGTCGGTGACCGTTTCGTAAGCAATAGCAGTACAACCAGCGTTACCTAATAACTCAGTTTGAGTTGGGTCTGGTGCTAAGTGAAGGAAGGTGTAAAGAATTTGTCCTTCACGAAGCATTTTGCATTCGTTTGGCTGAGGTTCTTTCACCTTAACAATCATGTCGGCACGCTGAAAAATCTCTTCTGGTGTATCAATAATGGTTGCGCCAGCTTCCATATATTGCTCATTAGTGAAGCCTATTGCGGCGCCACCATTATTTTCGATGATAACATCGTGGCCATTCTCCACGTATTCACGCACTGCTGCAGGGGTTAAGCCGATACGGTATTCGTGGTTTTTAATTTCTTTTGGTACACCAATTAGCATTGTCTGCCTCTTACAATTTTTCGTGTTTAAGGGGATTTATTTGGCGCAAATTATAGACGTAAACCATAGTGCATGACTTACTTTTTTTAAGTTATTTTTTGGTGTGATATACTGTTTTTAATTAATTATTTAGAGATTTATTATGTTTAATGCTGAGCAGCCAGCAGAAGTCACTATTGATAAAACAGACAGGAAGATCCTTCGGCTGTTACAAGACGATGGGCGCATGTCAAATGTCGAGCTAGCAAGGCGTGTAGGCCTAAGCCAGACGGCTTCTCTGGAGCGAGTACGCAAGCTGGAGCGGGAACAGGTCATTGAAAGTTACCATGCAAAGATTAATCCTGCTAAGTTAGGCGCTAATCTAATGGTTTTTGTTGAAATAACCCTAACAAGAACCTCAGCCGACGCTTTTGCTGAGTTTAGCGACGCCGCGCGAAAAACGGATGAAATTCTTGAGTGCCATTTAGTGGCCGGTGACTTTGATTTCCTAATAAAAGCTCGTGTCCCCGATATGCGGGCCTATCGAAAACTTCTTGGAGAAACCCTGTTAATGATGCCGGGTGTTGATGAATCACGAACTTATGTGGTTATGGAAGAAGTAAAACAAGAAAATAAAGTATTGGTAAAGGGGTAACATTAGGGCTGACATTCGCTACAATCATGCGGATACTAATGCATATAGACTGTGAACAAACAATAATATTAACGAAGGCGCTGCAATAAGATAATGACAGGTGTACAAAGAGTTTTAGAAGCAGGGTTGCTGATAAGTGGTGCGCTAGCCATTTTCATTTTTTTGTCATTGGTGAGCTTCAATCCTGCCGATCCCAGTTGGTCTCAAACCGGCTATGAAGGAAGTATACACAATGCGGGTGGAGCCGTAGGTGCGTGGGTGGCGGATGTGCTTCTGTTCGCTTTTGGTTTTGTTGCCTACCTTATTCCCTTTGGTTTTGTTGGTCTGGGCTACTTACTGTTCCGTAAAACGTATCATTTACTGGAAATGGATTATCTTGCGGTCAGCTTACGTATGATTGGTGCGATGCTTGCGCTGATTGGCGCTTCTGCACTGTCCTCAATTAACTTCGATGATATTTACTACTTTTCAGCCGGCGGTGTTATAGGAAATGTTATTGCCGCATCGCTACTGCCTTATCTGAACTTTGTCGGAACCACATTGTTGCTATTGACGTTCTTTTTTACCGGAGTGACTTTAGTCACCGGTATCAGTTGGTTGCAGGTGGCCGACAAGCTTGGTGAGTGGGTAATAGACGGAGTTCTGTGGTTAATAGAAAAAGCGAATCTACTCTGGCAAAGTCGTGGAAGTTCAGCGCCGGAAGATAATGAATCAGACAGGACTTCATTTGATGAGAATGATTCAGAGCAAGCTCTTGAAGATAAAGAGTCCTCAACGTTAACCCGTGATTTGTTTGGCTCAAGTAAACAAGAGCCTGTTTTAAACTTACCTTCAATTAACGCCGTTGATAGCGAAGGTGAGACGGATAGTGATGTATCGCGCTTTAGTAAACCAACTGCAAAGAAACAAGAAGCGGGCAAGCAGCCTGCAACTGCAGAGGTAAAAGAATCCGCTAAAGCTGAAGACGTGACAGAAGAAAGCAACGACGAAGGTGAATTGCTACCGGCTTTGCCATCGATAGAGCTTTTGGATCGCCCGAATAAAAAAGAACATCCGGTAACTCAAGATGAGCTGGACCAGGTTTCGCGCACGGTTGAAACGGTATTAAAAGATTTTGGCGTGGATGTCCGCGTGGCACACGTAGAGCCTGGCCCTGTCATTACCCGCTTTGAACTGGATTTAGCGCCGGGCGTTAAAGTGTCCAGAATTTCAAATCTGGCAAAGGATATTGCCCGTACCTTATCTGCCGTAGCTGTGCGTGTGGTTGAGGTTATTCCTGGTAAATCCTATGTTGGTCTCGAGCTGCCGAATAAACACCGTGAAATCGTTCAATTGAGCGAAGTGATTAATAGCGACCAGTTTACCAATAGCAGTTCGCCACTGACGATGATTCTGGGGAAAAACATTGCAGGCACGCCGGTAGTGGTCGACTTAGCGAAGATGCCTCATTTGCTTGTCGCCGGTACCACCGGCTCGGGTAAGTCGGTGGGCGTTAATGTGATGATACTCAGCTTGCTGTATAAGAGCACGCCCGAAGACGTGCGCCTTATTATGATTGACCCTAAGATGCTTGAATTATCTGTCTATGAAGGCATTCCGCATTTGTTAACAGAAGTTGTGACTGATATGAAAGATGCGGCCAATGCGTTGCGTTGGTGTGTGGGTGAAATGGAACGTCGCTATAAGTTGATGTCAGCTTTAGGGGTACGGAATCTAAAAGGCTATAACGCCAAGGTGAAAGCTGCTCAAGAAGCGGGGGAGCCGCTTCGGAATCCTATCTGGAAGCCGGGTGATTCTATGGATGAGTTGCCGCCGGTACTCGAGAAGTTGCCAAACATTGTTGTGGTAATTGATGAATTCGCCGACATGATGATGATTGTCGGCAAAAAGGTTGAAGAACTCATTGCTCGTATTGCGCAGAAGGCTCGTGCCGCAGGCATTCATTTAATTTTGGCCACCCAACGTCCGTCGGTCGATGTTATAACGGGCCTGATTAAAGCGAACATTCCAACCCGAATTGCGTTTCAAGTGTCATCTAAGGTTGATTCACGCACCATTTTAGACCAACCGGGAGCGGATCAGCTTTTAGGGCAGGGTGACATGCTTTATTTACCACCGGGAAGCGGTTCGCCGGTTCGGGTACACGGTGCTTTTGTTGATGACCATGAAGTGCACGCCGTGGTTAAAGACTGGAAGAAGCGAGGCCGTCCAAATTACCTGAAAGAAATTTTATCCGGGGACCAGGGCGAAGAAGCTTTGTTACCGGGTGAACAGCAAGAATCAGACGATGCTGAATCGGACCCTTTATACGACGAAGCGGTTGCTTTTGTAACCGAAACACAGCGCGTGTCAGTATCCAGTGTTCAGCGTAAATTCCGAATTGGTTATAATCGTGCGGCGCGAATTGTCGAACAAATGCAAATGAGCGGTGTCGTAAGTAGTGCCGGTAATAACGGTCAACGCGACGTGTTGGCCCCCAGACCCCCAAGGGATTAATTCATGAAAGCAGTTGTATTTGCCATGGTTATGGCCGTTTCTTTTAATGCGTTTGCATCGGGCAATGAATCAGATAAACAAGAGCTGCAAAAATTACTGAAGCAAACTCAAAGCCTCTCAGCCGAGTTCGAGCAACAAGTGAAAGATGAGCAGGGCGAGGTATTGCAAACTCTCAGTGGAACGCTAAAACTAAAACGTCCGGCCAGCCTTTACTGGCATACGAAGACACCGGATGAGAGTGTCATGGTCGCTGACGGAAATAAAGTCTGGTATTACAACCCGTTTGTCGAGCAGGTCACCATTTATGCTCAACAAGACATGGTTGATGACAGTCCTTTATTACTGGTCTTGGATAGCAATGGCAACCAATGGCAGAACTACCGGGTGATCGCTGATAATAATCGTTATTTTGTTGAACATGAAACCAACGGTAGCCAACTTGAGCTTGCGTTTGCAGGCGGAAAATTAACAGAGATAACCTTGGTTCAGGCACAGGGCGAACGCACCGAATTGCTATTGAGCAATGTGGTATTAAATGAAACGATCAGCGACGAGCAGTTTGTTTTTGAAGTGCCTGATGGCGTTGATGTCGACGATCAAAGTTAATTGTTGTGGCAGGCCTGGATTTAGATTTTCAACCCGATTTTAAACCGCTGGCGGCGCGGATGCGTCCCCGGACGGTTGATGAATACGTTGGTCAGCAACATTTACTGGCTCCCGGAAAGCCCTTGCGGGTTGCTGTAGAGCAAGGCCATCTGCACTCGATGATCTTGTGGGGGCCTCCGGGGACGGGTAAAACCACGCTGGCCGAATTAATTGCTGCACAGGCAAATGCTACAGTCAGCCGTATTAGCGCGGTCACCTCCGGTGTTAAAGACATTCGAAAAGCCATTGAAGAAGCAAAGTTACTGGCTCAGCAACAGGGGCGCCGCACCATTTTGTTTGTTGATGAGGTGCACCGTTTCAATAAAAGCCAGCAGGACGCGTTTTTACCTCACATTGAAGATGGCACCATTGTTTTTATCGGTGCGACTACCGAAAACCCAGGTTTTGAACTAAATAACGCTTTGTTGTCGCGTGCGCGCGTCTACCGTTTGCAGACACTGTCTAAAAATGACCTTGAACGGGCTCTGGAGAGCGCGTTAAAGGAGCCAGAACGGGGGCTTGGTCAGCGGGAGTTAAAGCTAGAGGGAGAAGCCAGGGCTAAATTACTGGATCTCGCCGGTGGTGATGCACGCCGCTTATTAAACTATCTTGAAGTGGTTGCTGATTTTGTCGAAAGCAGCAGTCAGCCAATTACACCAGAATTGATCACCGCTGCCATTGGTGAAAAAGCTACGGCTTTTGATCATCAGGGCGACCATTATTACGATGTTTTATCCGCTTTTCATAAGTCTGTCAGAGGTTCGTCTCCTGACGGAGCTTTGTATTGGTACGCGCGCTTATTAACCGGTGGTGGCGATGCCCTGGTTATCGCCCGTCGGTTATTAGCTATAGCCTCAGAAGATATTGGCAATGCGGACCCTCGAGCGTTGCAGCTGGCATTAAACGCCTGGGATACCTATCACCGGGTGGGCCCTGCCGAAGGTGAACGAGCCATAGCTCAGGCTGTTATTTATTGCGCTTGTGCCGCGAAAAGTAATGCGGTTTACAACGCTTTTAAGAGCGCATTGAGAACCGCTAAAGAGCACAGCGATGCACCGGTACCTGAACATTTACGTAACGCCCCAACCAAGGTGCACAAAGCACAAGGCTATGGTGCTGACTACCAATACGCTCATAATTATCCTAACGCTTATGTGCCGGGTGAACGTTACTTACCATCGGAAATAGCCGATACCCAATTTTATACCCCGGAGCCACGCGGGCTGGAAATAAAGTTGCAGGAAAAGCTTCGTTGGCTGCAAGATATGGATTCAAAGTCTGATTGGCACAGGGAGCCCGATGAATAATCTTCTTCTTCATTTTTTTTGTGTAGCAGCGGGCGGCGCTATTGGCGCTTCCGGTCGTTTCGCTATTGGACTGGCAATGCAATCATTTGGGCTTCGGGCATTCCCTTTTGCGACGCTGACCGTTAACATATTAGGCTCTTTTTTTCTGGGCTTGTTACTGGCTTATGCGCAGCAACAGTCACTTTCGGAAACCACTCGTTTGTTTTTAGGGGTTGGTTTACTCGGCGCTTTTACAACTTTTTCGACATTTTCTGTTGAGGTTGTTGCTTTAGCCAGTCAGGGCGAACTGTTTAAAGCCGCACTGCACGTAGGCTTAAACGTAATTATTTGTATTGCTGCTGTGGTAGCCGCAATGATGTTGTACTCAACAACGGTTAAATAGGACACTCATGCTAGACGCAAAATACTTCCGAGAGGAATTAGACCAGACCGCAAAAAAGCTAGCCACGCGAGGCTTTGACTTAGACGTTGCCAAATTACAAAAGCTGGAAGAGCAGCGTAAAGAGATGCAGGTGCGCACTGAGCAGTTGCAGGCAGAGCGTAACAGTCGCTCAAAAGCCATCGGCAAGGCAAAAGCTTCAGGCGAAGACATACAGCCTTTGTTGGACGCGGTAAGCGATTTAGGTGAGCAACTGGATAACGCTAAAGAAGAATTGAAAGTTATTCAGCAAGAACTCAACGACATTATTATGGGCGTTCCCAACTTGCCGGCAGATGACGTTCCGGAAGGTGCAGATGAAGACGAAAATCAGGAAGTTCTGACCTGGGGCAAACCAAAAGCGTTCGATTTTGACGTAAAAGATCACGTTGATTTAGGTGAAGCTTTAGCGAAAGGAATGGACTTTGAAGCTGCTGCTAAACTCACCGGGGCACGCTTTGTGGTCATGCGTGGTGGAATCGCTCGCATGCATAGGGCGCTGACTCAGTTTATGCTGGATTTACACACCGAAGAGCACGGCTACTTAGAGACTTACGTGCCTTATATGGTGAACCAGGATTCATTATACGGTACCGGGCAATTGCCTAAATTCGGTAAGGATTTATTCCATATTGAAGGTGAGTCACAAGACCAGATACCCATGTCGTTAATTCCAACGGCGGAAGTGCCGCTAACGAATTTATACCGTGACGAAATAGCGGACGAAGATGAGTTGCCGCTGAAGTTTGCCGCACATACGCCTTGTTTCCGAAGTGAAGCCGGCTCGCACGGACGCGATACTCGCGGACTTATCCGTCAGCATCAGTTTGATAAAGTTGAACTCGTTTGGCTGGTTAAGCCTGAACAATCGATGGAGGCGCTGGAACAATTAACAGGGCACGCGGAAACCGTGTTGCAGAGACTTGAGTTGCCGTATCGAAAAGTACTTCTTTGTACTGGTGATATGGGCTTTGGGGCAACCAAAACTTATGATTTGGAAGTCTGGTTACCAGCGCAGCAAGCGTACCGTGAAATTAGTTCTTGCTCGAATATGCAGGACTTTCAGGCACGACGTATGCAGGCTCGTTTCCGTCGTAAAGGGGCGAAGAAACCAGAGCTCATGCACACATTAAATGGATCAGGTCTGGCTGTTGGTCGTGCGTTGGTTGCTGTCTTGGAGAACTATCAGCAGGATGACGGCTCAATAGTCGTTCCTGAAGCGCTACGTTCTTATATGGGTGGCGTAGAAGTACTTAAGGTTTAATTTAAATGCATTTAGCCGGTTTGGGCAGGCCCGCAATTCTTGTGGCCTGCTTTGCCGGGCCTTTAGGAAACAGCTTGTACAGATAGCGACTGTTGCCTTTATCTTCTCCGAGCTGTTTTTTCATGGCTTTAACCAGAACCCTCATCGCCGGGCTGGTATCAAATTCACGATAAAAACCCTGCACGAAAGTCACAACTTCCCAGTGTGCCGGAGTCATTTCAATACTTTCCAGCTGCGCAAAGTGAAGTGCCAACTCCTCGCTCCAGTCATCCAGGTTTGCTAGATAGTTGTGTTTGTCGGTTTCGTATTCCTTACCGTTAAATTTAATCATGCGGTGTTATTACCAGGTCATTTGTTGTTGGAAGCTAAGCACCAGCTCAACCCATTGCTCGTCAGATTTTAACACGACGTAGTCCGGCGGTGCAGTATCAAGAGTAGCAACTTCCTGCTCACGCGCATAAACAGGTAATTCAACCGGTGACTCAGGCGGCAGTTGATTAAGTGCTACGCCGGACATTAGCAACGCATCAGTTTCATCCAACAGATGGCTATGCTGTTCCAGCCAAGATGGTAAAGGCGTATTTCTTAACCAGTGCAAAGTAGAGGTCATGAGAATTGTAATACCTCGTCAAATTGGTTTAGATGGTGCTTTAATTGTTGCGGGGAAACTATAACCGTATCGATGTTTGCCGGCAGGGCAGTTGTATCAGTTATGTTTGTCGAACTTATTGCTATAGGTTCTGCATCCAGTAATTCCAGCATTGCGTAACGTTTTGATGGTTGATTCAGTAATGATTTTACAGCCTCGTCGGACAGTATTAATTGAACCGGGTAATCAAAGCTGGCTAATGCTAAAGCAATATCCAGTGCTTCGGTTGCTGAGTCACGCGCTGCACTGCATTGTAAAATTGCAATTCTTTTCATGGTCATTAAAATTGTAAAGTCCGATCGCTGTTAGCCATAGCCGTTGCCAGAGCAGTTAGGCCTGAGGCTTCAAAACTGGGGTGAAATTTTTCCATTCCCTTGCGTTCAGCTACCGTATGACAGACAACCAGAGGAACCTGGTTGTGCTGGCTAAATGCATCCCACCGCGTAATCAAGTCTTCATTTTCTGTTGGTGCAGGAAATGTCGCATGATTTACTGATTCCCGATAAAAAAACACACAGGTTATGGTGTGGCCGGTTGCTATAGCCGCTTTTGCAAACGCCAGAGCATCCATAGATTGGGCATGCTCTTTAACTGAGCTTTGAAGGATAAGGGTAAGTTTAGCCATAAGCCATCCGTTCATACAAAAACGCCCCGCATTGCGGGGCGCCTATTACGATATTACCGAAGCGATTACTCGTCGCCGCCAAATGCCATTAGCAAGTGTAGCAAGCTAAGGAATAAGTTATAAATTGAGACATACAAGGTTACTGTCGCGAGAATGTAGTTACGCTCGCCACCGTTAATGATGTCGCTGGTCTGCCACATAATCAGCATCGCCATTAATGGAATCATAATAGCTGAGATTGCAAGTTGTAACGCCGGCAACTGGAAGAACAGGTTAGCCAACATTGCTACAAAGACCATGATAATACCAGCAGTAACCAGACCGCCCAGCTTAGACATGTCTTTTTTCGTGGTTAAGACATAAGCTGAGGTTGCAAAGAAGGTTAAAGCTGTACCGCCTAACGCAGTAGCAACCATCTCGCCACCACCAGGCATTGATAATGCCATGTTAAGGATAGGGCCAAGGGTGTAACCTAAAAAGCCTGTTAGAGCGAAGGTTAGTACAATGCCCATGCCGCTGTCTTTGGTTTTGTGAATACCAAAAAGTAAGCCAAAATAAGCAACTAAAGTGATGATGAAACCCGGATAGGGCAAGTTCATCATAGTGCTGATAGTAGCAACAATAGCACTAAAGGCTAATGTCATTGCCAATAAAGTGTAGGTGTTGCGTAATACCTTATTAACGGCCAGCGTCGATTCGTTCTGACCGACATAAGTCTGACTGCGATTGTTCATAGATTTCTCCGTGTTGAACTTACTGTCTGTTAAGACGGTTTTTTATTTAAAAAGTTTCCTTAATACTACAGCATAAGTGGGGACATATGGCAGTGATTTCCAGTAAAATTTGTACAGGTTGTCTAATAAACGCCCAAACGGACACTTTGTTCGAATTTTTACTTTACAAGCGTATCTTAGGTCTTTAATATTCGCATCGTTCTCAACGACGCAGTTGAAGAGAGAAAAAACTCGGAGAGGTGGCAGAGCTCGGTTTAATGCACCTGACTTGAAATCAGGCGTGGGTTCATACCCACCGGGGGTTCGAATCCCTCCCTCTCCGCCAAATTTAGAAAAAAGCCCCGTTCATTTGATCGGGGCTTTTTTTGTGCCTGAAACTATTGTTTGCTGATAGCGCAATTTTATCCCCCTTGCTATATTAGGCAGAAATGGAATTTGCCATGGAAACCACACTCAACCATTGTAAGAACTGTAATACACCACTGACCGGTGAATACTGCCATCAATGCGGCCAGCAAGATAAACAAAGCGTCCGCAGCGTTTTTGCGGTTGTAGGTGATCTCTTTGGCGAGTTAGGGCATTGGGATTCGCGCTTTTACCGTACGCTCAGCGGGTTGTTTCTAAAGCCCGGCTTTCTTTCTTCGGAATTTGTTATGGGTCGCCACGCCTCGTACGTTCCTCCGCTCAGACTGTACTTTTTTATCTCCCTGATATCTTTTATGGTGCTGACCTCGTTGATTCGTATTGATTTTGAACAAACCGCAGAGAACCGTGCGCAAGGTAATAGTCAAATAAATTCTTCGTTTGAGTTTCAAGATACTGATCTTACCTGGCTGGATGAAGAGCAAAAAACAGAACTAGAAGTAAAACTTCATCATTTGCAGAAAAATCCCGATCAGTTTGTACAAAAGCTGATCTCAATGACGCCACAGATGATGCTGTTAATGTTGCCTTTTTGGGCATTGTATTTAAAAGCTTTGTATTTATTCACGCACCGTTACTATTTAGAACACCTCACAGTAGCGCTTCATACTCATGCCTTTATATTACTCTCTCTCATGCTACTCACCTTACTGGAGAGTACACTCGATAAGGTCTCTCAAAGCCTGGAGTGGCAATGGTTAACCTCATTTGGTGATCTGCTGGAATACATGCTTTTTGGCTGGGGCATTATTTATCTAATACTCACGCAAAAACGTTTTTATCAACAAAGCTGGCCAATGACTTTGTTCAAGTTTTGCTGGTGTTTTTTAGGGTATCTATTTTTATTACTGGGTTCTTTTGTATTGATGGTAATAATTGGTATTCTTAACGCTTAAATTAAACAGCCGTTTGAATAGGAAATGTATGAGCTTCCACAACACAATAGAACAGATTACCAGCGAGAAGAATAATCAAGTCATTGAATTGCCTTCAGGCTGGGCTCAGGGCCGCGCTTTTTTCGGTGGTTTCAGTGCCGCGTTAGCTGCTCAGTTCTTACTAAAGCAATTTCCGGTTGAATACCATCTTCGTTCCATGAGTATTTCCTTTGTTGCGCCGGCAGAACCCGGTGAAGCTCAGTTGAATTATCGCGTTTTGCGAGAGGGCAAATCGGTTATTCAGGTGGCTGTGGAGTTATTACAGCAGGGGAACGTGATGTTGTCATGTCTTGCAAGCCTGGGCAAAGCTCGAGACTCTAAGGTGAAGGTTGAAGGTGAAACACCACCGGATCTAAAAACCATTAATGATGGGCCGGGCTTACCGGAAGCGGATATTGTTCCGGAGTTTGCTAAAAATTTCGATTATCGTATTACGTCGGGAGGCATGCCATTTAGTGGCCAACCGGGACGTACCTTTGGTGGCTGGATTCGTTTTCGTAAAGAGCAACAACCGCTCACAACAGCTGCTATTTTGGCGTTGGTGGATGCCTGGCCCCCTGCGGTACTGCCTCACCTGGACAGTCCAGCACCTGCGTCGTCATTAACCTGGACGATTGAGTTTCCGGACATTACGTTAGGGAACATTAATAGTCATGACTGGTTCCAGTACGAAGCCTTTATTGAACAGGCTGAGCATGGCTATGGTCATAGTAGAGCAGGATTGTGGACTGAACAGGGAGAGTTATTAGCAATCAGTCGACAGACCTTTACGGTATTTGCATAATAGGAACATGAAAACAACGCCTGAAGTCGTCAGACAACATCTTATCGATACGCAACCTGGTATCGATTTGCTGTTGTTGCAGTTACCAAAAAGGGGACTATTAATCCCCTCAGAAACTCCAGTTATTGACGCATTACCACGAATCATTATTCGTCAAATGCTATCCTTAAAAGCTTCCGCCAAAATTATCGAAAGAGCGGAACAAAAAGCAAAAGCGTTGGAAGTTGGTTGTATTGCCTACCTCCCCGCAGAGGAGTTGCTGAGCTGCGGTGTGAGTCGTTCCAAGGCTGGGGCAATTCACAGCGTTGCGCAGTGTCATCGTATGCAGCCCGATAGAGTAGCAGCATGGTCGACTATGTCCTCGACTGAACTTGTTAGAGATGTTACCCGTTTGAAAGGCATCGGTCCCTGGACTGCGTCGATTTTAGCGATGTTCCATTTTGCTCATGAGGATCTCTTTCCTATTCAGGATAGTTCACTGCGTAAAGCAATAAGCCTGCTAAAAGATCAGGATATCCTTATTATTCCTGAAAGGGCTCAACCCTACCGAAGTTATCTGGCCTGCTATTTGTGGGATATGCTGGATCAAGCTCGGCTTTGAACGCACACCAAAAATCGTTGTAAAACCTTTGTTAGACGTCATTTTCACATCTTTTGCTTGGCTTTTTCAGAGTTTTTGTAAAGTTCTGTAAAAGGCGCTTGTTATTGTCTTCAAAAGCTCAGAATATTCGCTTCGAATTCGGGCAAAGTGGTACGGATTTAACCTAATCAGGAAGACAAATAAGGTATAAAAAATAAGGAATGTGAACTCATGAACCGTATTATCTTAGCTATCCCAAACCCCATAATTAGCGCCGGCATGGCGGCAGTTTTACAACAACGTTTTAGTGACGAAATACTCACTGTGACCGGTATTGCTGATTTACGACGTGCTTGCTATGAGTATGAAGATGCTGTCGTTGTTCTATGTAGCCAGTTAGGCGGCGCAGCAACCGTAGAACACTGGCGTCGCTTAAAACGCCGGCATTGCGATTTAAAGCTCATTGTCTGGGGACGTAATCAACAGGATATTCTCGACTTTCAGTGTGGTATTAGTGTTGTGGACGGGTACTTACTGGATTCCTGTGATAGTGCAGATTTAGTGCAGGCTATTCGTTCGTTAAAGCAGGGCAACGTTTATGTAGCCGCTCCAGTCGCCGCTTATCTGGCGCAAAACCCTCGTTCGCAGAAGCAGAAAACCATGGTTGATATGCTGAGCGAACGAGAACTGCAGGTTGCTCAGATGCTCAGCCGGGGGATTCGTGTAAGGGAAATTGCACGTCATTTATGTATCAGTAGTAAAACAATTAATACCTTCCGTTATCGGATTTTCTCTAAACTCGGTATCGATGGTGATGTACAATTGTCTCATCTTGCAATTCAGTCAGGTCTTGTCGACTTAATTCAGTTTGAAGGTAGATGACAGAAGGTAATCAACAAAAGCAGTTTGACAGCGACAGTTTTCTTCGTCACTTGACTCATCAGCCCGGCGTATACCGGATGTACGATGAGTCGGGTGATGTGATCTATGTCGGTAAAGCAAAAGACTTAAGGAAACGTGTGTCCAGTTACTTCCGCGATAAAGTAGACCGGATGAAGACGCAGGTGTTAGTTAAGCAAATTGCCTCAATGGATGTCACTGTCACTAATACAGAAGCGGAAGCCTTAATATTAGAAAACTCTTTTATTAAGAAGTACCGGCCACGTTATAACGTACTGTTGCGTGATGATAAATCTTACCCGTATATTATTCTGACCGCGCATGAACATCCTCGACTGGGGTTTCATCGGGGCGCCCGGCGCACTAAAGGCGAATACTTCGGCCCATTTCCTAATGGCTCAGCCGTACGCGAAAGCTTAAACCTTTTACAGAAACTGTTTCCAATTCGTCAGTGCGATGACACTTATTACAGGGCACGAACCCGACCTTGCCTGCAGCATCAATTGAAACGCTGCCTTGCGCCTTGCGTTAATGTTTGCACTGATGAAGAGTACGGTGAACAAGTGGCCCTGGCGCGACAGTTCCTGCAAGGTAAGAACCAACAGGTTATTGATGAGTTGATGGCAAAAATGGAGCAGGCTAGTGAGAACCTTGACTTTGAAAGGGCGGCTAGATTTCGTGACCAGATTGCGGCGTTGAGAAAAACCCAGGAACGCAATTCGGTTACCGGGAGCCAACAAGAGTTAGATGTTATTGGTTTAGCCCGCGGCAACGGCATGACCACAGTACAAATGCTATTTATCAGAGATAACCATTTGCAGGGAAGCCGTAGTTACTTTCCTAAGGTTCCAACGGATACTCCGGATGATGAAGTGCTCAGAGCTTTTTTGCTGCAGTTCTATTTGTCGGATACGACCGGGAGGAAAATTCCAAGAGAAGTCGTGCTTCCTGTCGATATAAAACCTGACAACGTTTTAGCGGAAGTAATGAGTGACGCTTTGTCACAGCCAGTCAAGTTGCAAAGCTCGGTGCGTGGAGATAAGCGTCAATATCAGTCACTTGCCCAAAAAAATGCGGTTAATGCGTTAGAAAGTCGACTGAACCAACAAAGTACAATGAACCGCCGTACTCAGGCATTACAGCAGGTATTAGATTTTGGCGTGCCCATACAGCGCATGGAGTGCTTCGATATTAGCCACACCATGGGGCAGCAAACGGTGGCTTCTTGCGTTGTGTTCGATCAAAACGGCCCTAAAAAATCCGATTATCGACGTTACAACATCACGGGTATTACACCGGGTGATGACTATGCCGCTATGTCAAAGGCGCTGGCTAAGCGTTATGATAATGCGAAGGAACAAGGCAACCTGCCGGATATTCTATTTATTGATGGCGGTAAAGGGCAACTGGCCCAGGCCGAGAATTATTTCAGTGACTGGGGTAAAGAAGCGCCTGTTTTAATTGGTGTGGCCAAGGGAGAGTCGCGGAAGCCCGGGCTGGAAACTTTGATAATGGCCGGGAGCCATGAAACCATTCCACTGAGTAAAGATGCGAGTGCGCTCCACTTAATTCAACATATACGAGATGAATCGCATCGTTTTGCCATAACCGGGCACCGACAGAAAAGAGCAAAAGTTAAAAAAACATCAACCTTAGAGCAGATTGAAGGGGTAGGTGCAAAGCGCAGACAGGCAATATTAAAAAATCTAGGTGGATTACAAGAGGTAAAAAACGCTAGTATTGAGAAGTTGGCCAGCGTACCGGGTATTAGCCAATCATTGGCAGAGAAAATCTATTACTCATTTCGTGATGAGTAAAAACAATAAGGAATCAGCGGATAATGAAGTGGAATATCCCTAATATTTTGACCAGCTTCCGGATAGCACTTATTCCGGTATTTCTGGTGATTTTCTATTTACCAATGGAAGACGCGCGCTTCTGGGCGGCTTTTATCTTTTGGCTGGCAGCGATAACTGATGCTCTGGATGGTTATATTGCACGTCGATTTAACCAATTTACTAAGTTTGGTGAGTTTCTCGATCCGGTAGCAGATAAAGCGATGGTTGTAGCCGCTTTAGTGGTTATTGTGGAAGATTATAATTCGGCATTCATTACAATTCCTGCACTGACAATGATTTGTCGTGAGCTTATTGTGAGCGCATTGCGTGAATGGATGGCACAAAGCGGTAACAGAGCAAAGGTCGCCGTTTCCAGTTTAGGTAAATGGAAAACTGTGGCACAAATGATTGCTTTGATTGGACTGCTTTGGAACGCGAACATCTATATTTACTGGTTATCTATGTTTTTATTCTACGCAGCCTTTGTATTAACGCTTTGGTCAATGTGGGAATATTTGCGCGGCGCCAGCAAGGAATTGACCAGAAAGTAACAGCTTTGCCGTAAATTTGTGCAAACAGTCATAAAATTGATAAAAAGTCATTGACTGAAAACGATTAGACAGTAGAATGCCACGGCAGATGACGGTGCGGGAATAGCTCAGCTGGTAGAGCACAACCTTGCCAAGGTTGGGGTCGCGAGTTCGAATCTCGTTTCCCGCTCCAAATTCTGGCGGGTTGGCAGAATGGCTATGCAGCGGATTGCAAATCCGTGGATCTCGGTTCGACTCCGGGACCCGCCTCCATTATTCGAGAACACTTCAATACAGTGCCCGGGTGGTGGAATTGGTAGACACAAGGGATTTAAAATCCCTCGAAGGTAACTTCGTGCCGGTTCAAGTCCGGCCCCGGGCACCAATTCCGAATTTACAGCAGTACTTCAAAGTCTCTATATACTTTCAAATAAACCTCTTCGGTCAACGAAGAAACCGTTTAAGGCTTCTTCTGCCATTGTCCGTCGACATTGATATAGAGCCCTGACTTCGTCATTTCAATAGCGCGTTTTCCGGCTACTAACTCCACATCGGCTACGGCAATGTCATTTTCGTCAGCAATTCGCGTGTACTCTGTACGGCGGGCCTCGTTAATTTTTTTGACAATTTGTTCGGCAACTTCTGTCGATTCTACGACTCCCAGGTAGCCGTCGGTTTTCTCGCCCACCAGGCCTTTTTCTTTAGCTTCACTTAATTGTGCCTTTGCTTGCTGCAAATCTAACTGTTGTGCTTGCGCCAGCGGGCTTGATAAGCCAATAAATGTAATTAAAAGTAGTGTCAGTATATATTTCATGATTGCAGTCCTTTGTCGTTAAAATAAGCCACTGGATTCAGAAATGACATCGTCGAGCGCTTTATCAACTTTGACATAAATTTGGTGTTCAATTTTGACGTTCAGGTTGATGGTAATAGGCTCTTTAGGCGCCGCTACCTGAACCGTCGGCGTGCACCCTAAAATAGCTAAGGGTATGCTTAGTAATAGAATAAGTCGCTTCATATCATCCCCTGATTAATTGATTTTTTGTTGTACTCGCTTACGAATGGCTTCGTTCAAGCTGTTGCTCAGTGTCAGTCCTTTCATCAATGCGGGTAAGTCTTCTTCTAAATTTACGTTAAGTTCAACCGGGCGTCCATTTTCGACCTCAGGATTTGATCCCTTTAACTGCACAGCTAAATACAGTTTACCGTTTTGATCGTAGTCAACCACCGTGGACAGCTGTTGATAATAAAAGTTGCTAAGAACACCAGCCAGAGTCTTCAAACTGGGGTTATTACCCGCTGCTGATACTAACGCAGACGAATCTACCTGCAAATGACCGCCGGGAGAAAGAGCCCCTAAATAGCCTTGCTCAACGGTGAACTGTTTAGAGTCCCAGTGGACAGGTATGGTTCCGGAGACATCACCGTCTATCGAAATTTTGTTGCTAGGATACTGACGCATCAGTTCGCCAAGCGAAATTCTTTCAAATACAACGGGCAGTGCAAAGTTGCCGGCCAATGAATAGCGTTGATTAGGAATACTGATACTGCCGCCAAGACCCTTAATAGTATGACTGGTCAAATCAAGCGTTGACTGCCTGGGATGCTGGAAGGGTAGTTGTAAATCAAACTCAGCATTAACCGGGCCAAATGCGAATCCTTGTTGCAGGCTACTAATGTGAAGTTGTGCATGACTGATATTGAGCTGCTCGTTATTGGCACTGAATTTAAACTCAAGGTGACTATCGACTGCGGATAAGGTATCCGCAACCCAGTCGCTTTGCCGAATCTCCACTTGGCCGTCATCAAGCTGCCAGTGGTCATCCGCCCATAAATAACTGACGTTAGTTTGACCGCTGACTGTTGCCTTACTGATAACAAACTGAGGTGCGAATTGCTTGAGTAACGCATCCAGTTGCGGAGTTTGTTTCCAGTCAACGTCGTGAATCTTAATCTGACTTTTTAATTGTTTGGGCGTAATTTCGCTATGATGCTGTAGACGAATGTGTTCCCCAAGCAAAAGCTCCCCGTTACCGAAAAGCTCCTGATCTTGATATTGAAACTCACTGTTAAAAGTGGCTTTGATTTGAGGGAATTGTTCGAACTTAAGGGCGTCGGTATGGATATTAAGGCCAAACTCGACAGCAATATTACTGAATTCTGAGTACGGATAATAAAAGTTGGAGAAATCGATATCTGCGGTGGCGTCGTTATTTAAATGGGAGAACTCAATGTGTGTTGGTTCAATACTCTGGAGCTTAGCTGCGTTGCTTGAAAACGAGCCGGAAAGCTTTGCTGTCAGCTTATTAATAATTAGAGCCTGTTCGGTAACGGGCAACTCTATGTTGTTAGCCTGAAGGCTTAAATGGCCTAATTCTACTGAGCTAAACTGCCATTGTTTTTGTTCAACTGACAGCTTTGCTGACAGGTTGAGATTCTCGTTTTTTTTACCTTTTGCAACGGCTTTTACACTAACAGGCCAATGGGCTTTATTCACTGCCTGTTGAACGTTAAGGAATGGCAACCTAAGCTGGTCGTTACTTCTCAACTGCCAAGTTATTGATTCTAATTGTACCGGCAACTCGGATATCTTTTTGGACTTTAGATTGCCAGTTTCACCAGCCAGTTCCAGCGTATAGGAGTCAATAACGCCATGATTCAAGTTGAGCTGAAATTGGCCTGAGGCAGTGGTTGAATGACCCATAACCTTTATTTGGGCGTCTTCATTAACCGACAGCAACAATTGACCCGACAGGGCGGATGTCACGCTCTCAATACTTTTGAGTTCGATATCGGGAGACAAATTGCCTCGCAACCGGGCATTAACGTTGATTTTCTCTGTGCTTACCCTCCTGGAAAATTGCTGCGCCGCAAGTAAATAACTGGCGTCGGCTTTTAGCTGCCCAGAGTGATAGTCATACTCAGCTTGCAACACGTTGCTGTCGTACTGCGCCTTTAGCTCAATACTGCTATCGCTTCGAATTACCTCCAGATAGCTGGTAATGGGTTCATCACTCTCAACTTGCAGCCTTAGCTTATCCTGAGTGAATAATTTAAGAGTTGCGGAAATCTCGTCTGGTAACAATGTCCCTTTTATGTGTAGCGATTTAATATCAATGCGTTCGGGCATTAGGGTGGGCACTTCGATTGAGAGTATCTGCGCTAATTTTAAAGCGGTGGTGGTTTTTTTTGCAGAAGACTGTGGTAACGAGTCGATTGTTACTTCCAGCCGCTTAATAACAATGTGGCTGACTGTTAAGCGTTCGAACTCAATATTCCAACTGATGATACCGAGAGACTTAAGTTGTTGATTCAAATAGGCATAACTCAACAGTCCTACAGCGAAAGCAATGAGCAATATTACAAGCAGTATTCGCCATAGTTTCATTGAGATATCATTCCCTTTGATAAACACCTGACTTCAATTGTAGCCCAACCAATATAACGAGTACCTATACTCGCTTCAAGATGAAAGAGCTGTATAAAAAATAGCCAATTCAAGGGAAAGCGTATACTCTATTGTTATAAAAATAATTGACTCACTTATTTGTGGTTAACTATTACTATAAATTTATATAAAACATGCGCTGACTTCAGGCCTACTCATTAGCTGCCCTGGCTTCTAGTCAGAAATTACTGGCAAAGGTTAAAGTTCTGTAAAGGCTCTTTTCTGGGGTGAGTGACAAAGATAGTCTGAAGGCTGTCTAATAATTCACCAGTAATTGCTTTGAATAACTTGTGACAGGAGCTGACCGTGAGCACGATAACCAATACCGCAGTCAATGTGACACCGGATAGCCCAGCGTTTCTGGGAAGTAGTAATCCGCTGGAAAATGATGCTCAGTATAGTTATTTCTTTAATGGTTGTTTTATCTATTCGTACAACCATATGACAGACCGTTGCGCCTGTCTTTGCGGATTGGATGTAGCCACCACAAAAGTTAAGCCTTACGGGCTGGTCGATAAACAATACGTTGTCATCGGCGATAAACCCTTTCGCTCTGTTACACAAGCTCAGAAAGCCAGAAGCAAGGTGTCTATTACAAATGCTTCTACTGATAGCAACTCTGGTAAGCATCCGGCGCTTCCCACCATTGAGCAACTGTCTCCGATAAAATCGTTAGCTCGGATTGAAGAGTGGTTTAATACCGACTTTGAAGCCAAGTGGGAAGCCTATAGAGAAACCCCTGAATTCTACAATCTGATTCAGTATTACCTGGCGCTTAGCTGTGATGCTTATAAACAAAAAGCGGATACAGCCTTTTTGGACGCGGGCATTGAGTTTTATTTAAGTATGGCGCATTACAGTTGGTTAAATCCGTCTATTTTGCATAATGCCGCCTGCATCTACTGGTTAGCCGGTGAACAGGAATACGCTCTGGACTGCATCGAGTTAGCTTTGAATTTTCGTTATGCCGGCATGGACAGTTTATTAAAAGATGAAGACCTTCAGGGGCTCAGAAAAACTCGGAGATTTCGTCAGTTGGCACGTCGGTATGAATCCCTTAAGCCCAGGTTTAGTTATGTAACACTTGAAGTATTTGAAGTGTTCGAAAATTTTGCTGTGCAACAACCTGAATCTTTTGTCCGCTTCATGCGCAGTCATTTGCTGGCTAGTTTTCGGTTCTACGACATATCGGATTTAAGCGCCCGTATTGACGACAGCGAAGACGAAGAAGAGCGTGAATATTGGCAACGGCTTGCAGCATTTAATAACAGTTATCTCTACAAACATATGTTGGTTGATGAGTCTTTGGATCTGTCAACGGAGCAGGGCAGGACGAACTATCAACGTTTTCAACAGTATCGGCATTATCGAATATTGAACCCTATTGTGTTTGCGAGAGTTTCAGAACAACTCTTTCATCATGCGCATTATTGGGCCAGCAGACACCAGGGTGTTTTTAACGAAAGAGACAGAGCGCTGCTATCGCAAAGTTTTCAGCTATTTGAAGAGTTTAATGTTGCGACAGAAGGCCTGTGCTTTGAAAAGCGCAATGAACTTATAGACAAAGCGAAGAGTTATGATATTCACTATTACATGAGTAATTTAAAGCGCTTCTAATCAACCAGCCTGGCGGATAGTCAGGTTAATTCTGCAGCGTCCAGTAATGGGATGAACATCGTCTTTAAGCTGTTGCACCCCGTGGTACCTAAGCCTGTCATTCCCACCCCAAACTAGAGCATCTGCATGTTGAAGTTGAAACTTTTGGTATTTTTGGGAGCGCTTAAAGCCACCCCATAAAAAGTTAACCGAAAGACCAAAAGAGAATGAAACGATGGGTTTAGTAAAGTCAGTCTCGTCTTTATCCTGATGCAGTCCCATTTTCGCTCCGGGCAAATAGACATTAATAAGGCAGGAGTCAGGGCGAAAGTCATCAAACCCCGCAAGTACTGCGGCTTCTATAGCTTTGTTTCTAACGAGAGAAGGCATTTCGGGCCAGGGCGCCTCTGTCATCGGATCAGTTTTTTGGTATCGATAACCCTGACTATCACTCAGCCAGCCATATTCGCCACAATTACTGCTTTTGACCGACATTTTATGTCCGGCAGGCGTTTGTATGTGTCGTAGGGGAGAGTGCCTTAGCACACCGCGAATATCGCTTAACAGAGCATCATCATCTTCAGCTAAAAACTGGTGAAATAGCGTTGCGTGCTGACTAATATCTGAGCTCAGCGGTTCAGAATCCAAATTGCTAAATAAATCGAGAGAGGTCATGTTATGCCTTTGCTAAAGGTAAGCTCATTAGAAGGCGGTCTTCACCAGGTCCTAAATAGTCTTTCATAGAGTCAGTAGTTTGAAAGCCAACCCCTTCATATAAGCTAACAGCGAACTTATTTTCCGGTGAAACACTCAGCTCAAGGCGCTCATAACGAAGTGACTGGGCTAGCAAAATAGACTGTTGCAGCAATTCTTTACCCAGACCTTGCCCTTGAAAGCCTTTTCCTAAAAGCAGAGACATAAGTGCTAAAGCATTGTCAGGTAGAGGAACCATAAGGCTGTAGCCAGCTACTTTGGCGTCCACCTTTAGCGATAGAAATGTGTCGGACCACTGTTGTAATGCCTGATAGAAAAAGAGAGCAGGGTAGGCCTTGTTTGAGTAAAGCTGTTTCTCCAGAAACGCGATTCTGGCGATGTCATCATAGGTCGCTTTAGCGATGGAAAATTTACTTTCAGTGTTATCCGATGCTGTTAGTGAACCGACACACAAACGACAATCTCTTTCTATGGGAGCTGAGGCTTCAACATAACGCAGCTTATGTGATGCACGTTCACGGTTGCTGGAAACCTGATACACGCGTTCTCTGGATGCTTTTTCCTCACTCATTGCGTTTTACCCGACGTTTGCCCGTTAGCATAGGGCGAATAAGCTCTATTTTACCGAAATAAGCGGTAATAAATACGGCAATAATGTGAATAACTGCAAGCGCGAAAATGATGTTGGCGGATAGGCTATGCAGTGAGGTTAAAAAGCTGTCTCCATAGAGCGCATCGACTTCTTCACGAAGAAAGCCTGTAACAGCCTGAATTAGAAAAAGAGCCAATATAGAAAACACCATCAGGCCCCCGAGTGGATTATGGCCCTGCTCCTGTTTCACTTCTCTTTTTTTTAGTTCATGAAAATGACTCTTTATACCCGAAAATGACGGTATAAAATTCTTAAAGCGCGCATTAGAGGGGCCGATGAACCCCCAGACAATACGGACTAAAACCAGAACTGCTGCTGTGTAACCTACGATTTGATGGACGTTGTTGCCGTGTTCGAGGAAAAAGTAGTTGAGACAAAAGCACAGTACCAATAACCAATGAAAGGTTCTTATAAACTTATCCCAAATGATCATTGGCACTGCCTTTCCTTTGCTTATTCGGTTTCTTGCTTAACGATACTGCCATCTACAGGGTTAAAGTAAATTTCAACTTTTTGTTCGTTCTGGTTAAATCCATAAATTTCATAACAGTTTCCGTCGGTTACTTTAAATTCGTTTATTTCATAACCTTGTTCTTTCAACGAGCTCTGAAATTGCTCCTGATCTAACCAGTTTTCTTTAGGTTCCATTGTGCACTGCGTCATACTTGATTCAGGACTGCCACAAGCTGAAATAAACAATCCAGTGCCTGCAACAGCCGATAATTTAAGAAGTTGCTTTTTCATTTGACCTCCAGTTGAGTAGAACTTAAGCCTAAATGTAGCAACTTAAGCGAAATAACGCTAATTCATTGAAGCAGGTTAAAATGGTAATGCCCAACTTAACCAAAAGAAGTCGAGGCCGTCGTTAGGGCGTTTGATATCAGCGTTTGAGTAGTGGGTATAACCTAAGGCGATACGAGCTTTAGAGTTGTGGCTGTACTGCCACGACAGCGAAACTCTGTCCTCAAACTGAAATTGGGTTGATAAGCGGCGGTTACTTATTTTCGTTTTGTCGAAGTAACTGCCGCCTATGCCGGCCTCAACGAATAACGGTCGTTGGGTTCCTGTTATTTGCCAGGAGAGAATAGGGCTGATAGTTAAAGCGGTTATGTTGTCGGCAGTATTGTCCGAGTCTTGCCAGTGATTTAAAGCCGCTTCGACATGAAGCTTTGGTGAACCTATCCAGGTGGGTAACTCGACCGGGAGGTCTGTTACTCTGTAACCCGCTCTGATGCCCCTTAGCTGGTCAGTTGAGTAAGCTCCGGTAAAATGGATTTCATCGGCTAGAGGCGAAAAGCTTAAAATTATCAGTACAACCAGTGATGTTATACGCCACATATCACTCTCCAATAATAAAAAAGAGCGATATTTTACATACAAACATGAATGTATGTAAATGGTGGTCTATTCAGGCCTTCACTTAAGACCTGAACTTTTTATTTATCCAATGATTAATTGCAACCACTTTATAAATGCAACAAGGGCGACGGGCTGTCGTTGTCGCTTACGATAGTAAACGCTTAATGGGTACTTACAGGGCTGAGTAAAGTCATTATAAACTTTTAAGTTAGACAAGCCGGGAGTCATAAGGCTGTTGTCGATGAGCGCAATTGCCTGTTCTGCTGACGACAAATCCAGGGACATTTGCACGTCGTTACAGTGGATAATGCGTGTAGAAGCCAATTCCTGGCTATAAGTTTTTAACATAGCTTGATGGTCCGGGTTATCAGGATTGATTAACCAGGGTAAATGGAATGGGCTTTCATTCGTCTGAATAGCAGAAACCGGAGTCAGTTGGGTTTTCTTTAAAGCAATTGACTGAATGTGTTTGTCCGTTATTTTTCCATAACCAATCGCTATATCCCAGCTTTGGTGCTGTATTGCTGAAGCCATTTCAGCAGCGCTTTCATTAATGAAGTACTCGTTACAGCGACTAAAACTGAGTTGAATATGAGGATACAACGAATGAAAGTCCGAAAGTTTTGATGCCAGCCAAAAACGTAAGCGCTCGGAACTGATTGCGACAGTTAGCTGCGTTGTTGTATTGTCACTAAGATTTCTGGTGCGTTCTATCGTCCGCTCCAGCTGTTCAAATATTTGTTCAATTTGAGGAGCAAGCTCAAGGCCCACGGGAGTGAGTGAATGAACTCTGTTGTCTCGTTGGAACAAGCGAACTTCGAGCTGCTCTTCCAATGTCTGTATTTGCCGGGTAACGGCGGACTGAGTAACTCCAAGCTCTTGTGAGGCTTGCTTAAAAGATCCGCTTCTGGCAGCAACATCAAACACTCTCAGTGCATTTAATGAGGGGAGTTTCGTGTTTTTCATATTGATTAATAGTAATCTGTAATTAATAAAAAGTAACTTTGATTCTGGCAGTTAAAGTCTAAATACGCAATAAGGAGTTTGTGTTGTCTTACTGGAGTGAATTCTTAACCATTGCCTTAATTCATCTGTTTGCGGTCGCAAGCCCGGGGCCTGATTTTGCTGTTGTTTCACGTTATAGCCTCAGCTTCGGACGTAAGGCCGGTTATTGGGTGAGCCTGGGCATAGCTGCCGGAATTATTGTGCATGTGACTTACTCGCTCATTGGTGTTGCGCTCATTATTCATCAAACCGACTGGCTGTATCAGACCCTCCTTTGTGCTGGCGCAATATATTTAGGATTTATTGGTGTCCAGGCTATAAAAGCAAAGCCTAGAAAAGATATGTCGGACAGTGAGCTAGCCGCCACTCAACCACGCAAGCGCAAAGCTTTTATCGTAGGTTTTATTACCAATGGTCTGAACGTGAAAGCAACGATTTTCTTTTTGACGTTGTTTACGACCATTATTGCGCCGCAGACGCCTTTTGCTATTCAATTTGGTTATGGTATCTACCTTATAGTCGCGACAGGTCTTTGGTTTCTATTTTTGACTTGGTTACTGACTCAACCGCGGATATTTAAAACACTCTGGCACTACAGTCACTGGGTAGACCGTACTATGGGCGCCGCATTAATTTTGCTTTCGTTGAAATTATTGTGGGAGTGGGCAAACCTGATTGAGCTTATCGGATAAGGCGTTTCAGGTTATACTGGTGGCAGTTACTAAAGAAGAGACGAGAAAAGCTCACTATGCAGTTATTTGTGAATGATTTAACCGTTATTGATTGCTCTTACCTTTGCCCTGAGAGGGGGATAGTTGGTGAGAGCTGGATTGTTGATATCGTGCTGGACGGTGCGTTAAATGAGCAATCTATGGTGCTGGACTTTGGCCGGGTAAAAAAGCAAGTTAAGGCCATTATCGATAATTCGGTTGATCATAAGCTAGTTGTGCCGGCGGAGCACCCGTATACACAAGTGACGCATAACTCTGATGACAGTGCCAACTGGGTTGATTTCTTGCGTCCTGATGAGCGTTCTATTCATTTGTTTTGCCCTGCCGATGCCTTTGCTTTTATTGATGCGGACGTTGTGTCTATACAAACCGTTACTGAATACCTGAAAGCGGTTATCAAACGCGAACTCCCGGGGAATGTTGAAGGTCTGCGTTTATTGTTGCGGCCAGAAAGTATCGATGGGTTTTATTATCACTATACTCACGGGCTTAAGAAACACGATGGTAACTGCCAGCGCATAGCTCATGGGCATCGTTCAAAAATTCAAATTCGGCTTGATGATATCCGCCAGCCAGTACTGGAAAAGAAATGGTCAGATAAATGGCAGGATATTTACTTAGGCACCACTGAAGATGTTTGTTCACACAGCCGCCTCAAGTTATCAGAAGCCGCTCATTCAGCAACATCTGATGGCAGTCATACGTATTACAGCTATGTTGCCGATCAGGGGCTATTTGAACTCATTGTTCCCAACGCCGAGAACTTTGTCATCGATACAGACTCTACCGTCGAGTGTATTGCTGATTTTCTGGCGACAGAGATCAAACGAGAATATCCGGCTAAGAAAGTTGAAGTTCGTGCCTTTGAAGGTGTTGGTAAAGGAGCTATAGCCTATGCGTAATATCGTCGGTATTATTATTCTATTATTCTGCTTTGCCGGTGTTGCTAATGCCGATGAGCCATTACCCCTGGAGATAAGAGGTTCTTTAACACAAGGGGCGTTGATTCTGGCAAAATCTGAACCCGGTGTTAGCGCAACGTTAAATGGCGAATCTCTGCAAGTGACTGAACAAGGTTACATTGTGTTTGGGTTTGCGCGAAAAGCCCCTTTAGAAAACACCTTAGTCATTACTAAAGGTGAAGAGAAAGTAACGAAGGAACTCACCTTAGAGCCCCGTGAATATAAAATCGATCGCGTTGATGGTGTACCACAAAAAACAGTAACTCCGGATCCTGAACAAGTAAAAAGAGCCAGAGCAGAGGCTGAGAAGGTTTGGTTAGCCAGACAGAAAGAAACCACACGAACTGACTTCTTAACATCGGTTGCTAAGCCTGCGGAAGGTCGTATTAGTGGGGTCTATGGTAGTCAACGAATTTTTAATGGTGAACCGCGTAACCCTCACTATGGTGAGGATATCGCCGGGCCAACAGGCACTCCGGTTAAAGCGCCCTGGCCGGGTAACGTAGTTTTGGCCGAACCTGACTTGTTTTACTCAGGAGGCACAATCATTATTGAACATGGTTATAAAGTAACGACAACCTATTTGCACTTAAGTGAATTGCATGTCGAGGTGGGCGATAAGGTCGAGCAGGGCGATTCAATAGGCGCCATAGGTGCAACAGGCCGCGCAACTGGTCCTCATCTTGACTGGCGTGTTAACTGGGGAAATGAACGGCTTGATCCAGCGTTACTTCCCCAGCTTTATCAGGACTAACCGGAAGGCGTTAGCCAACCTTTTAGTTTGTCTGGCTGTGCCACGCTTAACAGGCAATTGCTTTTAACAGGTTCCAGCCAGGTAAGCTCCAGTGTCATCAATTCGTCACGGCGAAACGCGTGAGCTGTCACGGTGTCTCCCGGAATGTAGCGATCCAAAACCCGCTTAACGGATTTATCCGTTACCTGCAAATGATCGATGGCAATAATTCGGTCACCCGCTGATAAACCGGCATGATAAGCACTTTCATCATGGTAAACGTTAGTCAGCTCGAGTCCTTGCGATGAGGCTTTATACTTTGCTCCAAAGTTGACTTTTGCGGGCTGCTCAGAGGCCTTACCACCTGTACTGTTGTCGTCGCCGGGTATTTGCTTTTCAACCAATATGCCGAAGTTTTGTAATAACTCCGTGATAGGCAATGACTCTTTGTTGTATAAAGCATCTTTTAAGAAATCTGAAACATCAATGCCCGGGTAGTGGTTTAGCCAGCTAAGAACGGTATCATCGGCTGTACCAATTGCTGTTTTACCAAACTCATGCCACAGTTCTTTCATAACTCTTGCCAGGGTCAACTTATGCCCGGACTGCAGGCGTAACATCAAGTCAAGACTCAGCGCAATTAATGCCCCCTTAGCATAATAACTGACAATACTGTTGGGAGCGTTTTCGTTTTGCTGATAAAATTTGGTCCATGCCAGAAAACTGGATTCTGTCACACTCTGTTGAAGCTGACCGGCACTGCGTTCAACGCGTGCAATGGTATCACCAAGAATTTTTAAATAGCGTTTGTCGTTGATGATACCACTGGCGTGCAGAAGGTAATCATCAAAGTACGACGTCATTCCCTCATAGAACCAAAGTTGCTCAGTATAAGATTCTTGCTCGAGTTGATAAGGAAGAAACGCGCGGGGCTTTAGTGTCTTTATATTCCAGCTGTGAAAGTACTCATGACAGCAGAGGCTGAGAAAGTTTTGATAGTTGTCATTCATCTCGTGCTGATGAGCACTGATTAAATCTTTACGGCTACATAACAGGGCTGTCGAGTTTCTGTGCTCCAGTCCGCCAAAACCATCGCCAACAACCATCGTTAAAAAGGTATAAGACTGAAAGGGAGCTTCATCGAACATGGTTAACTGAGTTTCGCAAATTCGGGCGAGGTCGGCGGTTATGCGTGATGTATCAGCAAAATGTCGGCCACTTAGGACAAGCGAGTGTTTAATGCCATGAGCAATAAACTCTTCAATGGTTAAGTTGCCAATTAAGAAAGGGTAATCAATCAGTGCATCATAACTGTCCGCCTGGAAAGTGCCCCAAGAGTGTGACTGCCCATTTTTTCTCGGCATGCCGGTTGCTACTTGCCACTCCGGAGCCTGCGGCGGTGCATGCAAATGAAGCTCACAGGGGAGATCGGTCTGACCTTCGACAGCCAGACACAAACTGGTGTTATTAAAGAATCCTTGAAACTGGTCAAGGTAGGCGGAGCGAACGGATAAGTCCCAGGCATAGACTTGATAGTGGACGGTAACAGGGTGTTGGGACGACTCAAGTTGCCAACGATTTTTAGCGATAAGGCGAACCTTTAATGGACGGCCGTTGCTTTCAGCGTGTAACCCAATAATGTGTTTGCTGAAGTCACGTATTAAATAACTACCGGGGATCCAGTTTGGTAACCATAGCTCTTGTTCATCCATTGTTCGTTCAATGGTAAGAGAGACATTAAATAAATGCCCATGTAAATCGATGGGTGTTATATCGTAAGCGATCAAGGAGCTCTCCTTTGCTTGACACAGCCTGACAACTAGCGATCATAGTAACATATTGTTTCATATCAAAGAGCCCCTTATGGCAAGCAAAATTTCAGAGCTCGTTACCGGTCAAAAAATAGAAGTTCAACTGGCTAGTTCAAATGTTCCTGCTCGGTTTTATTCTGAGTTTATTGGCGCAGTGAAAGACCGTTGGGTCATTGTTAATATGCCTGATGCGCGTAAATACAAGGATGTACGAGAGCTTCTTCAAGAGAAAACTCCGGTTATTGTTCGTTTTGTATTGGAAAATGAAAGCGGCGAGATTTGCGCGTTTCGTAGTGAAGTCAGTTACGTGATCTCGCATCCGACAAAAATGCTTTTTATCTTGTGGCCGAGCCAGGTAGAACATCGAGTTATCAGAAAAGGCCGTCGCTTCGACGCCTTTCTGCCCGCCTCAGTTTCGGGGCAATCGGTAAAAGGTGAAGAAAAAACGTTTAAAGGCCATGTTTTGGACGTATCTGAAAGTGGCTGTCGCCTGAAACATGAAAAGCCCGAAGAGAAACTAGCGGAGCTTTGGGAAAATGGCAGTAAAATTGCGCTTAAAATAGAACAGAAGAATAATGGTGACTTAACGCTCAATGCAATGGTTCGACAAATAAAGCAAGTTGATGATCAGATTGAGCTGGGAGTCCAGTTCATGGGGAATCAAAAAGAGCAGGTAAACTCGCTATTTTCAGGCAGTTTGGTCGATATTGATGAATTATCTCGGCTTGAGTCCCCAAAATAATGATAAAAAAGCCAATTAAAACGCAATGGCAATTGCTGATGGATAACCGCAATCGATTTTTCTGGTTGCTCCAGGCCGGTGGTTGGATAGGGTATGCGTTGGTGAACTACATTGGTTCATTGATGCATGAAATGCGCGATATCTACACGCTTATTATTATACTGGGCGCTTATGCTGGCTTTCTTATTACGATTCCACTCAGGTATTTGTACCGCAGAATATGGGAATTACCACCGCCACTGATGATGTTAATTGCCATTGTGGCCTCCTATGTGACGGCTGTCGCATGGGCTATCGTTGATAACGCAACCTACTGGGAAATATACAAGTTTGGATTTCGTCCGGACAGTCCGTTTTTCTATTTAAAGAACAGCCTGGCTAAGTTTTATATTATTCTCAGTTGGAGTGGATTATATTTTGGCATCAAGTACTACCAGATGCTGCAAGAAGAAAAGCAAAAGGCTTTGTTGGCTTCATCTATGGCGCACCAGGCTCAGTTAAAAATGCTGAGATACCAACTTAATCCGCATTTTTTATTTAATACACTAAACGCAATATCGACTCTTATTTTGTTGAAAGATAATGAAAAAGCTAACTTAATGGTGAATAAGCTCAGTCATTTTTTACGTTTTTCACTGGATAACGAGCCGATAAAAAAAGTGACTCTTGAGAAAGAAGTGGATGCGTTGCTTTTGTACCTGGATATAGAGAAAGTACGTTTTGACGAGCAGCTCGAAATTGATATTCGGCTGTCCGATGAAACCAAAAATGCCTTAGTGCCTAGCCTGATTTGTCAGCCTTTAATTGAGAACTCGATAAAGTACGCCATCGCAAATGTTGAAGGTGTTGGTAAAATAAGAGTCCGTTCCTGGTCAGAAGAGGGTAATCTGCTACTGGAAGTTTGTGACAATGGCCCGAAAATACAAACGGATCCTGAAAAGCTCTTCCGCAAGGACGGTGTTGGCCTGAACAATACTCGACAAAGACTTAAATCTTTATACGGTAAACATTATCGGTTTGAGATGTTAAAGGGCGAGGAAAGTGGCCTCTGTGTGCGAATTACTCTTCCGATGGAAATGCTGGAGAACCAACAATGAATCGATTGAAAACCTTGGTTGTTGACGATGAGTCACTTGCCAGAAAAGGTTTGACTATCCGCTTGAAGGAATTTGAGTACCTGCAGTTGATGCCTGAATGCAAAAGTAGTCGAGAAGCCGTCGAAGTCATTATAGAGCAAAAGCCTGATTTGATTTTTCTTGATATACAAATGCCGGGGTTGAATGGTTTCGAGGTATTAAAAGCAGTTCAAGAACAGGGGAAAAAGTTGCCGATAGTGGTTTTTGTTACCGCGTATGACGCCTACGCAATAAAGGCATTTGAGGTAAGGGCTCTCGATTACTTGTTAAAGCCAGTTGATGATGCCCGCTTAGCTGATTGTGTTAAACGTGTTATCAGTGAGCATCAACAAGTTAAGGATGAACAACAGGATAAGCTCATAAGTCTTGTCGCTGACGTAACAGGTCAGGACGCTAATACCTTACTTGAGAAACTGGCAGCTGGAGAGAATATAGCGGCAAATGAGTACCCTGACTACATAGCAATTAAGGACAGTGGCGAGATAACTCGTGTGGCCGTTAATGATATTAAATGGGTTGATGCCGCTGGAGATTATATGTGCATTCATGCCGGGGATGAGACTCATATTTTGCGCAGAACAATGAAGGAACTTGAGCAAGATCTTAATCCTAAACTCTTTCAGCGGGTACACCGTTCCGCCATCGTTAATGTAAAACAAGTTGAAAAGCTCTGTAATCAGCAAAACGGTGAATATCATTTACAATTAAAAAATGGTCAAAAATTGAAAGTGAGCCGTAGTTATAAATACCGTATTAAACAACTTATTCTGAGCTGATCATGTATCGACTGTTAGGTGTACTCATCGTTCTTACTTTTATTGCAGGCTGCACAGCAAATATAGGTTATAAATTTGCTGATACTCTGGTGGAATGGAAGGTAAAGGACTATGTCGATCTGAATGATAAGCAAGAAGAGTTGCTGTCAAAAAAAGTTGATGAAATGCATCAATGGCATGCTCAAACCCAGCTTCCTTTGTATAGAAAAGAGTTGAAGAGCTTGCGCGATAAGGTCGAACAAAAGTCTTTAACACAACAGGATATTTCGGATTTTGAAAGTCGGCTGTGGGACTTTTGGGGCAATGTTTTAACACAAGTTGAAGCTGAAGCAGACTTACTCACCACACTGACTCTAACGCAGCGCGAACAGCTTATTAGACGCTTAGAAGAAGCTCAGGAAGAGCGTTACCAGCGTTTAGAGGAAGATAAAAAAGAAAGCGATATATTGCGCCGACTTGACCGCATTACTGAAGTTGAAGAGGATTTAGAAGATATTCTGGGCGATTTAACAACAGAGCAGGATAAGTTACTGCGGAGCTGGGTGAGTGAGTCGCCTGAATTACGCGAGCAGTGGTTAAGTTACAGAGCGAGCTGGCTGACGGAATTTGAGAAAGCGTTAATGAGTCGGCCTATTGATGAAAAACGGTTATCTTCTTTAATTCTTGACCCACGACAACTCAGAAATGAAGATTTTCAGCAGAATTCAGAACAAAGTAGTGAGTTGAGGAAAGAGTTTCTATGGGACATGTACCAAAGCCTTAATCCAGAACAGCGTAAAAAGGTCATAAAAAAGGCCGATGAATACATCGACCTTTTGGACTCACTTATTAATGACTTTAGCGATTAACGTACTTCGATAATCTTACAGGTATTGCTCGAGCCCACAGTTTCCATCACATCTCCATGGGTCAATATCACTAAATCGCCGGCTTTAATATGCCCACTCTTTTTAACAACTTCGATAGCTTCAGTTATTGGGTTATCAACACTGGTTGAGTCAAAGTTAATGGGGTAAACACCACGATAAAGAGCCGACTTATCACGGCTGTGTGAATGACGAGACAATGAAAATATCGGTAAATGCGAGGTGATTCGCGACATCAACTTGGCGGTAAAACCAGACTCTGTTAAGGCAATAATGGCCGTAACGCCATTAAGGTGCGTGGCAGCGTACATTGCTGACATTGCTGTCGCTTCTGTAATGCTGGAAAACATCTCTTCAAGATCCTGGTGACGCAACTGAGCCGATGGGTGAGTTTCCGCACCCAGGCAAATATCAGCCATGGCTTTTACGGTGGCTACAGGATGCTTGCCAGCCGCGGTTTCTGCAGAGAGCATCACCGCATCGGTTCCGTCCAGTACCGCGTTCGCTACGTCCATGACCTCTGCACGGGTTGGCATGGGGTTTTCAATCATTGATTCCATCATCTGAGTGGCAGTAATAACAACGCGGTTTAATTGACGTGCTCGAGAGATGATTTGTTTTTGCTTACCGACGAGCTGTGCATCGCCAATTTCAACACCTAAATCGCCACGGGCTACCATGACAGCATCAGATGCTCTTATTATGTCATCCAGAGCGTGCTCGCTGGCAACCGCCTCTGCTCGCTCTATTTTCGCACATAATACGCCTTGGCCTCCGGCATCCCTCAATAGGTGACGAGCCTGGTTAATGTCGTCGCCAGAGCGGGGGAAAGAAACGGCCAGATAATCGACGCCAATTTCAGCCGCCAGTTTTATGTCGGCGAGATCTTTTTCAGTTAATGCCGCAGCGGATAAGCCGCCACCCTGACGGTTAATACCTTTATTATTAGAAAGCAAGCCACCGACAGTGACTTCTGTTTTCACCTGACTGCCGTCAATTTCTTCAACTTTTAACTGAATGCGGCCATCATCCAGCAATAAGATATCACCTGAATTAACGTCATTCGGTAAATCTTTATAGTCCAGACCAACTCGGTTTTGGTCACCGCTGTCTTTTCCCAGCTCAGCGTCTAAAATGAACTTATCACCGACTGATAGCGTAATTTTATCCTGTTGGAAGCGCGCGACACGGATTTTAGGCCCTTGTAAGTCACCTAAAATAGCCACGTGAGCTTCTAATTCACGTGAAATTTTTCTGACCATAGAAGCGCGTTGCTTGTGGTCGTCGCCACTGCCATGAGAGAAATTTAGACGAACAACATTGGCACCTGCTTTTATCAATTCTCTGAGAGTTTCTTCAGAGTCTGTAGCTGGTCCGAGAGTAGTCACAATTTTAGTACGACGAAGCATGCAAAACCTCAGTAAAAATTACCCATGAATTTGGGATTAAGTTTAGCACAACCACTGTTACAGTAGTACGAAATTTAATTGAAAGATAAAGGAGTTAACTGAGTATGAGCGAAGGTGAATGGGGTAGTAAAACTGAGCAGGAATGGCGTGAGCAATTGGGGGATGAGGCCTATTACGTGTTAAGAGAAAAGGGCACGGAACGTCCTTTTTCTGGTAAATACTTGAGTTGCGACAAAGAAGGGGTTTATCGTTGTGCGGGTTGTGGACAAAAACTCTTTGAGGCAGATCATCAATTTGACGCTCATTGCGGCTGGCCAAGTTTTGATAAAGCGATACAAGGAGCTGTTGAGTATATTGAGGACCAAAGTCATGGCATGATGCGAACGGAAATACTTTGCAGCCGTTGTGGCGGGCATCTGGGGCACGTATTCGACGATGGCCCCACAGAAACCGGGCAGCGTTACTGTGTTAACTCGCTTTCTATGCGTCACGAAGAAGACGAGTAATAACCGCGGAAATTGCCGCTTTTTATTTTATCGACAATAGACTCTGCGCGATCGTCCCATTCTTCATACTGCTCTTTGCTGGCGTTGACAATATTCTTCATACTGTTTTTTTCCAGGTTGTCCTGACCAAGTTGCCAGGCAACCTGTGACCAGACGTAAGCTTCAGCACCGTTGCCTTCCTTTAAGTACATAGAAACTAAAGTTGATGGTATTTCAGGATTAATACGATCGCCCGGGCCGTAAAGTCTTAAGGCACTATAAAGAAGCGCAAACGTTTTCTGCGAGTCATGCTTGGTATAGTAAGTCGCTAATGCGAGTTTGAGTTCAGGTTTTTCAAGCTTAGCGGTTCCTTCTAAAGCCAGTAGTTTCTGTAAAGCGTCTTGATCACCCCGGTTTGACCAATGCCAGTAGAGCCAGAGCGGATGCTCAGAGTCAGCAGTTTGATCAGCCAGTTGCTTAATGTTTTTTTGTGAGTTAATAAAAGCTTCAATGCGGTTCGACTGCTTTCGTTTTAGCTTTTTATGTTCAATAGTTGAGGCCAGTTCAATACATTGCGAGTATTCTTGTAAATCCCGCATGAGGAAGTATTGCTTTTCATTTGTATCGTTTTGCTTCCGCTCATAACGACTAAAAATAAGTTGCCTACGCTCTGAATTACACCAGTTGTCGTCATTTAAGTCGTTGCACAGAGCTGGTGAAGACTCACAGATTTCCCGCACCGTCGGCTTTCCCTCAACACAACCTGTTAAGGCAACAACGGCACTTGTAAAAACAATTCTCTTGAACATAGGCTTCAACATTTTTTTAGTGAAATTCAATTGTTTCTTAAAATTGGCTTCATGCCAAGCTTTTCAGTACAATATCGCGGTTTTTAAAGCGTAGCACTTTATTAGCTCACTGACATTAGCATAGAGGACAGGGCTCACTATGAACTCTAACCAGCAAGATCCAACCTTATCAAGTTGGCAGGAACGCCAGGAATTCGCCGAGCAAATGCAACCTTTGCTTGGGAAGTTGTACCGGAACTTCGGTGTTGAAATTTTGGTTTACGGACGTTCATTATTGAATGTATCGACTATCAATATTATTAAGGCACACCGTCTTATTCTTCGCCACGAAGGGCAAAAGGTTCGCCTACGCGAAAGCTTTCCTTTCTTGCAAGCTATGGCAGAGCTGAAGCTCTCACCGGCCCGGGTGGATTTGGGCAAATTAGCTTATGGTTACTTGTTTGGCAACAAAGCCGATAATTTATCAGTGACCGATTACGTTAAACGTGAGTTGGCTGACATTATCGATTGCGAAGACAACATCCAGCCGCGTGATGTGGTTTTATATGGTTTTGGCCGTATTGGTCGTTTGTTAGCCCGTCAGCTAATTGAGCGAAATGGCGCTAATAATAAAATGCGTTTACGTGCGATTGTTGTGCGAGGTGGTCGTGAAGGTGACTTAGAAAAACGGGCAAGTTTACTGCGTCGTGACTCTATCCATGGCTTATTTAATGGCTCTATCACCGTCGATCACGAAAACCAGAGTATAAAAGCTAACGGTACAAATATTAAAGTCATTTACTCTGACGGCCCGGATCAAGTGGATTATACTCAGTACGGGATTGATAATGCCATTGTGATAGACAATACAGGCATTTGGAAAGATGAAGCAGGCTTAGGTCTGCATCTAAAATCAAAAGGCGTGAATAAAGTCCTGTTAACGGCACCGTCGAAAGGCAACATCAAAAACATTGTTTTCGGCGTTAACGACAACATGATTGAAGACAGTGACAACATTGTGTCAGCTGCAAGTTGTACTACAAATGCTATTACGCCGGTATTAAAAGCTTTGAACGATCAGTATGGTATTCGTAACGGTCATGTCGAAACCGTACATTCTTATACCAACGATCAAAACCTAATTGATAACTATCATAAAGCGGACCGTCGTGGTCGTTCTGCGCCTTTAAATATGGTCATTACCTCTACTGGTGCGGCTAAAGCTGTTGCTAAAGCGCTACCGGAAATGGAAGGGAAATTAACAGGTAACGCCATTCGCGTGCCGACGCCTAATGTTTCAATGGCAATCATGAATTTGAACCTTGAAAAGCTGACGACCCGTGACGAGTTAAATGATTACCTTCGTCAGACGGCATTGCACTCAGAGTTGGTCAATCAAATTGACTATACGGCTTCAACCGAAATCGTATCCTCAGATTTAGTCGGTTCACGTCATGCTGGTGTCGTTGATTCTCAAGCTACTATCGTAGAAGATGACAGAGCTGTTCTATACGTTTGGTACGATAACGAATTTGGTTACAGTTGCCAGGTCATTCGCGTAGCAGAAGCTATGGCTGGACTTAAAGTTCCTAATTTACCGAAGTAAGTGAGAAAAGCGCCTGTTTGGCGCTTTTTTTCTAGCGTTTTTCTTAGAGACAATTTAAAAGGTGAAGTATGCATATCACTGCAAACTTTGACAGTGGCAATATTCAAGTTATCAGCGCAAACAATGCTGATGATATCCGTTTAGCAATTAAAAAAGATCATCAATCCGATTTTTATCAGTGGTTTCATTTTAAGCTGTTTGCCGAAGCTGGCGAAGAACATGTGATGACTATTGAAAATGCATCGGGTTCGGCATATCCCGATGGTTGGAAAGGTTACCAGGCACTGGCTTCTTACGATCGTGAAACCTGGTTTCGGGTTCCGACCGAATACAATGGTAAAGAACTGACTATCCGCCACACACCAGAGCAAGAAAGCGTTTTCTATGCGTATTTCATACCTTATTCCTATGAGCGCCATCAGGATCTGATTCAGTCAGCTCAACAATCAATTGACTGTTACCATGAGCTACTGGGCGAAACCCTGGATGGTCGTGAATTAAACTTATTAGTTATTGGTGAGCCTGCTGAGCATAAGAACACCATTTGGGTGACAGCACGACAGCACCCGGGTGAGTCGATGGCTGAGTGGTTTATGGAAGGTTTTATTACACGTTTACTTGATGATGAAGATGGCGTTGCCCGAAAATTATTAGATGAAAACGTGTTTTATGTTGTACCTAATATGAACCCTGATGGAAGTGTTCGCGGACATCTACGGACTAACGCCGTTGGTACCAATCTAAACCGTGAATGGGCAGAGCCTAGCCTGGAAAAAAGTCCGGAAGTTTTTTACGTGCTTAAACGTATGCAGGAAACCGGCGTTGATATGTTTCTGGACGTTCATGGTGACGAAGACCTACCCTATAATTTCGTTGCAGGCTGTGAAGGTATCCCGTCGTATGACGAACGCCATAAAGAGCTGGAAGAAACCTTTAAAGCAGCATTTTTAGCGGCAACACCAGAGTTTCAGACTCAGTATGGCTATGAGTTAGATGCTCCTGGCAAAGCGAATATGACAGTGGCAAATTCAGCAGTGGGTGAACGTTTTAAGTGCTTATCTTATACACTGGAAATGCCCTTTAAAGACAATGCAGACTTGCCTGATGAAGATTTCGGCTGGTCAGTGGCTCGCTGTCAGCGTTTAGGGGAAGATGTATTAACAGCAATGTTGGCAGTCTCACCCAAATTGCGTTAAAACTAGAGTTGTATCACAAAATAATAACAACAAAGGGGGTCTTCCTTGGAAGTGCTCAACAATTTTTTGCTTTGGATTGATGGGTTCTTAGGTTCTGCAGCCTATTTCCCATTTATTTTGCTCGGTGTTGGTTTATTTTTCACCTTATATCTTGGTTTCCCTCAAGTGCGCTATTTTCGGCATGCGTGGAGAGTACTCGCGGGGAAATTTGATAAAAAAGACTCGCAAGGTGATACCAGCCACTTTGAAGCTTTATCTACCGCTTTATCCGGTACCGTCGGTACCGGTAATATCGGCGGCGTGGCGCTTGCTATCTTTTTAGGTGGCCCGGCGGCTATTTTCTGGATGTGGATGACGGCTTTCCTCGGTATGACCACGAAATTTGTCGAAGTGACTTTGTCGCATAAATATCGTGTTAAAACCGAAGACGGAACGATGGCCGGCGGCCCAATGTATTACATGGATCGTCGTTTGAATATGAAATGGCTGGCCGTTATTTTTGCCATTGCAACAATCATCAGTTCGTTTGGCACCGGGAATATGCCGCAAATTAATAATATTGCCCAGTCAATGGAACAGACCTTTGCGATTGATCCTATCTGGACTGGCGCCATTTTATCGATTTTGCTGGCTATGGTTATTATTGGTGGTATTAAGAGAATAGCGGCGGTTACCTCGAAAATAGTACCGATAATGGGGATTCTTTATGTTATCGGTTCTTTAAGCGTTATCTTCTTCAATATCGATAACATCGGCGCATCCTTCGTGTCTATTTTCAGTGACGCCTTCACGGGCTCTGCAGCTGCAGGGGGCTTCCTTGGAGCAAGCTTTGCTTATGCCTTTAACCGAGGGGTAAACCGTGGACTGTTTTCGAACGAAGCGGGTCAGGGTTCAGCGCCAATTGCACACGCATCAGCAAAGGCAAAAGATCCCGTAGCTGAAGGCTTGGTTTCAATTCTCGAACCTTTCCTGGATACCATCTTAATTTGTACCTTAACGGGTCTGGTTATTTTGTCTTCCGGTGTATGGACAGAGAAATTTGAAAACAATTTTGCACGAAGCGATCTCGATTTTATTGTCGGTGAATATAACGATGTTGAGAGCAATGACCGTCAAGAACTATACAAGTACTTGAATGGTATTGGTGATACAGAAATTGAACGTTATTCAGGTACACTACAAGTTGTTGACGGCGAAGCACAAACGAATGGGGAAATCACCATTTTACATGCTCGTTCAGTAGCTGAAGATGTTCGTTTCATTATCGCTGGCGAGGATGCATACAACGGTCAGGTGAAAATTGAAAATGGTAACCTGATAAAAGAGGACATCGAAGTTGTTGGTAAGTCACTGGTTCATTCCGCGGCACTGACATCATTAGCTTTTGCTAATGGTTACTTTGGCGATTACGGGCAGTACATTATTCCAATTACTTTATTGATGTTTGCTTTTTCTACTGCCATAGCCTGGTCGTATTACGGTGACAGGGCGGTCGTTTACCTAGTCGGTCAGAAAGGGGTAATGCCTTATCGTATACTCTATGTAGCCGGCTTTTTCTGGGCTTCATTTGCCGACACCACGTTAGTCTGGACGGCCTCGGCAGTCGCTATTGTCTTAATGACGTTACCCAACTTATTGGGTATGATTTTGCTCCATCGTGAAATGAAGTCGACAGTGAAGTCTTACTGGAAAGATTTTGGTGATGCGGACAAGAAAAAGTAATTTAGTACGAACAAGTTAATGCTAAACGGCCAACTTAAAGTTGGCCGTTTTACTTTTATTCCGAGGCAATGCTTGAAATTAAGAGCAAAAGCCTTATATTGCAAGGACTGCATAAGAGATAGGTTGTTTATGGCGTTAACACAATGTCCTTCGTGTAATAAAAGAATTTCAAGCAAAGTCAAAGAGTGTCCACATTGCCAGTTTGTGCTGGCAGGTCAGTCTAAAGATGAGATGGAGCGAGAGTCGCATAGATTAAGGCAAGAAAAGTCCGATAAGCTTGTATCACGCTCTATGCTCGCCTTACTTATTGCTATTGCCGCTTTTACTTACTTATTCCTTCAACAGCCAATGCCTGATACTTGGCAGTATGGTGTATCTGTCGGCTCTATGGTAGCTGGGTTGGTTTGGTTTGTTATCAACCGTGTACAACTTGTCTTTTTGAAAAAGAAAAAGCGCTAATTATGCAATTCGACGATTTAATAGGAAGTATGAACCAGGAAATTTATCAACGCCTGGTTCAAGCCGTTGAAACAGGCCGATGGCCTGATGGTAACAAGCTCACCGATGAACAACGCGAAAACTCAATTCAGCTGGTTATGGCGTATCAAGCTCGTTATGCCAATAGCGAAGAGGCATTTACTATTAGTTCAAATGGCGAAATAGTAACCAAAACTAAACGTGAATTAAAAGAGCAGTTTAAAGCCAGTTCTGGCGAGTCAATTGCTCGTTTCAAACTTGACCAACAAAAAGGCGAACTATGAGCTCTCAGTTGTATTCTGATTTATTAGCTCAAACTCGAGCTTTAACAGAAGATGAGCCTGATTTAATTGCAAACCTTGCGAATATTTCTGCGCTACTCTATGAACATATTGATGATATTAACTGGTTAGGTTTTTATTTAGTCCGTTCTGAAAACGAACTGGTGCTCGGACCGTTTCAAGGTCGTGTTGCCTGTGTCCGAATTTTGTTCGGTAAAGGGGTCTGTGGTGTTGCTGCAGAAACGCAGGCGTGCCAGCGAGTGGACGATGTTCATCAGTTCGCCGGACACATTGCGTGTGACTCAGCTTCTAATAGTGAAGTTGTAGCACCTATTGTAGTTAACGGAAAAACCGTTGCAGTGCTAGATGTTGATAGCCCATCGGTTAGTCGTTTTGGTGAACAGGATGCAAAAGGTATTCAAGCTATTGCTAACTATTGCCAAACCTTAGATTGGTCGGGGTTGCAACGCTAATATGTTTGTTGAATTTGATATTCATAGCTATTTAGTGACCAAACAAGATGCTGTTTTTTTTGAAGAGCAGGAAGAAGAAGCTGCTGATAGAATCAATGAAATGTTGCATCACATTAATGCATTACGAGAGGATGACGATACAACAGAGCAACTGGAAGAAATGGTTCGTCGTACACTGTACGACTGGATTGAAGAGCCTGCGTTGTTAGATCTGTCATTTGATGAAATGGACGACTACGTTCGAAACTTAATGAAAGTTGTCCGCGAACAGGAAGAAGAATGGAATGAGTGAACCTGAAAAGCTGACGAAAAGTAAAGATGTTATTGCTTATTTAACTGAGCAATTTCCTGAATGTTTTAGTGTTAAAGGCGATGCAAAGCCGTTAAAAATTGGCATTTTCGAAGATCTGGCAAAGCGTCTGGAAAGTGACGATAAAGTTAGCAAAACTCGTTTGCGAACAGCTTTACGTCATTACACGAACAGCTGGCGTTATCTTTATAGCGTAAAAGCGGGTGTCCAACGCGTCGACCTGGATGGTCAGCCGGTTGAAGCTGTGAATGAAGAACACCAGCAACATGCTCAGGAAACATTGAAAGAGTCTAAAGCAAAGGTGGCTGAAAAAAATAAAGCTGCCGCTAAAGCTTCTGCAAAAAAAGCGCCGACCAAAGATAAAGGTGCAGGTTCATCTAAACCTAAATCTAAACCCAAAGCGGCAAACAAACCAAACAAGCCTCAAGTTAAATTGGCTGACGTGGAACTCAATAAGCTTTCTGTTGGTCAACAGGTACAGGTAAAGGCAGGGAATACCCCAATGTCAGCAACAATTATGGAATTGGACAAAGATGATGTTCAAGTTCAGTTGCAAAACGGTTTAACCATGAAAGTTAAAGCAGATAAAATTTTTCTGCGCGCGTAGGAGTAGTCGATGAAACACTGGGCTGTAAAAAAATGTGCATTGGCACTGATGTGTGTTGTTCCTGCTGCGGTTGCAATACCGCCAGAGCACAAAATCAGTGAGTTACCAGAATTAGAGCAAGAAGCTCAACACGATACAGCCAGTGAGCGTATAACGTCTTATTTTACTCGTTATCACTTCAGCAGTTTAACGCTGGATAATGAGCTATCTGAAAAAATCCATGAACGGTATTTTGAGCTACTTGATTACAGCAAAATGTTTTTGCTTAAAAAGGACGTTGAGGCTGCTGATGAGTACCGTCACCTATTCGATGATATGTTGAAACGAGGGGAGCTGGATGTTGCCTTCGATATTTATCAAAAAAGCCTGGAACGCCGCTTCCAACGCTATGAATATGCGCTGTCTTTGCTTGATGAAGAAGAGCCCATGGATTTCTCAGCAGAAGACGATAAATATTACTATGATCGCGAAGATGCAGAATGGGCTGAATCTTTGGATGAACTCAATGATCTTTGGCAAAGTCGGGTTAAGTACGATGCGCTTAATTTAAAGCTTGCGGGCAAAGAGTGGCCAGAAATTGTTGAAACCTTAGGCAAGCGCTATAACAGCGCCTTAAATCGATTGACGAAATCTAAAAGCGAAGATGTCTTTCAAACAGTGATGAACGCTTTTGCCCGTTCAGTTGAGGCGCATACCAGTTATCTGTCGCCTTCGAATTCAGAACGTTTCCAGCAAAACATGAATCTTGAACTGGAAGGTATTGGTGCTGTTTTACAGTCGGAATACGATTACACGATTATCCGCAGTCTAGTGCCCGGTGGGCCGGCGGATAAAACGGGTGAGCTGTCACCTGAAGATAAGATTATCGCCGTAGGCCAGGGTAACGGTGAAGATGAAGAAGACTTCGTCGATGTTATAGGCATGCGTCTGGATGATGTTGTCGAATTAATTAAAGGTCCGAAAGGAACAACCGTCAGACTGCAGGTGTTAAAAGCGAGCCAAGGTGCTGGCGGTACGCCTAGCGAAATTGAGATTGTTCGGGATAAGGTCAAACTTGAAGACCGTGCAGCCAAAGCGGAAGTCAAAGAGTTTGAAGAAGGCCCTTATAAAGGCCGTCGCCTTGGTGTTATTGAGATTCCGGGTTTCTACAACAACCTAACCGCCGATGTGAAAAAGCTGATAGAAGACTTAGAGAGTAAAGACGTTGAAGGTCTTGTGGTTGATTTACGTGGTAATGGTGGCGGTGCCCTGACCGAGGCAATTAACTTAAGTGGTCTGTTTATTGATAAAGGACCTGTAGTCCAGGTTAGTGATGGTCGTGGTCGTGTGGATATCAGTAGAGATAAAGACGGAAAAACCTATTATGGCGGACCGCTATTTGTCATGGTTGACCGCTACAGTGCATCGGCTTCTGAGATATTCGCTGCAGCAATGCAGGACTATGAGCGTGCGCTTATTATTGGTGAAAACACCTTCGGAAAAGGTACCGTTCAACAGCATCGCGGATTAACTCGTCGTTTTGATTTTTATGATAAGCCGTTGGGCAGTGTCCAATATACAATTGCGAAATTTTATCGTATTGATGGTGGCAGCACACAATTGAAAGGTGTTCAGCCTGATGTTGTCTTTCCTTCTTTTGTAGAAGCCTCAGAGTGGGGTGAGAGCAAAGAAGATAACGCCTTACCATGGGACAAAATTGATAAGGCTGATTATAGCCAAGTAGGTGAAATCGACAGTGCTGAAGTCAAAGAGCTACAGCAACACTTAAACCAGAGAATTGAGGATGACCCAGAGTTTTCTTATATTTTTGAAGAAATAGAAAGATTCAGAAAAGAAAAAGATAAAACTTGGGTGAGTCTTGTTTTAACTGAACGAGAGCAAAAACAAGAGCAACAGAAAGCAAGACAGCTTGAGCGGGTTAACGAACGTCTAAAACGAGCTGGTAAAGAGGCAGTAGAAAGCGTTGAAGATGCACCCGATGAGTTTGTTGAGGTTGATCCTTACCTGGACCAAGCTGCGTTAGTTGCTTTTGATTTTATTGATAAAGCTCAACTTGCTTCAAATTAGTATAACTCTTTTAAAAGTACCGCCTTTACGGCGGTATTTTTTTGTGAACTTGTCATTGACCCACATTTTGTGGTCATATAGCGCGTTAATTAACACAAACGATTAATAATAATGACAACAAATAATCAGGCAATATCAAGTCGGTGGTCAAGCCGCTTGAGTTTTATCTTGGCATCTTCTGCTGCCGCTGTTGGCTTAGGAAACATTTGGAAATTTCCTTATGTTATGGGCGAAAATGGTGGTGGGGCATTTGTCCTTGTTTACCTTCTTTGCATTTTAGCCATTGGCATTCCCATTATGATGGCGGAAGTGATTATCGGCCGTCGCGGCCGTCACTCTCCAGGCTACGCAGCCAAATCGGTTGCACTAGAATCGGGTAAGCATCCAGCGTGGCAGACAGCAGGTTGGCTCGGCATGCTCACGGGCTATTTAGTTTTAAGTTTCTATACCGTTATAGCTGGCTGGGCATTGGCTTATGTATTCAAGGCTGGGCAAGGCGTATTCACCCAAGCTTCGGCTGAAGATATCGGTAAAACCTTTGAAGGGTTACTGGCATCTCCGGGTGAGTTAATGCTTTGGCACAGTCTGGTTATCATCGCCACGGTTTTGGTTGTTGGTAATGGTGTAAAAAATGGCCTTGAAAGGTCAGTTAGGCTATTACTTCCCTGCATGATTGTTCTGTTGGTTGTTATTGCTATTTATTCCGGCAGTATCGGGGACTTCTCTGCTGCAATTGGTTTTATGTTTGAACCGGATTTTAGCAAGCTAAGCGTTAATGGCGTCATGATAGCGCTAGGCCATTCATTTTTTACTTTAGGCCTGGCGTCCGGTGTGGTTATTATGTATGGCGCCTATCTTCCGCGGGAAACCTCAATTGTACAAACCAGTCTTTGGATTGCCGTTATAGATACTTTTGTAGCCTTGCTTGCCGGTCTGGCCATATTTCCGCTGGTTTTTGGTTATGGTTTAACGCCAAGTGAAGGGCCGGGGCTTATTTTCACAACTCTGCCATTGGCCTTTAGTGAGATGCCTGCGGGTGGTTTTGTCGGAACGGTATTCTTTATTATGCTGGTTATTGCAGCATTTACATCTGCCATTGCCATGATTGAATCGTCGGTTGCGTTTGTGGCTGAAAAGTTTTCTTTAAGCCGCTGGCCGGCAACACTCATTTCTGCCGGTGTGCTGTGGCTTTTAGGGCAGTTAACCATTCATTCGTTCGCTGGATCCGGTTGGGCTCAATTAAGTGGAGAGTGGTTTGGTAAGCCCATTAACTCACTCTTTGATATTATAGACGTTTTAACATCCAGCTTATTACTCCCGCTGGGTGGCTTACTGCTGGCAGTATTAGCAGGTTGGGTAATGCGCTCAGAATTTACGAAAGACGAACTGGATACCAAAAAAGGCATTTTCGATGTCTGGTTACTCTGTGTTAAGTACATTTCTCCAGTCGCTATCATTATTATTTTTTTACAGCTAATTGGCTTTATAAAACTTTAGGTTGAATAATTAATGAGTCACAAAACAAAAGCACCCAGTTTATTACAGGCGCTCATCCCTTTACTTGCGCTGATTGCGATGTTGTCTTCATCGGTTTATTTGTTCGGAGAGGATTCTTCTTACGGGCCTAATCAAATAGCCTTGTTGGTAGCAGCCGGTATTGCCGTCATTATCGGTTTTCGAAATGGTTTTAGCTGGCAACAAATAGAAGAGGGTATCACCGAAGGCATTTCCGTTGCTCTTGGAGCGATGTTGATTATTCTCGCTGTTGGCTCATTAATTGGTACCTGGCTGTTGTCGGGGACCGTTCCCACACTTATTTATTTTGGCCTCGAATTATTGAATCCAAGTCTATTTTACGCTGCAAGCTGCATTATTTGTGGCGTGGTTGCACTGTCTATCGGCAGCTCGTGGACAACCGCCGCGACTATTGGTGTGGCTTTAATGGGCGTAGCGTCCGGAATGGGGTTAGAACCGGGTATAGCGGCGGGTGCGATTGTATCCGGTGCCTACTTCGGCGATAAAATGTCACCACTGTCCGACACCACCAACTTAGCGCCGGCCGTTTCCGGAACGGAATTGTTTGCTCATATTCGCTATATGGGCTACACCGCAGGACCGGCGTTTGTGATTTCAGTTGTGTTGTTCTTAATTTTAGGCCTTAATGCCGACACTAACGTCAGTTTACAGCGTCTTGAACTTATGCAGGAGCAACTGCAAGCAACCTTTAATATCGGCTGGGAAATGCTAGTGCCATTGGCGATATTGCTCTATTTGGCGGCCACCCGTAAACCGGCTTTACCGACGGTATTCTTCGGTGCATTACTGGGTGGTATCTGGGCGCTTATATTCCAGCCTGAAATGATCAGTCAAATTGCCGGTGAGCAAGGCTGGGTGCCAGCGATTAAAGTCGTTTGGCTGGCTTTGTCTGACGGCGTTTCGGTTAGTACTGGTAGTGCCAATTTGGACTCTCTGCTAAGTGGCGGCGGAATGGTTTCAATGTTAAATACCGTCTGGCTTATTCTGAGTGCGATGACGTTTGGCGCTATCATGGAAAAGGTTGGCTTGTTGGAGCGCTTCATCCGCGGCATGCTAAAATCAGCTAAAAGTGTGGGCTCGCTGATTACTGGCACCATTTTTACTTGTTTTGGAGCCAACGTTTTAACCGCGGACCAATACATGGCGATTGTTCTGCCCGGGCGTATGTTTAAAGAAGAGTATGAAAAACGTAATCTGGACCCCAGAGTACTGTCCCGTACGCTGGAAGACAGCGGCACCATTACCTCCGCGCTGATCCCATGGAACACCTGTGGTGCTTATATGTTCTCAGTACTTGCAGTAAGCCCATTTGAGTACGGTATTTATGCGTTCTTTAACTACCTGACACCGCTTATTGCCATTGTATTTGCTTACACAGGCTGGACAATACTGTATCTAAATCCTAAAGAAGAAGCTGCTAAGGCTTAATCAAGACAGAAGGAAGCTATGACTCAATTACCAAAGGCGAAATATCGTAAAGATTACCAAGCACCTGAATTCACGATAACGGATGTCGATTTAACCTTTGATCTTCATCCGACAGAAACTCGGGTAAAGAGCGTCTTAAAAGTTGTACGGCAAGGCGAACATGAAAAGCCTTTGGTACTTGATGGTGAACAGTTAACGTTACTGAGCATTAAAGTTAATGGGGAAGAGGTTGCTGAAGACTTATATCAGCATGATGAACAAAACCTTACTCTCAAAACTTCTCTCAATTCGTTTACCCTGGAAATTGAAAACAGTGTGAATCCAACCGCTAATGAAGCGTTGGAAGGACTTTACCTGGCGGAAGATACCTTCTGTACACAATGCGAGGCAGAGGGTTTTCGTCGAATAACCTATTATCTTGACCGCCCGGATGTTTTAGCCAAATTCACCACCACCGTTATTGCCGATAAGAGTGACTTTCCTTACCTCCTATCAAATGGTAACCGAATCAAAAACCTTGAACTTGAAAATGGCAAACATTTGGCTACCTGGCAGGACCCTTTTCCTAAGCCTTGTTACTTGTTCGCTCTCGTTGCCGGCGACTTTGATGTGTTGCGTGATGAGTTTACCACTCGCGAAGGGCGCAGTGTTGATTTAGAGCTATTTGTTGATAAAGGCAACCTCGATCGGGCGGACCACGCTATGTTATCGCTTAAAAATGCGATGAAGTGGGACGAAGAACGTTTTGATCTGGTTTACGACCTGGATATCTACATGGTCGTAGCTGTCGACTTCTTCAACATGGGCGCGATGGAAAATAAAGGCCTGAATGTATTTAACGCAAAGTATGTACTAGCGAATCCGAAAACGGCAACAGATCAGGATTTTCTCAACGTTGAATCTGTTATTGGGCATGAGTACTTCCACAACTGGACCGGCAACCGGGTCACCTGTCGAGACTGGTTTCAACTGAGCTTAAAAGAAGGGCTAACAGTATTTCGAGATCAAGAGTTCAGTTCTGATTTAGGCTCTCGTGCCGTTAACCGAATTCAGGATGTTAGGGTTATTCGCAGTCACCAATTTACTGAAGACTCAGGCCCAATGGCGCATCCCATTAGACCAGACAAAGTGGTTCAGATGAACAACTTTTATACGGTAACGGTCTATAACAAGGGCGCTGAAGTAATTCGTATGATTCATACCTTGCTAGGTGAAGCTGGCTTTCAAAAAGGTATGAAGCTTTATTTTGAGCGCCATGACGGCAACGCCGTTACCTGTGAAGATTTTGTCAAAGCCATGGAAGATGCTAACGACCAAGATTTTAGTGTTTTTCGTAACTGGTACTCGCAGGCAGGAACACCGGTTGTGACAGTTGACGAGTCGTACGATGAAAAAGAGAAGCGACTGACATTGGTATTAAAGCAATCAACCGCTTCAACACCAGGGCAAGAAGAAAAGGCCCCGTTTCATATTCCCGTTAAATGGTCAGCGTACAGCCAACAGGGGCAACGATTGTCATTAGGCCATGATGACGTCCTGCATTTGCAAGACGCTGAAGCAACTTTTACTTTTGATAACGTGCCTGAGAAGCCTATTTTGTCCTTGTTTGACAACTTTTCAGCCCCAGTAAAAGTAAAACGGTCGTTAACGGGCGACGAGCTAAGAGTATTGCTTGCTCATAGTGACGATGACTTTAGCCGCTGGGATGCTGCCCAGTCTCTATTTACGCGCATTATAGAAAAAGCCATTGCGAACGAAGGTGATGCGGAATTATCGGAAGAAACGGTTCAAGCTTGCCAAAATTTACTTCGCGCCAATACCGATCCAGCACTTAAAGCGCTGGCATTAACTTTACCGACTGCATCAACTATCGCTGACGGTTATAAAATCATTCCGGTTGAAGCAATTAATACTCAGTTGAAATTGTTAAAACTGAAATTGGCTGAGGCGTTACAAGATGATTTCAAAAATCTTCTGGATGCTTGTGTATCGAGCAAAGCTTATCAGTTAAATGGTGAGGATATAGCTAAGCGTCAATTGAAGCAGGTTTGCCTGAGTTACTTAGCTGAGCTTGGCGACAAGACTTCCAGTGACCTGAAACAGCAATTTGAGTTGGCCGACAACTTAACGGATCAGCTTGGTGCTTTACAGGCCAGCGTCTGGGCGAATAACGCGGTGGCTGCACCGTTGTTAACTCAGTTTGAGGAACAATGGCGCGGTGAAAAACTGGTGATGGACAAATGGTTCAGTACTCAGGCGCTTGCTAATAATGATAAAACGGTTGAACGAATTAAGAAATTAATGACGCATTCGGATTTTTCAATGAAAAACCCCAATCGTATTTATTCACTGTTAGCGGCATTTACTCAGAATCAACCGCAATTCCACCGAGCTGATGGAGCAGGGTACGAGTTGATTGGCGAGATAATCCAGCAGTTAAATGACAGTAACCCGCAGGTTGCTTCACGGCTACTATCTGCTTTTGTTAGTTGGCGCCGATATGACGAAAATCGTCAGCGCTTAATGCGAGAACAGCTTGAGTCTTTACGCCGGCTGCCCAATTTAGCCAGTGATTTATTTGAAAAAGTAGAAAGTTGTCTAACTGAATAATTATTTAAAGGTATAACGCAACGGTGACCATCGAGTATGTTTTTGGCCTGAGCATGAGCTATCAAGAGTATTGTGATGTGTATTACAGCAAAGGCTATCAACAAGTCGTTGTAACGACGGATAACGGCACGCGGGTTGCACTTCCCGCGGGTCGCTTAATCCCTTTTATTGACAGTCAGGGCATTCATGGGCGCTTTGTTTTACAAGTTGATCATCAGCAAAAATTTGTGGGGCTAAAACGACTGCCATAGAGTCCATTCAATTAATCCTAATAGTTATTTTGTCTTACCAGCCATATCTGGTCTAAACACCTGTTTTTAGCGCGAATAAGCGTTGAAACCCCAGTCTAAATGTTCGACAATAACATCAATCATATATTCTCTGGCCGTGGGCCGCATTTGGGCTTGCCTACGACGTTTCACCAACAACCTCAAGGACTCTGTAATTATGTCGTTGGTCGATAGTCAATCTCCGGTTTTACTGGAAAAAGTCGTTGAATTGATAAATAAAAAAGTTCCTTCCTCTCAAGCGCATCTAGTAGCAGATTTTGCCAAGCGCCTATATCGTAATATTGCCAGTGATGACTTAACCAACCGCCACGACAGTGACATGTATGGTGCGGTTTTGGGCTTGTGGCACAGCTTTAATGAGTACAAGTCCGGCGATCAAGCGTTAATAAAAGTCTATAACCCGGAAGTTCCAACCGACGGCTGGGAGTCACCGCATACCATTATTGAAATTATTCAAAGTGACATGCCGTTCATGGTTGATTCTGTCCGTATGGCACTAGCTCGTCTTGGAATCACGTCGCATTTGCTTTTGCACATGCCGCTAAGCCATAAAAGAGATAAAAAAGGTCAAGTCACAGAGCTGCAGAAACCGGGTACCCGTAATGACGATAACTACGTCGACACCGTTTTTCTTATAGAGATAGATCGCCAGACCAGTAAAAAAGAAATTAAAGCGTTAAAAAGTGAATTAGTTTCGGTCATGGAAGAAATCAGTCTTGCTGTGGAAGACTGGCAGCCGATGCGTAAACGTTTGCAGACGGTTTCAGAGCAACTGAATCACGATTATTATCCGGGCACCAAGAAAGAGAAGAAAGAAATACAGCAGTTTTTGCAATGGCTGGCCAACGATAACTTTACTTTAACTGGGTATCGTTCTTACGAGTTAACGCCGGTAAAAGGCGACTATGAGCTCAAACAGGTAAAAGATTCCAGCCTTGGCCTAATGAAGAATTCGGTTAGCGATAAAGGACGTTTAGTTTCGAGCCTACCAGAAGATGCCCGGGAAATTACTCACAACGATCGTTTATTGTTGTTAACTAAGACAAACTCCAAATCCCGAGTGCATCGTCCAGCTTATTCAGATTACATTGGCGTCAAACGTTTTGATGAAAACGGGGAAGTGGTAGGTGAGGACCGCTTTATCGGTTTGTACTCAGCTAATTTCTATAACAACAGTGCACGTGATATTCCCCTCGTTAGCGAAAAAATATCACGAGTCTTGGATATGTCAGGCTTTGCGCCTCAGTCTCACGCAGCCAAAGCATTGCTGAATATTTTAGAAACTTACCCTCGTGACGAAATTGTACAAGCAGAAGAAGACGACTTATTGACCGTCGGCCTCGGCGTTTTGCAAATGCAAGAGCGTGATATGACTCGGGCTTTTTTGCGCCGTGATATTTTCGGCCGCTTTATGTCGTGCATGGTTTACGTGCCTAAAGAACGCTACAACACTTTATTACGCCAAAGAACTCAAAGTGTTTTGGCACGCACGCTGAAAACTGAATATGACGTCGATTTTACCACTTATTTTTCAGAGTCCTCATTAGCGAGAACACATTACACCGTGCGTTTGAGCCAAGACCATCAGGATGTGAACGTGAATGAACTAGAACAGAATTTAATTGAAGCGGCCCGCACCTGGGAAGACAACTTTGAACGCATTTTGCAGTCAACTTTTGGCGAAGCAAATGCGACACGCTTAAATAAAAGATATTCAATGGCTTTTCCGAGAGCCTACAAAGAAGACGTTCTCCCATCCGTTGCTATTTCTGATATTAAGCAGCTGGAATCGTTAAATGACGAACATAAACTGGGGATGGTTTTATACCGTGCGCAGGAAGAAAAGGACGACAGCAAGCATCTGCACCTGAAGTTATTCCATAAGGATGAACCTATTCATCTGTCAGATGTATTGCCTATGTTGGAAAACTTCGGGTTGCGTGTCATTGGGGAAAGCCCGTACCAGATAAAAGCCGCAGATGGCGATATTTACTGGGTACTAGACTTCCACATGCTCCACACAGCAGGCTCGCTTAACCTGGAAGAGAGTCGTGAGACATTCCAGGAGGCTTTTGCCTTAGTCTGGAACGGTAAGCTGGAAGACGATGGCTTTAACCGACTCGTACTTGGCGCTGGGATGAACGGTCGTCAGGCAACGATTTTGCGTATGCTGGCAAAATACATGCGCCAAATAGGCACAACCTTCAGCCAAAGTTACATAGAAAGTACGTTCAGCAAGTATCCATTATTAGCAAAACTGGTTGTAAAAATGTTTTACAGCAAGTTTGAGCCGGGTACGAAAGGTGCTGAGAAGAAAATCGAAGCGCTTCATACCCGCATTAACACCGAACTGGATAACGTTGCTAACCTTGACGATGACCGGATTATTCGTCGTTACGTTGAACTGATTGATGCGGCATTACGCACCAACTTCTTCCAACAAGACGAACAAGGTAACGATAAACCTTATATTTCGGTTAAGTTCTTACCTGAGTTAGTACCGGAAATGCCGTTACCTCTGCCTAAGTTCGAGATCTTTGTCTATTCTCCTCGAGTAGAGGGTGTGCATCTTCGGGGCGGAAAAGTCGCTCGTGGTGGCCTGCGCTGGTCTGATCGTCGAGAAGACTTCCGTACTGAAGTCCTGGGCTTGGTAAAAGCACAGCAAGTGAAGAACACCGTTATTGTACCTGTGGGTGCCAAAGGCGGCTTTATTTGCAAAGCATTACCAGAAGACCGTGAAGGTATGATGAGCGAAGGTAAAGAGTGCTACAAAACCTTTATCCGCGCGCTGCTGGATATTACCGATAACATTGTTGAAGGTGAGGTTGTCCCACCTAAAGATGTGGTTCGCCACGACGAAGATGACTCATATTTAGTGGTTGCTGCAGATAAAGGTACCGCTACTTTCTCAGACATTGCCAACGGCATTTCAGCTGAGTACAACTTTTGGCTTGGTGATGCTTTCGCCTCAGGCGGTTCCGTTGGTTATGACCATAAGAAAATGGGTATCACTGCGCGTGGCGCTTGGGAATCTGTAAAGCGCCACTTCCGTGAAATGGGCATTGATTGTCAAACCACTGCTTTTACTTGTGTCGCTGTAGGGGACATGGGCGGTGATGTTTTTGGGAATGGTATGCTGTTATCAAAACACACCCGCTTGCAGGCGGCATTTAACCATTTACACATTTTTATTGACCCTGAGCCGAACGCGGCGAAGTCATGGGAAGAACGCGATCGCTTGTTTAAAATGCCCCGTTCAAGCTGGGACGACTACAATCGCGACTTAATTTCAAAAGGTGGTGGCATCTTCTCAAGAAGCGCTAAAGCTATTGAGTTAACGCCTGAAATTAAGAAAATGCTGGGCACCCAGAAGAAATCGATGACGCCTAACGAGCTGATAAAAGCCTGCTTAACGATGGAAGTTGATCTTATCTGGAACGGCGGTATCGGTACCTATGTTAAAGGTAAGGCTGAAACAGACAGTGATGTTGGCGATCGTGCTAACGATTCATTACGCGTAAATGGCCGAGATCTAAACGCTAAAATTATTGGTGAAGGCGGTAATTTAGGCTTTACTCAGTTAGGTCGTATTGAATTTGCCCAGAAGGGCGGGCGAGTCAACACAGATTTCGTCGACAACGTTGGCGGTGTCGACTGTTCGGATAATGAAGTTAATATCAAAATATTGCTCAATGGTTTGGTCAATAATGGCGATTTGACTAAGAAGCAACGCGATAAGCTGCTTTATGATATGACCGACGACGTTGCGAAAATTGTGCTTGATGACTGTAACAGACAAACGCAATCCATCTCAGTAACCGCATTGCGTGGCACAGACCAGGTTAAAGAATACCAGCGCTTCATTCATCATCTAGAGCGGGAACACGCATTAAATCGTCAGCTTGAGTTTTTACCTGATGATGACGAACTGGTTGAGCGGCAGGCAGCTAACCAGGGTCTGACACGCCCAGAATTAGCCACTATAACGGCTTATGGAAAAATGGTCTTGAAAGAGCAGCTGATTACGGATGAAATTACGGAAGATCCGTATCACATGCGCGAATTATTTGACTCTTTCCCTCAAGCGTTGCGTGAAAGCTTTGCGGATAGCATGACATCACATCCGCTAAAAGGTCAGATTATCGCTACTAAGTTGGCTAATAATATCGTTAACGATATGGGGCCGAACTTTGTCTTCCGTAAGCAAGAAGCTACCGGCGCATCGTATGCAGAAATAGCATCGGCTTATGTGGTCGCACGCGAATGCTTTAAAGTTGAAGAGCTATGGGAACAAATTGAAGCGTTGAATAACAAGGTTCCTGCAGAAGTTCAGAACGACGTGTTATTCCAGCTGCGGCGCATGGTTCGTCGGGCAACTCGGTGGTTCTTACGTCATCGCAACCCAGCGTTAAGTGGCGTGCAGGAACACCTGGATTTCTACATGGGTGCCTTCGATGACTTGCGTAAAAATAGCCTCAAATACATGATTGAAGAGGAAGCCAAAGTCATTGAAGAAACCATTGAGAAATATAAAGAACACGGCTTCCCGGCTAATCTTGCTAAACAGGTTGCCAGCCTGAGTACGGTGTTCTCTGCTATGGACTTAGCAGAAGTTGCTAATGAAACAGGGCAATCGTTTAAGACGGTGGGAACCTTGTACTTCCGCTTAGGCGCAGAAATAAATCTGCACTGGTTCTTAACTCAAATTAATAACCAACCTGTTGCAAATCACTGGCAGGCACTGGCACGAGCAGCCTTCCGGGAAGAGCTTGACTGGCAGCAGCGTTCGTTGACTCAGGTTGTTCTGCGTTCGACGCCGGATGTTAGCGACCCTGAGAAAATGATCAGCGAGTGGATAGAGCAAAACGAAGTGCTGTTATCTCGTTGGCAGCAAATGCTATCAGACTTCCGTACAACGAAGAGCCACGAGTTTGCTAAGTTCTCGGTTGCTTTGCGCGAGCTTATGCTGTTGAGCCACAACTGTGCACCTAAAGTGATCAGTTAATGTACAAACTTATAAAGCCATTTTTGTTCCGTCAGGATCCTGAGAAAACGCACGAGTTAATGCTCGGGATCCTGAGTAAATGGCATCGCACACCGTTGTCGCTGTTCTGGAAACAAAACGTAGCTAGCAAACCGGTTCGGGTTATGGGAATTGATTTCCCTAACCCGGTCGGTTTAGCCGCGGGTCTTGATAAAAACGCCGAGTGTATCGACGCATTTTCTCAGATGGGCTTTGGCTTTATCGAAGTTGGTACAGTGACACCTGTAGCTCAGCCGGGTAATGATAAACCGCGTTTATTCCGCCTGACCGAAGACGAAGCAATTATTAACCGCATGGGTTTTAATAACCATGGAGTTGATGAGCTTGTTAAGAATGTCAAAGCGTCTTCCTATGAAGGCGTTTTAGGCATTAATATTGGTAAAAATAAAAACACGCCGGAAGAGCAGGCCATTGATGACTATCTTGCGTGCCTGAGTAAGGTTTATCCTTATGCAGACTACGTAACGATTAACATTTCATCTCCTAATACTCCGGGTTTAAGAAACCTTCAGCATGGCTCCAGTCTTGATGGCTTATTGTCCAGCCTTAAAACGGCTCAGCTCACTTTGGCAAAAGAGCATGATCGCTATGTGCCGCTGGTGGTTAAAATAGCTCCGGATCTTGAGGATCATGAAGTGGAAGTTATGGCGCAATCATTATTAAAAAATGAAATGGACGGCGTAATAGCAACCAACACAACTTTGTCGCGTGACGGATTGCAAAGCAGTCAGGCGGGTGAAGCAGGGGGGCTAAGCGGTAAACCACTTCAGGATAAAAGTACTCGAGTGATAGAGCTGTTGTGTAAAGCTTTGCAAAGAAAAATACCGGTGATTGGCGTTGGTGGTATTGACTCAGTCGAGTCAGCAGAGGCCAAACTCAAGGCTGGAGCGAGCCTGGTGCAAGTTTACACTGGGTTTATCTATCAAGGCCCAGGGCTAATTCGCTCAATTGTTAATCACTTGTAATGGTTAAGTGACTTTAGTATCTTATCGCAAAGCTTAAATTCTTCTAATAATAAAGGCTAACATCGTGGAATCGGAATCCCATTGGTTATGGTTATTCAATACAGAAAACGGCAAGCTTAGCGTTAAACTAAGTGATACCGACGTATTTGATACGCCTTACAAACCGAGTCAGCTAGTCAATATTCACTTTAATGAACAAATGATGGATATTGAAGACGCGACAACTTTCCAAACCGTTAGTGAAACATTAGAGGCTTACCCTGCCGATAAAATGCCTTGCGCACCGCAAAATGCAGCTCTTAATGCAACTGCCTGGTGTCGCTTTGGTCGTCCTCAAATGCCGCAGAGTTGGCATTTTCAAAAGTCTGATATTAACGAATGGCCGATAGAGCGGCGTTTATGCGAATTGAACTCAGGTTTTGATCAGGGACTGTTCTTAATTCTTGATACAGATGATGAATTTGCGACTTGCTTGCTGTTAAGTGAGGGCATGCAGCTTTCAGCGATTAAATCGCTACGTCAGTATCATGTCATTAAAGTCACCTTGAACCGCTTGTTACCGGCAACTGTTGATTTAGCTTTGTCGGCTCAGTCTAACTGGGGACAACAACTGGCGTAATTACTTTAAGTTTAAAGCTTAAGATTTAAGTGTATTTCAGGCTTACTTGGGAATTTATTCAAAGAAAGAGTATTTAGCAGGAAGGTATTACTGAATTCTAATTCCGGACGTTGGTTGCGGGGGCAGGATTTGAACCTACGACCTTCGGGTTATGAGCCCGACGAGCTACCAGACTGCTCCACCCCGCGTCCGATTGAGAGCGCATAGTATAGTCATAATTCGTGCCGCGCAAGCTTTATTTAAACCAACCGCATAGTATTTATACAAATACGGTTTAACTGCTGTTTTATTAGTCATTCCTCTTTGTAATTCCCTTATTTCAGCTGGAATTACAGACAGCCACTGAGCTCTCCGTTATAATTGTCTCCTTAATTTTTTAGGCGAAGTTTCTATGTATCGTTTTTTTATTGCGTGCTCCAAAGGCCTTGAAGGGCTTTTGTTTGATGAGTTGCAAGAGTTCAATTTAAGTCATGTTAAGCAAACCCTTGCGGGCTGCTATATAGAGACTGATTTACAGCAAGCTTATACCGTGGCTATGTGGTCCAGGTTAGCAAGCCGTATGCTATTACAACTGGGTGAAAAGGACGTTTCCAGCCTGGATGAGATTAAACTGGCATTGACTCAATTCTCGTGGAGCAAGGTTTTCGATGCGAACAGAACCTTTGTGGTTGATTTTTCCGGCGGTAATGACGACATCCGCCATACCCAGTTTGGCGCACAGTTAGTAAAAGACTGTATTGTCGATAACTTTCGTAATAGCGGATTTGAACGCCCCAGTATCGATAAGCAGGACCCGGACATTCGTATTGCCGTGCGAGTCCATAAAGACAAGCTCACCTGGTCTTTAGACTTTACCGGTGATGGCATGCACAAAAGGGGATATCGCTTGCAGCAGGGCGAAGCACCGCTGCGGGAGACCTTAGCTGCCGCCATATTAGTCCGCGCAGGCATCAAAAACGAATTAGAAAAAGACAAGCCCGTTATTTTTGACCCATTTTGTGGCTCGGGTACCTTAGTCATTGAAGCTGCCATGATGGCAATGGACCACGCTCCAGGCTTGAGCCGGGCGCATTGGGGCTTCTTGTTTTGGCATGAACATTCGCCGCAATTATGGCACGACGTACTAGAGCAGGCAGAACAGCGTTTTAAGGAAGGGAAAAAGAACTTTAAAGGCCAATTGAAAGGCTCTGACAACAACCCGCACTTGGTGGCTAAAGCCAAAGATAACGCCAAACGTGTGTTATTAAATGACCTGGTAGAGTTTGAAGTTGCGGATGCGACAAGCTGTGAAGCACCGGCGGAAAGTGGCCTGTTAGTCTGTAACCCTCCCTACGGTGAACGTCTGGGTGAGGCCGTTGAAACTTTGCTGTTGTATCGTCGTTTTGGCCGTCAATTAAAAGACACTTTCCATAATTGGCATATAGCCGTACTGGCAGGAGACGAGCAGCTACTGAAACGTCTGAAACTGCGTAGTCATAAGAAGTACCCACTGTTAAACGGCGCAATTCCGGTTAACCTGGCGCTTTACGACTTAACTAAAGAGCAACCTGACTTCGCAGAAAGTCAAGCTGATGACCTTGTCAATAGGATTAAAAAGAATTATGCGAAATTAAGTAAGTGGGCAGACAAGGAAGGACTGGATTGCTGGCGTGTTTATGATGCCGACATTCCTGAGTACAACGCGGCTATCGATATTTACCAGGATTACGTGGTTGTACAGGAATATGCAGCGCCGAAGGACATTCCTGAAGGCGTTGCCAATGACCGTTTGTGGTTCATGCTGGAATCCTTGAGTTCTGCCTTACCGGTATCAGAAGATAAAATCATTTTGAAACGCCGCCAGCGCCAAAGCGGTAAGCAGCAATACGAAAAACAATCGCAGGACAGCACGGTGTTAACGGTTAATGAATACGGCGCCAAGTTTGAGGTGAATTTAACCGATTACCTTGATACCGGCTTATTTATGGACCACAGACTGGTGCGTAAAGAGTTACTGGATAAGTGTGAAGAATTGGATGTACTGAATTTATTCGCCTATACCTGTACGGCTTCGGTTCAGGCCGCCAGAGCCGGAGCCGCACGAGTGGTTTCTGTTGATATGTCGAAAACTTATCTGAAGTGGGGCGAGCGTAACTTTGCGTTAAACCGCTTACGAGGCGACTACCAGTTTATTCAGGCTGACTGCTTTAGCTGGATGCGGGAACAACGTGGCAAACAACTGTTTGACGTTATTTTCCTTGATCCGCCCACCTTTAGCAATTCCAAGCGGATGAGCGGAACCTTAGACATCCAGCGTGACCACGTTGGTTTGATAAAAACCGCGACGGGAATGTTGAAAGAGGATGGCGTGATTCTGTTCTCTAACAATAGAAAGAAATTCCGCATCGACACCGAAGGCCTGGATAAAGCCGGTCTTGAAGTGAATGATCAGACACAAGCCTCGATACCGGAGGACTTCAAACGTCATAAAGGTATTCATCATTATTATATTATTTCACGGGCGTAGTTAATGTCAGACTTTTATTTGCTGATAAAGCCGAATTGCCCGCTCTGTACTCAGGCTATTCAGTTATTGCATTCGCTGTCACTGGATGAGCCGGTTGAACTTGGCGTGGTCGACATTGCCGAACAGCAGGAGCTGCAAGAAGAGTACGGCTGGTTGGTACCAGTCTTTATTCGGGGAAAAGACGACGCAGAATTGCGTTGGCCTTTCGATGCTAATCAATTGCTGGAGTTTGTAGAGCAATGAGTTTATTACGTGTACAAGATGCACACCTGGCCTTTGGCGCTGATGCCATTTTAGACGGTGTTGATTTTACCATTGAAGCCGGTGAACGAGTTTGTTTGGTTGGCCGTAACGGTGCCGGTAAATCCACCTTTTTAAAAGCAATAGATAACGAAGTGGTCTTAGATTCAGGCCAGATACAGTGGGTAGGCGACACTAAAGTGACCCGTTTGCCGCAGGACCCGCCTAAGCAGTCGGAACAAAGAGTTTTTGATTATGTTGCCGAGGCTCTCGCGGAGTCCGGTAAAGCGCTGGCCCGGTATCATGAACTGTCTGCCAGTCTTACTGATTCACCCAGCAGCGCAACGCTTGATGAAATGGACAAACTGCAGAATCAACTGGACGCTATTAACGGCTGGCAAGTCAATACGCGAATAGAGCAGGTTTTGACTCAGTTGCAACTACCGGCGGATGAAACCATGGCCGCACTTTCGGGCGGTTGGCTGCGTCGCGTAGCGCTGGCTCGTGCCTTGGTGGTTGATCCGGACATTTTACTGTTAGATGAGCCGACCAACCACTTGGATATTGAAATGGTGCGTTGGCTGGAAGAGCAAATCGTTAACTTTTCCGGCGCCGTGTTATTTATCAGTCACGACCGGGCATTTATCCGCCGTTTGGCCACACGAATTATCGATTTAGACCGCGGGCATTTAACCAGTTATCCGGGCAGCTACGATACTTACCTGCAGAAAAAGCAGGAAGCACTAGAAGTTGAAGCAAGCCACAACGCTGAGTTTGATAAAAAGCTGGCAGCTGAAGAGACCTGGATACGCCAGGGCGTTAAAGCGCGTCGTACTCGCAATGAAGGGCGGGTACGCGCTTTGCAGGATTTACGCAAGCAACGTCAGCAAAGACGAGAGCTTCAGGGTAAAGCGAACCTGTCAGTGAACGAGTCTTCTCGTTCCGGTAAAAAAGTGTTTGAAGGCGAAAATATGGCTTTACGCTTTGGCGAAAAGCCCATTATTAATGATCTTGACCTGCTACTAATGCGCGGCGACAAAGTGGCGTTTGTGGGGCCTAACGGTTGTGGTAAGAGTACGCTGATTAAGGTTATTTTGGGTATGCAGGACGTCGATAGCGGAAAGGTTCAGCTAGGCACGAATCTGGAAGTTGCTTACTTTGATCAACATCGATCGCAACTGGATCCTGAACAAACCGTGATGGATAACGTGGGTGACGGCAAGCAGGACATCGAGTTTCAAGGCCGCAGTCGCCATATTTTAAGTTATTTGCAGGACTTCCTGTTTTCACCGAAACAGTCGAGAACTCCCGTCCGGGCATTATCTGGCGGTGAGAGAAACAGGGCGCTACTAGCTAAAATACTGCTTAAGCCCAGTAATATTCTGGTACTGGATGAGCCGACTAATGACCTTGATATTGAAACCTTAGAATTACTTGAACAAATAGTTGCGAATTATCAGGGTACGGTTTTGCTTGTCAGTCACGATAGGGAATTTGTCGATAACACAGCAACGAGCGTGCTGTACTTTGAAGGCGAGGGCGTTATTACTGAAGTGATAGGCGGTTTTACAGAACTAAACCACTATTTGGCCGCAAAAGCCGAAAATTCATTTCATAACAACGGAACCAAAGCAGCAGCGAGAGAGTCTGACAGCAACAAAAGTTCGCAAAACAAGCAGAAAACGGCAGACAAAGGTTCAGACAAACCCAGGAAGAAGTTATCCTATAAGCTGCAACGTGAACTAGAACAGTTACCCAAAGTTATTGCTGAAAAAGAAGCTAAACTTGAAGAATTACAACAGTTAATGAATGAACCGGGGTTCTTCGAACAGCCATTAGAAAAAACTGAACCAGTCATGAGTCAAATAGCCGAAATTGAAGGGCAGTTGATGCAGGATCTGGAGCGCTGGGAAGAACTGGAAAACTTATCAGAACAGAGTAGTTAGTTAATAATGAAATCATTTACGCTGAAAACACTCACTGTCGCTATTGTGTCGACAATATCTTTGTCTGCAGTAGCAGATAAATATCAAGTTGAAGAAATTCCGACTGCAGATAACTTCCGCAACAGTTTTGCGCAAGATATTAACGCTCAGGAGTTTATTGTCGGTGTTTCAAGATTACCGACTGATGTAGAGATTGATTTGACTAAGGTATCGACCAACATTCTAAGAAATGCGGGTATTACCGATGTAGAAGAAGTCGAAACGTTAACGCAAGAGCAGCGTGAATATATCACGCGACAGCTGGCCAACGAAGCCAATTCCAATGCTCAACAGCAACGGGTTGGTGTTAACGGAGCTTACTACTTTGATACAACGACTCAGTCAATAGAGCCTTTTCCGGCAAATGAGGATCAGCTTGCAGACAGCACTGACAGCTATTTCTATTCTATAAATAACCAAAACTCTGCAGTGGGTTTTAGTAGCGCTCCATTTAGCCTTATAGAATACAGTTACACCGATGGTGATGGTGAAGAACAAAATCGGGAATACTTCGTATCGGACTTCATTACACGCGGTGTTTGGTACAACAACGGTGAAACAGCCTCAATTACGCCGCCAGAAACAGAGTATCTGGGTGGTGAAAGTGCTTTGTTTGACATTAACGAAAGTGGACTCGCCGCAGGTTATGCCAGTATTGATGTCAGTCCCAGAGCGGAAGAACGAATCGCCAGTTGCGCTCCTGAAGATGAAGAAGTCATTGTTACCACGCCATTTCAGGTCTGTGCGTGGAATATTTGGTTTGAGTTAAAAACGGCAGGAGCGACTAATATCGAGCCGTATTATAACCCCTATTTTGGTGGTAGCCGTTCAAACTTCTCAGCCAGACGTTCAATTTATGATATCAGAGGCTTCCTATGGCAACTTGATGCTAATGGCGAAGTCATTAGTGGCCAAGAGCTGGGAACCTTAGAGCCTCGCGATGAAGAAGATGAACGTGATTTTTCAAGTTATGCTTTTGCTGTAAACAATAACGACATCGCAGTCGGTCAAAGCTGGACCTATCATTCTCAACGTGGCGCGATTCGCATGCCGGCCGTTTTCATTAATGGTGACGCAGTTGCTGTATCTGAAGAAGATAAGTACTTTTGGGGAGCTGCGAACGATATTAATGACAACAATGTAACGGTAGGCTATTTAGTTGAAAACCTTTCCGGAACACTGAGAAACACCGGCTTTATTTATGATATCGATGCTGACGAGTTGACTCCTGTTCCAGGTTTCTTTACAGGTTCATCGACTATTGTCCACTCTATTAATAATAATGGTATGGCAGTCGGTACCGGTGAAATTGAAGCAACACTCTCTAATGTAAGGCAACGTGTTGGTTTTGCTTATGACAGCACCGATGATGCCGCAGAGTTCATTAATTTGAACGACGCAATCAGTTGTGAGAGTCCTTATAATATCGTTGAAGCAAACAGCATCAATGATAATGGCGTCATCCTCGCCACGGCTCTGAAACAAGAAGAGTACCAGGACGAGTCAGGGGAAACTCAAATTCGCGAAAAGTCGGTGACGGTAAAACTCGATCCAGTTGAAGGCGAATTGAACAATTGCCGTCAGGAAGAAAACCAAGTAGAACGTGAGGGCGCATCAGTTGGGCTATCCTCATTGCTAACTTTGGGTTCTTTAGGCTTGCTTATTACAGCAATAAGAAGAAGAGCTTTTCTTAAGACCAAAAAATCATAATAGCGCACTGAACAAAAAGTAGCACAGTTTCAACTCGTTAAAAAAAGTCAATGGATACTGTGCTGCTTTTACAATTGAACTCTACTGAAATAAGTCTATCAATAGTAGTGAGGCAGGAAGAAAAGTGTCTCAACTCTCTAAATAATAATCTGTGAATAACAGGCGAGGGATAGATTTATGAAAAGACAAAAGCGAGATCGCTTTGAAAGAGCACATACTCAAGGCTTTAAAGCTGGTTTGCATGGTCGCTCAAAAGACAACTGTCCTTATCAAACCCAAGATGATTTTCGTTCCCACTGGTTGGGAGGTTGGCGAGATGCAATGGAGGCTAGGAATACCGGCTTATTCCGCTAATTGTCAGATAAATATCATAGTTAAATAATTGAAACGCCGATGCCAAAGCATCGGCGTTTTTTCATTTCAAAAGCAATTAGAACGTTGAGGTGTCTGTAAATAGACCAACTTTCAAGTCTTTAGCGGTATAGATTTCACGACCGTCAACTTCGACCCGGCCATTACCCACACCCATAAATAGTTTACGCTTAATAACCCGCGTCATATCGATGAAGTAGCTGACCTTTTTGTGTTCCGGAAGTATTTGTCCTGTGAATTTCACTTCACCCACACCTAACGCACGTCCACGACCAGGACCACCTGACCAAGCCAAATGAAAGCCTAGTAGCTGCCACATAGCGTCAAGACCCAAACAACCAGGCATGACCGGATCACCTTTAAAGTGACAATCGAAAAACCAGAGGTCAGGATGGATATCAAGCTCGGCGTGAATAAAACCTTTTCCGGCAGAACCGCCATCTTCATTAATTTCAATGACGCGATCCATCATTAACATATTAGGTGCCGGTAACTTACTGTTACCAGGACCAAACATTTCCCCGCGACTGCAGGCTAGAAGTTCTTCACGAGTAAAGCTCGACTGATTCATAAATACCCTAATTTATTATGTCCAAAAACTAAGGCGCAGTTTAGCGTACAACTGTACGCTAAACAAATCCGACAAGTTCTTTATTAGCCAAATACACGACGCCAAAAGCTACGAGGCTGATCATTGTCAGGATTATCCAGTGTACGTTCTCGCACATTCCGGAAGAGTGTTTTAACGTGTGTTTCAGTGAGTAGTTCTAAAGCTTCTTCAACATGTTCTACGGTATAAACATGGAACTGCCCATTTTTAACCGCTTCAACAATCTCATCATTCAGGTTGAGTTGGTGTTTGTTTGACTGCGGAATAATAACGCCTTGCTCACCGTTGAGCCCGCGATGAGCACAAAGCGCATAGTAACCCTCTATTTTTTCATTTACCGCGCCAATTGACTGGACATTGCCAAACTGGTCAACCGCGCCGGTAATAGCAAGAGACTGTTTAACTGGCTGCTCCGCCAGAGCCGAAATGAGGCAACAAAGTTCGCCCAGTGAAGCACTGTCGCCATCAACTTCGTAGTAGGACTGCTCAAATACGACGGTTGCCGAAACTGATAGCGGCTCGTGACGAGCAAACTGATTAGCTAAATAAGCGCTTAAAATCATGACGCCTTTGGTGTGAATATTACCGGAGAGATCGGATTTTCTCTCAATATCAATAATGTCACCGTCACCATAATGGATGGTTGCCGTAATCCTTGATGGCTCACCGAATTCACTACCGCCCATCGTCACAACGGTCAGGCCGTTTAACTGACCGATGGCGGAACCATGGGTGTCAATGCGGACCTGCTGTTCAAGAATACTGCGACGACTGAGTTCTGCAAGATTACCCTCGCGATCACGCTGCTGCTGAAGCGCTAAGTCAATTGCTGCTTTATCAATTTTTGCGTGTTGATTTTGCAACGCGCAGTCATTGGCTTCCCGAAGCACTTGCAGTAGCTGTATTGTATTTAATGTGAGTTCCTGCTGATAATCTGTGTATCGTGCGCAAACGCGTAATAACGCCGAGTAACCATCGGTTGTTAAGGGCAAAACATCGGCCAGCTGCCAAACGTACTGCAGGTAATTAAAGTAGGGCGCTACCGGCTCGTTTTGGGTTGCGTAATGGCCGTGGAAATCGGCCAGAAATGGGAAGAAATTATCGAAATCCTCATCGTATTCGCGCAATTGCGCATACTCATTGCGTGAACCCAGTAAAATAATTTTGATGTTAATAGGAACAGACTCAGGGCGATAAAAGAAGGCCGCACCTGCATCAGGAGACTGGCGAGGCCACTCAAATTCACCGCCTTCAATGACATCTTTCAAGCGTTTCCAAAGCTTTATGTTCTCAAGCAACTGAGCTACTTCAATAGCCAGAACACCGCCATTGGCCTTATGCAACAGCCCGGATTCAATGAGATGAAGCTCTGAACTGACTGTACCTTCAACCGACTGGACGCCAATATGGCCGAACAAGCGCTCTTCAGTTACACGGTCACAATAATAATAAGGGGCAGGGTGCTCATGTCCCACTAAAACAGATGCCAGGCTTTCACCCTGAATATCTTCAGCCTTTTTATCACGTATCTGCTGCATATAGTCTCGCAGCTTATGAGTATCAAACTGCTCTATAATCGCTTTATAGGCCTCTTCTCGTTGCTCTAAAGGCCGTTGCAGGAAGCCCCAAATTGCTTTAATTGCCGCTTCAGCTGTGCCGGAAGGCAAATTAACACAAAGCGGACGTAAAGGATCCGACGAATTTGCTAAATATAACCAGTCGTACCAGCTCGTAAACTCCCAGTGATTACCTTCAAAGTACGCATCAAGAATGTCACGCTTTAATAGTCCCGGCGGAAACAACGCATAGATATTTGAGTAGGTGCCGTGTTGACGCAAGGCACTATCTAACGCGTTAACTGCGCGCTTTTGTCCAACCAGAGCATTCTCTGTAAGCTCTGCTGGTAGCTCTTTAAGCCATTCTGTGGTTTGCGGCTGCAGTGCCAGATGGTCTAAATTCATTGATTTGTTCTTCTATTAACTTGCAATAAACACATGATAACAGAAATGGTTAATTGAGAGAGTTTTGCTATGGTAAATAAAAACGGAGATAAACCATGCAATCAATCAAGCTCAGCTCTGTCATTCTATTCAGTCTTTTAGTCGTTGGCTGCAAAAGCTTATCCGAAGACTCACTTTACCCAGAAAGCTATAAAGCTTCCTATGTAAGACAACTGAATGATTACCAATTAAAAGGAACCGGAGCTGAGGCGCTTGGGCTGGTTTCCGCTAGCGATTGTCAGTCAGAAAGCAGCAACGAACCCGCAAGCCGACAACAAGCTTTAGACAGATTAAAAGCTGAAGTCTATAACCTGGGTGGCAATGTTGTCGTTTTGTCATCTTGTCACGATACTCGAAATAACCAGTGCCAAAGTTCCATTTCCTGCATTGGCGGAGCGTATTTTATTCCGTGGCAACGCAGGCCAGGGAACCAGCGAAGAACTTTTTAGAAAAGCGGCTGAACTGGGGGTAATCTTCTTTAATATATGATTGCGTATAATGTATAAAATAATAAGTGAAGCGACACACGGTCAAAGCTAAGATTATCATATCCGCATTTTTTGTCTAGCAGGGCGTGGTACAAGGCTCTTAGCGGCATTGGATTCGCACTGATACACCTCTTTTTGAGTCCATATGGTTTGAAATATTGTCAATCATCAGGGGGCTTTGCCCCCTAATAACCCCCAAAAACGGATAAATATGGCATTGTAGGGGTATAACCGATGGTTATGACTTTGATCATTTGTCCATCACGAAATTACGAGGACGGTTAATGGAAAATTTAGAATTAATACTAGCAATCATTTTTGGAGCAATAATCCTTGTATGTTCCATAATTTATTACTCTGACTCTAATTTGAATAGCTGCTTTGTTTGTGAAAAGCCTTTTAAATCAATAAAACAACACAGGGTTTGGTGGGAATTTGATGGAACAAAGAGACCTGTATGTTTGAGGTGCGATAAAAAGCTAGAAAAAGAAATGGAACAAGGTAATTAACGGCTTAGCGCCAACCAACCCGTCATTCTGCCTGCTTGCTTGCCGCTAGCCTATCCTTGTTTTATGTAGGGTGTTCAGTAAAGAACTGGCTTCATCAACCATGGATTGTAAGCGTCTTTCTATTTCAGGGACTCGTTCACGCTGGTTTCTGGCAATATCGGCGTATCGCCTTGATGACCATTTGTAGAGGTTTAGGAACTCCAGTTCAGCCGCCTGAAAACGCCCGTACGGCGTGTTGATGTAATCACCATCTATATACCATTGTATATACGGCTCTCTATCAGGCAAATAGCCCCGAGCGACTATCATTAGGTACTTTGTAACGTGCTTCGGAGCTTTATTAGCGTCAAACCACCTGTAAACAGTTCTAAGCGATATTCCTAAGTCATCCGCAGCAGCAGGGTAGTTGAATCCGTAAATATGGACGAATAGGGTGCGGAAGTCTTTAAATTCAATCATGACTCAGTACCCGAAAGGTCTATATTCATGATCTGATGCCGATGATTACGCATCCAACGTTCGCCCAAAGCTTCTTTCATGCTTTCAAATGATGGCTCGACACCTAAGTGATCTGCTACTGAATGCACGAAAATGGCTAGTTTTGTTCTGAAAAGCTTGGCACCATCAGAAAACCATTTAGCTCTGGAGAAACAGAAGAATAATCTCGCTTCCTGACAGCTTCAAAATCAAAGCCAGTCCTAATGTCGGCATCAACTGAGATGAGTAAATGAAAATGAATCCGGCCGGATAGGTGGCGTTCCTGAACCTTTATCCAGGACACTGTGTTTTTTCTGAGGAAGTTCGAAGCAAAGGAGTTAAAACGGCGGTTAGCTTCTTTGGGTTTATCTACGGGCTCTTTAAAAGTCAGAGTTAGAAAACCGACTGAGTTTAAACCAAAGGTATCAATGAAATATTCAGTATTGAGAGACAACGCAAAAACCTGTTTTTTGACGTTTGAGGGTAAACTCTCGATTGAGTTGTTCTTATTTAGACAAGGAAGAGAATCTCCGCTGCGCTCCGATTCTCGAACCACTGATTCAGCATCTGAATCACAATTAAATTTTGCGACCATAATCTGCTCCATTTCTGGAGCAGGCAACGATTTTGTAGTACATTAATTACGTCACCTGCGAGTTCATTCGAAAAGTTTCTAGGTGACCGCGCCCCCGAGGTTTTGCCGAACCTGCGGGGGTTTTCTGTTTTCGCTAACCAGCTTTTCTGGTGGACGTCGCCAATCCAATTCCTACCAATTACACGCTTTTCTTAATAATCACATTAGGAGGTAAAATCGTTAAAATACTTAATTGCGTATAATGTATATTATGTTAAATCATTACTATATCAGCATAACAGCCCGACGAAGTACTTACTTTTTAAAACTGTCTCTGTGCCAATTCTGGAAGCTTTTCAGCAAGGAAATCGATGAGAACACGCACGGATGGTAGTATTCCGCGTCGATGTGAGTACGTCATATGCATAATACCAACCGGTAAATGCCAGTCCGTTAAAACAGGAACTAGCTCGCCGTTATTAACGGCCTCTGTGCAGAGGTAATTCGGTAAGCTGGCAATTCCAAGCTTATTAATTGCAGCTTCTCTTAAAACGATCATGTCGTCACTAATGAGTCGGGGTTTTATTCTGATGTTTTTTTGACTCCCGGAACTGTGAGTCAATTCATAGCCATATCGACCATGAGTGTAGTGCATGCTGAGATGTTCAAACTTTTGTAAGTCTTCAGGTTCGAGTATTGAATCGTTCTTAATTAATGCCGGCGCGATGTATAAAGTTTGTGGGGCTGGGCTGATTGGCCTGGCGATCAAACTCGAGTCTTCTATTGTTGGACGAACCCGTAAGGCGATATCAATGCCCTCTTCTATCAGGTTTACCGGACGATTGGTTACGATAAGTTGAATTTCAACTTCGGGATATAAACTCATAAATTCCGGCAACACCTGCACCAATAAGCTTTGGCTTAAGGCATAAGGTGCACTTATTTCAACTTTTCCTCGGGGTTTCTCTAGTAACCGTTGTGTGACTTGCTGGGCTGATTCCGCTGCGCTGACTAGACGTTCGCAGTGCACCAAAAATTCCCTTCCTACATCGGTTAGCTTGAGTCCACTTCTACTTCTATGGAAAAGTCGTGTGCCCTGCTCTTGCTCAAGTTGAGCCATTCTACGACTGATAGTTGACTTGGGCAGGCTAAGTTCCCGTGATGCTGCACTAATACTGCCTGAGGCAATAACTTGAGCAAAAAGGTAATAGTTTGTGACATCAGGAAAGGACATAAGTAACCTCTAAAATGGTTCCATAAATGGAACAAGAGTTCTCATTTTATCGCCTTATTAAAGTATTTGGAACAACTTATACTGCGTGAATCAATTGGAAAAAGAAGAGGTTTTTATGAAAGTTTTACAATTAGATTCCGGTATTTTTTTAGAGCAATCGGTCAGCCGTCAATTAAGCCAGGATATTGTCACTAAACTCAAGGAAAAACAGGACATTACTGTTGTGCACAGAGACTTAGTGGCCAATCCTGTTAGTCATTTAACTGCAGAAGAACTCTTAGCGGAAGAGAAACCTCTGATAGATGAGCTGGTGCAGGAGCTGTTCGACGCAGATACGCTCGTTATAGGCGCACCCATGTATAACTTTACTATTCCAACTCAACTTAAAGCCTGGATTGATCGTGTGCTACAAGCCGGTGTTACCTTCAAGTACACGGAGCAAGGTCCACAGGGCTTGGTCAACGATAAGAAAGTGTATATAGCGTCTGGCCGCGGTGGTATTTACTCTGAGGGGGATGCAAAGGCACTTGATCACCAGGAAAGTTATATGAAACAGGTACTTTCTTTTATTGGTATTACAGACGTTACCATTATTCGGGCAGAAGGTTTAAATATGGGCGACGAGCCCCGTCAGCAAGGTTTGAAAGAAGCTTCGCTGGACATTGAAACGATATAATCTTGTAAAGCGCACCTTACTCGTCATCACGGTGCGCTTTTATCTGCACATCATCCCCTAACTGCAGTATTTCTATCTCAATTGGCTGACAACAGACCTGACAATCGACAATCTGGTGTTGGCCAATATCGTTTAACCAGTCAACTTCAAGATCGTTAATTGCCATGCAATAAGGGCACTCAAAAGTTTTCGGATCCGTTAAGCTCATTGAAACACCTCAGATTTAAGACTTAGTCTACAATAGTAATCGAATCTGCTGGACTTTGCGTAGTCTATAAAATAATCGTTTAAATAAACTGGCTGAGTACAAATGAAGACATCATGGTTCAGACAATCGTTATTATTGACGTTGCTAATAATCAGCAACGCAGCGCTGGCTCAGACTCCGGTAGAATACGTTGACGCTAAAGAGAAATCGATAATAAATACTATCGATGTACCCACCACTCTATCCGCCCTTAATCGTTCTCAACTTAGTTTTTCGGTTGAAGGAAAGTTACTTAAACTTAGAAAGGATATTGGCGATGTTGTGAGCAAGGGTGAGGTGCTTGCGACACTGGATAAGCGCCGAATAGAGTCAACGATTGAATCACTTAAAGCTCAAGTCGCCAGTGCACAAGCAAGTCTGGCCGATGAAAAACAACAACTGAATGAATTGCAGACATTAGCTGAAACAGATTTCGCACCGGTTAGTGAGTTACGGCGTTCCCGCACCAGAGTCCGGGTTGCGGAAGCACAATTGGCTGAAACCAAAGCACTGCTTGAAGAAACAAAAGTTAACCTTAATTATCATGAACTGAAAGCCCCCTTCGATGGCGTTATAACGAGTAGAAATGCAGATTTGGGCGAATGGCTTAACTCTGATCAGATGGTATTTCAGTTGGTCGGCAATCAGGTTCTTTATGCTGATGCCTTTCTTTCGCAAGCCTATTACTCATCTATTAATTCAGACACAAGAGCAACCCTGACTTATCAGGGAACGGCGATTGAGGCGGAGGTGCTTCGTATTGTTCCTTTTATTGATGGAACTGATCGCTCTTTCAGAGTTCGCTTAATCGGTAGTTATCCAGACAAATGGGTTGCTGGTAACTCTTTAAAGGCAACATTCAGAATCGATACAGGTCGCCGTCAAACAACGGTTCCTCAGGATGCGGTTGTCCGATACAGTGACGGACGCACATCTGTTTGGGTTGCAGTTGAAGATAATGAACAGTGGCAAGCTGTTGAACGCCCTGTAGAGCTCGGCTTGCGCTTCGAAGGAAGTGTTGAAATAGAAAGCGGGCTAGAGAACTCCGAGCGCGTCATCGTAAAGGGTAATGAGGCTCTTGTAGATGGCCAGACGCTAGAGTTAACGGAGTCTGACGACTATGATTGAAGCCGTCATAAAGCACAAACACGTTACTATTGTCGCCATTTTAATACTCTGTCTACTTGGGATAACTGCAGCGTTTCGTATTCCGATCCAAATGATTCCTGATTTAGAAGTCCGGACCATCTCAGTTCAGACTCAATGGCCAGGTGCTACACCTCAGGATATCGAAAAAGAGATTTTGATTGAACAGGAAGAGTTCCTGCGAACTGTACCGAATCTACAACGTATGGAAAGCAGCGCCAGTAACGGTGAAGCAACCATAGAACTCGACTTTCCTTTTGGTGTTGATGTTACCGAAACATTAATCCTAGTTAACAATGCGTTAAGTCAGGTTCCGGATTATCCGGCTAACGTCGATGAGCCAAGAATATTTTCTGCTTCATTTTCAAGTAACGCCTTCATGTATTTCCGCGTAGCTCCAGTCGAGGAAAATCCTAAGAATATTAATATGATCATGATGCGGGATTATATCGAAGACAATGTCCGTCCGAGGATGTCATCGGTTGCCGGTGTCTCGCAGGTGAATGTGAGTGGTGGCGCGCAGAGGCAAGTTCGCATTTTAATGGATAAAAACGCGCTCATTCAGTACGGCGTATCGGTTAATGAAGTTCGCTCAGCCATAAGCAGTCGCAACCGGGATACATCCGCGGGTGAACTGGAACAAGGTAAACGTCGTTTTTTACTCCGCACTGTAGGTCGCTTTGATTCGCTGGAGGAAATTGAGAATACCATCATTCGCAGAACGGGTGACAGCCTGGTTCGGTTAAAGGACGTGGCAAACATAGACTTTAATCATTTTGAACTTAATAGTGAATCCTGGTTTAAAGGTCAACAGGTACTTAGTCTTCAGGTTCAGCGTGAACTTGGATCCAATGTTATTGATATTAAGTACGCCATGCTCGACGAGGTTGAACGTATTAATGAAGAGTTGCTGCGGCCAGCGGGAATGGAGATCACCCTAAACTCAGATGACGTTCGTTACGTGGAGAGCTCAGTTCAAAATGTCTTAGTAAATTTATTGCTGGGTGCCCTATTTGCAACCTTAGTGATGTACGGCCTTATGCGGTCCGGCCGCGCAACGCTGATTGCTGTAATTGGTATCCCCATCTGTACTCTGGCCGGCTTTCTCGGATTGTTGTTGCTGGATCGAACTATTAATGTGATTTCGTTAGCGGGCATCGCTTTTGCGATTGGTATGACACTGGATAATACCATTGTTGTACTAGAGAGCATTGAACTTGAGCGTCGTAAAGGACTTAACCCGAAGGATGCCGCAATTGAAGGGGTGAAGCGAGTCTGGACTGCGGTACTGACCTCCACCCTGACCACCGTCATGGTCTTTCTGCCCATACTCTTTATTGTACAGGAAGCCGGGCAGCTTTACTCCGACATCGCTATCGCTATCTCTGCGTCCATTATTGCGTCAATGTTCGTGTCTGTCACATTAGTGCCCTTGTTAGCGGCTTACTTTCCTGCCAAGGCAAAAACGGAAGTGACCGACAAGCTGAGCCATCGTATTGATTCGATAAGCAGTCGATTATTACGCTCAAAACAATCGAAGCTGGGTACGGTAGGAGTTACTTTGGTTGCTGTCGTGGGTATCTGGTGGTTCTTAATGCCGCCAGCGGAGTACCTGCCCGAGGGTGAAGAAGCAAAAACCTTCGCTACAATGAGCGCCCCACCCGGCTACAATTTGCAAACCATGTCATCTATTGGTGATGAAATCCGAGATATTTTTGATCCGGCTTTAACAACAGAAAACTCAGAGATAACTCGTTCAGGCGTTACTATTCCTGCGCTTAAAACAATTAGTTTTAGTGTCGCGCCGTCAAATATTCGAATTATTGCTGAAACTCGGGATAAGAACAGAATTGACGAATTAATGAACGTGATTACGGATGTTTACGAACGCTATCCGGGCATGCGGGCCTTTGCTGCGAAAGGCTCTATCATCAGTAGTAATGACGGCGGTACCCGCAGTATTAATGTTGATGTTGGTGGACAAGAGTTAAACGAGGTGTATGCCGCAGCCCGAGCTATCTATCAGCGTTCACAGACGGTATTTGAAAACCCCAGAATACAATCGACACCCAATTCATTGACCCTGGCTCAACCGTTATTAGAAATACGTCCAGACTGGGAGCGAATGAGTGAATTGAACTTAGATGCTGACAGCTTTGGCTATGCTGTGTCAGCTCTCACCGATGGTGCCTTTGTTGGGGAGTATTTTCAGGGCGACGATAAAATTGACATGTACCTTTATAGCGAAAAAGGGACCGAGGTGACCCCTGAAATGCTGGAAGACTTGCCGGTTCTTAGTGTCGATGGTCGCTCGGTGGCGCTTAATGCTATCAGCGATGTTCGGCAAATAGTTGATACCAGCACCGTGCGTCGCATCGACAGTCGACGAACTGTCACTTTAAATATTATTCCGCCGGAATCAGTAGCACTGGAATCCGGTGTTGAAATGGTTAGGACTGGAGTCCTGCAACATCTACGCGATGAAGGCATTATTGCCGCTGATATTTCAACTCAGTTATCCGGCGCGGCCGATCAATTAGCGGAAACTCAGGCAGCCTTAAGTGAAAATTATCTTATTTCTGTGGCTATAATTTATCTGCTGATGGTTGCTATATTCGCGCATTGGGGCTATCCCCTGCTGATTATGGCGACTATTCCTATGGGGATCAGCGCCGGTATCGCTGGACTGGCATTAATGAACGGCGTCGGGCAACTGTTGCCAGCTATTGGGTTGCAACCATTAAACCAGCCTTTCGATATGATCACTATGCTCGGTTTTCTAATACTGATGGGGACCGTTATAAACAACCCTATTTTAGTGGTTGAACGCGCTATTTATCTTCGCGATAAGGAAAACTACCCCATTAAAAAAGCGGTTCACGAAGGACTACTTTCCCGTGTGCGGCCTATTACTATTACCACCTTAACGACCCTTTGCGGTATCGCTCCTTTAGTTTTCATCCCGGGAGCGGGTACGGAACTCTACCGTGGGGTCGGAGCTATTGTGATGTTCGGGCTAATTGGCGCTGCCCTTGTCACTATTTTTACATTGCCGGCATTATCTGCACTAGTACTTAAAAAGCGAATGGAGAATTCTTAGACAAAACATTGATCTTTGCCCTACTTTATTACTGTAAATATTTTGTAAACTGCCGATAATTTTTTAGATAAGCTTCTCGTCGGTTGGCTAAGGATCATCAATGAAGATCATACAACAGTTAAGTATTACGCAGAGACTTGTATCGCTACTGGGAATTGCCGCTTTAGGAACGGCTTTGATGGTGGCGTTTATGATGTTTATTCTGAACAACCTTTTGGTTGAAGAAGAAAAACGAAAACTCAACGCCGTACTTGATGCAGCTCATACCATAGTCAGCCATTACCATGAGCAATATCAGAATGGTAACCTGAGTGAATCTGAAGCCAAGGCGGAAGCGTATGCTCGTCTGGATAACATTAGATACGAAGGCGTAGAGTATATTTTTACGCTGAGCCGCGCTGGTGTTTTGGTGCAGCACCCTTTTTCTAAGCAATTAGTTGGCCAGGATGTCACTAGCTATGAAGATCCAGAGGGCACACGATTGTTCCAGGAAATGGTTCAAAAAGCACGATCCGCTGACCGCGCAACCGTTGAGTACATATGGCAAAAAGGCAGTGACGAAAGTAACCTGGTGCCAAAAATTAGCAGAATACGAGTGTTTGAACCCTGGAATCTTATTATGGGGACTGGCCAGTACACCGACAATATCACCGGTATGTTGTGGCAGGAGTTTTTGAAATTAGCCGGTTTAGCTGCATTTTTGGCCATCCCTCTCCTCTTTGTTTTTGTTTTGATCATACGCAGCATTACCCGTCCGCTGAAAGCGATTAATAATGCCATGTTTGATATTGCTGAAGGTGAAGGTGATTTAACCCGCCGGCTCGATGACTCAGGCTCTGATGAATTAGCCAAGTTGGCAACCTCATTCAATACCTTTGTGGACAAAATTCAGCAATTGGTGCAAAGCGTCCAGGAGAGCGCTCAAAATGAGAGCGAAGCTGCCAGCCAGCTCACTGACTTATCGACTACCAGTAGCCGCCAGAGTGATGAACTGAGTTCGCAAACAAGCTCTATTGCAACCGCGATTACTGAATTGTCGTCATCGGCATCAGAAGTTGCCGATCATGCTCGCCAGGCAGCCGATTCAGCGAACACCGCAGATGAAGAAGCCGGCCGTTCTGCAATTATTGTTCGCGAATCCGTCAACAACATTGAAGCATTGACCTCCGAACTCAGTAAGGCTGGAGAAAAGGCCCGGTTGTTACAAGATGGTTCAGATAAAATTGGTAATATCTTAGGTGTTATTGTTGCCATTGCCGAACAAACCAATTTATTAGCTTTAAATGCCGCTATTGAAGCCGCCAGAGCCGGTGATGCCGGTCGTGGTTTTGCAGTTGTCGCTGACGAAGTCAGAACGTTAGCGACCCGGACCCAGCATTCGACCGATGAAATTTCTTCTATTGTTGAGAGTATTCAGGGTGCGATTAAAGAGGTCAGTCAGATTATTAATGATGTAGAGCATCGTTCCTCGTCAACCAACGAAGAAGCATTGAAAGCTGAGCGGGCAATTAGTCAGATTCAAGAGGCGGTAGCCAACATTTCCAGCATGAACATTCAGATTGCTTCAGCGACTGATGAGCAAAGCCGGGTAACGAAAGATCTCAATGAAAATATCACCGGTATCTCAGACCTTTCTCATGCTAATCAAGACGCAAATACACGTGTCGCTGAAGTGAGTCAGGATCTCAGTAAAAACAGCGTTGATCTAAGTCAACTTGTCAGCCGATTCAAGACGAAATAAGCCCAAAGGTACTAGGAATACAAAGAATCTCCCCTGTACCTTTTTGCTCATAAGACGTAAAATAGGCGCACTTTTACATGGATTGTGTCTGGTAAAAGTCACCTTTTTCCTGATCTTAATCACTGCGGATTTAAAAGATGAGTCAAACAATTCCACAACAACCGATCGAATATAATATGAAGGTCGTTCGACAGTTTACTGTCATGACCATTATTTGGGGTATCGTCGGTATGGCGTTGGGCGTATTGATAGCTGCTCAGCTAGTCTGGCCGGAACTAAACTTCAATACACCTTGGTTAACTTACTCCCGTCTTCGTCCACTGCACACAAACGCGGTTATTTTTGCGTTTGGTACCAGTGCACTTTTTGCTACTTCTTACTACGTTGTTCAGAAAACCTGTAAAGTCAGCTTATTTTCAGACAAGCTGGCAGCCTTTACTTTCTGGGGGTGGCAGGCGGTCATCCTTGCAGCGGTTATTACTCTGCCTTTGGGGCTAACCAGCAGCAAAGAATATGCAGAACTTGAATGGCCAATTGATATTCTGATTGCTGTCGTTTGGATCGCTTATTTAATCGTCTTTTTCGGAACACTGGCAATTCGTAAAACATCGCATATCTATGTGGCTAACTGGTTCTACGGCGGTTTCATTGTCGTTATTGCTATGCTGCATATTGTGAACAGCATGGCTATACCCGTCTCGTTTACTAAGTCATATTCCATTTACTCCGGCGCTGCCGATGCCATGATTCAATGGTGGTACGGACACAACGCCGTAGGTTTCCTTTTGACCGCGGGTTTCTTGGGGATGATGTATTACTTTGTTCCTAAACAAGCCGAACGCCCTGTTTACTCATACCGCTTATCAGTGGTTCATTTTTGGGCTTTGATTACGCTTTATATTTGGGCCGGTCCTCACCACCTGCATTACACTGCTTTACCAGACTGGACTCAGTCGGTTGGCATGGTGATGTCAGTGATTCTGTTCGTTCCTTCTTGGGGTGGCATGATCAACGGTATCATGACCCTATCGGGTGCATGGCATAAGCTCAGAACAGACCCTATTTTGCGTTTCTTGATTGTTTCTCTGTCATTCTACGGCATGTCGACTTTCGAAGGCCCAATGATGGCAATCAAATCAGTCAACGCCCTCTCTCATTACACAGACTGGACTGTCGGCCACGTGCACTCTGGTGCTTTAGGCTGGGTTGCGATGATCACCATCGGCTCTATGTATTACCTGGTGCCTCGTTTGTTTAATCAGAAAGAAATTCACAGCACCAAATTAGTGAACGTCCATTTCTGGTTACACACTATCGGTGTTGTTTTCTACATCGTTTCAATGTGGATTTCAGGAGTTATGCAAGGTCTTATGTGGCGTGCAACAAACTCAGACGGAACATTGACTTATAGTTTTGTAGAGAGTGTTGAAGCATCATACCCATTCTGGACCGGCCGTTTTATCGGTGGCGTTTTCATTGTCATTGGTATGCTGCTTATGGCTTATAACTGTTATCAGACAATTCGTGCCGGCCGTCGTGAGACAGCTGCAGGCAACGTCGTACAAACTGCCTGAGGGAGAGAATAATGAGTCGCTTTAAACACGAATTTGTTGAAAAGAACTTAGGTTGGCTGTCTATTTTGATGATTATTGCTGTTTCTATTGGCGGGTTGGTGGAAATCACTCCCCTGTTGTTCCAGAAGCAGACGAATGAGCCCATAAAAGGCTTACAACCTTATACCGCTTTGGAACTTGAAGGTCGAGATATCTATATCCGAGAAGGTTGCAACAACTGCCACAGCCAAATGATTCGTCCTTTCCGTGCAGAAACCGAGCGCTATGGGCACTACTCATTAGCCGGTGAGCACGTTTGGGAGTTCCCTCATCTTTGGGGCTCTAAACGCACGGGGCCTGACCTGGCCCGTGTGGGTGGGCGTTACAGTGACGAGTGGCACCATGTTCATTTAATGAACCCTCGCAATGTGGTTCCTGAATCCAATATGCCTGCGTTCCCATGGCTTGCAGAAAACACGCTGACCGGTGAAGACACCGCTAAGAAAATGGAAGTAATGCGTACGTTAGGTGTTCCTTATAAAGATGAGGACATTGCTGGTGCAAAAGAAGCCGTTCAGGGTGAAACCGAAATGGATGCACTTATCGCTTACTTGCAGTCTCTTGGCACCGCATTACAGCAGGCTGATAAGTAATGGATTATGGAACTTGGCGCGGCGTGTTCAGCCTGATCATACTGGCAATATTTATTGCTATTGTGGTTTGGGCGTTCAGCCGCCGTACGAAAAAACAATTTGATGAAGCGGCTAATTCCATATTTGAGGACGAATCATCAATAGATAAAAGCGACAAACCGGAGTCGAAGAAAGATGAGTAGCTTCTGGAGTGCATGGATAATTGTTCTAACCTTAGCCACCTTAGTGGCATTAATATGGCTATTGCGCTGGAACATGAAAAATTATACTCACATCGAAGAAGGTCAGGAAATGGACCACGAATTCGATGGGATTGTTGAGTTAAATAACCCTCTTCCTAAGTGGTGGACCTATCTATTCTGGGCCTGCTTTGTCTGGGGCTTTTTGTATCTGGCCTTGTTTCCGGGGTTGGGTAATTTTAGCGGGTTGCTTGACTGGAAAAGCTCAAACCAGGATGTTCAATCGTTAGAAGAGTCTCGGCAGGCTATGGAAGAAGCTCACGAAAAAGGCATGATTGTCGAGTACGACCGTGCGGTTCGTGCGGCGGAAGAAAAGTATGGCCCTATTTTCGAAGCTTTCGCAGAACAGCCTGTTGAAGAATTGGCAAAAAACGAAGACGCTTTAGATGTTGGTCAACGTTTGTTCCTTCAGAACTGTGCTCAATGCCACGGCTCTAATGCTATGGGGGGCCAAGGCTTCCCTAACCTAACAGATGATGACTGGCTTTATGGTGGCGAACCCAACGATATTAAAACGTCTTTACTTCAAGGACGTCGCGGTAACATGGCCCCCTTTGGCGAGCAGTTTAGCGACAAAGAAATTAATGAGTTAGCGAATTATGTTGCCAGCCTGAGTGGCCGTGACAGAGATCCTGATCTTATTGAAGCCGGCAAGGCTAACTTTGCGGTTTGCAGTGCATGTCACGGCGCTGATGGTAAAGGTAACCAACAACTTGGTGCACCAAACTTAACTGACGATGTGTGGCTGTACGGCGGTTCAATTAATAAAATTGAAGAAACCATTCGCTATGGTCGTAGTGGTGTTATGCCTGCCTGGAAAGATATTTTAGGTGAAGATAAAATTCACGTTATTTCAGCCTATGTCTACAGCTTATCTAACGACGAATAAAACGTAATAAAGCCCCGCTACGGCGGGGTTTTTTGTAAGAGGTCTTATTATGAATCAACCTTGGTATAAGCAGTTTTGGCCATGGTTTCTTATTTCTCTCCCCGTTACCGTCATGATTGTTTGTGGCGTTATTATTTATCTGTCCATCTCTCAGGGCAATTTCTCAATGGTTGTTGATGACTACTACAAGCGTGGTAAAACAATTAACGCCATTATTGAACACGTCGAAGAGGCTCAACGTCGTAATATTTCTTTTGAGTTCACCGCTGACCAGGGCAAATTTACTCTTAAATATGCTTCAGGACATCCGGATGAATTATCGGCATTGAAGGTTTACTTTGTCCATGCAACTCAGGCAGAAAATGACTTTGTACGCATGCTGACTGTCGCTGCAGATGGTACCTATCGAGCTGATATTCCAGAAGATATCGAAGGCAAATGGACCATAACGGTTGAGCCTTATAATAAAGTCTGGAAAGTCAGTGAAAAATACCAACTGCCGAAAACCGAACTAACAAAACTTCGTCCGCTATTATACGGAGTTTAATTTGATGGAATGTTTCCACTGCCTGCAACCGGTGCCTAAGGGCGTTAATCTTTCAGTTGAATATAAAGGTTCAGATAGGCCCGTTTGTTGTGCTGGATGTCAGGCCGTAGCACAAACTATTATTCAACACAGGTTACACGCTTATTATGAGCACAGAGATCCCACTCAACTACAAGAGTCCCCTGTTCTTCCCGATGAGTTAAATGATCTGGCGCTGTACGATCATCCGGACTTACAAAAGGATTTTGTACGACACGAGAGTGACGATACAGAGATTGCCACCTTGACGGTAGAAAACATTACCTGCGGCGCTTGTGGTTGGCTTATAGAACGCGAATTAATGCGTTTAAAAGGCATACAAAAGGCAGTGGTTAATGTCACCAGTCGCCGCTTACAAGTTACCTGGTCCCCGGGTGAGTTAAAACTCAGCGAAATTTTAAGAGCTTTGGCTGGAATTGGTTACAAAGCGTTGCCGTTTCAACCAAATGAAGCCGAACAACAATACACGCGCCAAAGGAAAAACTACATTCGCCGCCTTGGTGTAGCAGGCATTGCGACCATGCAAGTCATGATGGTTGCTTTTGGCTTGTACTTTGGTGCAGTCAGCGATTTATCCCCAGATTTACAGCGCTTTTTGTGGGGTGTCAGTTTGGTTTTTGCAACACCGGTCATTCTATACAGTGCACAACCCTTTTATGCAGGGGCATTACGCGCATTGCAGGCGTCCCGTTTAAACATGGATATACCGGTCAGTATTGCCTTATTAGGGGCTTACAGCGCAAGTGTTTATGCCACGATAACGAATACCGGTGAGGTTTACTTCGAATCGATATCGATGTTTACTTTCTTCTTATTAACTGGGCGTTTTCTTGAATTACTGGCAAAAGAACGAGCATTAAAGTTTGCTACGAACCGCTTAACGCTGTTGCCAAAACTAGCAACCAGAGAAACCGAAAATGGTTCAGAGTCAATAGCCATTCGACAGCTTAATGTCGGTGACATCATTCGTGTGAAAGCGGGTGAAACAATTCCGGCCGATGGAAGCTTATTGAGTTCTCAAGCTCAAGTTGATGAAAGTCTGTTAACTGGCGAAAGTCTCCCTAGATCAAAAAAGCCAGGTGATGCCGTTATTGCTGGTAGCATTAACCAACACTCGCCTATAAGAATTGAAGTTACAGCAACAGCACAACAAACCGTTTTAGCCGGAATTGTATCGATGCAGGACTCTGCATTAGCGGTTAAACCGAAAGCTCAGCAAGTTATTGACAAAATTGCCGGGTATTTCATTGCTGCACTTTTGATTATTGCGGTTATTACATACTTTTGCTGGTGGTGGATTCAGCCAGAACACGCCCTCTGGGTAACCTTAGCTGTATTAGTTGCAACCTGCCCCTGCGCACTCTCTTTGGCCGCTCCCACAGCATTAACCGGTATTATTCATCGGCTTAATCGCGATGGCATTCTATTAAAAGGCGCCGATGTCCTGGAGTCGGTAAAGGAATTAGACAAAGTATGCCTTGATAAAACCGGTACTTTGACGGAGGGCAAGTTTAGGTTAGTGGAGCGAGATGATGTTATTGACTCTGAAACAGTGAATGACTTAGTTAGTGGTCTGGAGTCATTTTCTGAGCACCCTCTTTCTGTTCCTTTAAGCCAGCTCTCTGAAAGCCCTGCTCAGTTCCAAAACGTAGAAAATGAGATAGGTCTGGGGCTGCAAGGAGAGTTTAATGACAGACAGTATCGAGTCGGCAGTGAAACCTACATACAACAATGGCATCCTGAGTTTAAAGCACTTAACAAGCATCAGGTCATTATTGCCAGTAGAGAACGCGTTTTGGCACAGTTCAGGGTTGAAGATCAACTGCGTGAGGATGCTTTGGTGACCATTAACTGGTTAAAGGAAAAAGGGTATCAACCGATTATCTTAAGTGGTGACAGCCAGTCAAGAGTTGAATCATTGGCTCAGGAACTTGGTATTTCAGAATATCACGGGGCGCTGAAACCTGAACAGAAGCTCGCTTTTGTCACAGAACAACAAGACACCGGTAACACCGTCTGGATGATCGGTGATGGCATCAATGACAGCCCGGTTCTGGCTAAGGCGAATCTTTCGATGACATTTTCTCAAGCCTCTGATTTAGCCCAGACCGCAGCTGATGTGGTATTACTGTCTGAGCCGCTAAGCCAGGTTAAGACAGTGATAGAGAGCGCGTTAAAAACCCGTAGAATTATGCAACAAAACTTTGTTTGGGCATTAGTTTATAATGTTTCTATATTGCCGGTTGCCGCTATGGGAATGATAGCTCCATGGGCTGCAGCGCTTGGTATGTCATTAAGCTCGCTGTTGGTGATTGGAAATTCACTAAGGTTGTATCGAAAATGAGTGTAATTTACGCGTTAATACCTGTTGCAATTATCTTTGTCATTATTGCCGTTGCGATTTTCTTTTGGGCGGTTCGCTCTGATCAATTCGAGGACATTGAACGTCAGGGACTCAATATTCTGATGGATGATGACGACAAAAGCAGTGATGATGAATCCGATAACTCAAAGCGCTGATCTCATAACCGCATTACTAATGGGGCTGGCTGGTGCCGGGCATTGCTTAATGATGTGTGGTGGTATAGCCAGCGCCATGGGTATCAATACCCGTCCTCATCATGTCTGGCTTTATAATTTAGGCCGGGTCAGTTCTTATATGCTTATTGGCGCATTAGTCGGTGGTGCCATTGGGCTATTTGCCCCTGAAGGGGGGTATACGACGGTTGTTCTACGTTGGTTAGCGGTTCTGTTTTTACTTTTACTCGGACTCTATTTTACCGGCTGGTTTGCCGGATTGGTTTACCTGGAGAAAGCGGCACGACCCGTTTGGAATAAAATACAACCGCTGGCCGCTAAGCTTCGAAATAAACCAAACGGTTTTGCGGCTTTTCTAGCTGGTACCTTGTGGGGGTGGCTTCCCTGCGGCATGGTATATAGTGCACTAAGCTGGGCCGCACTAAGCGGTTCGGCTGGTAATGGCGCATTAACTATGGCAGCTTTTGGTCTGGGGACCTTACCGGCTATGATAGCTGCCGGTCATTTTAGTCAATTCTTACATCGCTTTTTACAAGCACAAGGGGTGCGAACCGCAATGGGAATCTTGCTTATTATTTATGCTTTATGGAGCATGCTGACTCTCATCAAACCTTTTTTTCAATAAAGCCTGCAAAGCCCCCTGCTTTCGTCTAATCTAAAATAGTGGATATAGATTAATTACGAGGTAAGTATGGATGCATTCCGTCATGTTTTAGTTGTTATAGACGCTGCCGACGAAGAGCATAAAGCGCTGAAGCGAGCCTTGCACATGGCTCGGTTAAGTGACGCAAGGTTGACCTTGTTCTTGTCTATTTATGATTTTTCTTACGAAATGACCACAATGCTATCCAGTGAAGAACGCGATGTCATGCGATCGAATCTGATTTCCGACAGAAAAGCCTGGTTAACCGATGTACTCAGTGAGTTTGATACCGATTCAGTTCGTATCGATATTAATGTGGTCTGGCATAATCGGCCTTTTGAAGCCATCATAAAAGAAGCCATTAAGCACGAGCATGACCTTATAATAAAAGGAACTCAGGTTAGTGCCAGCTTCCAGAATTTAATATTCACACCCACCGATTGGCATTTATTAAGAAAAGCCCCCTGCCCGGTTTTACTGGTTAAAGAGCATGAATGGCCAAGCCACGGCCAAATTATTGCGGCAGTCCACACAGGTTCAGAAGAGGAACATCATCAAAACCTGAATAGGCGAATTATCGAGCATGCCCAATCAATGAGTAAGGTCTTGAATGCCAGTGTCCACCTTGTTAATGCTTACCCTACCGCTCCCGTCAATGTGGCAGTAGAAATCCCCGAATTTGATGTCAGCGAATATACCGATGCACTTGAACAACACCATGTTAATCGCATAGCCGCCCTTGGTCGTGAGTATGGCATACCTAAAAACTACCAATACCTGTCGCAGGGGTTACCCGAACAGGTGATCCCTGAAGCCGCAAAGCAGTTGGATGCTGAACTGGTGGTACTCGGTACTATCGGTCGTACAGGGCTAAGTGCCGCGCTTCTGGGTAACACGGCTGAACATGTACTGGATAGACTAAATTGCGATGTGCTTGCTATAAAACCAGAAGACTTTGTTAGTCCCCTCGCGTGAGTTTAATGCCTCAGGTATAATCCGGCTCCTAGAACTTCCAGATGACACAGGTTGCAGGAGCCATTATGGCCAGTGAAAAAAAATACAGTTTCAATAAACTACAGAAACGTATTCGTCGCGACGCAGGCAAAGCCATACAAGATTTCGGTATGATTGAAGAAGGCGATCATATTATGGTGTGCCTGTCGGGTGGCAAGGACAGCTACACGATGTTAGACACCCTGCTTTACCTGCAAAAGGTGGCGCCGATTCATTTTTCTTTGGTCGCCGTTAACCTGGATCAAAAGCAACCGGGTTTTCCTGAACATGTGCTGCCCGCTTATTTAGATAAACTGAAAATTGAATACCAGATTGTCGAAGAAGACACATACAGCATAGTGAAGGACAAGATCCCGGAAGGAAAGACAACCTGTTCACTTTGTTCGCGGCTTAGACGTGGTATTTTGTACCGCACAGCAAAAGAACTGAAAGCGACTAAAATTGCCTTGGGTCATCATCGTGACGATATGATAGAAACACTTTTCTTGAATATGTTTCACGGAGGCAAACTAAAATCAATGCCACCCAAGCTGGCGAGCGATAACGGTGAGCACGTTGTTATTCGTCCTCTGGCTTATGCTCGTGAAAAGGACATAGAAGATTACTCAACTGCAATGGAGTTTCCAATAATTCCATGTAATTTATGCGGTTCTCAGGAAAATCTGCAGAGAAAACAAATCAAACAAATGCTGAATCAATGGGATAAACAATTTCCCGGCAGAATTGAAAGCTTATTCACCGCGATGCAAAATGTTGTTCCTTCGCACTTAGCTGACAGTACCCTGTTCGACTTTAAAGCAGTGACCGCCGACGGCGTTGCCGATGAAAATGGGGATAAAGCGTTTGACACTGACAGTTTCAGTGTCGACTTTTCGAGCACGGAAGTGCCCTTAGCAAGCAGTATTCCAATCAAGCAACTAGCATAAAAGCCGACAAAAAAAGGGCTCTTTATTCGAGCCCTTTTTTACTCATTTCTTTGTCGCCTACTTTATTCCGGCTTTGGTTCCGGCGAGTTTAGTTCTTCACTGACTCGTTCGACAATGGGTTGATTTATACGAATCATCGCCCGTAATTCGTCGATATACTCTTCTCCACGCTCTGAGTAACTGGATAATCCCGTAATCAGATCACGCGCCCGTATATCGGCGTTATCTAAACGTTTTTGCTCACGTAATAAACGTAAATCCAGATAGGCACCATGAGTATTAATATTACGCATGTAGCTTTTTACCGATGCATTAACGGAATTAAATTGCGCTACTTCGTGGCGACCACCTTCAACCCGCCCGGTAGGAACAAGGCCACAGCCTTTTGAGTAACACCATTGACCAAATAGATTTAAACCCTTTCGCGAAAATCTGGAAGTACCCCAGCCTGACTCGTTAGCTGCCTGAACCAACACCATCATTTCCGGAATAATATCAATACGGCGCTTTAAAAGGCCGAATAAATTTTCGTCAACGACGATATCGTCCTCTAAACGATAGTAAACTACCCACTCTTCTAGTTGCTTTTTATCTGCACCGGTAAGCTCATTGTTCTTAAAGCGATCATGTATTGCTTTAAGATAAGCCCGGTCATGCAGTATGCGGATATTTTCCGCTTCAACCAGGGGTAATAAAAAACGAAAGAACTCTTCTTTTTTCTCTGTTACATCGGTCATTGACATAAAGTCAGGCAGATCTCTATGCACTTCAACCTCTGGAATTGACGGTAGATGTGCCGTTACCGATTGCTCAGGAACTTGTACGCCGGACTCTTTAATAAACCAGGGTAAAAGCAGTGCCGCTATGCTCAGTACGACAAACAGTAAAATAGTTAATAATCGCATGTATTCCTCACGCCGAAATGTTTTCAGACGAATTGTCTTTTGGGTTCTCAATAACCGTTACGCCAATAATGTCCCGATAGACCACTCCAATCAGGTTATAAATCATTGGCAGTACCCAAATAAGACCTAACCCAAGAGTAAGAATACCCAACAGCAATAAGCCCGCAATAACCAAAAATAACAAAATAAATTTGGGCAATTGAAAATGAACAATTTTTATTGAGTAAAACAAAGCATTCAACGGGCCAGTGCCACGCTCAACCACCAATGGCATGGCTAAGACTAAAATGGCAGTAATATAAAGCTGCACAACTATCATAAGATTAGGGTGGATCAAGCCAAGTAATTGCGCCCCAATTAGTTTTAAAATCGTACTAATAAGTGCTATAGCAATTAAAGGCATCATGGCATTAAAACCCTTAAAAACATCTCCCGACTTTGTGGTAATACCGACACTATGTTTTATTGCCATTAACATCAGTCCACCCAACAATGGAGCAGTTATTACAGTCAATAAAATTTCTGAGAGGTATTGAACCTTTATTGAATTTTCCATTGCCTCAAGTGAGAACACATTCATCAACACCAATACCACCAGAAAAACAACAGCTATCAAGATCAAAAAGCCGCCAAGTAACGGAAGCAAACTTGATTTGGTAATGTTAAACGACTGTTCTAAAACTTGCCGCAGCGACAGCTGATAGTTTCCCTTCAGCGACTCAACTAAGGAACCGCCAATTATTACTTTATTATCATCCACAGAAATTCCCACACTTTTTTAATCAGTAAGATAAACTAGCGCCCGATATACTAGAGTATCCACTAGCGCGATCCAATTTAAATCGATACAAGAATTCGAGGCAGGCATGAAATCACAGAGTAAACGACCCGCCAACCCTAAGCTGGTTTTACTGAACAAGCCCTATGGGGTTTTATCTCAGTTCACGGGTGAGGAATCGGACCAGACATTAAAGTCATTTATCCCTCATAACGATGTCTACCCTGCCGGACGTTTGGATAAAGACAGTGAGGGGTTGCTGCTGTTAACTAATGATGGTGTCTATCAGGCTCGTCTGGCCAACCCGAAATACAAAGTTTGGAAAACCTACTGGGTGCAAGTAGAAGGCGACCCAAGCGAAGAACAGTTAGAGCAATTGAGAAACGGCGTAGAATTAAACGATGGTATGACTCGTCCCGCCGAAGCTTTCGTGATGCCGGAACCGATGAATTTATGGCCTCGTAATCCACCAGTTAGAGAGCGCAAAACGGTTCCGGATACCTGGCTCTGTCTGAAAATACGTGAGGGTAAAAACAGGCAGGTTCGTCGTATGACAGCTCACGTAGGCCTCCCGACTCTGCGTTTGATTCGAGCTGCTGTCGGACCTTTTCAGTTAAAAGGCCTGCAACCCGGTGAATGGCGATCGGAACCTCCGGTTTGGTAGCTTCCGAGCTACCCTCGTGCAGCCTAAAATGATAGAATGCGCAGCCAATTCAGGAGTTACAGTCAGTTAGAGTCAATCTATGTCAAATGCCAGTAAAAAAGTCATTGTCGGAATGTCCGGAGGCGTCGATTCCTCCGTTTCAGCTTACCTTCTTATGCAACAGGGCTATCAGGTAGAAGGCTTGTTCATGAAGAACTGGGAAGAAGACGATACTGATGAATACTGTGCTGCTTCGGAAGATTTAGCCGATGCCGAAAAAGTCTGTGAAACGCTTGGTATAGAACTACATACCATTAACTTCGCAGCAGAATATTGGGACAACGTATTCGAGTACTTTCTGGAAGAGTACAAGGCTGGTCGCACGCCTAACCCCGATATTATGTGCAACAAAGAAATTAAATTTAAGGCATTTCTTGAATTTGCAGCAGAGGCGCTGGACGCAGATTACATCGCGACCGGACATTACGTTCGCCGTCAGCAACGTGACGGTAAATGGGAAATGCGGCGTGGTTTGGACAGTAATAAAGACCAAAGTTACTTTCTTTATACCCTGAGCCATGAACATATCGGACAAACCCTTTTCCCGGTCGGTGAGCTCGAAAAACCTGAAGTCCGCAGAATTGCAGAAGAACAAGGACTGGTAACGGCGGATAAAAAAGACTCCACCGGTATTTGCTTTATTGGCGAGCGCAAATTTAAAGACTTTTTGCAGCAGTACCTACCAGCGAAGCCCGGCCCGATTGAATCCGTGGACGGTGAAAGCCTAGGCGAACACGAAGGCCTGATGTACCACACGCTGGGGCAGCGTAAAGGTTTACATATAGGCGGCATGGCCGATACCTCCGGCGAACCCTGGTATGTTGTCGACAAAGACGTCGAACGTAATGTTTTAATTGTGGCGCAGGGCAAAAACCACCCGCGCTTATATTCTCAGGGGCTTATTGCCGGTCAGATGCATTGGGTGAGTCGCCAAACGCCGTCAGAAGCTTTTGACTGCACGGTTAAAACGCGCTACCGCCAGCAAGATATCCCCTGCCGGGTCACTCCACTTGGCAACGGTGATTTTCAGGTTCAGTTTAAAGACCCTGTTGCTGCGGTGACTCCCGGTCAGTCCGCAGTCTTCTACCTCGACGACGTTTGTTTAGGTGGCGGCATTATTGAACAACGTATTACCGATTTTGAGGTCAAGCTATGAACGAATGGCAGCAACGAATTATTGCCTTAGCTGGCATGTCGTTAAGTGCTATGGCTGTGCAGAAGCTGGCTCGCAGTGGAGAACTCTATCCTGAGTCGATTACAAACACTTTGATTCATAGTCTCCTGCAACAGAACCCCGACAGCATAGAAGATATTTACGGCGGTCTGGAGAATATTCAGCCAGGCATTCAGGCATTTATTCGTCAGGCCGGAAATAATAAAAATAAAGATCTAGAGGTCACCCGCTATTTGGTGGGATTAATTCATCTTTCCAGACGTTTACTCAAACAGCCCGACGTACTTAATTTACTGGGCGAACGTATCGCTCAGGTAAAACGTCAGAAAGAAGAGTTTGAATTTGAAGATTATCGGGTTCAGCAGAGTTTTGCGGGAATTTATCGCGAATTGATAAGCCCTCTGGGACAACCTATTCGAATTAATGGTAACCCGGAATTTTTGAAACGGGACTCCAATCAAGACCACATTAGAACCTTGTTGCTGGCCGGCATTCGCAGTGCCGTGCTTTGGCAGCAAGTAGGCGGCAAACGCCGTCATTTCGTATTTTCAAGAAAGAAAATGTTAGATACAGCACAGCAATTGTTGCATGTCGCATAAAACGATTAATGACTTAATTAACTCTCGGAGAGCCAGTTTATGTTGCCCTTTTCTTCACTAACCGCGGTGTCACCTGTTGACGGACGATACGCCTCAAAAGCGGAAATGCTGCGTCCTATCTTTAGCGAGTACGGACTGATTAAATTTCGTGTGACTGTTGAGGTTCGTTGGTTGCAGTTATTAGCCGATGTAGACGGCATTAAAGAAGTGCCTACACTAAGTGAAGAAGCAACACAAATACTGAACGCCATTGTTGAAAACTTCTCAGTAGAAGACGCTGAGCGCATAAAAGCCATTGAGCGCACCACCAATCACGACGTGAAAGCGGTTGAATACTTCCTGAAAGAGCAAGTCGCTGATAACGAAGAACTGAATAAAGTATCCGAGTTCATACACTTTGCCTGTACGTCAGAAGACATTAATAACCTTTCTCACGGTTTAATGCTAAACACGGCTCGTGATGAGGTCTTAGTGCCGATGATGCAGGAGTTGGTTGACCGAGTTAAAGAGCTGGCGAAAGAGCACAAAGCCGTTCCTATGATGGCCCGTACTCACGGCCAGCCGGCAACGCCGACCACAATGGGCAAAGAATTTGCAAACGTTGCTGTGCGTTTGCAACGCCAACTGACACAGCTTAAAGCCGTGGACGTTATGGGTAAAATCAACGGTGCTGTCGGTAACTATAACGCGCACCTGGCGGCCTACCCTAATGTCGACTGGCATCAAATTTCAGAACAATTCGTGACGTCATTAGGTTTAAGCTGGAACGCATACACAACACAAATTGAACCGCACGATTACGTTGCGGAATACTTTGACGCACTGGCTCGTTTTAATACTGTACTCATTGATTTTGACCGTGACGTATGGGGTTATATTGCTCTTAACCACTTTAAACAACGCACGGTTGAAGGCGAAGTTGGCTCTTCGACTATGCCTCACAAAGTGAATCCTATCGACTTTGAAAACTCCGAAGGCAACCTGGGTATCGCTAATGCCGTTATGCAACATTTGGCTCAGAAGTTGCCTATTTCCCGCTGGCAACGTGATCTGACTGACTCTACCGTTTTACGTAATTTAGGTGTAGGCGTTGCGCATGCCGTTATTGCATTTCAGGCAACCTTAAAGGGGTTGAGTAAACTGGAAGTTAATGAGGCCCGTCTGGCAGCAGAGCTGGACGAAAACTGGGAGTTAATGGCGGAGCCGGTGCAAACCGTTATGCGCCGCTACGGTGTTGAAAAGCCGTATGAAAAGCTTAAAACCTTAACTCGTGGTAAGCGCATTAACAGCAATGATCTGGCGAAATTTATTGACTCTTTGGACGTGCCTGACGCCGCTAAAGACGAAATGAAAGCATTAACTCCAGCTAACTATATTGGCCGTGCAATTCAGTTTGTTGATGATCTTGTATGAAATTAGTTTTTGATAAAGATGATTTCTTAGCAAACTACTGGCAAAAAAAGCCTTGTCTTATCCGACAGGGCTTTGTTGACTTCATTGATCCGGTCAGCCCTGAAATTCTGGCGGGATTGGCCATGGAAGAAGGCGCTGACTCTCGGATTATTGAGTCACAGACCGATACCGAATCTGGCTGGCTGGTAACCCACGGACCGTTTGAGGAGTACGAACAGTTCGGTGAAAGTCACTGGACTTTATTAGTGCAGTCGGTCAATGAATGGCTGCCCGATGTTGGTGACTTGATTACGCCCTTCCGTTTTGTTCCTGACTGGCGCATCGATGATGTCATGGTCAGTTTCTCATGCGAAAACGGCGGTGTTGGTCCTCACCTGGATCAATATGATGTTTTTATCATACAGGGCGCGGGCTCTAGACACTGGCGTGTTGGTGAACGGCAATCAATGCGGGAGTACCAGCCAGCAGCCGATCTTTGCCAGGTAGAAGGCGAATTCACAGCGGTTATTGATGAGCACCTGCAAGCCGGTGACGTTTTATATATTCCTGCCGGTTGTCCTCACGATGGCATAGCCTTAGAGCCTTCGCTTAACTATTCGGTTGGCTTCCGAGCACCGTCAAAAGCTGAGCTGTTATTGCAGCTGGGTGATATTGCGATGCAACAGGAGTCTTTGCAGGAACGTTATCAAGATCCAGAATTGAGCAGCGAAGACATCTCCTGGGAGATTGCAGATAGCCAACTAAGCGCCTTGAAAAGTTTTTTAAAAGACGCTTTGACGGGTAACGACATAGACGCGTTGCTGGCAAGAATTATTTCTCAATCAAAACGCCCTCTTCCAGAGCCAGAACTACCAACAACAGCGCAGCAAGTGCCAGACTTATTGGCGCAACCGAATGCGTTCATCGAGAAGGCATCCGGTGCCCGCTTCCTGAAGCTGAGTCATACCGAGTTTTATGGTAATGGAGAAAATTTCAAAATTCCTCAGGAAGCCTTAGCAACAGCAGAATGGCTGGCTCAGTTGCAAGGCTCCAAACCGGCATCGGAATTGGCTGAGTTAGCTCATTTGGCACCACAGTCAGAGCTAATTGCTGAGATGATAAACCAGGGAATTATCTATTTATACATCAATGAATCGTGACTGATTCTGTGTAAACAAGAGTTGATAAACGCCCGTTTGAATAGCCTAATTTATTCACTCCATAAAGTAGCGCGAGCCTTATCTAAATGGTAATGTTCGCGCAATTTTTGAAGCAATGAGGAATTGAAATTCATGTCTCTATACGAGCATCCCGAATTCGATCATCACGAGCAAGTTGTCTTTTGTCATGATCAAGAATCAGGCCTTAAAGCCATTATTGCAATTCATAATACAACGTTAGGTCCAAGCCTTGGTGGTACCCGTTTGTGGAACTACGCATCATCAGCAGAAGCGTTGACGGATGTACTGCGTTTGTCCCGCGGTATGACCTATAAAAGTGCGATGGCAGGCCTGCCTTTAGGTGGCGGCAAAGCCGTTATCATCGGCGACGCAAAGAAAATCAAAAGCGAAGAGCTTTTCCGCGCTTATGGTCGTTTTATTGAGTCTTTAAGCGGTCGTTATATTACCGCTGAAGACGTGAACATTCGCACCGAAGACATCGATATGGTTGCGAAAGAAACCAGTCATGTTGCCGGAACTGCTGATAAAGCAGGCGATCCTTCACCACACACGGCACTGGGTACTTACCTGGGTCTTAAAGCTGCGGCAAAGCACAAGTTAGGCAGTGAAGATCTTAAAGGTGTAAAAATAGCGGTTCAGGGTCTTGGTTCTGTGGGCTATGATTTTGCTAAATACTGTGCAGAAGATGGTGCTGAGCTTATCGTTACCGACATTAACGACGACGCGGTCGAGAAAGCAGTTAAAGAACTTGGTGCCAAGGCTGTAGGTTTGGATGAAATCTACGGTGTTGATGCTGACGTCTATGCGCCATGTGCGCTGGGTGCAACCATCAATGACGAAACTCTAAAGCAACTGAAAGTTAAAATCATTGCCGGAAGTGCCAATAACCAGTTAGCTAACCCGAAGCATGATCAAGCGGTAAAAGATATGGGAATCCTTTATGCACCTGACTATGTGATTAATGCCGGCGGTGTTATTCATGTGTGTTCAGAAGCCGCTAATATGAGCTTAGAAGAGACCGATAAACGCGTTCGTGGCATATACGATACGCTGGATCAGCTTTTTGCTCGTGCAAACGATGAAGATCGTCCTACCGGAACCGTCGCTGACCAAATGGCACGCGAAATCATTGCCAAAGGTAAGCAGTAAAAGCCTGATTTAACTCAGGCTTTGTAAAAGAATTTCAAGCGGGTGTCTCACCCGCTTTTTTTCTATCCGCTTTATCTGAGACCGGCATGAGAAACCGGTAACAAGCACACCGCTGCTGCCGTATTGCTGAACAGCCTGCTCCCATCCCATTTCATAAAGACCCAGACTGTCATCCTGGTTTTGCTTTTCGTGACCAAAAGTTCCCGCCATACCACAGCAACCAACGTTAACGATATCCAGCGTTAACCCCAGTTGAGTAAATAAGGCTTGCCACTGTCGCGCAGACTCCGGAACGAAACTTTGTTCAGTGCAGTGTAATAACAATCCATAGTGGCTGGTACTGCCTGAGCTAACTTCACCAAAGTCTAATGTGCTGAGCCACTCTACAACAGTCATCACATCAACTTCAGGCAATTGACCTTCGTTTGATTTTTGGTATTCATCTCTAAATATCAACGCCGTAGAACTGTCCGGCCCAATTAATGGGATCCCCGCATCTGAAAGCGGCTTTAATTGCTCAGTGACTTTAGCCGCAGTTTTGTCGAAGTCATTAATAAAGCCTTTTACGTGCTGCGCCTTACCATGCCCTAAAAAGGGCAGTAGAACCGGTGTAAAGCCTAGCTTCTTAATAAGTAAACCTAACTTTAATACAAAATCAGCGTCGTAGAATGTCGTAAAAGGGTCTTGGGCAATCACAACGATCTTTCTAAGCTCGTTCTCGGTTAAACTCAGAGTTTGTTCTGTTGTTAACTCAGCAAGACCATTGCGTTTCCAGGCTGTTCTTAGGTTTGGTGCCGAAAATAAAGGAGTGTCGACATAACCTACGCCGTATTTAAGTACAAGCCGGCTTAAAGGGTTATTAATCAGTAAATTACTCAGAACAGGGAACTTACTTGCAACAGGCGCCGTTTTTTCTATGCCTTTTACTAAGTAGTCCTTTAATGGACGAGCGTATTTGCTGTAATAATGATCGTAAAAACGTGCACGAAATGTTGGAACATCGACGTTAACCGGACACTGATTCGTACAGGCTTTGCACGCCAGACATTTATCCATCGATTGTTTTACTTCGTGACTGAAATCGTTCGGTGCTGTAAGTCGATTTAATTGGCGTTTCAAAAAGCTTACCGATTCAGGGCGTTGAGTAGCATCGTAGCCTGCATTATGAGTCAGGCGTAACCATTCGCGCAGAAGCCCTGCCCGACCTTTAGGAGAATAGCGACGGTCACGTGTCACTTTATAGGAGGGACACATAGCGGATTGCGGGTCGTAATTAAAACATAAACCATTACCGTTACAATTCATCGCATTACTGTAACTATCTCGGGTCGCTACCGGAATTTGCCGATCAAAAAAGCCACGTTTTACCGCATCAACAGAAATTAACTGTGCGTCAGTATTCAGAGGCGTACAAATTTTACCCGGGTTCAATTGATTATAAGGATCAAAACTGGCTTTAATTTTCTGCAATTCGGTATAAAGGTGTTCTCCGAAAAAAGCCGGCGCGTATTCTGAGCGATAACCTTTTCCGTGCTCGCCCCACATTAGCCCGCCGTATTTCTGGGTTAACTCAGCGACCTGATCACTAATCTCCCTAAGCAGAATTTCATCTTCCGGCTCGCACATATCTAAGGCAGGACGCACGTGCAAGACACCGGCGTCCGCGTGTCCAAACATTCCGTAGTGCAACCCTTTTGCATCCAACAGAGCTCTGAATTCATTAATAAAATCAGCCAGCTTCTCTGGTGGCACAGCGGTATCTTCTGCAAAGGCAACAGGCTTACGGCGACCTTTTGTGGCGCCTAATAAGCCAACGGATTTCTTACGCATGGCATAGATGAGCTGTATACTCGGCAGGTCATCACAAATTTGATAACCAATGACGCCCTTGTTGTCTTTACTCTTAATCAGTTTATCCAGACGCTTGGTCAAAGAACCAACCTTTTCGTCAATTTCCTCCTGACTCAGTCCGGTAAACTCAACCATGTTAATACCGTCCATACGCTGACCTTCAACATCGGAAAGCAACGGTTCAACCGACTTCCAGATGATGTCTTTGCGCGCCAGACTTAAAACAGTACTGTCAACCGTCTCGACTGACGTTGCCTCAGCATCAACCAGGAAAGGAGAGTTTTCTAAAGCCGCCTGAAAATTTGAGTATTTGACGTTAACCAAAACACGGTGTTTTGGAATAGGTGTAATATTTAGCCTAGCTTCACTGACAAAGCCTAAAGTACCCTCAGAGCCCGCTATGATGCGTGACACGTCAACCTTCTGCTGTTTTGCGTCATACGCGTGCTTTAAATCGTAGCCGGTTAGAAAACGATTCAGTGGTGGAAACTTTTCTCGAATGCTTTTTTCTTCACCAACACAGGTATCAATGACCTGGCGATAAATTCGGCCCGTTCGATTATCCTGACGGGCTATAGTCTCTGCTTGCTCTAAAGAGACAGGTCCGCTGTCCAGCACAATACCATCTAGTAAAACTGTCTTTAGCCCCAGAATATGATCGCTGGTTTTGCCATAAACCAATGAGCCCTGACCTGACGCATCGGTATTGATCATCCCCCCCAGTGTCGCGCGGTTACTGGTGGAGAGATCTGGCGAAAAGAAGTAACCATGGGGTCGCAAAATATCGTTGAGTTGATCTTTGACCACCCCCGCCTGAACCTTCACCCAACCTTCTTCCGGGTTAACTTCAAGTACCCTATTCATGTGGCGACTTAAATCCACCACAATGCCCGAAGTTAAAGATTGCCCGTTAGTACCAGTACCACCGCCTCGTGGAGAGAACTGCACGCTACTGTTACTCTCCTGTCCGGCTAGCTTCATTAATAGCACGAGGTCATCATGATGATGTGGGTACAAAACTGCCTGAGGCAAATTTTGATAGACGCTGTTGTCCGTAGCCGCGATCAAGCGGCCCGAATAACTCACATCAATTTCGCCTGCAAACTCTGAGCTTCTTACCTGCTCAATAAAGTGCAGGTAATCATCTGGTAACGCATTCTCAGCAGCAATCTCAGGTAATACAGTCATACTTATAGGTTTTCCGCCAGGTACATCCAAGTCTCAATAACGGTGTCCGGGTTCAGCGATACTGAATCAATCCCCTGATCCACCAGCCAGGCAGCAAAATCAGGATGGTCCGAAGGCCCCTGACCACAAATACCAACGTACTTACCACGTTTCTTCGCGGTTTGAATGGCCATTGCCAACAGCTTTTTGACTGCCTCGTTACGCTCATCAAATAAATGAGCAATAACGCCAGAATCACGATCCAGACCCAAAGTTAACTGGGTTAAGTCGTTAGAGCCAATAGAGAAACCGTCGAAGATGTCGAGGAATTCATCTGCCAGCAGAGCGTTAGAAGGCAGTTCACACATCATAATAACGCGTAAACCATTTTCGCCTTGAACCAGCCCCTGCTCGGCCAGAAGCTCGATGACCCTGCGCCCTTCTTCCAGCGTTCTGACAAACGGGATCATGATTTCGATATTAGTCAGACCCATATCGTTACGAACGCGTTTAATTGCTTCACACTCTAGTGCAAAGCAGTCACGGAATTCTTCAGAGATATAACGTGAAGCACCACGGAAACCAAGCATTGGGTTTTCTTCGCCTGGTTCGTATTGCTTTCCGCCAATAAGGTTTGCGTATTCGTTCGACTTAAAGTCAGACATACGAACAATGACTCGTTCAGGCGAGAATGCGGCACCTAATGTAGATATGCCTTCAGCTAAACGCGCTACATAATATTCGCGAGGGCTGCTGTAACCGGCCATCATGCTATCAATTGTCTGTTTCAGCTCATCGCTTTGTTGGTCGTAATTTAATAAAGCTTTCGGGTGAACGCCTATCATCCGGTTAATAATAAACTCCAGACGAGCCAGGCCAATACCAGCATGTGGCAAGCTGGCGAAGTCGAAAGCTCTGTCCGGGTTACCCACATTCATCATAATTTTCAGTGGTAAATCCGGCATGGCGTCAATTTGTGACTCGGTAATATCAAAGTCCAGTTCACCCTGGTAGATATAACCGGTATCGCCTTCGGCACAAGAAACCGTAACCGCCTGACCGTTACTGATATGATCAGTTGCGTCACCACAGCCAACCACAGCCGGAATACCTAACTCACGGGCAATAATGGCCGCATGGCAGGTACGTCCGCCACGGTTAGTCACTATAGCGGCTGCACGCTTCATAATCGGTTCCCAGTCAGGGTCGGTCATATCGGTTACCAATACGTCGCCTGGCTGAACTTTGTCCATTTCGCTGATATCATTCAGCACACGAGCAACACCACGGCCAATACGCTGGCCAATAGCACGACCAGTGCAGACAACATCACTTTTGGCTTTTAACGCAAAACGCTCAATAGCCTGCCCTTTTTGGTTTGATTGCACTGTTTCCGGGCGTGCCTGAACAATATACAGCTTGCCGTCGACGCCATCTTTTGCCCATTCAATATCCATTGGGCGGCCATAATGCTTTTCAATAACCACAGCCTGTTTGGCCAATGTTTCAACTTCTTCGTCCGTTACCGAAAACGTCAGGCTTTTAGACGAATCAATGTCTTCAATTAGTGTCTGTTTTCCATGTTCTCTGTCGTCAGAGAAAATCATCTGAATTTTTTTACTACCCAACGTTCTGCGCAGAACTGAAGGACGGCCTGCTTCTAATGTTGGTTTATGTACGTAGAATTCGTCTGGGTTAACTGCGCCTTGCACGACCATCTCACCAAGGCCGTAAGATGAGGTAATGAAAACCACATCATCAAAGCCTGACTCTGTGTCAATACTAAACATAACCCCAGAAGAGGCAATATCACTACGCACCATTCGTTGGATACCAGCTGACAGCGCAACGCCGCGGTGGTCGTAGCCCTGATGGACACGATAGGAAATAGCGCGGTCGTTAAATAATGAAGCAAATACGTGTTTAATCGCTTCCATAACACTGTTTAAACCACGTACGTTAAGGAAAGTTTCCTGCTGACCGGCGAAAGAAGCATCCGGCATATCTTCTGCTGTAGCTGAACTGCGTACCGCAAAGCTAAATTCGTCGTTATTCTCACTTAGCTCAGCAAAAGTGTCTTTAATAGCCGCTTCAAATTCCGGCTGAAACGGTGTATCGATAATCCATTGACGAATTTTTTTTCCCGCCTGAGTTAAGGCCTGCACGTCTTCAACATCAAGCGTGTCGAGCAAATCGTGAATACGATCGTTTAAGCCACTTTGCTCCAGAAACTGGTTATAAGCATCTGCTGTTGTCGCAAAACCACCTGGAACTTCAACCCCTGCTCCGGATAAGTTACTGATCATTTCACCCAGTGAGGCATTTTTTCCACCCACTCGATTAACGTCCTGCATTCCCAGGTCTTGGTACCAAACTACGTATTCTTGCACGTCACAATCCTTAATTGATTTTTTCGGCATGGAAGTAGCATCTATTTTACACGCTGCAGCCCAACAAGTTAATATCGAACCTACAATCGCTTAAAAAGAGATCCGCCTGTGCGCTACGCATTTTACATTTCTGACGGTACTGCTTTAACCGCCGAGGCCTTTGGTCACGCGCTCTTATCAATGTTCCCGGTCACTTTTGAGCACAAAACATTGCCCTTTATCGATGACCCGGAAAAAGCCAATGAAGTGTGTAAAACAATAAAAAAAGCGCTTTCAGAGAGTGGTGAACCGCCTTTAATCTTCCATACTTTCGTTAACGAGAAGCTAAAAGCAAAAATTACTGACTGTGGCGGGATCTGTTATGACTTTTTAGACCACTTCGTGGCTCCGGTAGCGAAAGAGCTGGGAGTAAAAGCTGAGCCCAAGACACATCGTACTCATGGTGTTCATAAAAATTATAACTTCAGAATAGATGCAATTAACTACGCTCTCGATAACGATGACGGCAAGCGCTTAAATCAACTGGATAAAGCCGACCTGATCTTAATTGGTGTATCTCGCACGGGGAAAACCCCAACCAGCCTATACCTTGCCATGCAGTATGGGATTAAAGTTGCTAACTACCCACTGACGGACGATGATGATTTTGAGCGGTTACAACTGCCCAAAGAACTGAAATTGCATCGTCATAAGCTATTTGGCTTAACTCTTTCTTCGCAACGGTTGCATGAAATAAGAAGTCAACGTCGTGAAGGCAGTCAGTACGCCTCAATGGCTCAGTGCCGATTTGAACTTGCAGAAGTAGAACGACTTTACAGTCGAGAAGCCATACCTTTTATCAATTCAACACACTATTCTGTGGAAGAAATTGCAGCAAAAATTCTGGCTAAGACAAACTTAGAGCGGCATCGCTATTAATGCCGCTTTAAGCGTTTTAGAGCAAAAACTTATTTCGCGTTGGTGCTTTCAAAAATTTTGTCCGCTGACGCCGCGACAAAGCCGGTATACAGCTTGCCATCTTCAATCTCATAGCGTTTAGCAAACTCATAAAAGCAACTGGGAATTTCCGCCGTCTTATCAGAAAACTCGACAGGATGGTGATCCGCCATAGTGGATGATTGCTCCAGGAAAACTTCAGGAGAGCCTTTGATTTCACCACCAGAAGCATTCAGTTTGAACCCATTATCTTTCAACTTCTGGTTTACTTGCTCAAGTGACTCATAACCCGGCAACTGATTCACGCTAACCGTAAAGTGGTTGGCACAATAACCAAATGCCGCCATCCAGGCCGCGTACTCGCTCTCTTCTAGCAAGGCCTGGTAGTCAGCGTGGCTGACTTTCCAGTGTGTGCCTGAGTACAAGAAGTCCGACTTTCTGGTGTCTTCAGCTGACACCTGAGCCACCATGTCTTTGACCTTGCTTTGCAGCTCATCTGAAAACTCAGCTGTCATTAATTCGCTGATGAAAACCTTGGGCAGCTCAGGATCTTCATGCTCAAAGTGCTTTGCACGAAGTTTCTTCGCTTCAAAATGGTAATCTCCACCTTCTTTGTATCCCAAATCCAGAAAGTGCTGTGCCAATACTTCTAAGCCTACCGGGCTGATATCAAACGTACGAAACGCAACATGATCATTAACGATCGGATACCCTTCGCCTAAAATTTTATGAACCTTCTTTGCTGAAGGTGTACGTGATAAATAATCTTGCCACAAGTTTTCAAATAACACTTCTACCTGTTGCGACATACAACACCATACCTCTTAAATAATCGGTTAAAAGAGACTATCAACCCTCACCGTTGCGGGCTGCTTTTAATGACTCGGCGACTAAAAACGCCAATTCTAACACTTGATCAGCGTTCAGTCGTGGATCGCATTGCGTGCGGTAACGACTGGATAAATCCGCTTCACTGATACGGTAAGCGCCACCGGTGCATTCCGTAACATCTTCCCCGGTCATTTCTAAATGAATACCACCGGGATAAGTACCTTCCGCCTGATGAATAGCAAAGAAGTGTCTTAATTCCTTATGTATGGCATCAAAATTGCGAGTTTTCAAGCCGTTATCGGCTTTAATGGTATTGCCGTGCATAGGATCACTCGACCAGACCACATTGCGACCTTCCTGTTTTACACGACGTACTAATTCGGGCAATTTATTCGCAAGATTATCGGCGCCCATACGGGTAATCAGCGTTAAACGACCCGGTTCGTTATCAGGGTTCAACATATCAAGTAGCGCGATCAGTTCATCCGGTGGCATGTTCGGGCCTACTTTTACCCCTATTGGGTTGTGAATACCACGCATAAACTCAACATGAGCCTGATCCAGTTTGCGCGTGCGCTCTCCAATCCAGACCATGTGTGCAGAGCAGTCGTACGGAAGCCCGGTTAAGGTGTCTGTGCGTGTCAGCGCTTGCTCGTAAGGCAATAACAACGCCTCATGAGAGGTGAACAGAGACGTCTCATGAATGGTTGCATTGTTATCTGCGTTAATTCCCAGTACTTCCATAAAGCGCAGAGCAGACTGTATTTCTTCAGCGATTTGCTGGTAGCGCTCTTTTAGCGGATTTGATGCCAGAAAACTCAGATTCCACTTATGAACTTTGTGTAAGTTAGCCAGCCCCCCTTGAGCGAAGGCCCGCAGTAAATTCAGGGTCGCTGCGGAGTGATGATAAGCTTTAATCATACGCTCAGGATCAGGCTGACGAGCCATTTCATCAAACTCTGAACCATTAATGATGTCACCACGATAGCTAGGCAGACTCAGGTCACCAATGGTTTCAAAGTCACTGGAACGCGGCTTGGCATATTGCCCTGCCATGCGTGCAACTTTAGTTACCGGGCAGGAGCCTGCAAACGTCATGACAATGGCCATCTGCAGGATGACTTTAAAAGTGTCACGAATTTTTGGTGCATTGAAGTCACTAAAGGATTCAGCGCAATCACCGCCCTGCAGCAGGAACCCCTCTCCAACACAGACATTCTTTAACTGGTTTCTTAACGCTCGTATCTCTTCTGCGAACACCAGTGGCGGGAACTGACTCAGCTGCTGTTCTACAGCCTGCAACTGCGACGGATCTGAATACTTCGGTTGTTGTTCTATTGGCTTATCGCGCCAACTGCGCGCACTCCACTGGGCCATAACAAAAATTTATCCGTTTTATCGGTGAGTAAGAACTAAGAATGTACCGCTGTATCCCTTGAAAAGCAACGACTAACGCCGTTGCTCGAGAGCATGAATGCGCTCATCCAAAGGCGGGTGACTCATAAACAATTTCGACATTGTTGAGCGTTTGCCGCTAATGCCAAACGCCAACATCGTACCGTCAAGTTGTGACTCTTTACCTTGCTGCAAGCGACGTAAAGCGGCAATCATCTTTTGCTTTCCGACTAAGTCTGCAGAACCAGCGTCAGCTCTGAACTCACGCTGACGCGAGAACCACATAACAATGGTACTGGCTAAGACCCCGAATACAACTTCAAGCAACATCACAACGCCGTAATAAGCAAAACCCCCACCGCGTTGATTTCCACCACGCATTAATGCGCTGGCAATAATTCGTGCAAAAAACATCACAAAAGTATTGATCACGCCCTGAATTAACGTCAGCGTCACCATGTCGCCGTTAGCGATATGGCTTACTTCGTGCGCCAAAACGGCTTCAACCTCGTCGGCATTCATGTTTTGCAATAAGCCGGTGCTAACCGCAATTAAAGACGCGTTTTTACTACGCCCCGTAGCAAACGCATTAGGTTCCGGTGACTGGTAAACCGCAACTTGAGGCATAGGGATTCCAGCTTTTTTCGTCTGCTGCTGCACCATGCGAAGTAGCCATTCTTCAGACTGATTCTGGGGTTGTTCTATCACTCGGGCACCGGTTGAACGTAATGCCATCCAGCGTGATATCCAAAGCGAGACAAAAGCACCACCAAAACCAAACAACGCACAGAAGACTAACAATCCGACGGACCCTTGGGCATCAATGCCGGTTGCTGCAATCACAACATTAAACACCACACTAACCACCAGCAGAATGGCCAGGTTAGTGGCTAAAAACAGCAAAATTCTCTTCATTGCTCGTACTCCAGGGGGAACTTAACCTGATAAACTATGTGGGGTTAGTTCCTTAAATTTCAATCGTGTTTGTGGAAATAAATGCTCAAATCTTTTGCCGACCAGTCCGGTACATAAGGTATATGAGCAAGCTCCTGAGTGTTGAGCAATTCGCGTAATGAAGCGAGGTTCTCATCTTGTCTTGGCATCGGTTCCGGCTCCGTCTGTACTGCTATCCATCCGATAACCTCACAACCTTCCTGTCGTATTGACTGGAGGCTAAGTAAGGCGTGATTCAGACACCCCAGTTTTAATCCAACCACCAAAATCACTTGGGCATTAATAGCTTTGACAACCTCCGGCATGCACAATCCTGGTGCCAGAGGTAATTGCCATCCCCCTGCTCCTTCTATCACCAGACTGTCTATCTGCTGATCGCCAAACCACTCAACTGACGCCACTAACTTATCTTTCTCTATGACAGTATCGTTATCTGCAGCCGCAATATGTGGCGCTATTGCCGCTTCAAACGTGTACGGATTGACCTTGTCGTAATCAAAACTGGTATTGCTCTGGTGCATTAAATTCAGCGCGTCATCGTTCACCAGTTGCCCATTCTGTCGCTGGCATCCGGAAGCAACAGGCTTCATCACGGCGACTTTCTGCCTGGACTTAACCAGATGCTGAACAAAAGCACAGGCAGCAACCGTTTTACCTGCATCAGTATCCGTTCCCGTAATAAAATAGGTATTCATATAAACTTAAACTCAATACTACTTGATTAATTTGATATTAAGAATTGACCACTCGAGTGGCAATCCTTTCATTGTTCGATAACGTTCGAATGCGCTTTCCAGCTGCTGCAAACGACGGTGAGTCATCAATCCCGCATGCTCCGTTCGTCTGACATAATTCGCACCAACCCCTTTAATGCTGACCATAAGATCACGAACGTTAGAAAAGTGCTGAGTGTGTTGATCTAAAGAAAAATCTGCGGACTGCCAATTAAGTGCGGTGACTTCCTTTTGAACTCCATCGGCTGTTTGGAAAGCTTGTGTATGTTGCAGATCATCGACTGCATTCCAGCTTTTTATAAATGAACTGAAAGTCCCCTCAACAACGGTATTAACAGTAACGACACCACCAGGCTTTAAAACTCGGTAAGCCTCGCTCATTGCGCGCTCTAAATCATGTACCCATTGCATGGATAAATTAGCAAATATCCAATCAACGGTGTTATCAGCAATAGGCAGTGCTTCCCACTCACCATTAAGCCAGGTGAGTTGCGGATAATCCTCTACGGCTTTTGATAGCATAGCCTGTGCTATATCAACACCAAGGTAGTTATCCGCCCGGGTTAAGATATCTGCGGTCGTTGATGCAGGACCACAACCAACATCTAGCGCATTAGATGCGTAATCCGGACCGATACTTAATAGTTTACTCGCCGTCAGCCGCTGAATATCCGCGTGCTGGTGATAGTGTTTGGCTGCTTTATTAAATTGCCGCGCAACGGCTGGTTGAAAATTCATGGGTTTCATAATCGGCTACGAACTCTATCGACCGTATCCCAAAACGTGCTGAGTTCCGATAGTGGCATTTCTGACGTTAAACTAAACCGAATACGAGAGCTTCCCCACGGCACAGTTGGCGGGCGAATAACGCTGCACAGGTAACCATGAGTCTGCAACTGTGTTGCCATATTCAACGCGTCTTCATCAGAATCGAACAACCAGGTTTGTATCGCAGAACCTGAATCAATCGTTTTTAAATCGCGCTGTTTAAGCTCATCACGGAAATACTGAATACGCTCATTGAGTCTGCCACGACGTTCATCGCCTTCTGAACTGCGCACAATTTCTACCGAAGCTTTTATTGCCGCTGCCTGTGCCGGCGGCATCGCAGTGGAGTAAATATAATCGCGACAAAATTGAATCAAACTTTCAACCTCATCATCACCGGCACAGACAAATGCTCCACCAACGCCCAGGGCCTTACCGAACGTCCCGGTTACCACATCAGCAACAGACGATGCATGAGTTAACGACCCTTTTCCTTCGGTGCCGTAGGCGCCTATTCCATGAGCATCATCCAGCATGATTTTTATCATGTGTTCCTGCTTTAAACATGCCAACTGGTTTAAATCACAGGCATCGCCATCCATACTAAAAACGCCTTCAGTCACCAGCCAGTCGCCGGCAATTGCTTTGCTGACTATAGGCAATGGTTGATTATGAGGGTATCGCTTAAACCGGGCTTCGCCATGCTGCATACCATCAATAATTGAGGCATGAACCAGTTTGTCTGCAAAAAGTCTTTGTTGTTTATCAAGCAGCGTTGTCAGCACACCGTGATTTGCTGCAAAGCCCGAATTAAACAGCAAAGCTCTGGGTTTACCCAGCCAGTCTGCCAACAATTCTTCGAGCTCTTGGTGAATGCCACTATAACCACTGAGTAACGGAGACCCAGTACTGCCAACCCCCCAGATATCAACAGCCTGCTTAAAAGCTCGCTTTATACCCGAGTGCTGGCTTAGGCCGAGGTAATCATTGGTACTGAAATCCAGCTGCCATTGGGTATCACAGCTCCGTATTTTTCGTTTACGAAAAAGCGAAGACCCCTTTCGCTCTTCAAGCTGCTGTTGATACCCCGACACGGTCTTCTCCACTTTTTACTAGGATGCGTCGTAATATCGAACAGGATTCTGCCGTTCTTTAATAGCGTCTTCAATAACCGCCGTATGAACGTCATCATCATAACCATCGCGTTGTTCCGGCGTTATTCCAAGGCGCTCGAACAAACGTAAATCAGCATCAGCCTCAGGATTCGCTGTCGTCAGCAGTTTTTCACCATAAAAGATTGAATTAGCACCGGCTAAAAAGCATAACGCCTGCATTTCATCACTCATATCTTCACGACCAGCCGACAAACGAACATGTGAGGCCGGCATTAGAATACGTGCAACAGCAACCGTTCGTACAAACTCAAAATTATCCATGTCTTCTAGCTTAGCGAAAGGTGTTCCTTCCACTTTTACCAGCATGTTAATAGGGACACTTTCAGGATGCTTAGGCAAATTAGCTAATTGAACTAATAAAGAGGCGCGATCGGTGACACTCTCACCCATACCCACAATACCGCCTGCGCAGACTTTCATACCGGCATCACGAACATTATTCAGTGTATTCAGGCGATCCTGATAAGTTCGGGTCGTAATAATATCGCCATAAAATTCCGGTGACGTATCGAGATTATGATTATAATAATCAAGACCTGCCTGCTCTAGCATTTTTGCCTGCTCATTGCTTAGCATGCCAAGAGTCATACAGCTTTCTAAGCCCAATGCTTTAACGCCTTTTATCATTTCAATAACGTAAGGCATATCGCGATCTTTTGGATTACGCCATGCGGCGCCCATACAAAAGCGGCTAGCGCCCTTTTCTTTTGCCGCCTGAGCTTCTGCCAGGACACTTTCTACAGCCATTAAACGCTCGCGCTCCAGGCCCGTATGATAATGAGCGCTTTGCGGACAATACTTGCAGTCTTCAGGGCAGGCTCCGGTTTTAATCGACAGCAAGGTACTAACCTGAACTTCGTTCGGATTAAAGTGCTGACGATGCACGGTTTGCGCTTCAAAAACTAAGTCATTTAGCGGCTTTTGTAACAGTTCCTGAACCTCTTCAATGGTCCAGTCATTGCGGACTTGTGACATGATGAATCTCATAGGTTTGGCAAATTATGGTCGACTAGAATAATTCAGCTCGATACACTGTCAATATACTTTGCATTCCATACTTTACAATAGATTATTTTATGACCAAAAGCGATATTGAATTTGATCGCCAGCATATTTGGCACCCCTACACTTCTATGCTGAACCCGCTACCCGCCTATAAAGTCGAGTCTGCAGAAGGTTGCACGCTCATTTTAGAGGAAGGAATTAAGGTAATTGATGGAATGTCTTCCTGGTGGGCTGTCATTCACGGCTACCGTAACCCACGCTTAGACGCAGTGGCACACAGCCAAATTGATAAAATGAGCCATGTCATGTTTGGTGGAATCACCCATCAGCCCGCCATCGATCTTGCCAGACGCCTGCTTGATTTGACCCCTGCACCACTGGAGCGGGTATTCATTGCTGACTCCGGATCGGTGAGCGTAGAAGTTGCCATAAAAATGGCGCTGCAGTTTTGGTTGGCTCAAGAGCGCTCGGAAAAACACCGTCTACTAACAGTAAAAGGCGGGTACCATGGTGACACCTTTAAAGCGATGTCGGTTTGTGACCCTGTCAACGGTATGCATCACTTGTTTAATAAAGCGATTAACTCACAGCTTTTTGCTGATGCGCCAGCATTAAGTCCTGATGACGAATGGACAGACAGCGCAGGCCAGCAGCTCAAACTGTGGTTTGAACAGTTTCATAAAGAGCTTGCGGCGGTGATACTTGAACCCATTGTTCAGGGTGCCGGCGGCATGCGTTTTTATCACCCGGAATACTTGCGATTAATACGTAAACTTTGCGATGACTATGATGTACTGCTCATTGCAGACGAGATTGCCACAGGCTTTGGCCGTACTGGCAAGTTATTTGCGTGTGAGCATGCGGAAGTTACGCCTGACATTCTTTGTTTGGGTAAAGCGCTCACTGGTGGTTATATGACGTTGGCAGCAACGCTAACCACGAAAAAAGTGGCAGAAACCATAGGGGAAGGCCCTGGTGGCGGTGCCTTGATGCATGGCCCTACGTTCATGGGGAACCCCTTAGCGTGCGCGGTCGCTACAGAGTCGCTGGCCATTATTGCTGAAGGCAATTGGCAGCAACAGGTCAACGACATAGAAAGACAGTTAAAGAAAGAACTTCTTCCTTTAGCAAAATACAGTTCGGTAAAAGACGCACGAGTCTTTGGGGCTATTGGCGTACTGGAAATGAATCAGCCAATTGACGTAGCCAGTGCACAAAAACGGTTTATTGAACTGGGTGTCTGGATCCGGCCTTTCGGGCGTTTACTTTATATTATGCCGCCTTACATCATTAGTGCAGAAGAGCTTAGCCAGCTGACTTATGCAATGAAAGACTATGTTGAAAATCAGGACAATGGAACGGTTTAGAAACCAAAGAAATAAAGCGATAAGCCACCCAGGCAACTCATGATTAATATCATAATATTAATCCATAAATGCTGCTTGTGCTGGCGGAACAGGACATAATTAAGAACAAAACTAACCAGGCTAACAAACAACCCGATAATTAAAAGTATGACAAATAAGTCGCCTAAAGTGAGGTGCCAGTAGTCACGTACCGAAATCCCAAAAATTTCGGTCAGAATGGTATTTCGTTCAGGTTTCGCATAATTGAAAACAGTGGCCGCAATCACAAAGATCAGCCAGCCAAAAATAGACAACCATCCCAGAACTCGAGACCAAAATGGTACCCGCTTTAAATCCGTTAAGGATCCCCTTTTCATAATTTTTCTCTCTGTTCTCAGGGGTTATACTTGAGTCTGCGCCAAACCGAGGTAACATAGCAACCTTTCTATAGCAAAATAGTGTAAATTTCGGAGAAAACCAACTCATGTCGTATGCTTCTGTAGTGGATGTTCTGGCAGGAAAAATCGCTGTCGATGAAACCGTCACAGTCCGGGGCTGGGTCCGCACTCGCCGTGACTCAAAAGCCGGTATTTCATTTATTAACTTGCACGATGGCTCATGCTTTGATGCCATTCAGGCCGTGGTTCCGGCTGAACTTCCCAATTACAGTAATGAAGTGCAGAAGCTGACGACTGGTTGTTCTGTTGCTATTACCGGTGTTGTTGTTCCTTCTCAGGGCAAAGGTCAGTCATTTGAACTTCAGGCAACCAAAGTTCACGTGTATGGCTGGGTTGAAGATCCTGACACCTACCCGATGTCGCCTAAGCGTCATAGTATGGAATATTTACGCGAATACGCTCACCTGCGCCCTCGCACGAACATTACCGGCGCCGTAATGCGTGTACGTAATGCCTTATCCCAGGCTATTCACCGCTTCTTCCATGAGGAAGGTTATTTGTGGGTGAGTACACCCATTATTACAACATCCGATTGCGAAGGCGCAGGCGAAATGTTCCGTGTTTCAACGCTGGATATGCTAAACATTCCGAAAACGGACAAAGGTGAGGTCGATTATTCTGAAGACTTTTTCGGTAAAGAAGCTTTTTTAACCGTTTCCGGACAGCTGAACGTTGAGTCTTACGCCTGCTCTCTGTCAAAGGTCTACACCTTTGGGCCGACATTCCGCGCCGAAAACTCAAACACCAGCCGTCACTTGTCTGAGTTCTGGATGGTAGAGCCGGAGCTGGCATTTGCTACTTTAGATGATGTTGCCGGCTTAGCTGAAGCCATGTTGAAATATGTCTTTAAAGCCGTGCTTGAAGAACGCCCGGACGACATGACATTCTTTGCTGAGCGCATTAACTCAGATGCTATTAGCCGTTTAGAGGCTATTGTTAATAATGACTTCGTGCACATGGATTACACCGACGCTATCGAGATTCTGAAGAGTTGCGACAAAAAGTTTGAGTATCCGGTTGAATGGGGAGTGGATCTACAATCAGAGCACGAACGTTATTTAGCCGAGGAGCATGTCGGGGCGCCGATTATTCTGAAAAACTACCCGCGTGACATCAAAGCGTTTTACATGCGTCAGAATGAAGATGGTAAAACGGTTGCCGCCATGGACGTTTTGGCGCCGGGTATTGGCGAAATCATTGGTGGTTCAGCCCGTGAGGAACGCTTAGACATTCTTGACCAGCGTATTGAAGAAATGAACCTGCCAAAAGAAGAGTATGGCTTTTACCGCGACTTACGTCGTTACGGTACCGTTCCTCACGCCGGTTTTGGTCTGGGCTTTGAACGTTTAGTGGCTTATGTCACTGGCGTACAAAATATTCGCGACGTTATCCCATTCCCACGGGCTCCGAAAAGTGCTGAGTTTTAATCCAGCACTAAGTCGTTAGCGTCCATAAAAAACGGTGATGGATCTTTTTGTGGTTTTATCGGCGTAGGGACCGCAGGTGTCCCTACGTACAGAAAGCCAACAATGGCATCGTCTACTGATAATCCTAGCTGTTCCTTGATAAATTCGTCCTCAGCCATCCATCCCGTACGCCAAATTGCCCCAATGCCTTGAGAAAAAGCAGCCTGTTGCATGCCATGAGTCGCACAGGCAACCGTACAAAGTTGTTCATCACGCGGGACTTTTTGATGTTCCTGGAAGCGTAAACAGGAAACAATCACTAAAGGTGCACGAAAAGGTAATTGCCCTGCTTGTTCCACGACCGTTTCAGAAAAGCCACTAAGTTGAGCTGCTTGCTGGTAAATGTCGGCCAGAAGCTGCCTTTCTTTGCCTTGAAATTGAATAAACTGATAAGGCGTTAGCCCCATGTGATCAGGCGCTCTTACGGCAGCAGCCTGTATCAGTTCTAACTGTTCTTGTGTAGGTCCCGGCTCGTTTAAACGCGGCATAGAGGAGCGAGTTGTTAATAATTCTTCGGCTTTCATACATCAACCTTATTCAATGTGTAACGCTTCGTTACATTCTCTGACTGGTCTGTCGCCCAGACATTCGATATGCTAAGACCAATTTAAATTAGCAAGTGAGAATTAACTATGCGTTCAGTCGGGTCAATCTTCAGTTATTTGTGGAAAATAATCAACGGTACTCGTAAGTTCATCTTGAACCTTATATTTTTCATTATTTTAGCGATTTTTATTGCTAGCTTGATGCAGGGAGAAGATCCTATCGAAGTTCCTGAAAATGGAATTATGGTTCTTAATCCAAACGGAATGTTAGTTGAAGAAAAAACCTGGGTTGATCCTTTCAACAAATTTCTCAATGAAGCAATGGGCAATGGAGATGAAGTTCCTGAAGTACTTTTATCTGATGTTATTGACTCAATTGAGAAAGCTAAAACTGACGAACGCATCGGTGCGCTTTATCTGAACCTACAAAACTTGTACCCCAGTGGTTTGAATAAGCTACGCGCAGTTGCAGATGCATTAAATGACTTCCGTACCTCTGGAAAGCCAATTATCAGCAATGCTGACTATTATATGCAGCACCAGTATTACCTGGCAGCTCACGCCGACCAGCTTTACCTGAACCCAATGGGCGCCGTGGTTTTTGAAGGGCTTGACTATACTCAGGTTTACTTCAAAGAGTTGCTCGACAAACTCAAAGTTCAGCCTCATGTATTCAAGGTTGGTAAATTTAAAGCGGCTGTTGAACCTTTTATCCGCAACGACATGTCAGATGAAGCCCGCGAAGCCAACCAGTTCTTATATTCTGCATTGTGGGAAACTTTCCATGCAGATGTTACCGCAGCTCGAAACATTAATCCGTTAGTCACCAGCGGTAAAATAGATGATTATATGTCAGCATTTAATAATGCCGATGGTGATATGGCTAAGATGGCATTAGAAACGAACTTAGTTGATGCCCTGCGTACACGGACAGAAGTTCGTAATGAACTGATAAACCTGGCCGGGCACGACGAAGAGGAAGACACGTTCCGTCATATTACGTTTGACAATTACTTAGCTTCTGAAAAGGCTGTTCCTGAGAGTTTGGAGCCGAAAGATCGTGATCAAATTGCCGTTATCATGGCTCGAGGTCAAATCGTTAATGGTTCACAAAAAGCTGGTATGATTGGCGGGGACAGCACCGCCAAGCTTATTCGTGATGCGCGTAATGACGAGCAAACCAAAGCCATTGTACTTCGCATTGACAGCCCCGGCGGCAGTGCTTTTGCGTCAGAAATTATTCGACAAGAAATTTTACAGGCGAAAGAAGCGGGCATTCCGGTCATTGCATCAATGAGCTCAGTAGCAGCTTCTGGTGGTTACTGGATTGCGGCCGACGCAGACAAAATTGTTGCAGCACCAACAACAATTACGGGTTCAATCGGTGTTTTTGGTCTGCTAATGACGTTGGAAGACAGTTTCGCGGCTATTGGAATTCATAGTGACACCGTGAGTACCACCGAGATATCGGCATTGAATCCTCTTGAGGAAATGACCGATTATCAAAAAACACTCATACAGCGCTCTGTTGAGACCACTTACGAAAACTTTTTAACCATTGTTAGTAACGCACGTAATATGTCTCGCGATGATGTTCACGAAGTTGCTCAAGGTCGCATATGGACAGGAAAGCAAGCAATGGAGTTTGGCCTGGTTGACCAATTAGGTGATTACGATGACTCCATTACGCTTGCGGCTGAACTTGCGGCCATTGACGATTATGATGTAACTATTGTTAAGCAAGAGCTGTCTTCAAAAGAAAAGTTTTTAGCTGATTTATTTAACAGCAGTTCAGATTACCTGCCAACGCCGGATCTCAGTTCACAGCACTGGTTAATGGGTACCTTGAATAAGGTGAAATCTGAAACTGCGGTTCTGCAGAACTTTGATGACCCTAAAAATGTTTACTCTTATTGTGCACTCTGCCCTCAACCGCGATAGAATTATCGCGGTTATTTCGTAGAGCACAGGAGTGAACTTTGCCGCGTAAAAAGATTTATGTCGCCTACACGGGGGGCACCATAGGTATGAAAAAATCAGCTCAGGGTTATGTTCCGGTTGCGGGACACCTGAGCCGGTGCGTTGAAAACATGCCTGAATTCTTTCGTGATGAGATGCCGGAGTTTACCATTAATGAATACTCTCCATTAATGGATTCCTCCAATATGGCACCTTCTGACTGGGTGACTATTGCTCGAGACATTGAACGAAACTACGCCGATTATGACGGGTTTGTCATTTTGCACGGTACTGACACCATGGCATACACCGCATCGGCATTGTCATTCATGCTACAAAACCTGAGTAAACCCGTCATTGTTACTGGGTCTCAAATACCGTTAGCGGCTTTACGTTCCGATGGTCAAACAAACTTACTTAACTCATTATATGTTGCAGCGAACTACCCTATTCCAGAAGTTGGTTTATTTTTTAATAACACGCTTTATCGTGGAAACCGCTCTACCAAAGCCGACGCTAACGGGTTTAATGCGTTTGCTTCACCCAACTACCCGTCCTTACTTGAGGCTGGAATTCAAATTCAATTAAATGCGGGAGAACTCTCTGAGCCCTCAACTCATTCGTTAAAAGTGATTGAGATGACGCCTCAGCCCATTGGGGTTGTCATGCTATATCCAGGGATTTCAGCTGATATTATAAAAAATCAGTTACAGCAGCCGGTAAAAGCCATGATTTTGCAAAGTTACGGAGTGGGTAATGCCCCACAAGATGATGCGCTACTGGCAAGCTTGAAAACTGGAATTGATCAGGGGATTACCATTCTTAATTGCACTCAATGCTTCCGTGGGCGAGTTAATATGGATGGTTATGCGACAGGGAATGCTCTGGCTGAAATAGGTATCGTTTCAGGTGCTGACATGACCATAGAAGCGGCTCTCACAAAGCTACACTATTTATTGTCACAGAACTTAGATCAGAGCAAAATGCAAAAGTTGTTACAGAAGAATTTACGTGGCGAGTTAACTCCGCCATAATTTGACGCTGCTCAAATAATAATAAGAAAAAAGACATGGCAAATTCATCACCCGCGTTCGCAACCCGACTGGGTTTTATTTTAGCCGCCGCCGGTTCAGCGGTAGGCGTTGGAAATATTTGGGGCTTTCCTACACAGGCTGCCAGTAATGGAGGCGGCGCATTCCTGCTCGTTTACCTTATAATGATTGTGTTATTGGCTTATCCTATGCTGGTGGCGGAAATCACCATTGGCCGGATACGACGCCAAAACCCCATAGAGGCTCTGCGCAACTTATCCGACAAACCTTTTCTAAGGGGCTCAGGTGCAATAACGGGAGTTATCGGGCTGATAGTACTTAGCCTAATCCTAAGCTTCTATGCCATTGTATCTGGCTGGCTTTTATCTTATATGCTTGCGCCATTGATGGTACTCGTTGGTTTACCTGAAACAGCCGCTTGGTTTACTGAGTTTTCCGTCTCCAGAAACATGGCAACCATGGTATTTTTCATGCTGTTGACAATTTATGTGGTGCGCTCAGGAGTCAATAACGGTATCGAGCGTTGGTCCCGGCGATTAATGCCTTTGTTATTTATTCTGCTGATTGGTATGTCTGCCTATATTCTGACGCAGGACGGCGCTATGGAAGGCCTGAAGATGTACTTGTTACCAGACTTCTCAACCATAACGGATCCAAACCTCATTATTCGCGCTATGGGGCAGGCTTTCTTCTCTCTGTCACTGGGCGTTTGTGTCATGATGACCTACGGGGCATACCTTTCGAACTCTGAAAACATTCCAAAAACAGCAGCCTGGGTAGCGGGCATTGATACCAGTGTTGCCTTTTTAGCCGGATTATTGATTCTACCCGCCATGTTTGTTGCACAATCGAATGGCGTTACGATTTATGCAGAAGACGGTACCCTATTATCTGCAGACACTCTCGTTTTTACCGTATTACCAGCAATGTTTGATGCGCTGGGCTACGCGGGTTTATTTGTTTCCTTTGGATTTTTTCTACTCATGGTGATTGCAGCCATTACTTCGTCAATCTCTATGCTAGAGGCGCCCGTCAATGCGCTGCGGGAAGAAGCGAACTGTGACCGCAGTAGTGGCGTGTGGATCATTGCACTGGTCGTAACCAGTATTTCAACGGTCATTATTTATAATTTTGAACTACTCTTCGGTGCGGTTATTACCTTCAGCACGGTCTATATGCAACCAATAATGGCTCTTGTATTCGGTATCATGCTGACTTGGGTGTTACGCCAAAATCATTTGTTAAAAGCGCTAAAACAAGGTTCCCCCAATATTGATAAGAGCCTGTTCTGGAAAATATGGCCCTGGTACGTCAAGTTCATTTGTCCGGTACTGATTTTATTAGTTATCTGGCGAGGGTAAAACCTATAAAGCCCTTCGGTCTTGCGAGCGAAGGGCTTTTTTACTTTTGACTTTTAAATATGGACTAAATAACAAACATATCCATAAAGTCATTAACCGATATATTTTCAAAAGACACTTGTTGGCTACAACGGTTAAAAATAGAATTCACCTGTTGCTCAGGGAAGCGTGTCGCTAAATTTGCTTTAAATTTGCTCTCAAGCACCGATACCCCCTCTTCTCTACGTCGTCTGTGTCCTATCGGGTACTCGACAGTGACTTTTTCCGTGCTGCTCCCGTCTTTAAAGAACACCTGCAACGCATTAGCAATAGAACGCTTACTCGGATCGTGATAATCCTTACTGAACTCTTTGTCCTCAACCACCTGAATTTTTTCCCGAATGGTATCAATAACGGGGTTACCTTCATGAAATCCGTTCTCGTAATGATCCGCATTGAGCTCCCCAAAGAGTAAAGGCACCGCGGTCATATACTGTAGGCAGTGATCGCGATCAGCGGGGTTTGCCAGCTTTCCTTGTTTGGAAATAATGCGAATAGCCGACTCATGAGTGGTAATCTCGACTTTTTCTATCTCATCAATTCTGTCTTTTACTTCTGGATGCAGTGTCACCGCTGCTTCGCAAGCAGTCTGAGCGTGGAACTCAGCAGGAAATGATAACTTAAACAGGATGTTTTCCATGACATAACTGCCATAGTCTCTTTGAAATTTAAATTCCCAATCAGATTCTGGTTTCAGTTGCTGATCTTTATTCGTCTTATTAAATAAGACATCGTAAAAGCCCCACTGAGGTGCTGTCAGTGCTCCCGGAATGCCCATCTCACCGCGCATCGTCATATCCGCTAAGCGAACGGCTCGCGAGGTGGCGTCCCCCGCTGCCCACGATTTTCGTGAACCTGCATTGGGCGCATGTCGATAGGTTCTCAAAGACTGACCATCAACCCAGGCTTGCGACACCGCTGCCATGATTTGCTCTCTGGAGCCCCCCATTAACCAAGTAACGACAGCAGTAGAAGCGACCTTTACCAGAACCACATGATCAAGGCCGACACGATTAAAGCTATTCTCAATGGCTAAGTTGCCCTGAATTTCATGCGCTTTAATCATAGCCTCTAAAACGGTTTTCATCGTTAAAGGCTTGTCACCCTTCGACAATCGGTTTTGCGAAATAAAATCAGCAGTCGCTAATATGCCACCTAAATTATCCGACGGGTGTCCCCATTCAGCGGCTAACCAAGTGTCGTTAAAATCCAGCCAACGAATGATGCAGCCAATATCCCAGGCCGCCTTTACCGGATCCATACGAAATTGAGTGCCCGGTACCCGAGCCCCGTTTGGAACAGTCGTTCCTTCAACTAAAGGCCCCAGATGTTTAGCGCATTCCGGAAAACGCAGAGCTAACAAGCCACACCCCAAAGTATCCATCAGGCAATTGCGGGCGGTATTCCAAGCTTCATCACTCTTAATTTCATAATCAATGACATAGTCTGCGATAGTTTGAATCACTTCGTCATAGTCTGGACGTTCATTACTTTCAACTGTTGCACTCATCGCTGACTCCTCAGTTCAAATCTATAAGCATGATTTCTCAATAAACTTTCTTGATTTATTTGTACCTAAAAAGTCCTGTTTTTGATCGCTATCTTTTCTATCAGATATGATTTAAAAGGCAAAAAAAACCCGGAACCAATCCAAATTGTTCCGGGTATAGGGGAATGGCTCAAGTAATGAGCCGTGCGCTAACTCATGATAAAACGATAAAATAATTCGCCTAAAATTTGTTCGGTAAATTTCAGTTTAGACAATATTGAAGAGATGTCTAATATTTTAGTGAAAATTTTTATCTTACTGTTTTTAGTGAATTTTCATAAACTAGCACACAAGTTATTCACAGCTAATTAAGAGTTACTAAACAGCTTGTAATAGTTGGCTGTTGTTGTCTTCGCTACCTCTTCTAAGGTCACTCCCTTCACATCAGCAACACACTTTGCAACGTCCACAACATAGGCAGGCTGGTTTTCTTTACCTCTATGAGGAACCGGCGCTAACCAAGGACTGTCGGTTTCGATAAGCAATTTCTCCAGTGGCAAAGCTTTTATTGTGTCACGTAACTGTTGAGCATTTCGGAACGAAGCGATACCCGAGATAGAAATATAGAAATCGAGATCATCAATGGCTTTTTTAGCCATCTCAAGAGACTCTGTAAAGCAATGCAGAACACCACCTGGTTTCTCAGCGTGCCCGTTTCTTAATAACGACAAGGTGTCATCCTGCGCATCACGGGTATGAATAATCAGCGGTTTATTTATGTCACTTGCTATTTCAATGTGCTGCTCAAAGTTCTCCCGCTGTAAGGTTTTTGATTCAGGGTGATAAAAATAATCCAAACCTGTTTCTCCAACTGCTACAACATGGTCTGCAGAAGCCAGCTCGCGTAATTTTATACTGAGTTCAGCTATAGGAGTTTGGCTGTCTTTGACGTATAGCGGATGTACCCCACAAGAAATCGAAACGTCCTCAAACTCCGCAACCGCGGCCTGCATAGCAGGAAAGTCTTCAAGAGTAACGCAGACACACAGCATGTGTTCAACTTTGTTAGCACGTGCCTTATTAATAATATCTTTTAACTGAGCACCCGCTTTTTCAGGATTAATTTTATCCAAATGGCAATGCGAGTCGACAAACATAGAGGGCTCCACTTAGCGTTTATGACAGTGACAAGAGTCGTTAACAAGTTGATGAAAGAGTTTACCATATTCACTTGTATGATGGCGGCAAAGGTAACGAACAGAGTGAATTATCGCGTGCTGCTTGGGTGAAATCGAAACCGCTAACCAATGCTTCAATTCTTCAGTCTCAAAACGGAAAACAACCGTTACATCTAAACGCAGAACGTCCTGGTTTGATTCAAACCTTTCAATTTCTAATATCATCTTATCGCCAAGCGCGAGCTCATCGAGACAGCTTGCGTCATGATATACAAGCAAAGTAAATGAGGAAAACTCGGGAAGAACGTGTGTGGCAAACTCAATGGCAGAACCAGGTTTAAATTTTAAGGTCAGCACGGACGGCTCCTTTCTACGGAGTAGCTACCGCGAAAAGCTATCTGCCCAGCGACTCCATGCAAAACTTAATAATAGCGGTAAATTAATCCCGGTTGACCCCTGAAATCGCTGACGTAACTGTCGGCATTCTGATACCCATTCACTCAGTTGAGCAACACTGACCCATTCAAAGCGACTCACCTGCTGCAAATCATCCACTAACGGCTGATACCGCAAGCGACTGGTTGCCGCATTTTGACTCATTAGCAGCCAGTCGAGGAGCAAGTTTTCAGAAACATCGAGCCAAGCTAAAGCAACCTCTTTGTCTTTTAATAATGGAAACTCTTTTTGCCCTCTCAAAGCAATCAAAAGTTCTTTCGCAAAATCAATTTGTTCGTCGCTTTGGATGGTCGTTGGATAAGAGACACTGAGCCATTGCATACGACTTCTTAGTGTTGGAAGTAATCGCTCGGCATCGGCCGTTGAAACTAACCAATGTGTATCTGACGGAGGTTCTTCCAAAACTTTCAACAAAGCATTTCCCGCCTGCTCTGTCATTTTCTCAGCCTGTAATATTACCGCAACTTTTAAACCGCTCTGGTTTGCCGTTTGCATAACGTTTCTCTGTAACTCTCGAACGCTATCGACACCAATACGGTTAACCTCAGCACCATCAATTGTCCAGGTATCCGGATGATTACCTGACTGGTAAAGTAAACAGGATTTACATTTTCCACAGGCACTCTTCCCCGGCTGCTTACACAATAAAAACTGGTTCAACCGCTGAATAAACTCAGTTGAACCGGCCTCGACATTGTGCTGCAAATAATAGGCATGAGCCAAGCGCCCTGCTTCTGCACTCGCGACTAGTCTCAGCCAAGGTTCTCGCAGCCATGGAAAAGCCATTAAAACAAGTACTCCTCAATTGCTCTTAATATTTCCTGATGCACGTCCAGCATTGACTGATTTGCATCAATAACAATAATGCTTGGATCTTTAGCGGCAATGTTCAGATAGGCTTGCCGAGTCCGCTGAAAAAACGCCAAATCCTCTTCTTCAATCCGATCAAGCTCTCCGCGCTCTCGCGCACGCTCAAGACCTTTCTTTTCATCAACATCAAGCAATAGGGTTAAATCCGGTGTAAAGCGTCCTAACGTAATCTTGCGTACTTTTTCTAGCAATTCATCGCCAAGCTCACGCCCACCTCCCTGATAAGCTCTTGACGATAAATCATGCCGATCGCCAATCACCCAGCGATTCTTGGCTAACGCTGGCTTAATGATATTATCAACAAGCTGAACTCTGCTCGCGTACATCAATAATAGCTCAGTGGTTGGACTGACTTTTTCATCCCACTTCTTTTTTACTAAATCGCGCAGAGACTCCGCCAACGGAGTTCCGCCTGGCTCCCGAACCGTCTCAGCCTGAATCCCTTTAGCTTGCAAGTGCGTAACAACACTTGCTATAGCCGAGCTTTTGCCGGCACCTTCGAGTCCTTCGATAACAATAAATTTTCCTGACATAATCACTCTTGGTTCAGTTGGTATCGGCGTACAGCCTGTTGATGTTCTTTCAGTGTCTCAGAAAACACATGACCACCCGATTTGTCCGCGACAAAATAATAATAAGGAGAACGTACCGGGTTAGCGGCGGCTTCAATCGATGCTTTTCCGGGCATAGCAATTGGTGTTGGTGGCAACCCATTAATTCGATAGGTGTTATAGGCTGTTTTTTCGCGCAAGTGGGCTCTCGTCAGGTTACCGTCAAAGTTATCAATACCGTAAATTGTGGTTGGATCAGACTGCAAACGCATGCCGGTGGCCAGACGATTAGCAAAAACGCTGGCAACCAACGGACGTTCATCGGCCAAGCCCGTTTCTTTTTCTATAATAGAAGCCAGTATGAGCAGTTCATAAGGTGAGCTTACGGGGCAGCGATCCGAACGCTCCTCCCAGGCATGCTGTACGGCATTCTGCATTGAAATATAAGCCTGCTTCAGTATAGAAATATCGGTCGTATAGGCCCTGTAGCTATAAGTTTCTGGCAATAAAACGCCTTCGGCAGACGCTTCTTCAATGCCCAGCTTTTGCCGCAGTTCTGACTCATTTAACTCCGATGTTTTATCGATAAGATAAGGCTGTTCACTAAGTTGAGCTAACCATTGCTGCAGAGTTAACCCCTCGACTAAAGTGACACTAAAGGTTTTTTCACGCCCTTGGTTGAGCATCTTCCAAATATCAAACCAACTTTGCTGGCCTTGTATTTCATAAAGTCCTGCCTGCAAGTGGTTAATATCTGCAAAAATCTGGCTAAGACGATAACTTACCGCTGAGTGCCCGGATTGAAAATGCACTGTAACTTGGTTTGTTACGCTTCGTGCTGTTGCACCACCTTTAAAGTCTAGTAATAAAGGCGTCGTTGCCTCAGGTTTTATCGGTTGCGACAAATACCACCGGCCCGCTAAAAAGGCTGCAGTGACTGTCATTGCCAACGCCACAATAAGCAGCAATAAAGGAAGACGTATTTTCATAATGTAAACTGTTCTAATACCGCTGGTAACTCACTATTATCCAATACTTTACCATTAAACTGACTCACGCGAACAGCGCCACGGACGCTATTAGTGATTATCATCTGTTCAATATTGTCCATTTCATTCAGTGAGTAATCACCAATATTCAGAGGTCCAAGAAGCCCGCCATCAATAATGAGTTGCCGAATCACCCCGTTAACTCCCGCGACACTCAAATCAGGTGTGTACCACTGACCCTGCTTATGCCAAAACACATTACCCTGTATCGCTTCAATCACATTATTATCAGAGTCACACACTAATAAATCATCAAATGTTGACGCACGGCACTCTTTAGTCAATAAAACTTGTTCCATTCGGTTTAGGGTCTTTAAGCCGGCAAGTTTGGGTTGTTTTGCTAAACGTAGCTCAGCAAGCCCAAGGTGCACTGTTCGGACCGGTGCAGGCAAGTCACTCACCTGAATATACTCGTTCGCAACAGCATCATCCGAAAAGCTGTAACCGCGCCCACCGTATCCTCTGGTGACAATAACTTTGCAAACCCCTTCCCGGAATTCGGAACACGCCTTATGAATACGTTCATGGAGAGAATCAAAGTGTGAATGGTTTATGAATAAACGGGCATTCGCTTGAGACAACCTTTGCAGATGTCTTTCAATGAACAAGGGTTCACCGTTTACGACCCGAATGGTCGTAAAGTGCCCATCACCAAACTGTAATCCTCTGTCTATTTCAGAGAAATGAAACGGCTTATTATTGAGTAGTATTTTTCGTATTGTCATAACAAAAAAGGCGGAACCAATGGTTCCGCCTTTTATATCATGTTCAACGACAAATTAGTCGTTAGAATGATTATTTACGTAATCAATAGCTGATTGAACAGTTTTGATTTTCTCAGCTTCTTCGTCTGGAATTTCAGTTTCAAATTCTTCTTCCAAAGCCATTACCAGTTCAACGGTGTCCAAAGAGTCAGCACCCAGGTCATTTTCAAATGACGCTTCAGGCTTAACTTCTTCTTCTTTAACACCTAACTGTTCAACAATGATTTTTTTAACGCGTTCTTCAATAGTACTCATGATTATAAAATCCCTCAATAGTCATCGCGAGAGTGAAAATTGGCTGTAGTGTAGTGAAACCAGCCCCATTAATAAAGTAAAAAATAGCATAAAGTTAAGAGGTCGTACCGCTTACCCCTTAAACCATCGCCATACCACCATTAACGTGAATGGTTTCACCAGTGATATAAGCTGCACCGTCAGATGCTAAAAATGCTACCGCAGCAGCAATTTCCGCCGGTTCGCCCAAACGCGAAGCCGGAATATTATCAAAAATAGCTTGTTTTTGTTCGTCGTTTAGCGATTTTGTCATATCGGTATCGATAAAACCCGGTGCAACACAATTAACGGTAATACCGCGTGCTGCAACTTCCTTTGCCATAGCCTTACTAAATCCGACTAAACCAGCTTTAGCAGCACAATAGTTAACTTGCCCGGGGTTTCCAGTGGTACCAACCACTGAGCTAATATTAATAATGCGACCATTGCGACGCTTCATCATACCTCGCACAACCGCCTTACAAACCTTAAATACCGCTGACAAATTGGTATTCAATACGGCATCCCACTCGTCATCTTTCATTCTCATCATTAAATTATCACGAGTGATACCGGCGTTATTCACAAGGATATCGATAGAACCGTATTCTTTCTCAATATCTTTGATGACCTGTTGCAAGCTATCTGAGTCAGTAACATCAAGCGCTAATCCTTTGCCTTTTGAACCAAGGTAGTCAGAAATCGCGGCGGCACCTTTATCTGAGGTAGCCGTACCAATGACTTTGGCCCCCTGGCTGGCAAGTAGCTCAGCGATTGCTTTTCCTATCCCCCGGCTTGCACCGGTAACCAATGCGACTTTATTTTCAAAGTTTTGCACGTAAATAACCTTTTAATTAAAGTGAGTTCAAAGAGTCTAGCGTATTCAGTGCACTACAGCCAAAAGACTTAGTAATGCGCTTGTTCAACCCAGTTAAAACTTTCCCCGGGCCAACTTCATAAGCTGTTTCGACATCCATTTTCGCTATCTGTTCCACCGTTTCTGTCCAGCGAACTGGGCAGTAAAGTTGGCGCACTAGCGCATCTTTAATAGCCGCTTCATTATCCGCTATAGCGACATCTACGTTATTAATAACGGGGGTACGTGCTGATTTTAAAGTTACTGATTGCAATGCCTCAGCCAATTGGCTAGCCGCTGGTTGCATCAGAGCACAATGCGACGGAACACTTACGGGTAAAGGTAAAACACGCTTAGCACCGGCTTCTTTCAGAGCTTCGGCAGCTCGAGCAACCGCTTCCGTGTGTCCTGCTATAACCACCTGCCCCGGCGAATTATAATTAACTGGAGTAACAACTTGTCCAGCCGCCTGCTCTAAACAAATTTTCTCAATTTCTGCATCCTCTAAGCCAATAACTGCAGCCATGGCACCTTCGCCTTCTGCTACGGCCTGCTGCATAAACTGCCCTCGCAAGGCGACAAGTTTAACAGCATCACTAAAATCAAGAACCCCGGCACAAACAAGAGCTGAATACTCACCCAGACTGTGTCCAGCCATTACACTAATATCGGTCAAGCCCTTTTCTTTAGCTACACGATATAGAGCGACACTGGCCGTTAATAATGCCGGTTGAGTACGTTGCGTCTCATTCAGCTGTTGCTCTGGACCTTGCTGCACCAATTTCCATAGATCGTAATCCAGAGCACTGCTGGCTTCAGAGAACGTTTCTTTAATTAGTGCAAAGTCATTTGATAAATCACCAAGCATTCCGACACTTTGTGAACCTTGCCCCGGAAATAACAACGCTGTTTTAGTCATAACTATCCTCTTAATATTGAACCAGCGCGGAGCCCCAGGCGAAACCGCCACCAAAGGCTTCCAATAAAAGTTTTTGGCCGCGCTTAATACGCCCATCCTTAACTGCCCAATCAAGTGCAATGGGCACCGACGCAGCGGATGTATTTCCGGTTTTATCCAGAGTAATAACGACCCGATCCATCGGCATCTGCAATTTTTTTGCTGTGGCGTTAATAATACGCAAATTCGCCTGATGTGGAATCAACCAGTCTAAATCCTGCGCATGTAATTGATTTTTTGCCAAGGTCTCTGTCACTAGACTGCTCAATTTCGCCACTGCAACCTTAAAAACTTCATTACCCTTCATATACATCCAGGCACTTTCAGCACTGCTTTCTTTGCCCCTGGTTGCCTGTTTAGCTCCTAATAAATGACTATACTCACCCGCACTGTAGAGGTGAGTTGACAGAATACCGGGTGTGTCACTCTGCTCGAGAATAACCGCCCCGCCGCCATCACCGAATAATACCAGGGTATTGCGATCTTCAGGGTCACATAAGCGAGCCAGTACATCCGCGCCGATGACTAAAATACGTTGGTGTTGACCGCTTTTGATAAATTGGTCGGCTACTGAGAGCGCATAGATAAATCCAGAGCAGGCAGCTCCGACATCGAAAGCCGGAATTGATGTCACTCCCAGCATCCGTTGAATCTCACAAGCAGCACTTGGAAACGCATGCTCCGCTGAAGTTGTTGCCACCACAATCATATCCACATCTTGTGGACTCAGATTAGCTGATGCCAGCGCTTCTTTTGCAGCTTCATACCCTAACGTTGCCGCTGTTTCATTCGCTGCGGCTATACGTCGTTCCGAGATGCCGGTTCTTTCCTTAATCCATTCATCGGAAGTATCAACGCGTTGGGTGAGCTCTTCGTTAGTGAGTCGTTGTTCTGGGAGATAATGCCCGGTACCAACAATTTTTGAATAAGTCATAACGCTACTTAACTGATTACAGCTGTTCTGATAAGACTGCTTCAACACGATGTTTAATTCGCTCAGGAAGCTGTTCATGCGCTTCTGCGACGGCTTGTTGAATTGCACTATAAAAAGCGCCGGCGCTAGCACTACCGTGACTTTTTATCACGACATGCCGCAATCCTATCAGACTCGCACCGTTGTAGTGGTCGGGCTTCAGTCTATCCCAGGACTTATGTGTTCTTTTTTGTAGGAAACGAAAGAAAAATCGATAAAGCCAATGTGAATTTAACGTTTCCCGCATTTGTTCAATAATGAATGTTGCCAGACCTTCACAGCTTTTGAGTGCAATATTCCCGACAAAGCCATCACAAACAACAACATCCGCACGACCACTAAACAAGTGATTACCTTCAATAAAACCAATATAATTTACCTGGTCGCATTGGGCGAGTCTCGCTGCCGCATTACGTACAACGTCGTTACCTTTAATATCTTCTTCGCCCATGTTCAACAGACTAATTTTAGGAGCCTGCACGTCAGAAAGGTACTCTGCTGCCACTGCTCCCATCACACCAAACTGGAATAACGTTTCTGAATCGCAGCTGGCATTAGCACCAAGATCCAACAAGTACGATTTTCCACCCGTTTGGTTCGGTAGAGCAGTCATTAAGGCAGGACGCAACACCCCGGGCAAGGTCTTTAGTGTGAAATAGGCGTTAGTCATCAATGCGCCCGTATTGCCGCCGCTTACCATAGCCTGACATTCACCGTCAGCTAAGGCATTGAGCGCAATTCGCATAGAAGATTCGGGCTTGCTCCGCAGAGACTGACCAGGTTTTTCATCCATTTCAATGACTTGCTCGGCATGGCTAAGTTTTACTGAAGGATGAGAAGTTAAGTGATACTTTTCAAGTAGTGGGACGAGTTCTTGCTGGTGCCCGACAACGGTGAATTTAACATCGGGATACCGATGAACCGCTTTTTCCAGGGCTTCTATAACAATAGAGGGGCCATTATCGCCCCCCATTGCATCAATCGCTATGTTCAGTTCAGGCATGGCCTGTCTTACTTGTTAACGACCTTACGACCCTTGTAATAACCGTCGGCTGTTACGTGGTGACGACGATGCGTTTCACCCGTAGTTGAGTCAACCGACAGTGTGGGGCCGTCTATTGCATCGTGTGAACGACGCATGTCGCGTCTTGAACGACTTTTCTTACTTTTTTGAACAGCCATTTACGCTATCTCCTGATTATTTACGCTTCAATTCTTGTAATACGGCAAACGGGTTATCTGACTCTTCAGCAACTGATTCGTCAATCTCACCCCATGTCATCGCATCACGATCCACCTGACATGCCTTAGCATCGTGCTTAGGAGCTAATGGCATAGCCAGAATTAATTCGTCTTCAACAAGCCCATGCAAGTTAATTTCCCCAAAATCGTTTACCTCAACAGCTTCATAGCTATCAGGAAAGTCATCTGCTACCTGCCGCTTAGTGACAGGAGCATACGCAAATTGCGCGAGAATATCAACATCCAGAGGCGTATTACAGCGTTCACAAAGTACTTTGACAGCAACTTTTGCTTTCCCTGTAAAATAACTAATGCCTTGCTCATCAATTCCAAACTCAACACTGACCTCGGGATCTGAGCATGGTTCGACCAAGCTTTCCTGAAGTCTTGTTAATGTTTTGCCAGGTACTACCCCATCATATACCACTTTCTTGTTGGCACTTTTGACTGGGTCTACCGTTACGGGAATACGAACTTTTTGCATAGCGCGCGAATGTTAACGAAGTTCCACCTTAGTGACAAGGGAAATCTGTCGTTAATCCTTATTTAGAGGGTTAATTCCGTGAGTTCTCAGCATATCCAGTAAAGCGATAGCGGGTAACCCGATTAAGGTATTAGGGTCGTTACCTTTTAGACGGCGGAACAAACTGATACCCAGTCCTTCACTTTTAAAGCTTCCGGCACAATCAAAAGGCTTTTCGAGCTCGACATAGCGCTCTATTTCGTTGACTGTCAGTTGACGAAATTCAACCTCAAAAGGCTCTACTCTCACTTCGCACTGTTGAGTCTCTGTATTAAGAACGGCCAGCCCTGTATAAAAAGTCACCGTTTTGCTCACAAAGCCAGACAACTGTCGTACAGCATTTTCATAATTACCGGGTTTCCCTAATATCTGCCCGTCACAAACGGCGACTTGATCAGAACCAATAATAACAGCGTTGTTATGAGTCATACGTTGTTCAACTGCACGGGCTTTAGCGTCAGCTAAACGCCCCACCAGTTGCTGTGGACTCTCAGAAGTAACAGCGGTTTCATCAATATCGGGCTTCACAACGTCATACTTCAAGTGAAGTTTATCTAAAATTTCGCGACGATACTTAGAGCCTGACCCCAGAATTAATGGCAACGTCATAACGTCTCCCTGATAAGTTTATTGCTGAGTTCTGACAGCGAATCGACCACTATGCTTGCGCCGGCTTCGCGTAAACGTTCTGCATCATGCACACCAAAACTAACACCCACCGGATGCACACCCGCTGCGACCGCCATTTTTATATCATGAACTGAATCACCAACCATTACCGTTTGTTCCGGATGAGTTTTGAGTTCATTCATTATTTCATACAGCATTTGAGGATCGGGCTTACCCAATGTCTCACTGGCACACCGGGAAGCTGCAAAATAATGTTCGGTTTCACTTTCTGACCATACCCGCTGTAAGCCCCTACGAGCTTTACCGGTTGCAACAGCCAACTGAAAGCCCGAATCGGTCAATGCAGAGAGGATAGCTTTTGCATCATGAAATAACGGTGACGGTGTTGGGTTTAAATCAACATACTCATCACGATATCGAGCCAAAAAACTATCCAGTTGTTTAGGGTTAAGCATACCGAACAATTTTTCTATTGCCGGTTCAAGACTTAAACCAATAATATCTCTAACGGCAACATCGGTTGGAACAGGCAAACCGATGTACTGAGCGGTATTTTGCATCGATGACACAATCCGGCCGATCGAGTCCATTAAGGTGCCATCCCAATCAAATATAATCAGTCGCTTATCGTCCGTCATTATAAGCTATCCATATTATTGGGGAGTTAATTGCTTTAATGTTTGCTGTAAGTTGTCATCAAGAGGCGCTTCAAAAGCAACATCTTTTTCCGTAATCGGATGCAAAAATCGCAGCTTCCATGCGTGCAGAAACAGTCGGTTTAAGCCAGTTTCTGCCATAGCATGATCAAAGTCTGTATCGCCGTATTTAGGATCTTTTGCAATAGGATGACCGGCGTGCAGAGCATGTACCCGAATCTGATGTGTTCGCCCGGTCACAGGAGAAGCTTCAACTAATGTCCCTTCCTTATACCGCTGTTGAATTCTGAATCGTGTTAAAGAGGCTTTTCCCTCAGCATCGACACGTACAATTCTCTCGCCGGACTTTAACGTATTCTTTTTTAATGGCGCCTCAACACTGCGAACCCGTTTTTGCCATTGCCCCCGAACCAGCGCCAAGTATTGTTTGTTCATTTCTTTATTGCGCAGTTGCTCGTGCAAGCTTCGTAATACAGAACGCTTTTTAGCCACAAGTAATAACCCGCTGGTATCACGATCCAGGCGATGAACCAGTTCTAGACTCTTTTCCTTTGGTCGCAGAGCTCGTAATCCCTCAATAAGTCCAAACTGCAGACCCGAGCCACCATGTACCGCAACACCTGAAGGCTTGTTAATTAAAATCAGTGCGTCATCTTCATAAACTATGGCGTGTTCCAGCGCAGCAACCTGCTCAAGATTAGCTGAAGGTAATTCCGGCCGTTCGCTGACTTTAACCGGTGGAATACGAATAAGATCGCCTTCCTTTAGCTTATAATCCGGTTTTATTCGCTTTTTATTGGCGCGCACTTCGCCTTTGCGAACAATTCGGTACACCAAAGACTTAGGTACACCGCGTAATTGCGCAATGAGAAAGTTATCTATTCGCTGCCCTGACTCCTCTGTAGAGACGGTGTGCCAGCGCACTTCTTGTTGAATTGTTTTCATACCGCTATTTTACCATCATCTACGAGATTCAACAGCGAAATTGTTGCTTGTATTTTCAGTGGTTTTCATGAAATAATTAAGTGTCAAAGTCCATCGAAGATGGCAGACGAAGAATATATTTCGCGCAGTCGAAGTAACAGAGCGACGCATTATCCACATCAGCATACGGTTTTAAAGTTTAAAAGAGACTTGCCCGAGATGTTGATGGCACGGAGAAGAACACAGCACATAGAATACGCTTTGTTTAATAATCGATTGCAGACGTAAAATTTAGCGACAATATGACACCGAACAGTTGGTGTTATCGGCACAGTCAAACTCATTTTAGTTACACGTTGTAGATGACGGGTAACGCAGGTCCCAAAGGACCTGCAGCGACAGACGAATTCGATAATTGCACGATCGCCATAGGGGCGTGTCATATTGTGGCCCAAAGAATTGAGTCACAGTAATGAAAAGAATGCTAATAAATGCCACGCAATTAGAAGAATTGCGTGTAGCGCTGGTTGACGGCCAGCGCCTTTACGATTTAGATATTGAAAGCCCTGGTCACGAACAAAAGAAAGCCAACATCTATAAAGGCAAAATTACTCGTATTGAGCCTAGCCTTGAAGCCGCTTTCGTTGACTACGGCGCTGACCGCCACGGCTTCCTTCCTCTTAAAGAAATTGCAAAAACCTATTTCCCACAAGGCTATACCTTCCAGGGCCGTCCCAACATCAAAGATGTGGTTAAAGAAGGCCAGGAAGTTATCGTTCAAATAGATAAAGAAGAACGTGGTCAAAAAGGCGCTGCCTTAACCACGTTTATTTCTTTGGCTGGCAGTTACTTAGTGTTAATGCCAAACAACCCTCGTGCCGGTGGTATCTCACGCCGTATAGAGGGAGATGAACGTTCAGCTCTTAAAGAAGCACTGTCTGAACTAAACGTTCCTAAAGAAATGGGCCTTATTGTTCGTACAGCCGGCGTCGGCAAGTCGAAAGAAGAGCTGGAGTGGGATTTAAACGTCTTACTTAACCACTGGGAAGCTATTAGTAAAGCTGCCGATGAGCGCCCTGCCCCTTTCCTTATACATCAGGAAAGCAATGTTATTTTCCGGGCCTTACGTGATTACTTACGCCGCGATATCGGTGAAGTCTTAATAGACAGCCCGAAAGTTTATGAACAAGTTCGCAGTCATATACAACTTATTCGTCCAGACTTTTTGCAACGCGTTAAGCAATATGAAGGCGATGTTCCACTATTCAGCCACTACCAGATTGAAAGCCAAATTGAATCTGCTTTTCAGCGTGAGGTTCGTCTTCCCTCTGGTGGTTCAATTGTAATCGACCCAACTGAAGCCTTAACGTCCATCGACATTAACTCGTCGCGTGCGACTAAAGGTGGTGACATTGAAGAAACCGCCTTACAGACTAACCTGGAAGCAGCAGAAGAAATTGCGCGTCAGTTACGTCTCCGCGATGTTGGTGGATTAGTTGTCATCGACTTCATTGATATGACGCCTTCTCGTCATCAGCGTGATGTAGAAAACCGTTTGCGTGACAGCTTATCTCAGGACAGAGCCCGAATTCAGGTAGCCCGCATCTCACGTTTTGGTTTGATGGAGATGTCACGTCAGCGTTTACGCCCTTCATTGGGTGAATCGGCAAACAATGTTTGCCCACGTTGTAACGGCCAGGGAACCATACGTTCAAGCGACTCTTTAGCGCTTTCAATCTTACGTTTGATTGAAGAAGAGGCCATAAAAGATAACACCATTCAGGTGCACTCTCAGGTTCCGGTTGATGTAGCAACATACTTGCTAAACGAAAAACGTCAGTCCGTTAATCACATCGAAAAACGTCATAACGTCAAAATCGTTATTATTCCGAACCATCACCTTGAAACACCTCACTTTGAAGTGCTGCGTATTCGTGATGATGAAGTCCCTGAATCAGCAAGTTTTGAATTAGTACAGAAGCCGGAACAGACTGAATCTACTGTTTCTATTACTTTGACTCAGGATAAGGCAAAGTTTGAAGAGCCGGCACTTAAAGGCCTGCAGGCACCGAGTGCAGCACCTACACCAGCACCGGCCCCTAAAGTTGCAGAGAAGAAAGCAACTCAGGCTTCGCTTTTAAGTCGTTTAAAGACTTGGTTCTCCGGCTTGTTTGGCTCTGATGATGAGCAAAAGCAGGTTGAAGCTGATAAAGAGAAAGAGCGCAAGGCTCAAAGTCAGAGGAACCAGCAACGTCGCGGTCGTAATCGTCGCTCTGGAAATCGTCAGCAACGTGGTCGCAACCAATCAACAGGTAAGGACAAAGAAGCAGGTAAAGAGAATCACTCTGGTGCTACTACTACAGAAGAAAAGTCGGCGGAGTCCCGCGATGATGCAGGTAACCGCAACAGTCGCAACCGAAACGACCGCAGACGTCGTGGTCGCAGTAATAAAAATAATCAGCAACCAAAACCAGAAGCGACTAAGAGTGAGCAAGTCGATAGTCCAGCTGAAGCAGAAAAGCCCAAAGAGACTAAAGCTGTTCAGGACAAACCACGCCGTCAGCGCAAGCCAATTGAAAAATCTGTTCGTGTTTCAGCAACGGGTGATTCAGTAAAAGCTAATGAACCAAAACAGCAAGCTCAAAAGCCTGTTGATGCCTCTACCGATGATGCAAACACTCAGAAGCCAAGTCAGGCTAAAGAGAAACCAACACAACAATCAGGTTCCGGCAAGAGCGAGAGCAAAGCCATTTCTGATAAGGTGCTGGATCCGCGTATGCAGGCAGCCGCTGAGTTGGTACAAAATCAGACGCAAGCTACAACTCCGGTAGAAGAAAGTGTAGAGAAGAATGTTGACGAGAGTACTGAAAAGCTAGCTCAAACGGACGCTCAGGCAACTCAACAAACTGATACTGAAGCATCATCGAGTGCTGGAGAAGGGTCGGACACTAGCGAACCGGCAGCCACACCTGAGGTCGCTTCTGATGACAGCACAGACGCGCCAGTGACAAAGACCGAAGAGCCGGTATCTGAGTCAGAGGAAGAAGAAAATAGCAATGACGCTGCAACTGACGAAGCACCTAAGTCAGCTGAGGCAGATGAAGCAATTGAAGAAAAGTCCGAGCCTAAGGTTGAAGAGAAGAAAGGCAGAGATCGCTCTCGCCGCTCACCTCGCCACCAACGGGCAGCCGGACAAAAACGTAAGCAAATGAAAACCGAAGCGGTTATACCCAACCGGTCATTGAGTGGTTCATCATTTTCTGCAATGACAAAGGCAACAGCGGAAGAGCGCAAAGAAGCGTTTAAAGCTTTACCAGTAGCATCCGCAGAGAATCGTCCAAAAATTGTTAAAGACAGTCGTATCGCGAGCATTTCTCAGGCTAGGTCAAGCTCTTACGCTGAAATGGCAAAATGTGACTAAACTTAATTAAGCTCAATTTGAATATAAATTAAAAGGCCGGTAGTCAGAAGATTACCGGCCTTTTTATCTCTGGAGTTTGGCTTTACGGTTTAATCGTAATGAAAGCTCGGTTTTTTTCTAAAGTTTTAGCACCAATACCTTTTACATCAAGTAGTTGCTCTACTTCAGTAAAACCACCCAGTTGCTCTCTTAATTTAATAATCTGCTCTGCGCGCTTCACACCAACACCAACCAGTACAGCTGATATTTCGTGTGCTGAGCCGGTATTGATATTGACTGTTTTAACGTCTGCAGTTTGTGCTGTCGGCGATAAGTTTGGTAGAGCGGATAACGGAGAGGCTTGTGCCCCTGCTGCTAAGAACAGCGATGAGGCAACAAGTATGGGTATTAATTTTAGCTTCATAGTCTCTATTCCCTATTGAAAAATCACTGCGTCACTGCAGTAGGGGTACTATAGCTGAAGTTTCTTACCCTATTAGAAAGTTACGAGATGACAGAGCTATAAGTGAGTTATTCTCCTATGGAGCTTAGTATCTCGGTAATAGCGGCAGTGGGATCACCTGCCTGCGTAATGGGGCGACCAATAACCATATAATCCACTCCGGCCTCTATTGCTTCTGCTGGTGTCATAACCCGCTTTTGATCACCCGCTGCGCTGTTAGCCGGTCTAATACCAGGAGTCACAAGTTTAAACGAAGTGCCTATACTGCTTTTAAGCATTTTAGCCTCCTGAGCAGAGCAAACAACACCATCTAAGCCAGACTGATGCGCTAACTTGGCTAACTTAAGCACCTGCTGTTCTGCCGTTAGTTGAATACCCACTTCAGCAAGATCAGCATCACTCATACTGGTGAGCACAGTCACTGCTATCAGCAAAGGAGGTTTTTCAAACGGCTTCAGTGCGTCCTTTGCAGCGCTCATCATTTCGGTACCACCACTGGCGTGCACATTGACAATATCAACGCCCATCTTAGCGGCAGAAGTTACCGCCTTGGCCACAGTGTTTGGGATATCATGAAATTTTAAATCCAGAAAGACTGAAAACCCTTGAGCAACTTGCTTTTTTACCCAGTCTGGCCCAATCGCGGTAAACAACTCCTTGCCTACTTTCAGCCCTACTTTTCCGGCAGGTAATTTGCTGACTAAATTGTCCGCTTCTTCCTGTGTCTGGCAGTCCAGAGCAACATAAACTTTCGGTAATACCATCATGTTGTTATTCACCATCTAATCCAAAAATAGGTTTTGTTGTTGCCCAGCTTTTACAGGACGGACAACGCCAATACAAAGTATGCCCGGAGAAACCACAGTGGCGGCATTTATAATTTGGCCGCTGTACTATGTGCTCGTGAACCATTTTTTGCAGTCTCCGCAGGCTGTCGCGTGCACTTCCAACATCAGCAGCCCGAATATGCAACCCCATTAAATGATGGAAGCCACGCATAGTCGGGTGTTGCTCCAACACTTGTGTCATAAAGTGTTCAGCATCTTCAATACTTTGCGATTCACAAATTTTTTCCGAAAGCGTAATCGCTGCGGTAATTCCCGCATTCTGTTCAACACAGTTGTGCAGAAACTCAATAAAACTGTGTGTGTCGGACGTCTTTTCGAATGCTTCTTGTAGTAGAGGTATGGTTTCACAAACGTATGATTTATCTTGCTCAAACACTCGAGTTAGATAATTTATAGACTCAACATATTGCCCTTCTTTCATGTGAATTTTACCCAGGGAAAGTACGGCTCGAACACAGTTATCGTCGTGTTTAAGTGCTTTGTTATAGTGTTTTATTTTACTCGATATATTGTCGTCCAGCTCAGCCAACTCACAATAAAGCTGTGCCAGAACAATCCGAGCATCACTGTCTTGCTTTGCTAGCCGTAGGGCTATTTTTATCGCCTTATCCCATTCATGTGTAGACTCGTACAATTCAAGAAGATGCTTTTGGCTTTTTTCTCGAAACAATTTATAACTTTGCAAGCCTGCAAACATTTGCTCAGCGCGATCATAAATTCCGGCTGAGAGGTAATCTTTACCTAACTCGTACATTGCCGTTAATCGGTCATGCTCTGTCAAATTGGGAAGTGATGTCAGATTTTTATGAATTTTTATTGCACGGTCAACTTCGCCCCTACGGCGAAATAGCTTTCCTAAGGTCCAATGCGTTTCGATTGTTTCGCTATCGACATCTAATAGCTCTACGAACAAATCGACCGCTTTGTCCGGTTGATCAGACAGCAAAAGATTGATGCCGGTAGCGTATTGTTTAGAAAACCTCTTCTGCTCTTTTCTTTCTTCCGTACGAACACTATTACGACCCATGAACCAACCATAGGCAGCGGCAATAGGTAAAAGCAAAAAGAGAAGCTCTAACATGAGCTGTTAACTCTCCTTATCCAATTTATTCACGCGCTTTAACAAACGATTATACCGATAGCGCCAGGACAAACTCGATAAACAAAGTAATAAAATACCGACAACAAAACCACTACCAAAAAAGATAGCAAGCAATGACGCAACGGCCATTTCTGTTTGCAGAACCAGAAGATTAACAACGACTGTTTGCGGATTCTGCGCACCAAAAGCCATTGCTAAAAGGAATATAATTAGTACAGGGATGAGAATAAGCAGCTTTTTAAGCATAATTGCTTACCTGTTAGTTATAAAAAAACGGCATGCCAGTATAGCATGCCGTTTTTATCAATCGAGCGTAAAAACTAACTTAATATATTGACCCTCTCGCGAAGCTCTTTGCCCGCCTTAAAATGCGGTACATATTTCCCGTCCAATTCAACAGGATCACCTGTTTTAGGGTTACGACCAACACGAGGAGCCCGATAATGCAGAGAGAAGCTCCCAAAACCCCGAATTTCAACGCGCTTGCCTTGTGATAAGGATTGCACCATCTGTTCGAGTACCTCTTTTACAGAAGCTTCAACCTGCTTAGGAGGTAACTCGTGTTTCAAAGTTAACCTTTCAATCAGCTCTGATTTAGTCATCATTACCTCCTCTAATTAACTGCGAAAGTGCAGTAAATTATTCGTCGTCAGTTTTTGCAGCTTTAAAGGCTTCAGCCATTGCGCTGTTAAGACCTGATTCACTATCTTGCTGCTTATTAACGCTTTCAACCGCTTCTTTCTCTTGAACTTCGTCTTTCGCACGGATAGACAGGCTAAGAGTACGGTTTTTGCGGTCAACGCCCATGAAGCGAGCTTCAATAGAGTCACCAACGCTCAGTTCAGTACTTGCATCTTCAACACGCTCACGTGAGATGTCTGCTGCACGAACATAGCCTTCAACGCTTTCAGCTAACTCAACTTTAGCGCCTTTAGCGTCTACTTCAGTAACTTTACCTGTAACAATAGCACCTTTTTTATTGGCCGCCAGGTAGTTATTGAATGGGTCTTCTTCAAGCTGCTTAATACCCAGAGAAATACGCTCACGTTCAGCATCAACCTGCATGACTACAGCGGTAACTTCTTCACCTTTTTTGTAATCACGAACAGCTTCTTCGCCAGTAGCGTTCCAGCTAATGTCTGACAAGTGAACCAAACCATCAATACCACCGTCAAGACCGATGAAGATACCGAAGTCAGTGATTGACTTGATCTTACCAGTAACTTGCTCGCCTTTATTGTGGTTCTTGGCAAACTCTTCCCATGGGTTTGGTTTACACTGTTTCAGGCCTAATGAAATGCGACGACGTTCTTCGTCAATTTCCAGAACCATAACTTCAACAGTGTCGTCCAGGTTAACCACTTTAGAAGGATGAACGTTTTTGTTAGTCCAGTCCATTTCTGATACGTGTACCAGACCTTCAACACCCTCTTCGATTTCGACGAAGCAACCGTAATCAGTCAAGTTCGTAACACGACCAGTTAAACGATGCCCTTCTGGGTAGCGGTTTGCGATATCAGCCCATGGATCTTCGCCTAATTGCTTAAGACCAAGAGATACACGAGTGCGTTCACGGTCAAACTTCAATACTTTAACAGTGATTTCATCGCCAACGTTTACGATTTCACTTGGGTGCTTAACGCGTTTCCAAGCCATATCGGTAATGTGCAATAAGCCATCGACGCCGCCTAAATCAACGAACGCGCCGTAGTCAGTCAGGTTCTTAACGATACCCTGGACTTCTTGGCCTTCCTGCAAGTTCTCAAGCAGCTCTTCACGCTCTGCACTGTTTTCTTTCTCGATAACAGCACGGCGAGAAACAACAACGTTGTTACGTTTTTGATCAAGCTTGATAACTTTGAATTCTAAATCTTTGTTTTCCAGGTGCGTTGTTTCACGTACTGGACGTACATCAACCAGTGAACCAGGCAAGAACGCGCGAACGCCGCCTAAGTCTACTGTAAAGCCACCCTTAACCTTACCAGAGATAATACCGATAACGGTTGCATTGTCTTCGTGTGCTTTTTCCAGTTGCAGCCATGCTTCATAACGCTTCGCTTTTTCGCGAGACAGAATGGTTTCACCAAAGCCGTCTTCAACTGCATCAAGGGCTACGTCAACTACGTCGCCGACGCTGACTTCTAATTCACCTTCTGCATTACGGAATTGTTCTGCTGGAATCGCGCTTTCCGATTTAAGACCGGCATCGACTAAGATCAAATCTTTTTCGATAGCAACGATAGTACCTTTAACAATGGAGCCCGGGCGAGTTTCAACTTCCTTTAGGCTTTCTTCAAATAATTCTGCAAAATTTTCTGACATAGTAATTAACTTCGCTTATAAATAAGACGTCCACTGAACTTCCGTATACAGCGGGGTTATTAATAAAGTCTGTTTGCTTCCTTACAACAGACGCCTAATTAAGGTCACATGACCCTAGCTAGTCTTTGAGAGTTTGCTGTGCGCAAACGTCAATACGTGTTCCAATACGTCTTCTATCGGCGTATTAGTAGAATCTAGATATAACGCATCCTCGGCTGGCTTGAGAGGTGCCACCGAGCGATTCGTATCTCGATCATCTCGTTCTTTTATTTCGTTCACTAATTGATCAATATTAGCATCAAAACCTTTTCCCTTCAATTGCTCAAAGCGTCGTCTTGCACGCTCTTCGGCAGATGCGGTTAAAAAGATCTTTGCGTCGGCATCAGTGAAAACAACAGTACCCATGTCACGTCCATCTGCTACCAGGCCGGGAAGTTCTTTAAAACCACGCTGCCGACGAAGCAAAGCTTCTCTGACTCTTGGCAAGGCCGCCACTTTTGATGCCATATTACCAACCTGCTCAGTTCGGATGGTCATGGTAACGTCCTCACCCTCAAGAATAATATGTGTCAGTGAGCGTTCTTCTTCCGCTTCAAACTTTACATCCAAATGCGCAGCTAAAGCCACCAGGCTCTCTTCATCTTCCGGCGTAAAATCGTGATGCAAAGCCGCTAATGCCAGTACGCGATAGATCGCGCCACTGTCCAGCAAATGCCAACCAAGCTTTTCTGCCAATAGTCGGCTTATCGTTCCTTTTCCTGCCCCACTCGGCCCGTCAATTGTAATGACTGGAATATGAGTTGCCATAAAATCCTCTAATTACTCTGCATTACGCAGCATTTAGCCGCGCAATTATACGCATTTGTAAAAAAATTGCATTAATCAAAGTCAGCAAGTCTATGAGTTAACTGTGACAGAGCCGTGAAAACTCGGAGAAATAGTTGGGATAAGTCTTGGCGCAGCAATCCGGATCATTGATAGTGACTCCGGTAGGTGAAAACGCCGCAAGTGAAAAGCACATTGCCATGCGGTGATCATCGTATGTATCAATACAGGCGTGTTGCCAGTTCTTAATAGGCTCTACACGGAGGTAATCTCGCCCTTCTTCTACTATCGCACCCAGTTTGCGCAATTCTGTTGCCATAGCGTACAGGCGATCGGTTTCTTTAACACGCCAATTAGCGACATTGCGTATGGTTGTCGGTTTATCGGCAAAAAGCGCCAATGGAGCAACCGTCATTGCCGCATCAGGAATATCATTAAAGTCTTGATCGATGCCTTTTACTATTCCCGTTCCGCTTACTGTTATGCTGTTATTCTGGTAAGCCACAGAGGCTCCCATTTGCTCTATTACCTCTGCAAAGCGCTTATCTCCCTGTATCGATTTTTCACCGATACCAATTATCTCGACCGGGCCTCTGCCTAACAGCGCAGCTGCCATCCAGTATGAGGCCGCACTGGCATCGCCTTCCACCCAGTACTCACCCGGAGACTGATAAACTTGTTTTCCTGCAATGGCATAGCATTGAGGAGACAGCTCTTTTACCAAAATGCCGAAGTCCGCCAGCATTTGCAGTGTCAGATTAATATAAGGGCGGGAAACCACTTCGCCTTTTAGCGTTAAGGTTGAATTGCCAGGCAATAGAGGAAGCGCCATGAGTAACGCCGAAATAAACTGACTAGACACTGAGCCATCAATTTCAAACTTGCCCGGGGCTAAACCTTGTGAAATCGATAAAGGAGGAAATCCAGGTTCACCCAGATAATCAATTGACGCTCCCTGCATTTGCAAAGCATCAACTAAGTGTTGAACCGGGCGCTCATGCATTCGGGCATCGCCCTTCAGAACAATAGGTGCCTGCTCTTCTTTTGCCGTCGCTGATAACACGGCAATAAGCGGTCGCATCGCTGTTCCAGCATTACCTAAATAAAGTTCAGAGGAAGCCTGACGCCAATGACCACCAAAACCTTCAACCTGAGTTGTAAGTTCATCGTCTTTAAAGCTAACACCCAGAGCGAGCAAAGCTTCACGCATACGACTGGTGTCATCACTAACCAGTAAATTGTGTAAGGTAACGGGAGTCTGGCATAAAGCGGCCATAAGCAGTGCCCGGTTAGCAATGCTTTTTGAGCCGGGTAAAGTGACAGAGCCGCGACAATGCTGTCGCGGCTCTAAATGAATAGAATTAACCACGCAGCTTTTTCATTGCCTTAATAAAGGCCTGGTTTTCTTCAGGCAGGCCAATGCTGACACGTAAATGATTAGGCAACTCATAGCCACCAACAGGACGTACAATAACGCCTTCATGCAGAAGTTCGTCATAGAGCTTCTCGGCATCAGGACCGACTTCTATGGTTAAAAAGTTACCGTAAGAAGGAATGTAATTAAGTCCTAATTCTTCGCAAAACTCAGTTAACTGCTTCATGCCCTGGGCGTTTAGCTCAACGGCCTTTTGCAAATAGGCGTGATCATCCAGTACGACCTCAGCAGCTTTAAGTGACAGCGAGTTCATGTTGAATGGCTGACGGATACGGTTAAGAACATCGGCTACGCTTTCGTGGCTTACTGCGTAACCTGCGCGCAAACCGGCTAAACCGTAGGCCTTAGAAAAAGTTCGGCTCACCACCAAGTTAGGGTAACTCTTTATCCAGTCAACCGATGGTGCCCTTTCTTCTTCAGGAACATACTCGTAATAGGCTTCATCCAGAACCACAATGATATTCTGCGGTATTTTATCCAAAAAGCCTTTCAGTGCAGAAGTAGATAAAAATGTACCCGTTGGATTATTCGGGTTAGCAATAAAAATCATCTTGGTTTTATCGGTAACGGCTTTAGCCATGCCATCAAGGTCATGTCCATAATCTACCGCCGGAACGGCAACGGGTTTTGCGCCTATCGCCTGGGTAACCAGCGGATACACCACAAACGCATGCTGAGAGAAAATCACTTCGTCTTTATCTGACACAAAGGTACGAGCTAAAATTTCTAAAACATCGTTAGAGCCGTTACCCAGAGTAATTTGTTGCGTACCGACCTCGTTGAGTTCCGCCAGACGACTTTTAAGGTAATAACCGTTAGCATCGGGATAACGCACTAAGTCTGTTAACTCAGCTTCCAGAGCCGTTTTGACTTTTTCACTCAAGCCCAGAGGGTTTTCATTTGAAGCCAGCTTAACCACGTGCTGCAAACCTAACTCACGCTGCAATTCGGACGTAGGTTTACCCGCCTGATACGGACGTAATTTTTTAACTCCGGGATTAACCAGTTCTAATGCGTTAAATTCTGCCATAGCGATTCACTACCTTTTTTATTCTATTTATTTAGCCAAGCTTACGCTCAAAATCAGCCATATAACTTAGCAATGCTTCTACACCTTCCACCGGCATTGCGTTATAAATACTGGCTCTCATGCCACCAACAAAGCGATGCCCTTTTAACCCTAATAAACCTTCCTTTTTAGCACCGGCTAAAAAATCGGCATCGAGTTTGTCATCGGCTAACTGGAAAGGCACATTCATAATCGAACGGTAAGCAGGATTAATGTTATTTCTGTAAAAATCTGAAGCATCAACAAAGTCATAGATAAGTTGGGTTTTACGATGGTTGCGTTCGCCCATAGCCGCTAATCCGCCCTGAGCTTTTAGCCACTTGAAAACCAACCCTGCAAGGTACCAGGCAAAGGTGTTGGGCGTGTTGTACATAGACCCGTCTTTAGACTGGAGTTGGTAATCCATAATGGATGACACTTGCTTCTGCGGTTGACCCAAAAGCTTTTTATTGACGATAGCAATAGCAAAACCTGAAGGGCCTATATTCTTCTGAGCGCCGGCGTATATCACCCCAAATTTTGAGACATTCAGAGGTTCAGAGAGAATATTCGATGACATATCAGCCACAATGGGGGCTTTAACGTCAGGGATTTCATGTAACGCAATACCATCGACCGTCTCATTAGGACAGTAATGAAAATAAGCAGCGTTTTCAGACAGTTTCCAGTCTTTTGGCGACTGAATTTCCTTGCCTCTAGCGCCTTCCTGAACTTGCCCGGCAATATTCACTCTGGAAACGAACTTTTCGGCTTCACGGATAGCAAAACCAGACCATATTCCTGTATCCAGGTAATCTACGGTGGCATCCGGTGACGCGATATTCTGTGGAACCGCAGAAAACTGCCCGCGACCTCCACCTTGCAAAAAAAGCACTTCATAGTCATCAGGAACATCGAGCAAGTCGCGGAGATCTTGCTCAGCTTCTCGTGCCATATGAACATAAGCTGGGTCGCGGTGTGAAATTTCCATCACCGACACACCCTGTCCGTTCCAATTCAATAACTCTTCCTGAGCTTGCTTTAAAACATCGACCGGCAGCATGGCCGGTCCGGCAGAAAAGTTAAACAACTGACTCATGACTCGTCGGAACCCTCTTGATTTTCAGCGCTTTCTTCCGAGGAAACCTCACCTTCTTCCGTGACAATTTCTCCGTCAATTAACGCTTCTTCATCATCAATTTCATCAATTTTCTGTAAGCCAACCACTTTTTCGTCATCAGCGGTACGAATTAAGCGTACACCCTGAGTATTACGACCTACGGTTGAAACCTCATTAACGCGGGTTCTGACCAGGGTGCCTTTATTACTGATCAGCATGATTTCATTGCCATCAATCACTTCCATGGCGCCGACAACTGAGCCATTCCGCTCGCTAACTTTAATAGAGACAACGCCTTTGGTGGCACGGCTCTTAGCCGGGTATTCACTTAACGGTGTACGTTTGCCGTAACCGTTTTCAGTCACAGTCAATACGTTGGCTTCTTCGTCTTCGTATTCACGAGGAACAATCAGCGAGACAACGCGTTGCCCTTCTTCCAGACGAATACCGCGAACACCGGTAGCTGTACGGCCCATTGAGCGCACTTGCTCTTCCGCAAAGCGGACGACTTTGCCTGCGTCAGAGAACAACATGATTTCGCCCTTACCGTCGGTAATATCAACGCCTATCAGCTCGTCGTCATCAACCAGGTTCAGTGCAATGATGCCACCGTTACGAGGACGTGAGTACTCTGGTAATGGCGTTTTCTTGATAGTCCCTTTGCGCGTTGCCATAACAACGAACTTATCCTCAGGATAGTCCCGTGTCGGTAGAATAGCGGTGATACGCTCATCAGCTTCAAGCGGTAATAAGTTCACGATTGGTTTACCGCGCGATGCTCTGCTAGCCAACGGCAACTGGTAGACTTTCATCCAGTAAATACGACCACGAGTTGAGAAACACAGAATGGTGTCATGCGTATTCGCTACCCACAGTCGCTCAATAAAGTCTTCGTCTTTCATTTTAGTCGCAGCTTTACCTTTACCACCGCGACGCTGAGCTTCGTACTCCGTTAAAGGTTGGTACTTCACATAACCTTCGTGAGAGAGCGTCAGTACGACATCTTCTTCGTTGATTAAATCTTCCATGCTGATGTCGTGTGCAGCAGCCGTAATATCCGTTTTACGCTCATCGCCAAAGTTGTTACGTACTTCAACCAGCTCTTCACGAATCACTTCCATCAAGCGCTCTGAACTGTTCAAAATATGCAGCAGTTCAGCTATTTGTTCTAACAGGCCTTTGTATTCATCCAGAATTTTTTCGTGTTCTAAGCCGGTCAATTTGTGCAGGCGCAAATCAAGAATTGCCTGAGCTTGCTCTTCAGTCAGGTGGTAATTATCGCCTTTAATGCCATATTCTTCCGGCAAATGATCAGGACGAGCGGCGTCGACACCAGCGGTTTCCAGCATAGACGCAACGTCACCCAACTGCCATGCGCGGGCAATTAGTCCAGCCTTAGCTTCAGCCGGCGTTGGCGAGCGACGGATCAATTCAATAATTTCATCAATATTCGCCAGTGATATGGCCAGACCTTCTAAGATATGTGCACGCTCACGTGCTTTACGCAACTCATAGACTGAGCGGCGCGTAACCACTTCACGACGGTGACGGATAAAGCAATCCAGCATGTCACGCAGGTTAAACAGCCGTGGCTGATTTTTATCCAAAGCCACCATATTGATACCAAATACAACTTGTAGCTGTGTATTGGCATATAAATGATTAAGAACAACCTCTCCGACATCACCGCGGCGTATCTCAATAACAATACGCATGCCGTCTTTATCAGATTCATCACGTAAAGCGCTAATACCTTCAACGCGCTTTTCTTTAACCAGCTCGGCTATTTTCTCAATCAAACGAGCTTTATTCACCTGGTACGGAATTTCCGTCACAATGATGGTTTCTTTACCGGTTTTTTCGTCAACTTCGACTTCCGCCTGAGCGCGCAAATGAATACGGCCACGGCCGGTTTTATAAGCTTCAACGATACCGCTGCGACCAGAAATTGTTGCCGCCGTCGGGAAGTCTGGTCCTGGGATATATTCCATTAACCCTTCAACATCAATATCCGGGTTATCTATCATCGCAAGCGAGCCATCAATAACCTCTTTCAGGTTATGTGGCGGGATGTTCGTTGCCATACCCACAGCGATACCTGATGAACCATTCACTAAGAGGTTCGGTACCCGGGTAGGCAATACATCAGGAATGCGTTCCGTGCCATCGTAGTTGTCAACAAAATCGACCGTTTCTTTGTCAAGGTCAGCGAGCAACTGGTGAGCAATTTTTGCCATGCGAATTTCGGTATAACGCATCGCAGCGGCTGAGTCTCCGTCTACTGAACCGAAGTTACCCTGACCGTCGACCAGCATATAACGCAATGAGAAGTCCTGCGCCATACGAACAATCGTGTCATAAACCGCGCTATCGCCATGAGGGTGATATTTACCAATAACGTCACCAACGACACGGGCTGATTTTTTATAAGGTTTATTAAAGTCGTTACGCAATTCGTTCATTGCGAATAAGACACGTCTGTGCACTGGCTTCAGGCCATCACGGACGTCGGGTAAAGCACGCCCAACAATGACGCTCATGGCATAATCGAGGTACGAACTCTTTAGCTCGTCTTCAATATTTACCGGTGACACTTCTCTGGCTAGATCGCTCATAGTTTATTCCCTAAATATAGATCCGCATATTCATTGTTATTTTGATCCAATCATTGTACCCATCCCAAACGAGTCTCGCACCCTCTTTTTCTTATTCTTTGCCTGAGGTAGACTAGCCGCGTTATCCATCTCTTAAAGACGCATAATCTATGACCACCAGTCGCTCTAAAAGTGAACAAAAAAACGTCGATCCCGAAGAGATCGCTAAGTTTTCAGCTCTTGCCTCACGCTGGTGGGATCCCGATGGTGAGTTTAAACCTTTGCATAAAATCAATCCCGTCCGGTTGGGATTTATTGAAAACCATACCGAAGGGCTATTTGGCAAGAAGGTACTGGATGTCGGCTGTGGTGGCGGCTTACTCAGTGAGGCCATGGCAGAACGAGGTGCCGAGGTCACCGGTATTGATTTAGCAGAGCAGTCATTAAAGGTTGCCCGTTTACACGCGTTAGAAAGTGGCCGCCAAATTGATTATCAATGCATAGCTGTCGAGACTCTGGCGGAACAGCAGCCTGCAAACTTCGATGTGGTTACTTGTCTGGAGATGCTGGAACACGTGCCTGACCCCAATGCTATCGTTCAAGCCTGCGCTAAAGCGGTCAAACCGGGCGGGTTGGTCTTTTTCTCTACGCTAAACCGTAACGTTAAGTCCTGGCTGCTGGGAATCGCCGCCGCTGAACATGTCTTAGGTTGGGTGCCGAAAGGCACTCACCAACACCAACGCTTCATCAAGCCTTCGGAGCTGTTGCGTATGACCGATCAGGCAGCGTTGGAAGATATGGCAATTAACGGTCTTATTTTCCACCCCCTGAAGGGATTTATACTTTCGGATAACGATGTCGATGTAAACTACATAGTCGCATTAAGAAAGCCGGAGTAATCAATGACCACACCCGATATAAGCTCTCCGGTAAAAGCCGTTCTGTTCGATCTTGATGGTACTTTGCTTGATACAGCTCCGGATTTAGGCGCCGCGCTAAATGCGGTTTGTGAGCAATATGAACGCCCGGCTGTCACTGCAGAAACTTTCACACCAGTTGCGTCTCATGGTTCCAGAGGCTTACTTCAACTGGCGTTTGCCGATGACTATATTGACATGGAAACCGAGCTGCGACATGCGTTCCTTAGTGCTTATAAAGAAAACATAGCCCTTCATACACAGCCCTACCCCGGGGTTTTGGAGTTACTCTCGGTGTTACAACGAGAGTCAATCAAGGTTGCTATAGTGACCAATAAGCCAAAGCGACTGACAGAGCAACTGCTGCCGCACTTCCCTGAGTTTGAAGCCATTAAAGTTGTCGTTAGTGGTGATACGCTAAGCGTTTCAAAACCCTCTCCTGAGCCTCTCTTTTACGCCGCTGAACAATTGGGTATAGAGCCATCTGATTGTCTTTATGTCGGGGACGCCGAACGGGATATTGAAGCCGGTCGAAATGCAGGAATGGTAACAGTGCTTGCCGAATACGGTTATATTAGTAACGAAGACCAGCCACAACGTTGGCAAGCCGATTATCATATTGCATCGCCTTTAGCGTTACTGGAATTATTGGCCATCGATAACTCTTGATCTATAAACTTTATTTGAAAGACAAAAAAATTATATAGCAACCTTTTCCGCGCAAACTCACGCCAGTTAAAGGCTGACAAAAAATCAAGATTCCGAAATTAAAATTATTCGGTTTTTGACCGTAAATTCACTTGATCGTATTGGCAGTTAGACCTAGCATACAGTTCATCTCCAACCCACTAGATATTGTGTAAATATCGCTCTGTACAACTAATAAGCACTATATCTTGTGGCTACAAACCTATAACAAAAAGCTAAGAGTCGGCGCAAAATGAACGAGCAACTTTATGTTACGAAACGCAGCGGCGAACGCGAACCGCTAAACCTCGATAAAATTCACCGGGTGATCATGTGGGCCGCTGAAGGACTGAATAATGTTTCAGCTTCTCAGGTTGAAATTAAGTCTCACATTCAGTTTTACGATGGCATTAAAACTGAAGATATTCATGAAACCATTATTAAAGCCGCCGCTGATCTGATTTCAGAAGAAGCACCCGACTATCAGTACATGGCAGCCCGCCTGGCCATCTTCCATTTGCGCAAACGTGCCTACGGTAAGTTTGAGCCGCCCCGTCTTTACGATCATGTGAAGAAGATGGTTGCCGAACACCGTTATGATGAGCACCTGCTGGACGACTATACGGAAGAAGAATTCGACCAAATGGACGGCGTTCTGGATCACTGGCGTGATATGAACTTCTCTTACGCGGCAGTTAAGCAGCTTGAAAACAAATACCTGGTTCAGAACCGGGTTACAGGTGATATCTACGAAAGCGCGCAGTTCTTATACATCTTAGTCGCTGCCTGTTTATTTTCGGATTACCCGAAAAGCACTCGTATGGACTATGTTAAGCGCTTCTACGATGCGACTTCCGAATTCAAAATTTCGCTACCGACACCGATTATGTCAGGCGTGCGCACACCGACTCGCCAGTTCAGTTCCTGTGTCTTGATTGAAGCGGGTGATAGCTTAGACTCCATTAATGCCACCGCCAGCGCTATCGTAAAATATGTATCACAGCGCGCGGGTATTGGTATTAACGCGGGCCGTATTCGCGCATTAGGTAGCCCTATTCGTAACGGCGAAGCCTTCCACACCGGTTGTATCCCATTCTATAAATACTTCCAGACAGCGGTTAAAAGCTGCTCGCAAGGTGGTGTTCGCGGTGGTGCGGCTACTCTGTTCTACCCGCTTTGGCATCTGGAAGTTGAAAGCTTATTGGTACTAAAAAACAACCGCGGTGTTGAAGAAAACCGGGTTCGCCATCTGGATTACGGTGTGCAGTTTAACCGCACCATGTACCAGCGTCTCATTAAAGACGATTACATTACCTTGTTCAGCCCATCTGACGTTCCGGGGCTTTATGACGCGTTCTTTGAAGATCAGGACGAGTTTGAACGATTGTACCTTCAGTACGAACAAGACGAGAGCATCCGTAAAAAACGTATTAAGGCCATTGAACTGTTTGGTCTGTTTATGCAGGAACGTGCCAGCACCGGCCGTATCTATGTGCAGAACGTTGACCATTGCAACACACACAGCCCGTTTGATTCTAAAGTTGCTCCTATTCGGCAGAGTAATCTGTGTCTTGAAATTGCCTTACCAACGAAGCCATTAAGCCACGTGAATGACGAAGAAGGTGAAATTGCGCTTTGTACTCTGTCAGCGTTTAACTTAGGTAAAATTGAGAACCTGGGAGAATTTGAAAACTTGGCAGATTTGGCTGTTCGTGCGCTGGACAGCCTGCTGGATTATCAGGAATACCCGGTACCAGCGGCTTATAACGCCACCATGAACCGTCGTACACTGGGTATTGGTGTTATTAACTTTGCTTATTACTTAGCGAAGCATGGTGTTAAATACTCAGACGGCTCTGCCAATGGCCTGGTTCACCAGACCTTTGAAGCCATACAGTACAACCTGATGAAGGCATCAATGAACTTGGCCAAGGAGAAAGGCGCTTGTCCCAAATTTAATGAGACCACCTATTCTCAAGGCATTATGCCAACCGATACCTACAAGAAAGATTTGGATAAGGTTTGCGATGAACCACTGCATCTGGACTGGGATCAGCTTCGTGCAGACATCAAACAACACGGTATGCGTAACTCAACCTTATCAGCGCTAATGCCTTCTGAGACATCATCGCAGATTTCTAACGCAACCAACGGTATTGAACCGCCTCGAGGTTTTGTCAGCATTAAGTCATCAAAAGACGGCGTGACCAAACAGGTTGTTCCAGACTACGAAAACTTAAAAGACAAATACGAACTGCTATGGCAGATCCCTAGCAACAAAGGGTACCTTGAACTGGTCGGTATTATGCAAAAATTTGTTGACCAAACAATTTCCGCTAACACCAATTATGACCCAGGCAAGTTTGATGCTGGCAAAGTACCGATGAAGCAACTGCTGCAAGACTTATTAACGGCTTATAAGCTTGGAGTAAAAACGCTTTACTACCACAACACCCGTGATGGTGCTGCGGATAACCAATCCGACATTGCTGCACGTCAACGTGCCGATAAGCCTCAAGCCCAGCCGACAGCAGTCATTATTGAAGACGATGACGATTGTGCCGGCGGTGCCTGCAAAATTTAATAAGAAGGATTTTAGCGAATGTCGTACTCAACGTTTAACCAAGAGCAGAACAACCCGTTAACGGAGCCTATGTTTTTAGGTAACTCCGTTAACGTTGCTCGCTATGATCAGCAAAAGCACAGTATTTTTGAGAAGCTCATTGAAAAACAAATCAGTTTTTTCTGGCGTCCAGAGGAAATCGATGTCAGTCGCGACCGCATCGACTTTAATAAACTGACCGCCAGTGAAAAGCACGTGTTTATTTCTAACTTGAAATATCAGACACTGTTAGATTCAATTCAGGGACGTTCGCCGAACATTGCGCTACTTCCTATCGTTTCTCTTCCTGAATTAGAAACCTGGATCGAAACCTGGTCATTCTTTGAGACGATACATTCGCGCTCGTACACGCACATTCTGCGTAACCTGTTCAGTGACCCCAGCGAAGTCTTTGAAGACATCGTCATTAACGAGCAAATTAAAATTCGCGCTAATGACATCTCAAAGTACTACGATGATCTCATTTTTTACACTCAGCTGTTACAAACCCACGGCGAAGGTGATGTTGTCGTTGATGGCAAGACCCACACCGTTACCCAGCGTGAAATAAAGAAAAAACTGTTTTTGTGTATTAACTCGGTTAACGCCCTGGAAGCTATTCGTTTTTATGTCAGTTTTGCCTGTACATTCGCTTTTGCAGAACGTGAATTAATGGAAGGTAACGCGAAAATCATAAAGCTAATCGCCCGTGATGAGAACGTTCACCTGACATCGACACAGCATATTCTTAACTTATGGCAGTACGGCGAAGACGATCCGGAAATGAAGGAAATTGCCGAGGAGCTTCGTGATGAAGCCTATGAAATTTTCATGACGGCAGTAAAGCAGGAAAAACAGTGGGCACACTACCTGTTTAAAGACGGTTCAATGATTGGCTTGAACGAAAGCATGCTTTGCCAGTATGTAGAATACATTGCCAACTTGCGTATGCAGGCCATTGGCTTTGATGCTCCGTTTGAAAACCAGCGTTCTAATCCTTTGCCTTGGATGAACAAATACCTGGTTTCAGACAACGTTCAGGTAGCACCACAAGAGTCTGAAATTACCTCTTATCTTGTCGGCCAAATAGACAGTGAAGTTAATGCTTCCGACCTTGGGGACTTTGATCTCTAAGCTATGGCTAATACCTTTAAAGTCAAAGTCAACGGTGGGCCTGAGCTTGCCGTTGATGCGACTGAAGGCACCTTACTCGAGGCCTTAGAAAAGCACCAGTTAGAAATGCATTACCATTGCCGTAGTGGTTTTTGCGGTGCCTGCCGTAGCACCTTAAAGTCCGGCACAGTTCGCTACACAACCGAACCGCTCGCCTATGTCAGGAAAGGGGACATTTTGCCTTGTTGTTGTGTTCCTGAATCAGATTTAGATATTGAGCACTAGCCTCATTCATTAAATCGATTGTGCCCATCGTACAGAAGAATTGTTAACCAGCTCTAAAATCTGGATAATAGAGGCATAAATTTTTATGAGAGAGGTATTTCATGTTTACAGTAATTTTTGGACGTCCGGGTTGTCCTTTTTGTGTTCGTGCCGTAGAAGTTGCAGATAAATTAAAAGCCGATATGGATAATTTTGATTATCGCTATGTCGATATTCATGCTGAAGGCATCAGCAAAGCTGACTTGGAAAAAACGGTCGGCAAGCCGGTACAGACGGTTCCTCAGATTTTTGTCGACGAACAACACGTTGGCGGTTTCACAGAGTTTGAAGCCTACGCAAAAGAAAATTTAGGGCTTTACACTGCATAACTTTGTGTAAGTAATGTGACCCTATCGTAGAGGCGGCTATTTAGCCGCCTCTATTGCTTGTTTAACCCGCTTTTCTGACACCGGATACTTGGTTCCCAGCGTCTGCGCAAAAAACGACACTCTCAGCTCTTCAATCATCCAGCGAATTTCAGCAACCTCATCCGGAATCACCGAGCCTTTATTTTCATGAGCTTTTACCGCTGCTTTGTACTGCTCTTCAAGGTTGGCCAGAGTCAGAGTCATTAAACGGTCTTTATTCGGATCGACCGGCAGCTTTTCCAGCCGACGTTGAATAGCCTTCAAATAACGCACAATGTCACTCAAACGATCCCCGCCAAAAGCGGATACAAAACCAGCGAACACCAGGTTATCCAATTGATCCTGAATATCCCCCCGCGACTGAATCTGGTCCAGTGGAATTTTACCTTTAAGAGACTTTCTGACCTGTTGCGACAAAAGTAAACACTGCTCGACTTCCCCTGCTATTTGCTCAACACGTTCATTCAAATTAGCACGGACAATGTCTTTTAATTGCTCAAAGCCCTTTTGTTCACGGAGCTCATTGCCCTGTTCAATTTGCTCTTGAACGAGCCCGCCTACCGCCGCTGCGATACAGTCGGCTATTAACGCATCCACTTTTCCCCAGGGGTTAAAGTACATAGCCAACTTGGCTTTATTCGACAGTGATTTTTGTAAATGCTTAATTGGTGACGGTATTTGCTGTAGTAACAATTCGCGTACACCGGCTTTATGATGCTTCTTCGCCTGCTCCGGGTTATCGAACAATTGCAGAGCAACCTGTCCTTTGCCTTTATTGATTAAGCCCGGATACGCCTTCAGCTCAAAACCTTGCTGGCGCTCGGTAATAACTTCCGGTAAGTCATCAAAGTCCCAGCTATCGACGCGCTCACGGCTAATATCGTCACCGGCTGTTTTCTCCAGCCGCTGCTGCACTTTACCGGACAAACGCTGTTGAAGGCTTTGCAAGTCGCGCCCCTGACTCACCAGTTTCTTGCCGTCAAAAATCTTAAAGTTCATGCGCAAATGAACTGGTAACGACGAATCATCCCAATTTTCTTCCGGAACTGTCACGCCGGTCATACGGCGCAATTTAGTCGCCATAGCGTCAGTTAAGCGCCCTTGCAGCGGCTCAACATCGGCTATAATCGCACCAGCGAAGTTAGGTGCAGGTACAAAATTCCGACGTAAGGTTTTCGGCAGCGACTTAATTAAGTGGGCAATACGCTCTTCACGCAACGCCGGAATATGCCAGTCGAAACCTTCCTGCTTAACCTGGTTCAGAATACCCAGCTGAATATTCACACTGACACCGTCATCTTCTGCGTTAGGCTCAAAATGGTAGCTTAACGGCAATCGGAGGTTACCTTGTCGCCAGAACTCCGGATAGTCGCTTTCTGTAATATGCTCGGTTTCACCAGCAATAAGATCATCGCGCTCAAAAAACAGCAGCTTAGGTTCTTTTTTGGCCGCCTTATGCCACCAGCCTGCCAGTAGCTTTTCGTTGTAGATACCCTCGGGTATTGCGCGGTCGTAAGCCTCGAACAGTACCTCTTCATCCACCAGAATATCTCGCCGGCGGGACTTTGCCTCCAACGCCTGAACGTCCTGAATTAATTTCAGGTTGTGTTGAATAAACGGCAGCTTGCGCGTTAGCTGCGAATTAACCAGCCCCTCGCGTATGAATATTTCCCTGGCCTTAACCGGCGACACCGGGCCGAATTGAACGCGCCTTCTCGGTACCAGAATAAGCCCCAGTAAAGTCACCTGTTCATCGGCAATAACACTGCCTTGTTTCTTTTCAAAGTGAGGTTCAAGGTATTGTTTTTTAACTAAATGCGGAGCTGTTTCTTCTATCCACAAAGGGTCGATGTCAGCATTAATTCGCGCATACAATTTTGAGGTTTCGGCAAGTTCAGCGGTGACAACCCACTTAGGCGGTTTACCGAACAAACCTGAGCCCGGGAAAATATGAAAACGCGTTTGCCGTGTTCCCTGATATTCGTGCCGGTCCTCTTTAAAGCCCACTTGAGACAATAAGCCGGTAATTAAAGCCCGGTGCACTTGCTCAAAGGTGGCAGCATCCTCATTAATGGATAGTCCCATTTCCCGAACCGTTTGCCGGCTTTGCGTGTAAATGTCCTGCCATTCACGCAAACGCATAAAATGAATAAACTCACGCCCCATCTGCTTACGGAACTGGTTTCCTGACAGCGCTTTCTGCTGCTCTTTGACGTAGTTCCATAAATTGAGAAACGCCATAAAGTCAGAGCTTTTGTCGCGGAAACGTTGATGCCACTCGTCAGCCTTTTGCTGTGCATCGTGTGGCCGTTCACGTGGGTCCTGAATACTCAAAGCCGCCGTAATTATCAGCATTTCACGAACACATCCGTATTGCTGCCCGGCTATGACCATTCTGGCCAGTCGCGGATCCAGCGGCAGCCGTGACAGCTGCCGTCCCGTATCTGTTAATTTCGGTTGTTCATTTTTACGTCCGGGTTTAATGGCATGCAGCTCTTCCAATAAGTTCAAACCGTCTTTAACAAAGCGTTCGTCGGGCTTCTGTACGAAAGGAAACTGGCGAATGTCACCCAGGCGCAACGACGACATTTGCAATATGACCGCCGCCAAATTGGTACGGAGAATTTCTGGGTCGGTATACTCCGGACGCTGCAAAAAGTCCTCTTCACTGTATAAGCGAATACAGATGCCCGGACCAATACGGCCGCAACGCCCCTTGCGCTGGTTGGCACTGGCCTGTGAAATCGGCTCAATGGGTAAACGCTGCACTTTAGTGCGGTAACTGTAACGACTCATGCGCACCGTTCCCGGGTCAATCACGAAGCGTATGCCCGGCACGGTTAATGACGTTTCTGCTACGTTGGTGGCAATAACCACACGCCGTTGACTGTGCGACTGAAATACACGGTTCTGCTCGTGTGACGACAAACGCGCATACAGGGGCAAAACTTCCGTATTACGCAGTTGCAAGTCACCAATAGCGTCCGCGTAATCACGAATTTCGCGCTCACCACTGGCAAAAATAAGGATGTCACCTTCGCTTTCACGTTGCAGCTCTTCTACCGCCTCACAAACACCCTGCAATACGTCTGCATCAGCAGCTTTGCCGTCTTCTTTCGGGGGACGATACCGAACTTCCACCGGATAGGTTCGGCCGGTTACCGTCAGTACTGGGGCATCGTGAAAGTGTTTGGAGAAACGTTCTGTCTCAATGGTCGCTGAGGTAATAACAACTTTGAGATCACGGCGTTTGGGCAGCAGCGTATGCAGCACACCCAGCAAGAAGTCGATGTTCAGACTGCGCTCATGCGCTTCATCAATAATAATGGCGTCGTATTGCAGTAGCAGAGGGTCTTGCTGCAGTTCGGATAACAGCATACCGTCGGTCATCAGTTTTATTGCCGTCGTCGGTGCGGTCTCATCCTGAAAGCGGATTTTATAACCCACCTGTTTTTTAGCGTGATCCTGTAGCTCATCTCCAATACGGGCTGCAACACTGCGAGCCGCCAAGCGTCGCGGTTGAGTATGACCAATCGTACCTTTGCGACCATAACCCAGTTCCAGCAACATTTTCGGCAACTGCGTGGTTTTACCCGAACCCGTTTCACCGGCAATGACCACGACCTGATTCTGCTCAATGGCTTTTTTAATGTCGCCACGTTGCTGCGCAACCGGCAGTTCCTCGGGGTAACTGATATGAAACGTTTGCTGCTGACGTTCTAAGTATGCCAGCTCGGCGGTTTCGATATCGGCCGCTATCCGCTCCAGCACCTGCTGTTGCCGTTGTTCGTTTTTAATTTTACTCAGGCCACGCAAACGACCGCGCAAAAGCGCGGCCTGTTGTGTTGTACATTGCTCTAATTGTGTCTGAAACTTATCAACAAAGGGCTTACTTTGTAATTTATCGTGCGATTTTTGACGACTCATAGACTCCGAACTTATTCATCCTCGTTATAAATAGCAATATGGGCATCACCCTCGCCTTTAATATAGCCACGATACATACCTTCGGTATTAAACGGCATAGCAATATTGCCTTCTGCGTCAATAATGATAACGCCACCGGTACCACCGGCTTGTTCCAGCACGCCGTGAATGACTTCATCACCCGCGTCACTTACCGAAAGCCCTTTATACTTAACCCGCGAGCAGATATCAGCCGCCACGTGGAAGCGAATGAAGTACTCGCCGTGTCCGGTCGCAGACACCGCACAGCTTTCATTGTCAGCCCAGGTACCAGCACCAATAATGGGTGAATCACCTATTCTACCATAACGCTTCGCGGTCATGCCGCCGGTTGATGTTCCGGCACTCAATAGCCCATCTTTATCGACCGCCACAGCGCCGACGGTGCCGTATTTATAATCAAGATCCAAATATTCCCAGGCTTGTTGCTCCGGCTGTTCACTTTTCTTAATGGTTTCTTTGGCTCTCTGTAGCTGCTGATAACGGTGGTCGGTATTAAAGTAGCTGTTCTCTACCTGCTCCAGGCCTTGTTGACGGGAAAACTGCTCTGCGCCTTCACCACTTAGCATCACATGAACAGATTCTTCCATCACTTCGCGAGCTAATTCTATAGGGCTTTTTACTGTTTTCACGCCGGCAACTGCCCCCGCATTGCCATTCAGACCTTCCATCAACGAGGCATCCAGCTCATGCTCTCCATCCCAGGTATAAACCGCCCCTTTACCAGAGTTAAACAGCGGAGACGCCTCCATTACCTGAATTGCGGCAATAACCGCAGTGGTGCTGTCACCACCTTCTTTTAGTACCTTACGACCTGCCTCTAAAGCTTCAGTCAGTTTATCTTTGTAGGCTTGCTCTTGCTCGGCGGTTAAATTAGCCCGGGTAATGGTGCCGGCACCGCCGTGGATCGCCATAGCGTATTCCACATCGGTATCGCTCGCTTGAGCGCTTGGCATTAACGATGCAAAGGTAGCAGCGGTAAGTAATGCAGATAAGTAAAGTTTTTTCATCTCGACCTCGGTTTTATTGTTATAGGCTAGATTGTTAGTCATAACATAGTCGCAGGAAAGCACCGAACTGACAACGAGGAGATTTTTAGATGCCGAATTATCACGTTGAATACACACACTTAGGCGATAAACAACAAATTACGCTCGAAGTGGATAGTGGTTCGTTAGACGGTGAACAAGATTGAAAAGGAGTGAGTGGCTCACTTTATCTCAGCTTAGTTAAACTGGAAATCAGCAAAATGTTTTTATGCTAATAACATAATCCCCTAGCCTGTCAGAGTAATGAGCTTCACAAAGCGGCTTCTTGCCTCTGCTCTCTTCTTCAGGAGCTTCGCCGAGAAATAGACTCTCCTTACCCGGCATTGGGTTGTAGTTATCGCTGCCGTTATCTATCGTTGCTGAAACTGAAGCTGTTCCATACACTTCGCTCAGCGCTTCTACAGCACATGGAGAAAGTTCTAGCGGTGTTAACCTGGGGTTCTTCATATCGACCCAATATTTTCTGCTTAGATGCGTTTTCGTTCCATCTAAGCTAATTGAAGTGCCGTTATCAGATGGCGATAATCTAAAAGCCACTTGTGAAATTTTCTGATTGTTTTTTGTAGCTAAAAGGTCAGGATTTGAAAAAGTAAAAAAAGGGGTTTTATCGACTCGCTGATTATCCCAGTTGATTGAGACCCTGGTCCCCTTTTTTTCTAAGCGCAAACCAAATTCGGTAAACTCGGCATCATCAAAATTGCCGTTTAACTCTATATCTTCATCGGAATACGCACTATTGATTTTTGCTCGCAAGCGATTTCTAAACTCACCAGAAGTAATAGCTTTCACAGCCAGGTACTCAGAGCTTTCATTGCAAGAAAACTCAGAGGGTGAAGTGTTAGCTTGTGTTATAGCGGAATGCTTTGTTTCAGTCTGGTTGCTCAGCCAGTGTTCATACTCAGTCGACGAAGAGAATGAGCTACTCACTTCGCTGGCAACGTTTTGAAGCGCTGCAGATAAATCCTGGGTATATTGCACTCCATTTCTAATCACCTCTTCGATGGTTTGATCATGTTGGTGCTCCTCAACTTGAAGTTTCATTGCGCCAGTAGCATCTCCCTGCTTTGATTGGCTTAAGCGGAACCCCCAAAGTGCACCGCTGGATTGATTCAAAACAGCACTGTAAACAGCTTCCCTATAACACAACGTTTCCTCAACAGGCGTCATACCGCTATCACCAGTTTTACATTGCGAACCCGGAGACGCTTTGGATTTAACCATCTCCTTTGCTTCATCATAGCTGCAACTATCACAAATAAAGGCTAAAACGTCAGAATCATATGCGTACACAAAAGGTGAAAGACTCATTATAGTGGTCGAAAATAGCCCTATTACCAGTGAATGAATTTTCATAGTTTTTCCTTTTTAAGTCCTTGTAATTACGCTCCAGACCAATACATTTTTTTAACATAAGCTCATTACGTTAGCTACCTTTAGTTTCTGCGTATATGATATCCCACATGAGGTCTCTTCAGTTTGTTCTAAAAGCTCCTTTGATCTAGCGCTTTCCTTTCATGTCTGTAAGAATAAACAGATACACAACGACAAAAAGCCGCCCGGTATAAGACATGCAGCCAAACCTAGACAAAAATAATGAACAAGAAACCTTCTACTGGCACGACTACGAGACATGGGGGGCTAACCCGCTAGTGGATCGCCCCGCACAGTTTGCCGGCTTGCGCACAGACACTGACTTTAATGTTATCGGCCGGCCGTTAACGCTTTACGCTCAGCCCACACCAGACTTTCTGCCAAATCCGGAAGCCACTTTAATTACCGGGATAACCCCGCAGCTTGCTGCGAAGCAAGGTGTCGGTGAAGCCGAATTCAGCAAAGCCATAGCAAATGAGTTTCAAAAGCCTAACACCACCATTATTGGCTACAACAACATTCGTTTTGATGACGAAGTCACCCGTTTGCTGTTCTATCGCAACTTTTATGACCCTTACGAATACAGCTGGCAAAACGGCAATTCACGCTGGGACTTAATTGATGTGGTGCGCGCCTGTTTTGCACTTCGCCCTGGCGGTATTAACTGGCCGGAAAATGCCGATGGGCAACCCAGTCTAAAACTGGAGCATTTGAGTGTTGCCAATAACATTGAACATGGTCAGGCGCACGACGCTATGTCGGATGTTTATGCGACCATTGGTCTGGCAAAGCTCATCAGCGAGAAACAGCCTAAGCTGTGGCAATGGGCTTACAGTATTCGCCGTAAACAAAAACTACTGAACTTGTTTAACTGGCAGGCACCTGAGCCGCTGGCGCATGTCAGTGGCTTTTACGGTACGGCTAACCGCTATTTGTCGGCTATATTGCCGCTGGGCTTTCATCCTAAACAAAATAGCAACGTCATTGCCTGGGATCTCCGCATTCCACCCATGGGTTTTGCCAATAAATCGGTAGAGGAATTAACGACATTAACCTACACCAGTCGTAGAGAGTTGGAAGAGCAAGGCTTACAAAAGAGCGGTATACAAAATATTCACCTCGGTCGCTGTCCTTTCTTAGCGCCCATTAAGACCATTTCTGCTGAAGCTGCTGATAGTGCCGCATTAGATACAGCCGCCCTGGAGACAAACGCTAAATGGTTACAGGAAAACAGCGACTTCCGCGACAAGCTCATGCAGGTGTTTGAGCAGACCAAAGAATTTGCTCCAAGAACCGACGTTGACCACCAGATATACGATGGCTTTTTCTCCCCTCAGGATAAAAAGCACATGGAAATTATACGCTCATCAGAGCCACAACAACTGGCCGGGTTGGAACTGGATTTTCAGGACAATCGTATGCCTGCACTGCTATTCCGCTACCGGGCACGCAACTACCCCTCAACTCTTAGCGATAAAGAGCTAAATCAGTGGCGACAGTTTTGTCAGCAACGTTTAATTGAACCTCCCGAAGGCTTATTGTCCGCAGAAGACTATGCTCTGAAGCTGGAAGATCTGGCGAACCAGCATCAGGAAGACACGCACAAGCTGCGTTTACTGAAGTCTTTGTATGACTACGCCGCATCACTCTGACACCACGAAGTCGTTTGACTACATTATAGTCGGAGCCGGTTCTGCCGGCTGTACTCTGGCTAACCGACTCACGGAATGCGGGAAATATCGGGTCTTATTGCTAGAAGCTGGATCATCACATGGCGGGCTATTCTCTGATATGCCCTCGGGCTTCGCACGATTTATGCACAGTAAAAAATTCAACTGGCTTTACCGGAGTACTGAAGAACCACAGCTTACCAATGCCAAAGGCTGCTATACACCCAGAGGAAAAATGCTGGGCGGCAGCAGTGGTATTAACGCTATGATTTACACTCGGGGCCTACCCAGTGACTACAACGCCTGGGCTGAGCAGGGTAACCCGGGCTGGAGTTATAACGACCTGCTGCCCTATTTTATAAAAAGTGAGTGCAATAGTCGTGGTTCTAATCGATACCATGGAGATAATGGGCCTTTAGCCGTATCCGATGTAGCGCCGTACTACCGAGTATCGCAACGTTTCTTAGATGCCTGCAGCGAATACGGATTAGCGATTAATACCGACTTTAATGGCGCAAAACTGGAAGGCCATGGCCCCTTCCAGTTCACTATTAAAAATGGGAAGCGATGCAGTGCCTACCATGCTTATCTAAAGCCCGCCCTGGAACGAAGCAACTTAACCCTGCTGTCTGAATGCCTAACCGAGCGCGTGGTCTTTTGTGGCAAAAAAGCCACCGGGGTGTGCTATCACCAACGCGGCAAACGTTATATCGTCCATGCGGCAAAAGAAATAGTCCTTTGTGCGGGCGCTTTTAATTCCCCACAGATCTTACTGCGCTCGGGTATCGGCCCGGCCAGCGAGCTCTCAGAGTCTAACGTTGAACTTCTTTATGACAATTCTGCGGTGGGTAAAAACCTTCAAGAACACGTAGACATCAGTATTCACTGCAGAAATAAAGCCAAAGATGGCCTAACGCTGACGCCCTGGAGCTTAATTAAGTTGTCGATTCCTTTTATACAGTACCTGTTTACACGAAAAGGTCAGTTGGCACACTCAATTGCTGAGGTCGGCGCCTTTTATCGCTCCTCAGAAAAAATTAAGGAGCCTGACATTCAGGTGCATTTATTACCGGTTATGTTTAACGACAGCGGTTATGACTGGATGCCAACCTTAAAACACGGCTTTACATGCCATGTGTGTCTATTGCGTCCGAAATCACGCGGGCAATTACGCTTAAACCCGAATGACCCGCTTGGTAAACCAAAAATCACCTATGGCTTTTTAAATAAGCCCAGCGATCAAAGCGCCCTGCTTAATGGCATTAAAAAAGCGTTTGAAATACTGAACCAACCGGCATTGACTGAGCATCATGGTGGGTTCCTATTTCCCGGATCCAACACAAGCGATGAGCAACTTCTGGAACAGATTAAGTCCAAAACTGGATTGATTTATCACCCAGCAGGCACTTGCAAGATGGGGCCTGAAACGGATCCTGAAGCGGTCGTTACACCGACCTTAAAAGTGCGTGGTGTAGAGCAGCTTCGAGTGGTAGATGCGTCTATTATGCCTAATGTGATTAGTGGTAATACCAACGCGCCAACTATCGCTATAGCAGAAAAAGGCGCCGACTTAATAAAAGCCGACGCCTCAATTTATTCACTGACACCAGAATAAACGAGTTAAGCGTTCTTACTACCGACTCTGAACAACCTCGCTAGTGCCGGAATTAGAATCAGCGCACCCAACATATTCCAAAGGAACATAAAGGTCAGTAATATCCCCATATCCGCCTGGAATTTAATGGGTGAGAATATCCAGGTAGCGACACCGATGGCCAGGGTTAACCCTGTAAAGCCAACCGCCTTCCCGGTATTATCCAGTGAGTATTTGTAGGTTTCCTGCAACGACATTCCCTGCTGTAAACCCTCTTTTACCTTACTGTAAATATAAATGCCGTAGTCGACACCAATACCCACACCAAGAGCAATAACCGGTAAAGTCGCCACTTTAATACCAATACCAAGCACAGCCATTAATCCCTGGCTCATGACAGTGGTAAAGGCTAATGGCAACACGATACAGGCTACCGTACGAACGCTACGGAAGGTGATAAAGCACAGCACAATAACGACGCCATACACCCACAACAGCATCTTATTCTGAGCCGCCTCAATAACCGAGTTGGTTGCTGCTTCAATACCCGAGTTACCGGCTGCCATCAGCAGCTCTAAACCTTCCTGCTGATAGTTTTGATTAAACTCATTAACCGATCCAACGACATTTTCCAGCGTTTCAGCTTTGTGATCATCCAGATAAATAATCACCGGCGCCATTGAGCAATCATTGTTAATCAGGCCGTCAGGAATTCGGCTTAACGAGGCGTTAATAACGTATTGGTTACGGTTTAGACTAAACCACTTCAGATTGCCTTCGTTAATGCCAAACATGCCCATTTTAGAAACGTACACCACTGACTTAACGTCCTGTACGCCACTGGTGTTTTCCATATGCCAGCTAAAACGTTCCATCAATTCCAGATTGTCGTACGCAATACACTGCTCTGGAGCCGATGCGGCCATCACCACAAAAATGTCCGTACTGGAACTGTAGTTATCGACGATAAAGGCATTGTCCTGATTATAGCGGCTATCGGGACGAAGCTCCGGCGCTCCTTTATCAAGGTCGCCAATTGCCATGTTCTGACTATTAACCAGTCCCCAGGCCAGCATGACGAGCGCGACACCAAGTGCTGAGTACGCCCATTTAGGCTGAGTAAACTTAGCAAAGAACTCAAATAACGGATGACGTTCGCCTTCAATTCTCTTCTGATAAGCAACGCCGTTATCGGACGTGCCCAGGTAAGACATCAGAATAGGCAATAAACCAAGATTGGTTAGTACGACCACAGCAACACCAATACTTGCAGCTATTGCTAACTCTTTAATCACCTCAATATCGATTACCATTAAGGTGGTAAAACCTATCGCATCACTGGCCAGCGCAGTAAGACCGGCTATATAGAGCCCACGAAAGGCGGTACGTGCAGCAGCAACTTTATCCATTCCGGCTACCCGGTTAATACCAATGGCATTAATCACTTGCACACCGTGCGAGACTCCTATCGCGAACACCAGAAAAGGAACCAGCATTGAATACGGGTTAATTCCGCTGCCTATCAGTTTAATAATGCCCAGCTGCCAGATAACGGCAATAATCGAACAACTGAGTACCATAAAGGTGCTACGCCAACAGCGACTGTAGAGATAAAGCATTATCAGAGTAATGCCTATGGCTAACAGGAAGAACAGGCCAACTTGCTCAGCGCCTTCAATAAGATCACCGATGAGCTTTGCAAAACCGGTAATATGGATCGCGATTTTATCGCTTTGGTATTTATCCCGAACCAGCGTTTCAAGCTTTTCCGAAAAATCCTGATAATCCAGCTTTTCCCCGGTATCGGGGTTAACTTCATCAAGCGGGATATAAACAATGGTTGATTCGAAGTTATTAGCTACCAGATTTCCAACTTCGCCGGAGCGTAGAACGTTCGTTCTTAATTTCTCTAATGACTCTTCGCTGCCATCGTAGCCATCCGGAATAACCGGACCACCGACAAACCCTTCCTCGGTCACTTCCATCCAGCGAACATTCGGTGTCCACAAGCTGCGAAGCCCTGAGCGGTTTACACCGGGAATGAAAAATATTTCGTCGGTAATTTTCTGCAGTTGCTGCTGGAAGTCAGCTTCAAAAATGTCACCCTCTTTATTTTCAACAGCAACCCGCACAACATTACCGAGGCTTGCTAAGTCATCCTGATAATCAAAATAGTTCTGAATAAAAGGGTGATTGGTCGGGATCATTTTCGTCAGACTTGCGTCGGGACGAACCTGCGATGCGTGATACCCCAAAAACAGGGTGAGTAACAGGAAGACAATTAGCCAGGGAGCCCGTACCGTGAATAATAGTTTTTCCAGCAGACCGGCTGGTTTATTCGCACTCGGATTATCCATTTACTGCGCTCCTTGTTGCGTTGCTACGGCTTCTTCTTCGCTAATTTTTGCTGGCCAGTGTAGTAAACCACTGCGGCCAGTCATAATCCACTTGCCTTCAGTCACTTCTATAATATCGGTCATAACCGAACCGCTTGGATGCGTTCTATTTTTGACGTTAAGTTGATCGTCGATTTCAAGAATCGTTCCTGAATGCCCGACAATCAGCTGAGTTCCTGACTCGGTGCTGGTTCCGGCTGACAAATTCACTCGCGTTCCCGTATCAATTGTAGAGAAGCTCTGTCCCTTATCCTCAGAAACATAAGCATTGCCCCGCAAGCCATAGACCCAAACATCGCCGTTGGCATCAAGATGCCCGCCGAAAAGAGAACCACGATAAGGTGAATTTAAAGTCTGCCAGGTGCTACCGCCATCATAACTCGCAAAAGCTAAACCAGATTCACCGACAATATAAAGATCATCGCCCCGACCAAAAATGGTATTTAAATGGTAACCCCCGGGGTTTTCTAATTGACCTGAAATGACCTGCCAACTGTCTCCACCGTTTTCAGTTTTCAAAAAAGTGCCATAAGCGCCTATCGCCCAAACGGTATTACTGTCCTTAACATAAAGATCTAAAAACGGTTTACTCGGTCCCTCTTCTTCAGCAACTTCAATGTTACTGATTTGAAACTGAGCTTCTTCAAGCTGCCATTCCAATTCAGCGATGGCTTCTTCACCATCCGTTGATTCAATCTCTGCACTTAGTTTCTCTATGCGCGCTTCAAAGTAGCTCTTCTCTAGCCCCATCAGCTCAAAACCGTCGAGCTGGCGCTTCCAGGTTTTACCACCATCGTTGGTATTAATAATGACGCCGTGATGTCCTGTAGCCCAGCCATTCTGCTCGTCAGCAAAAGCAACACTGGTTAGTAATACACTGGTGTCTACTTCAGCTTGTTGCCAATCGCTGTCTTCATTCCAGAGAATATTGCCATGCGCTCCAACCGCAATCAGGCGCGGTCCGACAGTTGTCACTTCAATAAGTACTTCGTTTTCTATTCTGTCCGATGACAATGCTGGTGCACTGATCACGTCGTAATCAGTAATTGTTGCTGTGTCGCCATCCTGTGCGAGCACTGTGGTGCTAAAAAAAGCCCCCAACAACACCCCTAATGGGGTTAAAGACAAGCGCATGGAACCTCCCGGGTACTAAAAATGTCATAGGATTGTATAAGCTCAAGATAATTTGAAAACCTTTTTTCGTTAAATTTGTGCTTTTTTTCGTTAAAGTATTGCTTGAGAGGTCAGTCCTCTGGCAAAGTGATGTTGGAAAGTAGAACAACAAGGAAAATTATAATGAATAAACTGATGCTAAAAGCTGGCGTATTCGCCATGTCGGTGATTTCCGCGAGCGTTGCGGCTAAAGTATCACCAGAAGAAGCCGCACGGCTTGGTCAGGATCTCACTCCAATTGGTGCGGAGAAAGCTGCAAACGCTGATGGCTCTATCCCGGCATGGGATGGCGGTTACTCTGACCACGCGGTTGACGTTGTTCGCGGTAATGACCCATTCGCTGATGATAAACCTTTATTTACCATCACTCATGACAACTTGGATGAGCACAAAGAACATCTGAGCGAAGGTCAAATCGCGATGTTTGATAAACACTCCGACTATAAAATGATCGTATACCCAACTCGCCGTTCAGCGACTTACCCAGACGAACTCTGGCCAAAAATCAAGTCAAATGCTGAACAAGCTGAGATGGTTGCCGGTGGTAATGGTGTTGAAAATTTTGATACGACCATTCCTTTTCCTATTCCTGAAAATGGTTTAGAGGCGGTTTGGAACCATATTACACGCTACCGTGGTGGTGCTGTAACTCGTAATATTGCTCAGTTCCCAGTTCTCTCGAACGGTAACTACACCACTGTTGAGCTTAAAGAAACTCTGGTCTTCCCAGAATACCTTAAAACCGGTCGCCAGGAAGCTGATGACAACATTCTGTTCTATTTCATGCAGGAAGTTGAAGCGCCTTCTCGCCTAACCGGCACGGTATTATTGGTTCACGAAACCATTAACCAGGTAAAAGAAGGTCGTCGCGCCTGGATTTATAATGCAGGTCAACGTCGTGTTCGCCGCGCTCCTAACGTAGCTTACGACGGACCAGGTACAGCAGCAGATGGCTTACGTACTTCTGACAACCTGGACATGTACAATGGCGCTCCGGATAAATACAACTGGGAGTTAAAAGGAAAAGAAGAAATTTACATTCCTTATAACAACTACAAAATCATGGATCCTGAGCTCAACTATGACGATATTATTAAAGCCGGTCATATGAATCAGGACTTAATACGTTATGAGAAACACCGCGTTTGGGTTGTTGAAGGCACGCTAAAAGACGGTGAACGTCATATTTACTCTAAACGTACCATGTACCTTGACGAAGACAGTTGGACTGCGTCACTTGTTGACCACTACGATGGACGTGGTGAATTATGGCGTGTTGGTGAAGCACTGAATACTCAGTTCTATAACCAGGATGTTCCCTGGATGGCGGCAGAGGCCCTTTATGACCTGGACTCTGGTCGTTATATCTCTTTAGGCTTAGGCAATGAAGAAAGCCCTTATATGGAATGGGATATCTCACCAAGCCGTGACGACTTCAGTACTAACGCATTACGTCGCAAAGGTTTCCGTTAAGTTTTATACTTAGCTGAACAAAAAAGGAGGCATTTGCCTCCTTTTTTATTGCCCAAACAAACCGGCTTATTTTTCCAACCGAGCTAATAGGCTCGAAGTATCCCAGCGACTTCCGCCCATCTTCTGAACATCCGCATAGAACTGATCAATCAATGCTGTCGCTGGCAAAGAAACCCCCTGTCGGTCAGCTTCAGCTAATGCAATTTTCAAGTCTTTTCGCATCCAGTCGACTGCAAAACCATGTTCATAATGGCTTTCCCACATGGTTTTATAGCGATTTTCCATTTGCCATGAGCCTGCCGCTCCCTGACTAATCGCAGAAATTAGTTTCTCCGGATCCAGGCCTACCTTTCGCGCCAGTTGAAGCCCTTCCGAAAGCCCCTGCAACACACCGGCAATACAAATCTGGTTAACCATTTTTGCCAGTTGCCCGCTGCCAGCCGGACCCATTAACTGCCGAGTTTTTGCGTAACATTGAAAAAGTTCATCTGCAGCCTCAAAAGTCTGTTGCTCACCACCCAGCATAGCGGTTAAAACACCGTTTTCAGCTCCGGCTTGTCCGCCAGACACCGGCGCATCCAGAAAGGCCCCCTGTTTTTCTTTTACAGCCTTCTCCAGCTCACGAGCCAATTCGGCTGAAGCTGTGGTGTGATCAACAACAACAGCTCCCGATTTTAAATTAACGAGTAATCCATCATCACCGTAAAAAACGCTGCGTACATCATCATCGTTACCAACACAAACCATGACAAAGTCAGCATCATTCACCGCTTCAGCAGGAGTTGCGCCATAGTTACCAGAGTATTCCTCTACCCACTTTTCTGCTTTAATCTGAGTGCGATTAAATACGGTTACCTTGTGACCCGCTTTTTGCAGGTGGCCGGCCATTGGGTAACCCATAACACCCAGCCCAATAAATGCACATCGTTTCCCCATTTTCACTCCTCCTGACAATTTGGTTTCTCAATAATCCAATGCTGATAGCGTCCAAGCTCACGATAAGGCGACATCTGGTTATACTTCATTTCAAGTGCAAGTAATTCATCAAATCTCTGCTGATGCTCTATATTGCGCAAGTAGTCATGAAAACATCGGACACCCGTTTTTTGCGTTACCGCTAACCCTTCATTTTTTAGCCAACTCTCGACCTGTTCTGGTACAGCCGGATTCTCCGGACTTAAGCGAACCGTTTTCTTAACTTTCAAACCGCGCTCAATGTAGTCAAAGTTTCCATAAATCGCATTAGCAAAGAGTTTGGCATGATGGTTATAGAACATTAATGAGAGCCTGCCGCCAGGCTTTAACAATGAGGCCAACTGTTGAATAGCCAATTCGGTGTCGGGTAGCCATTCCAGTACGGCATGACAGAGAATAATATCGTACTGAGTAAACGGTTGCTGATTAACCAGGTCGGTTAAGCTTGACGAAATATACTGACATTGCTGATCCAAGCCTTGGGCCTTATGACGGAGTTCAGCCTCTTCAACCATCTCCGATGAGAGATCGGAATGAACAACCTTAAAGCCTTTCTGCTGGAACCATTGGTTCACTTGACCAAGCCCCGCCCCGACATCCAGCACTAAACAGGGCTCACTGGCTAGCAAAGGGGCTAAATCGCGTTTAAGCACCTCCATACGCAACTGACCTTTGCTAGTGTCGTAGATTGATTTAGAGAACTTTTGACTGATACCGCTAAAGTCGCCCCGTTCCTGCTTTTGCTTATTTATTGATCGCTTCTTTGTCATCAGGCTGGGCTATCAATATCTATAAACTGAACATCGAGCTCAAAATGACTTGCTAAATGTTCGCCCAATGCCTTAGCGCCATAACGTTCAGTGGCGTGATGGCCTGCGGCAAAAAATGCTATCCCCTGTTCGCGGGCGCTATGAACGGTGGGTTCAGAGACCTCTCCGGTAATAAAAGCATCCACGCCGAGTTGAGCCGCCCTATCAATAAAACCTTGTCCACCACCAGTGCACCAGGCCACCTTCTTAATCTTACTTGAACTATCCACCCGGCAAACCAGGCGGCGCTGCAGGCGTTGTTCCAACACATTGGCAAAGTCCTCACATGATAGAGGCTTAGCTAAACGACCCGTTACTAACGGACAAGCCGGATCAGACGAGTCTACCGCCCCCTCAAACTGCCAATCCATCAGTTTAGCCAACTGGGCGTTATTCCCTAGTTCAGGGTGAACATCAAGCGGTAAGTGATAAGCAAATAAATTAATGTCATGCTTTAGCAGCTGTTGTAACCGCCTTTTTTTCATGCCAACAACTTCTGCAGGCTCACCTTTCCAAAAATACCCATGATGAACAAGTATCGCATCCGCTTTTTCTTCGACCGCTCTGTCCACCAATGCCTGGCAGGCCGTTACACCACTCACAATCTTGTGTATAACGGGCTTACCTTCTACCTGCAGTCCGTTAGGACAAAAATCTTTAATCTGATGACTGTTTAAAAGTTGATTAAGATAATTTTGTAATTCATTCCTACTTATAGACATAATTAAAACCAAAATGACTGTCTGAATGACTCCAGTTTACCCGAAATTAGACAATAATCCGAAAAAACGGTATAAACGAAGAGTGAAGTATTTTTATACAAAACCTTCTAAAACAAACCTTGAATAAAGGAACACTTGAATGAGCAATCTGGATAAAGAAAAGGTAATTGCGGAATATACCGAAGCTTATCAAAAAGCTCACGGTAAAAAGCCTAAAATCGAGAGCAGCAACGGCTGGTACAGCGTTGATGGTGGTAAGAATATGCGTCTTGCACAATTAGCAGACGACACAAAGACGCTCGGTAAAGAGAAAAAAGCCGCCCCGAAAAAAGCTGAGTCGAAAAAATCGGAACCTAAGAAAGCCGAAACCAAGAAACCAGCGGCCAAGAAAGCTGAACCTAAAAAGCAGGCAACCAAAAAGCCAGCAGCTAAAAAGTCACCAACTAAGGCATCCACAGCGAAGAAATCCCCCGCTAAAAAGTCCAGTTCTGGCGGCTTAACAGCAAAAGAGCTGTGGAAACAGAAATTAGAAAGCAAAGAAAGTGATTGCCGTCTACCCAGAGGCAGCGTGTAATCAATAAGTAATAACGTAAAAAGCGACCTAATGGGTCGCTTTTTTACTTATAAGACATCCGGATTTTTACCCGCAACCCGGTCAATTGGAACCTTAATTTTACGATAGCGGTGTACCAAAAAGTCACTGCGCTTAAAAATAACCTTCTCGGAACCAAAGTCAGCCTGAGAAATCAGGAAACGGTCGCTATCCATTGATTTTGCTATTATTCCTAACTTCCCCTGGTGTGGACCGCGTTTAATAAAAACCGTCTGCCCATGAATGCGAGGGTTATTGTAAGAAAATGTCGGATAATTTATTGCCACTGCAGCTTCCCTAAACCTTTTAAGGCTTTACCAATACCTGGATTATACTGATATTATCGGTCGCTGACAGAGATTCTTGATATTTATTTCTTACCGATATACAGCGTTATCTCGCCAACTGGAAAGCCCCATTTAGACATATCAGTACGATTGATCATATTGTTCTTATCAATAAGATAAAGCCAGTCATCAAGGGTTAATACCATAGGTTCGCCATCCACTTCGACTTCTAACTGGTATTCCCAGTTCAGTACGTTTCCAGCTGTCGTCCCTTTTGCAACACCGTCAACATCATCTGCACGGCCTTCATAGCTGTTAGGTCCAGTTTTGGTTATATGCCAAACTCGTTGTTGTTCGCGTCCATCGGCATAAGTGAAGTGTTCATCTAAAACACCTTTATTGCCATTCCAGGTTCCGGTCATCGTTACTTCAAAGCGCTGAATCACCTCCCCGCTATAATCCTGAACCATGCCGTAAGCTACCAGCTCACCATTAAAAAACTCTTCAAGCTTCAGCTCCGGCTCCTCTGACTTATAAGCGTCAATTCCTGTTGAACAAGCTGAAATTAGCAAAAGTAACCCGGAAACCGTCAGAACTCTTAAAGTTTGCATTTTATTTTTCTCCAATTAACTCGTTTCGCTCAGACTTAAATCGGCTTTCTTCAGACAACCAGATAGCCAGAAATTGTTCAGTAAACTCATTGTCATCAATCTCTCCAAGCAATTTGTCGCCTTGATAGAACTCAGCTGCTCCGTTTGATTTTTCAACTAACAGAAGGCAGTCACCCTCCTTAATATCCGGCCAAATTGAGTCCAGCTTCGTTAACCATTTCTCATGGCTGTCACTGTTAAGACCTAGCTTCTGCCATTCTTCTTCTGTGGTTTCAATTAAGTCCTTCGCTTTGATATCGCGCAAGTAGTCCAGCATCAACGCTTGTCGTTCATCTTGGTTGTACTTACCTGACGGGCTGTAAAGAGTCGCATCATATACATCCCAGAAATAGACGCTGAGCCTTGTTTCACCCACTTTAGTAAAGTTCTCGGGAACCGAACTTGTGCATTCGGCCGCTAATAAATTCATGCTAAAAAGCGCAATAACACCACTTAGAAAATATTTCATAACGCTACACTCCCTTCTGTTTTCTGGGTGACATGGAGAAAACAAAATAGGCCATCATTAATCCCCAAACCACAGCATAACTCGCCACAACGACTGGCATTGAATCAATGGTTGCTGCATTTAATTTTATTCCGGCAACGTAACTCAATGGCCCGGAAACCATACCAACCAGAATGGCAAAAATTGTTTTAGGCGCTAGCCAGTCCAGCGCCACCGGCGCCATAGAAGAAAACCCCAGCCATAGCATCACCAGCCATAGCGGGAAATACCCGCCAACAAAATTAATAACGCCAAGACTAATAACAATGGCTTCCAGCAGTATGCCGACCGCAAAAAGGCGTAATATTAGGGTCCAACTGACTTTAGCGACAACAATGCTGTAGATAAATTGCAACGCCAGCAGAACACCACTCAGTACAATATAGTCTTCACGGCCTGCAACAGCGCTTAGCCAAAGTCCGTTGAATAAAACAAAGCTAACAATTTTATGCTGAATAGAAGTCATGAGTAGGCCTGCGATTTGCTGGCTGTAACCTGAACAACAGAGACCCGCTGCTCAAGAAAGCCACCTTCACAATAGCTAAAATAATAGTTCCATAGTCTCGAAAAACGCTCGTCATATCCGAGTTCTGCAAGTTCCGATTGTCTGGTGTTAAAGCGTTGCTCCCATTGCTTCAGCGTTTTTGCGTAACTCAAGCCAAAATCATGAACATCACGCACAACTAAGTCCGTATAACGAGTAAAAAGCTGAGTCATTTGGCTGAGAGAAGGCAAGAAGCCTCCGGGGAAGATATGCTTTTGAATAAAATCTACCGAACGCGCGTATGAAACGGCCCTCTGGTCGGCAATGGTAATCGCCTGTAAGGACATTTTGCCACCTTCTTTTAGCAACTTATTGCAGGTTCTAAAAAATGTGGGCAAGTATTCTTTACCAACTGCTTCAATCATTTCGACAGAAACCAGTTTATCGTATTGGCCTTTCAGATCACGATAATCACATTTTAACAGCTCAACCCTATCTGAAAGACCGGCAGCCTCAACCTGTTCTTTTGCGTATTGGAACTGTTCTTCAGAGATCGTTGTGGTGGTAACCCGGCAACCATAGTTTTCCGCGGCATAAATCGCAAGGCCACCCCAGCCAGTGCCAATCTCTAATAAATGATCATCGGCCTCTAACTCCAGAGAGTCACATAACCGCTGCATCTTGTTACGCTGTGCCTGCTCAAGCGAGTCTGTTGAGTGTCGGAATAATGCGCTTGAATACTGCATGGCATCGTCAAGAAAACGGGTATACAGTTCGTTACCGAGATCATAATGGGCAGAGATATTCTTCTTTGCCTGGCCTTTATGGTTTCGGTTACTCCAGTGCTGGTATTTATTAAAAGGAAAGGTTAACCACGCCAGTCGTGTTTCCAGCTTATCCAACGCGGGTAAATTACGGGCAAAAACTCGTATTACGGCTGTTAAATCCGGCGTATCCCAGTGTTTATCAATGTAGAGTTCGGCAGCACCAATGCTACCGCCTGTCACCAGCCTGCGATAAAAGGACGAGTCCTTCACATCAATTTCGCCGGCCAGATCCTTATCAGGATGGCCAAACGTTTCAATTAGCGTCCCTTTTTCCTTTATCGTCAGTTGCCCATATTCCAAATGAGCTAATAACTTAAATGCGATAGTACGGAAAAGCTTATCCCACACGCCATATTGAATAGGCGCAACCATAGTCGTTTCACCACTGGACATACAAACTGCCTTCTAATTATTTAACTACCAGGATTTCCGTAAAATGGAACCCGCTTGATAAAAAGCTTTAACGCCTGCCAATAAATGCCACCAATAATTCTAAGGGCCATGAAAGGCGTTGTTCTTAATACGCGGTAAATGCCACTACGGTTTAGCGGTTGACGATTTAATTTCATTCCAGCAACAAAATCTTTTTGTTCCTGATGAGCACTCAAAATAATTTTAAGACTGTCTGTAGGAGGAGCTACCTCCCAATGGTAAGTCATGTTCATTGGATTAAATGGGGAAACATGGAATTGCTTAGTCGTTTCAGGAGACTCTTCTGATAAATTGACCAAGTAATAATGGCGCTGCAGCCAGGGAGTATTACTTACCTCTGCCAGCATGTAAGTATATTCACCGTCGTTCTGGCGAAGGAAATAGAAATTAACCGGACTGAAGAAAATTCCAAACGTTCGTAAATTACCGACAAAGAGAACGTTACCGCTTAGAGCTTTTCCGGCAAGAGAAGACATTTTAGCCAACGCCGCCTGCTGTAAAGTACCCGGCTCGTCTTTCAAGTAGTCTTTTCGACGGAACCACAACGGAGCAAATCTCTTGCAGGACAACCATCGACTGAGAGAATGGCATTGCTCAAGCTCAGATAGATCGATGCACCACTGCTGAAACCGGTAATTAAACGCATGATGTTTAGGGCGATACCTTACGTGAAAAACGTCGCCCCAATAAATGCCACTTTTCATGAGTTCTCAATAGCGACTGTATTGAACCGATTAACCACATCAATAGCACTTCGTACACCGTCTTCATGAAAACCGTTATACCAATATGCACCAACGAAGTGGGTATTGTTTTTCCCGCAAATCAAACCGCGTTGCGCTCTGGCTTTTAAAGAGTCCACTGAGTATTGGGGGTGATCGTAACGGAACGTTTGAATAATCTCGTCAGGGTCAATGGCAGCGGTATTATTTAAAGTCACACAAACGGTTTTATCGCATTGTAACCCCTGCAATATATTCATATTATAGGTAACCGAGCTTGGCTTTTCCTCAGCTTCATTATCTTCGCGTAGTAAATAATTCCAGCTCGCCCAGGCTCTGCGATTCTTCGGAAGCAAGTTTTCATCGGTATGCAAAACGACATCATTCGGGCAGTACTTAATTTTGCCAAGAACTTGCTGCTCGTCTTCTGTCGCATCGTTAAGTAAAGCCAATGCCTGATCGCTGTGACACGCAAATACCACTTCGTCAAAATACTCTTCTTTACCATTACCAAAAATTAAAACGATTTGCTCGCACTGACGTTTAACCGCAACAATTTGACTGTTTAACTGAATATTATCTTTAAAGGGTTCGGTAAGCATAGGAATATAAGCATGAGAGCCACCAATTAACGTATGCCACTGAGGCCGGTCAGCAACATTCAATAAACCGTGATTATCGAAAAACCGTAAAAAGAATCCCAGAGGGAAGTCTTTCGCATCTGCCAGACTCGCCGACCAAATAGCCGATACCATTGGCAGTAAGTAATACTCTGAGACGGTTTCAGGAATGTCATGTCGAGTCAGAAAGTCATTTAAGGTGACATTATCTAATTCACTCATATCCCCTTGCAGCGCATTTTTTGCAGCCGAATTAAACTTCAGAATGCCTTGCAACAATCGATAAAATGACCAACTAAACAGATTCTTACGTTGAGCGAACAAGGTATTCAGGTTATGCCCGTTAAACTCTAAGCCTGATTTAGGATCGCGTACGCTAAAACTCATTTCAGTGTCGCGCCAGGTGACTTTTAACTCACTTAACAAGCGTTTGAATCTTGGGTAGGTCTTATCATTAAAGACAATAAAACCTGTATCAACAGCAAACATATTTCCGTTAATTTTAACGTCGCTGGTATTCGTATGTCCGCCGATATAGTCGTTTTTTTCGAACACACTCACTTGATGTTCACGGCTCAAATAATAGGCACTTGTTAATCCCGCAATACCACTCCCAATAACGGCGATCTTCATTTTGACTGCTTCCTTGCCATTTGCTCTGATAACTTAACTTGTATGCCTTCCGGCAAAATTGACATCAATTTCAAAAGACGACTAAATAACCAGGGAAACGCGATGTCTCGCTTTTTCTTTTTAACGCCCTTTATTATTGCTCGAGAAGCAAACTCAACATCAACTCGCATGGGCATTTCAAAATCGTTGGCATCCGTCATCGGCGTTTTCACAAACCCAGGTGAAACTGTTTGAACTTGCACTCCCTTTGACTTCAAGTCAACCTCCAGACTTCTGGCTATGTAATGCATGGCCGCCTTCGAACCACCATAAGCCTCTGCCTTAGTAAAAGGCAGGAGTCTCGCCAGGCTATCTACAATAACTAGGTGAGCAGAACTGTTGAATTGAGGTAATAACGCTTCGACACAATTCATTGTGCCAAACACATTCACCTTAAATACCCGTTCAAACATATCAGCGTCAAAATCATTCACATCAAGATACTCGCAAACACCAGCGCACAGTATGGCAATGTCAACGTCGCCAACTTTCTCCAGTGCTTCTTTCGTCGAACTTTTCGAGGTAATATCAAAAGCACTGCAGGTAATTCTGTCAGGGTACTGCTGTTGCACCTCCGACAAAGCGTCAATATTGCGACCGCACACCACCACTTGATTGCCGTCAGCAGCATAGTCCAACGCAAGCTGACGACCAATGCCTGATGACGCGCCGGTAATTAAAATATTCATTCCTCTGTCAGCCTCTTTTTGATTTTATCAATGACATAGCCTACCAATGGAACGTGCTCATAGAGCATAGCGCCAAGATCATAGTAATCTCGCTGCTCTCGAATTTTGCCATCTTCAAAAGTTAAGTAAGAAACGCCAGGCAAAATAATCTCCATGCCATTAGCAAGTTTCGGGTGAGCGTAGCGCATCTGCCAGGCAAGAAACGCCTGCTCTTTTCCGACGCATTGATCATCAAAGGCAAAATGGCAGTACTCAACATTTTCCATCGTATGCTTTAAATAGCTACGAAAGTCATCCAGACCAACAACATGCTGTATCGGATCGGTGAAAGCAATTTCCTCATGATAAAGCTCATCTAAATCATCAAGGTTTTCTGTTTTCAGTTCATCGTAAAATGCTTGTAGCTTTTCAACTAATTCACTGTTATCCATTTTTCACCTGCTTAAACGTTGTTAAGAATCGCTCGCGAGCAAATTTATGCTCAACCACGGGGTCGCAGTAGCTATTACTGCTTTGTTGCTGAAGCCAATTATGAGGCCAGTGAATATGCTTTGTTGGTACATCCTTAAGCTCGTCTACCCATTTACGAATGTACTCTCCGTCAGGATCAAATTTCTCACTTTGCTTAACAGGATTGAAAACGCGGAAATAAGGAACAGCATCGGTTCCAACCGAAGCACTCCACTGCCAACCGCCATTATTCGCCGGAAAGCTCCCGTCAATTAAATGCTGCATAAAAAAGCGCTCGCCTTTTCGCCAATCCATTAATAGATCTTTTACCAGAAAATTGGCTGTGATCATTCGTAAGCGGTTGTGCATCCACCCCGTTGATGTCAGCTGACGCATTCCGGCGTCAACAATTGGGTAGCCAGTACGACCATCACACCAACGCTGAAAAGCGTCCTCGTTTTCTAACCACTGAATACTGTCGGTTTCAGTCTGAAAGCTTTCACCTTTTGATAAGCGTGGCACAAAATACATAAGATGCTGATAAAATTCCCGCCATGCCAATTCTGTAAGCCAGGTATCGGCACCAGAAGCCAGTCCAAACGGAAACTCCGGTGAAAACTTGTGTAGTGCCCGGGCAGCCGTTTGCGGTGCGATAACACCTTGCGCCAAATAGGCAGAAAGTTGTGAGGTTCCATTTTCAGCCGGTAGATCTCTGGCTTGTTGATAATCATCAACACTGTGGCCAACGAATTGTCCCAGTTTCCCCAGAACTTGTTGCTCGCCGGCACTCCAGTCAGATGAGTCTTTTCTAGCCAGCGGGCACTCAGGGAGGCCCTTTACGGCTACCGGAGGAAAGGATTTGATTTGTAACGGTTCACCGTAAGCTTTTTCGCTTAATACTTGTCGCCAGCGTCGGTTGAAAGGCGTAAACTTTTTGTAGTACTCCCCTTGTTGTGTTCTTACCTCTCCGGGCGCCACCAACAGGTTGCCATGATGCGAAACCAGTTCAATATTATCATTGCTTAGTACCGCATTGGTCGCGGCATCTCTGCGCTTTTCATCCAATGCGTATTCCGCATTAATATGTAATCGGCCAATTCTATTTTCCCGACAGAAGGAACGTAAAGCCCCCGGAACCTGACTGAATTTGGGTACTAACAGCACATCCAACTCAATGCCTTTCTCGGCTAAATCCTGCTGCAGGCATTCTAAGTTTCTCCAAATAAAATCAACTTTTATCGGTGCCCAGTCATGGCTTTCCCAAGTTTCATGGCACACAAAGAATACCGCCAACGGTGGCTCATCGCCTTGGCATGCAGAAAACACCGCCGAGTTATCTAATATTCTTAAATCACTACGAAACCAAATTGCTTCTCGCATCACTACAACCCATAACGTAATTTTAAATCATCGGGATAAGGGGTCAGATACCATTGCCCTTCTAAATACTCTTTCGGAAACTCGCGCAAATAATGGCGTATTAACGTTAGAGGAGACATCAGCGGTAATATGCCATCGTGATACTGAAGAATAATGTCACTCAACTCCTCTCGTCGCTCATGAGCTAAGTCCGCTTTAAAGTAACCTTGTATATGTTGAAGCACATTAGTATGGTTTTTACGCGATGCCGGTTTAGATAAGGCATCCATAACATCAACGATGTATTGCTCCGCAAACTTTTCGTCTATCACTTCCTTTTCGCCTACACGTTTACCCAGCTCACGATAGCTTTGCTGGTTGTGCGCTAACAGAAGTAACTTACAGCGCTGATGAAACTGCAAAAGTTGATGCTTTGTCAGTTTTTGCATCATCTCTTTCCACTGACTAAAGACATAAACCCGCATTACAAAGTTTTCACGTAAATGAGGGTCATTGAGTCGTCCATCTTCCTCTAAAGGTAATGCCGGGTTATTTGCTTTCAATCGCGCAGCGAAGATACCCATACCGGCTTTTTGAGCGTGCCCGGTTTCAGGATCGTATAACTTAACTCTCTCCATGCCGCAACTAGGAGATTTAGCACAGAGAACGTAGCCACTTAACTCATCTACTTTGACCTGAACTTTGTCCGCAAAGCTGGCTAATTCTGAGGTTACATTTTGTCCTGTTTTAGGCACTACGGCCTGCACACGGCTATGTTGTTCCAATCTTATGGTTGGTCTCGGCACCGGCATACCAATACCAACCTCGGGGCAAAAACGTACAAGCTGAATGTGTCGACTTAACTCATCAACACAGAACGCCGATTTCTTGTGCCCACCATCAAACCGAACTTCATCACCCATTAAACAGGAGCTAATACCAACCTTTAGTTTCACCATTTTTACCCTTGTTAAACTTTTCTAATCGTAATGTACGGCATATCACTAAAAATAGTTTGTCATTTATAGGATAAAAAAGATCCAACACGACCTGCGTCAACGTAATGTCTATTAAATGTCCCGAATTGCTAACCAAATGAGGTTATATGCAGCAGTATCAGCAGTTACCGCTATTCCCGCTCACCGCGCATATAATGCCGGGCGGGCGCATGAAATTGAAGGTGTTCGAGCCTCGTTACACTCGGTTAGTAAAGGATTGTCTAAAAGATGACAGCGAGTTTGTCGTTGCCATGTTTAATAACGAACATGCGGCTACATCTGACGATTACCTCCTTCCCTATGCCACAACAGTCAAAATTATCGATTTTGAGCCAAGAGACGATGGTTTATTAGGTATCACCGTCGAGGGAAGAAACCGAGTTCGAATTGACGAGCACTGGTCTGAGAACGACAAATTACGACTCGGAAAGGTAGAGTACCTTGAAAACTGGCCTGAGCTAACACTGGATGCAACCTCAAATAAACTGAAAATGCGACTGCAAGAAGCCTTTGAAACTTACCCTGAATTATCAGAGCTTCTGCCGGACTTAGGCTACGAAAAACTCGATTGGGTTTGTTCGCGCTGGCTGGAAATACTGCCACTCGATGTTTACACAAAACAGGAGCTTATTCGTTGCGAAAACTGTCTTAAAGCAAAAGAATATCTGTTAGACTTAATTCGTTAATTGAATAAACATTCTGCCATTTGGGTGATCCAATTTTTTTGACACCCCGTAATAGTTAGAACATTGTGTGAAAAGTAGCAGGTCTAATTATGCAAATGGTGTCAGGAAGAACATCGAAACGGGGGTCTATGACTACCACCCAGACAGACGCTGCAGACAAAGCAGCGGAACTGCTGTCAAAGATTGCAGAAAATAGAAGTCGTGCTGCCTTTAGTGAACTTTTTAGGTTATTCGCACCTAAACTGCAATCCTACGCTACAAGACAGTTTGGTAATGAACAAACAGCTATGGACCTGGTCCAGGAAACCATGACAAACGTCTGGCATAAAGCGCATTTGTTCAAGCCTGACCGTGGCTCGCCCTCCACTTGGATATTCACCATAGCGCGAAATATCCGCTTTGATTTGCTCCGTAAAAATAAAAAGCGTAAAGACGACATTAGCGCCGATGAACTTTGGCCTATTCTCTCAGAACAGAACGACAGCCTGGACGATGGCTATGCGTTAGACCATGACGTTCTGATGCAGGAAATTTCATTTTATTACGCAAAACTACCCGACGCACAAAGGGTTGTTATTGAAAAGATTTATATTGAAGGTAAATCCCAGCAAGAAGTATCTGATGCTTTGGGAGTGCCTTTAGGGACAATTAAATCCCGAACTCGTCTAGCATTAAAGAAACTGAAAGAGTTGATAGTCGATGATGATTAAATCACACCCAGGCGAAAGCCTTTTATATCAGTACGCCTCTGGCGATTTGAGTGCGGCAATGACATTAGTTGTCGGCACGCATGTCGATATGTGCAAAACTTGTCGTCAAACGGTATGTGAGATTGAGCAGAAACTGTGTGAGGAAAACCTAGACGCCTTGGTTGGCGTTGCCAGCACGACCATGAGTAAATCTCAGTGCGATCAAATGCTGGAAGCCATTTTTGCTTCCTCAGCTTGCAACAAACAGGCGCACCAACCAAATGAGATATTATCTCTCGAAGGTCGCCGCTTTACCTTACCGCGCACGTTGGCACACAACAGTCATCGTATTGGCGAGTGGTCAAAACTGGTAGGGAAACTTTGGCGGGCCCCATTAACGTTAGATAATGGTAATCAGACCAATCTCATTTATATGGCACCTGGTGCAAAGGTTCCGGAACATACGCATAAAGGACAGGAAGCGACATTGGTTATTGATGGCGTTTTTAATGATGAGCAGAGCGAGTACCGGGACGGCGACTTTATTTTGTTAGACCCGAGTCGAACTCACACGCCGGAGACACAAGATGAAGATTGTTTAACTTTGGCAACTTTAGATGCACCGCTGCATTTTACTTCTGGTATCAGTCGGTTACTGAATCCCTTTAGTCAGCTCTTCTTTCGCTAACTCCAAACAACTAAGTACAAACTCAAATAAAAAAGAACCCGAGGTTAATCCTCGGGTTCTGCGTTTTCGACTCGACTTTTAAATTTCTGACCAGGCTTGAAAGTCACCACCCGACGCGCGGAAATTGGTATTTCCTCACCCGTTTTAGGGTTACGTCCGGGGCGCTGATTTTTGGTTCGCAGCTCGAAGTTACCAAAGCCTGACAACTTCACCTGCTCCCCTTTCTCCAAAGCAACTCTGATTTCTTCAAAAAAATCTTCAACTAACACTTTGGCATCTTGTTTACTAATACCGTATTTGTCGAACAACACTTCTGCCAGTTCTGCTTTGGTCAGCGCCATAGTTTAATCCCTCAATGTTGCATTAAACTCACTCTTTAATGTCTCAATAAATTTCGTCATAAGCTCAGTAACATCGGCTTCTTCCAACGTTTTGTCGCTGTCTTGTAAGGTGACAGATAACGCCAGGCTTTGTTTGCCCTCAGGTACACCTTCACCGACATAAACGTCAAACAAGTTTAGGTCAACTAACTGTTTTACGCCAACATTTTCCATCGCAGCAATCAGCTCACCCGCCGCAACGTGCTTATCAACGACCAAAGCAAGATCGCGGCGAATGGATGGGTAGCGTGAAACAGGTTTAGCTAATGGCAAAGGCCGTTGCGTTACTGCAGATAAAGATAACTCGAAAACGAAGGTGCGTTGATTAAGTCCCAGGGCTTTATCAAATTTCGGGTGCAGAGCACCAATATCACCAACCTTTTCTGACCCGCAATAAATAGCCGCCGACTGTCCTGGATGCAACGCCGGGTTTTGTGACGCAACAAAACGAAACGCTGCAATATTACCGGTTTGAGCGAGTAAGGCTTCAACATCGCCTTTCACATCGTAAAAGTCGACACCGCGATCACCTTCCGACCAATGCTCTGAATGCGCTTTACCAGAACGTATACCGCTGATAACCGCTTCCTGACGAACACCGTTTTCAGCTGACTCGTCTGGAATAAAGCGTAACCCCGTTTCTACGAAAGCCAGCACAGACTGCTGACGCTTCTGATTATGAGCAACCGCACCGACTAATCCCGGCCATAAGCTCACACGCATAGAAGACATATCAACCGAAATTGGGTGTGGCAAAGTCAACGCTGCGGTTTCATCAAACATCAGTGCCTGATGCTTTGGATCAACAAAGCTGTAGGTTATCGCTTCCTGATAGCCACGACTGACCATAGCATCCACCAACTGATGGGTACTAAGCTGGCTTTCTTTACGCTCGGTCATACGCAGTTGCGCTGCCGGCGGTGCAGCCTGAATTGAGTTGTAACCGTAAACACGGGCAACTTCTTCAATTAAGTCTTCTTCAATGCTTAAGTCAAAACGGTATGAAGGAATGCCCACCTGCCACTGTTCACCGTCAAATGAAACATCAAAGCCTAAACGCTCTAGAATTTCAGTGACATTGTCATTAGCAATGCTGACACCCAATACTTTAGCCAATCGACTGGCTCTTAACGTAATACCGTCACGCTTAGGCAAAAATGCTTCTGCAACCGCTTCAGTTACAGGTCCGGCTTTACCGCCGCAAATTGCCAACAATAATTCAGTGGCTCTCTCCATTGCAGTATGCTGCAACTGAGGGTCGACGCCGCGCTCATAACGATGCGATGCATCGGTATGTAACCCGTAACGGCGCGCTTTGCCTAAGATGGCATCCGGTGCAAAGAACGCGCTTTCCAGAAAAATATTTTTACTGCTTTCTGTTACACCACTGTTTTTACCACCGTAAACCCCCGCCATGGCTAGTGCTTTTTTCTCGTCAGAGATAACCAGGGTGTCTTCGTCCAGTTCAACTAATTGCTCATCTAATAAGGTCAGCTGCTCTTTCCGCTTAGCTAGGCGAACATCAATGTTCCCTTCCAGCGAGTCGAGATCAAAAGCATGCATGGGGTGACCCAGTTCAAGTAGCACGTAGTTAGTGACATCAACTACCGGGTCAATGCTACGAATACCGCTGCGTCTTAACTTTTCTGTCATCCATACCGGCGTTGGGCGAGTTAAATCGACACCTTTAATAACACGGCCTAAATAACGCGGACATTGCTCAGCCGCAGACAAACTAATGCTTAGCGTATCTTCAATACCAGCGGCTACTTTGTTGCTCTCTGGTACTTTAACATCCAGACGGTTCAATACCCCTACTTCGCGTGCGATACCACGAATACTCAGACAGTCACCACGATTCGGAGTTAAGTCGATATCGATGCTGTTGTCGTCAAGTTGCAGGTATTTACGATAATCTTCTCCGACCGGAGCATCTGCCGGAAGCTCAATAATTCCATCGTGCTCATCAATAAGACCCAGCTCTTTGAACGAGCACAACATGCCGTTTGACGGCTGACCGCGAAGCTTCGCTTTCTTAATTTTGAAATCACCAGGCAATACCGCACCAACTTTAGCCACCGCTACCTTAATGCCAAGGCGACAGTTAGACGCGCCGCAGACAATATCCACCGGCTCGCCATCGCCAACATCAACTTTGGTAATTTGCAGTTTATCTGCGTCCGGGTGAGGACCACATTCAATCACTTCACCAACGACGACAGTATGGAATTCATCGGCAACCGGCTCAACAGCATCTACTTCAAGGCCAGCCATACTGAGCTGCTCACTCAATTCATGACTGCTGATGTCGGGGTTAACCCATTCCCTTAACCATTGTTCACTGAATTTCATTGCTTACTGCCCGTTAGTTAAATTGTTTGAGGAAACGCAGATCGTTCTCAAAGAACGCACGTAAATCATTCACGCCGTAGCGCAACATGGTAAGGCGCTCAACGCCCATACCAAAAGCGAAACCGGTGTATTTTTCCGAATCAATACCCACCGCTTTCAGCACGTTTGGATGCACCATGCCGCAGCCTAAAACTTCTAACCACTTCCCATCTTTACCCATGACATCAACTTCTGCTGAAGGTTCGGTAAAGGGGAAGTACGAAGGTCTGAAACGCACCGTTAACGACTCTTCGAAAAAGTGATTCAGGAAGTCTTCCAGAATTCCTTTTAATTGCGTAAAGCTGACGTCGGTATCAACCATTAACCCTTCTACCTGATGAAACATTGGCGTATGGGTCTGGTCATAATCATTCCGATAAACTCGTCCCGGAGAGATGATCCGCAATGGCGGTTTTTCATTTTCCATAGTACGAATTTGTACACCTGAAGTTTGCGTGCGCAGCATTGTTGAGGGAGTAAAATAGAAAGTATCGTGATCCGCACGTGCCGGATGATTAGCCGGAATATTCAATGCATCGAAGTTATGAAAACCATCTTCGACTTCCGGACCTTCTTTTACGCTAAAGCCTAAATCACCGAAAAACTGTTCAATACGGCGAATAGTCTGAGTTACAGGATGCACACCGCCTACCGCTGAGTGCCGTCCGGGTAAAGTGACGTCTATACGTTCCGCTTCCAGCTTCTGCGCTAACTCAGCAGCTTTCAATAGCTCTTTACGGGCATTGATACTGGTCTGCACTTGCTGTTTGGCTTCATTAATTTTTTGTCCGGCTTCCCGGCGTTCAGACGGGTCTAACTTACCTAAGCCTTTTAAGAGCTCAGTGAGCTGCCCTTTCTTGCCCATATACTCGACGCGGACTTCGTCTAACGCAGTCGGTGAATCTGCGGCCGCAATGGCGGATTCAGCCTGCTCAACAATTTGCTCTAGCTGCATCGTATCCCTCAACAACACAAGATAAATAATAAAGGCGCTATGATAGCGAATTTTCAATGAAAAAGGGAGCCAATTGGCTCCCTTCTGAATCTGTTTATTCGAACCCCTAAAGGTTTTGAATAATTACAGTGCGCCTTTTGCTTTCTCAACCAAAGCGGCAAAACCGTTTTGATCATGAACAGCGATATCGGCTAAGATTTTGCGATCGATTTCAATAGATGCTTTTTTCAGACCATTGATAAAGCGGCTGTAAGACAGACCGTTTTGACGAGCCGCAGCATTGATACGAACAATCCATAGTTGACGGAATTGACGTTTCTTGTTGCGACGGTCACGGTATGCATATTGACCTGCTTTAGTGACTGCCTGGACCGCTACGCGATAAACGCGACTACGGGCACCATAATAACCTTTCGCCTGCTTCAGGACTTTTTTGTGACGCGCTCTCGCGATTACACCACGTTTTACTCGTGCCATTTGCTATCTCCCCTTATGCGTACGGTAACATGCGAGCGACTAATTGAACGTCGGCCTCATGGACCATGTTCTTCGCGCGAAGCTGACGCTTACGCTTAGGGCTCTTCTTTGTCAGAATGTGACGCAAGTGAGATTGCTTGCACTTAAAACCACCAGAAGCAGTCTTCTTAAAGCGCTTGGAAGCGCCTTTGTTCGATTTCATTTTTGGCATGAAATTAAACTCCGCATTGTTGATAAAAGTGTGAAAGGGTGAGCCTGACAATCAGACTACTTGTAAACCACGATCACTTCTTGTTGGGTGCCAAGACCATAATCATCTGGCGCCCTTCGGCACGTCTTGGGAACGACTCAACAATTGAGATTTCTTCTAAATCGTCTTTAACACGATTCAGCAATTCAATACCCAATTCTTGGTGTGCCATTTCCCGGCCACGGAAACGGATAGTGACTTTGGTTTTGTCACCTCCCTCGAGGAAACGACGCAGGTTGCGCAGTTTTACCTGGTAGTCGCCCTCATCAGTACCAGGTCGGAACTTAACTTCCTTAACCTGAATCTGTTTCTGCTTTTTCTTTTGCTCTTTCTGTTCTTTACTCTTTTCAAAGAGGAACTTGCCGTAATCCATCAAGCGGCAGACTGGTGGTTCTGCGTTAGGGCTCATCTCCACCAAATCAACACCAGCTTCCGCTGCTGCATCAAGAGCCTCGTTAATACTGACGACACCAGCTTGTTCACCATCGGTTCCGATTAAGCGAACTTCATCAACGCCTGTAATTTGTTCGTTGATACGGTTTTTATCTGCAGCTTTCTGAGTTCTTTTTCCGCCTTTAATGGTTTATTCCTCCAAACAATTAATCAATTTTGCGAGTACGGACTTCGTCCTCTACACGAGTAATGAAGTCTTCTAACGGGAATTTGCCCAAGTCTTCACCACCACGTGTACGTACCGCAACCTCACCAGCTTCGACTTCTTTGTCGCCGACAACCAGTAAATATGGAACACGTTTTAATGTGTGTTCACGGATTTTAAAGCCTATCTTCTCATTTCTCAAGTCAGCTGATGCACGAATTCCCTTTTCGTTCAGGGTTTTGACAACTTTTCGCACATAGTCGCTTTGATTATCCGTGATATTCATTAACACAACTTGCGTTGGCGACAACCACAACGGGAAGTGCCCTGCGTACTCTTCAATGAGAATACCCATGAAGCGTTCAAGTGAGCCCAAAATAGCGCGGTGAATCATAACTGGCGTGTGTCGCTCGTTATCTTCGCCTACGTATGTGGCACCTAAACGTCCTGGCAACGCAAAGTCGAGCTGTATTGTACCACATTGCCACGCTCTGCCCAGACAATCGAACAAAGTAAATTCTATTTTCGGGCCATAAAAGGCACCTTCACCCGGTAAATAAGAAAAATCGATGTCATTATTTTTCAAAGCCTGAGCTAATGCAGTCTCCGAGCGGTCCCATGTGGCATCGTCACCTAAGCGCTTTTCAGGGCGAGTTGAAAGCTTCACATCGATGTTCTCGAAACCAAAGGTTTTGTAAGTTTCGTACACCATTTTAATACAACCCGCGACTTCTTCCTGTACCTGCTGTTCGGTACAGAAAATGTGTGCATCGTCTTGTGTGAAACCACGAACACGCATCAGACCATGCAACGCACCTGAAGGTTCATTTCGGTGACAACTGCCAAATTCCGCCATGCGTAACGGCAAATCACGGTAAGATTTCAAGCCCTGATTAAAGATTTGAACGTGTCCCGGGCAGTTCATCGGCTTAACGGCATACTCGCGGTTTTCCGATGACGTGGTAAACATCAGTTCTGAGAATTTCTCCCAGTGCCCCGATTTTTCCCACAGTACCCGGTCCATCATCATCGGACCTTTAACTTCCTGATAGTCGTACTCGCGCATTTTCTCGCGAATGTAAGTTTCTAACTCGCGGAAAATGGTCCAGCCATTGTGATGCCAGAACACCATACCCGGCGCTTCTTCCTGCCAGTGAAATAAGTCCTGAGCCTTAGCTATTTTACGGTGGTCGCGCTTTTCAGCTTCTTCTAAACGCTGTAAATAGGCCTTTAACTGCTTCTTATCTGCCCAGGCCGTACCGTATATACGCTGCAGCATTTTGTTGTCAGAGTCACCACGCCAGTATGCGCCGGCCATTTTCATAATTTTAAAATGTTGGCAAAATTTCATGTTTGGCACATGAGGGCCACGACACATGTCGACGTATTCTTCGTGATGATAAAGCCCCGGGTTGGCATCGGTTGGGATGTCTTCGTCCAGGATCTCTATTTTGTAGGGTTCATGGCGTTCTACGAAAGTTTCACGGGCTTCTTTCCAGCTGACCTTTTTCTTAATAACGGCATATTCCGTTTTAGCCAGCTCTTTCATCCGCTTTTCAAGCTTTTCCAGGTCTTCCTGAGTGAAAGTGTGATCAACGTCGATGTCGTAGTAAAAGCCATTATCGATGACCGGGCCAATAGCCATTTTCGCATCTGGCCACAACTGCTTTACCGCGTGCCCCATTAAGTGAGCACAAGAGTGACGAATAATGTGTACGCCGTCGTCATCTTTAGGAGTGACAATTTCGACACGCGCATCGTGTTCAATCAGCTCACAGGCATCAACCAGTTCGCCATCAATACGGCCAGCAACCGTTGCTTTCGCAAGGCCAGCGCCAATATCGGCAGCCACTTCCATAATGCTTACGGGGTTATCGAATTCGCGTTGACTTCCGTCAGGGAGAGTAATTACAGGCATGAAACTTCCTTTCCAACCAGTGGTGACACCTACCAAGTGCCACGTGCTCTATTTTTGGTTTTAACTGCTCTATAGAAAAAACCTACGAAATTTTTTGCGTTCGGTACCATCGAACGCGAGACGCTACTATAATCGACCGCTTACATTTGAGCAACCGCCGAGCCCGTTTTGACATCAGACATTGCCGGAGAATTAACCGGACAACTTGCCGCTTTATTAGCCGCTGGCTTCTGGGCTGTCGCCACCGTGTTGTACCACCGCGCCGGTAGTCATTTCTCGCCCTTACAAATGAATTTGGTTAAAGGCGTTATTGCAACTCCCCTGCTTTTGATTGTGAGCCTGTTACTAGGTAACTCGCTGGAACTCAATTACGGCCTGTGGTTACTCGCATTAAGCGGCATTATAGGTATTACCATTGGCGACAGTTGCCACTTTGCTGCGTTGCGGCGTCTAGGTCCCTGGCACGCTATGTTACTGGAGTATCTGGCACCGCCACTGGCTGCATTCATGGCCTGGATGTTTTTAAGTGACGGTTTATCCACCATTGAAATTACCGGTGCAGTCATAACCTTAAGCGGTGTTCTGTGGGTCGTTACTGAAAAAGCTCCGGACAAACAGCCTGCGCTTTCATTATCAGGTATATTCTTCGGCTGCGGCGCAGCACTTTGTCAGGCTTCCGGTTTAGTCATGGCTTTTGCGGTACTAATGCAGTCGAATGTTAACGCTATTGATGCGGCATTTGTCCGTCTTGCCGCCGGCTCCTTTTTACTCGCCATAATTGTTGGGCTTTCGAAACGAGGCGCGTACGGCGCAATCATAAAACAAGTTGGTTCTATCAACCCGTTGCCGCTGCTCGGTGCCATTGTATTCGGTACGTTCCTGGCTATTTGGTTACAGCAAATATCTATCGCCAATATCAACCCGGGCCTAACCCAGACCTTACTCTCCACCGCACCACTCTTTTTAATACCGATATCTTTACTGAAAAAACAACGAATTACCCCACGTTCTATAGCCGGCGCTTTAATCTCACTGGGCGGAATCAGTATTTTATTTCTATAGTTACAACTAGGACTTTATAGTTGGCGAGCAAATTATGAACGAAGAAAACTTACAAAGCGTGCCAGTAAAATGCCCTCATTGTGGGCACAACACGTTTTTAGACATTGATGCATCAGAAGGCAGTCAGGACTATCAGGAAGAGTGTGCTGCCTGCGGTGACCTCATCCATGTTCAGTTGCAGGTTGATGAAGTTAACCAGCAGGCGCGTATTAAAGTAGACGGGAACGATGAGCAATTTTACTGACGTTCAGCCAACACACGCTCAACGGTTTCAACAATGGTGATGGTTTGCTGATCGAGTTCAATATTCAGTCTGTCACCCACCCGAGTTGATTCTAAATTGGTTAAGCGTAAGGTTTCCGGTATTAAGTGCAGACTAAAGCAATTACCTTCCACCCGACCTACCGTCAAACTGGCCCCATTAACCGCAATAAAACCTTTGGCGAATAAATAGGTTTGGTGTTGCTCAGGAACCTCTAACCACATAGCGACATTATTCTCCGACGTGTCAATTTTAGTCACTTTGCCCTGGCAGTGAATATGACCTGAAACCGCATGCCCGCCAATTTCGTCGCCCACTTTAAGCGATCGCTCCAAATTAACCGTGTCACCCTCGCCTAACAAACCCAAATTCGTTAGCCGTAAAGTCTCATCAATAACGTCAAAGTGTACCTGAGTCTCGCTAAATTCAACCACGGTTAAGCAGCAACCATTTATTGCAATACTTGCACCAATAGCCAAATTTTGTAGAAATTGAGGTTCAGTTTTAATAACCAAGTGTCGAAAAGATCCTTGGTCAGAGACTGAAAATATCGTAGCTTGGGTTTGGACAATACCGGTAAACATCGATAAAACCTTGTTGCAAGGAATAAAACAATGAAGCGAAGTGTACTGATTTTCAGGTCTTTTGGCTATGCGTTAGTCGTTATAGGCTTATCAGCCTGCTCAGATGATCCTGGGCTAACGGAGTACGCCGATAAGCTACATAACCAAGTTCACAGTACACTCAACCTGCCTACTCAAACGATACAAGCGCCTAAACCTCAACTGCAGTACCCTGCTAAACGCGATTTAACCCAGAATATTGAGCGCACCAGCATGGGGTTACTGGACAGCCTTCAGCTTAATCATTGTCAGTTAGGACAACTGATTGCAGAAAACAACAGCTCATTAGGAAGACTAAAAGATGGTTTTAGTCGATACCATGCTGACCTGACTATAATTCAAGCACTCAAAAAATGCATTGAGCACCCTGAGTCAGCCAACGTTAAAGATAAATTAAAAGAAGCTCTGGAACATAAGGAGTCACAACTTAAGCACAGCCTGGCAAATGCCTTTGCTCGTGACGACGGACTAAGAAAAGCGCTGTCTGTAGGAAATAATTCGTTACCCAAAATACACGTGACAGAGTACAACTATGCGGTGAATGCACTTGAACGCTTTACCCGCATATTAGAGCGTTGGAGCTACACACAAAAAGTCGACGATCCGGCAGAGTTAATAAAAATGCTTGGCCGTTTAGAGCGCAGTAATTACCTTCCCGACCTTTACCGCACTATGCTGGACTACTCCTATAAACTGGAGAAGATGACCGAACGACTGCCCGAAATTCCGCAATCTGTTTACTGTCAAGATGAGCAAGTGCCAGATAAAGCTCTGGAGCTGAAAAAAACGTTTAACACCATTTACATTAAAGAAATGCAAGGCGACATAGCAGAAATTATCGAACAGCATCAGCGTTTATTGATGACTTTGGAGAGCCTCGAAGGCATAGCACCTCAACCTGAACTAAAGGCGTACATTGCAGAACTAGGCACACTCAGTAAAAAGCTCACCGATGCATCAGTACATTTTGTGCGTCCATGGCAGAAGTTTTACAGTGTCTGTAAGTTTACGCCGGGGCTTGATTAACGCTTACAAGTGCCATTTCTTAGTCAGGCCTGGATGTGGTTTACCTTGCTCTTTTTGATGAATTTCATTAATAACGTACCGCAAACCAAGAAAAACCCAAAGCCAGAAAGCAGCAAACAACGTACCAACCATAATAACGATAACTGATGAGCGCATCACAACATCAACATGTAAAATGTTAAACCCTAGCTGGGCAATGATACCGGCTATTCCGGCAAGAAAAAGAAGCCCGGCAAACACCCTGATTACTCGTAAAAAATTCAGCATTAAACCTCCTAGTCTTCGCCTGTTATTTGTGACCTCTCTCCCCTTTATTGAAGCCGAAAAGGCAAATTTGAGCAAATAGAACCAGCCCCCAATACAATACGAGCTGGCTTTGCGTTGAATATAATTTCGGCAAACAAATGGGTTTCATAAAAAATCACTTGCACCTGTTAGCGCAAATCACTAATATACCGCCCGTCTTAACGACACTTCTAAAATGTGCGTCCGTAGCTCAGTTGGTTAGAGCGCTGCCTTGACATGGCAGAGGTCGGTAGTTCGAGTCTACTCGGACGCACCATTTGAAAATCCCCCTCTCGTCTTCTAAATTCAATACTTTCGGCACGTTAAACTTTTCACTTAGAAGTTGACCAATGCATGACGAATTCAGGCATCATACTGGTAGCGTCAGCGGCTTTTTTCTGGGGGTTGTCGGGCGGAATTGCCGGTATCCTCATCAATAATGACTGGGATGCCCTACTAATATCTTTTTACCGCGGTGCAGTCGGACTGTTGTTCGTGCTTATCTGGTTGTCACTAAAGCCGCGCTGTAGCGGTCTCGCTGATAGTCGCTTATGGCTGTGGTCGATAATTGCCGGGCTGGGTGTCGCCGGTAACTTCGGTTTTTACTTCTTTAGTATTTCTGAAAGTAGCGTTGCGGTTGCTGCTACCCTTATGTATTGCGCACCAATATTTGTCTACCTTATTTCTTTTGCACTCAAGCTGGAAAGCCCGACTCTCGTAAAGTGGGCAGCAATTGCGTTAGTTATGGTGGGTGTTGTGCTGCTGACCCGTGTTTATCAAATGGAAGGAAACAGCATTACCCTGCTGGGTGTCGCAACGGGGTTACTCTCAGGACTGTCGTTGGCTCTTTTTATCTTTGGTTTTAAGTATGCCACTCAGTACGGCAGTCCTCAGGCCATTCTTACCATTGCTTTTTTAACCCTTGTTGTGGCGTTGGGTGTTCTTATAGACCCGGCAGAAGCAGCTCAGGTGCCAGGTTCGGTCGACTGGCCCCTATTTGCCATTATCGGCGTACTTGGCGGCGGCACATCCTTTATTTTATACCTGATTGGTTTACGCCAAACACCACCGGCCTTAGCCTCTATTGTGGCTACAATAGAACCCGTCACGGCTTCGCTTTTTGGAGTTATTGTTTTAGGTGAAATACTGGCTTATTCACAAATATTGGGCATGTTGCTTATTCTCGTAACAGTTACTGCTTTGGGTGTTTATTCCGGTAAAGAGTCGTCTGATTAAACGGATTATCGCACTACCTTTTGTCCAAAGCCTGTTACAATACGCCCAGAAACTTAAACCGAAAGTAGCCTATTAATGCCTGACCAGACTCCAGCAAACACAACCGAAATTACTCAATTTAATCAGCTAAGCTTAGCGCCAGCCTTAATCTCCAGACTGAATGAAATTGGTTATGAACAAATGACGCCAGTTCAGTCATTAAGCTTGCCAGTTATTCTGGATAATACGGATGCGGTCGTACGGGCCAATACCGGTTCAGGAAAAACAACGGCTTTTGCGCTGGCTCTGCTCTCCAAGCTAAATACCAAAAGCTTTACCCCACAAGCGTTAGTGCTTTGCCCTACACGCGAATTAGCTCATCAAGTCGCCGAAGAAGTTCGTAACTTAGCTAAATCTATGACGAACATAAAAGTATTAACTTTATGTGGTGGAGAGCCAAGCCGTATCCAGACGAGTTCCCTTGAGCATGGCGCTCATGTACTGGTTGGGACTCCCGGGCGTGTACTTGACCACCTCGAGCAACGAAATGTTGATTTATCCGCGCTGAACATCTTCGTTCTGGACGAGGCTGACCGTATGCTCGAGATGGGGTTTCAGGAGAGCCTGAGCGCTATTGTTAAGCACATTCCTAAAGCGCGACAAACCCTGTTATTTAGTGCGACTTATCCAAAGAATATCGCGGCTTTGGCTGAGCAGGTAACAGCCAAAGCGACCAATATTAATGCGATTCAGGAAGAGGCCAAACCCAGGATTGAACAACACTTTTATGCAATGAACCATGAAGACAGCGCACAGCTGATTATGAACTTATTAAATGAACATCAGCCAGAGAACGTTCTTATTTTTTGCAACACAAAGAACGAAGTTAAGGACATACTCAGTACACTGCAGGCAAATAAATTCAGCGTGTTAGCTTTGCATGGAGAGCTTGAACAAAAAGACCGTGATCAGGCAATCATACAATTCAGTAACGGCAGCGTGCGGGTAATGGTGGCAACTGACGTCGCCTCCCGCGGGTTAGATATTGCTGAGCTCGACTTAGTCATTAATGTTCATATGGCACACGATTTAGATACCCATACCCACCGTATAGGCCGTACCGGCCGAGCCGGTAAAGAAGGTATGGCTATAACCTTAGTTGCCGCACAGGACGACTACAAAATGCGGTTGCTCGAAGACACTTTTGCTGAACCGATTCAGATAAAGCCAGCACCCGCCTTGTCTAACAACAAACCATTAAAGGCAACCATGACAACGCTGCAAATAAGCGGCGGCAAAAAAGACAAGTTAAGGCCTGGTGACATTGTCGGTGCACTGACCAAAGACAATGTTCTGAGCGCTGAAGATATTGGAAAGATAAAGCTGGAAAGTACGTTTGGCTTTGTTGCTGTAAACTCGCGTTTGGCGAAACACGCTTTAGGCCTTATTAGTAACAACAAGATAAAAGGTAAAAAGTTTCGCGCAAAACTGCTTTAGATGATAACTGTGTTCAGTATAAAAAACGGTGGCATTTTACCGCCACCGTTTCACTTCTACTTTTGCTGAGTTCAGGTTTTATTTCATATCAAAGCGATCTAACTGCATGACTTTCGTCCATGCTTGAACAAAATCGCCAACAAACTTCTGATCTGCATCACTCATTGCATAAACTTCTGCAACAGCACGCAATTCAGAATTCGAACCGAAAATCAGGTCAACCGGGGTTGCGGTGTATTTCTGTTCACCGGTCTTACGGTCGTAACCTTCGTAAATAGCTTCGTTGTTCGATGACTGTTTCCATTCGTTATCCATGCTTAGCAGGTTAACAAAAAAGTCATTACTCAACGTGCCCGGCTGGTCAGTAAACACACCATGATCACTCCCATCATAGTTAGCGTCTAAAGTACGTAAGCCACCCACTAGTACCGTCATTTCCGGTACCGTCAAGGTTAACTGGTCGGCTTTATCCACCATATGTTGAGCTGGTGAAACACGGTTGCCCTCAGCATAGTAATTGCGGAATGCGTCAGCTTTAGGCTCAAGGAACGAGAACGAATTAACGTCGGTCATTTCCTGAGAGGCGTCAGTCCGACCAGGTTCAAAAGGAACGGTTACGTCATAACCGGCGTCTTTCGCTGCCTTTTCGATAGCTGCTGCGCCACCAAGAACAATAACGTCCGCTAAAGACACTTGCTTGTCTCCAGACAGCTCATCGTTAAAGTCTTCCTGAATGCCTTTCAGCGTATTCAATGCCTTCTTGAGCTCAGTTGGATTATTCGCTTCCCAGTTGACCTGAGGCTCCAATGCGATACGAGCACCGTTTGCGCCTCCACGCATATCGGTACCACGGAAACTTGATGCCGATGCCCAGGCAGTACGTACTAGCTGAGGTACAGAAAGTCCTGAATCCAGAATAACAGCTTTAAGCTGGTCAACGTCATTATCGTTAATCAACTCAAAGTCCACTTCAGGAATTGGATCCTGCCACAAAAGATCTTCCTGCGGAGCCATATCACCTAAGTAACGCTGCTTAGGACCCATGTCACGGTGAGTTAGTTTGAACCAGGCTTTTGCGAACGCCAATTCAAACTCTTTCGGGTCTTCGTGAAAGCGTTTAGCAATTTTGCGATACTCCGGGTCTTCTTTTAACGAAAGATCCGTCGTAAACATGATAGGAGCGTGACGCTTACCTTCAACGTGCGCATCAGGAACCAGTTCTGACGCCTGACCGTCAACAGGGATCCACTGAATAGCGCCTGCAGGACTCTTTGTCTGTTCCCACTCAAAACCAAACAAGTTATCCAGATACTGAGTTGTCCAGGCTGTCGGATTAACTGACCATGCACCTTCTAAACCACTGGTGATGGTATCTTCAGCGTTGCCCTTGCCACATTTATTTTTCCAGCCAAGACCTTGTTCTTCGACACCTGCAGCAGCTGGTTCAGCTTCTAAACACTCTTCTGGCTTGTGCGCACCATGTGCCTTACCAAAGGTGTGTCCACCGGCTATCAGAGCGACTGTTTCTTCGTCGTTCATTGCCATACGACCAAAAGTATCACGAATGTCTTTCGCGGCCAGCAAAGGATCGGGCTTGCCGTTAGGTCCCTCTGGATTAACGTAAATCAGACCCATCTGAACAGCCGCCAATGGGTTTTCAAGTTCACGATCACCTGAGTAACGTTCGTCACCGGCTAACCACTCTTTTTCAGGACCCCAGTAAACAATGTCAGGTTCCCAGGCATCCTCACGCCCACCAGCAAAACCAAAGGTTTCAAAACCCATCGACTCAAGCGCCACATTGCCGGTTAGCACCATTAAGTCAGCCCATGAAATATTCTTGCCGTACTTCTGCTTAACCGGCCATAGCAAGCGACGTGCTTTATCCAGGCTCACATTATCCGGCCAGCTATTCAACGGTTCAAAGCGCTGCTGAGCGCCACCTGCTCCACCACGGCCGTCCTGAACGCGATAGGTTCCCGCTCCGTGCCACGCCATACGAATAAAGAAAGGACCATAATGACCGTAGTCAGCTGGCCACCAGTCCTGATCCGAGGTCATCAGCGCTTCAATGTCCTTTTTTACTTGCTCAAGATCAAGCTGATTAAAAGCTTTGGCATAATCAAAATCTTCGCCGTAAGGGTCTGACTCCGGACTGTGTTGACGTAAAGGCTCTAAATTGAGCTTATTCGGCCACCAAAATTCGTTCGACTTAGGCTCTGGAGAATTCACCTCGTAAGATGAATCTTGCTGAGCATTAGCAACACCTGATCCCACCGAAAACGATATAGCAATCGCAACAACAGAAAGTAAAGGTACTGTTTTCTTAAACATGATTAATTACCCTTTTTGTTAGACACAGTTAGTGCGCTATTAATATAGACTAAACGTACAGTTTTAGGGGGCTCAGATAGATTTGAAAAATAGATTGGCGTAATCGAATAGTCAGTATTTATTTAAAATAGAAGAGGAAATGTTAGTAATAAAAGCTTTTTAACTTACCTATTGTATGCGAACACGTTCTCGTCTTAACTGGAATTTACAGAACTAGAGTAAAACACTCAGAGTCAACTATATTAATGACTCTACTTAAAAAAATATTACAACACAGCCTTAAACCTGGAGAATAAATGCTCTCACTAGCCAGCGCTGCTTTATTTAGCCAGTTATCGCTTCAGCAACCTGAGAATGTTGAAAAGGAACCTGAGGATTGCGCTTTCGAGCAAATTAGTTTTACCACCAACTTTGCTGTCGGTCGGCTGCACCATTGTGAAAAAACCGATAACAATCAATACAGTCTCTACCTAGAGCCAGAAAGGGAAAAAATTAATCCAAGCCCATGGTACGCCTTTGCGATAGAGAACCTTACTGAAGAAAGTCAAACCATTGATATCACTTTGGTCGCCAGCGAAGGAGTGTCACGTTATAAGCCTAAGCGCAGCGAAGGTGACGACATGTGGCACCCAATTCCCTTTTCTGAAGGTGACAACTGGCTTCAGTTCGAACTGACGTTATCTGCTAAAACAAAGGAGTTTATTGCCGGGCAGGAGATCATCGATAACGTCCATTACATTGAGTGGCTTAGTAGCTTAATTAAAGAGCCGCAACAATCAGAAGTTATTTCTCTGGGGGTTTCAAGTGAGGGGCGAAACTTAGCGGCCTTAGAACACAAAGTGAAGTCGAGCGACAAATGGATAATACTTATTGGCCGACAACACCCGCCTGAGGTTACCGGAGCTCTAGCTCTACTCCATTTTGGCGAGATCTTATTCAGCGACGAAGCTTACGTGGTTAAGTTTCGCCAAAAATACAATATATTACTGGTTCCTAACATGAACCCCGACGGTGTCTATCATGGAAACTGGCGTCTAACAGCAGCCGGCATAGATATGAACCGTGACTGGAACAACCAAACGCTACCGGAAACCCAGGCCTTGACCAACTACCTCGAAAAGCTTGTCGAAAACGGTGGACAGATAGAATTTGCCATAGACTTCCACTCTACTCACCGCAATGTTTTCTATACCATGCCGAAAGACTACGAGTCACCTAGCGGAGCTCCTTTAAGAAACCCTCATAGGGTTTACGACTGGATTGAAGAAATCGCTGAAATGATCGACTCGGTTGAGCTCGAATATCAATCAGGAAATCATCCTGAAAGTGGCGTATTCAAACAGTTTATAGCTGACGAATTTGCCGCTCATGCCGTGACTTATGAGGTCAGTGATAGCGAAGACCGCAATAACATTAAAAAAGTTGCTGAGGCTGCGCTCGTTTCCTTAGTTAATCGCTTAGATTAAAGGTTTCGTAAAAGCCATTGCTGACTAACCTTAGTGCGACTAGGTTGAGTGCAAGGATAACCAATTGGTTACCCTTGCTGAGAGACTTACAACTAAGGAAGTATTATGAAGAAAACATTAATTGCAATTGCATTGATTGGAACTTCAACTAGCGCATTCGCTGATTCTCCTAATTGGGATAAAATCCAGGCATCCTATATCGAAACAGATATAGAGACGCCCATCGATGAAGATATCTCAATGGATGGTTATGCCGTGTCAGGGTCTCTGTCGCTAAACGAATCTATTTTTGTCCTGACAAATTTTGATTCCGTCGGTGACGAATCTGATTTCGGCGATGTTGATTTAGACTCTCTTAACGCCGGTATCGGATTTAATCATAACATCACTAATTCGACCGATTTCTTTGCAACGGTCACTTACGAAAAGCTCGAGTTGGTCGGTTCCGTGGATGCTATCGGCTCGGAGTCCTTTGATGAGTCAGGATATGGCGCAGGGCTGGGTATTCGGTCCATGATTACCGACTTTTTCGAGTTATCAGTAAAAGCGGACTATCTGGACATTGATGACGAAAATGCCATTCGTTACGATGCCTCAGCTTTTTTCCACCTGACCAGTAACCTGTCACTAGGGGTTGGTTATAAACTCTACGATTTAGACGAAATCGATCAGGATATTGATACTGTCGCCGCAACCGTTCGTTACAGTTTCTAACTCATATTTTTCCCTAAACACTGACGTGCCCCCCTATACAGCGCACGTCAGTGTCCTATTAAAGCAATTAAAATGCTTCTAATCTCTTATTTTCACAGCAAAAAACCGATCTAACTTTGAGAAATCTGCGTAGCTCTCTATACTCTAGTAATGAATTTAGAATAAACGTTTAAATTCAAGGCTTAAAAATGCCTACTTTTATAAAGGGGAGAGCTAATGAGCAAAAAAGAAGAAGAAGTGCTCCGCGGAGATAAAGATCTCGAGCGCGAGCGTCAAGCCAATGACCCGATGGTTCCTGACGGTGAAGTCAACCCAATAAACACCGACTATCAAGTAGGACAAGACAATGTTGTTATGAAAGTAGGACCTTTTGGTCTGGATTTCCATAACCGCGTATTTGCTATTTCAGGACTGGCAATTGTTGCGTTCGTGGTCATAACGTTAATGTTCCAAAATCAGGCAGAACCCATATTTACCAACACTAAAAACTGGTTAACGGGTAATCTTGACTGGTTCTTTATTGGTGCAGCCAACATTTTTGTCATTTTGTGTTTGTTTTTAATTTTTTCCCCACTTGGCAATGTTCGTCTTGGCGGTACAGAAGCCAGCCCTGATTTTTCCTACCTGGGCTGGTTTTCGATGCTATTCGCTGCCGGGATGGGTATCGGACTCATGTTCTATGGTGTCTCTGAACCGATAACTCACTTCAGTACGGCTCTGGCTGGAACGGAAACCAATGCCGACGGTATTCGTACCGACTGGGCTCCTCTTGGTGGTGCGGGTGGCGATCAAGCCGCGGCTATGAAACTGGGCATGGCAGCCACCATCTTTCACTGGGCGCTTCACCCATGGGCTATTTACGCCGTATTAGCCCTAGGTCTGGCACTGTTCTCATTTAATAAAGGGTTACCATTAACCATACGCTCAATTTTCTATCCAATTTTGGGTGAGCGCGTTTGGGGTTGGCCAGGACATATCATCGACATCATCGCCATTTTAGCGACCTTATTTGGTCTGGCCACCTCTCTTGGTTTGGGCGCTTCTCAAGCCGCAGCCGGGCTTAACTTCCTATTTGGCTGGGCTGAAGGCGATACAACAGAGGTATTACTGGTTATTGGCATAACAGCCATAGCACTTATTTCAGTACTGGCAGGACTTGAATCCGGTGTACAGCGACTTTCTCAAATCAACATGTCGCTTGCGGCTCTGCTGATGCTGTTTGTCATTATCGTTGGCCCAACAGTGGCTATTCTGACAGGCTTTGTTGATAACCTTTACAATTACATCGTTAACCTTCCGGCATTTTCTAATCCGGTCGGTCGTGAAGACCTCAATTACTCGCAAGGCTGGACCTCGTTCTATTGGGCCTGGTGGATTGCTTGGTCACCTTTCGTAGGCATGTTCATTGCGCGGGTTTCAAGAGGCCGTACTGTACGCGAATTCTTAATTTCAGTACTTTTGATTCCCTCGCTGGCTTGTGTCTTTTGGATGACCGTATTCGGCACTGCCGCAATTGAACAGTTCGTAGCAGGAGCAGAAGAAGTCGCCAACGTGGACCTTTCATTACAGCTATTTGTTATGCTTGAAGGCCTTCCTTGGACTGGCATCACCTCTTTTGTGGGCATTATTCTGGTTATGGTGTTCTTCATCACCTCATCAGACTCAGGCTCACTGGTTATCGATACCATCAGCGCGGGTGGTAAAGTCGAGGCGCCAGTACCCCAGCGTATATTCTGGTGTACATTTGAGGGCTTAGTTGCAATTGCTCTAATACTCGGTGGCGGTCTGGTAGCGTTGCAGGCAATGGCGGTGTCGGCAGGCTTGCCGTTCACTCTTGTGTTACTGGCCGCTTGCATAGCAGTCGTTCAGGGTTTGCGTTCTGAGCCCAGAGTTGGTAAACCTGCTAAATAGACGAGCTACGCAGTTCTTTAACCATGTAAAAGCGGCGCTCTCGCGCCGCTTTTTGCTATAACGGGTAAACTTATGGAAGCTGAACACATTGAAATTCTAAGTTTTTTACGTCGTTTCCCGCCTTTCAACGAACTACCTGAAGAAGAACTTGTTCAGCTCGTTAAGAATATCGAAATTGGTTACTTCAAAGCTGGCGTGCAATTGCTTGAATACAACCAATCAATCTCCGACCTGTACGTTATTCGTAGCGGTTCAGTAGAAACGTATAATCGTAACGGTGATTTATTTAACCGATTAAGCGAAGGCGGCTTTTTCGGTGAGGCTGGCTTATTGCGCAAAGGCAAAGTTCGGTATCCGGTTAAAGCGCTTGAAGATACCTTAATCTATTTTATTCCGGGCACCTTATTTAACCGTTTGTTTGACGAATACGATAGTTTTGCAGATGCCGTTGAAGTTGAAGGGCATCGTCGAATAAACCAAGCAGTAAGAGAGCAGGAAAATCGCAATGAATCACTCACTGCGACTGTCGACACTATCGTTACACGAGAACCCGTCTCTATTAATTTAAACGCCAGCATTCATGACGCCGCGTCTAAAATGACGGATGAAAAAGTGTCATCTTTACTTATCGTTGATGAGTCCCAGCACCTTCCTGTCGGTATTATAACCGATAAAGATCTGCGCAAACGGGTGCTGGCCGTTAACCGTTCCAGCACACAGCCTGTCTCATCCATTATGAGCGAGGACCTTACTTTCATTCAATACAATAGCCGGGTATTTGAAGCCCTGCTAACGATGATGCGAACCAACCTTCATCATTTACCGGTGTTGAAGAAGGGCCAAATTATCGGTGTCATCGCTTTATCGGATGTCGCACAGCATGAATCTAAAAGTTCTCTGTTTATCGTTAGCGGTATTTTCAAACAGAACTCTATTGAAGAATTGACCGAGTTGGCTGAAGGGGTTCCTTCCAGTTTCGTGCGCATGGTCAACGAAGATGCTAATTCACGTATGATAGGTTCTGCCATGGCGACTATTGGGCGCTCATTCAAACAACGGCTTTTAGAGCTTGCCGAGGAAAAATTTGGACCACCACCTGTGCCCTACTGTTTTCTGGCTTTAGGCTCTATGGCGCGGGATGAACAAAGCATTGTTACTGATCAGGATAACGCCCTGGTTTTACATGACGACTTTGACCCCAAAATACACGACAACTACTTCAAAGAGTTAGCTGCTTTTGTTACCGACGGCTTGAATGCCTGCGGTTACACCTATTGCACCGGTGGTATTATGGCGACAAACGACTCATGGCGACAGCCACTGAAAGTCTGGAAGAACTATTTTACCGACTGGATTGAAAACCCTTCTGCCGAAAAACTTCTGCATTCGTCCATATTCTTCGATTTAGACGGGGTCTGGGGACAACAAAAATACGCCGACGAGCTCAACTCCCTTATCCGCAGTAAAGCGAAGGGAAATAAACGATTTTTAGGCTCTATGGCGCGTAACGCTCTGAATCGCACGCCTCCGTTAGGCTTTTTTAAAGACTTTGTCATGGAAAAAGATGGCAAACATAGAGACAGCATTAATACGAAAAGGCGCGGCACCGGTCCTGTAGCGGACTTAATACGCGTTCATGCTTTGGCCATTGGTTCATCGCAACGTAACTCATTTGCACGGCTGGAAGACATAATCGAGTCACAAATACTCCCACAGGGACGAGGCCCGGACTTACGCGACGCTCTTGAGTTAATTTCAATGGTGAGAATTCGTCACCAAGCTTTAGCACTTGCCGCTGGCGAAATCCCTGATAATAATGTTGCCCCGGAAGACTTATCAGATTTTGAACGTAAGAATTTGAAAGACGCCTTTCAAATCCTAAGTAATGCGCAAAAATATCTGCGTTATCGTTACTCAGGAGCTTAATAGAAGATGCTTTATCTAGCCCCCGAAAAAAAGCAACGCCAGATGAAACCCAGAACGATTGACTGGCCCGAACGCTTTAACAGTTTGTCCAGGCAGAGCCAATCTTACGCACTGAAAAAGTATTATAACTACGGTATAAGTGCGCCTGAAGCACCAATAAACCAAGTACCTATGGTCGCCGTTGATTTTGAAACTACAGGTATGGATCCTGAACAACACGGCATTGTGAGTATAGCCGCAATTCCCATGACAACAGAACGCATCTTTTTCTCCCAGGCAAAAAGCTGGGTCGTTAAACCGCGGCGCACATTAACCGATCAGTCCGTTGTCATTCATGGGATTACTCATAGCGATATTGAGCAGGCGCCAGATCTTGAATCTATTATCGATGAACTATTAGAACTTGTAGCTGGAAAAGTGTGGGTAGTACATTATCACGGTATTGAGCGCCCTTTTTTACAAGATGCCTTTAAAGAACGTCTCAATGAAAGTATTCAATTTCCTCTTATTGACACTATGGAAATAGAAGCTCGTTTTTACCGAAAGCCCTTATCTTTATGGCAAAAACTGCGCGGTAAAAAGCCAGAATCGATTCGGCTAGCAGACAGTCGTGACCGCTATAACCTGCCCTTTTATCCACCGCACAATGCAACAACCGATGCGCTTGCCTGCGCCGAGCTTTTTCAGGCACAAATAGCGAAACATTTCGAGCCAACAACGCCGCTGGATAAAATCTGGCTACCTTAATCGAGGAATCGCTACACCAAGTTTTGCTATTTCTTTGCATTAAGGCAACTCAAGAATTAGTGACTAATGGAAACGGTTGTGACAGGGTACTCGGTATAACTTCATAATTATTTGATGCTAATTTAGGATAATTGAATGAACAGCTCTAAAATAAAAACCATCAACACGTTACTCATTGTTGGTTTAATGAGTACAACCCTCGCAGGAACTGCCTTAGCCGTTCAGCAAAATCAGGTAATTAAACCTGCCCCTCGAGTGGCTACACAAACTCAAGCGCAGTTTTTCTCGGCGGTTAACGAGCTTTGTGGTAACGCTTTTGCTGGGGAGGTGACGGTTGATACACCCAAGTCAGAAGGTTTTGAGGGTGATTTGATTATGCATGTGCGCAAATGCGGCGACCAACGTATTGAAATTCCATTTCATGTGGGTGATAACCACTCGCGAACCTGGATTTTAACGCAAACCGGATCGGGTATTAGCCTTAAGCACGATCATCGTAAGCCAGATGGTAACTATGACCCATTGACTATGTATGGTGGACATACAACCGATAAAGGCCACGCAACAGCGCAGTCTTTCCCAGCTGATGCTTATTCTAAAGAACTGTTTATTGAGCTTGGCGTTCCACAATCTAATACCAATATCTGGCAGATGTACATTCACGATGAGACATTTACTTATCGGTTAATCAGAGAAGGTCGTGAGTTTCGGGTCGATTTTGATTTAACTGCCCCTGTAGATACACCACCAACTCCCTGGGGATACGCAGACTAAGAAAGTCGCGCTAATTGCGCGACTTCTCATTTTACAGAATAACTTCTGGAATACGCACCTGCCCTTCCATTAGCACTCGGGCACTGCGACTCATAATAGCTTTAATGGCCGTCCATTGCCCATTAACTTGCTTGCATTCAGCACCAACTTGCAAGGTACCCGATGGGTGACCAAAGTTCACCATAGTACGGTCATTACCGCCTGCAGCTAAGTTTACGGTGGTACCTGGAATTGCCGCAGCGGTGCCGATAGCAACAGCAGCGGTTCCCATCATGGCGTGGTGCAATTTGCCCATCGACATCGCCCTTACCAACAAGTCAACGTTATCGGCCTTAATCACCTTACCACTGGATGCAGTGTAATCCTTCGGTGCGGCAACAAAGGCGACTTTTGGAGTATGCTGGCGGTTAGCCGCTTCGGCAATATCGCCAATCAAGCCCATCTTCACCGCACCATAGGCGCGGATGGTTTCAAAGCGATCCAGCGCTTCCGGACTGCCATTAATGACTTCCTGCAGCTCGGTGCCATCGTAACCAATCTCTTCCGCATTGAGGAAAATGGTCGGGATACCCGCGTTAATCATCGTGGCCTTCAGTATGCCAATACCCGGAACCTCTAAATCATCGATTAAATTACCGGTCGGAAACATGGAGTCGCCGTCGGCAGACGGGTCCATAAACTCCACCGCCACTTCAGCCGCAGGGAAAGTGACGCCATCCAGAATAAAGTCGCCGGTCTCCTGCACTTCACCATTAACCATAGGCACTTTATTGACAATGGTTTTACCAATATTGGCCTGCCAGATACGGACTTCGCAGACACCATTCTCAGGAATTTTATCGGCATCAACTAAGCCATTCGCAATCGCAAAAGGTCCTACGGCTGAGGATAAGTTCCCACAGTTCCCGCTCCAGTCAACAAACGGTTTATCAATAGAGACCTGCCCGAACAGATAGTCTACGTCATGCCCGGGTTGCTCGCTTTTAGAGACGATAACCGTTTTGCTGGTACTTGACGTTGCGCCACCCATACCATCTGTGTGCTTAGCATAAGGATCCGGACTGCCGATGACACGCATCAATATAGCGTCACGCACAGCGCCCGGCTGTTGAGCCGGCTCGGGTAAGTCCTGCAGGCGAAAGAAGACCCCTTTCGAGGTCCCGCCACGCATATAAGTGGCGGGAATTTTAATTTGTGGTTTATGCATCGTTTTAGAACCCCTTAGCTTGCTTCTGCTTCTAAAAAGTCCTGAGCAAAACGTTGTAATACACCACCAGCTTCATAAATTGATACTTCTTCTTTGGTGTCTAAACGACACTGTACCGGTACTTCTTCACTGTCACCATTGGCACGATGAATCACCAGCGTTAGCTTAGACCCGGCCTCAGGCGTACCTTCCACATCAAAGGTTTCAGTACCATCAATACTCAGCGTCTTACGAGTTGTGCCCTCTTCGAATTGCAGCGGCAATACGCCCATACCAATCAAGTTAGTACGATGAATGCGCTCAAATCCTTCGGCAACAATCACTTCAACACCCGCTAAACGCACACCTTTTGCGGCCCAGTCGCGTGACGAGCCCTGACCATAGTCGGCGCCGGCCACAATAATCAGCGGCTGTTTGTTCTCCATATAGTGTTCAATGGCTTCCCACATGCGCACGGTTTTACCTTCAGGTTCAATACGTGCCAGCGAGCCCTGAATCGCTTTGCCGTCTTCGCCTTTCACCATTTCATTAAACAGCTTCGGGTTGGCAAAGGTTGCGCGTTGCGCAGTTAAATGATCACCACGGTGCGTTGCGTAAGAGTTAAAGTCCTCTTCCGGCACGCCCATTTTCGCCAGATATTCACCCGCGGCACTGTCAGCCATAATGGCATTTGACGGTGACAAATGGTCAGTGGTGATATTGTCACCCAGCACCGCCAACGGACGCATTCCCTTCATGGTGCGTTCCGCAGCTAATGCGCCTTCCCAGTATGGCGGGCGGCGAATATAGGTGGTTTGTGGACGCCAGTCGTACAGCGGATTGTTCTTCTCACCGTAATCCACCGACAGGTCAAACATTGGGTCATACACCTTACGGAATTGCTCAGGTTTAACGCTCTGTTTTACAATGGCATCAATCTCTTCGTCGCTTGGCCATATATCTTTCAGCGTTACCGGATTACCGTCCGGGTCAATGCCCAATACGTCTTTCTCAATATCAAAGCGAATGGTCCCCGCTATAGCATAAGCCACAACCAATGGTGGAGAAGCCAGGAACGCCTGCTTTGCATGCGGGTGGATACGCCCGTCAAAATTACGGTTACCGGACAGTACCGCCGTGGAGAACAAGTCACGATCAATGATCTCCTGCTGTATTTTCGGGTCTAACGAACCACTCATGCCATTACAAGTGGTACAGGCAAACGCCACAACACCGAAACCTAAGCCCTCCAGTTCCGGTAACAACTCAGCTTCTTCCAGATACATTTTGACCGTTTTAGATCCCGGTGCCAGCGATGACTTAACCCACGGCTTACGGGTTAAACCCAGCTTGTTCGCGTTACGGGCAATGAGGCCAGCAGCAATCATATTGCGCGGGTTACTGGTATTGGTACAGCTGGTAATAGCTGCAATAATCACCGCACCGTCCGGCATTTTGCCTTCTTCCGGGTTCTCAATGTGCTTAGCTACACCACGCTCAGATAACTCTGATGCCGGTAACAGCGAGTGCGGGTTAGACGGTCCGGCCAAATTACGTTTAACTTTCGATAAATCGAACTTAAGCACCCGCCCATATTCGGCTGACTTGAGGCTGTCAGCCCACAATCCAGTTTCCTTGGCAAAATGCTCTACCAACTCAACCTGATCGTCATCACGACCGGTCAGTTTCAGGTAGTCAATGGTTTGATCATCAATATAGAACATGGCTGCAGTCGCGCCGTATTCCGGTGTCATATTTGAAATGGTTGCACGGTCGCCTACCGTTAGGGCTTCTGCACCTTCACCATAAAATTCCAGATACGCCCCAACAACACGCTCTTTACGCAAGAACTCGGTCATTTCCAACACTAAATCGGTACTGGTAATGCCCGGTTGCAGCTTACCGCTAAGCTCAACGCCTACAATATCAGGCAAGCGCATGTAAGATGCACGTCCCAGCATAACGCTTTCCGCTTCCAGGCCACCGACGCCCACAGAGATAACACCTAAGGCATCAACCATTGGCGTATGACTGTCAGTACCCACACAGGTATCAACAAAAGCGACATTGTCGCGTACCTGAACTACCGGAGACATTTTCTCCAGGTTTATCTGGTGCATAATGCCGTTGCCGGGAGGAATCACATCCACGTTTTTAAACGCGGTTTTGGTCCAGTTAATAAAGTGAAAGCGGTCGTCGTTACGACGGTCCTCAATAGCCCGGTTCTTCTCGAAAGCGTCTTTATCAAAACCGGCGTGCTCAACGGCTAGTGAGTGGTCAACAATCAACTGAGTTGGCACCACAGGATTTACTTTGGCGGGGTCACCACCTTTTTCTGCAATAGCGTCACGCAAACCAGCCAAATCAACCAAAGCAGTCTGCCCCAGAATGTCATGGCAGACCACGCGAGCCGGAAACCAGGGAAAGTCGTGTTCTTTTTTACGGTAAATCAACTGTTCAAGCGATTGTGTCAGAATGTCCTGAGGACAACGACGAACTAAGTTTTCAGCTAATACACGGGAAGTATAAGGCAGGCGCGCATAGGCACCCGGTTCAATCGCATCGACCGCGGCTTGAGTATCAAAGTACTCGAGCGTGGTACCAGCGAGTTTTTTACGGTATGAAGTCATGAGTTACCACTTATCGTCATGGTTAAACGAAAAAAGGAGCAGTCGATAACTGCTCCTGTACTATTTATCAGTTAGAGAGCCGATTAACGCTCTTCTAAAGCTGGAACTTTACGCGGTTCTGGGCCCGTATAATCTGCGCTTGGGCGGATAATACGGTTGTTTGCGCGCTGCTCTTTTACGTGGGCTGTCCAACCCGTAACACGCGACATCACAAAAATTGGCGTAAACAGTTTGGTTGGAATACCCATGTAGTGATAAGCCGATGCATGGAAGAAATCCGCATTCGGGAACAGCTTTTTCTCGTCCCACATAACTTTTTCACAACGTACAGAAACGTCGTACAAGCGGCTGTCACCCACTTCTTCAGACAGCTTTTTAGACCAGGCTTTAATGACATCGTTACGTGGATCAAAATCACGGTAAATGGCGTGACCAAAGCCCATGATTTTTTCTTTACGTTCCAGCATGCCTTTCAGCTTCTGTTCAGCGTCATCAGCATCTTTCATGCCTTCAATCAGCTCCATTGCCGCTTCGTTTGCACCACCATGAAGTGGGCCGCGTAATGAGCCAATGGCGCCGGTTACACAAGAGTGAATGTCTGACAGTGTTGAAGCGCAAACGCGAGCCGTAAAGGTTGATGCGTTGAACTCATGCTCAGCATACAGAATTAACGACGTGTTCATTACTGCTGCGTGCAGCTCCGAAGGCGATTCGTCGTGCAATAAACGCAGGAAGTGCGCACCAATAGACTCTTCTTCCGAGTCGGTATCAATACGGACACCGTCATGAGTAAAGCGGTACCAGTACAACACCATACCCGGAAAGGTCGCCAACAGACGTTCAATATGGTCATCAGCTTCATCAAAGCTCTCTTCCGTTTCCAGGTTACCCAGCATTGAACAACCGGTACGCATAACGTCCATTGGGTGCGCTGATTTTGGAATACGCTCAAGTACGTCTTTGACTTCCTGAGGTAAGGTACGCAGTGACTTCAAGCGCTTTTTGTAGTCTGTTAGCTGTTGCTTATTCGGCAGCTCACCTTTCGCTAAAAGGTAAGCCACTTCTTCAAAACTGACTTTTTCTGCCAGTTCAGAAATGTCATAGCCACGGTAGGTTAAACCTGAGCCACTTTTACCAACCGTACATAATGCCGTTTCGCCGGCTGACTGTCCGCGCAAACCTGCGCCACTTAGTTTCTTCTCTGCCATAATATTGTTCCCTTTATCTTCGAATTTATTTTTTAAATAACTGGTCGAGTTTTTCTTCAAAGTCGTGATAATTCAAAAAGTCATACAACTCTGCACGAGTCTGCATATCATCTACAACGGCTTTCTGATCACCGTTCTCTAAAATACTATTGTAGACGTTCAATGCCGCTTTGTTCATTGCACGGAATGCGCTTAACGGGTAAAGAACAATTTCCACCCCGACATCGGCCAATTCCTGTTTATTAAATAATGGCGTTGCGCCAAATTCAGTAATATTTGCTAAAACCGGTACATCTAAAGCTTCGGAGAACGCTTTGTATTGGTCAAGCGTGTGAACGGCTTCAGCGAAAATGGCATCAGCACCAGCGTCAACACAAGCCTGGGCACGTTCAATAGCCGCTTCCAAACCTTGTTGCTGCAGCGCATCGGTACGCGCCATAATCAAAAACTGGTCATCAATACGTGCATCAACCGCGGCTTTAACGCGGTCAACCATTTCTTCCTGAGTCACAATCTCTTTATTAGGACGGTGTCCACAGCGTTTCTGAGCAACCTGATCTTCAATGTGCATTCCAGCCGCGCCGGCACGTGTCATTTCCTGAACGGTACGGGCTATATTAAACGCTCCGCCCCAGCCGGTGTCTGCATCAACCAGCAGCGGCAAGTCGGTTGCTGCTGTTATGCGACGAATGTCTTCACAAACATCATTTAACGACGTCATACCCAAATCAGGTAAACCAAAAGACGCATTCGCCACACCGGCACCAGACAGGTAAAGCGCTTTGTGACCAACCTTCTCTGCCATCATTGCAGTGTATGCGTTAATGGTGCCCACAATCTGTAATGGATTTTCGCTGGCAATGGCTTGACGCAATTTAGCGCCTGGACTTGTCATTTGAGTCATGAGGTTTCCTTTTCTGTTTGTAACCGTAATTCAATGTTTTTACGAGACGCGCCAATATGGCGGCGCATTAATAAGTCGGCCAATTCACCATCGCGATTCGCGATGGCATTAATAATAGCTTTGTGTTCATCGAAAGCGCGTGAGACTCGCGGGCCGTTCATTCCCATCTGTACTCGATACATACGGACAAGGTAATACAGCTCGTCACAGAGCATATTGATTAAATACTGGTTTTTACTGCCGAGGATAATGCGATAATGAAAGTCCAGATCGCCTGCTTCCTGGTAATAACTCTCGCCTTCGCGCACTCTTTGAGTTTCGAGATGTTTGTCTAACAGTTGGCGTAACTCGTCTATTTCGCTCTCCGGCATTTGCTCCGCCGCTAAGCGGCAAGCTAACCCTTCCAGCTCTTCCCGAATTTGATATAACGAAATTAATCCTTCCGGAGACAGGGTAACCACTCTGGCACCAGCGTTCGGTATTCGTTCAATAAGATGACAACGCTCAAGTCGTGCTAAGGCTTCACGCAATGGCGCACGACTTACATTAAAACGTTTAGCGAGTTCCGGCTCGCTAATTTTACAACCCGCAGCAATATCACCTTCAACAATAGCCCGTTGTATTTCAAACAAAACTCTGTCTGAAGACGTAATGGCTGAACGCTCTAAAGGACTGACTATTTGCATTAATTGTCGACAGTAATTTTTGATTGCGTTATTTTCCATTAAAATACTCGTATTTGCAAGGCAGGCTAACTCAAATTGTCGACAATCTGAATTAGATTGTGTTTATCACTAATACCTTTCAATATAACGTCATTGTTTTAAAACGAATTAAGAGGTCAGTATGTTTGAATGGATAGCCATGCCAGAGGCCTGGATTGCCTTAGCAACCTTAACCGCTTTAGAAATTGTACTGGGCATTGATAACATCATCTTTATTTCCATTCTGGTTGGGCGTCTACCTGAGCATCAAAGGGATAAAGCTCGCACCATAGGTTTAGGCCTTGCTATGGGAACCCGGTTACTCCTGCTTTTTTCTTTAACCTGGGTAATGACCCTCACCGACCCGCTATTCAGTCTCTTTGCAGAAGAGATTTCAGGTCGCGATTTAATTTTGCTTTTAGGCGGCCTATTCCTTCTGGGCAAAAGCACATTAGAAATTCACCACGCGCTGGAAGGCGACTCTCAATCTGAAAAATCACCGGTTGCCGCGTCTTTTATTTCTATTCTTGTGCAAATAGCCATTTTGGATGTTGTGTTCTCTCTTGATTCAGTCATTACCGCTGTTGGCCTCGCCGAGCAGTTAAGCGTTATGGTCATTGCAGTGGTTATTTCCGTCGGCGTTATGTTAGTAGCCGCCAAATCGGTTAGTGATTTTGTCGATAAACACCCCACCATCAAAATGTTGGCTCTCAGTTTTCTAATATTAATAGGGATGACCTTAGTCGGCGAAGGATTCGGATTTCACGTTCCCAAAGGCTATGTTTATTTCGCTATGGCATTTTCTCTTGCGGTTGAAATGCTCAATCTAAGAATAAGAGCGAACCGCAAAAAGCCAGAGCCAGTGGCGCTGCGCAAGAGTATTCCGGGAGATAAACACCCCGAAAACTGAGTATTTCGTCGTTTTCGGTTTTATTTCTCAGCCGTCGCTAGTAAAGTAAGGCCACTTTTTTCGGCTTAGACCAAAGTCGAACCGGACCGAAGTTTCAATAACAAAAACGGATAATAAGAATGGATCCAACAAAAATAGTCGACAAAGACGCAAGCTTTTTCGGACAGCCTGGGGGCTTACAAACCCTGTTCTTTACCGAAATGTGGGAGCGCATGAGTTACTACGGTATGCGCGCATTGCTGGTTCTTTTTATGACGGCCAGCTTACAAGAAGGCGGCATAGCATTCACCGTTGCCTCAGCAACAGCCATTTACGGTTTGTATACCGGGGCCGTTTATTTTATGGGCCTGCCTGGCGGTTGGATTGCTGATAGGTTACTAGGTGGACAGCGCGCTACCTGGTACGGCGGCATCATTATTATGCTTGGCCACATAGTCTTGGCCATACCAAGTAAGGCTGGCTTCTTTATTGGTATGATTTTGGTGGTACTGGGTACCGGTTTATTAAAGCCAAACATCACCGCCATGGTTGGCCAGCTATATAGTTCTGACGACGACCGTCGCGACGGTGGTTATACTCTTTACTATATGGGTATCAACATTGGTTCTATCATCGGTTACATCGTTACCGGTTACCTGATGGAGAATGCTGGTTACCATTGGGGCTTCGGCGCAGCGGCTGTTGGTATGGCACTTGGCCTTATTCAGTACAAGCTGACGTTACCTAAACTGAAAGGCGTTGGTGAGAAACCACCAAAACCTCTAGGCCCGAAAGCAGCAAAACGCAGTTGGGGAATCATTTGGTTTTTACTGGCGAGTTTGGCTGTCTACACATTCCTGGCGCTAAACAACTATGTCAGCATTAATCCAGTCGCTGCTGCTGAAAGCGTTTCTATTATATTCACCGCTATCTTTTTCCTATTTTACCTATCGGTTTTCATTTTCGGTAAGCTAACCCGGGATGAAATGAAGCGGCTGGGTGCATTATTCTTAGTCTGTATTGCTTCGACTATGTTCTGGGCAGGTTTTGAACAAGCGGGTTCTTCGTTCAACTTATTTGCTCGTGACTTAACCGATCGCATGGTCGGCGACTTTGAAATTCCAACTACCTGGTTTCAGTCACTGAACTCGTTCTTCCTGGTCGCTTTGTCGCCCTTCTTCGCAGCGCTTTGGATAAACCTAAGCAAACGCATGATTAACCCATCTTATGGATTTAAGAGTGCGATTGGCCTAATCATTATGGCAACAGGCTTCATTGTCATGTTCTTTGCGTCGCAAGCAGCGGCAAGTGGCATGAAAGTCGCTCCATACTGGTTAGTCGCGGTTTACTTTATCCATACTGTAGGTGAGCTGTGCCTAAGCCCGGTTGCACTGAGCGCGGTGAGTAAACTGTCTCCGAAACGTATGGCAGGTCAAATGATGGGTATCTTCGTATTGACCTATTCAATCGGTAACGTCGTTGCAGGCCGAATAGCGGGAGGCCTTAACCCTGACGACCCACAGGCAATGCCTGAGCTTTACTGGACCATTTTCTTATTTGGTGTCAGCGTTGGTGCGGTTGTGTTCGTGCTGGCTCTGTTTACTCGTAAATGGGAGAAACTGGCTCCGGACGATGGTGAAGACGAGCACCCCGGTGCCGTTATTGATGCTAACGAGCCTGTCGGAAAACCATAATTCACTTCTTTGTGAAAAACTGCTAGAAAGGGACCTTCGGGTCCCTTTTTTAATATCGGTAGCACTTATGCTAAAACAAATCATTCTCCTGGTCAGCCTAACGTGCAGCACGCTCTTTTCCGCTAACGTGCTTGCAGAAAGTATCAGCCCCCTACCTCTTAAACAACGTGCAGAAGTTGTTGATGAGCTTCTTCAACAGCGAGTACAGCAACTACTCCCTGAGTTAATGCAACAAAATGACATTGATATGTGGGTATTAATAAGTCGCGAGTACAACGAAGATCCAATTCTTAAAACCCTTCTGCCCAGCGACTGGTTATCTGCAAGACGGAGAACCATCTTAGTTATACATAACCCCGACAATGGTGAGAATCTGGAAACCTTAGCAATAGCTCGTTATAACGTTGGCGAGGTGTTTAAAAGTGCCTGGAACCCAGAGCAACAACCTAATCAATGGCAACGTCTGACGGAAGTTATTACCGAGCGTAATCCTGGTTCTATTGCGATTGATCAGTCGAAAGACTTCGCTCAGGCGGACGGGATTACAGCAACAGATAAAGCACTTTTTATGGCAGCTTTGCCCGATAACCTAAAAGATAAAATTGTCAGTGCCGAACCGCTTGCCGTGTCCTGGCTTGAAAAGAGAATTGATGCAGAAGTTCCCTATTATCGCAATGCAGTTAAGTTAGCTCATCAAATTATAGCGGAGGGATTCTCCAGCAAGGTTGTTTCAGTTGGCAAAACTACTACCGAAGATCTCCAGTGGTGGTTCCGCGAACGGGCGGCGGAAGAAAACCTGCCGGTGTGGTTTCACCCTTCTGTGAGTCTACAGCGTATTGATGACCCTCAACCCGGACATCCTCGTTCAACTGGGCTCACCATACAACCCGGCGACTTATTGCATGTGGACTTTGGCATTACCTACCTGCGTTTAAATACCGATACTCAGCAACATGCCTACGTTTTAAAGGAAGGTGAATCCGACGCGCCTGATCATCTAAAACAAGCACTAACCAATGCCAACCAGCTACAGGATATTTTAATAAAGCAATTTAAAGAAACACGTTCAGGCAATGATATTTTGTTAGCAGCTTTAGAAGAGGCTAGAGACAAAGACCTGGAGCCCATGATTTATACTCATCCTATTGGCTATTACGGACATGGCTCAGGGCCAACCATTGGTATGTGGGATAAGCAGCACGCTATACCAGGCGGTGGCGAATACCCTCTGTTTTCCAATACGGCTTATTCTATCGAGCTTAATAACAAAACGACTTTTGAAGAAAAAGCCATCACCATCATGCTGGAAGAAGACGCATTTTTTGATGGTGAAGGTGTTAGCTACTTAAACGGCAGGCAGCAATCTTTTCATCTTATCGACTAGGCTTTTCTGAAACATAAATTGTAATGTGTCCGGCGGCTACAACGGTGCCGTCGCTGCGTTTTGCTTCTACGGATATTGGCTGATCACCTGGTTGCCAGGTGGACTCTGAAGCACTGGCTTCTATCGTCACATCGCTGTCCGTTTTCGCCAGATACTGCACATTCATACCTTTCGGAAGCCAACGCAGGTGCTTAGGAATTGACGCTTCGGCTAATGCGCCCATCGCCATTTCCATGCCGTTGCATACAGCAATGGCGTGCACAGTGCCAATATGGTTCTGAACTGCCTTTCGTTTTTTAAACGTCAGCTGACAGAAGTTCGGCTTTAGTTCAGTAATGAGCGGCTTAATCGTTTTAAAGTAAGGCGCTTTTCGGGCAAACATTGTCGAAAAAATCTTACGTCCAAAAGGCAGTTTCAGGCAGCGTTCGTATAAGTTAATAAGATAGTTGCTACTGGCCAAAATCTTGACTCCAAATAGGTTGGGTACAATTTGTCGATATAAAAAAAGCAGGCCGAGGCCTGCTTCTTACATTTATAGCTTTATTTACACTATGTAAATTATAAGCTGGCAAGCGTTTCATTCAACATAGAACAAGGACGCATTGCTGCTGATACCTTATCTGTGTTTGGCTGGTAGTAACCGCCAATGTCCACTTTAACGCCCTGGACTTTGTTCAGCTCGTCGATAATCGCCTGCTCGTTACCAGACAGTTTTTCAGACAGCTTGCTGAAACGCTCTTTCAGTTCAGCATCGTCGTTCTGGTTAGCCAGCGCTTCTGCCCAGTACATTGCTAGGTAGAAATGTGAGCCACGGTTATCAATTTCACCTACTTTACGTGACGGTGATTTGTTCTCTTCCAGGAACTTAGCCGTTGCAACATCCAGGCTGTCTGCCAGCACTTGAGCACGTTTGTTATCAAAAGTGCGACTTAAATGCTCAAGAGAGGCTGCCAACGCAAGAAACTCACCTAAAGAATCCCAACGTAAGTGGTTTTCTTCAACAAACTGCTGAACGTGCTTAGGCGCTGAACCGCCAGCACCTGTTTCAAATAGACCGCCACCGTTCATTAGAGGCACAATAGACAGCATTTTCGCTGACGTGCCCAGCTCCAGAATTGGGAACAAGTCAGTCAGGTAGTCACGCAATACGTTACCAGTAACAGAAATGGTGTCCTTGCCTTCTTTCACACGTTGTAATGTATGACGCGTCGCTTCAACCGGCGCCATGATCTGAATGTCCAGACCATCGGTGTCGTGCTCTTTTAAATACTCTTCAACTTTCTTAATCAACTGAGCATCGTGGGCACGGTTACTGTCGAGCCAGAATACCGCTGGCATATCGCTTAAACGTGAACGGTTAACCGCCAGCTTAACCCAGTCACGGATAGGTGCGTCTTTTACCTGACACATGCGCCAGATGTCACCTTCCTCTACGTTGTGTTCAAAAACAACATCACCAGCTTTGTTTAATACTTTCACAACGCCATTTGACGGAATCTCAAAGGTCTTATCGTGCGAACCGTATTCTTCTGCTTTCTGCGCCATTAGACCCACGTTAGGTACTGTCCCCATAGTGGATGGATCAAAGGCACCGTTTTCTCTGCAGAAATTAATGGTTTCCTGATAAACACCCGCGTAGCTGCGATCAGGGATCATTGCCTTCGCGTCTTTCTGGCTATCATTTGTATCCCACATTTTACCAGAATCGCGGATCATCGCCGGCATAGATGCGTCGATAATGATATCACTTGGAACGTGCAGGTTAGTGATACCTTTATGAGAGTTAACCATAGCCAGTTCCGGCTGTTTTGCATAAACCGCGTTCATGTCTGCTTCAATAGCATCGCGTTGCTCTGCAGTCAGTTTGTCCAGCTTACTGTATAAGTCGCCGATACCGTTGCTTGCATCAAACTCAATCTCTTCCATGACATCGGCGTGCTTTTCTAAAACATCTTTATAGAAAACACGTACCGCATGACCAAACATAATTGGATCAGAAACTTTCATCATGGTGGCTTTTAAGTGCAGTGACAACAACACGCCTTGCTCTTTAGCCGCTGCCGTTTCTTTCTCAAAGAATGCCTGCAGTTGCTTTTTGCTCATCGTCGCTGCATCAACCACTTCGCCAGCCAGTACCGGTACGGATTCTTTCAGTACTTTTTGCTCGCCATTGTTTTCAAAAACAATTTTGAAAGTATCTTCGCTAGCAGAAGTCACTGACTTTTCACTGCTGTAGAAGTCGCCTTCATTCATGTGCGCAACGTGTGACTTAGAGTCTTTAGACCATTCGCCCATACGGTGCGGGTGCTTCTTAGCATAATTTTTTACCGCGCTTGGGGCGCGACGATCAGAGTTACCCTCACGTAATACCGGATTAACCGCACTGCCTTTCACTTTGTCATAACGTGAACGAACATCTTTTTCTTCATCGCTTTGCGGGTCAAACGGAAAGTCAGGCAGTTTATAACCCTGTTCTTGCAATTCTTTGATGCAAGCTGTCATCTGCGGAATAGACGCGCTGATGTTTGGCAGCTTAATAATGTTAGCTTCTGCTGTTTTCGCCATTTCGCCCAGTTCAGCTAAAGCATCTGACTGACGTTGTTCTTCGGTCAGGTACTCCGGAAACTGCGAAATAATACGACCAGCTAAAGAAATATCGCGAGTTTCAACTGAAACACCGGCTGCCTTAGTAAATGCTGCAATAAAAGGCAAAAACGAATAGGTTGCCAAACGCGGCGCCTCGTCCGTTTCAGTATAAATAATCTTTGCTTTATCAGTCGACATAGTCATTCCTATTTATTGGACCAAAGTAAAAATCTATTCACTTACTTATGTAATTTTGTGGCGCAGATTATAGAGGATTTGCCCCGGAATTACCATTCGCCCGTATTTTCCATAGAAGCCCAGGGCTCCTGTGGCGGCAAGTTATCACCCTTTTGCAGCAGCTCGATAGAGATATTGTCCGGTGAACGAACAAAGGCCATGTGCCCGTCCTTCGGAGGACGGTTGATAATGACACCGTTGTCCATGAGCTTTTGGCACAACTCATAGATATTTTCGACTCGAAACGCTAAATGACCAAAATTACGGCCGCCACTATAAGTTTCTGGATCCCAGTTATAGGTCAACTCCATCATCGGCGCTTGTTCATTTTTAGCTCGCTCAACATCATCCGGGGCGGCTAAAAACACCAGAGTAAACCGGCCTTTTTCAACCTCTTTGCGCTTAACTTCCTGCAGTCCCAGTAAGTCACAGTAGAAATTTAAAGACTGCTCTAAATTGTGAACTCGCACCATGGTATGTAAATATTGCACTCACTACTCTCCTTGCTGTTCAATAAAGTCGACAAAGGGTTTAACCCCATCCTGCTACCCAGAATACGGGTTGAGAACCTGCAATGGTTCATTACTATTTTGATTATGAAATACCGACAAAACAATTCGACTTTCTGCCTAGGCTCTGCTGCTTATGTTTTGCATTCGTTACAAATGATCTTAACAGGTTTCTTCAAAGTGGCTTATCTGTGTTCAGGTTGATAGTACAAAATCAATGAGGAGAAGAGCTCAGGTAAACTGATTGGTCAGTTTTTTTCGCTCACGCCAGTCAGGGAGGAATTCATCCATTAGAGCGTAGAAACGCGCGTTGTGATAACGCTCAAACAGGTGCGTTAGTTCATGAACCACCACGTACTCAAGGCATTCAACCGGCTTTTTAACCAGCTCCAGGTTCAGCCATATCTTTTTGCTGCGTATATTGCAGCTACCCCAACGAGTTTTCATTACCCTGATGCCGAAACTGCTACTGTACGCTTTCATTCGCGGTTGCCAAATATCCAGTAAAGCTTTGACTTCCCGGGTAATTTGCTCTCGATACCAGCGGTCCAAAATCTGTTTACGCTGAACCGCATTGTAATGTGGCAGCGAAACCAGCTGTAGCTGATCATCCATGAACCTAACCGAAGTTCCACGTGTTTTAACCACAACATCCAGTATATGGTTCTTGCCCCAGAGCCGATGCTCTTCACCTGAAGTAAACTGAAGCTCGGGCTGAACTGGCTGCATGGCAATTCTTTTTCTTTGTTTTATCAACCAGTCATGACGCTCGAACAACCAGCTTTCAATTTCATTTAGAGAACACTGCTTAGGCGCTGAGACTTCAACATCGCCTGAAGGTGCGCGCACTCTTAAGTACATATTCTTGATCCGCTTACTCTTAACCGTAACGGGAATCTCGTTAATAAGAAGCTTTGCGCTGTATAGGCTTTTACTTTCTTTCGGCATCTTGCTGAGCCACTATCAGTTGTTTTAATTCCCTAATTTCCTGCTGCAGATCGGTTATTGACGGTTCCTGCTCAACACTGCCCTGCTCCGCCTGTTCCTGACCAAGCTCAACCTTACGCCCTTCTTTATCCATAACATTAATCACAATACCGATAACCATATTTAAAAACGCAAAAGCGGTCAGGAAAATAAAGGTCATGTAGTAAATCCAGCTCCAACCATAAACCTCCATGGTTTCGTACTGAATATCGGTCCAATCCTCAAAGGTCATCACCCGGAACAGCGTCAACATTGAAGTTGCAATGTTGTCCCATAAAAACGGATTGATGTCAGCAAACAAATAACTGCCTACTGCGGCATAAATATAGAAGATAATAAACATCAGCAGGACAACATAGCCCATCTGCGGAAGCGCTTTAAACAAAGAGTTTATTAAGGTTCTTAGCTCCGGAATGATGGATATCATTCGAAGTACCCGGAAGATCCTTACTAAGCGCGCCAGCAAAGCCAGTTCCGAGTCATTAATGGGTATTAGACTGACCAGCACGACCAGGGTATCAAACACATTCCAGGCGTCTTTGAAAAAGTGCTTTTTATGGTCTTCAGCAATAAAGCGAATGGTTATTTCAATTAAGAAAAACAGCGTAATAAAAAGGTCCAGACCGAAGGTCAGACTGTTAGCAAAGGCTGGTAACTCGTATGTTTTTGCGCCAATTTCTAATGCCGAAATAATGATGACGGCAACCACCAGCGCTTCAAATATTTTGTTACTTTTAAGATGAAATAACTGCTTTTTTATTTTTTCGTACATAAAGTAACAACTCAGAAGAATAGTAAGTACAAGACAACCGCTAAGACTAAACGGTAGATAACATAAGGCCACATACCGTACGCATTAAGCCACTTAAGAAAGAAATGAATAGCCGTAATAGCCGTTAGAAACGATACGATGCCACCAACCAGAAAGCCTAACCAATCAACGGCAATAGACTCTGAGGCTATGGTTAATAACTTTACCAAAGCAGCCGCCGCAGTAATGGGAATGGCCATAAAAAATGAAAACTTCGAGGCCGATTCCCGACTTAACCCCAAAAACAACCCAGCGGTTATGGTTGCGCCAGAACGTGAAGTGCCAGGAATAAGTGCTACCGCTTGAGCAAGCCCAACAATAATCGCATCTTTAAAGCCGATATCCTGCAAGGTTCGGCTTCCCCGGGCAAAGCGATCGGCAACGGCTAATAGTACAGCGAAGACAACCGTGGTGGTAATGATAACTCCCACAGCTCTCAGTGTCGTGTCGATATAATCAAGTAGCAGAATTCCGGCAATACAGGCCGGTATGGTTCCGACAACAACCGCCCAGCCTAAGCGGCTCTGACCGACATGCTGGCGAGCAGCAATAGATCGCAGTCCGTCAATAAAAAGTTCACTGACGTCTTTGCGAAAATACAGAATAACAGCAAGCAAGGTACCGACGTGAACCGCAAGATCAAAGCCTACGCCCTGATCGTCCCAGCCGGTAAGTATCGGCATTAAAATTAAGTGAGCAGAGCTGGATATTGGAAGAAATTCGGTTATTCCCTGGATAATGCCCAGGATGATCGACTGTAAGAAATCCATTAAAAATGCTCGCCTTCAATCTGCTCAAATAGAAAGCGAGCATTATAGTCAGTTTCGTTGTCAGAACGAAAGTAAGATTAAGCGATTAGGCTCCGCACTTACCTTCGCCACATTTGCCTTCTTCAGATTTTTCATCTTTTTTCTCGGCTCGTTCTTTCTTCTTGTCCTCGCCGCACTTACCTTCACCACACTTGCCTTCTTTCGCCTTTTCTTTTTTCTCTTTCATTTCTTCTTTAGACTTTTCTTTGTCTTCGCCACACTTGCCTTCACCGCACTTCATTTCCTGTGGCTGAGAAACTTCATAACCAGACGATAGTTCAGTTGCTTCGAACGGGTTAGCCTGTGCGGCTCCCATGCTCATTGCTGAGGCTACAGATAAGGCTGAAGTTATTGCCAGAGTTTTCGATGTTAATTGTTTCATAATAATCACCTGAATTTGGTTGCCAGAGTCTCTTTAACTGTAGTTTATTTTTACAATAAATAGACAGTTATTTACACATTATTAACTTAGTATCCGATCATGCAAGGTTCGAATCACATTCTCACCTTCACTGTCTTCTACGAGAAAGCAAAGATTATGCTCACTCGCTCCCTGGCAAATCAAGCGCACAGCGTAGTCGTTCACGGTATTAAACGTGAGTTGGCTGATATGAGCATCACGACCAATACCATTTCCAATAATTGCCACCAGCGACAACCCCGTTTCAATTTCTACGCGGCAAAACTGCTCCAGTTCCTCTAAAGCAGCGGCCGGTAATAAGGCTTGTCCATTTGCGATGCTTCCGCCTTCATCCAAAGTCAGCGCAATGCTCACTTCTGATGTTGTGACCAAATCCACACTGACATTATAGCGCGCCAGTATTTCAAACAGTCGTGCCAAAAAGCCGCTGGCATGCAGCATACTAAGACTATGAACGGTAACTAAAGTCTGATTCCGACGCAGCGCTACAGCTCTTACGTCAGGCCGGGTTGTGGGGTTAGCTGAAATATAAGTGCCACCTGCGGCTGCATTCTGGCTGCTGCCAATGAAGACCCGAATCGCATTTTTTATTGCCGGTGCCAGACTGGAGGGGTGTAGAATCTTTGCTCCAAAAGTCGCTAATTCGGCCGCCTCTGAAAAACTCATTTCGGCGATAGCGCGGGCGCTGGAGCAAATTCTTGGGTCCGTTGTATAAATGCCCGCAACGTCCGTCCAAATCTCTAAGTCGGTTGCATTAAAGCCGGCTGCTAACAAGGCTGCGCTATAGTCACTTCCCCCGCGACCTAAAGTCGTTGTCTGTGTCTTATCATCGGAGCCAATAAAACCCTGAGTGACCCACACACAACCGCAGTCGAGCTTTTGCTTCTGCTCAAGACAGTGTGATTTAGTAGAAACGTCATCCGGTTGTGCCTGCCCAAAGGCGCTATTGGTTTTCAGCAACTGACGCGCATCCAGCGTATCAGACAAAGTGCCTTGGTCATTTAGAACACAGGAGAACAAGAGGCTCGAGCAACGTTCACCAAAGCTCAGTAGTTCATCCCGCCAGGCACCCCAATTTTCGGTAGGTTTCTGGCAGTGGTATTCCAGTTCATCATGCAATTGAGACAACGAAGCTTCCAGGGTGCTGGAACGGTTTAGCTTCTGCTGAATAGATGAATGAATAGTATAAATTTCATTTCGCAGAGACTCTGTTTGTTTGCCTCGTTTATCAGCTATTTCCGCCAACCGATTCGTCACACCAGCACAGGCACTGACAACCACCAGCCGAATAGAGGAATTGTTCTGAACGATTTCGGCACAGCGCCGCATTGAGGGATAATCCGCAACGCTCGTACCTCCGAACTTAGCTACAGTAAAAGACACCGTTTTCTCCTGAACATAACAACATAAGTGTTCGGAGAACTCAGGTTTTGCAGAATACGTGGCGAGGTAAACTTAATAGCCAATAGGAAAATGCAAACACCAGAAGCTCTCCACCGTGAAGGTGACAGTTGTGGGTGTTCAAACCCTGCAACCGGTAGCATTGTCGCCAAGTGACAATACTACCTCGGCGTAATACCCCTCTCTTTCGACTCAATTCCGGCTTTGGCAACCTAAGTTCGAAAGTTCCTGGTATACGCACCTCTTCTCTGTGCAAATTAGACCACGCCCGACAAAGCGTGGTCAATTTATTTACTCATTAAGACTGCTTTAACGAGTCCATATCAATGACGAAACGATACTTAACGTCACCTTTTTTCATCCGCACAAAGGCGTCATTGATATTCTGTATATCCAACATTTCAACATCGCAGTGAATATCGTGTTCGGCACAAAAATCGAGCATTTCCTGTGTTTCAGGAAGACCACCAATTAAGGAGCCAGCTAATACCCGGCGTTTCATCACCAGCGCACCTGCTTGCAATGCAGGATCAACCGGTTCTAATAGCCCCACTAAAATATGCGTACCATCAACTTTCAAACAGTTAATGTACGGATTGAGATCATGCTGTACCGGCACGGTATCCAATAAAAAGTCGAAAGTCTCTGCTACCGCTTCCATTTGTTTTTCATCGGTCGAGATAACGACATGATCTGCGCCTTGCTTCTTAGCCTCAGACACTTTGCCCTCTGAGCGTGTGAAAATAGTCACTTCAGCACCCATAGCTTTGGCAAATTTAACGCCCATATGCCCCAGACCACCCATACCAATGACACCCACTTTGTGCCCTTTTTTCACACCAAAGTGGCGCAATGGTGAATAGGTTGTGATACCGGCACACAATAACGGTGCTGCTTTTGCCGGATCGAGCTTATCTGATACCCGCACCACAAAACGGTCACTGACCACGATTTTCTCGGAGTAACCACCATAGGTGATGCTCTTATCGTGTAAATCTTCCCCGTTGTAGGTTGGTACCATTCCATTAAGGCAATACTGTTCCAGCCCTTTTTCGCAGGAAGAGCACTCTCGACACGAATCAACCATACAGCCGACACCTACCGTGTCTCCGACACTAAAGCCCTTAACGTTATCTCCTACAGCCGTTACTTTACCGATTATCTCATGGCCTGGCACAACGGGGTAAATGGTACCGCCCCAGTCATTTTCCGCATAGTGAATGTCCGTATGACAAACACCACAATAAGTAATGTCGATAGCAACGTCATCGCTACGTAACTCACGACGCTCTATAGCGTGAGGCGCCAACTTAGAATTTTCTGATTGTGCAGCATAGGCTTTAGTCATTTATCGCTCCTTTGAATTATTGTCTCTCACTATTGTACTCATTAACTGGTTTTTTAGATTGTCGACTTTAGAGTTATTGCAACCCATCCTCCGACAACATACCATCAAGTTATACTGTTTAATGATAGATGACTTATGAAGTACTCCCTCTCTCTACTGTTGACGACACTTTTCTGCCTGAATTCATCGGTGGCGGCGGCTTTTGTTTACCAAAGCCACGCTACAGATCAGCAGAGCCCACTCAGTGACTACTTAGTCAGACACTGGGAAACGCGCGATGGTTTACCTCACAACTCTGTCAATGAAATTATTCAGGATGACAAAGGCTATCTTTGGTTAGCAACCTGGCAAGGTCCCGCCCGCTTTAATGGCCGTCGTTTTGATATCTACGATAATCTACGTGAAACCGGTTTACCTGATATTGGTATGTATACAGCCGCCTACAGCCATTGCGATGGCAGTGTTTACGTGGGTGGCAGTCGAGGGGGAATTGCACGCTTTTACGATGGCCGCTGGAAAACATTGCAGTCAGCTCCGCCATTCGTAAATCACTTATACACCGACGATAACTGTAATCTTTGGGTTTCGACTTCAGAGCTTGGTCTGTTAGTTTATAAAAACAACCAGCGCACCGCTCAGTTCACTACCGAACACGGTTTAAATTCAATGTTCGTTTACGAGTCCATTGTCGATAGCCAGGGCAACTTGTGGGCAGCAACCAATAAGGGGCTTCAAGTTAAAAAAGCTGGCGAGGCAAGCTTTCAAGCCGTTGCAACAGTTCCCAATCAACTGATTACGGCGCTGCTTGAACTTGATGACGGCAGTCTATTAATTGGTACAGAGCAAGGCCTCTATCAACAAACAAGTGACCCAGTTCAATTTGAACGTATGCTGCCGGAGGTGACGAGCAGAATCAGCACCCTATTTCAGTCACCTGACAACGGCCTTTGGCTGGGAACCTACCGTGATGGTCTCATTCGAATTAGCGAACATGGCATTGAAAAATTTGGTACAGAACAAGGACTCCCTAACAACCATGTGCTCGATATAATTCAGGACAAAGAAGGCAGTTTTTGGGTATCAACCCATGGTGGCCTGGTGCAGTTCAGAGACACATTGTTCTCTACGTATACGAAGGACGACGGACTTACCGGCAACTACATAAGAGCTTTAGCCGAAAATAAAGAAGGTGACATCATTGTTGGCTCTAGTAATGGAGCCGCTATCATCAAAAAATCAGGAATATCAGCACTCGCTCCCGGCAGCGTATTAACGGAGCAATCCATACTATCATTGGCTTACGATCATAAGCAGCAGCTTTATATCGGTACTTACACCGATGGCCTTTATATTTGGGATGGCGCGCAGATTGTTAGTCACTTTGACAGTGAAAATTTATTAAAAACCGACGAAGTTCGTCAGATAGAGCTGGATCCTAAACTCGGCGTCTTTCTGGCAACGCCGTTGGGTATCACCCATTTGTACAAAAATTCCGAGGGGACGTGGGCTTCCCAGCAAATCTCTCAAGAACACGGCTTAACCAATAACTATACAACCTCATTGTACCTGGATCAGCGAGGAACGCTTTGGGCTGGTTCGGCGCGTGGCGTGGTTAGCATTGACGTCATCTCCCAGAAAGAAAAATTCGATTATCGAATTACTCCCGTGGATTTAACTGAACTTAATGATGCCGAGCTGGCGTTTCATATCACCGGAAGGTCTGGTTACATTTGGATGGCCACAGACCGTGGACTTATTGTTCACCATCTCAATAACGACAGCTGGCAGATTTTCAATCGAGACCAGGGCTTGCCTTTCGATAACTTTATGTCTGTTGCTTTTGACGGTGACGGCAACCTTTGGCTGGGCTCAAACCGTGGACCGGTCATGGTAGAACATGATTCCTTCACCCAAGTTTTAAAAGGACAAGCCAGTAAACTTGATTTTCAACGTTTTAGCGAGGTCGACGGCCTTGCAAGTGCCCAAATCAATACCGGCGGTCCATCAATGCTTCAAGCCCAAAACGGTAATATCTGGCTGGCAACCAGCAATGGTGTTTCACAAGTTGATCCCAAAACTATTACCGAAATCGGCAATATTCCTCCTGATGTCAACATAGAGTCGGTAAAAGCAGACGGCGAAACAGTCATTTTTGGGGAAGAGTTAAGCGCAAAGACTGATCGTATTGTGTTTGAGTTCGTTGCCCCCGGCTATCTAATGGCAGAGCAAATTGATTACCAGGTACGCCTGGTCGGCTTTGACAAAGACTGGGTTAATAAAAACTCACTCAACTCAGTTGAATACACAACCTTACCTGCCGACGATTATGTACTTCAGGTTCGGGCAAGATACCCCGGAGGTCAATGGAGTCAGCCGGACTATTTCGCTTTCAGACAATCGGCACATTTTTGGATGCGGCCCTGGTTTTGGATTTTTTCCTCACTGGTTGTCGCTCTTTTAGCTCTGATTGCCGTTAGAGTCCGTCTTAATCAACACAACCGGACGCGTTTAAGACTTGAGCAAATGGTTAAAGAGAAAACCGCAGATTTGGAAACCATGGCGCGTCAGGACCCGTTAACCAACCTGGGTAACCGCCGTGCCTTTGACGAACGCCTGCAACACGAGTTAAACCGCTGTCGGCGTGACGGAACCTATTTAAGCCTTGCGATTCTGGATGTCGATTACTTTAAAGAAGTCAACGACACCTATTTACACACCGTAGGCGATAAAGTATTAATTCGTTTAGCTGAGGTACTTCGCGACGAAATCAGAGACATTGATTATGTTGCCCGCTGGGGTGGCGAAGAGTTTGCCGTGTTAATCACTCATTCTGAACTGGAAGTTGCGAAAGAAGCCAGTGAACGACTACGTGAACGTATAGCTGCTACCCCTTTTAAAGATCTTGTTGAAGACATGAAAATTACCGTTAGTATTGGTGTTGCAAGTAGTTATCACTATGCTGATCATGCTGGGTTACTGGTTGCCGCCGATCAAGCCCTGTATCAAGCAAAAAGCGCTGGTCGCAACCGAATAGAGTCAAAGCCATGAGTGAACACGATTGTATTAAAGTTACCGCCTTTCTCGATAACGACAGTGAAACTTTCAGTTATGTCGTTTATGACTCTGACAGTAAGCAAGCGGTTGTTATTGATCCAGTGCTCGACTTTGATTATCCCTCGGGTAAAACATATACCCAGGGCGCACAGCGAATTATTGATTTTATAAAAAGCCAAAACCTAAGTGTTGCATGGATATTAGAAACACATGCTCACGCTGATCATTTAAGCGCAGCACCCTTCTTAAAAAAGCACCTGAATGCGCCTATTGCTATTGGTCAACACATAACTGAAGTACAGAAGCTTTTTAAACAGGTCTACCACCTCGAAAAAGAATTTCTTCCTAATGGCGAACATTTCGACAAGCTTTTGGAGGACGGAGAGACTTTTCAGGTAGGCGCAATGGCATTCCGTGTAATACATACACCTGGCCACACGCCGGCAGATGTTGCCTACGTTGTTAATGAAAATAAAGTGTTTGTCGGCGATACCCTGTTCAACCCAGATGTCGGTACCGCAAGGTGCGACTTTCCTGGCGGAAGCGCCAGTACGTTATACCAATCGATTCAAAGATTATTTACGCTGGGGAAAGAAACGGAAGTTTATATTTGCCATGACTATCCACCCGAAGGCCGCCAGCACCAGTGCAAAACAACCATTGAAGCACAAAAGCAAAGCAATATTCATGTAGGCGGGCAAGCCAGCGAGGAACAGTTTGTAAAATGGCGGGAAGAGCGTGATGCGACCCTAAGTATGCCGCGCCTGATAATTCCCGCTATTCAGGTCAATATTCGAGCCGGACGACTTCCTCCTGCTGAAGACGATGGTACGGTGTACCTAAAAGTCCCGTTAAATAAGTTATAACTCATAGCAGGTACTCACAATGATGAAAAAAACCGCTCTCGCTATTTCAATGACACTACTATTAGTCGGTTGTGGTCAGCCACAACAAGCTCAGACGAGTACTGAATCGAAAAAAAGCTCAATAAAACAATCATCTCAAACCAAACAATTACAGCAAATTTATAAAGATTATTTTGACGAACAACTGCAGCTCAACCCTTTACTGGCCACTTATATCGGTGATAACCGTTACAACGATCAGCTACCAAATTTCTATTCTGAAGAGTATCTGGACAAATCACTGGCATTAGAAAAACGTTACTTAGAAGAAGTCGATAAGATTCATGCCGAACAACTTCCCCGTTCGGAGCGTATTAGTTATGAAATTTTTAAACGCAACCGTGAATTGGCCATTGAAGGAGCTCAATACCCAGAGCACTTATTACCCATTAATCAGTTTTACAATATTGCCGGTCGCCTCGCTATGCTCGCATCGGGTACCTCAGCCCAACCGTTCAACACGACAGAAGATTACCGGGCCTGGGCCAGTCGCATGGAGAAAATTCCAAGACTGTTTGACCAGGCTATCGAGAATATGGAAAAAGGGATTGAACAAGGCATCGTTCAACCTCGTGTTTTAATTGAAAAAGCCATCCCTCAAATTAATGCCCAAATTACCGAGGATGTAACTGATAGCATATTCTGGCGCCCTGTTGCAGATCTTCCAGAAGAAATTGCAGATACCGACGCGGAAGCGATTCGTAAGCAGTATCGTGACATTATTGCCAATACGGTCCTCCCCGCTTACCAGAAACTCAGCGACTACCTGAATAAGGATTACTTACCGGAGGCTCGCACCGACAGTTTCGGTTTAGGTCAGCTTCCGGGTGGTATGGAATGGTACAAGTATCGGATTCAAGCCAACACCTCAACCACTCTGAGTGCAGACCGTATTCACCAGATAGGGTTAGATGAAGTTGCCCGCATACATGATGAGATGCGCGATATTATGGAAGAAACTAACTTCGAAGGTGACATACAGACCTTTTTCAATTTCATGACTAACGACCAGCAATTTATATACGACAGCAGAGACGAAATGGTCGAAGATTACCGTTCCTTGCGCGGTGCCGTCGACAAAATGGTTGGCGAGCTGTTTGATATTTTCCCTCAAGCTGAATACGAAGTGCGCAAAGTAGAAGAGTTTCGAGAGCAGTCGGCAAGCTCCGGCTCTTATCAGGCTGCGCCTACTGATAACTCGCGCCCTGCCATTTTCTATCTGAATACCTACGATTTGTCATCTCGTCCAAGCTGGGCTAAAACGGCTCTGTTTCTGCATGAGGCAGCTCCGGGCCACCACTTCCAAATTTCTATACAACAGGAATTGGAAGACTTACCCAAGTTCCGGAAGTTTGGACGAGAAACAGCTTATACAGAAGGCTGGGGGCTTTATTCAGAGGCACTGGGTTACGACATGGGACTCTATGACGACCCTTACCAGCGTTTCGGACAATTAGCAGCAGAATTATGGCGTTCTATCCGTTTAGTCGTGGATACTGGCATTCACGCGAAGGGCTGGAGTCGCCAGCAAGTATTAGATTACATGTATGAAAGTGCCCCCGTTGCTGAAGCTCGTGCTGTATCCGAAGCTGAGCGCTTTATGGCGCTTCCCGGGCAGGCCCTGGCTTACAAAATTGGCCAACTAAAAATTAGTGAGTTGCGTCGTGACGCAGAACGAAAACTGGGGGATAAATTTGATATCAAAGCGTTTCACCGGGTCGTTTTAGAAGACGGCGCTGTTCCGCTTACTGTGCTTGAACGAAAAGTTAAGCGTTGGGTCGCACAACAACTTTAAACTACAGTAAATGATCAACCGGCAACCTGGCAGTTAACCACACCGCCAGGCGTCGCCAAATACCGGCACCGGGTTCTTTGTAAAGCTTCAGTGCCGGTATTTTACTTTTGTCCAACCAGTACAACTTATAAAAACGGTTCACCCGCGCTTCGTAAGTGCGCAGCGGCAGTTCGTGCTCAAACATCGCATTAATTCGCTCTGCCATCTCTGCGGACTCAATCAATAAACCCGATTCGGTATTGATTTGCGCTGATCTTGGATCAAAGTTAAAAGAGCCTACAAACACCTTTTCGCCGTCAACCGTCACTGTTTTTGCATGCAGGCTCGATGCAGAGCGTCTGAAATAAGGCCGAACAGCTTTGCGCAGTTGCTTTTCCTCTGTCCGGCGCAACTCAAACAGCTGAATTCCGCATAACAGTAAGCGCCTGCGATGACGCTGATAACCGGCGTGCACCGCCGGAACGTCTGTTACTGCCAGCGAATTCGTTAGCACCTTAACTTTCACCCCCCGCCTGGATAAATTTTCCAACTCTTTAACACCCACGGATGTCGGAACAAAGTAAGGAGACACCAATACGATAGAATGTTGTGCCGAACCTAAAGTTTTAGCTAACTGATAGGTTACGAGTCGACTGGGTTTACTATTGAGCTGCGCTTTTAAAGGGTCGTCACTGACTACAGTAGCTGACGCCTTGTACCAAATATCAGAGTTATCCTTAGGAACCTTGTTAAGATGCCCATCGGAAAGTACAAACTGATTTAAATCCTTAAGTTCTGGCTGCTTTTGATACTTAAGCCAGATATCCTCGAATAGCCGATGCCGGTCAGGTGACTTTATTAAATCAACCGACACCGATAATGAACAGTTCCAGTAATGCCGCCAGTCCTCAAGTAAAACCTTAACCACTTCACCTTTTGCAATCACATCAAGATCGGCAAAAAGCTGACCAGCGTGCGTTCCGAAGTATTCATTTCCTACATTACGTCCACCAACAATCCCCACTTTTCCATCGACCAGTAGAGACTTATTGTGCATCCGTCGGTTCATTCGCTTAAAGTCTGTCAACCAGTTAAGCCAGCGCCAGCGTCTGTGCTTGAAAGGATTAAAAAGCTTAATCGTAAAATTACGGCGTAACGACAAGTCTCGTAGTAACGGTTCTAACGGCTTACTGTGAAAATCGTCCAGCAACAAATCAACCCGGACACCGCGTTCGACGGCATTGAGTAACTCCTTCAGCAGCGTCAGTCCGCTGCTATCCGGACGCCACAAATAATACTGCAAAGCGATGTGGTGGCGCGCCTGGCGTATTAACCTAACGCGCTCAATCAGCGCCCGGTGAGCATCTTCCAGAAGTAAGAATTCATTGTCGGACGAAGCCGTTAATAAAGGGGTCATCTTATTGCGCTCATTGCCCTTTCAAGTCCACTCAGGGTCAAGGGGTACATTCTGCCGCCGACTAAATCGTGAATCATCCGCACTGACATATAATAGCGCCAATGATCTTCTGGTTGCGGGTTAAGCCAGGCTACCTTTTCAAAGTGACGGGTCAGACGATTCATCCAGGCTTCGCCAGGCTCCTCGTTCCAGTGCTCGACACTGCCTCCGGGGTAAGCAATTTCATACGGCCCCATGGTCGCATCACCCACAAATAGCAACTTATAATCCTCACCGTACGTCTGAGTTAACTGCTCGGTTGGAATCTGCCCTTCACGACGCCTTGAGTTCTCGCGCCATACCCCTTCGTACACGCAGTTATGGAAATAAAACAATTCCAGATGCTTAAACTCATTTTTTAATGCCGTGAACAACTGCTCGCACTGATACACATAGTCATCCATCGAGCCGCCAACATCCAACAACAGAATAATTTTAACCGCATTGTGACGTTCGGACTGCCACTTCAGATCAAGTAAACCGCCTTTTTTTGACGTGGCTTCAATAGTGCCGTTTAAATCCAGTTCGGTCGCCGCACCGGTACGCGCAAACTGACGCAGCTTTCTGAGCGCAACCTGAAATCCGCGTTGCTCCAGTCTGGCTTCGTCGTCCAAATCCTGAAACTCGCGTTTGTCCCACACCTTGGCGGCACTGCGATTACGATTGCCGTCCTGCCCTATCCGGATACCACCGGGATGATAACCATATGCCCCAAAAGGTGACGTTCCACCAGTACCAATCCATTTAGAACCACCCTGGTGGCGCTTCTGCTGCTCTTGCAAACGTTCATGAAAGGTTTTCATCAACTCATCCAGACTACCGAGCTGCTTTACCTTTTTTTTCTCTTCATCACTTAAATTACGTTTAAGCGCGTTATCCAGCCAGTCTTTAGGAATTTTATCGGTCACATCGACCTTCGCAACCTTATCCACGTACTCACTAAAAGCGCGATCAAACTTGTCGTACTGTGACTCATCCTTTACCAGGATAAGCCGCGACAAATAGTAAAACTGTTCGACATCAGCAAAAGCTAAGTTGGTCTTCATGGCACTTAATAAATCCAGCCATTCGGTAATACTGGTTTTAAGTCCGTGCCGCCGCAGCGTTTGAAAAAAATCAATAAACATAGTGCCGGTTAGCGCCGTTGAATGCGAGCGTGCTCAGCTAAGCGCTCGACATCCTGCTCGTGCTTAAGTAAAGCGCCTGATAAAGGTAATAGGCCCCCTTGTTCACGGCTTTTTTTCAACTCATTCGCGTCAATATCTTCCACTAACAACAACCGCAACCAGTCCAGTAACTCAGACGTCGACGGCTTCTTCTTTAATCCGGGGACATCTCTTAATTCAAAAAACAAGGCTAATGCGGTGTCCAGTAAATTACGCTGTAGATTGGGAAAGTGCACATTAACAATGGCTTTGAGTGTGTCACTGTCAGGGAACTGAATGTAGTGAAAAAAGCAACGACGCAAAAACGCATCGGGTAGCGCCTTTTCATTATTGGAAGTGATCAGAACGATAGGACGTTGTTGCGCCTTAATCTGCTCACCTGTCTCATAAACATGAAACGCCATTTGATCCAGCTCATGCAACAAATCATTGGGGAACTCAATATCGGCCTTATCAATTTCATCAATCAACAGAACCGGCCTCTTCTCCGCTGTAAAGGCTTGCCACAATTTACCAGGGCGAATGTAGTTACTGATATCATGAACTTTTTCGCTACCTAATTGACTGTCGCGTAAGCGTGAAACAGCATCATATTCGTACAGGCCCTGTTGTGCTTTTGTCGTTGATTTTATCGACCACTGCAGCAACTCGGTATCTAACGCATTTGCCAGCTCTTCTGCCAGTCGAGTTTTACCGGTGCCCGGCTCACCTTTGAGTAATAGCGGCTTTTCTAGTGTTACTGCGGCATTAACGGCTGTCGCTAACTCTTGCGACACGACATACTGAGAGCTACTGCTGAAATCCATTGGTCTATCCCTTAACTAAGCTAAAAACTGGGCCCATGGTACAACAGACGTCAGGGCTGTGCTAATCAGAGGGACTTTCCGGAGCGGAACATTTCAAAGCGCTCAAGAACTTTAGCGATATCAGCCTTCACAAAGGGTTTTGTGACATAGTCATTCATACCGGAACGTAAAGCCTGTTTCCGTGTTTTTGGGTAAGCATCCGCGGTAAGCGCAATAACATAAGGTTGATGGATGTTCATATCACGTAGAGCACGGGTAGCTTCCATTCCATCCATATGGGGCATGTGCAGATCCATAAAAAGTACATCATAATCTCTTGCCTGCATCATCTTTAAGGCGTTTCTGGCATCACTGACCAATTCCACGTCCTGGTTCAGCGAGAGCAGCATTTCTTTAATGATCAGCTGGTTAATTTTATTATCATCAACCACAAGAACGTACCTTTTGGCTAGGTTGGGTAACTCAGACGGCTGCCCCTCATGAGCACCTCCCAACTGTACTGTCATTGGCAGACACAGTGTGAAACAAGAACCGTGCTCAGGCTTACTATCGACCTGGATGGTGCCACTTAATAACTGGACTAAATTACGGACAATCGCAAGACCCAATCCACTCCCCCCTTCCGGCCGATTAAAACCGTCCTGCTCTTGTTCAAACAGTTGCCAGATACGCTGAGTGTCATGAATACCCACTCCAGTATCCTGTACCTTAATAACCAACTCACCTTCACTTTGCTTAGCAATATTGTCGTACCAGCTTGCACTCACCGCTATTGAGCCTTGCTGAGTAAACTTCAGTGCATTACTGACTAAATTACTGACAACCTGAGCAACCCTGGCCTGATCCATTAAAATCTGCTCAGGAATGTCGTCGCTAATATCGACAAGGAAATCTAGTCCTTTATCTTTTACCGGTTGTTCAAACAATCGAATGATATGGTTTAACACCTTTACTGGCGAATGCATTCCCAGCGTAACTTTAAGTTGCCCCTCTTCCGCCCGGGTTAAATCAAGCACATCATTAAGTGTGGTTAAGAGGTAATCGCCGCTGTTTTTTATCGTGCCTAAAAGTTGTTGTTGATGCGGGTTAAGATCGGTTGATTCGAGCACCGAAGCTATACCAAGAATACCGTGTAAGGGGGTTCTAATTTCATGCGACATATTGGCCAGAAACACATTTTTTGCATGTGCCGCTCTGCGCGCATCCAGTTCAGCCTTTTTCTGCTCGGTAACGTCCGTCACTGTTCCGGTGTAACGAATCGCCTTACCCTCACTGTCACGCTCTATTATTTTTCCGCGATCTAAGACATAAACCCAGTGCCCATCCCGGTGCCTTATGCGGTGCAGGCTTTCATAAAATGGTGTAATTCCGTCCAGATGATTTTTTATGGCTTGCCAGACGCTGTCATAATCCTCCGGGTGCAGACGACTGGACCAGCTTTCAACGTTAGTTTCCAGTTCAGACACTTCCCAGCCAAACATATTGGCCCAACGCTGGTTAAAAATGGTGACTCCGGTTTGAGGGTTCCACTCCCAGGTACCTAAGCGAGTGGCATCTAAAATTAACTGTAACCGGTTACGCTCCATCTCAAGTGCTATTTGCAGCTGCTTACGTTCGGTAATATCGATGAGATAGCCATAAAGATGATTTTTTCCATCGTCATGCCGAGTCACAACGGTGGTGTCTGATACCCAGATATCCTGCCCATTAAGGTTTTTTACGCGATAATCCTGATGAGTTAATGAAGAACCCGACTCGCTGCTTAAAAGGGTTTCGACTTCCTCAATTACCCGCGGTAAGTCATCCTGATGAATGAGATCCCGGTACTCAATTTCGCGATTTTCCAGTCGCGTCTTTTGATATCCCAGAAGTTCTTCTACATTGTCTGAAACAAAAAGTACCGGCCAACCTGGCGAGTCCTCCCAAATAAACAGACTCAGGCGACTGCCAACATTCAGCAGGGCCGCCAGGTTTTCATTAGAAACGGGTGTTATCATCGACTTCAACTCGCTTTAAACGCCATCTTCCAACCAGTTTGCCGCAGTAGCAACTTGGTGTACACTGGCAAAAATAATAACATAAAAACAACGATACGCGGATGACTCAGGCAAACGTCAATGAATGGCAAACAGCACTGCTAACGCAGGTTGATCAACTCATCGAGTTGGCTAAGACGCGCTTACCTGCAAAACAACAACCCATTATCCGCGGTCCTGAATACTGGCAACGTTTTGCTAAACATCACTACGTACGCGCTGCTGATTTACTTAAGTCAGAGCAAGGGTTTGAAGCAGCAAAACACTTTCGCCGGGCGGCTTTATTCGGACACAGTAAGGCCATGTTGTATTTAGGCCAGATGTTTTTACAAGGTAAGGACTTACCTGAAAGTGTCTTTCATGCTTGTTGTTGGCTGACTTTAGCCGATCGCGCAGGGGAAGCTGAAGCTGAAAAGATTATTGATAATTTGATTCACCAGCTTACGGCCAGACAGCTGAACAGCGCCCGCCAGCTTGCAGCTGAGCGCTTTGAGCAAATTTGTGATGCCAGCTTCGATGTACATGGTTTATAACTTAAGGTAACCACAACTGAGTCTTTTCACGCAGCTTGCCGGTAGCCACCCAATCCTGAAGCTGATCGGCCATCCGTTTTCCGGCATCAACCGCTTTTTCCCAGTAATCAATACGGGTCGCGGCATCCAGTTTCGCGAAATCTGTCCGGTCCGGAATTTTTCCGTAAGGCAGTGATTGTATAAAGTCATCCGATGGACTAATAAACACGACATTCGGCCATTTCTTTCCGGTCGTCCGTCGCCAACTTAAGCGCTTATCAAACCAACCAGGAATCGCCTCGCGATGAAAATGAGGATAAAGCACCAAGCCATTCACCTCAGAAAAATCCAGGTCAAAATGGTAATCGGTTACCCCCCCGTCACGATACGTTCCTGTCGGAGCGCCGGGAATATCAACGACGCCATCCAATACTAATGGTATGGAGCCGGTAGCGAGCAAAGCTTGTTGAAAGTTATTCTGCGTCAACTCAACGTGATGTGTGGGTAAATCTCGCCAGCCTTTAGAAAAACTAAGATCCGACTGAGGGTGGTGGAAAATAACCCGTTCATAGAACCGTCCTAGCCATCTGCGGTTAATGCTGTTAGCGAAAGCGGAGCTGAGTAAACCCAGCATCTGCTTTTTCGTTTCAGCAGCGGTCCACCCTCTGCAACGTGCAACAATGAAATGATGGCGAACCGCCGATTGCCCCAATATTTCGGTCACGGCCTGATCCGGAACATATTTAGCCAGTAGATCTTTCGCTTCACTGGTAATTTCATTGCGGTCCGGTTTTGAGCTGTAAGTCTGGGTTCTGTATAAGCGACAGAATAAATCACTGGCCGCCACCGGATCCTGCTGGCCCAGTGCCGCGAAACGCCAGGCCCCTGCCGAGGTTCCTAAAGTATTTAACGGTTCTTTCTTACCCTTAAAAAACTCACCGAACATCCACTTATCAAGCCCCTGCAGAACAAACCACTTAGGACCGCCGGAAGCACCTAACAACAACCCCACATCATCGGCGCTCAGCCCTTGTTCCTGAATATGCTGATAAGCCGAGGATCCGGCTTTTATGTTAATCCAATCCGTCATACAACTTTCCCTGGCTTATAATTGTCGTTTTCTCTCGGCGAGTAACCCCAGCAAGAACAATATTCCAACCGTACTGATCGCTAACAAATGCAGCGGAATAAGACTTAACCAACCGGCTAAAACAGGTGTAAACCAAACCGTCAACCAACCGTAACCAAAAGCACAAACTACGATAAACACTAAAGTTCGAAAGACAAAGTGCCAGTGCGCCACTTGTCGTCTCACCATTCGGTTCACTTCAGCGCCATAAATAACCAATAATGTCGCAACAATCACCATGGCTAATTCGTAAAAATGTGGGCGAATCATGAGGCCCAAATTATTTAATACGTTTTGCACGCTAATACCCCTATTAAAACCACCGCCAGAGTATACGAATTTTCTGCCGTGTTCGCATCCCAAGTTTGTGCTTTGCTGTGTTATCCTAAAAGGATAAAAAGCTCATTTATAGGACGTTTTATGAAAATCATTTCATTCAATATCAATGGTATACGTGCACGGTTACACCAACTACAAGCTCTAATCGATAAACATCAGCCCGACATTATTGGTTTGCAGGAAACCAAAGTACACGATGACCAGTTTCCGTTAAAAGATGTAGAAGCTATGGGTTACCACGTGATTTTTCACGGTCAGAAAGGACATTACGGAGTGGCAATGCTCAGTAAAAAGCCACTGGAAAACCCACAATTTGGTTTTCCTTCTGACGACGAAGAAGCACAGCGCCGAATGATTATGGGTGACTACCCGCTGGCTGATGGCACTCGTGTGCGCATCCTCAACGGCTACTTTCCACAAGGTGAAAGTCGTGACCACCCAACAAAGTTTCCCGCAAAAGAAAAGTTCTATCAGGACTTAATGAGCTACCTGGATAACGACCTTTCACCGGAGCAGCCCGTTATCGTTATGGGTGACGTGAATATTTCACGTATCGATTTAGACATTGGTATTGGTGAAAACAACGCAAAACGTTGGTTAAAAACAGGCAAATGCAGTTTCCTGCCAGAAGAACGAGAGTGGATGCAAAAGCTGATGGGTTGGGGCTTCACCGATACCTATCGTCAACTGAACCCGGATGTGGATAACCAGTTCAGCTGGTTTGACTACCGTTCTCGCGGCTTTGATGACAACCGCGGGCTACGCATCGACCTGATTCTGGCGACCAAAGCACTGGCAGAACAGTGTGAAGACAGCGGCATAGATTATGAGCTTAGGGGAATAGAAAAGCCATCGGATCACGCGCCAGTGTGGTCTACCTTTAAAATCTAAAATGCACGTTGCCGTCGGTTGGGGTTAATGCTCTTCCGGCGGCAATGTTTCTAGTGCTTTGCGCAGAATAATCGCTAAATCCATGTATTCTGGCCCTTTTTTTCCTTGCGGCTGACACTCAACCCCTTGCGCCCGCAATTTATCTCTCAACTCTTTATACCAATACCTTAGTGAGGGTTTTAATTGTTGTCGCGCACGCCAACCAAGCCAATACAATCCCTGAAGCGGTAGGCTCAACATGATCAAAGAGAGCATCAGTCCCGGAGCAAGCTGTTCCTGAGGCATAAATTGCCAGGTGAGTGCAGCATTTAATACCGCTATACCCGGAATCCAGCTAATCGCTTTACGGGTCACCGGTATGATCCGCGACTCAGCCATAGCAGCCACGACTGAGTGATGAGGCCATTTATCGGCATACACCTTTCCATCTCTTAAAACCGCAAAAAATGAACGACTCATGATGACCTCTTTGACAAACCTGTTGTAATTATAAACGATTCCCTATCTATTGTACGATATTCACACTTTTAATATTGTCTTTATTATTCAACACCTTACACCCTTACAACCGTGTAGTGCACAAAGATATCCACAGTTAATGTGGATACAGTTGCACCCGAGCTTTAGCTTTGCCACTATACTACCTGAATTAGTCAGTAGCATGGTGTCAGTCGTGGCAACAAGTAAACTTCCCTCTCTTTATGCACCGGTAACTGGTCGAGTCATCGCAGCACAACCGACAGCCGCAGTATGCCAGCAAGGCCTGCTGGGACAAGGCATCGTCATAGAAATGACCGGGAGTACGTTATATGCCCCGGCAGATGGCGAACTCAACCATATCAGCAGTAGCGGCGATTACTTATCTTTACGCCTAAATGACACGTACTCTCTACAGTTAGTCACAGGTTCAGGCGATGCGTTCGGAACCCACCCGGCTTTGACTGTACTTTGCCGTGAACAGACTCAGGTTAAATACGGTGACCCTTTGGTTAAAATTAATCAATCGCTATTGCGCAGCTTAAAGCCGATACAACAGCGTCTTGCCGTGCTGGTCTGTGCGCCGGATTCTGCGCAACCGATTGAGCCTTTCGACTGGCTGCAACCTGGACTCATTACCGCCAAAGACAGTCCACTTATTACTTATTAACATCGACAGGAGCTGTATCTATGTTGCGCGTTTATGGCATAAAAAACTGCGACACCGTAAAAAAATCACTGAAATGGCTGGATAAACATGAGCTTGCTTATGAATTTATCGATGTTCGCCAACAGCCATTACAAAAAGAAACCGTCAGTGCCTGGTTACAAAAACTACCGGCGGAGTCGCTGCTGAACAAGCGCAGCACCAGCTGGCGCAACCTGCCAGATGAACAAAAAGCGCTTGAAGACGCCAATGCCATAGCGGAATTAATTGCCGAACAACCGACACTATTCAAACGTCCACTGGTTCAGTCCGGTCAGGCCGTTCACTGCGGTTTTAATGAAAAACTCTGGAGCGAACGCTACTTATGAGTTCAGAAACATTAAAGCTTGCTTATGAGTTGATTTCCCGTCCTTCAATTACACCGGAGGACGAGGGTTGTCAGCAGCTTATCGGTGAAAGACTTGCTGCCTTAGGGTTTGAACTTGAATCCATGATTTTTGAGGATACGACCAATTTGTGGGCGCGGCGTGGTCAGGATCGTAAGCTGTTTTGTTTCGCCGGACACACCGATGTAGTTCCTCCCGGCGACGTCAACGACTGGCAGTTTCCGCCCTTTCAGCCAACCCTGCATGACGGCTACTTATATGGTCGCGGCGCCGCTGATATGAAAGGCAGCCTGGCAGCCATGATCACCGCAACAGAGCGATTTATTAAAGACTATCCAAATGTGGATGCTGACATTGGATTCCTCATAACCAGTGACGAAGAAGGCCCGTTTATTAACGGCACCAAGCGGGTAATAGAAACACTGCAGGAGCGTGACGAACAGATTGACTGGTGTATTGTCGGCGAGCCTTCCAGTACCGAAATCTTGGGCGACATTGTTAAAAATGGACGCAGAGGCAGCCTGACCGGCGATTTAACCGTGTTAGGAATACAAGGTCACGTTGCTTATCCACATTTAGCAAAAAACCCGGTACATGATCTTGCGCCGGCGCTGAGTGAGTTGATTAATGAAGAATGGGATCAAGGCAACGACAGTTTTCCGCCAACCACCTTTCAGGTGTCAAACATTCAAGCCGGCACAGGAGCCGGCAATGTGATTCCCGGGCGTATTGATACCCAATTCAACTTTCGCTTCTCCACCGAGCTGACAGCCGAAAAGATTAAACAACGCGTTGAAGCCATACTGGATAAGCATTCGTTAAACTACAACTTACAATGGAAGCTTAACGGACCGCCCTTTTTGACCGACTCAGGCGCCTTGGTTGAAGCCGTTCAATCTGCTATCGAACATGAATGTGGATTTTCTACTACCCTATCTACTGCCGGAGGCACATCCGACGGACGCTTCATTGCGCCAACCGGTGCTCAAGTAATTGAACTTGGGCCCGTTAATGCAACCATTCATAAAGTGAACGAGTGCGTCAAAGCCAGTGACCTGGATAAACTCAGCGAGGTTTATTATCGCTGTATGGAGAAACTTCTATGTTAAGCAACACAGAGCTTACGGGCGCCTGTGAAACGCACTTAACGGCGGTAGACGGACATAAGCTTCACCCTGATGCCGCGCACGCTTATCTCGCTATGCAGAAAGCCGCAGTCGCTCATGGACTTGAGCTCGCTATTGCCAGCGGCTTCCGTTCACTGGACAGACAGTTGTCCATCTGGAACAGAAAATGGAGAGGCAAGTTGCCTTTGTTGTCGAAGCAAGGTGAACCGCTGGATGTTTCGACTTTAACCGACACCGAAAAAGTGCACGCTATTTTGCATTGGTCTGCGTTACCCGGCAGCAGCCGCCACCACTGGGGAAGTGACTTCGATATCTATGACCCGCGCCCGTTCCAAAGCAATGAACTTAAATTGCGTTTAGTACCAGCAGAATATATCGACACGGATGGCCCTTGCCACAACCTTTGGCAATGGTTAACTCAACATGCACATGAAAATGGCTTTTTCTTCCCTTATGCCCGCTATCAGGGAGGCGTTGCACAGGAGCCCTGGCACTTAAGCTATCGCCCGGTTTCGCAAAAATGCCAACAGCAACTGAAGCTTGAATTACTGGCCGAAACCATTAATTCTATCGCTATCGAAGGTAAATCCATTATTCTGGATAACCTGGCACAAATTAAAAGCCAGTACATAGATACAATTACGGAGGATGACGGATGGACGAATATATGGTGTGGTTACTGATATTATTAGTTCTTGGAGTCATTATCAGTAATATTATGGTGCTAAAATATACGGCTAAATTTAAATGGCCAGGCACGAAGTCGCCTAAAACTAAAGACGACTCCGAGCAGGATCCTGATACTAAAGATTAGTCTAGTTGCACACCCAAGCGCTTGGCCACTTCACGATAGGCTTCAACGACACCACCTAACCCCTGGCGGAACCGATCTTTGTCCAGCTTCTCACGAGTTTCGGCGTCCCAAAGACGACAACCGTCAGGAGTGAACTCATCACCCAGCATGATTTCACCATCAAATACGCCAAACTCAAGCTTGTAGTCGACCAACAATAAACGCGCATCCGCAAACAAGGCCTTTAATACCTCATTGACTTTAAAGGTCAGCGCTTTCATCTTCTCAATTTGCTCTGCAGTTGCCCAGCCAAATGCCTGAATATGATATTCATTGACCATAGGGTCGTGCAATGCGTCATTTTTCAAAAAGAACTCGAATGTTGGTGGGTTAAGCTCTTTACCTTCTTCAACGCCTAAGCGTCTTACCAAAGAGCCTGCAGCGACATTACGGATAACGCATTCAACCGGAATCATATCGAGCTTTTTAACTAAAGACTCGGTATCACTTAAGCGCTCATCCAGTTGTGTCGGAATACCGGCTTCTTCCAGCTTTGCCATAATAAAGTGGTTAAATTTATTATTTACCATGCCTTTATCATCAAGCTGTTCTACCTTTTCGCCATCGAATGCTGAAGTATCATTACGAAACTCCAGGATCAGACGGTTAGGATCGTTAGTATGGTAGACCGTCTTTGCTTTGCCCCGATACAGTTCACTGCGTTTTTCCATGAATCTTTCCACTCGCACTTAAGTTAAAGTTGGCTTTGCTGTTTAACAGCATTCTTAAAGGCTTCAAACACTTGATTAACCCACTCATCCGAAACAATTTCATCGTCCTGATAAACGGTCACCGATGTATCTTCACCGTCTTCCAGTAACCGGAACTCGTACTCACCCTCAGCAATGCCAAGATCGTCGTAGTCATCTCCGCCAATGAACATAAAGCCGCTGCTAGGTTCGCTATACTCAACAAAGTAAGTTCCCGTTTCGCGGTTCAAGTCTTCAACTTCAAACCCGATATCTTCGAGAGCGAGGTTAACCAATGGCCAGGCTTGTTCAAAATCATCTTCAACGATGAACACAGAGTGGCCTTCAGTTGCTTTTGACAGGCGAGTATCAATTCCTTCCGCTTTTTCTCGAGCAACAGCTAATTGCTGCTTCCGGTTAACTTCCGAAATAACAGCATTGAGTAAATCCGTTTCCAGATTTCGCACAACCAAGGGCGCAACTTGTTTTTGTTCACCGTCAATAACCTGAGTAAACTCATTAACATCGACACGCAAAGCTGTGCTGCGCTGATGAGACTCCGTTTCCTGACTCAACTCATAGCGAAAGGTTCTTTCACGAGTACTATCACTCTCCCCGCCAAAACCAAGAAAACCGCCCTCACCATCAACACTTTGTTGCACGGTCATTTGCTCAGTAACCCAGCGGTTTTCATCAACTTTTTCCCATTCAATATTGCGACGCTCTAAAACATCAATGGTTGCCTGACGAACAAACTCAGTAACTGAGTCGCCCATACCGTCAACAATATCAAAATAAACGCGGGTCTCTGTTTCTGTTTCTAAAACCCGACTACCCAAGCCGATAGGACGAACCTGCTGGGGCGCAGTAATGTTCACTCTTTTCCCGATAGGAGCTGGAGCAATGTCAGTATCAGGAATTCGATATTGATCGCCCGTTTCCGGCTCGTCCAGATCTCCTGGAATATTCAGTGTTGCGGTAGGCTGAATATTGACGTATTCAAACCCTCCGCTCGCTCGTTCTTTTTCTACCGACGAACAACCTGTTACGACTACGGCAGCTACGCCCATCCACGCAAGGCGAGACAATTTCATTACGACTCCTGAATATTCAATAGGTTTGCTTGCTGCAATACTGACTCAATCAATTGTTGATTTTTTTCTTCCGGAGGTGTCAGTGGCAGACGATAATTTGCACTAACCCAGCCCATCAAAGCTAAAGACCATTTAACAGGAATTGGGTTAGATTCGACAAATAACATATTATGTAAGGGCTCAAGCTCGGCATCCAACTGGTTAGCTCGATCGGTATCGCCAGAAACAGCAGCCGTTACCATTGCTTTCACTTTAGCAGGTACAATATTAGCCGTTACGCTGATAACGCCATGACCACCAGCCAACATAAACTCGCGTGCCGTTGGGTCATCGCCGCTTAACAGGATAAAGTCATCGCCACAGCGTTGTTTTAGTTCCTGTACGCGACGGACATCACCAGTAGCTTCTTTAACGCCAATAACATTGTCAATTTTTGATAATTGTTCGATTACGTCCGGCGTCATATCAAGACTGGTACGACCCGGAACATTATAGAGAATCTGGGGTTTATCAGTGACATCTGCACAAGCTTGATAATGTGCAATAAGACCAGATAAAGAAGGTTTATTGTAGTATGGCGTTACATTCAAAAAGCCGCTTACACCAGCCTGAGTCATTTTCTCAGTAAGTTGAACTGCCTCGCTCGTTGAATTTGAGCCGTTACCAGCAATAATATCAATACGTCCTGCGCTCAGTTCGACCATCGCATTAACGACATCAATATGTTCTTCATGCGTTAAGGTTGTTGACTCCCCTGTTGTGCCAACCGCTACAATAGCGTCTGTACCCGCTTCGCAATGTTTATTGACCAGAAACTCAAGTTCACTGTAATCAACATTGCCATATTTTGTAAAAGGGGTAACTAAAGCGACAATACTGCCCTTAAGCATACATTCTCCAAGTCCTAAATTGGGGCTCCAATGGTAATGCCAGCCCCGACGAAACACAAGTGATAGGAACGTAACTTGCCAAGAAGGTTCCGTAAACTTTTTGCCAGTATGGCATTTTCCAAGACGGCATCTGTCCGCTATGATGTTGGCACTGTTAACTAAGTTCCAGGAGAATGCAATGCAGACACTACAACAAGGCGATAAGGCGCCTGATTTTACTTTACCCGATGCGAACGAGAACTCAGTGACTTTATCTGAGTTACTCAAAGAAAACCGGGTACTGGTCTACTTCTATCCTAAAGCGATGACGCCAGGCTGCACTGTGCAGGCACAAAATTTACGTGACAACCGCAAGCAACTGGAAGATTTCAATGTTGTGTCCGTCGGCATTAGCCCGGATGCGCCTAAACGTTTAGCAAAATTTACTGACAGAGATGAACTGAACTTTACGCTGCTGAGCGACGAAGATCACAAAGTGGCTGAAGATTTTGGTGTCTGGGGCCTGAAAAAATTTATGGGCAAAGAATACGACGGTATCCACCGTATTAGCTTTTTGGTAGAACAGGACGGAACCGTTTCAAAGGTGTTCGATAAATTCAAAACTAAAGAACACCACGATGTTGTGTTAGACCACCTTAAGCAGGCTTAAACTAAGAGCAAACACCGCGTTACAGCGGTGTTTGCTCTTCCGCTTTATTGCCTGTACCGCTGTCCCAGGCTGTTAATACGGCTTTCACCAGGCTCGCCAGAGGAATGGCAAAAAATACTCCCCAGAATCCCCAAATACCACCAAAGATTAATACTGCGCCGATAATATAGACCGGGTTTAAACTAATGGCTTCAGAGAACAGCAATGGCACTAGCAAGTTCCCGTCTAACGCCTGAATAACCAGGTAAGCCACCGTGACCCATACAAATGGTGCGGTTGGGCCAAACTGAAATAAGGCCACCAAAACAACCGGAATGGTCGCTACCGCGGCGCCGATATAAGGAATTAAAACAGACAAGCCAACCAAAATGGAAAGCAACGCCGAATAGCGCAAACCAAACAGGCTGAACGTGACAAAAGTCACTACCGCGACCACAACCACTTCAATGGCTTTACCGCGGATGTAATTCATAATCTGCAGGTTCATTTCCTGCCCTACCTGCGAAATTAACTGACGGTTTGATGGCAGCAAACGGCTAAAATGAGCAACCAAAACGTCCCGGTCTTTTAGCATAAAGAAGATGAGTAGCGGCACCACAATTAAATAAACCAGCATCGCCATCAAATTAACGATAGAAGTTAACGAGACCGTTAATAGGTTTTCCCCCAGACCAACGACCCGTCTTTTCATTTCCTGAGTAAATTCGTTAATTTGGCTGTCATCAACAATTGTCGGGAACATTTCAGGCAATTTATGAAGCCAAATTTGTAAGTTGGTCACCATATCTGGCAACTCCTGGATCAACGTGGTGCTCTGCTGCCAAATGACCGGAACCAAAGTCAGTAAGCCTATGAGCATTAACGCCAGGAATAGCGAGAACGTGATAATAGTAGCGGCAAGCCGGGACAATCCTAATTGCATTAACCGCATAACCGGCCAGTCCAGCAAATACGCCAGGGAAATGGCGATTAACAATGGCACTATCAAACTGCCAAAAAGCACAATGACAAGTACAGTAACCACCAGTAACAGAAACAATGTTACCGCATTAGGGTCTGCAAATTTCCGTCGATACCATTGTTGAATGTATTCCCACATAACCGTAGTCTCTTTGTCTTCGTTAACGTGATAATATCAGTCCTTGCAATCTTTCCATAACCCCATAGAGTAAAAAGGAACTAAAGATTAAAATTTGGTTCTTAAGAGAAGATTAAATCTGTTTCATTTAGCCAATGAGTCGTTGATGTCCGCCAAAACAATACACTTTTTTATCGCTTGCCTCTTCACCTTTACACTAAGCTTTAGTGCTGCAAGCAGCGCTACTCAGGATCGTCAGCGCTTACCCGAAATAGGTACCACCGGTGCTGCCTTCATGAGTATTGAACGCGAACAGGTAGTTGGCGACTTTTATATGCGTCAGGTTCGCTCGCAGGCACCTATCATTTACGATCCTGTGCTAGACAGTTATCTAAACAGTCTTGGTCAGCGCCTGGTAAGAAATACCGGCGGTGTTCGTTACCCCTTTAATTTCTTTTGGATAAACAATAAAGAAATAAATGCCTTTGCCTTTATGGGAGGCTATGTTGGTGTGCATACAGGGTTAGTCAACGAAGCCCGAACCGAGTCAGAGCTTGCTGCAGTGCTGGGACACGAAGTTGCGCACGTTACTCAACGTCATATTGTTCGACGCATGCAAGAGCAGCAACGCAGTATGCCAATGACTATTGCGGGTATTATTGGCTCGATTCTCCTCGGCATGGCAAATCCTGAAGCCGGCGCAGCCGGTATTTATGCCACTATGGGTATGACCGGACAATCGCAAATTAATTACACCCGCATGTATGAGCAGGAAGCTGACCGCATAGGCCTTTCTGTGTTGCTGGCTGCGGGCTTTGATCCTAGAGGTGCGCCCGACTTTTTTGGGCGACTGGCAGAAAAATACCGTTATGTGAGCAAGCCACCTGAAATGTTAATGACGCACCCCTTACCTGAGTCTCGTATAGCCGATACACGCGCTCGTGCGGAGAGTATGAGGCCGGTCGATGTGCCGCCAAGCCTTGACTTCGCATTAGCAAAAGCCCGGATTCAGGCACGCTATATTGGTAACAGTACACAGAGTGACTTTGAATCGATGCGTTCAAGTCGTAATGCAATTAATCAACAAGCGGGACAATACGCGCTAGCAATACGGGCATTGGATAACGGTCATACTGATTTAGCCCATGAATTAATGCAGCCACTGCTAGAACGCGCGCCGAACAACCCTTTTTATATCGATGTTCAAACCGATATTTTGCTTGCAAAAGAGGACTATGAAACGGTTTTAAATTGGTTACGCGGTAAGTATATCCAGCAGCCAACCGAGCCTGTCATTACACTTAACTTTGCAAACGCCGCACTCAAGGCCAGAGATACCGCGCTTGCTGAAAAGTTATTACGAGACTTTTTACTTCAGCAGCCAAACCATGCGCTGGCACTCGACCTTTTAATACAAGTTTACGAACGCGGTGGCAAACGCGCAGCTATGTACGAGACTCGTGCTGAAGCGCTTGCGTTACGGGGAAATTTTCAACTGGCAATTGACCAGTTGCATACCGCGCATAATCATACTGACAACGACCTGACCCATAAACGACTTAACGCACGTATCGATCAGATTCGAAACATGGAGCAGCAAGTTCAGTCGTTAATGTGAGTTCACAGCGTTTTCCAGTGACTCTAAGTCCTGCTCGCCCATCAATGGTCCTTTGATACTGCCATCCGGCTTAATCACGTAAGTCGCGGGTAGCATCTGAGGACGCTGAAAAGGAAATCGCGGGGCCGGATCCATAAGCGCCAGTTGAAATTCAATACCATGACGCTGCTTAAGCTCCGCAAGCTCACTATTCGACATTGGGTCAAAACTGACCCCGATTAACTCAACGTTTTCAGCCTTATGCTCATTAAACTCATTGAGTTCCGGAAGTTCTCGCAAACAAGGAGCACACCACTCCGCAAAATAATTCACAACCACGGTTTTACCTTCAAGCTCCGACCAGCGGAAGGCTTTATTTTCATCGGTAACCACATCAGGCTTTGGTGAACAGGCCGTTATCAATACAGCCGCGGCCGCGCAGACTAGCGTTCTCAATTTCATTCCTTACCTCAATTACGTTACTATTAACGGATACACAGATACTACAAGGTACGATACTCATGAGCCAAGTAACAATTTATCATAATCCGCGTTGCTCTAAATCAAGACAGACTCTGGAACTGCTCAAAGACAATAATGTAGAGCCAGAGATTGTCGAATACCTTAAGACACCGCCTAACGCCACAGAGCTAAAAGACATTCTGGGCAAGCTAAACCTTTCTGCAGATCAGCTTATGCGCAAAAAAGAAAACATTTATAAGGAATTAGGGCTGGCAGGTACCAGTAATGAAGATGAGTTAATTACGGCTATGGTCAACAACCCGAAACTCATTGAGCGCCCTATCGTTATTCAGGGTAATAAAGCCGCTATTGGCCGTCCTCCCGAAGCCGTACTGGACATTCTCTGATGACCCGCGTTGTTATTCTCTATTACAGCCGTAATGGAGCGACACAACTGCTTGCCGACGCCATAGCCGAAGGTGTGACAGCCGCAGGCGGCGAAGCCATTTTGCGCAGCGCCGGGCACGGCAGCAATGCCGTTAGCGACAGAGATCTCGAAATTGAGAACGCTGACCTGGAGGCCTGCGATGCACTTATTCTTGGTAGCCCTACGCGCTTCGGCCATATGGCTTCAAGCTTGCAAAAATTCTGGGAAGGCACTTCACGTGAATGGTTGCAGGCAACCCTAACCGATAAGCCCGGCGCGGTGTTTACTTCTTCCAGTTCATTACACGGTGGTCAGGAATCCACGTTATTAACGTTGGCACTGCCCTTAATCCACCATGGTATGATGTTGGTCGGCATCCCTTACTCAGAGCCAGCACTGCACCAGACGAAATCAGGAGGGTCGCCTTATGGCGCCAGTCACCATGAGCACAGCAATAAATTAACTGAGCATGAGCGTCAATGCGCTATCGCATTAGGCAAACGAGTAACAGACGCCGCTTCAAAGCTCTCATCATAGGATCTATCAATGCCAACATCCCCACGTTTTTATCGCTGGTTAACGCAAGTTTGCTATTGGCCTTTACTGATTTTAGTTGCGCTTTGGCACGGAGTACCAACCGATGCGCCCGGCACGCTGCCAGTTTATATTGCGCTATTCTTATGGGTATTGCCCCTGCTCTTTCCCCTGCACGGGCTAGTTAAAGGCAAACCTTATACACACGCCTGGACCAATTTTATTCTGATGTTTTACTTCCTGCACGGTTTAACGGTGGTTTATACGCATCCGGATGAACGACTTTGGTCAATACTGGAACTGATATTGACCACTGGTGCTTTCATTGGCGCAACAGGATATGCGCGTTACCAGGGCCGCGCGCAAGGTCTGGGACTGAAGAAGTTAAAAGACTACGACTAAATTTCGAGAACCTGCTTAACAAACGGAATTGTTAAGCGACGTTGGTAAGTAATAGAAGCCTGATCAAGCTCATTTAACGCTTTCATCAAATCACGCATTGAGCGACCTAAACGCTGCGTCATGAAAGCCGCGACATCATTCGGAAGTTCAAGCCCGCGCCACTGTGCCCGCAAAATTAACGCGTTAACTTTTTCTTCATCACTCAATGGCTGCAACTGAAACCCGGTTGCCCACTGAAAGCGGGATTGTAAGTCCGGCAAAATAACCTCGGTCTGAGCCGCAGACTGCTTCGCAGTCATGATCAGTCGCGTCGACTCATTATCGGTTACACGGTTAATGAGCGAAAACAATTCAAAACTCCAGCTCTGCTCAAAAGTGACGGTATCAATATCATCCAGACAAATGAGATCGGCTTGATCCATCCCCTGTAGCACTGCCGTTGGATCAGCATGTGCCAGTTCTCTCAAAGGTAAATAAGCAATACGTTGCTCTGGTTTTACCGATGCAATCACACTGTGCATTAAGTGGCTTTTACCAACACCACTGGCACCGGATAACCAGGTTAATTGTTGGCTCCGCTTTAACGGAGGTTTCGTTTCCGGTAGCCCTTCCAGCCAACTTAATAAAGTTGAGTTATCGCCGGTCAGAAAGGTTGAAAATATTTCGTCATCCGGTAACTGTACGGCTAATGGCAACTGCTGTGGCGACATCAGCGATTCTCGTTCCAGCGATAAACAGGTATCTCAGCTTCTCTGGCTGCGACAAACGGCCCAACTTCCTGAGACACCAGTCGCCCATCCAAGTTAATCGCCTGCAGTATTTGATCAACTGGACCGTTAACCACAATTTCAAATTCGCTCAGCGATTGCGAGTAAGTCAGTAAACGCACTTCCCGCACCGAAACAATACTTTTCAAAAAAGTCTCCAGTTCCAAAACACGACTTAAACTGGCTAACTGCTCGACCTTTACCGTCATGGTATTACGAACATTTTCATCACCCGCGGTAAGACTGTATTTTTGCGACAGTTTTGTCATTAACTGTTCAATTAACGGTTCCGCCAGCCAGTCCGGACTGGTTGCCGTCACTTCGCCAGAAAAGCGGTCATCCCCTACTTCCACAAACCAGTTTAAACTCCAGGGTTCTTCATTACCCTCTTGGCGAATAATTCGTCCAACCAATAAACCATCGGTACCATAACGTTCAGTACTGGTTCTGACCGGATCGAGAAACCGTCCCCAGACATCCATAGCACTGATGGTGAAGTTGTCAGTTAGGTCCATTAAAGGCAATTGAATTGGAATACTGTATTGACGCGCAAAGAACTTCAACTGCTGGGTAAAAACAGACTCACTGTTACTATCAATAATAATCCGTTGGCCGTTATTATTCTCCTTTGCTATCCACAACATCAATTGAGGACGGCGGCTGCCCCAATAAGGTAATTGATGCTCAGCAAGTAAAGCACGTAATTTCGTACCATCAAAAGTGGCCGTCAACGTACGTTGCCCCTCGTTTTCGCTATATCCGTATTGAACCAGGTAGTTGTTAACATCACGCTTTGCCCGTTTAACCGCTTCATGCTGTACCGACTCGCTCTGCCCGGTTAACTTGGTAATAACACGGTCAAAAGCTTTACCAATTGCTTGCTGCCGATGAGAAGCGCTCTGCGAATCAACCTCGACTTCTGCTGCATACAAATTGTCAATCAACCGCGCTTGGGCCTCGCTGGCTGAAAAGAACGCCAACAGCAAAAGTAAACCGGTAGCAATGTAATGAATCTGGAACTTTGACATGTCATTATCCAAATAAGACTTTGAGAGCATATTAAACAGCCAGATAGCGAACAGCAAGTAACAACTTGTGGATAAGCTTGTGGGAATCTCCACTAGGAAAATAAAGCCACTAAAGGTAGTATTGCGGCAAACGGACGAAGAGTGACAAAGGCATGCTAAAACAACAACTTCGAGGTATCAGTTCCTTACTTGGCAGTATCAGTCTAATTGGCGTCTGCGTCGGCATGACCAGTACCTTATTAAGTCTGCGCGCCACGATTGAAGGTTTCGGCACTCTCGTTACCGGTTTTATCATGTCGGCCTATTTCATCGGCTACCTGTTTGGTTCTACCCGTGCGCCAAAAGACATTCGCCGCGTTGGCTATATTCGATCATTTGGTGGTCTTGCAGCACTTGCAGCTTTCAGTATTTTAATGCAGGCCATATGGGTCGATCCCATTGTCTGGTTTGTCATGCGTTTTATTACTGGCTTTGCCATTTCCGGTATTTTTGTCATTGTAGAAAGCTGGCTGAATACCATGGCAGACAACCGCAGTCGCGGTACGCTACTGTCCATTTACCTGGTCATTATTTACACTGGTCTTATTGTTGGTCAGCTTATTTTGGGTGTTGCCGATCCGGCTGGCTTCGTTGCCTTTGCCATTGTCGCGTTATTGATTAACCTGGCACTTATACCGATTCTGGTCAGCGTGACAGCCGAGCCAACAACTCACGAAAACCGTAAAGTACCGGTTTCACTGTTGCTGAGAACCGTACCTCTCGGTGTGGTAAATGCCTTTATCATGCAGGCCTGTTACGCCATGTTTTATGGTATTGGGCCCATGTATGCGTCTTATATCGGCCTTAGTGTCGTGCAAATCACTTTCTTTATGGCCGCATTCATTGCCGGGGGCTTAGTATCGCAAGCACCTTTTGGCCTGTTGTCGGATCGAATCGATCGCCGCTTTGTCATTGCCATATGCGCCGCTGGTGGTACGTTGACCGCTGTCGCTCTGTCGCAACTTGATGCATCAAACGCTATTTTCATCTATTTGAACGTGGGTCTGTTAGGAGCGTTTATTTTACCCTTGTACTCACTGGGCATGGCGCACACAAACGACTACCTCGAACGCGATCAAATGGTGGGGGCAACGGGGGCAATCATTAAAATTGGTGGCGCTGGATCTATTATCGGTGCGCCGGCCGTTGCAGCATTAATGCAGTTTGGGGCAATTAACTACTTCTTTTTATTGCTGGCAACACTCACCGCCATGGTCGGTTTCTACTCGCTGTATCGCATTACCCGCCGGGCAAAAGCAGAAGACCAGTTACACAGCAACTTTGCCATACTGGCGCCGTCACAAACCTCTGATGAGCTATTAACATCAATGGCTGAGGAAGCGCCTGAGTCAGAAGAAGAGGACGACGAAGAAATGGAGTCCAACGCCGTCCTTCGTTAACTGACTAATCTGCCAGCAGGTCATTCACCCAAGTGGTGGCCTGCGCCAGAATGTCATCTAAATGCTGCTCGCTGACAAAGCTTTCCGCGTAGACTTTGTAAACCGGCTCTGTGCCTGAGGGTCTTGCAGCGAACCAGCCGTTATCGGTGGTCACTTTAATACCGCCAAACTGTGCCCCGTTACCCGCCGCTTTCGTGGATATCTCTGAAACAGTATCACCCGCCAGTTCTGATAGTTTCACTTTATACGCGCGAATGTCTTTAAAGCGAGCGTTTTTATCGGTACTGGAAACGGTATCAACCCGGCGATAATAAGCCGTGCCGTGTTGCTGGCATAAGTCATCATAATACTGCCCCGGATTTTTCCCGGTTTTCGCCAATATCTCTGCCGCCAGCAACGCCATCACAATACCGTCTTTATCCGTAGTCCAGGTGTTTCCTTTGCGATCCAGTAAGGTTGCACCAGCACTTTCCTCTCCAGCAAACGCAATACTTTGCTCAGCGAGCCCTTTCGCAAACCATTTGAAGCCAACCGGAACTTCCATCAATGGTCGTTCATTTGCGCTTACCACACGATCAATCATAGCGCTGGATACGAGCGTTTTACCGATGGCAATCCCTTTGTCCCAACCACGATTTTTGCATAAGTAATCTATCGCAACCGACAAATAGTGATTCGGATTCAGCAGACCATGTGTAGGAGTCACTATACCGTGACGGTCGTAGTCCGGGTCATTGCCAAAAGCTAAATCGTAGTTGTCTTTCAGCTCAAGCAAACTGGCCATAGCAAACGGCGAGGAGCAATCCATCCGAATTTTGCCGTCTTTGTCCAAGGGCATAAATGCGAAGGTTGGGTCAACAACGGCATTACGAACCTCAATCGATAAGTTGTAATGCTCAGCAATTTGCTGCCAATACTTAGCCCCTGAACCGCCCATGGCATCAACCGCCAGCGTCAGTTTTGCTTCCTGAATAGCTGACATATCAATGCAGTCTTCAAGCTGGCTAATATACTGCGCGCGCCAGTCTACAAAAGTCAGTTTAGGATGCTGTAAGACATCTTCGCTCTCGCAAGTGTTCACACCGACCAAACCGGATGATAACAACGCATTCGCGTACTTCTCTATGGTTCGGGTAACATCGGAGTCCGCTGGTCCGCCGTGCGGAGGATTATATTTAAAGCCGCCATCTTCCGGGGGGTTATGCGACGGTGTAATAACCACACCATCTGCTTTCGTTTTGTGATCGCGGTTCCACTCAATAACCGCACGGCTTAATACCGGCGTCGGGGTATAGTCGTGCTCGGTTTGTACCTGGACCTCTATACCGTTACCAATAAACACGTCCAGAGCGCTGATGTAAGCCGACTCTGACAACGCGTGAGTATCTTTAGCCACCATAATCGGCCCGGTAATGCCCTGCTCTTCACGGTAAGCGCAAATGGCCTGAGCAATTGCCAGAATATGAGCTTCATTAAACGAACGCTTCAATGAACTGCCGCGATGACCCGATGTACCAAAGCTGACTTTTTCTGCCGCCTTGCGCGGATCCGGCTCGTAAACATAATAGGCACTGGTGAGTTGCGCTATATTCGTCAGATCATCGGCCTGTGCCAGCTGACCTGCTCGCTCGTGATTCGCCATTATAAAAAGTCCCTAATCTTTTCTGCATCTACTGAATCATAGCCCAGCTTTTCTGCCACTTGAGTCAGCATGGATTTTTTCTTTGTGGTATTGGTATTGGTAATAACCCAAAAAGGCGAGTCCGGTATTTGCTTCGGGTTAGTACTGTTACCTGAGGTCAACAAAGCTTCTTCTGATCGGGCAAAATACTGGCGGTCACGCCCGCGAATATCCAACACTTGCGAGAACTCGTTGGAGTGGCAACGATATAGCATGCTCAAAATATAAAGAAAACGTGCTACCACGCTTTTTTGAATACGCACATCTTGCTCATTAAGGCGGTTAAAAACCGACTCAGTTTCTACACTTTTGCTTTCGACTTTAGGTTCACTGCTATTTACATCAAGCAACCGGCGCAGAATATCCGACGCGCTTTCACCTATTTGTCTGGTGTGGCTTGCAATGTGCGCGTATAAGTCATCGTCAATGTCAATCCGCTTCATTGTTGACTTTCTACCTCTAAAATTTGAAAGGTTGTGCTTTGTCACTTGCAACGCCCCGACAAAGCCTTGAAAATATACATCAAAGTTTATCACTAAAGGCGGTTCGATGGCAGACTCTTCCTTGTTGAATCACGAAACACTTGGCACCGAAAACAATCCGGCTATCATCATTATTCATGGACTGTTTGGCGACAAAGACAACCTAAAGAGCGTCGCCCGCGAGTTGTCTGAAGATTACTACTGTATCTTACCGGACACTCGTAACCACGGTGACTCGTTTCACAGTGACACTATGACTTATCCGGCTATGGCAGAGGACATCATCAACCTGGCCGACACCCTAAACATTAAGCAGTTTGCTGTGCTGGGTCACTCCATGGGCGGCAAAATCGCCATGGAAATCTGCATAAAGGCGCCTGAACGAGTCACCTCAGCCATATTCGCTGACATATCGCCCGCCGCTTACGATGGCACTCACGACAGCATCATGGACGCACTTTCAGGGCTGAATTTAAACCAGATAAAAAGTCGGGGTGATGCAGACAAGCAGTTAGCCGATAAAATTTCAGAAAAAGGTGTGCGTCAATTCTTACTCAAGAACCTGAAAAAAACCGACAACGGCTATCAATGGCGGCTTAACCTTGAAGGATTAAAGCAAAACTACGAGCAAATTTCAGCTGCTGTCAGTAAAGGTCAATATGAAGGTCCGGTGCTTTTTATCAAAGGCGGTAATTCAAACTACCTGACCGAAAAACACCAGCAAGAAGTCAGCTCGCGTTTCAACACTGCTGCAGTAAAGATAATCGAAGATGCGGGTCATTGGTTGCACGCCGAGAAGCCACGAATATTCAACCGCCTTGTGCATGAGTTTCTGGCTCAGTAATCTCGCCAGTAGCGCAGCTTTATGGTAATCTAGGCGCCGTAAAAAAGCAGCCCGAGCGATGCGTATCAGCGAGGTTAAGCCGTATGTTAGCTGAGTATTACGAACAAATTGAAGTTTTGGTCACCAATTTTACGCTGGCCATACTATTCTTACTCATAGGCTTAGCTATTCGTGACGTGTTGAAGCGCTCAGCCGTGCCCAAGTTTGGACAGATTATTGTTTGGGCGGTACTGTTTCTTGGCTGCTTTGGATTTATTGCAAAAGGTATTATTCAGGTGCTCTGGGAGTCCGGAGTTTAACCCAATTAATAATTTACGCCGCTGAGTGGCAATCCATTCAGTATTGTTTGTTCGTATAACTAGGTGAAAATTGATTTATGGCAACTGTTGGAATTTTCTTTGGAAGCGACACCGGTAACACCGAAGCCGTCGCTCAGATGATTCAGAAAGAGCTGGGTAAAAAACTTGTCGACGTTAAAGACGTGGCTAAATCCAGTAAAGAAGATATTGCCAGTTATGACCTACTACTGTTCGGTATTCCGACGTGGTATTACGGCGAAGCTCAGTGCGATTGGGACGACTTTTTCCCCGAACTTGAAGAGATTGACTTCACCGATAAGCTCATTGCTATTTTTGGCTGTGGTGATCAGGAGGATTACGCTGAATACTTCCTGGACGCTATGGGCATGGTGCGTGATATTGTCGAAGCACGAGGCGGCATCATTGTTGGTCACTGGCCAACCGAAAGTTATAATTTTGAGGCTTCCAAAGGCATGGCAGACGATAACCACTTTGTCGGCCTGGGTATTGACGAAGACCGCCAACCAGAGTTAACCAAAGAACGGGTTAGCAAATGGTGCCAGCAGGTTTATGAAGAAATGTGTCTGGCAGAACTGGCAAGTGACAGCTAATACAGGGTATGCTGTTGTACATGTTTAACTGAGATACGAATCATTATGGCGAGTAACGACGAACAGCTAAAAAAAGCAGGACTCAAAGTAACTTCACCACGGATGAAGATTCTGGAAATTCTAAAACAACCAGAAAACCAACACATCAGCGCTGAAGACGTCTATAAAATTCTGCTGGAACAAAAAGATGAAATTGGCCTGGCTACCGTGTATCGGGTACTAAACCAGTTTGATGACGCTGGTATTATTACTCGCCACCATTTTGAAGGTGGACGCTCGGTATTTGAATTAAGCGCAAAACATCACCACGATCATTTGGTGTGTTTAACCTGCGGACACGTCTTTGAATTTGAAGATGACGTCATTGAAGACCGTCAGGATAAAGTGGCCGCAGCCAATAAAATTAAACTGACTAACCACAGCTTGTATCTATACGGCGAATGTCAGCGCGGCGAAAGCTGCGAATACAAAGCCGCTGCTGAGGCAGACTAATGGCTCTACGCTGGCTCATATACGGGGCATACGGTTATTCGGGCAAGCTTATTGCCCATCAGGCAAAAAAACGTGGTTACCAACCCATTTTAGCCGGCCGTAACGAAGACACCCTTGAGCCAGTTGCCCGTCACCTGAACTTTCAGTACAAAGCCTTTTCGCTGGACAGCATTGATAAGGTGAAACAGCAATTAGAAGATGTCGATCTTGTCATCAATTGCGCAGGCCCGTTTAGCCAAACAGCGGCCCCTCTTATTCAAGCCTGTATCGATACCAAAACTCACTATTTAGACATTACCGGCGAGATAGACGTATTCGAGTACGCTCACTCGATGGACAAAGCCGCGCGCGAAGCCGGCATTGTTATTTGTCCTGGTGTTGGGTTCGATGTAATTCCCACAGACTGTATCGCCGCGCGGCTCAATGCCCAAATGCCGGAAGCCGAGCACCTGGCCTTAGGTTTTGATTCCGGTTCACGCATGAGTCGAGGTACAGCCAAAACCAGTATTGAGCGTTTAGGCCGTGGAGGCGCTGCTCGCATTAACGGACAAATTACTGATGTCCCGCACGCCTGGCACTCCCGCTGGATTGACTTTGGCAATGGTGAAAAATACGCCATGACCATTCCCTGGGGCGACGTTTCTACCGCCTACTACACCACGGAAATACCTAATATTGAAGTGTACATACCGGCCAGTCCGCGCTCAGTAAAAAAGATGCGTCGGATGAACTGGTTCCGTTGGGTATTTAACTTGAGATGGGTCCAGGCGAAATTAAAGAAAAAGCTGGAATCACAGCCTGCCGGCCCTGAAGAAAAAGAGCGGAAAAACAACCCAACTTACGTCTGGGGTGAAATTACCGACGCTAAAGGCAATAAGAAAAGTATGCGGGTAAAAGTGAAAAACGGCTATTCGCTAACCGCCGAAGGTGCGGTTGAGTTAGCCGTTCATACCTTAAGCCAGAAACAGTCAGGGGGCTTTTACACCCCCTCGCGTTTATACGGCGCTAAGCTACTGGACCAATTTACGATTCAGTAGTTTGCTGCTGTTCTATTTTCGCCCAGCTGTCGCGTAAGCCAACTGTTTGGTTGAATATCAAACGCCCTTCTGTCTCAGCATCTTGATCCAGGCAATAGTAGCCCAAGCGCTCAAACTGGAAATTCTCCGCCAGTTTTGCATTCGCCAGGTTCGCTTCCACAAAGCCTTTCTTAATAACCAGAGACTCAGGGTTCAGCGTCGAGAATAAGTCTTCCTCTGCAGCCGGGTTAGGTACCTGGAATAAACGGTCATACACACGGAACTCGGCTTCTTTCGCTGTTTCAGCCGAAACCCAGTGAATCACCCCTTTTACTTTACGACCATCCGCCGGGTCTTTACCCAGAGTGTCAGCATCGTAATGGCAGTAAATGGTCTGAATTTCACCGTTATCGTCTGTTTCTACCCGGTCGGCACGAATAACGTAGGCATTACGTAAACGCACTTCTTTATCCAACACCAGACGCTTAAACTTCTTGTTAGCCGACTCACGGAAGTCTTCCCGTTCAATCCAAATTTCGCGACTAAAAGTCACCTGGCGCGAGCCCATTTCCGGATCGTTCGGATGGTTTGGCGCGTCCAGCAATTCCTGTTCACCTTGCGGGTAGTTTTCAATAACAATTTTAACCGGGTCCATCACCGCCATAGCGCGGGGGGCATTGGCGTTCAGGTCGTCACGGATGCAGGCTTCCAGCATGCTCATTTCTACCTGATTATCCATTTTTGTCACACCAATCCGGCGACAGAATTCACGAATTGAGTCTGGCGTATAACCACGGCGACGCAAACCCGCCACACTGGCAACGCGCGGATCATCCCAGCCAGTCACTTTGTTTTCTTCTACCAGCGTATTAATAATACGCTTGCTCATCACCGTGTATTGCAGGTTAAGGCGCGAGAATTCAATTTGCTGCGGATGGCAGTCAATGCTGATGTTATCCAGCACCCAGTCGTACAACCGACGGTTGTCCTGGAACTCGAGCGTACACAACGAGTGCGTAATGCCTTCCAGCGCATCCGAAATACAATGGGTGAAGTCGTACATTGGATAAACGCACCATTTATCACCCGTCTGGTGATGATGCACAAAGCGCACACGATAAATAACCGGATCGCGCATACACATAAACGGCGAGCTCATATCAATTTTTGCCCGTAATGCCGCGGTACCTTCTTCATGCTTACCTGCTGTCATGTCAGCAAAGTGCTTTAAGTTCTCTTCCACAGAAGTATCACGGTATGGGCTATTCACACCCGGCTCTTTCAGGGTACCGCGCATTTCACGCATTTTATCCTGCGGGCTGAAATCAACGTAAGCCAGGCCTTTTTCAATCAGCTCAACCGCAAATGCATGCAGTTGATCAAAGTAATTAGAGGAATAGCGTGGTTCGCCTTCCCAGTGATAACCCAACCACTCCACGTCTTTTTTAATGGAGTTAACATAGTCCACTTTTTCTTTCAGTGGGTTGGTGTCATCAAAACGCAGGTTACAGGTGCCGTTATAGTCTTCGGCAATACCGAAATTCAGCACTATCGATTTGGCATGGCCAATATGAAGGTAACCATTAGGTTCCGGAGGAAAACGGGTATGTACGGTAGAGTGCTTACCACTGGCCAAATCTTTATCAATGATTTGACGAATAAAATTACTGGGACGTGAATCAGTATCAGCCATGAACCTTTTGTCTCCGCTACAAAATCAACACCGGATAAAATGAAGCGGTTATGATCGCAGGTTATCGCCTGCCTGACAAGCTAAGCGAACATTAAAAAACTGATAAAAACGGCGCAGTTGCTGCTGTGCGACTTTACCTTCAATGCGGGTAAAACGAACCGTCTGACCGGGTTGGCATTGCGCCAGCCGACCTAAATCGAACGGGTTAATGGTGCCCAGTTTGGGGTAACCGCCTAATGTTTGCCTGTCGTGCATCATAATAATGGGCTGGCCGTTCGCCGGCACCTGCACAGATCCCACATTCACACCTTCAGATACCAGGCCTTCATCGTCATATTCTAACGCTTTACCTGAAAGTCGTATGCCCATACGGTCGCTGTCTTTAGTGACTTCGTAATCTTCATAGCAGAAAGCTTCTCTTGCAGACATGGGAAAAGCATCGTACTGAAAGCCCGGTATTAAGCCAATAACCGGCGTTTTTTCGTAGTTTGGCCGATAAGTCCAGCCAACACGGCGTGATATTTGAAACTCTTGTTCATTAAAGTTGAGTTCATCATCCGCTTTTAGAGGCGAGCCGTCTCCATACAAACCACCCACTGCATCACGGGTAACCGTTGCACAGCTGCCCCACTTAGGTTCAACCTGAAACCCGCCCTGCACCGCTAAATACACCCGAACACCCGCCGTAGCGTAACCCATTTTTAGTCGCTGACCAGCTCGGACCTTAAAGTTCTGCCAGTTGTTTAACCTCTCGTCGTCCAATGTCAGTTCAACATCAGCGCCGGTTACGGCACACTGGCAATCACTGTCAAACTCTGCTTCAAAGCCACCTAAAGTAACTTCTATTTGTGCGGCATTAAAATCATTATTCAGTAGCCGGTTTGCCCATAAAAACGCATGCTCATCAACAGGTCCGCCCCGGGTCAGGCCCTTCGACAAATACCCAAAGCGCCCAAAATCCTGAACGGCTGAGCGCATACCCGGCTCAATAATACGCATCATGACAAGGCCTCCGTATCACCGCCTTCCTCAATAAACTGCTCTTTGCTTACCGCGTAAAACTCTACTTCATCACCCACATTAAGCGGACTGATGGTTCCCGATGACGGGTCATACAACTGGGTAGAAGTACGGCCAATAATGTTCCAGCCGCCGGGAGACGATGACGGATAAACCGCAGTCTGACTTTCGGCAATAGCAACACTGCCTGCGGTAATACGTTTTCTGGGGTTATCTAAACGAGGTGTTCTGATTTTCTCACTAACTTCACCTAAATAAGCAAAGCCCGGTGCAAAGCCCATGGCGTACACACGATAGATTTGCTCAGTATGGGCTTTGATCACATCATCTATTGAACAATTGTTTGTCTCTGCAATACGGGCTAAGTCCGGTCCGACACTCTCGTCATAATAAACCGGAATACGATGATGCTTGCCGTTCTGTTCTTGGTCATCGCTGGTTAAATCACTTAAGGTTTTACGCAGACGTTCTCGTATTTCGGGCTCATCGGTGCGCAAAACATCGTAATACACCATTAAAGAGTTATAGGACGGCACTAAGTCCAGCACCACGTCCGACAGTTGTTCCTCTACCGCTTTAGCTGCTGCAAGAACCTGTTGGTTAACCGAAACACTGATGCCCTCGCCTAAATAGACAATAACCGCGTCAGCTCCGGCCGACACCAGTTTGGGAAAATCAGTCCCTTTATTCGTAGAGTTACTCATAAGCTTTTCGGACGATATCCCGCAGTCTCTCCACTGTTTCTATCGCCTTTGGATTATCCCCGTGAACACATAGAGAATCGATTTCAATTTGCAGCTGTTTGCCCGAGACACTCTCAATAGCACGACCGTTAGCAAAAGCCTCAGCTTGGGCATACATGGTTTCAGGGTCACCATGCACGGCATCAGAATTGCTTCGTGAGCGCAGTTGCCCGTTGTCGTCATAAGCCCGGTCAGCAAAGCCTTCAAACCATAATTCGACATTAAATTTTTGCGCACGGTGGCGCCAGGCATCGTTTTCAGGGGTTGCCATAACCATTAACGGCAGCGGCTCATGCCGATCGTCCTGCAGCGCAGCAATAGCCTGACAAACCGCATCAAACTGCTGCCCGTCGCTCAGCATGTCGTTGTAAAGTGCTCCGTGCGGCTTCACATAACTCACTTCAGTTTTCTGCCCGGCGCAAATGCCCTGCAGAGCACCGACCTGGTATTGAATTAACGCCGTCACTTCATCGGGTTTTAACTTCATGTGGCGTCGCCCAAAACCAACGAGATCAGGATACGCGGGGTGCGCTCCTATGGTCACATTATGCTGTTTTGCAAGCTTGACGGTTTTTAGCATGGTCAGAGGGTCTGACGCATGAAAACCGCAAGCCACATTGGCGCAGTCAATGTGTGGCATGATTAAGTCATCGGCACCCATTTTCCAGGCGCCGAAGCTTTCACCAATATCGCTGTTTAATGTGATTTTTGGGGTAATCCGACGACTCATTCTTCGCCCTTTTCCGATTTTCTGGCTTCGATGTCTCCCATTAACTTGGTCAGACTCACGCCAAATAAATACAGACCAATACCAACAGAGGCTAACTGCAATGGAGGCAAGCTAAGCACCACCAACTGATGCTTAGCAAATACGGCTATTGCACCGATGAGCCCCATGGTGGTTATGGCACTGGCAACCAAAGTAACGGGCGCCATCCACGACAACAACCAACGCAGTCTTAACAGTGCGCAAAGTCCACCCAGTACTAAGCCCCAGGCAATAGGCACACCAAGCTTGTACCAACCGAGGTTAAAATTCGCAATCAGCGTAATCAGGTCTTCCTGCTCGGCCGTATAGAAAAATAAGCCGACTGCACCTGCTAAAATAACAATTCGTTTCGCTATATTCATTACTTAGATTCCTACATGAACAGACTGATAATAAAAAGGATAATCGCGATAATCGGAATCCACAGGATAGGCGACTGATACCACTTTAACGTCGGCTTATCAGTTCGATTAAGCGATTTTAAAGTGGGTTGCTTATAAAGCCAGATAATACCTATCAGCATGAGAACCGCACCCGACAGCCTGACATTGGTGTCGTTGTCGCTCACCACACCCAAAACAGCCATTAACAGTCCAGCAATAAGAATCAGTAATGCCAAAACACGTTGCCACATACTTCCCCCAAGTCATTGTTCTTATCATTATTGTCTTTATACTAAGAATTTATACTGTATCAGTTTCTGGAGCCATATGTTAAAGCAAATTCTGCTCGGCGTGAGTGCCATTATTATTACTGTTGTTGTTATTCTTGGTAGCGCGGTTATTTATCAAAAGACCACCATGCAGCCCGACCTTCCGCATGAGGAAGACTGTGAAATACAGCAAATGGCGACTACTGCCGATGGTTCTTTAGAAGCTCATAGTTATTGGTGTAAGCGTGGAGACAACACGCAGTGGCAAGGTTATGAAATTTGGCTGCACGAGCCACAACCAGACAAATGGCAGCGCATTATGACCACCGAACACGACGGCTGCATTAAACTGGAACTGGCTGATCAGAAGCTTGAGATCAACCACGACGGAGAACGCGGCGATATGTTTTTAGTCGAACCGGTATTTCTGTTTAACGATGCACAAGGCGTCAGCCAGTCGCTGTCGGTTCAGGTTTCTACCCGGGGCGACGCCGTGTGTTCTGACTCTGAGTAAAGCTCTGGCTCGGATTAAGCCAACTTTAACACCCACTTGAGCGGCAGGCGTTTCATTAGGAATGCCATTAACGCCCAGGGCCAGTAAGGGACGTACGCTTTTACTGGCTCTTTATTAATGGCCTTCGCCAGCAGTCGGCAACCTGTCTCGGTATCCACCATAAAAGGCGTGTTTTTCACTTTTTCATTAATTTCAGAACGAATGTAACCCGGATAAATGGTCGACACTTTAATTGGGCTGTTGCTGCCGTAGGTTTTCATTAAGTCCGCACGAATACCCTCGGTTAACGACGCCAGCCCGGCCTTGGTTGCCGCATACACCGTCATAGCCCGTGGCATACCACGGAAAGCACTCATGGACGAAATAGTCACTAAATGCCCACCCTTTTGCTCGCGCAGAATCTCCATAGCCGCTTCACATTGTACCAGCGCAGCCACAAAGTTCGTTTCCGCCGTGGCTTTATTGGCTTCGAAATACCCCGTACCTAACGCTGCGCCTTTGCCCATGCCCGCATTAATGATAAAGCGGTCAATTTGGCCCTGCTCTTGTTTGAACTCCTGAAACACACGGAATACGTCTTCATGAGCGTTTACGTCCAGCGTTTTAATGCTAACGGTTATGCCTGAATGCTTGTCTTCCAGCTCGGTTTTTAACGCCTCTAAGCGATCTAAACGGCGGGCGCACAGACATAAATTTTTGCCTTCTGCGGCAAATTCACGCGCCATGCCCTGTCCTAAGCCAGAGCTGGCACCGGTAATTAAAATAGTCTTCCGTTCTTGTGACATTACTGAGCTCTCTTTTTTTATAATTCGTTAGGCTTTAGCGATACGCCGACGGCAGCGCCACAGCAAATAGTTCACCAGGAACCAGAAGTTCTTAAAGGCTTTGTTATTGGTTTGCTTATGGTGGTAGCGGTAGTAGATTTGCTGGGCAATAACCGCCAAACGGAACAGACCAAACACCTCATAAAACGCAAAGTCTTCGACCTTGGTGCCAGTGCGTTCGCAGTAATAATCGATAATTTCTTTACGGGTTAACATGCCCGGATAATCACTCGGTTGGCGTTTAGTTGCGCGCGCCACTTTGTCATCGCCCGCTTCTATCCAGTACGCCAGCGAGTTGCCTAAATCCATTAACGGGTTACCTAGGGTCGCCAGCTCCCAATCCAGAATACCGATAATGTCGGTTGGGTCTTCCGGGTTGAGTATCAGGTTGTCCAGCCGAAAGTCATTATGAACCAAACAAATTTTCTCGCTTTGCGGCTGGTTCTCTTGTAACCAGCGCATGACCGACTTAGCGCCGAATACATTCCAGGTCTTTGCTTTTTCATAACGGCCACACCAGCCATTTACCTGACGCTCAGTGTAACCTTTACCTTTGGCTATTTTGCGTAGTCCGGTGCTGTCTAAATCCACCTGGTGCAGCTTTATCAGTTTATCCAGTGCATTCGTACATAACTTTCGAGCCTGCTCAGAGCTTAAGTCCAGCCCTTTGGGAAAGCGCCGGCGCGGAATAATACCTGTAATGTGCTCCATAACATAAAACTCAGCACCAATAACCGACTCGTCACGGCAATACGCCAGCATTCTGGGTACGTGTGGAAACTCTGGTCTCAGGCGTTTTTGCAGGCGGAACTCACGACCCATGTCGTGGGCTGACTTGGCCTTCGTGCCATCTGGCGGGCGGCGCAAAACCAAAGCCAGACCGTTGTAATCTAATCGGTAAGTCCAGTTAGACACTCCACCGGTATACTGAGTAATGCGTAGCGTACCCCGGTCTTCAGGCAGCTCATCACCAATATGCTCCGCCAACCAGTTATCTAAAGCCTCAATTGGTAAGGTTTCTTCTTCGCGTACGTCACTCGCCTGGTCAACTACGGCGGATGAAGGATCAGTCATTGGTGCGCCCTTTCCATTGTTTTAATTCGCTTTTTGCAATAGTCGCACGGTGAACCGCATCGGGTCCATCGGCAATACGTAATGAACGGGCTACCGTCAGTAACCCCGGTAACGGTGTGTCGTGACACATAGAAGCACCACCAAACAGTTGCATGGTTTCATCCACCACTTTTTGCAGCACATTCGGTGCCACCAGCTTAATGGCCGATATTTCTTTAATAGCCTTCATGGCACCAATGTTGTCGATTTGCCAGGCCGCGTGCAGAGTCAGCAAGCGCGCTTGATCAATCGCCACGCGTAAATCGGCTAAACGCTCGGTGTTGCCGCCCAGTTTCATTAAGGGTTCACCAAAGGCAATGCGCGATACGCCACGCTCAATGAAAAGCTCCAGCGCCCGCTCTGCCGCGCCAATAGCCCGCATACAATGGTGAATACGCCCAGGGCCTAAACGCCCCTGCGCAATTTTAAAACCCGCACCGGGGCCGACAATAATGTTTTCTTTCGGTACGCGCACATTGTCGAACACTACTTCACCATGGCCATAAGGCGCGTCGTACTCGCCTAACGCTGGCAGCATGCGCTCTATGTTAACGCCCGGAGTGTTTAACGGAACCAGCACCATAGAGTGACGATGATGCTTTTCAGCGTCTTCGTCGGTCAGCCCCATAACAATAGCAATTTCGGCGTCAGGGTGGCCTAAACCGGTACTCCACCACTTACGGCCGTTAATAACCCAGTCGGAGCCGTCGGCAACAATGGTGGTTTGCATATTGGTGGCGTCGGAGGACGCGACATCGGGCTCTGTCATACAAAACACCGAGCGAATGTCGCCGTTTAAAAGCGGCTTTAACCACTGCTCTTGCTGCGGATCATCACCAAAGTGATACAGCACTTCCATGTTACCCGTGTCGGGAGCATTGCAGTTGAATACTTCCGGCGCTAACAGGCTTCGCCCCATGCGCTCAGCTAATGGCGCATATTCCAGCGTGCTTAAACCAGCACCCAGTTCTTCGTCCGGCAAAAACAAGTTCCAAAGCCCCTGCTCTTTCGCTAACTGCTTAAGCTCCGCCACCCGTGGCGGCACCTGCCATTCACGCCAATTCGGCGTGCTGTTTAGCCGATAATTCTCTTTTTGATACTGGTCTTCATACGGCTCAATATGCTCGCGCATAAAAGCGTCAAGCCGCGCCAAATAGTCCTTTGTTTTCGCACTGTAGGAAAAGTCCATAATGCCCGCTCCGAACGAATATTTAACAGCATTGTAGACTTGAAACAGTTGGTGGTACAACCAGAGTTGAGGGCAAAGTTTTAGTAAACGATTGGTGAGGTTGCAGGTTTATAACTTAGTCAGCAGATTATTTAATTCGAGCATCGGAAACTTTTGGGTGGACGTCAGCCTTGTGCCAAGAGCGGACGTTAACTCCTCGTTATTGTGTTGTCACAACTCGACGACTTTAACTGCTCGCTTGTAGTCACCACCGCTAGGCTCAACAAAATATCTCATATCGCAATCTGGGCAGATTACACACGTATTCTCGCTTGGTCCTTTAAGTTGCCCTGACTTACCGAGTAAAGGAAGCTCACGCGCACAACAACATTGCCAACTGGCATTATTGCCAGTTGCTACGGCTCGTTCATCCGGTGTATTTGTTCGTACTAACGGGATTAACCTCTGTTCTTGTGGCATAAAATCTCCAAAAATAAATAGCGCTCATATTTCCGACAAATGTCGAGTGCAACCGAATGGAACCGAAAGCACAATGTGGTAGAAGTTAGCCAGCTCTCGTTAAAATCTTATTTGCTACTAGCAGTCATACCTGTCTTTGATGTAATGATGATAATGCCGACCTACTGAACGGGCATTGATAAATTCTCGGAATGCATGCTCTGGTACACCGCAGAAAGTGTAATACGGGTCGCTGTCTTCGAAGTCGATATACATACGACTTGTGGAAGCGTCGTAGCCAATTCTCCTTATTGCGGAAGACCTGACAATTACCCAATCGATCATCTTTCACTCCTTTGACTTTTAACGCTTATAAACTGTATGCGCGCTACTTTTGTTTTTTATGAAATCTACAAATTTGCATATTCAACCCACTGGGGAGGTGAATCCATTTTCTTAGTGAAATATTTAATTACATCAAATGCAGTCCTATGAGGCGTACTAAGCTTTAGCAATTGATGCCACAAAGTATCGTTTTCTGGGCCTGAAGATATCCTATCTTGGGACTTCATGTGAATAATTCGATCTCGTAATCTCTTTAGCTTCTTGAACTCCGACCAAGACTTATGCATTTTGGGCGACTTAACACCAAGGACTTCAGGGATTACTTTATCCAGTTTGTCTTCTAAAGAAATAAACCTTTCAATCTGTTGTTTGTTTGCAGTCTCTAGGATTGTCCTACTTTTACGAAAATGAGCGTACTCAAAATTATCAGGGATGACCTCGTTTGCGAAAGCTTCTATTGCCGAAAAAGCCAAAACGATTGATTGAATTGTATCTTCCAAGAAGTCAAAAGCGTCATATTCTGAGAGAAATGCGACTTCCCTCTTTTTTGATGAGTCAATCTTGCTTTTTACACGAAGCTCTTTTGCCCTCGAATGGCTCTTCTTCGAAGCATTCAGTAAAATAGCTGAACCGTTCGGGACTGGAATAGTAACAACTTTCTTGGAGTTTAGTTGTGCTACCGTTACAACTGTAATCCGCGTTCCTTTTGGTACAGTTTGACCAGTCCATGGATTATTCCAGTCTTTTGCAAGGCTGGTTGTTGTCTGAAGTCTCCAGTCTCGATCTGTCACGCAACACCTCTATTGGTTAAAAAACGCCCGCAACACGGACCGACAATTGGTTGTGGTTTTTACATACTAATGGCTAAGCTATGCGGTTGGCAGTCCGATGTTTAGTCTATTGACTTTTAATACGCACTATCCAGCAGCTACACCTAACACCGAAACAACAATCGCAAGTAAAGCAATGTTGGTTGAAAGCTTAAAGCCAGCTTGCGACTCATGAGAGTTCAGCATTTTTTGCGCTTCATCCAGTGTTGTTAAAACGACATTTCTAATCGAAAAGGTAACAGATAGCTTTCCTGAAACCATTTGTATTGAATTATAGTCGCCCGGTATTCTAGTATGTGGTCGAAGGCGTTGATCTACTTCGCTTAGCTGCTCTCTAAGCTCAACAAGCGCCGCTGTGTAATCTCCAAGCCTCCCTTTCGCGAATGCATGGTAGAAACTGGGCTTAAATTGAGAAAGCTCTTTTAATATTGCAACGATCTCCTCATTTAACCCCATCAGCTCTTCATTGAATTCGTTCATCGGCACTCCATTTGCGTATACATAGTATGTTAGAGCGACCACGCAAGGTCTTTTTCCTTACAAGCTAGATTACCTTGTAAGTTAAGGAAGTCCAACATCCGCTCTTCGCTCATTGCTGACTTTTGGTTTTGTGCCAGACACTGAAATTAACACCTAAATCAACGGGCTGAGTAATTGTTGGCTAAAATTGCGATGGAAGCGGAACATAGCCAACTGGACTTGCTACTTAAAATGGCTCCGATTTTTCGGGGAGATTACACACCACTAACATGCACAAACTCATGGTAATGGTTTCTCAAAGTAATTCCATCAAACTCATTTCCGTCAAAGACACTAGCTATGAATCCAGTGCCAGAAGGACTTAATGACAAAGACCAAAGGGTTGAATGGGAAAAGGACGGAAGCCTCTTTCTACAACGAGCCGACAGCTGAGCGTTGATACGTCCCGTGTAAAAAGAGAGAAGGTCGATGATTAGATATCGGGGTTTTCCATTAAAAAAGTGGTCATATGTTTAACGATATTCCAGGCACTTTTTCTGGCGGGCTTTAAATCGCCGTAATTGGTTGTGACGGCTATAGAGATTTGCAACTCCGGAATAATCACTAACAACGCAAACCAAAAGCGGTTAGAGCCGCTGTGATATAACACTTTGTGCTCATTCGCCCAGGAATCATCCAACGCCAAAATCCAACCATAGGCATAGTCTTCCATACCGGGTTCGTGGAGTCGTTGATAGGTTTGGGCACTCAACAGCTCGCTGTTACCCTGACTGCCCAAAAGATGTTCATTCGCATAGGCAGATAAGTCGTTGAGCGACATGTGAATCATACCAGCAGGTCCCATGATAGGCGAGTTATCAGTGTCGGTGGTTACCGCTTTCGGGCCGCTAAGCCAGGTGGTTTTATGACCTCGTGGTTGTTCCATCGTTTCGTTTACATCGACAGGTGGACCGAAGCCGCCGCTCGACAACTCCAGCGGTTGAAACACCTCTTCACGAATGAGAGCTTCCCAGGTTTTCCCGGTTTTGGTGGTAGCCAATACAGCAGCAATTGTATAGCCAACATTGGAATATTCGAAACTAGTGCCCGGCTTATAATCGGGCTTTCTCTCTAGTATTTTTAGGACTTCTTCTTTGCGCAGCGCGTCGCACTCTGTCCCTTCTTCCGGGGACAGCGACTGGATCCGCCAGGGAAAATCAGTTTTCGCTCCACCAGTGTGATTAAGCAGCTGCGACAAAGTGGCGTCTTGCCATTCAGGTCTTACCCTGCTGTCAGTGAGGATGTCACCCACTGTGGTATCCCATTGCAACACGCCTTTTTCCACCAGTCGGGCTATCATGGTGGCAGTCATTGATTTAGTGACGGAGCCAATATGCCATTTGTCATCGATTGATACAGGTACACCGCTTTTGGTTTCTCTTTCACCGTAAACCGCCGTCGCCAGATGTACTCGATTTTTGGAAATTGCCGCTCCCAGAGAGACTAAGCCACTGTCTGCATGTTCTTCAGACACGATAGCTTGCAGTTCTTTTGCTATTTTAGTATCTGTTGTCTGTGCAAATGTTACTGAAAAAGTCATACTCAATGTAACGGCAACCATTAGCTTCATTTGCCACTGAAACTCTACAAGATATTTTTTCAAAACTCTCACTTACTCGCTGTGGATTAAAAACCAAATAATTCAAGGCCTGATGAATAGCCAGCACCTGACGAATAATAAACTTACGTATTCAATCTGAAATTTTCAAGGATCTTGTTATCACACCATTTTATTTGCTGTTCTTTTTAGACGTCGAGGTTAAGCATACACACACTGCGAGGTCGCGAACATAAATTGAACAGTTGAGTCTGTTTTCTTTCTTGTTTCTGGACCTTTCCATATCATTGTGATCTTATACTCCCTTTTGGGAGCCGGTTTTATGAGTATTGATGTTTTCGCTGAACATTTTTCCAATGTCACCGATCCCCGGCAGTCTGCCAAAGTGATCTATCCTTTACACGATGTTTTGTTCTTATCCAATCAGGGTGTTATCACCGGATATGAAGGCTGGGACAACATTGAGGATTTTGGTCATGCCTGACTTAACTGGTTGCAGAGGTTAGGTTTATTCAGCCAGACGTAATTTTTAAAGAGCAGTTGCAACAAACTATGAGCGAGTGTTGCAGTTAATAGTTGAATTCGGGAATTGTTAAAAGCAGGGGTTGCGATTGAAAAGATTGATTTCATCAAAATCGACGACTTGTGCCAATGATTTAACTCGATGACATTGGAAATTGCCCCAAATTCTTTACACACTATGCATCCTGCCTCAATTTTAAGCAATTGGTACCAAATCGAAAGTCAGCAAAGAGCGAAGAGGCGACAAAATTGAGATTCTCAGAATAGTCTGCTCTTCGCTCTGAGCGGACTATCTGCATTCGGTAATTGTCGAGTGAAACTCGAAAGTCGTCCAGGTTGACGATACTATTAATGAAGTCACTGAAAATATTTAGTAAGGAGAATATATGAAAAGGCGGGATGGTGGAGACGCTGTTAATTATACTCTCGGAGTCACTGGCACCTCGACTCTCATTGCATTGTTTCAGTCTATAACTCGGTCAAAAGCTTTAGCTATCATGTTTGCCTTAGGCTTAGTCGCCTATATTTTCTCATGGCAGGTTGAGGAGTATTCTCTGAGGCAGTAATGCACTGAAAAGCTAATAAGCTGGTATCACATAAACCTAATCCTAACCACATACACGCCTGCAATGAGCGGGCATGTCGAAGTCATTATTCGACAATTCTATTAATCCACTGAATCGCATCTTCGACTGGGCGACTAGAGGATTCATCAACTGGAATCCTTCCTCCAAATATTGTACCACTCTTACTTGCCATAATTGCTGTCGTAATATTTAAGGTTGCCCCATTACTTAGCTTGAAAGATCGATTAGAGGTCGACATACCACAAGATGGTTCGCCAAACGAACGAACATTAGCTTTATCCTTAACAGCGACTAATAACGCCTCCCCAGAGCTCGCTGTTTGTTCGCTACTTAACACTGCTATTGGCATATCTACATCTCCCACGGAAGGCTTTTCAACTCCAATCATAAACTGATTATTGAGAAAACTTTGTCCGTCATAGGTTCCCCAAGCAGTTTTGGAGCCGTCAGGTTTCACAAAATAACCATGTACTCCGTTGCTTAGCAATGGCGCAACTGCAGCTAGCATAGGCCACATATTTCCGCCTGAGTTATACCGAAAGTCGATAATCCAGGTTTTTGTATCGCGATCTTTCTGTCTGTTGATCTCATCATGCAATTCTTTGATATAGCGAAGTTTAGCCTTATCCGAGGGGGCATTGAAGCTATTGACGCGAAGGTAGCCAATGTGCCCAGGAATGATAGGCAAGTCATAGGTATTCGTTGCCACACATTCAAACTTTCTTTGCATCACAAACTTTGGTTCAACGGTACTTTTATAAAATGTATGGCCAGTATCAGCTCGCTTTAAGATGAGATTTAGCGCCTCCCGTAAAGTCTCTCTGGTAAATGGGCGTTCAAGGTTATCCAATTCAGACTTTAATACCCGCCAATTTACTTGCTCTCGTGTAACAACGTGCTCCTTCATCAGATCCAAAACTTCATACGCTGTTACTTCGGGAGGTATATCTCCGCTGCGTTCTGCGCTTTGAGCGTATACCGAAAATGTCAATGCTTGCGAGAGAAGAAAAGCGCGTAATAAAAACACTTAGTTGAACCTCACTCCATGTGAAAAAATTAGCTTATACTAAAATGCTAATATGAAGGAAACCATTTTTACTGGAGATCCACATGCGTCCGATCCTGCCCCCCTGCTTTCCGGTAATCCCCGAAAACAGTGGAAAAAATAGCCGATTAATCCATATTAACTTAGGTAGTTTCATCACCGCTATTTAAGAAGCTCTGTGTGTAACACCTCGCCTTCAGCATTCGTTATTTTTATTTGACTACTGGACGGCGAAATAAAAATACCTGAAGCTTCATTCTCCGTTGATATGACTATGCGATCGGTGGGAACTTCATCTTCTCCATCGAGTCGGTAAACCTGAACAGTACAAGGGTAGCTTTCTCCACACCAACTTATATCAACGTGCATCAACTCCCGACCCAGACGAGCCCAGTCTGGACGATTTAAACTATACTCTGTTCTCGGCCAGATCACATTAACGTCGTATTTTTCAGGAGCAGACGACCAAAATTTACGCTCACTATCCATTAATAAAACGGGTGCATCAAAAGAATGATTCTCCACAAGCCATGTGTAAGTCTCCGACTCAAATTTCTTCTCGCTTTTTTCAGCAATCTCGGTCTGGTTTATCGTTAATGGATCCAGCTCTAATGATTCCTTTAAATAATATGCGAGCCAGCCATCTTCGTTAATATGATTGTAACCGACGTGGATAATAACTTTAGCGTCTGGAGTATTGTCGAATATTTTCTCGCGAAGGTTCTTGGCCGCACTTTTCTCTCTCGCTTCCGTTCCCCCTTGCATTTCAGAACCATAGTCATAAGAAACCAACTGAAAACCCAACTGCTGAGCATGCACTAGCAAATTTGCAAAGACTGGTTCTACTGTATAAAAGCCAGATTTCTCAGATACATAATCCTTAGCCAGTTCATTTTCAGCATTTTCTGATAAAGCTTCTAGAGCCAAGTAACGATACCCTTGTTCCCACAAGCCCTTTAGTAATCGATATGTCAGTACACGGTGCTGAGGAACATGGTGCGCTTCATTGATCATTAAAATTTGATACTCACCCGACGTTTCTACAATTGCATCCACTGCATTTTGTGTACTTAAGCTTTTAACCTCTTGATAAAGATTCTTAGGTTTGGAATTGCGCTTATCAAAAGCTGCCAACGCCTGCTGGTGCTGACCTATGAATGAATACGTGGTACCGCGCTCTTGAAGCAGCATGTCATACACCGCTTCATTGTCTGCAAACTCTACGGAAAGCTCTTTAAGCACATTAACCTGCTGACTTAACGTCTTCCCGTCCGTGGCCTCGAAAACTCTATCAAATGCCTTGTTAACTTCTTTTATATACTCTTCGTGAGATTGTTCGTCAGCAGAGCATGTGAAGCTCGTAAGCAAAGCGGCGACAAGAAACAAAGTTCTCATGATCTATCCTCCATGAATGATTATTTTCCATATATTGAATAAAATTAGTTTAGTCTAGCCTAGCCGGTTAATTACATGCATAGCATTCTCAAATCGTTATTGGGGTTCTGCTTAGTGACTAACCCCGACTATAAGGTAGTTTTCGTAAAGCAATAGTAAGCTCATATATTCTTAGCTATCAAGTCCGCCTTCAAAAGCCCACCTTTGGTAAACAGTTTCGCTGAAAACTTGGGATTCCGTCTCGACTTATAAGCCTCCAGTATTTTCTTCAAACCAGCAGCTTCCAACAATGAAATGTTCACTTCGGTATCCATCTCAGCCGACTCAACAAAGTCATTGGAAAAACTGGGGGCAACAATGAGTACCTGAGCAACGCGTTTACCTGCGGCTTCGCAACGTGTAACGTAAGCTTTTACCTGTCGAGATGTGGTGGAGTATTTCGCAAAGTCCCCCTTTTTAGAGGTCTTAGCTTCGCCGATAATAATATCGTCTTCACTTAACGACAGCAGAATGTCAGCTTTGTCTTTGGCTGTGTTGATGTCGCGGCGTAAGTCCTCGTCAACCGTTAGCCCAAGCTCTTCGAATATGGCTTTGGTGACCTCTTCAAACTTAACGCCAATATCAGCTTCTGCTATCTCAATATTCTTTTGCTTCAACGTAGCTAAATCTCTTCTCGCCAGGGCTTCGTAATTCTCGACTAACTTGTCTGTCGCATCAGCGAAGCTTTCAAGAATTACCTGTCTAGGATCGCCACGACGCGTAACTCCCATGTCAGACTTCAAATTCTTAACCTGCTCGTTCGAGAGCATAAATAAAATGTCATATGGTGTTATGGCAAGAGCTCTTAACTTCTCGACGTCTATGTCCTGATTGGGCTCAAGTTCAAACTCATCTTTTAGCATTTTCGGTAGCGTCGGCATATGCTGGCTTAGTGTCTCAAATAACGACTTGTAGCCTGTCGCTGAGAGAATATTAAATTCATGCTCTGCCGAAGAATTCAGCGCTCCAACAATTAAGCTGCAGCGTTCCTCTAAAGTTATTCCAAGTTTGTCCAGTGAGAGCTGCAAGTCATCAATAAGTGACTTTAAACGCTCCTTCTTCTCAGTCACGCCTGACTGTTCTCCATGCATATCTTCGCTAAGAATCTGACTGACCGATAATCCCATTTTAAAAACAGTTTCGATTTTCTCATCGCGACTAACACCACGAATGCGCTTGTCATGACTTTTCAAAATATTCGATAGCTCAGCATCGGAGAATGTCCGGAGAATTCTTAAAAGGTGTTTGTCGGCGAGCTCTTTAGATTGAATACGGTGTAACAATGCGACAATTTCATCAGGTACGTAAACGGTTTGATGCTTTTTAGAAACGAAGACAATACCTATTTCACGTAGCTGATTCAGACAGTCTGAAACACCCGTTTTAGGAATAGGATCAATTACGTGCTCAATGGCAACTCGGTTATCAGCAGTGACATCTAGTTTTTGAGCAAGAACATTTAGTATTCCGCGTTCTTCATCAGTGATTTTACCTTCCCGGTTAGAGCGTTCATCATTATGAAGTGCTTCATGTAAACACGCATAATAAATTCCTAACCGTTTAGGCTCGTCATAAACTTCCGTTTGTTCAGTTTCAGCAAAAAGTGCTTTTAAACTTTTACCTTGAGCATCGATTTGCTTCCATTCTTTTTCATACAATTGCTCTATCCAGGACACTCGCGCGACACAGTTTCCATCGCGACTAAGAATATTCACCAAGAGTGCGGCTTGAGCCCCACTGAGTGCTAGTTGCGATTTTACTTCTTTTTGAAATAACGACTGAGCAAGTTTAAATAATTGAGTAACCTCACCACTAGAGGCATTTTTTATCTGACCGTCTATATTTTTAAACTGCTTCGCTACTTCTTTATTGTGCGAGCTGGCTTCCGTGCATATACGATCAAGAAAGTTGATGAACTTAGACTTCTCAAACTGGTTAACGGTAGATAGGACGTTGGAGAGTTTCATTACGCGCCGTTCCCTGATTAGATTAATTATTAAACAATTAAACTACTCTTTTGCAACAATAAAGCAACCCAGATATAAAACATTTAGCCCTAGCGAGATACTCTATTGGGGTCAAGCCTGACCCAACAATTAAATCAAATGCGGCGAGCGCGGCCATCGGGTAGAATGCAGACTCTCATCACCATTGAATTGCTTATTGATACATGACTTTTTCTGATCTCGGACTTTGCCCTGAAACCCTTACTGCCCTTTCACGTCAGGGGTACAGCGAACCTACACCTATTCAGGCGGAAGCTATTCCGTTGGTGCTCGCGGGGAAAGATGTCATGGCAGCGGCGCAAACGGGGACGGGAAAGACAACGGCCTTTACGGCGCCTATTTTAGAGCGTCTGAAAGGTAACGAACGTGCAAAAGCAAACACAGCGCGTGCGCTTATTTTAACACCGACTCGTGAATTGGCAGCTCAGGTGGGCGAAAGTGTTGCGAATTTAAGTGCGGGTCTGCCATTAAACTACGCGGTGGCGTTTGGTGGTGTGAAAATTAATCCGCAACTGATGAAGCTTCGCAAAGGCGTGGATATTCTGGTGGCAACACCAGGCCGCTTGTTGGATTTATACAAACAAAACGCGGTTCGCTTCCCGAAGTTAGAAGTATTAGTGCTTGATGAAGCCGACCGCATGCTCGACATGGGCTTTATTCACGGCATTAACAAAATTATTAAGTTGTTGCCGGCTAAGCGCCAAACGCTTCTGTTCTCAGCGACCTTTTCTGATGATATTCGCACCCTGGCTACAGGCTTACTGAAAAGCCCGGTAGAAATTTCCGTAGCACCACCTAACGCCACTGCCGAGCCTATTGAGCAAACAATGTATGCGGTACAGAAAAGCGAAAAGCTGGGTATGCTGCTACGTATACTGCACAGCCTTAACGAGCCGCAAGTGCTTGTGTTTTCACGCACCAAACAAGGCGCCAACCGATTAGTTAAGCAGCTAGGTAAAGCCGGTTTCTCTGCCGCCGCTATTCACAGCGCCAAAAGCCAGGGTGCTCGCACCAGAGCGTTGACCGATTTCAAAAGTGGCAAGGTGAAAGTGCTTATCGCAACCGACATTGTCGCGCGTGGCATTGATATTGAAAAGCTGCCGTATGTTATCAATTATGACTTACCACAGGTTGCTGAAGACTATGTGCATCGCATTGGCCGGACCGGTCGTGCTGGCGAGGTTGGTCATGCTATTTCGTTGGTTACAGACGAAGAGTTTGCTGCCCTAAAAGCCATTGAAAAACTGCTTGGCCAGCCGATTCATCAGTGTAACCCAAAAAACGCTTTTTAGGGGGCATCCAACATTATACTCCCTCACACCTCATTCTCTTCAAATAGTTCATCACAGTGCGGTTAATTTCATCTTTAAGCCACGCAGGTCCGTAGTCCGTCATATCGTTATGCCGGGACTTTGGTATTTTCTTAACGCACATACCGTATTTTTCGCTCTCTTGCTGTGAAGGCAACACCCCGTCGTCTGCTGGGTAATCACTGCCGCGAATTGAGAGCACACCAATATCCTTATTGCGGGGAAGAGGAACGCGGCGGTGATCAATCGTAATGACAGTTTCTATGTAGTCCTTGCCCTCGTTCGCAAGCCAGGAAGAAATGTCGCCGCCGTTTGAGTGGCCAATCAGCAGCAAGTCATTAAAATTGTATTTCGGGTAAGCTGGCTCGAGGTTGTGCTTAATGAAATCAAGCGTTTTAGCGCCCCTGCTCCAGTTCTCGCTTCTGGTTTCATAAAGATCACCCGATACAGACAACGGAGGATCACTCTCTAGTTCATGCCCAATAGCCACAACCATATAACCCAACTGGTTTAGCTGCTCAGATAAAAAACTGTACTTGGCATGCGAGACGCCGTAACCGGCACTAAGAAAAGCTACCGGGCATTTTGGGGCTTCACCACCACACTGTTCTTCAGAAGTTGGATACGAGATTTGAACAGGAATATTTCTGTCTCTGGACTCATCGTAAACCATGTTGTCGGCAAAGCTAATTGAGCTGCAAAATAAGCCAGCGAGTAATATGAGGAGTTTCAAATTATAGTCTTTTAATATTTTTCTGGATTCTTATTCATACAGACTCAGAAATTCTGTGCCATCTGTAAAACGTTATGCCAGCAATAACGGCTTCTGCGGTCAAACCGAATTCTCGCTATTGCTAGAAGAAGAATCTGTTCAGAGATCAATTTGTCTGATAATAAAACGCGGTGTCTGAAATCTTTTCAATATCATCGTATTCATACCCAAGCTGATTAGTTTCACCGATTTCAGCCAGACGAAAATCAGCCTCATAAAGCACAGCGCCCCAATGATTATCAGCAAAACCACCGAAAACAATATTCAACCCGCCGTCTTCAATTTTTGCTATAGCGCTAACATTGTACTCATTCATGACTTCTATCAGTACTTCCGAATCTTCCGAGTACTTTTGGATTTTAGGCAATTCATTAAGCGTTCTGTGCTTTGTATATTGTGATGATGGTACGAATCCCGCATCCTTAGACGGCTCATAGGTCAATATTTCTACTGGACTGATAAAAGCATTATTTATTCTGTACAGTTCAGTGGATATCTGCTGAATAACTTCAAGTTCTCTATTTTTCTTGAATACCGTTAAGTGAGGTTTTACTTTATCAAGAAACACTTTAATTGCGTCGATTCTTCGTTTCCTGCATGAGTCTTCATAACATAGTGCGAGGTTTGATAAACTTTCAACTTGTGACTCATCCAGCCGTAACATTCCGTTAGATATAGCACCCAAATTAAAGTTGGCAAAGCTTTGTCTCTTTTCAACATCAGTATACTGAGTCGGGTGTACATCCAGAAAACCATAAGGCGTTAGCAAAGCAACAGAATACAAAGGATCAAGGTCGTCAGGAATGACATCCTCAAAATGATGGAGAACAGCCCGATATTCCTTATCAGACTTTTCTGATAACGGAATAGAATCATCAGCCAAGAGAGTGAAACTCGCTGAGAAAACGAGTATTGAAATTATTAGCGACGGTGTCTTCCTCATTGTTAACTTCCTTGTTGCAGATAGTATAGGTTTCGCCCCCTATAGAATAAGGGTATACAAAGAGTATCGTCCCAACGAATTGTTATCAACATGTTGAACTGATAGTGCACCTACGGCTGTTCAACAAATATCTCTAAAAACCTTAACGCCAGCGGGTTCTTCTCTATTTGTGCGCTAGTCAGACTATTAACCTCGTGTCGCAGTCCGTCGGTATTTCCGAGAGCAACTAATGTTACCCCATCATCAGGTGCTTTTAATAAGAGACCAGCATAGGCATCCGGCCACCAACCACCATGCCAAACAAGCTTATGACCTTGCCAATTCTGCACATACCAGCCATAGGCATAAGGCATTGCGTTGCCCTCTTTATCCTTTGCTGGCGTCCACATTTTCTCTCTCAAAGACGCAGGAAGAATTCGTTCTTCATCCAGAGCTATGGAATAGTGTGCAAGCGCTCTGGCGCTGGCGATAATTCCAGAGCTGGCGTTCAATTCAGTGTTCGGTAATACCGAAGGGGCAAGCCCATCCGATTGCTCAGGCGCGTGGCGAAACGGTGGCGCAATATGAGTCAGTACCTCGCCTCCATCCGGGTCACGCCAACCGGCTGCTACATTCTCTAATTTTGCCGGTTCAATAACGTATTTTTTCATCCAATAGCGCCAACTCTTATCCGTATTCTCCTCAACCCAGTTAGATAAACGGCCAAATACAATGGGGTTGTAGAAGAAGCTAGCGCCAGGCTCACCCTGTACCTGGTGCTGAAGGACATGACGCAGCGTTATCGCTTGGTCGCACTTTACCTTAGGTACTTCGTAGCCGTTATCCAGAGTGCCTCCACCGAAGACCGTCCCGCTTGTTGTTAACCAATGGCACCTTGCGCCCCAGTCACTTAAGGCCGTAAAGTCGGCATCGAGATCAATGTGTCCGTCGGCCTCCATGGCCAGTAACGTCGCACCAGTGAATGTTTTTGTGATAGAAGCCGCAAGATACGAAGTGTCTCCCGTCGTGAGCTCTTCGGCGTCGTGATCTTGAAAGCCAATACTTTCGAGCATAATGATTTCACCGTCTTTAACTACCGCAACGGAAAAACTTAAGACTTTGTTCTCCTTACGAAAGTCTCTGAGATAAGACTGAAATGCCTGGATTTTTTCGCTGGAAATTTCTGGTTGTGCCGTCGCTTCGCTTGCTGAAAAAAAGACGAGCGTACCCGCCAGCAAATAATAGATTATTGCTTTCATGGTTTTTCCTTTATTAACTATTTTAAATGTGGGGCTGCGCTATCAGCTATTTTTTGCCAAGGAAAGGAATACTGGGGTAAAAATACTTTTGTGCTTTTATCACAGCGATAACGTTAGCCAACATAACTAAGGCGGTATAAGGGATCACGGCAATAAAGAATAAAAATCCAAAACCTTTGACGCTGAGTAGTGCAACAAAAGCAAGCGCGTAAATGAGCATCATGGTTATTTGAAAATTAATAACCGCACGACCATGAGCATCATACAGCGGGTTATCTTCGCGCTTATGGATCCAAATAAACAGCGGGCACAGGATATTGAGAAATGGCACCACAAAGCCAAGAAATGGAGATGAGTGCATTAATAGCAGCCACTTTGTTTGAATATTCTCGTTGCTAGGGTCATCGAGTTCGAGTAAATCGTCAACATCTAACTCGAGTGCCGCCGCTAGTAGCTTTACCGTTCTTAAATGGGGGGTAACTTCACCTTTTTCTAAGCGTTGGATGGTGCGAACAGTCACCCTGGTACTCTCCGCAAGCTGTTCCTGCGAAAGTCCTTTTAATTTGCGCTGGTAAATTAATCGTTCTGCGAATTTGGTACTTTTCATGGTTGTATTCAGCTCTATTGCCCGATAACTCGAGTAAAATCTTATCTAAAAGCACCCGACACGGTTACGACATTGCTATGTCATGTTCCTGTCATTCGCATTAATGAGTCGCTACCTGAATGCACGCAGTTGGTATTCTGGATTTAAATTTGTCATAAGTACTTGATACATTACAATGCCATTTTAGTTTCTGAAACAGGATGTTAAGAATGGCCTCCTCTTACGTTGCAGTTAGACTGCTACTCGTTTTGTCTTTCTCTACTTTGTTCGCTGCGTGTGCATCATCTCCGGACAGCACAACGACCAACCCACCAACCAACTCATCCGCTCCAAGCTTAGATGAACCAAGATCCGGCCACGCTGCAGTAGCCGATGATGAATATATTTATGTCATTGGTGGCTTAAATAAAGCAGGGAATCTCTCCAGTATAGAGATTATCAACCCTAAAACTAAAGAAACGATGGTTCTGCGAGATAAAATCACAGCTCGCCGCTATTTAACCGCGGTCTGGGATGGAAAAGAGTCGATTTACATATTTGGCGGTATCAGCCAACAGGACGGTGTTATTTGGCAAGAAAAAACTGTCGAGGTTTTTAATACCCGGACACAAGAAGTAACAACCACCACTCCCATGCGGGTGCCCCGCCGCTTTAACAGTGCAGTACTGTTAAATAATAAAATTTACGTACTGGGTGGATCTATTTACTACCCTGAAGCCGTTGAAAAAGCATATGCCTTACGCGCGACATCGCTAGTCACCGCCTTTGATATAAACACTAAAAAGTGGTCTCGAGTAGCCAACTTACCTGCAGCAAGAAACACAAGAGCCTTCACCTTTAATGACCAAGTTTGCGCTGTAGGTGGTTACGATGGTTTTCACAAATGGTCTGTATTTGACTGCTACGATAAAGCAGCTGGAAAATGGCAGTTAATGCCAGATGCGCCCGATTCTGTCAGTGCGCATTCGGTTGCTGTCCACAATGACAAGCTCTACGTTTTCGGCGATTACGATAACCTTGATCAGGTCTTGATGTACGACTTCTCAGACAATACCTGGTCGTATGTTGATGCCCCTTACCGTGCTAGCCGGCATAATGCCGCTGTCGTATTTGGTAATGAGGTATTTGTGATTGGCGGTACTACCGGTGGTTCTGGTCCATTCTTAGACGATATTCAAGTGCTTTCCTTGCCATTGCAGTAAAAACTATAAAACCAGGGCTGCCATGAGCAACTTTTTCTCGGCAGCCCTAAGCCTCTTACAAGTGCTCACTTAATTTGACACCAAACCCGCCACTTCTTTCGCTCTGTTCAAACCTTGCGTTGCTTTTTCAGTCAGCTCTGTGGCTTCAGGCTGCCAATCAGCGATTTGCTTTTTACTTTGTTCAACCTCTTGTGGCTCTAGCTCACTTTCTAATGACTTCCTCATTTCTTCTACCCGGGCGTTATCCGGCGCCAAAGTTTTGATTTTTAAGATAGTTTGATACGCCAAGGTTCCACTGGCGAAATCGGAGTCGGGTTCCTGATACAAAGCCATTAGACTCATAAGAGCACCGGGGTCCCCCTGTTGCGCTGCGCGTCGGCTCCACTCCAATGCTTTTTGTTTATCTCCCTGCCGATAATATATTGCCGCTACATCGTACTGTGCCAGACTATACCCCGCCTCTGCCGCTTTTAGCTTATGGGACAAAGCCTTCTCTTTGTTCGGAGAGAAACCTTCAAAAGTGCCAAACTGGCCCGCGTAATAACATCCCACTTTATAATGAGCCAATAAATCCCCCTCTGTGGCCGCCTGAGCGAAAAGCTCAAAGGCCTTTTGCGGAGACTTATCAACTCCCAAGCCATTGTTGTATAACATCCCAAGGTGGTACCGGGCTTCAACCACACCCGAGTCAGCCTTATCGGTTAATGCATCAACAAGTTCGTCAGAATTAGCCTGAGAAGTGAAACTCGTGAGAAGTAAAACAAAGGGAATAGCGAGTTTTAACATGATTATTGTCCTTATTATTGTCTATTTAATGCCAAGTTAGTCTGCATTTCTACTTAGGCACTATCTGTTTTTCGTCCTTCCAGTAAAAGCCGGAACCATAGTGCATCTTCGTCACTGGTCAGTTCTTTCAAATGCTTCAGAAGTTGCTCAGTCTCCGTGACTTGCTCAGTCATATACCAGTGTAGTAGCCGCGCGAATTTCTCTTCGCCGATTTGCGCTTTTAACTGCTTCAACTTTAAAGGGCCTAAACCATAGTTCACTTTGGATGATGCTCTTTGCTCTATATCTGCGCGCCATACAAAGCTCTGTTTTTTCGCTCGAGATTTCCAGGCTGCTAAGACTTTTTCGTATGCTTCGGTGCCGAAATTCAATTTAACCTCTTCCGCGGCTACGTATTCCGCAAAGGATTCCATCATCCAATAGTCATGCGACATTGCGTTGCCAAGTGAGGTCCAGTTATGGGCTAGCTCATGACAAATATAATGATAGCTCTGTTGTTTTGATCGCCCGCCTTGGCTACTAACCGATAAATAGCTTCCACGTGCAAAACTGGGGCCTGCACGTTCTAAAATCACTAAACTGGCTGACTCTAACTCCTCGGTCTGACCAAACTTGCCATTCAATGCAGCCAGACAATTATTGCCTGCTGTAGCCAATCGTTTAGCTCTGTCTTTGTTTGCCTTGTCATAGACAACCGTGAAGTTTCCGTCTGTGTACTCATTGCCATTAGGCGAGGCATAGAAAGACACATCAATACGGTCCTTCGTCACACTCATTTGGTGTGCATTATTTTGCATGGAAACGGAGCCGGGTCCGTATACTTTCCATTTTTGCGGCAATATAACCTCAAGTTCACCCTGCATCGGTGTTGCAAAATTCTTATAGAACGGGTGCCAGGCCGAATCGATACTCAGATGAATACCTTTTGAAGCAATGAAATTGCCGTGCCCCGCAGCTTCATCTATCTCGCCACGGTAAGAAACCGTAACTTCATGTACTTTCGAGACCGATTCAAAAGACAAAGTGACTTCATTCCATGGCGGTACTTTTTTCGACGGGCTGACTGAGTATTCCTTTAAGCTTTCCCCTGCAATATCGTCAATATCGAAGCTTTTATTCAGGAATAGCTGCGCCTTATTATTTGTTAAAGCCGACACTGGAATCGTTAATTCGGTTAAGACCTTTAACTCATTAGACTCAAGAGCAAAACTGACCGAGGTGTTGTAACGCGTCAAGTCAGTTTGTTCCTGAGCAAGAGTAACGCCTGGAAGTAAAACTAAAATTGAAAGCAAGAGAGTTTTTTTCATATTTGTTCCCTGACTGAGTTTACCTAAAGCGGAAACTTCGAACGAAATAGAGTAAAACTCATCGGCACAGAAACGCTGACACCCTTTAATTTATCCGCACTCTTTTGACTCAATACAACTTCGTTTCCAAACTTTTCGCTGCCTTCTGTACGTATCCAGATATCTTCCCCTTTTAACGTGATTTGATCCTGCTGAAACTCTGAAGTTAAAGGATCCCAGGGCCCCAGAGGATAGAGTTTAAATTGCGAAGGACCATCTGCAGAATGTATTAGTCGAATTAAAGCCGGTTCGTTGCTCCAGCGAGCAATGCCTAACCACAAGCCGTACACGCCCTCTTGCTCAATCTCCTCCGACTTTTCTTCTGTCGGATACCAGTCTCCTCTATGTTCTTTAAAAGTAGATGAGCCAACCCGCCGCTTTAACGTATAAGATTGTGCGTCTACTCGCTGGTTGTCGATATCACTTTGAATTTCCATAACCTCAACGGCACCTCGTGTAGGAGCCCCTAAAATAAGACGAACAACGCCACCCCTTTCACTATTTTTATGATGAATAATACATTCATACTCGGAACATTTAATGTCGTCACTCGTAAAATCAACGGCTCCTCCAGAACGAAAACCGTCTTTAATGTTTAACTTAAACAATCGGTGCTCGCCGCTTTGCTTCAGTTCTAACAGGGTATAGAAGTGCTTGCTTTCAACTATGCCTTCCCATAATCCATAGGGAATATCGATAGCTTTTGGTTTACTGGCGAAACTTGAAAATGAAATAGCACCACCCAGTAGCGCCAGGATTAAAAACCTATTTACTCTATAGCTCATCGTGAATTGCCTCACTTTCTGACACTCAGTACGCACTCAGCGAATTGGTATGCATTTCAAATTATTGGCGTCAAACCCAGGAACAGCCTCTCTAAGTTAGCGAAGAGCATTGACTCAACCACCTGTTAATAATATGTTAATTAAAACTAAAATTACACACCCAATAAACGAAAGTTACTATGGTTAAGATAATAATCACCTTATTGCTAGTATGTTTTGCCTCAACGCTTAAGGCTCAAGAGGTTCCTACCTTTGTCATGAGCTGCAAAGATTGCTCAGCAAGAGAGGTTCGGGGGTGGTTCTTAAATGACATGGAAGTTGCGGTTGATGGCGAATCACAAGTTAACTATCACAATGATTCTCTTAGTTATAAATTTTTGGTTTTTCAATCACAAACGTCAGAATACAACGTTTTTAAACTCGTACCTAAAGGCTCCAAGCCTCACCTTAATCTACCGGAAACGGTGTTCAACATAGTTGATGATACCGCTTCCGAAGAGGAGGAGAGGCTGGCAGATAAACTACTCTCTTTCAATAAATCACTTAATGAAAAAATCGATACCATTGCTAAGCAGTTGAGCTTGTCATTTGATTCACTAGGTTCGTTTAACAAGTGGATTAATAAACCTGGTGAACCTTCCATTTTTCCTAAGCAAGAGGCTTTAGAGGGGTTCAATAACTACAGTGATGTCTGTCGCGATGCTCCCGGCTATTTATCACTAAAGGCGATACACTCCGAAGGTATAACTAAGCGACTGCTAGAGAAATCCTATGAGCTTTTTGACAAACAAAAGCTCACTCTTCAGCCGGATGATTACACATTAAAAAATGGTGAACTCTTTATAAGAGGCTCTCATAACGAACACTCCCTCTATTTAGTTAAAAGGGTATTTGATCATAAGCAAACCATTCGTCTTCAGTTCAAGGCAACTGATACCTCGGCTGAGGCGGCTTTTACTCTCTCATTAAGTGAAAATAACCTGGCCATTAATCCAAATTCTGTTTTCACGAAACTGGGTGACGTTTCTCTTGGCACGCTTAGCAGTTTTGGTGGTGAAGTTTCAAATTGCACCGTGGTTGCTATGAATGAAATACGGGGAATGCCAATTGTTAAACAAACCAAAGTAATACCTAAAGCTAACTTTAATAAAATCGACGGAGAAAAACGGCAGTTGTGCTCTTATATTTACTCTGATGCAGAGAGTACGACCCGCATGACTTTAGGTTCCAGTTGCTCTCTCGTAGAAAATAAATCTCTAATTCAGGATCTTAGATAATGACTAGAATGGACACTAAAATCACTAGAATTAATTCGTTAAGCGCATTTTCATCTATTCAGGTCCAATATTATTAAATAAAGCTGATGAAAGTGTCACAGATACCCGCCAGCCACTTGCATATTAAAAGGATACAGCGATGAAATGGACTTCTGTTCTTGCTTTGAGTATTGCCATTACTTTATTGTCTGGTTGCAGTTCTATAGTTTCTCAACAGATTCTTTACCCATATAGTGAGCGCGTAGAAGTTGAAGGAGCGTCTTATGAGCAATTGCTTGAAGAGCATAATCTCGAATTCAAGCTAGCTAACTCCTCTCAAGGTAACGCCATCCCCTATCTCTTTGGAGATTCAAGTAAATTAGATGAGGATTATTTAATTCCCAAGTTAGAGGTCTCATTTACTTTGACTAATACATCGTCCGGGGAAAAGCGACTGTATGAACTAGAATTTACTGGCAAAAACCAATCGCCACCCGAGAGAAAAAATAATAACGGTCTAGTTGTACTCCTTCACGCGTACAGTGCCACTCAAAAGCAGCTCTTTTTTGATAGTACCGCATGGCAACTCAAAGGTTATGACACTATTGTTGTTGAACTATTAGGACATGGTAGCAGTACAGATGGCCCAATTAGCTTTGGGCCCAAGGATATAGAGCGTATTCACACTATTATTGAAGAGTACTCACTCAATAACGAGCAACGACTGATCTTATACGGGAAGTCTTATGGTGCCTCAATAGCAGCACAATACATTCAAAAATACGAAGGTGTCGATGCATTTGTCGCAGTAGCTCCAATGACAAGTTTCACTAGCGCAGCTATGAACTTTCACAAACGTTATCATAGCGGTTTAATAAAGCTCATTCCCGAAGGTTGGCTACACGATAATATTGAAAAAACTCTGGTTGACTCTAATGTGACTTCAGAAAGTATTGCTACACCTTCTATTCTAAAAACCTTACCAAAAAATAGGCAGGTACCCACACTGATTTTATCAGGCCAAAATGACGTTGTGAGCGATTTTAACGAAATCGATTCCGCAACTAGTTTACCGAATGTAACCTTAAAAATGTTGCCGGAGCGTTTCCATCTTCTCATGATGGCTTATGACGACGTTATGGATAAAGACATTAACGACTGGCTAAACACTCACTTCTAAGAGCAAGCTTACTTGTTGCTGAGCAACAAAAAACCCGGCGCGAAGGCCGGGTTTTGTTTAAGCGTTGGCGAGTTATTACCAGCCAGTTTTCTCTGCAACAGCTTTGCCAATTTCGGCCAGGCTGCGTACAGTTTTAACGCCTGCTGCTTCAAGTGCAGCAAATTTCTCGTCAGCAGTACCTTTACCGCCTGCAATGATGGCACCAGCGTGGCCCATACGTTTGCCCGGAGGCGCAGTAACACCAGCAATGTAAGAAACAACCGGCTTAGAGACATTGTTTTTAATGTACTCTGCCGCTTCTTCTTCTGCTGTTCCGCCGATTTCACCAATCATTACGATAGCTTCGGTTTCTGGATCTTTTTCAAACAGTTCCAGAATATCGATGAAGTTAGAACCCGGGATAGGGTCGCCACCGATACCAACACAGCTAGACTGACCAAAACCTGCGTCAGTAGTCTGCTTAACCGCTTCGTACGTTAATGTACCTGAACGTGACACGATACCCACTTTACCTTTCTTGTGGATGTGGCCAGGCATGATACCGATTTTGCACTCGTCCGGAGTGATGACACCCGGGCAGTTTGGACCGATCATGCGCACGCCTTTGTGCGTCAGATATTCTTTTACGTACAGCATATCCAGTGTCGGAATGCCTTCAGTAATACAAACAATCAGTTCGATACCAGCGTCTGCTGCTTCGATGATTGAGTCTTTACAGAAAGGTGCTGGTACGTAGATAACGGATGCAGTTGCGCCAGTTGCTTCTACGGCTTCTTTTACAGTGTTGAATACAGGCAGGCCTAAGTGCTCTTGACCACCTTTGCCCGGTGTCACACCGCCAACCATTTGCGTACCGTAAGCAATGGCTTGCTCAGAGTGGAAAGTACCCTGACCGCCAGTAAAACCCTGGCAGATAACTTTGGTATTTTTATCGATCAAAATGCTCATTATTGACCTCCTGCCGCAGCAACCACTTTATCGGCAGCATCAGATAAGCTCTCTGCAGCGATAATGTTCAGGCCACTTTCGTTCAATTTCTGGGTACCCAGTTCAGCGTTGTTACCTTCAAGACGAACAACCACTGGTACTTTAACGCCCACTTCTTCAACAGCACCGATGATACCTTCAGCAATCATATCGCAACGTACGATACCGCCGAAAATATTAACAAATACGGCTTTCACTGAGCTGTCAGACAGGATAATTTTGAACGCTTCAGAAACACGTTCTTTTGTCGCGCCGCCACCAACATCAAGGAAGTTAGCTGGTTCGCCGCCACTCAGTTTAACGATGTCCATTGTACCCATCGCCAAACCAGCACCATTAACCATGCAACCGATGTTGCCGTCTAATGCTACGTAGTTCAGTTCCCATTTAGCCGCTTCTGCTTCACGTGCGTCGTCTTGTGACGGATCGTGCATTTCACGGATTTTAGGCTGACGGTACAATGCGTTGCTGTCGATACCGACTTTCGCATCCAGACAGTGAACGTTGCCTTCGTCAGTGATAACCAGCGGGTTAATTTCTAACAGGGCCAAGTCGTACTGTTCGAACATCTTAGCCAGGCCTAAGAAGACCTTAGTAAATTGCTTAACCTGATCTGGAGTCAGACCCAGTTTAAAGCCTAATTCGCGACCTTGGTATGGCTGCGCGCCGACCGTCGGATCAATTTCAGCTTTCAGGATTTTTTCAGGTGTTTCTTCAGCAACGGTTTCAATTTCTACGCCGCCTTCGGTCGATGCCATGAACACGATTTTGCGTGAAGCACGGTCAACAACTGCACCTAAGTAAAGCTCGTCTGCAATGTCTGTGCAGCTTTCAACTAAAATCTTAGCAACCGGCTGACCTTTTTCGTCGGTCTGGAAAGTGACTAAGTTTTTACCTAACCACTGTTCAGCAAATGCGCGAACATCGTCTAAACTCTTCACTAATTTCACGCCACCCGCTTTACCGCGGCCGCCTGCGTGAACCTGACATTTGACGACCCAAATGTCGCCACCAATACGTTTTGCCGCTTCTACCGCTTCATCAGCAGTGTCGCAAGCAAAACCTTCAGATACTGGTAAACCAAACTCTTTAAAGAGTTGCTTACCCTGATACTCATGCAAATTCATGATGCTCTTCCGATTCGTTGAAACAACTTAAGCAGCGAAGTGCTGCCTACCCGAATACCGCGCCGAATTTTAACGTGATCGGCGCATAATTAACAGCCGCAAGCTCAATTAGCGTTGCGGCTGGTTCTCAGCGTCTTTAGATATCCAGGATAAGACGTTGAGGATCTTCCAATAACTCTTTCACGGTAACCAGGAAACCTACCGATTGTTTACCATCAATAATTCGATGGTCATAAGAGAGAGCTAAGTACATCATCGGTAAGATTTCAATCTTACCGTCCACCACCATGGCACGCTCCTGAATTTTGTGCATACCCAGAATAGCGCTTTGTGGTGGGTTCAAGATTGGTGTCGATAACAGCGAGCCAAATACGCCGCCGTTAGTGATGGTGAAGTTACCACCCTGCATTTCGTCCATGGTCAACTTACCGTCACGACCTTTGATAGCCAAGTCACGAATACCGTTTTCCATGTCCGCAATGCTTAAGCGGTCAGTATCACGCAGAACTGGCGTTACCAGACCACGAGGTGTCGATACTGCAATACTGATGTCGAAGAAGTTGTGATAAACAATATCATCGCCATCAATCGATGCGTTCACGTCAGGGAAGCGTTTCAGTGCTTCTGTTACCGCTTTGACGTAAAAGCCCATAAAGCCAAGACGCGTGCCGTGCGTTTCTTCAAACACGTCTTTGTATTTCTTACGCAAGTCCATAATAGGCTTCATGTTGATTTCGTTAAACGTGGTCAACATGGCCGTGTCGTTCTTCGCTTGCAACAGACGTTCTGCGATACGTTTACGCAGACGTGTCATTGGTACGCGCTTCTGGTCTCGGTCACCTGAAACCGCAGGCTGTGAAGACTGTTGCTTGCTGCTACTGTCAGATGATTTAGACGAAGACTGACCTTTCACGTGTTTCTCAACGTCTTCTTTAGTGACGCGACCGCCTTTGCCCGTGCCTTTAACATCACTTGGCTTAAGGCTGTGCTCACCGAGCAAGCGACGAACCGCAGGACCCGCTACTTCGTTATCACCGCCGTCGTCTTTGCTCTCACCTTTACTTTCTGAAGAAGATTCGGATTTGCTCTCATCAGATTTGCTTGAACCTGAACTAGCAGAGCCACCGGCTTCTACTATACCGATAACGTCATCAGCACCGACTGTTGCGCCTTCTTCATGCTTAATTTCAGCTAAAACGCCATCAGCCGGAGCAACGACTTCCAGAACCACCTTGTCGGTTTCAATATCAACCAGGTTCTGGTCACGTTTGACTGCGTCGCCAGCTTTTACGTGCCATGTTGAGATTGTTGCATCGGAGACAGATTCTGGTAACTGAGGAACTTTAACGTCCATCTTTTCACCAGAGCCTTTCTTATCCGAAGAGTCAGATTCTTTCTTCTCTGATTTCTCTTTCTTATCTTCTTTGTCGTCTGAGCCTTTGTCTTCTGATTTATCATCAGAAGCTGACTCACCGTCACCTTCTTCAATTTTACCGATGACTTCTTCAGCAGTTACTGTGGTGCCTTCGTCGGCGGTAATTTCGCCAAGCACACCGTCCGCTTCCGCGACAACTTCAAGCACTACCTTGTCGGTTTCGATGTCAACCAGATTCTGGTCGCGAGACACTTTATCGCCAGGTTTTACGTGCCATGTTGCAATGGTTGCATCTGCAACAGACTCGGGTAATTGAGGAACTTTTATATCAATCGCCATGGTTCATCTTCACCTATTTAATGGTTAGCGCTTCGTCAACAAGTTTTTGCTGCTGCTTGTTGTGCTCTGATATGTATCCGACCGCTGGTGCGGCTGACGCACTACGACCACGATAAGACAACTGAGCTCCTTTAGGAATTGCGGCCCAGAAGTGGTGCTGGCTGCTATACCATGCGCCTTGGTTCTGAGGCTCTTCCTGACACCAGACAAAATCTTTAACGTGCTGATAATCTTTCATAATTTCTGCCACTTCTTCCGCAGGGAACGGGTAAAGCTGTTCAATACGAATAAGGGCAACATCTTCTTGTTCGCGTTCGCGGCGTTCTTTCAGTAAGTCGTAGTAGACTTTACCAGAGCAAAATACCACGCGTTTTACTTTTTTCGGGTTCAGATCGTCAATTTCAGCAATCGCATTCTGGAACCCGTGATCCGCTAAATCGTCCATTTCTGAAACGGCTAACGGATGACGTAATAATGATTTAGGCGTCATCACAACCAAAGGTCTGCGCACAGGGCGCAAGTGTTGACGACGGATCATATGGAAAACCTGTGCCGGCGTCGTTGGCACACACACTGACCAGTTGTGATCAGCTGAAAGCTGCAAGAAACGCTCCAGGCGTGCCGAACTGTGTTCCGGCCCCTGACCTTCGTAACCGTGCGGTAACAATAGTGTCAGACCACACAAACGACCCCACTTCTGTTCACCAGAGCTCAAGAACTGGTCAATAACCACCTGAGCACCGTTTACGAAGTCACCAAACTGCGCTTCCCACATGACCAACGCTTTTGGTTCTGCTGTGGCGTAACCATATTCAAAAGCAACAACGGCAGCTTCCGATAGCACTGAGTCGTAAATTTCAATCTGGCCCTGCTCTGATCCCAGATTATTCAGAGGCATATAAGTCGACGCATCTTCCTGATTATGCAACACAGCATGACGGTGGAAGAAAGTACCACGTCCACTGTCCTGGCCTGTCAGACGAATATGTGTACCGTCGTTTACCAAGGTGGCATAGGCTAAGGTTTCTGCAAAACCCCAGTCCATTGATTTATCGCCTTTCGCCATCTTCAGACGCTCTTGATAAACCTTAGCAACGCGTGAGTTTAGCTTATGTTCTTCTGGGTATTCTGTGATTTTTTTACCCAGATCTTTTAGCTTTTTAATCGACACTTTGTAGTCGTACTCAACGTCCCAGTCATTACCAACATACGGTGACCAGTCAACGGAGTGCTGACGCATAGGGCGATGCTCATCAACCACTACTTCGCCTTTATCTAATGCATCACGATAATCAGACATCCACTGTTTGGCAGTGTCTTCATCAACTATCGATTTTTTAATTAACTCTTTGCCATAAAGTTCACGAGCCACCGGCTGCTTTTTAACTTTAGCGTACATTAATGGTTGTGTTGCACTTGGTTCGTCGGCTTCGTTATGCCCGTGACGGCGATAACAAACCAAATCGATAACCACATCACGTTGAAACGCATTACGGTAATCTAGTGCTAACTGAGTGACAAAAACTACCGCTTCCGGGTCATCCGCATTCACATGGAAGATAGGCGCCTGCACCATTTTTGCTATGTCAGTACAGTACTGAGTAGAGCGTGCATCTTCTTGCTTTGCTGTGGTAAAACCGACCTGGTTATTAATAACAATTCGAACCGAACCGCCAACACGATAAGCTCGTGTCTGCGACATATTAAAGGTTTCTTGTACTACGCCCTGTCCAGCAACAGCTGCATCACCGTGAATGGTAATTGGTAGTACTTTTTTGCCTTCTGGATCTTGCAAACGATCCATACGCGCTCTGACTGAGCCCATAACTACCGGATTGACAATTTCCAAATGTGACGGGTTAAACGCTAATGCTAAGTGGACATCACCGCCCGGCGTAGCGTAGTCAGAAGAGAAGCCCATGTGGTATTTAACATCACCTGAGCCTTTTGTGCTGTCGTGCTTACCGGCGAATTCGTCGAATAAGTCTTGTGGTTTTTTACCCAGAACGTTAACTAAAACGTTCAACCGCCCCCGGTGCGCCATGCCAATAACCACTTCTTTGGCACCCTGCTCACCCGAGCGTGAAATAAGTTCTTTTAACAACGGAACGAGACTGTCACCGCCTTCCAGCGAGAAGCGTTTAGCACCCGGGAATTTAGACCCCAGATACTTTTCCATTCCATCAGCTGCGATCAGCTCTTTCAGAATTTTGGTCTGCTGTTCTTTTTCAAATTTTGGCTTGCCAAGAACACCTTCTAACCGTTGCTGAATCCAGCGTTTTTCCTCGGTTGAAACAATGTGCATGTACTCAGCACCGACAGAACCACAATAAATACTTTCCAGCGCTTCGTGAATATCACTCAGCTTCATTGTGTCTTTGCCGACCGCTAGAGAGCCCACATTAAACTCGCGTTCTAAGTCATCTTTACTTAAATCGTGGAAGTTTAATGACAAATCTGGAACGGTTTCCTGTTTCCATAAACCGAGAGGATCAAGATTGGCATGCTGATGACCGCGGAATCGGTAAGCATTGATGAGCTGTAAAACTTTAACCTGCTTTTGATCAGCGGCAGTCGTACTACCTGTTTGAGATTGCTTAAGCTTATTCTTTGCTGCTTCGCGGAACTGCTCTCTCACTTCGCTGATTTTGGTATCAACGATGTGGTTTTCTTTCGGCAACGCATCGAACATTTGACGCCATTCATCACTGACTGCCGTCGGATCATCCAGATACGCCTCAAACATTTGTTCAATGTAGGCAACGTTACCACCGGCTAGATGCGATGTTTCTAACCATTCACGCATTACACCATCTTGCATTGCGTTTCCTTCACCTGAATAGTAAACCGTTTTTATAAAAAAATAGCCATCCTTTGTGGGATGGCTATCCACAACATCAACCGCTTGAACTGACGCAACAATTTAACAAGTTAAATTGCGCGGTTCAAAAGCATCGATTTAATGTGTCCAATAGCCTTCGTCGGATTCAGTCCTTTTGGACAAACATTGACGCAGTTCATGATTCCGTGACAACGGAAGACACTGAAGGCGTCATCAAGATCATCCAAACGCTCATTCGTTGCGGTATCCCGACTGTCAATTAAGAATCGATACGCCTGCAACAAACCAGCAGGACCCACAAATTTATCCGGGTTCCACCAAAACGATGGGCACGATGATGAACAACATGCACATAGAATACATTCATACAGACCATCAAGCTTAGCACGCTCTTCTGGTGACTGTAGTCGTTCACGCGCTGGCGGCGTTTTCTCGTCGTTAATTAGGTACGGTTTGATCTTCTCGTATTGCTGATAGAACTGACTCATATCAACAATCAAATCGCGAATAACCGGCAACCCGGGCAACGGACGGATCACAATCTTACTGCCTTTAAGAGCAGAAGTTGGAGTAATACAGGCCAAGCCGTTTTTGCCATTTAGGTTCAGGCCATCTGAACCACAAACGCCTTCTCGGCATGACCGCCGGAACGCCAACGATGGATCTTGCTCTTTCAGTTTAATAAGCAAGTCCAGCACCATCATGTCCTGATTTTCTTCCACCTCTAGGGTGTAATCTTTCATGTATGGCGCGTCATCAACATCCGGGTTGTAACGATAAATCGAAATGTTCAATGTTTTCATCGTTGAACCCCTCTATTAGTACGTACGAGCTTTCGGAGGGAAAGCTTCGCGCAGTTTAGGTGCCATATTAACCTGACGAGTCACCATATCTTCCGATTCTGGACGATAAACGGTGTGAACCAACCATTTTTCGTCATCACGATCCGGATAGTCTGCACGACTGTGAGCACCACGACTTTCTGTACGGAAGTTTGCTGAAACCGCTGTTGAGTATGCAGTTTCCATAAGGTTATCCAGTTCCATACATTCAACGCGTTGCGTATTAAACTCTTTAGACGTGTCATCTAAACGCGCATGCTTCAGACGCTCACGAATCTCTTTCAATTCTTTCAGGCCGTCAGCCATCGCATCGCCTTCACGGAAAACAGAGAAGTTCATCTGCATGCAGTTCTGCAAGTCTTTCTTAATTTGTGCAGGGTCTTCACCTTTCTGCGTATTTTCCCAACGGTTGAAACGAGCCATTGCTTGCTCAACATCGGAATCCGACGATTCGCGAGCTTCACTGTTGGCCGCTAGGGTTTCGCCTAAACGCATACCGGTAGCACGACCAAAGACAACCAAATCAAGCAGTGAGTTACCGCCCAGACGGTTAGCGCCGTGTACGGATACACAAGCAATTTCACCACAAGCAAACAAACCAGGTACGGGCTTGGTTTCACCTTTGTCATCAACGGTAAGAGCCTGACCATGAACGTCGGTCGGAATACCACCCATCATATAGTGACAGGTTGGGATAACAGGAATAGGTTCTTTTACCGGGTCGACGTGCGCGAAGGTACGAGACAAATCACAAACGCCCGGAAGACGACTTTCCAGTGTTTCTTTACCCAGGTGGTCCAGCTTAAGTTTAAGATGAGGTCCCCACGGGCCTTCACAAGCGCGCCCTTCACGGATTTCTGTCATCATTGAACGAGCAACAACGTCACGTGAGGCAAGGTCTTTCGCATTGGGTGCATAACGTTCCATGAAACGTTCGCCGTCTTTATTCAACAGGTAACCACCCTCACCCCGGCAACCTTCAGTTACCAGACAGCCAGAGCCAGCAATACCCGTTGGGTGGAACTGCCACATCTCCATATCTTGTACCGGAACACCGGCACGTAACGCCATGCCGACACCATCACCGGTATTAATGTGCGCGTTGGTTGTTGATGCATAAATTCGACCTGCACCACCAGTAGCAAGAACAACAGACTTAGCTTTTACATAATAAACTTCACCAGTTTCAATATTCAGCGTGGTAACACCGGTTACTGCGCCGTCCTGGTTCTTCACTAAATCGAGTGCATACCACTCAGAAAATACGGTGGTTTTATTCTTAACGTTTTGTTGATACAGCAAGTGCAATAAAGCGTGACCTGTACGGTCCGCAGCTGCGGCTGTACGAGCGGCCTGCTCGCCGCCAAATTCTTTTGACTGGCCACCGAATGGACGCTGGTAAACTTTGCCGTTTTCAAAACGTGAGAAAGGTAACCCCATGTTTTCCAGCTCAAGAACAGCTTCAGGGCCAGCTTTACACATGTATTCGATAGCGTCCTGGTCACCAATGTAGTCTGACCCTTTGACGGTATCGAACATGTGCCACTGCCAGTCATCTTCGTGTGCATTACCTAAAGCAACGGTAATACCACCTTGCGCAGAAACGGTGTGAGAGCGCGTTGGAAATACTTTGGACATCAACGCACAACTCATTCCCTCTTGGGAAATTTGCAGTGCTGCTCGCATGCCGGCACCGCCAGCACCAATCACCACGGCATCAAATTCTAAAGTTTTAACGTTCACTTAAACACCCCACAGTACGAATAAGCCAGTGAGCCAAACAGCGATAAGACCAACGCTGAAAACTAATTGGATAAAAGCTCTTAAACCAGCCGCTTTCACATAGTCTGTTGACACCTGCCAGATACCAATCCAGCCGTGAATCAATACAGCGGACAGTGCCAGCATGGTAAAGACTTTCATCCAGATATTGGCAAACAGACCATTCCACACTTGATAAGTTACATCTGGCGTAGAAAGGAAGAACCCTGCCATGAACAGTGTGTATAAAACCAATACAATCGCGCTGGCTCTCAATAAGATAAAGTCATGAGTACCACTACGACCAAAAGTAGCTGCTGCTGTTACCATAGCCAAACTCCTACTAGCACGGAAAGAATGACAGAAAGTGCAATTGAAATCGTTGCGCTAATTCTTCCCGAATCGAGTTCTTCCCAGTAGCCCATGTCCATTACTAGGTGACGCAGACCGATGATTAAGTGAAATCCTAGCGCTGTCAAAATACCCCAGCCAATAAACTTCGCAATAAAGCTGGTCATGATACTCTCGATTTGAGCAAAACCTTCAGGACCGCTAAGTGACACGGCAAAAGCCCAAATTAAAAATGCCAGAGAGAACAGCATAACAACACCAGAAATACGGTGCAGTATGGATGCTTTGGCAGCGGCAGGAAACTTGATAGTTGATAAGTCTAAATTAACAGGTCTTTCTTTTTTCACGATAGATTGCCTTTTAATAAAGCACAAAAGAAATGCAATTTTCGTTTGCGCGACACAGATACATGCCACCAATACGGCGCAAAGTATATCTAGCCAAGCTATTAATTACAACGACAAACTCAGATTTGAGCGCTCAGTTAATACGCTCTACTACTAAAGTCTAACGCAACTCTGTAATTGTTCAATCTGAGTAATCTTTTCGTCATGTTTATTACGTATGTTTGACTATAATTGGTTCATGTTCCCCGATTAAAATTGACATTTAAGGGCATGATCGAGTTAAATTAGCGCACTTTTTCAAAGTAGACAGTGAGGAGAATTCCTTATGGCTGATCGTAAAGCCACTTTACAGATTGACGGCCAATCCATTGAGTTGCCGGTACTTTCACCAGCGGCAGGCAAGGATGTAGTTGACGTCCGAACTTTGGGCAAGCATGGTTACTTTACCTTTGACCCTGGGTTCCTGGCTACAGGCTCTTGCGAGTCGGCTATCACCTATATCGATGGTGAGAACGGAGTTTTACTGCACCGCGGCTACCCAATTGGCGAATTAGCAACTAAGGCAGATTATTTAGAAGTTTGCTACATGCTGTTACACGGCGAAGCGCCCGACGAAAAGCAATACCATGAATTTAAAGACACCATTACTAAGCACACCATGGTGCATCAGGGAATTCATAACTTCTTTAACGGCTTCCGTCGTGACGCGCACCCAATGGCAATGCTCTGTGCGGTAACCGGTGCTTTATCATCTTTCTATCACGATGATTTAGACATTCATGATGAAAACCAACGTTTACGCAGCGCTTACCGCCTAATTGCTAAGATTCCAACCATTGCAGCAATGGCGTATAAATTCAGCATTGGGCAGCCGTTCGTATACCCGCGTAATGACTTAGGTTATGCAGAAAACTTTCTGAACATGATGTTCTCTGTACCGGCTGAAGATTACAAAATTAGCCCAGCCGTTGCCCGTGCTATGGATCGCATTTTTACTTTGCATGCTGACCACGAGCAAAATGCATCAACTTCAACGGTTCGCCTTGCCGGTTCTTCTGGCGCAAACCCATACGCTTGTATTGCGGCCGGTGTTGCTTCTTTATGGGGACCTGCACACGGTGGTGCAAACGAAGCTTGTTTGCGCATGCTGGCTGAAATTGGCTCAGTAGAGAACATTCCAAAATACATCGAGAAAGCAAAAGACAAGAACGACCCGTTCCGTCTAATGGGCTTTGGTCACCGTGTTTACAAGAACACCGACCCTCGCGCTACCGTTATGCGCGAATCTTGCCACGAAGTATTAAAAGAACTGAACCGTGACGATCCATTACTTGACGTCGCGATGGAACTTGAGCGTATCGCGCTGGAAGACGACTACTTCATTGAGAAGAAACTCTTCCCTAACGTTGATTTTTACTCTGGTATCGTACTGAAAGCGATTGGTATTCCGACCAATATGTTCACCGTTATTTTTGCGCTATCACGTACTGTCGGCTGGGTTTCTCACTGGCACGAAATGATGGGTGAAGCGAACCAGAAAATTGGTCGTCCACGTCAATTGTATACCGGTTATACAAAACGCGAGTTTTCACCAATTAAAAAGTAAGATAAGTTCGTTTTGAAAAGCGCTCATTTGAGCGCTTTTTTTATGTCTATCGCTAATTAGTTTGAGTACATCGCTTTTTACCCCTTACAGAACGTGCAACCAGGCCTCAGTTTCTTTATACTACGTCGCATTTCGTTGGTCGCCACAGAGCTGACAGACAAATTCATTTTCAACGTGCTTAAGCAGGTTGCAGATAATTACAGAGAGGCTTATGCAGCAAGTAGTTAATGTACAACAACCCATCATTACACCACGCAAATTCAAGGTATATCAGCATCGCCAATTAGATAAAATTGAGGCGTTAAAAAAAGTGCCTGCTGACATGCGCTTTGAAATGAAAGTTGTTGCTAATGTTCTGCCATTCAGAGTTAACGAGTATGTGTTTAATGAACTCATTGACTGGGAAAATGTACCCAATGACCCGCTGTTTCAACTGACATTTCCACAAAAAGACATGCTGGAGCCCTCGGCATACCAGCGTATGGCCGACTTGATGTCGGGCAAGCATACCACTAACGAAGTGTTTGACTTAGCCACCCAGTTACGCGATGAAATGAATCCTCACCCTGCCGGGCAAATGCAAATGAACGTGCCGCATGTTGATGGCGAACCACTGCCCGGAATGCAGCACAAATACCGCGAAACGGTACTCTTCTTCCCGGCTCAGGGTCAGTACTGTCATTCTTACTGCACCTTTTGCTTCCGCTGGGCGCAGTTTGTCGGTAAAGCAACGCGGTTTAACTCAAACGATGCCGACCAATTGCACCGTTATTTGGCTCAGCACAAAGAAGTCACCGACCTGTTGGTTACCGGTGGCGATCCGATGGTTATGCGCACGCGTAAACTGGCACATTATTTAGAAGATTTGCTTAAGCCAGAGTTTGAGCACATTAAAACCATACGTATTGGTACCAAGTCACTGACCTTCTGGCCATATCGCTTCATTACTGACCCGGATGCGGATGATATGCTGCGCTTGCTAGAGCGTTTAGTCGCCGGCGGCAAACACGTTTCAATTATGGCGCATTTGAACCACCCCAATGAACTGCGTACCGAGGTTTGTCAGGAAGCTATCCGTCGCCTGCGTGCCACCGGCGCTCAAATACGCTGTCAGGCACCGCTGCTTAAGCACATTAATGATGATCCTGATGTCTGGGCTTCTATGTGGGAGAAGCAAGTACAGCTGGGTATGATTCCGTACTATATGTTTGTTGAGCGGGATACTGGCGCCAAACGTTACTTTGAAGTACCGCTGGAGCGCACCTGGGAAATATTCCAAAAGGCCTACCAACAAGTGTCGGGTATTGCGCGTACAGTTCGCGGCCCTTCAATGAGCGCGGGGCCGGGTAAAGTCGAAGTTCAGGGCGTGACCGAAATAGCTGGCGAAAAAGTCTTTGCTTTACGTTTTATTCAGGGGCGCAATCCTGACTGGGTGCAACGCCCCTTCTTTGCTAAATATGACCCGGACGCAACTTGGTTGCATCAATTAAAACCGGCCTTTGGTGAAGAAAAGTTCTTTTTTGAAGACGAATATTCAAAAATGTCAGCGATGGATTAACCATCGCCTGCCCGTTTTCGTGCCCGCTGCAGGTCTTCTTCAGTATCAATACCTGTAGCCGGTGCGAGAATGGCTTCAGCCACGTGAATACGCTCACCATGCCAAAGTACCCGCAGTTGCTCTAACGATTCAAGCTGCTCTATAGGACTGGCCTGCCACTCAATGTAGCGTCGCACAAAACCTGCCCGATAAGCATAAATACCAATGTGTCGATGGTAATGATCAACAACGACATCTGTTGCCCGGTCGGCAGAAAAATGCTCTCTGTCCCAGGGAATAGCCGCACGACTAAAGTACAATGCATAGCCGGCTGCATCAGTAACCACTTTTACCGTATTAGGATTAAAAATATCCTCTGCATCGGTAATCGGCACGGCCAACGTTGCCATAGGCGCCTGTCGCTGATTGGCTAAGTTGTCTGCTACCTGTCTAATAATCTCAGGTGGAATGAAAGGCTCATCACCCTGAACATTAACCACCACCTCATTTTCTGCCAGAGCCAGCTGTTCGATAACTTCTGCCAGTCGCTCCGTACCCGAAGTGTGTTCACTGGAGGTCATCATAACGCGACCACCAAATTTCTCGACGCCTTCTTTTACCCGAAGATCATCAGTTGCGACAATCACTTCCGCAGCGCCACTGGCTTCCGCTCTTTCAACCACGTGTTGAATCATTGGTTTGCCAGCAATGTCTGCTAAAGGCTTACCCGGCAAACGGCTAGAGCCATAACGAGCGGGAATAACAACGGTAAAACTCATGAAGGAACCTTTTCTAACTCTTGTGCGGACAGTTCTCGTGCTTTATCCGCTAACAGTACCGGAATGTTTTCATCAATCGGATAAGCCAGACGCTCTCCCCTGCATACCAATTCGTCTTTTTCTGTGTAATACGTCAGCTTGCCTTTACACTTTGGGCAAGCCAAAATCGCTAATGTTGTTTTATCAATGGACATTTTTCTTCCTTTCCAGCTCCACAAGCAAATTGGTTTTCATTACTTCGGGCAGCTTCGCGTCAATCGTTTGGTAATACCAATCAGGCTGGGCAAATTGTTGGCACTTCCCGGCATCTTTTTCAGTCATTAATATAGGCTTACCCATTAATTGAGAAAAGTCCCTCTCACTAAAAACATGATGATCGGCAAATGCCTGACTTTTCTCTAGCTCAATTCCCTGGTCTGCCAGCGAATTAAAAAATCGATGAGGATAGCCGATGCCAGCGACCGCGTTATACTTATCCTCGGTTTTGAGCTCAACCTTCTCATTATTATCAACCCGGAACCAACTGCCGGGCTCAACATCCACCACGTGTCGGGCAAAAGCATGACGACCGTAATTAGAAATGACCCAGTCAGCGCCTTTTAATCGCCAGGGGCCTTCTCGTAAAGGACCAGCAGGTAATAACCAACCATTTCCGGTTCCTCTTTCAGCATCTAACATGATCAACTCAATATCACGCTTTAATGCATAATGTTGTAAGCCGTCATCACAAATAATCACATCAACGTCCGGGTGCTGTTCTGTCATCAACTGTGCCGCTTTTCCTCGCTTAGGGGCAATGATAACCGGACAGCCGGTCCGTCGACGCATAAGCAAAGGTTCATCTCCGACTTTTGCTGGCTCATCAGTCTCTGCAACTGAATGAGGAAAAGGTCCTTTGGCGCCATAACCGCGACTAATGATTCCCGGCTTCCAGCCCTCTTCTTTCAGCCACTGACATAGCGCAACCACCAGAGGTGTTTTCCCGGTACCACCCACACTGATATTACCCACCACAATGACAGGAACTTTCGCCTTATAACGAGGAGCCAGGCCGGAAAAATAAAAGCTCCGGCGCAAATTGGTAATAAGCCAAAACAGCAAAGACAGTGGTGTAAGCAAATAAAGAAAGGGGTGCAGCTTGGCTTTATACCACTGCTGTTGAAGCCACATTAGGCACCCCCACTAAACTGCAGGTTATACAGTTGAGAATACGCGCCTTCCTGCTCCAATAATTGTTCGTGGGTACCACGTTCGATGATCTCACCGCTGTCCATAATCAGGATCTCATCCGCATTTTCAATGGTCGACAGTCTGTGAGCAATAACAATAGCAGTACGGTTCTGACGCAGAGTTCCCAACGCATCCTGAATATGGCGCTCTGATTCCGTATCCAGCGCCGAGGTTGCTTCATCCAAAATTAAGATGGGTGCGTCCTGCAGCAGTGCCCGGGCGATAGCAATACGCTGACGTTGCCCCCCCGATAACATAACACCGTTTTCACCCACCATAGTATCCAGCCCTTTCGGCATATTATCCGTAAACTCGGTGACATAAGCTTGTTCCGCCGCTTTAATGATATCGTCACGAGACAGATCTTTTACTGCACCATAAGCAATGTTGTTCGCGATCGTGTCGTTAAACAGGGTTACGTGCTGAGAAACCAATGCAAATTGACGTCTCAGACACTTCAACTTGTAATCATTAATATTATGACCATCCAATAGAATCCGTCCCTGTTGTACGTCATAGAAGCGGGTAAGCAAATTAGAGATGGTTGATTTACCGCTGCCCGAACGTCCTACCAGCGCTACTGTTTTGCCCCGATCAACACGAAAGTTTATGTGCTGAAGAGCCGGCTCATCGTCTTTTTGATAAGCAAAAGTCACGTCGTCAAAGACAATATCACCTACTGCACGATCAATGGCTCGCGACCCTTTGTCGATTTCAATTGGCTCGTCAAGTATCTCAAACACACTGGTGGCAGCCGCAATACCACGTTGAAAATCACTGTTTACATTAGTCAGCTGTTTCAACGGACGCAACAGCATCAGCATCGCCCCTAATAATGTTGTAAAAGCCCCCGCGGAAAGCTCACCTAACATTTCTGGGAAACTCGCTATTACTAACACCATCGACAGGCTTAAGGATGCGATAAACTGGATCACCGAGGTACTGATAGCCCGTGTGTTCACCAGTTTCATATTTTGATTACGGGTAATATTGTTTATTTCAGAAAAGCGTGCAGACTCTTTTTCTTGCCCTTCATGCATGACCACAACCTTATGGCCATTAATCATCTGTTCTGCGGTTGTGGTGACATTACCCATCGCGGTTTGAATTCGGCCGCTCACTTTACGAAAACGCCTAGAAACAACGCTGACAACTTTTGCAATTAAAGGGCCTATCACTAAAAACACCAACGATAATTGCCAGCTGTGATAAAACATCAGGCCTAACAGCCCAATGACGAATGCACCTTCTTTAACCAAAACTAAAACAGCCCGACTACTAGCTTCCGATACCTGCTGGGTGTCATAGGTTATTTTTGAAATTAAATCGCCGGTGGAATGCTGGTCGTGAAAACCTACCGGTAGCTTCATCATATGGTCAAACAACTGCTGACGCATTTTAGTTACAACTTTAAAACCAACCCAATTCAAAAAATAACTGGAACCAACGTTAAGTAAACCACGCAAAATGAAGATAAAAGGAACAAAAACCGCACCATAGATGAGAACGTTAGAGTTTTGTTCTGTCAGTCCATCATCGATTAAAGTTTTGATTTGAGATATGAATAAGGTGTCGATGCCTGCGTAGCCAATCATGCAAACAACAGCAACAATAAAAGCCGCTTTATAAGGTTTGATATAGCCTAATAAACGTTTAAAGGTGGTCTTTTTCTTAAACTGAGAATCCATGTAGTCTCAAATTAGTTATTAACACTTTGAGTATTCTACCTGTTTTCAAAGGGTAACTCCAAACTCCATGTACTGCCGTTACTGATAATAGTTAATTGCCCGTTGTCTTTGGTGCCGAACCAAGGCGTATGAGTGCGGGAAAGGCGCTTCAATGTATAACGGTGCGGAAAACGGTACCCACGATGCCTGCCATAGCTAATCAAGTAGATGTCTGCATCGACAGCTTGCAATAACGGCCAACTGCTTGAGGTTTTACTACCATGATGCGGGACAAGCATAACATCGGAGCTGATTTCGGCAGGCGAATCTAGCCTTGCCAACAGCAATTGCTCTGCTGGCATTTCGATATCGCCAGGCAGAAAAACGCTGAAATCACCAAAGCTAAAAACTAACACGCATGAGCGGTTATTTTTACTTAATTGCATCGTTCTTTGAGAGTCACTCGTTGGCCAGAGCACTCTCCAGTCCATACCGTTCCACTGGCCTGAGTCATCAGCTTTGCATGGCGTATCACTGCCGTCACCCCGCCACTGTAACTCAGGGTAACGCTGCGAAAGAAACGCTCTACCGCCGTTATGATCACTATCGCCGTGACTAATAAAGGCGTATTCAGGAACCAAACCATGATAATTTAGAAAAGGTTCAATAACTGATTCTGCGACGCTGAAACCCGAATTAAATTCAATGCCAGTGTCAATTAACATCGCCCGCCCATTTCTCTCCAGAACCACTGCCTGGCTCTGACCCACATCCAGAACATGAAGGCGCAAGTTACCGTCTCGTTGATTAAACAGTGCGAAAACAGACACAGGTAAACACAGCAATAAGCCGAAGCGCTGCCAGACATGCCTGACCGGAACTAATATGACTGCGATAAGAGCCAGTAGAAGAGCAAAGCGAGCTTCGCGGGTTATTGGCCATTGATTCAACTGCAGCCAATTAACTGGCTGTTCAGCCAAAACCTCTAGTATCGGATTAACATAGCGTAAGGGCAGTTCAGCCAATTGCCAAAAAGTTTCGGCAAAGTTTGAATCAAAAACAGCAAAACCTGTCCCGGTTAAAGCCAGCGGAAGTAGCCAGAAGCTGATAATCGGCAGCACCAATAAGTTGACCACTGGAGCCAGCAATGAAAATCCACCAAACAGCAGAAACGAGAGCGGAGACATCACAACAAGCAGCAGCCACTGAATTGACCAAAGGTTTTTGATAGTGGAAAACCGCCCACGGATTTTTTGCCAGCGCCAGCTTGCTAAAAACAATGCGGCAACGGCTGTTATCGACAACCAAAAACCCGGATCCTGCCAGGCAAGTACGTCAACGATCAACACTGACACGGTGACTCGCAACAATAAACTCAGCGGGCTCACCTTAAGGTTTAAAATCACATGCGCGAGCACAACCAAAAACATGGTCAGTGCTCTTACTGTGGATATGGGAAAATCGGCCAAGGTGGCATAAAATATTGTAACAAAGGCCGCAAAAACTAATGACCCAACGCGAGTATTTAACCGCTCCCGGGCCTTTAAACCTACTGGAAGACAACAAAAACAGAAACGAAACAGCAAAATCGCAGTACCGGCAACCATACCAAGATGCAATCCTGATATCGCTAAACTGTGAGCCAAACCGTTTTTTTGCCAAGTTTCACGAACTGCAGGCGTCAGTAAGCTGCGCTCGCCAATGGTTAGTGCGGCGAGTATTCCCGGATGAGCCAGATCCGACTGCGTCAATTTGTCAAAAATTCTTTGCCGCAAACTAACCGACTCAGCCACCGGTTTTCCGTGTTGGATAGTGCCAATGGCATAAATATTATTACGCAGTAAGTATTGTCGATACCTGAAGCTACCATGGTTACGATAATCGGTTGCTTGCTTTAGTCGCACACCCAGCTGCCAGCGCTGGCCGATTTTAGGCATGTCGGTTCGGTTATCCCTATACCAATTCAACCGGACTCTGGGTTGTTGCCAGTAAGGCAACGCCTCATCAAAAAGCCTGACTACCTTACCCGTTACCCGTAAGTGATATGGGTAGCGGCGTGATATTTCATCAACAATTAAGGTTAACTCGCTTTCGGTATCCATTAGAGAGTCTGGTATGGCACGTAAATTTTGCCAATAAAGGTTGGCATTAGCCCATAAAATACCGCAAAATAACGCCATCAGTAGTGGTACGGTCGATCGCCGTTTTATTCTTCTCTGTCCCAAATTCAGAAAGGCGTAAGCTATCGCCAAAAGTAGTAATGCGATAGTTGAAACAATGAGCCAGAATTTACTGTCAGAGTGTAATGAGGCGGATAGAATGCCGCCGAGAAATACAAGTAACCAGCGATCCATCGTTGCTCCTTCCGTGGGGCAGTAACAGGATAGGTAATAAACGTCATATTATGGCTAGACGCTTCATTAAACGCTTAATGCCTGATCATCAAAAAGTGCGTGATTCAAAAGCGATCCGCTTGTTTGGCAGCCTTTTGCACGATGCAAACCTATGGCATCTGAACAGGCGTTCGGCTTCAGGTGCTTTTGCGGTAGGCTTATTTTGCGCCTTTATACCTGTCCCTTTTCAAATGTTATTAGCAGCGGCTTCGGCCATTCCGTTTCGCGTCAATCTGCCACTTTCAGTGGGGCTTGTCTGGGTCTCTAACCCAATAACGATGCCACCCATGTTTTATCTTTGTTATCTGGTTGGGAATGCCCTGTTAGCTGAGCCTCCACAGCCTTTCGCTTTTGAAGCCAGTTGGGAATGGCTGATGCACAGCATTTCAACCATAGGTCCTGCATTTCTGCTTGGATGCTTAGTTTTAGGCACTTTATCCAGTTTTATCGGCTACGTTGGCATTCGGCTACTTTGGCGCCAGTCGGTCGTTAAAGCCTGGCGGCGCCGTAATCCTTAAAGCAACTAAACACTCTCGTGCAAAGCCTGAGCAGGCTCAACTTTTACGGCCCGCCAGGCCGGGTAAATAGTCGCCAGCAAACTCATTACCATTGCCACCGAGGCAACCAGGAAAATATCCGGCCAAATCCATTGAGACGGGACCTCACCAACAAAGTAAATGTCACTGGAAAGCACATCGAAATTAAACCATGTTTCCAGAGTCATCATGATATTCGGTAAAAACTGAGCCAGAAGTACCCCGCTCGCACAACCAAAAGCGACACCGTAGAGCCCATTCATAAGCCCCTGAAATATAAACGACTGCAATAAATCTCTATCCGTCATGCCTAACGTCTTTAACATGGCAATTTGGCTACGTTTTTTAGCGACAGTCATAATTAAGGTTGAAACAATATTGAAGCAGGCAACCGCCATCACTAAGACAAGAACCAGATAAACCACCCAACGAACCAACTCTATATCGCGATATAAATGCCCATGGCTCCGCGTCCAGTCATCCAGGTAAACGAGTTCAGACAGCTGATTCCCAACCTCTCTGGCAACCTCCGGGGCTGAAAACACATCGTTTAAACGCAAACGAACTGAACTGACATCACTGGCAAAGTTTAGCTCATCTTTTGCTGTTTCCAGCGAAACATACGCGTTGTGATAGTCAATCTGTCCACCAAACTTAAAGACTCCGGTAACCTGGAGTCTGACGCGTTCTGGTGAGCGAAAGCCTTGCTCTGACTTTTCCGGCGTCAACAAAGAAACTGAATCGCCAACCGACAACTTCAATTTTTCAGCAAGTCCTGCGCCGAGCAACAAGCCGCCTTTTTGTTGCCAGCGTTGCCAGTCTTCATCACTAACATAATCGGATAACGCCGACACTTTTTGCTCATGCTTTGCCGATATTCCACGCACCTGAATGCCGTGAAACGTTGACTGTGTCTGCACCATAACGGTGGCGTTAATTCCGGGCGCAGCAGCAATAACCTGAGGGTGTTGCTGCGCAATTTCGGCAATACCTTCCCAGTCCTCCAGTTGCCCTTCAACAGCGCTGTATTCAACCTGAGGAACAACCGCCAACAGCCTTTCCTGTAGCACTTGGTTAAAGCCGTTCATCATAGACAGTGCCGCAATTAAAACAGCGCACCCCAGCGCAATACCAATGGTTGATGAGGCCGAAATAAACGACAGAAACCCTTGCTTAGCGGTTCCCTGACGAAACCGTCGGGCAATTAACCAGGCAAGCCGCATTAGTCTTGTTCCTTATGTAAAAGTCCGTTTCTCAGAACTTCTACACGCTGCAACTGTTCAGCCAAGTGCAAGTCATGAGTTACAACAATAAAAGCGGTGCCCATTTCCTGATTAAGCTCCAGCATTAATTGATAAATACTCTCCGCAGCTTCACCATCCAGGTTCCCGGTAGGTTCGTCAGCAAGAACGACCTGGGGTTTGTTCACAAAGGCACGAGCAATAGCCACTCGCTGCCGTTCACCTCCGGATAACTGAGCTGGCCGGTGCGATAACCGATGTTCCAAACCGACTCGCTCTAATAACTGCTTTGCCTGTTGTTTAGCCTCAGCCGGACTCTTACCTGCTATCATTTGCGGCATAGCGACGTTTTCCAAAGCCGAAAACTCAGGCAATAAGTGATGAAACTGATAAACAAACCCCAGGTTTTGATTGCGCCATTTTGCCAATTTGTCTGCTTTCCAATGCGTCATTTCCTCTGCTTTGTAAAACAACTGTCCACTTGAAGGCTTATCCAGACCACCCAGCAAATGCAATAACGTGCTTTTGCCCGAACCTGAGGCACCGACAACCGCGACCATTTCTCCGGGTTGCAGAGCAAATTCAATGTCTTTTAACACGGTCACTTCGTTGCTCCCGTCCTGATATGATTTACTCAGTCCTTTACAACGCAACAGCGCGTCAGTCATAGCGTAGAGCCTCCGATGGTTGGACATGTGCTGCTTGTGATGCAGGATATAAAGTTGCCACCAGGGTTAATACAATTGCAGCAACAGCAGTAGCAATAATTTGGAAAACATTTATAACAATGGGTAGACCTTCTTCTGAACCCGCAAATATTCGCGCGCCGAATAAGGTGAGAATGTCATTTAGATACCAGCTTAGTAACAGACCCAGAATGACACCCAATAAAGAACCCAGTACACCGTTATACAAGCCCTGAAGTATAAAAACTGTGCGAATATGACTATTTGATAAGCCCAGGGTTTGCAATATGGCGATATCGTGACGCTTATCGTTTATGACCATAACCAAAGCCGATAGCGTGTTAAAAGCGGCAACGGCAATAATTAGCGCCAGCATTAACCACATCATTCGCTTTTCCATGCCAACGGCTTCAAACAACTGACCATAGTTTTGACGCCAGTCATTAACGCTTAAGTCAGTTTGATGACGAAGGCTCTGGGCAACTTGCGGCGCCTGAAAAGCGTCATCCAAGAACAGCTGGAGCCCCGTCACTTTTCCCTCTGGTAAGCGAATAAGACGTGCTAAATCACTACCATGCGCAAAAACAACCGACTCATCAACTTCGGAGCCCATCGCAAATAAGCCACTGACCATAAAGCGACGTTGTGAAGGCACTAAGCCAAATGGCGTGTAAACTCCGCCTTGCGCCGCGATAACCCGAATGTTATCGCCTACCGTTATTCCTTGCTTCTGTGCCAGGCGTTGCCCTATAACTAAATGATAACTGCCAGCTTTTAAATTTTCCCACTGGCCTGTAATCATCTTATCAGTAAGAGAGGGCGGCACGGCTCCTGTATCGGGGTAGATGCCCTGTATATTCGCTACCGACATTTTCTCCGATAGCTGAAGTATCGCCTGTGTTTGCACATAAGGCATTGACCCTTTAACAGAGGTTAATTGTGGCAAGCGCTCCTGAGTTTTTTGCCAGTCGGTTAACTCGGTTGTACTACCAGCGTCTGTTAGGGTTACCTGCGGCACGGCGCCCAAAATACGGTCTTTCAACTGACCTTCAAAACCATTCATAACCGACATCACAACCACCAATGCCATAACGCCAAGAGCAATACCGGCAAAAGCAAAGCGATTGATAAAAGCGGTGAACGCAGACCCCTGCCTTGCCCGGCTATAACGCAGGCCAATAAACAGCACGACCGGCTGAAACATATACCCTCAATTATTTGATGGTTGCTAATTCATAACGAGCAAGGATAATGAGTTGTATTGAGCCTGACAACTAAAAGCCGACACAATGACGCAATCGCAGACATCAATGACATCACCAATCGGAGATTTCTTCACTGTAGGAGATCGTTTCCCGGTCAATTTAATTGCGCTGGAATCGGCAGATAGTATTCCGAATGAAGACGCCTTTATTGCTGAAATTCCGGAGCTCTTTACTATTGCGTCCAGCATGGCTGAAAGTGATCAGCAGCAACTGCAAAGTATCAAAGTTGAGCAGTCGTCAGGCAGTGCGTTAGTGGCTTTTCTTGAACAGCAACACAAACGCATGAACATTCTACTCGGTTACATGCTTCGCAACGAAGATGATCCTGAGCATCGCTTTGAGGGCGTTGAGTATGGTGGGGGCGGTATCCGTATACTCAATGATTCTCCCTTAACTGAGAGACAGGTATTTCAGGCTAAGCTGTTTTTTAAAGAAGAAGCACTGGCAATATATTGCTACCTTACCCTTGATAATTGTCAGCAAGAAAAAGACAGCGAGCGCTATCGTTGCACGCTCAGTTTTTCTCAAATTCGCGAAGAAGATCAAGAGCTGTTGATTCGGGCCAGCCTTCACGCTCAAAGCCGTCAGCTTAAAGAACGTTCAAAGCAGCGCCGCGAACAAAAAGAAAGCGACACCCCATCATCCAAATCCTGATTGATTTCGGTATAATACCGACGTTTTTCCAAACCAGTTGAGTAGTCATGACTAAGGCATCTGTATTAAGACCTCCTTTTCCACCGGCAACAAATAACGATATTACCTGGCAGGAACTGCACGGCAGTGCGCCTGCTCTGGCTCTTGCCAAACTAATAGACGCCACGCCCGGGCGGGTTTTAATCGTAACAGCGGATGCCAATCAGGCACACCGGTTAGAGCAAGAAGTTAAATACTTTGCCGGTGAACACACGGAGTACCATGACGACATTACTCTGTTCCCGGACTGGGAAACCTTACCGTATGACAGTTTTTCGCCGCATCAGGATATTATTTCCGATCGTTTGAATGTGCTCGCGCGCCTTCCGGATGCTAAGCGCGGAGCATTAATTGTCAGCGTTAACACCCTATTGCACCGCATTGCGCCCACTTCTTTCGTTCAGGGGCAGGCATTACAAATAGAAAAAGGCCAGAAACTCGACAGCCTGAAGCTGCGACAACAGTTGGAAAATGCAGGCTACCGCCACGTAAACCAGGTTATGGAGCATGGTGAATTCAGTGCCCGCGGTTCTATCTTAGATTTGTACCCAATGGGCAGTCAGACACCGTATCGTCTGGACTTTTTTGATGATGAAGTCGACAGCATTCGGCCGTTTGACCCTGAGACTCAGCTTTCAAAAGACCCAATAGATGGGATAAACCTACTACCAGCGCACGAGTTTCCGTTGACCCAAACAGCCATTGAGCGCTTTAGGGCAAGTTACCGCGAGCACTTCGAAGCCAGCACTGAACGCGAATCAGTTTATCAGCAAGTGAGTAAAGGCCAGTTGCCCGGCGGCATCGAATATTATCTTCCGTTATTTTTTGAAGAAACCGCCAGCTTGTTTGATTACCTTCCGGACGACACGGTACTGGTTACCTTTGGTAACATTCAGGCCAGCCTGGAGCGGCTCTGGCAGGACATTAATCATCGCTACGACCAGCGCCAATTCGACCCATTGCGACCGCTTCTGCATCCAAATGAGTTATTCCTTCCGGTTGATAATATTCACGCTGGCTTTAAACAATACCGCCGGGTACGAGCCAACGTACCAGCCGAGATGGCACAACCCGGACCAACACCCTTTCTGACTGAAACAGTCACTGAGATAGCTGCTGATCATCAGCAAAAGCATCCTTTTGCCAAGTTAGAAGCTAAGTTAGAGCAGGCGCAGGCCAACAACGAAAAGGTTTTGCTTTCTGCTGAGAGTGCGGGCCGGCGTGAAGCTCTGCGTGAAATTGTCAGCAAGCTTGGTTTTCAGGTGAGACTCTGCTCTGGATTAGAAGAGTGCCCAACCCAACAAATCGGGTTAATCATAAGTCCAGTTATTAACTCCTTTTATTTGCCGGATGCAAAACTCTGGTTTATCACCGAAACCGAGCTGTTTGGTAATCGCGTTGTACAAAGCCGCCGACGTCAACAAAAGGCAACCGTCAGCGCCGACACGCTCATTCGCAACCTAGCAGAACTGCAAGCCGGTCAGCCTGTTGTCCATCTGGACCACGGCGTGGGCCGTTATCAGGGGCTGACCACGTTAGATGCCGGTAATGTCACCACCGAGTTTGTCACCATTGAGTACGCCGGTGGCGCCAAGCTGTATGTCCCGGTAGCAAGCCTGAACGTATTAAGCCGTTACAGTGGCGGCGAAGAAAGCCATGCTCCATTGCATAAACTGGGTAACGATGGCTGGGAAAAAGCCAAAAAACGAGCGGCGGAAAAAGTGCGTGATGTTGCGGCAGAACTGCTCGACATTTATGCCCGCCGCGAAGCGAAACCCGGCTACGCATTTAACATTAATGAAGAAGACTACCAACGCTTTGCCGCGGGTTTCCCCTTTGAAGAAACCATTGACCAACAAGCCGCAATCGATGCCGTGAAACAAGATATGCAACAGCCTCGTGCAATGGACCGGTTAGTGTGTGGCGACGTAGGTTTTGGTAAAACCGAAGTGGCAATGCGCGCGGCCTTTATTGCGGTTAATGAAGGCAAGCAAGTGATGGTGCTGGTTCCCACCACCCTGCTTGCCCAGCAGCATTATGAAAACTTTAGTGACCGTTTTGCTGATCAGGCCATTCGGGTTGAAGTGCTATCGCGTTTTAAAACCGCAAAGCAATCCAAAGGTATTCTTGAAGATTTATCAAACGGCAAGGTCGATATTGTCATTGGTACGCACAAATTGTTGCAGGACAATGTTAAATGCCATGATTTAGGCTTACTGGTCGTGGATGAAGAACACCGCTTTGGTGTAAGGCAAAAGGACACCATTAAGCGTCTTCGTGCGGATGTTGATATATTAACTCTGACCGCAACGCCTATTCCAAGAACCTTAAATATGGCCATGAATAACATTCGTGATCTGTCGATTATTGCCACTCCACCAGCTAAGCGCTTAGCAGTGAAAACCTTTGTCCGGGAGTACGACGAACCCACGGTTCGAGAAGCTGTGCTGAGGGAGATTCTGCGCGGTGGTCAGGTTTATTTCTTACACAATAATGTCGACACTATTGAAAAAACCGCGGCAGATATCGAAGCGTTGGTTCCCGAAGCTCGTGTTGTAGTTGCTCACGGACAAATGCGTGAGCGTGACCTTGAACGCATTATGTCGGACTTTTACCATCAGCGCTTTAATGTTCTGGTCTGTACCACCATTATTGAGACCGGTATCGACATACCCAGCGCCAACACCATTATTATGGATCGCGCCGACCACCTGGGACTGGCGCAAATGCACCAACTGCGAGGCCGGGTTGGACGATCTCATCATCAGGCTTATGCCTATTTATTAACGCCACACCCTAAACGTATGACCAAAGACGCACACAAGCGGCTTGAAGCTATCTCTCAGCTTGAAGATTTGGGAGCAGGCTTCATGCTTGCAACTCACGATTTGGAAATTCGTGGTGCCGGTGAGCTGCTAGGTGATGATCAAAGCGGTCAAATTGAAAGTATTGGCTTTACTTTATACATGGACATGCTGGAGCAAGCGGTCAAAGCCTTAAAAGAAGGCAAAGAACCCGCGCTTGCACAGCTGTTGCACGAACGTGCTGAAATTGACTTAAAACTGCCGGCACTTTTACCCGAAGCTTACATACCGGATGTTAATAACCGTTTAAGCTTGTACAAACGAATTGCCAACTGTGAGACCAGTAAAGAACTGGATGATCTGCAGGTGGAATTAATTGACCGTTTTGGCCTGTTACCGGACGCAGCCAAGAACTTGATGCGCCAAACACAACTGCGTAATAACGCCGAGCAACTGGGTATCCGTAAAATTGATATTGGTAATCAGGGCGGTATTATTGAATTTGCCGACGACACGAAGATTAGCCCCGAAGTCATTATTGGGTTGATTCAAAAAGCGCCCAGTTACTACAAGCTGGATGGACCAAACCGTTTACGTTTAAGTCAATCACTGGAAGATACTCAAAGCCGGTTAAAACTGGTAGAGTCTCTGTTAGAAGAATTTGCAGAACAATCTCAGGCGGCGTAACACAGGAGTGAAGGAATGACGCTGGTGCATCGTGGATTAAAATCGGTACTGGGTTTAACAGCAGCTCTAATGGCATTGGTGTCTGTTGATGTCGTGGCTCAGTCTGATAAAGACTACTGGCGCTGGTTTGAAGTAGAAGTGCTGGTTTTTAAACATACCGCCACAGACCAGTCCGGCGAAAACTTCTCGTTAACAATGCAGCCAATAACCATCGCTGGCAGCCGCGATTTACTCACCTCTTATCATAGCCAGCAAAACCGCTCGCTTCGTGCCGCTTTACCTATTTGTGAAACACTATCGGAGCAAGAGTGGCAGTTTGACGTCGCCTGCCAGTATGAAAACGAAGACCAATGGATCCCCATTGCAGGTAACCCGTTTGCTCCTTCACATATTTTATCTGAAATGGCATCTACGGAGGTCGTTATCGATGGCCCGGGCGGTAATATAGAAACAGCGTCACAACCGTTCTTAATGCCTGAAGACGTCTTAGAACTGTCACCTATCCGTACCGAATTGAACAACAAAGGCCAGGGCAAACCCCTGTTACACCTTGCCTGGAGACAGCCGGTATTTACTCGCAATCAGGCCAGCAAGTTCCGCTTGTTTGGCGGTAAAAACTACAGTGACGAGTTTTTCTATAATGGCTTCCCTCAAGAGCGTGAAAAACTTAACACACCGCTGTCCAGCGCCAGTCAGCAACAACGTATGGACAATATCCAGAGCCTGCTTAACGTTATTAATTCCGGTAAGGAACCCTTTCGCCGTTTAAATGAAACAACCCCAGTTCGTCCACCACTGATGGCAGCAGGCCAACCCAATCTTTCCTGGGAGTTCGACGGACTGATGCAGATTTTTTTAGTGGGTAACTATCTGCATATTGATGGCGAGTTTAATTTACGTGAAACAGACAGAATTCAGCGCACAGCAAACGATATAGAAGAACAAGCATCGTTAGCTCTCAATAATGCCAGTGAACAAATTCCTTATCTACGTAGCTATTATTTTTCACAGTTACGGCGGGTCATCAGCCACGAAACGCACTACTTCGATCACCCCAAGCTTGGCGTCGTTGTTCAAATCCGTCGTACCGATTTATCCGCTCCAAGGTACTAGCAGGTTTCGAGGCAACTATGGAAAAATATGAAGAATTGCTACTTGCTCTTAGAAAAGTCATTCGGGCCATTGATTTATATTCTAAGCAATTAAACAAGTATTCAGGACTCACCGCGCCTCAGTTATTAATTTTGCGAGAAATTAACGCCGCCAATGGCATAACCGCCAGTAAGATTGCTCAGAATATCAACTTAAGTCCCGCAACCGTTTCAAACGTTATTGAGAGACTCGAGCATCGCCAGTTCATTCACCGGCATCGCAGTGAAAAAGATAAACGCCGGGTTTCTCTGTACCTGACCGAACAGGGGCTTACATTGCTGGAAAAAGCGCCGCAACCACTGCAGGAAGACTTTATTAAAAAGTTTCAGGCATTGGAAGAATGGGAGCAATCGCTACTGCTTTCATCAATGCAAAGAATTGCCAACATGATGGATGCGGAGCGCCTGGACGCGGCGCCCGTACTCGAAGTTGGAAGCTACCACAACCTGGATCATTAATATGAATAAACGACTACTTAATGTGTTACCCGCTCTCTTTCTGTCGGGGACTGCCGCTGCAAGCACCTGTGATAATGATAACGATATAACCTCTATTGCAAACATTCAGGGTGAAACCGAGCTTTCCCAAATGGTCGGCGAACAAGTTAATGTGCGCGGTATAGTCACCGCCACGTGGCAAGCAACCGACGGTCTGGGTGGTTTTTTTATTCACAGTTTTGCTGAAGATGCCGATGAGAATCCGGCCACCTCTGAAGGGCTATTTGTCGTCACAGACAAGCAGCACTCGACTGTCACGACAGGAGAACAGGTAAAGCTATCCGGAGAAGTTGACGAGCGCTCGCAGTTAACCTCTCTGGTTAATGTATCCAATATGACCACCTGTGGTAACGCTACTAGTACTCCTGAAGTGACTGCGTTGCAGCTACCCGTAGACTCACTTAAAAAGCTTGAGGCCTTAGAGGGAATGCCCGTAACACTGTCCTCTGCTAAGGATGAAGAGCTGACTGTATCCGGGCACTACAATTACCCGCGCCATGGTTTTTTTGATGTCTCCTCGGGCCGCTTATGGACACCGACACAAATTGTTATGCCCGGCAAAGATGCCAAGCGCCAGAAACAGGAAAACACACTGAATCGGTTGCAGGTTGATGACAACAGTCAGGTTGTTGAACCGAGCCCACTGCCCTTTAGCTCCCTTCAACACGGGGAGCAACGCAGCCTACGCTCCGGCTCAACAATAGACAGCTTTAGTGGCATTATCAGCCAGTTTAATGACGGCTACAGAATTCAGCCTACCGAAGAACTCGTACTAAAAGCTGTATCAAAACAACCTCAGTTGGCGGAAAAGAACAGTGATGCCATTCGTATTGCCAGTTTTAACGTTTTGAATTTCTTTAATGGCAATGGTGCCGGGCAAGGCTTTCCAACACCGAGAGGAGCTGATACCCCCGAGCAAATGGAACGCCAACTACAAAAGATTGTGGCCGCACTGACAACGATGGATGCCGACGTTATCGGTTTGATGGAGCTAGAAAACGATGGCTTTACTGAACGCAGTGCCATTATACAGTTGGTTAATGCACTTGAACGTGTCTCAGGCAAAGATTATGAAATAGCCGAACCCCGTGCTGAGAAAATTGGCACCGATCAGATCACTGTTGGTATTATCTATCAGCCTGAACGCGTTAAACCAAACTCTCATGCTCTGTTTACCCGGCAAGGACCATTTTCCTGGGGAAGCCGCCCGCCACTGGCACAAAGCTTTATTCACGAAAAGACTGACACTGAGTTCAGCGTTATTGTGAACCATTTTAAATCGAAAGGTAGCTGTCCGGAGGACTCTGAAAGCCCTAACAGCAATCAAAATGATGGCCAGGCTTGCTGGAACGATTTGCGACTAAAATCCTCAGAGCAACTGACACAATGGATTGAAAAGGAACCCCTTGTAAATCCGATACTTTTGGGGGATTTTAACGCCTACTATCACGAGGACCCGATTCGTTACTTCAGCAAAAATGGTTTTTATAACCCTTCCGATGCGACTGATTACTCGTATGTTTACGACAGCCAGGCCGGTGCTTTAGATCATGTTTTTGTTGCGGATTCGCTCAAAGACAATATTCAGGGAGTGTATCATTTGCCTTTTAACGCGGATGAGCCTTGGGTTTATGACTATCGTGATGACACATACTTTTCCGAAGGACCATTTCGTTCGTCGGACCACGATCCTCTGGTACTCGATTTACGCTTTTCTGGATCCGGCATGTAAGCATTGTCGGTGCCAAAATGAACCTCAAACTCAACGCCAACTAACCACTGGCCGCTACGCTGCTCTGCTAAATGACCGCGTGGCCAGTGGTAACCCACCCAGCCTTCAACAAAAAACCATTCTCGCAAGTAACGCTGACGATTTAAAAATCGCAATCCGTAATCTCGAATAGGCACTTCATGATCGGTATTGCCTTCTATCCAGGTTTCAGTAGCCCAGGCTTTATCTTCGCCATACAAATGGTATAAACGCGCGGTACTGCTCCAGCGAACACCATCCGTTTCTTCCGCAAAAGTACCTATTGAAGCCCACCTGAGTAACCAGGTTTCAGTTAAAGTCGCTTCATAATCGACACGCTGTGCAACACCAAAACCATCGCTGTCACGCCAGAAAGCTGAAGACTGAGTACGAACCTGTTGATTATCGGAAAAAACGATACCGGTCATGTAACGTGCTCTTGCATAAGTATCAAAACGCAGGCCTCCACGAATACCGATACTGTAAGACACGCGATGAGCTTCGTTAATTTCCGGGTCGAAGCCCAGGCCCACTAACCACTCTTCATCAGATTCAGGCGAACGAATAACGGAAGGCCGGCCAGCAGAATCATCATCCAGAAACTCGTTTTCATCAACCCGACCAATAAAAGCTGAAAAGTTTTCTTTAAGTTTGGGTAAGGCAACACGCGCTCTAAAGCGTGATTTCACTTCAAAGCCATCATACTGATCCCACTGCGGTGCAACCGAAAGCCGACCGTAAGAACGCTCATATTGACTGATGCTTTCATCTCCGAATAAGCCATCGACCCAGCGAGCTGTTGCATCAACAGATGAACCTAGTCCGCTACGAAAACTGTCCAGCCACATGTCATCTTCTTCGTCTGACTGCTGCAATGCAACGGCAGGTTGACAGCTAAGGCTGAAAATAAAAGCTAACCAAGTAATCTTTTTCATATTGAACGGTCTATAACTAAACACCACCTGTGGTTGGAGAATACAATGTCGCTTCGCCTAATAATTGTTACTGCCAGTTTGTTAGTATCTTGTATCAGCATGGCACAGAATAATGAGCCAACAAAGCAAAAAAATGAGAAAGTCGCTACTTTAGCTGGCGGCTGTTTTTGGTGTGTCGAAGAAGCTTTTGAAAAAATGCCCGGCGTCCGGGAGGTTGTATCCGGTTACAGTGGCGGCGATGAAGCTAACCCAACTTATAAGCAAGTTGCCGGAGGACAAACCGGACACACAGAAGCAGCCCAAATTTACTATAACCCGGATATTGTCAGTTATGCCGCTTTGCTTCAGAAGTTATGGCGCATCAGTGATCCAACAGACAATCAGGGACAATTTGTGGACAGAGGTCAACAATACCGCCCGGCTGTTTTTTATCATAATGAGCAACAAAAACGTATTGCCATGCAGTCGCGCCAATGGCTTGATAAAAATGGCCCCTTCCCGGACCCTGTGGTTATTGAAATAACCCCTTTTAAAAGCTTCTATGAAGCGGAGGAGTATCACCAGAATTACTACGATAAGAACCCGGTTCGCTACCGCATCTATACTTATAACTCCGGCCGGTACGACTTTGTGGAAAAGCACTGGGGAGACACATCTGACGTCGATTATCAGCAATTCACTAATGAAAGCCCTAGCGGCCAAAGTGACGAACAGGTCTACGTACAGCCCAGTAAACGTGAATTAAAAGAACGCCTAACGGACATTCAGTACGCGGTCACTCAGGAAGATGCTACGGAACCCGCGTTTGACAACCCCTACTGGGATAATGAACGCCCTGGCATCTACGTCGATGTTGTTAGTGGAGAACCACTTTTTTCATCAGCCGACAAATACGAATCGGGAACCGGCTGGCCAAGTTTTACAAAACCGATAACGTCCGATGCTGTTGTTGAAAAAGAAGACGACAGCTGGTTTTTCACCCGCACCGAAATTCGCAGTCGCAAGGCTGATTCACATGTTGGCCATGTTTTTAGCGATGGGCCTGAACCAACCGGATTAAGGTATTGCATGAACTCAGCCGCACTACGGTTTATTCCTTTAGAACGAATGAAAGAAGAAGGTTACGGTGACTACATTTCTGCAGTCACCGGAGATTAAAAGACTAAACAGTCCAGCCCAGCTCACTCGCTCGTTGCTGGGCTTGCTTAGGCACGTCAGTCGCTACAAAGTGATGGTGCAGTACCTGAACGCCCAACATGTGGTTTATCACCGCATCAAGCTGCACACGCTCTTCATTGGGCACGTTATCATCCTGGTGCCGCTCAAACGTCCGCACCACTTCTTTATAGTCAAGCAGCCCAGCTGATTTTACCGCGTCTTCATTCAAAAACTGTTCTGCCAGCTTCTCAACGGCTTTCCATTTTTCCGGGTCGGTATGGGCCGGCGGTGCCATAAACGCAAACTTCTCACGCTTATACAGCGTTTCCGGTAACAAGCCTTTCATTGCCTCCCGCAACACATACTTCTCTTTATTACCTTTAATACGCAGGTGCGGTGGCACTGTAAAAGCGTACTCTGCCAAGTGATGGTCCAAAAATGCAGGGCGTGCTTCCATTGAGTTTGCCATGTCGACACGGTCGCCGCCCCAGGTCAGGATTTGGCCTTCCAGCATAGTTTTAATCCACACGTACTGAGCTCTGTCCAACGGATGTCGGCCATCGAGCATCTTCTTATCCAGCGTATCGGCAATAGCCTTGCTGGGATCATAGCTCTCAACTTGTTCACGTTTTTTCTCTGACATCAGCGGCAACGCAACCGATGAGCACGACAGCCACGGCTGCACACAGCTTGGGGTAAAGCCCATTTTCTGGTTAAAGGCGTCGCTGACAAACTCCTCACGAGCTAACATAGCGCCCTTAAAGAGTTTATTGTTTTTCTCCAGCAACTCTTGCCATTCAACCCGCTCCACTTCAGGCAAATGGTCGAGCCCATGCAGGAACATGTCCTTTCTAAAAGCCGGATAGCCGGCAAAAAGTTCATCCGAGCCCTCTCCGGTCATCACAACTTTATAACCGGCTTCGTGTACCTCTTTACTCATCAGATACTTGGCTACGCCCAGTGTGTTGTAAATTGTTCGTTCTGTGTGCCACAAAGTTTTCACAAAATGGTCATACAGGTCATCGGCTTTAAGCCGCATAATGTGGTGGTCAGCCTGAGTCGCTTCAGCCATTTCTTCTGCGATAGGTGTTTCATCATAATCAGCAGAATCAAAACCTATGGTAAAGGCTTTTACCGAGGTTTGAGTTGACGCAGATGCAAGTCCCAGAATGGCACATGAATCAATGCCACCCGACAGATAGCAGCCTACCGGGACATCAGCTGTCATTCGGTGCTGAACGGCTTCCAGTAATTTAGCGCGAACCCCTTCAATATAAGATTCTTCGTCAACATCGGCGCCCGGATAGCTCTCCTCAGGCGGAAAATCGACATCCCAGTATTTGTGTTCCGTCGCAACCACCTTGCCATTTTTTCGTTGTAACTTAACCACATAGCCAGGCTGAACCTGATTAATTCCTTCAAAGGCCGTAGAGCCCGGAACCATGACTTGAATAAGCTGGTGGTATAAACCCTCGGCCGAAAACTCCCGCTTAACATCCGGGTGGGCAAACAGTACTTTCAGTTCAGATCCAAAAACGACACCCTGTTCCGTTTCCGTCCAGTATAATGGCTTAATCCCAAAACGGTCGCGCACAAGATAGAGGCTTTCGTCTTTGGCATCGAACAAGCCAAACGCGAATTCACCACGCAGCTCTTTTAACGTATCTTCCAGGCCATAACGTTCAAACAAATGCAGAACAATTTCAGAGTCACTTTTGCTATTAAAGCGCGCGCCACGAGCTGTTAAGTCTGCACGAATGCGTTTAAAGTCATAAAATTCGCCGTTGTGAGTCAGCATCAATCGTTTGTCGGCTGACAAAAATGGCTGACGACCCCGCTTTTCGTCCAGGTCAATAATAGATAAACGAGCGTGGCTGAATCCCACGCCATAGTCTTGTTGTACTTCATAACCAAACCCGTCAGGACCACGATGATGCATTATCGCTGCCATATTCACTAAGGTTTGGGGGTCAATCGCTCTTTCCGTTTGATGATGAAAAACGCCAGCAATTCCGCACATTCTTTGCTTTTCCTCGTATCAGACGACATCAATGACGCGTTCAGCTCGCTGTACCATACAGGTCAGTAGCGCCATACGTAAAAACACCGCCCCCCGTGCCTGGCTGAAATACCAGTTATGGGGCGTATGGTCGAGATCGGCGGATAATTCTTCACCGCGCGCTAATGGATGTAAAATAATAGCGCTGTCTTTTAGCGGTGACTGCGCCGTTAAGTGAAACTCACTGCCATAAGTACTAAAGGTATCACCTTCCCATGAAATAGCGTTGATATAAACCACGTCAAGTTCTGGTAGTACCTGCTCTAAATCGCGAGTCGTACGAATCTTTATTCCGGCTTGTTCAATCTGCTCTCGTTGCTCACTTCCGAATAACTGAGTCGACGATTCTTCGTCATGAATAATGACAATTTCATCGATTGCTTTTGGAAACTTTACTAAACATTTAATAAAGCTGCGCACGGTACGCATTTTATCTGGTACACCAATAATGCCGATTTTTATCGGTGCTTTATCGGCTTCGTCCGTCACTAAATCGGGACGCCATTTAAACAGTGCGTACATATCCGTAAGCGCTTGGGTTGGATGTTCATCTGAACCATTACCGGCATTAATAATGGGAATGCGCAGCGAATCAATCATCTCTTCCAGTGAGCTTTCATTATTGTCCCTTAACACCACACAGTCGCCATAGTTATTAAACATTTCAGCCACATCGGCCAAACGCTCACCTTTGGCTATACCAGTAGTAGAACGGTCAGTAATTGACATGATATCGCCGCCTAACCGGTGCCAGGCGCTTTCAAATGACAAACGAGTCCGCGTACTTGGCTCATAAAACGCGCTGATTAAAATTTTGCCCTGCAATGAGGTACTAAAACGACGGGGATTAGCTTCATATTTAGCTGCAAGTCGAAATAACTGCAGCATCCCCAGCTGCGAAAACTGGTCAGCAGATACCACATGCTGATTCGATAGTTTCAGCAGGTAATCACCATCTTCCTGAATTGCTTTCAATAACGCCTTTGGGTGAGCATCGCCACACACATCTGGGCGATCTCGTTCAAAGGAGACATCCTTTATAGTCATACAATTACCATATGGTTTTAGAAATAAAATCTTTAATAAACAGGCCCACTAACAATACCGGAGCCGCACAGGTCATTACCAGCGCCAGAGAAATCAACCATTCAAAAGCCAGTTCACTTATCAGCATGAATTTGTTCCCCTTCATCTAATTGGTTCCAGTCAAACTGCTTATTGCTACGCATAATACCGACTAAGCAAATGAGCCCGGAAACCGCGCACGATACCAATGCGGCAACATAAAAACCGATAACAAAGTAACCCAGCATACCGAAGAGTGTACCAAAAGCCATAGCACAAGCAGCATAACTACCCGTCAGGCGGCGCTGGTACAGCCCCAGCACTATCGGCCAAATAGTACTGGCAACGAAAGCCCCGGCAAAGTTCAGCAAGGCGCCTAACGTAGCAATACGAGGTAAGCACAATAACCAGGTCATGATACCCAGACCAAGAATACAGCTGCGATTAAAGCGCATTAAGGTTTTATCGCTTGCTTTGGGTTTCAGTTTTTTATGAAAGATATCTTGTGTAACTAAGTCCGAAGTTGCGGCAAGTAACGAGTCCAGACTAGAGGCCAGCGCAGAAAAAATCACAATAAAGACGATAACAGCACCGACTTTACCCAGCACAGCTGCGGCAACAGTAGGGCCAATCATGTCCGGGCTTGGAGGAAATATCCCTAGCTGCGGTGCAGCCAAAGCGATAAATCCTGTCACGATAGGAATAGGCAACCACAACAAGCCGCCGGTTAAGTAAGCTTTGTAAGCGACACCTTTTTTAAACGAAAGCGCCCGTGACCACCAGACGTTGGAGTGAAATATTTCGCCCAGCCCAAAGAAAATATTGTTAAACAAAAACATAACCGCGGCAGGGAATAACAGGTCCAGTAATTTCGGGTGCTCACTGGTGAGGTTACTGTGGATACTTTCCAAACCAACATTATCAATCAGCCAGTACGCGATGAAACTGACACCAACAATAATAATCAGCGCCTGAATAAAGTCGGTGGCAATAACGGCTCGCATGCCGCCAAATAAAGTATAGCCGACACAAATTACCAAAATCGTCGTCATGCCAATGTGGTAATCAAGGCCGCTAAGTGACTCCAGCAAAATGCCACCCGCCATGCCCAGACTGATTAACCAGCCAAACGCGTAGACAACAGAAATAATAATAAAGACGAGCCAGGCTAAATTACCATAGCGCAGACGAACAAAATCTCCGGAGGTGTAGCCATTAGGTAATAACTCTTTTATTCGCTTGGCCATTGGCGCAAATAGAATAAGACCTAGTGCGGCAAAGGAATACCCTATCATTCCCCAAATACCGAACTGATAAGTCAATTGAGGTGCCACCAGTGTGGTATTGCTGGTCACCCAGGTTGCCATGGCAGTTGCTGCAGCAAAAGCGAAACCAACATTTCGACCTGCTAAGGCAAAATCCTCGTGGGTGCGGTTTTTTCGCCCCAGCCAATAACCAAAAGCAACCCAAAACACCCCAAACAGGATGATAATAGTAATACCCGTACTCGTCTCTAATGCAAACTCAGTCATGATGCTTATGTTGTTTGGAATGTATCCATTGACGATGCAACAGCAGCAAGGTTGCTACCAACGTAATGAATATGACTAAACCAATAAAGAACAAGGTCAAAGCCTGCCACAAGGGGTAATGTTTTACGGTAACTTCAACGGTATTACTCACATAGCTTTGCCCGTCGGTATCTTCCGCCCGGGCACGTAAGTAGTATGTGCCGTTGCTAAATCCCGTTAACGAAATGTCTTTAAAATCACCGAGTGCAGGGAACTGACGAGTACTTTCTGTAAAATTCGAATCGCTGGCAACTTCAATGGTAACTCTGTTAAGCTCACTCATATCATTAGCACGAACAGAAACGGTAAAGTAACCTTCCTTGATGACGGCCTCAGGCCCGCTTAGCGTTAAGGAGCTTGCAAGCGTTGTGGTTGGCAATATGAAGAACATACACAAAACCAACAAAATATATCGATAGTTAAAGCAGCTTTTCTGTGTCGTCATTAAGACTTCTGCTCACCAGCGTTAGTTGAAATTTCAGGCTATCAGCAGATCTCCGCAATTTCAACTGTTTGAGTCTGTCATCTGTTTGGTGTTTTTACCCGTATTTAAATCAACATATTATTCACGTTTAGCGGTCAGATATTCAATGAAAAAGTATTTATGCAGTCTTGGCTCAAACATAGAGCCTCAAAGAAACTTTCCTCAGGCACAAGCTGCACTAAAAGCGTTGTCAGGCGATATTAGTTTCTCACGAAATATTCCGACCTCTCCGGTCAATATGAACACCGACAGAAATTTCTTAAATGCCCTGTTTATTATCCAAACGCCTATGACCGCTAACGAACTCAAATCTGAATTTAATAAAATTGAAGAAGCATTAGGTCGTGACCGCTCTGACCCGAAGAGAAGCTTGAAGGACCGCACCATTGATATTGATATTTTGGGGAGAGTAGAAGATAAACCTCAAGTCCCCGGCTATTTATCCTCCTTACTCACAGATTTAGGGCTTGCGTCATGAAAAAAACAGCACTTATTACCGGCGCAGGAAGGCGCTTTGGCTTTGAATTAGCAAAAGCACTACTGGCCGAGGGATATCAATTGTTTGCTCACTATAATAGCTCACGCGACGGCATTGATGAATTAGAGTCGTTGGGCGCTAAAGGGATACAGGCCGACTTTACCGACACAGCTAGTATCAAAGCGATGATCAAAACAATAAGCAATGCCACCAATTCCATCGAGCTTTTAGTGAATAATGCGTCCTGCTTTTTTGATAACGACACCGTTGATAACCATGAAAACGCGTTAGCAGCCGTATTTCAGGTTCACGGCATGGCGCCTTATTTGCTTATTAGTGGCCTTCAACAGCAACTTAGCCACTCAGAAAACGGACTGGTCATTAATATAACGGATATTTACGCCGACCGCCCTTCCACCGACTACATTGCCTATTGCGCAGCAAAAGCCGCACTGGCCAATATGACTCAGTCATTTGCCAAAACCTTAGCGCCATCGGTAAGAGTAAACGCGATTCAGCCAGGTCCTATTTTATTTTTGCCCGAGCATGATAAAGAGCATCGCCTAAAAGTTCTGGATGAAACACCTTTACGGGTGGAAGGTGGTTTAGAACCCATGATAGAAACAGTTCGCTTTTTACGCGATAACCCATTTATTACCGGAGAGTCGATTAAAGTCGATGGTGGCCGCGGCTTGATGATATAAAAAAACCCGGCTCAATGGCCGGGTTTCAGTTCACTATAGTGACTCTTATTTAAGCATTCCGCGCAATACGTAATGCAGGATACCACCACTTTTGTAGTAGCTCATTTCATTACCGGTATCGATACGGCACTTAACCTCAAACTCAACTTCGCTTCCGTCTTTGCGTTTAGCAACAACTTTCAGCATCTGTCCAGGTTTGAGATTCTCATCAAGGCCCAGAATCGATATCTGCTCTTCGCCGGTCAGCTTGTGTTCCTTAACACCCTCACCTTCAGCAAACTGCAGCGGCAGAACGCCCATACCCACCAGGTTAGAACGGTGAATACGCTCGTAGCTTTCAGCCAGTACGGCTTTAACGCCTAATAACGTTGTGCCTTTTGCAGCCCAGTCACGGCTTGAACCGGTACCGTACTCTTTACCGGCCAATACAACCAGCGGCGTGTCGTTTTCCATATACTTCATGGCAGCATCATAAATTGCCATCTGCTCGCCAGTTGGGATGTACTTGGTGTAACCACCTTCAACATCATCCAGCATCTGGTTTTTAATACGGATATTGGCAAAGGTACCGCGCATCATCACTTCGTGATTACCGCGACGCGAACCATAAGAGTTAAAGTCTTTAATTTCTACGCCATTTTCCTGCAGATACTTACCTGCCGGAGAATCCGGCTTGATAGAGCCTGCCGGTGAAATGTGGTCCGTCGTAATTGAATCAGCAAACACGGCCAGCACGTTAGCGTCTTTAATGTCGCTCGGTGCCTGTAGAGGCTTATCAATGCCCTCAAAGAACGGCGGATTCTTAACATAGGTAGAATCGTCCTGCCAGTTATAGGTATTGCCTTCAGCAACGCTAATTGACTGCCATTCCTCATCACCCTCGAAAACTTCGCCATATTCTTTGCCGAACATCTCGTTATCCACCATTTTCACGGCTTCAGCAATTTCTGAACTACTCGGCCAGATGTCTTTTAAGAACACGTCATTACCGTCAGAGTCTTTACCTAGCGGATCTTTACTCAAATCGGTACGTGTTGTACCCGACAACGCGTAGGCGACCACGAGCGGTGGTGACGCCAGCCAGTTCGCCTTAACTTCTGGGTGTACACGCCCTTCAAAGTTACGGTTACCTGATAACACAGAAGAGACGGTCAGATCGCCCTCAGTAATGGCTTCTGTTATTTCATCATCCAGCGGGCCCGAGTTACCAATACAAGTGGTACACCCATAGCCCACTAAGTTAAAGCCAAGCTTATCAAGATACTCATCCAAACCGGCTTTTTCGAAATAGTCGGTAACCACTTTAGAGCCTGGCGCCAGCGAGGATTTAACCCATGGTTTACGAACCAGCCCTTTTTCAACTGCCTTCTTAGCCACTAAACCAGCTGCCATCATGACACTGGGGTTCGAAGTGTTTGTACAAGAAGTGATTGCAGCAATGACCACATCGCCGTGCGACAATGAATAATCTTTGCCTTTCACCTGTACTTCTTTGTCTTTCTCACCCGATTTACCGTTAGTTTCCAGTATCAGGTCGAAATTACTGCCAAGCTGCTCCATATCCACGCGGTCCTGTGGACGTTTCGGGCCAGCCAGTGAAGCCGTAACGCTACTTAAGTCTAACTCCAGCGTATCAGTGTACTCCGGCTCGTTATCGTTATCGCGCCACAAGCCCTGCGCTTTAGAGTATTTCTCAACCAGCTCAATGGTTTCTTCATCACGACCTGACAAGCGGAAATAACGCAGGGTTTCATCATCGACCGGGAAGAAACCACAAGTTGCACCGTATTCAGGTGACATATTCGAAATGGTTGCGCGATCAGCTAACGGCAAGTTATCCAGACCCGGACCATAAAACTCAACAAACTTACCTACTACGCCTTTTTCACGCAGCATTTGAGTTACGGTTAATACCAAATCAGTCGCGGTAACACCTTCTTTCAGCGCTCCGGTCATACGGAAGCCAACAACCTCAGGTATCAACATGGAAACGGGCTGCCCCAGCATTGCGGCCTCGGCTTCAATACCGCCGACACCCCAGCCTAATACACCAATACCGTTGATCATGGTGGTGTGCGAGTCAGTGCCAACCAAAGTATCCGGGTAGGCAAAGGTTTTGCCATCTTCTTCTTTAGTCCAGACACTCTTACCAAGATACTCAAGATTAACCTGGTGGCAAATTCCGGTACCCGGTGGTACTACGCGGAAGTTTTCAAAGGCACCCTGCCCCCACTTAAGGAACTCGTAACGTTCTTTGTTACGTTCCATCTCCATGCGGACGTTTTCTTTAAAGGCTCCTTCAGTTGCGTATTTGTCTACCATCACCGAGTGGTCAATGACCAGGTCGACAGGCGACAACGGGTTAATGACTTCAGGGTCATGCCCTGCTTTCGCCACTGCGTCTCTCATTGCGGCTAAGTCGACAATACCCGGCACACCGGTAAAGTCCTGCATGAGAACCCGCGCCGGACGATACTGAATTTCGCGGTCGATTTTTTTCTTTTTCGACCAGTCAACCATGGCTTTTAAGTCGTCTTTCGTGACGGTTTCGCCGTCTTCATTTCGCAATAGGTTTTCGAGCAATACTTTCATTGAAGCCGGAAGTTTTGAAATGTCTCCTAAGGCTTCCTCTGCTTTAGGCAGGCTGTAGTAATGAAAGGTTTTACCTTTAACGTCTAACGTACTTAAGGTTTTCAGACTGTCTTTGCCTGACATAGATACTCTCCCATTCGCTTCTAAAAGCGTAGTTTTTAGCTCAACGGTCTTCTAAATATAGACAAACTGAACCGTTTCAGCCATTGAAATTGTGCTTTGATGAAAACATAAATCAACGTTTTGTGCCAATTAACTGGTGGTTAAGTACCCAGTTAAGCAACTATTTTTATTATAAATTGTGTTTATATTACATAGTCTGTAAAAAGCGTTTAAGATCAATAAACATCAGTCTTACCGAAATTAATAAGGACATAACGGATGAGTCAGGTACTCGACGATTTACTCAACTTACTGACCCTCGAGAGCATTGAAGACGGTCTTTATCGTGGACAAAGTCAGGATTTAGGCTTCGGTGCTGTCTTTGGTGGACAGGTTATTGGGCAAGCTCTGTCAGCGGCAAAAGAGACTTTACCGCAAGAAAGAGTCTGTCATTCGTTTCATAGCTATTTTTTACGCCCCGGCGATGCGAAAAAGCCTATTGTCTATGACGTGGAAACCATCCGCGACGGTAAAAGCTTTTCAGCCCGTAGAGTCAAGGCCATACAGTACGGTAAACCCATTTTTTACATGACGGCTTCATTCCAGCAACAGGAAAGCGGCTATGAGCATCAGGACACCATGCCCGAAGTTCCCGGCCCTGAGGGCTTAGTTTCAGACTTGGACATCTATCGCGAGCACGAAGAACTGATACCAGCACCACTGCGCAAAAAGTTCATTTGCGATAAGCCCATTGAAATGCGGTTTGTCACCCCCTACAACCCGTTTAAACCTGAAAAAGATCAGCCCCGACGTTACGTCTGGTTCAGAGCAAACGGTAACATGCCGGATGACCAACGCGTCCATAAATACCTGCTGGCTTATGCATCAGATTTTAACTTCTTGCCAACAGCTTTACAGCCTCATGGCGTCAGCTTTGCGCAACCCAATATGCAAGTTGCTACCGTCGATCATGCCATGTGGTTTCACCGGGACTTCCGTATGGATGACTGGCTGCTTTACGCAATAGACAGTCCGTCGGCCAGCGGTCAGCGTGGTTTAGTCCGCGGGCAGATATTCACACGTGACGGAGTGTTAGTTGCGTCGACAATTCAGGAAGGTGTCATGCGGGACCGCGGTTAAACGCGATCCCGATATTGATTTAGGTTAGTGATACAAAGAAGCCAGCGATTGCGGCACTCATCATATTTGCCAGAGTCGCGGCCAATAAGGCACGCATACCTAAACGAGCAATATCATGGCGTCTGCTCGGCGCCATACCACCTAACCCGCCCAACAAAATGGCAATCGATGAAAAGTTAGCGAAGCCACACAGCACAAAGGTAATGATCACCTGAGAGTTTTCACTTAACTGATCTTTGTAGTTAACAAAATCCAGATAGGCAACAAATTCGTTGATCACCAGCTTCTGACCAATAAAGCTGCCGGCCAGGTTCGCTTCGTCCCAACTCACTCCCAGTACATAAGCCACTGGCTGGAATACGTAGCCAAAAATTTGCTGTAACGTCAGCTCGGAATAACCAAACCAACCACCGACCCAGCCAAAAATACCATTAACCAATGCAATTAAAGCCACGAAGGCCAATAGCATGGCGCCAACATTCATCGCTAGTTGCAGGCCGCTGGATGCCCCTTGCGCTGCAGCATCAATCACGTTCGCAGAGTTATCTTCTACTTCTACTTCTTCCAGGTCGTTGCGTGGCTTTTCACACTCGGGAATCATCATTTTCGCCATGAGGAAACCGCCCGGAGCTGCCATAAAACTTGCTGCAATCAGGTACTTCAACTCAACGCCAACACCGGCGTAACCCGCTAAAACCGAGCCAGACACCGATGCCATACCACCGACCATAACGGCAAAAAGCTCAGAACGAGTCATAGTACCGATAAAAGGCCGCACCATCATCGGTGCTTCAGTTTGTCCGACAAAAATGTTGGCGGCCGCTGACATTGATTCAGGACGACTGGTACCCAGCAGCTTTTGCAAGCCACCACCTAAGATACGAATCACCCACTTCATAATGCCCAAGTAGTACAAAACTGAAATTAGGGAGGAGAAGAAAACAATAACTGACAAAACCTGAATAGCGAATACAAAGCCAAACTCTTCTGAGGCCAGGTTACCAAACAGAAAATCGATACCCGCTTTAGTGTAACCTATGACAGCCGAGACGCCCTGCGCAAAACTGAACAGTAACTCCCGTCCAATAGGCACATAAAGTACAAAGCCAGCCAGTACCACTTGAATACCAAAAGCGCCAATAATTGTGCGCCAACGAATGGCTTTACGGTTCGTTGAAACCAAATATGCAACGATAAAAATGACGGCAACGCCGAGAATACTATTCATAAAAGAACCAATTTTATTCCGCCAGCAACTGACGTATTTTTGTTTTTATAATATCAATGGCGATTTCGTTTTGACCACCGCGAGTGACAACGAGATCAGCAAACTGCTTAGACGGGAATATAAAGTCAAAGAATGCGGGACGAACATACTGCTCATATTGCTCAGTAACCGACTGCAACGTACGGCCACGCTCTTCAATATCGCGCTTAATACGGCGCAGCAGACAAATGTCCAAAGGCGTATCCATAAACACCGAAATATCGAATTGCTCACGTAGCTTTTCATCTGTTAATAATAGAATACCTTCAACCATCACAACTTTAGCCGGTGCAACCCGTATGGATTCTTCCAGTCGAGTATGAGTGGTATGGCTGTACTGCGGCATATAGACGGCTTCGCCGGCCTTTAGCTGTCGCAAATGTTGCATCAGCAAATCGTGTTCGAAAGCGGCAGGCTGGTCATAATTCGTTAAAACCCGTTGCTCCATGGTCATATGACTCTGGTCACGGTAGTAAGCATCTTCGGCCAGAATAGCAATACCGTCAGTTCCTAACTCAGCCACCAACTCCTGATACACCGTTGAGGCAAACAGGCTCTTTCCTGACGCTGAAGCGCCAGCTATAGCTATCACTGTTATTTTACTCACAAGCTTCCGTTTCTATTTGCTGCAAACCGCGCGCAATTATCCTTGATTGTCTGTGTAATTAAAAGACTTGACTGCCACCTTTATTCCCACAATTTCTCAGCGTAGGTTTCCAGATGTTTAATTTCGTTACAATTTAGTCTAAACATAAGCAGGCACATTAACCGTTCCTCTCGTATAGTAAGTTGGCTTAATAAAAATAATCCAGGAACTCTTATGAAAATGATAAAAACCCTAACCGCTATGGCTGTTACCACCGCACTGTTAGGCGGCTGCCAGGCAACTCAATCAGCAGATAATCAACAAACTGTGAGTCAGTCGCAGTTTCCGGAAGTCAAAGTAAACTACGAGAGCTTTACGCTGGACAATGGACTGACCGTTGTAGTGCATGAAGATCGTAAGGCCCCAATTGTCGCCGTTAACGTTTGGTACGCAGTGGGCTCTAAAGACGAAGAACCCGGCAAAACCGGTTTTGCCCATTTATTTGAACACCTGATGTTCAACGGTACCGAAAACTACGACGATGAGTACTTTGGCCCGTTTGAACGTGCCGGTGCAACCGAAATGAACGGCACCACCAATAATGACCGCACCAATTACTTTGAGAACGTTCCTACCCCTGCGCTGGATATGGCACTGTGGATGGAGTCCGACCGTATGGGCCACCTATTAGGGGCTGTCACTCAGGACAAGCTGGACGAGCAACGCGGTGTTGTTCAGAACGAAAAACGCCAGGGCGAAGCTCAGCCTTACGGTAAAGCGTGGTCTCACATTGCGGAACAAACCTTCCCTGAAGGACACCCGTACTCTTGGTCGGTTATCGGCTCAATGGAAGACTTAAATGCTGCCTCCCTTGATGACGTACACCAATGGTTTGAAGATTACTACGGTGCAGCAAACGCAGTCTTAGTTTTAGCTGGTGATATTGATGTTGAAACGGCGAAAGAGAAAGTCACGAAATACTTTGCCGATATCGGCCCCGGTAAGCCGTTACAAAAACAAGAAGCCTGGGTTGCTAAACGTGACGAACAAAAACGCGCAACCATGGAAGATCGCGTACCGGCTCCTCGCGTCTATAAAGTGTGGAATACCGCACAAATGGGAACCGCAGACTCTGAATACCTTAGCTTGCTCGCCGACATTCTTGCTAACGGCAAAAACTCACGTCTATACGAGCGCTTAGTATACAACGAGCAGATCGCCAGCTCTGTTAGTGCGTTCCAGTATGGTCGAAAACTGTCTGGGCAATTTTTTATCACGGCCGACGCCAAACCGGATGTCGAACTTGAACGGATTGAAGCCATCATTGATGAAGAAGTTGCGCGTTTAATTAATGAAGGCCCGACCGCAGCGGAACTACAACGTACCAAGTTCAGCACAACCGCAGACTTTGTACGCCGCGCTGAAAAAGTCGGTGGTTTTGGCGGTAAATCCGATATTCTGGCTTCCGGCGCTGTTTACCATGACGATCCCGGTTTCTATGCACAAGAGATGGAATGGACTAAACAAGCCTCTGTTAATAATCTTCAAAATGCTGCAGAACAATGGTTAAGCTCTGGCGACTTTGTTCTTAATGTTGTACCGCAACCAGAATATGCTGCGCAGGAAACCAATACTGATCGCTCACAATTGCCAGACGTTGGTAACTTACCTCAGCTGGAATTGCCGACAATAGAACAGTTTACTTTATCTAATGGTTTAGATGTTTATCTCGCCCAGCGTAGCGATACCCCTACCATCGAAATGAGCCTGGTCTTTGACAGTGGCTATGCCTCCGATGTTGGTGCAAAACTAGGAACTGCCAGTTACACCATGTCGATGCTGAAAGAAGGGACGGAAAACCTGAGCGCGTTAGAACTTAATAAACGTCTGGAGTCTCTGGGAACCAACTTAAATGCATCAGCCAGTCTGGACAGCTCGCGCATCAGTATGGATACCTTAAGCGTAAACTTTGCCGAAAGTTTATCGCTAATGAACGATATTCTACAAAATCCTGCGTTCGCAGAAGAGGAAATTGAACGTAAACGTTCAAACTGGTTAGAGCAAATTCGTAAAGAAGAAGCTCGTCCCCAAACTCAAGCACTACGAGTTTTACCAGGATTAATGTTTGGTGAAGAACACGCTTACAGCCAACCATTAACCGGTTCGGGTACACCTGAGTCAATCAAGTCATTAGCCCGTGAAGATTTAGTTCAGCACGCACAAACCTGGTTGCGCCCAGATAACGCGAAACTTGTGATTGTTGGTGATACCACAGTTGAACAAGCGCAAAAATTATTAGAAGAACAGTTTGCCAGTTGGCAAGCCCCAGCTTCTGATAAACCAGAAAAGACGCTTGATTCTTCTATGGCATCAGAAACCAGCCGCGTATTCCTGATTGATAAACCCGGAAATCCGCAGTCCGTAATCATTGCCGGTCAAATGGCTCCATCAGGTCAGGTCGACAACGCCGATACGGTTGATGTCATGAACACCATTCTTGGTGGCAGTTTCACCAGTCGTCTGAACATGAACTTACGTGAAGACAAAGGCTGGTCATATGGCGCTCGTTCTATCTGGCTGGATAATGAAGGCCCTGGCTTGTTAGTGGCTCTGGCTCCGGTGCAAACCGATAAGACCAAAGAGTCTATTGAGGAAATTATCAAAGAGTTTACTCAATACGAAGACGATAAGCCTGCAACCGCCGACGAACTGGCAAAAGTAAAAGCCAATAAAACGGCTAAATTACCTGGCGCCTACGAGACAAAAGGCAGCTTGCTAAGCGGTTTAGTCAGCACCTTCAATAAGGGAAAAGATGTTGAGTACCTTGAAAACTATGGTCAACGCATAAACGCCATTACGCTTGAAGACATTCAGCAAAATGCGGACAAGGTTTTAACACCTGATGCTATGACCTGGGTTATCGTTGGTGACTTAGCGGAAATTGAAGAAAAAGTGCGCTCACTGAACTTAGGTGAAGTCACTATTCTGAGTGAAAGCGACGTTAAATAATATCGTCTCCCCCAGTCGTTCTGACTGGGGGAATTCCTCTCTCATTACTCACCAAATAGTTGCTCTGCGCGGCTGTGCAGGATCCAGCTGGTTAAAATGTACTTATCATTTGAGACAGGCATTCTGCCTCTGTGAGTGTGAGTAAAGTAAGCCGGCGCTATGACCATTTGACCCGCTTTTGGCTTTAGTGAGCGTTCCTGATAATAAAAATCGGTTTCCCCCCCTTCATCGACATCATTCAGGTAATACATAAACAATAAAGCCCGATGCAATGGCTCTGTCGAACCTCTCTGAGGAAACGCCTCGCAGTGCCAATAATTATAATTGCCTTCGCCTTTTTGATAACGCTGCATTTGTATTGCACCAACGCGAAACAGCTTTTGCATAATCGCCATTTCGTTACCTTTTGCAATCTCGTCAAAATTATCATGAGTTAAAGCGACGGGTTGTTGAGTTTTCGGGTGCTGCAAAGTCAGTGCCACCGGTGCAATCAAGGCAAAATGATACTTTTTAAAATACGCCAAAGCATGCTCTGCTGTTGTTTGCTGTATCTTCAGCAGCAACTCTTGGTATTCCGCGTGATTGTTCAACGCTAAATCGGTGCTGGACTTTTTGCTCACATCAACGCCCCCTCCGGTACGCCCCTGGAAGGTATGCGGCGACTTTTCGAAAACCGTAATAAGCTGTTGGCACAGTTCGGAGGATAAGGCGTTGTCGTAGGTTTCGATAAAATCATTCATAACGAGGACTCTTTTCAATAACTATACGCTTGGGCTAAAAAACGTTTCAAAGCAGGGTTAGTTTAATACGCGGCTAACTTCCGGTGATGGTTTACCAATATAGTACCCCTGCAAATACTCAATTTGCTGATCACACAAGTAACCGTTAACGTCTTCACTTTCAACAAATTCGGCTACGATTGGAATGTGTAACTCCTTACAAATACTGATTAGTCCGTTAAGAATACTGGCACTGGTTGGGTCATTCAGTACGTTCTGAACAATACTCCCATCAATCTTCAGATAATCTGGACGCAAGCTTATCAGACGCGAGAAGTTTGAATAGCCAACACCAAAATCATCTATGGCAATTTGACCCCCTAAGCGTCTGACTTCTTTAGCAAAAGCCTGAACTTTAGTGAAGTCCTCTGTTGATTCAGTTTCAGTTATTTCAAAGATAAGCTGGGCTTTTTTGTGCTCAGCCAAAACATAATGAATAAAGCTTACCGTTTCTTCATTTAAGATATCTTCAATCGATAGGTTCACCGATATAGCCACCTGATAATGCTCTGAGGTCAGTACCGCCTGTTCGATAACAGAGCGGGTAATTTCGCAGTAGTATCGTGTTGTTTTTGCTTTATCCAAAAACAATCCCGGGGCCAAATCTTTATTGTTGTCTCTTAAACGAACTAAAGCTTCGTAATAACTTGGTTTATCCTTTTTCGTACTTTTAATTGGCTGGTAATAATTCACAAAACGGTGATCAACCAGTGCTGACTGAATTTTAGGTATCCAGTTAACATTATTTTCTTTGAGAAAATCACGTTCATACACCACTTCAATTTTGTAACCGGAATAAATTGTTTTTGCTTTCGATAAGGCGCTTTCTGCCAACTGTAGCTGCTTATTGCGACCCACTCCCATACCAATAGCAATATCCAGAGCCACGTCACTATTCGCGACCTTTAATTTCTTCGAAGATAATACCTGACAGAAGCTTAAAAGGTGATCTTCGAATAAGTTTGGGATCATTCTGAAATCGGGGATCAAAGCAAATTTATCGCTGTATAACCGGTAAATATTAATATGCTTACTTCGTAAAAATGCCGATGCCCAGACACTAAATTCACGCAATAACTGGTCGCCAAATTCTAAACCGTGAAAATCTGCGTAGCTTCGGAATTTACGAATATCCAATACAGCAATACACTGAGCCCCTACTCGCTTTAAATCGTTCAGCAAGTCAACTCGGGTCGGAAGTCCGGTAACCTGGTCAAATCTCGCTTCCTGCAGCAGCTCATCAAGATACATTTCGCGAGAAATATCCTGAAACAATAAAACCTGTTCGGTTAAATAACCGTCGGTTTCGTAAAGTGGGATAGCAATACAACGACACCAGTTGCTGCGACTATTACTATCAAGGCAAAGTGTACCGTTCCATGCATCGCCATTATCTGAGGCTTGTTTAATCGCAGCGGTTACTTTCTTACGGTGATCAGCATGCAAGAATTTAGAAAAAGCGGTAGTTTGCTTTAAATAGTGAATATCTAATAACTTATGAAGAGGTTCACTCATCCATCGGATGTTGCCTTCAGGCGACAACCGCGCACATAAGGCTGTAGATTCAAGCGTATTAATGTACTGCTTCAACAAAAATTTATCACGCATGCATGCTCAGTCTAAGTCGGCGAAAGTAAATGTTAGCTTTTTGTAATGTACCGAATTCGCTGAGATAATAACAGACCATAACAAAAGATATTTACTTAACCTGCCCCATCGAATCCCGTATAATCCGCTCAAATTTTGAGTCATCAGATCACCACCGGATATTACGTCATGAAAAAACTGATTTTTACGTTCCTTTTATGCAGTTTCATTTCTTTTACTGCTAACGCTGAAAAATACTGGTCTGATACCAGCTTAACCTACCTGAACGGCAGCGATTACGAAGCCGGCGACCCTGATCGTCAGGTACTGACTTTTGAATACGCTGGAGGCTACAGCTGGGGTAAAATATTCACTTTTGCCGACAGATTGGAGTCTGACAACAACGATACAGAAACCTATATTGAGTTATCACCTGAGTTTTACTTACTTGAGTTTAACGACAGCCCGGTTAAAAACCTCAGCTTTACCACCACAGCTGAAATTGGCGATGGCTTTACCAATTATTTATACGGCATTGGTGCAGCGTTTGAAGTTCCCGGGTTTCAGTACTTGGAACTTGATGCCTATAAACGTAATAACGATGGTTTACCTAACAATTATCAGTTAACAGCAACCTGGGGACTACCGTTCTCAGTCGGTGATACCGAATGGTTATTTGACGGATTCATCGATTACGCGTCAGGCATCAGTAACGTCGGTCCGGCTAATCTTAACTTTACCTCTCAGTTAAAGTGGAACATTGCACCTTACTTTGAGTTATCAGCACCACTTTATATCGGTATTGAATACGTTTACTGGCGCAATAAATTCTATATTGATGGATTAACAGAGAAAAACCCTAACCTTCTGGTTAAGTGGCACTTTTAACGAAAAAAGGGGCTTAAAGGCCCCTTTTTCTTAAAACACTCAGCTTAAAATCGATAAGTCACACCGATATTTAACGAGTTAATGGTGTACTCATCTTTATCAATTAACTTGATCCAGTCAATAAAATACGTGGTTCTGGGGTTGCGATCATACTGGATGCCGGCGCCGTAGCTCAGGCTGTTTAAGGTCTTATCCTCTCCTCCAACCATAAACTTGCCACGAGAGAAGCCCCCGGTAACGTACAAAGCGACTTCAGGTGATAAATACAAACGAGGTTTAGCCAAAAGGCTGGCTGCGTAGTCAGTTTCAAACTTCACACCGTTATCACTACTGCTGTTAACACCGAAGCCATAACGGGCTTCCGCCGATAAGCTGTTATTGTACCGATAGCCTAACATGAGATTAATCACATGCGGCGTAAATGAGGGCGAACCGTCAAGCTCAGCATCGACATTAAGCTGAGCTAACGCTCCCGCGCCGTAATAACCACTGTCCTGCGCCTGAGAAAACACACTGAAAAACAAAAAGGCACTACCACACACAGCGGCTTTAAAAAACGTCATACAACTTCCTTACTCACGTGGTTATTTGAATAAAGCCTAGTTTATCAGAATCTGTAACCGTTTCTGCACCACCTAAAAATATGATACGCATGAACTTTACCTCTCTATGCGATTCTTTCCATGTCTTTTCGCCGCTAATAAAGCTCTGTCTGCACGGTCAATCGTTGCCATAACGTGTTCATTAGAAACCACCTCAGCCACCCCGAAACTGAAGGAAAAATAATGCTCAGTACCGACCAGCATGGTTTTGCTAATTTCAGTTCGCAATCTTTCGGCGGTTTCTTCTGCATACTTAACCGAGCTCTCCGGTAATAGAATCATAAACTCATCACCGCCGAAACGCCCCAGCAAGTCGCTACTTCTTAGCGCTGAAGCCACTTTATTGGTTATCTGAACTAAGGCTTGGTCACCAGCAATATGCCCATAGCTATCATTAATGTTTTTAAAGTCATCGACATCGAACATGATCAAAGAAATGGGTTTATTTTGACGTTTGCTCAGCTTGATTAAAACATCTGCGCTCTGCATAAAGTGTTCCCGCGATGCCGTCCTTGTTAGGCCATCCTCTGACACTTGTCGGGTAAGCAGCTGATTATGAGCAATGAGTGCAGGAACCGTTAGCCCAAACCAGGCACTGGCGGCAATAACTGTGACAGCAAATTGATAGACAATGGCGTAGTCCATTAACTCCAGAAGTCCGACAGATAGTGCTGTAGCGGTGCTGAATAGTGCTAAAGCAATAGCCGTGTTAAGAGGCGATTCGGTATAAGAAACCCACAATAAAGGCAAGATGAGGAAAAATATCGAAAAAGCCGCTTCATCTTTATCTGCTGTAACCGTTAAGACCAAGCACAGTGCTAATAACACCAGAATAAGTAAAACTTTCCAGACAAAAGAGCTTTGGCTTCCTGTCTTGACTCTAAAGCTTAACCCGCCTAACCATTGTTCCAATTCCTGGTAACGCCAACTCATTAACCCGATAAAAATCGGCGACAACACGATAATGCCGCTCATGTCACCTATCCACCACGGTAACCAGGTGTACCAAACAACATTGGCTTCAAGCATCCCCCGTGCTGCCATGACTTCCGTCCCAAACCATGCGGCAAATAAAGACGAAACAGCAGCAATTCCCAGAAAAGCCATGATGGTACTTGCCAAACCGTGGCTGCCCAAACGCGTCAGCTTCGATCTCAATAGCCAGGCTCCAATGAAATATGGAGTACAATGAGCAACGCCAAATATTACCCCGGTTGCGACCGCCTCCCGGACAACCACTTCATCGCCGTATAAATCCGTAACCCATAGGGTAGATAAGACGCCAGCTACTAGCAGAGCCGGCAGGGCTTTCCAGCGCATAACTAAAAGCGCCGCAAAGGTTAATCCGGCCGGCGGAAACCATATACTAGCGTGGGGGGCGTACTCCATAATGGCAGCGACCCGCCATAAAACGACCCAGCTAATGATTAATAACAAACTTCTCAATAAATACTGACGCAAAATAAATCTTTTAATTTAAACAGAATGAATAGCCCTACTGTTATCACAAACCACGATAAAGGCAACTATTAAACCCATTGACTTCACCTTTTTTAGTTGCTTCACTCAGTTAATATTAAGGAGTGGAAAATGACACAGCAATACCCAAAAGCCGATCAGTTTATGGCCAGCACGCATGAGGTTGAAAACCAGCCACGAGCGCTGGAAAACTACAATCTCTATTTGGCCGATACCGCTCTGCAACAGGCCCTTGAGCGAGAGGGAGCCAGTTGGGCTTATTCCGATCTTATCGCCTTTGGTGAATTAGCTGGTAAGCGTGAAAGCATAGAGCTGGGCTTTCAGGCTAACAAATACCAACCGGAGTTACGTACGCACGATCGCTACGGACATCGCATTGACCAAATCGACTTCCACCCCAGTTATCACCGGCTCATGACTACAGCCATTGAGCATGGTTTGCACGCGAGTCCATGGAGTGATCCTAAACCGGGCGCGCATGTCGCCCGAGCAGCCAAATATTACCTGCACACTCAGGTAGAAGCGTCTCATGGCTGCCCTATTACCATGACTTTCGCCGCTATACCGGCGCTTCGACACCAACCGGATTTACTTAAGGAATGGGGGCCTAAAATTACCGCCCGCCACTACGACCCACAAAATTTACCTCATACCGAGAAGCAGGCTGTTACTATTGGTATGGCTATGACCGAAAAGCAAGGTGGGTCCGACGTTCGACTTAACAGCACATACGCTTACCCAATCGAAAAACAAGGCTCTGGTCAGGCGTATGAACTGGTTGGTCATAAATGGTTTGTTTCAGCGCCAATGTGTGATGCATTCCTTGTTTTGGCGCAAACAACCAATGGTCTGTCGTGCTTTTTAGTGCCGCGATGGCGCCCGGATGGCTCAAAAAACCCCATTCAAATTCAACAGTTGAAACAGAAAATGGGGAATGCCGCTAACGCTTCCAGCGAAACCGAGCTTCGTGGGGCTTTTGGCTGGATGGTGGGAGAAGAAGGTCGAGGCGTGCGCACAATAATAGAAATGGTCGCAACCACCCGCTATGACTGCATGATTGGCTCTTCCTCAGGCATGCGACAGGCCGTTGCGCAGGCCGTTCACCATGCCAGTAACCGCAAAGCCTTTGGCGCAAAGCTAAGCGACCAACCGTTGATGCAGAATCTATTGGCTGATCTTGCACTGGAAAGTGAAGCGGCGATGACTTACATGATGCGGATAGCGCGGGCGATGGATAATCAGGACAACGAGCATGAAAAGTTATTATCCCGTATTGCAACGCCGGTTGGTAAATACTGGATCTGTAAGCGTACGCCTAATCACGCTTATGAGGCTATGGAAGTAATTGGTGGCAGCGGTGTCATGGAAAATCACATCATGCCAAGGCTGTTTAGAGAATCGCCGGTAAATGCCATATGGGAAGGCAGCGGCAATGTTCAATGCCTTGATATTTTAAGAGCCATAGAAAAACAACCGGAAGTTTTAGATGCTTACTTTGCAGAATTACAACGTGCGCAGGGCGCGGATAAACGATTAGATCAATTTCTAATACGGCTAAAAAATGAGTTTACCAACAAAAACGCCATGCAATACCGGGCTCGTACTATTGCCGACAACATGGCGGTGGGCTTACAAGCTGCCTTACTAGTTCAGCACGCAAATAGTGATATCGCTGATGCGTTTTGTGCCAGTCGACTTGAGCAACATCACGGCTTTAATTACGGTACCTTACCAGCAGGTCTTAACTGCGGCTCGATTGTCGAAAGGGCTTCACCATCAACCGAACGATAAGTTCCCCAAATATCGCTAGCAACAAGCCCGACACCAGACCAAATAAAATAGCGCCAGGATTTAACTTAACAGTATAAGAAAAGCTGGCACGAACCTCGCGCTGAATGTCATCAACGGGGGTGAAAAAAGCCTGTTGATAGGCATTCCAGGCATGTTTACTGAAATCCGTGTAGGCTTGTTTCAGTTGCTGATTCCGTTGGTAGATTGCGCCAATACTCTGCCCCCCTTCCTGGAAGACTTTGTCATCGCTTGCCTGATAATGCGCTATCAGTTCTTCAATGCTGCCATCAAAGAACCGTTCTGCTTCATCGCGGAATTCATCCAGACTGCGGTCAGATTCAATTAAGTGCGCCTGTAGGCTTTTACCGTACTGATCAACAAATCCGGGCAATTGTATCCCCGCCAGAACACCGATAATCAGTAAGATAATGCGTAGATAGGAAGTGAAGATTGCCATGGTCTCTCCTTAAAAGCCCAAAACCACTTTAGAGTAGACCTCTAGTGACAATCAAACTTAATTACGCTTTATTACACTTAAACCTTGCAATAACACCCTTTTGCAACGGTATTAACCCACTGAGGCGCCTTTGAGTTTATCGAAACTGACGGAATTAACTCTTCCACAAAGCTACTCTCTGTAGTGCAGAATGCTCCATCAGCATATGGACCCAGGTAAATCAGTTCTGATGATTCATTAAACATAATAATAGCCGGCGTTGCCGGAACGAAGCGCTTCAGGCTCGAAACCTGATCAATATCGATGACAAGGTTCTTTCCATCAGACTCGGTTACCTGTCTTTTTACAGCGGCTATATGGCCTGATGATCGCCAATTACAGGGACAATCCCGGGAAGTAATGTGGAAAACATGCCCGGCTACTGAATACCCAAGGTGACTCAACTCTGAAACTAGCTCAACTTCAAGTCTGTCATTATTACTGAGTTCAAGTAACTGTCCTTGCTCGTCAAACCAGACTAAACGCTGCTCGAGGAAGTAACTGATACTAAAAAGCACCAGCCCAAACCAGGCTATAACGGCCACAATAAGCCATTGGCGGCGTGCTTTACTCAACTTTTTAGCCAACGATGAAACGCCCCTCTTATTAATCAAGCTCATTGATGCTTTAGTGAATCGGCATTTTTCTAAATAAAGGTTTTCCGCCGTCTGTGGTATAATGCCCCAAAGTCACATTACTGTGATACCTATTATCATAACTCCCGGAGCTTCATGTCCACAGAACAAAACCAATCCTCATTCCAATCACTCGGATTGAGCAACGATATTTTACGTGCCGTTACTGAATGCGGTTATACCACTCCCACTCCAATTCAACAGCAAGCCATTCCAACGGTTATGGCGGGTCATGACTTATTGGCAGCTGCACAAACGGGTACAGGTAAAACGGCGGGCTTTACGCTTCCTCTGCTGCATAAATTATCCAGCACGAAAACGGAAGGTAAGCCAATTATAAAGGCACTGATTTTAACACCAACAAGAGAGCTCGCGGCACAGGTTGAAGACAACCTGAATACTTACGCCAAATACACCGGCCTTAAGTCACTGGTTATTTTTGGCGGTGTCGGTATTAACCCTCAAATTAACGCCTTACGCCGCGGTGTTGACATTCTGGTGGCAACTCCCGGACGTCTACTGGATCACAGCCGTCAGGGAACCGTTGATTTAAGTAAAATTGACGTATTGATTCTGGATGAAGCGGATAGAATGCTGGATATGGGATTTATTCATGACATTAAAAAAGTCATGAAACTGATTCCTGAAAAGCGCCAGACATTGCTGTTTTCAGCGACCTTCTCCAGTGAGATTAAGGCGCTGTCGCAACAATTTATGCAACAACCCAAGCTCATTGAAGTTGCACGTCAAAATGCCGCAGCCGACACCATTGAGCAACGGGTTTACCCGGTGGATAAAAAGCGTAAAAGAGAGCTGCTCAGTTACTTAATTGGTAGCCGTAACTGGCGACAGGTATTGGTCTTTACTCGTACTAAGCATGGTGCTAACAGACTGGCAACGCAGTTAACCGATGACGGCCTGCCCGCTATGGCAATCCACGGTAATAAAAGCCAGGGTGCAAGAACCAAGGCTTTAGCGCAATTTAAAGCCGGTAAATTACGCGTGTTGGTTGCAACAGACATTGCCGCGCGCGGTATCGATATCGACGAGTTACCGCACGTTATTAATTTTGAGTTGCCTCAGGTTGCTGAAGACTATGTACACCGCATTGGTCGTACAGGCCGTGCCGGGAGTGAGGGCGAAGCAGCGTCACTCGTCTGTGTTGACGAGCATAAATTGCTACGCGACATAGAAAAACTGACGAAAAATGAAATACCTAAAGACGTTATCCCAGGCTTTGAACCAGACCCAAGTATCAAACCTGAACCCATTCAAAAACCCAGAACAGGGCGTCCTCAGAACTCACGCCGTGCACCTCGCCAGAAACGACCGGACGCACGACGTTAATTCAGCAGTCAGATTAACGGATTGGACTTTACTTTAAAAAGTCCAATCCTCCAGTTACCGCTGCAACCTGAGCTTCAATACATTGCTCTGGGGTGGCTTTCGAACTATCCGGATACACTTCTGTTGTGGTGGCATACTCTGCTTTACTAAAGCTAATACACAGCCCCATTTTTGCCGTTGGCAATAAAATAAGACCACGTTGCGCAATATCCTCACCTATCAGTTTGTTTTCATCGTCAGCATCAGCAATATGAGTCACAGTTTCAACAGAGTCTAGTACGGCCTTCTGAAACTCAGGGTAAGGCTTTTCCGAGTTTCCGACTAAGTAGAAGCCGTCCGGAATGTTCCAGTTGCTATTGATAACCCCGTCCATCGCAGCTTTTGCTGGACGAAACTCGCTGTTATCAGTGTCGGTTGTCTCATGCAAGTCGATGTGAGCAAGAATATCCACGCCCAAACCAGCAATATAGTTCATGACATGCGCACATTCACCGGCTGGAGAGTCCGCTACAAACGAACGATTAGGATCAATAGCCGCCGGGTTCCAACGATTAATCGTTTCATAACCCCATGGGCTTAAACAAGGCGCAACCACAACGTTAAAGCGCGACTGGTAATCTTTTGCTTTGGTTTCAATAAAGCGTAATGCCCCATGAATGCCACTGGTTTCATAACCGTGTACACCACCCGTTACTAAAACGGTTGGTTTACTGTCATCCCAATTTTTTGTTCTGACCACAAACAAAGGGTAAGTCGCACTTTCATAAGCCAGCTCACCGTATTGTTCCACATCAAAATCAGCTTTGAAGCTTTCGATCTTACTAACCACATCGTCAAAGTATGAGCGCTTTTTGCTTTGCTCAGCCAGCCACTGCGCTTTCTCTTCTGCGCCCCAAGGCTTACCGGGGGTTCCAATATGATAAATCGTTTGTTGCGTCATATTCTGATCCTATTCGCTCTTCATGAAAACAAGAGCGCTATACTACCAAAGTCTTTGCAGGCACTAAATCGTATTCAGCAATCAGGCCGCTTTTGTTGACTCTTTATTGCTTGTTTTCGACGATTCAGGCTTTTCCGCTGACACTTTTTCAGTCTTTGGTTTTTTCGGCTTTTTAGCTCCTAAAGCGATAAGCACATTTTCACGCTCTTTCGCTAAAAACAGCGCCATATCTTCAAGCTGCTGTTCATCAGTAAAGAGTTCACTGCCTTTAATTAATGGATTCAGTGCCTCTGCCATATCCAGAATTTTATCGTGCGCATCGGCTTCAGCTTTTGAAGTGAATGTCATTTTCTCGGCTCCGTCGCGAATAACTACATATTGGGTTACTACAGCCATGGTATGGTCCTTTGCTGATGTGTAAATATACTGTTTATTTGTACAGTAAAATCACATAGATTGCAATAGCTGCAGCATTCGCTAAACTGCGCAATCTCAATCGGCTCAATTACTACAGGAAGTAGAACTGACTCATGGCTCCGTTTTCTAAAGCACAAATTAACCTCGCTATTTTTGCCATGGCAATTGGCAGTTTTGCTATTGGTATCGGTGAGTTCGTCATTATGGGGTTACTACCCGACGTTGCTGCCGACTTTAATACCGACACCAGACAAACCGGTCACCTCATCAGTCTTTATGCCTTAGGCGTTGTTATCGGCGCACCGCTCATTACCATTTTATTTGCGCGCTTTCCACGCAAACCCATGTTACTTATGTTACTGCTCGCTTTTGCGTTGGGTAACTTTGCCAGTGCCTCAGCAGAGAGTTACCCGGTACTGCAGCTTCTGCGCTTTTTAACTGGCCTGCCACATGGAGCCTATTTTGGTATCGCCTGTCTGGTTGCCGCCGATATGGTGCGGAAAAATCAACGCGGAATGGCCGTGACCATGGTGATGATGGGACTGACGGTTGCAATTTTGGTCGGTAACCCTTTAGCGACCTGGCTTGGCCAACTCATTGATTGGCGTACGGTTTACCATACCGTCGGTGCTTTAGGCCTGTTGGCTCTGGTCATGATTTTATTAGTGGTGCCACAGCACCCTAATGAGCAAAAAACCTCGGCCAGAGGAGAAATGAGAGCCTTACAAAACCCTCAGGTTTGGCTGACTTTGGCTATAGGCGCGATTGGTTTTGGTGGTATGTTCGCGGTTTTAAGTTACATCGCGCCAACACTGATCAATGCAACAGGACTGGCACCCCACTGGATACCTGTCGCTTTATTCATTTACGGCATTGGCTCATTAGCCGGCAGCTTAGTCGGTGGCTGGGCAGCCGACCGAAACCTGAAATTAACCATCGGCGGTTCTCTTTTATGGTCAGCAATTGTTCTGGCTATTTTCCCATTAACACTACAGAGCCTATGGACCGTCATGCCAATGGTCTTATTGCTTGGCAGCGCAGCCGCCCTGGTTCCTGCCCTCCAAGTTCGTTTAATGGATGTTGCAGGTGAAGCTCAGACGCTAGCCGCCTCATTAAACCATTCAGCCTTTAACGCCGCTAATGCACTAGGAGCCTGGCTGGGCGGACTGGCCATTATCTCCCCTCTTAGCTGGCAAGGCACAGGCTGGATTGGCTGCGCACTTTCGTTAGTCGGTTTGCTGCTGTTTTGGGTGACCAAGAAACACAGTCGCAAAGCGCCTGGCATTATGAGCCTGTAGAGCTTCCATCAATATCCAGTTCTTTTATTTCTTCATCGGGCTGTGCATAAGATAACCGCGCCGCCCGTTGAGTCCTGTGGTAACCATCGAGCCCCGAAATGGTCATCGTTCCTAACGATTCAATATCGATATAGCCATCATGTTGTACAGCCTCTTCCTTAACTCCAACCCAGCGAACTTCGCCAACAATTAACGCAGTATCATTATGCTGTATCGGGATCACTTCAACCAGCTGCATACCAATTCGCAAAGCACTTTCGGCAACATAAGGGGCATGGAAACCATCTTCAAACTCAGGCGTCAGGCCACAAGCTTCAAACTCTGAAATCTCTCTTGGGTAACGAGCTGAAGTCTGATGAGCTTGCTTGAAAAACTCTTCACCGACCTGGTTAATAGTGTAAACGCCACTTTCTTCAATATTCTCCCACGTGTGCCGGGTGACCGAATGAGGGCGCATGACAAAACCAAGAAAAGGCGGATTACTTCCTAAATGCACCACAGAACTTATCATTGCCAGATTATTCTGCTGATGCCTGTCACGAGTGCCAACCACATTCGCACTTTTAAACCCAGACAAACAATTCACAAAGCGCGCTCTCTCTTTGTCTTCCATATTCGCCAGATCTTGCTGTTTGTATAATTTCATTAAAACTCCAAGTCTCTTGTTTTATGAGTTATCTATACGTCTTACTTTTAAATTACGATCGTTTACAAATAACTTGTTGCGAACTATTATCATTTGCGTTAGCTTGTTTAATCAAAGCCAAGCGAAGGACGCATCATGACAAATACTTATAAAAGCTACTTTAATAGCCAACAGCAATTAAAAACTGCCACCTCATTACTCAACCGCAAAGACTATGAATCGGCAGTATTCTCTCTTAGGCAGGCACGTGAGTCGGCGCAAGACGTAAGCAACGATCCGGTACTGGCCGGTAATGCAATCCAGAACTACACAACCTGTTCTATCTTATTGATCGCAACTCACATTAGACGTCACCAAACATTGCCCGCCTACGAGCTTCAGCAAGAAAGCATCGAACAATTAAGGCGCTGGCAAAAAACGTCTACCACCGAACCACTCAAACAGTTATGCCGCTACTGTTGTCAGCTACTTATTACTGGCTGTCAGCATTCCCGTTGTCTTGGCCATTGTTTACAGCAACTAGAGGAGTCTGGTTATGCGCAGGAACAAACCTGAACGTTTACAACTTTCAATGAGTAAAGAACAGCTCAAGAAGTTATTGCTCGAACAAAAGTTAGTCGCTAGTGATATTCGTTGTTGTGATTACTGTAGCCAATGCGAGCTTAAGCAGCTAATACTTGAATGCGCCCGAATCAATTGTGCCGGTTCGCTACAGAAGTTTGGTAATTAAAATTCCTTTTTCCTAAGTGCCTTTTTTTGTCCCTGCTGCTTTTTTCGGGTCAGTCGTCTTTCTTTGGCAGAGCGCCCGGGCCTTGTTGGAATACGCTTTTTTTGAACCTGAGACACGCTACGAATTAAATCAATCAGCTGCTCAAGCGCCAGTTCCCGGTTACGAGCCTGGCTTCGGGTCTCCTGACATTTAATAATCACTTTTCCGCTTTGAGTAATACGGTGATCCGATTTTTTAAACAAGCGTAGCTTGTAAAAGTCCGGCAGTGAGGAAGCCTGAATATCAAAAATGAGTTGAGCCGCAGTCGCGACTTTATTGACGTTCTGGCCTCCGGCACCGCTGGAACGGATAAACTGCCATTCTATTTCATGCTCTGCAAATTCAACGCGTTGTGAAACTCTGATCATTTTACTCTGCGGGTTCTATGAAGTTATCAATGCCTTCTTCTTTTAAGGCGTCCAGCGCTTCGGCAAGTGCGTCGTCTTCTTTTTCAAATTCATCTTCCCAAAGCGTCGAGTTGTTATTCTCATCGACAATTTCTAAAATCCAGCCACTGTCTTCAGTGCGGTAAATATCAATTTCTACGGTTTTACCATCAGCACTGTATTGCTGCGTATGCTTGCTTTGAGTCACTTGCTGTTCATCGCTCATAATGGGCTCTTTGTTGTTCATCAGTGTAGGAGAAGCAGTCTACCATTCTTCTGCTTCCCCTGACGGGTCTTTTTACAGCGCTTTTAGTACGTCGCGCACGAAATCATGCTCATTAAACCCTTGCTCTCCGGCAAGGTCATAACCACGACGAACCACCACTAAATTCTTTGACGGAATGATAACCAAAAACTGTCCCCTGTTTCCTCGCGCCGCAATCGTATCATTGGGTAATTCAGGGAAACGTTCATTGTAGAGCCACCATTGTGCCCCGTACCCGGGAGCAGCGTCAGGCGGCTGAACAGGTGCTGGCATACTGATATAGTCGAGCCAGCCTTCAGGCAGAATTTGCTCACCCTGCCACTGCCCCTTCTGTAGATGTAAAACGCCCAAACGAGCTAAATCACGAGATGTGGTCCACACTTGCGATGATAATATGAAATCACCTTGCCAGTCCGTCTCCGCAAAAGTGTGCTGCATTCCAATTTTTTCCAGCAATGCGTTATACGGAAATCTTAAGTAGTCATCGGTGGAGTCGAAGCGCTCGTGGAGTGCCCGCAAAGCCAGCATGGTATCATTATTAGCGTATTTCCAGCGGCTGCCCGGAGCCACTTCCAGCGCGGTTTCTGTCGCTGTGTCACTTACCAGCCCGCCTCCCATATAAACACGGTCAGTGCGATTCCCAGCCTTATTACTGTCTAAACCCGATGCCATATGCAATAGATTTTCTAGTGTAATATGGCCACGAGGATCGAGCGGATGAGACCAGTTTGAAATGCCTGCAGGCGCATCCAGATCGATTTTGTCTTGCTGAACTGCCGCGCCGATAACACTGGCACCAATGCTTTTCGCAACCGACCAGGTGCGCTGAGCCGTCTCCGGAGTAAATCCCTCAATATAGCGTTCGGCAATAATCTCGTCAGGTGTTGCTATCAACACTGCCGAAGTGCGCGCACCAGAACCATACGTTTTAGTAAAAGCCTGTTGAAGCACTGACTCTAACTCTGCGTTATCAGTTGTCGAATTCACTTCCGCTTTTTGCTGCCAGGGCTCTCCATTATCCTTTCCGGTCATTTTATCCCCACGAAAAGGGTCCGCAACAAACTTAGCGTCGTCGACCGTCGCACCAACAGGTAAATCAACACAGCCTAGCTTAGGTCGCCAAACGGATATCCGCTCCCTATTGCCGTCATCATATGGCACCCGGACCCATTGGTTTTCTTTATCAATTTTTGCTTCCATCGTCGCCACACGGTCAGCAATTAGCGAATAAATTCCACTCAACTCGTGCTCTCGAATTTGCGCTACAGATTTATTACCATTGAAAACACCGCTGCAAGTAAAGCCCGCTGTGTAACCAGCAGCATAAGCATTCAGTGTTGTTTCGGTCTCTTCCGCCTGCGCCGCAGCCGTGACCATTAGCGCGCTAACCAGAGTCATTCTTAGTGTTTTACTCATTAATCACTCACCTATTGGTTTCTCGTTGATTCCTCAATGTAAGAGCATGACACAAAAGAAGCAAACCGCTGCGGTCATCCGAATAGTAAAAATTATGGTATATTACTGCGCAACTATTTACCCAAGCAGGATAACCTTATGGCAGCTTTTGGCACCGTATTTATGCCACAGATGACGTTGGCAACTTTTGAGGATTCAAACTGGAGTGCGCCAGAACTGGTCTCTTCTGACACAATACAGTTACACCCCGGAGCCCATGTACTGCATTACGCCAGCACCTGTTTTGAAGGCCTCAAAGCGTTTCGCCACGAAGACGGTTCTATCAATTTGTTTCGTATGGATCGAAACATTAAACGTATGCAACAAAGCAGCAAGCTGCTTTCTTTGCCCGACTTTGATGCCAGCCTGCTACAAAAAATGATCACAGATGTGGTTAAACATTTCGCTGACGAGGTGCCTAAACCGCCAGGGTCAATGTACATACGCCCGACTCATATCGGGACCGAGGCCGCTATCGGAAAAGCGGCGTCGCCAACCAGTTCTTCTTTGCTCTATGTACTACTGTCGCCCGTTGGTGATTACTTTTCTGGTGGTGATAAAACCCTGCGCTTATTGCTGGAAGAAAATGGTTCACGCTGTGCTGCTCATATGGGAATGGTCAAAAGCGGAGGCAACTACGCCAGTGCGTTACAACCTATTTTGCAGGCACGCGCTTCTGTAAACGCGGATCAAGTTCTGTTTTGCCCAAATGGTGATGTCCAGGAAACAGGTGCTGCCAACTTTTTACTCATTGATGGCAACGAAATTATCACCAAAGCATTGGATAGCAGTTTCCTGCACGGCGTTACCCGAGACTCCATACTGACCATTGCTCGTGATATGGGAATGACAGTGTCTGAACGCGAGTTAAGCGTCGAAGAATTACTTGAGCGCGCAGCAAAACCGAACACCGAAGCCGCTTTATCCGGTACAGCTGCTGTTCTGGCTCCGGTCGGCACCCTGATTCACAACGGAAAAGAATGTTCAGTTGGCGATGGAACCGCGGGCGAGACAACCTTGAAACTGCGCAAAGCGCTGAACGACATTCAGTGGGGCAAAGCGGAAGACAAACACGGCTGGTTAACCCAAGCTTAATCGTTTGGTGGCAATACCACCCATTCAGGATCTTCGAATTCGCCTAAGGGTGTTATTTCGCAAAAAGGGGCTGCGCTGCGAATAATCTCAGCAACTTTCGCGTTGTGTTGTCCCTCCATAGCGTCACGCTGGTTTTTACTATCCCATGACGCTATGGCGATTAATGTTTTATCATCCCCCATTTTTCGGTGTAGCTCTGTGCCTCTGGCGCCAGGCGCTCGCTGAATAATCTTACTTGCTTTAACCCAAGCGTCTGCATATTCCTCCGCCGTATGACCTTCTTTAATACGAACCTGAAAAATATACTTCATAAATCCCCTTTCAATTTATTGCTTACGTTTTTCTCCGATTTAATCATCTTTATATAGAAGAAAATAGCGTAAAACGCACATAGACCTAAAACAATCGCCAAGCCGCTAAAAGAAAAGAATATAACCGGATCATTTAAAAACTCTTGCCATAAGCTCATGATTATTTCCTCTATCTGAGTTCTTAAGGTCAGTTTATTTAAACTTGGTAATCGCGATATTGATCTTAATCAAAAATCTTAATAACACTGTTTATTTTCTGCTCTTTATTAGTATGGTCTGAATAACCAATCGCTCTTTTATTTAAAAACTGTAAAACCATGTAAATAAATTTGCGTAAATTCGTAATAACGTCTTAGCTTATTGGGAGTTCTTAACAAAAAACGAGGGTATTATGAGTAATAATCAAGCGAAGACCGAAGAAGCGGTTAACAAATCAGCGAATAAAGCTCACGACACCATCGATAAAGTTGCAGATGCCGCTAAACATGCCTCTGACAATTTAGGTGAAAAAGGGCATGACCTTAAAGTGACTCAAGAAAAGTGGCTTTCTACCGCAACGGATTACGTTAAAGAGAACCCCATTAAATCTTTAGGAATAGCGGCAGCAAGTGGCTATTTATTAAGTAGGTTATTTAGTGACCGTTCATAATCAAACGGAAACGAACGAAACCGACAGTTTGCTTAAGCAAGTCCGCGCATTGGAAAATGAAGTGCGCGGTGTTGTTAGAACACAGCTCCAACTCGCTGGTATGGAAGCTCGGCGGGCGGGAGAAAGTTTCGTTCGCATGGTTGCTTTTGCTGTTATCGCCAGTTGCTTAGTTTTATCGGCTTGGGGAGCGTTAGTTGCGGCGGCAGTAGCAGCTGTTGTAAATAGCGGAGTTTTATCCCTGACCACAGCACTTATTATTGTTGCTGCATGTCATTTAGCTATTGCGTTTTACCTTATGAAGCGCATAAAGCAGAAAAGCCGCGACCTGCTTTTTTCTAAAACAAGCAGCAACCTTTAATGGAGGCTTTATGGCATCAAGCCTGGATGATCAAATTGCGCAAATGGAACAAAACCTTAAAAATCGTAAGCTGGCTTTGAAAGTTCGCTCGCGTCAGGTCGTTTCCACAACGTGTGACAAATTGTCATCTCCTACGGCTCTTTGCTTTGCCGTTGGTGCGGGCTTCTTTGTAGGCAAACTGTCTGACAGACCGAAAAAGGAAGCACCTCAAAAGCAAGGAAAGTCAAAATCTGGTGCAGTGCTAAAGGTATTAAGAATTATTACCAGCGCACAAACTGCAGCCAGTTTTGCAAAACATCTGTAAAGATGACCGTAATGTCGTAAAGATGTAGCTATAGTGATTGTGGTAACGATTTTTCAATAACAGGAGGTTACCCATGAAGAATTTTAAAATGGCACTACCAGCAAGTTTAATTGCGCTTTCAATGCTAACAATTTCTGGTTGCAGTGAAGCAGAAACCGAAAAAGCGGAATCTAAAGCTGAAAACGCAATGCAGGAAACGGAAGATAAAGCTCAGGAAGCAAAAAGCTACACTGAGAAAAAGGCTGAAGACGCAGGTGAATATGTTGACGATGCTGTCATCACAACCAAAGTTAAAGCCGTTATCTTTGAAGACGACAATCTGAGCAGCATGGACATCAATGTTGAAACCAATAACGGTATTGTTCAGTTATCAGGCTTTGTTGAAGATGAAGCTGATATCGATACAGCAGAGAACTTGGCTGCAACCGTTAAAGGTGTTAAAGACATCGAAAACGATATTCAGGTTCGCAAAGATTAAGTCTTTATTACAAATTACGACTCCCTGATAAAAAGCGGCTTTTTAAGCCGCTTTTTTATTTCCTAAAAGGCTAGAACGCTTAGTAAAACACTGATAACTTTAGGACATAACAGAAATGACATAAGAAAATAATGTTAGCCGATAAATTTAGCAATCAATCAATAAAGCCAGACAGCCTGGCAAAAGTCAGTGCACAACAGTTCACCCCATTAAGTCGAGCTTACGTTAAGGTGAATTTGATGTGCCGTTTAGTGTTTTGGTTAATCGTTGTTAGTGTACTTTTAGTTCTTTATTGGCAACCCTGGTTTCCTCTTCCCAAAATGGTTGCGCTTTATTTACCCCAGTTACAGTTAGCTGCAGGTCTCTTTGGTTTATTAAGCTCGACTTATGGCGTTATCGCGGATAAAAACAAAGGGTATGCCATACGGCAGCATGACTTTAGTTATCGTAGTGGTGTCATCTTTAAATCTGTCGTTAGCCAGCCGATTTTACGCATACAACACGTTGAATTAAAACACGGCCCCGTTGACCGTCATTTTGGGTTAGCGAACCTGGAAATTTATAGTGCCGGCGGTTCCATGCATACCTTTGCAATACCCGGCTTACCGGAAGAAAAAGCGCGAGAACTTCGCTCCTACGTATTAACTCATAGTGATATCGCTGAAAATGACTAATTATCACGGTCAATGGCTAAAACTATCGCCAGTTGCAATTATTTACTTCGCAGTGCAGTTCGTAAAGGATGTTGGCAACAACCTTATTTACTTATTACCGGCTATTCTTGTTGGCTATAATCAATTTTCTGAAAATGGTTTAGTTATTATTTCTGGCCTGTCTGCATTACTACTGTTTGTTGCAATAAGTGCTCTGCTTAAGTTCTACTTCTATCAATACCGATTAACTGACGGGCGCGTACAAATTCACTCTGGAGTCTTTCAAAAGAACCATATCGACCTGCCTTTTGAACGTATTCAAAATGTTCGCTTTGAACAGCCTATCTTTTACCGGCCGACTAACCACATCTGTATGCTGTTGGATACGGCTGGCTCAAGCAAGCTCGAAGCAAAAATTATTGCTCTACCGAAAGGTGTTGCTGAATCTCTTAAGCAGGAAATTCTGTCCCATAAAACGGAACAAGTTTCTAACGCCGAGAACGAGCAGCCTGAGGCAGAACACGAGCAAATTTTAAACTCTCGCTCAGTTCAGGATTTAATTATTCATGGGCTTGCCAGTAACCGTATTTGGATTGTTTTAGGTGCTTTGGCACCTTTCTTTAATTCACTTTCAGAGAAGTTTATTGCGGGCATAGAAAACCTTGGAGTGGATGTTGACGCGCTAATGGCTTCTTCTCAATACGCCTTTTGGCAATACGTGCTGTTCTTTTTATCCATTGCCTTTATCGTCATTGCTTTTATGGCATTAATTTCAGTCTTAGGTTCAGTTATCACTTTCTATGACTTCAAATTAACCCGAAGCAATGATCGCTACATTCGGCGTAATGGCTTTTTCACTCGTCATGAAGTGGTCATGAAATTATCGCGACTTCAGATGATTGTTTACCAACAGAATTGGCTTGACCGAGTACTCCAAAGAGTTAACTTAAAGTTTGAACAGTTAGGAGCGAGCCTTGATCGCCAATCTGCCGGGACATCCGGTGGAAAAATCATGGTGCCTTCTGTAACCCAGGGTGAAGCAAACGATTTAGCGGCCGACGCCTGGCCTGAGAATAAGTTAAGTGCCATCAACTACCATCCGGTTAGCAAGCGTCTGGCTGTCAGAAACACGCTTATTGCCTTCTGGTTATTAATACCTCTTAGCGGCGTGCTGGCTTATTTTGGCAATGGCGAGCTTGCCGTAGCATCCATCACCCTTTTTATTCTTTCTACCGCCTTTATTATTTTAAGTTGGAAACGCTGGGGCTATGCAATTGACGATAATTTCATTTATCTCAGAAAAGGTCTTATTGGCGTTAACTACCGCTGCTTCCCTATTCATAAAGTTCAACAGACAAAGCTCTCGCAAAGCTGGTTTATGCGCCGATTCAAATTGTGTTCCGTTAAGCTTGTACTGGCCTGCGGAGGGCAAACACTGCCTTTCATAAAAAGAACAACCGGAGAGAAATACATAGACACCTGTCTTTACCAGGTAGAGGCCTTGCGAAAATCCTGGATGTGAATGCTGTCGATTCTCTTTTTGCTCATTCGACTACACTTAAAATGAAATAAAAGAGGCGAACGCTATGAAATATCTCTGTCTTGTTTACGCAAATGAAGAACAACTTCACAGCTTACCAGAAAGCCCTGAAGACTCTGAATGCTACGCTTATTCAGAACAGCAGAATCCACACGCAAACTTTCTGGCTAGTGAGGCACTTGAGTCGGTAGAAACCGCAACTACCGTCAGACCCAGAGGGAATGACGTGACCATTACCGATGGTCCTTTTGCGGAAACCAAAGAGCAGTTAGTCGGATTTTATATGATTGAAGCCCGTGACCTTAATCACGCTATTGATTACGCTAAAGGCATTCCCGCAGCCAGAGTTGGGTGTATTGAAGTCAGACCGGTACGAGACTTGGATATCTGACGTCTATGCCAGGCTTAAGCATCCAGCAACAAATATCGCTGCTTTATAAGCAGCAGTCACGACGGATCCTGGCAACATTAATACGTTTACTCGGAGACTTTGAACTTGCTGAGGAAGCTATGCAGGAAGCATTCTCGGCAGCTTTAAAGCAGTGGCCGGCTGAAGGCATCCCTGAAAAACCCCGAGCCTGGTTAATTTCAGCAGGCCGCTTCAAAGCCATTGATCGCCTGCGTAAATTAAAACGACAAGCGGCCTGGGCAGACGAGTTCATCGAACACACTGGCGACTCGTTTAGTTTATCGACACAAGATATCGATGATGACCAGCTACGCCTTATATTTACCTGTTGCCACCCTGCTCTTCCCGAAGATGCCCGTGTAGCGCTCACCTTAAGAGAGGTTTGCGGCTTGACCACAGAACAGGTTGCCAGTGCGTTCTTGCTAAAACCCACAGCAATTGCGCAACGCATTGTCCGGGCGAAACGAAAAATCCGTGAGGCAGGCATTCCCTACGAAGTCCCTGAGAAAAAGCAGCTACCGCAGCGGCTAAATACCGTTCTTCAGGTTATTTATTTGGTTTTTAATGAGGGCTATTGCGCCTCATCGGGTGATAATTTAGTGAATTCAGCACTGATGGACGAAGCAATACACCTGACGAGGCAGCTGTCACACCTACTGAATACAACTGAGATAAACGGTTTACTGGCACTTATGCTATTTCAGTCGTCACGACGAGCCGCACGGACGAACGAGCAAGGGAAGCTATTGCGTCTGGACCAGCAGGACAGAAGCCTATGGAATAACCAACAAATTAAGGAAGCTGACCGTTTACTCCAGGACATTTTACCCAAGCCCGATATGGGCCCTTATACGATACAAGCCGCCATTGCCGGGCTACACGCTGACGCACCCCATTACAAAGACACCAACTGGCGAGAGATTCTGGCCTTTTATGACTTGCTTATACGAATACAAAATACGCCAGTTGTTGCTCTTAACCGCGCTGTCGCTCTATCTATGGCCTTTGGTCCTGAGGAAGGCTTAAAAGCCATTAAACAACTCAATCATTCCGGGGTATTAGATAACTATCATCTGTTGCACGCCAGTCAGGCTGACCTTCATCGCCAGTTGAAACAGTTCAATCAAGCTGCCGCATGTTACCGGCGGGCAATTGAACTTAGCGAACAGTCTGCTGAACGACACTACCTTCAGCAGCAGTTAGATAAGCTCAATAAACCATAATTTCATGTCGACTTCCGGCTTTGCAAAACGACTATTAGACGAAGTCTACCTTCACAATAATAAAGGAGCATCGTTATGCAAGCTACAGAACAGTTTTTGAAAATTTTCAGTGACGCATGGGCAACTCAGGATATGGATACCATTCTGAACGCTGTAACTGAGGACTTTCAGTTTCGTATGGCCAATTGCGAAGAAGCCGTGAAAGGTAAAGCTGCCTTCGCCGACTGGCTAAAAAATATGAACTGCGGCGAAGGAAAAGCGACCATCACTCACAACCGAATTATCATCAACGAGCAGCAAGCCGCATTAACCGGAGAGATAAAGGTCACTGGTGATGGGCCCGAGCAGCATTTTGCTTTTTGTGATGTCTATACCCTCTTAGACGATAAGATCAGCACCCTAACAGCTTACTGTGTGAAATATGGGGAAGGTATGGGCTGTGAATAAAGGCTAATGGCCACCGAGTAGCCCCTCATTAAGTGTGGGGCTATCTTTTCATCGCTTCTCTGTTAAATTATCCGGCACTTAGAAGACAACTCGGTGAAACTTTATGGAACTCCCTTTCTCGCAAGCATGTGAAAACAACAAAAACCCAATACTTAATGTGCTGGAAGTCGCTTTTGCTAACGCTTCACGGGTTCTGGAAGTTGGCAGCGGTACAGGGCAACATGCCGTCTACTTCGCCAGAAAACTCTCTCACTTAGAATGGCAGGCAAGTGACCAGCCGGCCTATTTACCGGGGGTAAAAGCCCGAATTGAAAAAGAAGGAGTACCAGGTCAGCCTTTGCCGGTTGAGTTCGATGTGTTTCAGTCTGCACCTCATGGACAGTTCGATGCCTTATTTACCGCAAATACTTGTCACATTATGCCCAAAGAAGGTGTCGAAGCGCTGTTTAATCAATTAGCGGACAAGCTTAAATCAGTGAAGCATCTATGTATTTACGGACCGTTTAATGACAACGGGCATTTCACCAGTGACAGCAACCGTGCGTTTAATCAGTCTTTACGGGCGCGAGACAGCCAAATGGGGATACGTGATAAACAATGGATTGCGAAGCTTGCCAGCCAGCAAGGGTTAAGCTTAAAAAACATCCATGCTATGCCGGCAAACAATCAAATTCTGGAATTTCAGCGTTAATGCCTTAACTACCGCACTTATTTTGTATTAGGGACAATACGCAACTCAACCCGACGGTTTAACTGACGGCCGCTCTCCGTGTCGTTATCTGCAACTGGCATACTCTCGCCATAACCTTCTGTTGTTACACGACGCGAGTCCACGCCACCTCCAACTAAGTGGTTGCGTACGGCCTTAGCGCGGTTTAAAGACAGTTGCTGGTTATACTCTGCGGACCCTGTGCTGTCGGTATGACCTTCTATCAGCATGGTGGTTTTCTCATACTTTTGCAGAACCCGGGCAACATCGTCCAATACCGGATTAAAGCTTTGAGAAATGTTCGCACTGCCTGTGGCAAACGTAATATTGCTTGGCAGTTGCAAACGAAGGTTATCGCCGTCGCGTATTACCTTCACGCCACTGTCAGCCAGCTCTTCCCTGAATTCTTCTTCCTGCTTATCCATATAAGAACCAATGGCACCACCTGCCAGTGCACCAACAGCAGCACCCCAGACATAGCGGCTTTTGTCGTGATCGCCCGTTCCTTTACCAAGCAATGCACCCGTTACAGCACCTATAGAGGCCCCCTTTTGGGTGTTACTCATATTTTCACAACCAACAAGCGCTAACGATGACATTGTCATAGCCAAAACTAATTTTTTCATACCATTACTCCTTTAAGTGGTTAATGCCCTGAAAACTAGCATGCTTTAGTATAGACCCTTATAAGATTTGCGGATTCTTTACTAACCGTTTCACCTTCGTACTCAGCAGTGGTAACTTTAGGGGAAAGTTGTAACCCGTAAATATTTACTGCTATGACAATAACTGATCCTATCCAGGCCCGTGACGTTCTTATGGAATTTCTGCATAAGCACGCCCCGGTCACTATCATTACAGGTGCCGGTATGAGCACCGACTCTGGCATTCCTGACTACAGGGATAGTGACGGCGAGTGGAAACGAACACCTCCGGTTCAGCACCAGGACTACATGCGCAGCGAAGCTGTTCGTAAAAGGTACTGGGCGCGCAGTTTGTTTGGCTGGCCAGTTCTATATCACGCAAAGCCTAACTCCGCACATTACGCTATTACCCAATTGCAACAGCAAGGGTTAGTTCGTCACATTATTACGCAGAATGTTGATGGTCTGCACCAAAAAGCCGGCGCGAAAAGCGTGATTAACTTGCATGGGTACGCCAACGACATGGTCTGTATGAATTGCCGCCAGATTAGTCCCAGACTGGACATGCATGAACGCAGCCTGAAGATGAACCCGGATTTTGCTGCCCTTGAAGCGGTCGCCGCGCCGGACGGAGACGCAGACTTAGAAGCTGACTTTGAAAAATTCAACGTCGCCAGTTGCATGAGCTGTGGCGGCATTCTTAAACCTGATGTTGTCTACTTTGGCGATAATGTTCCCCGCCTCCGCGTCGAAGAGGCCCAAAAGGCATTAAAGGAGAGTAACGCTCTGCTCGCTATCGGAACATCGCTTATGGTTTTTTCAGGCTACCGTTTTGCCCGACAAGCCCATCAAAATAACCAGCCTATTGCCTTGTTAACACTTGGTAAGACTCGGGCTGACGATTTAGCGGATATGAAACTGAACTGCTCTATCAGGGACGTATTGCTATGAATTACGAACTTTCCAAAGGCAGTTTGTTTGAGTTGAGGAAGAAAGCTCAATGTTTCTTCCTCGTTTGTGCCAAAAAACTTATTGTATTAAGGCTTGCTGAATAGCATCGTCTAAGAAAATTGACTCAAAACGGTGCTTATAAATAGTTTGCATTTCGTTTGAGATAAGACCGTTGCCTACATCATTCTCGCCTTTAAAGCTTCGCTTGGTTTTCTCTTCGCCGTTTTTTCCTAAAACAAGCACGTCCACGTCGTACCAGGAGCTGTCAGAAAAGGCGTGGTAGTCGTATTTCCACTCATTCAGAGCAATAATAACTGAAGGACGCTCTTGCTTTGCCAGTGCCTCTTTAATACTGCTAACACTCATTGAGTGAGATGTCAGATAAGCCTCGGCTTTTACGCCTTGCTTTTTAAAGCCTGCAACTAACCGGTCAGTTAAGTATTCAGACATAGGCTGCCGATTATAAGTGTACTGAGAATAAGGGATCCCAAAGCTTGAACGCAACAACCCTTCAAAGCTTGGCGCTTTATCGTTATTCAAAACGTACTCTCGTTTATCAACCACAGCTATTGAAATCGACTCAAGTTCATTAGGTGTATTTACAGCAGGGGCCGCTTGCTCCGCATTCATTGTCGAAGTACAGCCCGACAAATAGAAACTCGCAACGGCTAACGCGACCAACTTTCCAATTTTAAACATTTATTTTCCTTAATTATTAAATACTAACAACGGTATTCTGAGGTTATCAGTGAGGCACCCCAAAAAGCCGCGCCAATAGTATCCTAATAACTAATTGTTATAAATATAGCATCCACTGTATATTTTAGGTTTTGGTGATAAGCTACGAGTTATTCATTAAAAAATTTGCTTTATTTAACGGAGCCGTGCCATGAAAGCAGTGATTTTAGATAGCGATAGTTTAGGTGAAGGCATTGACTTATCCCCTATTGAAAATCAGGTCAGCGAGCTCGTCTGTTACCCTCTCACTTCGCCTGAGCAAGTCGATGAACGTATTCAAAATGCCGATATCGTTATTACCAACAAAGTTGTGCTCAAGGGGTCTTCTTTAGAGAGGACAGAGAAGTTAAAGCTAGTCTGTGTACTGGCTACAGGCATGAACAATATCGACTTAGAGGCAGCCAAAAAGCTTGGCATTCCAGTTAAAAATGTTGAAGCCTATGGTACGCCAAGCGTTGTCCAACACACGCTAATGATGATGCTGTCGCTGGCGACAAAAATGCCGGTTATGCAAAAACGTATGGCAGCCGGTGACTGGCAACAATCCCCGTTGTTTACTCTGCTTGACCCGCCAACATTTCAACTTGAGGGCAAACACCTGGTTATTGTCGGCTCAGGCGAACTTGGGCAAGCGGTAAAAAAACAAGCTGAAGCTCTGGGTATGCGCGTGACCTTTACCGCCCGTCCGGGAAAAACCGACGACTCGCGCCCCAGTTTTGAGGCATTATTGCCTGAGGCCGACGTTATTTCTTTCCATTGCCCGTTAAACAACGAAACAAAAAGTTTACTTAACCGCGAGAATCTTAAGCATTGCCAGCCTCACGCTTTAGTCATTAATAACGCCCGGGGCGGTGTTGCAAACGAGCACGACGTGCTGGACGCGTTACGTAACGGCCAAATTGGCGGCTACGCAACCGATGTGCTTCCACAAGAACCTCCTAAAGACGGTCATCCGTTACTTGATGCACTCAACGAACCCTTGAACCTAATTGTGACGCCGCATAATGCCTGGACTTCTCCGGAAGCACGACAACGTATTGTCGAGCTAACTGCCAATAACATAAGCAGCGGGTGTTCCCAGACTTAAACTCTCACTCTCCTGCACCATTAGGGGAAGAGGGTTGGCAAGGACAACGTCACCGCCAACCCTCTGGCTTTATGGAAAATCACTTAACTCAAATTCGTCCTCAAAATATTCTTCTTTCAATTCGCCATTTTCGTAAACTGAAATTGAGAAGGGTTGACCTGACGTATATGACCAGGTTTTTCCATGTCTACGGTCGTTCTTGTATTGGCTTATACTATACAGAGCACCTTCCTCACTGAAACTAACCATAACACCTTCCAGCACACCGTCATCACTAAATGACTCAATACGACGCAAGTAGCCCTCTGGCGAGTATGTACGCCACTCGCCTACTTTCACATTACTCTCATAACTGCCCTGATAAGTTTTATAAGGCGCATAACCAAGTGACTCATGCCACTCACCCTCGCGTTTTCCATCAATATACTCGCCTTTAACGACAAGCTCTCCGTCTGAGTACTCACGGTATTCACCATCTCGAACACCATTTTTATAATGCTCTCGCAGTCGCAGGTTACCTTTATTATCGTAGCTTTCACGTACACCATTGAGTTTGCCTTCAGAGTTATACTGTTCTTTTAGAACACCGTAACTATCATCAATGACCCACTCACCCACTTTTTTACCATGGTCATACTCACCCCGTGACTTAACCTCACCTTCACTGTTGGTCACGGTATAGGACCCGTGTCTCTTTCCTTCAACGAACCGAACTCGCTCTAGTCCATTTCCATAACGAGAGACATAAAGACCATGAAGATCGTAACCTTTAAATTCGCGACGATCCCGAACCTTTCCATCTTCATCGTAGCTCTCACTCATGCGCCATTTCTTATCTAACGCCTGGCGAGTTAACCGGGTTAATTTCCCTTGTTCGTTGAACCATTTCCGTTCATCAACTAACCCTTTATCAGTCTCAATCTGTTCCCGCGAGCTGGTTAGCACGCCATTATTGTCGTAAGCACGATGAGCTATGACTTGACCTTTATCATTACGCTCTTCATAGCGTCGTAAATCACCGCTCTCATAATAGTGCTTCGTTTCGCCAACCCGCTTACGCCCTTTATATTCCTGAGTCTTTTTAACTGAGCCATCCTTAAAATAGTCGGTCGATACACCTTCACGTTTACCCTCTTTGAAATAAGATACTTTTGTCAGCTTACCTTCGGGGTCCCAGCGTTCTTCTTTGCCATGTTTTTCCCCGTTTTTATACTCCGTCTCATACATGACCTGACCATTCTTAAAATAACCGCGTTTCAGACCATTTATCTCGTCGTCTTTCATCACTTGTTCGGTCAGTAATATGCCGTTAGCCATGTAGGTTTTGTAAGTGCCATTGAGCTCACCATCTTCGTAGGTCATCTCACGCTTTTTCTTGCCGTTTTTATCATAGACAACTGTAGTTCCCTGCTGCACTCCATTTTTGTCGCGATAACCTTCCATATGAACCCCACCTGACTTAAAGTAGGTTTTATAGGGCCCTATCGCTATTGCCTTGTCGAACTCCAGAGAGTCAGAGCCAGTTTCGTAATATCGGCTGCCATCAAGGTGTTTAATGACCAGGCGGTAACCGTCATCAACCTTGTTAACTTCGGCCAATAAGTAAGCGGCTTCGTTTTTATCATCTGTTGGCTGCAACTCGTCATCCAGCCATTTGATTTCAGTTTCTACTTTTGAAGGCTCAGCAGAGTTATCATCCTGGGTATCTTGCCCCTCGGTATTAGCCAAGGCATTAAATGAAACCAGTGTTAAAGCGATTAAAAATAAATTTAAGAGTCGTTTCACTAAAGTCATCAGTTTGCCTCCTGCAGAGATTCAAAGTCAGGCATAGCCGGTAATTGATGTGACCATTCTTTCGTAAAAGGGTCACCTTCAACGACCAATTGCTCAATTCTTTCGACTCGTCCACCTATGCGGAGCAGACCATCATTCGAAACAAACTCACTCACACTTCTTTCAAAGTAATCAACCGAATGACGCGAACCATCTTTTGGCAAAACGGCTAAAGCCTGCCCACTGGCATCCAAAAACCGATACTCTCTCAATACCTCACTCATAGGAATATCAGACTGATTCTCTTCCCAGCTCTCACCCAACAGATCTTCAACCGGCACCATCCAGTCTTTTTCATTTAAAGCAATATCGAGGGGCTGCCAAACAGGCTTGCCATCACAACTAAGCTCTAACGACACTGTCTTGTCATAAAAATATCGTTGAACCCCATCGTCGGTCATCAACTGATAAACCACTTTGCGTGGCATTTGTAAGCTCGCATCAACATAACGCCGGTTAGGGTCTCTATTTTCCTTCATACGCAGCTCAGCTCCACTTTCTGTGGCATCGACATCTGTCTGCAAGCGACACACATTCGCTTGTTCAGGCGTTAAGGTAAGATACAACTGGGGGCGTCCAAAGCTTGTTGGTTCCAGTTTGTCCAGAGTTGACGTGTTAAACTCAAGTGCCTGATCATTGACGTAGTAATCCCGATTTTGCTCCGATTTAAACAAGGGAATATTGTCAATTGGTGCTATTGTCGTATCACCCTTAAGGGTTTCTTCGTCATAAAAAACAATGGTTTTCTCAGACAGTTTTTCATCGGTGAAATGGCTGAATTTAAGTTCAATAGAATCGGGAAGTTCATCCATAAAGGTTAACTGTAGGGTAACGGGGTAGTTACCGGCTTTGGTTACCGCTAATGCCCGGCTCTCTCCATCAGAAATCCAGCTCGGTGCTTTCGTGTCTTTGTCATACTTGAGGGACGCACCACTAACGCCATTAACCTGAGTATTGAAGTATGCCGTTTCAGTCGAAGTCAGCTTAAGTTCAAACACTCGCTCGTCACCGGTAGGCACCAGAGTGGCTTTGGCTCCTTCCATCGCTATACTCGAGCCTTCCTTATCAATTGGAAAATCAATAACCTCATGCGTCGCAACATAACGTTCTAGCGTTGCCTCAACAGAAACCATTTGTTCGAGATCATCAACCACGTTTTTCCACCCCAGCGGGTAGAGGTCAGTTACCGTCGTCGCGTTGTTGTTCGTCATAGCGGTATAAGTCAGAGCCCCGTTATAGTGCATGTCGACGTCGAGGGTTTCTCCGTCCTTTCCCTTAACCTGAACATCTTTTATTTTTATCGAGCCAAGCCTTTCAAAATCAACACCAGGGTGCGAATAACTCAATGTCATTCGGCCATCATAAAACAGTATTTTGCCCGCGTTGTTTGCAAACACTTCTGCGTCGGTAGCGTCATCATCAGGTGCTTCTTCGCTAAAGTCGGTGTTACTCATACTTATCGGATCTGCACGACGTAAAAATTCCAAATCCTGACCAAACATCCAGTCTTCCGGGTAAATGGATGTCACCATTCTCATCGAGCCGCTTGATGCAGCGGCCTCTTTAGGTAATGGCATATCAATGACCATAGTTAGGCGTTCAGTCCAGCCCGATTCGCGCTCCATTACCACGTAGCCAAACACCTTGGCTTCGTCATTTTCACCGGAGGCCGATAACGTCACAGTACTGTTTGTGAAGTCTTCAATACGCACAGTCACAGCCGGAAGCGGACTTTCCATTTCAATAACTTGTTCCGCACCTTTTTTAATTTTCAGGCCAGATACAAATCCGGGGCGTCCAAACTCGTCATTGAGTATTTCCTTGACCGGGTCAAAGCCTTTACTGCGAAAATCTTCAGGCTCTTCATGCACAATAAAGTCCAGCATTTCATTGCTGTCTTTATCGATATCGACCGTAAATCCCGCTTCCATCATGGCACGAATGTCATCGTCAGGACCTCCACGGCTCGGCTTCTCGAAACTGCGGTAGCCGCCCTGAGGAAATTTCATCTGCATATATAAAGGGGTCATCCGGATGCTGTATATATTGGAGCTTTCGGACACTTCGTAGTCCATCAACGTCATCATTTCGAGACGCTCAGAGCGGTTACCATAACGACTTTCAGCGCTGATCTTTGTATCCGAATACATTTGATAGCGCCTTTTTTCACCATCCTCTGGTTTAAACGATAAGGTCGTTGGTGGGCCACTTTCAGAACAAGCAACAGCAAAAAGAGCTGAAAAAGCCACAATTGATATACGCCTTAACATAAGTTTCCTTAAAGTTTATAAACTAATATGAAGAAGCTCATATGATAAACACTACCAATTTTTTGCTCAATGCAAGACCGTCATCTTAACTATTTCTTTACAGTAGGAAGGCTTACTTCGGAGTGGTTTAGTAGGACCATGTCCCTTTTTCGTCAACGAGAACACGGTCTTTTCCCTGAACAACTCGCAATACACCAGATTCGAGTACGATGTAGGTCGTGTTTCCATTTTCGAAACGATAACCGAGGAAGCGGCAAGGCGTAACGCCGTCTGCGCATTTGGTGTGCCACGTTTTCCCTTCTAAATTAATACGGTTGCCTGACACTTTGGATACGCCAGTATAGTGAACATCATTACAAGATACTGAACCTTCTGCACAGCGACTCTCAACCTCAACAATGTAGTTTTCGGTCGTCAGCGTGTCCGCTGCCGTCACATGACTAAATACGAAAGCAGATAATAGTAAAAGCGTTCTCATGCAGCTTTCCTTGTTAAATGGGTTCTTTGTTCGCGAAGTCTGATTCGGTTAATTGAAGCGACCAGAACAAAACTCAGCAACATTAGCAGAAACCAGGAGCTAAGCTTGGCTAAGGGAACAACTTCCCATTTCCCCGTTTGATTCGGATAAATCCAGACATTCGCGTATGTGCCAATATTCTCCGCAAACCAAATAAATAGTGCGACTAAAAACCAGCCCAATAGAAGCGGCATACTGCGATGCGTTTTGTGGACTTTGTAATAAATAGTGGTTCTGTAAAACAGGAAAACAGTGAATGCCAGTAATACCCAGCGCATATCCCAAATATAGTGATGACTGAAGAAGTTAAGATAAACGAAAACAACTAATAATATCGTAGCGCTTTTGGGAGGGTAGTACGAATACTCAAATTCAAAAATGCGCCAGACTCGTGCGATATAACTTCCCACCGCACTGTACATAAAGCCAGTAAACAAAGGTACGTTAGCAATACCAAAAACATACTCTTCGGGATAAACCCAGGCCCCTATCGAGTCAGATGTTTTAAATAATTCCATAACCGTTGCTACGATATGAAACACGAAAATCACAATAAACTCACGCCGCGTTTCTAAGCGAAAAGCCAGGAGGAATATTTGGAAACCAATGGCGGACAGGAAGATAAAATCGTACCGGTGCAACGCCTCTAGCGGATACCAAAACTTGGTAATCAACATTAACGCCAGTAAAAAACCACCAAACAAACAAGCGTAAGCTTGCTTTACACCGAATAACCAAAACTCTTTCAAGAAAGTTTTGACGTCCATATCTTCAATCCATCGAATTTATCAGGCAAGGCTAACCCTATGTTTACCATTCCCTTTGATGACAAACAATTTTTTTACTTTACATTTAACAAGAAAAGGCACCGCAGTGCCTTTTCTCACAAGTACAACTTAGAAGCTTACCGTAACACCAAACCAGAAGTTTCTGGCTTTGTCTTTCACATTGTAGTCGTCCGTGAAAACAACCTCACTTACCGCGCCGCGACCTGTTACGTATTCAAACTCGCCGTCACCGTTTAAGTCGGTATAGGTTGTTGAATATGTCGTGAAGTCACGGTCCAGTAAATTGTTAATACGCAGATTTAAATCGACCGATTCCGTCAGTTTATAATTCGCCCCTAAGTTAAGCAGACTGTAGTTTTCAAAATAAAGCTGTTTATCAATGCTGCTGTCATAACCGCGGTAACGATCAGAGCGAAGCTCACCTTGCAGGTAGACCGTCAGAACATCCGACGCTTGCCAGTTCAGCCAAAGGTTGGCCATATGCTCTGCGGTGTTGGTCAGCGGTAAACCGATTTGGCTGCCACTTTTTTGTTCGCTGTCGGTCCAGGTGTAATTACCACGGACTGACCAGTTCGTGCTGATAGCATATTGAGCAGCCAGTTCGACCCCTTGCACATCCACTTCATCAATATTGATATTCTGGCTGTAAGAGTCATAACCCAATTGATCGTACTCGCCTAAATTAACACAAGGACGAACACCATCGGTAAGTTCACAACTTAAAATCGTATCGCCTCGTGCAATTTTGTCGTCGAAGCGCGTATTAAAATAGGTGACATTAAAGTTATGGTCACCATTCATTGAGTTCCAGTAAAGCGCAATTTCTGAGTTAACACTGGTTTCAGGCTGCAACTCAGGGTTACCGGCAAATGGCATGGTGCCCTGTCCGCCAAAGCCAACAATTCCATCATACAAATCGGTCGTTTTTGGTGTCTTATAGCCGGTACTCACTCCTCCTTTAACGGTCCACGCAGCACTTAGGTTATAAACCGCATAAAGACGCGGTGATACCTGACTACCGAAGACATCGTGCTTGTCATAGCGGACTCCCCCGGTCAGAGTGAAGTCAGCAATTGGCATCCAGTTATCTTCGACAAATAATGAATACATTTTCTGCTCTTGAATAGCCCCGGCATTCCCGTCTTCCAGACCAAAGACACCGTCCTGTAGTTCACCATCAATAAGCTGACCACCAATAACCAAATTATGATGCCCGGCCAAACCAGAAAAAGGGATATCCAGTCGCGCATCAACCGTGTATTGACTGCTGTCTAACGGACGATCGGGTCGTGGTAAAAACGTTGCTTCAGCAATTGAGCGACGCTCGTCCTCAGAAAGACCGGCATATTCCCCTGTGCCATCGTACATTTCCTGCAGTAATAAGCGCTCGTCGACGCTCAACGGCAGTGTTCTGCCATTATTTTCAGTATCAACATAAGACAGAGAGACCATGCTTGAACCAAAGGACCAGTCAGCGTCATGCGCAATTGACCACCAGGTGCGATCAAAAGTTTGATCGGCGGCATAACCTGCCCGTGGGTTGACTTGCCCGCCACGTGCCTGCCAAATTGATTCAATGCTGTCCTTGGTTCCCAGAGGATACGTAATAGTATCGGTTTCTACGTCGTAGGACGGTGTGTTGTCGTACGACTGGTGCGAGTCGTCGTAATCAAATTTGATGTTATGGCCTTTTGCCGGCGTGTAAGAGACAGAGAAACCATAATGCTCGTCTTTATTATCAACAGTCCGTCCGCCGCTACCGAACCCAAGCTCTCTAACATGCACTGTACCGTTAGGGTCAACCGCTGGTTCAAACTCAGGAGAGGACGCTTGCTGATCATACAAACTGGCACGCACACCCAGGCTTAAAACATTCTCAATCAATGGGCCTGTCGCGCTAAAGTCGGTGGTGAAATCGTCACCAAAGTTATCGTTGGTTTGCAGGCTGCGACCGAAGGTTACCGCGCCAGACCAGTCTTCCGTATGCTTTTTAGTGATCACGTTAATGACCCCACCGAGTGCATCTGCACCATACAGAGTTGAAGCCGGGCCGCGGATCACTTCAATGCGATCGATGGTTTCCAGTGGTGGGATATGATTGAACGCATTACCGCCAAAATTATTTGGGTAAATATCGCCGTGGTTATTCTGCCGAATACCATCAACCAGAATAAGAGTGTAGTCGCCCGTTAAGCCGCGCATGCTAATACTGCCCTGACCGGTTTTATCACGCGAGGTTCCAATATCGATACCCTCTTGATATTTGACGGCATCTAGCAACGAGGTAAAAGAACGCGACCGTATCTCTTCGTTTGTAATAACCGAGATACTGGCAGGCGCTTCAGTGAGCTTTTGCTCAAAACCAGCCGCGGTCACAACAATGCGTTCCATACCATCAGGCAATACGTCTTCATTGGCTAAAGCGCTGCTTCCAAGAGTCGAGGCAATTAACAATGCAAGCGAGCTAGGTACGAGTTTATCCATTTCTGATTGTCCTTAATTAAGTTGGCTAAGCGGCTCAGTATGCTACCGATGCTTTCTCTAAATGTAAATACAAATAACAATAATTCGCATTATCAGTTTATAGGCAAACTAAATCTCGGATAATTTCGTATAAGGAACAACAACTACAACAGTATCTGGAGTTTACTTTGACGACATTGGCTTTTGACGTTTACGGAACACTCATCGACACTCAGGGCGTGGTCTCATTGCTGAGTTCATATCTTGATGACGAAAAAGCGCTGAAGTTCTCAAACCGTTGGCGTGATAAGCAATTGGAGTATTCGTTTCGACGTGGGCTCATGCAGCAGTACCAGGACTTCTCTACCTGCACTAAAGACGCACTCACGTTCACTAATAACGAATACGGCTCGGCTTTAAATGAAGAACAACAAGAAAAACTGCTAGAACTCTACAGAAGTCTGCCAGCGTTCGACGATGCTAAAAGTGCACTCAGTAAGCTCAACTTAGCGGGCGTACAGTGTTTTGCATTTTCCAACGGCAGTCCGGATGCAGTCGCCGGCTTATTGGCTCAGGCCGAATTAACCAGTTACTTCAAAGATATGGTTAGCTGCAACGACATTAAGAGCTTTAAACCTAGCCCACAGGTGTACCAGCACTTTCTCAATAGAAGTGGCGGTAAGGCTGAATCAACCTGGCTAGTATCCAGTAACAGCTTCGATATTATTGGTGCTCATGCCGCAGGCTGGAAAACCGCCTGGGTCAAACGTTCGAGAGACGCTCAGTTTGACCCGTGGGGAATTGAGCCAACGATTACAATCAGTTCCCTTTCACAATTACATGAAAATATAAAATAACGGTACTTGCGGTAGCGCAAGTTAACACTAAAAACTGGACCCCGGCTGTTTAAGGAAAGCTTCCTCTTCCGGGGTAGATTCACGGTTTAATATCGCGTTTCGATGCGGGTAGCGACCAAACTGATCAATGATCTCTTTGTGTCGAATTTCAAATTGATAATTGTTTTCAAGGCCAGGCTGGTCAAAAAGCCGCATTGCTTGTTCATGAATTAATTTTGATTCGCTATGCATATAAGGCATGTACAAAAACGCTTTTTCATCGCTCTCCAGCAGTTTGTCCGCGCCCTTCTCTATCGCTTCCTGCGCTAACACCAAAGCAACGTTGTCCTGCGCGAAAGCACTTGGTGTATTACGATAAATGTTGCGCGAGAACTGATCCAACACAACAATTTCGGCCAAGCGCCCTTTCGCTTCATTTCGCCACTGCCAGCACTCGCCGTTGGCAGCCGCTTCTAACGTGGGAGAAAATCGCTCTTTAATGGTGTTGTCCAGTTCATTACTTTTAACAAACCATTGTTTTGGCGTTAGTTCTTTAAACCAAAAATCCAGAATTCGTTGTGCTTCCATTTTATGTCCTGATTGCTCATTTGTTTGAGAAAACGACAGCACTTGTCGGCAGCTGACGATAAAGGTATGTTTTACCGTTATAAACTAACCACCGATAATACCCTGACAACTTATGCGCAGCCTCTTTTTTATTATAATCTTTATTGGTCTGTTTCCCAGTCTGGCATTAGCGGACACCTATACCCTGTATTTTACTCGTCATATGGAAAAAGCAGACGACAAAACGGATCCCGAACTCAGCCTTGTCGGCAAACAGCGTGCACAAGTGCTCGCGCAAGTTTTAAAAAACAGCAATATTGAAGCAATATTTTCTACCCAATTTAAACGCACTCAACAGACGGCTGAGTCACTCGCTAACTACCTTGGTTTACCGGTAGAAAACTATCCTTCTAAAGACTTTAAAGGAATCATGACGAGCATAAAGGGACTGAAGAAAAACGCTCTTATTGTTGGCCACAGCAATACCGTGTCGGAGCTTATCAAAGCCGCTGGCGGAACCGCTAAAGCACTTGAAGAAGACGAGTATGGTGATTTATTTCAGGTTGTTGTAAGTGACGATAGTGTTGTGACAAACCGACTTTATATTCCGGTTGTGCAGTAATCACTACGACGCAACTCTTTTTCACACAAGTAAATTCATTTCAAAAAGAAGCTTACGCGTACTTTGTCGAGAGTCCATAACCAGCAACAACTCAACTCTCGAATCAGATTGATTAACCTTGTAAATAATCAGGTTATGCTCATCAATTAACCATTGCCTATAGTCCGTTAACCCTAAGTCAAACAAACGCTCACTTATCGGTGCTATTTCAGGATTTACAGGCAACCTTTCCTGAATGCGAGACTTTATTGTCATTACCGTATTAAGGGCAACAGATTGGGAGTGTTTTCTGGTCAAAAAGGCTTTAAAGCGTTGTAGAGATAACCTAAATACGGGCGAAGCAACCACCACATAATTTCTATTCGAAGGCGTCGTCAAGGCTCAATACCTCATCGCTTAAAGACTTCTCCGACAACTTAATAAGTTTTAGAAAAGCCAGGGTTTCTTGCTGAAACTCATAGTCTGAATAGGACTGCACCACATAAGCCGGCTTACCCTTTTTTGTAACCAATAGGTCTTCTTGTAACTCAAGTGAATTGGCGTTTTCTTTTAAATACGTGACGGTTTCAGTTTTCATAGCAAACCTTAAAAAGACTTTTTACGGACTGTTTTAAGCATAGCAACTTATGCGGAGTTGAGAAACTCGGTTTTAACTTTTTAACGTACTAATAGAAATGGCGGCGTCGTAAAGCGGCCAAACAAGGCTTGCCTGGCCGCTAGCAGCTCCTAACGCTAAACGTTATTCCCAATGTGTTTTAAACCAGGACATCATTTCGCTTCTTATTGCTTCTGCGTTCTCACCATACCTATGCCCTCCCCCTTCATATATCGAGAGCTTATGTGTAAAGCCTTTTTCCTCAAGAATTTTATCCAGACCAATACTGGAATCCACTGAAACGCGTTTATCATCATCCCCGTGTATCAACAGAATAGGAATGTCATTATCAATTTCATCCATCCAGAACATAGCCGAGCGCTTTCTCAGCTCTTCTTCTCTATTTTTTTCATAGTTCGGGATACGCGCTTTATGCACTCGCTCCATTTCAGGTCGATGCTTTTGCCCCTCGAGTAAGTCGTATTGGCCCGCAAAAAGAACTATTGCATCAACGTCTAACCCGTTCTTTACTGCCAACAGCGATTGCATGCCGCCGCGACTGGCACCATATACTCCTACCTTTTCCGGATTAACATTAGGGAAGTGTTTAAACAACAATGGTAAAGCCACGACGTCATTCACATCCGCCCCACCAAACTCATCTTTACCCGGCAGTTTAGGATAGATGCCACGGTAGTTAGAAGCAAAAATAGCCACATTCTCATTTTTGGCTAAATCAAAAAGCTGAAGGTACACATTACCAAACACCCAGGCACCATAACGACCATTACCACCTCTATTATTGATGATCACTGGCAAATTGGATTGGCCTTTAGGGGCAACATAATAGCCAGTGACTACCGCATCATTAACTTTATAAACTATATTTTTGCATTTAATGTTTTCTCGGTAGTTTTCAAAATCCTCTTTTTTAAAAAGTTCTTTCATATTCTTTAGTCGCTGTTCAGAGCCGGGCTTATCAGAAACCTTTTCAGTAAGTTTCTTTATCCAGCGATCATAACTAGCAAAAGTTCCACTGAAGCAGTCACTCGTCTTTATTAACTCAACATCAAGCCCCGCCTGCACGGGCATACCTGTAAAACCAGCTACAGTGAACAGACTAAGAATAGCGGTGTGTTTTATTGTTTTTAACATTTTCCCTCCTTGGGTTCTAAGTTCCGACATTTAATCAACACATTTAAAAACTTACTTTATGAGGATTAAAATAACAAGGATGGGCAAAACCGAGGATTAAGCACCGCAATTTAATATATAATACAAAAAATCAAGGCAGGGGCTGATAGCCTTTCCAGTCTGGGATCAGCGCCTGTTGCTCGCCGTCAAACTCGAGAGTGACAAAATGATTGTCGACAAGGTCAACGCAAAGGCAGTCATCGACAGTCAGTAAATCATCTTTATGGATTAACTCTGCCCCGGCTAAGCCAGCTTGAGAGACCTGCGCGCGAGCCTGTCTTTTAGCGGCCTCAGGCGAGTCAGCCACGACCACAGTAAAGTCGTGATACTCAGCCAGTTTATTGGTGAAGTAGCCACCGAAGTTCACAAAATACAGTTGTTTATTGGCGCGTTGCTCAGGTGGTTCTGACGCCAGATGAATACGATAACCGTCGACATGATGTAACTGTACGAAGCTGTCGAGATGCAAACCTTTTTGAGTACCAAACCATTGCCGGCGGATAGCCTCATACGTGTCTTCCATCTTCTTACCGACAACAAAGCGGATATCGTGTAGCTCGATATTAGCTCCCTGCGCTGTGCCGCCAATGTACACTAAAAAGAGTTTGTTATCGGCTCCGTTCATCAATTTACCTCACTCATTCTCTCACTATCGACGATCAAAATAAGACTGGTCATTGAGCGTGTCATAAACGCCTTTAATATTCAGAGGTAACCACTCTTCATACATTTTTAAATCAGAAAACTCATTGAGTTTAATTTCCTGCTGCAGAGTTTCCAGGCTTTTTCCAGCCAGCATACCATCACGAACTTCTGAATAGAGTGCTTCCAGGTAACTCAAATACTGTTCTACGTCTTCTCTATCACCCATTTCAGCATGAGCCCCAACGAACACCTCGAACGGCTGCTCCTCTAACACTTTCTGCGTCGAGTGTATCATTCCGTGAATATCGTATCCGGGAAGCGTCTTATAAGGCATACGGCCCAATACAATCCAGTCCGCCACGAAAAGTACATTGCTGGGCATAAAGCGCATGCTGACCGACCCTCTGCCATTATTAGGGCCATAATACGTCATTTCCACGGTGCTTTTGCCCAGCTTAACGTTCAATTCGTCAGTAAATGTCAGGGTAGGCAATGCGGTTGGCGTCTTTGTCCAACGTAAATCTTTATCGGCAGAATCGTGCGCAATTACGTCCACATTACTCGTCGCTATTACCTCACCGCCCAATGTATGGTCCACATGGTTATGGCTATAAGCTAAGTAGCGTATTGGTTGCTCAAAACGCTCGGAGAGTTCCTTCTTAAGGTAACTGGCGGCATCCGGATTAATTGGGTCGGCGACAAAAATTCCCTGTTCCGTTACCATAAACACCGAATGGTAATTTCCTGCAGAAAACCGATAGACATTGCCCTTAACCTTCTCTATTGAATACTCGGCCGCCGCCAGAGTCCCACAAAGACTCAACCATAACATCAGGCTAAACAGTGCTTTCATAATATATTGTTCCCGTTTATCGGTTGAATCTTTCTGGACTCGCTGAACTTCAACTTAAAATTCTACGCAAATTTTACCGAAGTGTTTGCCCGACTCCTCATAACGAAAAGCGTCAGCCAAATCTTCCAGCGCAAAGGTTTTATCAATGACCGGTTTAATGCCATTAGCATCTAAGGCGCGCACAAAATCCTTTTGATTATCGCGACTGCCAACAATGAGCCCTTGCAAACGCGCCTGCTTAGCCATTAATTTAGCGGTTGGAACTTGCCCTTCGCTTCCGGTCAACACACCAATGAGTGCAATATGACCCGCAATAGCGACCGCATTAATAGACTGCGGCAAGGTGCCAGGACCGCCCACTTCAATCACATGGTCGACACCCCGGCCACCGGTTAATTTACGAACCGTCTTGCCCCATTCCGGATCTTCTTTGTAGTTAATCAGATGATCCGCTCCAAGCTCTTTATACTGCTTAAGCTTGTCATTAGACGACGATGTCGCAAATACGGTTGCTCCCAGGCTCTTCGCTAACTGGCAGGCAAATACGGACACGCCGCCACTGCCCAGTACCAGCACTGAGTTACCCGGCTTAATACCACCGTCTACCACCAAAGCTCGCCACGCAGTCAGGCCAGCCGTGGTCAGGGTAGCGGATTCCGCATGACTGTAGTTTTTAGGCTGATGCGTGAAGAACTGAGTGGGACGCACCACAACTTCCCTCGCATAACCATCAATGCCATCGCCCGGCGTATTGCGGAAGTCGCCCACTGGCGCCGGTCCGCTTTGCCAAAAAGGGAAAAAGGTTGAAACAACATTGTCCCCTACTTCAAACTCTTCCACACCATCACCAACAGCTTCCACAACGCCGGCTCCGTCAGACATAGGAATGCGCCCGTCCTCTGTTGGAATAAAGCCGGCCGCAACCCCGTAATCATGGAAATTAAGCGAGCTGGCTTTAACTTTAACGCGAATTTCTCCCGGCCCGGGCTGGCCAGGGTCTTCCATTTCGGTTACTTGAATATTATCCAGGCCAAACGGTTTTTTGAGCCGTAGCGCTTTAATCTTCTCAGTCATGTTGGTAGTCCTTTAACTAGAGTGTGTGTTCAATTGTAGTTCTTATGGGGGGGTATTGGATCATAACTAACGGACTAATTTCGGATATCCCGAATATGCTTGGACAAACGCCAGATAAAGAACAAGTAAAAAATTAACATTGTTACTAACGAATATGGGCCAACGTGGTCGGTTTCTTTACCGTAATAAGTGGCATCACCATATAAACTAACCACACCCAGAATAATGGCTAAGGGTATTAGCCGTATACCAACCACCCAGCCTATTGAAAGAAACTTATCTAGAAAACGACTTCCCTCATTACCACCATTCGACCTATACGCCGTTACAAACATCACTAAGAAAAGCGCAGCCTCTACTGCCATTTGAACGTTGAGCCATATAGATTCTGGATATGTAACTAACAGAACTCCCAAATAAGTTAATACGACACTTGCAATGGCATATACAAGACTATCCTTTTCCTGATACTGACCCGAGGTGTGTTGTTCCTTTAAAGAATTGATATTCACAAAATACATTTTTCTAAACCATCCCTGCTGTTAAGTAATTGTTATATCTCAAAGCTTTAGACTAAAGCAGGTACTGTTATGATTCAAATTCAGCAGGTTATATATAAAGTTTAGCTGGCAAGTTTAAGGACGATAACACCAGCAACTATCAGAGCTACGCCTGCGTAGCGAGCTAAGGAGGAAGGGTCACCGAAGCAAAGCACGCCGACCAGAAAGGTGCCGGCAGCGCCAATGCCCGTCCATACTGCGTAAGCAGTACCGATTGGTATTTCGCGTTGGGCTAACCAGAGCATCACGCCGCTAAACAGCATAAAAATAATAGCAATGCCGATGCCGAGCCAGCGAGTCTCCGGTTCCTGCGATACTTTTAAACCAACAGGCCAGCCTATTTCGAGCAGTCCGGCTATTACTAGGTATATCCAGGCCATGTTCATGGCTCCTCTGTTGTATCAGGAACTTCGACTGCGATAATAGCAGGCACAAAAAAGCCGCTCAAATGAGCGGCTTTTTATTTGGAATTGGTGGAGCTGGCGGGAGTTTTGTTTTAGACTTAATGACTTGATAATATTAAATATTTTAATAAAGCTAAATATTTTGGAATACAATCTGGAATACTAAAATCTATTCTAAGCCCTAGCCAGCAAATACTATTTTCATCAAACGTAAATCATCTTTCGCTTATCCACTGAAACTCATGATCTAAAACAGAGTCAGGTTCGACGTTTCCCGTTATTGCCAGGGCAACTGTTTCTCGGAATTTTTTGATTGATCTCATCCTTTCAATATCTTGGAACCTATTTGGTCGGCGACTCGGCGCATTACCTTTTAGCCCCTCTACATCAAGGTAGTGATTAAGCTTTTCTAAATCATATTCTTCAAAGAGCTTTATGACCATAGACTGAAGATTCTCACACAGTTTCACTATCTCAGAAAACCGCTCATCATCAAACTCAATATCTTTAACTTGCTTAGCCAGTTCGCTCCTGTGAGAGTTCACTTGCCTTCTCAAATGATCACACTCTTGTCTTAGGCTTTTCGCCTCCACGTTTTCACGATACCAACTGTATGCATCGTCGACCAGCTTACCAATCAGCAGCTCCTCTGATCTGATATCATCATGCTTATATACAGCACTTCTGTATTGTCTCAATCGGGACTCAATCGTCTCACTCAAGTAAATGAAGTCTTCTATCATCAAATCATCAGAGTAATCACCTAGTCTAGTGTCTGATATCGGGTCTTTTAAACGTTCAAAACTATCTGTGTTAGCGACAGACTTTCCAACGTCGTATAATACCCCTTCTTTCTCCATGACTCGGACAAACTCATGAGTCGTAAGAATTGGTTTACTGTCTCTTCTTCTTGCAATTGAAATGTTTAGCTTCTTAACGATAGCTTTTATACGCTGAACCAGCTGTTCTTCGTTAGGAAATGCTCGTGTGCCAAAGATTAAATCCCCTACTCGATTGAACTTCGCATATGAGCGGGCTATTTGCTCTGAGGTCAGCTTAGCCCCCTTTTTATCAGAAAGGTCATAAAGAGAGTCGACATTAGCTTGTTCCTCAATCAAGGCCTCTACTATCTTCTCTTTTGGAACCTCAAGCTTAGCTGCTAAGCCATCTAACTTGTCGACCGCAGATTTTGATAAGCGGTAAGTCCTATCAACATACTCTCTTTTATCGCGTCTCTTTTGCCTTTGCCGGTAGGACTCAGAAAGATTTCTGAGAAGCTGATAATGTATTGGGTCAGCCTGCTGATAAAACTTAATGACAATCCGTTTAGCTGCTTCCCGAGTGTCCTCTCCTGAATTCCTGTGAATCGATATATTCCTACTAGTTAAGTACCGAACCAACCAGGCACCATCCTGGTCCTTTTTGGGGTCAAGCTTTTTGATCCACTCAGGTACTTCATCACCATGTACATCTTCCTTCATTAGTCCAGTCTACTCCCTTAGAAAAAGGTCAATAAAAAATTCATTTATAGAGAATTTAAAAGTTTTCAACAACATTAACAACTTGTTGCAAACAAGTTTTTTATTAAGTCTTATAATCACTATTATCAATGCTTTTGTGCAGCCATAGGTACACGAAAATCATAAACTATCACACAATAAGATCATAAAAAATAATAAAGTTAAATGAAGATTTACGGTTGGAAACTAGGCGGAGCTATACGTGTGGTTTGTCGGTAATAGTAATATATACAACAATTACTACTACCACTGTTTACATCATTCATTGGTACGTCTAGTAACCAATACTTAGCCAGTGATGAGGTAAGCCCCAAAGCTTACCGTCTGACTCATGGTTAAAAGTTACAGGATCAGATCTCCTATGACTCAACAACGATCTAGGAGGTCAAAATGAATCAACCCAAACGCAGTAAATACAACCCTAACCACATCCCTTGCTACGGCCCCCGATATAAAGGCTTCGATATGTGGAAGCAGAATGCTCCTTACATTGAGCAGTACCTGGATAAGTTGTACGAGGTGTTCCAAAGGAGCTTTTACAATCATCCTCGAACACTAGTGGTGTGTTTTGACTTGCACTTACCTTTTTACAGTCAGCATAGCTTGGTTCGGAATCCAATAACGGAGTTCATTGAGAACATCAAACGAGGCATCAAAAGTTATCAACTGAAGCAGCAACGGGAAAAGAAACGGATACACCATACGCAAATCGAGTATGTCGCCAAGGTAGAGCAAACCATTGAGAGCCCGCTAGAGCATTACCACGTCGTTTTGTTCCTCAACAAGGATACCTTTTACAATGTCGGTAACTTAAGCCATGAGGACAGGACTCAGCTCGGTAGAATCATTCGTCATGCTTGGTTGAAAGTACACGGGATATCCACTGATTCAACAGCGGCGTTACTACATGCTTCAAATCCCGTCAGTTATTCATTGGTAGGACCGTTAACCTGCCTTAATAAGCAACACGAGGTGGTGTTTAAGCGTATCAGTTATCTGTGCAAAGAAGCGACAACCAAGTATCAGGGACGACACCAGTCGTTTTACAGCAGTAATGCAAAAAATAAAGCGCCAGCATAAGCCATTAAGCAACGTAGAAAAGGCCCAGGGAAAACCTCTTCTACGCGCTTAGCGGCATTACAACTACAACAACCCCCTTTCAGCAAACGAAACCGTGTCTTGGCCTACTACAATGTGGTCAAGCACGGGGACGTCTATGTGATTGAGCGCGTCCTTGATACGCGTCGTTACACGCTTGTCAGCTTCCGATGGCTCAGTCATACCCGAAGGATGGTTGTGCGCCAAGATGATGGCTGCAGAATTTTTCTGAAGCACTTCTTCCATGACTTCACGGGGATACACCGGCGCTGCGTTAATGGTCCCGAAGAACAGTTCCTTGTATTCGATTAAGCGATGCTGTGAGTCCATCAGCATCACAGCGAATACTTCGCGCTTTTGATGCGCCAGCTTGTATCTCAAGAAGTCTTTTGCCGCAGACGGGCTGGTAAAGCCCTCCCCCTTCAAAAACTTCGTCTCCAGGATCTCAGACGCTTTATTCAGCACATCGCGCTCAGTCATCGGCTCATTCGTTACATACTCGGCATTTTGCTCGTGCATTTTGTGTCTCCATGTTTTTAATTCTTCAATGCACGTGCGTGATATAGGCCTGAAATCGATTGGAATCTCAGTCCATGGTTATTTCTTACAGGATCAACTCATCCCATGAGAGAAACCAAAATCGGGAGAAAACTCATGCGATTAATACGATTAAACGAAGTCAAAGCCAAAGTTGGTCTAAGCCGTTCCACCATCTACCGTCTGATGCAGGAAGATAGCTTTCCTAAATCAATTATCCTGGCAGGCCGGTCAGCGGCTTGGATTGAATCAGAGATTGATGAATGGATTTTACAGCAGGTCCGCGAAGTTCGTGGAGCTGATTGGGAGGAATCACGTCATGCGGTTTGATTTTACAACAGGATATAGCGATACCGTCCGTAAATTGGGTATTTGCACGGTAAATCAGCGTGACCCATTAACGGGCCGCACTAACGTTGTTCAAATGCACGAGGTATACGACGAGGAGCAGTTTAAACAATGGTTAAACATGCCACCAGTAACATTTGAGCTGCTCGACTCAATACTGGCAACAATACCTATCAACCAATGGAGCGAGACGAACGACCGAAAGCTTCGGCAATACATGCTGCCAATCGTCATTAGTAGTTTTAAGGTCGCTGCTCATGCCTGCGACCCTGCTCTTCACATTGCATCGACTGCAAGGGAGATAGCTTACTTTGTATCAAGCGATAGCGACGACGATAACAAAGAGCTGGCGCTATTTATCGGCAAGCTAATAACGGTCTACCTCAGAGCTCAAGGGCAAAACATGCCAAAAACAGTCCGGCCTGAGCTGCTTGAGGCTATTCAACGGCAAGAAGCAGGTATCATTCATCGTGTCATCAACTCGAACCTATTGGGTATCAGCCCTCACCCACACCGGAAATACGTGGGCGAGACCAAACGGCAGGTTATTGACGATACACATGAGAGCAACGAATTAAGTGACTCAAACCACATAACCGCTTAGGTGGCAGCAAGCATAACCAATGACATCAAGTTAAACGCTTAATCATCACCCTACCCTTAACTTGCGTGACAACACCTGACAGGTGTCGAAAGGCAACCTTTCCGACAACCTCTTCTAACGACTCAAACTGTCGCATCACGCGTTTAAGATTGTACCCGTGACATCAATGTAAACCGTGGCATAATAACTGCAATTTACGGATGACAGTTTCATGTATAAAGTATTAGCAAGGAGCATCTTATGGAGAATATGGATAAAGTTGAGCGGCTAACTAATCTTTTAGATAGCACTGAATATCAAGAGATAACAAAGCGAGAAGCGCAATTTAATATTTTTGATGCTCTGGGAACGCGCCGACAAGAACTACGTCACTCCGACTTCCTTGCTTTTCTATTAGATCCAACCAAACCTCATGGTTTACAAGACCGCTTTTTACGAAAGTTTTTAACCTCGACGTTGTCATCGTCTGACAAGCACACTTTTTCAAAGCACTTAAATCCAGTCAATATAAGGCTCGACAACTTAGACGAGGTACGTGTTTTCCGAGAAAAACATCGATATGACCTCATGCTGCACTTTCCCGATAAGTGGCTTGTCATAATAGAGAATAAAGTTGGAGCTCAGCTCAGTAAGAACCAGTTAGAAAATTATCGAGCCAAAGCAGAGACTAATTTTCCAGATATAGAAAGGTATTACCTGTATTTGACTCCCGCAGGCGACAAGCCGACAGATGAAGAATGGCAATCAATCTCGTACAGGAAAATTTATGAGTTGATTGATAGTTTTACTAGAGTCGAAACCATTCAGGATAGAACTCTAAACGCATTACTTGACTACAACGATTATTTGGAGACTCACGTGCTAGAAGATTCCAAAGTTGCCGATCTTTGCCGAAAAATATATCGAGAGCACCGAGATGCAATCGATTTAATAGTTAGTCATGCAAATTCGCCCAGAGATCTGCTAAAACAAGCTGTTATTTCTTCATTACAAAATTTGGAAAATAAGGGATTAGTTAAGACTGATAACCTGCTAAATGGGATTCCAAGGTTTGCAGATGTTAGATGGGTAAATTCCGTGCCTGAAATTGCGGATGGTGTCACCTGGACAAGCTCTAGAAAAGGTATTCTTTTCGAATGGGGTTTTGCCAATAATGAGTTACAAGTTGATCTTGTAATAGGCCCGATTGAACGGACATCCCGAGATGATCTTATCAAGTTTTTATGTAATAAAAGCTCTAACTACAAAGACTCGGGTGGTAAGCAATACAATCACATCTCCAAAACGTCTATAGTGGCGTTAGATGATATTGAGCAATGGATGGATGAAAGCGATACAGAAGAGTTTAAAGAAAGCATCGAAGAAAAAATTAAAAAAATACTCAACTCTCACTGTAGTAACCTGCAGGATTTTATTGAATCACGCGGCTGTAAACAATCATAGCCTGTACTCATAAGCCATCCGGCGGAAACGAACAAGAGAAAATCTACTTGCAGCAATTCAAGTAGAGTTAAACGAGTTGGAAGCTGAATAAAACAAAAAATAAAAGGGGACGCTCTCGTCCCCTATCTAACATCGATATAATTGCATTAAACTGTACTAGCTGACTTCGCGTTGACACTCTCATCTGTACTTTCTTTGTTTGATCATGAACGCGCTCCCTGCGGGCAAATTATACCTCGTTTTGAATATGTCGTTAAAATCACGTAAAGCCCCGCAAACATTCACTACATGAGTTCTTAAATCTTTACTGTCGTTTTAATACGTAGTAGCCGCGGCCGCGTCTCCAACCCTCTAAGGTATTACCTTCTTTAGTAAAGTTAATAGTATCGCCCGAATCATATCCCCATGTGACTAGCGTTTTTGTAAAGTCTAATCCCTTATTTTCAGGCTCTTTTAACACGAAGCCTGGCAAGTTTGAGGTTACTTCATAAACTGCCTCAAACGTCGACTCGCTATACAAGTCTTTAGGATAGTCGCGCGTATATACAGTTACCTTTGCAACACCAGTTAAGTCGTCAGTGTCCGGAATGACAACTTTATAGCCAAAAGAAATCCCCCAACGTGAATAGATCTTTCCATCCCATTGGAATGGTACTGAAGTGTCCCATGTCCCGGTTAGTGACTTTCGCAGTTCCTTCTCGAGCTCTAACTTCTCTTTCCGCTCTTTTTCTAATCGTGCAAGGCGCTCTTTCTCTCGTTTCTCTCTGGCTGCCTCTTGTTTTTCGATGGCGTCATTTATTTTGGCAACATATGCAGCTAACTCGTCAGATCCTTTAATCAGGTAAGAGTTATCGTTTAGTCCTGATAAAGTTCGCCCGCGAAGTTCCGGGATTTCAACCTTCTCGAACGTGATATCCCAAACCCCTTTTTCATTACGCTTGGCCCTCGTGACAACCGAGCCTGATACTTGCTTTCCTGCTTTGTGAGTGAGTTCCATTACAGGTTTAAAATCAACGCCAGCACCACCAACCCTATCTACCTGCGCGTAAAGGTCTTCAGTGGCTTTTAACGTTACTTCGCTGCGAGCCTGAACTTCTGGATAAACATCAGTTCCAAGGTTAGTCTCGGCAATTTTATTAATTTCAGATACAACGATGCCACTTTTTAGATCAGATGACATAGTCACCTTAATGGCTTCTTCTGAAGGGCCAATATCGCTCCCAAAACAGCCTGAAATGAGTAAAGATAATAGTCCCGAAAGTAAGGCTCTAAGTTTCATGAGTTGCTCCTAGCTATCATTCTGTTATTTACTGCCACTCTCCAATTTCTTCCGCTCAACATAGGAAAAGCTGCTGGCATATGAACGCCCTGAGCGGTACTTCTTAACGTTAAGTTCTCGTTCACCGGTAATTAATACTGTCCCGTCATCAAAGAACTCAATATCGCTAATTGTGTCGTCTCCCAAAAAGGTTTTGGTAAGCAATACTCCCTCACTGGATAAAGTTACGAAATAAGTTTCTACTTCTGCGCCAAATGCTTCCTGTAATCTCATAGCCCCCGCTATGGTATTCCCCTTATTGTTTTCGGCTAAATACCTAAAAGATCCTACTTCGCCATCATGTTCAAAGGTCCTAGACCAGAGCATTTCGCCTTTGTAATTGAGTTTGGTTAGCCACATTGAGGCATTCTGTTTATCTCCGCGGCTAAAATCTATTGCGGAGCCAGCTACTAAAATATGATTATCCAAGTACTCGACGTGGCTAAGCTGAAGCCGACGCTGCCCCAACTCAATATTCGGCATCGAAAAAGTCTGCCATTGCTGCTCTCCCGTGACAGAGAACTTGCTTAAACTTAGGCTTTTCTGTCCAGTTTCTGGGTTGTAGTTGATCGCGACGCTGTAAAATGAACTGTCTTCTAAGAATTTAAGGTTGCCTATCGCGGTGTCCTCATACAGAGATTCACCGATCATTCGCATGTCGCTGTTAAACTTTGCCAGCCATGACACTTTTTGTCCTTTATAGGACTTTTTACCAACCGCCATGAATCCATTATCGGGTGTTTCTTTAATGTAATAGACAAAATCTCCTACACCACCTACCCTTCGTTTCCAAAGCTCTTTACCTTCTTCGTCAATTTTTACCGCATAGTTCTGCATTGAGGTTAAGCCGCCGTGATAACCACTGACTAAATAGCTATCATCTTTCATCAGTGAGACGCTGCGCGCCCTATTGGGCTCGGTGGTGGATAAGCTGAAGGGCTTTATCCATAGCGTGTTACCAAAAAAGTCGACCTTTTGCACAATTAGTTGTTCTATTGGATTACCGCCACGAGTAAAAAGCTTAGTAATTTCCGGCATCTGACTTAACCCAGCCAAAATAACTGACTGATCGTCGTGGTCTATAGTCATCGCGCTAAACGTACGTAACCCTTCACCACTACCGTATTCTCGCCGCCACTCAAGTGTTTCATTTCCAAATTCGCTAGGCTCGCTCGACTTTGCAGTATTGCCAAATCCTTGTTGAGCGATGGCGGTCGTTATAGGGAAGCAAAACCAAAGCATTACGATAAAAAAAAGATGACGATTAAGAGACATAAAATCACCTTGCTGATCAAATTTTACACAGTCTCTTTTATTGACGTTTTAATTACAAGTTTATGTATGAATTTTTTATATTAATAATCTTAGCTTTCTTTAATCCTACAAATGCTTAGTACAAAAAATAAGCTCAAGGTTAACCAACCCTGAGCTCACTATTTATAAACCAAGCTCAGCATTAGCTAGCGCTTATAATCACCTCCAAGCGGTAATATAGTCTCGTCAGCTAACTCAACTTGCCGGTAGCGACAAAGCGAACTTCACCGGGTCGAGTTTTCACTGCAATAATGTTTCTACCTATTCTAGCCATTATTAATCCCTCTCCATGACAAGATCGGCATCAATGCTATTACCGCCAGCTAACTTAATTGAAGATCGGCCTTTAATTGAGTAGTCGTTGTATACCGCGAAAATTAGAGTCGTACTTAACCCAATAGCGACAATCGCGGTGATCAACGTCCCGGTTGATAGTGTACCGATAATACCTGAACCCCATCCCAGCGGATTCCAGAAGTTAGTGGCAAACACACCTACTGACCCAATAGCTAAAGCAAAGGCCCCGGACGATGCAGACTTAATTGTTTTCACATCAGCCGCAAGTGCACGACTTCTTATTAAGACTGTTTTGTCACAGTGCTCAATTGCTTTTTCCAGTTCGCTCTTGGTATGAACTATCGTTACATCCGACATAATTAATCTCCTAGTGACAGTTAAATAAACGCAGCAATAACTGCCATTCGGTGATATAGGTTTGATTTATTTTCCTTTGGTAGTGAATATCAGCGAACGCCTACTTCCCCTAACGAGCCATCACCTGGGTAACAGACGAAATTCACGAATGGAGCTTGCAGCGTATTGCGGAACGTGATGACGAGTAACTAAATCAAAGAAATATCTCGCAGGCCATTACTTGGTCTGCGAATAAAACTGAGACAACTGCTCTTTAAGCTGCTATCAATGACATCAGATTTATCCGTGGCATAATGATTCTCTGCTTATAAAAAGGAGTTTATATGTTTTACCGTTATACAAAAGCCGCTTTCATATTTTTTACCATCATAGGACTTTCAGGCTGCGCTTCTTATCTGCCCTACGAGCAACAAATTCCCAAAACCAATTACGAAAATAATAAGACTATCCTAGTTTCAGTCGTAGATAACCGTTTCCCTAACTCCGAGCAATCTAATAACTTTATTGGTGTTTACCGTCAGGCGTTTGGAATTCCTGTCGACCAGTATGTATCAGATATTTCCCCTAAAGAACCGAATGCAGAGCTTGCCTTCTTTTTAGAAAGACGCTTAATCGATGGCCTTTCAAGTGGTGGGATGAAAGGAATTATAGCCAAAATTAATAATGTTCCAAGCGACGACGAAAGTGAAAATAAGCTCAATAAATCATTGGCATCCAGATGGCTGCTCATAGAGCTACAAAACTGGTATTTCAGTACTGATATGCATTTTGTCACAAGCTTTAATTTTGACACTGCTTATACAGTCTATGTATACGACGAAGTTGAAGGGTTAATTTTCAAAAAGTCCTTCAAGAAGCGTCAGGTGATTAAAGAAACCTCAGAGCGACACAATGATATTTTACGAGCTTATAGAGATAAGCTCTCGGAAATATTAAATGAAAAATCGATAAAAGAAGCGTTGCTTTAGACTTCCCTTTGATCCCTATTCGTTAAACGATAAACGACATTAAAGGCAAAGGCTACGAGCTTAATGATGATTAATTCTCGTTAATTAACCAGCAAGGTAGCCTTCAGCCTTAACCCAAAGCTCAGATGGCTTGCACTTGAGGGTTGTAGCTATTTTCTCAACTGAGGTAACAGAGGGGTTTGCTGCGCCCCGCTCAACTCGTGAAATAAACGAGCGAGCCATTTCAGCCCCATTCGCTAATTCTTCTTGGGACATGTCATTTTCAACACGCTTTATTTTTACGGCCTTACCAAACGCAGTTTTAATGTCCATAGCGGCATCACATTGAGAAAAGATATATAAATGATGTCAGTCTATGGACAATCGCTACACGCTCGATAAAATACCCATTGACTCATATAGTGATCATTGAGATTCTTTTAGGCACATATTTAAAAAGGAGCGTGTAAATGTCTAAAGTAAAATGTCCAGAATGTCGCGGTAAGGGCGAAATTCCATGTCCCCTCGAATACGGTGGTAGTCGCCATCCTGATAGTTGCCCCACTTGCGGCGGTGACCCTCAGTTCAGAATGGAATGCAATTACTGCGAAGGTGAGGGCAAGATCGACGACGAGTAATGGATTACGCGGAGCCACATGCTCCGCTTTCATTTGAGGGCAACGCCATGGGATTTTGGGATAAAGCTTGGGACATCAGTAAGAAAGTCGTCGCAGAAGTCACTGATCAAGCACAAGAAACTAACGAAAACTATAAGAAGCTTAAAGGAGCGAGTGATAACGAACTCCTGAAAATAGTACATACGAGTTCACTTTCCGCAAAATACGATCAAAAAGCTAAAACAGTAGCTCGTTCAATGTTAAAAGCACGAGGTTATGACGACGAGAAAATCCGTCAGAACAAAGTGTAAGCTAATCAAGGATAAGATTAATATGAAAGTAGCAAATCTCACTGTAATTTTATTAACGCTATTTACACTGTCAGCATGCGGCGGTGGTTCTGATTCAGAAACAGGTACTACTACTCCACCTCCTACAGGTGGTGGTAACGATGGTGGTGACGATAACGATGGTGATGGTGGTACTGGTGTAACCATCAGTGGCAAAGTCATCGATGGGTATGTTGTTGGTGCGACAGTATTTCTCGATATCAACGGCAACGGTCAACTGGATGCTGGTGAACCTAGCGGTAAGTCTAAAGAAGGTGGTGAATACGCCGTCGATATGTCAGACGTAGACGAAAGTGTTCAGGAGTGTCTTGCCTTTGCACCTGTTGTTGTTGATGTACCAGTTGGTGCTATCGATGAGGATCTGGGTGAAGTGGAAGAAGCCTACACCATGACTATCCCACCACTTAACGAAGATGCGTTTGATGAAGCACACATCACCCCATTGACTTCAGTCTTATGGGAAACCTTCCAGAATGACTTTGCTATAGAGGACGGTATCGAAGATCCGGTACTTGCCTGTGAACGCCTACTGGAAAACAACGAACTGATCTCTCAGTTCAAAGACCGCTTAGATCGTACCCTGGTCAAAATGACTGAAGACTACAATATCTCTGAAGAAACCATCTACGGTGACTTTGTAGAAAGTGGCGACACTGAAGCTTATGACCTTGCACAAACGATCGTGAAAGGTTTAAAGATGTCACTTGCTGAAACCAAAGCCATTATGGATGAAAGTCCTAATGCTGTACCACAAATCAGCTATCTGAAAGAAGATGGTCAATGGGTACGTGATGAGTACGTCTACATGCCAGCAAGAGAAGTGTCATCAGATCAATGGTCTGCTGATGCCCGTGTTAGCGCTAAGACTGAAGTAGTCAGTGATGACTTTGAACAACGTTTCGAAACCATCTGGGTATACAACCGCCGTTCATCTTTCAAGAACATCGATGAAGCCCAGGCTCAAGTCTCTTATTACGAGGAGACTTGTAATATGGCTGACCATTTCGAATGGACAGGTGATCGTGATGCCGCTCAAACTCAAGTCATTGAAGTTGTTAACAACAGCGACAGCTGCTTAGGTTTCCGTTCTAAGATGATCACTGTGCATAACTATACAGACACAAACGATCAATTAGGTGAAATGTACAGCTACATGATCAACTACGAATTTGATGCTGCTGCGTATCCACTATTCGACTACATGGAAGACTTCTATACTCGTAAAGAGTCTCTGAATATCGACTCTATCGTGTCAGATGCAACCTCATACGAGTTCAGCATGAGTCAGGATTATGATGCAGCTCAGTTGATGGAAACGTTTGCTATGGTTGAAACTCGTACTCGCGAGATGGATGGTGAAAACTTAGTTGATACCCGTCGTACATACTCAAGTGAAGACGGTGCTAGCTGGGAACGTCGCACGACTTACCCCGATGGTACTTATAATGATGAGTGTAAAGACGTCGGTGAAACCGAGTGGTCTGCTTGTGAATAATTAGTCACTTACCTAAGGCGGCAAGTACCTTGCCGCCTCTTCTATTAGAAGCTCCTTTCTTATAGGAAGGTAATTTATTTCCTTCTCTTTTAAACCGGGCGTAAAGCCCATCACGACTAGAAAACTGTAAAAACCACTTGTGAAATTTATGTTAAAAGTGTAGAAACTGATACAAACAAAATCTAATTGTAGAGTTCATAATGGCTAGAAAAGGCAACGCCTTCAAAACTGTAATGAAAGTAGCCAAAGCTATGGATCGAGCGGCTAAGGAACGACAACGGGAACTGCGTGCACAAGAAAGAGAGCAAAACCGTCAAGAGGCTGAATACCAAAGAAAATTAAGACGTCAAGAAAAAGAGCACCAACGAGAACTACAGCGCCAAGAGAAGGAAGCTAAAGCAGAATCACGGCGGATTCAGCGTCAAAAAGAACAAAACGAGCGGCTCCAAAACAAAGCCGAGATAGATGCAGTCAAACGAGAACAGACTGCGGCAAAGGAAGTTTTCGCTCAGCGAACAAAACAACGCGCTGAATATAAGACGAAAGTACTCCAAACCTACATGAGGTGACATATGGAAGTGATAATAGTAATTGGAGGCGTACTTAACCTAATAATAATAGTGGCTGTTTACAGTTTTATTTCGAAACGTATTCAAAAAAAATTGGATCGTTACAAAACGCTTGATGAAGCATTGAAAGATACGGAGTTGAGGGAGCACCGACTCAAGACAGTCCTAAATGAGACCATTGAAACCATCACTACGAAAGACACTGAACTGAGCAAACTTAACACTTATCTAGAAAAGTTAGAATCGTCGATCCTTGAGAAAGAAAATGAATTCAGAGAAATCGATACTGCAACAAAAGATCTTCAAGACCTGTCAAAGAATGCGAAAAATATCTCGGACCAACTTGAGCTCGATAAAAACCGACTAGAAGAAATAAAAAGTCTAATAGCTCTACAACAAGGTAAATTTGACTCAAGCGAAACCCAACTTCATGACATCATGGCAAAAATAGATCTTTACAGTCGTATAGAAGAATTTGTGGATTACGGTCATTTTGAGATGCCCGAATATCTGTACGAAACAGGTGAACGTTTTGCGGCCGAAATAAAGATGTTGCGAGATCAACAGAAATCAATGATAAAAAATGGCCTTGCGGTCACTAATATCAGCGAAATCAAGATTACCGGTGTCTCATCAATCGACAAAAGCATCATAGACGGTCAAATGAAAATGCTTTTAAGGGCATTCAATATAGAGTGTGATATGTTGATTAGCAAGGTTAGTCCAGCGACATTTGAGCGTGTACTGAGCCAGATAGAAAAGTTAGCAAACGATCTTGAAAAATTAGTCGCATCAAAACGGTGTGGCTTTAATAATGATTACGTGAACCTAAAGTATCAAGAATGCCGAGTACAATACCAATACACGCTGAAGAAAAAGGATGAGCAGGAAGAGCAACGGCTAATCCGAGAACAAATGCGTGAAGAAGCGAAAGCTGAGCGAGAATATCGAGAAGCTCTAGCTGCTGCAGAAAAAGAAGAAAAGTTGTATCGCGAACTTCTTGAAAAAGCACGTGAAGAGTTAACTGGAAGCTCTATTGAAGAACGAGCAGTAGCTGAAGCGAAGATAGCAGAACTTGAACAACAATTATTAGAGGCTGAAGCTAAAGAGCAGAGGGCCAAAAGCCTTGCTGAGCAGACAAGAAGAGGCCATGTCTACGTTATAAGCAACGTAGGATCATTCGGCGAAAATGTTTACAAAATAGGCATGACTCGACGCTTAGATCCTATGGACCGAGTTAAGGAATTAGGTGACGCCAGCGTCCCCTTTTCATTCGATGTGCATGCGATAATCTTTTCAGACGATGCTCCAGCTATGGAAACGGCACTGCATAGAGAATTTAATAAACACCGAGTTAACTCAGTGAACTTACGCAAAGAGTTTTTCAAAGTTGATTTGATAAAAATACGCGAAGCCGTCGAGCAGATTGGCGATGAGAAAGTTGACTTTAAGACAACAATTGTCGCCGAAGAGTTTTACGAGTCCAAACGCTTGCGTGATCAGCTTGTGGTTAGTTGATCGACTAAGAACTATGGATAATCTAATCTTGAAAACGAGCTTTGATAAAGGGATTTTTCCGATGAGTACAAAAATTAGTCTTATAGCTCTGTTAGCATCTGTTTTAGTTGCCTGTAAATCTACAGGTCCAGAGAAACTGACGACGATCGACGGCTCAAACTTCAACTATGATCCAAAAGAAAACAGTGAATTCGTCTTCGGTGAAGTTGCTAGCACTTTACAAAAGTATGCGTATAGCGATATTTGCTTTGAGTTACCTAAACGTTCGGTGGCCAATGATTGTATGAATGACCAACTAGCCTACGAGAACTATGTTGGTAAAAGAGGTTATTATACAGAAAAAGAGCCCTTAGTTGACTACAGCGGATACGTAATAAAAGAAGCAATTTTAGAAACAGGTGAGCGGATTTACATCGTCAAATCCAATGAATATGATCATGTCGGTGATAACTTTATAGCTCTTGAGGATTATAAAAAATACAGCCAATTCCAGCCCAAACCGATTGTTCCCGGAGCAAACGTAAATGTTATTGGTTATAGCAACATAAGTAAAGGACAACTAAAAGTAAGCAGCCAAGACGGACATACCTTTTCTGAAAAGGAAATTAAAGCAATAAAAAAGATAGCCTCTTCTTATCCTGAGAGGGGGACTCGAATCGCGGACCTTTTAACAACACTTAAAGTAGATTACGACGATTTCGAGAAGAGAACAATTGTAACTGGGCTACCCTACAACAACCCTGATTCGTTCGTTACCATTCGAATCATCATTTCTGACGATATTGTGATCAATTCGTTTTTGGTTGTTCACTACGAAGCAGATAACTGGTTATTTGTTGAAAGGTTTTCTATAGCTGCTGACGAGTTTCGTTGGAAGAGCCCCGCTTTGCAATTCAGCAGAGACCATTCAGCAGGCACTATATGGGAGTGGAATACCTCGAGGTTAGATAACGAGAATTTGTCATTAGTAAGCAAACTTGCGAATGCCTCAAATGCTAGAGTTCGCTTTCACGGCAAAAAATACTACAACGACTTTGAACTTAGCAAAACTCAAAAAGAAGAGCTCGCTAAGCTCGCAGAAGTTGTTAGGTTAATGAACCCATAATTAGGTATTGAGCAATAGATAAGTTAGACGTCAATAAAGTCGTCTAACTTACAGTTCTAACTCAGCAAAGTCCCTATCAACATCCTCCTGAGTAATGCCAATATAACGCAGCGTCACAGCCTCTGAGCTATGACGTAGCATCTTCATTACCCTGGCTATGTCGTTCGTATTCTTGTAAAGGTGATAGCCTCGGGTCTTTCGCATTGAGTGAGTTCCAAGTTTAATGCCAACCTCCTCTCCTATCGCCGCGAACGCCCGCGAAACGTAGCGGCGGCTAATCGGGGCCCCGTCCAAACCTTTGGACCATTGGCTCCGGTAGGACTGAAACAGGTAGATATGCTCGGGGTGCTCATTCTTTATCCGAGCAATAATCGACCTCGCTTTGTCGTTCAATTTAATGGTTGCTTGTTTCGACGTCTTCCCTTCAACCAGGGTCAAACGCTCATCGTTGATGTTTTCAAACTTGATAGACAGTAAATCTGAGATCCGTAACGCTAGATTCAAGCCAACGTCCCAAACGTCAGCAATTTGCTGACCATAAGTTCGTTTGAGAAGATAGCTAATCAGCTTTACGGTATCCAGATTCTTAACCGCTTGTACTTCGGCCATAATCTAGTTCCTTTTTTGCGGTAAAACGTGATTTTGAGTACTTAAGGGGGTATAAAGGGGTAAATAGCCCGTTTTTAGTGGGTTCGCTTGTTCCCATTTCGTTATTTTGGGAACAAGTCTAGGAGCAAGGCTTCCCTTGCTTCACGAACATGATGTATGTTTGAAATTTTTAGCTAGCGCACCTTAATACGTCTTATACTTGGGCTTTATAAGCTGGTATCGTGTTCAAAAGCGTGCCAACATTAGTGAAGGCTCAAGTTACGGAGTTGCAGCAATGGAACTTAAAAAAATTGAAAGTGAAGCGATGCATCTATCGGCAAAAGATAGAGCACATCTGATTCAAAAGCTCGTACAAAGTATCGACTCCCCTTCAGCTGATGAACTCAAGTCTGAATGGTTATCAGTTGCTAAAGATCGAGCAACACAATTAGATTCAGGCGCAGTAGATCCTGTTCCAAGCGATGTTGTATTAAAAAAAGCTCAAGCTCTGATTAAATGAGCTATACATTTCACCCTGCGGCAGAATCAGAGTTTCTCGAGTCTGTCGGTTACTATGAGTCAAAGGTTCAGGGACTTGGGCAGGCACTCATTAACGAGTTTTCTGTTCTGGTGAACTTAATTATCGACAACCCTGAAGCTTGGCAAGTCGAAGCAAAACCAGGAATCCGAAAGGCCCCGCTAAGTCGCTTCCCTTTATCGATAATTTATCGGAAATCTACAGGCAATATTCAAGTTCTTGCTATCGCACATCACCATCGACGCCCTCAGTACTGGCTTGGACGTGCGCTTTAACCGGAGTTTTAAGTTAAGGCTTCGACTCAGTAAAAGCAGATCGAAATATAAACGGAGTGAACTTTCCGTCTCCCAGGCTTTACCAGACAATAGTTTCGCCTATTTATAAATGTGTCTGTAAAATCAAGGTAGAACCCAAAGGAGCATCAGAATATGACGAACGAAACAATTATTCTCACGCTGGTTTCATCAGTTATATCAGGAGTGCTTGGGGTTGTAATCTCCTCCATATTCTACTCTCGATTGGAAAAGCGTCGTATCAAACTAGAAACTGCACGCAAGATGTTCGGAAATAAACATGCCATGTCAGGTAAAGAGTTTCAGGAATCGATTAATGAGGTGATGATCGTATTCTCTGATAGCCAGGAGGTAATTGATTTGGTGCAAAAACTTTTTGACGTGGTATCGACGCCGCAAGACGCGAGGGCACCAAAGGCCGCTGATGAAGCACTGATCAAATTAATGAAAGCCATCTGTAGGAGTATTGGCATAAAACACAAGAACCTACCAGACACCTATTATCTCAACTTTTTTACAGTTCCAAGCAATCCTTAACAAGGAGCAACACTACGCTTGGTCAACGCTCGGAAATATACGTCGAATGTGCTAAAGGAAGAAAAGAATGCACGATGATATTGAAAATGGGCTCAAAGGAGCTCATGCCATTGGATTAACAAAATTAGATTCTGATAATAGGACTATATTTTCTTACAACAAGAGAATCTATCGCACGTCAATGCAGAGAGGAAAGCCTAAGACAAGGCTCATATGTAATGTACTGGCTGAGCTGATAAGTATTGATAACAAAGGTACGGAAGATTGTCCTGCTCACGAGTATCTATTTAAAGTCCAGGCAAATCACTACGATCACACAGAAAAAAGGTACTTTAAGCCAAAGAACTTAACCTCTCCGCGTACATTTACAACCAAACTTATGGGCATGGTTCCTTTTGGAAAATTCTGTGGGAATCAAGATGATTTTTCACAATTTTTTATATCAGAAGTAGACAGGCTTCATACAAAGCAACATAGCAGATAATATTGCTGTAATTCGCTCCAGCCATAAAAGGGCCTTCATAGGGCGCGGAAAAATACCGCGCCGTTAAGTAAAGCGTTAGAATAAATATGAAACTATCGAATGAACTTTTAAGTAAAATAAATAAACAACTTAGCTCAGAAAATGTTGAACACAGAGCCCGACCTTGGAAAGCAATGGAATTGCTATCAACTCAAGAGGGAATTTCGATAGCCATACCTTCACAAGAAGCCGATTTTCTCTTTAAATGGTTTGAAAGTAATGGAAAGCCCAGAGCTCAAAAGCAGGGTCATTATCATCAAGGAGCTTATCTTTTCGACTCAGAATTTTGGTCAGTTAGCATTCCTCTGATTTACGGCAGTGTGAAAATAAATTCGTTAGACGCTTTGCACGAAATGCCAAAATCTATAAAGGATTCCTTGATAGCGAACAAGAATCGACTTTCGGACTATGTAATTTACTGGGCAGATTGCATTGATTTTGGAATGGGATATGGTGACTTAAGAGACGATAAAAATTTAGATCCGTTTGGAGTCGATCTTTTAAATGCAGGTTATGAAGAGCTATCTTCCGCTACGTTACTTATGCTAGAACATAGGCTTAACACCAGAGCAATTCTAAATTGTAGAATGGCCACAGAAATGTTCTTGAAGTCATTTATAAGCTTAAAAATCAGCCTGTCAGATAAAGAAGCAAGGAAAGCCGAGCATAATCTGAACACACTAATGGATAAGTTCATAGAATGTTCTGGTTATAAGCATTTGGAAAAAATCAAGCCGGGATTATCGATGTTTCCTGAAGTTAATGAGCGTTATAAAGAACAAAAGATAGATAGAAAGCAGCTCTTTGAAGCTTATTGCTTTGCACAGTCAATCGGTGTTTTAATCATTAGGGAGTTTACTGACAGAAATACGCTTAAGCAGGTATTAGCTTTTAACAAACCGCTATAATCGTTGAGACTGTAAACCCGATCCTGATACATAGTCTCGAACTGCGCCATAGCTGTTTTCTTAAACTAAATTCCGGCTTCCAAAGTAACAAATGCTAACGGTTAACTAAATCCCCCCACCACTCCATCATCTCAACCCGTTCACCCCAGTACTCAGCCTTATGCGAATAAGCTCCCTTCACTTTATTCTGTTCAACGTGTGCTAATTGTTGCTCAATAGCGTCAGAGCGAAACTTCTGGTCACTCTCATGCAGCGTTGAAGATGCCATGGTTCTAAAGCCATGTGGCACCGCCTTCTCTTTCAAACGACCATCCGGGTAATGTGCATTGTCCTAGTACTTGAGGTAGGTTTTTGCGATCTTACCGTCTTTAGTATCTTTCGCCTTTGGAAAGTAGCCCACTTTGAACATAGCCTGGCGCATTGTGTTATCAGACATTGCTCGCCGGTTTCAGTTGCAACAGCAGCTCATACTGTCCAGTCATGCTCGATACTCTCAAACTTAATCGATAGTAAATCAGAGGTTCGTAACACCAGGTTCAAGCCCACATCCCAAACATTAGAAATTTACTGATGTAGGTTCGCTTGAGAAGGCAACTAATCAGCTTAACGGCATCCTGCTCTTTAACCGCTTACACTTCGGCCATGACCGAGTTCCTTTTTTGCTGTAAAACGTGATTTTCAGTATTTAAGAGGATATAAAGAGGGAAATAGCCAGTTTTTAGCGGGCTTGCTTCCATTTCGGTCTTTTGGGAACAAGCTCAGGAAAATAGTTAATTATCTAAGTTTTCTTCCGTGATATCTATTTCAAGTTTTCGAGACCTCAGTTAGATGTCAGATCGAAACTAACCATGTCTTTTTGGACTCATTGTACTTAAGAATGGGGCATCCCCTAGTAATTAGTCCTCTACAAGTGTTATCAAAGTTAAAGCTACTATAAAAATTTGACAGAGTTCAAAAAAAATACAATATTAACTTGTTATTATTTAAAACTTGCTAATCCATAAATGCAAGTAAACTTCTTCTAAACGACACTCTCCTTAAGACGTTGAGAGGAATTCAAACTAAGGTAAAGAGCTATGAAAAGGCACGTACCCAATTGGACTATCATCATTATTACTTTTCTGAGTCTGTCAGGTTGTTTTAATGGAAACAACAATGAGCCTTCAGAAGAAAATGTTAAAAAAAGTCTGATGCTCAAGCTTCCCCCTGTAATAAAAGTAACAGAAATGGAAATTGAAGTTTCACAAAATATCGGAAACGAGGTCGAACCTAGAGTAAAATCACGTTTTAAAGGGGAGCTGGAGCTAACAGAGCCTTTATACAAAAGTGTTGAATACGTTATGGGCAAAGCGGTATTAAAAGAAATCACTAGGAAAGGAACGCAGTTCAAAGTTTACGGAGTTAGTCAAGCTGAATTGAAAATGGAAAGTTGGGATATTAGATTTGAAGAATTGCAGATATCGCCAGAAATCGATGGAAGTCCACTCTCCGAGTGGAAAAGCGGCCAATATGTTTTTATTGGCTCTTCAGAAGAGAGTGCTCTAAAAAAACAGTATGCAGAGAAAATGGAAACTGAAAGAGAAAATAAAGAGCGAGAACTAGAGTTAGCTAAAAAGAAAAAAGAAGAAGACAGAAAAATCTTGGTAGCTATCTTAGAATCCGAAAAAACCCAGACCGGAGAAGCGGGGAATAGGAGTAGCACGTGGCCGTTTCGCCTAACATTTAAAGGTTATGACTCCAAAGAAAATACTTTTACAGGGGAAATGGAGTGGCCCACCCTTTCTGGAGTGACCAAGATTGAAGGCACACTGATAGGAGGTTCTCTCGTGTTTAAAGAAGTCGCCCACATTAATAAAGGTAATGTAGATTTAGGCACTATGTACGAATTGAAAGCTGTTGAGCGAGGAAAAGTTAGAGGCACTTGGAATCAACGTAATTACAACTATGCATGGTTTGACATTAATATTTAATAGAAAATTATTACTCAATAGTATTTATTTACCCACCTAACTTTTCTCTTATTACATAAGGCCCCCTAATTAGGGGGCTAAACTCAGCTTTAGAGGTACCGGGGAAGATAAGAGCTCCACTAGAATAAAGTATCTACTTTATTTGCGAAGCCGTTATCAAACAGAAGAGGCTGAAAGTAATAGTCTGACTCAACAGTTGGCGACCAAAGAAAAAGAGGAGTTTTTCTGTCAACTCCCCCCGAATTTAATAGGGTCAAGTCTAAGACACATCCATCTTCTAGAGTTAACCAGACATGTGTGTCTAACGGTTCAGCTGATGGTCCTTTTTTAATTATAGATTTTAATGTATCAACAGTTTGCTCTTCATACTGGATTTCATTTTTAAAATATACGTTTCCGATCGTCATATACATTTTGATAGGGTAACCCTTTGATATGTCATTGTAATTTCTAATAAAATTATCGTTTACTATATGACACTTTCTCCCGATTAAACCATCGTCAGGTATGTTACTCAAAAACATTTTTGCAATAATCCCAACCTCTAACAGCTCATTTGAACTAAGGAATTTCGCTATATCAACTCCTATAGGCTTACCGAATAGTTTGGTGCTGTTATTAACTGCAAGTAACAAAGAATTGTTATAGGTTCTATTTTTATCTTCCATGTAGAGTCGCTCCTTTCTCTCTTTAGTCATTTAATTAACCTGAATATCCATATTTTGATTTCCGCACAATTATGAACTATATCTTATTAGCATGTTACCAATATTGTCTAACCATCAACAAAGGAAATCAAATCATGGCTGTTAAACACACACCTACCGGAGTCGTTCATCAAGGGACTAAAGGAGGCACCACCGGTTGTGGCAAAAATACAAAAGAGAGGTCTGAACACTGGGTAAACTCACATGAAAAAATCACCTGCGAGAAGAATGGTTGTAAGAATTAACTAAGTACAATTTGGAGCTACTAGTAAGTCCCTGTAGCTCCCCGACTTTCCCTCACAAGCCTATCTTGCCTTTATTAAAAGCCTTATCCAAATACCCTCCCCACCACTGCATCAACTCGCGACGACGCTCAAGGTATTGAGCCCGGTTATAAGCACTTCGCACTTGGTTAGGATCACCATGCGCCAGCGCCGATTCGATCAGGTCGGGATCTTTGCCTTCCTCGTTCATAATGGTGCTGGCTAAGGCCCTCAAACCATGGCTAACGAGTTTATCCTGGTAACCCATGCGTCTTAACGCCATATTGGCCGTTTGGCTGTTAATGGGAGTTTGTGGCTTTCGTAGTGAGATAAATATGTGCTCATACTGATCGCTTACGCTCTTCATGTCCTCCAGTACTTTCAATGCCTGTTCACACAGGGGGACGGTGTGCTGGCGACGCTTTTTCATCCGTTCAGCCGGGATAACCCAATTCACTTGTCCATCATCAAGCCATTGGATCTCGCTCCATTTAGCGCCAGCAGCCTCGGATGGCCTAGTCATCGTTAGCAACTGCCACTTAATAACTTGGCGAGTAATATACGTAACATTTGTTTCGTGGAGCTTTTTTAAGAAGTCAGGAAGCTCTTTTGCTGTAATTGTCGGTAAATGCTGCTTTTTAGGCTTTTTAAACGCAGATTTAATTGCAACGATTGGATTTCCGGTGATTAAGTTCTTAATGACAGCGTAATTCATTATCTCGCTTAATCGTTGAATCACACGCTTAACGGTTTCCAACCGCCCTGTTTTCTCAACCGGTCGTAGCACGTCAATTATCGTTTGAGCGCTAATCTGGCTAACCGGCGTTTCACCTAAACGGTTAAATACATGTAGCTCTAACGACCGCCAAATATCGTCGGCGTAGTCAGCAGTGACCTCGCTCTTTTTAATCTCGAACCACTCTTCAGCGACTTTTATCAAAGTCGCGTTCTCTGAATAGCGTTGTGCCGCCTTTTCTTCCTCTCTGGCGAGCTTAGGGTCTACTCCTTCAGCAACTTGACTTCTAGCAGCTTCTGTAAACTCACGAGCTTTTTTAAGGCTCACATCGGGATAACTACCCAACCCCATGTTCACGCGTTTTTTGGTAATAGGGTGAATGTAATTGAAGTTCCAAAGCTTAGAGCCATTGACTCTCACTCGCAGCTGCAAGCCCTTCCCATCGGACTTAACGTAGTCCTTGTCTTTTGGTTTGAGTTGTCTGACGGCTGTATCCGTGAGCCCAATAGTAGAGCGCGCCATAAGCAGATCTCCCTTCGTTGTATTCCAAAGAGTGTATCCCAAATCGCTTGGAATACAAATTGGAATACTAAAAACTCAGGCTGCTAGCAATTTTCTTGGGAAGAATTGGGAGGAGAAATGCCTCTGAAAGCCTTGTTTTCCGTGAAATAGAAAGAAAAAAGGGGATGCCGTGAGACATCCCCTTTTATGGAATTGGTGGAGCTGGCGGGAGTTGAACCCGCGTCCGCAATACCTACATCCTCGGTCCTACATGCTTAGTCAGTCTTTTAGTTAATCAGTGTGACGCCGACTGACAGGCTTCACAACTGACGAGTCCGATTGGTTTTAACGCTTCAGCTCCGGACAAAGCATCCACGCGAGTCTACATTAGTTTGAGCCATCCTGGTCCGGTCTCGCAGACAAAGCGCCGGGGGATGGGCTTAGCGGGTTATTAAGCCGCTAGAGCGTAGTTGTCGTCGTTTGCAACTATTAGGTTGAGGCTTTTTACGAGGCCTGCCTCACCTCGGCATGCACCTTGGGTTTCGTGTATCCCGTCGAATCCAGATCAGCCCCAAAGCTATTACTTACGTAACTTGTGTACTATAACTCAGACACCGCTTAAGTGCTATAAGTTCTGCACTCAAGCGGTTATTTATTGGACGTTAAGTTAGGTATTAGGCAGCCATATACAAGACTTTTTCAACCAGCTTGCTAATGCCCTCTTCGGCATCCGGCAGGTTTTCAGCCAGCATATAGGCAGGCGTGGTAACTAACTGGTGCTTGTCATCCACAACAATATCGCGAACACCGCAGTTCACGTGCTCACCACCCATTTTATTAATGGCACTGGCCACTTCACCGTCGGTACCGATAGTCACTTTGACGCCTTTCCCGTAAATTTGCGGCAACAATACAGGGGCAATACACATATAACCCGCAGGCTTGTTGGCATCAACAAAGGCTTTGCCTACTTTCAGCACTTGTTCGTTGATTGTCATATCAGCGCCTTTTACGGCAAAGTCGCAGAAGTTCTTCGCCACACCGAAACCACCTGGCAGAATTAACGCATCAAATTCAGACGCATCTAAATCGGTTAAGGGTTTGACCTCACCGCGAGTGATACGCGCAGCTTCTTCCAGTACATTGCGCTTATCGCCACTCTCTTCACCTTTGAGGTGGTTAATGGTATGCATCTGCTCAATGTCTGGTGCAAAACACTCATAGCTCGCCCCCTGCTTTGCTATGTGCAATAAGGTCAATACTGTTTCGTTAACTTCAGCTCCGTCAAAAACACCGGAGCCGGATAAAACAACAGCTACTTTTTTCATAGTGGAAACCTCCTGTCCGCTACTTAAAATTCGCTTTAATCTATCTCAATATGAGCATCGTTCTCGTCGCGCCACTTCCACTCATTTTCAAGTGTAGCGGTTGGTTGCAGCATGGCAAAATCTAGCTGACGTATTGGCTCCGAAGACTTTATCCGAATTGGAAAGTCCGGATTCGCCAATGACGTTTTTGCCATAGCCAATAAAGCATTCGGATAATGCGCCGCGACATGTTCATAATTTTTCTCGCTAATACCGCCGTTCACAATCAACGGAATATCCGAAAATTCCTGAACAATATCACCCAATGACTTATTGCTTCCGCCTGTAAAGGGTTTACGCATGACATCAGTATCGGTTGTGTGAATGTAATCCACACCCGCTTTTTTCATGGCCTTGACCACTTTTATCATGGCATCTTCACCTTCCGGCCACTGGTACTCAGAATCTGTTACGGTAATCTGGCTTAATCGCACACCCACAATAAAGTCGTCTCCGGCTGCTGACTTCGCGGCCTTAACAACCAGCTCCAGAAAGTGCATGCGTTTGGCCATGTTGCCGCCCCACTGATCAGGGCGCTGATTAAAGTAGTCACTTAAAAACTCATTCAGCAAATAGCCGTTAGCCGCATGCAGCTCCACTCCCTCAAAGCCTGCCTCTTTAGCCCGGTTTACGGCACCGACAAAACCGTTCATCACGGCATCAAAATCGGTTTCGTCCATGGCCTTAACTTCGGGCCAGCCATCTGTTTTACCGTACAGATCTAAGGGTTCGCCTTTCGGTTTGACTTCGCTGGGGCCAATTGGTGTATCGGTGTACTCGTTGTGTTGGAACTGCGCGCCGGCGTGCATCAACTGCATAATGAATTTGCAGTCATGCTTGTGAACCCGTTCGACAATTTCTTTCCAGGCATCAGTTTGAGGGGCATCGGTAATGCCTGGCTGATTTTCATAACCCTGACTTGCCTGACGGTCAGTGTAAACACCTTCACTGATGATCATACTCCAGCCACCTTTGGCAAAGCGCTCGTAATAGTCACCCATTAACTTAGTTGGCTTGCCTTTTTTATCGGCGCTGGTTCGCGTCATAGGGGCAACAACAAAACGGTTTTCCAGTTTGTGGCCTTTTAATTCAAAATCATCAAATGCTGAACTCATACGGAATTCCTTTTTCATCCAATACTGTTATATGACTTTGAGCATAATTACGGATAATTCAAGGGCAATTGATCACTTTGTTACCTAATTAGCCCAAAGCACAACCGCCGCTTTTTGCTTCCGGCCGCCGTAACCAAAGGCTTTGCTGAAGGTGCTTATAGGCACAGGTAAATATTGACGTTCGGTTGGAGACTCCCAGGGTAAGGTGTCGTAGTCTGGGTCATTTATGTAGATAAAATCATCATCCGCGGCGCAAATTAAAACCCAGTGTGGCGCGCGAATGCCGTCAAACTGATAAGTTGAAATCAGCGCCATAATCAGACAACCCTGACTTAAATCGTCCTTTATTAAATTGACGTCATAATCACGCACTGCAATGGGCACATCGTGCTCGCGTAAATAGCTCATATCTGCCTGCTGTATCCGTTGCATCACTGTTTTTTTCTGTTCCTGACGAACTGAATCCACAAACAAAGGCTGCTCGGTATTGACCTCCACCCGCACTTTCAAACCACGTTGGTACGCCGCTCGCGCCAGCCCATGTGGGCCACACCCACCATGCCCGGAGGTCATATAAATGGTGGTCGCCTGACGCCAAATTTCCAGCTCTTCGGCTTGCGGGTCGCTACTGGGACGACCGAAATAATCCATTGCCATAAGCAGACTGGCCGGACCGCAGGTAAATTCAGTCGACTGAGTCAGCATCGGAACGTACTCTTCCGTCGCTCCTACACCGGCATCCTCACCCATCTCGTATCGGGGAAGCAGCTTTTGTAACACTAATGCATCGGTCGATTGCGAAGCTGAAGGCGGGAAATAAGCCTCGCGCAGTTCGATAGCGCGAAACCCTTCACTGTTCATCAACTGTTGTGCCACCGTATTAGAGGTGGAAATTTCGGTACGCAAAAACAATGAATGTCGCTTATCCGCAAGCGCTTCTGCAGCTTGAAGCAAACGGCGCCCATAGCCTTTACTGCGGCAACTTTTTTCAACGACCAAAGCGTACAAACGAGCCAGATTGGTGTTATTACGATAAAGGATAACCGTGTAGCCAATGATCTTTTCATCATCCACTAACACGCGAAAATCCGCAGTTGGAGATTCAATGAATCGCCGAAAGCTGCGCTTACTGATTGCATCTTCGGGGAAAGTCAGAGCTTCCAACGCAGTTACTGCATCTAAATGCTCATTCCGCGCTGGTTGAATACAAGCCATATTAAAAACCCCTTAATTTTACGGAGATTTTACGCCTAAAGACGTTTTCGGTATAGAGATTTTACGCGCGCGAAGATTATTGTCAGTCATAGAACAATCAGGTTCAGAAAACGAGGTTATCGTGAATTTAAAAGCAACTTTGCGCCTACTGACCTGGCCTATAATCTGGATAGCCTCTATTCAGTTCTTTTTTGCTTTACTCTCTGTTTTTGTATTTAGGGATAAAACCTTTACCGACTTTATTTACCCCTCGTTGGTGTGCCTTATTCTGGCGCTTTTCCTCTTTGTCCGCACAAATCGCGGAGAACAGAAAAAAATTTTTTTCAGGGAAGCACTGGCCTTTGCTTCTTTTACCTGGATCCTCATGGGCGTTTTAGGTGCTCTGCCCATCATGTCCGTTACGGGTGTCAGTTTCACCGATGCCGTGTTCGAATCCGTTAGTGCCATGACCACCACCGGTGCAACTATTCTTACCGGTCTGGATGAAATGCCGAAAAGCTTTTTGCTATACCGCCAATTCCTGCAGTGGATGGGAGGGCTTGGTATCGTTATTTTTGTGGTCGCCATTCTTCCGATGTTGAATGTCGGCGGTATGCGATTACTAAAAGCTGAAACACCGGGGCCCATTAAGAACGATAAACTGGCACCTCGAGTTGCCAGCACGAGCCGTTACCTATGGCTGGTTTACCTCTGTCTCACATTAGGTTGCGCCAGCAGCTACTGGTTAGCCGGAATGTCCGCTTTTGACGCTATAGCTCATAGTCTGACTACTGTCTCAACCGGCGGTTTCTCGCCTTACGACGCCAGTATGGGTCACTTTCAACAGCCTGCTATTTTGATAGTCGCCGATGTGTTTATGATTCTCGGTGCCATTAGTTTTGCACTGCATCATAAATTATTCTCTAGTAAAGCTTTAAGCGGGTATTGGCAGGATGAAGAAACGCGCTGGTTTTTAATCGCACTAGCCATTTTCATCGTTATTCTCACTGCTCTGGCTTTTAGCTCACAAACTCACGACTCGTTCTGGCAATCGTTCAACCAGGCGGTTTTTCATGTTATTTCTTTTATGACCAGCACCGGCTACGGAGCCGACGATCTTTCTGCCTGGCCGGCAGCGACAGCAGGCTTTCTAGTGACTGCGAGCTACCTTGGTGGTTGCGCCGGTTCAACTGCAGGGGGCAATAAATTCATCCGCAATGTCATTACTCTGCGCGTACTCAAACATCAAATGCTACAAGCAATACACCCACGTGCCATTATAAAAGTGGTTTATCAGGGAAAAGCCATTACCTCAGACGTTATTCAGGCGGTAATGAGCTTTATGCTATTAGTTGCCATGAGCTCCTTAATATTCACCGTGATTCTTATGCTGACCGGACTCGACTTCTTTTCAGCATTTACCGCTGTTTCCGCCTGTTTAAACGTATTGGGACCGGGCTTTGGTGAAGTTTCGAGTAATTTCATTCCGGTTAGTGATAGTGGCACCTGGGTGCTGACCCTGGCTATGATTTTAGGGCGCCTTGAATACTTTACTTTGCTAACATTACTACTTCCTCAGTTTTGGCGGGATTAAAAAATGAGATTAATACATGAATAGGCATCCCTGGCTGGGCTACATTGCGGCTATTGTCATTACCAGCATCGCTGCGGGTCTTTCTTACTTGCTTGATCACTGGTTATTACCAACATCGGGCACAGTATTGATTCTGCAATTAGCCGTATTATTGATCGCATTTTTGACTAACTTTCGTGCCGCTTTACTAGCGGCAGTTTCGGCCGTACTGTTGTTCAACTTTTTATTCACTGAGCCTCGCTATTCACTGCACATGACCGACGTGGATGAAATTGTGACAACGATTGTTTTTATCGCTGTAGCCGTTATTACCAGTCACTTAGCAACGTCGTTCAGACACCAAAAAGAAAGTTTACGTCAGGCTCAGCTACGTTCAAATATTCTGCTGTCGGTGTCACACGACTTGAGAACGCCGCTTGCCAGTGTCATCGGTAACTTAAGTACTTTGCAGGCTTATCAGGAACGCTTGCCGGAACATGAACGGGCTGAACTTCTCCAGGGCGCGCTGGATGAGAGCGACCGCTTACATCGCTACATTGAAAACCTGCTGCAAGCCACGCGCTTACAACATGGTGAAATCCGTTTAACGCACGCAGTACAGGATATCCGCCCGGTTATCAGTAAAACAATTGCTCGTTTTCCCGCCCAGTCGCGATTATTAGTCCATGACAGCCTGCAATACGCAATGGTAGAGGTTCAGTCGTCATTACTCGAGCAGGCTCTGTTTAATGTCATTGATAACGCCCTGCGCTTTTCCGGTGACACAGCGCCAGTCTCTATTAACCTGTACGAGACCGATAACGCCATTATTATTGATATTAAAGACGAAGGTCCCGGTATCGATTCGAATAAACGGGCATTGGTCTTTAATGTTTTTTATTCTTCTCGGGAGAAAGATTCGGGCACCGGTGGCACCGGCCTGGGGCTGTCCGTTGCGAAAGGAATTATCGATACCCATAATGGACGAATCAGCATTGAAGACAGCAATAAAGGTTGTTTAATCCGAATTTCTTTGCCACGCGCCAGTATGACCGAGGAAGTCAAATGAATGCTCAAAGCAGCACCGTCGGAACCCGCATTTTAGTCATTGACGACGAGCCACAGATACGGCGTTTTATGCGCGCCTCGCTAACCGCCGAAGGTTACATCTATCTGGAGGCGGCAACCGCAGAACAAGGGATAAAACAAATCACCAGTCAAAACCCTCATTTGGTTATTCTGGATTTGGGTCTGCCGGATGCTGATGGTTATGAAGTGATGCAAAAACTGCGCGAATGGAGTCAAGTTCCCGTGTTGGTTTTAACGGCACGTGATGACGAATTGCAGAAGGTTAAACTGCTGGAAGGCGGTGCCAATGACTATCTAACCAAACCTTTTGGCATTCGTGAGCTGATGGCTCGTATCCATGTTTTACTGCGCGATCTTTCAGATCAACAACAGCCCTCTGCTGAAACTCAGTTTCATTTTGGTGAGTTATTAATTGACCGCGAGCAACACAAAGTATTTTTGCAAAACGAAGTCATTAACTTATCCCGTAAAGAGTATGCCCTGCTTGACTTCCTCGCCAGCCACCCGCAAAAACTGGTAACACAACAACAGCTATTGGAAAAAATTTGGGGACACACGCACCACGAAGACACCCATTACTTGCGTATTTTCGTCAGTCAGATTCGCAAAAAGCTGAAGGATGACCCGGCACATCCGCAATATATAGAAACAGAACCCGGTGTCGGTTATCGGTTCATTGCTCAAAAATCGTGATTGAATAAGCGCCGGCATGAGCTACCTTTTATCACTCAAATCGTGTTAAACTTGCGCGCAAATTTTGCCAGTCGGGATTATTCTGTGAGCGATAAAAAACCTTCTTTAAGTTATAAAGACGCGGGCGTCGACATTGACGCTGGTAATGCATTGGTTGAACGCATTAAAGGCGTAACCAAGCGTACGCACCGGCCTGAAGTCATGGGTAACATTGGTGGGTTTGGTGCTCTGTGTGAAATTCCGGCGGGTTATAAGCAACCGGTTCTGGTTTCCGGAACCGACGGTGTTGGTACCAAATTACGCTTAGCTATCGATCTTAAACGTCACCGTGGTGTGGGTATCGATTTGGTTGCTATGTGCGTTAACGATCTTATTGTACAGGGTGCTGAACCGCTGTTTTTCCTCGACTACTACGCAACAGGCAAACTGGACGTTGACGTCGCAGCCGATGTGGTTGCCGGTATCGGCGACGGTTGTGAGCAATCGGGCTGTGCACTTATTGGTGGCGAAACGGCAGAAATGCCGGGCATGTATGAAGGCGGCGATTATGACTTAGCCGGTTTTTGTACCGGAGTGGTCGAAAAATCTGAAATTATTGACGGCACCAAAGTTGCCGACGGCGATGCATTAATTGCTCTGGCCTCTAGCGGTCCTCATTCCAACGGTTACTCACTTATTCGTAAAATTATTGAAGTCAGCGGCGCAGATTTAGAATCTCACCTACAGGGCAAAACACTGGCTGACCATTTATTAGAACCAACGCGCATCTATGTGAAGTCGGTTCTGGAACTGATTAAACACGTGCCGGTACACGCTTTGTCGCACATTACCGGGGGTGGCTTCTGGGAAAACATCCCTCGCGTGCTGCCTAAAGGTAGTAAAGCCGTTATTGATGGCAACAGCTGGGACTGGCCGGTTATTTTCGACTGGTTAAAGGAAAACGGCAATGTCAGCATGAAAGAAATGTACCGTACCTTTAACTGCGGTGTGGGTATGGTTATTGCAGTTCCAAATGAACACGCAGACAAAGCCATTCGCCTTCTGACCGACGCTGGCGAAGACGCCTGGAAGATTGGCCGTATTGCCAACGCTGCTGAAGGTGAAGAGCAAGTCGACATTCTGGCCGACGAGACTCACTAATGAAGCGCATTGTTGTACTGATTTCAGGCACGGGCAGTAACATGCAGGCCATTCAACAGGCCTGCGAAAATGGAAAAGTCGCCGGTAAAGTTGTTGCGGTTATTTCTAACAAAGCGTCAGCTAAGGGCCTTGAGAAGGCTGCGACTAAGGGTATTGATACCGAAGTGCTTAGCCACAAAGAGTTTGACTCCCGTGAGGCTTATGACGCTGAGTTAAAGACATTGATAGACAGTTACCAACCCGACTTAGTGGTTCTGGCGGGCTTTATGCGCATCCTGACCGGTGAGTTTACGCGCCACTACGAAGGCCGTATGTTTAATATCCACCCATCGCTATTACCTAAGTACAAAGGCGTGAATACTCACCAGCGAGCTTTGGACGCAGGCGATACTGAACATGGTGTGAGTGTGCACTTTGTGACTGAAGAACTCGATGGCGGCCCTGTCGCATTACAGGCTAAAGTCCCTATTTTCGAAGGCGACACGGTAGAAGATATTCAGGCACGAGTTCACGAGCAGGAACACCGCATTTATCCGCTAGTGGTTAACTGGTTCTGTCAGGAACGTCTGAAACTGGAAGGCGGGCGCGTCACCTTGGATGGCGAAGTTTTAGGCGCCCAGGGTTACGCAGCAGATTAATTTACATCGACAAACTTTTCAGTGACATCGTCGCCTGTTCGTCGCCTTCTTTAAATTGCTGCATTTTAACCATCACGTAGTTTAGCTCCGGCGCAAACCAGAAAAAGGTCTGGCGCCGGTTATTATCCCGAATACGTGCCACTTTTATGGCTTCAACTTCACCATAAGGCAAGGACAGCGACTCTTTTGCCTGCACTTCAAAGCGATACTCATCCTCTTCGCCTTTCTCATTCACAACACGATATTCGAAAGTTTCAACGCCACCAGCCAAATCAACACGCAACTGTTCGGTCACATTGGCTTCATCGAATAAAGCGCCATCCCAGTTCACTTCCAACATGCGGTCAGTGTCTAGGTTACGAACCTTTTTTTCGTCAGCTTTGAATTCGCCGTGAAATGATTTATCTGACCCCGTACCGGTTCGCGTATAGATAAACTCGCGCGGTTCCAGTCGGTTATTTTCTTCATCAACAATAAACACCGAACGAGCTTCACGCGTATCCGACAAAATGAACCAGGAAATATCTGATTTAGTCCGTAATTGCCATTCGCTATCAGGCGAGGCTTCCAGGTAACGATACCCTTCTCCGTATTCGCTATCACCGCGCGTGATCACATAGTTGGCCTCGTAGGGCTTCATAGTTTGTTTCATTGATTGTGCTGCATTTTGATGGTCATCAGCACCGGCAGAGCTCATTGTCATACTGGTGACTAAAACGCTTGATACCAACCAACTGGCTATCCTTTTCACTGTCACTTCTCCACTTTTTCTCACTACTGGACGTTTATATTGACAACAAAATTCAAACGCGCGTTCAATTTTTGCTTGAAAATAACGGCTTGTTGATCTAACTTGCACAGTATCACTGGTCAGACCTCCAAGTCGGAGTATTACACTATGAGTATTGCACTTTGGATTGTCGCTACTGTTTTAGTTGCGGCTGCATTAATTTACAAACGAGCCAGCCTGCCCATGTTCAGCGCCGGCTTAGTTATTATGTTCGCTATTGGTAGCGCAATCGACATTGTTGGCCCAGTTCTCTGGGTTATCTTAGCCATTGTGCTGATACCACTCAACTTAGCACCGATTCGTTTAAACCTGCTGACTAAGCCTATTCTTAGCGCATATCGCAAGGTAATGCCAGAAATGTCTGACACCGAGCGCGATGCACTGGAAGCCGGCACCGTATGGTGGGATGGCGACTTATTCAGCGGCGACCCTGACTGGAAAAAACTTCACGACGTACCTAAGGCCGAATTAACGGCTGAAGAAAAAGCCTTCTTAGAAGGTCCATGTGAAGAAGTCTGCAAAATGCTGAACGACTGGGAAGTCACGCACGAGCTAACCGATATGCCCGAGCATGTCTGGCAGTATCTGAAGGATGAGAAATTCTTCGCCATGATCATCAAGAAAGAATATGGTGGTCTGGAGTTTTCTGCTTACGCGCAGTCGCGTGTGTTACAGAAACTGGCAGGCGTGAGTACAGTACTGGCTTCAACCGTCGGTGTACCTAACTCATTAGGTCCGGGCGAACTGTTGCAGCATTATGGTACCAAAGAACAGCAGGACCATTACCTGCCTCGCCTGGCCAGCGGTGACGAAATTCCATGTTTCGCACTGACCAGCCCGGAAGCCGGTTCTGACGCCGGTGCTATTCCTGACTCAGGTGTGGTTTGTAAAGGCGAATGGAACGGCGAAGAAATTGTCGGCATTAAGCTGAATTTCGACAAGCGCTACATCACGTTAGCGCCAGTGGCGACCGTACTAGGTCTGGCATTCAAAATGTACGATCCTGACGGCCTTATCGGCAAAGAGGAAGAGCTGGGTATTACCTGTGCCTTGATCCCTCGTGACACCAAAGGTGTTGAAATAGGTCGCCGTCACTTCCCGCTGAACGTTCCGTTCCAGAATGGTCCTATTCGCGGTAACGACGTATTCGTTCCATTAGATTACATTATTGGTGGTCAGAAGAACGCCGGTAAAGGCTGGCGTATGCTGGTTGAATGTCTGTCAGTTGGCCGTTCAATCACTCTGCCGTCAAACAGCGCCGGTGGCATCAAGTCAATTGCTCTGGCAACGGGTGCTTATTCACGTATTCGCCGTCAGTTCAAATTGCCTATCGGTAAAATGGAAGGTGTTGAAGAGCCAATGGCTCGCATCGCTGGTAACGCGTACCTGATGGACGCGGTCACCATGTTATCGACCAAAGGTATCGACCTGGGCGAAAAACCTTCGGTTATTGGCGCCATTGCAAAATACCACATGACTGAAAAGTTACGTTCTTGCATGGACGACGCTATGGACATCCATGGTGGTAAAGGCATTTGTTTAGGACCAAATAACTACTTAGGCCGTGGTTACCAGGGTGTTCCGGTTGCTATTACCGTTGAAGGCGCCAACATCCTGACTCGTAGCATGATGATCTACGGTCAGGGCGCCATCCGTTGCCATCCATTTGTCTTAAAAGAAATGGAAGCCTCGGCGGAGCAAGGCCCTGAAGCTCTGAAGAAGTTTGATAAAGCCGTATTTGGCCACATTGGTTTCGCCATCAGTAATTTCGTTCGTTCCGTGTTCTATGGCTTTGGTGGTCATCGCCTGAGCTCGGTTCCGGCAAGTGACGGAACTCGTAAATACTATCAGCAGATGAACCGCTTTAGTGCCAACATGGCCTTATTGTCAGACATTGCTATGGGTAAACTGGGCGGCAGCCTAAAACGCAAAGAGCGCGTTTCTGCACGTTTAGGTGACATGCTGAGCTACTTATACATTGGCTCTTGTATTCTGAAACGTTTCCATGACCAGGGTCGCATTAAAGAAGACTTGCCACTGGTTCACTGGGCTATGCAGGATACTTTGCATAAGCTGCAGGAAGCGCAGTTAGAAATGCTGGCGAACTTTGGTGGTGTTGGTAGCTTCATGCGCGCAATAATGTACCCGTTAGGCCGCATTGCTAAGCGTCCTTCAGACAAGAACGACCACAAAATAGCGCGTATGCTGATGTCACCGAATGATGTACGCACACGCTTAGGCGAAGGGCAGTTCCTGAGCCCTGAAGGCCACTTTGGTTTCCTTGAGCAAACGCTGCAAGACGTCGTTGCTGCCGAGCCATTGTACGACAAAGTCTGCAAAGCGGCAGGTAAACGCTTCAGCTTTACTCAATTAGACCAAATTGCTGCTAAGGGTAAAGAGCTGGGCGTGCTGAGTGACGACGAAGTGGCGCTGCTTGAGCGTACCGAGGTAGGTCGTTTACGCACCATCAACGTAGATGACTTTGCCCCGGAAGACTTATTAGCCGGTAAAGCTGCGTTTGATTATGCACTGAAAAACCTTAAAAAAAGCGACGCGGCATAACCGCTAACCGCTAATGTAAAAACGGCGCCCTGGTTTCAGCGGCGCCGTTTTTTTATGCTAGAATCTTGCGCTGGTCTAAAAACTGATAATAAAGGCGTGAGTAATGCAGTCTCCCAATAACGACTACAACGCAACCAGCAAGCGCGGTTGGTTTACCCGTTTTCTTGATAGCGTTGAGTGGCTCGGTAACCTGTTACCCCATCCTATTACCTTATTTGCTCTGTTCTGTCTGTTCATCATTTTTATTAGTGGCATTGCCGCTTACTTTGGTGTCAGCGCCATTGACCCCAGAGACGGCGAAACCGTTATTAAAGCGGTCAGCTTACTGAATGCGGAGGGAATACAGCGCATTGTCACCAATCTGGTCACTAACTTTACCGGATTCACGCCTCTAGGTACGGTTTTGGTTGCTCTTTTGGGTGTCGGCGTTGCCGAACGGTCAGGCTTAATCTCAGCCGCCATGCGCGGACTGGTCATGAAGGCTCCACCGCGCCTTATTACCGTTACTGTCGTATTTGCCGGAGTGGTTTCCAATACCGCGGCCGAGCTTGGCTACGTGGTTCTGGTGCCTCTTGCTGCAATGATTTTTTATGGACTGGGTCGTCACCCTCTTGCCGGTCTTGCGGCCGCTTTTGCCGGTGTCTCTGCCGGTTATAGTGCCAACCTGTTAATTGGAACGGTTGACCCTTTACTGTCGGGTATAACTGAAGAGGCCGCTAAAATAATAGACCCAAGCTATACCGTTGGCGCCGAAGCCAACTGGTACTTTATGATGGTCAGCACCTTCTTAATTGCCATTATGGGCGCTTTGATCACAGACAAAATTGTTGAGCCGAAACTCGGTAAGTATGACAAAGACGAAGCCTCTATTGATTTATCCGATCAATCCTCTATGGATCCACTCAGTAAACAGGAAAAACGAGGGTTACTGAATGCCGGGCTAAGTGTGCTGATACTTGCGGGCATTCTGGCTTTAACGGTCGTGCCTGAATGGGGCATTCTGCGCCATCCGGAAACGGGTGCTGTTAAAGGCTCCCCTTTCTTAGAAGGCGTTGTTGTCTATATTTTCTTCTTTTTTGCCATTCCCGGTTACGTCTATGGTCGTACCGTTGAAACCATGCGAACCGACCGTGATGTGATTGACGCTATGTCGCACAGCATGAGCACTATGGGCATGTACATTGTGCTGGTATTTTTCGCGGCACAGTTCGTCAACTTTTTTAAGTGGACTAACTTCGGGACCATTTTTGCGATTAACGGCGCTGAATTCCTGACCAACATTGGTATGACGGGTCCGTTAATTTTCCTATTCTTTATTATGGTTTGTGGTTTCGTCAACCTGATGCTGGGCTCAGCTTCTGCACAGTGGGCAATTACCGCTCCTATCTTTGTGCCTATGCTTATGCTGATTGGTTACTCACCGGAGGTTATTCAGGCCGCCTACCGTATTGGTGACTCAGTAACAAACATCATTACCCCTATGATGAGTTACTTCGGTTTGATACTAGCCGTGGCAGCGCGCTATAAGAAAGACTTGGGTATAGGAACATTGATTGCCATGATGCTGCCCTACTCTATGGTTTTCTTTGTCGGCTGGTCGGTGCTTTTCTTCCTTTGGGTATTTGTATTCGGTTTCCCTGTTGGACCCGCAGCACCGACCTTTTATAACTAAAACGCTTATTCCGGCCGGCGCATTAGGCGGTATGCAATAACCGCTAATAAGCCGGCCACACCTATCACCCAGGCCATGGCGTAATCAGTAAACGAGCCCGCCTGACTGACGCCCGCAGACACCAAACCGGCAATCAAGAATTGTAAGCTACCGGTCACTGCTGACGCGGAGCCTGCACGTTCTTGCTGCTCTGCTAGAGCCCCCGCCATCGCGTTCGGGAAAACCAGACCCAGCGTCGAGATATAAGCAAATAATGGCAGCAAAATGCCCCAAAAGCCCACGTTTAAGTAGGCCATTACACACATCACGATGGAAACAACCGCTAATATCGGTAGCGATACGTTCAGGATCTTGCGCGAAGAATGGTACTTCAACAACCAGCCATTAAGCTGAGAAAAACCAATAATGCCAATAGCGTTTAAACCAAACAACCAGCTGTAATGAGTGGGATCTAATCCGAACACCTCAATGAACATCTTTGGCGAACCGGTGATATAAGCAAATAAACCAGACTGGGCAATAGCGCCAGTTAAAGAGTAACGTAAAAAAGAGGGGTCCCGCAGAACGGTCCAATAGGTGCTACCGGTATTGCGCATGCGCACATCGTAGCGACGGCCTCGTGTTTCCGGCAGAACAAAATGAATGGTCACTGCAGAAGCAATACCTAAACCCGCGACAATTAAAAACAACGCACGCCAGCCCATCCACTCGGTCACGTAAGCGCCAAACAAAGGTGCTAAAATGGGTGCCACACCCATGACCAGAATCAGAAACGAAAATACCCGGGCAGACGCCTGCGGGGTGTATAAATCCCGTACGACAGCCCGCGCTATGACAATACCAGCACAAGCGCCTATCGCTTGTAAAAACCTCAAAATAATAAGCCACTGAATGTCAGGGGCAAAGGCACACCCAATAGACGTTACAACATAGATTGCCAGGCCGATATAAAGCGGGTTCTTACGCCCAAATTTATCGGTGGCCGTGCCATACAACAACTGACCAATAAAAAGCCCAAAGAAGAAGGCTGTGAGAGACAACTCCACGTGGTGTGTGTCGGTTGCATAATCAGAGGCAATAGCGCTAAATGCCGGCAGATACATATCAATGGAGAGCGGCGCAAAGGCGGTCAGTAACGCCAGAATGACAACGATAAAATCAAATCTGGCGTTATCAGAGACGGGTTTAGGCTCGAAACCTCGAGCCATTATTTATCTCCAGCAGGAACGTAAGACTGCGTTGCAAAATCCTGTGGGCGTCTCAGTATTTCTTGAGCGCGGGCGTAATTAACCAGCGACTCGGCGTAATCGATACCGGTGTTGCGAGCCCGTCCGCGCTCACTCACACGATAGAACGTATCATAACCATCCTGACCGCCGGCAATAAAGCTATTAGTGACCATGACGTAAGTTGCTCTTGCTGTCATTGGTTGCCAACTGTTACTGCCTTTATCCCACACTTGCAGATTAGACACGCGGCTGCCCTTTTCGTTGGTTAAGTCGACCGAATACCGAATACCAGCGCCGTATGGATAAGCTCGGGTTGAACCACCGTCAGAGACAGAATAGGCTAACGCCTCTTCCATAGCCTGCTTAAACTCAGAGCCACTAAGCTCCAGTTTTACCAGGGTATTTGCAAACGGAAGTACGGTAAACGCATCGCCGACTGTGAAGTCTCCCTGACTAATATCAGAACGGACACCGCCACCATTTTGTATCGCAAAATCTGCTTCGGGCACCGCATGCAAAAACGCTTCGGCGACTAGTCGGTGGGCACCTGAACTCATTCCATCTGCGCAGCCTTCCCTGCGAGGCAAATCAATTTCCTGGCTGCAAATTTGCTGCGGAACTTCTGCTAACACTTCAGCAGAAAAGTCCTCCACTTTGCGCTGATAATCTTCCAGCATGCTTTGCAACTCGGCATCCGGCGTAACAAAGCTGAACACACCGCTTTCTTCCAATGCTGTTTTGATGGGTTCATAAGTTGTCACAATACCGTCACTGACTTGGATGTCGTCGCTCAACAGATAATGTGGACGGCCACCGCATTCTACAATTTTATCGCCGTCAAACTTCGCCTGCATTTCGCCAACAACTAATGAATACTGGTACGCATGGCCAATACAAACCTTATCACCATCGGCATTTGTTAATTCTGTTGGGTAAGGGCCGCTGGCTTCCATTCCAAACTCACTGAAGTCGCCCAACAGCGTGTGTGAATCACCGCCTATAACGATATCGACTCCGGGCAGTTGCTGTACCAGTTCTTTATCGCGCTCGTATTGAATGTGCGTCAGTAGCACAATTTTTTCGACACCTTGCTGTTGAACTTCAGCTATATATTTACGAGCCGTTTCCAGCTCGTCTAAAAATTCCGTGTTTTCGTCGGGCCGCGATGACTTTTTCGTTTTACTGGCGATATCCAGGCCAATAATGGCTACTTCTTCGCCGCCACGCTCAACGATTGTGTACGGCTGAAACATTTGCCATTCGCGGTCGGGGGTTAGAGGCGACTGCCCTACTTTCGGCTTAATATTCGCTCCGAGCTTCACAGTTGGACAGCTGTCGGTACCCAGTTGCTGCAGAAATTCAGCCAGTCCGGCATCGCCATTATCAAACTCATGATTACCAATAGTAAACGCATCAAAACAGACATTATTCATCATACGAGCGTCGGCTTCACTGCCAAACAATGTGAAGTACAGACTACCGGTAAGAGCGTCACCAGCGTGCAATGTCAGTACGTTTTCATTCGCTGCTCGCAACGTTTTAATTTGCGCCCCAAGCCGCGGAAACCCACCAGCTTCAACCTGCCACTCCTGCTCGCCCCAGACCAACGTCTGTTGCTTTGCGGCCAAAGCAGAGTGATGATCGTCAACGTGCAATAATGTGAGTTGAAACTCGCTACTCTGAGGTTCCGACGGAGCCGATGCACAACTCAACAACAACGAGGAAACAGTGACAGCAGCCACAGCTCGAATCATATGTTTTAAAGTAAACTCGCCTGTTTTCACCAGTTGTTCCTTTTAGTCTTTTATTAGCCCAATCTCACGTAAGCGTTGCATTAGGTAATCATCCGCCGTGATCGGTTCATCGCGCTGCGGATTTTCATCAGAAATGCAGCTTTCCAATGGCGTAATCAGCACATCAGGATTAAAGTGCAAAAAGAACGGGATTGAGTAACGCGATTTAGCATTATAAGGCGCAGGAGGGTTAACCACCCGATGCGTCGTTGATGGTAGCACATGGTTGGTTAAACGCTGCAGCATATCGCCTACATTACAAATAATCGCACCTTCAATAATGGTCACCGGTACCCAACTGCCATCTTTTGCTAAGACTTCCAGTCCGGGTTCACGCGAACCAACGAGTAAAGTCAAAACGTTAATATCTTCGTGAGCACCGGCGCGCACCGATGGGGTATCTTCATCAATAATAGGCGGATAGTGCAAAGGCCGCAAAATCGAGTTACCGTTATTCACTTTGTCGCGGAAAAAGTCTTTCGGTTGCCCCAAATAAGCAGATAATGCTTCCAATACCTGGTTACCTAAGTTATCTAATGCCGCATAAATAGCCAGCATATCTTCTTTAAATTTGGGCAGCTCCTGCGGCCAGACGTTTGGCAAGAGTTGTGGGTAGGGTGGCTCACCTTCAATTTCACGACCCACATGCCAGAACTCTTTTAAGTCAACATGGGTCGCATCTTTCGCTACTTCTGTTCCAAACGGAGTATAACCCCGTGCCCCACCCTGTCCCGGGCGATGATATTGTTTTTTCACTTCATCCGGTAAAGCAAAAAGCTCACGACAGGTGTCCAGTGCTCTTTCAATAAGCGCCGTATCAACACTGTGCTGGGTTAAGGCAATAAAGCCGTACTTTTCATAACCGCTGCCTACATCTTGGGTAAAGGCATCAAAGTCGTCATGATAACGACGCATATCAACGTGCGGGATAGACTGCATGGTGGCTTCCAACTTCCTACAAGAACTGAGTGAATAGCCTTTCATTGTATGAATTTCAGGCCTAAATCACAAGTTTTCAAGCACTCGCTTAACCGGGTTAAATCCCTTTCTGTGTATAGGACAAGGGCCATGTTTTTCTAACAACTCCAGATGCTTTTTGGTGCCATAGGCCTTGTGTTTATGGAAGTCGTACTGCGGATAACGCTCATGCCACTCCAGCATCTGTCGGTCCCGTTCTACTTTCGCCAAAATAGATGCTGCGGCGATACATTGCTCACTGGCATCACCGCCTACAATGGCTTTCGCCGGTACATTCAGTTCGGGAACCCGGTTACCATCTACCAACACCATATCCGGTTTCACCGGAAGCGCTTCTATCGCTCTTTCCATGGCCTTCATAGAAGCCCAGAGAATATTAATGGCTTCAATTTCATCTGGGTCAGACTGAGCAATTGCCCAGTAAAGTGCCTTTTCTTTTATTTCCAGGCTGAGTTTCTCGCGCTTTTTCTCACTCAGCTTTTTGGAGTCATTCAGCCCTTCAACCGGATTATCCGGATCCAATATGACGGCAGCTGCTACCACAGGACCTGCAATAGGCCCACGGCCCGCCTCATCCGTACCACAAATCATTAACACTTTTTCATCCTGTTTGCTTTGTTCCGCTTCACAATAATGGTTATGATACCTGCGCATAATAATTAGACCAATAAAATAACAACCAGGGGTTTCACCATGGCTCAATCTCCACAACCTGACCGTTCGCAAAAGGAAAAGCCGGACAGTCTGCTTAATCGTCTTCTCGACGGCGTTGAAAAGGTCGGGAATAAACTGCCCGACCCGGCCGTCATGTTCTTTGGCTTACTAATCATTGTCTGGGTCATGTCCTGGCTGCTTTCAGGCGTGAGTTTTGATGAAAAGCACCCGCTTACGGGGGATTCCATTGGCGTTATTAACTTGCTAAGCGGAACCGAATTTACCGCTTTTCTCGCCAATATGGTCGATACCTTTATGGGCTTCGCACCGTTAGGAGTGGTCTTGGTGGCCATGTTAGGTGTCGGTGTTGCCGAACGCTCGGGTTACATTAATGTCGCCATTAAACTCATGTTGAACGTTACGCCGAAAATGCTGCTGACACCCATACTGATTCTGGTTGCTATAGTCAGTCATACAGCAGTTGATGCCGGCTACGTTCTGGTTATTCCTTTAGGTGGCGTTATTTTTTATGCTGCAGGCCGTCACCCTTTAGCCGGTATTGCTGCCGCGTTTGCTGGGGTATCTGGTGGTTTCAGTGCCAACTTTGTGCCTTCGGCTATCGACCCGTTACTGCAAGGCTTTACTCAAAGTGCCGCGCAAATTATCGACGCGGACATGCAGTTAAATCCGCTCAACAACTACTTTTTTACCGCGGCCTCTTCAATTGTGGTCGTTGCTATCGGCTGGTTCCTGACCGACAAGGTTGTTGAGCCTCGTTTACGCGGTGCAGAAGTTGATGGTGAAGCAGAAGACATGCCGGCAATGGATGAGGTTTCATCTCGTGACCGAAAAGCATTTCATGCCGCCACTCTGACTATGGTAGTTGGTTTAGCGCTGCTTTATTTCGCAGCGACAGCCGAGGCTTCACCTCTAGCCGACCCGGAAACAGGAAAGCTGGCATCAGTTGGAGCCCCTCTTATGGGCATGATTGTGCCGCTCATTTTCCTGCTGTTTATTATTCCGGGCATTGTTCACGGCTATGTTTCCGGGAACTTTACCAACTCGCAGGACGTTATCGGCGCAATGACCAAGTCAATGGAAGGCATGGCTTACTACATGGTTATGGCATTCTTCTGCGCCTTATTTATTAAAGCATTCGGCGACTCTCAACTGGGCACCTTAATTTCCGTTAAAGGTGCGAACTTCCTGGCTAGCCTGGAACTGTCCGGTGGGGTTACCATGGTCGGTATCGTCTTTTTAGTGGCTTTTATTAACTTATTTGTTGGTTCAGCATCAGCAAAATGGGCACTTATATCGCCTATTTTTGTTCCCATGCTGATGCAGTTAGGTTATTCACCCGACTTAACTCAGGCCGCTTATCGCGTGGGTGACTCCTCCAGTAATATCATTACCCCACTACTGCCCTACTTCCCGCTGGTTGTCCTTTACTGCCAGCGCTACGTTAAAGGCACGGGTATCGGCACGCTGGTTGCCATGATGCTGCCTTACACCATCGCATTATTAATTTTGTGGTCAGCGTTCCTGATTCTTTACTGGACTCTGGGCATTCCTCTGGGTTTCCAAGCAAACTACGTTTACCCGGCAGGTTAAATATTTAAGCTTTAACTCGTATGAAAAAACCAGTGAGTCACTTTACGAAAGGTGGCTCACTGCATTTACGACGTCAGTCGCACCTCTGTCAATTTCTTCCATTACCGCTTTCGCCTTTTCAATTTGCTCTTTACTGAGTTGAGCCATAGCCTGAATTTCATCAATAGACGTTGATATTGCGTTAGAGACCTCTGTACTACGCTGCATTACTCCAGAGATTTGGCTTGTTGCCTGAGTGGTTCTTGAGGCCAGGTTTCTCACTTCATCCGCGACCACAGCGAAGCCTCGTCCATGCTCTCCTGCCCGAGCCGCTTCAATAGCAGCATTTAACGCCAACAAGTTAGTTTGCTCGGCCAATCCATTAATCGTTTTGACGATATCCTCAATACTGTCTGCCTGCTCCTGAAGCTGCTCTATCACTTCATCTGTTTTATTACTTTTAGCCAGTATCTTATTCGACGTTTCTACCGAAGCCTCAATCGAGGTTTTACCATCTCTGACAATAGCAGCCGTCTGTTGTGAGGTTGAATACGCAACGGTTGCCGCGTCGTCAGTCTCCTGTGCTTTTACTACTCGCTCCGTCACATCACTGGCAAATTTGATAATCTTTGTAACTTGGCCGTTCTCATCGAAAATTGGGTTGTAGCTGGCTTCAAGCCAAATTGGCTCTCCATTCTTACTCAGGCGTTTAAATTGCCCTGCTTTAAACTCACCGTTACTCAGCTCTTTCCAGAAATTAGGGTTTTGATCATAAAACTTTTGCTCACAAAATAGACTATGGTGGCGCCCTTCAATTTCATCTGCACCATAACCTATAGTCACTAAAAAGTTATTATTGGCGCGAAGGATATCGCCTGCCGGAGAGAACTCTATTATTGCCATCGACTTATCAATTGCAGCACTAACAGCTACCTGATGCTCTAATTGAGAAGCCTCGCGTGTCACATCTTTAGCGATTTTAGTAATATACTCGACATCACCTTCCGAGTTTTTAATCGGAAAGTAAGAAGCTTCTAACCAAATAGCAGTGCCGTCGCTGCAAAGTCTTTTAAAGCGTCCATGATGAGACTTTCCCTGCGACAACTCCTTCCAAAAGTTCTGGTATTCTGCGCTTGTTGCATAACTGCTCTCACAGAAAATTTTATGATGCTTTGACACTATCTGGTCAAGCCGATAACCCATAGCGTCTAAAAAGAGATGATTGGCATTTAAAATATAGCCTTGAGGAGTAAAATCGATTCGTGCAATATTACTGTCTATGGCATTTACCAACTGCTCGTATTCATCCAGTTCTTTCCTGTTTTGCGCGAACTGGTACTTCTTTTTTGATCCAAACATGGGGCTTCCTATTTATAATAAAAGTTCACACAGATACGCTTAGAAAAGTCATTCAGGATCATCGGTGAGCTTCATTGTGACTGTAAATTCCGATAAACCTAAATATATCAACAACTCACTAATGAACTCTTTCTACTAAGTACTCCAACTGGGGTTCCAGGTCACCTCCCAAATGTGTCCGTCCGGGTCTTTGAAAAAGCCACCGTAGCCACCCCAGAATAAGTCTTTTGCAGGTTTTAAGATCTCAGCACCGGCTCGTTTTGCTTCTGTCATCACCTCATCAACCACACTTCGGGAACTGACATTGTGACTCAAAAGAACTTCATTAGCCGCATGAGCTACATCGACGCCCATTTCTGCGGCAATACTTTTACGTGGCCATAAAGCCAGTCTGAGCCCACTGGGTAACTTAAAGAACACCACCGCACCATGCTCAAACTCTTCGCCAATAATGCCATCGGTTTCCCAACCCAGTCCGTCTTGATAAAACGCCAACGAACGCTTCAGATCATCGACGCCTAAGGTAATTACACTAATACTCGGGTTCATAGAACCGACTCACTATTAACGCTAAACTCTTACAAACACTCTAATCAACATTGATACTCTGGTCAAAGCATGGATAAAGAGCTGCTCAATCATTACAAAAATACCGATTACCGGTTCCGGGTCGGTACCGGCGAAGTCATCCTGAGTATCGGTCAAAAGAACCGTCATTTTGATCGTTTATGTGAACGTCTCGGCTGTACCACAGGGACTTTTATCACAGCCACTAACCCGAGAAGCCAGATCCTTAAAAAGGACGAAAATGAAAGCAGAAACGTTCAATTAGAGACTCGTTTAAAACAAATAGACGAAATTAACTACTTTTATGGTGCAGGTCAGGATCGCGACCAACAATGGCCACCGGAAGCCAGCTTTATGGTTTTAGGGCTCAGTCAGAAAACAGCCATTGACCTGGCGCAAGAGTATCAGCAAAATGCGCTGGTCTGGATTGAATACCAACAAGCTGCAGTACTCATCGACGTATGAGTTAAGGGGGCCATCATGCCATCACACCATAACCGCTGATAAACAAGCATTTCTCTATGCGATCATTGCTGTGCTGTTATGGTCGACGGTCGCTACTGCCTTTAAAATAACCCTTCAGTACATGACACCACTGCAGATGGTTACCGCTGCAAGTACAGTTTCTTTTGTTATTTTAGGCTTGGTCTGCCTTATTCAGAAGAAAACTTCAGAGCTGATACTTGAGTTGCGTAAAATGCCCCTGTATTACCTGCTAATGGGGCTGATTAATCCGCTTATTTACTATTTAGTGCTTTTTCAGGCTTATAAACTGCTGCCTGCCTCCGAAGCTCAGCCTCTCAATTATACTTGGGCGATTGCGCTCAGCATTATGGCCGCTTTGTTCTTAAAACAGAGTATACGCCGTCGCGACTGGGTTGCCTGTGCCTTAGGTTATTTTGGAGTGCTGGTTATTGCCACACGAGGTAATGTGCTGGAGCTTAGCTTCAGTGACCCCTGGGGTGTCACGCTGGCGTTAATTTCCACATTCTTGTGGGCTGGCTACTGGATATTGAATACACGCCGCAACGCCGATTCAGTAGTCAGTTTGGTGCTTTCTTTCGGCTTAGCCTTACCCATACTAATTGCTGCCAGTTTTATCTGGAGTGACTGGTCTGCCATTCCGTGGCAAGGTTGGGCCGCGGTCAGCTATGTCGGACTTTTTGAGATGGGAATAACCTTCTTATTCTGGCTAAAAGCCATGAAAACAGCCACCAATACAGCGCTCATTAGTAACTTAATTTTTATTTCGCCTTTTATTTCACTGTTGCTACTTTCGGTCGTCATTGGCGAAACCATTTACCCCAGTACAATCGTGGGTCTTATGCTCATTATTTTTGGGCTCTTAGTTCAACGTATTCACTTTAGGCGTAAACTTAAGCCATAGCCTTTTTCACAATATCATCGGCGGCTTCCTTGTCTTCTTCATCTGGCGACGGCCCATCATTCACTCCATTTTCTCCCGGGGCTAAAGCAAGCTCTGTCAATAATGGGAAGTGGTCAGAGCCAAAGCCCGGTAATCGCGTCATAGAAACCAAACCAAAATGATGGCTATGAAAAATATGATCCAGTGGCCAGCGGGCAAACCAATGCTCGGCATGAAAAGTATTGAACATACCGCGCCCAATTCGAGGGTCTAACAAGCCACTGATTTTGCGGAAAAGAAGCGTGGTGCGGGACCAGGCAACGTCGTTTAAATCTCCGGTGACTATGGTCGGGTATTTCTCCGGTTCTACCCTGCGAGCAACTAACACCAATTCGGCATCACGCTCTTCCGACTCTTCATTCTCAGTCGGGCTTGGCGGCGCCGGGTGCACAAAATGCGCTTTCACCTTTTGCCCGCAAGGCAGCTCAATAAAGCAATGCACCGACGGTTTATCGTCCTCAACTAAATACTCAACACTAACATCGGACAGGGGCAACCGAGAGTACACGTGCATGCCATAGAGGTTATCCAAAGGCGCCTTTACCGTGTGCGGATAATCCTTTTCAATCGCATCTAACCTTTCCTGCCACCAGTCATCAGATTCAAGCGTGACCAGTACATCCGGAGTAAAATCCCGCACAAGATGGAGCAAACCAGCACTGTTATGATTGGGCATTAACACGTTTGCTGTCATGATCCGCAGGTGCGTTCCACCGCCACCAGCAGCAACGGCCTCAACCTCTTTTGGAAAGAAAAACGTATACGGTAAAATCCACCAGAGCTGACACACCAGACAGCCTATGACGATGCCTAATGCTACTGCCGTAACGGAATTCCAGTCGCGTGTAACAATGAGTCCGATAACCAGCAATGCGCCTAATAATACCGACAACTGCAAGCGGGGAAAATCCAGGCCTCGTATCCACCAAACCTGCGACCAAGACAACGGCGCCAAGGTAAGCACCATCAACAATACCGCTAAAGAAAGGTAAGTAATTTCAAACATGCTGGCTCTCAATGCTTCTCAGATAAGAAAACCATAGCACAGCTAAACAAAGGAAGCCGATAAGAAGTGTTAAAGCTCCTACGGATAGTGCGCGACGCTAGAAGTCAAAACCCTCTGCTCATTACAGCTCACGGCGGGACTTAGTGAAGCGGTAAGAGTTAAGGCCCTCTACTACAGGAGTGTCGAAGGCCATGGATGGCCTTCGTCAAGCCCTCATGGATGAGCTCGTCGCGTCTCCTGTAGTAGAGGGCCTTAACTCCTAGCGAAACTAAAAGTCCCCCGGGAGCTGTGTGACGCCAAGGATGGCGTCACACAAGCCCCCATATACGGGTTCACGGCGTGTTTCTTAACTTTGCCTAACTCTCTTTGTTTCTGGCTCAGCCTTTATCTTAGACCATGTTTACCAGCATGCTGGTTGGGTCTTCGAGGTATTCTTGCCAGAGTTTGTTGAAACGGGCAATGGTACCACCATCGATAATACGATGATCGCCTGACCAGCTTACCGTCATTATCTTACGGGCTACCACGTTACCGTTGGCATCAAAGCGCGGCAGTTCCTGCACTTTACCTAAAGCCACAATCGCGGCTTCCGGTTTATTGATGATAGGAGTTGCCACTGTACCGCCAATAACACCAATATTTGAAATGCTGATGGTGCCGCCTTTCATATCGGCTTGCGGCAACTTGCCTTCACGCGATGCCTGAGTCAGACGAGTCACTTCATTGGCGACATCAATAATGCTCTTGTTTTGTACCTGTTTTACGTTTGGTACTAACAGGCCAATTTTGGTGTCAACGGCCATACCAATGTTGTGATCATCAAAATAGGTGATCTCAGTACAGTCCTCATTCACCTGTGCATTCATCACAGGGAATTCCTTCAGCGCCAACGACAGAGCTTTGATAAAGAATGGCATGACAGTTAAGCGAATGCCTTTCTCTTTGTATTGCTCTTTTAGCTTTTCACGCAATGCGATTAAGTCAGTAACATCAAACTCATCGGCGTAGGTGAAATGAGGAATGGTGCTGACGGAGCTCATCATCTGCTTAGCCATAGCCGCTTTCACACCGCGTATCGCTTCGGTGCGAGTACCACCGCTAGTAGCAGCTGCTTTTTGAGGTTGCTGACTATCGCTTGATGCGGCTGACTTCTGGTCGCCCGATTTAAAGGCTTCAATATCTTTCTTCAGCACACGGCCCTTTTTACCTGAACCGGGTACTTCGGCAATATTAATATCGCTCTCACGTGCCAGGCGACGCACTGCCGGGCTGGCAACAGCTTTGCCCTGACGTGCCTTCGCTGGTGGCTCCGCTTCTGCTTTTGAGTCCGATGGCGAAGTCTTAGCGTCGGGGTCAACATGGTTCTGTGGAGCATTTGAACCCGACTCTTGAACGCCGCCCGCAGGCTTCAACGCAAACAACGGCTTGTGTACTTCGGCAATGTCACCTTTTTTGTGATACAGCTTAACCACGGTACCGTCGTCTTTAGCCGGGATTTCAACCGTTGCTTTGTCCGTCATGACTTCAACAACCGGCTGGTCTTCTTTTACTTCATCGCCTTCAGACACCAGCCATTCAACGATTTCACATTCGACAATACCTTCACCAATATCCGGTAAAATAAAGTCTGTTGTATCGCCGCCGGCTGAGGTTTGATTTTTCTCTGTTTTCGGTTCTTCTTTTTTCGCAGGCGCGCTGTCTTTAGCTGGAGCCTCATCAGAAGATCCGTCAGCTGGCTTTATTGCAAATAACGGTTCATGAACCTTGGCTATATCACCTTTCTGGTAATACAGTTTTTCCACAACACCATCATCTTTAGCCGGGATCTCAACCATGGCTTTATCGGTCATAACCTCAACCACTGGCTGGTCTTCTTTAACTTCGTCACCTTCGGCAACCAGCCACTCAACGATTTCGCACTCTACGATCCCTTCGCCGATATCGGGCAGAATAAAGTCTTTACTCATGTCGATGGGTCCTTAGTAGTTCATTGAGCGTTTAATCGCTTCATAAATCTTCAAGTGATCAGCCATGTACTCTTTCTCGTGACACAGCGGATACGGTACGTCGATACCGCACACTCGGCCAATGGGTGATTCCAGGTACAGGAAGCATTTGTCCTGAACTGTAGCCGCAATTTCGCTGGCAAAACCGCCGGTAATAGGCGCTTCCTGAGTAATGACCAAGCGGCCAGTTTTCAGAACTGACTGAGTTACAGTTTCAACATCCCATGGAGAAATAGTGCGCAAATCAATGACTTCGCACGAAACGCCGTCTTCTTCGGATTTTTCCACCGCTTTTTCAATCATTTCCATCTGCGCGCCCCAGCCAAGAACGGTAATATCTTTACCTTCTTTGACCACCTCGGCTTTGCCTAATGGAATGGTGTATTCTTCTTCTGGAACATCGCCTGTTGACGCGCGGTACAACCGCTTAGGTTCCATAAACAACACCGGGTTTTTATCAAAAATAGCACTCAGCAATAACCCTTTTGCTTCGTACGGGTTACGCGGGGTCACTATTTTAATACCCGGCGTATGCGCAAAGTAAGCTTCCGGAGACTGCGAGTGATAATGACCACCCGCGATACCACCACCGTACGGGGTACGAATAGTTAAACCACCCACGTTAAACTCATTACCTGAACGATAACGGAACTTGGCCGTTTCATTCACTATTTGGTCAAACGCCGGAAAGATGTAGTCACCGAATTGAATTTCAGCAATGGCATAACTGCCCTGAGAAGCAAGGCCATTGGCGAAACCAATAATGCCCTGCTCAACCAATGGTGTATTAAAGTTACGATGCTTACCGTACTTTTCAGTTAAACCTGAAGTGGCACGGAACACACCGCCAAAACCACCCGTGTCTTCACCAAAGCTGTATACATTGTCATGTTTGGCCATCGCCAGGTCTAGCGCGCTGTTGATGGCTTGTAATAAATTCATTTTAGCCATTAGTCCAGTCTCCCCGACGTTTTGCTGTAAGCATCCGGATACTTACGAATGTGTTCTTTTAACTCGTCTAACTGCTCTTTCAGCATGTCAGTCGGCTTGTCGTAAACATCGTTAATCAGTTCATCAACGTGCGGGACCGGTACTTTTTCTGACTCTTTTAAGGCTGCCAGCACTTTGGCTTTCACTTCCGCGTGATGCTCTTCAACATGGTCTTTATCCAACCAGCCTTCGTTCATCATCCATTTCTGTAAGCGATCCAGTGGATCCTTAGCCTGCCAGTCAGCTTCTTCTTCACGAGTACGGTAACCTGTCGGGTCGTCCGAGGTTGAGTGGCCTGACATACGATAAGACATGGCTTCAATTAAAACCGGTTCGTTTTCTTCTACGGCCAAACGACGGGCTTCCTGAGTCGCTTTCAACACAGCAAACGCATCATTACCATCAATACGTATGGTTTTCATACCATAGCCAATACCACGTGGTGCGATACCGTCGCCGCTATATTGTTCACCTTGTGCCGGAGTAGAAATAGCATAACCATTATTACGACAGAAGAAGATAACCGGCACTTTGTAAACCGATGCCATGTTCAGAGCCGCATGGAAATCACCTTCTGACGCTGCACCTTCACCAAAATAACAGATGGTGCACTTTCCAGTTTTATCCATTTTCTGGCCAAACGCATAGCCGGTTGCCTGTGGAATTTGTGTTCCCAACGGCGAGGAAATGGTCATAAAGTTCAAGTCAGCGCAGCCGTAATGAACCGGCATTTGACGACCTTTGCCTAAGTCTTTTTCGTTGGAAAACAGTTGATTCATGAACTGCTCAACGGTAAAACCACGATACGCTAAGGCGCCCTGTTCACGGTATTGACCCATGATCATGTCACCGAAATCAAGCGCCGCCGCAGAAGCCACACTTGCAGCTTCCTCACCGCGGGAAGCAAGATAAAAGCTGATGCGACCCTGACGTTGGGCGGCAATCATGCGTTCATCAAGAATACGAATAAATTGCATGGTGTCGTGAATTTTCACGATCAGCTCTTTATCGTATTCCGGCATGTCCGCATCTTTATGAAAACTGCCATCTTCTTTTAAGATTTGCAGCATTGGAATTGTGACAGAGTCTTTATCAAACCATTTCGGTTTAGTCACAATTTCTGTGTTGTGTTTTTTATCCTTGGCCATAACCTTCTCTTTCGGTTTTAAGCTGGGTGGAAAATTGCCGCTACTTTACCTTTACGTAAAGTGACATGCAAACCACACACTAATGAAAACTGAGTGCGCTAAGTGTAAATAGAAACGAACAGTAATAACAACAATGTCTGACTACTTAGACCAGTGAGTATCAGACCAGGTTAAGCGATTCTGTCGGTACCCTTACCACGGTTAATAGCGCTCGATGTCCCAGTGCCACATTAGCATTGGGGAAAATAATATGTTCACCGTCATGTTGTGCGTAATGCGCTTTGTCACCATCACGAGCCAACAAGTCGCCTTTATTAAAAGAGGTGAAATTAGCAACATCGTCCGCAAAGTTTAGTTCAAAGTCTTGTTGAGTGCGGTTAATGGTTTGCGCTTCTTTGAACACATAGTGTTGTTGCGGCTCAAATGGACCAAAATCCAGATCCGCGTCGGATATCAATTTGCGCAATGTGTTTTCTGCAGCGGCAAACTGCGTACGGTCATTTTCACCAAATGGACGCACCTTTCCTAATTCAACCGTAAATGCCTGCGCGTTAAACTGTCTGGCACTGAAGTAAGAAAAGGTAGTTGTCGGCGCCTGGTTCAGCAGGACAGTATCAACCCCACACGCCAATAAAACTTGAAGCTGTTGGCGACTGTAAGGTGCGCCGTGTGTAAACGGATAAACGGCAAACTTCTCGCGTTTTGAGTCACGGATAGCGGTGTGCAAGTCATAATGCAGACGCTCGCGCTGACCGTCCGGAGCCGCTTGGTAAAAACGCTCGACATAACCTTCAATTTTGGCCGCACGCTCACGTTCTTTATTACGCGTATCGCCCTGACTGTGCGTTCCGCTAAACAAGCGATTCATATTTTCTTCGACAAACCGCTCGCCTTTATTAATCGAAGCGGGGTTTGCGATTAAAAACAGTGTTCGATGCGTTACTGTCTGCTTTTCATTAATAATATCGTTAATAATGTCACGACAAATTTCGATAGGTGCCGTTTCGTTGCCATGTACCGCACAAGACAGAATAATGTCTTTATTCCCAGGTTCCGCGGGTACCACTTCCAGCACGCCACTATCCCAGACAGACAGTTTCGTGCCATCGGTCAGAGTCAAATTATGACTTTCATTACAACCCCATTCATGTTCACGGGTCCAGGCAAGAAAATCAGAAAATACCTTATTCACAACCTTCTCCTATTACTTTTTTCCCGGCACGTAGCCTTTAGTAGCCAGCAGTTCACGTAGTACTCTTGAGCGATACTCACGGCGATACAGTACCGCGACAACAATAGCGCTTGAAATAATCAGCATGGCAGGATGCAAAAACCAGGATAAATACGCTAAAGCGAAATAGTAAGTCCGCAGCCCTTTATTGTATTCGTGGCCAGACTGATCAAGCACTTTCGCGGCATGCATCGCAAAGCGTTGACGTTCTTCTTCTGGCTTATTGTCCTGATGATATTCTACCGAAGCGCCGAGAAGCACTGACACGAACCCGAATTGACGAATTGACCAGGTGAACTTAAAAAACGCATAAATAAAAATGAGCGCTAATACCGACAGTTTAAACTGCACTAAAATAGCGCTGGTATCAGGGTTTAATGGAATTTCATTCAAAACCAAAACCACTTCATCCGCGTGTGCCAAAACGGTAATAACCCCCGCCAAAACCAAAATGGTCGAAGAGGCAAAAAAAGTGACCGTTCGTTCCACATTGCCGATAAGCGAAGCGTCAGCAACTTGGTTGTCTTTATGCATCACCGTTGTAAACCAGTCGATTCTTAGGGTGCACAAAATACTGGATAAACAATGCGTGGTTCTGGCTCGCTTACGCGCAAACAGTGAATACCCTATCCAGGAGAAAAAGAAGAAGAGCAGTGCACTAAAATCAAGCAATGACAGCAACATGTCCGCGTTTCCTATGGAGTGGTTCAGTATTGATGAGTGAACAGTTTATTGTCGTTAGTTTACCAGTTTATGAACGTCCATACGATAAAGCCGGAGACTTAGCTCCGGCTTTATTTTACTTTCTCAGGCACTTAGTAGTTTTCCAGTGCCTCTTTGGTACTCATGTCTTTCGGTTCCGGCGGCTTCGCAAGCCCATACCAGGACAGCATAGTACGCATCCCCCGTTTACTGTCTGCTAAAATTAAATACAGACAAGGTATGAGCAGCAACGTAATAACCGTGGCAAAGATAATACCGAATGCCAGCGATATCGCCATCGGAATAACGATTTGAGCTTGCAGACTCTTCTCAAGAACAATAGGCAGTAATCCAAAGAAGGTGGTCAACGAGGTTAAGGTAATGGCCCGGAAGCGGCGGCAACCAGCATCCAGAACAGCCTTGCGTAAGTCTGTTCCCACTTCACGTGCACGGTTCACATAGTCGACCATAACCAAACTATCGTTTACCACAACCCCGGCCAACGCGATGATACCGAACATGCTCAACATGCTAACAGGCATGCCAATCACCCAGTGGCCGATGACGGCACCAATAACCCCAAAAGGTATGACCGACATAATAATCAACGGCTGACTGTAGGATTTTAACGGAATGGCCATTAACGCATAGACCGCAAGCATTGCAAGCAATCCACCGATAGCGAGTGAGCCTGTTGCTTCAGCTTCGTCCTGAGTCGCACCCTGTAATTGGAAACTAACGCTTGGGTGCTTATCCAGAATGGCCTGCATTTTCTCTTCGCGCACCTCCTTCACTATGCGGAAAGGCTCCACTTTGTCTTTATCCGCACGGGCACGAACATTCACAGAACGTTGACGATCGATACGAGTAATGGTGCTGTAACCTTCCGCAAACTCAATATCAGCCAGTTCGGTAAATGGGATTTCAGAGCCGTCTGGAGCCCGCAACTTCATATCCTGCAAGTTACCGACCGATTCACGTTGATCGCGAGGGTAACGAACCATCACTTTAATTTCTTCATCACCCCGTTGTATACGTTGTGCCTCAGCGCCGTAAAATGCGTAGCGAACCTGGGTTGCTAATTCAGCCAGGTTGATACCCATAGCCGTAGCCAGTGGCTTCGTTTGTAAAAGAATTTCTTCTTTGCCGTCACCAAAGGTATCTTCAATATCAAAAACCCCATCGTAGTCGGCAAGTACCAGTTTCAGTTCATCCGCTGCCGCTTTCAGTTCATCAAGGTCTTCGCCTACTACTTGAAATTCAATATCAAAGCCACTACCGCCGCTCATACTGCCCTGAAAATTCAAAGCTCGTACGCCGGCCAGTTCAGGCACAGCTTCACGCCATTGGTTCACAATTTCAAAACCGTCGATTTGACGTTCTTCACCCTTTTTCAGCTCAACGAACACAGTTCCGGAGGTAGTACCATTCATCCAAATATTCGTATGACGAACGACCTCTTCGCCTTCATTGGCTTTAATCTTTTGATTTACCTGTGCTAACGATTCCTGAACACTGTTCAGAACCTCAATAGTGCGAGTTTCCGAGGTTCCCGGCTGCATTTCCACATTCGCCTGTACAAAGTCACTAGGAATATCAGGGAAGGGCACCCAGCGCACTATTCCGCCGCTCATAAGTCCACTCATTAAAATAAGCAAGCCAAGGAAGCTGGCTAAGGTCGTGTATCGGTAATGCAGACATTTTTTCAGGAAAGGACGGTAGTACGTGTCTACAAAAGACTTAATGGCACTCGCAAACTTATTACGAAAACGTTGAAAAGCGTTAGCTTTCTCGCCTTTTTGCTTGGAGTACTTCATGTTGGCGATGTGCGCTGGCAATATCAGCTTGGATTCCACCAAAGAAAAAGCCAGACAGAGAATAACCACCCAGGCAATAGATTCCCAGATTGCCCCCATGCTCCCTTCAACGGTCAGCATTGGCACGAAAGCAACCATGGTGGTTAAGACACCGAAGGTGGCGGGCATTGCGACGCGTTTAGCCCCGGCAATGACATTATCGATGCTTTTGCCATTCTCCTCTATTTCGGTGTAGGCACTTTCCCCTATGACTATAGCGTCGTCCACCACTATCCCTAACACGAGTATAAAGCCAAACAGCGATATCATATTGATAGAGACATCAAACATCGGCAAGGGCATTAGCGCAATGGTCCCCAAAAAGCACACGGGAATGCCTATCATGACCCAGAATGCTAAACGCAACTGTAAAAACAGCGACAACATAAGAAAAACTAACAGACCGCCCATCCACATGTTGTTAAGCATGAGATCTAGACGCCCCTGCAGATAATGGGAAGCATCACCCCAATGAGCGAGCTGAACCGCATCTGGTAGTTCTTTATTCTTTCTTTCTACGTAGCCGCGAACGTATTCCGCTATCTTAAGATCGTTCTGATCCCCAACCGATTGCACCCGGATAAACGTTGAGGGCTTACCGTCAAAACGCGTGTAAGATTCCTCTTCCACAAAGCCGTCTTGTACTTTGGCTATGTCTCCTAAGGTTAGACTGGTGCCGTCCGCACGACTTAATAAAACGATTTTTTCATATTCGCCGCCGACATAAGCCTGATTATTGGCCCGCAGCAAAATATCGCCGTTGGGGGTTCTAATTGAACCACCGGCGACATCAATTGAGGTTCCCCGGACAGCCTCCACTATTTGCGAGAATGTCAGCCCGTAGCGCTCAAGGTCCTGTTGTGAAATTTCAATCGAAATCTCATAATCACGGTCACCAACAACATCAACTTTGGTAATTCCCCCCACCGTTTTCAGTTCATCTCTGACTTCTTTCGCTAACTCCTTGCGAGCTCGCTCATCCAAGTCCCCATAGACGGACATCCAGATAACTTGTCGCTGTGGCCGCACCCGGTAGATGTTGGGTTTTTCAATCTGCTGAGGGAAGTTGGGAATAGCATCGACCAGCATTTTCACTTCATCCATGACCACCTGCACATCATAGTCAGGCTCAACTTCCAACGTGACGCTACCGCCCCCCTCTCTGGACTGGGAGGTCATCTCCTCTATACCATCAACATCTTCGATAGCGTCCTCAATCAGCATGATAACGCCTTGCTCCACTTCCTGCGGAGCAGCACCCGGGAATGGCACCTGAATACTGACGATGTTGAGTTCAATTTCGGGAAACATCTGCTTGCGTACGGTAAACACCGATAACACGCCGGCAACCAGGATAATGATCATCAATAAGTTTGCGGCTACAGAGTTGCGTGCAAACCACGCAATCAGGCCAGTTTGTTTTTCTGTCGTCATGATGCTTACCCGCCTACGTTTTCAGAATCACCGGCTTCTTTCTGGCCGCTATCATCGTCTTTAGCTGCTGTTTCCATTTGCTCTGGTAATGGGTCACCCTGTAGACGCACTTTCGTACCGGGTAGCGCATTTTTCAGTTGCGTCAGCACCACTCTTTCACCACTTTCCAGCCCTGAGCTGATTAAACTTGTGTTGCCTTGTGTACGCACAACTTCAACATCGCGTTTTTCCAGCTCTCTGTTCTCAGGAACAGTCCAGACAGACCCATCCGGGTTGATGGCATAAGTCGGAACTTCCATAACGTCTTGTGCCGCTGTACCTTCTATTTTTGCCTGTACAAAGCGCCCATAGCGTAAAGCGACCGGGTGCGTTTCGGCATTAAGGTTATACGGATCCTTGACTTCGACAACCCCGTAAATAACCCGGCTGCTTTCATCTAAAACACCTTCCGTGCGAACTAAGCGGCCTTTCCAGGTTGCTGATTGACCCGAAACCATAGACTCTAACTGCACTCGAGGCTTTTCTTCCGCTACCGCAGGATCCAGAATGTAAGTCATATCGAGGTCGCTTAGTGGCAAGCGAACTTCGGCCGTACGAGTATCGAATACCAAGGCAATTTGGCTACCGGTTGAAACGAATTGCCCCAAGTTTGCCTCTTTACTTCTTAAAACACTGTCAAACGGTGCTTTGATGGTTGTCCGCTCCAGGTCACGTTCAGCTTTAGCCAGATTAGCTTCTGCCGACTCAACGGCCGCGACAGCACTGGCTAACTGTGGTTTACGTAAGCCTAATTCCGGCGCCTTACCTTCCTCGAATGCCGCCCATTCTTCTTCAGCAACACGAGCTCTTGCTTTTTCTTGTTCAAGCTCTGATTGAGCCTGCAACAACGCAGCACGTGCCTGCTGCACGGCCACTTCGTAATCGGAAGGGTCCACCTGAATGAGCATGTCACCTTCTTTGAAAAAGCCACCGGCATTATAATTGTCGGCAACATCAACAATCTGGCCGGTAACTTCTGCCACTAACATCGTGGAATGTTTCGGCTTGACTGTTCCCTGGGAATCAACAATAAACGTCATGTCACGAGGACTGACTTCCAGAACCTCAACCATTGCGGCTGGTTTAGTTTGCTCTCGTTGCTTTGGCGGCTCAGCAGTCATGCTTGCCAGTACCGCTAAAACGACAGCACCAACAATGATCAAAGGTGGAATAAAGGCGCGTTTTGGAAATTTCATTTTATTGTTCTACTCATAATTGGTTAACTCACAGCGTTATTATCGCCGCTAATAATGTAAAATGTTAGACGTTAACTGTTGCCAGTTGTGTGAATACGCCGAAAAGTTGTAACCGACTGTTTCAGCCTTCCAATAACCAACGCTCAGCAGCCTCTACATAACGCGGTTTACCCACGAGTAAGACCACATCCTGTGATTGCAGCTCGATATCACTATCAGGATTCGGGAATTCTTCATCATCACGCCGCAAAGCTTTCAACTGAACCTGATGCTTCTCCCAATCAAGCTCGTCAATGCGTTTACCATTAGCCCAGGCACCTTCCGGCAACGTTAAAGCTCGCAAAAACTCAAGTTTATCGGGAAGTTCTGGATCCATATCCGTTTCTGACCCCTGGAAGAAGCCATGCATCTCACCGTAATGGTTACGCCGTTCTTTATCCAGCCGCGCCAGAATGCGGCGTATCGGAATGCCACTTCGATTCAGCACATGAGAAATCAGCATCAAACTCGCTTCCAGTGTATCCGGCACCACCTGAGAGGCGCCGGCTTCCTGCAACTGAGTCAGTCGCATATCATCCTTACTACGTACAATAATATAAGCCTCTGGATTTAACTGCCGCAGCTCTTTTAATACGTCCAAAGCCCGTAAGTCATCAGCGAAACTGATAATAATCAAATCGACTTTTTCGGCCCCTACAGCCCGCAAAATATCTCGACGTGAGCTGTCTCCAAAGTAAACCCGGGCACCACCAGCCACTGCCTCCTGCACCCGCATAGGGTCATTGTCGACGGCAATATGTGTAATTCCCTCTGCGTCCAGAAACCGGCTCATGGTCTGCCCAACCCGGCCAAAACCGCAAATGAGCACCTGATTTTCAAGTCCTTCATTGCCCGTGGTACGTTGTTGCTCTATATCAACTAAGGGATCGGGGTGGCGAACAACCAAGTTAACCAGAGGTTTAAGGCGATGAATGGCGATGGGTGTTATCGCCATACTCAGCACACCAATGCCTATCATGCTGGTGATAATCTCTTTGCTCAGTAAGCCGTGGCTACTTGCTAACGCCACAATAACGAAACCAAATTCCCCCATTTGGAACAACGAAATACCGCTACCCCAGGCATCTTCGTCTCTTTCCCCCATAAGTCGGGCTACCGAACTTATCAGAGCAATTTTAATCACCGCCATAATAACCAATGCAAGCAGTATCCAGTGCAAATTCTGAACAAATCCGTAAAGCTGAAGCTGCATGCCGATAGTGGTAAAGAACAAACCCATCAGAATGTCACGAAATGGACGAATATCGGCTTCCAACTGATGTTTGTACTGGCTTTCACCCAGCATCATTCCGGCAAGAAAGGCCCCCAGCGCCATAGAAAGTCCGAATATGTGCGTCATACCACCAGCAACCAAGGCAACCAGCAGTGTGGCAAGAACAAACAGCTCGTCCGTCCTTTGCTTGGCAATTTCCTTAAATAAATAGGGTAATACCCACTTGCCAATGGTCATCAGCACAGCAATAACCGCTGCACCTTTCGCTAGCGCAAGCAGTAAAGTATAGCCAATGTTGCCGTCATCAGATGCCAGTAATGGAATAATAATAAGTAACGGGACAACGGCTATATCCTGAAATAATAGGATAGCGACACTCATCTGCCCCCGCCGAGTGGAAGTTTGCGCGCTTTCTTTCAGCTGTTTAATTACAACCGCAGTAGATGAAAGCGCTAACGCCCCCGCTATCGCCAGCGAAGCTGCCCATTCGTCCAGCCAAATAAACCCAATGAGCAAAAATATTAACAGCGACCCGAGAACCTGAGCCGCCCCTAATCCGAAAACCCAACGTCGCATGGCAATCATTTTCGGCAACGAAAACTCTAATCCAAGCGAGAACAAAAGCAGTACTATTCCCAGTTCTGCCACCAGGTGATAGTCATCAGGGTCGGCTATCCAGCCCATGACATCCGGTCCGGCAATAATACCAGCCACTAAGTAAGCCAAAATGGCTGGTAGCTTAATTCTTCGGAACAACCAGACCAAAATCACGGCAACTGCTAATAACAGCAGAAGACTGGAAAAAGTACCGTTCATTTAGACGCCCCCGAATAGATGTATTTCTGTCGTGTCAAAATAGTAACACTCTTTTGTTTCAGAAAAACTAGCTCTTATAAAGTTTTGTAAATTCTACAGTTTTTATTTTTGGCTTAAATTTTGCAATGTCATTTTTAATTACTAAATTGAGGTGCAAAGGTTTGCCATGTTAAACAGAGCAGTCGCAAAAGCTGAGAGTAAAATAACTGAGGGAAAAACTCAGGCGATCATCAGTCAATTGACGTCATCAACTGATCTGCAAAGCCGATCGACGCCATTAAGCGAACGTTTGCAAACCTCACTAGACCTGCACCAAGTGCTTTCCATATACGCGGAGTACATGCTCCAGCGTTTACCTGTCAGCGCGCTACAATTCATTTCCGATGACCAAATTATTAATGTCGTCGGTGACTATGAGAATCGTGAAAGTGAATTTTCCGTCATGCTCTACGCAGACAAAGAATATCTGGGCCAAATGGTTTACCAATTCAAACGCCCTCCCTCATACGTCAATAAGGTTCGACTGGAGCAGATGCACCGTCTGTTGACTTTCCCTTTGCGAAACGCCATTCAATTTTCACGTTTAAGAAAAGTTGCCGTACGCGATCATTTAACCGGCTTGGGCAACAGAGCGTTACTGGATGAAACATTAGAACATCTTAGTGCCCGTTTAAAGCGCGATAACAATCAATCGCATAGTGTAATGCTATTGGATATGGATGGCTTCAAAGCAGTCAATGACCGCCACGGCCATCAACAAGGCGATGAAGTACTCAAACAGTTTGGGCGTTTATTGCAACAACAGTTACGCGATACCGACCGAGTGTTCCGCTATGGCGGTGATGAGTTCGTCCTGATATTAGAAAATACGCAGGCTGAACAGGCTGAAGAAATTTTTTCGCGCATTCGTAATGCTCTCAATAATGACATTAACCTTGCCACTTTTAATATTGGTGTCAGCGCTGGCAGTCTGGTAATGGAAAGCTTTCACAGCCCTCAGGATATTATTGATGAGGCAGACAGACGCCTATACGCCGCTAAAGTAGCGGGTAAAGATCAGCATCTGAGCTAATCCAGACAGGTTCAGGTAAGGCAATATTATCGATAGTCTGGTAGCTAAACCAACCAAGGCTCGCAACCCATAGGTATTCGTCGTTTAGCTCAAGGACCGGTCGTCTTTGTCTTAACCAAGGTGGAACTCCCGCTTGCTTTAACCAGTCTTTAAGTTTTTTTCGCCCTTGTCGTCCCGGTTTTGCCAGCTTTTCTGCCGTTGGTGAAAAAGTCAGCTTGAGTCGATTATCACCGGCAATTAAATCCGCCGGAATACTCAGTTTACCCCAGACACCTAAGTCTATATCGGTATCAATAATCTGGCGCTCTTCAGGTAACTCCCCTGCGACAATATCGCACCACAACGCTTGCTGAAAATAGCGGACGCAGTACCCATCACATTGCACTTGTAACTGACTATCTTTACGGGCCGACTCTGCCTGCAGTCGAATTTGTTCTAGTTGCTCATAACTGGGCAGCGAGCGCTTCATTGTCTGCAACCAGGTTCTCAGTAAAGCTCTCTGCATTGCAGACGACTGATTTTCTAAAAGGCTGAGCGGAAAGTGACTCTTATGCGTCTGAGCTTTACCTAATCTCTCCAGTAACAGCTCGTCCATAACCTGTTGTTGCTCAGCACAGAGTTTTGCTGCCCTTAAAACGCTCTGACCGAATTGTGGCCAGCGTTCTTCTATAAGCGGAACCACTTTGTGACGCAGAAAATTTCTTTCAATACGAGTGTCGTAGTTGGTGTCGTCTTCAATCCAGGTCAGACTCTGTTGCTGTGCATACTCAAGAATTTGCTCTTTACTGACACTGAGCAACGGACGGCACAATCGACGGTTTCCTGTCCATGGCTGAATACTGGCCATAGACGATAATCCTTTCGGGCCACTGCCGCGTTTTAATTGCAGGAAAAACGTTTCGATCTGATCGTTTCTGTGTTGTCCCAATAACAGCACAGCGTCATCTTTGGTTAGCTCTGCTAATCGCTGATAGCGTCTTTCCCTTCCGGCCGCTTCTTTGCTTTGACGGTTTGCAATCGGCACGTGCAGCGGTTCAAAAATGGTTTCAATACCATAAGCTTTAGCCGCTTGCTCGATAGTCAATGACCAATTAGCCGAACTTGGATGGAAACTATGATCGAGATGAATCGCCAAATAGCGATATTGTGGGTTTTGCCGACGATACCGCATCAGCAAATCAAGAACAGTCTGCGAGTCGGCTCCCCCGCCCAGGGCCGCAACCAATTGCTGCCCCGGCTTTAGGGAGAGAGACTCTAAGCTTTTAGAAAACAGGTCGTAAAGACCATCAGCCATCATTGGAAATTAGCAGTAGCCAAAAGACATGAGTTTACGGTAGCGCTGGTCCAGCAACTCGTCGTGACTCAAGCCTTCCAGGCTTTCCAGGTCAGACAACAACTGATGTTTCAGGCGTGACGCCATTTCTTCCTGGTGACGGTGCGCGCCACCCAAAGGTTCCGGTATAATCGCATCGATAAGCCCAAGTTCCTTGCTGCGCTGTGCCGTAACGCCCATTGCTTCTGCGGCTAATGGTGCCTTGCTGGCGCTCTTCCACAGTATCGAGGCACACCCCTCAGGAGAAATGACCGAATAAGTGCTGTATTGCAGCATGTTGACCCTATCACCAACACCTATTGCTAATGCGCCGCCAGAGCCACCTTCACCGATAACAGTACAAACGATAGGAACGGTTAAACGTGCCATCACTTTCAAATTACGTGCGATGGCTTCACTCTGACCGCGTTCTTCTGCACCAATACCGGGATAAGCCCCAGGCGTATCAATAAAAGTAACGACGGGCATGTTAAAACGTTCAGCCGTTTCCATCAGGCGCAACGCTTTACGATAACCTTCAGGTTTTGGCATACCAAAGTTACGACGGATTTTTTCTTTGGTTTCGCGCCCTTTTTGTTGACCGATAACCATGACTGGTTTACCGCCTAAACGGGCAATACCACCAATAATCGCTTCGTCGTTGGCAAACGAACGATCTCCGGCCATTTCATCAAACTCGGTGAATATCATGCGAATATAGTCAAGCGTATAAGGTCGCAATGGATGCCGTGCCAGTTGAGCGACTTGCCACGCGCCAAGATCAGAAAAGATTTTTTCTGTCAGCTCCTGACTCTTAGTGGTCAACCGCTGAACTTCTTCTTCTAAGTTAAGATCCAGTTGTCCACGGTCACCGACAGATTTCAGCTCTTCGATTTGCGCTTCAAGTTCCGCAATAGGTTGTTCAAAATCCAGAAAATTAAGGCTCATTCGCTGTCATTTCCTTTAAAATTCAAGTGAAACTTGCTGAATTCCCAGCAAATTCTGTAATTCGTATAGTAATTCATCAGACGGATTCACATACCATTGTGCGCCAACATTTAAAGTGGCCTCAACACGTTCCGACTGATACCGCATTTTTATCGGACAAGTCCCTTCAGCAAAGGGCTGTAATAGCTTTTCCAGTTTTCCGGCCAGGCCGTTGGCGAGCTGTTCATCTGTTACTGTAATCGCCAAATGTCGGAGATAAGTCTCCCGAGCCTGTTCAATTGCCATCACTTCTCTGGCAGTCATTGTATTGCTATTACTGAAGTTATCAAATCTGACCTCACCTTTTATCCACAAAATTCGGTCTTTTTCGAGCAATTCCTGATAACTTTCGTACTCATTACTAAATAAGCGTACATCCATGCGCGCGGTTTTATCATCTAAGGTCACTATAGCAAAACGCTGACCCCGTTTATTGGTCAGAACCCGTACATCGATAACTAACCCAGCAATGGCGATACTTTCATCTTTACGGGTTGGAGTAACATTCGCCAAGGTACTATTAATATAGTGCTTAAGTTCTTCTCGAAAACGATTAATTGGATGGCCCGTTAAATATAAACCAAGGGTATCACGTTCCCCTTCTAACCAAACTGCTTCCGACCACTTACGAACACTGACAAACTCTTGTTCCACGGCTTCCGGCTCTGTCGTCAGAACCCCAAACATATCCGACTGACCAATTTTTTCTGCGTTCAAATGCTGCTCTGCCTGACGAATCGCTTTTTCCAGTGTTGCCATTAACGCTGCACGGTGAGGCCCCAGATTATCCATTGCGCCGGCCCGAATTAAACGCTGAAGAATACGTTTGTTCATTCGTTTTAAATCGACCCGGCAACAGAAATCAAATAAGTCGCGGAATGGACCACCTTCTTCCCGCGCTTTTATTATTGATTCAATTGGCCCTTCGCCTACACCTTTTATCGCACCAATACCGTAAACCACCCGCTGCTGCTCATCGACGATAAACTTGTACTCGCCTTTATTCACGTCTGGTGGCAGCAAATCCAGTCCCATGCGTTCACATTCGTCGGCCAGGGTGACAATTTTGTCCGTGTTGTCCATATCAGCAGACATCACCGCTGCCATGAACTCCGCTGGATAATGCGTTTTCATCCATAGGGTTTGATAAGACACCAACGCATAGGCTGCAGAGTGTGACTTATTAAAGCCATAACCCGCGAACTTTTCCACCAAATCGAAGATTTTCGTGGCCAGTTCGGGATCGATGTTGTTTTGAGCTGCCCCTTCGCGGAAAATCTCGCGCTGCTTCTCCATTTCTTCGAGCTTTTTCTTGCCCATGGCCCGGCGTAATAAATCTGCCCCGCCCAGCGTATAACCAGCTAAAACCTGAGCAATTTGCATGACCTGCTCTTGATACAGAATAACGCCGTAAGTCGGTTCCAATATGGGTTTTAAACTGTCGTGCTGATACTCCACGTCAGGATAAGAAATTTCTTCCCGGCCATGCTTACGATCGATGAAGTTATCCACCATGCCAGATTGCAATGGGCCCGGACGGAATAACGCAACCAAAGCGATGATATCCTCAAACGAGTCTGGTAAGAGCTTTTTAATCAGCTCTTTCATACCACGCGATTCCAACTGGAAAACTGCCGTGGTTTCCGCCTTTTTAAGTAATCTAAAACACTTCGGATCGGTTAAATCAATTGAGGTAATATCAATAGGCTCTTTACCACTTTGGGCATGGCGACGGTTCACCATATCAACGGCCCACTGAATAATGGTCAGCGTTCTCAACCCCAAAAAGTCGAACTTAACCAGGCCTGCCGATTCCACATCGTCTTTATCAAACTGAGTTACCGGATTGTTGCCTTCGTCATCACAATACAGCGGCGAAAAATCGGTAATTTTAGTTGGGGAAATAACCACACCACCGGCATGTTTACCGGCATTACGGGTCACACCTTCCAAAATTCTGGCCATATCAATAATGGCCTTAACTTCTTCATCTTGTTCGTACGCGGCACCAAGTTGAGGCTCAATTTCAAAGGCTTTGGCCAGAGTCATGCCCGGATCGCCCGGTATTAATTTGGAAATTCGGTCGACAAAACCATAAGGGTGAGCCAGTACTCGCCCAACATCTCGTATCGCCGCCTTGGCCGCCATGGTGCCGAAAGTAATAATCTGCGAAACCGCTTCACGACCATAAAGGTCAGCAACGTGATCAATAACCTCATCGCGGCGATCCATGCAAAAATCGACATCAAAGTCAGGCATAGAAACCCGTTCTGGGTTCAGGAATCGTTCGAAAAGCAAGTCAAACTCGAGCGGATCAAGATCAGTGATTTTAAGCGCATAGGCCACCAATGACCCTGCACCCGATCCCCGTCCCGGTCCGACTGGTATGCCGTTGTCTTTACTCCACTGAATGAACTCCATAACGATAAGAAAGTAGCCGGGAAAGCCCATATCGTTGATAACACCCAGCTCTCGTTTGAGTCGTTCATCATACTCCGGCCGTTTTTGTTGCCGCTCTTCGGCATCCGGAAACAAAAACTCTAAGCGCTCTTCTAAGCCTTCTTCCGAAGCTTTAATTAAAAATTCTTCAGTGGTCAGATTACCGGTTGGGAACTTGGGCAGAAAGTACTCACCCAGCCGCACGGTGACATTACAGCGTTTTGCTATCTCAACCGTGTTCTCTATTGCTTCAGGAATGTCAGAAAACAATTCGACCATCTCTTCGCTGGAGCGTAAATATTGCTGCGGAGAGTATTTTTTGGGGCGGCGCTTATCTTCCAGCTGATACCCGTCGTGAATAGCCACTCGAATTTCGTGAGGATCAAAGTCTTCTTCTTTGAGAAAAACGACTTCGTTGGTGGCGACAACCGGCAGTTCTGTTTCACCGGCAACAGCGACGGCTTTATGCAGATAATCTTCTTCCTGAGGGCGTCCGGTGCGAACCAGTTCAAGATAAAATCGATTCGGAAAGTATCGCTGATAAAAGTCCAGTGCAGCATTAAGCGGGCCATCATGGCCTCTGATTAAAGCTTGTCCAACATCGCCCTGACGACCACCGGAAAGCAGAATAATGCCTTGGTTATGCTCTTGTAACCAGTCTTTATCGATAACTGGCTTACCTTTAATATTACCGCGCAGATAAGCCTTTGAGATAAGCTGAGTGATTTGTTGGTAGCCATCATTATCCATGGCCAGCGCAGTCAGCCGGAAAAGCTCCGATTCAGGATAGTCAGCCTGTACCCAAAAGTCACAGCCAATTAAGGGCTTTAGCCCAAGCTTGTGCGCCGCGCCATAGTAGCGAACCAAACCACAAAAGTTCATTTGATCGGTAATAGCTAACGCTGGCATGCCAGCATCAGCAACCGCTTCACAAATCGGCCCAACTTTCGCCAGGCCATCTATCATGGAAAAGTCACTATGAATTCTTAGGTGAACAAAATTTGGTGCAGTCATTTTACGAATACAGTCTGGCTTTTTTCATTATCATTTTATGGTCTTTATTGTGCCTTATGCGGGCTCTGAAGTATATCGTCAGTGTAACTTCAAGCGTGGCTTTACTACGTGATTCAGTTTATCGACCATCAATAACAGCAGCATTTTCCACCAACCGTGTAAGGCTCTTTGGTGCATGCGATATAAACTGGCGTAAGCCCAGCGCGCCAAAGTCCCCTCAAGCGACATCGACAAGCTCTTACTTTGCATCAAGTTACCCACAGCGGAAAAGCGGCTGAGCGAGACAAGTGAACCTCTGTCTTTATACTGAAATAATTTTGCGGGTTTGCCCCGGTACTCACGCACAATATTCTGATACAAGCAGTCGGCCATCTGATGCGCAGACTGAGCCCTGGGCGGTACCCAACGTTCATCATCAATGCGACAACCAGCGCAGTCACCAATGGCATAAATGCTTTGGTCAGATACCGACTGAAGATATTCATTCACTTCAATTTGATTGTTTTTACGGACTTTTAAGCCCCACTCTTTCACAATATCGGGCGCGCGAACACCGGCTGCCCATACCATCAAGTTTGATTCAATGTTCTCGCCTTCTGACAGTACCAGAGTATTTTCTTTAACCTCCGTGACAGGATTATTCAGGATAACCTCAACGCCAAGCGACTTGAGCTTTTTCTCGACCGACTTTGACAAACGTTCAGGCAAAGCCGGTAAGAGTCGCTTACCAGCTTCAACCAGACGGACTTCGAAATGCTTTTGGTCCAAATAAGACAAACCATAAATAGAAAGCAACGAGACTGAATGAATTAACTCTGCCGCTAATTCAACTCCTGTAGCGCCACCGCCAACAATAGCCAACGATAACTTTGTTTTCTGACCGTCTTCAATTGACTGATTTACCCGCAAAAATTCATTTAACAGATGTTCATGAAACTCATCGGCCTGACGTAACGAATCCAGAAAGTAACAGTGGTCTGCGACTCCAGGCGTGCCAAAGTCTGCGGTAACGCTACCGATTGCCAAAATTAACCGATCATATTTAATGCTTCGCGGCGCTAGCACTTCATGGTTTTGTTCATCTTTTATCGCTGCTAGTTGAATCGACTTTTCTTCTTTGTTCACTGACTCTAATGTACCCACCAGGAATTGAAATCCTTCGCGAGCACTTTGCCCTCGATAATCCAGCTCAGCTAAGCGTGAATCTAAAGCACCCGAGGCAACCTCGTGTAATAGCGGCTTCCACAAATGAGTGCTATTACGGTCAATTAACGTTACTTTTGCTTTCTTTTTGCGACCCAGCTTTCTTCCCAGCATCGTCGCTAATTCCAGTCCACCTGCACCACCACCAACAATAACAATCCGTTCTTGCATTTGTGCCTCACCAATCTGCAGATAATAAAAAAGCCACTGACGATGATAACGCCAGTGGCTTTATATAACGACTGTTCAGTCGAAATTATTTCAGCACAACTTAGTCGATGCTTGGATCAGTCAATCCTCGACGTTCCAGCAGTGCTTCAACAGTCGGCTCCTGGCCACGCCAGTCAATGTACTGTTGCATTGGATCTTTGCTGCTGCCCTGTGACAGAATTTCCTTACGGAAAGCCTGACCATTTTCAAGGCTCAAACCACCGTTATTGCCCATGTGTTTGAACGCATCGGCCGCCAGCACTTCACTCCACATGTAAGCGTAGTAACCCGCTGAATAACCACCGGCAAATACGTGAGCAAAATAAGTTGAACGGTAACGCGGCGGTACCGCTTCAACGGCTACACCGTTTTTCTCCAGTGCTTCTTGCTCGAATGCCGCAACGTCATCAATCTCAGTTCCTGGCTCCACAGTGTGGTATTCAAGGTCAAGTAATGCAGCAGAGAGATACTCTAAGGTATCAAAGCCCTGGTTGAAGTTACGTGCATCCAGTACTTTTTGCAGTAGTTCGTCAGGTATCTGCTCACCGGTTTCATAATGCTTCGCATACTTCGCGATAACTTTTTCGTTCAGTGTCCAGTCTTCCTGGAAGGTCGATGGAAACTCAACGTAATCACGTGGTACTGACGTACCCGCTTGCGACGGATATTTCACATCAGAAAACATACCGTGCAATGCGTGTCCCATTTCATGGAACATGGTTGATACTTCATCAAAGCTGATTAAGGTTGGTTCACCTTCCGGCGCTTTGGTGATGTTCATGTTGTTCAGAATAACTGGCTTCTGATTCATCAGCTCAGACTGACTACGGAATGAACTCATCCAGGCACCACCACGCTTACTGTCACGAGTGAAGTAGTCAGCGTAGAACAAACCAATACTTGAGCCGTCGACGTCTTTTACTTCATAGACAACCACTTCGTCATTGTAAACCGGAATGTCGTTGCGCTCTTCGAAAGTAATGCCGAACAATTGGTTCATTGCGTAAAACACACCGTCTTCCAACACGCGGTTAAACTCGAAGTATTGTTTTACTTCTTCTGCATCAATAGCGTATTTTTCTTCACGCACTTTCTCTGCATAATAGAACCAGTCCCAAGGCTTCAATTCAAAATCTTCGCCTTCGGCTTCAATCATAGCCTGAATTTCAGACGCTTCTTTTTCAACGTTGCTAACAACGGCCGGAACTAAGTCACGCAGCATCGACTGCGCCGCTTCTGGTGTGCCCGCCATGTTGTCGGCCAGCACGTAATCGCCCCAGCTGTCATAACCCAACAATTGCGCTTTATCAGCACGCAGTTTTGTCAAGCGCTGAACCATAGGACGAGTGTCAGTCTCGGTATTACCTGAGCCACGATTTGCTGAAGTTTCCCAAATTTTCTGACGTAATTCGCGATTTTCCAGATCAGTAAGAATTGACTGACGAGTGGTGTTTGTCAGGGTAATTGCGTACTTGCCTTCCATATCACGACTTTCTGCCGCACTTGCCAAAGAAGCAATTTGGCTGTCGCTTAATCCGGCCAATTCTTCTTTATTATCTACGACAATAACGTTTTCCTGAGTCAACGCCATCAAGCTCTTTTGGAACTCGGTGGTTAAGCTTGAAAGTTCCTTGTTGATATCGCGGATTTGCTGCTTTTGCTCTTCATTCAGTTCCGCACCAGCGCGAACAAAACCTTTGTAAGTGTCTTCCAGCAAACGCTCAGACTCAGAGTCCAGATCAAGTGCTTCACGGTTATCAAATAAGCGTTTAACTCGCGCAAACAAATCTGCATTGAGCATAATATTGTCGCGGTGTGACGCCATCTTAGGCGCTAACTTGCCTTGTAATTCACGAATTTCATCGCTGCTGTCAGAAGAGGAGAGGTTATAGAACACTGAACTGACGCGGCCGAGGATTTCACCGGCTTTTTCCATCTCGACGATGGTATTTTCAAAGGTCGGTTCTGCCGAGTTTGTCGCAATAGCATCAATTTCTGCCATATGCTCTTCCATACCGCGTTCAAATGCTGGTTCAAAATGTTTGAACTCAATCGCATCAAAATTCGGTGCCTGATAAAGCAAAGAGCTTGCCTTGAAGAACGGATTGCTTGATGTCGCTTGCTGACTACTGTCAGCTGAAGCGGCTTGGTTTTCAGTTGTTGATGAGTTATTTGCATCACTGCAAGCTCCCAACGATACTGCTGCACTCACAGCAACAGCCAGTAAAGTTTTACGCATGGGTATCTCCCGTTGTCTTTGTTTTGTCGTTGTGTTTTTGGTGACATTACTCTAGCCCTGCAAAGGCTCAGGCTCAAGAGGTAAACGGCAAAAAGCATGATCTTCGGGGTAAAATTTGAAAACAGGCTAAGAATAAAACAATACAGGGGAACTTTTTAAGCGGGTGCTTATAAACTTGAAGAATAATGGCGGAGTGGACGGGACTCGAACCCGCGACCTCCGGCGTGACAGGCCGGCATTCTAACCAACTGAACTACCACTCCGCAATATTCTTTGGGGGCGTACTAAATGGCGGAGTGGACGGGACTCGAACCCGCGACCTCCGGCGTGACAGGCCGGCATTCTAACCAACTGAACTACCACTCCGCACTCAGTACAACGTTGAAGTATCTCTCCCTCAACGCGGCGTGCATATTACGAGTGAGGGGCAAATGAGTCAACACTTTTTTTAAAGATTTTAACCGACTGTCTGATTTATATTCAGATCTGTGCTTTTTTGACCACAAAGGTCATTTTTTACCACTTTTCTCTGATTTTAAAGATTCGGAACTAGCAACGTCGGTTGCTACTTTCTTTTTGCGAAATTTAAACCACCAGAGTGCAAATAGAGCCAAGCCAATTAAAACAATATTCACCACCACAATAATTATCAGATTGGTCATCGCTTGCTTTTGCTTTGCCTCGCGTTCTTGTCTCGCCAGTTCTCGCTGTCGTTCAAGTTCAATTTTCTGCTGTTGAGCCCGTTCTGCGGCGGTCGGTTCCGGAGGTGGCGGTTCTTTCGCTATAAAGCTAAAGTCATCAATTCTGGCCTCGAATTCGCGACCATCGACACTGGTTGCGAAAATATCTAAATCGACCAGATGCTTACCAAAGGCAAGGTTGGCAATAGCAACATTATGTGGAAACGTCTCTATTTCACTGACCGTAAACTTTCGCACTTCACCGTTAGGAAAACTGGTTTCACCGTTGATAACCACACTTTGTGGATCAATCCAATTTTCATCAACCTGAATAGTCAACTGGTGGTTTTCATCTACCGCTTCGGACTGAATCACATTGAATTCAACCGGCAAGGGCTCTACCTCTACGGGTCCAAACTCGAACACACGTTGATACAATGGTGTTGTCATTTCATAGGTCGCCAGCCATTCGCCGGGCTCAACGTCCAGATTAAAAAAGCCTGTAAAAACACCATCACCGGCACGTTCATCATGACCGCGCCCATTATCTTCAAATTGTGCTACTCGTGCCGGATTGGCACCAAAGTTATCAAAATCGGGGTTATTGGTACTGATGAATAAAACATCCAATAAAACGGTTTGACGAAAACGGGCCGTTTCAACCACTTCGTCACCATTATACAGTTTACCTTCAACTTTTAGCTCTTCGTACTGAAACAACGGATTGGGTAAAGGGTTCGCTTCAAAGCGAATATCAGAAATGACTAAGGCTTTATTTTCTTCATCGATACGTCCAGCTGCCTGCCACGGCCCTGGTTGAGGTTCCTTAATCCGGATGATGTCAAAATTTGGATCCGTATACCAGGTTACCTGTTCTTCAGGATAACGGGCGTCATACCATTTGCTGCCATCCGGCTTTATTAAAACCAACGGCTTACTTCCCGGCTCGCGAAAGAATAGTAGCGTGATCTCTTCGACATTCTCATCGATACGAAAACTTTGCCCTTTAATTGGCAACTTATTGGTAATGTCCCCTTCTATCAGGCTCATAGCTCGCTTTTTAACCTGTTCTTCCGAATCAACATCGGTAAAGCTTTGCACGGCATAAGCCTTTGAGCTACTCACTAAAACCAATAATAACGCTATGAGTCTTGCCACAGACAATGTCCACCTTCTTCTTTTACTCGCGCCAGACGCTCTTGATGTAATGCTTCTTCATCGGCTGTTGCACGCAAAACCTTTAATGCCGGAGGATGGGTCACTCGCTGATGCTCGACCTTTTGCGAACCACCCTGATTGTCTTTGCCATGACTGGCAAGGTTCAACGCGGTTTGCCCGCCGGTCATCATGAGATAAACATCAGCCAGGATCTCGGCATCAAGTAAAGCGCCGTGCAGTTCCCGTGATGAATTATCAACACCAAAAGCGCGGCATAAAGCATCCAGATTATTTTTTTGCCCCGGCCGCATTTCGCGGGCTAATTGCAAAGTATCCAGCACGGAACAAAAGTCATTGGTTAACCCAACTGTCGGTCTTATTCGACTAAACTCAGCATCCATAAAGCCCACATCAAAAGGCGCGTTATGAATAACTAATTGAGCCCCTTTGATAAACTCAATAAAATCATGGACCACTTGAGCAAATACTGGCTTGTCCGTTAAAAAATCATTGGTTATGCCGTGGATCTCAATCGCTTCCTGCTCAACCACCCGCTCAGGATTAATGTAAACATGGAAATGATTACCGGTTAACTTGCGGTTAATAAGCTCAACACAGCCTATTTCGATAATCCTGTGACCCTTTGCAGGGTCGATTCCGGTAGTTTCTGTATCTAATACGACCTGACGCATGCTGAAATCCTGATATACTCGCTGGAAACAAAGGATATAGTAGCAAGTAACATGTCGAACTCAAAAACTGTTCATTTATATACTGATGGCTCTTGTCTTGGAAACCCTGGTCCCGGGGGGTACGGAGCCGTACTGGAATACGGAAAAAACCATAAAGAGTTAAGTCAGGGGTATCGCCTGACCACGAATAACCGTATGGAAATGCTGGCGACTATAGCGGGGTTACGGGCGTTAAAACGCTCTTGTCACGTTATTCTTACCACTGACAGCCAATACGTAAAACAAGGCGTTGAGCAATGGATGCATCGCTGGAAACAGAATGGTTGGCGCACTTCCGCGCGTAAAGCAGTAAAAAACAAAGACTTATGGCAGCAGTTGGACGAAGAAGTTAATCGCCATAAAGTTGAGTGGAAATGGATAAAGGGTCACTCAGGGCATCAACAAAATGAGCGCTGTGATGAGCTGGCCCGCAACGCCGCAACGCGCGAGCCTATGCTTGAGGACAAAGGGTTCAACGGCGAATAAACTATTCGCCGGCAACCACTGGCAGCTTTTTCTCTTCCCACGCGCTCATACCGCCATCTACGCTGTATACGTTATCGAATCCCATACGCTGCAGACTTTCAGCCGCCAAGGCTGAACGTCCGCCAGTACGACAAATAAGATATAACGGCTTTTCGGCGATGCGATCCAGGGCGTTATCATAGCCCGCTACATCGGGGTGCTGATTTAACTGCATTTCTAAAACGCCACGGGGCATGTTCACCGCTTCTCGAATGTGGCCCTGACCATACTCAGCAGGCTCACGGACATCAATGACACGTGCACCCTGCTCTATTGCGTTTTGCAAATCTTCGGTATTCACTTCTTTGACATTAGATTTTGCTTTGCCACATAACTCTTGTGCTGTAATCATAGCTTACCTCTTAAATTGCTCTTAGATTTTGAAAACGGTTTTGTCGACATTGCTGTCGCTGTCTGTCTTCCATTAACAGCAAATTGCTTACGCTGAACCGATGGCTTTAACCGGTTTACTAATGTTTGCTTCCGGGCCACGATAAAATAAGCAGCGCGCAGTCCCGGTATCGTTTCGCTTAACTTCGTTGACCAGTCACTTCCCCGATGTTCACTGTGATGTAAAAAGTGCGAGACATAAAATTCGGATTCCAGTATTTCGAACCCCAAGACTTCCAGCCAATCTTTTACTCTTATCAAAGTAAAGTAACGCCCACACCAAGGAAAACTCTTTTTATGCCGGATGAAAAAACCACTGGCCACCGCCGGACTGTATGGATTAAATCCTGTCAGGATCAGCACACCATCCTCGTCAAGTACCCGAGTTGCCTCTCTTAATAACTGGTGCGGGTTCTGGCAAAATTCAAGGACAAAGGGAGCAATCAAATTATCAATGCTGTTTTCTTTTAATGCCAGTTCGGTCAATTTACTGCGCACCGCAACTTGCTGCCCGGCACCAACAGTCAACCAGTCAGCGTTGCTTCGAAAGCAATCGTTAAGGCCCGGCCCCAATGAGCCAACGACCACCGTTTTCCCCGGCTTTAGCCGTCGTTGATGCAATCGAGTCAACTCAGCAGTTTGCTCCATAATATATTGGCCACAAGCCATGTGTTGCCAATTCTGTGGAGCCGCTAAATCAATTTTCGAATACGCTGGTTTAATTAACACGGCTAATTCCTGTATTATGAATTTATCTGCAAATTACTCGCTGGGTTTCTCATCCTAGCGCTATAGGGGCTAACATGCGAGTTCACGCTATTGAAGCGTTCGATGACAATTATATCTGGGCGATTGAAACTAATAATAATGACAAAGTTATTATTGTAGACCCCGGTGAAGCGAAGCCAGTTCAACAATGGTTAGAACAAAACAGTAAAACTATCGACACCATCTTAGTTACTCACCATCATTACGACCATACGGGTGGAATAGCCGAGTTAGTCAAACAACAACCCTGCCCGGTCATAGGGCCAGATAATCCCGAAATTAACACTCTGACCCAAACAGTAACCGAGGGGGATGAACTGACCGTTGGCGGAATCCAGTGGCAAGTATTTACCACGCCTGGTCATACGTTAGATCATATTAGCTTTTATACTCCCGGCTTTTTATTTTGTGGTGACACTTTGTTTTCCGGTGGCTGTGGACGGATGTTCGAAGGTACTCCGGAGCAGTTCACACAGTCACTTTTAAAACTACGCCAACTTCCGGGAGAAACCCGGGTATTTTGTGCCCACGAGTACACCCAGGCAAATTTAGGCTTTGCACTAAAAGTTGAGCCCAACAATGCTGTCTTACAAAGTTATGCCGAAAAGGTCAAAATGTTGCGCGAACAAAATCAAATCACGCTGCCAAGCACGCTGCAGCTAGAGTTAGCGATTAATCCGTTTCTCCGTTTTGATCAAAAAAGTGTTATCTCAGCAGCCAGTAACCATGCAGGAAGTGTAAAAAATACCCCTGAGGACGTTTTTTACACAATTAGACAGTGGAAAGATAACGCGTGATTCTTTAAACTCCTCAAGATTTTAACAATTATCGGAAGTAAATTACGCATGACAGACAGCAAACGAAAGAACGCATGGTTCAAATACTGTATGGTAGCCAGTGGCCTGGCATTAGGTGGCTGCCAAAACACAATGCTGTTTAGCAATAATGACCCGATAGAAGCCAACCAACCATCTGAACTAAAGCTAACGCCCATTCCTGAAGAAGTCATTAGTCAACCGGCTGAGGAAGAAGTTGCAGCCACTGAGCCTGTAGAACTGACTCCGCAACAGCAGGATGATCTTTGGGTACGAATTCGGCAACAGTTACGCTTTTCGGTACCTGATGTACCCAGAGTGCAAAGTCAGCGCAACTGGTATGCAAGCCACCCTGAATACTTAGATCGCGTTGCCAAGCGAGCCGAACCTTATCTTCATCTGATTGTGGAAGAACTGGAAAAGCGTGATATGCCAATTGATCTGGCCTTATTACCCATAGTCGAGAGCGCATTTGATCCCTTCGCCTATTCGCACGGCAGTGCTTCGGGTGTTTGGCAGTTTATTCCCGGCACTGCGCGCCAATATGGTTTGGACATCAACTGGTGGTATGACGGTCGTCGTGACGTTTTCGCCGCAACTCATGCTGCTTTAGATTATTTACAAGCATTACACCGATACTTTGACGGAAACTGGATGCATGCACTGGCTGCCTACAATTCAGGCGAAGGCCGTGTTGCAGCCGCCATTCGGAAAAATAAACGTTTAAATAAACCAACCGATTTCTGGAACCTCTCGTTACCACGCGAAACGCGAGCTTACGTACCAAAATTATTAGCGTTAGCCGAGATACTGGCCAACAGCGATGAGTACGGTATAGCCTGGTATCCAATAGAAAACCAGCCAAAACTCGAGGTCGTTGAGACACCCGCGCAAATTGACCTGGCTTTAGCCGCCGACATGGCGGATATGCCGCTGGATCTATTGCACCAATACAATTCAGGCTATAACCGTTGGGCCACAGCTCCAAGCGGTCCGCACCGTTTAATGCTGCCGAAGCAGAACGCAGAAAAATTCAAGCTGGCTTTAAGTAAAACAGAGCCTAAAGATTGGTTAAGCTGGACCCGGCATGAAGTGAAGTCCGGTGAAAGCCTGCTGACGATTTCAAACAAGTACAATACCTCGGTTGATGTAATTCAACAGGTTAACGATATCAGCAGTCACATTATACGAGCGGGCGAACACTTATTAGTTCCTATAGCGACACTCAATATCGAAAATTACAAACTATCGAAAGACCAGCGCCGTGAAGACCGACAAGATCAAAAACGATCCGGTAAGCGTATAGAGCATATCGTTCAGTCCGGTGATACACTCTGGGATCTGAGTCGTGCCTACAGTGTCAATTTACGAGATTTGGCACGCTGGAACTCGATGGCTCCTGGTGATTATTTGAGACCAGGGCAAGAACTAGTGGTTTGGACGGAAGCTGAACCCTCTTCGGCAGTACAAAGCGGTATCAATAGCATTATGCGTAATATCAGATATCGCGTACGCAGCGGTGACTCACTGGCCAGGATTGCTGATAAATTTAATGTCACCATTCGACAAATTGAGCAATGGAATAACATTCAGCGCAATCGTTACCTGCAGCCTGGGCAAATGCTTAAGCTAAAAGTAGATGTGACTGAGGTTAGTAGTTGAGGCACTAATGAAAAATTTAAAACACGTTTTTACCATTATAGCGTTGCTCTTCAGCGGGCAAACATTAGCCGACTGGAAAGCAGAGGGTAGCGGTAAAGTCATCTACCCATCAGGCCGTACAGAGCCTTTAGATTTTGGTTTTGAGTATAAAAAAGTCTATGACACCATTATTTTTTCGGCAGGCAAGTCGCAAATGCGTACTTCAGAAATGCCGCCAAACTATATTCTCAACGTCTTTGTTAATAAAGAAGGACAAGTTTATGTGGCGGAGTTTGCCAGCGGCTTTTTCAAAGGTTTTGAATTAAGTATTGGTGATCATCAAATCAGTATAAATCACCGTCGCGAATTTGATGCGGAAGAGCCACTTAAACATCTGCGTGTACAAATTAATGATCGCAGCTACTTATTAGACACAACGCACCCAACGATAAAGTTTGAGTTTGATGAAGAAAAAGGCATAGTGAATATCAACGGTTCAGGCCTGTTAAAAGACCTGAGCTCTCGCGGACGTTAATCTTTTAGCAACTGATGTAATGCCTCTTCATCCAATATCTCAAGCCCAAGGGACTGGGCTTTTGTCAGTTTTGAGCCTGCGTTTTCACCAGCAACCAGCGCCGTTGTCTTTTTAGAAACACTGGAAGCCACTTTTGCCCCTAATGTCTCCAGCGCCGATTTCGCGTCATCACGAGTCATGGTCGACAAGGTTCCGGTAATAACATAAGTATTTCCCGCAAGACGATCACTTTGGATGGAACTGGCCTCTTCACCTTCCGGCCAGGAAATAAACTCTCGTAATTCCGTGACTACCTGCTGATTATGAGATTCATGGAAAAAAGCCACAATATGCTTAGCGACAACAGCACCAACATCAGGAACTTCCTGTAGTTGCTCGCTTTGGGCGGCAATTAGAGCGTCAAGGTTTTTAAAGTGATTCGCCAGCGCGTTTGCTGTAGCTTCCCCTACTTCCCGAATACCCAAAGCGTAAATAAAGCGGGCTAAGGTTGTTTCCTGTGTCGCCTTAATGGCATTTCGAAGATTTTCAGCAGACTTAGCGCCCATTCGCGGCAACGTTGCCAACTCGGCTTTTGATAAACGATAAAGATCAGCCGGTGATTTTATCCAATCTCTTTCCACCAATTGTTCAACAATTTTGTCGCCTAAACCGTCGATATCCATGGCTTTGCGGGAAGCAAAATGCTTAATCGCTTCCTTTCGCTGAGCCGCACAATACAAACCACCGGTACAACGGGCAACGGCCTCTCCCTCAACCCGTTCAATCTCGGATTGGCAAATCGGACAGTGCTGAGGAAATTCAATAAACTCAGTGTTTTCGGGGCGTTTATCTTTTATGACGCTAACAACTTGTGGAATCACGTCTCCGGCACGACGAATACTGACGCAGTCGCCGATTCGCACACCTAAACGAGCAATTTCATCCGCATTGTGCAAGGTGGCATTGGATACGGTAACACCGCCCACATTGACAGGCTCTAAACGCGCAACGGGCGTTATTGCCCCAGTACGACCAACCTGAAAGTCGACGCCGGTAATGGTCGTAAGCTGCTCCTGCGCAGGAAACTTACGAGCAATTGCCCAACGCGGTGCGCGGGCGACAAAGCCTAAGTCTTGTTGAAGCCGAATAGAATCAACCTTAAAAACCACGCCATCGATGTCATAATTTAACGCGTCTCTTCGATCTAAAATAGCTTCATAATAATCGTCACAGCCTTTTATTGAGTCAACCGTCTTTATCTCAATATTAACGGGTAGTCCCCAGTCTTTGAGTTGCTGCAAGCGCTGATAGTGACTGTCCGGCAGCTCCGTCGTTTCTGAGATCAACCCCAGACTGTAAGCATAGAAATGCAGCGGCCGTTTTGCGGTAATTCTGGAATCCAGCTGTCGTAAGCTGCCTGCAGCGGCATTCCGGGGGTTAGCAAATACCTTTTCCTCACGCTGCCGGGCGTTTTCGTTGAAGCGCTCAAATGCGCCAAGGGGCATAACCACCTCACCGCGAACTTCCAGCCGTTCAGGCACGTTACCAGACAGTTTTAAAGGCACATTGCGTATGGTTTTTACGTTCTCGGTAATATCTTCACCGCTCTGTCCATCGCCACGAGTTGCACCGCGCACTAACAGCCCATTTTCGTACAGTAAACTGACCGCAGCACCATCAAGCTTAGGCTCACAGCAAAAAGTCACGGTCTGATTAGTATCCAGTCGCTGTTCAACTCTTTTGCTAAAAGCCTCAAATTCATCCACCGAAAAAGCGTTATCCAACGATAGCATTGGCACTTCATGCTGAACGTTTTTGAACTGCCCCAGAGGCTTGCCGCCCACTTTCATTGTCGGAGATTGAGCATTCTTTAAGTCAGGATATTCAGTTTCTAACGTTCTTAATTCACGAAACAAACGATCATACTCAGCATCAGGCACAGTAGGCTCATCGTTTTCGTAATATTCTTTATTGTAGCGATTAAGTAATTCTTCCAGCTCTTGCATACGCTGGTGAACAGACTGATTCATAGTGACCTGTGTTTAAGCTGAATGTTTACGTTCAAACTCACGAATACGTTGACGAGCTTCGTGAATAGACTGACGAGTCAACAATTGACGCTGGCCATCCAAAACTTGCCCCTGGGGAATTTCAGTAGCGAGTTTTTTAGCCGCATTGAGCATCATGTTAAAGGCTTGCTGGCCGTCAAATTTCATGGGTAATGCCATGAAAAAAGCAACACCTTCGGTCTCAAAATTTTCCATATTATCCAAGTCGAAGGTTCCGGGATTAAACATATTCGCCACACTGAAAATCATCGACCCGGTACCGGCCGTATTTTCATAACGGTGAAAGATACCCAGTTCGCCGAATTTACAGCCCAGCTCTGTCATCATTTGCAGCAATACAGCACCCTGTACTGGCCCTTTTACATGTAACGCAATTACCTCTTCGGGAACCGTTTCGAAATCGTCTGTGGCGTCGTTTTCGGTTTGCGCTTCGTGCTCCCGTATTGTTTCGTTTGGAGGATCTAGTTCATTATCTTCCTCAAATTTCAGCTCCGTCTGCTCCACCTCTACCTTTTCGTCGTTACTGACCCGCATCGACGGTAACGAATCAGATATCGCTTCATCGCTACCAAGATCCATCGACATCTGCTCTATATTTTCGTCTTCTTCATCTTTTTCTCGCGCATCGCTTTTTGCCGGCGATACCTGAGAGTCACTTTCAAACGGTTCCTCTGCTTCGGTTGCCGTTGAAGATTGCGTCTGTTTAACCACCCGAACTTCACCAATACCGTCAGAATCAAAGTCTGTCGATTGTTGCTGACGGTTCTCCGCTACACGTTGCTCGCGCTGACGCTGTTGCTGGTTGCCTTTGCGTATTTTCCATAACCCATGCGCAACAATACCGGCAATTGCCAGAATTCCAAGAATACTGAGGGTAATTTGTAAACTGCCCATTTTCGCTCCATAAAGCCTGTTTTTAACCAGCGTCTGTCATCGCCACGGCCTGTTCGACATCAACCGCTACTAACCTGGAAACGCCGGCTTCTTGCATGGTGACCCCGGCCAGGTGAGTTGCCATTTCCATTGCCACTTTATTGTGGCTGATATAAATAAATTGCACCGACTCAGACATCTCGCTCACCAGACGACAAAATCGTCCTACGTTGGCGTCATCTAAAGGTGCGTCGACCTCATCTAACAGGCAAAAAGGTGCCGGATTCAAACGAAATATCGCAAACACCAATGATAATGCGGTCAATGCTTTTTCTCCACCGCTAAGCAAATGAATTGTACTGTTTTTCTTGCCCGGTGGCCTTGCCATTATGGTAACGCCTGTTTCCAGTAAGTCATCATCAGTAAGTTCAAGCGTAGCGCTGCCACCACCAAACACTTTCGGGAACAGAATTTGTAAGTCATGGTTTATCGCATCAAAGGTCGTTTTAAACCGATGACGCGTCTCTTTATCAATCTTTCGAATCGCGGCTTCCAGAGTTTCTAACGCCGATGATAGATCATCCACTTGTTGGTCGAGATACTGTTTACGTTCTCTTTGCGCTTCGGCTTCGTCAATTGCCGCCAGGTTAATCGCACCTAAGCGCTTTATCTTATTCTGTATTGATTCCAGCTCTTGAAGCCACGGCTTTTCATCAGCTTCAGAGGGCAATTGTTCCAGTACACTTTTCAGAGTCAGTCCGGTTTCGGCTAATGTTTCCAGCACCGCCTGACTGCGTTCCTGCAATTTAACCTGCTCAATCTCGGTGCTTTGCATAGCCTCTTTGGCCTGGCTAATTTTGCCCTGGATCGCCGATTGTCCCTGAGTAATTTGTTGTAAGTCATGTTCAAGACTCGACAATTGCTGTCGTTGCTCCTGCAATTGTTCCGCAACGTCGCCGCGTTGATCCAATAGCTCCGTTAATTGCTCATCCAACGCGCTGTCACTCTCGTCAGTACTCGCATTCTGTTGTTCATTTCGTTCTTGCAGAAGCTGTTGATAGCGCTGTTCGCTACGTTGCAGTAACTTCTGCAACTGTTCAGACTGAGCCTTCAAATTCTGTTGTTGCAGCGTCATCTGCTGCTGTTGACTGCGCAGTTGCTGTAACTGGTTATCTTCGGCACGAACTTTAGACTCCAACTGCTCGCCTTTGTCTTCATCAAGCTGCTCCGTTTGCTCCAGTAACAGTTCGAACTCTTCTAACTGCACTTCAATTTGCTGTTGCTTCTCAGCGGCATTTTCCGCATGCAGCCGCTGCTCTTGTTGCTTATCTTGCAGGCTTATTAACTGTTGCTGTATTTGTTCAGTCTGCTGTAAGTTCCATTGCAGCCGCTCTTCAACTTTACTCTGTTCGTTGCGAGTTTGCTGGACTTGCTCCTGAGCCTGTTCCAGCTGTTCTTGTGCCTGCTCAACCTGTGTCTCGGTTTGCTGCAGTTGCTGGTCGCTTTCGGACAATTTGGCAGTCAAAACCTCAACCTGTTCTAATAAAGTTTCGCGCTGCCTATGAAGATGAAGAACACTGTTATCTTCATCAATACGAGCCGCAATAAAACCGTCCTGCCAATACCAGTTTCCGGCTTTGGACACGGCAAAACTGGCATCGCTCTGTTGCAATTGCTGCCCGGCACGTGCCTCTTGCTCAATTGCCAAACACTGCTGCAACAGCGTCCAATAACGCAGTGGACCTTTGACTTTACTGGCCAAAGACCAGCTTTCCGGCTCTTGTCGATGAACAGGCCAAACCAACTTAACGCCAGAAACCGCTTCTAGTTCTTCCGGAGCTTGTTCCAGAACCACAGCATCCAGCCAGTCATACGCCAGTTGTTCAACCGCCATTTCCCAGCCGCTTTCCGCCTGCAGTAAGTCCCTTACCCGTCGACTGTCAGGATAGTTTTCTTGTAACCATTTTTCACTGCGGCTGTCGTTATTTTGTTTTCCTTCCAGCAGTTGCTCGATGGCCGTTAACTGAGCCTGAGCTTTATCTTGTTGCTGCTGAGTGTGCCGGTGTTGCTCCTGCAGCCCTTTAAACGCTGTGTGACGTTCCTGCTGTTGCTGTTTGCTGCTCTGATACCGAGCTTCATCCTGTTCCAGCTGACGTTTTAAGTCACTCAGAGCCTGGTCGTTCTCATCAACGGGTAACGCCTGTTTCTGCTGCTTTAAATCTTGATACTGACTTTGGAGTTGCTCTACTTGCTGCAGCGCATACTGCTGGCTCTGTTTGAGCTCTTGCTGTTTCAATTGCGCCTGCTGTTGCTGCTTTTCAACGTCTCGTTGTTGTTGCTGCTGCTGTCTTTGTTGCTGTTGCCACTGCCGCCACTGCTCACTGCTTTGTTGAGACTGTTCAGCCACGCTTTCCAGCTGTTCCTCAACCTGCTCCAGCTGAGGCTCCAGCATCAATTGCTGCTCTTCCAGTTGTTCTCTTTGCAAACGGTCATCCGCCAGTTGCTCATCCAGCTGGTTAATTTCTTCGTTTAACTGCTGCTGCCGCTGACTGCGCTGCTCTTTTAACTCTTGCTGATGCTTCAGTGTTTGCTCAATACGGGTTATTTCATTGCCCACCGAGAACATCTTTTCCTGCGACTGCTCAACCTTCTCGCGCGCTTCCTCAGCCTGCTCTCTCAGTTCAATAGCGCCGCGCTCATCACCGCTTTGCTGTGCCTGCCAACGTTCAAGTTCAGTCTGCTGTTCGGCGTATTGCGTCTGCAATTGCTGTCGTTGGTTATCAAGCTTCAGCCAACGAAGAGCCTGCAGCTCGCCCTTAAACTTTCGCTCATTGGCTTTCAATTCTTTATAACGAATAGCCGCGGCAGCCTGACGCTCCAGTTTTTCCAATTGCTGGGCAAGCTCTTCTCGCACATCACTTAAACGCTCAAGGTTTTCGCGCGTATGCAGCATCCGGTTTTCAGTTTCTTTGCGACGTTCTTTGTATTTCGAAATGCCCGCAGCTTCTTCGATAAAAACACGTAGTTCCTGAGGACGTGATTCAATCAGGCGGGAAATCATGCCTTGTTCAATAATGGCATAACTGCGCGGTCCCAAGCCGGTTCCCAGAAATAAATCGGTAATATCACGACGGCGACAACGGCTGCCATTCAAAAAGTAGTTAGACTGACCGTCGCGAGTCACCAGACGTTTAACTGAAATTTCATTAAACGCCGCGTACTCGCCCTGAATGCGACCAGAGCTATTATCAAACACCAGTTCAACGCTGGCCTGAGAAACCGGTTTACGGGCAGTGGAACCGTTAAAAATCACGTCACTCATGGCATCGCCACGCAGGTTTTTCGCTGAACTTTCACCCAGCACCCAACGCACGGCATCAATCACATTGGATTTGCCACACCCGTTCGGACCGACGACGCAGGTCATTTGGTCAGGAAAAGGAACTTTGGTTGGATCCACAAAAGATTTAAAACCAACCAGTTTGATGTGTTTTAGGCGCATTCAGTTGTTTTTATTCGTTATTAGCACGACAGTTTATTATCACAAGACTCTAGCAGATCCGGTAGCCATTTGTAACAATTTAGCCCGCACATTGCCATTGTATTGCCTTATTATAATAAGCAAATTTAACCCTCTGGAGTTTTCATGCAAAAAGCAGTCTACAGCGACTCGGGACTCGCTTACATCGGACGCGGATTACAACTTATCCGAACCAAGGGTCTTCGTCGTTACGTCGTGGTGCCTATTTTGACTAACCTTATCCTGTTCTCGCTTGCGTTCAGTTGGCTGTATGGCGAAGTCGACTACTGGCTGAATCGCTTTATGGGCTGGCTACCAGATTTCTTTCAATGGCTCGAATTTCTTTTATGGCCGCTGGCGGTTATTACCATTATCGCGCTCTTTTCATTTGTTTTTAGTACCATCATGCACTTAATCGCCGCACCATTTAATGGGCTGCTGGCAGAAAAAGTCGAGCGTTATGAAAGTGGAGAAAGCTTAGGTGACGAGGGCTTCTTAGGTCTTTTTAAAGATATTCCGCGAACATTAAAGCGAGAAATGCAAAAGCTGCTGTATTACATCCCGCGAGCGCTGGGTTTCTTCCTGTTGTCGCTCATTATTCCGGTTATTGGGCAGGTGCTGTGGTATATCTTTGTTTGCTGGATGATGTCGATACAGTACCTTGATTACCCATTCGACAATCACAAACTGTCGTTTCCGCGCATGCGTTCCGAGCTGCATAAACGACGCGGTAAAACGCTGGGTTTTGGATTCGGTGTGACCGTACTCACAATGATACCGCTGATTAATTTAATTATCATGCCGCTGGCGGTTTGTGGAGCAACCTCATTGTGGGTTGATCATTATCGTCGCAGCGCGCTCAATTGATAAAAACAAACGACTGAGCGTTGGCTCAGTCGTTTTTCTTATCTGCACCGTCAGACTCAATACCTTCCGGAGAGGTTTCGTCAGAATCAAGATAATCTGGATTTAACCTTTTATTGGTTTGCACACCCATCTGACGGAACTTATCGACCCGTCCAATGAGGTTGCCGCGCCCGGTACTCAGCTTTTTCATGGCTTCCTGATAACGGTTATCCAGAGTTTGTAGGCCATTACCAATTTTTTCTAAGTCTTCTACAAATCCTACAAACTTATCGTACAAACGCGCCGCATCGGTCGCAATCTTTTCAGCGTTCTGATTCTGATACTCGTACTGCCAGATGTTGTGAACCGTACGCAACGCAACCAATAAGTTGGTCGGGCTGACCAGCATAATCTGGTTGTCCAGCGCCAGCCGGATAAGCTCAGGATCACGATCAACCGCCAGCAAGAACGCCGGCTCAATAGGAATAAACATCAACACGTAATCCAGCGTGCGCAGCCCTTCCAGTTGATGATAGCTCTTTTTACCCAGCTGTTTTATGTGTTGCTTCAGCGACTGAACATGCTCGTTTAATGCCCGTTCGCGTTCTGCATCATCATCAGAATTAAAGTACCGCTCGTAAGCCGACAAACTGACTTTCGAGTCAATAACCACGTCTTTTTTATTCGGTAAATGCACAATCACATCCGGTTTGAAGGACTTGCCGTCTTCGTCACGATGATGCGCCTGTGTCTGATATTCGTGTCCTTCGCGCAGACCGGACTGCTCCAGAATACGCTCCAGTACGACTTCGCCCCAGTTACCCTGTTGCTTGGTATCGCCTTTTAATGCGCGGGTTAATGCTTCAGCTTCAGACGCCATTTGGCGATTCAAATCCTTAAGCGACATAACCTCATTTTTTAAAGCAGAACGCTCTTTGGTTTCGTCAGTATACTGCTGAGTAATTTGCTTTTTAAACGCTTCAATTTGCTGTTTAAAAGGCTCTAGCGTCGCCTGCAGAGACTGCTGGTGATGTTGCTGCAGCCCTTTGGACTTCTCATCAAAAATGCGATTGGCTAAGTTTTCAAACTGCTGAGTCAGTCTTTCTTCGCTGACTTTTAGTAAGTTTAGCTTTTCCTCGGCAGTTTTTTGCTCATGCTCTGCTCTGGCAAGGGTTTCACGTAAGCGACTGTCTTTTTCATACACTTCGTGCTGAAGCTCATCAATGCGCTCGCGAAGAATATCCGCCTCTTGTTCCAGTGCCGTATTTTGTTGATCTGACTGTAAACGCAAACGGCGCTGCTGTTGCCAAAGCAACAACAACGCCGTAATGACAGTCACAACCGGCACTCCAATTATTGCCATCCATTGCCACAGTGCCAGCGACATAATTAAGCTCCTAGTTTTTCATTAAGGTCGGCAATCTTCGCTTTCCAAATTGCAGGGCCTTGAGTATGCGCGTTTTGACCATCGCTATCCACAGCAACAGTGACCGGCATGTCTTCCACCTCAAATTCGTAAATGGCTTCCATACCTAAATCTTCAAAGGCCACCACACGAGATTTCTTAATGGCTTTAGCTACCAGATAAGCTGCTCCGCCAACGGCCATCAGATAAACGGCTTTGTGTTTACGAATACTTTCTACGGCTTCAGGGCCACGCTCTGCTTTACCGACCATGCCAATAATACCGGCTTCTTCGAGCATCTGGTCCGTAAATTTATCCATACGCGTAGAGGTTGTAGGACCTGCCGGACCAACAACTTCATCACCCACAGGGTCTACCGGCCCTACGTAGTAAATAAAACGGTTGTTGAAATCAACCGGTAACTCTTCACCGTTATCCAGCATACCTTTAATGCGCTTGTGCGCCGCATCACGCCCGGTCAGCAACTTACCGGACAGGAGCACGGTTTCACCCATTTTCCAGTCCTGTATGTCTTCTTTGGTTACTTCATCCAGGTTCACACGGCGGGCATCATCGCCCAGCTCAAAGGTGACATCCGGCCAGTCTTCCAGTTTCGGCGGGGTTAAATCGGCTGCACCACTACCGTCTAACGTAAAGTGAACGTGGCGAGTAGCCGCACAGTTTGGAATTAAGGTGACAGGTTTAGAGGCTGCGTGGGTCGGCAGTGATTTAATCTTTACGTCCAGCACCGTTGTTAAACCACCCAAGCCCTGAGCACCAATACCTAACGCGTTAACGCGGTTAAAAATTTCTAAACGCAGCTCTTCTTCAGCATTTTGCGGGCCACGCTCAATAAGCTCATGGATGTCGACAGACTCCATTAAGGATTCTTTTGCCAATACCGCAGACTTTTCAGCTGTACCGCCAATACCAATACCCAACATACCCGGCGGGCACCAGCCAGCACCCATCTTAGGCAGAGTTTCAACTATCCAGTCGGCAATCGAGTCGCTCGGGTTCAACATCGCCATTTTTGATTTGTTTTCAGAACCGCCGCCTTTTGCAGCAATCATCACTTCAACTTCATTACCCGAAACCATATCCAGGTGAACCACGGCAGGCGTGTTATCGCCGGTATTTTTACGGGCGCCCGCGGGGTCAGCCACAATAGAGGCTCGTAGAGGGTTGTCCGGATTCTTATAAGCACGGCGAGTACCTTCATCCACCATTTGCTGAACGGTCAAGTCTGTTTTATCCCATTGCACGCCCATACCCACTTTCACAAAGCAGGTCACAATACCGGTGTCCTGGCAAATTGGACGGTGCCCTTGTGCCGACATACGCGAGTTGGTCAACACCTGAGCAATGGCGTTCTTCGCCGCTTCGCTCTCTTCACGCTGGTATGCCTCGTCCAGTGCTTTAATAAAGTCCAGTGGGTGATAATAAGAAATGTACTGCAACGCATCGGCAATACTGTCAATAAAATCAGCCTGACGAATGGTGGTCATGGAACTGCCTCTTGGTTAACTTTTGCGTGGCGCTATAATAGCGTTTTCACTAACAACTGACCAGTGCCACTGACCGGTGAATATTTGCTGTGGTAGTATATCGGTCATGACTAACCAGCCCGAATTGCGAGCATGATGTGAGTGTTTTCCCGGATCTCTGTGCCATAAAACTTGATTGCCAGATTGATAACCAAAATACAGCTATTGAGTTGTTTCAACGTTGTCAGCATGAAAGCTACGCACTGCTACTGGACTCAGCCGCACAGAGCCATGAAAACGGCGCTTACGATATCATTTTCAGGCAACCAGAGCTGGTTTTAAGCTGCAAAGCAGGCAAGCTAAAAGTATCAACAAGCACTTCGTTAGAACTACCGCCTGCCCCAGAAGATGCTGCCGGGCTTTGCCGTTACGCCGAGCAACTGAATCAGTTATCCGGTCATTATTCGGGGCCTGATGAACTGCCTTTTCAGGGTGGCTTTGCCGGCGCTGTCGGCTATGACCATGGCCGCTCACTGGAAGTCATTCCTGAGTTTAATGCCGACACTTACCAATCGCCTGATGCGGTATTAGCCTATTATAGCCAGGCGCTGATTATCGACCGGCAAACCAATACCGTCTGGTTAGTTGCGCCAGTAAATCAGTCAGAAGCACTACACGAATTCTGGAGTCAGCCAGTAGCAACGAAAAAGCCTGAGGCTTTTCAATTATTAAGCAACTGGCAAAGCAACATGAACCAACACCAGTACACCGACAAATTTAATGCCGTGCAAAACTACTTACTGGCCGGAGATGCTTACCAGATTAATTTAGCGCAACGATATTCAGCCAATTACCAGGGCTGTGAATGGTCGGCTTACCTTAAGTTACGACAAGCCAACTCAGCGCCGTTTTCGGCCTTTATGCGCCTGCCAGAGAGCGCTATTTTGAGCCTGTCGCCGGAGCGCTTTTTATTAACCGACGCCTGGGGTCCGGTAGAAACTAAGCCCATTAAGGGCACCCGTCCCCGCTTTGACGATAAAGACCAAGACCAGGCCAGTCAGCAAGCGCTGTTAAGTTCGGCAAAAGACAGAGCAGAAAACCTGATGATTGTTGACTTACTGCGTAATGATCTCAGTAAAAACTGTGAGCCGGGCAGCATCGAAACGCCAAGCTTATTTGCCATCGAAAGCTTTCCGGCGGTTCATCACCTGGTATCAACCGTTATTGGTAAACTGCAGCCTGATCGTACCCCATTAAGCCTGTTTAACGGGGCTTTCCCGGGGGGGTCTATTACTGGTGCGCCGAAAATTCGGGCCATGCAGATTATTGAAGAACTGGAACCACACCGCCGTAATATCTACTGCGGCAGCATTGGTTACTTTTCTCAGCACGGTCGTAGCGACACCAGCATTACCATTCGCACGCTGCTTGCCGAAGACGGTAAGCTTTACTGCTGGGCCGGTGGTGGTCTGGTCGCTGACTCAACAGCGGCGGATGAATACCAGGAAACCAAAGACAAAGTGTCACGCATACTGCCGGTATTAGCCTCATGACCATTAATACTCGTGCAGACTTTATTCGTCGCTTTAGCCTTTACCCTTCACCACCTGTTGAGCGCAGAATTGATGAACCTTTGCGTAAACGTTTACGCCCGGCAGCGGTTTTAATTCCAATTATTGAGCGCCCTCACGGGCTGTCACTGATACTCACCCGGCGTTCCAGCAAACTGCGCAAGCACGCGGGTCAAATCAGTTTCCCCGGTGGTCGCTTTGATGCAACCGACACCGACTTACTGGATACCGCACTGCGAGAAACGGAAGAAGAAATCGGCTTGCCCCGTAGTCAGGTCGAAGTCATAGGGCGCTTACACGACTACCCTGTTTTATCGTATTTTATGATTCGCCCTTATGTCGCTTTCGTATCGCCACAGCAGCCTTTAATTGCCGAAGAAAGTGAAGTCGCTGAAATTTTTGAAGTACCGCTGGCTGATATTCTCGACCATGGGAATCACTACGTTTATCGTATTCGCAAGTTTATCTACGACCGGGTGTATTTTATCCCCTGGCAACACCGCAATATTTGGGGGGCAACCGCCGGTATCTTGCGTGAATTATCAGAACAGCTACAACCCGATGGCAAGAATCACTTCAGACCACTGAACTGATCACTTATTTTCGCTTAAAACTTGCTTCCCCCCACATGAATCATGCGACAATACTATAATAAACGAAACAAGCATGCGCGATAGGTAAGGATAACTATGATCAGCGTTTTTGATATCTATAAAATTGGTATTGGCCCTTCCAGTTCTCATACGGTAGGACCAATGAAAGCTGCTTATGATTTTTTGCATACCGCTAAAGAAGCCGGGCATCTTAATAACGCCGACGGTATAAAGGTTGAGCTGTTTGGCTCACTAGGACAAACCGGTAAAGGTCATGGCACCGGCAAAGCCGTTATTCTTGGACTAGCAGGCGAGACACCGGAAACTGTCGACACTGACAGCGTTGAAGATTTTCTGGAACAAACCCGCAAGACCGAGAGCCTGAACTTATTGGGTGAGAAGGAAGTTTCCTTCCCCAGTGAAGGCGCTATCACCTTTCACCGCCGCAAAACTATGCCCAAACACGCTAATGCGATGGAGCTTAAATTACTGAAAGACGGTGAGATCATCTATAGCGACCTGTACTACTCCATCGGCGGTGGCTTCATTGTACGCGATGAAGATTTTGACGAGACACTGGAAGAAGCGATAGAACAGTCATCTAAACCTATTCCATATCCGTTTGACAGTGCTGCAGATCTTCTGGCGCATTGCAAAGAACATGGCATGAGAATGAGTTCATTAATGATGGCCAACGAAAAAGTCTTCCGTAGTGAAGAGGATATTCGTGCTGGTTTAATGAAAATTTGGCGCACGATGCAGGAAAGCATCAAAAACGGCATTACTACCGAAGGCATTCTTCCCGGTGGACTTAAAGTACGCCGTCGAGCGTCGTCTTTATATCAGCGTCTGAAAAAAGAGAAGTCAGGCGATGCCATGCAAGTAATGGACTGGGTTGACTTATATGCCTTGGCGGTTAATGAAGAAAATGCTGCCGGGGGCCGTATTGTTACAGCACCTACCAACGGTGCCGCAGGTATTATACCGGCGGTAATGAGCTACGCTGACAGATTTATTGAAACTCTGGACGAAGACTCCGTGGTTCGTTTTCTGTTGACCTCGGCTGCTATCGGCATTTTGTACAAGAAAAACGCCTCTATTTCGGGCGCTGAAGTCGGTTGTCAGGGTGAAGTAGGTGTTGCCTGTTCAATGGCCGCTGGTGCCCTGGCCGAATTTATGGGCGGTGACCCGTCCAGAGTCGAGAATGCAGCGGAAATTGGCATGGAGCATAATCTGGGCTTAACCTGTGATCCTGTCGGCGGTTTAGTACAGGTACCTTGTATTGAACGCAACGCGATGGGCTCAGTTAAGGCCATAAATGCTGCCCGCTTAGCCATGCGCGGCGAAGGTGATCACAAGGTGTCGCTGGATAAAGTGATTAAAACCATGTGGGACACCGGCAATGATATGAAAACCAAATACAAAGAAACCGCTCGCGGCGGTTTGGCAGTCAATATTATTGAGTGTTAATTGATCAATGACACTGCCGGTGTTTAACGCATCGGCAGTGAACAGCTTTCGAACAACTTATCAATTTCATCCTGAGTTTTCAGTTGCGTTGCTTTTTGCACGCGGTCCCGAGTTAAATGCGGCGCGAAGTTTTCTATAAAGTCGTACATGTAAGTGCGGAGAAACGTTCCCCGACGGAAACCTATTTTCGTTGTACTATGAGCGAATAGGTGCTCAGCCGGTATGGCGACTAAATCAGTATCCTCTTTGGGATCATAAGCCATACTAGCCAGGACGCCAATTCCCAGTCCCATTCTCACGTAGGTTTTTATCACGTCAGCATCCGTTGCTGTAAAAACAATTTTAGGTTCATGACCCGCGTCGGAGAATGCTTTATCCAGTTCTGAACGCCCGGTAAAACCGTGCACATAAGTGACTAGCGGAAACTGAGCTATTTCATTGATGCTGATTTTAGTTAGCTGGGTCAATGGGTGCGATTTGGGCACCACAATAGAACGGTTCCAGTGGTAGCAAGGTAGCATGATCAGGTCGTGGTATAAGTGCAGTGCTTCTGTAGCAATGGCAAAGTCCGCTCGCCCTTTTGCTGCCGCTTCGCTAATTTGTTCAGGTGACCCCTGATGCATATGCAGTGACACTTTCGGGTACTGCTGAATGAACCGCTCAATAACAGTAGGTAATGCATAACGCGCCTGAGTATGAGTGGTCGCAATATTGAGTTTCCCCTGGTTAGGCAAAGTATGCTCGGCAGCCACGGTTTTTATTGACTGAACGTTATCCAAAACTTGTTGTGCAACGGCAATAATGTCTTTACCAGCTGGTGTAATGTGGGTTAGATGCTTTCCCGTGCGGCCAAATATCTGTACGCCCAGCTCGTCTTCCAGCATTCTGACTTGTTTGCTGATGCCGGGCTGAGAGGTGAACAAGCTTTCAGCCGTAGCAGAAACATTCAGATTGTGATTCATTACTTCAACAATGTAGCGTAACTGCTGTAATTTCATTGAGGAACGTGCCACTCTATTTGCGAAATGTGATATAAGAAAATACTATAATAACTTCAATAACTATGACAAATATAAAAGCTCGCACAACCGTATTTTCTCAAAGCTTTTATTTGGACTACAGGAATTGCCTTCTATGACTCAACGCACCTTTGATTTTTCAACCGTACTGGCTTCTTCTGTACATGATATGAAAAATTCATTGTGCTTGCTCATTCAGATGATAGAAGAGGTATCTGAACAGGTCACTGACAGCAGTGCAACAGAAAAAATGGCGAAAGTCCATTATGAAGCACAACGGATCAATTCTAATTTGATGCAGATGCTGACCCTCTATCGAGAAAATAACGATGCGTTAGCGTTAAATGTCGATCAGCATCACTTGGATGAACTGGTCGAAGAGCTCGTCCTAAATAATGAAGTCTATCTTGAGCAGCGCGGCATCACTGTCAGTATAGAGATTGATGAAACCGCTACGGGCTGGTTTGACAGAGATCTGATATTTCACTTGCTCAACGACATCATCATTAATGCAATGCGCTATACCGCCGATAAACTCTTTATTAAGGTTGAAGTAACCGACGACGATGGATGCAGCATTATGGTCCATGATAATGGTGATGGTTTTCCTGCCGAAATGTTGGAGAGCGCCGCAGTGCCAATACAGCAATTGAACGTTCAGCAATCACGGACTGGGCTCGGACTCTATTTCGCTCAACTGATTGCTGGCGCGCACGAACGAAATGATAAAAAAGGTTTTATCGAGTTAAAAAATAATGGACACTTAGGTGGTGGTGTTTTCTCTTTAACATTACCCTGAAAACAATAATAACCTAATGAGCGTAATATGATTTACACCATTGTTATCGCACTGATTATATTACTGATAATACTGGCAATTGTTGTCGGTGCGGTGCAACAGCATAAACAACGTTTAGAACTGGAACGTCGTAAGAAAATGGCGCGCTTCCGCAGTTCTCTTGAGCAGATTGAAGATCTTATTCATATGTCGAGCTTCTTCCCTATCGGTAAGTCTATGCTGGTCGTCTTAAATAGCCGTGCCCTGGAAGTACTCAAGAGTATGAACAGCGTTTCTCCTTCAAAAGACTATCAGGCACGAATACAAGATTACGAAGAACGTATAGAAAGTGTTGATCGGAATGACACCTCTCTTATTAGTGAAGACTTTGAAATTCCACAAAATAATAAGCAAATTATTGCGATGATTAACGGACTCAAACGCTTGCGGGCAACATTACGCAATGAGCATTCCCGCGGCAGAGTCGACAGTAACGTGTTTAGTGTTGAAGACCAGCGTTTAACCAAGCTGCAGCTAAAAATCAGTATTGAAACCTTAATACGCCGTGGCCGCCATGCTTATGAAAGCCAAATGTTGGGTTCCGCAAGGCAATATTATGAAAAGGCTTTACGCACCATTGAAGACCAAAACTTCAGTGATGACTATACAGAATCCCGTCAGCAGTCAATAAAACAGGCACTCGAACAGATTGCACAAGAATTGAAAGATGCCCATGCCCGGGATAAAGCTAAACATAAAAAAGAAGACGATTTAGAAGAGTTATTTCAACCGAAGAAAAAGTGGTAGGTATAATGTCGGACTGGAAAGACCAACTGAGCCAAATGGTTTATTCAACTGACTCGGGTCGGGTTGACCCCGAGCCTGAACCCGAAGAAGTCCCTCACGGCGATGGCATTGTTCGCCTACGAAGGGAAACAAAAGGCCGAAAAGGTAAAGGGGTCACTATTGTCACTGGGCTGGATAAGCCACAAGCCGAGTTAAAGGCAATCGCCAAAAAACTAAAACAACACTGCGGTGTTGGCGGCTCGGTAAAAGAGTATGAAATTGAGTTACAAGGTGATCAACGGGACAGTATTGAAAACTGGCTGAAAAAAGAAGGCTACAAAGTTAAGCGTGCGGGAGGCTAAGGTCGTACTCAATATACAAGCGACGACCGTCATCACGCCAATCAACATAACTTGAAAAGTTTCTTATCAACTGCAAGCCGCGTCCAAAAGTTAACAACTCATCGTCTTCAGTATTATCCTGACACTCAATAAAGCCGTTTTCACTATTCGATGCAATGCTGAAAGAAAGTAAGCTGTTGTCTGGCTGATATTGAATGTCTATCTCTATTTCGACGTCTTCTAATTTGGCCAGACGTTCTTCCCGTGTGCGGTAATACTCGTCAAACCCTTGCCCCGTCTGTTTTATTCCTGAATCAAGCTGCAGTACGCTGTGTTCAAGCGTATTGTTGAATGCTTCAGCCAACAGCAGATATAAGGTGGTTTTATGAGCCCGGATACCTTCCAGATGACTCAGTGAATCCACAAGCTTAATGATGGGGTCTCGTCCCTTAATCTCATCTTCTTTCAGATAAACAACTAACCGGAAAGGCAGATGAGTGACGTTAGTGTCCGGCCTGCTCACGGGTAAATTGGTGACACCGCAATTTAGGCATACCAAGGAGATATCATCCAGTTGCTCCTGATCTTGCTGAAAATCCTGTAATGCCCCGACTAAACCGTCAAAGTCCCGCTCCCGTGCGTAGCGTAGAAGCAAGGTTTCAAACCCCCGCTCAGATAACCTTTCGTCAGCTTTATTTGTCATCTCCACAACGCCATCGGTATAAGTTATCAGGCGTGTGTTTTTTTCAACGAAGCAATGACTGACCTGACTACTAAACTCTTCTGGTGACAGAATCCCCAGCGCCATATGCTCAGGCACCAGTCTTTTTTCAACTTGCCCGGCTTCATTAATCAACAACGCGTCCGGAATACCGCCGTTCCAATAGGTTAAACGCTCTCCGTTGGCTGATAACTCTGCTACAAAAGCAGCGCAGAACATATCATCGGGTAACAACTTAACCAGCTTGCGATTAAACTCTTCTACCATATTAGCAACGGAGAGACCTTTTTCAGCTAAATCAAAAAAGGTTTGGGAGACAGGCAAGGCACCGGTTGCAGGCGCCAACCCATGCCCGGTAAAGTCACCGACAAACAGATAAAAGTTACCTAAAGGCCCTCCCTTAGTCAGAACTAAGTCTCCATTGAACTCATTGGCAGGTGCAAGGTAGGTTTTTAAAAATGAGTATTCTGTTTGATTTTCCTGTAAGGCGTTTGCCAGCATATGGCTGACAACATTCTGCTCACGCTCCATACGATTGGAATGATAAGCCAGGGCTTCGTTTTTACCTTTCAGAGAATGACTTAACTCCCGAACACGAGCGTGCGCATTCAACTTAGCCTGCAACACGACAGGCTCAAATGGCACGCTAATAAAATCATCACCACCCGCTTCCAGACATTTCAGCAAGGTTTCCTGATCATCCAAAGCAGTAATAAATAAAATGGGTAAATGAACATCGCCACTCAAAGCTTTTAAACAGGGCGCAGTTTCAAACCCATCCATAATGGGCATCATAACGTCCAGCAGAACCACGTCCGGGGCCAGACTGGTGAACATATCAATGGCTTCCACACCATTTGAAGCACAGGTTACGTGATGGCCAAAACGCTTAATTAAACCACTCAGCATCACCTGGTTAGCAGGCTGATCATCGACAATCAGTATGTTCATCAGGCGATAACGAACATCTTATCAAAGCGCGAGATATCCAGAATACGCCGCACGTCCGGCTTGGCATTCACTAACTGAATACCTTTTACGCTACTGCCTAAAGACTTACGCATGTTAAGCAACATACCCAGCGCCGAACTGTCCAGATAGTCGGTTTCCCTCAAATCGATAATGACGGTAGGCTGTGAATCGCCTATATGGCTATACGCCTGACGAAACTCCTGCACCAGACTAAAATCAAATTTTCCTTTTATGGCAATAACTAATTGCTTACCATCATTTGAAAAGTCGCGACTAACGCTCATATTTCCCCCCTTTTTTAATGAGCTTAACACAGATTTTCTGATTGAGTTTATCCTCTGAATACCCTACTCTTTCCGTCACAATAAATCCTAGTTATTTAATTCTGGCCTAATTATGGCAATAGCCTTTGACGAACTCCGTATTTTGCTCATAGAGCCATCTGATGTGCAACGAAGAGTTATCACTCAGCACCTGAATCAAGCAGGTATTCAGCATACCCGCGGCGCTTCTACCATTGCCGAAGCTAAAGAAGAAATACTTCGCTGGCAACCCGATATCGTCACCAGCGCAATGTACTTTTCTGACGGTACCGCACATGAGCTGATTCAGTTCATTAACGCCAATGACCTGGAAGATACCTTACATTTTATGCTGGTGTCGTCAGAGCACCGCGCGGATCAGCTCGAACAGTTCAAACAAGCCGGTATTATTGCCATTCTACCAAAACCCTTTACCCCAGATCAGCTGCAACGAGCCATTACCGCCACCATGGATATGATGGAGCCAGAACCGCTTCATCTCGAGCTTTATGATATCGAAGATTTGAGAGTACTCATTGTGGACGACAGCATGACCTCCCGACATGTATTAAGACGAGTTTTCGAGAATCTTGGGGTGGAAAGCTTTGTTGAAGCAGAAAATGGGCAGCAAGCCATTGATATTTTAGCAGAGCATCAGTTTGATTTGATTGTTACCGACTTCCATATGCCACAAGTTAACGGCAGCGAATTAGCCCAATATATTCGTAACAGCTCAGCACATGCTCACACACCGGTGTTAATGGTTACCGCTCGTGCAAACGAACCTCAACTAGCCAATATCAAACAAAGTGGCGTAGATGCATTGACAGACAAGCCATTTGAACCCGCTACGCTTAGAGCGCTTATAGCACGTTTATTAAGTAGTTAAATTTTATTCGTGGCTTAAATGAAAAGCCCCTGTCAGTTTAACTAACAGGGGCTTTCTTCTTTTAGTCTTAGCCGAAAAGCATCTATTCAGAAGGCTTCTGACGATACTTCTCGTAGAGTTCGGTATGACGGCTGCTTAAAGTCACTTTACGCCCGTCGATATAAAGGTGCGTTAACTTCTGACCTATCGGGTCCAGTAAATCACCTTTTGATACGCTAAGTGACGCGCTTTTACCTACTTCCAGTGACCCCAACGTATCAGCCACACCCATAATTTCTGCTGGCTTTAAAGTAATTGCCGCGAGTGCTTGTTGTTGATCCAGACCAAAAGCAACCGCATTACCAGCGGCAAACGGCAGGTTACGCACGTCCCAGTATCCTGGGTAAGAAATAGCAAAGTTAACTCCCGCCTCTGCAAGACGAGCAGGTGAAGAGAAGTCCTGATCATAGCCTTCATCGTCTCTTGCCGGCAGTCCATAAGGCGACCCAAAGACAACCGCTATATTCAATTCCGCTAATTTGTCGGCAATACGCCACGCATCTCTTGCGCCCATTAACACCAGTTCAAACCCATACTCCTGGCTGGTATTAATAGCCTGTTCTAGTTGGCGTTTGTCATCAGCATGTACATACAGCTTTTTGCTGCCATCAAACAAGCCGGTCATTGCTTCCCAGCGCTGATCTAAATCAATGGCCCGATCCGCCTGTTTCGCATCATAATAAGCTTTTGCATCAGCAAAAACCTTCATCAGCTGTTGACGGGCTTCTTCGTTTGCCTTGCGTTGTTCTTCTGCCGAACGACGTTCCCACCAAGTATTCACAACGTAAGTGCGAGGCCATGAAACATGAACCCCCATTTCAGCCGAAACCAATGCGTCCTGATAGTTCCAGCCATCTAAGTGCATTAATGATGATTGACCTGCAACCAACGACCCCTCAGGAGCAACCTGAGCGTGGGTAATGCCGTGATAACGTATCGTTGGGATAATCTCCGAATCTGCGTTAAAAGCAATGTGTGCCGCAACTTCCGGATGAACATCCCCCACTTCACGGGCATCCCGCGTGGCACGTACCGCTGCAATTTCATTCAGACCAATCGTTGTATCCATGGCAATAACGCCGGGATACACGTGCTGACCTGAAATATCTATCACCTCAGCTCCATCCGGAATACTGACATCGCTCCCGATAGCGGTAATTTTGCCATTTTCGAAAACCAAGTCAGAGTCAGTTAATACACCGTTAGCTACGGTGTGCAAGGTTCCGCCCTGAAGTACAATAGGGTTGTCTTGTTTATCGCCCGGAACTTCGTCGTGTGCTACTGCACTATTGAATGCCAATGCACTCACTAAAGCAGCACTAACGGTTGTAAGTAATTTATTCATTAGTGTTGTCCTCCGTGCTGATGCCCTTTACCGGTGAAGTGATCCAACCAAAAGTCATGCTCAGTATCACAGTGCCAGGTTGGCTGATCGGATTTATAACCATCTTTATCACCTAGTTTGGCATCATCACCTGCCGCTAAAACTTTCTGGATAAGTGCGTTTTTCTCTTTCTTAACTGCCTGTTGACGTTGCTTATCCAATTCGCGGTCAAAGAATTTACGACCATTGATCCAGGTTTGCTCTGCACGCGCATAAGCGCTCAAAGGATAGTGACTCCACAAAACGAAATCGGCGTGTTTACCTTCTTCAATCGATCCCACATAGCTATCCACTTTCAATTGCTTAGCCGGATTAATCGTTATCATCTTCAACGCTTCATGTGGCTCCATACCACAATAACGCACTGATTTAGCAGCTTCAGTATTTAAACGACGTTGTAAATCATTACTGTCCGAATTAATACTGGTTAATACACCTCGGTCATTCATTAAGCAGGCGTTGTGTGGAATAGCGTCGTACACTTCAAACTTATACGCCCACCAATCCGCAAAGGTTGAACCACTGGCTCCGTGCTCAGCCATTTCGTCCGCTACTTTGTAACCTTCCAGAATGTGAGTAAACGTGTCCAGCACAAAACCAAAATCTTCTGCAACTTCCATTAACATCAATATTTCTGATGCAACATAAGAGTGTGCATGAACAAAGCGTTCACTGTTTAAAATCTCCAGTAAGGTTTCCAGACGGTAATCTGGACGTGGTGCCGCAACTTTACTCCGCTCTGAACGACTCATGCGCTCATAAGACTGTTTCCGCTGCTGATACTCAAGTGCAGCCTGAAAGCCGTCACGCATAATAGTTTCAACGCCTAAGCGAGTTTGCGGGTAACGAACCGTCATGTTGTCACCCCAGTTGCTCTGCTTAACGTTTTCGCCCAAGGCGAACTTAATCGACTCTGGCGCCGCATCAAACTTCATAATATTGGCATCAGTTCCCCAACGCAGCTTGATCACTTGCGCCTGTCCGCCAATCGGGTTCGCTGAACCGTGAAGCAATTGCGCCATAGTCGTACCGCCAGCCAGAGAACGGTAAATATGAATATCATCGGGGTTAACCACGTCACCAATTTGAACTTCTGATGTAATAGCTTCTGAGCCCTCGTTAACACCGCCTTCAATAGCAATATGCGAGTGTTCATCGATGATACCCGGCGTCAAATGCATTCCGGCACCGTCAATTTCAGTCACACCAGAAGGTGCCGACAAGTTTTCGCCAATTGCGGCGAATTCACCATTTCGAACCAATACATCCGTTTCTTTCAGAATGCCTTCGTCACCTGCCGTCCAGACAGTGGCATTGCGAATAAGAACATCTTGTCGTTCAGGCAGACCCTCCAGACCATAAGCAACATTAGGGAAAGTCAATTCACTAACGTATTCAACCTGATCAGCTTCTTCTGTTGCGTCCGTTTCGTTCTCAGCTGCATCCATCTGTGCCTGCAAGGACACTTCGTCACCTTCCGGAGAAACTGCAGTTACCGCAAAGGCTCCCTGTGCTTCAGGCTCCAGTTTAAAACGCCAGCTACCGGCAGGCTCCAGTTCTAAATCGGCAACAAACGATAAGGATTCTGTGCTTGATTGTACGTTTCGTAAAGCGCTGGTTTGCTCTCCTACTTTAACGTCCCCGGATAACAGAGCTCCGGGCTTGATCGCAATTTCTACTTCACGGTCATTCCAGTCGATACGGTAGTTACCAACAAAATCGACTTTATCGCGGGATACCAGTTCTTTTTCTTCACCCTGTAGCCAGACAGACTGAATGGTGCCATCCGCGAACAAATCGCCTTTTACCATCACAAAATCAGCCATATAGCCCTGGGCTAGCTTTCCAGCTTTATCTTCTATTCCGGCTATTTTCGCCGGTGTTGTGGTTAATGCCGCAAGGGCTTGTTCTTCACTCAAACCGTGCTTAACCGCTTTGCGTAAATTAGGCCAAAAACTGTCTGACTTTTCTAAATCATGCAGAGTCAGCGCAAAATTAACGCCGGCTTCAGCTAACATAGCGGGGTTAGCCGGAGCACGCTCCCAATGCCGTAATTTGGCTAAATCAACATCCAGATGACCGTCAACACCAGCAACATCCGGTGCGGCCGGGAAGTTCAATGGAAGAATTAAATCACTTTCAGCATTCTTAACCGCGTCTAAGCGTGCGTACTCATAACCTGAACCGACGTATACTGAAGGAACGTTAAATTGATCAAAAACATCATCGGCGCGCAATAGTGACTTTTCATCACTCACCTTAAAAACAATTCCCTGGTTCTCAATCGTGGTCAGCGAATCAAGCGCCGCGTTAAATTCTACCGGCTGGTTATGCGACTGTTTACCGTAAGATGTCTCATACCAGTTAGCATCAGATAAGGTTTGTCGTACCAAGGCTATACTTCCCATCAAAGACGACGGGTATTGCTGCTGGGACGAACCTTTATCAAAAGAACCAAAATGTTTCGCTTCACTTTGGTAAATAACATCATTTGGTATTTTGTCAGCTAATGAAACGGTAACGGCCTGGCCCTGAAAAATACCATCTAAGTTAGCTGACTGTACGCTGGTAAAACCCTGAGAGACCCACTTGTTGGCATCTTCTGAATTGGTTTTAAATTCATTGAACCAGCGCTTTTGCGAATGAATGGCGTCGTTTGCCGCGTTGCCACCCTCACGCTCATTATTATAGATGGGGGTGTCCGAGCGTTCTTGCTCCGCACTGGCTTTAATCCCATAGCTACTGTAAGGGTCAATAAACCCTGGATAGATCGTATAACCCGTTCCATCAATAACCCTGGCCCCTGACGGCGCCCGGTTATTACGTTCAATAGACTGAACGGTGCCATTTTCAATAACCAGAGTCGCATTACTAATCGACTTTCCTGGTTCAGTAATAATTGTCGCATTTTGAATTGCTGTCAGACTTGGTGTGTTATCTCTCATCCCGTTGGTACGGGAAGTCTGATCAGCAGCAACCGAAGCGGTCAGTATCGACGTAACAGCTAACGTCAATGCACTGAGCTGATGCACTTTTTTCATGAATTGTTCCCCATTGTGACTTATTTTTTTAGTCTGGTTATCCCATATGACAACTTACTTTGTTATATATAGGAGTGACAAGCATTAACCGACAGATCGTGTATTATTAACGATTAGTGCATTCAATAAACGGAGTCTTTTCAATGAAAAAACAACTATTAACAACAGCTTTAGCTGGCTTGATAGGCCTTTCATTCAACGTCAGCGCCGATGAAACTGCTTTTAATGATGCCGATAAAGCCGTCGAATACCGCCAAAAAGCCTTGTCAGTGATGAAAGAAAACTTTTCTGCTATGGCAGCTATGGTCAAAGGCGAAGTTGAATACAACGCTGATTTTTTCCAACGGCGTGCAGGCGATTTCGAAAAAATGTCAGGAATTCCGTGGTCTGGCTTTGCTGTTGAAGGTGCAATGCCTGGCAATAACTCTGACGCTTTGACCGCAATCTGGGACAACTGGGAAGATTTTCAGCAGCGTGCTAATGATTTACAAGAGTACGCTGCCAAGCTTGCAGAGGTGAGTCAGCAAGGTTCTCTTGACTCCATAAAACCCGTTTTTATGGACACCGCAGAAACCTGCAAAGGCTGCCACGACGAATATAAAGATTAATTAAAGCAGTAACATTAAAATTAACCATACGGCAATCGCCAAAATAAGTCCCTGCCAGCCGGGCTTTAAATTTGGTGTTTGCTGGCTGGTTATTCTGTAGCCGTGCACCATCGAAGCAATAAGGGGTGTTCCTCTTACACGATAAAAAAGCACGGCCAATATATGCACGGCAACAACGATTAATATCACGTCAAATTGGCTTTTATGCCAGCTGGTTACTGCTTTCTGCCCGTCAGATGATAACCAGCTGGATAATGGCCCTGAAAATAGAATACCATCGGTTGAAAATAGGCCGGTCAATACTTGGCTTATTAATATTCCGAGCATCACAATGACCGCCCAGCCGCCGGCCGCGCTGTGGGTATTTTCTGCTTGGTATTTTCCTTTATAAACCGTGCACAAGTGCTTTAAAATCGTGGAAGGTGACCTTAAGAAAGTCCGAAACCTTGCGTTTTCACTACCAAAGATACCCCAGCCTATCCTGACAATAAGCAGAGCTAACAACGCAATTCCAATATCCTTGTGAAGCTCCATACGGCCGTTTTCGGCAGTCCACCAAAGCCCTCCCAGGAAGATAATGAGTAAACCATGAAACACACGAATAAAGCTATCCCAAACTTTTATAGAATTTCCTTTCTGATTCATATTGTTAGCTCCAAATTACTGGGAATATAAAAAGCTAAGTGCTAGGGTATAATTAATTCTGTTTAATGGGTAGTGACTATGCGTAAAGTACTTATTGCTGACGATGATTTTATCAGTCTTGAAGTGTTAAAAGCGATGCTTGCTAATTTTGACGTCGACATTTTAACCGCGATGACAGGCCAGGAAGCTCTGGCATTAGCAGAGCAACAGCCTGAGCTTATCTTTCTTGACTATGAAATGCCCGACATGTCTGGCGCAGAGGTTTGTCAGCAACTCAGACAAAACGATATACATAAAAGAACACCGATAATAGCCATCACCAGCCACCAGAGTGCCAGCGAAATGAGTGCGTGCCGTGAGGCAGGCATGAATGCCACGCTGCATAAGCCGGTTTCTCCGGAAGCACTCAGTGAATTAATGTCAGAATATCTATAAGCGCTATTCTTTTTCTTAACTACTGATGTCTGAATCTTTGGTCGTCTGCCAACTGCACCAAAGATTCACTCTCTTTCAAAAACTGACCAGAAAATTCACCAAAGTATTGGCTAGTTTCGTTAAAAAGCTGGATAAAGTCTGCTTTCTTGCCATTTTCTATATCATCAATAATGGAAGAGAATCGCTGCAAATAGCGCCTAATCGATGAAAATTGAGACTTATTTGCCGCTATAATATCAGCGTAAAGTTCTGCATTTTGCGCAAATAGGCGGCCAATCATCATCAATTCCATCCGGTAAATTGGAGAACTTAGCTCCAACAGCTCCTTAATATCGACCCGCTCACTAGCCAGATGAAAGCCGTAAGCAAAAGTACTTAGGTGCCGCATCGCCTGGATCCAACCCATAGCATCATCATGTTTATTAGCATCAACTTCGTGTAAATGCGCTCCCCAGTTAATAAACTGTTCCAACACCCACTGATATTGCTCCCGATCACGGCCATGTGTCATCACAACCAACTGCTTTGCGAGGTTTTGCACTGATGGACCAAACATTGGATGTAGACCAACCACCGGGCCACAGTGTTGCTGCAGCATTGCATCTAAAGGCGCTGCTTTAATACTAGTAACGTCTGCCAGTACACAATCTTTTGCTAAAGGTGGTAACCGCTTGATCAATTCTACTGTTTTATTAACTGGAACACTCATTAATACCAGCTGCGCTTGAGCTATTTCATTTTGAGTAGGCCAGTCATCGTCTTTATCTATTGTTACGACCAAATAGCCCGTTTGTCTTAGCTGACTGACTAAACGGGCCCCCAGAGCGCCCTTACCGCCGAAGACAAAAATCGGTCGCTCAAGCTGCGACGAAGTGGCCGCCGCCTGAGCGGTTTGAGTTCGATATGACTCGCGAATAATACGACGCACAACATCTTCAATTAACTCTTCCGACAACCCAGCATCTTTTGCTTTTTTTCTGCGCTCTATTATCAAAGAGCGCTCTCTCTCGGGAACGTAAAGAGGCTGTTTCAATGAACGTTTTACTTCACCCACTTCGGCAGTCAGCTTTGCCCGCCGGGCAATAATTTCAATAAGTTCATTATCAGCAGCATCAATCTCATCGCGTAATTCTGATAATCGTTTATTCGGGTTATCACTCATCGGTGGTTACTCTATTTCCTCTGTTATTACTTCAATAACGCGGTGGTAGGCTTTTTGAACTTTTTGCATTTTTGCCACGCTTCCGCCTTTATCAGGATGATACTTATGCACTAACTTACGATATTGCTTTTTTATAAAAGAGCGGGTTGCTGGTGGCTCAACCTCCATAAGTTGCCATGCCTCAGCGGCAGGCATGTCGTTTCCGGCTTTAGAGGAAGAATGGCCCATGCGATGCCAAAAATCATCCAGCATTGACTCAACATCGGCTTCCGATGTTGTGCTGAGTTGATTGAGATCTAAATAGTATTCCGCCAATGGATCATTTTCCGCAAGAGCCGACACACCACTGTGCCAAGGCTGGCGTTCAATATTCAGAGTGTGAATAAAAAGTTCATATTTCTGTTGCACCCGCCAGCGCTCACGTAGTTTGTACAAACAATGAAACAACAAAAAATGTGTTTGAAACAGCGTTAAAGGGTCACGCAGAGCTTCTTTGTCAAAAAACTCATAACGAGGTGACTGTAACGACTCTATTAACTGAAGTTCAGTCCAATGGTGCTGAGCTTCCAGGTTTTCAGCCAGAATTTGGGTGAGTATTTCAATATCTTCTTCCATTTTTAAAACACTAACAAAAAACCCAGCACAAGGCTGGGTTTTTCTTTGCTATTTCGTTTTTTTGCTAAAAGCTTAAGACAGCTTCTCGCGGATACGTGCAGACTTACCAGAACGCTCACGCAAGTAGTACAGTTTCGCGCGACGTACCGCACCACGACGTTTGACTTTGATGCTGTCAACTAATGGGCTGTGCGTTTGGAAAGTACGCTCTACACCTTCACCGTTCGATACTTTACGTACAGTGAACGCTGAATGCAGACCGCGATTACGAACACGGATAACAACACCTTCAAACGCCTGAAGACGTTCGCGGTTACCCTCTTTTACTTTTACATTTACAACAACAGTGTCACCTGGTGCAAACTCAGGTAAATCTTGTTTCATCTGCTCTTCTTCAAGAGCCTTAATGATGTTTTGGCTAACTTTTGCCATTTTCGTATCTCCTATCCTAGATAAACTGTACTTTATTCGCTGGATGATTGCTGCGCGATAAACTCGTTCAACAATGTTTCCTGCTCGTCAGTCAGAGCTAGGCTATGAATTAACTCTGGTCGTTGCAGCCAGGTTTTACCCAAAGACTGCTGTAAACGCCAGCGACGTATCTTTTCATGATCACCGCTTAATAAAACCGGCGGCACTTGCTGTTCATTATAAATTTCCGGTCGAGTATAGTGAGGGCAGTCCAGTAACCCGCTGGCAAAAGAGTCTTCTGCCGCTGAATCCTGGTGTCCCAACACCCCGGGAATTAATCGTGAAACCGCGTCAATAAGCACCATTGCCGGTAACTCACCACCGCTTAATACGTAATCCCCTATCGACCATTCTGCATCAACGTATTGCTTAATAACGCGTTCATCAATGCCTTCATAACGGCCAGCAATCAAAATCATTCGATCACTTGTGGAGAGCTGCTGCACTCCGCTGTGATCTAGTTTTTGCCCTTGTGGTGACAAATAAATAACAGGAGTATCCTCTCCCAGGTTTTGTTTTGCTGCGTTGATAGCATCCACAAGTGGTTGCACCATCATCAGCATACCCGGACCACCGCCATACGGCCTGTCATCAACAGTCCTGTGGCGATCATGAGTGAAATCACGAGGATTCCAGACACTCACTGTCAGCAAACCTTCCTTTATTGCTCTGCCGGTAACACCGTAATCGGTAACGGCCGCGAACATTTCAGGAAACAAACTGATGATGCCAACCTGCAAGGGTCTACCCATCAAAAGTCTGACGGCCACTCAACCTGAATACGTTTTTCTTCCTTATTAACCTCAGTGACATATTCACTTTGGATGAAAGGAATTAAACGTTCAGATTTTCCGAATCCGTCGTTGCTGTTTGCCTTTACGACCAACACATCGTTCGATGCAGTGGGCATAATCTGTTCAACCACACCCATATCATAGCCGTTGGTGTTTACTACACGCATACCAATAAGGTCGCGCCAGTAAAATTCATCGTCAGCTAATGTCGGTAACTCATCTGCAGTAATGCAAATATCCGCACCAGTAAGGCGTGCAGCCTCATCACGATCGGATATGCCTTCTAACCGGGCGATAAGTCCGTTGTTGTGGCGTCGCCACTCGACAACGTTCAGTTCTCGCTCAGTCTTTTGGCTGAGTAACCAAGGGCTGTATTCAAATATTGATTCTGGATCATCAGTAAATGACTGCACTTTCAACCAGCCTTTTACGCCATACACCGCACCAATGCGACCAACGACGATTTGTTCTGATTGCTGCATTAATTTACCTACCTGAATCTGTTAATGCTTACGCCGCAGCGCTTGCATCTTTAACTAATTTAGCAACACGATCAGATAACTGAGCGCCTTTGCTTACCCAGTGCTCAATGCGATCAACATCAACACGAAGTTTTTCTTCTTGACCACGAGCTACAGGGTTAAAAAATCCTACTTTCTCGATGAAACGACCGTCGCGAGCATTGCGACTGTCAGCAACTACCATTTGGTAGAAGGGGCGTTTTTTCGCGCCACCACGTTGTAAACGAATGGTTACCATTGCGTTCCTCAATATAACTGTTTTGTAAATGTAAAAAATAGCAAAGCCCTCCGACAGAGTCGGAAGGCTCGGCAATTCTACTGATTTTTACTGCAAATGCAAGCTTGACGCGCTTTTTCCTAACGTCCGGGGAACATTCCAGGTGGCATCTTTCCGCCCATGCCGCGCATCATTTTTTGCATGCCGCCACCTTTCATTTTTTTCATCATTTTTTGCATTTGAGTAAACTGTTTAAGCAACTTGTTCACGTCCTGCACCTGAGTACCAGAACCAGTCGCTATACGGCGCTTACGCGAGCCCTTTATTACGTCGGGACGTAGCCGTTCTTTAGGGGTCATGGAGTTGATAATGGCTTCCATACGTAAAGTCATTTTATCGTCCATTTGACCTTTCATCTGTTCAGTCATTTTACCCATGCCCGGCATTTTGGTCATTAATCCCATCATGCCGCCCATTTCCCGCATCTGAACTAATTGGTCACGAAAATCTTCCAGTGAAAACTGGCCTTTTTTCATGACTTTTTTAGCCACTTTCTCAGCTTTTTCTTTATCGACTTTTTGTTCAACTTCCTCAATCAGAGAAAGCATGTCACCCATGCCGAGAATTCGGGATGCTACACGGTCAGGGTGAAAAGGTTCCAGCGCATCGTTTTTCTCGCCAACACCAAGGAATTTAATGGGTTTACCGGTAATATGACGAATAGACAGAGCCGCACCACCGCGCGCATCACCGTCTGTTTTTGTCAGAATAACACCGGTTAGAGGCAGAGCTTCGCTGAATGCTTTAGCCGTATTCGCCGCATCCTGACCGGTCATAGCATCAACAACAAACAGGGTTTCAATCGGATTGATTGCCGAGTGCAGTTGCTGAATTTCCTGCATCATATCGTCGTCAATAGCCAGACGGCCCGCAGTATCCACCAACACGACGTCTACAAATTGCTTACGTGCCTGGGCAATGGCGGCATTAGCAATATCAACCGGCTTCTGCTCAGTGGTAGAAGGGAAGAACTCTACGCCGACCTGCTCAGCAAGGGTTTCCAACTGTTTAATTGCGGCCGGACGATACACATCGGCACTGACTACCATGACTTTTTTCTTCTGGCGTTCAGTTAAATATTTGGCCAGTTTACCCACACTGGTGGTTTTACCCGCACCTTGCAGGCCCGCCATGAGAATTACGGCCGGTGGCTGAGTATTTAGCTGCAACGGTGCATTGGCTTCACCCATTGCCGCTTCCAGCTCAGACTGAACAATTTTTACAAACACCTGACCCGGCGTAAGGCTTTTGTTCACTTCTGTACCAACAGCGCGCTCTTTCACTTTGCCGATAAAGTCTTTGACCACAGGCAAAGCAACATCAGCTTCGAGTAAAGCCATGCGAACTTCGCGTAATGTTTCTTTAATATTGTCTTCGGTCAGTCGGCCTCGGCCGCCAATAGAATGCAGCGTTTGCGACAAACGTTCCGATAAATTCTCAAACATGTCGATCGTCTCTTATATTGCGATTTCTGACGGAAATAGTAATGGGGGCAGTATATCTGATTTGCAAGAAAGTTTCGCCCCGTAAGTATTGGGTTTAACTGACTGACATCGTATACTCATGACTACGAACAACAGGAACCAGGGAATTCGAGCGCGTGATGCTCTCTTTATTGTTGCTAATCAGCTTATTGGGTTATAGCGCCAGCGCTTTTGTTATTCTGCAAAATATACTCAAAAACAAAGCGCTTCACCCGGCTTATCAAATTGTACCTGCCGCCTTGGCGGTCATCGCCCATGGTTGGCTTATCCTGCTACAACTTTCTTACGACGATTTCGATCACATTAATATCTCGTCAAGTTTGGCTATTGTCGCCTTTTTAATCGCTACTTTAACCTTACTAAAAAACAATCAGGCGAGTAATTTATTTCTGAAACCGGTTATTTATCTGTTTTCAGCCCTTACGACTGTGTTACTCGTTTTCACTCCGGTTGACTGGGGTGCCGACATCAGCACCGGTCACGGATTAGTCTTTCATATCACTTTGTCTTTGGTTGCCTACGGTATTTTGGCCTTAGCGACTCTCTATGCATTGCAAACCAGTTATTTAAATCGTGTCCTTAAGAATCGAAAAGGTCATATTCTGTTAAGCAAACTGCCGCCGTTAATGACCGTCGAAAAATATTTTTTTAATCTGCTCGCGCTTGGCACTGTTGTTCTGTTTCTCGCTCTTGGTACGGGGTTCATTTTTCTAGAGAACATGTTCGCTCAACAGCAGGCACACAAAACCATTCTAACCAGCATAGCGGCACTTCTTTATTTATTAGCGGTTGTTCTGCACCGAACATCTGGGTTGCGCGGACGTATTATTGTTGTACTTACCGTGTTAGCCAGCACCCTACTGACATTAGGTTATTTTGGCAGTCGGTTCGTGAAAGATTTTCTCTTATCTTGAATGAAACTTGACTTCATAGCTGAGAACTCTACATTGTCACACTCACAGTTTAATTAAGGAACAAAGCGTTGGACGAGATATCAACGAGCCTATTGCTCGTGATTTTAGCCGTACTGTTATTTTTATCCGCATACTTCTCTGGCTCCGAAACTGGCATGATGTCAATCAACCGGTATCGGCTACGCCATCTAGTACAAAATAATCACCCCGGAGCCAAACGAGTCCAGTACCTGCTTGATCGTCCTGACCGGTTGATAGGCCTTATTCTAATTGGCAATAACCTGGTCAACATTGGTGCATCTGCTATCGCCACCATTCTTTGTCTGCGCTGGTTTGGCGATGCCGGGATCGTTATCGCCACTTTCGGTTTAACCTTAATTATTCTGATTTTTTCTGAAGTCACCCCCAAAACCATTGCGGCACTGCATCCTGAGCGTATTTCTTTCCCCAGCTCTTTGATTTTGCTGCCTCTGCTGAAAGTCATGTATCCCATTGTTATTGGCATGAACTTTATTACCAATTCCTTTATGCGGATGTTGGGCGTGAATCCAAAGCAATCACAAATGGCAGATGCCCTGAGCTCAGATGAATTACGCACAGTGGTTAACGAAGCCGGAAACCTGATTCCTACCTCGCACCAGGAAATGTTGGTCAGCATTCTCGACCTTGAAAAAGTCACGGTCGAGGACGTTATGATCCCCCGTAATGAAATTGTCGGCATTGATATTAGTGACGACTGGAAGTCTATTGTTAAGCAACTATCAAACGGGCAACACACCCGCGTTTTGCTTTATCGCAACGAAATAGATGACGCTATCGGCTTTTTGCATGCGCGAGATGTGATGCGGCTAATGAGTAAAAATCAGTTTACCGCTGACAAATCCATTTTAGTCCGAGCAGCTCGCGACAGTTACTTTATTCCAGAAGGAACGCCACTCAACGTACAGCTACTTAAGTTTCAGCGCCGTAAAGAAAGGATTGGCCTGGTAGTCGACGAATATGGAGATATTCAGGGCTTAGTGACTCTGGAAGATATTTTAGAAGAGATTGTCGGCGACTTTACGACCTCTATGGCCCCTGCTCCAAGTGACGCAGTTACTCTGGATAATGACGGCAGCTTTTTAGTTGATGGCTCAGCTAACTTGCGTGAACTCAATAAAGAAATGGACTGGGAATTTCCAATTGACGGACCCAAAACACTGAGTGGCCTTATTATTGAACAGTTTGGTGATATCCCGGATGCCCGCTTATCACTTCGTTTAGGCGGATACCCGGTGGAACTTGTCGAAATTGGCGACACCATGATCAAACAAGTCCGAGTACTACCTAACCTATACCAGCGGCCAACCAGTCAATCCAATGACTAACCAAAAAATAAACGCCACAGCCAACCGTGTTTTAAATCTTCTTCGCACTTATTAAGCTGTGCGGCATAAGTCATCGAGCGACTTTTAACAACTCGGGATACTTTTACCAGCCAAGGCTTCTTTAAATAAGACTTGCGCTGGTAGCCTCCCCAGCCCTCATGATAATTAAGGTATTGTCCGTAGGCATCCCACTTCGATACCCCATTAATTTTATAAGTTTTTGAAATAAACCAACCCATAAAGTCTATCGCGTCTTCAAAGTCATCACGGCTGGCCCAGCCATTACCGGTTTCGCGTTGATAGTCTTCCCAGGTCATTGTCTTGGCTTGCGAATAACCGTAGGCAGAGCTCACTCTTCCCCACGGAATAAAACCTAATAAATAGTCTCTAGGTGGTAAGGCATTATGCTTAAATGAGCTTTCCTGGTACATCATAGCCATGGGTACGTGAATAGGAACTCCCCAGCGATCCCGAGCATCGGCTGCAGCATGATACCAATCTCGATGTTCCTCAAAAATATGACAGACATTTTCAGGGTTGGCTGGCGGCGGCGTCGCACAGCCTGTTAACGTCGCTAACACGAAGGCGCTGACCAATACTTTAGGCTGGGTAAGGAGAAAAAGTTTTATTGCCATTGAACTTTATTCACTCAGTTAACTCTCAGTAATTGAACACAAGCTGTTGCTGAGAAATGCATTCATGTTCATCCCCTGAACGTTTTATTTAACGCAGTCCTAATGGGCTGCGTTTTTTTATGTCAGTCAGATGCCTGACCCGTTCTCGCCGCTTGTTTGAAATAATTTGCCAGGAAAGTGTCGAAATCAACGTTGTTATCCTGTAAATAACGATCGTCAAAAGCCCGCTCTGATTGCAGAGCCCATTTGGCAAAGTCTTGCGGCTCATAGTAGCTGAGCTGCTGATTATTTAATTGGTCACGGTATTGTTTAGCTAGCTGCATACCTAAACTACTATTATCCCGATTTTCTTCTTTGAGCAAGCCTAAAATTTGACCCGACAAAGTTCTTTCAGGATTCAGTACCCACTCATATAAATCAGCTAAGTGATTTTGGTAACTTTTATCACCCGAGCTCTCATCTAAAACTTTCGCAAGCGGTGTGAAGTCTGCAAATAACTCCTCCAGCCAGTCTGCCATTAACCGTTCATTGCCATTTTGCTGCAAGCTTAAACGGGGATCACGTCCTTGCATAACCACTTTAGTAAAGTTTTTATCTGCCTGTTGCTGCTGCTCCCAGCTCATCTTGTCGCTTGGTTGCAGCAAACAATACAACAACATGAGGTCAAGGAAATGCATCTGCTGCGCAGTAATGCCAACATCGCTAAAGGGATTCACATCCAGCGCTCGAATTTCAACATACTCTACCCCGCCCCGCTCTAGTGCCTGGCTTGGTGTTTCCCCATCACGTGCGGTTTGTTTTGGCCGAATGGGTGAATAAAATTCATTTTCTATCTGGAGGATATTATCGTTAAGCTGACGATAATCGTCGCCTATTTTTACACCAATTTTCGAAAACTGCTGAGACGGTGTGGTAATCGCCCGGCGCAATCCTGAAACATATTCCTGCAATGAATTGTAAGTTATCTTAAGTGTTGCCTGCTCTTTGTTGGTATAACCTAAGTCACTCATGCGCAGCGAAGTGCCATAAGGCAAATAAACGGTTCCTTTACCAACGGTATCAAAGTCCCATTTCTGCAAGATTTCTTCATTATTGGTCTGACTAAAGAAAGATTTGCATAAGGCCGGCGACGCCCCGAACAGATACGGAATAACCCAAGCAATACGTTTAAAATTGCGAATTAGGCCAAAGTAGCGTTCTGTGCGGAAATCCTGTTTGTCGCTAACGCCTTCAGCCTCAGACAATTCTTCCCACATCTCTTCAGAGACAGAAAAATTATAATGGACTCCGGCAATCACCTGCATCGTGGCGCCATAACGATAGGTTAAGCCTCGACGATAAAGACTTTTCATTCGTCCGGAATGTGAGTCACCATATTTAGCAATACGGATGTCATTATCAGAACCGATATAACAAGGCATGCTCATTGGCCACAGTAGCTCATCGCCAATGGCTCTATAAGTTACCCGATGAATATCACGAAGCTGTTCCAGCGTGGTTTCAATATCGGTTGAAACCGGCGTGATAAACTCAAGCAGGTTCTCTGAATAATCGGTTGTAATAGTTGGGTGAGTCAGAGTTTTACCCAGCTCCTGCGGGTGGTCGCCAGGTGCCAGCGTTCCATTCTCTTTTATGCGCAAAGCTTCACGTTCAATACCACGTTGAATGCCCTGCCAAACTGCCGTTTTCCCCGATTGCTTAAGCTTTTCGATTACTGCTTGAAATGTTGCTTGCAAAAGACAACTCCATTCACTGAGACGGATAGTTTTCTGCCGATCAGCTTACTGGTAATTCGCTCAAAGGTCTATGTTTGTTACTGTTAATTTACGCACATAACTTGGCGATTCAGGCTCAACGTGGCAGACTACATGCCGTTTATATAACCACTCGGTTACGGACTAACCATGAATTCATTCTGGACCTTTTTACAGCTCATTTTCGTTATTCTCCAAGTAACCAGTCTGGCGTTATACGCATTGCTGCCAGCTCCCTGGAGTGACACAGCGTTAGTTGCGATGATTCTGTTCAGTTTGATCATTGGCGTTGTTATTTGGTGGTGGTCCCGTCGTAATGCCTTAACCGCTCCTTTTCGTCAGCCTTTTTTATCATCTGATTCTCTGCAGCTATTTGAGCAAGTCTTTAATGACCTGCCAACCCGTGTTTATTGGCGCGACCCTCAGCTCAACTTACTAGGCGGAAACCGGGCTTTTGCCAACGACTTTGGTATTGCACCTGAAGATCTGGCAGGTAAATCAGACGCCGAAGTCGAATCGCTGGCTAGCAATGAGGTTTTACTGGAACGAGATAAAAGAACCTTTAGCCAGAAATCCCCTTCTGTCAACGCAGAAATAGAATTAAAGGTTAATAGTAAAAGCCAATGGGTGGAGCATTCCAGCGTTCCGCTTTACGACGACGATCACAATATTATCGGTATTCTTGGCAGTTACTACGATATATCTGGAATTAAGTCGGTTGCAGAAGAAATGGAAAAAGCCAAAGAAACGGCTGAGCGTGCAAACCAGTCGAAAGGGGAATTTTTGGCTAATATGAGTCATGAAATTCGCACGCCAATTAACGCCATTGTGGGCATGGCTAATCTGTGCCTGAAAACCGAGCTTAGCCAAAAGCAAAAACGCTATATCAAAGTTATTGACTCATCTTCCCAGGCTTTACTCGGCGTTATCAATGACATTCTCGATTTCTCAAAAATTGATGCCGGTAAATTGACCGTAGAGCGTATTCCTTTCGACTTGCAGGACGTATTAACCTCATTAGCTGATATGTTCGCTTACCGAGCTTACGATAAGGACCTCGAGTTCATTATTAACTTGCCGGCAAATATCCCGACTCGTTTAATCGGTGACCCACTGCGGTTAAATCAAGTTCTGGTTAACTTGATTAGTAACGCTATTAAGTTTACTGAAGATGGTGAAATCAACGTAGCGGTTAACTTGCTCGACAGCTCTCAGGACAGTGTTTTATTGCGCATCTCGGTGACCGACACCGGCATAGGAATGGATGAAGAACAACGAGCTAACCTCTTTAAAGCCTTTACCCAGGCTGATACTTCTACAACCCGGAAATATGGCGGTACCGGGCTCGGCTTAGCTATCTCCCGTCGCCTTATCTTACTCATGGGCGGTGATATCGGCGTAACCAGTGCGTCTGGTCAGGGCTCCACTTTCTACATTGAAGTTGAGCTGCCTCTGCAAACTGAGCAGGACAACAGTCACCATCAGTACCTTCTGAAAAAGTTGACAGGTGTTCGCATTCTCGCCATTGATGACAATTTAAGTACTCGGGAAATGCTCTACGAAATGCTGCGCAGTTACCAGGTTGACGTCAAAGTTTGTCGTACAGCAGAGCAAGCGCTTCAGGTCTTTCAGCAATCTGTCGAAGAAAGTTCCCCATACCAGTTGGTTTTGGTCGATTGGCGTCTACCCGGCATGGACGGCCTGGAGTTTTGCCAAAAGATTACCGAGCGCTATGACGATGACACTCGTCCTAAACTTACTCTGGCAACGGGTTATTATGCTGAAGAGTTATCAGAAAAAGCAAAACAAGCGGGCGTCAATGACATCATTTCAAAACCCTTTACCGCGTCAACCTTAGGTAGAAGCCTGACCTCGACGTTATTTCAACGTGAACTCCCCGATGCGAACGATGCCGACAGTGGTGATGGCATCCCGGAAAGTATTCTGCGAGCACCTATTTTAGTGGTAGAGGACAATGAGATTAACCAACAAGTCGCCAGGGAAATCCTCTCAAGTCATAAGTTTAAAGTAGATATAGTAGAAAACGGGCAGTTAGCAGTAGAAGCCGTTCATAACAAAAATTACTCGCTGGTATTAATGGATATTCAAATGCCGGTCATGGACGGGCTGAAAGCGGCACAAACAATCCGCGCCGACTTCAATTACCAACAGCTTCCTATTCTGGCAATGACGGCCAATGCAATGAGTGGTGATGAAGAGCGTTCACTTGCCGCAGGTATGCAAGGGCATATTGCCAAGCCAATTGATGAACAACAACTGATTAAAGCCATTATTAAATGGGCGGTCCCGGGTGACTACACCAATAACCAACAACCAGAAACATTACCAGACCCCACGCCGGAAGAGGTTACTAAACCGCCGGTTCGCATCCCACAAGTGAAAGGTATTGAGTTTGAAGCGGCGTTGAAACGCTTACAGTATAATGTTGAGCTTTATCTCAAGTTAGTAGAACAGTTGTATGAAACCTATCAGGGCAGCGCGACAAAGGTTTCTGACTTTATTACCCGCGGTCAGCATGAAAGTGCCCGTCGCTATTTTCACTCCCTAAAAGGAGCAGCCGCAAACCTCGGTTTTACTCAGTTGCAAAACAAAGCGGCTGATCTTGAGCAATTTATGGCAGATGGAAATATTGATAAGGTCGCAGACCAAATTACTGAACTGGAAAAACGTTTACGTTATGCTCATCAGGCGGCTGTCGACCTAGAAGCTATTCAGCAACATCAGTCTTAAGGAATTGCTATGACCCGATACTTTTTTATTATTCCGTTACTACTCAGTCTGATTTGGTTGCTGTATTTGCGCGCTAATGGCTGGAGTATTAAACAAGGTTACAAAGGCTTTGTGTATATTGCGGTGATAAGCGCTGTCATCGCCGCTTTTTACACGGCGATGATGTTTCTGACCGGACGTTAAACCAATGCCAGTAAAACGCCCGCTGCAACGGCTGAGCCTAAGACTCCGGCCACGTTAGGTCCCATAGCATGCATCAGCAGGAAGTTTTGCTGATTAGCCTGTAAACCAACTTTATTGACTACCCGGGCCGCCATAGGCACAGCTGAAACCCCGGCAGCGCCAATCAATGGATTAATTGGATCTTTACTGAACTTACCCATCAACTTCGCCATTAAAATACCACTGGCAGTACCAATGGAAAATGCCACTGCACCTAATACCAGAATACCTAACGTCTGGAAGCTGAGAAATTGCTCCGCCTGCAGTTTAGAGCCAACGGCCAAACCGAGGAAGATGGTCACAATGTTAATCAGCTCGTTCTGGGTCGTTTTTGTTAAGCGTTCAACCACACCGGATTCACGCATTAAATTACCCAGGCAGAACATACCAACCAAAGGCGTTGCTGAAGGTAAAAACAGCAAAGTTAAGCCCATGGCTATCAGCGGAAAGAAAAGTTTCTCACGGCGAGCCACCGGACGTAGCTGCTCCATTTTAATCTCTCGCTCAGCCTGAGTGGTTAGCAGCTTCATTATTGGCGGCTGAATAATAGGTACCAACGCCATATAAGAATACGCCGCTACAGCAATTGCGCCCAATAAATCAGGTGCCAGCTTTGAGGCCAGGAAAATAGCAGTGGGTCCGTCAGCCCCGCCAATGATTGAAATTGCCGCAGCATCGGACATAGAAAACTCGATGCCCGGTATGCCGTTCAGAGCAATAGCACCAAACAAGGTTGCAAAGATACCGAACTGAGCAGCGCCACCCAAAAACAACATTTTCGGGTTTGCTAATAAAGGCCCGAAATCGGTTAGTGCCCCAACCCCCATAAAAATGAGCAGTGGGAACACACCAGTATCAATACCAACGCTGTATACGTAGTAAAGAACCCCACCAGGCTCGGTAAAGCCGCCTAATGGAATATTGGCCAGTATTGCGCCAAAGCCAATAGGTAATAGTAATAAAGGTTCAAATTTCTTTGAAATTGCCAAATACAATAACAGCCCGCCAACAATAATCATGCTGAACTGGCCAAATGTCATCGCGGCAATGCCGGTGGTTTCCCATAAGGTCTGCAACTTATCCATATTAGCCTACCGTCACCAAAGCATCACCGACGGTCACCGCGTCACCTTCTTTTACATGAAGAGTCTGAACTTTGCCGTCTTTTTCCGCTTTAATATCGGTTTCCATCTTCATCGCTTCCAATACCAATACGACGTCACCAGCTTTAACCGTTGTCCCTTCTTTGGCGACAACCTTAAAAATATTGCCAGCCAGCGGCGCTTTAATGGTTTCACCACCACTAGAGTTTTCCTCACCGGATGAGTCTGGCTGCGTTTCAGCTGACGATGCCGGCTTCACGGAATCTAACTGACCGGTAGATCCTACTTTGACGTTATAGCGTTTGCCGTCTACTTCAACGTCGTACTGCTCGACACCGCCCGTTGTAGCAGGAGCTTCTTTCTCTTTGCTATGAGCTTTTTCTTCGGAATCTTCACTCGGCACAGGTTCAAAAGCATCTGGGTTATCGCGATTTTTCAAAAATTTCAAACCAATTTGCGGGAACAGTGCATAAGTCAGAACGTCATCCACAACGTCATCAGCAAGACGAATATCTTCATCAGTTGCTTTATCTTTAAGCTCTTTCGTTAGTGCATCCAATTCATTGTCCAGCAAATCTGCCGGACGACAGGTAATAGCTTCCTCACCATCCAGAACTCGTTTCTGCAGATCTTTATTCACCTCGGCTGCAGTCGCGCCGTATTCACCCTTCAAAACGGCCGCTGTCTCTTTAGAAATATTGGAATAACGTTCACCGCTCAATACGTTTAGAACCGCCTGAGTCCCTACTATCTGAGATGTTGGTGTCACCAGGGGAATAAAGCCAAGGTCTTCGCGTACTTTGGGAATTTCTTCCAGTACTTCATCAAATTTATCCAAAGCGCCCTGCTCTTTCAGCTGGCCTTCCATGTTGGTCAACATGCCGCCCGGAACCTGAGCCAGAAGAATGCGCGCATCAACACCTTTTAAAGAGCCTTCGAATTTCGCATACTTTTTACGAACTTCACGGAAATAAGTGGCCACTTCAGCCAGATCAGGCAGAGACAAGCCAGTATCCCGGTCCGTATTCTCTGTCATTGCAACCAAAGTTTCTGTCGGTGAATGACCATAAGTCATGCTCATTGACGAAATCGCTGTATCCAGCATATCAATGCCGGCATCGATTGCTTTTTGATAGGTTGCCACACTTAAGCCGGTCGTAGCATGACACTGCATAGCAATCGGCAAATCGGTGTTTTTCTTCAACGCACTAACCAGTTCATAGGCGTCGTTAGGTCTTAATAAACCGGCCATGTCTTTAATGAACAACGAGTCGCAGCCTAAATCTTCCAGTTCCTGTGCCATTGCTACCCATTTATCCAGAGTGTGAACCGGACTGACGGTATAAGCCAGTGTTCCCTGCGCATGGCCGTCTACATCTTTTGCTGCTTTAATAGCTGTTTTTAAGTTACGAACATCGTTCATGGCATCAAAAATACGAAAAACATCAACGCCATTTTCTTTGGCTCGTTCAATAAAGCGCTTTACAACATCATCCGCATAATGGCGATAACCCAGCAGATTTTGGCCTCTGAGTAACATTTGCTGACGCGTGTTAGGCATCGCTTTTTTCAGCTCACGAATACGCTCCCATGGGTCTTCACCCAAATAACGAATACAAGAATCAAAGGTTGCTCCGCCCCAGGATTCCATTGACCAATAGCCGATGCTGTCGAGCTTTTCGGCAATAGGTAACATGTCTTCCAGACGCATACGCGTTGCGAGTAGTGACTGATGCGCGTCACGAAGTACCAACTCTGTCAGTAACAGGGGCTTACTCATTATGATTTCTCCTTGTTATTCGCTGCTTTCGTGCCATTGCGATAGTGATGGATGGCAGCTGAAATGGCAGCCAGTACCGCAGGAGGTGCTGTATCAGAGCTTTTATCTTCGACTGGAGTGTGACTACTGGCTACAGCCTCAGGTGTTGGGATCAAGCGTTTCATCACACCCATGGCAACGACCAGTAGGCAAAGAAAGATAATGACTGCGCCCATACCAACGAGCATGAGTTGCGCAGCTTGATTGAGTAGTTCCGACACGAAACACTCCTGATTGGTTGCTAAGGTATTGTTATAAAATTATTAAATACTATGGTAGCAAGTCATGCAAGGAGATACAGCAGTAAATAATGGGTATTCAGAGATTAAATGCGATTAAAAATTAGACTAGAAGGGAAAGTAAAGATTTAGAAGAATGGCGCGCTCGGGAGGACTCGAACCTCCAACCGCCTGGTTCGTAGCCAGGTACTCTATCCAGTTGAGCTACGAGCGCGTATTCAGATTAGTAACAATGTGGCGCGCTCGGGAGGATTCGAACCTCCGACCGCCTGGTTCGTAGCCAGGTACTCTATCCAGCTGAGCTACGAGCGCGTATTGTTACTATAAAACGACTGGCGGAGAGGGAGGGATTCGAACCCTCGATAGGGCTACAAACCCTATACTCCCTTAGCAGGGGAGCGCCTTCAGCCACTCGGCCACCTCTCCAAATCGTTGTGGCGTGAATTCTAGCGATGTTGGCAATAATGTCAATCGCTTTTTTAAAAACTCGGGTCTAAGTGTGGGATAATTGACCATCTCGCGTGAATTTTCTGCAAAATGGGCAAAAACATAAAAAAAGACCGGCTTTCGCCGGTCTTAGTCTAAAAGATTATTCTTTCTCTTGCTCATCGTCCTTTTCGGACTGAATACGCATATAGATTTCTTCGCGATGAACGGAAACGTCTTTCGGGGCATTAACACCAATACGCACTTGGTTTCCCTTGACGCCGAGAACAGTGACCGAAACATCATCACCTATCATCAATGTTTCACCTACACGGCGAGTTAAAATTAGCATAAATTGCTCCTTCAATACTGTTCCGATTCTTACCGCGAATATCGAACTTTTCCCTGAACTGTCGTACGCAGTCTACCAATACTGAGAGCGATTACACTATAACGAAGCGCATAATTCTTCGTTGTGTTTTCAACTCTTACAGCAACAGTTACAACTGTTGCTGCAACCAAGTCGTAGCAGTAGCCAGAGCCTCATTCAATTGTTCCGGGAGTGAACCACCCGCTTGGGCCATGTCCGGACGACCACCGCCCTTACCGCCAACCACATTTGCCGCTTGGTTCACTATATCTCCTGCTTTAACTTTAGACGTTAAATCGGTAGTAACGCCAGCTATTAAGCTGACTTTATCACCATTTGCAGTTCCTAATACTACGATACCCGAACCAATTTGGTTCTTCAGATCATCAACTAATCCTCGTAAAGATTTAGGATCGGCCTGTTCTAACTCAGCAATTATTACTTTAATGCCATTGATATCAACAGCCTGGGCAACTAAACCACCACCGGCCTGTTGAGCCATTTTTTTCTGTAACTGATCATTTTTACGCTCTAATTCTCTGAGTTTAAGTTGCAAGTGCTGCACTTTATCAGCCACAGCGGTCGGTTCAGTCTTTAACTCGCCAGCAAGGTGCTGCAATACACTTTGCTGTTGTTGAGTATAACGTATTGCGGCTTCGCCAGTTACCACTTCAATACGCCGTACGCCCGACGCTATACCACCCTCAGAGGTTATTCTGAATAAGCCGATGTCACCTGTAGCTTTAACGTGCGTACCACCGCAAAGCTCCATGGAGAAGTCACCCATACGCACAACTCGCACTTGCTCATCATACTTTTCGCCAAACAAAGCCATAGCGCCAGCTTCTTTTGCTTCATCAATCGCCATTAACTGAGTTTGCAGTGACAAATTAGCCCGAATTTGTGCATTAACTTCACGTTCAAGCTGAGCTAACTGCTCATTTGTGACAGGCTCAAAATGAGAAAAATCAAAGCGCATTTTATCAGCTTCAACTAACGAACCTTTCTGCGTAACGTGCTCACCTAACAAGTTTCTGAGCGCCGCGTGAAGCAAGTGAGTTGCCGAATGGTTTCGTTTAATATTTTCCCGGCGTTCTGAGTCAATTTCAGCTTTTACACTGTCATTTAACTTCACGGTTGCCTTTGCGACACCATGATGCGCTATCGCTTTGCCAATATACTGAGTGTCTGTCACTTCAAATACTGAACCATTTGAAACCAAAACACCTTTATCACCAATCTGACCACCACTTTCTGCATAAAACGGGGTTTCTGATAAAACAACGATGCCAGTTTCGCCCGCTTGTAATTGATCTACGGGCTTTCCTTCTTTAAAAAGCTCAACAACTTTTGCTTGCCCGGCAATATCATCGTATCCCGTAAATGCTGTTTTGTTCTTTGACTTCAGCTGTTGGTTGTAATCCATACCAAACTGCGATGCTTGTTGCGCACGCTGACGTTGCTCTGACATAGCCTGCTCGAAGCCCTGCTCATCAACTGTCAATTCATACTCACGCGCAATATCCGCAGTTAAATCAACCGGAAAGCCATAGGTATCATAGAGTTTGAATACCACATCACCCGGTATAACCTTGCCTTTAAGTTGTGTAATTTCGTCCGATAAAATCGCCAGACCACGTTCCAACGTCCGGGCAAATTGTTGTTCTTCGCGTTCCAGCGCGTCTTTAATAACTTGCTTCTTCTGCTCTAATTCCGGATACGCATCGCCCATTTGGCGGGCTAATTCGTCTACTAAACGGAAGAAAAAGGTGTCTTTTGCACCCAGCAAATGTCCATGTCGCACGGCGCGGCGAATAATACGACGCAGGACATAACCACGACCTTCATTTGATGGCATAACCCCATCAGCAATCAGGAATGAACACGAACGAATATGATCAGCAATTACCCGCAACGATTTATTATCAAGATCATCAGTACCAATAATTTCTGCGGCTGATTTAATCAGCGCCTGGAACAAGTCTATTTCATAGTTGCTGTGAACGTTCTGCATAATCGCAGAAATGCGCTCAAGCCCCATTCCTGTATCAATAGAAGGATCCGGTAAAGGCTCTAAAGTACCGTCGGCCTGACGGTTATATTGCATAAACACCAGATTCCAAATCTCAATGTAACGATCGCCGTCTTCTTCCGGCGTACCCGGAGGACCACCCCACACTTCTTCGCCATGGTCATAAAACACTTCGGAACATGGACCACAAGGGCCCGTATCGCCCATGGACCAGAAATTGTCTTTTTCACCAATGCGAGAAATACGGTTTTCTGGTACGCCAATGTCTTTCGCCCAGATGTCGTAAGCTTCATCATCTTCGATAAACACCGTGACCCAAAGCTTTTCAGCCGGCAGCTTCAATTCATTAGTCAAAAAATCCCAGGCGTACTGTATAGCCTGCTTTTTGAAGTAATCACCAAAGCTGAAGTTACCCATCATTTCAAAAAACGTATGATGTCGAGCCGTATAGCCAACATTTTCAAGATCGTTGTGCTTACCACCGGCACGCAAGCAACGTTGAGCCGCAGTCGCTTTATTGTAACGGCGTTTGTCAGTACCCAAGAAAACGTCTTTGAATGGAACCATCCCCGCATTAGTGAATAATAAGGTGGGATCGTTACCAGGAATCATTGATGCTGACGGAACTTTTTCGTGTCCTCGTTCAGCAAAGTAATTTAAAAATGCATCACGAATTTGGGCACTGCTCATGCTCATATTGAGTCCTACTTTTCTTAACTGAGTGACTTTGGGTCAATGTTTTAGTACTCTTAGAATATCACGAAGTAGCCGTCTAGCCTAGCGTCGTGGTCGATTGACGCAAGCGAAAATTTGCTCCGGAGTAAAGCCCCGTTGCTGTAAAAAGCGCACCTGTCGGCTCCACTCTTTTTCATCGGCGGGGTCATCATCACCAAACTTTTTTTGTTTGAGCTCTGCACACAATTCAAACCAGTCGATCTCCATCGCATCGAGCAGCTTCTCCGCAATGTCAGTGGCAATTCCTTTTTGTTGAGTCACCTGCGCCATAATTTTTAACCGACCTTGCTTTTGTCCTACTTTTTCTCGGATAAAACTTGTGGCAAACCGTTCATCACTTTGCCAACCTTCTATATTAAGTTCTTCAACGACACGCTTGACCATATCTGCAGGCCACTGCTTCTGTATTAATTTACGTTTTAATTCAGTACGACTCTGTTCACGTCTTGCCAGCAGCCTAAAAGCACTGTCCCGTAACGCTCTTTCGTCATACTCTGAACTTTCGTCCATGATTAATACTCCAACGCTTAACTATGGAATTCGATTTAAGGATGCTTAATATGACTCACAGTCACTCAAAATCAAGGTTTCTCTTAGTCAGTCTTGCTTTTCTTACAGCATTATTTGCCACTGTCACTCAAGCTAATGAACGCACATTATCAACATCCGGCACTGGCAGTGTATCGGCTGTTCCGGATCAGATGACACTCACATTCTGGATCGAAGAGCGAGGTAATAAGCTCAGCTCGCAAAAAACTCTGGTCGACGAAACGACCAACCGTTTGATCAAAGATTTAAATAATAAAGGAGTGGACGATAAAGACATACGCTCCTACCAGTTACAAATTTATCCTCGTTACGAACAAAACGACGATGGCAAAACCGAGCAAAACGGGTTTGTTGTTCAGCGAGAAGTTCAGGTGACCTTATTAGAACCAGAAAACTACGACAGTATTATCGATCTCGCTTTAGCGCGCGGAGTCACTCGTGTTGGTCAAATTAATTTTGAGATTAGTGATCAACAAGGCTTATATGAACAAGCGCTTATTAATGCCTACAAGCAGGCAAGAGCAAAAGCTCAACGTTTGGCGACTTCTGCCGGGCTTGAACTTATTGGAACCTTAAATATTGCGGAGCAGTCAATGTCACGGCCGGTCGTAATGCAAATGGCTGAGGCAAGCAGTCGCTCAGATAAAGTGTCTTTACCTGGTCAACAAACCATTGAAGCTCGTGTTGAAGTCACCTTCTCAATTCAAAGCCAGGAAAGCTCTAATAATTAAATTATTGCTATGCTGTGCACTCGGAGTAAGATAGTTGATACTTCAACATTTTTTTAACAGTCAGGGTCGTTTTGTTCCAAAAAATCCTTAACATTTTATTTATTATAATGCTGGTAGCCACTCCGTTGGTAGCAGCCCAGGAGTGGCAACAACAACGCGTTGATGCCAGTAGTAATCCCGATGTATGGATCAAAAAAACCTCTGAACTGATAGACAAATACGATAACCAACGTCAATTTGAAGAACTGGCTATGGCCTATGCGCTGCAAGCAGAAGCTTACCGTTATTCTGGTAACGAAAGTGAGGCGCAAAAAGCCATCCAGGAAGGCTTACGTTTTGCTGCGTTGGCTGAATCAAAAGTTGCAAAAACTCTCCTGAAAATGAATCAGACCTGGTATTTCCTGCAAAGAGGTCAACTCCGGCAAGCGAATGCCAGTATTGTCTACGCCATAGAACACGCCAAAGAATCCGACAATAAAGACTTGCAGATTGAAGCTGACATTCTGCACGCCCAGGTAATGCAAAATACCGGAGATATTGCCAGAGCGCTTCAAATTCTGGAGCAACTTAACCGTGAGGCTTATACCGCCCGACCACGTCTGCAAATGGAATTCCACGCACTCATTGGCTCTATTTACATGGATGTCGGAGCCAATGATATTGCGTTAACGCATATACAGGATGCTCTGGAAATAAGCCGTGAACATCTTGGAGAGTGGGATGTATCCGTACTAGAGTATAACCTCGCCCGGGCCTACCAAGGCGCGGGAAACGACAAACAAGCCGAGCAGCACTATAAAACGGCTTTAGAAATTAGTGAGGCGATTAACGATGACCTGGGCGTTGCTTACGCACTGTTTCAGATGGCCTCTATGGATATAGAAGAGGCCGATTATCAACAAGCCCTAATGCGCCTGAATAAAGCGCTACCTCAGTTTAAATCGGCCGGGGCACACCCAATGGAAGCCCAAAGTCGCTTGAGTATTGTGTCAGTCTATTTAGGAACCCAGGAACTCGACAACGCGTTCAGCCAGTTAGAATCTGCAACCTCTGTCATCAATACACTGACCGATGATAAGTTGCACCAAAATCTACACGAGCGCTGGTCTGAGTATTATCAAAGCCAAGGGAACTACGAAGCCGCGCTTGAGCATTACAAAACATCCGTAGACTACATGCAAAAAGTGCAAAAGCAGACTCGGGATAAACAGGTTCAGGAAATTATGGTGCGCCTGGAAATAAAAGAACAAGAAACCACCAACGAACTATTAAAGAAAGAAAACGAATTACAGCAACTGGAACTGCAGGAGCAGCAAACTTCATATTACCTGCTGATATGGATTATTATCTCAGGCTTCTTAGTCGTAATTATCGTTTCAGCCTTTTTATACCAACAGTGGCGTGCTCGTAAGAACTTTGCCGAGCTAGCACTAAAAGATGACCTGACGAATGCGCCGAATCGGCGGGCTATCGTGCGCATTTGTAAAAAAGGCCTGGAACAAGCCCGAGAACAGCAGCGCCAACTGGCTTTAGCCGTCATAGACTTTGATCATTTCAAAACAATCAATGACCAATTCGGTCACGATGTGGGTGATCATGTCTTACAGCGTTTTGCGGAAGTTGCCAAACTCAGTCTGCGAAACCAGGATAGCTTTGGTCGCCTGGGTGGTGAAGAATGGCTACTGGTCTTTTTTGATGTCAGTAAAGAGGACGCTAAGAACATCTTTGAACGTATTACAGACAAACTGAATAGCAAACCTATCGAAGGTCTCCCGGACGACTACCGAATCACCTTTAGCATGGGCTTTACCAACGCTCACCCAGAAGATGATTTCGATTCATTGTACAAACGTGCAGATAATGTCTTGTTTGAAGCGAAAGATAAAGGTCGCGAACGCCTCATCATTACCGATTAAGCTCTTATTCAATTGCTGATGAGGGCAGGTTATGGCTAATACAATGTAAGCCCCCGCCACCTAAAACAAACTCGCGCGCATCAAAAGCAATCACTTGCCGCTCGGGTAGCGCCCTGCAAATGGCTTGCAAAGCGTTATGATCGGTCGCTAACCCAAATTGGGGCACGACCACCAATTCGTTAGTTTGTAGAACATTCACATAACTGCACAACAATGGCAGATCAACCGTTCGCTCTAAACTCAAGCGGGTTAACTCGATACCCAACCTTTCGTCTTTGGTTGCTAATTGAGGGAGTGGTAATGGTAGCGGAATCTTTTTAATAGACTCAGGCAACTCTCTCACCTTATTTTTCAATAATTGACAGGTTTCATAATCAGGGTGTGTTTCATTATCGGTAGTGGCATACAACAAAGTATCGGAATCCACAAACAACGCCATGTTATCAATATGTCCGCCAGTTTCATCCGCGCTCAAAGAGCCTTCAAAAAAATACAGACACTGCTCAGGCAACAACTGACCTAATGCTGATTTAATTTCGTTGCCCGTTAATTCCCGGTTTCGTCGCTTAAGACACGTCAAACCGACTAACCAACAACCATTGCCGTTATGCGTAAAGGCACCACCCTCAGCAATCAGGTTGCTTTGATGTAGAGGGCGTTTTAACTGAGTACATAGCTTCCTGGCAAAGCACTTATCTGCCGCAATCGCTTGTTGAATACCGCCCCAACCATCAAAATCAAATGACAACGCTTCCAGCCCACTTTCCGTGTGCCGCCACAGCGGTCCAATATCACGAAGCCAGATATCGTCGTAATCAATTTCAATGCAGTGAACAGGCTTTAAAGTGCGGGGAAAGTCACTGCCCAAATTAGCAGGGACAACAAGCGAAAAAAGAGTATTATCAGGCAACTGCGCGATTAATTTCAGCAAAGCCTTACGAGCAGGCTCGGCCTTCTCCCGCCACACGTCGTTTCGATAAGGCCAGGCTAATAAAATACGCTGGTCTGCCGAAAAATCAGGTAACCAGCGCTCAGTCGTTGCCACTTATTTACCCCGGCGTTTACTCTGCTTTTTATCCTGGCGATGACGGGCTGTCGCTTTACGGATTTTCGCAAAACGCCGTTGTTTAGACTCTTCATGGCGAGGATCGAGGAACGAATGTTGCTCCGCTGGCAAGTTTACCTGCGCTCTTAACACATTAACCTTAGGCAGTGACATTTCCGCCCAACCACCTTGTGGTAGACCGGCTTCCAGAGGGATATCGCCATAACGAACACGAATAAGACGACTCACCTGCACTTCCTGAGATTCCCAAAGACGGCGAACCTCACGATTACGTCCTTCACTGATGGTGACATGGAACCAACGGTTCATGCCGTCACCACCTGCTGGTTTTATGCTATTGAAATGTGCCGGACCATCTTCCAGCTGAACACCTTTTCTCAGGCGCTGCATCATGGCTTCATCAACTTCGCCAAAAACACGTACCGCGTATTCCCGCTCAACCTGCTGACTTGGGTGCATCAGGCGGTTAGCCAGTTCACCATCTGTCGTAAACAACAACAAACCAGACGTGTTCACATCCAGACGCCCTACCGCCACCCAGCGCGCACCACTCATTCTTGGTAAACGGTCATACACCGTCGGACGCCCTTCCGGGTCCTTGCGGGTGCATAGCTCGCCCTCAGGTTTGTGATAAATCAGGACACGACAAATGACCTCTTCTTCCGGTTTAATCTGAACCTCATGGCCATCAATACGCACCTTGGCATCGGCGTCAATACGCTCGCCTAGCTGTGCGACTTTGTTGTTCACTCGAATTCGGCCAGCGGAAATTTTTGCTTCAATTTCACGGCGTGAACCATGTCCAGATCGGGCTAAAACCTTTTGTAATTTCTCGGTCATTACGAATCATCTCTCTCGTTAGTCGCTGTCTCAGCGGTACGTTCATCATCTTCACTGAGTGTATCAATATCAGGCAGTCCCGATAAATCACTCAAATTAAAATCATCTAAAAAATCGTCAGTGCTGGCATAAAGTTGAGGACGTCCAGGCACTTCTTTGTGCCCGACTACCTTCACCCAGCCTCGTTCCTGCAATGTTTTCATAATTTGACTACTGACACTCACACCGCGTATTTGTTCAATTTCGCCACGCGTAATGGGCTGCCGGTAAACAATCAAAGCCAAAGTTTCCAATAACGCATTGGAGTAACGAGGCGGCTTTTCCTGCCAAAGTCCTGCCAGCCGTTGGCCTAACTCTGCCCGTGTCTGAAAACGGTAACCCGAAGCCACCTTAACCAGTTCAATACCACGTTCTTGGTAATCCGACTGCAGCTCTTTAAGTTGCTGCTTTATCGTGGTTAACGACGCTTCCCCTTCATTGAGCAAAAGCTGATGCAGTTGTTCAGCCGATAGTGGCTGCGGGTGCGCAAATAAAGCTGCTTCGATAAGTTGTTTAAGCTGTAACGGATTCATCTTGATTGTGCTGTCTCAAACTCAGCCGAATATCACTCATAGGTTCCACTTGTGACAATTCTACCATTGATTCTTTCACAAGTTCTAAAATTGCTAAAAAACTCACCACTGCCCCAGCGCGTCCCTCTTTTCGCGTGAATAGCTGACTAAAAGAAACGTATTTTTTATTGCTGAGCAATTCCAGAACCTGGCTCATTCTTGCCCGCGTAGACAGTTGCTCTCGCTTTATTTGATGATGTGCTTTTAGCTCAACTTGTTGTAAAACACGGCTAAAAGCAAGCGTTAAGTCTTCAAGAGTAACTTCCGGTGGCACAGCCGTTACCCACTGGCGTGCATTCGTCTCAACCTCACTTAGCAATATATCCCGTCCCACCTGCGGTTGCTGTTCAATATATTCAGCACCCTGACGTATCGCCTCATATTCTTGCAGACGACGGATAAGCTCCGCTCTTGGGTCCTCTTCCTCATCGTCGGCCTGAGGTGGCTTCGGTAATAACAGTCGACTTTTAATTTCAGCCAGAATTGCCGCCATCACCAAATAGTCTGCCGCCAACTCCAGTTTTAGCTCTTTCATCATGTCCACGTACTCGACGTACTGTCGGGTAATGGCCAAAATTGGCATATCAACGATATCGAGTTTTTGCTTACGAATTAAATACAGCAACAAGTCCATCGGGCCACTGAAAGTGTCGAGTATAACTTCCAGCGCGTCCGGCGGAATATAGAGGTCTTCCGGTTTTTCTATCACCGGCTCGCCACGAACAAAACCTAAAGGCAGTGACTGTTGTTCAGCCATAATTAACTCAACTGCCTACCTAAGTCATTAGAAGTCAAAAGGTTCTACGTCTCCCGAGCCTTCACGACGGATGGTCGGTGCGCCCTCAGATAGATCGACAACCGTGGTTGGCTCTTCACCCTTGTGACCACCATCAATAATCAAATCCACCAACTTCTCCAGCTTTTCCCTAATCTCTTCCGGATCAGACTCTGCCGCTATCCCTTCTCCCAGAATGAGACTGGTCGACATTAACGGTTCATTCAGCTCTTCCAGCAAAGCCATTGCTATACGGTTGGTCGGAACCCGAATGCCAATGGTTTTCCGTTTAGGATTCAGGAGCCGCTTGGGAACTTCTTTAGTACCTTTCAGAATAAATGTATAAGGCCCCGGCGTATTATTTTTCAATAGCCGGAAAGCATCGTTATCTACTCTGGCGTAAGTGGAAAGCTCGGATAAGTCACGGCACATTAAGGTGAAGTTGTGATCCTTATCGATTTCGCGAATACGACAAATACGATCCGCTGCCGCTTTATCACCAATTTGGCAGCCAATGGCATAACCCGAGTCAGTAGGGTAAACCACCACCCCACTTTTACGAATAATTTGAACTGACTGTTGAATCAAACGTGCTTGAGGATTTTCCGGATGAATTTCAAAATATTGACTCATAATCGCCCCCTCAATCCTTCTACTGTGCCCAATGCTCCCATATTGGCACACAGTCCGCCGGCAGACAAAGGTTTTTGCCAAGTTCACGCCAATTCCCGGGATAGTGAAAATCGGAGCCCTGAGAGGCGAATAACCCGTATTCCTGGCTCATTTTAGCCAAGGCATCACGGTGACCGGGAGACTGCTGACACAAGCTCACTTCCATTGCATCAAGTCCCCAGTCTTTACCTTCTACCAACAGCTTTCGCAGCCACTTATTTGACATTTTATAGCCATGGGGGTGCGCCAGCACGGCTTTGCCTCCGGCACTATGAATCGCATTTATTGCCTCTGGAATATCGCACCACTCGGGGTTTACATAGGCGCTGTTACCTTTACCAATATAGCGATCAAAGGCCTGCTGCGGTTTGCTGACGGTACCTTTACGCACCATCGCATCGGCGATGTGTTTGCGTGTTGGCATTCCTTCCGCCAGACAATCCTCTGCGGATAAGCTCACACCACGCTGATACAGCTTTTCCAGCATGGCATCAAAACGATCGTAACGACGTTGCTGCTGCTCGCTCAACAACGCTTTTAACTGCGCTTCTTCATCATCGATATTGAGCCCGACAATGTGAATCTCAAAGCTATGCCAGCGACAACTGATTTCAACCCCATTAATCAATTCAATCGGCAGTTTTTCTCGAGCAATCAGCTCATTCGCTTCGGGCAGTCCAGCAACACAATCATGATCGGTAATTGCCAGCACATCGACTTCTTGCTCGCACGCCCGGTGCAGAAGCTCGGAGACTGACAACGAGCCGTCCGAGTGCGTACTGTGGCAGTGCAAATCATATACTGGCATTAAATCTCCGCCGCCAGTTCTGTCCCCTGACGAATAGCTCGTTTAGCATCAAGTTCTGCAGCAACATCGGCACCGCCAATTAAGTGCACAGCCTGACCGGCAGACTGCAGCGCGTCGTGCAAGGAACGTTGCGGTACTTGCCCCGCACAAATAATAACATTATCGACTTCCAGCAATTGCTTTTCACCTTCACGCTCTATTTCGATACCTTCAGGCACGATGCGATGATAGGTCACTCCATTCCACATATTCACAGATTTACTTTTTAACTCGTTGCGATGTACCCAGCCAGAGGTTTTACCTAAACCTTTACCGACTTTGCTCTCTTTACGCTGAAGCAACCACACCTGACGTGGGCTGGATTCCGGTTGTTGCGGCTTCAGTCCACCGCGGTCACTATAACTTTTATCAATACCCCAGCGCTCTGACCACTCTGACTCATCCAATGTGAGTGACTTTTCGGTGGTCAGGTATTCAGAGACATCGAAGCCAATACCACCGGCGCCAATTACCGCCACTTTTTTACCAACCGCTTTATGATCGCGCAGAACATCTAAGTAACCCAGCACATGCGGTAAATCAACACCTGGAATATCCACCTGCCGTGGACTCACTCCAGTTGCCAGAACTACATCGTCGTATTTTTCTGCCAGCAGTCCTTCGCAGGTTTGCTCTTTTCCAAGCTTCAAATTAACGCCTGTGTCTTCAAGGCGGTATTTAAAGTAGCGTAGAGTTTCATAAAACTCTTCTTTACCCGGAATCTGTTTAGCGTAATTAAACTGACCACCGATTTCTTCAAACTTATCGTACAAATCGACCTGGTGTCCGCGCTCTGCAGCATGACAGGCAAAGGCAAGCCCTGCCGGACCAGAACCAATCACCGCAATACGCTTTTTCTGCTCAGCAGGCTTCATGACCAGCTCTTGCTCAAAACACGCCCGCGGATTAACCAAACAGGAAGCTCGTTTGTTCTCAAACACATGGTCCAGACAAGCCTGATTGCAGGCGATACAGGTATTAATCCGTTCAGACTGACCTTGCTCTGCTTTCTTAACAAACTCCGGGTCAGCCAGTAACGGTCGTGCCATAGAAACCATGTCAGCCTGATTGCTTTCCAGAATATGCTCGGCAATTTCGGGCGTGTTGATACGGTTAACAGCAACCACCGGAACCGATAATTCACGACGCACACGCTCAGTTATCCAACTAAAGGCACCACGTGGCACTGAGGTCACAATGGTCGGTACCCGGGCTTCATGCCAACCAATACCCGTATTAATAATGGTCACGCCCGCTTGTTCCAATAGCTTGCCCAGTTGCAGAACTTCGTCCAGCTTATGACCATCGTCAACCAGGTCAAGCATCGACAAACGGAAAATAATAATCGATTTTTCGCCCACAGCTTCGCGTACTGCTTTGACAATTTCCAAAGGAAAACGCATCCGGTTTTCAAAGCTGCCGCCCCAATTATCATCGCGCTTATTCGTTCTTGGACACAAAAACTGGTTAATCAGATAGCCTTCAGAACCCATAATTTCAACACCATCATAACCTGCTTTTTGAGCCAGCTTAGCGCCGCGGGCATAGTGCTTAATGGTTTTTAAAATTTGGCGCTCAGACATGGCTTTCGGCTTAAACGGGTTTATCGGGGCTTTTATCGCGCTGGGAGCCAATGAAAATGGGTGATAGCTGTAGCGGCCCGCATGCAGAAGCTGCAGACATATTTTACTGCCATACTTGTGCACGGCATCGGTCACCTGACGGTGTTTTCCCACATGCCAGGGTTTCGACATTTCACTACCAAAAGGCGCCAAGCGCCCCCGAAAGTTCGGACTGATACCGCCGGTGACAATAAGGCCAACACCACCTTTAGCCCGCTCTTCATAGAAGGAGGCTAATTTACTAAAGCCATTTTTTTCTTCTTCCAGGCCAGTATGCATTGACCCCATCAACACTCGGTTTTTTAACGTTGTGAAGCCGAGATCCAGGGGTTTTAGTAAATTTGGGTATGAATTTGCCACGCCAACCTCTTATTTTAAACGGGTGTTTAACTTTTCCTAACTGTACTGCTTAAACCCATTTAACTCAAGCTCAGAACGCCATAGCTTCACGTAATAAAAAGCGCGAAAGTGCCATACTATCGACTTGTAAATCCGGGCTACCATTACGGACTTGCTCTGCTACCTGCTCAAGAATTGGCCAGAGCAGCTCCTTTACCTGAGCATTAGGATTTTGCATTGACTGCAAGTCCTGCAAAGCAAGTTCACTGACATGAACACTTAAAATCGGCTCGCCCCGATCAAACAGGTTGATAGTGACATCTTCCATCAGCCACTCATCAACTCCCCAGTTTAGCGGTACCGAATTGACCTTTTGCACCTTGACCGAATTCATTTGCTCCAAAAACTCATGCAAATTTGAACGTCCAGTATCGTAATAAGCGACCGTTAACTGAGCCCCGGACACGGCAACTTTTGAAATATCGACACGACTGCTGCCCAGTGCCTGCCAATCACCGGTTAACACCAACTGTTTGGCTAATAAAAGTTGATTCTCCGGCTCGGACAAGGCGTCCACACGAGTTGCAAAACGAACATTCTTTGCGGTCAGACCATCGGTTAACGAGTTAACCTCAAGTTCGCCTACTTCCAGGTCCGCATTTAACTGCTCCGAGGCCATTGTCTGTAAACCCTCTTTCATTGCATCGGACAAGTTCTGAGCAGTAGCAGACAGGCTGATGAACGGAAGTAACAGCCAAAAAGCCGCCCGCGTTAGGTGTGTAATTTTCATCGATGACCTCATTCAAATAGGATCCAGTCGCAGGAATAAACCCAATAATCGCATAACCTTTGACTCTTTAAAGTAATTATTTGTTAATCTGAGGCAAGATTATAAAAACGGAGAACAATCTTATGCACAAGAGTCTCGCTTTAGTTGCCTCTTTATCTTTAATGGGCTGCTCAATCGTTTCTGCCCCTGTTACTGCAGAAGAAGCCCCGAATAACCATAAACGCATGCTGCCGGTCGACACCGAAGTGGTTACTGAGCACAGCGTAGAAATTAAAGGCGAAACTGTGGATTACACTGCCACCGCCGGTACTCAGCCAGTGTGGGACGACGAAGGTAACCCTACCGCCTCCCTGTTTTACACCTATTATGAACGTCAGGACGTTGATAACCGCGAATCTCGTCCGATTGTATACTCCTTTAACGGTGGCCCGGGTTCGGCATCGGTTTGGATGCACATTGCTTACACTGGTCCAAAAGTGCTAAACCTGAGCGATGAAGGTTACCCGGTTCAGCCTTATGGCGTGCAGGACAACCCGCACTCCATTCTCGATGTTGCTGACATTGTCTTTATTAACCCGGTTAACACCGGCTATTCACGCGTACTGCCAAATGAAGAAGGTGAAATGCCTTCGCGTGCAGAACAAAAAGAGAAATTCTTCGGCGTAAACTCCGACGTTAAATATCTGGCGGAGTGGATGAATACTTTTACTTCACGCATGAACCGCTGGCAGTCGCCTAAGTACTTAATTGGCGAAAGCTATGGTACAACTCGTGTATCGGGCCTTGCACTAGAGCTTCAGAATAGCCAGTGGATGTATTTGAACGGTGTTGTTTTGGTTTCACCAACCGATATCGGCATTGACCGTGACGGACCGGTAAAACAAGCGAACCAATTACCTTACTTTGCAGCAGCCGCCTGGTATCACGACGCACTGCCAGAGGCTTTACAGAGTAAAGATTTAGACGAGTTATTGCCTGAAGTGGAGCGTTTCACTTTGGATCAATACCTACCTGCATTAGCCAAAGGCGCCATGCTTACGGAAAGCGAGCGTGAACAAATGGCGGAACAAGTGGCGAAATACTCAGGCCTTTCTAAGCAGGCTGTACTGGATAACAACCTGGCACCGAGCACCTGGTATTTCTGGAAAGAGTTACTGCGTGACCGTGACCGTACCATTGGCCGTTTAGACTCGCGTTACCTTGGCCTTGATGAAAAACGCGCTGGTGATCGTCCCGACTTTAACGCCGAGCTAACCTCATGGTTACATTCGTTCACACCCGCGATTAACTACTACCTGCGTGAAGAGCTTAACTTTGTTACCGATATTAAATACAACATGTTTGGCCCAGTTCACCCATGGGATCGCACCAACAACAACACTGGTAAGCAACTGCGTCAGGCCATGGCACAAAACCCTTACCTGAACGTGTTAGTGCAATCAGGTTACTTCGACGGCGCAACCAACTATTTCGACGCGAAGTACACAACCTGGCATTTGGATCCAAGTACTCAGATGACTGATCGCATTGACTTTAAAGGTTACCGTAGCGGTCATATGATGTATCTGCGCCGTGCTGACCTGGAGAAGGCGAATGATGATTTACGCGAGTTTATTCGTCAGTCGGATTCAAAAGGCAAACCGGCAGAATATAAATAGAAAGTATAAACTGAAAGAAAAACAACTATTGACAGACTTTCGCGCAAGCGTTAGTTTGTCAGCATTAAATTGAATTAAGAGAGCTATACAACTTATGTTTTTACGTACAACAACCCAACATTGGTGGTGGCACTTCCCAAACGAGCGGGTGGTGTAGTTGTGCGTATAACGTAAATAGCTTCACTTTGAGAAACCCGCTCCTTTGAGCGGGTTTTTTTATTGCCGTTTCACTGGAGCAGGTTTGAAAAACAACAAGATAAAACGAGGTCTGAGGTGAAAAACCTGACAACTGAACAAGACGGCAATTTGGAGACACTGAGAGTGTCACTGCCTTATCAGGCGGAGCCACTACAAGTATTTCAGAATACTTGCAGCACACAAGGTGAGCATTTACTGCTGGACTCAGCCGATATCGGCACCAAGCAGCAGGTAAAGAGCTTGCTGCTGATTGATGCAGCATTACGAATTACCTGTAACAATCAACAGGTCACTATCGATGCCCTGACTGATAACGGCTCTGCCTTGCTCAGCTGGATTGAAGAACAGCTTAAAGATAGTGCCGCCATTGAAAGAACGCCTGAACAACTGAGGTTAACTTTCAGTGCAGCAAATACACCGATTGACGAAGACTCCCGCTTACGTCAAGTCAGTAACATGGAACCGCTGCGACTACTCCAGCAAAACCTCAATAAAGCAAACGAAACAGCAAAACAGCACCCGTTTTCTGTCTTTCTCGGCGGCGCTTTCGCCTATGACTTTGTTGCCAGCTACGAGCAGCTGCCCGAAGTTGAAGAAGGCGAAAACAACTGCCCTGACTATGTCTTTTACCTGGCAGAAACCTTGCTGATTATTAATCATCAACAGCAAACCACTGAGCTGCTTGGCAGTGTTTTCAGCGGTGAAGGTCACGACCAGCGTTATCAGGCTATGAGTCAGCGTATAGGAGAGCTGGCAGCGCGCTGTCAGCTGCCGGTAATAGAACCTCAACCTCAGCCGATTGATGTAAAAGTAACAGCCACACCCTCAGCAGAAGAGTTTGCAGCCATTGTTACCCGGCTAAAAGAAAACATTGTGGCGGGCGATATTTTTCAGGTAGTGCCGTCCCGACGTTTTAAAATGCCCTGCCCTGATCCGTTAGCCGCTTACCAGCAGTTGAAGAAGAATAACCCCTCACCCTATATGTTTTTTATGAGTCATCCGGATTTTTGCCTGTTTGGAGCCTCACCTGAGTCTGCACTGAAATATCAGCAGGACACCAATCAGGTAGAGCTTTACCCTATTGCCGGTACCCGTCCGCGCGGCAAAAATGCCGATGGCAATATTAACCCAGACTTAGACAGCCGCATGGAACTGGAACTGCGGCTTGACCAAAAAGAACTCGCAGAACATTTAATGCTGGTTGATTTAGCCCGTAACGATTTAGCCCGTATTAGCGAGACCGGCACTCGTTACGTTGCCGACCTGCTTCAGGTTGACCGTTATTCTCATGTTATGCACCTGGTTTCACGCGTGGTGGCAAAACTGCGGGACGACTGCGATGCTCTTCACGCTTACCGCGCCTGCATGAATATGGGCACTTTAGTGGGAGCCCCCAAAGTTAGCGCTGCGACTCTTATCCGTCAGGTCGAACAACAACGTCGCGGCAGCTACGGCGGCGCTGTTGGGTATCTGGCCGGTAATGGCGACATGGATACCTGTATTGTTATTCGTTCCGCTTTTGTTAAGAACCATGAGGCCATAGTGCAGGCCGGTGCCGGCGTCGTACATGACTCAGACCCAGCCAGTGAAGTCGCCGAAACAGAGAATAAAGCTAAGGCCGTTATCCTGGCAATTCAGCAAGCCCATACTCAGTCCAACCAGGAGGCGCTATAATGACTCAGCCGACACGTATTGTACTCATTGATAACGTCGACTCGTTCTCGTACAACTTAGTGGATGAACTGCGTCAGTTAGGCTTTCCGTTGGTCGTTTACCGTAATCAGGTGGCTGCAATGGACGTGATTGAGCAACTGGAGAATTACAGCGGCTCTCAATTGGTTTGCCTATCGCCTGGACCTGGACACCCGGCAAACGCAGGCAACTTAATGGAAGTGATCCGATACTGCAGCGGCCGAATACCTATGCTGGGTATTTGCCTGGGCTTTCAGGCGCTGATTGAGCACGCAGGCGGACGAGTTGATACCTGCGGTGAAATTGTTCACGGCAAAACCGCTAAAGTCGAAACCGTCCCACACCCGGTATTTGTCAGTGCGACAGATAACAACCAGTGCGTTGTGGCTCGCTATCACTCATTAAGTGGTTACGACCTTCCGGACAAAACGAGGATAATCGCCAGTTTAGAAGGGCCTGACGGTAGCATTCCTATGGCTGCAGAGTTTCTCTGTGAAAAAGGAAGTGACACCAACGCCATTGGTTTTCAGTTTCATCCGGAATCGCTTTTAACGCCAAAGGGCAAGCAATTACTTAGTAACAGTATTCAGTATTTATTAACAGGAGCAAAGCCATGAAAGCCCTACAAACTCTGATGTCTGGTGAGGCTCTGACACAAGATCAAACCCGTGAGTTTTTCCAGCGCTTAATTAAAGGCGAGCTCAACGACATTCAGGTAACTGCGGCGCTCATTGCCATGAAAATGCGCGGCGAAACCCCAGCCGAGTTAGCCGGTGCCGCTGAAGCGATATTGTCCGCCGCAAAGCCATTTTTGCGCCCCGACACCACTGTCATTGACAGTTGCGGTACCGGTGGCGATGGCAGCAATACCATCAACCTTTCCACGACGGCAGCTTTGGTTGCCGCCAGTATGGGTCTGGCGGTAGCCAAACATGGTAACCGCAGTGTGTCTTCGCGCTCAGGCTCTGCCGATGTGCTCGAAGCATTAAAGCTTCGCGTGAATCTGGATCCTTCGGATGCCTCTGCCCAGTTGGCCGATAACGGCTTTTGCTTTTTATTTGCTCCGCATTATCACCCGGGCATTAAACACGCTATGCCGGTAAGACAAACGCTGAAAACACGCACCTTATTCAACCTAATTGGTCCTTTAGTGAACCCCGCGCGCCCCGATGCTCAACTGCTCGGCGTGTATAGCGAGGAATGGGTAAGACCCATGGCTGAGACCCTGCAACGACTGGGGGTTAAACGTGCTATGGTCGTGCATGGAAGTGGACTGGATGAACTGGCGCTGCACGGCCCAACACAAGTCATTGAACTGCGCGATGGCGAGCTGAGTGAGTATCAGGTGAATCCCAACGACTTCGGCGTACCAACAGCCCCTCTGAGCGAGCTAAAAGGCGGCGATGCTGACTTTAACGCCCGTATTCTGGAAGACATTCTGGCCGGCGGCGGTAGCCCCGCGCAACGCCACTCGGTTGCCATGAACGTTGCTGCGTTGCTCTATTTAAGTGGGCAATACAACGATATGAAGGCCGCAACCGCAGCAACACTGGAGCATTTAGATACCGGCCAGGCACTCTTGCACTTACGCCGCGTACAGGATACCCAGGAGACTTACCATGTCTGACAGCATCAGCTTGAAAAAGAATGTGCTTAAAACCATTGTCGAGCGCAAAGTTGAGCAAAACAAAGCTCAGGCTGAAATGATGCCGTTAGCGGAAATTCAATCTCAACTTAGCACCAGTGATCGCAGCTTATATGACGCATTGAGTGGTGAGCAGGCAGGTTTTATTCTGGAATGTAAAAAAGCCTCCCCGTCAAAAGGTCTAATTCGTGCTGACTTTGATGCGCCACTGTTGGCAAAAAGCTACCAGCCTTATGCTGCGGCCATTTCCGTATTAACCGAGCCTGAGTTTTTTCAGGGACGGCTGGATTATCTGACCGCCGTGCGCCGACAAGTGAACCAGCCCATTTTATGCAAAGACTTTTTTATCGATGAAGAGCAGGTTTACCGCGCCCGTTACTTTGGTGCAGACGCTATTCTGCTTATGCTGTCTGTACTCGATGATGCACAGTATACCATCCTGCGTGATATTGCTGAATCGCTTGCGATGGATGTACTCACTGAGGTTGCCAACGAAGACGAAATGAAACGCGCCGCAAACCTGGGCGCGAACATTATTGGTATTAACCACCGCGACTTAACGGACTTAAGCATTGAGCCGAACCGCAGCGCACAATTAGCTCCGCTGGCACCGGAGAATGCCTTACTCATTGCTGAGTCCGGATTTTCAGAACACACGGACATTCGCCGGGTTGCTCCCTTTGTTAACGGCTTCCTTATTGGCAGCGCATTGAGCGCTCAGCCAGACGTTGATTTAGCCTGTCGAAAACTGCTTTTCGGGCAAAACAAAGTCTGCGGCCTGACTCGTGCTGAAGATGCAATTAACGCCCGCTCACAAGGCGCCGCATATGGTGGATTGATATTTGTTGAGCACTCTCCCCGCTGCGTTACCCAGCAGCAGGCGAAAGAAATAACAGCCGAAGCCACTGGCCTTGAGTACGTCGGTGTTTTTGCTGATCAGCCGTTAGAGAGCCTTATCGAAACGGCCGGAAAAGTCGGTCTTTCCGCTATTCAACTGCATGGTCATGAAGATATCGACTATGTTGTTCAATTACGTCAGCAATTGCGTCAAGCCGATCTGGAAGCCGTCAGAATATGGAAAGCTTTAGCGATTGAAAGCCCGGCGCAATTGCCGGACCTTCCGGTTGATGCCTTTGTTCTGGACAACCGCGGTGGCGGCAGCGGCAAGGCTTTTAACTGGGAATTGTTGACGCCATTAAGTCATGAAGAAAGACAACGCTGCCTGCTAGCCGGAGGCATTGGCCCCGACAGTATTAGCAGTGCCATTGAATTAGGTTTTGCCGGAGTCGACATTAACTCTCAAGCAGAGTGGAAGCCCGGCGTTAAAAATAGCCGTAAAATAGCTCAAACATTCACGAAAATTCGCCACTACGGCCGATTTTCGTCAAACAAAGTATCAGAGAAGCATACCCAACAGGAGGCTGTATGAGTCAGTCATTACCCGCTTATTTTGGCGATTTCGGCGGCCAGTTTGTTCCTGAGATCTTACTACCTGCCTTAGAACAACTGGAGCAGGCTTTTATTGATGCACAGCAGGACGAGGATTTTCAGGCCGAGTTTCGCGGATTACTGAAGAACTACTTAGGCAGACCGACTCCGCTGAGTTTATGCCGTAATCTGCCGCTGGAAAGCCCTAACAAAACAAAAATTTATCTCAAACGTGAAGACTTACTTCACGGCGGCGCCCATAAAACTAATCAGGTGCTGGGTCAGGCGTTGCTGGCTAAGCGTATGGGTAAGACACGCATTATTGCTGAAACCGGTGCCGGACAGCACGGCACCGCAACCGCCCTTGCCTGTGCCCTGCTGGACTTAGAGTGCATTATCTATATGGGCAAAAAAGACGTTGAGCGCCAGCAGCCAAACGTCTTTCGCATGGAGCTAATGGGCGCGAAAGTTGTGCCCGTGGATACCGGTAGCGGCACGTTAAAAGACGCGGTCAACGAAGCACTGCGCGACTGGACTTCCAGTTACCCGAATACTCATTACTTATTAGGAACAGCCGCCGGGGCGCACCCCTTTCCGACCATAGTACGTGAATTCCACCGCATGATTGGTGAGGAATCTAAGGCCCAAATTAAAGAACAGGCTGGTCGCTTGCCGGACGAAGTGATCGCTTGCGTGGGTGGCGGTTCAAATGCTATTGGCATGTTCGCCGACTTCATCGACGACGAAGACGTCGAGCTGGTAGGTGTCGAGCCTGCCGGTAAAGGCGTCGAAACAAAACATCACGGTGCTACGCTAACCGCCGGAAAGCCCGGAATTTTACACGGTTGCCTCTCATTTTTAATGCAAAACCCAGAAGGGCAAATCGAAGAGTCCTATTCGGTATCAGCTGGCCTGGATTACCCTGGTGTAGGTCCTCAGCATGCGCATCTAAAAGCCATTGGACGCGCGCGCTATGAATCAGTAACCGATGACGAGGCGCTCGAAGCCTTTAAGTTACTCTCTCGTCATGAAGGCATTATTCCGGCTCTGGAGTCAGCACATGCTTTAGCTTATGCGCTGAAACGCGCAGCAGAACCAGGCGCTCCAGAAATTCTCTTGATCAACTTGTCGGGACGCGGCGACAAAGACATTGACCACGTACGCCGTATTTTTAGCGCTCAGAATAGTGCTACGGAGGAACAACAATGAGCCGTTATGAAGCTTGTTTTGCACAATTGGAGGCTGATAACCAGGGCGCTTTTGTGCCATTCGTCACCATAGGCGATCCAAACCCCAGCCAAAGTGTGGAAGTTATCAAGGCCCTCATCGATGGCGGTGCTGATGCACTGGAACTTGGGCTGCCATTTTCTGACCCTGTGGCTGATGGCCCCATGATTCAAAGGGCAAACCTGCGGGCCTTAGACTCAGGAACAACCTTTAACGATATTTTGCAGATTTTAAGAGAAGTTCGCGATTATTCACCGCAAATACCCATTGGGTTATTAGTCTACGCCAACTTAATCTACGCTAAAGGTGTTCGTGAGTTTTATCAGCAAATGAAAGAGGCTGGCGTCGATTCAGTACTTATTGCCGACGTTCCAACCAAGGAAGCCAAACGTTTTGCCACCATTGCCAAAGAAATTGGTATAGACGCAGTGTTTATTGCGCCACCGGATGCCAGCGACACGCTGTTAGTGAGCATTGCTGAGCAATGCTCAGGTTATGTCTATCTGCTGAGCCGCTCAGGCGTTACCGGAGCCGACACGCAAATGCAGGCGCCAGCATCTGAGCTGATTAACAAACTGAAAGAAGCCGGTGCGCCGCCAACGTTTCTTGGGTTTGGTATCTCTCAGCCTGAACATGTACAGCGAGCTTTAGCGGCGGGGGCAGACGGCGCGATTAGTGGCTCGGCTGTGGTTGCGCTTATTGAGAAAAACCTCGACAATAATGCGCAGCAAATAGCGGATTTAAAAACTTTTGTAAAAAGCATGAAAGCCGCAACCCAATTGTCTTAGAGTTGCCACCGGAGTAGTTAATGGCCCTGTTATTAGAATATTTACCCATAGTCGCCTTTTTTGTGTTTTACAAAATGGCGGATATTTACGTCGCTACCGGCGTGCTAATGGTGGGGACCGTGGTTCAGTTAATAGGTTTAAAATTACTGAAGCATCCGCTGACTACTCGCCATTGGGTATTACCGATTGTCGTCATATTCTTTGGCTCACTTACTCTAATACTTCACGACGATTGGTTTATTAAGATGAAGGTTTCTGCAATTTATGCCGCTATCGCGTTATTCCTTATAGGAAGCTTATTCTTAAAAAAAACCAACATCATTAGGTCGCTTCGTGGTAAAGACATTAACCTGCCAGATGTTGTCTGGTTAAAACTCACCTATGCGTGGATCCTATTTTGTTTGGTATTAGCGGTACTTAACCTCTATATCGCCGAATTCTGGAGTCAGGAAGCCTGGGTTAACTTTAAAGTCTTTGGCATTCTCGCTGCTACATTTCTGTTTGTTCTTGGTACAGAACTTTATATACACAAGCACACAGAGGAAGAGGAGAACGCAAACTAATGTGGTTTGTTATTTTCGCAGAAGACCATGAAAACTCATTAGAAGGTCGAAAGCAGGCACGCCCGGCTCACCTTGAGCGCTTAAAAGCCTTACAGAATGACGGTCGCTTGCTGGTCGCTGGCCCCTGCCCGGCTATTGCAGAACTTGACCCGGGTGTACTTGGTTTTACCGGTTCTGTCGTCATCGCTGAGTTTGAGACTCAGGAAGAAGCTGAACAATGGGCCAAGGACGATCCTTACTGGCAAGCGGGTGTCTATAAAAAAACAACGGTAAAGCCATTTAACACCGTTTTACCGAACTAACCAAATGAACCAGTGACTATGCAAAGCGTCGAGCTCACCACCAATAATCGCTACGTCCACTGTGTCCGTTTTGAGCCTGAATCGACCGCTAAGGCCACGATTGTTATAGCCGCCGCTCTGGGTGTGAAACAGCGTTTTTATCAGCCCATAGCCCGTTGGCTAAGCGAGCAGGGTTATCGAGTCATTACTTTTGACTATTACGGTATTGGTCAGTCAGTTGATAAGCCGCTTAAGCAAATAAAGTCCGATATTATCGACTGGGCTGAACTCGACATCACCTCAGTGCTTGACTACGCACAGTCCTGCCAAAAGGGTGAACCATTAATCTGGCTGGCTCACAGCCTGGGTGGTCAAATTGTTGCCATGGCACATAATGCCAACAAGATAGATAAAATGGTGACCATAGCCAGCGGCACCGGGTATTGGCTCAAAGCCAGTAAGCAGGTTCGCCGTACCTCTTGGCTACTTTGGTACTTTGCGGTTCCCATCAGCACGCCTATTGCCGGTTACTTTCCCGGTAAACGCTTAAACATGGTTGGTGATATGCCTGCCGCTGCCATGAAACAATGGAGTCGCTGGTGCCGCAGTAAAGACTACTTGTTCGATAACATCAGCACGGAACAAAAAGCCCGGTATAAAGCATTCTCGGCACCCATCAGCGCCTTTCATGTTACTGACGATGAGTTGTTGCAACGCGCCAATATCGAAAACCTGCTAGCGCACTACCCTAACGCAGACAAAGTATTGAAAGACTTGAGCCCGGAAATGACTGAAAGCAACGGCATAGGTCATTTCAATTTTTTTCGCAGCCAATTCAAAGAGTCGCTCTGGCGTAAAAACTTGCTAGAAGCATTACAGGTCAATTAAAGTCAGTAATACAGATACTTTACAACCCTGAAAAGGATGCCTCGCAATGCACTCTCAAATGGAACTGGCGTTATCGTTACTGGCAGCCCTTACACTCGGCCTGATGATAGGCTTTGAGCGTGGCTGGAATGGTAGAGAAAGTGATGAAGGCTCTCGAGTAGCCGGTATTCGAACGTTCAGTTTAATCGGCTTGAGCGGTGGCATCTTTGCTATTCTTGCTGAGCAGTGGGGTGTGTGGCTCATCGTTACCGGATTTATTGTCGTCGCCATACTTATCGCTGTCTCTTTCATTAACTACAGCCAGCTCTCTGAAAATGCCGGTATTACAACTGAATTTTCCATGCTGCTGACTTTTGCTCTGGCGATTTGGGCGGCTTCAGGTAATCCACTCCCGGCACTCATGTGTGGTGCGCTTGTTGTTGCCCTTTTGGGCCATAAAAAAAGCCTGCATAAATTACTTCATCATATTTCACCAAGGACTTTTTACTCTGGCATTACCTTACTGCTGATATCGGTGGTTATTTTACCTTTGCTACCAAACGAAGGTTATGGCCCCTGGCAGGCATTGAACCCCTATTGGCTCTGGTGGATGGTTGTCTTAATTTCAGGTCTGTCCTTTATTGGTTACCTTTTCACCCAGTTACTGGGAGAAAAACGAGGCACGTTAATTACCGCAATCGCCGGCGGGTTTGCCTCTTCCACTGCCGTTACCCTAACCATGGCCAGGTTCGCGAAAAAGAACCCTCGTACTGTGATTTATTCGGTTGGCATGTTAGTTACCTGCTGCATTATGTTTCCCAGAGTTCTGATTGAAGTGTTTGTTGTTAATCGCGAACTTCTATCGGCTTTATGGCTTCCGGTTTTGCTCATGCTCGCTGGTTTATCCGTCGTTATGGTGCTTATGTACTGGCAGCAGAAAAAAGCTGCCTCTGCGGAAACCGCCGACATGACGATAGACAATCCATTGCAGTTGGTTACAGCCCTGCAGTTTGGTTTGTTGCTGGCTGTGATACTGCTATTATCCGAAGCAATGAAAAACTGGTTTGGGGACGCCGGAATATACAGTCTGGCAATTATCTCCGGACTGATAGACGTCAATGCAATCACCCTTTCATTATCGCGTTCAGCTCAAGGGGAGCTTTCTCACCCAGTGGCAGCAATGGGGATCCTGTTAGCCTGTGCCAGCAACACCCTGTTTAAAGGCATTATGTTCGCCTCAGTTGCTGGCATTAAATTGCACTACCGTTACGCAATTTACATGACGTTAGCCGTAACGCCAGGGCTACTGTATGGCATTTGGCAACTTTAAGGGAGAATTCATGAGTACTGTTCCTGACTGGATTACCGAACCGGACACACCTTATTTGCTGATTGATGAGGCTAAATTACGAAATAACATTGACTACCTTAGACAACGGATCGAGTCTCTGGGGAGTCGCTTGCGGCCTCACCTAAAAACTTTGCGCACGTTAGAAGCAGCTGAGTATTTACTCGATAGTAAGAATGCTCCGGCCACAGTATCCACGTTAGCTGAGGCGGAGGCTTACGCGAAGGCTGGTTATACCGATTTACTTTATGCTGTTGGCATAGCGCCGGCAAAACTGGCGCGTGTAGCGGCGCTGCGGCAACAAGGCATCAGCCTGCATATTTTGTTAGATAATATGATGCAGGCACAGGCCGTTATCGATTTCGCTCAGCAGTCTGGACAAGACTTTTCCGTTTTTATCGAAATAGACAGCGATGATCACCGCGGTGGTATTAAACCCAGAGATCCGCAGTTGTTAGACATTGCAAAAGCACTTGGGGCTCATTTTACCGGTTTAATGACCCATGCCGGTGGCTCATACGCCTGTCATACAGAACAAGGCTTAAAAGATTTCGCAAAACGAGAATGCGATGCCGTGCGAGTTGCACGATACAAGCTGGAATCCGCCGGCCTTCCGTGCGCCATAACCAGCGTAGGTTCAACGCCGACAGCACATTTTGGCGAGGACTTTAGCGACATTAGTGAAGTCAGAGCCGGCGTTTACACCACCTTTGACTTAGTCATGAAAAACATCGGCGTGTGCGACTTTTCGGACATAGCCATGTCGGTAGTCACAACAGTCATTGGCCACAACAAAGAAAAAAATTGGTTGCTGACCGACAGCGGCTGGATGGCCCTGTCGCGTGATCGCGGTACCGCGGGCCAGAGTCAGGACTTTGGCTATGGGCAAGTCTGCAGAACAGACGGCTCTCTGCTGGAAGGTCTTTGTGTTAACAGTACATCGCAGGAACACGGTGTTATTGAATTAACCGACGATTACCAACCAGAAGACTTTCCGGTTGGCCATCAGCTACGCATTATGCCTAACCACGCCTGCGCCACTGCGGCTATGCATCCAGTTTACCATGTACTTATGAGCGATGGGTCACATAATACCTGGCAACGCATTATTGGCTGGTAGCTTCTCCCCGAAAGGTTTTTCGCCACTCACTTGGGGAAACATTAAATTGCGCTTTAAAGTGGCTTCTCAATGAAAGAGCTGAGTTGAAACCGCACTGGCTTGCAATGACATCAATTGGCAAGCCGGTCGACTCCAGAAGATCCTGGCTAAAACGCAAGCGTTCGTTCACCAACCAGTCCCCGACTGACATCCCGGTAGCTTTCTGAAACTGGCGGCTGAATGTTCGGCGAGTCATCATAACGCGTTCAGCCAGCCCGTCCAGGCTGTGGCTTTCTCCCAAATTCAGTCTTAGGTGATCCAGCAATTCGTTAATACGGCTATTGGGTGTCGATTTTGGTACCGGTCTGTCAATAAATTGAGCCTGCCCGCCGTTACGATAAGGCGGTATCACCATACGTCGCGCCACTTTATTGGCAACTTCGCTGCCGTATTGCTGACGCACCAAGTATAAACAGCAATCAAGTCCCGCACCGGTTCCGGCCGATGTGACAATATTTCCACTGTCCACATACAGCGAGTTAGAGTCCAGAGTTACATCTGGAAAACGCTTTTGAAAGTCCGGCTCAAATTCCCAGTGCGTTGAAGCTTTCTTGCCAGAAAGCAGACCCGCATAAGCCAAAACATAAGTTCCCAGACACAAGCCCACAATCTGTGCCCCCCGGTCATAGGCTTTTCTCAATTCATCCAGCAAGGGCTGATGAGGACGCTCCGCCGGGTTTCGCCAAAAGGGCACAATGACAATGTCCGCACTTCTTAACCCGGTAACATCATATTCAGGCGTTATTTGAAGCCCCGCATTCGACTTAAGCTCCCCAACTTCGCCGGCGCAGATCCTTAAATCAAAAAGAGGCTGCTCCGGCATAATGTCTTTAAAAATAATGCAGGGGACAGAAAAGTGAAATGAGCTGAACTGATTAAATGCCACTAAAGCAACAACTGGGGCAACAACTGGCTGTTTCATAACTGTCCCTCTGAAAAACGTTTAAAAACTATAACTTTCACCGTCTTCCGGTACCAACACTGAATTAGTAATACTCTTTTCTACTAAAAATTGACGTAACTCCACGCGCGATAACGCGGCGTGATTCACCGATTCCATATGGCTGGCAATTAATGTCGCTTCCGGCGCCGCTTTATGAACCTGGTAAACGTCTTCTTTATCCATAATAATGGAACCTAACTGAGGTATCTGAGCATCTCCGGCGTTCAGTATAACTACCTCTGGTTGGTATTGTTTCAAGCTATTCTCAACATAAGCATTCCAGACCGTGTCACCCGCCAAATAAAGCGTCTTTTCCCCATCATGCTTAAAGACAACACCGCAAACCTCACCCAATACATCCCTGGCCATCGACAAAGTTACATCACTGCCATGCTGTCCCGGTGTTTTGTGTAATGCCATGCCTTCAAACTCAGTATTTTCGGTGAGTATTTGAAGGTTCATGAAGCCTTGCTCTTTAAGCACATGAGCATCCGCTTCGTGCTGCACGAAAATCAGCTTGTCCTTCGGAATGCTCTGCACTGCCACTTCATCCCAGTGATCGGGGTGCGTATGTGTGACAATCACCGCATCCACATCTAAGATTTCATCCATCGACAAGGGCAGACCAACAGTAGGATTACGCAAATGGCTGTTTAGCGTGCCTTCAAAGCCAGGGTAGCGCCCTTTCTCCGCCAGCATAGGATCAATTAAAAAGGTTTTTCCGGCAAAAATAAGCTTTAGTGTCGCATTACGAATTTGTGTAAATTTCATCATAGTCTCCGTTGTTGTTTACGGAAGCTATTGTTATCAATAAACACAACAAAGAAGAGTGGCCTGATGGACATTTACCGATAGAATCGGGACAACCTCAATTGTTCTTATCATAATTACCTGTAATACTTATTACCAACAATAATAAAAAAGAAAAGGAGTTCGCTATGCTAGTAAGAATGACAATGTTCGTTTGCGCACTATTCATGGCAGCCACATTGCAGGCACAAGAGTTTTCTGAAAACAAACACTACGAAGTTTTAGATAGACCAGCTTCGACAACGCCTGAAATTATCGAGTACTTCTCTTTTTATTGCATGGCCTGTTACCGTTTCGAGCCCATCGCAAAGGAACTTGCCGCTACCTTTCCTGAAGCCTTTAAGAAGTCACACACGTCAGGGTTGAGCCCTAAACCGGGCATAGGCAGCAAAATGACTCAAGCTTATTCACTCGCCTTAATGCTGAACAAAGAGCAGGCTATTAGCGAGAGTATTTTTAAGCAGCAATTCGAGCAACGTCAGTCGATTGATAGCCTCGAAAAAATTAAAGAGATTTTTGTTCAGGCCGGCGTTTCTGAAAGCGACTTTAAACGTGGCTTCAATAACTTTTCGGTAAAGGCCCGCGCCAGCCAAATGGACAAAGACGCCCGCGATAAAGACATTTCCGGCACCCCAACATTGGTTGTGAACGGGAAGTACAAAATTCTGATGAAAGGATTCCGCGACAGTGACGATCTTATCGGTGACTTAAAGCTCGCTATCAAGCAGCTAATGAGCAAGTCTTCATAAAAATAAGCAAGGGGAAAGTTACAAGCTTTCCCCTCTCATTTAAGAACAGCCAACCCCTGAAGATAGTGCCTTAATTCTCAGCACCGAGCTGTACTCCAGAAAAGTTTTCCTGACTCAAATCACCCATATGATGGCTTAGCCGCCAGTAGTAGAAAAAACCTATCAGAACGACAGCGGCAAAGTCATAACCTGTAAACGAATAGCCAGCATCACCGATAAAAATTTCCCGAAAAATTGAAGCAATAATGCCAAGAAGTATGACAAGTGGAAGTAGTCGTATAAATAACACCCAGCTGAGTGCGACATAGCGCTCTAAAAACTGCCTGCCGTCACGTCCGCCATTTGATTTGTAGGCAGCTGTCGTTCCGAATACCACTAGAGCTAGCTCAGCCCAGAGGGACGCTTTATCCCACACCGTAGTATTATCCCCCAACACACCAATTGGCAGAGTGAATAAAACCAACATCAAGACTAAATAGTAAAAAGCTTGTGTTTGACTAAAGCGTTCCTGAAGAAAGTCCCTTTTCAGGGCATCAATGTTCCAAAAGTACATATTAGCTCCCTAAATTAAACGTATCTAAGAAGGCTAATATCAATACGTTACGAGTTCACGCCCAAAATTGTTAAATTTTGTAACATAAATATCTGAGTATCCGAATTAACGAATAACTTCAGTGTCCACCTCGATAACGCCCAAGTCGAGATCCGCTATTTCGTCAAAAGCTGAGCGAGATAAGTCAATGACTCTGCCTTCAATAAACGGCCCGCGATCATTAATTTTCACCACGACACTTTTGTTGTTCTCAATATTGGTGACACGCACTTTGGTTCCGAACGGCAGTGTCCGGTGCGCTGCGGTGCTGGAAAAGTGGTTATAACGCTCACCGCTCGCCGTGGTTCTGAACTGGTACTTCATGGCGTAATAAGAAGCCTTTCCAGACTCTTGGGTACCAACAAGGTTCTCAGGACTTTCGGCGGGAATCGAACTGCAACCCGCAAGCGCCAGCATCAAAATACAAGCGCCAAGGGTTAATTGTTTAAATGGATATAACTTTTTTATTCTCATCCCTCTATCTTACTGAGTTCAGAAAACGCTGTCTGTTAAGAAAATAAAAAGGCGTGTAAAGAATTACACGCTGACTTTGAAAGCTTCGCGCACCGTTGGGTACTCAAACTCAAAGCCATGACTGCGCAATTTGTCAGGCACCACGGCTTGCCCCTGAAGCAGCATCGACGACATTTCACCAAGACCTAATTTAAGTACAAAACCCGGTACTCTCATAAAATGAGGTTTATTCATTACCGAAGCCAAAGTACGGCTAAAAGCCTCATTGGCAACCGGTCCGGGCGCCGTCATATTAACCGGTCCAGATAAATTATCGTGCTCCAGCAGATACTGAATCGCACGGGTCATATCTTGCAGCTGTATCCACGACATCATCTGCTTTCCGTCCCCCAGAGGACCACCTAAACCAAACTTATAGGGAGTGAGCATTTGTGCCAAAGCACCTTCGCCTTTAGTCAGGACCACCCCGGTGCGTAGCAAAGCCACTCGAGTCACGTCTTTTGCAGCCAGTGCCCGACGCTCCCACTCCTGACACAATGTCACTGCAAAATCGCTATGCTCTGCGACATCATTCTCATTAACCGGCTCAGCGTCACGCGGTCCGTAATAGCCAATAGCAGAGCCACTCAGAAACACTTTAGGCGGCGTTTTGGAAGCATTGATCATAGCCGCCAGCTTCTCAGTAACCTGCCAACGGCTGTCTTTTAATGCCTGCTTACGGGAGTCACTCCAGCGCTTATCGGCGATACCTTCACCCTGCAGGTTAATTACCGCGTCAAACTTGCCAATATCGGCTACGTCATCGACAGAGGATAATAAGGTCACGTTATCCCCCAACTTCTCACGTGCAACTCCCTTGTTACGGGTGGTGACCGTGAACTGATGTGTATCTCGGTACTTGCGAATAAACGCTGAGCCAATGAGCCCGGTACCACCTGTCATTAAAATGTTCATCAGTCACCTCCGTATTCCTTGATCAGGCCAGCTTGCGTATTAGCTGAGCCGTATTTCTCTGGATAAGTCGATAGCAAGATAAGCGACCTAAAACCGCGACCACCAAAGCCCCGAATAGCGGCCCGACTATCCACAATTTCCAATGAAGAACCGGCGCCATATTGAACACTTGGTTTTGCAATATAAAGAGCGAAATTTCCATCGCTAAGGTCGCTATTAACCCGCTAATTGCACCTAACACCAGAAATTCATAAGTAATACTTCGACTCAGTAATTTCCCCGGCGCACCCAATGTTCTCAGAATAACCAGTTCTTTTTGCCGTTCTTCCATACTTGCCTGCACTTGTGCTACCAGCACTAGGGCGCCAGCAATAATCACTAGCACCAGGACAAACACGATGGCCAGACTGACCTGCCCAATCACCTCGCGAATTTGATTAATCATGGCATCCAGATCAATCAGAGAAGTTTGCGGGAAGGGCTTAAACAACTCGTAGAGTTCACTTTTACGGTTTTCGTCCAACCTAAAGCTGGTGATATAAGTTGCCGGAAAATCTTCCAGCGTCGAGGTGTTGAAAATCATGTAGAAATTCGGCTGCAAGGTATTCCAATCTGCCTTTCGCAAGCTGGTCACCGGAACGGTGAACTCTTCCCCACCTAAGTTAAAGCGTAGTTCATCACCAACCTTTATATCCAGTCGCTCAGACACATTTAATTCAACCGATACCTGAGGCTTAGCATCTTCACCCCACCATTCTCCAGCTGTCAGCTCGTTATTAGGTGGTAAAGTATCACGCCAGGTGAGTGACAGTTCTCGCCCTACCCCCTCACGTCCTTCGGCTTCATCATCGTCACGGTCTTCCTTGGTAACTTCGTCAAGCAGTTTCTCCCCGTTAATATGGGTTAATCGCCCCGGCACAATAGGGTATAAATCCGTCGACGGAATGTCTTCCCGCTCGAACATGTTCTGCAAATCGTCAACGTTGTCCTGAGCTATGTTAATAGCAAAGTAGTTAGGTGCGTCCGCCGGCAACTGACGTTTCCAGTCCTCCAGCAAGTCATTTCGCAATACGATAACTATCAGCAACAACATAATGGCGGTTGAAAAGCTCAGCATCTGTAAACTGTTTGCAGCGGCTCTTCGCTGTAAACCCGCCATAGCCAAACGCCAACTGCTGCCTGCCTGCATACCTGCTTTGCGACTGGCTGAGATAAATAAACGACCCAGCCCTAAAAGCAGAACTGCCGCAACGGCACCGCCAGCAAATAAGGCCGTCGAAAGCCACCATTGCTGGCTATAGATAACCAACAGTGCGTAGATAGTTCCGCCACTCAGTACCCACTGCAACCAACGCACTGCGTTTCCTGCGGTTAACTGGCGGTGCAATACCCGCAGCGGTGGAATCGATACCAATCGGAATAAAGGATACAAGGTAAACATAACCGCGCTGATAACACCGGTCGCTCCGGCTAAAACGTATGGCTGCCACCCGGCTTGAGGCAAAGTTGCGTCCAGTTTCTGTGCGACCCATTCAATAACCACATACTGAATGGCCCAGCCAAGCGCCATACCTACCGCCACACTAGCTGCGGTTAATAGCAGCAGGTGCAGCATAAAAATACGACGAATTTGCTGACGACTGGCTCCTAAGGTTTTGAATATAGCAACCACATCGTAGTTTCGTTGGCAATAACGCTGCGCCGCAACCGCAACCGCCGTTGCTGCGAGAACCACGCCCAACAGGCTTGCCAGCATCATAAAACGCTCAGCACGGTTTAACGAACGGGATAACGGACTGTCACCATCTTCTATGCTGCGCCAGCTGTGAGTATCGTCATTTAGGCGAGGTAACAGCCAATCTTCATAAGCGTTTATGGCACTGCTCTCACCCGCCATTAATACATTGAAGCGTACACGGCTACCGGGCTGGATCAACCCCGTCTCTTCAAGCTGAGAATGACGAATAATAACGTTGGGACTATCGGTAAAAACCGAGAAGCCAACATCGGGCTCATAAGTCACTACTTTGGTCACTTTGAAGCTGCTATCACCCACTTCAATGCTATCGCCAATATCTAACTGCAGTGCCTGAAATAACTGAGAAGCCACCCATGCCTCACCTTCTGCAGGCAAACCTTTGGCCACATAACCTTCCCCAAAAGGTTGATCGGCAATTTCTAATTCGCCACGTAACGGATAGCCATCACTCACCGCCTTGACGTCAACCAGGGTCATGTTCTCATCGGCAAAGGCCATAGAGTTAAACACAACTTTCCAGGCCGTTTTCAAGTTCATTTGTCCGGCTTGTTCGAGCCAATCGGCAGGAATATCCCGGCGGGAGCTTAACACTCTGTCGGCAGCAAGAAACTCACTGCTACGCTCAGTCAAACCAGCCTGTAGACGATCACTGAAAATAGATAACGACAATACCGCGGTTACCGACAGTATAATGGCCAGCGCCATAATGGTCAGTTCGCCGCGTCTCAGCTCCTGCTTTAACAGACGAAACGAAATCTTATGCCACATCCTGAGCTGCCTCCGATAACTGCCCGGCGTCCATCTGCAACACACGTTGACAACGCTTAGCAAGCCGTTGGTCGTGAGTTACTACTATTAACGTCGTACCGTAATCTTTGTTTAAGTCGAATAATAATTCTTCGACCTTACCACCGGTTTTCGCATCAAGGTTACCAGTAGGTTCATCAGCAAACAGAATTTTCGGTTGTCCGACAAAAGCTCTGGCAATGGCCACTCGCTGCTGCTCACCACCGGATAATTGATTCGGATAATGATGCCAGCGATCTTCCAGACCCACCTTTGCCAGCAGCTCTCTGGCTTCTTTCTCAGCGCCTTTATGTCCGGCCAGCTCTGCCGGCAGCATGACGTTTTCCAGAGCACTTAAGCTTGGTACCAGTAAGAATGACTGAAAAATGAAGCCGACTTTGTCAGCACGAACTTTTGCGCGCTGCTCTTCATCCAATTCGCTTAATTTTTCGTTCTCTATAAGAACCTCTCCGGAGGATGCGAGGTCTAAACCCGCCAGTAGTGACAATAGCGTCGACTTACCGGAGCCGGAAGCGCCAACAATGGCAACGGTGTCACCGGCATTGATACTGACGTTAATTGGCTGCAGAATCTGTAGTGGACCCTCAGAGGTGTCTACGGTTTTTTCCAGTTGTTGAGCTTGAATGAGCATAAAATGAAAAATTTCCTTTTGAAAACGTGTTTATTTTTAGCGCTGTTGTTGGTTATACGCAGCGTTTCCGCAAATGTCTCACTTGTTGTTTTAGGTGACAGCTTAAGCGCAGGTTATGGGCTTTCTCAGGAACAAACCTGGGTTGCCGAGTTAGATCGTCGCTGGGAAAGCTCTCATCCCGATATTAACATCATTAACGCCAGTATCAGTGGCGAGACCACCCGTGGTGGTTTGCGTCGCTTAGAAGGCGTTTTAGAGCGCCATAAGCCCGATGTTCTATTTATCGAACTGGGTGGTAATGATGGCCTTCGTGGGTTCGACCTAAACACAGTTCGTTCGAATTTAAAACAAATCATCGACCAGGCGCAGCAACAAGACGTTAAAGTTGGTTTAAGTCAGGTTATGGTGCCACCAAACTATGGCCAGCGTTTTGCTGAACAGTTCCGAAAAATGTTTGAGGAAGTCGCGAAAGAACAGAATGTGGCACTCATACCTTTCTTTATGGAAGAAATAGCCACAAATGCCGATTATGTGCAGGATGATGGCATTCACCCCACCGCGGAAGCCCAGCCGAAGATAGCAGACTTTTTGGAGCCTTATTTACTGGAGTTGGCGAAGTAGTAAAAGCCAGAAACAAAAAAACCGCCTGCGGGCGGTTGATTTAAGTGGCGTCCCCTAGGGGATTTGAACCCCTGTTACCGCCGTGAAAGGGCGGTGTCCTAGGCCACTAGACGAAGGGGACCCATGGAACTTAATTTAATAGATGCTGAAAAGTAATGGCGTCCCCTAGGGGATTTGAACCCCTGTTACCGCCGTGAAAGGGCGGTGTCCTGGACCACTAGACGAAGGGGACGCAGTAATTACTTTTTGCATTTTAGTATTTGAATGGCGTCCCCTAGGGGATTTGAACCCCTGTTACCGCCGTGAAAGGGCGGTGTCCTGGACCACTAGACGAAGGGGACGCAACCAAATACTTATTACTACCAGTGTGCTTTACCAAAACAACTTGGTGGAGCTAAGCGGGATCGAACCGCTGACCTCTTGCATGCCATGCAAGCGCTCTCCCAGCTGAGCTATAGCCCCGCACTAAACAGTCTCAGACTGCCCTGACAGCGGGGCGCATTCTATTGTGACCTGAGCTAATGTGTCAACTATTTTTTAAAAAAATACTGCCGTTTGAACATTTTTATGGCAGTTTGCTCAGTAATTCATCAAATCTTAGTTGCGAACACCTTTCGGCAACTTTTGGTGATAGACGTGATACACCTGCTCCATGCCTTCCCGACTTGAAACCGAGACATTCATATCATTCACCAAACCATTATCTAAACGGTAAACCCAGCCATGTATTGTCAGTGACTCACCTTTGTCCCAGGCCTCCTGAACCATATTCGTTTTGGCCAGGTTTTTAACCTGTTCAATTACATTTAGCTCACACAAGCGATCAATCTGTTCAGCCTCGCCCAGTTGCTCCAACTCTTCTGCATGCTCACGGTACACATCACGAATTGGATACAACCAATGATCAACCAGCCCGTGAGGTTTACTCTCAAGAGCCGCTTTTACGCCACCACAGCCGTAATGGCCAACCACAAGAATATGGCGAACTTTCAGCGCTTCAATCGCGAACTGAATAACCGACAGACAATTGAAGTCAGTCTGAATCACCTGATTAGCCACATTCCGGTGAACAAAAAGTTCACCTGGCGCCATACCCACTATTTCATTCGCAGGAACCCGGCTATCCGAGCAACCAATCCATAAATACTCAGGCGATTGCTGATCGACCAAACGTTTGAAAAAGTCAGGGTCTTTTTTAACTTGCGCGTCTGCCCACGTTTTATTGTTTTCAATCAAGTGCTTTATATCTGGCATGATCTATCTCATTGTGGCAGTAGCCTGACGCTGTTACGTCAGGCTACTACATTAGTCGACATCTCACCTGAGGTAAATATCAGGCTACGCATTCTCGCGATTTGCAATAAATTGCAACGCAAGGTCTATACGCGCCAGAACGGTCTGCTGTGGAATTAATTCCAGAGTCACATCTAATGATGGAGAGTTACCGCCACCAGTCGCAGCAACACGCAGTGGCATGCCCACTTTGCCCATACCAACATCCAAATCGGCAGCTGTCTGGTTAATTGCCGCCTGAATATTAGCAGCATTCCAGTCACTAATTGCTCCGAGCAGTTCTTTGGCTTTTAGCAGCGGCTCTTTGGCTACCGGGCGTAAATGCTTTTTCGCCGCTTTTTCGTCAAATTCATCAACAGACTCAAAGAAGTAACGGCTAATGGACGCCATTTCTTTCAAGGTTTTTACCCGATCAGCCTGCAGCGATACAACTTGCTCTAGCGCTGGACCATTGCTTGTGCCCACGCCAATTTGGTCAAACTGCCACTGCAATTGAGGTGCAACCTGCTCCGCAGGCAAAGTTTTCATGTAGTGCTGATTTAACCAATTAAGCTTTTCAGTATTAAACGCTGACGCTGCCTTGTTAACGTCATCCAGCTTAAAGTACTCAACCAGCTCTTCACGGCTGAATATTTCCTGGTCACCATGAGACCAGCCCAGGCGTGCTAAGTAATTCAAGACCGCTTCTGGTACATAGCCGTCATCGCGATACTGCATAACACTGACCGCACCGTGACGTTTCGACAGTTTCTTACCATCGTCACCTAAAATCATCGACACGTGAGCATACTGAGGTACCGGCGCGCCCAGAGCTTTTAGAATATTAATTTGGCGTGGGGTGTTATTAATATGGTCTTCACCACGCACTACGTGCGTAATATCCATGTCCCAGTCATCAACCACCACACAGAAGTTATAGGTCGGTGTCCCGTCTGTGCGAGCAATGATTAAGTCATCCAGTTCGGTATTAGCGAACTCAATCCGGCCACGAATGTGGTCATCAAAAATCACACTGCCGTCTTGCGGATTGCGGAAGCGGATCACGTATTTATCACCGCTGACATTTGGGTTGTCACGACAATGGCCGTCATAACGAGGCTTTTCACCGGCAGCCATTTGCTCTTCTCGCATTTTCTCTAAGCGCTCGGTTGAGCAATAGCATTTATAGGCTTTGTCTTCTTCCAGTAACTTGTCAATCAGCTCTTGGTACCGCTCAAAACGCTGAGTCTGGTAATAAGGTCCGCGATCCCAGTTAAGGCCCAGCCACTCCATACCTTCTAAAATGGCATCGATAGCAGGCTGCGTTGAACGTTCACGGTCAGTATCTTCTATACGAAGCACGAACTCGCCGCCCTGCGCTTTCGCGACTAACCATGAATACAGTGCCGTGCGGGCACCACCAACATGCAAATACCCAGTCGGGCTGGGGGCAAAACGCGTTACCACACTCATGTTTATTCCTTTCTTTGAAACCGGTCAATTTAATAAGCGTAAGTTTATCAAGACTGAGCGTCTGACGCATCTGCTATTCGAAGTGATTAAAATGTCAGCAAACGAACCAAAGTTAGCAATTTTTATTTGACAGTTTGTATCTGCGCCCTATAATGCCACCTCGCAACGACGCAGAAGTGTCACAGTGAGAATGGTTGCTTAGCTCAGTTGGGAGAGCATCGCCCTTACAAGGCGAGGGTCACTGGTTCAAGCCCAGTAGCAACCACCACTTCTCTTCTTCCCCTTAGTTGCAGACCTTCAGGATGGTTGCTTAGCTCAGTTGGGAGAGCATCGCCCTTACAAGGCGAGGGTCACTGGTTCAAGCCCAGTAGCAACCACCATTTTTTTATTTCTCAGTTCTCTATTTTTCCAGTATTAATCTTTCAGATAAATAATCCAGCAGTACCCGTACTTTAGGAATCACCTGACGATTTTCTGGATACAACGCCCATATACCATCATCCGGTTGTCGAAAATCCGCTAACACTTCTTCTAACTGTCCATTTTCCAACGACTCAGTCACGTAATAATCCGGCAGCATTGCCAACCCCAAGCCTTTTATTGCGGCATCACGAAGTGCCAGACCATTGTTGCAATGCAGGTACGACTCGGGCCGGACTGTTTCCGGCTTGCCATCAACCTGAAAACGCCACTGCTTGACCGTTCCGGTAAAACAGCGATGCTCATCCAGTTCATTCATAGTTTGCGGGCGTCCAAATTGCCGGAAATAAGCCGGTGAGCCTACAACAAAATGCCGGCGTGACCCGAGTTTCCTGGCGCGTAACCTCGGATTCCCCAGTTGCCCTAAACGTATAGCCACATCATAGCTGCCTTCAATTAAGTCGACCTGCTCGTTTGTTAGTTGTAAATCCAGGCGGCAATCTGCATAAATCTGCAGAAAATCATTCAATAGCGGCGCGATAAACCGTTCGCCATAGTAGACTGGCGCGGTAATACGAATTAAGCCCTGCGGTTGTTCTGTGCGTTGCTGAATGGCCTGATCCGCATCTCGTAGGCTTGCAACTAAGTGCTGGCAATGAGGTAAATAGAGTGTGCCTTCTTCCGTTAAGCTAACACTGCGGGTTGAGCGATACAGCAACTGCATCTGCAGCCTATGCTCGAGCGCTGCAATATTACGGCTCACTTGCGCCACCGACAGCCCCAGCTGACGGGCTGCTGCAGTAAAGCTATGCTGTTCGGCCACTGCCGCAAATTCGCTAATTCCCTGCCAAGGCTTCATACTTCACTCATTATTTCATTTATGAAAAAGTTATTTGTAAAAACAGTAGATTACCTGCTTATGAGAAAAAGTTAAACTTACGCTACGCTTTTACGTAATCAGATTGTGAATCAGACATTATAAGGAATCATCATGGAAACAATTAAGTCACGCGCTATGGTTGCCTGGGGCCCGGGCGAGCCACTAAAAGAAGAAACAATTGATGTCGCGCCACCGAAAAAAGGTGAAGTGCGGGTTCGTATTATAGCAACCGGCGTTTGCCATACCGATGCCTATACTCTTTCCGGTAAAGATCCCGAAGGCATTTTTCCTTCCGTATTAGGTCACGAAGGTGGCGGTATTGTTGAGTCGGTCGGCGAAGGCGTTACTTCAGTTGACGTCGGTGACCATGTCATTCCTTTATACACGGCGGAATGCGGTGAGTGTAAGTTCTGTACCTCTGGTAAAACCAACCTGTGTCAGGCGGTTCGTGCCACTCAGGGTAAGGGTTTAATGCCGGACGGCACCAGCCGTTTCTCAAAAGACGGCGAGACCATTTATCACTACATGGGCACATCGACCTTCTCTGAATACACCGTTCTACCAGAAATTTCACTGGCGAAAATTCCGAAAGAAGCACCGCTTGAGAAAGTGTGCCTGCTTGGTTGTGGTGTCACGACTGGCATGGGCGCCGTTAAAAACACCGCTAATGTTCAGGAAGGCGACACCGTTGCAGTATTTGGATTAGGTGGTATTGGTCTGGCGGTTATTATTGGTGCGGTGCAAGCCAAAGCCTCACGCATTATCGCTATCGACGTGAATGATGATAAGCAAGCTATCGCAAAAGAATTAGGCGCGACCGACTTTGTGAACCCAACGGAATATGACAAACCCATTCAGGAAGTCATTGTCGACATGACGGACGGCGGCGTAGACTTTTCATTCGAGTGCATTGGTAACGTTGATGTTATGCGCGCCGCGTTAGAGTGCTGCCACAAAGGCTGGGGCGAATCCGTGATTATTGGTGTTGCCGGCGCAGGTGAAGAAATCTCAACGCGCCCTTTCCAACTGGTTACTGGTCGCGTATGGCGTGGTAGTGCCTTTGGTGGCGTTAAAGGTCGTACCGAGCTGCCTGACTATGTAAAACAATACATGGATGGTAAGTTTGATTTGGACACCTTTATTACCCATACCATGCCGTTAGAAAAGATTAACGAAGCGTTCGACTTAATGCACGAAGGTAAGTCGATTCGTTCAGTCATTCATTATTAATGGAGCCTGTGATGAAACAAGTTAGCGAAACCCGCTGTTTTGGCGGCCGTCAATTGCGTTTTAAGCACGACTCTGAAGTACTGAACTGCACCATGCAGTTCAGTGTCTTTTTGCCATTACGTGCAGAGAAAGCCAAAGTTCCGGCGGTCTATTTTCTTTCGGGCTTAACTTGTACCGACGAAAACTTTTCCACCAAAGCCGGAGCACAACGTGTTGCTACCGAATTAGGAATAGCCTTAATTGTTCCGGATACCAGCCCGCGTGGTGATGACGTTGCTGATGACCTGGACGGCGCCTATGATTTAGGCTTGGGAGCCAGCTTTTACCTGAATGCGACTCAGGATCCGTGGAAAAGCCATTATCAGATGTACGACTACATCGTTAAAGAATTGCCCGAACTGATTGAAGCCGAGTTACCAATTAATGATAAACGTGCCATTGCTGGTCACTCAATGGGTGGACACGGGGCGTTGGTGATAGGCTTGCGCAACAGCGATCGCTACACCAGTATTTCAGCCTTTTCGCCTGTTACTAACCCAACACAGTGCCCCTGGGGTGAAAAAGCCTTTAGAACCTATTTAGGCGATGTTCGAGAACAATGGAAGCAGTACGACGCTGTTGAGATCATTAAATCGAAGGGGCAGACGCTTCCGGTTCGAGTTGACCAAGGCTTAGCCGACGTCTTTTTAGAAGAGCAATTGAAACCAGAAAACCTAAAAGAGGCGATTGCTGCAGTTAAGGGCGGTGGAACCGTGCATTTACACGACGGCTATGATCACAGCTATTACTTCATCTCGTCATTCATTGAAGCCCAGCTTCGCTTCCATGCGAAGTATTTAACCGCGTGATACATCAAATTACACGGTGAACTTGATGACCGCCTGGCGCAGTTGCTCTGTTTGTTGACGAACTTTAGTCACTGCGTCAGCGTTTGATTGTGCATCGTTTGCCGCTTCCACTCCGGCATCCCTTACCCGGGTAATATTTCTAGCCGTTTCATCCACAACCGCAGACTGTTCCTCGACTGCGGTCGCTATAGAAGCCGAACGATCATTAATTTTCACTAGCTCAGTGTGAATCCGGTTAAATAGCTCATCGGACTCGGTAGAGTGCTGCGCACTTTCTTCACCCAGTTCATTACACTCTTGCAGCGTATTCACAATAATCTGAGTTTGCTGGTTCAACTGACTGGTAATTGATTCTATTTCACCAATAGACTTCTGAGTGCGGGAAGCCAGCGTACGAACTTCATCCGCCACCACGGCAAACCCACGTCCCTGCTCACCGGCCCGGGCAGCTTCAATCGCTGCATTAAGCGCCAATAAATTGGTTTGTTCAGCAATACCGTTAATCACCGTCACAATTTGTGTGATAGACGCACTACGTTCTGCCAACGTGTTCGCCTCGGTTACGCTGCTGTTCAAACGTTCGGCTAAGTAACGCACTTTTTCAACACCGGCCTGCACCGAGGTACTACCATGTTTCGCCTGTTCAGACAGACTGTTCACCTGCTCGGCAGTGTCTTCCGCATCATTGGCAATAGTGTGTGCCGTACTGCCCATTTCATTAATAGCGGCAGCGACTTGATCGACCTCATGCGACTGCATATCCAAGTTTTGTGACGTATGAGTTACCGTATTAGAAACTTGCTGTGTCAGGCTATTCACTGTTTCGACAGACTGGTTAATTTGCTGAATAACACCGCGGAAGTAAGTGAGTAGCTCATTAAAGCTGTCAACCAAATCACCTAATTCATCATCGCGAAATTTCTCTGACGACAAGGTCAGGTCATTACTTCTCTGAACCTTTTGCATGTCTTCACGCAACTGGCTAAGCGGCTGATTAATGGAACGTATCACCCAAACCAGCATAGCAATAACAATGAGTGCGATCACAGCAAATACAACGACAGGTACCCATTTCATGGTTGCCTGGCGAGACGCCAGCAAACCACTGAGCTGTTTGTCTAACTGCTCAAGCGAGCCCTCCATATTGCTGGCAATTGTTCTGACCTCACCCTTTATACCAGACTCTTCATCAAGCCCTATCTCTTTTGAAAGCGTGGCGTAACGACCAAAGTCACGGCGATACGCGTCTACTTTTTCCGCCAAATTGGGTGTTGCAGATAATTCTCTTTTTAATTCATCCAGCAAACCTTCCACCCGGCCAAGGTATTTATCGTCAAAACGCAGCATAAAATCTTTTTCACTGCGGCGAACCTGAAGCAAAGTCACCAGCAGCTCCGTGCGTCCGGCGGTATCAATCGCTTCCTCTAACTCATGAGTTGCCGAACGCAATGCGCCATAAGCTCCACTATTTTCATCTAACCCGCGCTGTTGAAACGCTTGTACTAAGCGCTCAAAGTTTTGACTGTAACGTTTTACCTGGCTTTCTAGTTGGGCAATAAGCTGTGACGATGATTTGTCATCAACCAGCGTATTAAGCTGCTCAAGTCGATTGTTGGTCACACTGGCTTGTTGTTCTAATTTTTCAGCGTAACTTTCGTCCATTCGCAATAGAAAGTCTTTCTCCGCACGACGCAATTGCAGCAGACCGTTGTGTACCGATTCACGAAGCTCACTGGCACGATGTAAATCACTTACTTGTGACTGGAAAAACATCATTAAGGCAAGCAACAAAATGAAGGCGGCTGTGGCGATCAAACCAACAGAGAGAAGCTTATTACGAATTGACATAGCAAACACCCAACAATAAAAGTGGCGGAATAATAGACAGCACCTCCATATTCCGCAATGATCTATCTTGGTAATAGTATGAATTTTTTATGACAGTGGTATGACAAAAATAAGGAAATACCAATTACGGGGTAAATACTTTTTTCACCTGATGCAATCGCATCAGGTGACACTTCAGGTTACTTCTTTTTTATGGGCAACGACACCAGTGCCTGAGTTCTGGGCAGCGGCTGCTGTTGCTTACCAAGTGCGATGTAAACAAAGCAACATAAACCAATGCCAATAACTAACGCCCCAACCCACTGAATTTTTATAAACTGAACGCTGAATAGCACGGTTAGTGACATCATCAAAAAGGCATGTAAGGCCATATACTTTTGCTTGCCAAAACGTGCCACCGTCAAATTCAAATTATCAGAGTAAAGCCGGATTAAAGAGTCCAGCGAATTGATCACAAAGACAATCCCGACGCCTACCATTGCCAGATTAATAAATCCGGAAGTATCCAGTCCTTTCAAATGAAATAAATATAAGACACTAAACCAGAGACCAATGGACAGTGATGGCCAAATCAACATCGCTAAGAACAGCCAGATAGTGCGCATGTTACCAACAAAACGCGCAGTGAACTGACCAATCATAATGCTCCAGGCAAACCACCAAAACAAATAAAACGCGTGGTAATCATTAATTGGCAAAACAAAACGATGCAGGTGTTCAAAGTAATCGGTCAGTAACGGCAAGGTATTAAAATAGTCCGGCGCAGAGACATTGTCAGACAGTAAGGCGATACTGCCAAGCCCGATAATTAACGCAAAGAACAAACCACCAGAGGATAAGCTCAGAATTTTTACAAACTTAAGCTCAGTGCTTGAGTACACAGCAAATAAAATCGTACCACCGACAATCAGTGCGTAATACCAGGGAAAGCCTTCGCTGGCCGCAATACCGGGTAAATACCAGCTCAAGTTGGCAAACAGCAAATGCGCAGTAAAAGCGCAGGTACCAATAATGACAATGTTATTAATCCACTTAACCCAGCTAATTTCAAAGAACTTTACCTTGGGTTCAATCGCACAGAAGTAAAAGCAAGTGACAAAGTAAATTGCCCAGACTAGAAAGCCCCAGAAGCCAAATTCAATCGCCAAAGGATTAGCAAAAGCGTACTCACTGTTTTCTTTTATATCGGCGTAAACCGGAAACTCTGTCAGCGGGAACATTATGAGCCCGACATCCAGCCCAGAAGTGAACAAAATAGCAATGAAGGTCAAAGTAGACACCGGATAGCGGCCATTAAGTTTCAGCCGCCCCCAGCGCACCACAATAAACACCACCATCGCCATAAAGAACAGCATGCCAATACTGACCAGCGTTAACATGATGCGCTCCGCTTGGCCTCACCGCTGCGCTGGCGTTCCTGCCATTGATTATCTTTATAGACATCAACATCAGAGACGGGCATTTGCTGCTGCTTGATGATATCCGCGGCTCGCTCTGCGACCATAATAGTTGGCGCGTTCAAATTGCCGTTGGGAATGGTCGGAAACACTGACGAGTCGATAACCCGAAGACCTTGCAAGCCACGCACGCGCATTTGTGGATCAATGACGGCCATATCGTCATCAACAGACCCCATGCGACATGTACCACAAGGGTGATAAGCACTTTCGACTGCATCGCGCACAAAAGCATCTATCTGCTCATCGGTAACAATATCTTTACCGGGCTGAATTTCTTCACCGCGATACTCATCCATTGCTGGCTGTGCAATGATTTCTCTGGATAGCCGTACACAAGCCCGAAATGCCTCGATGTCATCCTGATGCTGCAGATAATTGAACTGAATTTTAGGCGGTGTAAAAGGATCTGAACTTTTCACTTTGACCCAGCCACGACTTTTCGGCTTGTTGTGGCCAATATGCAGTTGAAAACCATGCCCTTCAAAAGCAGATTTACCATCGTAGCGAATGGCCGCCGGCAGAAAGTGGTATTGAAGATCCGGCCACTCAATACCTTCTTTCGAGCGAATGAAGCCACAGGACTCAAAATGGTTGGTTGCGCCTAAGCCAGTTTTGAATAGAATCCAGCGCACGCCAATAGCCAGCTTGCTCAAAGGCCCAAGCTTACTATTTAGTGTCAGCGGCTTTTTGCACTGATACTGAAAATAAAACTCCAGGTGGTCCTGCAAGTTTTCACCAACACCAGGCAATTCATGCCGAGTTTCAATGCCAGCAGCAGATAAGGTATCACTTTGACCAATACCCGATAATTGAAGAATATGAGGAGAACCAATAGAACCAGCACTTAATAGCACTTCGTTATTTACGAAAAAGCGTACTGTGCTGCTTTTTTCATAAAGCTCAACACCAATAGCCCGCTTGTCTTCCAGCAGTACTTTACTGACCTGAACACCGGTTTTTATTGTCAGGTTAGATCTGGCCATAGCAGGCCTTACATAGGCATTAGCAGCGGACCATCGCACACCGTTTTTCACGGTCATATGCATGGCGCCAAAACCTTCTTGCTGAAAACCGTTGTAGTCACCGGTTTCCATATAGCCGCCATCGACACCAGCATTAATAAAAGCTTGGTATAAAGGGTTCTGCATATTGTTGCCGTTATTAACCGCTAAAGGGCCCTCTTTAGAGCGATATTCATCGGCACCAAAGGCCCAGTCTTCTGCTTTTTTAAAGTACGGCAGGCAATGTTGATAATCCCACCCTTGCGCGCCTCTTTCCAGCCACTCATCAAAGTCACGGGCATGACCGCGCACATAAACCATACCGTTAATCGACGAAGACCCACCAAGAACCTTGCCCCTGGGACAATGCATTTCACGGTTGTTCAGATAAGGCTCTGGTTCTGAATGAAATTGCCAGGCGTACTTTTTGGTGTTCATTGGTATCGATAAGGCAGTCGGCATCTGGATAAAAATACTTTTATCTGAGCCTCCGGTTTCTAACAACAGTACCGAAACATCCGGATCTTCTGTTAACCGGTTGGCCAGCACACAACCGGCCGAACCCGCACCCACAATGATATAATCAAATTTCTCATTCACTGTCATTAGAATGGACCTTCCAGCTTATCCATTCCGACATAAATTGATTTTGTCTGAGTATAAGACTCAAGTGCTTCCACACCGTTTTCACGACCAATACCCGATTGCTTGTAACCACCTACCGGCATCTCTACTGGCGAATTTGCATAAGCATTAATCCAGCAGATTCCGGCTTCCAGCTGAGCGATAACACGATGAGCTCTGCGGATATCCCGGCAGAAAATGCCTGCAGCCAGTCCGTAATCCGTATTGTTGGCGCGTTGAATAACCTCTTCTTCTGTTTCAAAGGTGAGAACTGACATCACCGGACCAAAAATCTCTTCGCGCGTAATGCGCATATCGTCCGTGCAGTTCGTAAAGATTGTCGGCCCGACAAAATAGCCCTCTTCACAGCCTTTCGGGCTATGCCGCTCACCGCCAAAAGCCAGAGTAGCGCCCTGCTCTTTTCCTGATTCAATATAGGACATCACCTTATGCAGATGATCTTCAGAAATCAGCGCCCCCAGATTAGTTTCAGGGTCCATCGGATCACCAACCACAATATTATTCTTGGTGCGATCTAATAGACGGTCCATAAAGGTGTCATAACAATCTTTATGCACAAACACGCGTGTACCATTGGTACAAACTTCGCCCTGGGTATAAAAATTACCCATCATGGCACCAGTTACAGCTTCATCAATATCTGCATCATCAAAAACAATTATCGGCGATTTGCCCCCCAGTTCCATGGTGACATTTTTCAACGTGCCTGCTGCCGCTGCCATCACTTTTTTACCGGTCCCCACTTCACCAGTCAGGGATACTTTAGCAATAGCCGGATGCTGAACCAGATAGTTCCCGACCACGCCGTCACCCTGTACAACGTTGAAAACGCCTTCCGGCACACCGGCTTCGATGAATATCTCTGCCAACATCGCCGCGCCACGAGGCGTCTCTTCTGATGGTTTGAAAATCATACTATTACCGGCAGCAAGGGCTGCCGCGGCTTTCCAGCAGGCAATTTGCAGTGGATAGTTCCAGGCACCAATGCCGAAACAGACACCCAGAGGTTCATGCCGGGTGTAAAAGAAATCATTACCGACACTTTGTTGCTCACCCATCATCGAGGGGCACAAGTTACCAAAATACTCGATCGCGTCAGACCCAGTCTGAACATCAACTTCAACCGCTTCTTGCCAGGGTTTACCAGTGTCCAGAACTTCAAGCTTTGCCAGCTCGTCGTTGCGCTCTCTTAAAATAGTCGCCGCACGTTGTAATACTCGGGCTCGCTCAATCGCAGGGGTTCTTGACCAAACCTCAAACCCTCTTTGGGCACTGGCCACCGCTTCTTCCAGCAACGGCTCGCTTGCCGACTCAACGGTGTAAATAACGTTTCCGGTACCCGGATTGATAACATCAAAGCACTCATGATCACTGTCATCAACATAATGACCATGAATGAAATTTTTAAGTAATGTAGAGGACAACGATAACTCCCTTGCAGTTTGGTAATGGTTTAACTGACACCGTGCTGTTCCAGCACACCATTAATGTATTTCTTGCAATAGCCTTTCGCCTGACTAAACTTTTCCTGATTCGCTCGACTCAATGCGCAACGCAACCAAAAGCCATCAATTAGCGCTGCGGTAACTTCTGCCGCTTCGCACGCACTCTCTGCGTTTAGTAATTGCTTAAAGCTGTAACGTAAATTGCTGACTAAGCGGCGTTTATTCAGTTCCTGTAAGCGGTACAGATCGGGGTCGTGCATAGACTGTCCCCAAAAACTTAGCCAAGTCTTTGTACTCGAATCGGCCTGTTGAACATCTGAAAAGTTCAAATCAACAATTTTCATGAGCCGGTCGTAGGGGTTGTCAGGCGAATGCTCCATTTTGAGCTGAGAAAGCAAATACCGTACAGAGGCCTCAATTAACGCCTGCTTACCGCCAAAATAGTGGCTGATAATACCGGACGACATTCCCGCCCTGCGGGAAATTAAGTTAATGGTCGCTCCTCGTAAGCCAACATCAGCAACCACATTAATGGTGGCATCGATTAATTGCTGACGTCGCATTGATTCCATTCCTACTTTTGGCATAGCTTTCTCACATGATTTTTTTATTCGTAGGGTTCCAGCGTTGACAGTCTGAAACGGTGTTCATTAACAACATCACCGCCTTCATCATAAAGTCCCAGAGTCACAACCGGATCGTCTTTTTCCCAGTCAACGTCAAGTGCGCCGTAATTCACCTTATTGATAAACTGACCAATGCGGTGTTTATTGGGGCTAACATCTTTCCACTCTTGCGTCAGACCTGAAGATGTCACTTCCCACAAAGGGTAATCCAGATCGTCATCGTAATAGCTGATTTCTCCCCAGTGGGTGTCGCCGCTTATCAAGATAACACCATTAACCTTATGTTTTTTAATAAGATTAAATAAACGTTGACGATCAGACGGGAAATTGGCCCATGATTCCCAGCCGGTAAAGTCTGCCAAAAGCTGTAAGCTTGAGCCAATAACTTTTATACGAGCCGGTTTTTGCAGTTCTTTTTCAATCCACTGCCACTGCTTTTCACCAATCATACTGGCGTCAGGGTCGCTGTGAACTTTATAGGGGCCCATATTCTTCGGCTCACGATCACTGGCGTACTCTTCACGTGTTACGTGGGCAATGTCATCACGATTCCAGCGCAAATCGGGTAAAATGACGTGGATACTTTCTTCGCCTTCACCGTAGGTATAGGAAGTATAGATACCATCCTCACGAGTGCGGCGTGGAGAGTTTTCAGGTTCTCCCCAGAAATCCAGCATGATATCGCGCGACGCTTCTTTCTTAGGGTAATCTTTACCGGCATCGTTGGCACCGTAGTCGTGATCATCCCAGATAGCGATGAGTTCCGCTTGCTCTTTTAACTCTTTAAAGCCCGTCTTTGAACCCAGCTTTTCATACTTATTTTGCAACACTGACATGTCTTCTGTGTCGCCATAGACATTGTCCCCCAGAAATACAAAAACTTCAGGGTCGTCTTCTAAAATACTGTTGAAAATAGGAATATCTTTGTCTTGATGCGAACACGAGCCAAAGAGAATCCGGCTGGGCGCATCGGCAAAAACAGAGCCACTCAGTAGTAACGTGGATAGTGCTAATAGCTTATACATGAGTTTCTATTACCTTATATGTTGCTAACAATAAAACAGCCCCATGCGACGACATCGCATGGGGTTGCTCAGGCTCTTTAAAATACAAACTTAGCATTAAGTGCCGCTGTACGTGGCGCACCAATCCAGCCCGCATTCGGAGCGATAGTACCAAGATAATCTTCGTCAAAGACATTGTTCACAGTAAAGCTCAGCTCCATACTGTCAATTGCACCACCAATGTCATAAACGGTCTTACCAATGTATAAGTCACTGACAACATAAGAATCACTTTCCTGCGTGTTAGCCTGGTCTAAGTAGCGTTCCCCAACATACTTGGTGCTGAAGCCTGCGTAGAAATCGCCCTTAGTGTAGTCAAAGCTAATCACGGCCATGTCCTGAGCACTGCCCAGTACCGTATTACCGCGGAACTCTTCATCAGTATAAGTTGAGTCATTTTTTGTGTAAGACACATAAACGCCCAGATTATCACTGAGGTTGTAATCCAGTGATGCCTCAATACCATTTGACTCAACACCACCAGTATTCACATAACCACCAGCAGCCGCTTCTAAGAAGTCGATGCCGTCAACATCTTCATTACTGACAAAGGTAATGCGGTTTTCAAAGGTTATGTCATAGTAAGTTAAGCTGGCATTAAAGCCCGGAGTTGAATAACGTAAACCTAAGTCAATGTTATCCGCCGTTTCCGGTTCAACTTGGCTTACATCCGTATCATCACGCTCCAGTACCGCGTCTTTAACTGCTGCAAAGTTTTCTGCGTAACCACCAAAAACTTCCAGTCCGCTGAGCGGTAAAGGCGCAACAAAACCCGCTGATAATAAGGCATCAGAATCAGACGAGACACTCAAGTTGTTGTCAGGGTTAAACTGGTCTTCTTTTGAAACCTCAACATCAAACTTTTTAGCACCCAGACGGAATTTAGCAAAGCCCGCATCAATCTCGTCTTCAATGTAATACATCAAGGTTTCAACTGGGAATTCCCGGCTGTACTGAACCCAGTACGGGTTGCTTTCAGGACGCGGGCTCGCTGCTGCGTCTATGGTTTTATGCCAGTCGCGGTACTCATCACGTTGGTAATCTTCGTACCACAATCCACCGCGTAAAGTGTTTGCCATACCGGCAACCGTCGTATCCCAGACAAAGTCAGCATTTACGCCATAGCGTTGCTTCTCGTAGTGAGTATGACGATGCGAACTGACCGGCATAGCGCCTTGATCGTAGCAGCCCGGGTCAATCTCGGCACCGCCGCCGCCATACGGGTATCCAATTGAACTTTCACAACCAGCGTTAGGAGACAGAGATTGACCATCGCGGTTAACGAAATAGATTAAACCAGACTGTGAGCCACCATAGGCAGTAGTTGACGGATCAAGTTCAGAGTGAGGGTTACCTGCGCCGTCATCTGTTACATCGGCCACGTAGTAAGGAATCCACTTACCAACACCTTCGTTTTCGTGGTAGTAAACGTTAGTACTGACATCCACCTCACCCAGCATGAAATCTGCTTTTAGGTAGCCAAACATGTTCTCACGCTCGGTAACCCAGCCTTCACGCCAAGCCTGATCCTGATAAGGAATACCCGTCCAGTCTTCGGTTAAACCATCCCATTCAGAGTTTTGTTCATACTGTGCCAAGCCGTAAACACGCTGGTAAGTGTATTCCTGAGCATCGTCGTAACTCACGTAGCCGGTTAAATCAACATCGCCAACGCGGCTAATAATTTTACCTTCGGCGTGATCACGGGTATTCGTTACCGAGCCATCCATGTAGTCATCATTTTGCTGACTGGACAGTGAAAACCACGCAAAGGTGTCTTCCGCAATTTCACCTGTGTCGTAACGCGCATAAAGTTTCTGTGCATTGTGTTCGCCAATAGTGGTACTAACAGTAAACTGCTCTTCGTACGCAGGGCGAATAGTTGTAAAGTTCAGCGTTCCACCCAAGGCTTCATTTGAACGCGAACTAATATCTGACGTACCCTGAGAAACTTCAGTACCACGTAAGTTTTCAGTATCAATATAACGGCTGGCCTTAGTACCACCGCCGTAGTTTGAGTTACCGTTAGAAATACCATCAACGGTCATACCAATTTGCTGAGACTCAAGATCTAACTGAAAACCACGAATTGAAATGCTGGTGGACCACTCGTCAGAGCCGAAGGGGTCACCTTCGTTTACCAATACGCCCGGCAGGTTATCAACCATAGCCAAAGCACTGGTCATAGGGGTTTGCTGCTTTTTCATCTCAGCCGAGGAGGCGTTGTTAGCGTAAGAAACACTGCGGCCAGTAACAACAATGGCTTCCATTTGTTCTTGTTCTTCTTTCGCTTGCTGATCTTGGCTGTCTTGTGCCATTACTGGCAGGGAGGTAGCAGATAATGCTGATAGTACAGAGAGTGCAATTAAACTTTGCTTCATGGGCACATAAGTTTTCATAAAAGTTCCTGTTTCTTGTGTTGTAGAGAAGTTCCTTAATGTATGAGGCTAATGTGACAACGGCGTTAAGGTTAATTGATCATTCAATTAAAATCAAATTTAGTTAATTGAGCGTTCAATTAAAAATAAAATTGATTATAAACTAGACGCTTTTCATCTAATATCAGCGTTAACTTAAGCCAGGAACTGAGGTAGGCTGTGTTTAGCAGCCTATTGCGGAGAGCTTTAAATGAAAACGGTCGGCATCATTGGTGGTATGAGCTGGGAGTCAACCAGTACTTATTATAAACGTTTGAACCAGCTAATAAATAAGCGCCTCGGGGGATTACACAGCGCTGACATTCTTCTCGCCAGTGTGGACTTTGCTCCTATTGAAGAAATGCAAAGCCAGGGGGACTGGGATGCCGCGGCACAGGCTCTTCTTGGCAAAGCCAAACAACTTGAAAAAGCCGGTGCCGACAGTATTGTTATTGCCACGAATACCATGCACAAAGTGGCTCCGCAGATTGAAGATGCCGTTAAACTTCCTTTACTGCACATTGTCGACGCCGTTGCGGAGCATCTTAAACAAAACAGCGTCAACCAGGTCGGGCTGCTGGGTACTCGCTTCACCATGCAGCAACCTTTTTATAAAGAGCGTCTTGAACAGCAAAACATTAAGGTACTGATACCCGGGGAAAGTGACGGTAATACAGTCGACAGCATTATTTTTAAAGAGCTGTGCCATGGCCAATTTACCGATAATGCGCGCAAACAATACCTAAGAATTATTGAGGATCTGGCAGTGCAAGGCGCACAAGGCGTTATTTTAGGCTGCACTGAAATTGGTCTGCTGGTTCAGCAGGAACATTCTGCTCTACCACTGTTCGATACCACCGAACTTCATTGCCGCGCCATTGCAGACTGGATGTTAGAATAAAAGCAGGAAAACAATGACCGATATAACCACCGACTTTTCTCGTTTCTATGACAGAGCCTGCCAGCGTAAAGGTGGCGAAAGTGCGATGCTTGCACGCCTGCCTAAAGTATCGTCCGTAAGTCAATTAGAACAACTTGAAGACCAGGACGTACTTGCTACTATTACTCGCTGTATTTTTCGGGCGGGCTTTGTCTGGCGAATTATTGAGGCGAAATGGCCAGGTTTTGAGGAAGCTTTTAAAGGCTTTGTCCCGCTTTACTGGCAACAGGTACCCCCAGAGGTATTAGAAGAACTGTCAAAAGATGAACGTATTGTTCGCAACCAGCAAAAAATAAATACAGTTCCAGCTAACGCCCGTATGATTGTTGAAGTATCCGAAGAGTACGGCAGCTTTGGTCAGTTTTTAGCGCAGTGGCCATCGAGCCGGCAAGCCGAGTTGCTGCACTACCTGAAAAAGAACGGTTCACGTTTGGGTGGCGTTACTCCACAATACGTTCTGCGCGAGCTTGGCTGGGACAGTTTTATTATGTCCAATGACGTTGTCACCGCACTAACCAATTACAAATTAATAGATGCTTCCCCCACCAGCCAAAAAGGTCTGAAACAGGCACAAAGCGCCTTCAACCATTGGCACGAACAAACTCAACTGCCCTACAGCCACTTATCGCGGATTTTGTCCTATAGCGTTGGAGATTAGGTATCGGGCAATCTCCATACAAGTTAAATATAAGCAAATTGAAGTACTTAGCTATTAAAGGTATATTGCCTGCTTTTCTCAAACAAGGAGAGATTTATGAGAAAAGCTGTTATTGCATTGTTAATGCTGAGCTTACCGGGTGCTGTTTTAGCCGAATCCCCTAACTGGAATAAAGTTGATGCCTCTTATGTTGATACTGATGTTGGTGTTGACGGAGTTGGCGATCTTTCTTTTGATGGATTCAGAGTCGGCGGCTCAGCCGCTATCAGCCCGGACCTGCTCGTCTTAGATAACCTTTTTGTATTTGCAGATTTCGACTCTGTCTCGAATGACGACTCTAATTTCGATTTAGACATCGACTTTCTGTCAGCAGGTATAGGCTCGTACAAACACTTAACGAAAACAACGGATTTGTACGCGACAGTATCTTTTGAACGTGTTGAGAGCGAGACTTCAGCTTTTGGACTTTCGGAGTCCGGTTCCGACAAGACATGGGGTGTAGGCATTGGACTTCGCTCTATGCTGACGCCAAATGTTGAAATCGATACGAAACTTGATTACGTAGCGTTTGATGAAGAACTTATTCGCTTTAACCTTTCAGCTTTCTATCATGTAACAAAAAACCTCTCTTTCGGACTTGGTTATGAAACCCATAGAGAAACTCAGGACTTTGATATTGATAGTCTAAGCGCAACCGTTCGTTATTCATTTTAATTCGCTAAAGCTAGCCCCGTCCCTGCTGCCTAAACTGCAGCAGGCCCAAGTAAGCCCTGGAAAAATCCTCGTCTATCGCCTATAAATAAGTGGCACAGAGTTGTGCAACTACCTTTTACTACAAGTCACTTTTTTCAAAGAACCTTGAGGATTTCGATGAACTCGACCAAAAACACTCTGATACTCGGCATTTCACTGATCATCAGCTTCGCCATCATCGCCGTCATAGGTTCCAACGCGGTGCTTGAACATAAGTCGATGGAGCGCACGGTTACTGTAAAAGGACTGTCAGAGCATGAATACCTTGCTGACACCGTTATCTGGCCCATTCAATTTACGACTGCCAGTAATGATTTAACGGCTCTATATAAAACCATTGACGAATCGAACCAAAAGGTCATTGAGTTTCTGCAAAGCAAAGGCATTACTCAGGACGAAATCTCCTCGTCAGCACCTTCTATTACAGATAAATCCGCACAGAGCTATGGTTCTTCTCAACCTGCAGAGTTTCGGTACACAGCCACGAAGACCATTACGGTTTACTCCGAAAACGTTGATCACGTTCGCGGAGTCATGAGTCTTCTCGGCGAGCTTGGTAAAGAAGGTATTGTCTTTACTACCGACAGCTACCAGGCTCAACCGGACTATTTATTTACACGCCTGAACGAAGTCAAACCTGAAATGATAGAAGAAGCCACTAAGAAAGCGCGGGAAGTGGCCGAGAAATTTGCTTTAGACTCTAACTCTCAGTTGGGCAAAATAAAGCAGGCTCGACAAGGACAGTTTAGTATCAGTGCACGCGACCGCCACAACCCTCATCTTAAAAAAATACGGGTAGTGTCGACCATCGAATATTACTTGTCCGATTGATCTATTCGTTCCACAATGCAGCTAAATCTATGCCAAAAGGCTTTTTAGGTAATGAAAAGAACTCTCCAGTATTTATTTAAAGGGTTAGCCATTTTACTGCCCATTGTTGTGACCTTTGCTTTGCTGCAATGGCTTTTAGTTACTATTGAGACCTGGCTAAAGCCAATATGGATAACCTTAGTAGGCGAAGCTTCTTACTTTCCCGGGCTCGCTTTTATCAGCTTTCTCGCTATCGCCTTACTTATTGGCTTTAGCTCTCGTTGGAACTTTATTGACTCACTCTGGCAGCTTCCCGGAAAGTTGATGACCCGTTTACCTTTGCTACGCAGCCTGTACGGCACCATAAACGATGTCTTTGAAATGATGTCCGGCAAAAACTTTGCAGAGGAATCCGTTGTATTGGTGACATTACCCGGTAGTAACCTACGCCTTATTGGTATTATCACCAAAAAAAGTGGCATAAAGGGTGACCGCCTATCCGAGCTTATGGAAGAGGATCAAGTCGCTGTATTTTTACCAATGAGCTATAACGTCGGTGGTTATATGGTTATTGTCCCGGGCGATTGTGTGGAATCTCTGACAATGAAACCAGCAGATGCTTTACAGCTAACCATTAGTGGCGGCCTTGGCAAAAACCATTCCGGTAAAACAGATTAACAATTGCAGTTGAAATTAGCGCGCGTGCTGGTAAAGTTCGCGCTATGCAAATGACAGAACCCTGCCCTTGCGGCTTAGATAAAACCTATCAGGACTGCTGCTACGCTTACCATAGCGGAGAGGCAACAGCCCAATCTCCTGAAGCGCTGATGCGCTCGCGCTACAGTGCTTTTGTCGGTCGCCTGGCTGGCTATTTAGAAGCCACCTGGCATAGTAGCTCGCGCCCGCCACTACTCGATTTAAGCGACTCACCAAACTGGCTTAAACTGCAGGTTATTTCATCCAGTGTCGACCAGAATAAAGGAAAAGTTCATTTCCGGGCCTTTTACAAAGACGGCGATGACGTGGCCTTTATGGAAGAACAGTCCGACTTCGTGCAAGAAGACGGCAAGTGGTATTACCTATCTGGTGAAACGAATTAAGTCACTTTTTTCGTGCTACCTAAAAAGATTAACCCATGTTTTCTGACATGCTTTTCATAGGTATTTACTGTTAAAGGCTTTGAAAAATAAAAGCCCTGAAACTCTGAAAAACCGATGTTCTTTAAGCTATGTAATTGCGCTTCTTCTTCCACACCTTCAACAACACACTTTATGTTCAGTTCAGAACAAATATTGTAAATACCTTTAACCAGGCTGTGCTGTCGCCCAGAGCTTTTTATCTTGCGGATAAGAGCCCTGTCCAACTTTAATTTATCAATGGGATAATAGGCCAGGCGTGTCACACTGGAATATCCGACACCAAAGTCATCAACCGACACCTTGAATCCCCACGACTGAAGCTCTTCCATTAACTCCAGAGAGTTTACCCGGTTTGATTCCAGACAAGTTTCCGTCAGCTCCAGCTCTATCTGTGAGGGCTTGACAGAAAAATCAGCCAAGTATTTTACCAGTTTAGAAATGAAGTCAGGTTGTGAAAAATCTAGCAACGAAATATTGATAGCAATAGGAAGCAGTGGAAAGTCATCTCTACTCCACCGTGATATCTGTGAGCAGACTTTCTGAATAATTAAGTCAGTCAAACGACTGATCATTCGATACTCTTCCGCAATTGGGATAAAGGTTGCCGGCGAGATTATACCCAACACAGGGCTATCCCAGCGAGCCAAGGCTTCAAGCCCGACACAAGTCCCGTCAGCATTAACCTTGGGTTGAAAGCAAATATCTAACTCATCGTTTTGTATGGCCTCATCCAGCAGTACGGATATCTCATGCCGCTCCATAAACTCTTCAGAGTTTTCGGTATTATAAAGGTGAAAAAACTGGTTCATCGAAACAAACTTCTTGGCTTCTAAAGCCCGCGAAACGACGGAGCCAGCAGATTCACCATGGTGTGGAAACCGGGCTACACCGAACTGAAAGGATTGCTGGCATTTAATGCCCTGAAGCGTGTAATCCCTGTCCAGCGACTTTTTGATATCAAATAACACCTCTTTTAGCTCGTTTCCTACTGTTTTAGGTAAAATGAAAACCAGTTTATTCAACGCAATGGTGGCCGTTAAACGAGGGTGATGTTTATGTTTTTTCAGGCGGTTATAAGCTGCCACTAATAGCTTTCTAATGACACCTTCTCCGTATTTGAGCCTGACATAATCCTCATTTTCACTTTGAGCAACAACTACGAAGAACTCGCGATCAGATTTAGAAATCAATTTATTACACTGGAGTTCAAACCAATCGTTATTTGGTAAATTTGTCTGAGTATCCAAATAACGTAAGCGGCGGTTTTCCTGCTCTAGTAGCGTTAGGTTAGTTTCCAGGATTTTTTCTTGCGTGCAGTCAACGAACTCGTAAACATGTGCACTGGCTTCTGGAACCTCTAACCTGACGACCTGTTGGTAGGTAGCCCCATGCCTGATAACTTGCGCGGCAACAGGTAACTCGGCATGACTAAGATCAGGAAACCAACTTAAGATCCACTGATTTTCACTTTTCACTGATTCATCCAAACCAAAAGTGCTTGCTGCCAGTTCATTAAAATCGGTAATAATTCCCTGCTCATTCACAATAACTTTGGGTCTTCTCGATTCAGCAAAAAAGACTTTGTATAGCGAATTTTTTCCTCTCAAATAATCATTAGACTTCTTCATTTCCTGATTGAGTCTTTTAGCGGCAACGATGGTGCGCCCAACCGCAAGCGGAATACAGATATTAAAAAACACAAACATCGTGCCCGTTATGTACCAGACAACGTTAGGAAACTGCACTTTAGGTTCGGCAAAAAACGATAGGTCGACATGATTAGAGATGACATAAAACGGTATAATATTTAGCACGCCATACAAAAGCGCCGCCCTGCCACCTATCAGCATTAACGCCGTTAACGGACAGGCATACATTAACATGGAGCCTATCTGAGCAAGGTTCGGGTCCGCCAGAAACAAGTTGCAGGCAACGCTTGCCATAATAATTGTAAACTGCAGAAAGTGAGCACAAAATCGATAGTAATTTCGGCTTAACCACAATAAACCGAGCATACTTCCCAGGAAAATGGATGTGATTCCAATAATGTGAAAAAGATCAGATTTTACTGCATCATAGAAGCTATTTAAAAATACAGCTAAACAAAGAAGCATCCCCGAGGACAGAATGATTCTAAGTGCACTAACTCGCCAATTAGGAACACCACTTTCGGACGTTCCCTCGTCATTCAGTAAAAAGAAGTTATTTAAGAAATTCATACTGGCTCGAGTCGTTTCTCAGACCCTCATTAAAGAACGTTAGCCCTTAAAAATCAACAACCTTATTGCTTCGTACTACGTATATTCGCTAAATGTTGACGATAGAAACGCCAACGCCTGGAATTGAGCAAATACCAACCACAAATAAGCCAGCCAAATATGATTCCAGCCCGGCCGAAAGAAAACGCACCATGCTGTTCAAGAAAAAGCCATAGAATTAATGTCGCATCGACAATAAGGGACAACAATAATAGAGGTTGAGCAAAACGCATTAACGCATTGGCCCAATTGCGTTCATCCTCACCGGCAAACGTTGTCGCCAGCAAAACCAATAGAGCAGGTAAACCAATTAGTAGCATCAGCCCAAACTGTTCAGAGCTTGTATAGAAAAGCTTTAGCAGACGGGTACGGTCTTCGGCAAAGGTAAGTGAGATGATAGCCGCCACGTAGCCACGCATCTGAAATAGCAAAACAAGCAAGAGCGAGAGCGGGAAACTCGCTCTGCCCTCTTTATCCAAGTATCGTGCTTTCTCGACCAATCGCTGCCCGGCGCTTGTCGCCGCGCTGCCAGATTTTTTCATGAAAATAATAACCCACTGTGTTCACTAACGGTTCAATCAAAGCAATTGCACCACCGAGTACGATATCGCCTGTCATTAACCACACTACGCCAAACGCGATGGTAAAGTGCATAATGCCAAATGATACTGTTTTTGCTGCGTCTTTCATAACAATCTCCCACTTCGACTTTTAGCTATTGTTGCCGATTAAGATTGTTTTAACCAATTGAAAAAAGCGATAACCCTATTCGTTACAGGGCGCTTACCTAAACCGCCCGTTTAAGTTGCTCTCGCAATTCGGCCACTTCATCTCGTAATTTGCCCGCTTGCTCAAACTCGAGATTCTGTGCCGCTTTGTACATTTCTTTTTCTTTCGCTTCAATTTCTTTCATCACTGCTTTAGCGTCTTTAACAACCACAGTACGAGCATCGTAACCAGAGGCCACTTCAGCCAGAGCTTTCTCCGCTTTACTCTGACGAGCTTTGGCAGAACCCTGGCCGAGATCCATAACATCGGTGATGTCTTTATTAAGGCCCTGCGGGGTAATTCCGTGCTCTTTGTTATACGCAATCTGTTTTTCACGACGACGGTCGGTTTCGTCCATAGCCCGTTGCATAGAGCCGGTAATTCGGTCCGCGTATAAAATCGCGCGGCCGTTAACGTTACGCGCCGCACGCCCAATGGTCTGGATTAGAGAACGATCGGAGCGCAGGAAACCTTCTTTGTCTGCATCCAAAATAGCAACCAGCGAGACTTCCGGCATATCCAGACCTTCACGCAGTAAGTTAATACCCACCAAGACATCGAATTTACCTAAGCGCAAGTCACGGATAATTTCCATGCGCTCAACCGTATCTATGTCTGAGTGCAGGTAACGGACTTTTATCCCGTGCTCATCCAGGTAGTCCGCTAAATCTTCTGCCATTTTTTTAGTCAGCGTAGTAGCCAGTACCCGTTCGCCCTGTTCTGTGCGCAAACGTATTTCAGACATCAAATCATCCACCTGCGTAGCGACCGGACGCACTTCTATCGTAGGATCAACCAATCCTGTAGGCCGGACAACCTGCTCAACCACTTCATTACTACTGCGTTCCAGTTCGTATTTACCCGGTGTCGCTGACACATACAGGGTCTGCGGTGCTATCGCCTCAAATTCATCAAACTTAAGTGGTCTGTTGTCCAGTGCTGACGGCAAACGAAAACCGTATTCAACCAAGTTTTCTTTACGCGATCGGTCACCTTTGTACATCGCACCAATTTGAGACACCGTCACGTGAGACTCATCAATGATAAGTAATGCATTATCTGGCAGATAATCCATTAGCGTTGGCGGTGGCTCGCCGGGTGCACGACGCGACAGATAGCGTGAGTAGTTTTCAATGCCCGAGCAATAACCAAGCTCCAGCATCATCTCAATATCAAACTGAGTCCGCTGATTTATTCGTTGCTCTTCTATAAGCTTATTTTGCTTAAGCAGAATTTCACGGCGATCTTTCAGTTCATCTTTTATCTTTTCAATGGCTTTAACCAACACTTCGCGCGGCGTCACATAGTGCGTTTTGGGGTAGATGGTCGCGCGAGCAACATCTTTTTCCGTGACTTGCCCGGTTAGTGGTTCAAAAAAGCTGATACGGTCAATTTCGCTGTCGAACAACTCAACCCGTACCGCCATCTCTTCAGACTCCGCCGGAAAGATATCAATCACGTCGCCACGCACCCGATAGGTACCCCGTTCAAAAGCGGCATCGTTACGTTTGTACTGAAGCTGAGCCAGACGCCGTAAAACATCTCGCTGGTCGATAATGTCGCCTCGGCGCAAGTGCAGCATCATTTTCATATAAGACTCAGGGTCGCCCAAGCCATAAATAGCAGAAACCGACGCAACCAGAACCACATCTCTGCGTTCCATTAGCGCTTTTGTGGCAGACAAACGCATTTGCTCAATATGAGAATTAATTGAAGCATCTTTCTCAATGAAGGTATCAGTGGTAGGAACGTAAGCTTCTGGCTGATAATAATCGTAGTAAGAAACGAAATATTCCACCGCATTATTGGGGAAATACTCTTTCATCTCTCCATAAAGCTGCGCCGCCAGGGTTTTATTGTGCGCCAATATCAACGTAGGTCGCTGCGAACGTTCAATGACGTTTGCCATGGTAAAGGTTTTACCTGAACCAGTGACCCCCAAAAGCACCTGATGCGCCAAACCGGTATCCAGATTATCGAGCAGCGATCCGATGGCTTTGGGCTGGTCACCCGCCGGCTTGTATTTAGAAACCAGTTCAAATTTCTTAGCCACGTTCTCTCCTCAACTCGCGTGAAAACCACCAATACGAAATAATAGCGGTAAACAGATTAGCGACCACACCACCAATAAATAACCCAGTCAACTCGGCCAATAAACTTCCCAAATAGGAAAGCGGCACGAACAGCACAAATAAACGGATAATGCTCAGCCACAAAGCATTCATTGGCCGGTGCACAGCGTTAAAGCTGGAGTTTGTCAGTATAATAATACCCTGCAACCCGTAACCCAACGGCATAATATAAATAAAGAGTTTAACGATGTCGGCAACCGCCTGTTCTTCGGCAAATACCTGAGCTATCCAATGCGCGGTTACCAGCATCAGCAGATAAATGACCGCCTGAATCGCCAGCACGGCTTTTAACGCTGTCCGGTAAGCCTCTTTTACTCTGTCAATACGATCGGCACCGTAGTTCTGACTAATTAAGGGCGGCAATGACATCGACAGCGCCAGTATGATGACGCTGGCCAGGGATTCCAGCCGCGACCCCACACCAAAGGCGGCAACAGCAGGTGCGCCATAAGATGCGACAATAGCAGTCATTACCGACATAGCTAACGGCGTCAGCATATTCGCACTGGCAGCGGGCATACCAATTTTCAAAATGCCGCGGGCTGATTTTATCCAGGCTTTAACAAATAGTTTTTCATTGGGTGGTTTGGAAGAAACCAGTTTATTTCGACGCAACAACCAGAACACTAAAAAGACGCCACTAAACCAGGAAATCACACTGGCTAAAGCGGCCCCCTGAATGCCCATGCCCGGAATCGGTCCTAAACCAAAAATGAAAATCGGATCAAAAATGGCGTTAGCTAAGCCGCCTGAGGCCATAATAAGTGAAGGGGTACGAGTATCCCCCGATGCTCGTAATACGGCATTTCCCACCATCGGGGTCACTAACATGACACAGCCAAAATACCACAGCGTCATGTAGTCCCGTATCAGCGGCATCAGCCGCTCCTGAGCCTGCAATAAACTGAAAATCGGATCCATCAGCAGGTAGCCGATTAATGCCAAAACGGCAACCAATAAAGCCGATACAGTAAGCGCTGAAAAACCATCAAAATGCGCTTCTTCCGGTCGATCAGAACCGTATTTACGCGCTATGACGGCGGACGTTCCAATGCCTAAACCTATGGCCAGGCTGACAACAGTAAAAGTAACGGGGAAAGTGAAACTGACCGCTGCTAAAGGGTCGGTTCCAAGCATACTGATAAAGAAGGTATCGACAACATTAAAACTGATAAGGGTAGCCACACCGAAAATAACCGGCCAGGTCATTTCCCATAGTTTTTGTCCTACCGGCGCGCTGATAAGACTTCTTGATGCGTCGGCAGCTGCCATTCAATCCCTCCTCAGTTCGATAGCCGAATAGTGTACATGAGACTGCGCTTGGTGGCTACGGAGAATGGACTTTAGCCACCGCGATCCGTATAGTAATGGGCATTCCATCCCTTGCGAAAAACAGGATCTGAACGTGGATTATCAACTCTCTGATCGCATCAATGCGATTCAACCATCACCGACACTGGCGGTTACTCAAAAAGCCAATGAATTACGCCAGCAAGGCAAAGATGTTATTGGTCTGGGGGTCGGCGAACCAGATTTTGATACGCCAGATTTTATCAAAGAAGCCGCTATTCAGGCGATTCGCGATGGTAAAACAAAGTACACTGCAGTTGATGGCATCGACGAGTTAAAAGATGCTGTGATTAAAAAGCTGGAGCGCGATAATAATCTGAGCTACGAACGCAAAGAAATTATTGTTTCTGCCGGCGGAAAACACAGCATTTTTAATCTTCTCAGTGCCTGGTTGAACCCCGGCGACGAAGTTATTATTCCGGCACCGTATTGGGTTTCTTACCCAGATATGACCAAATTGGTTGGCGCAGAGCCCGTTATTGTCAAAGCCGGTATTGACCAGCGCTTTAAGATCACACCAAGGCAGCTGCGCGAAGTGTTAACCGATAAAACTCGATTAATGTTCATTAATAGTCCGTCTAACCCGGCAGGAACCGCATACACAGCAGACGAACTAAAAGCTCTGGCTGAAGTACTGCGTGATTATCCCAATGTGCTTATCGCCACCGACGATATGTATGAACACATCCTCTGGAGTGATTCGGCTTTTGCTAACTTCCCTATGGTGGCTCCGGATCTTAAAGATCGCACCGTTATTCTTACCGGCGTATCCAAAGCTTACGCTATGACCGGATGGCGCATCGGTTATGCCGCGGGTCCCCAACCTATCATCGCGGCTATGAAAAAGATGCAGTCGCAAAGTACCTCGAACCCAACCAGCATCAGTCAGTACGCCGCTGCAGCAGCGCTAAACGGAGACCAAAGCTGCATTAATACTATGGTAACTGCATTTAAAGAACGCCACGATTACTTAGTCGATGCACTTAATAACATTAACGGTGTTGATTGTGTGCCCGGCGACGGTACCTTTTATGCATTTGCTCACGTTGAAGGACTTATGGCAAAGGCAAAGGTCAGCAGCGACGTTGAGCTGTGCGAGAAATTATTAACCGAGGCAAATGTCGCCCTTGTTCCCGGTTCAGCTTTCGGTACAGACGGCTATTGCCGTTTATCCTTCGCAACCAGCATGGATATATTAAAAGAGGCCGTTAGAAGAATTAAAGACTTCTCAGAAAGTCTGTAAAACAAAGGTTTTGGCGCCATTTTGCTTAATGAGCGCCAAAACCCTATTAATTGAACAGTTATTCCAGCTTAAATCCCAACATTATCACCCAATTCTATTTTGATGCTTTTATTACAAATTACTAAAAATCTCTGCTTCATTGTTCCAACCAGATCCTGATCAACCTTGCTGATGTCAAGCTCAATTAAACAAGTTTACAAGAGATTTTTTGGCGCGTTTTTTAGTCAAATTCACTAAGAAATACACAAGTTGCTGATTCTTCAGCCATTGGTCGGTGAATCGATCATCAATATGAACAGTTATTCAGCAAAATAATTTAAGCTATTGTATTAAAAGAGAATTATATTTCCTCGTTACTTTTTAACCAGCCCTGAAATTGCCCTCAAACCCGCATCACTCTTACAACTTAACAGAGTTAAACACAAGGTTATCCACAGATTCCGTGGATAAGATCATGTAGCCGTTATCTACTGTGACATTCAGATATCTGTGGATAATCAGATCAGTCAAAAACCTAGTACTTATGTTATAACCTGATATTTGACAGTTACTTGACATTATCAACGATAAGGATTAGCTCAAGTTTTTGGGGTAATGCTATTAAAAAACTAATTTGCCGACTTTTTCGGCAACCGGGGTTTTTTCCGCTAAAAACCTTTACAGAATAGTTGACACCCCTGCTTAGGAGCTTTAATATTCGCAGCCGTTGAATGTTGTTCCCCAGTAGCTCAGTTGGTTAGAGCGGTGGACTGTTAATCCATGTGTCGTTGGTTCGAATCCAACCTGGGGAGCCAGACAACATCCAACCTAATTCAATTCCCCAGTAGCTCAGTTGGTTAGAGCGGTGGACTGTTAATCCATGTGTCGTTGGTTCGAATCCAACCTGGGGAGCCAAATTCAGAAAAACCGCCTATACGGCGGTTTTTTCGTTTCTGGACCACAGCTCAGCGCTTAGTTCCGCTATCGGTTGCCGAGCTCCGGTCGCTATCCATTGCGCCAATACCTCTGCTACATTCGGCCAATATAAACGCTGTGACTGTCGTTGCGTTAACCAATTATCCACTGATCCCGTATCAATTCGTTTTAATACCTGCGCCAACCCCTGCTCATCCAGTATCCGGGCATTCCATTTTTGTTCAAATTGCCCGCTTAATGGTTTTACCGCTAATGCCTTTCCCTGACTCAATGCCTCACAGCTGGTTTCGAAACCCGCATTGGATAATACAGCAGATGCCTTATTAAAGTGGCTGGCAAACTCTGAACGAGAAGGTGGATAGCATTCAATATGTCCCAGAGACTGTCGCTTTACTGCCGGATGAAAAAAAGAAAACTCATAGTTATCCAGCGGCTGAAGTTGCTCAATCACATAACGATGATCTTCAAACGGTAAGTACACAACCACTCGTTGCATTAAACCGCCACAGCTATTCTCTTCGTGCCTGACCACAGGAGGAATAGCATTGCCGACAGCAAGCCAATGCATCCCGACTGGATCGGAACACGGAGCAAAAGATGATATGAGTTGCTTCTGCCACCAGGACAAACGCTTAAACAACTGGGGTTCCTGATAAGCGTACTGTCGCCCCAGACCAATACACCGTACACCCGCTTTCTTCGCCGCCCAGGCCGTAACCGGTTCATAATCGGTAATAACCAAATCATAATCGTTAACGGGTAATCTTTTTACGTCCTGCCAGAATTGACTCCAGTCATTAGCGAAAAGGGTTTTTCGTCGTTGCAACCGGCCATTTTCAGTAACAAAGGACAAGCCTTCTCGCCACTGGTAATCACCAAAAACGTCCATATCAAAAAGTCCGCTAACATCACGGCCCGATATCAAATAATCAATATCGATCTCATGTCCCGCCAAGTGTTTTGCCATTGTGTGACAACGACTTAAGTGGCCATTACCGGTGCCTTGAATTCCGTAAAGAATCTTCATATTACAACCTCAGAAACGATGACAGCCAGCGCCGCGCCGGCAACAATATCGCTGGGGTAATGAACACCCACGACAACGCGCGAAGCGCCTATAGCGGCAGCCCAGCCAAAACAGGCCAGTCCCAGACTTGGGTAATATTGATAGGTGATAACTGAAAACAAAACCGCAGCCGCGGTGTGACCAGAAGGAAAGCTAAATTGATCACTGGCGACAATCAGTGCCGCTAATGACAAATTTCTCTCACATGGCCGCTGTCGTCGAAAGCTGTTTTTCAGTATCCAGTAAACCGGAAGTTCAAGTGCGAAAGCATATAAAAGGTGAGCAAAGTAGTCATCGCCGGCGTCGTCTAAAAACCAAGCCATAATAGCAATGGCGAGATAACCATAACCATCACCGCTGCGTGAGGTTAATAACGCGACCTGTCCGGGGAAATCTTTAGCCCGTAAGCCGGAGCACAAACAATAACAATAGCGATCAAAACGTTGTAAATAACTGAGCAATACCATGTGGTTTTTAACCCAAGTTGGCTTCAGTTGCGGCCACTTTGCCAAGCTTTTATGACACTAAATAATCAGTTTCGTGAATAAAATATGACAATGTCTGAATTTTCTCCGAAACCCATGCAAGCTGTCTGTTGTTTATGGCGACTAAAACACCGATAATGTGCGGTCTTAAATAAACACAGTACCCGGAAAGGTAAATGACCGATTACTTACTGCTACTGATAGGCACCGTGCTGGTTAACAACTTTGTGTTGGTAAAGTTCCTGGGCTTGTGCCCGTTTATGGGCGTTTCCAGCAAGTTAGACACCGCTATTGGTATGTCCGCTGCCACCACCTTTGTGCTGACACTGGCCTCTGTCTGTAGCTATCTGGTCAATCAATACTTATTAGAACCGCTGGACTTAATGTCACTGCAAACGCTCAGCTTTATTCTGGTGATTGCCGTGGTAGTGCAGTTCACCGAAATGGTAGTGCACAAAACCAGCCCCACGCTGTACCGTTTACTGGGCATTTTCCTGCCGCTTATTACCACCAACTGCGCGGTTTTAGGCGTCGCTCTGCTGAACGTCAACGAGCAACACAACTTTGTGCAGTCCATTGTTTATGGACTAGGCGCTGCTATTGGCTTTTCGTTGGTACTGATTTTATTCTCAGCTCTGCGCGAGCGCTTAGCTGCCACCGATGTACCGGTGGCGTTTAAAGGTTCAGCTATTGCGATGATCACCGCAGGGCTTATGTCTCTTGCCTTTATGGGCTTTAGCGGATTGGTGAGCGGTTAATGAGTTTATTCGGAGCAGTTATCGCGCTGGGCGTATTGGCGCTGATATTCGGAGTGATTCTGGGCTTTGCCGCGGTGAAATTCCGCGTCGAAAGCGATCCTATTGTTGATCAAATTGATGAAATTCTCCCGCAGACACAGTGTGGTCAATGCGGATATCCCGGTTGCCGTCCCTACGCACAAGCCATAGCCGACGGCGACGACATTAATAAGTGCCCGCCCGGCGGCGAAGCGACCATAAAGCAGTTGGCCGATTTAATGGGCGTAGAAGCGAAGCCGCTGGATGATGCCCACGGCGAAGAAGACGTTAAAAAAGTCGCGGTTATTCGTGAAGATGAATGTATTGGTTGTACCAAATGTATCCAGGCGTGCCCGGTCGACGCCATTTTAGGTGCCGCCAAGCAGATGCACACCGTTATTGAACACGAATGTACTGGGTGTGACCTTTGCGTTGAACCCTGCCCGGTAGATTGTATTGACATGGTTAAGATAAAAGCAAAACCGGAAACCTGGCAGTGGGATTTGGACACAGTGAAAGAAAACATAAAAGCCAATAGTATTCCGGTGAAGGTGGTCGAATGAGCGGCTCACAAACAATGAATCGTGACGTTAACACCGCTGTCATTGGCCACTTCCCGGGCGGTGTCCATCCACCAGAGCGCAAACAGCCGGCCAGCAGCAAGCCGATTCGAAAGCTTGCACTACCGCAAGAGCTGATTTTGCCTGTGCGTCAGCACATAGGCCCCTCCGGTAAGGTGTTGGTTGCCATAGGCGAGCGTGTTGATAAAGGCCAACGTCTGACTGAAGCCGGGTTAAGTCAGGGGCTACCTTTACATGCCCCAACTTCGGGCATCATTGCCGCTATTGAAGAACACCCTACTGCCCATGCTTCGGGTCTGCCAGAGCAAGCTATTGTTATCCAGCCTGACGGCGAAGACCGCTGGGGAAACAAACACGCACTGCCCGACTACCATGATGTTGAAATTTCACGTTTACTGGAACTGATTCAGGAAGCCGGTATTGCCGGTTTAGGTGGCGCAGGCTTCCCGACGGCACAAAAGCTGGCACAACAAAAACCGCTGAAGCATCTTATTATTAACGGCGTTGAGTGCGAACCCTATATTGCTGCCGATGATCGGTTAATGCAGGAGCACGCAGACGACATTATTGCCGGCACTCGCATTTTGCAATACATCACCCGTTGCGACTCTGTGCTACTGGCTATTGAAGACAATAAACCTGAAGCCATTAAAGCTATCGCAGAAGCCATTGGCGATGATCCGCAAATACACCTTAAAGTGGTACCAACCAAGTACCCTTCCGGTGGTGAAAAGCAGCTCATCGAGCTGCTTACCGGCGACCAGGTACCCAGTGGTAAGTTACCTATGGATATCGGCTTGTTGATGCAAAACGTCGGAACCGCCTATGCGGTCAAACGTGCGATTATTCATGGCGAACCCTTATTGGAACGCGTGGTTACGGTAACCGGGGAATCTCTTAAGCAACGTGGAAACGTATGGGCTCTATTAGGCACCCCCATTCAACATTTGTTGGACGAGTCGGGCTTTACGCCAGAAAAGAAACAACGCATTATTATGGGTGGCCCAATGATGGGCTTTACCCTGCCCAGTAGCGAAGTGCCGGTCATTAAAACCACGAATTGCATTATGGCACCGACCGAGCAGGAATTGCCCTCTCCAGGCCCGGAATTGGCCTGTATTCGCTGCGGTGCCTGTGCCGATGTTTGTCCGGCCACATTACAGCCACAGCAATTACAGTGGCTGGCTAAAGCAAAAGATTACGACGAGCTGGAAAAACACAACTTATTTGACTGCATTGAGTGTGGCGCCTGCGCCTATGTCTGCCCCAGCGAAATACCGCTGGTGCACTACTATCGTAAAGCGAAAGCAGAAGTGCGTAACATTGCCCGGGAAAAAGCCAAGGCAGAACAGGCTCGCAAACGATTTGAAGCCCGGCAGGAACGCCTTGAACGGGAGAAGCAAGAACGACTTGAGCGTCACCGCAAAGCGGCTGAAGAACGAAAAAAAATGCAGCAGGAAAAAGCCGACAAGCCAGAAAGTAAAACCAAAGAAGGTGACGACAAACCCGCCGGTAAGTCAGCCGCCGTTGCAGCGGCCATTGCCCGCGCAAAAGCGAAAAAAGCCGCTCAAGCCGCTAAAGACAGCCCGGAAGAAGACAACTCAGCCAAAGGAAATGAGTCATGAGTTTCAGAATTGCACCATCACCACATGGGCACAACCAGCGTACCACCAGTGAAATGATGCGATGGGTTTGCTATGCCCTGGTTCCGGGCGTCTTACTGCAAAGTTTTTTCTTTGGTCCCGGCATTTGGTTTCAGATTATTCTTGCGCTCGGCACAGCCGTTCTGGCTGAAATGGCCTGTACTGTTGCCCGTGACCGCCCGGCGTTTTCAGCCCTGCGTGACAACACGGCGATAGTTACCGCCATTTTACTGGCCATCAGCATTCCTTCGCTCGCGCCCTGGTGGGTCATTGTTATTGGTACCTTGTTTGCCATTGTGGTGGTTAAGCATGTTTACGGCGGTATGGGGCAGAACTTATTCAATCCGGCCATGGCAGGTTATGTCCTGTTACTTATCTCCTTCCCCGTGCAAATGACCAATTGGTTACCGGTTTCGACCATTAGCGAGCACTCGCTCACCTTATGGCAGACGCTGCACACCATAGTATTTGAATACACGCCAGCGGGTTACAGCGTAGAGCAGTTACGCGCCGGTATTGATGGTGTGACCATGGCGACACCGCTGGACACCATAAAAACAGAACTGACCCGGGGTTATACCCTAACGGAAATTTATCAGGGGCCAGAATTCAGCTATTTTGCCGGAGCCGGCTGGCAGTGGATCAATCTGGGCTTTTTAGTTGGCGGTTTACTGTTGATTCAGCAGCGTATTATCAGTTGGCACATCCCGCTTGGTTTTTTGGGGGGCCTTTGCATCCCCGCTTTTATCGCGCATATTTTTGCGCCCGATTTGATGCCCGGACCTATCGTTCATGCCTTAAGCGGAGCAACCATGTTAGGTGCCTTCTTTATTGCAACCGACCCGGTATCAGCCGCGACCTCTAACCGTGGGCGAGTTATTTTTGGCTTGCTGATTGGCTTTTTAATCTTTGTCATTCGCAGTTGGGGTGGTTACCCCGACGCGGTCGCTTTTGCGGTGTTGCTCGCCAATATGTGTGTCCCTCTCATAGACCGTTATACGCGGCCTGTTGTTTACGGCCACGGAGACTGATATGACCTTTAACAGTATGCAAAAAAATGGGTTATTGTTAGCGGCTTTTGCTGTTATTGCTACGTCTTTGGTTATCGGTGTACAACTGCTTACAGAAGATAAAATTGAGAAACAACAGCAACAACAGGTATTGCGAACCTTAAACCAATTAATCCCGCCAGCCCTGCATGATAACGATTTATATCAGTCATGCCGCTTGCTGGAAGATCCTGCGCTGGGCACCCGTAAGGCACAGCCCTTATACCGAGCCTGGGTAGACGGAACCCCCACTGCGCTGGCGGCAGAAATTGTGGCCCCCGATGGCTATTCTGGCGCCATTCATTTACTACTGGCGATTAAACCCAACGGCGAAGTTCTTGGCGTAAGAACTCTACGTCATAAAGAAACCCCCGGGTTAGGTGACAAAATAGACGTGGAAAAAAGTAACTGGATAAAAAGCTTTGCGGAAAAGCGAATTCGCGGTGAGGACGATACTCGCTGGGCAGTTCAGCGTGACGGTGGCATGTTTGATCAGTTTACTGGAGCAACCATCACCCCTCGTGCGGTCATTTCAGCGGTAAAACGAGCCACATTGAAGCTTCAGCAACAAGCCGATGTGTTATTTAACGCCGACTTGCCTCACTGTCAGGAGGGCCAACAATGAACGAATATCAACACTTAACGAAACAAGGTTTGTGGGACAACAACCCGGCATTAGTGCAGTTATTAGGCTTATGTCCTTTACTGGCGGTTACCGCTTCAGTCACCAATGCCCTGGGGCTGGGCTTAGCGACCTTATTCGTTCTGGTTGGCTCAAATATTACGGTGTCCTTAGTACGTCAATTTGTGCCTTCAGAAATTCGTATACCCGTGTTTGTCATGGTTATCGCCACCTTTGTGACCATTATTCAATTGCTGATGAATGCGTACGTGTTCCAGCTTTATCAGTCGCTGGGCATTTTCATTCCGTTAATTGTTACCAACTGCGCCATTATTGGCCGCGCCGAAGCTTACGCCTCTAAAAATCCGTGGCAACGCGCCGCCTTCGACGGGCTGGCAATGGGGGTTGGTTTCGCTTTAGTGCTGGTGGTATTGGGTGCAATGCGTGAAATTATCGGCAACGGTACCCTGTTTGACGGCGCAGAGTTGCTGCTGGGTGAATGGGCTGCCCAGTTACGGATTGAGCTATTTACCGTCAATTACCCTCTCCTGCTGGCCATACTGCCACCTGGAGCCTTTATCGGTATGGGCTTTATCATTGCCCTTAAAAACAAAATTGACGCCGTACGAAGCGCTCGCGCGGAGAAGAAAACCGTTACCCGCGCCCGTGTCACCGCCTAACAAAAATGACAGACTATGAATAAAAACAAGCGTTACGAAATTTTAAGCAGATTACGGGACAACAACCCGAACCCCACAACGGAACTTGAATATGGTTCGCCATTCCAGCTACTGATTGCTGTGCTGTTATCCGCTCAGGCAACCGACGTGGGTGTTAATAAAGCCACACGCAAACTGTTCCCGGCAGCGCCCACAGCAGAAGACATGTTGGCTCTTGGCGTTGACGGTATAAAAGACTACATAAAAACCATCGGTTTGTTTAACTCCAAAGCCGAGAACGCCTACAAAACCTGCAAAACTCTGGTGGAAGAATACAGTGGCGAAGTACCGGAAGACAGAGCCGCACTGGAAGCACTGCCCGGGGTTGGCCGCAAAACCGCAAACGTCGTATTAAATACCGCTTTCGGTTGGCCCACTATTGCGGTCGACACACACATTTTCCGGGTATCTAACCGCACCAAACTGGCCCCGGGCAAGAACGTTAAAGAAGTGGAAGAAAAGCTGATAAAAGTGGTGCCGGCTGAGTTTAAAGTCGATGTGCACCACTGGTTAATTTTGCACGGACGTTATACCTGCATAGCCCGTAAGCCACGGTGTGGCTCATGCGTCATTGAAGATTTGTGTGAATTTAAGGATAAGACCAGCGATTGAGCCTGTTACAGCTCAATCATGGATGGCTTACTGAGCTGCACAACAACGCGGCGGTTGATCTGGCGATTTAACTCGTTGTCATTCGACTTAATCGCTCGGTCTTCACCGTGAGCAACGGTTCTGATGCGCTCCGCGTTTATGCCACGTTCAACGAAAAACTGCTGAATTTCTTTTGCCCGCTCTTCGGTTAGCTCTTTGTTCGGGCCTCGTGCGCCAAGCGAATCGGTATAAGCATCCACTAACACCAACTCTAAATCGTTATCCACCTGAAGGTAGTCACTAATTTGTTTTAACTTACGCTGTGACGCAACTGTCAGCTTTTCGCTTTCAGCTTCGTGGTTCAGCACGGTGTAGGCTATGTCGTCAAAACTGAACGGCAATAGCGCATTAACACAACTCATAAAGTCATCGTAAGCACGGCGGAAATTTACCGAAGAAAGAGAGACAGCAACTTCATCACGATTGTTATACCAGTCATTGTAAAAGAACGTCGGGTAACGCCCTTTTTCCAGCTCGCTCAATAATGTCCAAGCCAGTTGCTTCTGCAGCTCGCCATCAAACTGCTTATAGAGTTTCATGTTACCAATACGGTAACTGGACTCGCCTGGCTGCCAGCGTGGCGGCACCGATTCTATGGCAGACACACCGTAGCTGTCCGGTAACTTACGCATTTCCATTTTCATACGTAAATTGAGCTCTTTACTTGCTTCGCTTTGAAAACGTACCTTACCGTAACGAGGAATTTCATGCTCCATTTCACAGGCTAAACGGTTTTCTTCGCTTACCTGCCACGCGGAGTTATCCAGGTTTGCACTGTAGTGCCTGACTGAGTTTGCCTGCGCCTGCCCAATTGATAGCAGCACAGAAGCTGAAACAGCAGTCAACATCGGCCAATTTTTCATAAGCGCCCCTGATTTATTTCTGATACGTCTGTTATCGGCACGCATTGCTGTTGCTTTAGTATTTCTGCAAGCAGAGCGTGATGATCTTTGGCATAATAGCGTTACCTTTAAAACACGACGGAAATTCTATGTCAGACAGCTCTAACTCGCTTATGAAACAACGTTTTCGCGGATACATGCCGGTCGTCGTCGATGTCGAAACAGCGGGCTTTAACGCAAAAACCGATGCGTTATTGGAAATAGCTGCGGTCTTGCTGGATTTCGATGACGATGGTCTGTTAAAACCTGTAGATTCTGTGCATTACCATGTACAACCATTCGAAGGTGCCAACATTGAACAGGCGGCTATCGACTTCAATGGCATTGATCCGCACAACCCGCTACGCGGTGCCGTAGAAGAAGGCGAAGCGCTGCGTGAGCTTTTCAAGCCCATTCGTAAAGCTCAGAAGGCGGCGGGTTGTCAGCGTTCGGTTCTGGTTGGACACAACTCAAACTTTGATCACGGTTTTGTTATGGCCGCCGCCGAACGAGCAAACCTAAAGCGCAATCCATTTCACCCTTTTGTCAGTTTTGATACCACCTCGCTGGCGTCAATGACCTTAGGACAAACCGTATTGATTAAAGCGTGCCAGGCCGCCGGTATTGAGTTTGACAGCAAACAAGCACACTCAGCCTTATACGACACCGAACGCACCGCAGAGCTCTACTGCTGGATGATTAACCGCTGGAAAGAACTCGGTGGCTGGCCGCCGGAATCTCGTCAGGATAAAAGTTAACCCGAACACAAAATTCAGACATAAAAAAAGCCGCTCAAACGAGCGGCTTTTTCGATTCAGTGAACGCTTACAGTTTGTCAGCGTTTTTAGACAGGTAAGAAGCAACACCTTCTGCGTTTTCTTTCATGCCTTCTTTACCTTCTTCCCAGCCTGCAGGGCAAACTTCGCCGTGCTTCTGGTGGAAGTTCAGTGCGTCAACCATACGCAGCATCTCGTCGATGTTACGGCCTAATGGCAAGTCGTTAACGACCTGGTGACGAACCATACCGTCTTCATCAATTAAGAATGAACCACGGAATGCAACACCCGCTTCTGGGTGTTCAACGTCGTACGCTTTACAAATGCTGTGACGAACGTCAGCAACCAATGGGTATTTCACCTGACCGATACCACCAGCGTCAGTTGACGTGTTACGCCATGCGCTGTGAGTAAACTGAGAGTCAATTGAAACACCAATAACTTCTACGCCACGCTTTTTGAACTCGTCTAAGCGTTTATCAAATGCGATTAGCTCTGAAGGACATACGAAAGTGAAGTCCAACGGGTAGAAGAAAACAACAGCTTTTTTGCCTTTGATAGCGTCTGACAGTTTAAAATCTTCAACAATTTCACCTGAACCCAGTACTGCTGCTGCAGTAAAATCAGGTGCTTTACGACCTACTAATACAGACATCGATTCTCTCCATTTAATGTTGAGTGTTAAAGCTTCACCTGTAGTGATGGGGATGCCTAAATAAAAAAACAAGGGAATCCACTAATTTCACTACAGATTGTCTACTGTTTGCTTAAACTTTATTCCGCTGAAGGCGAATTATTCAGCTGACGGCTCTGGGTGCCGTTCTGCAACGCCAGAAACCAGCTCTTGCAGCTCACCGTTCTGGAACATTTCCATAATAATATCACAACCGCCGACTAATTCACCTTCAACCCACAGCTGCGGGAAGGTTGGCCAGTTTGCGTATTTAGGCAGTTCTGCACGAATATCCGGGTTCTGCAGGATATCGACGTAAGCAAACGCCTGACCACAGCCCATTAAAGCCTGTGATGCCTGTGAAGAGAAACCACAACTAGGCAACTTCGGAGAGCCTTTCATGTATAACAGGATTGGGTTTTCTTCGATTTGCTGCTTAATTCTGTCAACCGTTTCCATAACACCTCTGCTTAATATAATGGTTGATTAAAACACTCAGGTATTTTAGCACAGCCTATAAAGTTTTGTCCTAAATTGAAAGATTTCCTTGAAAAGCGAACCAGTCAGCCCTATATATCGTAAGGTATAACAAGAAAGAACTTGCACGCTTTGACGTGCGAGTCACATATTTGTACTCAAAAGAACGGAGAGAAAAATTATGGCATTTGAACTACCGGCTCTTCCATACGAGAAAAACGCTCTGGCACCACATATTTCAGAAGAGACTCTGGAATACCACTACGGTAAGCATCACGCCACTTATGTGAGCAAGCTGAACGACGCCGTTAAAGGTACCGACCTTGAGAGCAAGTCTCTGGAAGACATCATCAAGTCTGAAAAAGGCGGCCTGTTCAACAACGCCGCACAGGTATGGAACCACACCTTCTACTGGAACTGCTTAAGCCCGAATGGCGGTGGCGAACCAACTGGCGCAATAGCAGAAGCTATCAACGCAAAATTTGGCTCTTTCGACAAGTTTAAAGAAGAGTTCAACGCAAGCGCTGCTGGTAACTTTGGTTCTGGCTGGACTTGGTTAGTGAAAAAATCTGACGGTTCAGTCGATTTACTGAACACTGACGATGCAGATACTCCTGTCGCGCACGACGGCGTAGAAGCTCTGTTGACCGTTGATGTTTGGGAACACGCTTACTACATCGACTACCGTAACTCTCGTCCTAACTACTTAGAAGCTTTCTGGAAGCTGGTAAACTGGGACTTCGTAAACAAGAACTTTGCCTAAGGCAAACTTGTGAGCGAAATAGGAAGGCGCCGGAAGGCGCCTTTTTTATGCGAATACGAGTTTAATAACAGCCCCAATAAAAAGGACGGTTATCACTATTCCCGCAGCTAATATAACCTTTTCACGCGTCGTTTGTCTGGGCCTGCTTTTAACAACAAAGACCGCTCGGTAGAGTGTACTTGGTACGACAAGAATCAGACTTAAAATCATTGGAAAAAGTGCAAGCATAAACCCAAAGGCAGGACTTCCATTCTGATCATTAACCGCAACAAAAACCACCCACGTTATCGCGGCTAAAAAGAATATTGACCCAATAGAAATCGAAAGTAGTGCCATAATTTATTTTCCATTAACGCACACTAACGTGCCAAAACGATGAAGCCACGCAGAGGCTCCGTTGTTACTCGAAAATCTTATCCAACTGCTCGCGATAGCGATCAAAAGCTTCAAACTGTGGCATGTGGCCAATGCCCTCTAGCTCATACAAATAACCATCAGGAATCTGTTCAAGCACAATTTCACCCAGTTGGTCGTAGCGGCCCAGTTGATAATCCATGCCTTCTTTTTTCCAGCCGCGGCCAGGCCCGGTGGTGTCGCGGGTTCCCAGAATTAAATGGGTTGGCACCGTCAATTGATCAAACTCGTTCGACACATTGCCGGTAAAAATCATGTCGTAGGTCAGCGCGTTATTCCACGCAACCAAATCCCAGTCATCTCCGTTTATCCAACCTGCATGAATTTCAGTCAGGGCTTCGTAATCTTCAGACCATTTGCCGTCATAATAGTTTTTCTTCTGATAAGCTCGAACTTTATCAATGGTTTTGCCCTGCTCGTTCTCGTAAAAGAAAGCAGGGTCTTTGTATTCCACATAGCGCAGATAGTCTTCCAGGCCAACCGGGTTAACTAACACCAGTTTCTCAACACTGCTGGAATGGTTCAGCGCATAGCGAGTAGCCAGCATTCCACCCATGGAATGACCCATAACAATCACTTGTTCAATACCCTCAGACTTTAATAACGCCTTAGTGTTATTAGCCAGGGCTTCGAACGAAAATTGATAATGTTCCGGTTTAGAAGATTTACCAAAACCGATCTGGTCCGGCATGACTACTCCGTAGCCTTTCTCATGAAGATAATTGGCTGTTTCTTTCCAATAGTCCGCAGCGAAGTTCTTGCCATGTAACAGTAACACGGTTGGCTGTCCGTCTTGGGCAGGCAAATGCATGTAGGCCATTTCCAGTTTCTGTCGCTGGCTGTCAAATTCAAAGGTCTGAACCTCAAAGGGGTAAGCGTAATCACTCAACCGTGCATCGTACTTGGGGGCGTGATCATCAGCTAAAGCAGAGGCCGTCAGCCCGAAAAGAAAAACCGTAAGCAACGTATAAATCCGATTACACATGGAAGACTCCTTGAAAGCTAGTTCGACATCATTATTACAGTTGCACGCCAATTAACCAAGGTATTGCGGCCCCAACAGAGTAATAGGTTCTTTGCAGGCTCTACGCGTTCGAAGGAATAGTCGGAACGGCAATTTCGTACATTACACAAGAAGCTCGTGCCTTCATAAGAGCATTTCTTCTCTCTTCAAACGTCTTTGCTCCGTCACTTGCAGCTTCAATCTGATCAGTCACACCGCGGATAATCTCGTTTCTGGTTTGCGCGATTGCAGAACCGCTTAATCCGGACTCCTTCAAAGCCTGACCGGCAAAGTTTGTAGCGCCAGCCCAACCGCCTAAACCAGCAACCCAGGCCGCATTTGCGCTAGGACTCGCCGCCGCTAATGCAGGCACCGCTACTGAACCCGCTAATAACCCACTCATTGAAAGCCAGTACGCCATTCTTGCCTGATTCGCAGATTTTTGTTCATAGCCTGATAAACGGGGAAGACAAAAATTCAGAACTTCGGCGAGCTTTGCCTCGATCAATTCTTGATTCTCTTGATCGAGTTGTTTCGTCGACTTACCACTGTCAGTAATCTTCTTCACAGAAAATGTCTTCGCTGTGCTTGCATCGACACTAAGATCAGTTGGTGCACTCGTACATCCAGCAACAACTGTTGATAAAACAGCCAATACGATCAGTTTCATATTGCCCCCTATATTGTTGCTCTTTGAGCTCCAATATTGCCATATTGAAATTAGTTATAGACCTATTGTTCAATTAACACAATAAACACTACAGCTATCACTTTAACCTTTAGCGTGAAGAGTGACGCTGAATACTGAGACGTCTACACTGTGCATAGTGTTAATTAAAATAGAGGCCAATTTATGCACAGCGGTACATTACATCGGTTCGGTAGCTATCTGAAAAACCAATGGGCCTCGCCACGTAGAATTCGTTTTTGGCTGCTTGTACTGGTTGTTCTGTACACCTTATTCGGCTTTTTTGCTTTGCCGTGGATTATTCAGTACGTCGCGGTGGATACCGCAAAGGAAGATTTTGACCGTGAACTTCGCATAGAGTCAGTACAAACCAACCCCTACACCCTGACACTGCAAATCAACGGCCTTGAACTGGACGACGTCGATGAGCGACAGTTGCTTGGCTGGGAGCGTTTGTTCGTCGATCTCACCTGGGCGAGTATCACCAACACAGCCTGGAGCTTCGAAACCATCCAGCTCGACAAACCGACTATTCAGGAAGAACGCTTTGTCTCGGGCGAAACCCGCTTCTCGCGGTTAGCCGCCGAGAATGCAGGCACAGAATCGAAAGAAAGTGAGTCAACTCAACTGCCAGCCATACAGATTCACACACTGATTATCGAAGGCGGTGTTTTACACTTCACCGACAACTTAAAAAACGAGAACAAACCGAAACACGTGTCGCTGGCATTGCAGGCTGTCGGACTGTCTGTAAAAGACTTCACGCTGCAAAAAGATGCGAGTTTTCCGGTACGCCTGGACGCCCGGTTCAAAAAAGGCGGCCAACTCAACTTCGACGGTCAACTTCAGGTGCTGCCAACCTTTGCTCTGGAAGGCAGCACCAGCATTAAAGAGCTGGCACTGATGCAGGCCGAACCCTACCTGCAGCAATTCATAGGCGTACGGCTTGATAGCGGAACCCTGACTCTGAATGGGCAAATACAAGCAGATGCACAGCAACCCTTTTCCTTGCAGGGGTCTGCCGGTATTAACTCGCTCAGCGTAAGAGAGGGTACCAAGGATGAGCCTCTCATCGGCTGGCAGAGTCTTGAAACTCAACAACTCGACCTCAGCCTCAAAGATAAACGCATTGAGGCCACTCCCATTATCATTGAAGATCTGTCTGGCCGGGTCGTTATTAACGACGACAAAACCACTAACTTTGGGCAACTCGTCACTCAGTCTCCAAAAGCGACTGACGCCACTGAAAGCAAGGACGCCGACCCATTCAGTATCACCATTGAAGCTATTGAGCTGGCCGACAGCAATCTCCACTTTACCGATAATTCGTTGCCGCTGCCCTTCTCAACCCGCATCCATGCATTAAACGGAGAGGTATCAACCTTAAGCTCCCAATCGGCTGAACCAGCCAGGGTTAAACTGGAAGGTAAGGTGGCAGAGTATGGCTCGGCGCGTGTCGACGGTTCCGTACACGCCTGGCACCCTACCCGCCAGACCAATATAAACCTGAGTTTCCGCAACCTACAGATTCCGGAATACTCGCCTTACACCGTGAACTTCGCCGGTCGTAAAATTGCGGGCGGAACTATGGATCTTGACCTCGACTACAGCGTTGATGAGAGCCAACTCGATGGCAAAAACAACTTACTGCTTCATGACTTGAAACTCGGCGAAAAAATGGCTTCCAGCGACGCCATGGATCTGCCACTAGACCTTGCCATAGCCCTGCTACAGGACAGCGATGGCGTGATTGATCTGACGCTGCCAGTGAGCGGAGATGTAGGCAACCCTCAATTCGATTTCGGCAAAGTGACTCAACAGGCCGTGAGTAACGCCATTACCTCTGTGGTTACCGCGCCTTTCAGCTTTTTAGCAAACCTTGTCGGCGCAGGCTCGGAAGAGCTTGGTCGAGTGGAGTTCCTGCCAGGCCGCTCTGACCTGAGTCCGCCGCAGCGACAACGAATATCCAGGCTCCGTGAGGCTCTGAAGCAGCGATCTCAACTGGTTCTGGAGTTAGCAGGCCCGTTCAACAAAGGCTTTGACAGCCCACCTCTGAAACAGAACAAAGCTAAAGAAGCCCTCCAGCAAAAGCTTGCTGAACAAGCCCGGGGAATAGCGAACTCAAGCCTGACCAGTGAGGCAAACCAGGACATTGTAGAGGCAATGTTTACTACTCATTACCCGGAGACAGAACTGGAAACGGTAAAAGCGCGTTTCAGGGAGCAACAGAGTGAGGCGACCCATGAAACAGACTTCGATGCTCTGGCCTATCGAAACCATTTAGCTGAAAAAGTTATTGAGGCGCAAACAATTACAGACTCTGAGCTCAAAGCTATAGCCAATGCTCGCGCCGAAGCGGTACGTGACGCCTTAGTTAATGCAGACGCAGATGCAGCTATAGCAGCTGATCGAGTCCGCATTCTGGAGCCTAAAGAGGTTGATTCACCGGACGCTGAACGCGTTGCTATGGAAGTGGGTGTCAGCGCTGAGTAATTAACAAGGAGTCTGCCGAGCTTCATATCGGGGTGCATGGGTGGTGCGCCGTTGGTACCATCACGCAATATATCGAGCTTGGGCGCAAACTCATATATCACAACATTACTGGCCTTGCCCTAACGGGAATAAGGCCCAGTTTTGCCTATCCGACGACAGAATCAATGGGCCGCGCCATAACAGGCCAGCCTGCGACAGTCATACTTCGTTCCCGCCCTATCAAAACGCTGCAACTAGCTCTCAGCGCAGTTTAATACGTCTATTATATTCTTGGGTTTAGATAAAGCGCTTCACTCATTCCTATGATGGTATTTGCCCTGCTACTTTCTTTCTGGTGTATAGCTACATGGAACTTAAGCGGTATCTTCATTTCTTTCAAATCTTTTCTTCTGTAACCGGCGCGGCTTGAGAAAGGCGTGTCCCACAGCACTGATACAAAACCATTTTCAGAGTCAATTATGCATGAGTTCCGCCCCTTGGTAATTGAAACCATTCGAGTGCCTGAAACCGCAAACAAGACTGAACAGGTATATAGATTAGGAGCGTCTTTGTAGTCTTTAATGGTGTAATCAAATTCAACCTCAAGCTTATGTATCTTACTTCCTGCTTTACCAATTTCCTCAACTTTGAGATTGCTGATTTCTGCCTCACTTTTCTCAATATCTGAATAATTCGTCAATGTGCATCCAGCCAGTAAAAAGGCACACACCACTCCTAGAATTTTTTTCATATTTTCTTCTCCCTGAATGCGGAATAGGCAAATTACTATTTACTTAAGTACTTGAGATTAAATGGGGAAACAACAAAATACAACAAAAAACTATACAATATGGCAGATGAGAGGTAACCGCCGGTAAGAACGCTGAGGTTAGCCCTCAGCGTTACTATCAGACTCTTCTGACTTGGCAGCCAGTTCCAACATTTTTTCACGAAAGTTATCCAGCCCTTTCATGACCAGTTCATAGGTTTTGTCGACATCGCTTTCAACATCACCTTCATACACCTGGAAGCTGGTAAGAATATCTTTTGCGCCTTTAAAGCCCGTTTCGATACCACCGCTGATCATTTCCATGAATTTATTCAGCGTTTCTTCTTCGGACTCGCCCGCATTCATCTCTTTATAACGGCTATAAAAGTTGGTCGCAAAAGAAACAATGCGATCCGCCGTCGCCTTGGGAGAAGTATCGGTGTCGGACTCATAGGTTTTCTTCACCGCATTTTTGCCCATTACCGGCTCGAGCTCCGCGTTAATACCTTCCAGTGCGGTTTTGTACAGCAAGCTGAATGCGTCGTTGTTACCACTCAGCGATACTCTCTCGTGAGCACGCAAAATAGCGGCGTTTTGTGCTTGTTTGGAATTTGGTGAAGCTTCTTTCGTCTCACGGTTGTCATCCGCTTTTACGCTATTGGCGTTTTGCTTACCAACGCCCGATACAGAAGTGCCATTGCCTGAGATAATTGACATGATGTTGTTCCTGAAAAGTCGGCTACCACTTGATTTTAGTATAGCCCGTAGCTGGTTATCGGCAGGCAGTGGTTAAAATTTAGGCTTTTATTAAAATGGCGGTACTGACTTATCGACTTCCTGCCACCTGTAATATGGATTGGTTGCAATGCTAAGCATGTCGCTATCTTCCGCGGTGTCACCATACGCATAGGCAGCTAAACTATCGCGAGGCCTAGCAGCAGTTTTCGAAAAGGTTACTACGTCCTATTAGTCTGGTGGAGCTGGTTTACAAGCAGGATCGCCATATGCATAACGATAACTTTCCTCAAAACAATTGATAAGACCATCAACAACATCAATGTTTGGAGGCCATCTCATTTTAAACGGCTTACCGGAATTATTAGGGATTTCAAATACACCGTCTTGTACATCAAACTCTGACGGAGCTTTTACGGTCGATAATGCTTGACGTGCCAACACCAGCTCATGTCTATTTCTTTTCAAAAAAGCAATTGACGCCTCAACATACTCATTCCACCCGGCTATATTTTGCTTTTGGGGTTTCTTCGCTTTTTCAAATAATTTAATGGCTGAGATGTAGTCATTTCCCATAGCTCGCACTTGTCCTTCATGCCAAAAAATTATCGCCTTCTTTAATCCGTGGCGTTTGCGATAATCTCTAATCAGATTAGCGGCAGCTATTTTGCAGCCAGTTTTACCGGCTATACCTCGCCAACCACTGCCAGAGAGGTCTTGATCGAAAGCGTTTTCGTCAAGATTGAGCAACCTTTCCCTTTCCGATTGGCTAAGACATTGTTCTTGCGACTCTGCTTGGCTCCCTACATCACCATCCGCCGCAAAGGCCCAGGCTGATAGAATGAATATAAATGTTGCTACAATAATACTTCTCATGTTTTCTCCGAGCATACAAAGCTGTTTAGCAAAGCCTGGGAAGTCCACTCACATGTCTTAGTGTCGCTATACATGCTGATCTATAAGAATAGGGTTTCCATCTGGATCAATAACCGAGAAGCTCGACGGACCTTCTGCTCCAGTAATAGAATCTTCAGCTATCTCTATACCTTTAGACTTAAATCTCTCAAGCAACTGACGTACATCATCAAAAGAATCTACACTTTCAGCATCTTGATTCCATCCAGGATTAAAGGTCAGTATATTCTTTTCAAACATACCCTGGAATAGGCCAATATTTGTGTCCCCATGCTTCATTATCAAATAACCATGAGACTCTTCACCGGCAAACACTTCGAATCCAATTTTTTCGTAGAACGCTTTCGATTTTTCCAAGTCTTTCACAGCCAAACTAATTGAAAAGCAGCCTAGTTTCATAATCGCCTCCACAGTTACATTTTGAACTCTACTAACATTTTCTTTCAAGCAACACTCAATATCAATCGACACAATTGATGTATCTAATTGACATTAAATTGGTTAAAAAAGAAACACAACAATAAAGTAGTTCAAACGAGTAAATCTGCTTGAAGCAATAGGTAGAAGCTGGAAATTATCCTGTAAACCAAGGACAACAAAAATGCCTGGCAATTCATTAAGAATCACCAGGCATTATCAATAAAATGAATTGCATTCTACCGGAGGGGGCGCAAAACCAGCCTCATCAATCCACCAAATCATCCGGCATATCACCACGCAGGCCATGCCAAATTTCAGCGGACTCGTAACCGTAGCGTCGAACCAGGTTTACGGACTCGTTATAGTCGCCTTCGCGTGCCACAGCAATTAAGTCAGCGTAATAATCTCGCGCCAGCTGGCGGGCTTCTGATGATGAAAAGTAATATTGTCCAATACGTGCGTACAGGCCTTTAAAGCCGTTTAGTACCAGCACATAAATGGGGTTGCCGGAGGCCATAGCTAAGTCGTGGTTTAACTGGTAATCGAACTCGGCAAAAGTTTTTTCGTTGTCTTCCAGCTCGCTAGTGGGCTCTAACAACTCGATGACCCGCTGCGGGTTATGACGAATAGCGGCGCGAATATAAATGGCGCTAATATTGGTTCGTGCAGACAGCAGTTGATCCACTAACTCGGGCATGCCGTCTTCGTCCAGGCGCGCCAGGGTTTCTAAAATATTCAGGCCGGAAGTTTCCCAAAAGTTGTTCACTTTGGTGGGTTTACCGTGCTGGATGGTCAGCCAACCGTCGCGGGCCAGGCGCTGCAGTACTTCACGCAGGGTGGTTCGTGTCACACCAATAAGTTCAGACAGTTCACGCTCTGCGGGTAGGATAGTGCCCGGTGCAAAATGCCCGTTCCAGATAGATTTTACGATGTACTCCTCGGCAAAACCCGCCGGGCTTTTAGCTTTTATTATCATATTCCCGCCTGTGTACTAACTAATAGAGCGATTCTAGCAGCCTTCTGTGAGGTCGGACAAGATAACTTCTGGCTTTATATCGACAACACTCAGTGATTTGGGTATGGTTTCTACGTTTTTACAGTTTCTTAAGGAAAATCACCATGCTATCTGTAGGTCAGTGGCCTAACAAACCTTTTGCCTGGTTATTGCTGTTTTTAGGATGTTCGGGACTGTTAGCGGCAGCGTTATATTTCCAGATGGTTCTTAACTTAGAACCCTGCGTAAAATGCGTGTACCAGCGTATGGCAGTTTTAGGTATTGGCCTGGCCGCTATTGTGGGCCTATTCGGCTCCGGCTTCTGGTTAACTCGCTGGGCAGCTTTAATTGGCTGGCTTTACAGCAGTTACGAAGGTTTGTTAATTGCTTACGATCACTGGGACTTACAAACCTCGAAAAACGCGTTTTTTGCCGTCTGTGAAAGTGCACCGAACTTCCCTAATTGGGCGCCGCTGCACGAATGGATGCCTGGGCTATTTGCGGCTCCCGGTTTATGCGGTGATATTGACTGGCAATGGCTGGGCTTGGGTATGCCTGGCTGGATGACGGTAATTTTCGCGGGCTTGCTGCTCATCGGTATTATTGTAACGGTTTGCCACGTTATTGCATCGTTTACGAAAAAAGACGGGCTGGTGCTTTACCGTAAATAATGAAAGGCTCTTTTTTAAGATAAGGGCCAGGTGACTATTCTGTCCTCCAGATCACCCTTAAACTTCGTTTCACTGACACAATGGCCGGCGACATGATAGCCGGCTTTTTTCATGGGCTCTTTACTGCCCTCATGCCTTAGCGGGTGCCATTCCGGCAAAGGCTGCCCTTCTGCTCGCAGCCGGTAAGCACAGCTGGCAGGCATAAAATAAACATCGTCGAGGTTATCGGGGGTTAAAGTAACACAGGCGGGTACGCGTTCGCTGCGGTGAGCGTAGTCAGTGCAACATGCGGTGTCAGTATCAAGTAACCGACAGGCAACGTCAGTAGAATACAGATTATCTTCTTCGTCTTGCAGCTGATTTAAGCAGCACTGCCCACAGCCATCGCACAAGGCTTCCCATTGTGCGTGACTCAGCGTATGCAGTGGCTGCTCATACCATTTCATCAATGCCGACAAGTCATTACCTTGGAAAGCGAATGCGGTCGGACAAATAGCCCACTGCCGCCACAAAGTAATGTGAACGGTTCCAGCGCATTAACGCATCGTAGTTAGCATAAGCCAGATAAACACGGCCTTCGTTATCATCAGGAATCACTATTGATGCAACAATGTCGTCACGCGTTGGTAATTCAGAGCCGTCGAAACGAGTAATCCCTAAATCGGCCCACTCGGCCAGTTTTTTCTTGGTATCCAGACCGGCCAGAGACTCATCGAAGCCTTCCGGCAGTTGCACCTGACGTCCCCAGGTTACGTCGTCTTTCCAGCCAACCGAGCTTAAGTAATTAGCGGCAGAGGCAAAAACGTCAGGATAGCTGCCCCAAATGTCTTTTTTGCCGTCGTTGTCGTAATCCACGGCGTAACTCATAAAGGAGCTGGGCATAAACTGAGTTTGTCCCATAGCGCCAGCCCAGGAGCCTTTCATTTGCTCGGGCGCAATGTGCCCTTCCTCAATAATGGTCAAGGCTTCCCAAAGCTGCTTTTTGAAAAACGCTTCGCGACGGCCATCGAATGCCAGCGTGGTTAAAGCCGAAACCACATCAAAACCGCCAGTGAACGAACCAAAGTTGGTTTCAATACCCCATAGCGCGACGATAAAGCGCGGCTGCACGCCGTACTCTTTGCCAACCTTTTCAAGCAGCTCTTTGTGCTCGTTGTATTTTTCCAGTGCCTTGTCGGCTTTCCATTCAGGAACGGCGCGGGGCAAATAAGTATCCAGCGTGAGCTTAAACTCCGGCTGATTCTTATCAAGCTCTACCGCTCGTTCGTAGTACTTCACTTTGGCAAAAGCTTTATCTAAGGTGTCTTGCTTATAACCGCTTTCAATGGCCTCTGCTTTCAGAGCTTCAACGTAGGTGGCAAACTGTTGATTAACTTCCTCAGTTTTTTTATCCGCTTTTTCATCACCTTCTTGATAGGCAAAAGCCGGCACACTAAGCGCAAATGAAGAAGCCAAACAAAAAGCCAGTGCTGTCACTTTTATTGTATTCATCAACATTGAAGTTCCTCTCGTTTCGGTGGCAACTGCAAATAGAAACCATCGTTATGCAAATGTTCCTGTAACTTTTCGACCGTTAAGCGGGCCAACTGTTCACGCCCAGCAAGGTTAATTGTTAAAACCTTCTCGGCACGACCAAACTGTTCACACAAAACGTCAGGTACTTCTGTGAATTCATTACCGTGAGGCAAATAAAGGTAGGTATCGGCTTTCTTTAAGCTGCGATAAACATCACACAGCATGGCAGTTCTCCTGAATAAGGGCTGGGCGCACTATTGGTTAACAACCTCTATGTTAACCAATTATAGCCTGTAATTCTGCCCCAATTGCTTGCTTACGCCAACCCACCATTAAGTCTGGTTGCGGCAAACGCTGTTGTTGCTGCGTTGAATACTGCCAATGAAAGTTAATAAGGTCGTTAATTTGCTTACGAGAAGCGACCAAAGATGCCGGTACCTGCAATCTTTCGGCAAGTTCAGACACCACTTTTTTAATCGCTTTAAAAGTCGGTTTATAGCCTTCCATATCGTCTAAGCGCTCAAGGGTTTCCGGTAGTTCAGACTCAGGCACTTGTTTGGCTTGCTGAATACAGCGAATAATATCCCGCCCAGAATACTTGCGTGACATGGGCGCTAAGTCAGAAATTCGGCTTAGCTCATCGTCGCTTTGGGGCATTCTGCGGGCCAGTTCAAGTAGCACGCCGTCTTTGGCTATAAAACCCAGAGGGATGTCCCGCTCGCGCGCTTTATGCAAACGCCATGGCGTCAGAATTTTAAGTGCGCCCAGCTGGCGTGCATTTAACTGCCAGGCATTACCCACGCCTAAATACAGCAAATCATCTGGCCAACTTTGTGTGCGTTTACGTACCTGAATTTGCGACTCTTCGTACACAATCTCCAGACAACCTTTTTCTTCACACAAAGCTTTAAGATACGGATACATCACGGCTAAGTAACTGGCGTCAGCGGCAGCATAATCTAACTGCTCTTCACTTAACGGACGTTTGAGCCAGTTGGTGCGAGACAAGCTCTTATCCAGCTCAACCCCATCAAATAACGCATCGACCAAACGGGCGTATCCCATAGAGCCACCAAGCCCACAAAAGCCTGCGGCTATCTGGCTGTCAAAAATACGCTTGGGTTGTCGACCTTCGCTTTGCTGGAAGAACAGCTCAATATCCTCACCACCGGCATGCAGAACGGTTTCAACTGAGTCATCTGCAATCAATTGCCATAACGGCTCTAAATCAATATCAGCGAGAGGATCAACAACGGCGGTTGTGCCGTTGGCATAAATTTGCAAAAGCCCTAACTGAGCGTAGTAAGTTCGTTCACGTACAAACTCTGAGTCAATAGCAAACCAACCAGATTCCCTAGCTTGCTGACAAAGATCGTCTAGTTCCTGCGTTGTGATAACGAGCCGGTACTGGCGTACCGACTCGGGTAGGTTCAGAGGTAGAGTCAAGCGTCTTCCTCGTCGCGTAGCTCGCGGCGAAGTATCTTGCCTACATTAGACTTCGGCAATTCATCACGGAATTCGACCAGTTTAGGTACTTTGTACCCGGTCATATTTTCGCGTGAAAAATCAATAACTTCCCGTTCTGTCAGTGACTTATCTTTCGCCACAATAAAGACTTTGACTACTTCACCAGAAGACTCATGCGGTACACCAATTGCGGCTGACTCAAGAATCTTCGGATGATCAGCTAAAACGTCTTCGATTTCATTTGGATAAACATTGAAGCCCGACACCAAAATCATGTCTTTTTTGCGATCCACAATTTTGAAGTAACCACGTTCATCAGCCGTTGCCATATCACCGGTTGCAAACCAGCCATCTTTAATCGACTCAGCAGTCGCATCAGGACGGTTAAGATATCCCACCATAACCTGCGGGCCTTTGACTTCCAGCTCGCCGGGTTCACCTAAAGCCACTTCTTCGCGTGTTTCAGGATCAACAATACGCACGTCAGTGCTCGGAACCGGTAAACCAATGCTGCCCGTGTAACATTCGATATCGTACGGATTAACGGTAACCACCGGCGCACACTCGGTTAGGCCATAGCCTTCCAGCAAACGAGACTTGGTGACGCGTTCCCATTCTTCGGCAACCGCTCTTTGAACCGCCATACCGCCGCCCAGAGCTATCTTCAAATTGGAGAAGTTAACGTCTTTAAAGCCTTTGGTGTTCAGCAGACCGTTAAACAGTGTATTAACACCTGAAATCATTGAGAACGGATACTTATTCAGCTCTTTCACAAAATTCGGCATATCACGCGGGTTTGTGATGAGCACGTTTTTACCGCCGTGCTTAATAAAAGTCAGGCAGTTCGCCGTTAATGCAAAGATGTGATACAGCGGCAACGCGGTAATGATGGTTTCTTCACCGTCGCTCATAATCGGGGTAATACAGGCGGACACCTGTTCCAGATTAGCCACCATATTGCGGTGAGACAACATAGCACCTTTCGCGACACCGGTTGTTCCGCCGGTGTACTGAAGGAACGCGATGTCATCGCCCGTAACGTCCGGGCGCTGGTACTCAGCCATTGCTCCTTTCGCCATAGCCTGATTTAAGCTAACGGTGTCTTTTACATTATGAGAGGGCACCATGCGCTTTATGTACTTAACCACAAAATTAACTAACCAGCGTTTATGCATTGGTAACTGATCGCCAATTTGGGTGGTAATGACGAAATCAAGCGGCGCTTCGTCTTTTATCTTGTCGTAGGTGTGCGCAAAATTCTCTAAAATAACCAGAGCTTTTGCTTGAGAGTCAGTGAGCTGATGTTTTAATTCACGAGGCGTATAAAGCGGGTTGACATTAACGACGGTCATTCCAGCTCGTAAAATACCGAATAAAGCCACCGGATATTGCAGCAAGTTAGGCATCATAACAGCGACTGCATCGCCTTTTTTTAGCCCCTTACTTTGCAGATACGCCGCAAATTGACGAGACTTCGCACCCAGCTCTTTGAAACTCAACTCCGAGTCCATATTAACGAATGCCGTTTTCTCACGGTACTTTTCAATGGACTGTTCAAGTATATCAACCAACGACGCGAAATGATCCGGATCAATCGTTTCCGGTACTCCGGCTGGGTAATTTTTTAGCCAAATTTTTTCCATAAAAGGCTCCGCCTCTCACTATTTATCATTATTTTCAGTGGCGCAATCATCGCATATCCGACCAGTTAATCCTAGTCGTTAGCAACGGCTAAACCTGTGATTCAAGCAGTTCAACTAATTTTTCAGGTTGTTCCATATGTACGTGATGTCCGCCCTTTAGCGTCACACAACGAAAGTCAGATACTTTATCCTGCCATTTTTCTAACGCATTCTCTAACTTGTCATAGCCTTCGCTGCCACGCACTACGATAACCGGCATAGTCAGTTCGCTTACGATGTCGTCCACTGCCGAACTGGGTAAGCGATAAGCCGATGTTGTTTTTACTCTGGCATCTGCACGCCAGTGCCAACGGCCATCTTCACCCTGTTTACTACCTCGCTCAACAATCAATCTAACCAGCGCTTCGGAAAAATCCGCCTGAGCGGCACGAACCCCGACTGCAGAATCAAAATCGACATAACTGCGCCAGCGCGGTGTCTGCAACTTTTGTCGGCTTAAGAAACCTTGCTTTAGCTGCTCGCGCGCGTTTGTTCCATCAGAAACCAGCAAGCCAAAAGCTTCAACTAAGATTAAGCGATGGATACGCTCCGGGCATAAAGCTGCGACTAAATTGCTCACAAAGCCCCCCATGGAATGACCCAGTAAAGTCAGATTTTGCCAACCCTGTTGCTGGATCAAATGCCATAAATCATAAGCATAGTCGATAAAATGATAGTAGCTGCCAACAGGCCGATGGTCGCTGTGGCCATGACCAGGCCAGTCAAGAGCCAGTAAGCCGCCTTTATCTGAGGGCCAGTGGGTCGCTAAAGGTAAAAAACTGTGACTGTTATCCAGCCAACCATGAGTCGCTACAACCTGTATATCATCAGGATTTCCCCAGCACAGACCCCGAACTGTGCCCCAGTCAAGTTGATAACTGACCGGGGTCGCTCGTTCTAAAACAGCTAGATAATCCATTAACTCTGTGGATTAATTACGGTTTTTAGCTGGTGTACCCGAGTTGTCCTGTACGCGAACACGTACTGGAACCGGGTAGCGGTATGGATAATGGGGAGAATAGAAATTGTGACGGAACCAAAGTGGTGAATAGTCAACTTCTACATGACTTTTCTGCTTCTCAACCTTCCACAGATGATACCCCGTTGCTTCAATAACCGGGTAGGTATATACATATTCGTCAATTTTTCCCTGCTGGGTTTGACCAATCGTACCGACAAAACTGATTGCCCGACCTTGCTGGTAGACATCGGGGTCAACAAAGTCATTAACTATAGCTAAGAAACGTCCATCGCTGTTATCGCTAACTTCAGGACGCCCCCAACGTTGTAATGGGAAGCTGACAACTTCCAGCACGGTGTGATCTTCAGCATTGCGAACATCGGCAATGACCCCACCCCAACGAGCGGGCTCACCTGCAACCTCATTCTTCTGATGCTTGGCGGCTTTATAACTCACCAAAGCCTCTTCATTGTCAGAAGCAAGCTCATCGGGAACGGAAGAGCAACCAACCAGCACTAGTGCCGTTAACGTTGAAAATACTGCTGCATAAATCGTTTTCATAACAGACCTCACTCAGGCGTAAACATCAACACCAAACATTGACGTGATTTGTTCTTTTTTTTCACTTAACGCAATATTCTGATAGGCGTTAAGTGCTTTTTGAGAACGTTGTGGTGGTTCATCGTAAAAGGTATTCAATGACTCCCACCGTTCTGCGCGCCGCTGACTTTGTCGAGCATCAGGCACCACCTGCCGTGAGTCAGCAACTTCTGTCCGGTTTTGTCCCTGACGTTGCTGATCTTCTGGCGCAGGCCGTTGTGGACCCTGCTGCTGATTGTTTAGCGGCTGAACCGCTTGCGGATTAATTCGCACGTCAACGATGACTCATCTGTTAGTAAGACTGATTTTATTATGGCGAGTTCACTGCCATTCAGCAAGTTACCGACCCGGCAATTTTTTCCAGGTCACTTCATTACGCACATACAAAGGCTCTAAACTCTCTGCGTCAACCGCAGTGATATCGCTTTTAGCGGCTATTGTCAGCATGTCCTCTGCCAACGGCAGACGGCAATCACTATTGTGCTTCAACTGATTTCCAGGATCCAGCCGATCGGAATAATTATCCCAGCCGGTGCCTGCTGTATAAAATCCCTGAATGTCATGCTCGGCAAATAAGGTTGCAGAGGGCTCAGCAACTGCAGGCTGGGTTATTGGTTCAGCAACTCCATCAATGTTGCGATACAAAGCATAATAAACTTCACCCATTCGCGCATCGATACAGGCAACGACGGCTTCCGCCTGGTGTTTTCGAATAGCCTGTTGCGCGAGCGCCTGCAAACTACTGACCGGAAACACCGGTAGCTCAGAACTAAACGCCAGCCCCTGCGCCATCGATACGCCAATGCGTACGCCGGTAAAACTACCAGGACCAACACCAACAACCAGCCCGTCAAGCTGGCTTAAGTCTGCTTTTGCTTGCTGCAGGACGTGCTCAACAAAAGGCAGCAAGCGTTGCGAATGCTCTCTTGGGCTTTCTATTGCGTCACTGAAAAACTCTGCATGCCACTGTAAAGCCACCGAGCAATTCTCAGTCGACGTATCAATTGCTAATAAATTAGTCATTGTTGGTTTCATCTTTCTCTGCAACCTGCGCCAAAAAACTCAGCGCGTCATTTAAATCGCGGGTTCGTGACATGGCCGGTAAACTGGCCAGAAACTGCTTTCCGTATTGGCGCGTGACCAGGCGGCTGTCACAGACAATGAGCACACCGGAGTCATCTTTATCGCGAATTAAGCGCCCTGCGCCCTGTTTTAACGCAATTATTGCCTGCGGTAATTGTATCGTGCTGAAGGCATCGACACCACGTAAACGAGCATCTTCAACACGCGCATTCAACAACGGGTCATCCGGCGAGGCAAACGGCAATTTGTCAATAATGACGCAACGTAACGCCTCACCCCGCACATCAACGCCTTCCCAGAACGACGACGTCCCCAGCAGAACGGCGTTCCCCTTTTTGGTAAAGCTTTCCAGCAGTTCGGTTTTGCCGGACTCGCCCTGAACCAGAATGTCCCGATCCAGTCGCTTACGCAGTATGGCCGCCATTTGCTGCAACATTCGGTGGCTGGTAAAAAGTAAGAAGGTTCCGCCCCGGTTCACCTTGACGCACTGCTCCGCAATTTCGGTCAGCATCTGGTGCCGGTTAGGGTCATTCGCTTCGGGCAGGTAACGTGGTAAACACAGCTTAGCCTGCTTGGCAAAATCAAACGGACTTTCCAGCAATAAGGTGTCCGCTTCTTCTATCCCTAGACGTTTGGTGAAATAATCAAACTTCTCGTTCACCGCCAGAGTAGCAGACGTAAACACCCAGCTCATTTTATTGCGTTTTATGTAGCCACCAAAGGTTTTGGCAACGCTTAATGGCGTTTGATGCAAACTGACATGCCTCGGTGTGGTTTCAAACCAGAAACTGTAACCGGTACGTTCCACGTCCATCAACTGGCGCCAGATGTACAAATGCTGTTCTGCGCGCTCATATAAGTTATCGAAATCTTTATTGCGCCCAATAGCGGTCTTCATCACCTCGGTTAATAAGGTCAGGCGTTCCTGCACACGCTCAGCCACTTCGGCAATCTCTGGCTTTCGACGCCAGTCTCTCCAGTTGCCCCGCATAGGATCGCGCGGGAATAACAATCGCCAGTCCTTCAGAGTCTGTAATAACGTACGAGCCATAGCGCTAGCCTGAGACAAATCTTTGAGCTCTGTCATACACAGACGCTGCAGCTCTTCACACACTTCCGTCAGTTGCCGACTGGAGACCGTTTCACCAAAATACTGACTGGCAATGTCCGGAATCTGATGCGCTTCATCGAACACCACGGTATCCACACTGGGGATCAACTCACCAAAGCCGGTGTCCTTTAAGGCCATATCGGCAAAGAACAGATGATGGTTCACCACCACAATGTCGGCTTCCATGGCTTCTTTGCGCGCTTTGACTAAATGACAGTCCTCATACACCGGGCAGTCGCGACCCAGGCAGTTGTCCTGCGTACTGGTCACCTGCGGTAACACCGAAGCGTCTTCTGCTAAGGCGTTGAGCTCGCCCATATCACCACTACGGGTAGAGGTAGCCCAGCGCTTTACCGTAATTAACTGGCTCTGAATGTCTTTACTGAATTGTCCGGCTTGCTGAGTTGCCTGCTCCATACGGTGCAAACACAAATAATTTGAGCGACCTTTTAATAGAGCGACGACTTTTTCCGGTGCCAGCACTTTTCTTAATGTGGGTAAGTCGCGGTGGAACAGTTGTTCCTGAAGGTTTTTAGTACCCGTTGAAATAATGGCTTTGCCCTTACCCAGAAGAACTGGCGCAAGATACGCAAAGGTTTTGCCGGTGCCGGTTTCAGCCTCAACCACTAGCTGACCTTTTTTCTTAACAGTGGCGGCTATGGCTTCAGCCATTTGCTGCTGGGCGGCCCGAGGCTGAAAGTTTGTAATTGCCTGCGCCAGTTCGCCTGTTGGCTTAAATACTGATAGAACTGTTGCCATAACCCTAACCGCTAAAAAAATAGACGCGTATTATGACATAGATGTTTGCTCAGGCGTAGGTGTCTATATGTCCTGAAGATGAGGTTTCATCGTCATCTGCAAGTTCTTCAACTTCCGTTTGAGCAGATGGCTGGCCTTGCTGCTGGTGTTGCTCATTTTCTTGTCTTTGCTTGTCGCTGTTAACAGTCGAACCTTCTTCTTCATTGACGGCGCGAAGCTCTTTTATCTTTTCAACCTGGTTAATTTTCATTTGCTCACGGGCGTGATCCACAGGCACTCGTGTGTCTTTGGGGATCAGCGGAACCATTGCATCAAAGTTAGCCATTGCTTTTGTCTTACACCTCTTTAGAAGGTTTGTTATTTATTTGACTATACAACCACTGGTCAAATAGTAACCTGATATCGACTGAATAACCAATAAGTTTACTCTTGCATTACATTTCTCAAGTGTTATAGTGCTATACAACTTAACGAAGTACATTTATTTCTTTGGAGCGTTAATCATGCAATTTGTTCACAGCCACCACCATCATCATTGGAACTGTATGGCCTAGCCGTGAACTTAATGTTTGGGCTAGCCGTATAAACGCTAGCCTTTCGATTGACTATACAACCCCCGAAAGGCATTCACTTTCGGGGGTTTTTCATTTTAGGAGCTGTTATGACTGACCGTTTAACCATTGCGATACAGAAATCAGGACGACTGAGTAAAGAATCAATGGCATTGCTGAATGCCTGCGGCGTGAAATTCAGTGTTAATGAAGCGCGTTTAATTGCGCACAGCACCAGTCACCCTATCGACTTACTGCGCGTTCGCGATGATGACATTCCCGGTTTGGTTATGGACGGTGTGGTAGATTTAGGCCTGGTGGGTGAAAACGTGCTGGAAGAAGTGCGTTTAGAACGCATTGCAACCGACTCGGTAGCGGCCTATCAGCCATTACGAGGGCTTGAGTTCGGCCAGTGTCGTTTGTCGCTGGCGGTGCCACGAGAAAGCCAGTATCAGTCACTGCAAGATTTAGACGGCTTAAGAGTCGCGACCACCTACCCTCAGTTGCTGAAGCGTTACCTGAAAGACAACGGCGTAAATGCGCGTACCGTTATGCTGACCGGTTCTGTTGAAGTAGCTCCCCGTGCGGGCCTTGCCGAAGCAATATGTGACTTAGTTTCCACCGGTGCTACGCTGGAGGCTAACGGATTGGTCGAAAAAGACGTGATATTCCGTTCTCAGGCTCAGTTAATACAACGTGCTGACAGCCTGTCAGAAGAAAAGCAGGCCATGATAGACCAGTTGCTGCCACGCATAGACGGCGTGCAAATGGCACGGGAAAGCAAATACATTATGCTGCACGCTCCAAAAGACAAACTGGAGCAAGTGGTGGAGCTATTACCCGGCGCAGAAACACCAACCATTCTGCCGCTCAGCCACACTGATGAACAAGTTGCCGTGCACATGGTCAGCACCGAAAAGCTGTTTTGGGAGACCATGGAAGACCTTAAGTCGATGGGCTGCAGCTCAATACTCGTATTACCTATCGAAAAAATGATGGGGTGATCATGAGTGAATTACGGATACCCATTGAACAATGGCAAAACCTGACGGCGGCGGAGCAAGCTCAGCGCTTAGCACGCCCAGGCCAGGCTCAGGCTGAGTCTTTGCGTGAAAAAGTCGCGGTTATTTTAAGCGACGTGCGTGATAGCGGTGAGCGAGCAGTGCTCAATTATACACGCCAGTTCGATAATCCGAACGCGACGTCATTGCGGTTAGACGATAAGCAAATCCAATCCGCTATTGCCAGCTTAGATGACCATGTGAAACGCGCCATAGACACCGCGTACCAAACGATCTATCGCTTTCACGAAGCGCAACGCCCAGAAGATTTAAGCATTGAAACAGCGCCTGGCGTGCAATGTGAACTGCGTTACGCACCTTTAGACGCCGTCGGTTTATACATTCCCGGGGGCAGCGCAACCTTGCCCTCCACTGCTTTAATGCTGGGTGTACCCGCGCAAATTGCCGGGTGTCAGCGTGTGGTTATGGTCAGCCCGCCAAACCAACAGGGCGAATTACCGGCGGCTTTACTCTACGCGGCTAAGCGTTGCGGCGTAACCGATATTCTCCTGTGTGGCGGCGCTCAGGCGATTGGTGCGCTGGCGTACGGTATAGAGTCATCGCCTGCTGTAGGTAAAGTGTTTGGCCCGGGTAACAGCTTTGTGACCGAAGCCAAACAACAAGTCAGCCAAAATGACAGTGGCTGTGCCATGGATTTACCAGCCGGACCTTCAGAGCTGTTAGTCATTGCTGATGACAGCGCAAACCCCGCTTATGTGGCGGCAGATTTATTGTCACAAGCCGAGCACGGACCCGACTCTCAAGTTATTTTGCTTACACCGTCAATGACAGTAGCCGAAAATGTACGGCAGGAGCTGATTGCACAATGCACTCAGCTAAGTCGCGCCGATATTGCTGAGCAGGCATTGTTGTCAAGCCGTCTGCTGGTGGTAGCCGATATGAATGAAGCCATAACCATTAGCGAAACTTATGCACCCGAGCACCTTTCTATTCAGACGGACAACGCGCGTGAGCTTCTGCCACAGTTAACCCAAGCAGGCTCAGTCTTTGTCGGACATTATACGCCGGAGTCCGGCGGAGACTACGCCACCGGCACCAACCACGTGCTGCCAACTTATGGCTATGCCCGCAATTACAGCAGCCTTGGGCTGGTCGATTTTTACCGTCGTTATACGGTACAGGAAGCCAGCCAAGACGGACTACGCCAGTTAGCAGAAGCCATTACGACTTTGGCTGACGTTGAAGGTTTAGACGCGCACAAACGCGCCGTTACTATTCGTACAGAAACTCAGCGTACGGAGAGTCGTTTATGAGCATTGTTAATCAGTTACAGCGCCAACACCTAAAGCAGCTAACGCCATACGCCTCTGCACGACGTAGCATGAGTGGCGGCAATATCTGGCTGAACGCGAACGAATCGCCGTACAGTAACTCGTACTCGGTTGACGACAGTAAACTTAACCGTTACCCGGAGTTTCAGTCTAAGCCGCTAAATCAGGCCTACGCTGAATACGCCGGAATTGATGCCTCACAGTTGTTAAGCAGCCGTGGTTCAGATGAGGGTATTGAATTACTGATACGAGCTTTTTGTGAACCGGGCCAGGACAAGGTACTGATTTGCCCACCCACTTACGGCATGTATGCTATTTCGGCTAAAACCTTTGCTGTTGGTGTTACTGAGGTTCCTTTGTTGAACAACTGGCAGCTCGATACCGAAGCGGTCATCGAGGCATCCGCTGAGTGCAAGGTCATTTTCCTGTGTTCACCTTCAAACCCGCTGGGTAATGCACTGAATACCGATGATATTGAACAAGTACTGCAACACTCACCACGTTCTATTGTGGTGGTTGATGAAGCCTATATTGAGTTCAGCTCCGGTGACAGCGTTGTTAATTGGCTGGAACGGTACCCCAACCTAGTGGTGTTACGTACTTTATCGAAAGCCTTTGCTCTGGCCGGCATTCGCTGTGGTTTTTTGCTGGCTAACGACGAGATTATTGAGTTACTACAAAAAGTGTTGGCACCTTATCCTTTACCTGATCCGACAGTGCAAATTGCGGTTCATGCTTTGCAGACAAGTTCGCTTGAACGACTTCAGCAACAGGTAGCCAGCTTACTGTCCGAGCGAACCCGAGTGCAAAAGAATCTAGAGCAAACACCACTGACCCTAGTATCGGAAAGTGACACAAACTTTTTACTGTATGAGTGTGAAGATGCCGCTGATTTAGTGAAAGCACTTGCCGATAACGGCTTGTTAGTACGTAACCAGTCGGCACAACGTGGCCTGGACAACGTTGTTCGCATAACCATTGGTAACGCAGCCGAAAATGACGAACTGATTCAACAGTTAAAGGATTATTTTTCATGAGCCAGAAGCCTATTCTATTTATCGACCGTGACGGAACATTGGTCGAAGAGCCAACCACGGACAAGCAACTGGACAGCGTTGAGAAGCTGGTGTTTGAACCGAACGTGGTACCGGCTTTGCTAAAACTGCAACAGGCCGGTTACCAGTTGGTCATCGTGTCCAACCAGGATGGCCTCGGCACAGACAGTTTCCCGCAGGCCGATTTTGATGCGCCCCACAATTTAATGATGTCGGTGTTTGAGTCGCAGGGTATTCGTTTTGACGATGTTTTGATCTGCCCTCACTTTGACAGTGACAACTGCAGTTGCCGTAAACCTGCGCTTGGGCTGGTAAAGTCGTACCTGAAAGAGGGTCGCGTCGATTTCACGAATTCCTACGTTATAGGCGACCGTGAAACCGACCTGCAACTGGCCGAGAATATGGGTATTGAAGGCCTGCGTTACAGCCGCACCGAACTCAACTGGGATGCCATTGTTCACCAATTACTGGACAACCCACGTACCGCTTCGGTTACCCGTACGACCCGGGAAACGGACATCAACATTAAGGTGGATTTAGACAGCCAGGCACCGCGCGAATTTGATACCGGCATTGGCTTTTTTGACCACATGCTTGAGCAAATAGCTACGCACGCAGGTTTCTCGCTTTCGGTTAAGGTTAAAGGTGACTTACACATTGACGATCACCACACCATTGAAGACACTGCTCTGGCGTTGGGTCAGGCATTACGCTCAGCGCTTGGCGATAAGCGCGGTATTGGCCGCTTTGGTTTTGCTCTGCCTATGGATGAATGCCGGGCGGAATGTCTGATCGATTTATCCGGACGCCCTTACTTAAAGTGGGAAGCGGATTTCACCCGCGACAAAGTCGGCGAGTTATCCACCGAGATGGTTGAGCACTTTTTCCGCTCATTAACCGACGCTATGGCAATGAGCCTTCACTTGTCGACCACCGAGGGTAATACCCACCACCAGGTCGAGAGCCTGTTTAAGGTGTTTGGCCGGGCACTGCGTCAGGCCATGACCAAAACCGGAGACCAACAGCTGCCGTCAAGTAAGGGGATGCTGGCATGAGTGTGGTGATTGTCGATACCGAGTGTGCCAATCTGACGTCGGTTCGTTTTGCGGTGGAACGTCTGGGGTATTCGGTGCTTATTACCGATGATGTTGAAAAGATAAGGTCAGCTGACCGCGTTATTTTACCCGGCGTGGGTACTGCGGCGGCGGCAATGCGTAACTTACAACGTAAGCAATTAGTTGAGCCACTGCGTGAATTAACCCAGCCGGTGCTGGGTATTTGCCTGGGCATGCAGTTATTGACCTCACACTCAGAAGAAGGTGACGTTGACTGTCTTAATCTCATCCCGGCTCAAACCAAGCGCCTACCGCAATGTGGTTTACCTTTGCCGCACATGGGCTGGAATACGCTGCAGCCCACCGCTGACAACCCGCTAGTCGACGATCAAGACAGTTATTGCTACTTCGTACACAGTTTTGCGGTAGCAGTGGATGAGTACACTATTGCCAGCAGTGAATATGGTGAACGCTTTGCCTCAATGATACGCCACAACAATTATTTTGGTGCGCAGTTTCATCCCGAGCGCTCTGGCAAAACCGGCGAAGCCCTGTTAAAACGTTTTCTGGAGTTAGAGTTATGCTGATACCTGCCCTGGATTTAATCGACGGTAAAGTTGTGCGCCTGTATCAGGGCGACTTTGCCCAAAAAACTGAATTTGACTTAACCCCACTGGGTCAGGCCCAACTTTATGCTGAAGCCGGTGCCGAATGGCTGCACCTGGTTGATTTGGACGGCGCTAAAGACCCTGAGAAACGTCAGCAGCAACTGCTGGCTAAACTGGCATCTGCATCGGGAATGAAGTGCCAGGCCGGCGGCGGAATACGCACTACAGCGGATCTTGAAACCTTATTTGAAGCCGGTATTGAGCGCGCGGTCATTGGCTCAACCGCCGTTAACCAGCCAGAGAAAGTGACACGTTGGTTTGAAATGTACGGTGCGGAGAAAATTGTGCTGGCACTCGATGTCAATATTAACCAAGACGGGAACGCCATGGTCGCTACCCACGGCTGGCAACAAGCCAGCACACATACGTTAGACGACATTCTGAATCGCTACCTTGATTTAGGCTGTCGCCATGTACTGTGCACCGACATCAGCAAAGACGGCACCATGAAAGGCACCAATGTTGAGCTGTATCAGCGCTACAAACAGCTGTACCCGCAAGTGGTCTGGCAGGCATCCGGTGGTGTCAGTTGTTTAGACGACCTGACCGATTTAAAAGCTGTTAACTGTGACTCGGTCATTCTGGGTAAGTCCTTACTTACCGGCGCTTTCACTATGCAGGAGGCATTAGAATGCTGGCAAAACGCGTAATACCTTGCCTAGACGTTCGTGACGGTCAAGTGGTTAAAGGGGTTAAGTTTCGTAACCATGAAATTATTGGTGACATTCTGCCGTTAGCCAAACGCTATGCAGAGAGCGGTGCCGACGAGTTGGTGTTTTATGACATTACCGCATCGGCAGATGGCCGTACGGTGGATAAGTCCTGGGTTGAACGAGTTGCCCGGGAAATCAATATTCCGTTTACCGTTGCCGGCGGTATCCGCTCCATTGAGCATGCTCAGACCATGCTGTCTATGGGAGCCGATAAAATTTCGATTAACTCGCCTGCCCTGCTTAATCCAGATTTAATTAATACTCTGGTTGAGGAGTTTGGTCAGCAGTGCATCGTTATTGGCATCGACAGCTTTTATAACGATCAGTCTGGCGAATACGAAGTCCACCAGTTTACCGGCGATGAAAGCAAATCACGTAAATCGGCATGGCAGACAAAAGACTGGCTGCAGGAAGTCATTTCCCGTGGCGCCGGTGAAATAGTACTGAACTGTATGAATCAGGACGGTGTGCGCAAGGGTTATGATATCGAGCAGTTATCGGCGTTGCGGGGCTTTTGCTCGGTGCCTTTAATTGCCTCTGGCGGTGCGGGCGATATTCAGCACTTTGTTGATACCTTTAAAATAGCGCAGGTTGACGGTGCTCTGGCTGCTTCTGTGTTTCACAAGAACCTGTTTAGTATCAGTGATGTCAAAACCGCAATGGCGGCCAATAAGATTGCCGTTCGCCCGATTGAAGCACTTCAGGAGACGACATGAAAATTGATTTCAATAATATAGACCAGCTTGCCTGGGAGAAAATGTCGGGCCTACTGCCCTGCACGGTACAACACGCTTTAACCGGTGAAGTACTGATGCAGGCCTATATGAACGCTGACGCTGTGAAAGAGAGTTTATCAACCGGCAAAACGACGTTTTACAGCCGCAGTAAAGAGCGTTTATGGACTAAAGGCGAAAGCTCGAAAAACTACCTTCAGCTTGAAGGTATTTTTTCGGACTGCGATAACGACGCATTATTAGTTCATGCTTTGCCCGACGGACCCACCTGCCACTTAGGCACCCGCAGTTGCTTTGCGGACGCTCCCAAGCCTTTACTGCAAGAGCTGGATGCGCTCATTGCCAGTCGTAAAGGTGCGGATGCCAGTAAAAGCTATACCGCCAGCCTGTTCGCTAAAGGCTTAAAGCGGGCTGCGCAAAAGGTGGGAGAAGAAGGCGTTGAAGTTGCATTAGCAGCAGCCACCGAAGACAAAGACGAACTAGTGAACGAAAGTGCCGACTTACTCTATCACTTGCTGGTTGTGCTGCAAGCCAGCGAACTTAGCCTGGAAGACGTACTAGAGGTACTAGCTAAGCGTCGCGGTTAAGCGGCGCTATTGAGTTGTTCGCGGAAGTGCTTACGTTCGTATTTGCGGGATACGCGGCGTAAGCGCAGTGACAACAGGACCGCCGCGACACTTAAACCACTGATAAAGCCAATCCAGAAGCCCGCAGCGCCCATGGCCGGCACCACCCAATCGGTTCGTCCCAGAATAAAGCCCACCGTTAAACCAAATGGCCAGTAAGAAATAAAAGCCAATATCATCGGGTACTTGGTGTCTTTGTAGCCACGCAGGGTACCAATCGAAATTGCCTGGAAAGTGTCTGAAATGGTAAAGATAGCGGCCAGCCCCATTAGAGTCGCTGCCAAATTGATAATGCCCGTGTCCGGGGTATAGAGACTGGCTAACCAGCCGCCGCCCAGGTACATAATCAAGCCGTTAACGGCCGCAAAAACGCCACCGAATAACATGGCGATTTTAAAGCTTAACATGGCATTCTTCGGGTCACCTGCTCCCAACGCAAAACCTACCCGTAAAGTCACCGCCATAGAGATACTCAGTGGCACCATATACACCAGTGAACTAATGTTCAGTGCAATTTGGTGGGCAGAAACCACCGTTGGCCCCAGCGGGGCGATCAACAAAGCCACCGCCGCAAACAAACTGACTTCGAAAAAGAGCGACATAGAGATAGGAAAGCCAATACGAATAACGTAAGTAACATCATCCCAGTTGGGGCGATACCAACGCCGTAGCAACCTTAGTCGTTTGTAGCGCTTGGCAGTAAAGGTATAAATCGCCATAGAGAAAGCCATGCCCCACAGCACAATTGCTGTAGCAAGACCGCAGCCTGCACCACCAAGCTCTGGCATACCAAACTCACCATAAACAAAAATGTAGTTTGCCGGTATGTTGATGAGTAAGCCGATAAAACCAATGATCAGCGATGGCATGGTGTTCGACATACCCTCGCAGAAGTTTCTCAATACCGCGTAAATAACAAAGCCGGGGATCCCCCAGGCTATATAGAAGAGGTAATCCAGCGTAATGGCCCGAAAATCGTCTTCAACTTCCATAATGTCTAACAACCAGGGGGCTGATGACATTCCCACAAGGGTTATGACGCCAACAATAGCGCAAGCGTATAAGCCCTGTTGCAGTATGTTGGCAACGCGCCGGTGTGAATTGGACCCATCGAGATGAGAAATGATGGGAGCCAACGCTAAAGCCAGGCCAAACACCAATAAAGTTGCGGGTACAAAAATACTACTGCCGACAGATACCGCAGCCAGATCTACTGCCCCTTTACGCCCGGCCATAACGGTATCAACCACACTCATTAACATTTGAGTTAATTGAGCAACCAGAATAGGACCGGTCAGCTTAGCCAGTTTGCGACATTCGCCTTTATTATTACTCCACCAGTTCACTCGTTTTCATTCTCTGGGTTAGGGTTAATTTCTTAAAAACCGTAAAATACGCTCATTTACGTCAGCCGGGTGGGTTAATGGCCCCATGTGGCCTGCGGCAACGGATTCTCTTTCAACATCAGGTAAAACCGTGGATAACGCTTCCGCAACCGCGTTGGCGCTGCGCCGAGTGTGCTTACCTTGTAATAACAGTACTTTTTGTTCAACACCACTATAATCAGCTAATCGCCGCGGTTCATTAAGCAAGGCATCAAAATCCAAAGCAACCTTGTCGGCCTGACTCACCATAAGCTGCTGAATACGTTCCGGCAAAGCATCGAAATAACCGGCATCGTTCCAGTAGTCAACAAAGGTGCGAGTGCATTCTATAGCATCTCTACCATGCATCGCCTGACTAATGTCCTGAATTTCCAGCATACCAGGAGAGTCATCCGGCAATACATGAAAAGCAACTGGCTCATAAAGAACGACAGCCGCTATTTTAAATGGTTTTTCTAAAGCCAGCTTTAACGCAACCGCGCCACCATAGGAATGGCCAACTAATTGAACCGGCTGCGACAAACTCAGGTTTTTAACCGCGGAGATAATACGAGGTAACTCCTGCTCCAGTCGAAAGTTTGCAGTAAACTCAACGTTAGGCGCCTGCCCGTAGCCGAGTAGATCAACTGCGATAACGAAGTGACTGGCAACCAGATCCTTGACTAACGCACGCCACTGAGAACTGGCACTTTGAGAGCTGTGCAACAAAACCACAGGTGGGTTTTGTTGCTCGCCAAATAAATGGATTCCTGATTCTAATTCAGACATAGCTTCACTTTAAGATAAACTGACACCGACAAACTGACCGATACCATAACCGGCAGCTAATAGTAAGACGGCAAAGGTTGTTAATACACCAATGGTTCTTGGCAGACTAACACCCACACTGCGGGTCAATCCGACGGCATGACACAGGCGGGCAATAACCAGAGCAATGCCTAAACCGTGTAATAAGCCTAGAGGTGCGTTCTGAACTTCCATCATAGCAAAGAGAATAAGAGCCAACGGCACATACTCAATAAAGTTGCCATGAATGCGTACGGCGGCTTCCAGATCCGGTGCTTCACCGGTACCAATACCGACTCTGTGCTTCCAGCGTAAGCGTATAATACGCGCCGCCAGGGCAAGGTAAATTAACGTCAATACGCCAGCATAAAAACCAGTAATTGTAAGTTGAGTTGTCACTTGCTGCCCCTTATTTTTTATTTGTTAGTCGGCTTCATCAAAAAAGGCTCACCATGTGAGCCTTTTGCTAAACCGGTTATTTTCTAAGCAAGTCGCCAAGCTGCTCACTGACTTTGTCGACAGGCTGCGTACCATCAATTTTGTGGTACTCGGTTTTACCTTCTTCAGACAGCTTCTGATAATACTCTACTAAAGGTTCTGTCTGCTCATGGTAAACCGACAGTCGTTTACGAACGGTCTGTTCCTGGTCGTCCGGACGAATGACAAGCTCTTCGCCGGTTTCATCATCTTTGCCATCCACTTTCGGTGGGTTGTGCTCAACATGATAAACGCGGCCTGAGCCTGGGTGAACACGACGACCACTCATACGCTCAACGATGATCTCATCCGGAACATCAAATTCCAGCACATAATCAATTTCAATACCGTTGTCGCGCATTGCATCAGCTTGTGGAATCGTTCTTGGAAAGCCGTCAAGCAAAAAGCCGTTTTGGCAGTCTGGCTCAGCAATTCGCTCTTTAACCAACTCGATAATGATATCGTCAGACACCAATTGCCCGGCGTCCATAACTTGCTTGGCTTTTTTACCCAGATCCGACCCTGACTTGATTGCTGAGCGCAACATATCACCAGTGGAAATTTGAGGGATTCCGAAAGTATTCATCAGGAACTGTGCCTGAGTTCCTTTTCCAGCTCCCGGGGCGCCTAACAAAATAATGCGCATAGAAAACCTCTTTGTATGATTCAAAAGTCTGCCCCGAACTTTACCCTGACAGGCGGGGTATTACAAGCTCAGAAAGCCGCTGCAGGCAACGAGTTACCGACAGCGGCAGACCTGAAATTAAGCGTTAAGCATTAATTTGTTAAGACGAGTGACAAAGGAGGCAGGGTCTTTTAAGTTCCCTCGCTCCGCCAGAGTCGCCTGATCTAATAACACCTCAGCCCATTCTTTAAAGGTATCATCTTCTTTGGTCAGCATGCGCTGAACCAACGGGTGCTCTGGGTTTATTTCAAAGATATATTTGGTTTCAGGAACCGGCTGACCAGCGGCTTCCATTAACTTAGCCATTTGCGTACTCATATCGTTATCGTCTGTAATGATACAAGCCGGAGAATTGGTTAAGCGATTTGTCACACGAACTTTCTTCACCTTCTCACCCAGCGCTTTTTCAAATCGCTCCAGGTTATCTTTAAAGGCTTCTTCCGCTTTTTCCTGTTCCTCTTTATCTTCCTCGTCGTCCAGTTCGCCAAGGTCAAGATCGCCCCGAGTCACGGACTGTAGTTGCTTCTCTTTAAACTCGGTCAGATGGCTCATCAACCATTCATCAATGCGCTCTGAAAGCAGCAGTACTTCAATGCCTTTCTTATTAAAGATTTCCAGCGCAGGGTTATTTCTGGCGGCTTCGTAGCTGTCAGCAACAATGTAGAAGACTTTATCCTGACCTTCTTTCATGCGCTCAATGTAGTCATCCAGGCTCACCGACTGAACCGCGCCGTCGTTATGCGTTGAGGCAAAACGTAACAGCTCAGCGATGCGTTCACGGTTCGTGTGATCTTCCGCCGGACCTTCTTTCAGCACATTACCAAAGGTATCCCAGAACTGTTGATACTGTTCTTTATCGTCTTTTGCCAGCTTCTTCAGCATTTGCAGTACTTTTTTGGTACTGCCGTTACGCATCGCACGGGTAATTTTATTATCTTGCAAAATTTCACGCGAAACGTTCAGCGGCAAGTCGTTTGAATCGACCAGTCCGCGTACAAAGCGAAGATAAGTCGGCATTAACTGTTCAGCGTCGTCCATAATGAATACTCGCTTCACATAAAGCTTAACGCCGTGCTGTTGCTCGCGGTTCCATAAATCCCACGGAGCCCGCTTTGGAATGTACAGCAAGTTGGTGTACTCGGTGGTGCCTTCAACTTTGTTGTGGCTCCACAGCAGTGGTTCATCAAAGTCGTGCGCTACCGTTTTGTAGAACTCTTTGTATTCTTCATCAGTAATGTCTGACTTCTCACGAGTCCAGAGAGCCTGACCTGAGTTTACGGTTTCCCATTCGCCGGGCTGCCCTTCCACTTTATTGCCTTCGTCGTCTTCTGACTCAGGTACCGGTTCTTTCCACATTTGAACCGGGATACTCAGGTGCTCTGAATATTTGTTGATAATGCCACGCAGACGGTTTTCATCTAAGAACTCATCGGCATCGTCTTTCAGGTGCAGAATAATATCCGTACCACGGCGGGCTTTATCAATTTCAGCGATTTCGAACTCGCCTTCGCCTTGTGAGCGCCACTCTACTCCGCTCGCATTCTTTTCTAATGCCGGACGGGTTCTAACTGTGACTTCATCAGCCACGATGAAAGCAGAATAAAAACCGACACCAAACTGGCCAATTAACTTACTGTCTTTGGCGTCATCGCCGGACAATTGACCGAAGAACTCGGCTGTGCCTGACTTAGCGATAGTACCCAGGTTGTTCATGACATCGTCACGGGTCATACCAACGCCGTTGTCGCTGATAGTAATGGTGCGGCTGTCTTTATCAACAGACACACGAACATGAAGATCACTATCGTCACCGTACAGGGAGTTGTCGCTTAAGGCTTTAAAGCGCAATTTATCCGCTGCGTCTGACGCATTTGAGACCAGTTCGCGTAAGAAGATTTCTTTATTGGAATACAGAGAATGAATCATCAGGTGAAGCAATTGTTTTACTTCTGTCTGAAATCCATGTTTTTCCATTTGACCGGCTTCCGCCATAGTATATTTCTCCTGCTGTTATTACCTATGCCAATAACAATGGGGGCGCAGGAGACATTTTCAAGTCATCGGGAAAATTGTTTTCGTCCGCTGAAGGCATGACCTAATGTGGTTTGATCGACATAACCCAGCTCACCGCCTACTGGCACTCCGTGAGCGATACGCGTGGTATTAATATTCTGTTGTGCCGCAATATCCGCAATATAGTGTGCGGTCGCATCACCCTCAACGGTCGGGTTCGTTGCCAGAACAATCTCTTCAACCGGTTCACTTTGCAGTTGCCGCTCAAGCTCATCCAGACCAATATCCGCCGGGCCGATGCCGTCCAGCGGCGACAAATGCCCCATCAATACGAAGTAGCGTCCCTGAAACTGAGAAGTTTGTTCAATGGCTAAGACATCGGCGGGTGTTTCCACAACGCACAATACGCCGTTCTCACGCCGCATCGGGTTATTGCAAATTCGACACAGTGGCTCTTCAGTTAAGGTCCGGCAACACTCGCAGTGACCCACTTTTTCAACAGCGGACTGCAAAGACTCAGCGAGCCTTGAGGCTCCGCCGCGATCACGCTCAAGCAAATAAAACGCCATACGCTGTGCTGACTTTTGGCCAACACCCGGTAGACGTTTTAAATTATCAACAAGCTGATCAATTGCCGGACTGATACTCATGATGACCTGACGACTTAAAAAGGCATCTTAAAGCCAGGAGGCAAGCCCATGCCGCCAGTGATCTCTGACATACGCTCTTTACTGGTTTCTTCAACCCGGCGTACGGCATCATTCGTCGCGGCTGCAATCAAATCTTCCAGCATTTCCTGGTCGTCTTCCATTAGGCTTGGGTCGATACTAACGCGCTTTACGTTGTGGTTTCCCAACATGGTGATCTTCACCAAGCCAGCACCGGCTTCACCGGTGACTTCCATGTTCGCGACTTCTTCCTGGGCTTGCTGCATGCGCTCTTGCATTTGTTGCGCCTGCTTCATCATGTTACCCATTCCACCTTTAAACATAGTTTTATTCCTCGTTTAAGCTTCTAAAAATTAACGCGCCTGAATTGATGACTCATCAATTTGCGCTTGAAATCGTTTCTGCAACTCCCGCACACCGGTATCCGCCTGCAATATTTCACAAGCACGTTGATGTCGGTATTCATTAATATGTTGCTGCACCATAAGAGGGGTTGGTTGAGTCGGCACGCCGACGTTAAACTCGACCCTGGCGGTCGCCCCTAATAATCCGGCCAAAGACTCTCTGACGGCCTGACTGGTCGATTCGTTCAATAAACTTTTTTGTTCCTCTGCAACCAGAATGAGCCAGTCATCCTCTCCGGCTTTCTGCAACTCGGAGTTCAACAATACCTGACGAGCCAGTCCGGAAATGTCCATACCCGCTATCATCGCGCTCCATTTATCAATTTCAGCAGCTTCCCGGATATCATCATTCAATTCAGGAAACGGATAATCAATTGCGCCGGACCTGGTTTCAGTTACTTGTTCTTCAAATTGGGGGCTTTGCTGGAGACCTGAGTCTGTATTGTCTTCTTCACTCGACTCAGTACCCAATTCAGCTTTCTTCGGCGCAATGAACTCACTAACCGCTGGCGTATCTACCGACTGACTATTTTTGTCGGGATTTTTTTTTTCAGCCAGTTGCTCCCGCACACGCAGCAGATCGGACACACCGGTATCCTGTTGAGGAGGCTCAGTTGTCTGCTCTTCAGTATGATAAGAGGGAGGTTCATCATCGTAGGTATTCTGTTCTTCTTCCGGCTCGGGATAACTAAACTCCGGCTCCGGTTCTTGCACGGTTTCCTCTAATTCAGAACCCGTAAGTTCTGAATCTGGAACTTCGGCCGACCGGGACGAGCTTAATGCCTCAATATCATTATGATCGGCGCTTTCCTCGGGGCGGAAACACAGCAAACGTAACAACGTCATTTCCAGTCCACTGCGGGCATCAATGGCAAAAGCTTGTTCCCGACGCCCTTCCAATACAATACGGTAAAAAACCTGGATCAATTCAGCCGGCATACGCCGTAAGAGTGGCTTAAGAACGTCGCCATTTTCGAAGGCATTCGCCGCGCCAGGTACCTGCTGAACTAATGCTAACTGATGCAATAAGCTTTGCAGCTCAACCAATACTGAGCTGAGATCCGGTACCATAGAGACCATGCCATCAATACGCTGCATGACCGCTTCTGCATCACCATCAAGTACACAATCAAGCAGTGCAGCAATGTCTGCCACAGGAACATTTCCCAGCATCCGCCTAACACTATCAATACTAACCGAACCACCACCTTGTGCTATTGCCTGATCGGTCAGGCTCAACGCATCGCGCATGCTGCCACGGGCGGAACGAGCTAATAAAGGCAGCGCCTCTGAATCCGCCTGAACTTGCTCCTGAGCAAGAACATAGCTGAGCTGTTGCGTTATATCATCGTTCGATAAGGCTTTTAGATTAAACTGCAGGCAGCGTGACAAAATAGTCACCGGCAACTTTTGAGGATCGGTTGTCGCTAAAAGAAACTTAACGTGTTCGGGTGGCTCTTCCAATGTTTTCAGCAACGCATTAAAGCTGTGCCGGGATAACATATGCACTTCATCAATTAGATAAACTTTATAGCGGCCGCGAGTCGGACGATACTGAACATTATCGAGTAATTCTCTTGTATCTTCGACTTTTGTTCTCGATGCGGCATCGATCTCCAACAAGTCGACAAATCGTCCCTGCTCAATCTCAAGGCAGGCACTGCATTGCCCGCAAGGGGTTGCCGTAATGCCTTGTTCGCAGTTAAGTGCCTTGGCTAATATCCGTGCAATGGTGGTTTTTCCCACCCCTCGTGTACCAGTGAACAAATAGGCATGGTGCAACCGCTGCTTATCAAGCGCATGCTCAAGTGGTTTCAGAACATGTTGTTGACCAACGACTTCGGCAAACTGCGAAGGTCGCCATTTTCTTGCCAGTACCTGATAACTCATAGGGCGGATTCTTAACTCTGTCTCTTTAGAACTGACATAAGGTATAGCATGCAACGCCAGCCTGCTGCAATTTATCTTCACCACCTAACTCAGGTAATGACACGACAAATGCTGCTTCGATAACGTCAGCACCAAGGGATGTGATCAACTGATTGGCTGCAATAACTGTCCCGCCGGTTGCCAACAAGTCGTCAACAATCAATACGCGGTCGTTCATCGTCAATGCATTTTCGTGCATTTCCAATTGGTCAGAACCGTACTCAAGCTGATAACTTTGGCTTACGACTTTGCCTGGCAATTTCCCTGGCTTTCGAAGAAGTGTTACTCCGCAACCCATGGCATAGGCTAACGCGGAACCAAAAATAAAACCGCGGGCTTCAATGGCTGCAATTTGAGTAATTCCCAACTGGCTGTAACGCTGCTTTAAGAGCTTAATGGCGGACCGAAACGCATCCGGGTCTTGCAACAAAGGGGTAATATCCCGAAAGATAATTCCCGGCTTGGGATAGTCCCTAATGGCACCAATTGAGTCCCTAATATCCGTTACAGTTGACTCCATCTTCTCACTCTCGTCATTAGGCAACAAGGCGCACCGCCCACGCTTTTAACGTATCAACCAGAAAATCTTGCTGGAGAGGTTTTGCAAGACATTGCGTTGCCCCTGCTTTTAATGCTTTAGGCTCTATTTCAACCAGATCCTGAGTTGACATGAACAGTAATGGGCTATGCCGATAGGCATCAAGCTCACGCAGGTTTTTCAACAATGACAAGCCGTCCATCACCGGCATTTTATGATCGAGCAGGACGATATCAAAATACGATTGTTTCGCCTTACTCAAGCCATCGAGACCATCGCATGCAAAGGTTACATCGAAACCAAGCGGCTCTATCGCATTACTTATCGATTGGCGAGTTTTGTCTTTATCCTCTACAACGAGCAAAGAGACTGACATAAATGTCGTTTACCTGATAGTTAATGAGGATTTAATTAGGCAGAAAAAAGCTGAGCTAAGCGTAAAACTAATGGCAAACAGCCAGCAATTAAAAATAAGACGACCGCGATGAGCAAAAATCTTTTGCCCGCAGGTTCTTTAAAGGTTTCTGATGACATAACTTTTACCCCTCGATGAAATCGAAACCGATCATACTCGATCCTTTACAACGATAAAAGTTGAATTCAATTCTTTACTGTTAATATTAACTGCTGCTTTGCAAATTGGTTTATTGTCTGCATTGCACCTTGCTGCAGCTGCTCCGCTGGCCACTGTGGAAGCAGTTCTGGTAAACGTTCGAGAAAGGCTTTGAATTGAATACCCTGTTGACTCTGTAGCTCGGTTACAAGCAGATAGGTCATCGCATTGATGCGAATAAAACGAACCTTCCCACCACTATCACGAAAAACAACCAAAAAGCGCGGTTCTGACAAGGGTTCACAAGGTTGGAATTGCTCGCTTATCTCATCAACAGGGTACTGATATGACGCTACTAATGCCGTTGGATTAAGTCCAATAGTGTGCTCTTGGCTGAGCTCTTCTGTAAGGCAAACATAACTCTCAGGCCAGAGTTTTTGCTCTACTGACAGCTCTGCCCATTCGTAATGAGCCAGTTCAGCAGCAAAAACTTGCAGCTCTTCATTTGACTGCAAGTAGTCAACAAAATTCTTTGCTATTCCGGTAAAGTAAGGAGAGTCAGAGGAAAAGTTCCGAAAAAATCGCTCTTTAGTTTCAGACCATTGGTTGGCATCTGACAGCTTACTCAGTACAGGGAAAGCGCTATCAATAAAACGAAAAATGTTATTACGTAAAAGTCGTTGGTAAACAGCTAGCCTGCGAGGCTCAATGTCTTTCAGCCAAGTTTCATCGGCAATTTTTTGTGGATCTTTTAACTGCTCGACAAAGCGGGCTTGAATTTTTTTGAACGTCATTTTACGCGTGTCGCTCTTGTATCACTTTAATTTGACCCAACTCTTGGTTCAATTCGTCCAATGAAGGGAAATTAAAGTCTCTTTCCAGTAGTGTCGGATAAACACCGTGTTGTCCATACGCATAATCCAGAAGTTCAAACACTTGCTCTTTAACCTCAGCACCATGGGTATCGACATAAAGATCATCATATTCTTCGTGATGCCCTGCTATGTGCCCGTAAATAATTCGCTCTGAAGGCAGTCCAGCAATAAATTCATAAGGATCATAACGATGATTAACGCTGTTCACAAAAACGTTGTTAACATCCAGAAGAAGCTTACAGTTGCTTGATTCAAGCACTTGCTTGATAAACTCAAGCTCGGTTAGCTCTGGAGCAGGACTGGCATAATAAGATACGTTTTCGAGTATCAACGGTTGTCCGAGAAGAGTTTGGACATCCCTTATCCTCGAGCTGACATGGGAAACGGCGTCTACCGTAAAAGGTATTGGCAGCAAGTCGTACAGCTGACCATTGTGAGAGCAGTAACTTAAGTGCTCACTATAAATTTCAACGTCAAATGCTTTCAAAAACTGCTTCACGTCTTTTATAAACGCGCTATCAAGAGGATCCTGACTACCAATAGAAAGTGATAGCCCGTGGCTCGTTAATTGATAGTTCTCGGCAACTCTAGCCAGTTTATCTAAACGCTGACCTTTAAAAGGTATCCAGTTTTCCGGGGCAAGCTCAAGAAAGTCCGCGTTAATATCTCCCGCTAATGCGGCATCCAGTAACTCATTTCTTAATCCTAAACCAATTGAATTAGGTTTCATTTTGCCCCCAAGAAAACAAAAACCCGACACTGTGGTCGGGTTTTACTGTGCAGTCATAACAAAAAGCGATTAATCTAAATCAATGCCTTTTCGTTCTGCTGTCGACTTTATGTAACCCTTCCAGCTACGAGCACTACGACGTTGACCGTCAAAGGTAGCGGCTTCATCAACATAACGCATTGCCTGGCGATAGTCACCACCATAGAAATACGCTTCTGCTAAGGACATATAAACGCGACCTTCTTCACTACGCTCTAAATAGTCCAGAGCTTTTTTCAAAGGATCCGTTGCCGCAATATACTGTTCATTCAACAGCATCAAGTTGCCTTGTTTGCGGTAATATTCACCTTTGTTGTCATCATCGCTAGCGGCTTCTGCTGCACGCTGATACCAGGAAACTGCTTTATCAAGCGATTTTGCCCGATGAAAACTATTAGCCATACTGGCATAGTTTTTAGCAGTCCCTTCAATATCTCCAGCTTCTACATGCTTTTCCATAGTGGTAGCGGCTTTATATGGAACACCTTCGTTATCATACAATTGAACCAGCATTTTATACTGACTCTCAGTATCAAGGTATCCGGCCATATAGGCTATTTCCATGGTTTGAAGAGATTTTGCTAAATTTTCTTCCAACATGTAAAACTGAGCTAGCTGAGCCCACCAGGTTGTTACTGCTGGTAGTTTGTTCAAACCTTCTTCAAGAACGTCTATCGCCTGAGGATACATCTTACGTTCATAGTAAGATGCCATCATCAGCGTGTAGACATTTTTTTCAGGCTTCTCAGCTGCTTGCAAAGATGCTTCAGCGAAAGGAATAATTTCCTCGAAGTTCTTCATCTGATAGTGCGCATTAGCCATATACAAGAAAACTTGAGGATCACGCTCACCTGTGAATTGAACCCACTTTTTAAGGTATTCAAGGCTCTGCTCATAATTCTCTTCCTGCAAGCTAATTTGCCCGACAAGTTTCAGCGCCGCGGCTTGATCACTCCAACCGAGCACATCTTGATCAACAGAATCTTTCAAGACTCGCAGAGCATCTGACAGACGTTCATCTGCTGCATAAAGGTTACCAAGGAAACGGCCTAGATAAGCAGAATCATACCCGTCGCTCGGGTCTTGATCTTCAAGAACTAGTATCGCTTCCTTGATTTTTTCTTCTTCATACAGGTCGAACGCATCCATAATGGCGCGACCGATGCTTTGCGATGCTGCTTTATTGTCTCGAGCGTCTTTCTGCGCCTCAACAGTGTCTTCGTCCGGAATGTTAAAGCCAAGGTCCTGGGCCGAAGCCTGGGACGTTGTCATCGACATAACCGAAACGAAAGCCAGGGCACTAACAAATGTTTTTAATGTATATTTCATTTCTTAGTTCCCATCCATTGTGAAGTCGAGCTGAACGGTCATGCCTTCCTGACGAATAGGCTTACCGTCAACAATCTTAGGCTTATACTTCCAACGCAATAACGCGCGGCGTGCCTCTCGATCGAAAACTCGACGAGGTTCAGAATCAATGACTTCAACGTCAGTTACACCACCTTGTTCATCGATAGTGAAGCGCAGTTGTACCCAACCTTCTGTGCCATTTCGGGCAGCAGATGGCGGATAACGCGGTTCAATACGAACGATTGGTGTTGCGTCACCGTCAGAACTTAAACCTCCACCAGGACCTGAAAGTCCGGTATCAGCTCCACCAACATCAACATCAAAACCCATGTTCATGTTCATGCCACTGTCTGATGTATCTGGTTCAGACTGTGGTGTTTCTGGTGGTTGCTCCGGTGGCGGCGGTGGCGGCGGCGGAGTACGCCGACGCTCCTGAACGTCAGACTCAGGTGGCGACGTTACGATGTCAATAACCGGAGATGGAGGCGGCGCTTCGTTGCGCTGCGCTCCTCCGCCGATTAAGTAAGCCATGAAAGCAAACAGAGCAAACGTAACGGCGGCACCTAGTAGTAAAGATACTAAAAAGCGCACCATATTAGTTATTCTCCGCAGCTATGGATATCTGATCGATACCCGCTTCCTTAACCTGATCCATAACTTCAACAACGACACCATGCTCAGCTTTCGTGTCTGCCTGGATAACAACAACATCAGTTGGCTGTTCGGCAAGCATACGTTCGATGTTCGCGCCTACGCGTTCAACATCCACTTGACGTTTATCCATCCAAACCTCACCGGTATCGCGAATAGCGATAAAGATGTTAGCTGAAGGCTCCTTGGTCGTATTATTAGCTTCAGGCTTATTGACCTGAATACCAGCTTCTTTGACGAATGAGGTCGTTACGATAAAGAAGATCAACATAATGAACACGATGTCAAGCATCGGCGTCATGTCAATCGACGCATCTTCCTCTTCTCGATTACGATTACGTGCCATAATTTTACTCTCTTAGTGATGTGGCAAACTGTCAATAAGGCCTTCTTTCGCTCTGCGCACTTTACTTTCAAGACGTGTCGCGAAAAACATACCGGATAATGCTGCAACCATTCCCGCCATCGTCGGGATTGTTGCCATCGAAATACCCGATGCCATCAGACGAGGGTTACCCGTCCCTTGCACTGCCATGATTTCAAACACTGTAATCATACCTGTCACGGTACCCAGCAGCCCGACCAGCGGACATAAGGCAACACAAGTTTTTATCAACAGAATACGTGCATTCAGTTTATCGTTCGCTTCGGAAATCCATGCTTCACGGATTCTATGGGCGTACCATGAGGTGGTGTCCTTACGGGCATCCCATTTCGCAATAATCTCGTTGCGAAATTTAGGGAAAGCACCTGTAAGATACCAATAACGCTCAATCATCAGTACCCACATTAGAAAGAGCACCCCCATGACGATGTACAAGACATCGCCACCGGTAGCCAGAAAATCCCTGATAGATTCCCAAAGTTCCATCAGGTAAAGCATGGGTTACTCCTTCTCCGAATGCGAGGCTACGATACCCGCTGCTTGCTCGTCCAGAATATGAACAATAGACTTGCCGCGAGAAGCCACAATACTGTGAGCCAAAATCAATGGAATAGCTGCAATCAGACCCATAGCCGTTGTTACCAACGCCATAGAGATGTCGCCTGCCATGATCTTAGGATCACCAGTACCAAACAGTGTAATTGACTGGAAGGTACCAATCATACCGACAACTGTACCTAATAGACCAAGCAATGGTGCGATAGCCGCTAAAATCTTGATGACATTAATGCCACTTTCGATTCTAGGCGTTTCGCGCAGAATTGCCTCATCTAATTTTAATTCCAGGTTTTCTGGATCGGCATTCTTATTCTCATGGTAAACTTGCAAGATACGGCCTAATGCGTTGTTATCTTTAGGCTTATCAGCATTTTTCAACTGAGAGCGGATTTTTCCTGCTGCCGTTGTCAATGTAACCAATTTGAATACAGAAATTAGCAGACCAAGAATTAATACTGCGGTAATAACATAACCGACAGTATCACCTTGGTGATAATGCTCTTCTAGTGTCTTTTTGCCAGTTAACAAGCTAAGAATCTGACCTTTTGAAGGATCAAGGAATACACCTTCATAACCTTCGTCGGTATTAGCAAATTCTTCAGCTTGTGAAGTTGCGCTACCCTGAGGTTGACGACCTAACGGCTGAACTTGCTCCGTTGTGTCGTTGTATACCAGGTATTGTTCGCCAGAAATAAGGTTAAACGTACCGACACGAACCACTTCACGGGTTTCACTACCACCGTCAAGCAACGTTACTTCGGTATCAAACTTAACCACTTTACCTGATTCAACCATTTCAGTCAGAAGTGCTTTCCAAAGCTCTTCAAGCTCTTCCAAAGTAGGAAGTTCTTTAGCTTCAGATAAGCTTTCCAGCACATCTTCACGACCCGGGTATTGCGCACTAACGATTGACGTTGCGACGCGACCAATAGTTTCTGTCGCAGCACCACGTACAACACCGAACATTTCACCTAAGGTGCCCTTGGCATTCTCAAGTTCTTGTTCTTTGTTCGCGAGGTCAACTTCGTTTTCAGAAAATTCTTCCTGTAAACGTTTGCCACGAGCCTTTTCTTCTTCTAACTGCTGCTCAGCGCGATTAAGCAAAGCCTGCTTATCGGCACGGGCAGCCGTAAACTCACGCTCACGTTCAGCGTTCAGTTCACGAGAAGAAACACGATTTTTCTCAACAAGCTGCAGCAGCTCGTCAAGGTTCTTAGCTTCAGATTGATCCTGAGCTTGAGCAGCGAGAGTCGTACCGGCAGAAAGGGTGACTGCTGCTGCAATCATTAACGATTTAACTAATTTATTCATTCTGCACTCTCCGCTGCGAATACTGGAAGTTTCACCAGATCGTAAGCAAGTTGCTTACGTGACATACGAATCGCTTGGGTCAGAGGACGGATAAACTCGTCTTCCAAAGCAGTCCACTCATCGGTTTCGTTGTTGTAGATCCAAGCATTTTTCAAGTCCAGAGACTGAGCTAAGAAAGCAACACGACCCATGTGGAAATAATCGACAGCAACTTCCTTACCATCAACTTCCAGGTTGCCCTGATAAGAAATCAAACCTGAACCGTAGTCCATTTCAGTTTGATAAGCTTCAATGATTTGACGAAATTGCTCTGATGTAGAAACACTTGAGCTGTCCATGATGTCACGCAGACGCTCAACACGATCCATACGCTTTTCGCGGTGAATTGGAATATCCAATTTCACAAACTGCTCAAGCGAGTCGATCATTTCATACATCAAAGGAACAACGCCCTGTTTGGTGCGTTCAATTCCGTTGATTTGATTCTGCAGAGACTCAAGCGTCGCGTTCTGGTCATTAACCAAACGCTGAACGTGGTCGTTATAGACTTTCAAGTTCTCGTACTCAGCAACCACTGAGCGATACTCGATAAGAAGGTCTTGGCTCTGCTCGAACAAAGAGTTGATTTTTTCTTGCGACTGTTCGTCGGCGTTCAAAATCTTTTGCTCTTCGTTTTGTAGCTTAGCTACATCTACTTGCTGTGCAGCGGCAACGCCGGTGCCAGCAAACGCCATCACACCCATCAGGGTTGCAGCGAGTTTGGTTCTTTTGATTACTTTGGTCATAGTTCCCAACCAATTTGACTTAACTTCCGCTTCAACGCCTAAGGCGCGAAACACCAGTTGTTTGAATGACGAAAAGATCTAGTTCTACCCTTTATTATTATTGCCAAAATACAGCAATATCAACGAATACTCCCACGATGACTATACGCTGTCAACCAAGTAAACTGAGTCAACCGCGCTATAGCTTTCGCTTTATATCCAGTGTAGAACACGGATCTGGAGTCGCGTAATTTCCAGATATTTTCTTGGACAACATCCTGTCGTCAACTCATTTCACACCCTAAGTATAGATACATATTTACCTAACTTTGGATATTACTCCTACCAGAATAGTATCACTTTTTGATCGACGAACAACACTGACTTTTGAATTTCAACGTTTTTTAAACAACTAATTGATGAACCTATATTCAATAGCAGACCCAATTTCGTGACCTAAGTTCCAAAATCCTTTAGAATAAAGGCATGAGAGACACATTAAATATAACCTCAATACAACATATTGAACAGCTGCTCAGTACTTTACAGGAGCAAGCTGAGCAAATTGATGAGAAAAATCGACAAAAGCAACGCGAGATGAGTGAAAATTGGTTCAGTGAATCGCTGTTCAGCCAACGCTCCAATCTGGCAGTCGACTACGTAATGGAAACCAAAACCCTTTTTCTGCAGCTTCAACAGAGCATAAATCAAAACGCTCAGCGTTACCTTGCTGAAAAACTCAGTCTTCAGCTTGAAGCATTAAATACAGCTTTCCGAACAAACAAGCCGCCAAAGCAAAAGCAGGATTACCGCATTACTGCACAAAATAAAATTCAGCAAATGCATCAGCAGTTGGTTACCTACAGAGATTACGAGAGACGACTCACTGAAAACCTTAATACAGCCGTAGCTGGCAATAATTCAACGCTGATTCAAAGCGCTCAGCAACGTCTGAATCGCTGCCAGATGGCTATTGATACTCTGGAGAAGAAGATAAGTCGTTATGAAGAAGGTTGACGTCCCTTTTGTTTATTCATCTATATATAGTGAATTAGACTTACCCCCCAGACATCGTTACCCAATAGAGAAATACCGTTTATTGAAAAACTGGGCAGTAAAGCACGGTGCGGAAGAACACCAGTGGCATAAACCGAGCGCTATTAGTTGGCAACAAGTCGGCCACACCCATTGTGCAAATTATATAAACCAACTTCGTACAAACAGCATGGATAAAGCACGCTGGCGTCGCATTGGTTTCCCCTGGTCGGAGCGCTTATTGCGACGCACGTTAACCTCAGCCGGAGGCACTCTGTTAACGACTGAACTTGCCTTAATTCATGGTATCGCTATTCACTTCTCCGGGGGATACCATCATGCCCATAAAGATTGGGGGAGCGGTTTTTGCTTAATTAATGATTTGGCAATTGCCTGCAATGAACTACTGCTTAAATACCCCCACCTAAAAATCGCGATATTGGATACTGACGTCCACCAGGGCGATGGAACAGCCACTTTATTTGCTAATGACGACAGAGTTTTTACCTGTTCAATTCATGGCGAACGCAACTTTCCCTTCTCTAAAGCTCAATCTGACTTAGACAAACCCTTAGCCAAACAGACATCCGATACACAGTACCTGGATACTTTGCAGGAGACCCTGCAATTTATTAAGCGAGACGTTAAGCCCGACCTTATTTTATACGACGCCGGTGTCGACATTTATCAACGCGATGAACTCGGTCATCTGCGTATTAGTCTGGCGGGGATTTTTCAACGTGACCTTTCTGTACTAGGCTTTGCAAAACGCGAAGATATTCCTCTGGCTGCCGTTATAGGAGGCGGTTATCAACGTAACTTAGAGCGTTTAGTCCGGGCTCATGCTCAACTACTCAGAGCGAGTTATCATGTCTATACTGAAAGTCAGCTAACAGAAGGAAAAACACATGAAGTTTGATGATGATATTCACAACTATTATGAACGCTTAGTCGCAGACCGGATAGAAGAGCTGGAACTTGAAAAGCAGCACAGTCAGGAGTTTCTGTCTGATCTTTGTTGTTTGGTACTTAATCAGTTACCGCCCCGCTACATTCGACACGAAGTGGATATGGCATTCTTCTTACCACCTTCGAAGCGACTGGACATGGAAATGCAAGTACATAAAGCTATAACAGAAGCGCTGGAATTTCTTAAAGATAGGAAGCGCCCTGACGGCGATTAAGAGAAATTGGGTGGCGACTCTACCAGCCACACCTCGGCACACACATCCCTGACTACGGCTGCTCCCTTCCGGGCCTGACCGGGTTCACCAGTTAGCGTTGCGAGGGGACCCGCAGAGTCACCATAAACGCTTTACTCAAAGCGGGCTGCATTATGAACCAGTTACCCGGCTGAAACAACCCGCAGTTTGCCTTTTGGTCACTTTTTCTGCAGCTTAGAGGCAATTGCCTGACGAGCGGCATCCGAGCTTAATGCTTTGGCAAAAAATGTCGCTTCGCGACTAATTCGGTCAGCCACTGACTCAACAGGCTGCTTTAATAAATGTTTAGAAATACGCAGCGAATCTCTTGATTGCTTACGCAGCTTATCCAGCGTTTCATCGACGACAACGGGCAAACGTTCAACCGAAACAACATGATTAACAAAACCGGCCTGCTGAGCTGATTGAGCATCAAAGCTTTCGCCCAGCAGTAATAACTCTGCGGCTTTTTGATAACCACAAATTTGAGGCAAGAGTAAACTTGATGCCGCCTCGGGTAACAATCCCAGCTGCACAAAAGGTAACGCGAATACCGCATCATCGCTGCTATACACAATGTCACAATGCAATAACAGGGTGGTACCTATGCCTATCGCGAGTCCATTGACCGCAGCGACTATAGGAACCTCTACGCGCGCGAGCGTGTGCAGAAACTGAAACGGTGGTGCTGACTCATCTAAATTCTCGACCGCCAGAAAGTCATTTAAATCGTTACCAGCAGAAAAGCTGTCACCACTAGACTCAAAAAGTACAGCATGAATTGAACTGTCGTTGTCTGCAGCTTTCAACGCTTCATTGCATGTCGTATACATGTCCTGAGTGAAGGCATTCTTCTTTGCCGGACGGTTCAGGCGTATACGAACAACACCATTATCTTGCGAAACTTGTACGAGTTCTTCTGTGCTCAAAATCTGTCTCCCGTCACTTATTACTGACCACGATTTTTCCACGCTTTTTGAGTCGCTTCGTGCAGAGGTACTATGAGTTCCAACGCACTCTTGTCACCAGCAGGCAGCTCCATTTGATTTGGGCGTTTCGGAGTCACTCTCTGTCCCCACTTTATTAACCCAGCGCCGCAAGTGAGTCCACCGCCAAATACCGCAGACATAATGCTATCACCCGGTTTGATAATGCCATTGTCAGCCGCTTCGGCAAATGCAATAGGCAAAGTGGCTGACGAGGTGTTTCCGTAATTTTGAATATTAATCACAGTTTTTTCACTCGGTACTTTACACATTTTACCAAGGAAGTCGATTAATCGCTTATTGGCCTGATGTGGAATCAGTGCATCAATATCATCTGTGGTCATACCGGTTTGCTGGAATACGTTATCTACTGCAGCACTCATACCTTTTACGGCGCGCTTGAATATTTCCTGACCAACAAAATCAAATTGCATAATGCCGTCAAAATTGAACCGATCAAAACTTGAACCAAATTCAAGACTCAACACATCGCGTGCGTCAGCATCACAACTGATATGACTGGCCAGCAATCCGACTTCTTCATCCGAAGCCTCCAACACCATAGCTCCGGCACCGTCACCAAATAACACAGCGCTTTCACGTTTCGTCCAATCCAGAATACGAGTCAAACGCTCTGCGCCTATCAGCAACACTTTTTTGTGCGCGCCGGTTTTTATTCCCTGAGTAGCCACATGCATGCCATACAGAAAGCTGCTGCAAGCTGCATTTAAGTCAAACGCGGCGGCATTCTTAGAGCCAATATTTTGTTGTACCTTAGAAGCAACATTTGGAATCAACTCGTCTGCAGTACAGGTACCGACAATAATTAAGTCTAATTCATTTGGGTCTAAGTCAGCTGCCGCCAGTGCATTGCGCGCAGCAACTGTTGCCAGCTCGGATGTACCGACATGGCTCACTCGACGTTCGGAAATTCCTGTTCGTGAAACAATCCACTCATCGGACGTTTCCAAAAAGGTTGCAAGGTCATCATTGGTCATTACAGCCGGCGGCAGACATTTTCCCCAACCGGTAATTTCAGCAAATTTAGTCACGGCAAAACCTTTTACTTCTGTCGGCTAGTATCGTCATAATGATAGGGTGTTTTATGACGATACCGTTTCATCGTATCATAGCACGAATCGACGTCAGGTGAATGACCGCCAGGAAAAAGGATAAATCATATGTTTCGAACAATATTTGCCGCGGGTTTAGTACTTTTTGTCAGTGCATGCCAGAGTCAGCCTGATCCATTGATTATTAGTGCTGACACCGTTGTAGACAAGCTCAATACTCAGGTGAATCAATTAGAAGTCAAAGACAAACGCTCCTACTCTTATCTGTATCGCCATAAAAAAGAAGAAGACAAAGCTGAGTTTACCCCCGCTCAAAGACCTTTAACGACCATTGTTGAAGAAGCGTTACAACCAATAACAGGATCGTATAGTAACAATGGACTTACCTGGTACGTCAGTATTGAAAAAGCATTAATTGATGCAACCCTTCATACTATGAAGTACGAACTGGAGCACAGTATTACCATTCGCGTTGAAGCCACTCGCGATAATCGCCGCTACAGTAACTTCTACTCCGGAACCTATAGTTCAACCGGCGGTCTGAAACCAGCTCAGGCAACCATCGAACGCCAGTTCAAACAGCTGCTGAACTCGGTGCTCACCGATATCGCAAACGATCCTAAGCTACGGGTACCGGAACAGGAGGACTTTTAACGATGAAATGGCTTAACTATTTTGTTGGCATAGCGACCGCACTCTTTATTGGTATGAGTCACGCTGAAATTCAACCAGACAACCCTTTCCCAAGAGTCAAGATGGTGACTTCAATGGGCGATATTGTTGTTGAGTTAAACCGGAATGCAGCCCCTTTAACCGTTAAAAACTTTTTCCGTTATGTAAAAAAAGCACAATACAACGGCACCATATTTCATCGCTTAGTACCTGACTTTGTCATTCAGGGTGGCGGCTACGACGAAGACTTTCAGGATAAACCGTCTTTTGAAAAAATCGTGAATGAGTCGGGTAACGGCCTGAAAAACGAATATGGTACCATCTCTATGGCTCGCGAGCGCAAGCCACATTCAGGCACTCGACAGTTCTTTTTTAACTTAAATGACAATAAATCGCTCGACCCGGACGAGGGTGACTGGGGTTACGCAGTTTTTGGCCGCATTGTCGAAGGACTGGATGTACTGGAAGCTATGGCTGAACTTGAATCGCAGGCTTACAGTGATGATATTGGCTGGGCTGATGTGCCTGTCGACCCACCCATTTTGAAACGCATTGAGGTTGTACCGCAAAACTAATGGCTGCGACAAAACCGACTTTCTGGCAAGACCTACAAGTTTACCGTCAACCGCGTGTGTGGGTCATTTTTGTGCTGGGTCTCGCCAGCGGCTTTCCATGGGTGATGATCAGCTCTGCACTATCAGCCTGGTTACAGGAAGCCGGACTCACCCGCTCAGTTATCGGCTATTTTGGAGCCGTTTTTGGCGCCTATTCTATTAATTTCCTGTGGTCGCCGCTTATTGACAATCTCAAGTTGCCTCTTCTAACACGTTGGCTAGGGCAAAGGCGAAGCTGGATATTCCTCTGCCAGATGTTAATTGCCGGCGGCTGTTTTGCTTTAGCCAGTCTGAACATCACCAGCAGCCTCCATCTTGTTGGGTTTATTGCACTTGGTATCGCAATCAGCTCGGCCACTCAGGATATTGCTATTGATGCTTACCGTATTGAGTCATTCTCGGAATCTGAAGGGCGTCTACAGAATGCCGGTGCGGCAATGACAACGGCTGGATGGTGGACCGGATACAGTGGTTTAGGTGCCCTTCCGTTTTTTATTGTCGACGGTATAACCTGGCAATGGCAACATGCGTATTTTGGTTTAGGTTGCGTGATGCTGGCTTTAGCGGTCGTTGTGCTATTTGTACGCCGCACCACTTATCATCAGGAACCGACCGTTAAAACAAAACTGACCCATTTTTGGCCCGCGATGAAAGAAAGAGTCAGTCTTGTTGTTATCCAACCTATTGGCGAGTTCTTTTCTCGTAACGGCGTCAAACTTGCGTTTTCAATTCTTGCGTTTATCTTTCTGTTTAAAATAGGTGAAGCCTTTCTTGGCCGAATGTCGATCGTCTTCTATAAGGAAATAGGCTTCACCAACGCAGAAATCGGTACCTATTCAAAATTAGTCACTTGGTGGGTAACCATTGTTTTCGCCCTTCTCGGCAGCGCTGTTAATTTAAGGCTGGGCATTGTTAAAGGTTTAATGATTGGCGGCCTTGCTATGGCCTCATCCAATCTCATGTTCTCCTGGATTGCCCTGGTCGGCCCGGATACAAACCTGTTTTTAAGCGCGGTACTCATCGACGGCTTCACCAGCGCCTGGTCGACGGTCGCCTTTGTGGCCTTTATTAGTTTGCTTTGCAACCGCACCTTCACTGCCACCCAGTATGCTCTTATGGCTTCACTCGGCACGCTGGGAAAAACCGCACTGTCTTCCTACAGCGGCGTTATTGTTGATGCAATGAATGGAAATTGGGCGCTGTTCTTTGTACTTACCGCAGTGATGGTAATACCCAGCCTAATTTTCCTTTGGGTGATCCGTAAACCATTAACGGCCCTGGAGAAAAACCGTGACAATGGCTAATCCCAACTGGGTCGTACTAGGACCCGGGGCCATTAGCGGTTTAATGGCAGCTGGTTTGCTTGAACATCGACAATCGGTTTCTATATTGGCGCGTCATACAAGAAAAAATAGCGTTTCCTGGCAAATCACCCGTTCTGGGAAAAAGACCGCCTTTAGCGCTCCGGTGGTTCAATTACCGCTAGCTAAAAATAGCGTTTTCATTGTTGCGGTTAAAGCCTTTGATGTGACCGATGCTTTACAACGGATCTCGGAATTGGATGGCTTTCAAAAAACAATGCCTATTGTGTTGAGCCACAACGGCATGGTAACTCTGCCGGCTACGTTAAAAGGACTTAATGTACACTATATGGTAACCACTCATGGAGCCGTAAAAAGTCGGGATGAAAATGACACAATCTGCATAGAACACAGAGGCTCTGGTCGCAGTTGGCTTGAAGCAGAAAAAAAATCGACACAAGCAAAATTGAGCCCATGGTTTATTTTGCAGGATGCATTCCCCCCGCTTCTTCTTGAACAAGATCTCAGCGAAAAGCGTTGGCTTAAATTAGTTGTTAACTGTGTTATCAATCCGCTAACTGCTATTTATCAATGCGTTAACGGTGAATTATTAAAGGAGAAGTGGCAACCGCAACTCTACAGCCTTGCCACTGAAGCCGTTGCTGTTGCGAACAAGCAAGGCATTTCATTAACCCGTGATGATTGTTACCAGGAAGTTCTTCGGGTCGCGCGGGAAACAGCACTAAACCATTCATCAATGCTACAAGATATCAAACAACAACGACGCACTGAAATACAGCAACTCACCGGTTATTTGATACAAACGGGTAAGGCGGCGGGCATTGCCACGCCGACTCACCAGGCGCTGCTGGATGAATTCCAGAAGCGTTACGCTAATTAGCCTTTATCTTCAATAAAATCGACAACTTCCAGACCAAAACCCGACAGCGCCGAATAACGTTTTGGAGAGCTCATTAAATGCATTTTATGAATGTTAAGATCAGCCAGAATTTGCGAGCCTAAACCAACGTTACGAGAAGCGCTCGATGCTGAAGCTGTCGGTTTGTGCTCCCCTTTATCCTGAGCCTCAAATTCTTGTACCTGCGCAATGATATTTTCCGGCGTTTGCTGACGACCAATAATGACTAACACACCATCATTCTCAGCGATGTAAGACATGGCTTTTTGTATAGGCCAACTGCGTTTCGCCGCACGTTCAGTTAAAAAGGTATCGTGGAAAGTATCCTGTAAGTGAACCCTCACATTCGTCACTTTATCTTGAGAGAGATCACCGTGCACGAGCGCATAATGAACCTGTTGATCGATGGTATCTTGATAAGTGATTAACTGGAATTTACCGAATGCGGTGGGTAAATCACACTCCGCCACTCGCTCAATGGTCTTTTCCTGTATTGAACGGTACTCAATCAGATCCGCAATAGTACCAACTTTAATGTCGTGCTCTTTCGCAAAAGCTTCAAGATCGGGACGACGAGCCATGGTGCCGTCTTCGTTCAACACTTCCACGATAACGGAGGCGGGTTCGAACCCGGCTAAGCGGGCCAGGTCGCAACCCGCTTCCGTATGGCCAGCACGGTTCAGTACACCACCTGACTTCGCTTTTAATGGAAAAATATGGCCCGGCATGACTAAATCTTCTGGCTTCGCATCTTTCTTTACTGCATCCAGCACCGTTTTTGCTCTGTCGGCTGCTGAGATTCCGGTCGTTACGCCTTCTGCAGCTTCTATGGAAACCGTAAAGTTCGTAGCGTAAGGCGCATTATTCTTATCCACCATCAACGGCAGGTTCAGTTGTTTGCAACGTTCTTCGGTCAGGGTTAAGCAAATAAGTCCTCGACCATAGCGTGCCATAAAATTGATAGCCTCAGGAGTCGCACATTCGGCTGCAATAATAATATCGCCTTCATTTTCGCGATCTTCATCATCCATCAGGATAACCATTTTACCCTGACGAATGTCTTCAATAATCTCTTCTGTGCTATGCAGTGACATAACGCTTTACCCTTTAATCTTGTGTATGAGGTACGGCAACCAAGCGTTGATCCGGGCCTATCTGCCGGCGATCAATAATTTTGAATCTTGGTGCGGAAGCTAAATTCATCGGCTCGACCATGTCGATAACCGACCGACCAAAGTGGCCCAGTATCTGACCGGAACTGTAAATCATCAGTCTGTCGCATAACTGCTGCTCAATGAGCGCGCCTGCCAAGTTTGCGCCACATTCTGTCCAAAGCTGATTAATTTCACGATTGGCTAATTCCGTCATTAACGTCTTCAAGCAAACTTTGCCCTTCTCGTCAGCCGCAATGATCAACTCATGGCAATGCGGATGACGACTGGCTTTACCCGGCGTCGTCCGAACCAACCAGACTGGATCGGGAGATTCAAACAGTTTTGCATCATCACTCACCCGATGTTGGCTATCGATGATAATACGCACCGGCTGCTTTAACGGTTCCGGCAATTGACGTGATTTTGGCCACTGTTCAACACGCACCGTTAGTTTGGGGTTGTCGGCTAAAACTGTTGTCGCACCGCTAAGAATGGCATCCGCTTGGGCGCGATAGAATTGAACATCACTGCGAGCCTCGGCTGAGGTTATCCATTGACTTCTTCCATCCGATAACGCGGTTTTTCCATCCAACGATGTTGCCATTTTTAACGTCAACCACGGGCGTTGATGCGTCATGCGCGCAATAAACCCGGGGTTTAAACGCTCTGCCGCTGATTGCAAAACTCCCACATCAACCTGAATACCCACTTCCTCTAAACGCCTGATACCATTTCCACTCACTCGTGGGTTAGGATCTCGCATAGCGACCACCACTCGGGCGACTCCGGCATCAATCAATGCGTCGGCGCAAGGCGGCGTTCGTCCGATATGACTACAGGGTTCCAGCGTAACGTAAGCTGTCGCACCTTTTGCACTCCGCCCGGCAATGCGCAGTGCATGAGCCTCTGCATGGGACTCCCCGGCCTGATGATGCCAGCCTTCGGCAATAACTTCGTTGTTCGCAGTAATCACGCAGCCCACAGCCGGGTTAGGCCGGGTTGTCATAAGGCCTCGTCGCGCCAGCAGTAAAGCGCGATGCATCATTTTATGATCAAACTGTTGTTGTTCTAATTCAGTCATTCAGGCGCGCTATTTCTTCACCGAACTCACGAATATCCTCGAATGAGCGATAGACAGAGGCAAAACGGACGTAAGCAACTTTGTCAATCTGCTTCAGGTTTTCCATAACCAAGCTGCCAATAAAGTTACTGGTTATTTCTCGCTCACCCGTTGCACGGATACTCGACTTAATTTTGTTAATCGCCTGCTCCATTAATTCCAGGCTCACAGGGCGTTTTTCCAGAGCTCTTAATAAACCATTGCGCAGTTTGTCTTCGTTGAACGGCTCGCGGGAACCATCAGTTTTGATCACTCTAGGCATAACCAGCTCAGCCGTTTCAAAGGTCGTAAAGCGCTCCTTGCAATGATTACACTCACGCCTGCGACGAACTGAGGCGCCGTCCGCAACTAAGCGCGAATCGATAACCTTAGTATCTTGTGTGCCGCAAAATGGACAATGCATTGCCTGACTCCTTTAAGTGCGCTTTACGACTCGAATCGTTTAACGACAATATGCAATTAGCCGTAAACCGGAAACTGAGCACATAGCGCTTTAACTTGCTCACGAACTTCGCCTATTTTGCTTTCATTCGTAATGTCATCCAGAACATCACAAATCCAGTTGGCTACCTGCTCGGCTTCGGCTTCTTTAAAACCACGACGGGTAATAGCCGGTGTGCCTAAACGCAAACCTGAAGTGACAAACGGAGAGCGCGGATCATTCGGCACGGCATTCTTGTTCACGGTAATAAAAGCATGACCTAAAGCTGCATCGGCGTCTTTACCGGTAATGTCTTTGTCGATAAGGTCAACCAGGAACAAGTGGTTCTGAGTGCCATTGGACACGATTTTATAACCGCGCGCCTGCATGGTTTTAACCATAGCGTTGGCGTTCACTAATACCTGCTTTTGATAATCTTTAAATTCCGGCTGCAAGGCTTCCTGGAAAGCGACCGCTTTACCAGCAATAACGTGACACAGAGGGCCGCCCTGGTTACCCGGGAATACCGCACTGTTTAACTTCTTGTGCAGTTTCTCATCGTCGCTACCTGAAATGATCAAACCGCCACGTGGACCCGCAAGAGTTTTGTGTGTGGTCGTCGTAACAACGTGAGCATAAGGTACCGGGTTAGGATATTCACCGGCAGCAATTAAGCCCGCAACATGAGCCATGTCGACCATTAGATAGGCATCGACTTTGTCAGCAATTTCACGGAATTTTTTCCAGTCAACAATACCAGAGTAGGCTGAGAAGCCTGCAACAATCACTTTCGGCTTATGTTCTTGTGCCAGCTTTTCAACTTCGGCGTAATCAATTTCGCCTGTAGACTCATCCAGACCATATGAAACCGCGTTGTAGAGCTTACCTGAAAAGTTCACACCAGAGCCGTGAGTTAAGTGACCACCGTGAGCCAGGCTCATCCCCAAAAAGGTATCGCCCGCTTCCATTAGCGCCATAAAAGCAGCGGTGTTTGCCTGAGAGCCTGAGTGCGGTTGCACATTTGCGTACTTAGCGCCAAATAGTTGCTTTGCGCGCTCAATCGCTAAATCTTCAACTTTATCGACAAATTCGCAACCGCCGTAATAGCGCTTATGCGGGTAGCCTTCAGCGTATTTGTTGGTTAGCTGCGAGCCCTGAGCCTGCATAACCCGCGGACTGGTGTAGTTTTCGGATGCAATCAGTTCAATATGTTGCTCCTGGCGCTCCACTTCACCTTGCATCGCTTGCCATAAGTCCGCGTCAAAGTCGGCAATGTTCATCTCAGATTTCAGCATTACAGCTCTCCAAATCATTAAATGGTCTTAATTTGCCCGGTATTTTACCTTAAAACACAAAAGAGTGCCTAGTTCAGCGCAACAAAGTTTGGGGATGTTCGTAAATAACAGTAAACTATGTGGTAACTTTTTTGTTGATAGGAAGGATTTTACGTCGCTATGGCGCAATATATCTATTCAATGTCTCAGGTGAGCAAAGTTGTTCCACCTAAAAAAACCATCTTAAAAGATATTTCTCTGTCGTTTTTTCCGGGAGCCAAAATTGGTGTTCTGGGTGTGAATGGTGCCGGTAAGTCAACCTTACTTCGCATTATGGCAGGTGTTGATAAAGAGTACGAAGGTGAAGCACGCGCTTTATCGGGAACTCAAATTGGTTATCTGCCCCAGGAACCACAGCTGGACGAAAACAAAACGGTGAAAGAAACCGTTGAAGAAGCCGTTGCCGACGTTAAAGAGGCTTTCGCGAAACTCGACGAAATTTATGCCGCTTACGCGGACGAAAATGCTGACTTTGATGCGTTATCAAAAGAACAAGGCGAATTAGAAGCGCTGTTACAGGCGAAAGACGGTCACAATATTGATAACATTCTTGAGCGTGCCGCTGATGCACTTCGTTTACCTGAATGGGATGCCAAAATCGGCAACTTATCCGGTGGTGAAAGACGCCGTGTCGCTATTTGCCGCTTATTGTTATCGAAACCCGATATGCTGCTTCTGGATGAGCCGACCAACCACCTGGATGCGGAATCTGTGGCCTGGCTTGAGCGTTTCCTGCACGATTACACCGGTACCGTCGTCGCCATTACCCACGACCGTTACTTCCTTGATAACGTTGCGGGTTGGATCCTAGAGCTAGACCGTGGTTACGGCATTCCATGGGAAGGTAATTACTCTTCCTGGCTGGAGCAAAAAGAGAAGCGCTTGGAGCAGGAAGAACGCTCTGAAAAAGCACGCCAGCGTACTATTAAACAAGAGCTGGAGTGGGTACGTACTAACCCCAAAGGCCGTCAGGCGAAAAGCAAAGCACGTCTTAACCGCTTTGAAGAACTGCAAAGTGGCGACTATCAGAAGCGCAACGAGACCAACGAATTGTTTATTCCGCCAGGCCCTCGTCTGGGTGACAAGGTCATTGAAGTTAACGGTATTAGCAAAGCTTACGAAAAACGTCAGTTGATTGATAACTTAAGCTTTAGCGTACCGAAAGGCGCTATCGTCGGTATTATCGGTCCTAATGGTGCAGGTAAATCAACGCTGTTCCGTATGGTCAGCGGCGAAGAAAAGCCGGACAGTGGTTCTATCGAGTTGGGTGAAACCGTACAACTGGCCAGTGTCGATCAGTTCCGGGACGACATGGATGACAAGAAAACCGTTTTTGAGGAAATTACTGACGGAAACGATATCCTGAAAATTGGTAATTTTGAAGTTAACGGCCGCGCCTATGTCGGTCGCTTTAACTTCCGCGGTACCGACCAGCAAAAACGCATTGGCGAATTGTCCGGTGGTGAACGTAACCGAGTGCATTTGGCTAAACTGTTAAAAGCCGGCGGTAACGTACTGTTACTCGATGAGCCAACCAACGACTTAGACGTTGAAACCTTACGGGCTCTGGAAGAAGCTATCCTCGAGTTCCCAGGCTCAGCAATGGTTATCTCGCACGACCGTTGGTTCCTTGACCGTATCGCTACCCACATTCTGGATTACCGTGATGAAGGCGAAGTGGTCTTCTACGAAGGTAACTACAGCGACTATGAAACTTACATGAAAGAGAAGTTTGGTGAGCAGGCGATGGAGCCACACCGCATTAAATACAAACCTATTGGCTAATAGGCCGGGTACCAAAGGGGAGCCTAAAGCTCCCCTTTTTCTGCAAGCTACATCACATCCAGCGCTTGCTGGAGATTTTTCACGCCAATCACTTCCATACCTTTGGGTGACGTTTTGGGCGTATTACCAATAGGCACAATGGCTTTTTTGAAACCGTGTTTGGCCGCTTCATTTAACCGTTCCAGACCATTGGGCACCGGGCGTATTTCTCCTGCCAGGCCAACCTCACCAAACACAATTAATTCACGCGGCAACGGTTCACCTTTAAAACTGGAAACAATAGCAAGCAAGAGCGCTAAATCTGCTGAAGTTTCGGACACCTTAACCCCGCCAACAACATTCACAAAAACATCCTGGTCAGACACTTGTAAGCCGCCATGACGATGCAAAACAGCCAGCAGCAGTGCTAACCGAGTGGCTTCCAGCCCCACAGCAACGCGCCGGGGATTCGCCAGAGCTGAATAATCAACTAAAGCCTGAATCTCCACCAACAGTGGCCTGGTGCCCTCCCAGATGACCATGACCACCGAACCGTTACCTTGATCTTCCGCTCGTTGCAGAAATATAGCCGATGGATTCGAGACTTCTTTAAGTCCGCCACCCGTCATCGCAAATACGCCCAGTTCATTTACCGCGCCAAAGCGATTCTTGGTACCGCGCAGGGTGCGATAACGGGAGTCTGATGAGCCATCCAGAAGTACAGAGCAATCAATACAATGTTCCAGTACCTTAGGTCCGGCCAGATGTCCTTCTTTCGTTACGTGTCCCACCATAATAATGGCAACATTCTTTTGTTTCGCATAACGGGTCAAAAAGGCAGCTGATTCACGCACCTGAGAAACACTGCCCGGCGCCGATTGGATATCCGCCATATGCATTACTTGAATAGAGTCAATGACCATAATGGCCGGCTTTTCTTTATCGGCCAACTGACAAATACTTTCTACCGAGGTTTCAGACAGCATGCGCAATTTATCGGTCGGCAGGTTCAGTCGCTGAGCCCGCATCGCTACCTGCTGTAGAGACTCCTCCCCGGTTACGTAAAGCGCTGGCATACGTTCAGCCAGTTTACATAAGGTTTGTAGCAACAGCGTACTTTTACCAGCCCCCGGTGAACCACCGATGAGTATTGCCGAGCCGGGCACAACGCCACCACCTAATACCCGGTCAAACTCCTGAAAACCTGAGCTAAAACGCGGCACTTCCTGCAAGTCCACCTCATTCAAGGTCTGAACTCTGCCTTCAGTGATACCACTAAAGCCCCGACGATCCGTTGAACTTGTCGTTGTTTTTGAGGTTAAACGAATTTCAGTCAGCGTATTCCAGGCCTTACATTCAGGGCATTGCCCAAGCCAACGCGGAAAGTCAGCACCACAGTCATTACACACATACGCACTTTTTGCTTTTGCCATTCGTCTGCTTCTCGTTTTATGATGAGGTATTATTCAAGAATAATTATAAAAATATTAGACTTCGATGCCGAACCATTATTTTGACCAACTTATCGATCAGTTAAAACCCGTCGTTTACGATACCGACTTTGACACCTTGTTTCAGTCGTTAACTGAAAACGAAGATGGTCCCACAAAATTCAAACTTAAAATGGAGCTTAGGCGTTTAGCAGCTCCCTGTCACCGCACCGTTGATTTGCGTAATCAAGTTGATGGTGAATGCCATCCATACGAATACAATGGTCGTCGTCATCAGCTTGACGATGTTGCAGTTGAGATTTTTGAACGTGGTCTTGAAACCTATAAAGGCGTTTTCACCCAAGATACGTTTGAACAAATATTGGATGCCGAAAACCATTTACGTCAAGCCCGGGACGAAGAAAAAGCCTTTGCTCAAAGTCTAGCTGATCACAATGCCGAACCGATAAGTGGCCAATCCCCATTTCCAAGTTCTGACAACGAAACAGAATCATACCTTTTAGAGACATTCCATTTTGGCCAGTATCCTTATCGCGCCGAAGAACGGATGAACTTTACCATCGAAGTTGGACTTGAAGACAGTCAGGGCCGAAATTACGAGGCAATAACAACGGATATTTCTATCACCGGTATGCGGGTGCGGGTTAACAGCGACCATAACCTAAAATACAATGACGCCCTATCACTTTATTTTACCGGCTTGGCAAAAGAGTTCACAGTCGATTCCGAAACTCGTATTCCTTATCGTGTTGTTGGCTTACAGGAAAGTGACGGCAAACATTACCTCAATTTAAACCGCGACCCAAACTACCAATCGGCTGAATTGGATAAATTTTTTCACCGCTTTATAAACGGTTATAAAAAGCGCTATCGCGTAAATGTCGACAACACCTATAATACGATTATCAGTAAAGGCCATGAGCAGTTCCTGCTGCCACGAATGAAACAGTTGCCGGTATTTTTCTCTGAATCAAACAGACAGCTTGTCGCTGATTATGTGTTAACTACAGACAACAACCGTTTTATTTTAAATAACTGGATTAACGAACTGAACCAAATCAGTTTTGGCTCTATTTTCAACATTAGACGCAGCCGTTGGTTGTTGCAGGATTTGACTGAAAATGACAATGCCAGATTACTGGTTTTAACGTTTTCAATTACCGCCAGAGGTAAAATATACAATTATTCCGCAACGGTGGAAGAACTTCAGAAAACCGGCTTATGGGACACCTACGTCGCATTCGGCAGTCAAAAAGCCTCCTGGAGAGTTTATCAAATTGATTTACGCCGGGTTGACTTAAACCAGGCGTGGCAGCCTCAAAGCGTGCCTCAGAATGTGAATGTTCCGTTCCGGTTAAATCCGCCGACAGCGCAAGTTAAAAGAGCCATAGCCCCATTACGATACATGGGGATCGTAAACGATATCACCGACAGCTTGAACGGCTTTTTTGATACTGATCTTAATAAAGAGCAACTCTCGTCATTAAAGGCTTTCGCCCATCCTCCGGCGGTTCCTATTCGCACTAAAGAAGCACGTCTTGAGTTTATCAATTTACGCAGTGAGAAGCGCTTCAGTTATCGCAGTCGTTGCCGGGTTAAGGTGGGGAAATTTGTTCGTGACGGTATGATCATTGACCTTTCTGTCAGCGGCTTACAAGTACAAATTGATACCCCTGTTGCAGCTGAAAAAGGCGATAATGTCGACATTTCTATGACGGGCTTTAAAAAGCTGTATAAGAAAGCGAAATTAGACCATTTGGCTTACACCATCGCGTCTATCGACGATGCCCGCACCACATTACGTCTAAAAATAGACGGTGACCATGAGCAGCATATGGGATCGGAATTCATACGCTTCTTAATCCGGGAACAACGTGACCTGCTCAAGCTGCAAGTAGAAAACACCTCAATAAACGGCCTCGAACTTTGTCTGCGCAATTTATATTGCGATGCTCCAGGTTCGCTACCGGTCTTTCTCTACAGAAATAAAAGACGGAAAACATCGGTACGGCGAGCGGGTTTATCCAACTGGCCCTCTGGCTGGGGGCAGTTATTGTCTAAATTACCAGGAAGTCAGCAGAGTGCTCTAAATTTACAACCTTTACTTAGGGGGTCTTCTGTTGCTAAAGAGCTCCTACCCAGGTTAAATGAGATGGATCGCACCTCAGAGCCAGTGACTTTGTTGCTCTTATTAAGGCTCTACCGCCAAAGTGGTGAGGACATTATTCAGACTCAGTGGCTGAAAAGTAATGACAATCACGCCATTGAATCTTTTATTGAGCAATGCTTGCCTAACTCAATTTTCCGGGCGGTAACAGTGGCTCTGTCCAGAACAGGACGTCCTGATACGCAGTTTATTCAGGCGGAACTTAATTATATTAGTCGTTACGCGGCTTATCGGGCACAGGAAATTGAGGAAGATTTATGGCAGGTCTATGCCATTGCCGACACCGTTGATGTTACCGAGAGCTTACTGGAATTTGCTTTGCCTGGTACCGACACCATCAAGGAACAGCAAGAGCGTTTAAACGACTGGGTCAATAAATTCTGAATGCTCGAGACAATTCATGACTTCCATTAGATTGTTCGAGTTCACCGAATAGTCAGCGACAGCCTGCAGCGCCGGCTTCGCATTAAAAGCGATACCAACGGCCGCCGCTTTAAGCATGAGCGCATCATTTGCGCCGTCACCGACTGCCACCGTTCTACTCGGTGGGATCTGCCACTTTTCAGCCAGAGCCTTAAGTTGTTGAGCTTTCACCTTCGCATCAATAAGTTGCCCCAATACTCTTCCGGTTAAGCAGCCATTCTCAACGTCAAGCCGATTAGCTACGACCGCATCCAGGTTCAACGCTGTTTTAAGCTTGTCGGCAAACCAGGTGAAACCACCCGACACTAACGCGACTTTCCAACCAGCCGCTTTTAAAGCCTGAATCAGTTCCACGGCACCAGGGTTAAGTGGAATAGGAGTAAATAAACTATCAAGATCGCATTCGTTAATGCCTTCTAAACAGGCGACACGCTGCTTTAAGCTCTCGCCAAAATCTATTTCACCTCTCATTGCGGCTTCCGTTATGGCTGAGACTTTAGTATAACGGTTATTCAGTCGTGCAATTTCGTCAATACACTCAATACGAATTAAGGTAGAATCCATGTCGAAAACGATTAAACCGGAACTGTGTTTCATTTAACGGAAAACTCCTGAGCTGAACCCATGCGACTAACAGAATTTAGGCAGTGGCATCGATTAAACGGTGTATTGCTTAACAACAGAAACAAAGCGATTCTTCGCATTATGATGAAACGCGCTCTCCGACTGGCCGCTGCCGGTGGTTTGCTGTTGATCATTATTAATGTCTGGAATATTGCCAGTGTCCAGTCGCAACAGCAACTATTCTCGCAAACTCAGTCTGTTACCCAGCTAATGATGGACCAAGCCGAGCACGAAGCTCATTACTGGCTTGAACAGCAGAATACCGAACGTTTAACGGCATTAACCGATCATATAGCCGGACAACCCGAAGTCATGGCAGCAACCATTCGTAACCGTTTTGGTGAGTTACTGGTACATAGCGGTGTTAGCGCATCGATTATTGACTGGCCGACTAGCGATTCTTCCTCAGAACCCTGGGTGCTGGTGGAAGAAATAAACCTGGAAGATGAGGTTAGTGGTTATCTGCAGGTGGTTTTCGACAAACAGCTTTTGCTCAAACAAAGCCAAAAAGCTCATAATGGCCTGATGCAACAGGGCAAGTTACTCTTACTACTGGCAATGTTAGCGGGCGTCTTTATCATGCTGGGTTTCAACCGGATTCGTGATCGTTACTGGCAGGCGGAACATCATTAAAAAGTTCGCAACTGTTCTTCCATAGAACGTCACTCAGTGCGTCTGTGCTCATTTCTCTTAAATCAGCTAAAACCTTCAAAACTTCGACTATTCTGGCCGGCTCGTTACGTTGACCCTGATATCCGCAAATTGGCATATCCGGTGAGTCCGTTTCAAGCACCAAAGACGATAAAGGCACTTTGGTTATAGCTTGTCGCGTTTTCTGGGCTCTGGCGTAAGTGATGACTCCTCCAACACCCAGTTTGTAGCCGCAATCGACAAACTTCATGGCTTGCTCGTAGCTTCCGCTAAACGCATGGATGACACCAGACTCAGGCCCATACTGTTTAACTAGCGGATGTGTTGTTTCCAGAGTCTTTCGATGGTGAATAATGATGGGTAACCGGTAGTGCCTGGCTAGCTTGAGTTGTTCGATAAAAAGTTCGCGCTGCAACTCTGAATTATCACAGGTTGCATCCAGTCCAATTTCACCTACCGCCCGTAAACGCTTATGCGTTGTATCCAGGACCTTTTCAAGTTCTTTCAACTGGTTCAGGTTATGCTTTTCGATAAACCAGGGGTGCAAACCTAAAGCAAAGCGCCAGCTTGAAAACTGCTCGGCTAACTGCTGTACCCGGGGCCATTGCTCAGCACTGACCCCGGGTACCATAAAACGCTCAACTCCCACTTCAGCAGCGCTTTTTAAAACCCGCTCCCGATCCTCATCAAACACCTGAAAGTCAATGTGGCAATGTGTATCGTAAAGCGCATTCATGAGTTTTAATGTTCGCGTGTGTGAGTAAACTCAATGTCCGGGTAACGTTCTTCTGCCAGGCTCAAGTTCACCATAGTCGGGGCAATGTAAGTTAAATTGTCGCCACCGTCTAATGCCAGATTAGCTTCCGCTTTACGACGAAATTCATCCAGTTTTTTCTCGTCTTTACTGCTTACCCAGCGCGCTGTTGCAACGTTGATATTTTCGTACATCGCATCCACTTTATATTCCGTTCTCAAACGGTGAACCACTACATCAAACTGCAGCACACCCACTGCCCCAACAATCAAGTCATTACTGATAAGCGGACGGAAAACCTGCACCGCTCCCTCTTCGGACAACTGCACTAAGCCTTTCAAAAGCTGCTTTTGCTTCAACGGATCTTTCAAACGAATACGACGGAAAAGTTCAGGCGCGAAGTTCGGAATGCCACTGAATTTAAAATCTTCGCCAGCAGTAAAAGTATCGCCAATTTGGATGGTTCCATGGTTGTGAAGACCGATAATATCTCCTGGGTAGGCTTCTTCTACGTGAGAACGGTCGCCAGCTAGAAAGGTCAATGCATCGCTAATACGTACATCTTTACCTGTACGTACCTGGCGCATTTTCATGCCCTTTTCATACTTACCGGATACAATGCGCAAAAAAGCCACCCGGTCTCTGTGGCGGGGATCCATATTCGCCTGAATCTTAAAAATAAAACCGGAAAAATCTTTATTGTCAGCGCTGACGTTCTCATGCTGGTCGGTTTCCCGAGCTTGAGGTCTTGGTGCCCAGTCAACCAGCCCATCAAGCATGTGGTCAACACCGAAGTTACCTAGCGCCGTTCCGAAGAACACTGGAGTCAATTCACCAGCCAGAAACAACTCTTTATCAAATGGATTCGAAGCACCGTTCACCAATTCGATTTGTTCACGCAGCTCGTCTGCCCAGACACCAATCTTCTCATCCAGCTCTGGATTATCCAGGCCCTTTATAATGGTTTCTTCCTGAATTCTGTGGCCCTGCCCGGTTTTATATAAAATGGTCTCATCATTAAGCAGATGGTAAACCCCTTTAAAATTCTTACCGGAACCAATCGGCCAGGTAATGGGCGCGCACATAATTTTCAGAACGTCCTCGACCTCATCCAGTAACTCAAGCGGATCACGAATGTCACGGTCAAGTTTGTTCATAAAGGTGATAATAGGCGTGTCACGTAAACGCGTGACTTCCATCAACTTAATGGTGCGATCCTCGACACCTTTAGCACCGTCAATGACCATTAGACAAGAGTCAACAGCGGTCAGAGTACGGTAAGTATCTTCCGAGAAATCTTCGTGCCCGGGCGTATCCAGCAGATTTACCAAGGCATCGTTATAGGGGAACTGCATGACCGAGGTGGTTACCGATATACCACGCTCCTGCTCCATCTGCATCCAGTCTGACTTTGCATGCTGACCCGACTTCTTGCCTTTTATGGTGCCCGCTTTTTGAATCTGCTGACCATGCAACAGGACCTTTTCAGTAATGGTCGTTTTACCGGCATCCGGGTGAGAGATAATGGCAAAGGTACGACGTTTTGCGACTTCGTTCTGCAAGCTCAATTCAGACATCAAGAAGACTCTTATTGGTTAAAGTTTATCATTCTGCTTATTTTCGCTGATCTGATGCCGATACACAAACCATGGATGGTTATAAAATTCATAACAACCTTACTAAGGTCTACAGGATAACCTCCCACGTATGTACTAAGCTGAATTATTGATACAAATAACCAGAGTAATTTGCCCATGCAACTGACAATAAAGGCCAAAGTATTCTCACTCGCCCTGATCCCTCCGGTAATAATTGCTGTGTTTCTGACTTGGTACAATTTGTCGCAGTCTACGACTGTCGGACAAAATGCGGTAAAAGAATTTAAAACTCAAATGCAAAATGACAGCGAAGACAAACTGCAGAACTACCTGAAGTTAGCCTTCACTTCTATTCAGCATCTTGTAAAGGATACTTCGCTGGGCTCACTCCAGGAAAGACAGGAACGTGCAAAAGAGATACTTCGTCAGTTGCGTTTTGACGACTCCGGAGACACCGGTTATCTCTTTGTTTACAATCGTGAGGGAGTCAGCGTCGCTCATGGTGTTAATCAAAGCCTCGAAGGTAAAAATCTGCTGGACTTCCGAGATCCTAACGGTGTTTACCTTATCCAGGAGCTTATCGAGGCCGCTGAAAATGGCGGTGGCTTTGTTGAGTATGATTGGCAAAATAATCAAGAACAAGTCAGTCCTAAACTGGGTTATGCGAGACTGCTTGAAGAATGGGGATGGGTTATAGGCACGGGTTTCTGGACCGCGGGACTTGAACAGGAAGTAACGAGAATTGAGAACAACGTCGATGAAGCGCTATCCGAAGCCGTTGTTGAAACCATTGTCGCTTCTGCCATCGCCTTATTGATTATTGCTGCACTGGCACTGTTTGTAGTCAAAGGCATCACCCAACCTCTGCGTAACGCATTGAACGCGATGGATCGAATTGCCAAAGGCGACGGTGACCTCACTCAACGACTTGATACCGATAGTCATGATGAAATGTCTGAACTTGGTCAGGCTTTTAATAATTTCGCTGACCAAGTATCTGAGATGGTCAGTAACATTCGTCAATCAGCTTCGTCTGTCAATCAATCAACACAAAGGTTGGATAAAGTTCTGCTTAATGCCCGTGATGGCGTAAATGAACAGCAGGCCGAGAGTGAACAGGTAGCCACCGCAATTAATGAACTAGCCACTGCCTCACACGAGGTTGCGCGTAGCGCCAGCGAAGCGTCCAATGCCGCAGAACAAGCAGAAGAATTGGTACATTCAAGTAATCATCTGCTGACTAAAGCCGTCAATGTCATCCATGGACTAGCGGATAAAGTAGAAAGCGGAGCCTCAGAAGTGGATAAACTCCATGAGCACTCCACAGAGATTGGTTCGGTGCTTGATGTCATCCGCGGTATTGCAGAACAAACTAACTTATTAGCACTGAATGCAGCTATCGAATCGGCTAGAGCTGGCGAAGCCGGACGAGGTTTTGCTGTCGTTGCAGACGAGGTGCGCACGCTGGCAAAACGAACTCAGGACAGCACGCACGAAATAGAGTCAATGATTGAGCAACTGCAACAAGGGAGCGAAAAAGTTTCTAGCGTTATGTCGTCAATAAAGGAAGGCAGTAAAACCAGTGTTGCGGAAGCTGCAGAAGTCGAGAGTGCATTAGCCAACGTACTAGAGGCAGTGAATACCATTAACACGCAAAATGCTCAAATCGCGACAGCGGCGGAAGAGCAAACATCCGTCTCAGAAACCATCAATGAGAACATGACAAAAATTGTCGATATTGCAAAACAGACAGCCAACGGAACAGAGCAAGCGGGAGAGCACATGAAAGAACTGACGAATACCGCTGAACAGTTAGAAAATAATGTGAAACGTTACCGCGTTAACTGAGCTGAATCGCCTCACCTTCTTCCATTGGAGGTAAATCGAATAAACGACACAACGTCTGCCCTAAATCGGCAAAACTGTTTCGTTTACCACGGCTACCTGCTATTACTTTCTGACCAGACAATAACAACGGTACATATTCGCGCGTATGGTCGGTTCCTTCCCAGGTAGGATCGCAACCATGATCTGCGGTTAGTACTAAAACATCGTCCGGCTTCATTGCTGACTCAATGACAGGTAACCATTGATCAAACGCTTCTAATTCTTCTGCGTAACCTTGTATGTTCCGCCGGTGCCCATAAAGCGTATCGAAATCCACTAAGTTGGTAAAAATAAGTGTGTTATCGGAAGCCTTCTCCATGGCACTTAAGGTTGCATTTAAAAGCCCATCCAGACCGGAGGCTTTGACAGATTGGGTGACGCCCTGACCGGCGAAAATATCGGATATTTTACCAACAGCAATGACCTCTCCCCTCTTTTCCTGCAGCTTATCCAACACCGTAGGCTTAGGCGGCAAAACCGAGTAATCTTTGCGATTGGCTGTGCGTTCAAAGTTATTGGCACTCTCACCAATAAACGGACGCGCGATGACGCGACCAATATTATACGGTTCTAATAGCGCCCGAACTTTTGCACACACCTGATACAGACGCTCCAGCCCAAAATACTCTTCATGCGCTGCTATTTGAAAAACCGAATCCGCAGAAGTGTAGAAAATAGGAGAGCCACTACGAATATGCTGCTCCCCCATCTGTTTAATGATCTCCGTACCCGATGCGTGACAGTTGCCAAGGTAACCTTTAAGTTCACAGGACTCGACTATTTGAGCCAGTAATGCCTCAGGAAAACTGTTTTCTTTATCGCGAAAGTAACCCCACTCAAAATGCACCGGTACGCCCATTAACTCCCAATGACCTGAAGGTGTGTCTTTACCTGACGAGAGTTCTGCGGCACAGGCATAAGCTCCGCTGACCTCCGTTTTATTAATACCTTTGGCATACACGCCGGTCGCCTCTTTATGAGCCTCCAACAGACCCAGACGAGTCAAGTTAGGTATGTTCAGGGGGGCGTTTTGCTGCTGCCTGTATTCCGCGATATGGCCAAAGGTATCAGCACCGTCGTCACCAAACTTTTTCGCATCAGGGGCTGATCCAATACCAAATGAATCTAACACCAGAACAATGGCTCTGCTCATTCTGCTTCTCCGGCTATGCGTTCATAGATGACAGGACGAGGTTCCGGTAAACTGACAGAAAAACTCAGTGCTTTAAGCGTGCGCTCAGCGGCCTCTTGCCAGCCAGCTTCGCTGCTCGCATGTATCGTTGCTAATACAGTATCCGAATCGACCGTTGAACCAATACTTAAGATATCAGTAATACCAACACTTAAGTCCAGTACATCGTCAGCCTTACGGCGACCGCCCCCTAAACAGACAACCGCCATCCCCAGTTCTCTTGTATCTACGGCTATTAAATACTGTCCATAATACTCAGCGGGGACTTTCAGCGGCTTCACAAACTTCGCCTGAGGCAAGTATTGAGAGCTTCTTTCCAAAAAGTCGTGCGGGCCGCCCAAAGAGCTGACCATATTTGCAAAACATTCAGCCGCACGGCCATTGTCCAGCACGTGTTCTACCATAGCTTCGGCAGATTCGGTATTCTTAGCTAACTTACCAGATACCAATAACTCAGCAGATAACGCTTTGGTAACCTGATGGAGGCGTTTATCTCTGCGCTTTCCGACTAAGTAGTCGACGGCCAGTTGAACTTCTACTGCATTGCCGGCAGCTGATCCGAGCGCCTGATTCATGTCGGTAATAAGAGCCGTGGTTTCAACTCCCAGTTTGCTGCCAACGCTGGCTAAGCTCTCGGCTAACTCTCTGGACTTTTTGTAACTTGGCATAAAGGCGCCGTTCCCGGCTTTAACATCCATCACCAAACCATCCAGGCCTTCGGCCAACTTTTTTGCCAAAATAGACGCGGTAATCAGTGGGATAGACTCTACTGTTGCCGTGACATCCCGGGTTGCGTAAAAACGACTGTCCGCCGGCGCCAGCCGTCCAGTTTGTCCAATAATGGCTACTCCAGCCTGCTTTACTGTATCGCGAAAGCGTCGGTTATCCGGCGCAGTCTGGTAGCCGGGAATGGAATCAAACTTATCCAGGGTTCCACCGGTATGGCCCAGCCCTCGCCCCGAGATCATAGGAACATAACCGCCACACGCCGCAACGATAGGGCCTAGCATTAAACTGACGACATCACCCACACCACCCGTCGAATGTTTGTCGAGCACAGGACCATTCAGGTTCTCCTGTTGCAAGTCAAGAATGTCGCCCGAATCGCGCATAGCAACGGTGAGTGCGGTTTTTTCGTGGACTGACATACCCTGGAAATAAATCGCCATGGCCAGAGCGGCAATTTGTCCTTCACTGACCGTTTCATCACAAATGCCGTTCACAAACTGCTGAATATCCAGCTCAGATAGACTGACGGCATCGCGCTTTTTGCGAATGACTTCTTGTGGTAAAAACATCTTATTACGCCTTAATCAGAACGTCTTGAATATCTTGCAGCAGACTACTGGCACCAATACGGAAATTATCCGCCGTGACCCACTCTTTACCCATAAGTTGTTCTGCTAACTCAATGTATTGAATGGCATCTTCCAGAGTTCGTATTCCTCCGGCGGCTTTGAAGCCACAATCCGTTTTGCTGGCTTTTATAACGCCTAACATGGCTTCGGCGGCTTTTAAGGTCGCATTCACCGATACTTTGCCGGTTGAGGTTTTAATAAAATCAGCACCATTGGCAATCGCCAGTTCGCTGGCAAGAACAATTTTGTCGTGTTGTTCTAATTCACCTGACTCGATAATTACTTTTAACTGAACAGAGTCACCGCATATATCTTTGCATTCACGCACTAACTCAGCTGGTGTGCTCTCATCCCCCTGCAACAAAGCGCGGTAAGGTAACACCACGTCAACTTCATTCGCTCCGGCAGCTATTGCTCGCTCAGTTTCAGCGGCCGCTCGCGCGACATTAGTACTACCATCAGGGAAGTTGGTGACCGTAGCCACTTTCGTATCAAGACCTTGTTCGTGAAGACATTGGCTGGCTATAGCAACCCACTCAGGGAAAACACAAACCGCGGCAACACTTATCTCATTTATAGCAGCGCGTTGACATAAGTCTTCAATAACTTTGCGGGTATCATCGTTATTCAATGTGGTTAAATCCATAAAGGATAGCGCTTGTAACGCCCGTACGTGTTGCGATGATGGCATAATCACTCCGTTAGTATTTTTGACAGCTCCAGCGCATAACTAGAGCGTCTTCACGTCCCTCGTCAGAGGGATAATAGTTTGTTCTTCGGCCTACCGTATCAAATCCATTGCGCTCATATAAACGAATAGCAGAAACATTAGAAGCGCGTACTTCCAGAAAAACTATGCAGTGGTTTTCTTCGGCATAGTCTAGTAAGTCCTGCATCAGTTTGTTACCCAGACCACGACCTTGGTATTGAGGATCGACCGCAATGTTGTGTAAAGTCAGTTCATCAACAACTCGCTGACTAATGGTAAAACCAATAACCCCAAAATTACTCACTAAACGCCGACAACGATAGTTTTCACCATAACTTTGACTGAATACAGACCATGGCCAGGGGTGGCTATGTGCTTTTTTCTCAACCGAAAACTCAACTTCGCCCGGTCGAAAATTTTCAATATTAACGCTTTGCATTTTGTAGTTTTTGCCAAAGTGCCTTTTTCTGTTCTGCTGAAATAGACCCATCTAACCAATCGGCATAATCAAAACACAAGTCTGGGGTTTGAAGCGGTGCTTTTATCGCAACCGGACGCTGCTCAAAGTAAAGGCAAAGATCATTAAGCCAATCGGGGAGAGAAACCGGCAATTCCCTTGGTCCATGCATGTAAAGCCCACCCAGGCGATAATAAAAAACAGGTGGCTTCGCACTTTTCTTTTGCCATACGGGAATCCCCATAACTTGCAAAGCAGCGCGTTGTTGACGGGTCCATTCTGGGAACATAACGATTACCGTTGAAAAACAGATAAATGCAGTTTACTCAAGCTTAGGAAGGATAGCCAGTAAGAAACTGGCAGGGGCGGAGGGATTCGAACCCCCAACCGTCGGTTTTGGAGACCGCTGTTCTACCAATTGGAACTACGCCCCTAACGCTTGAGCGAAGAATTATACCGACACCG
>NZ_PIQC01000010.1 GCF_003987255.1 Idiomarina ramblicola
GAAATGAGTCCAACTTTATGGGGTCACTTCAAAAATCAGCGGGCTTTTTTCTGTCTGATATTCAGCGAAGAAATTACCTTAGGCTCAGCAACTCCGGCTGTGGCAGAACGAAATAGAAGATCGAAAAGAAGTGAAACACACTGCCCGCCAGTACAAACAAGTGCCAAATGGCATGGTGATACGGCAGCGTTTTCCACACATAAAAAATAACACCGAAGGTGTACGCTAAACCGCCAGCGACAAGCAGCATCAAACCACCAGTATCAACATTGTCTATCATGGGCTTTATCGCGATAAGTGCCATCCAGCCCATGCCAAGATACAAACTTAGCGACAGCCACTTTATTCGCTTTTTCATACCAAGTTCAAGAATCACACCTAACAATGCGATACTCCAGGCGACACCTAATAATGTCCAGCCCCAGGCGCCTCTGAGATTAATAAGCGCAAATGGCGTATATGTACCGGCTATCAGTACGTAAATAGCCGCATGATCCAGCTGCTGGAACACCGCTTTAATTTTTGGCCAGGGGAATGCGTGATAAAGCGTAGAGGCCGTATAAAGCAGAATAAGACTCGCACCGTAGACACTCACTGCGACCACGTGGAAAGCATCACCGTAAGTTGAAGTCCACACTAGCATAACAACCAAAGCAGCTACGCTTAAAACAGCACCCACGCCATGGGTCAGAGCGTGGGCAATTTCTTCCATTGCCGAATAGGCTTTATGTTGGCTCATCCTCTCTCCAACCCGGGGGTTTCATAGCCTTTACTGATATTTTTAAGGGCCCGTATAAACTGATCGTACTGTCTCTCGTTGTCATAATTCAGGTGATACGAGTTATGAAATTGCAACGTCAGCTTCACTCCATGCCCTTCTAAAAAAACGGTATACCCATCGTGGTCAGTGTAAGCTTCAATTCCTTCTAAATAGTGACGCCCCTGACGTGCCTCACCATGAGTGTGTATTTTTTCGTACGCATCCAACATCAGTTTGTTATCAAGTTCGTTTTTCATCACACACCTCAGCATTTTTTACTAAATGTATACCTTTATTATTAGGGCGGAAATCCCATTCCACAACCGCTTTTACCTAATTGTTTCGAAAACCTTGTATTAGAATATACATACATTGATGCATGATTAAACAAAAGCCGTTATAATAATGAACGAATGTTAAGAAACTGGAGCCCCAAATGGTTCGACGCACAAAAGAAGACGCAATGGAGACCCGCGCCAAATTATTGGATGCTGCTGAAGCTTTATTCAGTGAGAACGGAGTGACCCATACGTCTATGATGCAAGTGGCCGAAAAAGCTGGTGTCACTCGCGGTGCTATCTACCATCACTTTGAGAATAAGATGGATCTCATTGAGTCACTGATGGGACGCGTCAAACTGCCTATTGATGAAATGCGTGAGCAAATCGCTGAAGGTTCCGAGTTTGATCCTATGGTGGAAATTAAAGGGCGTTCAAAAGAGTTTATCAGTCGCGTTCAGGACGACCCTCAAGTCCGTTCTCTGGCCAGTATTTTACTGCATAAATGCGAATACATTGACGAAGTAAACCCGATTAAATTGCGACACGTAAGCGGTCGTAATGAATGCATCTGTGATATTGAAAAACTTTTTGAATCGGCTATTGAGAAAGGGGACTTAGCCACAACAGTAGATGCCCGAATTGCCGTCATTGGTCTTTTCTCTTTGGTCGACGGACTGATTTATAACTGGTTACTCGCACCAGACTATTTTCCTTTAGTAGAGTACGGGAACAAAGCCATCGACAGTTACATTAATGGCTTAATACGTTAGAGCTCGTTGCTGTCGCCGCGGCGACGACGCCAACCGCTGTATTTTCGGTGAACACCACGGGTTAACGATTGGAACGTGTCTTCAAGTAAGTCAACGCCGAGCAATACACCGACAATAACCAGCGACAACACAATCCCCACACCATACATGCCGAGACCAACAGCAATACCAATGGCCGCCAAAGCCCAGATAGTTGCAGCCGATGTGACGCCAACCACCACACCGTCGCGCGCCAACATGACACCGGCCCCCAAAAAGCCGATACCGGTAATAATTTGGCCTATCACCCGCGATGGATCGCTACCCTGGCTGACCACAGAAGAACCGCCCACCAAAAATAGGTAAGTGCCTAGAATAATCAACGCGGAGGTTCTGATACCAACCGGCTTACCACGAATTTGTCTTTCCAGACCCACGATAGCACCACACAAAAGTGCGGTGCCTATCCCTTCCCAGGAGTACGGGCCCAACTCCTGAACGATTTTCCAGTCAATCACGAATCAGTCCTTTCCCTGCTCCAGGAAGCTTTTTAAAAAGCTTTCATCCATTGCGGCAATAGCTTCAGCGCTGGCATTAGGGCAACTGGCGCACACAGGAGCCGTCCACGCTTTTACATTCGCCAGTATGTCGCGCAAGTGACTGACCGCGCGCAAGCCGCCTAAACCGCCAGGAGAGGCAGCAGCCAATAACACGGTTTTACCGGACCATGCGCCCGTATCAAGCCTTGATACCCAGTCAATCGCATTTTTTACCAACGGCGATACCGACGAGTTGTATTCAGGGCTTACCAAAACCACTTTCGATGCCGCTTGAATTTTCTCGCCCAACTTTTTCATTGGCTCAGGCACTCCGTCTGCGGCTTCTAAATCACCATGGTAAATTGGAGCATCCAGCGCATCAGCATCAACCAGCTCGTAGCGAATACCGTTTTTATCTGCCACTTCTGCTAAACGGTGCTTTAGCTTGGTATTAAGCGAATCTTTACGGCGGCTGCCTCCAATAAATAAAACAGTCATAGTATCTCCTAATCAGTCAGATTGAGAATCTTGCATGGCTTCAATAAAGCGGTTTGACTCAGTTACTGCTGCTTCCATATCCTTTATTAATACGGAAATGTCGTTTTGCAGATTACTGAATTCACCACGAATGGCATCAATCGCCTTCGCGTTCAGGTTATGCTTCAGATAAAGCACGTTGTCCTGCATTTTATCCAGCACCGGCTGCATCTTGTCTGCCGCACGCTCCATCACCCTCAGTAATTCGGCATAACGACGTTCAGTCTCGCGCAACTGTCGCTCGCTTTCGCGGCGCATCGTGTCATTGCTGTATTCACTCAGTTCTTCGCTCCACTCGTCGAATAAGTCATTGGCCACCTCATCGACTTCATCAATACGACTGCGAACCTTCTGCGCAGCGTCTTTACTGTCTTCGTAATCGCCACTCAATGCATTGTATTGTTCTTCCAGCTTGCCACCATCAATATTCAGCATCTCATCCAGACGCTCTAACGCTGATCGAAACTCTTCCTGAGCATCGGTTTGCGAATCGCGCGCATCATCGACTCTATCGACTAAAATATCGCGTTTTTCCACGCCAAATTTTTCCATTGTGCCGTAGTAAGCGCTCTGACATGCTGACAGCATAAATACCGCGACTAACGGCAGTGTCCATTTTTTCATTTGTCACCTCGTGCAGCTTTAATTAAACGTTCATCGCGTTTGTCCTTGTGGTAACCATGCACCGCGATAATGGCATGAATGATGGCAATGAGGTAAACAACCCCGAAAGCACCAAGCGTAAAAATAAACAAAACCACGCCAACCACGGCAATTATTGCATTAAAAATTGCCTGAAATATTTTACCTGTCAGTAAAATCGCAATTGGAGGAAATAAAATCGCTAAAATATACAACATCGTGTTCTCCTTGCATTGAATGACACCTCTTTCCAATTAAGAGACATTCCTTAACTAAAAGCAAATTAAATCAATAAGGTAAAGCGGAACCGTCCCAGTGCCATAACCCACCGGACTGCTCAGGTTTCAAGTGTTTCACTACTTCGACTATTCGTTCTGCTGACAATTCCGGCGAATACAGTTTATTGGCGGCAATCCGCTGCTGAAACGGTTTCGATAATTCGGTATCGGTTGTACCCGGGTGTATTGCTGCTACACACAGCTCTTTATGAGTTCGCCTCAACTCGACAGAAGCGGTTTTCAGCAACATATTTAACGCCGCCTTGCTCGAGCGATAAGCATACCAACCGCCCAGATAATTATCTTCAATACTGCCCACTTTCGCCGACAACTGAACCCAGAACCACGTCTTCTTCCGATCCAGAATTGGCACAAACGCTTTTAGCGCTAATAACGGTTTTATCGCATTAACAGAAAACAACTTAGTCAGGTTGTCCGCCGTAATATCTGATAACTTTTTTTCTGGAAACGTCTGCTCATCATGCAGCATACCAATAGTTGAAATGACTCCCGTCAGCTGCTTACCGCCACTTTTAAAGTCACTCACCCACGCACTCAACGAGTCTTCACTGTAGTCATCAATTTGGCAGTAGGTAATTTTACCCGAGTCAAATAACCCAGTTTGAGGCTGGCGAGACAACGCAATGATCTCTTCATCAGGAAACTGACTGTGTAATTCCAGTGTTAAGGCTTGGCCTAATCCACCACCGGCACCCAATACCACCATTGCCATTTGCGCTACTCTCTATCATGATAGTTTATACTTCCCTACGTTATTTAAACTGGATTAGCTCAGTACACCATGATGCAACTTGACTGGAAATCGTATTTCGAACACACCTTAGGCTTTCTCAAGTACTTTGGGCAAAGGTTTAACAGTGACAATACGAATATTACCGCCGGGCACTTAACTTATGTCTCTATGCTGTCGCTCGTGCCGCTGTTAGTGGTCATGTTTACGGTTTTTTCTGCTTTCCCCATGTTTGAAGAGCTACAGGAAAACCTTGAGCAGGCGTTGTTTGCTAATTTACTCCCCACCTCGGGCGAACAACTGGAGCAATACCTGAATGAGTTCGTGACCAATGCCTCAAAAATGACAGCCATTGGCGTTGGCTTTCTGTTCATTGTCGCCATCATGCTCATGTCAGCCATTGATAAAGCACTGAATAATATCTGGCGAGACTCCAGCAGCAGACATTGGTTAGTGTCTTTTGCGGTTTACTGGATGCTACTGACACTCGGACCGGTGCTTATCGGTTCCGGCCTGGCAGCGACGTCTTATTTGATCTCGCTCAGTCAGTTTGCTGATGAATATGTTTCCGGTATACAGAACCTTGTGTTGTGGTTCGTACCCATTGTAACCTCTTTTGTGTTTTTTGTGCTCATGTATCAGTTGGTGCCTAACCGCCAGGTTAAGTTCCGCTATGCCGCTTTTGGTGCGGTTATTGCGGCACTTCTGTTTGAACTGAGTAAACAGTTATTTTCTTTGTACATTACTTTTTTCCCGACTTATCAGGCCATTTACGGCGCACTGGCAACCATCCCTATTCTCATTGTGTGGATTTACCTGTCTTGGTTGATTGTACTTATTGGCGCGGTATTAACCGTCAGCTTAGAGGAGTATCAGTTACAACAGCCTGAGCCGAAGTCTGATTGACCTGCTTCGCGTTTTCGCCGAACATAGCCGTTCTGTTTTTGAAGGGTACATATCATGATAGGACTGATTCAGCGCGTTAGTCGTGCCAAGGTCACTGTCGCCGATGAGGTTGTCGGCGCCATCGACCACGGGCTATTGGTTTTGTTGGGAGTGGAACATCAAGACGACGAAGTCAGTGCAGAAAAGTTAGCTCAGCGCATTGCCCATTATCGCGTTTTTAGTGACGCCGAAGGCAAAATGAATAACAGCGTTGTCGATCAACAAGGCAAAGTGCTGGTTGTTTCTCAGTTCACACTGGCAGCAGATACCCGTAAAGGTCGTCGCCCCAGTTTCTCATCGGCAGCAACCCCCGATCAGGCTCAGCATTTATATCAGGTGTTTTGCGATAAACTAGCTGCTCAGGGCGTTCCGGTAGAAACCGGTCGTTTTGCGGCCGATATGCAAGTCGAGCTGGTCAATGATGGTCCGGTCACATTTGAATTAAAGGTATAACTTAATGTATCGCGTTATTACACCAGAAACAGAAGAACAAATTGAGCGTTACTACTACCTTCGCTGGCGGGTTCTGCGCGAGCCTTTTCAACGCCCTTTAGGCTCTGAACAAGACGAGTACGACCAGGTGGGTCATCACCGAATGGTGGTAAATGAGGCTGACGAAGCCGTTGCGGTTGGCCGGCTGCATTTTAACAGCCCGGAAGAAGCACAAATACGCTTTATGGCGGTTGCACCTGAATACCGAGGTGAAGGTCATGGGGTCGCTATTATCTACGCGCTTGAGCTTGCTGCGCGCAAAGAAGGCGCAACGCATGTCGTGATCAACTCACGCGACAATACCATTGGCTTTTATAAGAAATGTGGTTACGACGTAGCGGAAGAAGCCGATACTGTAAACAACCCGATGGCTGAACATCATTTACGTAAGTCCTTCACTGAGTACAACCGTATTATCTATCGGCCTGAGTGGTGTACAGAGTTACAGAAAACCTGGCAGGAAGACATTCCTATTTCCGATGCCATGGGCATTAAAATTCATCAATACACCGGGCGTGTGTTCGAAACCCGCGCGGTTCTCTCCCGTAACATTAACGTGCACGGCACCATGTTTGCCGGCAGCATTTATTCACTGGGTACCTTAACCTGCTGGGGACTGTTGCATTTGCAACTATTGGAGCGGGAATTGGAAGGGTCAGTGGTATTAGGTGACGGCAACATTCATTACCATAAACCGGTTACTCAGGAACCTCGGGCAATTGCTCGACTCAGTGACGTTACCGGTGATTTTTCGGCGTTAAAACAAGGCAAAAACGCCCGTTTAACACTAAAAGCGCAAATATTGGATGAAGAGCAGCCGGTAGCAGAATTTACCGGCCGCTTTGTGGTGCTTGCTAAACGGGATTAACCCGTAGATTTAAGCTTCAGATAAAATATGTGGTAGTTGCACCACTGCCGCTAACTCACCATGTTGAATCAGGTCACTGGCCGCTTTAATGTCCGGCGCAAAGAAACGGTCTTCCGCATAATATGCCACTTGCTCACGCAAGCAGTTAAATGCGGTTTCAACCGCAGCCGCACCTTTTAAAGGACGACGGAAATCCAGGCCTTGTGCCGCTTCTAGCCACTCAATCGCAATAATATCACTGACGTTTTTAGCAATGTCCGTCAACCGACGGGCAGCAAAAGTTGCCATCGACACATGGTCTTCCTGGTTAGCAGAGGTTGGCAGGCTATCCACCGAGGCCGGATGCGCCAAGGTTTTGTTTTCTGACGCCAATGCCGCGGCAGTAACCTGCGCCAGCATAAAGCCCGAGTTGACTCCACCGTCATTCACCAAAAACGCGGGTAATTTGCTTAAATGGCTGTCAATGAGCAGGGCACTGCGACGCTCCGATAAAGCGCCAATTTCGCTCGCTGCAATAGCCAGAATATCGGCGGCCATAGCAACTGGCTCTGCGTGGAAGTTACCACCGGAAATAATATCCTGCTCTTCGCTAAACACCAGTGGGTTGTCAGTAACACCGTTGGCTTCGCGCACTAAAATACCCGAAGCATGCTCAATTTGGTCTAACACCGCACCCATTACCTGAGGCTGACAACGCAGCGAATATGGGTCCTGCACTTTTTCGCAGTCTTCGTGGTCTTTAGCAATTTCTGAGCTGTCTGTCAGCACATAACGCAGCATTTCCGCGGCTTTAATTTGCCCTGGTTGTCCGCGCACGGCGTGTACACGCTCATCAAACGGCGCTCGCGAACCCATTGCGGCTTCAACGGAGGTTGCACCCACAACAATAGCGGCATGGTAATTACGCTCAATGCGGAACAAGCCTGCCAGCGCTAATGCGGTTGATGCCTGGGTACCGTTTAATAAGGCCAGACCTTCCTTTGGCGCCAGTTCAAAGGGCTCAATACCCGCTATTTTCAGACCTTCTTCGGCACTAAGCACCTCGCCGTTATGGCGGACCGTGCCTTCACCCACTAGCGGCAATACCATATGCGCTAATGGCGCTAAATCACCAGACGCGCCCACAGAGCCTTTTTCCGGTATGCACGGATACACTTCGGCATTCAGTAGTTTGATTAGTGCGTCAACCAACACCGGACGCACACCGGAAAAGCCACGCGACAGAGAGTTAACTTTCAACAGCAGCATTAAACGCACCACGGCGTCTTCCATTAAGTCACCGGTGCCGGCCGCATGCGACAACACAATGCGGCGCTGAAGATCAGTCAGGCGCTCCGGAGGAATACGGGTATTCGCTAACAGCCCAAAGCCGGTGTTAATACCGTAAACCACACGTCCTTGCTCTAACACATCGGCAACGGTTTTCGCCGAAGTCGCAATGTTGTCTTTCGCTTCATCAGAAAGTTTTAACGTCTGATGCTGATAAAACCAGCTACGCAGTTCATGTAACTGCAGTTGTCCTGGTTGTAATTCAAAATGACTCATGCAACCTCCTTACTTCGTATCCAGCATGGGTAAATCGAGCCCTTGTTCGCGGGCGCAGTTTTTCGCAATATCGTATCCGGCATCGGCATGGCGCATAACGCCCGTACCCGGGTCGTTCCACAGCACGCGACTTAAGCGCTTGTCGGCTTCTTCGGTACCGTCGGCCACAATCACCACACCTGCATGTTGTGAGTAACCCATACCCACGCCACCGCCGTGATGCAAACTAACCCAGGTCGCGCCGCCGGCAGTATTCAGCAACGCATTCAGCAACGGCCAGTCCGATACTGCATCAGAGCCATCCTGCATTGCTTCGGTTTCACGGTTGGGGCTGGCAACTGAGCCAGAATCGAGATGATCACGACCAATAACGACCGGCGCTTTTAACTCGCCGCTTTTAACCATGTCGTTAAACGCGCGGGCAATGCGGGCACGGTCTTTCAGGCCAATCCAGCAAATACGTGACGGCAAGCCCTGGAAGCTAATCCGTTCTTTGGCCATATCCAGCCAGTTGTGTAAGTGCTCGTTATCCGGGATCAGCTCTTTCACTTTCTGATCGGTCTTGTAGATGTCTTCCGGGTCACCCGACAGAGCCACCCAGCGGAAGGGACCAATACCTTCGCAGAACAACGGACGAATATAAGCCGGCACGAAACCCGGGAAGTCAAAGGCGTTATCCACACCAACGTCTTTGGCCATCTGCCGAATGTTGTTACCGTAATCCAGTACCGCAGCGCCTTCGTTCTGGAAGTGCAGCATAGCCCGCACCTGCACCGCCATGGACTCTTTCGCCGCCTTTACCGTGCTGCCGGCATCGCTTTCCTGCTTGGCTTTGTATTCATCCAGTGTCCAGCCCTGTGGCAAATAACCATGCAGAGGGTCGTGGGCAGAGGTCTGGTCAGTGACCACGTCCGGCGTTACGCCGCGCTGTTGTAATTCCGCATAAACGTCAGCGGCGTTACCCAGTAACCCCACTGAAATGGCTTCGCCTTTCGCCATGGCGTCATTCATCAGCTTTAACGCATCGTCCAGATTAGTGGCCTTATGATCCACATAGCCGGTACGCAAACGGAAGTCGATGCGCGACTCGTCACATTCAACCGCCAGCATACAGAAACCGGCCATAGTTGCCGCTAATGGTTGAGCACCGCCCATGCCACCAAGACCGCCAGTGAGTACCCACTTACCTTTGGCATCACCGTTAAAGTGCTGACGCGAAACCGAACCAAAGGTTTCGTAAGTACCCTGCACAATGCCTTGCGAACCAATGTAGATCCATGAGCCGGCGGTCATCTGGCCGTACATCATCAGGCCTTTTTTATCCAGCTCGTTAAAGTGCTCCCAATTCGCCCATTCCGGCACCAGGTTAGAGTTAGCAATCAGCACACGCGGCGCGTCTTCGTGCGTAGGGAAAACCCCCACCGGCTTACCGGACTGAATCAGCAGCGACTCGGTAGGTTTCATTCGCTCTAACGTCTCAATAATCTTGTCATAGCATTCCCAGCTGCGCGCAGCACGCCCGATACCACCATAAACGACCAGTGCCTGTGGGTGTTCGGCAACTTCGTCATCCAGGTTGTTCATTAGCATCCGCTTTGCAGCTTCTACCTGCCAGTTGCAGGTGGTTAGCTCAGTTCCATGAGGTGCGCTTATCTTGCGACTTTTATCCAGACGGGTGAATGACATGACTTACTCCTTAAAGGTTAAATGGCCGCCTAACTTAAACCGGGAACCAGGGTGAGTCAGTGTGGCAAAGGTGACCACACCGCCTGAGCTCCAGGTACGGCGCAAAATTCTGAGACAAGGTTCGTGACGGTCGATATTTAAGTATTGGCATATCGTGCTGACCGGCAGAATAGCTTCAATTTGGTGACTGGCTTCGGTCAGCGGACTGACTACGCATAAATATTCGTGCGGAGTGACCTTGCTGTAATCTTGTTTAAGATAATCGGGAACCAGTTTCGGGTTCACAAAACGCTCTTCAAGCTGAACCGGCTGGTCGTTTTCATAGTGGGTGATCAACGAATGAAAAACCGGGCTGCCTTCTTCCAGTTCCAGCGCTTCGGCTATTTGAACGGTTGCTGGCTGCTCTTTTAGCAGGTGTACTTTGGCACGGTAACCGTGCCCGCGCGAACGCACTTCATCGGCGATGTTGCGAATGGCCATAAACGAGGTTTGTGACTTTATTGGGGCAACGTAAGTGCCTGACCCCTGAGTTCTTATCACCAAACCTTCATCCGCTAACTCCTGCAACGCTCTACGAGCGGTCATGCGACTCACCGAGAACTGCGTAGATAACGCATTTTCAGAACTGACAGGGTGGTTTTCAGGCCACTCACCGGATTCTATCTTCAGATAAATGTGCTGTTTTATCTTTGAAAATTTATTCATCCCGACCCCAACAATGAATGATACGACACGATGCGTTTGAGGGTAAAAGTCTAGTTCAGAATAATTGTCTATACAAGTTACTTTTGCTATTCTTTTATCAGAACCAACCTTTAAGGACTGTTATGCAACGCATAGAAAATATCAACGCAGCAACCATGACCGGTGACCAGGGCTATGGCCTGATCCAGGACGCTACAGTCATTATCAATAAAGGAAAAATTGAGTTTGTGGGTGCCGCTTTTGAGGCCCCCGCCACCCCAACGGCGCAAGTTATTGACGGGAACGGCGGGTTGCTGACCCCGGGACTCATCGACTGCCATACCCATTTGGTGTGGGCCGGTTCGCGTGCGAACGAATTCGCTCAACGCTTGCATGGTGCCAGCTATCAGGAAATTGCCGAGCAGGGCGGCGGCATAAAAAGCACCGTTAAAGCCACTCGCGAGGCGTCACAGGAAAAGCTATTAACACTGGCTTTAGAACGAGCGGAAGCGCTGATGTCGCAAGGCGTTACCAGCATTGAAGTGAAATCCGGTTACGGGCTGGACTTAGAAAACGAGCGTAAACAATTAACCGTAGCGCGTCAGTTAGCCGAACAGCTACCGGTGAACATAAAGACCACGCTACTGGCAGCGCATGCCGTGCCGCCAGAGTTCAAGGATAACGCCGACGGTTATATCGATGAAATTATCCAAAACATTCTGCCAACTCTGGCGAACGAAGGCCTGGTCGATGCCGTTGATGCTTTCTGCGAAAGTATCGGCTTCAGCCCGGCACAAACTGAAAAAGTGTTTAAAGCCGCAAAAGAGTTGGGGCTCCCTATTAAGCTTCATGCAGAGCAGATCACGAATCAAAAAGGCGCAAAGCTGGCCGCAGATTACCAGGCGTTATCGGCTGACCACCTCGAGCAACTCGATGAAGAGGGCGTTAAGGCCATGGCCGCCAATGATACGGTAGCGGTGTTATTGCCGGGCGCATTTTATTTTCTGCGCGATACCCAAAAGCCGCCGATTGAATTACTGCGAAAACACGGCGTTCCCATGGCCATCGCTACCGATGCAAACCCGGGCTCTTCGCCTATTCACAACCTACCGTTAATGCTGCAAATGGCCGCTACCTTCTTCCACATGACACCGGAAGAATGCTTGCGCGGAGTAACGGTTAATGCTGCCAAGGCCTTAGGCGAGAAAAAACGCGGTGTTATTGCCGAAGGTTGTTTTGCTGATTTAGCACTATGGGGTTGTCAGGACGCCGCCGAGCTCACTTACCAGTTTGGCGTAAACCCGCTACAAACCTTATGGTTTAACGGCGTCGCTCACGACCGTGTAAGTAAGCCGTGGTTAGCTCGCTAAGCAACTGTCCGCAAATTTTCATGCCTTCGTCGAAGCCCGCACTGCACAATGACGGTGCGGCTTCTGCAAGGTGCAGATAACGTGCTTCGCTCACCTCAGCCAGGCGTTTAACATATTGAAAACCCTGCCCCAGACTCAAACCGACATAATTCACGGCGCTGGCAGGCACCGCATTTAACGAATCCACATCCACTTCAATGCCCAGTGGACGCTGCCAGGACACCGCTTTTGCCACCACTTCGTCCATCACTTCAGCAAATGGACGTTCGTATAAGCGGTGCAGCGTATGGTAACGCATACCAGCGTCCTGCAGTTGGCGCAGACTACTGGCGGAGTTTTTGCCCTGATGCAGACCAACAATATGATAAAACTCCAGCGCACCTTCCATATAAGCGTAGCTAAAGCCGTTACCGGAATGGCGGCCCTCACGCGGACGAAAGTCTGCATGCGGATCTAAGTTCACTGCACCACAGGCCTCATTGGTAACTTTATGCAGGCTTTTTAAAAGTGGGTAAGCGTTATTGTGGCCACCGCCAATAACAATCACTTCAAAACCTTGCTCAAACAGCGGCGTCAGCACTTTTTCCACCCGCGCATCAACCTGCGCGCAAAGTTCGCGTAAAGTTGCTAAATCGTGTGCGTTTGAGGCATCCAGTTCAGCGGCTTGGGCATTTAAGTCGTCACAGTTAACGGCACCAACCAGCAGCAATTCATGCGTGGAAAGCAAGCCGGTTTTCTGCAGGTTCAAAAAGCTCTTTAGAAATGACTGCCAGCCATCGTCAGCACCTGCGCGGCCAAGATTCGCGCGCACACCAATACTTTCCGGAATGCCGACTAAGGCAACGCGCTGACCATCTTCCCAGGCTGAAACCAGACTCTCTTCATAAGTTCCCTGTTCAGACAGAACACGGATAGCCTGACCAATTTTTGTTTCTTGCTCGCGTACCGTCACCCATTTTGCCGGGTCGGTTAGTTCTAAAAAAGAAATCTCACTCATCATTCAATATCTAATGGTTCCGGAGACAAGATGACACCCGTGGTATCAATGTAGAGGTGATCATCGGGCAAAAAGGTGACGCCACCAAAGTTAACTGGCACATTCAGCTCACCAACACCTTCGCTAATCGCACCCACAGGAATCGAAGCAACACCAAGAATACCAATATCCAGCTCTTCCAGTGCGTCGACTTCGCGCACCGCGCCATAACAGACGATGCCTTCCCAGTCGTTATCCATGGCCTGCTCTGCTATGGCAGCATCAATCAGCGCCCGGCGTGACGAGCCGCCACCGTCAATCAGCAAAATCTTACCACCACCGTCGGCAGCGACAGTTTCTTCAATCAGTCCTTTGTCTTCATGGCATTTAATAATAACCAGACGACCGCCAAAAGAACCGCGGCCTCCATAAGACTCAAACATGGGTTCAACGACATCGACCATATCGGGGTATAAATCGCAAAGTTCTGAAGTGTTGTATTCCATGATTGTATTCCTGACGTTGCTATAGCAGTAACTGGCAGTATACCTGCTATCCGGCAAGGACAAAAGCACGTCAGACAGAGGTAACGAAACCCTTGAATTATAGAATAAAAACCCGTTTAATCTAACTCACTATAATAATAATAAAGTGAATCACTATTTTCATGCCTCAGCTTGACCTAATGACCAGTCTGGCGATAGAGACGTTTGCGCATGCCATACAGGCAATTTTCCTTATCGGATTCGCGTCGCTGTTAATGTATTACCATCGCTACTACCAGCGTGATTACCTGCGCTACTGGTCCTTCGCCTGTTTTGCTTTTGGCCCCAGCGAATTGATCCGGGCCGCTCTTGCCGGTAGTGCAATGATCGCTCCCGAGTCAGCTCTTAGCTGGTCGGGCGGTTTACAAGGCGTTGCATTAACTTTCCAGTATCTTGCCATTGCTTTCATTGCTCTGGGCGCAAGTTGTGCTGCCTTTAACAGTAGGCCGCAAACATACTGGCAATACGTCGCTTACGCGGTCTCGCTCATCAGCGGCATTATTTCTTATTTTTGGCTGGAACCGACAATTAGCTACGTTGGCAGTACGCCTAATGCCGGCTTTATGCGCTTTTTGGTCACCGGCGCGGCTCTGCTGATTATTGGCCTATTTATGTGGCGAAAATTAGGAAGCGGAATTGGTCCTAAACTGGTATCCGGCGGCTTTTTCAGCATTGGTATAAAAAACTTTTTGGTGCTCAGTGTCATACTGTCACTACCCGCCAACGCCGTTGACTGGGTTTTAAGTTTTCAGGCGCTGTTAACGGTTATCATTATTGCGGTGGTTATCGTTGGCGTCATCATCTGGTTACTGGAATCTGAGCGCAATACAGCCGTCCGCGCCATCCAGAGAGCCGAATACCTGCACACACACGATGCTCTTACCGGGGTCTCCAACCGCGCCCAACTGGTAAGCAAAATTCCATTGTTCATTGAATATTGCCGCAGCAATAATCGTCATTTAACCATTATGCTGGTGGGCGTTAGTCGTTTTAAAGTGGTGAATGAAAACATCGGTATTCGTGGTGGCGATCAGGTGTTAAAAGAAATTGCCCGGCGCCTGCAAAATTTCAATAAACAGCCGCTGACGGTGTCACGCATTAGCGGTGATGTTTTTGCCATTGCCTTTGATCACCTCAAAAACCGGAGTCTCATACAAGACCTGGCGACCGAGCTTCAGGACACGCTAAACGAGCCAATCGAAGTTGGCGAAAAGACACTCAGCATTGCCGCTGGCGTTGGTATTGCGCGCTATCCGCAGCACGGCAGTCGCTCAGAAGTCTTACTCAATAAAGCCACCATTGCGTTAACCCAGGCTAAGCAGTCACATCAGCCGACCATTACCGTCTACGAGCGCGGAATGGATGAAATGTACGCCTACCTGGTTGATATGGAACCAGTTTTGCGTAAGGCCATGAGGGAAAATGAGTTCACTTTGTACCTTCAGCCCCAGTTTGACTTCGACCACCAACAACTTTGTGGTTTTGAAGCTCTTATTCGCTGGCAACACCCTGAACGAGGCTTACTCAGCCCGGCAGAATTCCTGCCTTACATTGAGCAGTTAGGGCTCTCAACAGAACTGGATGACTGGGTGCTGAATCAGGCGGCGGCCATTCTTACCTCCTGGAAACAGAAATTCGGTTTCTGCTGGCCCATCGCCGTTAACCTGTCGGCGCCGCAGTTTCAGCATTTTCAGTTGATTGAAAAAATGCAGCGGTTACTGGAAGACTACAATATTTCGCCCGAATGGCTGGAGCTCGAAATTACCGAGAACGTCGCTATGTCGGACTTACACAACGGCATGAGTGTTATCCAGCGCCTACGGGAAATGGGTTTTGGTATTTCTATTGACGACTTCGGTACCGGCCACTCTTCTCTGGCTTACCTTCGCTCCCTGCCCATCAATAAAATTAAGATTGATCGCAGCTTTGTCAGTGAACTGCAACAAAACAACAACGATGCGACTATTTTAAAAGCCATGATCCGCTTATCTCATGGTTTAGGAAAACGAGTGATTGCTGAAGGAATTGAAACCGAAGAACAGCAGGATATGTTGCAAAAGCTGGGCTGTGACATGATGCAGGGCTATTTTTACTCACCGCCAATGCGCCTGCAATTCGCCGAGCAATTCATTGAGCGCCAAATTCAGAGCAATAAAAAGCCGTTGCCTCCGGGAGAGTTTGCAACGGCTTAAGTTTCTTAGCAATCAGCGCGTTTACAGGATGAAGCGGCTTAAATCTTCGTCCTGTGACAGTTCACCGACATGCTCATTGACGTAATCCGCATCAATGGTCAGCTTTTCGCCATTGTGGTCAGTTGCATGAAACGAAATTTCTTCCATCAACCGTTCCAGTACTGTGTGTAAACGGCGCGCACCGATGTTTTCTGTGGTTTCGTTCACATGGAATGCCACTTCGGCTATACGCTGAATACCTTCTTCAGTAAAGCTTACCTCAACCCCTTCGGTGTTCAGCAGAGCGTGATACTGAGTGGTCAACGACGCACTCGGCTCGGTCAGAATGCGAACAAAGTCGCCACTGGTCAGTGCTTCCAGCTCAACCCGAATAGGCAGACGGCCCTGAAGTTCCGGAATAAGGTCAGACGGCTTACTCATCTGGAAAGCACCAGAAGCAATAAACAGAATATGATCGGTCTTGATCATACCGTGCTTGGTATTCACCGTTGTGCCTTCAACCAAAGGCAGTAAGTCGCGCTGCACACCTTCGCGGGAAACGTCCGGGCCACTGGTATCACCACGCTTACAAATCTTGTCAATTTCATCTAAAAAGACAATGCCGTTCTGCTCAACGGACTCAATCGCCGCTTCTTTTACGTCGTCAGGATTCAGCAGCTTGGCCGCCTCTTCATCAACCAACTGTTTGTAAGCGTCTTTAATGCGCATTTTGCGCGCCTTGGTTTTGTCGTTGCCCATGTTCTGGAACATGTTCTGCAATTGCGACGTCATTTCCTCCATGCCCGGCGGTGCCATAATCTCGACACCCATTTGCGGCATGGCTAAATCAATTTCAATTTCTTTGTCGTCCAGCTGGCCTTCACGCAACTTCTTACGGAATATCTGACGCGTACCACGCTCATCTTCATTGCCTGTGTTTTCACCGTCTTCCTGCTGTTGCTGAGCCCAACCAGAAGAAGACTTCTTCGCCGGTGGCAGCAATACATCCAGAATACGCTCTTCCGCCGCTTCTTCAGCGCGATAACGTACCTTTTGCATCATCTCTTCACGGGTTTGCTTCACTGCCACGTCAGTTAAGTCTTTAATAATGGATTCAATTTCTTTACCCACATAACCCACTTCCGTGAATTTGGTCGCTTCCACTTTAATGAAAGGCGCTTTGGCCAGTTTGGCCAGGCGACGGGCAATTTCGGTTTTACCCACACCCGTAGGGCCTATCATTAAGATATTTTTAGGCGTGACTTCCTGACGCAGCTCGTCATCCAGCTGCATCCGGCGCCAGCGATTACGCAGAGCAACGGCCACAGCGCGTTTGGCTTTATCCTGACCAATAATATGTCGGTTTAATTCGTCTACAATTTCTCTTGGGGTCATCTCAGACATCTTATTTTTTCCCCTGCTTTGTTTTGTCTTCAGCAATAGACTCTTCTTCTTCAATGGTCTGATTGCCGTTGGTGTACACGCAAATATCTCCGGCTATGGTCAGTGCTTTTTGCACAATATCGCGGGCATTTAAATCGGTGTTTTCCAGCAACGCTCTCGCCGCTGACTGGGCAAAAGGTCCGCCGGAGCCAATCGCAATCAGGTCATTTTCAGGCTGCACAACGTCGCCGTTACCAGTAATAATCAGTGAGGTTTCTTTGTCCGCAACCGCGAGCAGCGCCTCTAATCGACGCAAAGCCCGGTCGGTACGCCAGTCTTTTGCCAGCTCCACAGCCGCACGCATCAGGTTGCCCTGATGTTGCTCAAGTTTGGATTCAAAACGTTCAAACAGTGTGAAAGCGTCGGCGGTTCCGCCGGCAAAGCCTGCCAGCACTTTATCGTGGTAAAGACGACGCACTTTGCGTGCATTGCCTTTCATTACGGTGTTGCCTAAAGAAACCTGGCCATCACCGCCAATAACAACTTTATCGCCGCGGCGAACAGATACGATAGTAGTCAAATCAAGACCCTCTTTTTTGTCTTTGTGACATCAATGACAAGTATTTGAGGGTCTCTATCGCATTTTTCAATGGTTAATATCGACTAATCGATGTTCCAGTTCCATATCGCGCAGCCAAACACCTGATTACGCTGCAGTTTATGCCTATCGCGTTCAGCGTCGCGTTTGGTTTCATAAGGACCCAGAATAACCCGGTACCAAAGACCGTTGCTGCCTTCGGTCGCGCGGACCTGAGATTCCAGCCCCGCCATCGCAATTTGCGCACGCAGCCTTTCTGCATCAGCCTGCTGACGAAAAGAGCCGCATTGCATCAGCTTCGGTGGCCCCACTTCGCGTTCGGGGACATCCACTTCCACTTCTTTACTTTCCAGCTCTTCAATATAGCGCCAGCGTTCCGCCGATTTTTCGGGTAGTAAGTCGGCCGGTGGCTGCTGCACATGCGGCTGCTCGACTTCCTCTGACTTACCGCTTATTTGCACCAGAATATAAGTAAATAAGGCAATTAAACCAATGGCAATAATAACCACGAACCAAGGGACAGCTTTACGCTCACCAACGGGTTTTGCTCCACGTTGCTGCTTCTTATTGCTTCCCTTTTTCTTAGTCGGCTTACGTTTGGGCGACTTTGGCTTACGATTCGCGTAATCCATAGTGCGTTACATCTTCTCCAGGGTGGGAATGCCCAGCAAATCCAGACCTTGCTTCAGCACATTGGCCGTTAACATCGACAACTTCAGGCGGCTGTTACGCAGGGCTTCGTCTTCCTGATTCAAAATAGGACAAGCTTCGTAAAAGCTCGAAAAACGCCCCGCCAGGTCAAACAAATAACCGCATAAGAAGTGCGGCATCGCTTTATCCTGAACCTGGTGCAACACTTCGTTAAAACGCACCAGCTGGTTCGCCAGCGCCAGCTCGCGCTCGTCGTTCAGAATAATGTCTGCATCACGGTCAAAAGCGGTATCGCCTAAACGGTAAAAAATACTGTTCACACGAGTGTAAGCATACAGCAGGTAAGGCGCCGTGTTGCCTTCAAAAGTCAGCATGTGGTTCCAGTCAAAAATGTAATCGCTGGTGCGGTTTTTCGATAAATCCGCGTATTTGACCGAGCTGATACCCACCACTTCAGCAACGCGTTTCTGCTGCTCTTCGGTCAGGTCAGTGGTTTTTTGCTGCAACAACTCTAATGCCCGACGTTCCGCTTCATCGAGTAAGTCAGCCAGCTTAGTCACACCACCATCCCGGCTTTTATAGGGTTTGCCGTCTTTGCCCATCACCGTACCAAAACCATAATGGTCCAGCTGTATCTCCCCTTCGACAAAGCCTGCTTTACGCGCCAGGGTAAAAATTTGGTCAAAATGCAGTGCCTGACGGGCATCGACAAAGTACATCAGGTGATCGCCGCCCAACTGTTTCTGACGGTATTCAATAGCGGCTAAATCGGTTGTGGCATACAGATAACCACCGCCTTTTTTCTGCACAATAATAGGCAGTGGTTCGCCTTCTTTGCCTTTGTACTCTTCCAGGAACACACATTGCGCGCCCTGATCTTCGGTCAACAAGCCTTTCCCCCGCAGGTGCTCGATGACACCCGGTAACTTGTCGTTGTAGGCACTTTCTGCCATTACGTCAGCACGGGTCAGCTTAACACCTAAACGGTCATAAACTTCCTGGCAATGACTCAGTGACACATCAATAAACTGGTTCCACAGTTTTAAGCAATATTCATCGCCCGATTGCAGTTTCACCACCAACTGTCGTGCACGGTCAGCGAACTCTTCGCTGTCGTCAAAACGCTGTTTGGCCGCTTTATAAAAAGTTTCCAGGTTGCTCAGCTCATATTCTGCCGACTGGTTATCCAGCGCTTCCATATACGCTAAAAGCATACCGAACTGGGTGCCCCAGTCACCCACATGGTTCTGACGCACCACTTTATGGCCTAAAAACTCACACACTCGCGACACCGCATCACCTATAATGGCCGAGCGTAAGTGTCCCACGTGCATTTCCTTCGCCAGGTTAGGCGAGGAATAATCAATAACAATGGTTTTGCTCTCTTTAGCCACATCAACATTCAGGCTGTCACTGTTCAGCATGGCCGTTAGCTGGTCTTTAAGCTGATCCTGCGAAATGGTGAAGTTAATAAAACCCGGACCCGCAATGTCCATTTTTGACAGTAAAGAATTTTCCGGAACCGCAGCAACAATGGCTTCCGCCAACTGGCGCGGGTTCGATTTTGCTGGTTTTGCCAGCATCAATGCCAGGTTTGTCGCAAAGTCACCGTGCGATTTGTCGCGTGGGCGATCCAACTGAATATTTACTGAATGATCTGCCGGAATTGTGCCCTGTGCTTTAAGTTGACCAATGGCTTCGGCCAGTAACTGTTCAAGTTGTTCTTTCATTAATGCGACTACCTGTATGAAAAATCGAAGAGGAAATTCAAAGCGCTTAGTTTAATCGCTACGCCCGATAAAAAAAACCGCTTAGTTGTTAATCAGCTGAAGTCTTGTGGATCAATATCCAGCGACCAGCGCACTTTCTTCAATAACGGCAAGGCGTTAATCTGCGGCAGCAAGTGCTCAATTAACTGAAAACGTAGTTTCCGTGACTGACAATGTAACAGCAATTGGTAGCGGTAACGACCGGCTTTACGCTCCATCAACGCTGGCATCGGGCCCAACAAAAACGCACCATCCACCTGCGGCATCAACTGCTGAATTTGAGTCATGGCCTGCACCACCGAATCTCTGTCTGTTGCCTCAGCACGAAATAGCGCCAAATACGAAAACGGCGGCAATTCACTTTGTTGACGCTCGGCTAAGGCTGTTAGCGCAAAATGCGAATAGCCGTTGTTGAGTAAGTCCTGAATTAAGTCGTGTTCCGGATGGTGGGTTTGCAGTACCACCTTCCCGGCTTTGTGCTCCCGCCCGGCACGACCGGCCACCTGAGTATAAAGCTGGCCTAAACGCTCTGCTGCCCGGAAATCCGCACTGTACAGCGCGCCATCAACATCCAGCAGCGCCACCAAGGTCACATGCGGAAAGTGATGACCTTTTGCCAGCATCTGCGTACCCACCAGCAACGGATACTCATTGTTGGTGGCTTTTTGCAGGTAATCATCTAACTGCCCCTTACGGCGGGTCGAATCGCGGTCAATGCGCAGCACTCCGCGGCCGGGAAACATCTCTTTCAGGCTGTGCTCTAACTGCTCAGTGCCCACACCATGAGAGATCATCTGCGGCGAGCCACAAGAACCACACTGGCGCGGTATCCGTTGCTGGCTGCCACAATGGTGACACTGCAGCTGCTGATGCGTTTTATGCACCGTGTAATAAGCATCACAGCGATGACATTGCGCCAGCCAGCCACACTCATGACACATTAATGCCGGCGCAAACCCCCTGCGGTTAAGAAACAGCAATACCTGGTTACCGCGTTCAATTTCTACCTGAATTTGTTCCTGCAGTATTTTAGAAATACCGGCTTTTATCGGTTGCTGCTTAAGGTCAATAAGCTCGTGTTTAACCATTTGCGCGCCGCCAGCACGCTGCCCCAGTTTAAGCCAGTGAAAGCGTTTGCTGACCGCGTTGTTCAGAGTTTCCAGCGAGGCCGTTGCACTACCCAGCACCAATGGAATATTCAATAACGCCGCCCGTTTAATGGCTATGTCACGGGCATGGTAACGAAAGCCGTCCTGTTGCTTGTAGGACAAGTCGTGTTCTTCATCGACCACAATAAGGCCGAGTTTCTGGCAAGGCGTGAACACCGCCGAGCGGGTGCCAATAATAATCGCTGCATGCCCGTGTTTTGCATCCAGCCAGGTATTCAGTCGCTCTCTGTCGCTCATACCGGAATGCAGCATCACCACCGGCGCATCAAAGCGTTCTTTAAAGCGCTGCAAGGTTTGTGGTGTCAGGCCTATTTCCGGTACCAGCACCAACACTTGTTCGCCGCGCTCCAGTACCGGCTCCATGGCCTGCAAATACACTTCGGTTTTACCACTACCGGTAACGCCTTCCAACAGCAATGTACTGTGTTGCTGCTGTTGATTAATGGTCGAAACGGCCACCGCCTGCTCGGTATTTAACGCATGACCCTGCTCCCTTAACACCGAGGACTGCTGTTGCCAGCTTTGCGGCTTCGCCGGCGCTTGTTCGCGCACTTCAATCCAGCCTTTATCCTGCAGGGTGCGGAGCACCGCCGAAGTCACCCCAATATCGGTCAAGTCACTGCGTCTAAGAGGTTGATGTTTGAGCGCTGCCAGCACTTGCTGCTGCCGCGCGGCTCCTTTTAAATCGTTAATCGACTGCGCAAGACCTAAGTCTGTCAACGCATAAAACGTTTCAGTCAAATACTCAGGCGCATCGCCTTTGCGCAATAAAACCGGCAGGCTGTTCGCGGCTACGTCACCCAACGAATGGTGGTAATAGTCAGAGGACCAACGCACCAGCTGCCAGATATCATCCGGCCACAGCCGCTGCACATCCAGCACCGACGCAACCGATTTAAGTTCAAAAGTCGGTGGTTCATCAGTTGCTTCGGCAACCACGTACCCCACTAACTGACGCTGCCCAAATGGCACGCGCACGCGCACTCCCTGCGACAGTGGCTCGGCACTTTTGCACAGATAATCATAGGTTTGTCTGAGAGGTAACGGCAGCGCGACTTTATAACGTCGTTCGCTGCCCTTGTTGGCTTGCTTCATGGCTCTATTCTGGAACGCTACCGCGCAGAATACAAGGCAGCAGATTCTGCTTGATCAGAAGCCCAGGATCACATAAAATGCGCGGCTCTTAATTCATTGATGTTTTTTTGCGCATGGTGTTCGGCTTTGGATCGAATGGCGATGCGGCCCATAACTGAGGTAACCCCATGAAACAAGGTATTCATCCTAAGTACGAGACTTTAAAAGTCAGCTGTTCTTGCGGTCACACGTTCGAAACGCGTTCAACCCGCTCAGAAGATCTTCACCTGGACGTCTGTTCAGAGTGCCACCCGTTCTACACTGGTAAGCAACGTGTCATGGACACGGGTGGTCGTGTTGACAAATTTAAGAAGCGTTTTGGCGCTCTGGGCAAGAAATAAGCCTAAGAAAACCTATAGAAAACGCTGCTTAACAGCAGATTTTAAGAAAAAGGCGCTAAACAGCGCCTTTTTTTGTGCCTGCTCTGCTGAGAGCCCTATTGTTAAAGAAAAGTTAACCGGTGTACTTTTGAACACCTCAAAAATTTTACTCAACTCTTTAGACGTCAAAAGGCGGAGGTAAGATTTGTTTATTAACACAAAAGCGATAGACTGATTAGCATTCTGATCACCAGACCCAGGTATCACCGCATGACAGACTTTCGCCAACAGGCACTGGATTACCACGAATACCCAACACCGGGTAAAATTTCCGTTGAATTAACCACCCCTGCAGAAACCAGCAAAGACTTAGCGCTGGCTTACAGCCCGGGAGTTGCAGAGCCAGTTCGAGAAATCGCACAAGATCCGGATAACGCTTACCGGTACACGGCTAAAGGCAATATGGTTGCTGTTATTACCAACGGAACGGCCATTCTTGGCCTGGGTAATTTAGGACCACTGGCGTCAAAACCGGTTATGGAAGGCAAAGCACTGTTGTTTAAACGCTTTGCCGGACTCGATGCCATTGATATTGAAGTCAGCCATCGCACCACGCAGGACTTTATCAATACCGTTGCCAATATTGCTGATACCTTTGGTGGTATTAATTTAGAAGACATTAAAGCACCCGAGTGCTTTGAAATCGAACAAGCTTTAATAGAGCGTTGTAACGTACCGGTATTCCATGATGATCAGCACGGTACCGCCATTGTTACCGCAGCCGGTATGCTTAACGCACTGGAAATTCAGGGCAAAAAACTGGCCGAATCACGCATTGTCTGCCTGGGTGCCGGCGCTGCAGCCATTGCCTGTATGGAGCTGCTGATTAAATGCGGTGCGCAACGCGAACACATTTACATGCTCGACTCTAAAGGCGTTATTCATACCCGCCGGGACGACTTAAACGAATACAAGCAACTGTTCGCCAACAACACCGATAAGCGCACGCTAAAAGACGTTATCGACGGTGCGGATATTTTCGTCGGGGTTTCAGGGCCCAACTTATTGAATGAAGATGAATTAAAACTGATGGCACCGAACCCGGTGATTTTTGCCTGCTCGAACCCGGATCCTGAAATTAAACCGGAAGTTGCCATGGCCGCACGGGATGACTTGATTATGGGTACCGGCCGTTCAGATTATCCAAATCAGGTGAACAATGTGCTGTGTTTCCCGTTTATGTTCCGGGGAGCGCTGGATGTTCGGGCAACAGAAATTAACGATGAAATGAAAGTGGCCGCTGTCGAAGCGATTCGTCAATTGGCTAAAGAGCCGGTGCCGGATTCTGTGCTAAAAGCCGCCGATGTAAAAGAGTTAAACTTCGGCCGCGACTACATCATTCCTAAGCCTATTGATCCGCGTTTGTGCCAGCGCGTTGCCCGTGCTGTTGCCGAAGCCGCGGTGAAATCCGGCGCGGCTAAAATCGACTTACCGAAAAATTATATGCAGGATTAATCGTCCAATTCTTCGTCAGTTGGGATCGGCAGGCCTCGCGATTCCAACTCTTCTCGCACAGCTTTGGGTATTTTATTGCTGTTGGATTTTTGCAAATCTTCATCTTCCGGCAGCGGTTGACCGGTAAAAGCGTGTAAAAATGCCTCACACAGCAGTTCGCTGTTGGTAGCATGACGAAGGTTATTAATTTGGCGACGGGTCCGCTCATCAGTCAGTACTTTTAATACCCGGGTAGGAATTGAGACCGTAACTTTTTTCACCTGCTGACTCTTACGACCATGTTCAGCATAAGGGTAAATGTATTCGCCATTCCATTTCATTGCTATTGCCTGCTATATAACAAAACCACATAAGTTATAATGAATTGTACCCGAATGAACGACCCCGTCAAATTTTATCCGTCTAGATGGCTAAAAGTTGCTGACATTTGCCTGACAATATTTTAGCCTTAGTAGCAGTAACCTAATCCATGCGAGTCGTTAAGGAAGGCGGAATGACAAAAAACCAGCTCACAGAAGAGCAAAAGCAGGCCGTTGCCGACAGTGTTCAGGTACACAAGTTTGGCGGCAGCAGTCTCGCCGATGCTTTTTGTTATCGCCGCGTCGCCCGAATTGTGACGGAATACGCTGGTGCGAGTGACTTGGTGGTGGTTTCCGCCGCTGGTGATACCACCAACCGAATTCTGGCCATTATAAACGCCAAAGCACAACCCGGCGATACCGCCAGTATTCTACTCGATCAGTTGGAAAGTTTTCAGCAAGGGCTCATCACTGAGTTACTAAGCGGTGATTTGCAAAAGCAGCTACTGCAGCAATCACAACAAGATTTTACCCGCTGGCGTCATTGGTTGGCCGGTGACGAAGACATTACTCATCATGCCGAGTTACTGTCCTACGGGGAACTTTGGTCCGCCCGCTTGTTATCCGCACTGTTGCAAAAGCAGGGCACCCGGGCCGACCACATTGATGCCCGCGATTTTTTACTGGCCGCGGACGCTCCTGAGCCCGCCATTCAGGTTGAACACTCACGTGAAAAGCTCTTACTACGGGTTGCACCTCATTCCGGCACTCGTTTTATTGTTACAGGCTTTATTGCACGCGGCTTTAACGGTGAAAGTTTAACTCTGGGCCGCAACGGCAGTGACTACTCTGCCACACTGGTTGGCAGTTTGCTGGACGCTCGCCAGGTCACCATATGGAAGGACGTTGCGGGTGTTTACTCGGCAGACCCGCGTAAAGTTGAACGAGTTGTCAGTTTACCGACATTAGACTGGACCGAGGCCGAAGAGCTGGCCAGACTTGGCAGCCCGGTTCTGCACCCCAGAACCTTTCAACCGGTCGACCGTCAACGCATGGTCATTTCCGTACGTTCCAGTTTGAAAGTAGAAAATCAGCAAACTCGCATTGGCCAGTTCCAGAATACTCAACCTCGCGGAAAGGTTTTCACGTCGTTGTCTGAAGTGGTTCTGTTTAAAGTGGAGTTGCAGGACAAAGCGTTAGTAAAACGCCTGGACGAACTGGATTTAGAGCCGCTGGTGAGCTGGACAGAACCAGAAAATCATCAACAGTATCTGGTCTTTCACCAAAACCATTTAGATTACCTGACAGGCTGGCTGGACAGTCTGGGCGCGGGCGATGCTATCACCCAAATGCGTGGTTACTCCATGGTCGCCATTGTCGGTAATCGCATTCAGGAAACCGACCAGTTCTCGACCTTTAAGTTACAGCTTTCCGAACAAAAAGTGCGGCGTTTTGCGTTAACCCAAAACGGTGACTCCGCTGTCGCTATTCTGGAGCAGAAACTCGACAACCGCCTTCTGAACCGACTGCACAGCCAATTATTTAACTACCGCCGCAGTCTGGGTGTGCTGGTTATTGGTCGCGGCAATATTGGTACAGCCTGGCTGGAGCTGTTCAGACAACAACGGGACCGCATTAACCAGGTGATGGATGTGCGTGTTATTGGCATAGCCAATTCCCGCCGTTTATGGCTGGACTACAACGGCGTCGAACTGAGCCAGTGGGCAGATGACTTCGACCGTCTGGCGCGACCTTATGTGTTAACCGAATTGCTGCGCGAATTACCCAATGCCCCTTACGACGAACTGGTGGTGATTGATTTAACCGATGCCAAACCAGTGGCACAGTTATACCCCAGTCTGTTCGCGAACGGCCTGCACATTATCAGTGCCAACAAACGCGCGGGCTCGGCCGACGAAGCACTGTACCGTGAAATTCGTACCATCCAGCATGAGTACGAACGCGAGTGGCTCTATAACACCACAGTGGGTGCAGGGCTCCCCTTAAACTACGCCATTAATGACCTGCGTAATTCCGGCGATGAAATTCGCAGCATTTCCGGTATTTTCTCCGGAACCATGTCGTGGTTGTTTGAGAATTTCACCAAAGGTGTCACTTTCAGTTCATTGGTAAAAGAAGCCAAAGAACGGGGTTACAGCGAGCCTGACCCTCGTGAAGACCTATCCTGTCAGGACTTGGTGCGTAAATTACTGATTCTGGCACGCGAAATTGGCTTAAAACTGGACTGGCAGGACATTGAAGTAAAAAGCCTGGTGCCGGAACATTTACGTGACTTGCCACTTAGCGAGTTTATGCAGCGCTTATCGGAACTTGATAAGCCCATGACAGCCATGCTCGACGAAGCCGCCAAAGACGGCAAAGTACCACGGCTACTGGCCAGCTTTACCGTCAGTGATGAACAGCGGGTTACGGCTCAGGTTGGCATTGAGTACATTCCGGAAGGCGATATGCTGGCGAACTTGATACCCGGTGAAAACATTTTCGTTATCTACACCGACTGGTACTCCGAAATGCCGTTAGTGATCAGTGGTCCGGGCGCGGGCAAACACGTTACCGCGGGTGGTGTGCAGTCCGACTTGAACCAGCTACTGAGTAAACTGGCCGTGGGAGCTTAACGCTCCCATTCGCTTGTGCTCCCAACTAGAATAAGTCGTCGTCATCGTCTTCAAAAATATCACCGTTGGAGTTACCGTTCTGGCGGCTATATTCCGTCGGTTCGGTTCCACGAATAAAGTATTCAAAGCGGGTGGTGTAATCGCTTTTGTGTGAAAGCTTACCGCTTTCTAAGTCAATGCGAACATTCACCACGCCCGGCGGAATACCAAATTCACGTGATGGATACAGTGGCAACGCTTTTTCCATAAACAGGATCCAACCCGGCAATGCCGTTTTTGCACCCGCTTCACCACCCGTTATAGCCTGCTGACTGGAATCCACTTCAGGATGCTTAGACGTGCGACCCAACTTTCTGGAAACATCATCAAAACCAACCCAAACCGTGGTCGCCAGGTCTGATGTAAAGCCCGAGAACCAGGTATCGCGAACATCGTTGGTGGTACCCGTTTTACCGGCAATGTTGCGGCCAACGGCTTCGGTAATAGGTTTAGAACGCTGAATACGCCAGGAAGTACCATTCCAGCCCGTGCCATTAGCCCAGCTACCACCGCCCCAGACTGCCGAATTCATCGCTTGCTCAACCAAAAATGCATTTTGTTCACTGATAACCTGCGGAGCCGGTTTCTCACAGTCAAAACAAGCGCGTACCGGGTCAGTTTCGTCTAAAACATTACCCTCGGCATCTTCAATGCGCTTAATAAAGTAAGGCTCAACTAAAAAGCCACCATTTGAGAAAGTCGCGAAGGCTCTGGCCACCTGCATCGGCGTCATTGACAACGAACCCAGCGAGAGAGACTCGTTCTCGGGAATTTTTGAGCGATCCAGACCAAATTTGGCGAGGTGGTCAGCCACCTTTTTCACGCCCACTTCTCGGATTAATCGCACTGACACCACGTTTTTAGACTTAGCCAGCGCTTTACGCAGGCGAATAGGCCCTTCGTAAACTTCCGGTGAGTTTTTAGGACGCCAGGCAATGCCGGAACCCGGGTTCCATTGGTTAATAGGCGCATCGTTAACCAGCGTCGCAAGGGTTAAGCCCTCTTCAAATGCGGCTGAGTAAATCAGCGGTTTAATATTCGAACCTACCTGACGTTCAGCTTGCAAAGCTCGGTTGTACTGGCTCAACTGGAAACTGTAACCACCGACTACAACGGCTACAGCACCATCATCGGGCCTTAACGAAACAATAGCCGAGCTCGGTTCAGGAACTTGAGCCAGCCGCCAGGCGCTGTCGTCATTGACTCGGCGCAACCAAATAACGTGTCCCGGCTGCATGATTTCTGCTGCCGTTTCCGGCGGCGGCCCCTGACGTTCTTCATTCAGGTACTCGCGAGCCCAGTGCATCGCTTTCCAGGGTAAGGTTATTTTACCTTCTCCCTTAACCATCACTTCGGCAGACTGCTCGTCAACCGCTGTCACAACGGCGGGAGTGACCGCACCAATGACACGTAATTGCTCCAGATATTGCCGGATAGCCGGCTCTTCAACAGGGTCATCTTCTTTTTCGGCAGACCACAGCAAACTAACCGGCCCACGATAACCATGACGTTCATCGTAATTATGAAGGTTATCCCAAATCGCTTTTCGCGCAGCCAGCTGCACGTCGCTTCTTATAGTTGTATAAACTTTGTAGCCTTCGTTGTACGCCTTTTCTTCACCATAACGGTCGACCATTTCCTGACGCACCATTTCCGCCAGATAAGGCGCATTAACCGTCACTTCAGCTCCATGACGGCGCGCGGTCACCGGCGCATTAGCTGCTTCTTCAAATTCGGCCTGGGAAATTTTGTTCTCATCCAGCATGCGCAATAAAACGACCCGACGACGCGCTTTAGAAGCAATAGGGTTTGAAATTGGGTTCAGATTTGACGGCGCTTTAGGTAAACCCGCTATGGTTGCCATCTGAGCCAAGGTCAGCTCACTTAACGGCTTACCGTAATAAACCTGAGCGGCAGCCCCAACACCATGAGCACGGTGTCCGAAGGTTATTTTGTTCAGGTAAAGTTCCAGAATTTCATCTTTGCTTAATAGCTGCTCAATGTGAACGGCAATAAAAGCTTCTTTTACTTTGCGCATCCACGCACGTTCAAAGGTCAAAAAGAAATTTCGCGCCAGCTGCATGGTGATGGTACTGGCGCCTTCCTGGATTTCACCGGTAGTCAGCAACACACTAAACGCACGCGCAACACCAATAGGGTCAACGCCAAAATGTTGATAAAAGCGGCTGTCTTCGGTTGAAAGAAAGGCATCGATAAGCGGTTGAGGAACATCGTGCAAATCTACCGGAATACGGCGCTTTTCACCAAACTGTGAGATCAGTTCCCCGTCTGCTGTGAACACCTGCATTGGTGTCTGCAAACGCACATCCCGTAAAGTTTCCACGCTGGGTAATTCGGGTTTTACATATAGATAAAGGCTGCCAACCGTTACCCCGCCAAGAATAAGACACACCAGCAAGGTGTAGATTAGCCGCTTAAACCACTTCAATTATCTGCTCCATAACCGCACTGATATTCCGCCAGCGTGCTGAAACCGCAATAGCCGACATAAATTAGCTCTTAACTCTTACTGACTATTATGGCGGATTTTTGTTCACAACACTACGCTTGCAACTGGCTTTTCTACAATAAGGATATTGTCTAATGTCATTACTTCGCCAGCAACCGGTTGCTGTGCAAATTAATCGTGAAAGTTGTTTGGTTTTACAGTTATCACGACAAGGTCAGCACTTTGTTGTCGAACACTTTTCCCAGCAGCACCACAGCAGCCTTAGCCAACAAGGGTTAAAAAAGGACGGCATTGTTTCGGCGCTGGAATATAGCGCAACGCATTACCAAAAAGTACCACTAGGAGCTGACAGGCAGGTCGAAGAGCAGCTACTGCAAAAACTGCCGCCGCAATTAAAAACCCATGCGGGCATCAGCTACGACTATTTAACTCACGACGGTGATACCGAAGCAGAAGCCGTTATCGGCCAACGCTCAGCGCTTGAAAATTTACTGACATTGCTAGCACCATTGGACATGCCGGTGCAAGTGGTCGAGCCGGTTTACCAGTCAGTTGTGCGTGCCACCAATGCCGTGCTTCCGTACCTGTGGCCGAGTGATACGATTTTTAACGATCCAATGACATGGGTGATTGTGGAACTGCGTCAGCCACAATCTATTCTGCTGTATTGCAGAAATGGCGTTTTTCAGCGGCTGGAGTATGTTAACTCGTCCAATTTAATTCCCTTTTTGTTGTCATCTCAATTCCTGACTGAAGACAGTTGGCTGATGAGCTTTGGCGACAAAGCCATGCAGTCATCACTTGTGCGACAGCTTGCGGAACAACCTCAGCTAAGACACCTGGTTCTCTCAACCGCCCCTTTTTTCAGCAACAACGTCGCGCCAATCGCTGCCGCTTTAGATAACGAAATGGCGTTATTAGGTCTGGCATTGCGGGGGTTTAGCCAATGGCATCGCTAAATCTTCTTCAATGGCGGGAGCAGAGCTTATGGCGACGTTATCGTGGGCTTCACGGTCTGGGCGTTTTAATGCTGTTGGCTGTCAGTTTTTTTGCAGTCCAGTGGGTCAATTCTTACAGCGAATACCTTAGGTACATGCAGCAGCAGGTCGCTGAGCAGAATCTCGCTTTAGAAGAACGGAAACACCAGCAGCAACGTTGGTTTACATATCAACGACAACAGCAAGCGCGGCAAGCCTTTATGCAGCGCAAGCACAATGACCAGCGCAGACTCAATGCTTTCTTCGCCTTGCTGAATAAAACCCAGAGTTTCTTTCAGCAGCGTGAGTTGAGCATAGGTCATTCGCAGCTCACGCTAGCCGCCGAATACCAAAAAATAGATGACGTTAATGATCACTATGTGTGGTTAGAACGCCAGCTAGCCTCCCCGGGAATAAAGCAACAACTGTTACCGCAGCAACGGGTGCTTTTCCATTACGTCGGCAACTTGAATGAGACCGAATCGAATGGTTAAACCAATACAGAAAGTTTTATGGTGCTGGGGTGCCAGCGTGCTGGTATTCACGGTTGTGGCTATAGCAGTCAGCTATTTTCTTACTGGCTATCAGGCAAATCAGTTGAAAAACACCCTGCAGAGCCAAAACAGACAACTGCAACAGCCGGCCCCTCAAATTCCTGAGGCGCACGACACCACTTTGCCGGAGCCGCCAGCGGTTGATGTCGCATCTTTACTCACTCAGGCGGCAAAGCAACAGCAGGTCGACTTACATTACCAGCAAAGTCCGGAACACTCAGAGCAGTGGCTGGTTGGCATTAGCGGTACTTATCAAAACGCCATCCGGTTTATTGCCTCCATTCTGCAAACTCAGCAAGAGTCACTGCAGGCCTTTCCATTTACACAAACACTCAAATGGCAAGACGGCGAATCACATAGGGGTGAGCTTAGCTGGCAGTTTCTCTGGCTAACGGCTAAAGACTCTGCGCCGCCCGACGTCAACGGTAAACCGCTGTTTAAAACTGACTTTCCGCCCATGTTGGCAGAGCCGCTTAAGTGCTTGGGCAAACCCGGCATACTAAGCGACATTCGAATCACTGACTGGGCGTCAGTGCAGCTACTGGCCACCCAAACTTCACCGCTGAAAAAAGCCCTGCTGAGCATACCCGGGCAGCCGTTACTAACTCTGACCGAACATGACTGGATAGCCAGCCCGCTGATGCAACTGCAAAACATAAAACGTGACCACATAGCGTTTCAACACTGGCAAAAAGAAGCAGGCTGCTGGTCAGCACAAAGTCGAAAACTCTTTTTAACCAAGGATACTAACCAGCAATGATGCACATTCGATTCTCGTTCTGTAGTCTCAGTATTACTCTCTTTTTTATTCTCATGCTGCCCTTACAGCAAAGCCATGCGGCCGATAATAGTTGGCAAAGTTTGCTTAGCGAGGAGCAACAACGCCAGTTGGTTTCACTCAATACCAATAAAGTGCCCTTGCGGGAACTCATACAGTTGTTGGCCGACCAACACCAATTGAACATCCTCATTACCGATAAGGTAAGCGGCGAGTCCAGCCTCAAACTTAACGATGTTGCCTGGCAGGATGCCTTTGAAACCTTACTCGACAGTCATGGTTTAGAAGTTCGCTTACAAGGCGCTATGCTGCGCATAGATGTCGCTGATGAAAACACCACAGACAATATCAACCACCGCTCAATTCTATTGAGCGTTAACTTTGCTAAGGCCAGTGACCTAGCCAAACTATTAAAAAATGAACAACAGAGTTTTCTCTCGCCGAACGGTGCAGTGAGTGTCGATGAGCGCACCAATACACTCATTGTACGAGACACGCCAGAGCAACTGGCCACCATCCGTCAGTTGGTCAACGATTTGGATGTGCCGGTCAAGCAAGTGCTTATCGAAGCGCGCATGGTCACCGTAAAAGCCAATGTCAGTAAAGAGCTGGGCATTCGCTGGGGTGCAACGGAATACGGACTGACTGTACCTGAAGACGCGAGCAGTTTTATTAAAGGTATGCAGGTGGATTTGCCCGCGACCAATCCTGCCGGCACCTTTTCCGCTAACCTGGCCAGACTCAGCGACGATATTTTGTTGGATCTGGAACTAACCGCGTTGGAGCAGGAAAACAAAGCAGAAATTATCACCAGTCCGAAAATTTTCACTTCCAATCAGCAGTCAGCTTACATTGAGCAGGGAACCGAAATACCTTATGTCGAAACCGCCGCTCACGGCGCCACCGCCGTGCAATTTAAGAAAGCGGTGATGGGCTTAACCGTTACCCCGCAAATTACACCCAATGACCATGTTTTAATGGAGCTGACCATTACTCAGAATACCCGCGGCGATACCGTTGCCACACCCACCGGACCGGCGGTCGCTATCGACACTCAGGAAATGTCGACACGGGTACTGGCAAAAAATGGAGAAACCATCGTTTTAGGAGGAATCTTTCAGGAACATAACTTGAATGATGACCGTCGTGTCCCCATCTTAGGTTCGCTGCCGTTACTCGGGAATTTGTTCTCACATCAGCAGCAGCGCAATGAAAAGCGGGAGCTGATGATTTTCGTTACACCAACGATATTGCCACAAACTTAGTCCAAAAGCGGATTACTATTGCTAAAGTGGGCTCAAGTTGCGATAATCGCGCTTCTTTTCGTTGGGTTGGGGGACGTCTCCAGACACTCCGGATTCGTGAGTTACAGCTAATTTTAACCAATGATGTAAGCAGGAATATGGCTGAGAAACGTAATATTTTTCTTGTTGGGCCCATGGGGGCTGGCAAAAGTACGATTGGCCGTCAAATCGCCAGACAATTACATTTAGAGTTCTACGACTCAGATTCTGAAATTGAGCGCCGCACCGGTGCCGAAATCAGCTGGGTTTTTGAGCTTGAAGGTGAAGAAGGCTTTCGCGCACGCGAAGAAAAAGTGATCGAAGAGCTTACCGAGAATATGGGCATCGTCTTAGCGACAGGTGGCGGCTCAGTCATGAGCAAAGAAAGCCGTAACCGTCTATCGGCACGGGGTGTGGTTGTTTATTTAAAAACGCCTATCGAGAAGCAATTGGCCCGTACCCAGCGTGACAAACGCCGGCCTTTGATTGCAGAAGCTGACGACCCGCGTAAAGTGTTAGAAGAACTGGCACAAGAACGCGATCCGTTGTACGAAGAAATTGCCGACATCACGGTACAAACCGATGATCAAAGTGCAAAATTCGTGGTCAACGACATCATCGATCAACTCGAATCCATCAACGGTCTCGGGTAAGTATCAGGAGCTGCGTTCATGGCTGAGGTTAACGTCTCTTTAGGTGAACGCAGCTACACTATCTACATTGGTAACGCCCTGTTATCAAACTACGTCGAAAACCTTCCGCACAAGCTCAACCAGCAACTGCTGATCATCACCAACCCGACCATCAGTCAGTACTATTTAAAACCCTTATTAAATACGCTTTCGGGTCACCAGATCGAGATTTTTGAGATGCGCGACGGTGAGCAGTTTAAAAGCCTGGACAGCTACGCCGAAGCCATGGATATTCTGATTAATGCTGGCTTTAATCGTGACTGCGGCATTATCGCACTCGGCGGTGGTGTGGTGGGTGACTTAGCAGGCTTTGTCGCGTCAACTTTTCAACGCGGTGTCGACTCTTACCAAATTCCGACCACCTTATTGTCGCAGGTTGATTCCTCCGTCGGCGGAAAAACCGCGGTTAATCACCCCCAGGGCAAAAACCTGATTGGCACTTTTTATCAGCCTAAGTCGGTGGTTATCGACATTGACTGCCTGCAAACGCTGACCGAGCGGGACTACCGCAGCGGCTTAGCCGAAATCGTTAAGTACGGTGTTATCTACGATGCCGACTTTTTCCAATGGCTGGAACGCCATACCGCCGAGTTAAATCAGCAAGATCCGGCGACACTCACCTACGCCATTCAGCGCAGCTGTGAAATTAAAGCCGAAGTGGTTGCTTTAGACGAGCGCGAGAAAGGGCTGCGGGCATTACTGAATTTAGGCCACACCTTTGGCCATGCCATTGAGGCAGCCACCGAATACGGCGCATGGACACACGGCGAGGCTGTGGCTGCTGGCATTATAATTGCATCTAAGCTGTCAGAAGTGACACAGCGGCTCAATTCGTCAGATTTTCGACGCATCAAAGATTTACTGCTGGCACTTGGCTTGCCGACGAAGGGCCCACAAATGCCCTGGCAGGATTGGTTAGACTACATGCAGCGCGACAAAAAAGTAAAAGACGGTCAGTTGCACTTTGTTCTTCCGGTCGCTATTGGTCAGGCTGAAGTTGTCAGTACTATCGAACACGATACCGTTGCTGCTGTGATCACTGAATGTTGCTAACGCCATCGCGTTATCTCTATTCGGCTGACAGACAGGAACAGACAGATGCAAGCACTTGCAACCACACAACATATTGTTGCCGCGCCGGTAAAAACCAAACCGAGCCAACAACAGGTTATTGACCAGCTCCATCAACAATGCCAGCAAAGCGTATCGCTTATTATGCTGCACGGCAAAGAAGGCAGCGGCAAAACCACCATTGCTGAAGTCTTTCTTGAGCAGGCCTCCGAATACGCGGAAGTGGCTTTTATCAGCGCCAATGAACGCTCCACCAATGACCGCGTCCGCGCACAAATACTGAATCAACTGTTTGGTACCATTAGCATTAACGACGAGTCATTGAGTCGTCAGATGCAACGCCAGCGTCCGCTTAGCCACGCCATTATTGTGATTGATAACGGGGAACAACTGACCGAAAGCTTTTTAGCCGAGTGCATTTCTACCGTCACTCAGCTCAGCGCTATTGGCCAGCGTACCAGCATTGTCATTACCGGCGACAGTCGCTGGGCTCAGCAGCAGCGTCCGGCACCGCATTTGCGTGTGCAGGGGCCCACCATGATAGAAATTCAGCCACTTAACCATGACGAACAAATTCGCTTCGTACAGGCTCTTCTACCAGAGAAGCAACGCAGCTTCTGGAATCTGGAGCGTATTCAGCAATTCCTGAACTCGATTCATGGCTTTCCCGGCGAAATTCAGCAACGTCTGCAGTTAACTTTAACAACTCAGGCAGCACGCTACCGCGATACCAACGCTGAAGAGAATGCTAAAGAGAATTCTGACAATAACGATGCCAGCGAACAGAGCAAAGCGAACCATAAATCAGAACAGAACAACCGCCGCAAAATGCGCCTTTGGCCTATTATTTTAATTGCAGCGGTTATTAGTCTGGCTTTTGCCGGCTTTCTAAATAAAGAGCAGCTGACTGCTTTCTGGCAACAAGTGAACCCTGAATCAGCAGCAGCTGCAGAAACCGAGGCCGAAAACAGTGAGGCAAATAGTGCCTCAACAGCCGCAGATGAAACCGCAGCAGAAGCTACCGAGCAGACCGCCAGTTTGCCCAGCTTTGAACCGCTAACCGAGCGCTCTTTAGAACTGGTTCCTGCGGAACTGGCCGCGTCTTACCGCAATGCGTTAGGTACATTAAACACCGTGGCAGCTTCCGAAGTGACAGAGGGCGACATCTCACTCGGTTTCATTAAGCAACAAAAGCAGCCACAGGAAGCCGAGCCTGTTGGTTCGTCGAACGAGCCGTCGGCAGTCGAAGCCGGTATTCAAACCGTTGTGGCCGAGCCGGAGCCAGAAGTTAAGGCAGAACAACCTGAGCCACAACCGCAGCAGTCTCAACCTCAGGCACTGCCATTCCAGACTCAGTGGGCACAGGATCAGAACGCCAGCAACTACACACTGCAAATCAGCATTATCAGCGACCCGCAGCTACTGCGCAATTTCCGTAACGACTACGATATTGCCGCTAATACCCAGGTGTATCAACGGGCTGACCAACGTTATGTGGTTATTTTTGGCAGCTACCCCAGCATTGAGCAAGCACGTGCAGCCGCCACGCAGTTGCCAACTGAAGTGCAGCAAATGGAACCCTGGGCTAAGTCGTTTGCCAGTGTACAAAGCGACATTAATAGCCAGTAGCGGGACGAATCACGCAGTCAGCAATTTTCATCCCCCGGCCTTTGGGTTACAATCCCTTGAGGATCCACCAACGGCCGGCGCATGAAGAAGAATCGGGCATTTTTAAAATGGGCAGGCGGTAAGTACTCACTTATCGAGCCGATAACAGCACGCTTGCCGCAAGGTAAAAAGCTCATCGAGCCTTTTGTGGGCGCCGGTTCAGTTTTTCTGAATACCGACTACGACAGCTACCTGCTGAACGACATTAATCAGGACCTCATTACCCTGTATCAGTTTGTGAAGCGCCGTCCTAAAACTTTTATTCAGGACGCCCGCAAACTGTTCGTTGACCGTAACAACCAGGCCGATGCTTACTACGCCCTACGCGCCGCCTTTAATGCCAGTAGCGACCCGTACTTTCGCTCCCTGCTGTTTCTGTATATGAACCGCCACGGCTACAACGGCTTGTGTCGTTATAACAGCAAAGGCATTTTCAACGTGCCGTTTGGCGACTACCGCAAACCGTATTTTCCGGAAAAAGAGCTCGAACACTTTGCCGAGAAAGCGCGTAAAGCCAAGTTTATTTGCCGTCCGTTTGAACAAGTATTTCGGCGTGCCCGACAAGGCGATGTGATTTACTGCGATCCGCCCTACGCACCGCTGGATCAGACCTCGAACTTTACCAGCTACGCCACCGGTGGCTTTGGGCTGACCGACCAGGGCGAACTGGCCCGTCGTGCAGTGCAGGTTGCGAAGAAGCGGCACATTCCGGTACTGATAAGCAATCACGATACCGAACTGACCCGCGCACTCTACAAACAAGCCGAACTCAGCAGCTTGTCGGTGTCGCGCAGCATCAGTCAAAAAGGCGACGGTCGCAAACCCGTAGCCGAGCTACTCGCCCTGTATGATAGCGAAGTCAATAAAAGCAACGTGGTTTCTCTTAGCAACTCATTGAAGAAAGTAGGCACATGAACTGGCATTTAAAAGCATTTAACGACCTTTCGCTACACGATCTCTACGACTTACTGAAACTTAGACAAGAAGTGTTCGTGGTGGAGCAAACCTGTCCATACCTGGACGCCGACGGCGCCGATGAGCAGGCCCTGCATTTGTACGCTCGAAACAATGCTGGTGAGATGGTCGCCTACGCTCGTTTGTACCTGTCCACCGCCGATACCGGCTATTCTCGTATTGGCCGGGTAATAACGCACGAAAAAGTGCGCCGCCTAAAGCTGGGTAGAGAAGTCATGCAACGCAGCATCGACTATCTTGAAGAGTATGCCCCCAAAGCCCCAATTCGGGTGGGCGCTCAGGTTTATCTGCTGAAGTTCTACCAAAGCTTCGGCTTTGAAGCCATTAGCGAAGAATATCTGGAAGACGATATTCCGCACATTGATATGCAACGTAAGGCTGCGCAGTGACAACTTTGGCTCGGGTTCCCGTTCTTGCAGGCAGCGATGCTGAAACTGTTGCGGCAAAAGCCATCGCCGAGCGCTGGGGACTCACGTCTGAAACCACGGATAATGACGTTTTTCAGCTTTGGCTGACCAATGGCATACTGGCTCTGCACTGGCTGCAAAGCCCACAGAAAATGTCGCCCTTAGTGGTGGACTTTCATCAGGGTAAAGCCGCCTACCGCGCTCAAAACACGCAGTTAAAGAATGAAGCTATAGCCAAAGCTGTTGGTGTTAGTGGGCAGTTTAAACCATCGGTTGTCGACGGAACCGCCGGCCTGGGGCGGGACGCTTTTGTACTGGCCGGCTTAGGTTGTAACGTGCAGCTTATTGAACGCCACTCGGTTGTCGCTGCGCTGCTCGATAACGGCCTGCACAGAGCCCAGCAGGAAGCCGACTTCATTGGCGAAACCTGCCAGCGCATGCATTTAATCGGAACCGACAACTTATATACGGGTAAAGGCTTCACCCACGAGCCCGACGTGGTTTATTTAGACCCCATGTACCCAAAAACCGGCAAGCAGAAGGCGCAAGTAAAAAAAGACATGCAAATGTTCCAGCAGTTAGTTGGCAGTGACGAAGACGCCGATACCCTGCTGGAACCCGCCCTCGCTCTGGCCAAATTTAGGGTCGTAGTAAAGCGCCCCAACAGCGCACCTTTTCTGGCCGGGCGTGAACCAAACAGTCAAATTAAGAGTAAAAAGCATCGCTTTGATGTTTACATAAAACGAGGTTTTCATGAGTCAGCAAATTAAAGAAGGCGATAAAATTCCATCAGGTTCACTGACCAGCAAAGGTGATCTTGGCATTCAGAACTATGACCCGGCAGAGATTTTTGCCAAAGGCACACACGTACTGTTCTCAGTGCCTGGCGCCTTTACTCCGACCTGTTCGGAGAAACACCTGCCCGGCTACGTAGAACACGCCGAAGCATTAAAAGAAGCGGGTGTTCTGAGCATTAATTGTGTGGCCGTAAACGACGCCTTTGTTATGAAGGCCTGGGGCGAATCTTTAGGGATCGGAGAAAAGGTTCGGTTATTGTCCGACGGCAACGGCGCGTACAACCAGACAATGGGCCTGAGCATGGACACCGGCAGCTTCGGCGGCATCCGTTCTAAGCGCTACGCTATGATCATCACCGACGGCAAAGTCAAAGGCGTGTTTGTCGAAGAGGACAAGTCCTTTGAAGTGAGCAAAGCCGAATACATACTGGAGCAATTGCAGAAATAATGTCGAGCTGGGATGTGATTATTATTGGTGCCGGCGCGGCGGGGCTGCATTGCGCCGCCCATGCCGCACAACGCGGCCAGTCGGTGCTGGTATTGGATCACGCCAAGCAGGCAGGTAAGAAAATTCTGATTTCCGGCGGCGGCCGCTGCAACTTCACCAATATGTACGCTGGCCCCGAGAACTTTCTGTCTTCCAACCCGCATTTTTGCAAGTCGGCACTCAGCCGCTATACCCAATGGGACTTTATTGGCCTGGTGGCTGAATACGGCATTGCCTACCACGAGAAAACCTTAGGCCAGTTGTTCTGCGACGACTCTGCCAAAGACATTGTGCGTATGCTAATGAGCGAATGCGACCAACACGGCGCCAAAGTTCAGTTACGTACCGAGGTTGTGTCGGTAAACTACGACGACAACTACCGCATTGAAACAAGCCGTGGTGATTATAGCTGCAACAAACTGGTTGTTGCCTGTGGTGGTTTGTCTATGCCCAAATTGGGCGCCACCCCGTTGGGGTATCAAATTGCCGAGCAGTTTGGGCATTCCATTGTGCCGGTCCGCGCCGGTTTAGTGCCTTTTACCCTGCAAGACGACGAAAAAGCTCGCTTTGCCGAGCTTTCAGGCGTAGCTGTACCCGTAAGTGCAGAAGCCCACGACGGTTATTTCCGCGAAGCCATGCTGTTTACCCACCGTGGCGTCAGCGGACCAGCCATTTTGCAAGTATCGTCCTACTGGCAACCCGGCGAAGCCGTGACCATTAACCTGCTGCCCGACTTAGACGCCTTTGAGTGGCTGAAAACGCAACAACAGCAGCAACCCAAAACCCAGCTCAATACCGTATTGCAGCAACACTTCCCCAAACGAGTGGTTGCGGCCTTTGCAGAGCACCACCAGTGGCCGCTGAGCAACAAGCTGGCGGATACCTCTAACGCGCAGTTTCAGGCTATAGCCGACAACCTTAACCGCTGGCAGCTAAAACCCAACGGCACCGAAGGCTATCGCACCGCCGAAGTCACCTTAGGCGGCGTTAACGTCGACGAAATCAGCTCCAAAACCATGGAAAGCCAGAAACAACCCGGCCTGTACTTTATAGGCGAAGTGCTGGACGTAACTGGTTGGTTGGGAGGCTTTAACTTTCAGTGGGCGTGGAGTAGTGGTTATGCTTGTGGGTCGGAGTTGTAAATGGGCACTACGGATGGCTGTTAAGTGCCAACAGCGGATGTCGGCACGTTAATTTATAAAGCGCATCTGTATTCAAAACGATAGCAAGGGAAACAATCTGGCCCACAGTGCACCTGGGTTTACTCAGCGTTATTCTCGGAGCGGCAATGGTTAGTTTTGGTATTTCTAAGTGGTTTAAAACCTAATCCAGCTCTTCAACCCTGATTAAAGTTACTCATGAACGTACCTCACAGCCACCGTTTGGCCTCTGCGATTACCGTTTTTGCTCTCTTATGAAGCACCCGGTGGCGATTCACACAAAGATAGAGGGTTTCGCTAACCGAATGAGCGAGGCTATGAACATTTATGTGATCGGGCTTAGCAAACGCTTCAACAGCATATGCGGGTAAAACGGTAAAACCTAACCCCATACTAACCGGCTCTAAAATTAAACTCACCTGATTTGAGAATCCCTTTTTGGGAAACATATCGCTGTGATGAAATTCAGGATAATTCGCACCAAGCAACAAACTGGCATGGTGTCCCCCATCAGGGTGATCAATAAATCCAAGGTTCATCAGTGTATCCCAATCCGGTTCTGTTAACGCAGCAGGAGTGACCAGCCGAAGAGGCTCTTGAGCCAGGGGTGTACAACTGATATCAGCCAGATTAGGTTTTGATGTCATTAATCCAATATCAATCGTCGATTCGATTATCGCCTTTTCTACATCTTTATTGGGCGCAAAGCGGTAATCGATGATAAGTTTTGGGTGCTCGCACTGCAGAGCCAACAAATGCGGATAAAGTTTTAGCCCAACACTCCCGGGAGACATCATACTGACATCACCTTCGAAAGCCGGATCGTCACCGACGGTCGACTCAAGGTTTGATAACGCGACAAGGATACTCTGGCCTTCGTTATAAAGCCTTTCTCCCGAACCGGACAGCGAGAATTGTTTGCCACGACGCACCAGCAGCTCGGTTCCGAGTTGATCCTCCAACTTGCGTATATGCTGGCTAACCCCCGACTGGGTCATGTGCAGACGCTCCGCCGTCCGAGTGAAGTGCCCCACCTCGATCAGTGTACAAAAGGTGCGTAACCACAGTGGATTTATCATGACAAAATATAATCTTATTGATGTTAAATCATAATTTTACATGATTACAGGCATTAAGTAACCTGCTCTCAGTTTCATCAAAGAGGAAAGGTTATGAGCAACGTTTACCCAAGAAATTTTTCACACATCGGCATCTCTGTCCCGGACTTAGAGCAGGCCGTAAAATTTTATACCGAGGTTATGGGTTGGTACTTGATTATGGAACCAACCGAGATTCAGGAAGATGAGAGCGCCATTGGTGAAATGTGCAGCGACGTGTTTGGCCCGGGCTGGGAAGCCTTCCGAATAGCTCACTTATCGACTGGCGATCGAGTTGGCGTGGAACTCTTTCAATTTAAAAACCAGACCAACCCAAAAGATAACTTCGAGTACTGGAAAACCGGTGTCTTTCACTTCTGCGTGCAGGATCCAAACGTCGAAGAGCTTGCAGAGCGAATTGTCGAAGCTGGCGGTAAACGACGCATGGACAAGCCCCGCTACTATTATCCGGGAGAAAAGCCCTACCGCATGATTTATATGGAAGACCCGTTTGGCAACATCGTCGAGATTTATAGCCACAGCTACGAATTAATCTATAGCGAAGGCGCTTATCAAAAGTAGCCAAGAAAACTCAGGGGATATTCTGCCAGAGAAATCCCCTGAATTTAACGATTAAATAATCCGGTATCAATGCAATTAAGCTTAGTAAACCATCGACAACACTCGTGGTTCATAATCAAGCACGATTTAGGCTGAGGAAAAAGGAGTTATCCCGAGTGTCTGCTGTTCGCTCTTAGCGGACGGAGAATTGTTAGTTCAATCGGTAACGAGAACGCTATTTTTAAATACGCTTACTAACCAAGGCATACGAGCTATCCGACGCTCGTACATCATAAATTGGAATACTGTCTATAAAAGCCTCTATAAGTGCAGTTCTTACTTTTTCCTCACATCTTGGGCCTAAAGAAATTGTCTTAAAGCTCATTGTGTTAAAAGGCAAAAGCTTATTTGAAGCTCCTTCTATAGAAATTCTGAACTCGTTTTCCATTCTCCAAGCTTCAGATTTTGTGAACAGATACGGCTTGAATATTTTTTTTAGCATGATTCTTTCGCGTTCTGTCTCACTGCTCGATTTCGATAAAGCCAAAAAAAACCGCCAAACATCAATTTTAGGTCTTGTTTTTTGGTAGGAAATTGGTCTGCTGACACGGGAAAGATCTTCCCGGCTAGACTCCAGATTTGAAGTGTCGATACTGTCGATTAAAGCATTTCTATCGAACTCTAACCTTACGCCCGACGCTTTATTCGTATACAAACTCCACATCAACTTTTCATGGGCTAAACTTTCAGAAGAGCCATTTGGCTGAACAAAACAGCATACTCCGTTAGACTCCATATTCTGCCGCATCAAATCAAAATATAATGTTTTTAGCTGTTTTCTATGGACCTGAGCATACTCTTCAATACCCATTTTAGAGATTCGTTCTAGCAATTCTCTTTCTGCTTCCGCTGGAGTTATGCCATAGGATAGGCTTAACATGCCTCGAACGACACTTATAAGCTGGTTTGTCGTCGCTTTATCAAGACCTCTCCCATCCAAGACAGGAGAAACTTCAAAGGGATCATTAAGCTGATTGGGCGCTTTAAAAAACAACAACCCATCAATAAGGTCTTGAGCGAACTGGTAATCTGGCTCGTCGCCATTATATTGCACTAAGTCTAAAAACCTAACTATTCTCTCCACAGTCTTTTATTTCCTTATATGAGAGCGCATTTCTTTGATCAGGCTTGATTGTTTAGAATACAACTGTATCAAAGAAATGTGATATGTCATTTTAATTAGTATAGGTAAATATATTGGCTGGTTCAGTGCGATTTTAAACTGCCGTGATAACGGGGTAGACCGCAGGCTGCTATGAGCGATGAGCGGACCGTTTATCTCTTCGCATCTTCGCGCGACTCGGCTATCATCGAAGACACTCAGTCAGATGTTAAAAAAGCGGATTGCAAAGAAAATGGATTTCAATGAATCACAAAAAGATATGTCTCGTGCTTATTATGGCGGTGCAACCGGAGCGTTGGCTTCTGGAATAGTTTGGTTATCAGCTGGACTGATTGGCCTTTATTCGTCTCCCTTTAACAGCATGCTAGCATTGCTTATTGGGGGTATGTTTATATTTCCCATATCCCTTTTACTTTCAAGATTATTAGGGGCCACCGGTAAACATGGGGCGACTAATGTGCTTGGTAAACTGGCTATAGAAAATCTGGGTATTTTATTCGGTGGCCTATTTATTGCTGTCATTGTGGCACAGCTTAATGGCTTACTGTTTTATCCAATCATGTTAGTGATTATTGGTGCCAGGTACTTAACCTTTCAAACACTTTATGGTTTGAAAGTGTACTGGGCTCTGGGTAGTGTACTCATGATTTCTGGATTTTATCTTGCTATTTTCCCCTCGGCTTTTACTCTTGCAGCTTTTGTGGGTGGGTTTATTGAGATAGCGTTTGCACTAATTATTTATAGGCAAAGTAAAGAATGCTCGGCTAGTTGAGAATGAATGCAAGCACCTGAGATGCTCACTTTTGCGTCCACTCTTGGCGCTTAACAGTCAACAAAGAAGTTAGTGTTACTCTCCACTCAGTGTACAAACTACTGTCACGTTGTCACTCTGGACGTTTTCTGGAAACTTTATTGTCACTTCACAAATAATTGTCAGGGAGAGCGTTTATACGGGTTAGTTCCCACGTTGGAACCAGTCACACAGGCAAGATGTGCTGAGTTTATTTTAGGCCGGTCTCGATCTTTAAGTATCTTTCCTTGCCTAAAGAAATGTAATACAGCGGCATAAATATAGACTTGAAAAAGTTAGACCCAAATGAGTTCTTCACTACAACTTTTCCAGAGCAAATATCACTAACATCAAAGTCAGGACTCGAACACCAATCAACTACAGCCTTCAGCGTCTTACTACCTTCAGGCAAAGTTATTGTTTGTGTTGCACCACGCTTTATAACAGCCACCTCTTCGCCGTCCGCTAGCAAATGATAGTCTCGAGCCATATCAGCATATTGTTTTGGTCTTATTACTTCTATTTCCATTACAACCTCGCAGGCAAATGTTGACTGGTAAAGCCTGATATTAATCGACACATTTGCCTGACGCAACGAACTGAATTTTTAAGCGATGGATAAATCGAACTTCCGCCGTTCGCTCATTGTGGACGTGTATGTGGTTAGGATTAGGTTTATGTGATACCAGGTTATTAGCTTTTCAGTGCGTTACTGCCTCAGAGAAAACTCCTCAACCTGCCATGAGAAAATATAGGAAGCTAATAACAGCGACTAAGCCTAAGGCAAACATGATAGTTAAAGCTTTTGACCGAGTTATAGACTGAAACAATGCAATGAGAGTCGAGGTGCCAGTGACTCCGAGGGTATAATTAGCAGCGTCTCCACCATCCCGCCTTTTCATATATTCTCCTTACTAAATATCTTCAGTGACTTCATTAATACTATCGCCAACCTGGACGACTTTCGAGTTTCACTCGACAATTAGCGAATGCAGATAGTTCGCTCAGAGCGAACAACGGACCTCGGATTTCTACCTAATTCAACTGCGCTGATCTTTTGATGACTCCATCACAACCATTGTGGTGATGGCATTGACATGCGGGCACTCACCCAGCACGTTGGAGTGTATACGTTGAAAATGTTTGAGGTCAGTTGCCTCAACGCGTAACAGATATTCATGGGTTCCTGTTACGTTGTGACACTCAACGACTTCGGGTACATCTGCAACGTGTTGCTCAAACGCTAGCTGCGAGCTTCTGCGGTGATCACTTAAGCCAATGGTGACGAATGCGACAAAACCGATTTGGAGCTGCTCAGGGTCTAAAATTACGCGATAGCCTTTGATAACGCGCTTACGTTCAAGTTCCTGTACTCGCCGAAATGTTGCCGACGGCGATAATCCAATACGCTCTGACAGTTTGATATTGGAAATTCGTCCGTCGTTTTTCAGTTCTTGCAATATCTTTTCGTCAAATTTATCCATAAGAGAATATCGTTTCTTAATTTACTGCATTATTGGCAATAAAAGCACAAAATTTCATAGCATTCCAGTTATTCTATGCGCCATGTTTTACTGAAAAAGGTTGCTATCATGGATCAGTCATTACTGGCGCTTGTGCTGTTCGCTTTTGTTTCTACCTTTACACCGGGCCCTAATAACATGATGCTCATGGCTTCGGGTGCCAACGTAGGCTTTAGACGGACTATCCCCCATATGTTGGGCGTCATCTTTGGCTTTGGCCTTATGATTTTTTTAGTGGGACTGGGTTTAGCCGAGGTTTTTAAGACTTTCCCCAGGATCCATGATGTGCTGCGCGTGATTTGTGGCGTGTTTCTAGTTTACATTGCATTAAAAATTGCGCGTAGTCGTCCGCAAGTGGAGAGCGCTTCATATCAGCCGATGACGTTCTCGGCCGCTGTTTTGTTTCAATGGATAAACCCAAAAGGTTGGACGATGGCTTTATCAGCGGTGAGCCTTTATAACCCGACAGCAAGTTTGTTTGGACTGACTTTGGTCACACTGGCGTTTATATTCGTTAATATGCCTTCCGCCTCTATTTGGGCATACGCAGGCAAAAAAATCAGTCGAGTGTTAAAACAGGAATTGCACATGCGGCTTTTTAACTGGAGTATGGCGTTGATCTTGGTCGGCTCTACTTTGCCGATGCTGGTTTAATGGTCTGCCGTCGTCACCACGAAAGACGGGCGACTACACGCTTCTCGTCAGCTAGCAGCGAGAACGACCAACCATTGCGTTCACACAGGCGTTGCACGATACCCAGACCCAGGCCATACCCATGAGACGATGACGCCTCGGTCGGCGTGTGCCGCTCATCGGCGTCACTACTCACCTCATTGGTAACCAAGAGCTCGTGCTCTTTAATACGAATCGTGATGGGTCCCTGTCGGTCGAGCGTGTGTTCGAACGCATTTCGCACCAGATTATTGACCACAATATAAAAAGCCTGTGGATGTCCGCTGATTTCGGGTTTTGCGAGTTCGTCGATATCAACATCGACGAATTTGCGACTCAGCAGGTAGCGCTGCTGATCTATGGCCTGGCTCACCAGCGGCGTCACTAAAAACTGCTCGTCATACAACCCATCGTCGGTTTCGCGAACAAGACACAAGAACATTTCAATCGTATTTTTCATGTCGAGCGTTGCACGCCTCACGCGATCTAAGGTTTTCACGTCGGCCGCGGACAGGTCGCTTTGTTCCAGAAGCTCAAGCGCCCCTGTTATGACCGTGATTGGTGTGCGTAACTCATGACTGGCAGAACTGGTAAAGTATCGCTCCCGATCGACAAAGGCACTGATACGCTCCAGTGTTTTTTCAATAGCTTCGGCGAGCAGACCAACCTCATCATCACCAAACCGGCTCGATTCAATGCGTTTATAATCCTCGGCGGATAGATGCTCTAAGTCGATGCTCTCAACCGCTTTGGCAAGCTGCGTTACAGGGGCGATTGCTCGACGCATCACCAAAACCCCCAGCCCGAAACCAAGCACACCGAGCGTGCCCACGACACCGGTAATAATCAGCAGGTACCACCAATCTTCGGACGATGGAGCCTCAATTCCGGCAACGTCGAAAACCACAAAGGCGGGTCGCTGTTCATTGTCGGTCGGTATTACCGCAACATGTAACTCTTCGGCCTCGAATTCGTGCAACCCCTCGGCGGGGTTTGTCTGCGCCCATTCCCGCAGTGATTCCGGCAAGTTCTCAGCATTATCGTAGCCGCGTAAGTTGGTCTCCAGCGCAGGATAGTTGTCGGCAGCGTGCTGTAACTGCTGCGTTAGCACACGGTCTTCACTCAACCTGACCGCAGCTAAGAAGGCGAATCCCCAGACCACGCTGAGTACCGCAACACAGATCGCAAAGGCAATTGCGACACGCTTGCGCAAACTGTGTCGGTACATAACTATGCGTCCTCTGAAATTCGATAGCCGATGCGATGCACCGTATGAATGAGCGGGCTATCAAATGGCCTGTCGATAGCCTGCCGCAGCTTGTACATGTGCGAACGAAGCGCATCACCATCGGGGCGCTCGTCAGCCCACAACAAGGTTTCGAGAGCATCGCGAGTCACCACAGATGGTGCCTGTTCCATCAATCGTTGCAGTAGTTTCATGCCTGCTGGGTTGAGATCGACGCGCTGGCCCGCCCGATGCACTTGCAGCGTGGACTTATTCAGAGTCAGCTCACCAACCGTCAGCAGGTTGTCGGTTTTGCCGTGGCTGCGCTTGTAAAGCGCTTGCAGTCGCGCATGCAGCTCTTGTAGCTCGAAAGGTTTGATCAAATAGTCATCGGCGCCTGCCGCGAAGCCTTTGAGTTTATCGTCAAGCGTGTCTCGCGCCGTTAGCATCAGTATCGGCGTTGCTATTTCGGCATCCATTCTGAGTTTTTGGCAGAAACTTAAGCCATCCATCCGTGGAAGCATCAGGTCCAGAACAATAACGTCGAACGGGTTTGTCAGCGCCAGGTGCATGGCGCTGATACCGTCATAGGCAAAATCCAAAACATAGCTATGCTTTTCAAGGTACGCGGCGATATTCGCGCAAATGTCGCGGTTATCTTCGACAATCAAGACTCTAATCGGCACTGCGCCAAGCCCATTTGCCATTTATTGCTCTCCCTTACCAGACCTATTTACCAGGCATAATCGAATCGTAAACCAATCAGTGGCTCTGCCTCGCCATCATCTTTCACTTCAACGCCACGGCGGTAGTCAAACTCGGCTTCGTCACCCGAGGCCGCAGACGTTACGTTGATGACATCAAGAAAAGCCGTGACATCGACAGGTCCAATCGCGCGCCGATAGTCAACCCGAAGGTTTACCAAGCCGGTGCCGCTTTTGCGACCGATATTACGCTCAGTGATCTCTTTCGAGTAGCGTAACGGTTGCCCGGGTCCCAGTACGTCTTCGTGAATAATAAAGTTGTCGTCAGGTGTTCCCGAAAGATATTTGTAGCGCCCAGCGACTTTCCAGCGATCGTTGATTTCCCAAGTCAGACCAAGGGTAGCGACATGCTCGCGACTGAATTCAGCGGCTACGTCACCGCGACCATCTTTGCGGTCGACTTCAGCGTCGTTGTAAGAGTAGGTTGCGGTAGCGTAAAGGCCATCGCTAATTGTTCCCATAGTCACGATGTCGGCGCCATACGATGTGCCGTCACCAATGTTGGCAAAGGTACCGTTTGTCCGGTCAAGGTCGACCACTAGGTCGTCGAGGTTTTGATAATAGACCTCTGTTAGCACCGACCAATTGTTGTTCGGGAAAAATTTTAAACCAACACTCCCATGCGTTATTTTTTCGTTTTTTAGGTCGTTGGACTCGTTAGCGGCAAGCTCTAAATACCGTGGCGACTGATGAAAAATCCCTGCGGTCGCAAAATATCTAACCGTTTTAGTTGGCTGCCAGTTAACGCTGAATCTGGGCGAGACGAGGCTTTCGTCAGCAAAACCGTCTCGTTCGAGCCTTAAGCCCGTACTAAAATCCCACTCCCCGAACTCAAAAACTTGATCGACGTAACCAGCATAACTGGTTTCTTTCTGGCTTATCGAAGAATTGATACTCTCGGGCGTCAGCACAATGTAACGCTGTTCAGGGTCTGGTCTAAAATCATCGTCGTCGTAGACAAACCGGTTCCAATCACCATCTAAAACCGTATTGTAGTCCAGGTCTATTTGCGTGACACGAACACCCGCACTGAACATACCCCATTGATTTATTTCTTCAAAATCGCTGCGCCAGCCGATCTCCGTTTCACCTTCACCGATGGTAATAATGTCCTCGCGCACCGGAATACTAGACGCAGGCGCTCCTTCTGGTGCTTGATCAGGAAAGGCTTCACCCTCTGAACTAATTTTGTCGCTTTTGCGGTAGTAAACCTTGTTGGTCCAGACCCCTGTTTCGCCGACTAATGATCGCAATGTCAGGCCATATAAATCACTGTCTTGTTCAGAATATTGAAGCGAAGCATCTTCGAAGTTCGGCGATTCAAAAACGTGAGTCACGTCGCGAGTGTAGTCCTCGTGTGTATCGATCAGTAGAATTTCAAATGTGTTATCTTGATTGACTGGTATGACCGACTTTACGATGACATCTCTTAAAACAGGCTCCCCAATGTCTAGCTCATCAATCGTTTCAAACAAAGCGCCGAAGTCCAGTCGTCGAGCAGAAACGAGTAAAGTCGAGTCCTCGGTAATACCGGCAGGACCGTCGTAACCCACTTCATAACCGGCAAGGTCGTAGCGGAAACTCGCTGAAGGGCTTGGATTGCCATCGGCGACATCGAGTTTGAGTAGCGATGCGGCACGGCCACCATAAGCTGGTCCCCAGCCACCTGGTGAGAATTCTGCGCCGCTGATAACGTTCGGTGCGAAAATCGAGAAGCGGCCACCACCACCCACGTCTTCCTCTTCACCTAGTGAAGCATCAAAGTGCACCGCTTTATCAAAGGGAAAGTCATCAACAAATAACAAATTATCTCGTGGACCACGGCCGCGTACACTAAAGCTTGCGAATTCACTGGCAGACGCCAGGCCAGGTAAACCGTCCAGCGAGAGGAGTGGATCTGCGCCACCGCCCACAGCACTTCGCAACGCTTCTCTATCGAGATAGGTGCTAGAAGCAGATGCAAATGCATCGGTTTGCTGTCCTAAAACAACCATTCTCTCAATTTCCACTTCTGTCAGTTCGAATTCAACCTTGATGTTTTTGCGCGTGACCACGCGTACGCTTGGCTCATACAATGAAGCGAACCCGCTTTTGGCAACGTTTACCGAGTAGAGACCGGGGTCGAGCTGTTCAACAACGATGCGACCCTGTGCATCGGTTTCTACAGATTGTGTGGAATCGGTTTCCCGTTCAGTGATCGTGATCTGCACGTTTGAGAGTGGCCGGTCAGTATTCTGATCTTTAACTATAACGGTCAGCGCACCGGGCGCCTCTGCTGCGTGGGTAAAAAATGGAAAGCTAACCAGAAATGTCCACAGAGCTAACCACGATACCTGTTTGAATTGTCTACTCATTTTGTTGCCCTCTAAAAATCCACTGTCATTTTTTGATGGATTGCTGCGAGGTTAGCAAAGCTAATGTGACTAAAAAGTCGCTGTAATGTGAAAGCTACATCGAAGGCATTGTTCTGCATTGGCTCATTTACTATCACTGTACATTAATCCCTTCGTTTGCGTCCCGAACCGCTTTTAACATAGCTTGAGTGTCTTTCGGTGAATACCAACGTCCGTTAGACATAACACCCGAAATTGCTCTCGTATTGTGAATATCCATTAGCGGGTTACTATCCAGTACCACAAGGTCTGCCTGGTAGCCTGCGGCAACTACGCCAGTTTGCAGCCCCATCCACTGCGCGGTTTCAACCGTCGCACTTTTCAACGCATCGGCTGGGGTATAGCCGGTACGAACCAGCGCGGCAAGCTCATCATGCATGGAAAATCCGGGCACCATCACCGGCACATTTGCATCAGTACCGGCCAGAACCTTGACCCTATTATCGCGCATAGCCTGCAAAAGTATCTGGTTCGCTTTTGCGTAAGCTTTCCAATAACGCTGATTACCAGGAACGCGCTCTTTAGGATAGTCCTCCGGTAAGCGATAAATGTTTACCTCCGGCAGCCACCCCATGACTTTAATACTTGGGTGTAGAGACTCCGCAATTCCGCGGTTTACATGCTCTACGTGAACATGACTCAGTGCATTTTCTACGCTCTTTTTCTGTACAGGAAAGCTCTCGACAAGCGCCAGAGTAGAAGCCACCGCCATATCATTCGCTGCCAGACGGCTCGCTATGTCGGTACTACGTTTTTCTACAAATTCCAGAAAGGCCTCTGTGTTATCGCGGTTATAGCCACCAAACTCTCGATCCAGGGCTTTAACAAACTCTTCAACATGAGCTATTTCTTTCAGGTTCGATGACCAAAGCTCTGAAAGTGGCAGGTTATATGGAATATGCCCTAAAATTTGTATATCGCTATTACCGGCCTCCTGGTTAAAAGCAAAGAAGTGGTCATTGCTTAAAAGCGTATAAATTTTTATGGCATCGTAGCCCGTCGCTTTAATTTCATTTACCCGCTCAGGTATCTCGTCGATATCGGTTACTGGGTTTATTTTTGCTGCCCAACGGTCGAACAAGCCAGCAATACCACTTGAGCTATTATGACGTCGAGTTGCCACAAATAAGTCCGGTCCCGGTCTTCCTGCTGCAATTTCAGCACGCCATTGCAGCTGCTCTTCACTACCATTGAGCTCACGTACATGGGTGACGCCATTAGCCAGATACAACAACAAGTCATTCGGGCTTTGCCATAAGTGTACATGCGCATCAATAAGGCCGGGGATTATAAACTTGCCTGTGCCATCGATGACTTGTGCATCCTCAGGTAACGAGAATTCGCTCCCCACTTTTGTTATTTTGTCTTCTTGAATCAATACCGTCTGATTAGGCAGCATGTTCTGTCCGTTAGTAGACAAAACGTTGGCGTTGGTAATGGCGTAAGCACCCTGAGTTTTTGCATAAAGCGCGGGGTCTACAACAGGAACGTATTCTCCCCAGGCTTTATTCACCTGGTAGTACATAACACCGAAAGTAGTCGCGCTGAGAACAAGCAATAAAACAATTAACCACAAACCGAGTTTCTTTAAGTTTAACGCTTTCATAGGTAACGACCTTTGGTTCTGATAAGTGCATTCAGAATAGAAAGGCAACCCAACAAAAGCTGGTCGATTATGAAAAATATCGCGTCAATTTCGAAAATTCTGAAGGTTTTTGCGAAATTGAGACGGCGTCACTCCGGTTTCTTTTTTGAAGGCACGATTAAAAGGCGGTAAAGAGTTAAAACCGTTATTCAATGCAATGGTTAAAATGGGAAGGTGATCGTTCTCTCGTTTTGAGAAGCAGTCCATCACGCCTCTAAGCCGGAAAGAGTTAATGTAATGGCTGAAGTTAGTGAAGCCCGTTTGGGTGTTTATCAAGGTTCTCAATTTATGCTCTGCTACCCCCAGCTTTTTGGCCAAATCAGCAATGGTCAGAGCTTCTTCTAAATACATTCTGTCTTGTGTCATTAGCTTGTCGAGTTCGGCCAGTATTCTTTTATCCGCTGCTGACAATTGCTTTTTATAAGACGCGTTCCGATAAAAAATCAGCGCCGACGTGTCGCCCTTTAATACCCAAAGGCTCATGGAGAAAATGGGAAGCCAGACGCTCAGCGCGTTAATTGTAGACTGGGCGCTTTGCAACCAAACAGAGCCCACCAAAACCGCGACCAAAACAGACGCTGAAATAATAAACAAAAAATAAAGTCGATAGGTACGCCGGGCTTCAATTAAGTCGTCATTACGACCTTTTAGCGTAACAAACATCATATGTGCCACCAGACAAAGTGCCAGCGTAATAATAACAACAGGCCACCACGCAGGCAGCTCATTCAACCAGCCCAACCAAACAGCCCGCTCCGCCAGCATAGAGCCACTAACTGCAATTAAAGTCAGCCAATGGAGTTTCCCGGGCCTGAAATCTCGATGAAAAAGGGTTAACACAAATACCCAGGTGACCGGCAAAAGCAAAGTATCCAGTAACCGAAAGGGAACTTGCCACACCATAGGAAGCGCAAATTCAGCAGGCATAGAACCAAGCAGAAAGCTTGCCAGGCAGAGGTTTGTAGCCACCATTAAAGTACAACGCCTGGAACGCGGCTGGTCTTTAATGGTCAGCACAGTCATAAGCAGCAACAAGCCCAGTGCGGAAAACCGGATAAACGCGTCAATCAATAACATAAGCCTGTGCCTTGGGCTGTCCTGAAAGCCAGTATCTTTAGTTAGATTATAACCAGCCTTGAGATAAAATCTGAAAATTAATCTAACCCGGCTTTATCTTCCCAAATCAGCTCACCGTCCAGACTGTGTAAAGCTATTCGGTAATTGCCAGTAGTTGCTGTCTGCTTGGGCTATTTGTTCCAATCGGTTATTATTTATTCACGTACACTTCGAAGGTCGCCTGCATGTCACACAGCAAATTTGACATTATACCTGCTGCCAGCTTTTCTAATATTGGGTTAGAAATGATTCCGCCATTTCCAAGCCTCTCCAGTTGGGTTCAGTGCTTGTGGGTTAATAATGACTTAAAAAACAGTTCGCGCCATGTTGAAGAAAAACTCTATCCCGATGCTGGGTCCAGTTTAACTTTTGAAATACGTAATACTCGGATCAATGCACGTTATTTTCACCATACTCGAGTCGTTACTCACCGTTGGGATATATCAACAAGGTACATTAGCGTACGATTCCGCCCGGGAGGCGCGAAAGCACTGCTGGGGCTGGATATCGATGATTCGCAGAACATCGAAATAGATTTATTCGACACACCCGTTTCTCAACAACTCAGTTTACAGCCATTAATGGACATGCTGCTTACTCTCTCGGCAGACCAGCAAGTACAGGCGGTACAAAACTGGTTACTGACGCTGAGTTATCGTGCTCAAGAACCGAATCGTAAGTGGTCGACTTTATTGGCTCATGCGTCTGCTGATTTAATACCGCCTCAGCAACTGGCGTTACAGAATGGATTTAGTCGACGCACACTGGAAAGGCAATTGCGCAAATACTTAGGTTTTACACCAAATCAGCTGCACGGCTTTGCTCAAATTCGAGCCGCCCGACAATATTTGATTTTGACACCAGACAGTCTCAGCGACATTGCTCTTGCCTGTGGCTACTTCGATCAAGCGCACTTTACGAATGCTTTCCGTGAGCAAACCCTGGAAACGCCACTGCAATACCGCCAAAGAAAAATGTCGCAAATCTCCAATCGATAGCTAGCGAATGTTCCTAAAGTATCCTGAGTTAATCTTTGGAGGACATTATGCAACACCGAATTTCACAATCTTCACTTTATAAACAATGCCCGCGCCTGGTGACTCATTTAACCGCGTTAGGCGATGTACCGGAATCAGTAAATCTGTCCCCGCAACTTCTGCACCTCGTCAGACTGCGCGCATCACAACTAAACCACTGTGGCTTTTGTCAGAAAATGCATGCCGATGAAGCCCGAGCTGATGGTGAACTTCAGTCAAGGCTAGATGTGCTTCCGGCATGGAGGGAATTATCGTGTTTTACCGCAGAAGAGCGGGCTGCGTTGGCATGGACCGAAGCACTAACGCTAATCAACCAAGTAGAAATCACAGATGCTGTCTTTCAGTCGGCACTAGACGCTTTTGGAGAAAGTGGGTTAATTGAATTGACCACGGTCATAGTACAGATAAATAGCTGGAATCGTATTGCGGTAAGTTTCCGTTTCCAACCCGACATAAAGTAATGGGTCGTAGTATGAAAGCAACTTTCTTACAGCGCCTTCAAAAAAACACGTTAGGGGTATTAGCTAGCTTGTCGTTCTTTTTTGGAAGTATGCTCTTTCTACCCACTTTCGCGAGCTATGCAACAGTAGGTGTTTGGCTCTTCATGACCGGATCAGCCTTGATGTTTATCGATATTATTCGCCCGCTAAATGATTAGTGGGTGAATAGCTATCCGCCTAGCGCTCTTCTTTAGAGCCAAATAAACTTTCCCCTAAACAATAATTTCCCCTTTACCTCCACCACTCATCTCGCTTATGCTAAATGGCCGTTTAGACGTCTAAACGGCTTATTTGTTCATTTTGTGAGGTATTTAATGAAATCAAAGTTCTTTACGTTATCAACTGTTGCCGCTGGGCTTATCGCTGCATCGGCATCCCCAGCTCTGTTAGCCAATGATGCTAGCTCCGAGTTGGAACGCATTAGTGTTACGGGTTCCTACATTAAACGGGCCCAGAATGAAGACGCCACACCGTTGCAAATTATTGATGCCAGCGACATATCGGCCAGCGGTGAAATTACGCTGACAGACTTGCTGCGTGACTTAACGGTGAATACCGGTAACAGTTACGACGAGCAATACACCAGCAGCTTTTCGGCGGGGTCGGCGTCGGTTGGCTTACGCGGCTTAAGCCCGAAAAATACGCTAATTCTGGTGAATGGTCAGCGGGTCTCTAACTACGGTTTTGCGCTGGGCACTCAGGACACCTTCGTTGACTTAAACGCGTTACCTTTAGGCGCGGTAGAGCGAATAGAGGTACTGAAAGACGGCGCTTCCGCAGTATATGGCTCGGACGCTATTGCCGGGGTTATCAACATTATTTTGCGCAACAACGTACAAAGCACTCAGTTCCGCGCGGGTGTCGGCGGTGCCAGCGAAGGTTCGTTAACGCAATACAGCGCGGGCGTTATCAGTGGGTTAGGCGACGTAGCAGACGACGGCTATAACCTGACATTCAGCTACGATTATCTGACCCGCGAGCGCTTAAACGCCGATGACCGCGACTTTACCCGTTCCGGAGACTTTCGCGACAAGCCCGGCGGGCGCTTGGCCGGCTGGTCGTCTCAGGGCGGTAATTATTTAAGTGATCCGCAAAACCCTCAGGCTTTTGAGAACTGCCCGGGCCTGTCTGAAAAAAGAGACCGAAGCGATTTCACCCCTGGGGCAGACGGGCAGGTGTGTGCCTTTAACGCTCAGCCATACAATACGCTGCAGCCGGAAGTTGAGCGACATCAGTTCTCACTACAGGGCACTTTGCAGCTTACCGACGACATACAGGCGTATAGTGACTTTCTGTACAGCAATAACCGTTCAAGCCATGTGTTTGGCGCACCGCTAAGCGTCGGTGCCGGGCTGCGGGCTTACAATCAGGAAACCGGCAGTTTAGTCGATATTCCGGTTGAATTACCTGTGGGGCATCCAGACAACCCGGGCTCAGAGCCTTTACCTTTTGAATACACGTTTTTTGACGTGGGCGAGCGCGTAAAAGCCAATAAACAGGACTTTCATCGCTTTCTGGCCGGCGTAAATTACCGCGGCTTAGACTGGGACTGGTCGGTCAATGTGCTGAACTCACAAAGCCGCCAGCGCGAGTACGTTGATAACTTTATAAACCGTTACACTTTTGAAAATGTGCTGGCCAACGGCGAGTATGACTTTTTTAACGGCAATAACGACGCAGAAACCATTGAGGCATTGCGCATTGATACGCGTCGTCCGGGCTTTTACGAGTTAAACAGTATTAACGCCAATGCCAGCACCATTTTAAAAGAGCTGGATAACGGGCCGCTAAGCGTTGCCTTTGGGGTCGACTGGCGTGAAGAAGAAATGGATGCGGGAACTTCGCCGGAAGTGTTATCGGGTACCGAGCTGCGCCCGGCAATCAACCTGGTTAAAGGAAAGCGACAAGTTGCCGCAGGCTTTGTTGAGCTAGACGTTCCTGTTGTCGAGAACCTGAACGTAAACCTGGCCGGCCGTTATGACCATTATGATGATTTTGGTTCAGCCTGGTCACCTAAAGTGGCGTTCCACTATGTCTTAGGCGACGACTGGTTGCTGCGCGGTTCTTGGTCACGCGGCTTTCGTGCGCCATCGCTTCCGGAAATCGCTGAAAGCAATACCATCAGTTATGGCTCAGTTATTGACCCGAACGACCCCATTGATCCGGGCGTGCGTCGCGGTTTTACGCAAGTGCGTACGGGTAACTCTGAGCTTGATGCCGAACGCTCAACCAACCTCAATGCCGGTATTATCTGGTCTCCGAAAAAAGGTGCCAGTATTGCTGTCGATGTATTCGAAATTGAACAGGACGACATTATTGCGCCCGATAACGCACAGTTTATTGTCAATAATGAGGAACTGTACGCTGATCGCATTCAGCGCGACGACGCCGGGCGACTGCAAATTATCAGCAACCAGTACCGCAACCAGGGCACCCGCTCTACCCGCGGTTTTGATATTGATGCGAACTATCAGGTGCAGTTAAGCAACTCGACGCTTCAGCTTCAAAGCACATGGTCACGGCTGTTGGAATATGAGCAAGCACTGGTGGCGGGTCAGGAACCCACTGACGGTGCTGGCGGTAATATTCTCGGGGCCTTGCCTAAGTGGAAAGGAAATAGCCAACTGCGCTGGCTTGTTAGCGACTGGCAATGGGGTGTCAGCCTCAACTACACCAGTAGCTATGAGCAGCAGGTGGCCACGCAAAGCAGCAACCCGGGTTTAGATGAAAAGGTCGACAGCTACTGGCAGGTTGATTCGCAACTGGTTTATCAGGGTTTTGGTGACACTCAGCTGACCCTGAATATCAGTAATCTGTTCGACGAGCAGCCGCCGTTTGATCCGGCTGGCGGAGCCTACGGATACGATATGACCCAGTATAATCTGCGCGGTCGTACAGCTAACCTATCCATTGTTCATAACTTTTAACTGACCAAGACAACAGGGCCTGGAAATTTTTAACAGGCCCTGTTTTGTAAACGAGTGATCTAAAACCCTCTATTACGCTATAGTACAAGGAGTTTTAATTAAGGAGTATTGCGCTTATGAGAAAATGGATCTGGATAGTTGCGACAGGAGTTTCCGCTATAGCGGTTAATGTCCAGGCGCAAGAACTCTCAAATATGCAGCAATGTCTGCTGGATAAAATGAACAACACAGACACCGACACCACTATTGCCGATGTCCGGGCTCAGTGCCAGGAAGAGCTGCGGTCCGCTCCAGAAGATGACGACATTGTCGATGTCGATGCCGTTGAAGAGCCTGGCGCATTAACCAACCGCATGAAAAGCGAGCAGGTGACTCAGTTTGACCCTTATGTATTAACGCCGCACCGCCGCAACTATCTGCTACCGGTAGTGACCAGTAATAATCTCAACCGACTGCAGTATGCCGATGTTCAGGGCTATGAAAAAAATCTTGAAGATTATGAAGCTAAAATTCAGTTTAGTATTAAGGTGCCCTTTAATAAAGAGAGCTTATTGTTCGAGGACGACCAACTGTTCTTTGGGTTAACGGTTCAGTCCTGGTGGCAGGTGTATTCTGATAACATTTCTAAGCCATTCCGCGAAACCAATTACATGCCTGAGTTTTTCTACGCGACCTCAACCGGTTGGCATCCTTTTGGCACCAACACCGCTTTAGTTTTCGGTTTAGAACACTTATCTAACGGGCGTAGCCAGCCGCTATCACGCAGCTGGAACCGTGGTTATATGCAGTTTGTTGTGGAAAAAGGCCGTTTCGTCTTCTCGCTGAAACCCTGGCTCCGTCTGCAGGAAGATCGGAAAACCGACCCTATGCAGTCCAGTGGCGATGACAACCCTAATATTACCGACTATGTCGGTGACTACGAATTTACCACGGCTTATAACGATGGTGACTTCGAGTACACGTTAAAGCTTCGTCACGCCATTGATACCGGCAGAGGATCCGCCGAACTCAACTGGACCTTCCCAATTGGCGGTAAATTTATAGGCTACACCTCAATATTTACCGGTTACGGAGAGAGCCTGATTGATTACAACCACAAACAGACTCGCTTCGGTATCGGCATAGCCTTAAACAACATTTTATAAGGCGTTAAAAGCTGTAAGCGGCTGACAACCATAAGCGTCGGCCGTCTTCAACATAGCCGTACTCTTCCACACCTATGTCCTTGTCCATTAGGTTGTAGACCCCCGCGGCCAGCTTCAGGTCACGCGTGACAAAGTAGTTCACACCAAAGTCAGCCAGTGTATAGGAAGGAGCTACCAACGCATCCTGCGACGGTCCGGTGGTCGGCTGACTTTCTTCTCCACGGTAATGCACCCGCAACCAACTGTTCCAGCGCTTGCTGGGCTGCCAGTTTAACGAAGTTTGCACCAGATGCTTAGGTAACTGGTTCAGCGGCTCACCGGCGTACTCACCGGACTTTTGCTCTGAATCGGTGTAGGTATAGTTACCTTTTAGTGACCATTCCCGGCTGAAATAAGTGCTTAAAGTCATTTCAACTCCGCGAGTAATAGCTTCGTCGATATTTATCCGGGTGGTCGGCATTGAACCAAACTGGTTAGGGCCAGCATCACAAATGCTTGCCGGGCAGTCTACGCGCGTAATTTTGTCATCAAACTGATTATAAAATACGGTGACCGAGCTAGAGGTGCGACGACCCCAGTCTGTGTATAACCCCAACTCGTAATTAGTGGAGGTTTCCGCTTCTAAATCCGGGTTACCGTAAACGTTTCCGCCACGGCTGACTTGCCCCCAGTCCGGCGTGGTTTCACGCAAGCTTGGCGCGCGAAAACCGGTTGAAACGCCACCTTTTACGGTGGTGGCACGGCTTAAGGTGTAAACACCGTAAACGCGCGGGCTTAAATGCCCACCAAACACATCGTCGTCATCGTAGCGCACACCGGTTGTCAGGCTGAATTTGTCAAATAGTGGCCAGGCCGTTTCGGCAAAGGCCGACCACTGAGACCCTTCAATGCGGGTACGATCACTTATCTGGTTACTGGTTAAATCTTCCAGCTCTTCTTTTTGGTACGCCAGCCCAAGATTCATGGTGTTTTCGTCCAGCAGGGGCACGTTCCAGTGACTCTGAAAATCGGTATTGGTGATGGTCATTAACCGTGCCTTGTTTTCGTATTCATCACGCTTTAGGTAACTGCGGGCACCCACCACGCCCCATTGGCCATTATGAGCAATAGACACACTGTTACTGTCGTATTCAGTCGTTGATGACTCTGGACATCCACGGCGCCCACACTCTTCGCCGGGCGCAAGCGGCTCTACCGTTTTACCTAAAGACGCGTCGATGCTTTGCGTCGCGGTACCCACTTCAAACAAAATTTCATGGTCACGGTTTGGCGTGTAAGCCAATTTTAAATCCGCATCCTCTGCGGTTTTGTCTCTATAACCTGACACAATTTCGTCTTCGAGACGTCGGGTATAGCCTGCCGACAACTGAATACCCAGCGTATCTTTAATCAGCGAACCCGACGTAAATAGGTTGGTCTGATAACTGTTTCCGGACTCTGAGCGTTCCTGCAACGTGCCGTCGACACGAATTTCTGAGCGCCATTCTTCCGGCGTTTTGCGGGTGATAATATTAATAACGCCGCCGATAGCATCGGAGCCATACAGTGATGACATGGGTCCACGAATGACCTCAATGCGGTCTATTGCGGCCAGTGGCGGTGTCCAGGCACCTTCGACACCCGGTCCATCGCTGTTTGGCCGGGTTTCACGGGAGCTTTGCCGCTGGCCGTCCACCAAAATCAACGTGTAATCACTGCCCATACCACGCAAGCTGATGTCCTGACGGTCACCGCCTCCGGTCACGATAACGCCCGGGGCGTCTGTCATTGCGTCGGTGAGATCTTTGTAGAAACGCTGCGAGAGGTCATCTTTATCAATAACAGAAATGGAGGCCGGCGCTTCTTTTAAATGCTGCGCAACACCCGAGGCCGTAACCACCATTGTTTCCATGTCTTTGTGCTTGTGATGCTTCCGTTTTGACTGCTCTTGTTCCTGAGCCTGAGCAACGCCTACCGCTGACGTTACAGTTAATGCCAAAACGCTCAATGTTATGCCGCTGATCCTGCGATTCATATCCGTCCCCTAATGAAATTATTAAATGCGAATTATTTTCATTGGCAATTTTAACTGGTAGTATGAAATCAGCAATTGCAAAAATATTGAAAGCTCTTTTAGCAGGACTTAAACATGAATCCGAAAATGATTCGCTCACTAAAAGCTTTTACCCGTACGGTAGAGCTCAATAGCATGAGCGCGGCGGCACACGAACTGCACATGACAGTGTCAGCCATTAGCCAACAACTGCAGCGATTAGAAAACGACAACGGCGTTTCGCTTTTTCACCGCAATACACGTTCACTCTCACTCACAGAAGCCGGTCAGGTGTTTTATCAATCCTGTCTGGATATGTTGGCTATTACGTCAAAGAATCAGGAAAGGTGGGATCAATTAACCAAGCAGCCGCAAGGCGAAATTAAAATTATTGCGCCGGTTGGCTTTGGTGGTGGTTTGTTAAGCGAGCCGTTGAAGCAACTGCAACAAGAATTTTCTAATGTTTGCTTTCAACTTCACATGACGGACGAACCTGTGGACTTAATTACGGCGGGAGCGGACCTTGCCATTCGCATTGGTCCACTAGCCAATTCAACCTTATACGCAAGACATTTGGCCGACTGGCACCTGGTCCCTTGTATTGCTGCTGAGCATCCTGCGGCCAGCAGCTCAATTAAAACAATAGAGGAGTTGCCTGAAGACTGCTTTATTGGACACATCCCCAGTTTACCAGCACGCAATTTCCCGAAGCCTAAAGTTCTGCTAAATAATATGCAAACCGTCGTTCAGTTAACTCTCGACGGTGTTGGGTTCGGGTTGCTTCCTGAACCAGAGGTGAAACATTACATTGAAAGTGGTCGCTTACTTCGTTTATTGCCAGACTGGGAAGGCAGTCCGTACAGTGTCCATGCGGTATTACCCATTAAAGATAATGTACCGGCGAAAACTGAACGGACTATTGAAGTGTTAAGCCATTTCTTTCATCGACTGTAAAGAATGTTCTACTTCACTCTCGCCTGCCATTAAATCAAAAGCTCTCATCTCAGTGCCGCTTTCATCCAGGCAGCGGCGTAGAACACTGGCAACATCCTCGCGCGGAATAGAACCCGGCGCCAGCGATTCACCCACCACCACTTTACCAGTTGCTTCTTCGTCGGTTAATGCACCCGGGCGGACAATGGTCCAGTTGAGACCTGTGCGCATCAACTCGCGATCAGCATAGTGTTTGGCTGCATAATAGGGGAGTAAGGCATCAGCCCAGTTATCCCGGTTATTCGACTGCCAGGCACTGACCATGACAAAGCGCTTAACTCCGGCCGCTTCTGCGGCTTCCATGGTTTTTACCGCGCCGTCTAAGTCAACCAACAAGGTTTTGTCGTCACCAGAATTTCCGCCAGAACCCGCGGTAAAGACCACGGCATCAAAACCATTAAGCAATTCCTGCCACTGCGACACTGGCCCTTCTAAATCACCTAACTTGGCAGTAACACCTTGCTCCTGTAATGCTTTTTGCTGCGCTTCTTTACGCACCACCGCTATTACTTCGTGTGTTTTTGCCTGCTGCATTTGTTCAACCAAATGCTGACCAATTTTTCCATTCGCACCAATTACAGCTACTTTCATCATCCACCTCCATGAGTTTTACTCTGCCTGATTCTACGTAATTCTGCCTGAATTTAGATCGCTACTTTACTCACATTTACACGCATCAAAAGGCCTGGAGGCAATATGACAGGCAACTGTCATATGACAGACTCAAAACTGACGTCACGGTATTTTTCTGACACTGATAGCTTTATTCAGCACACGAACGGTGTAATCTTTACAATAAATGAAAAGGACAAAACTTATGAAACAATCACTGGCTGAACAACTGTATTTATCGTATCACTTCGAGTTTGAGCATAATGGCCACACGGTTACCGCAAAGGCTTCCAGCCTTACAGGTAAAGAAGAGATTCTGGTCGATGCCGTGTCAGTATCAAAGAAGCGCAATCTGGGTTTATCCAGCCGCCATGAGTTTGTCGTGGATGGCACTCAATACGAACTGCACTTTAATGTGACTGGTTTTCTCTTCTGTCGAGTGGAATGCAGCTTAATGGCCGATGGCAACGTCATAGAGACCAAAACGCGTTCAGCGTTCGATAATAAAAAGGTCTTTATACGTAACCTGGTTCTCTTTTTTCTGGTTGGCATGGCTTTTGGTTATGTCGCTGCGACCATAGCGCTAAAGGTTTTGGGGTAAGCTATGCAAATCGATGCAGCTAAAGTCATAGACTTACGAAACAGACGAGGCTGGACTCAACAGCACCTGGCTGACGCCTGCGCTGTCAGTTTACGCACAGTACAGCGCGTAGAGAAAGAAGGTATCGCGTCTCAGGAAACCGTTGCGGCCTTATGTAGCGTGTATGAAATTGAACGGCAAGTTATCGAGTTGGACACTGTTTCCAGGGCAAACAATAATAATGCCGTAAACCCCCAACGTCCGCCAAGTTGGTTAGATGCGCTCCCCATGTTAGTCACTCTATTGCTGGGAATGGCTATTGGCATAGGCTTAACACTTTGGTTAACCAGCCGCTAATGAAAAACAGGCACAAAAAAAGGCAACCCGAGGGTTGCCCTTTTAGACTTCGAGGCGCGTTATTACAGCGCTACGATGTTTTCAGCCTGAGGACCTTTAGGGCCTTGAGTTACTGCGAACTCAACGCGCTGGCCTTCAGTTAAGGTTTTGAAACCGTCGCTAGAAATAGCGCTGAAATGTGCGAAAACGTCTGCGCCGTTTTCACGTTCGATGAAACCGAAGCCTTTTGCTTCGTTAAACCATTTTACTGAACCAGTAATTTTATCAGACATAATATATCTTCCTGTAACTTTTAAGTAAGTGCCATATAGGCGATGATGCGGGTAAAAATAAGAACTTAGAACTACAGGACGATGGTATTAATAATAATAGGTCAACGAAGTGGAGTTTTTTAACTAACTGTCTTTCTATCTATCCGACGCAGTGGAGTCTACGCTTATTACACAGTGAGTCAAACGATTTATGCAGTTATTTTCATAATAAATTTAACGAGTACTTTCATCTGCCCACACAACACAGTTGCGACCGGCCCGCTTAGCCTTATACAGCGCCTGATCGGCTCTTCTGTACAGACTGGAAACGTCGTCTTCCTCTTTGCTCTCTGATACGCCAATACTCACCGTCGGATTAATGACGTCGCCTGAATCAAGCGTAATAACGGTTTCTTCTACCGCCAGCCTGACTCTTTCCAGCACTTGCGCCGCGCTTTCATGGTCAGCATAAGCCAGTACCACCATAAACTCTTCACCGCCTACCCGAACAACACTGTCGCTGCTACGAACGGCTTCTGACATCGCTTTTGTACCCGCAATGAGTACTTTATCACCCACATCGTGTCCGTAAGTGTCATTAACCGCCTTAAAGTGGTCAAAATCGATGACCGCAACCACACAGCCACGCTCGCCGTTTTGCCGCCGTAGATTTTGTTCGACTATCTGCATACCCGCCGAACGGTTTTTCAAGCCAGTTAGCGAATCGGTATAAGCAATAACGGCCATATCATCTCGTTGACGAATTAAGTCCGAACGGACTTGCTGCTCAGCAACCACGGTTTCTACCGCAGTGCCCATCATTCGCACCATTTCGACTTCCAGATCACTAAAAGCCTCAGCCCGTCGGTTTTTACGGGAAAAACCTAAAATGCCCCAGGTTTTATCGTTAATAATTAGCGGTGTACCAATGTAAGTCTCCAAACCATAAGTCTGGTAACTGGAATGATCTTTGAATCGAAGGTCTTCTGAAGCGCCATTCGTATGAATTAAATTGTTTTCTTTAAGAACCACAGAACAATAAGTTGTGGCCAAAGGCAATTGCGCGCCAGCAGGAAAGTCCATTTTTGCTGCTTGTGCCCATTCAATGGTGTAAGTATCGTCTTTAATTGAGCTAGCGGTACCAATATCAACCCCTAAATAATCCACACCGATTCGCAGCAGTTCATCAATAGAGGCCGGGTCGATTCTACGCCCGCGCTTATGAATCACTTCGTGAATGGTGCGCATAAGATCAACCGACGCATAGTAGTCGCTGACATCTTCAATCAGGGCGTAAAGGCCTATAACCCTCTTTTGATCATCAAGCTCAGGCAAATAGCGAATATCCAAAAAACACTTACGCTCATTCCGCAAAGTAATGGCTTCCGAAAACTCGAATTTCTCACCACTAGCAAACACACGGTCATGGCTTTCCTTTACCCTTCGGTAAGATTCATCGCTAAGCACATCATTTACCGATCTACCCAGCATGTCATCCGGCGTTAAACCAAAGAACGACGCATAGGCCGTATTCACGAAACGGAAACACCTATCGCGGTCGACATAAGCCACCATGGTTGGCAGCTGTTCAATAATTTTGTGAGTAATGCGGTTTGTTGACATAGCGCCTCATCGCTTTAGAGCTCAATAGGGCGAACAGCTATAACGAGTGCTGCTAGCTAACAGTGTAGCAAGAACTCGTCGATTAATCTGTCAATATTGCCTTAAAGAACCCGACGCCCTTACGACGGGCAAATTCGATATTCCGTTCCGGAATCGATTCCGGATCATCGTAGTTTTTCAAAGCCTCTTCAATACTGGCTTCGCGCAACAAATGTAGGGTTGGATAAGGAGATCGGTTGGTATAATTTGCCGGGTCATCTTGTGGTTCTCCGTCAAAACAATAATCGGGATGAAAATGCGCTAACTGATAGACGCCCTCATAACCCTCTTCAATGAGTAAGGCGTCGGCAATATCAACTAGGTTCAAGAAGTCATAAAAGCCTTCAAACCCGGAAGGAAGAATAAGCAGTGTGGTTTCAGTTTCAGACGCTGTATCCAAATGGTTAACTTCATCCACAAGCTGTTGCAGCACGGCCTGAGGTTTGCGTTGCTGAGCCACAACATATCGAATACTTTTACGCTCAACTTCGCGGCGCGCAAAAGGGCAGATGTTGTACTTTACAATCAACTGTTGCACCCAATGACGGGTTTGCTCAATAATCTTAGCTGTATCAGTTGTCATTTTTCGTATCTTTGCCGAAAAGGAAGCCACTTTGCCATGAAATCACTTGAACTCAAAGTACCGCCCGTGCTGGTTGTTGCCGTTGTTGCCGGGCTTATGTGGCTAACGGCCCATTATACTGAAGCCTTTAATCAATTTTATGTCGGTCAGCGCGCGGCTGCCATTTTTCTGCTGGCATTAGGTGTGCTGCTTCCTTTACTGGGTGTTGTGGGGTTCCGCCGCGCGCAAACCACCGTGGACCCACGAGCCCCTGCCAAAAGCACCAAGCTGGTCACCTCCGGTATTTACCAGCGAACACGTAACCCAATGTATTTAGGCTTTTTCTTTTTGTTGATGGCCTGGGGTGTTTTTCTGGGGAGTGTATTTTCGTTGTGGGGCTTAGCGCTTTATGTGGCGTATATGAACCGCTTTCAGATTATTCCTGAAGAACGCATTCTGACAGAAACCTTTGGTGAAGCTTATAAAGACTACTGTCAGAAAATCGGTCGCTGGTGGTAGCCCTGATTCAGAACAGCTGCCGGCGCTTTAAACTGCGACTTAATAAAATGAGGCCCGATAAGCTGAACCAGAGCGCGGCCGTTGCCGCAACAATGTTTAAAAGACTATTAAAGTCTCGTTCACCACTGTAATCCATAAAGTGTAAACGGAACATCCAGTCACTGAGCCACCAGCGGCTGTTGCGGTGATCCACCACTTCGCCGGAAGCTGCATCAATATAGGCACGCGTAGCAATGTCGTCACTAAAAGTGACTTTAAAACCGGCCTTATGCCAGCCGACTATTTCGTCACTGCCGGTTACCGCCCGCACTTCCTCAACAACGCCGGGGCCGTTATAGCTTTGACGAGCCAATGCCGCCGCCATGGGTACCGATGTTTTCCAGTCCTCTCCGGTTAATGCGTTCACGTAATGCTTATTGGTGTCCGTTGTGGTTACCACGTACTGAGCGGTACCAGCTACTGAGCGTATTTCCAGGCTTTCAATGCTGTCAAAACGCTCTGTTAACGCATTTTCTGGATAAAAAACTGAACCGATAGCCTTTTTAGGAACCGGCTGGAAATAATCATGAGCGGCGAGACTCTGATGACCTACCCAGCTGAAATACAGACCACTCACTAACCATATCAGCACCTGGATACAAATGATTAAACTTAGCCAGCGATGCAGTTTACGCATAAACCTCATACTGACCGCCTTCTTCTTTTGCGCGGGCGATAATGAAAATAAAGCAAAGCACCACCACTTATCATGAAGAGCATATTCGCTATGCTAAAAGCCTTTAACCACCAGGTTTGAATGTCGACGCGGTCTTGATAATCCATGATGTGAAGCATCCAAAAGAAGTCGAACATTCGCCAAAAATCATGGCGTTTGGTTACCAGTTCGCCTGCTGCCGCAGAGAAGTAGAAAGTAGTGCTGGGCAAGTCATTAAAATCAACGCGCCAAACGGGCAATAAGGCAGAATTCAGTTCGCCCGGAGCTTTGTCTTCAATAAAGCTGACCTGCGCTTTTGTCTCTTCATTACCGGTGTAGTGTTGGCGGGCTATGTAACCAATATCCATTCGATCCAGATGAATGGGGTCGAGCGACTCTGCCCTCAATAATTGCGTGCCCGATTCACTTTCAACGCGATAAACCGTCTGTAACGAACCGTCTATCCATTGGCGCATTAAACGTACAGAAGTGGCTTCTGGGTTTTGTTCTAACACCCAACTGACAGGCGAAATCAAGGTGTTTTCAGCAATAGGCTGATCCAGCTTTTTCACCAGATGATCGCCGTGAATAAAGCTCAGATCAAAATACACCATATAGGCACCACTAATACTCCACACCACCAGCTGTAAGCCGACAATAAGAGATAACCAGCGGTGCCAGACTCGCCATTTTCTTGGGTTCATTGGGTTATCCGTACCCGCCTTTTTTATTATTAGCCGTTAAAATTATCGGGTCGCCCCATAAAAGTCAAAGCAGTTCGCTAACTCTTTGCTTTAGTTCAGGAATGACGTCATCCTCAAACCAGGGGTTTCGACGTAACCATAAATTATTTCGGGGGCTTGGATGGGGCATAGGCAATAAGCTTGGCCAATAATGTCGCCAGTCTTTCACTCGCTCTGTCAAACTGCGTTTAGGTTCGTTCAGATGCCACTGTTGGGCATACTGACCAATAGCCAGAGTCAGTTCCAGGTTGGGTAGTTGCTCTAATAATTTGTCACGCCAGGCAGGTGCGCATTCTGGACGCGGAGGCAAGTCGCCGGACTTACCGGTTCCCGGGTAACAAAGTCCCATAGGAATAATAGCCAGAGCTTCTGCATCATAAAAAGTGTCTTTATCAATGCCCATCCATTCTCGCAGCCTGTCGCCGCTGGGGTCATCAAAAGGCTTACCGGAGGCGTGTACACGTTTCCCGGGCGCCTGACCAGCGACCAAAATACGGGCTTTAGGGTTCAACTGAACAACCGGTCGGGCACCTAACGGAAGCTGAGGCTCACATAGGGTACAATCCCTGACATCACGCAGCAGTTGTTGCCAGTGCGGCGGTTCTTCCCATTTCATAGCCCTGCTCCAATAACTTTTTATCCTGAGTAAAACGTCCTACCGGAAAATCGGCCGGCGGCGCCAATACGGTAACAGTGCAGTCCTCCGGTGGACTATCAATAAAGTTAATGGCGTCATTATAAACAACCGAACGCCTGGCAACCGCATCAAATAAAGCCGGGTGATGCTTAAAGAAGCGTTTCATGAAGGTCGGTAAGGGTCGTATCTTTTTACGGAACCCGCGAGGCCGGGACAAAATGACCGTGATATCCCGGGCGCCCATTTCATAGGCTTTAATCACCGGAATGGAATCGCCCAGCCCACCGTCTGTCATGGGGGCATCGCCAACGGTGGGGAAGTCCCGGTACGCCAGTGGAATGGCACAGGATGCCGGAAATAACTCGTGTAAGTTTTCTGCTGTCACCCGGGTATAAACGGGAAACCCAGTATCCACATTGGTGGTAACCACGTACAAAGGTCGATTTTGCTGCAGGTAGTACTGAGTATTCAGTGGTACTTGATCAAACGAGGCGTGCCAGAGCCAGCTGACATCACAAAAATGACCGCCCTTTAAAAACCGTCGCCAGTTAAGAAATTCGGGCTGACGTGCATGCTGCAAAAGAATCTTTCGGTTGCGCCCGTGGTCGCCGGCAAGAAAGCCAATCAGGTTAGTTGAACCTGCCGATACTCCTATCGCAAAATCAAAGTCTGTTTGGCCGGTTTCAAGAAAACCGTCCAGTACGCCCGCAGCGAAAATGCCACGCATAGCGCCACCTTCAACCACCAGAGCCTTTTTGCCTTGATCTTGCGTCATACACTCGCTTATTTCTCAATGCTTTTACTTCTCAATAAAGGCCTGCTCAATCACGTAGTCACCCTGGCGACGTGATGTTGCTTTTGTGAAACCACGTTCATTCAATATGGCCATTAAGTCTTTCAGCATAGCGTCATTACCGCACAACATAAAGCGGTCATGCTCCGGATTAAGATCTGGCATACCAATGGTTTTGGTCAAAGTGCCCGACTCCAGCAAATCGGTAATACGCTGTTGGTGAGCCTCGTCACGGAAGGGCTCCCGGGTCACTGTCGGATAGTAGATCAGTTTTTCGCGAACCCAGTCGCCAAAATACTCGTTGTTAGGCAAGTCTTCGCCAATTTCTTTCTGATACGCGAGTTCAGACACCCAGCGCACACCATGAACCAGCACAACTTTATCGTACTGTTCATAAATATCCGGGTCTTTGATAACGCTCATAAAGGGCGCCAGTCCGGTACCTGTGCTCAGCAAATACAAGTTTTTGCCGGGTAGCAAGTGTCCGGGAACCAGAGTGCCGGTTGGGCGAGTGGACAGTACGACCTCATCACCCACCTGAATGTGTTGCAGGCGAGAGGTCAGGGCGCCGTCAGGCACTTTAATGCTGAAAAACTCCAGTTCTTCTTCGTGGTTTGCACTGGCAATACTGTAGGCTCTGAGCAAAGGCTTCTCTTCCAGCTGCAGTCCCATCATCACAAACTGGCCGTTCTCAAAGGTAAAACTTGGCTGACGGGTGGTTCTGAAGCTGAACAAGGTATCGTTCCAGTGGCGTACCTGAGTCACTTTTTCCGCAATGATACTTCTCATAACTTTTCCTCATTGGCGATTTTGTGCGCATCATAACATAAAGACATTAAATCTAAATGAGAATTTTTATCATTAAGTATTGCAAATGAGAATGGTTTTTATATAAGATACATTCACTGATGTTTGTAAAGGATTAAGAAGTCATGGCTCGACGCTCAAGTGGCCGCAGAGGATGGTCATTAAAAGACTGGCATTGGATAAGTTCTGCCGTCTGCCTTATTGGCATGCTGTTGTTTTCCATTACCGGCATAACTTTGAATCATGCCGGTTGGATAGAGTCTGCGCCCAGCGTCGAACGCCATGAAAGTTCTCTCCCACAAACGGAATTGGCCCGGTTGGTGAATGCGTCAGGGAATGACGCTCTACCCGCCGTTTTTCACCGCTGGTACGAAGATAAGACGCAAAACAGCATCAGTTCAAATGCCGAAATCGAATGGAGTGACTACGAGTTGTACGTCGCTATGCCCCGACCTGGCGGGGACAGCTGGTTCAGCGTCGATTTATCCAGCGGTGCTTTTTATTCTGAAACCACCGATCGCGGCTGGATTGCCTACTTCAATGATCTCCACAAAGCGCGTAATACCGGTTTTTTCTGGAGCCTGTTCATTGATGTCTTTGCCATTGCCAGCATTCTATTTACTGTTACGGGGTTATTACTTTTGAAAAAATACAGCAAAGGGCGCAAGTCCACCTGGCCACTGGTTCTGGCCGGATTCATCATTCCGTTATTCGCCATTATGGGTTCAGCGCATGCGGCTGAAAATGAACTGACAGTAGAAATTCCTCGCTTATCGGTTGCCGAATACCATGCACCTTATCTGGCGGTATGGCTAGCCAACGAGCGTCACCAGCGCGTTACTGACATTGCTGTCTGGTATGACGTGAACTTGAAAGACAACGAAGGCGAAAAATGGCTGAAAGACATGCGCCAATGGTGGCGACGCAGCGGTCGCATGGCTGACATGCCCATTGATGGTGTATCGGGCGCAACGCGTCGTCCCGGCACTAACCGTGTGGATTTAACGCCTTTAGTAACTCAATTACCGGAGCTCGAAGCCGGTCAATATTATTTGTACGTCGAAGCTGCTCGTGAACTTGGTGGCCGTGAAATGTTGCGACTGCCATTGTCTTTGCCGATTAAAAACCCAATATCCATCTCAGACACTGGCGAGCATGAGCTTGGTCGAGTGTCATTAAAACTGGAGCCTTAACCATGAAATTATCTTCTGTACTCACCACCAGCCTGGCTGTTCTGACCTTGTTTGCCAGCACCAGCAGTGAAGCTCACCGTGTCTGGATTAAGCCCAGCGCGACCATTGTCTCCGGCGACTCGGAGTGGGTGACCTTTGATGCCGCTATTGCTAATGGCATTTTTTATCCCGACCATTACCCTCTTGGTCTGGATCGCGTTGAAGCCATGGCACCCGACGGCTCAGCTATCACTCTGGAAAACGGCCATAAAGGTAAGTACCGCTCAGTATTCGATATTGAACTGGAAAAAGAAGGCACTTACACCATTTACTCAGCCAGCTCAGGCCTATCAGCACGTTGGGTAGACGCCGAAGGTGAACGCCAATATTGGCCACCACGCGGTTCACAAAAAACCAATGAAGATTTCTACAAGGAAGTACCTCAGGACGCAAAAGATCTGGAAGTGAGTGAGCGTTCACATCGTGTAGAAACATTTGTGACCTCTGGCGCACCAACCTATGACACGCTGGGCCCAACCGGCAAAGGCCTGGAGCTTGCTCCTGTCACTCATCCAAATGACTTATACACCGGTGAAAACATTACCTTTAAGTTCAACATAGATGGCAAAGCGGCTGCTGGTACTGAAATTGTCCTGGTAAAGGACGGCGAGCGCTATCGTGACCAGTCACAACCAACCAAGCTAGAAACTGACGAGAAAGGCGAAGTGACCTTCACGTTAGATAAGCCCGGTATGTACTGGTTAGAAGCTGAGTATGCGGATGACAATGGGAAAGCCCCGGCCAGTAAACGCCAGGGCTCTTATGTTGCCGTGCTAGAAGTATTGCCGATGTAATTAATCGGCTGTCACAGCGGGTGGTTCCTCTAAGCGAACCACTCCCAGCGTATTCGCGTCGGTACCGAACCAAATGGAATCGGTACTTTCATCATAGAACATATGACGAACGGTACCGCCGCCACTTTCCAGTTCAATTGGCTTTGAAAACTCATGGGTTTCTGTGTCAAAGCCTACCAGTCGGTTTGGCTGCACACCGGTTTCTACAAACCAGACATCGTTGCGCTTATCCACAGCCATACCATAAGGACGTGAGTTCTCTTCAGCCGGTGCGCGCCAATCGCTATTTTCACCACTAACCGGATCATAACTGCCCACGTACCCCTTGTTGTAATCGACATACCAGATGGTGCCGTCGTCCGTCATACCCAGCCGACGAGGTCGGTTGTCTTTTCTATCCAGTTCTATTTCCTGCAGCTTGCCGTTTTCTACGGTCGCCAGTTTATTGGTACCAAAAAGCGTTGCCCAGGGTTTATCATTTTCGACAATTAAACCGTAAGGTCTGGCAGAGTCCGTGGGAACGTCCCACAGCATAATTTCACCATCGCCGATTTCCAGAAAACCAATTTGATTACCCCCTTGTACCGTAAACCAAATGTCGTCGTTGGAGGTAAAGTCCATGGTGTGGCTGTCACGAGTGCCGTCACCCGGTAGCTCAAATTTCTTGATGTCGCCCGTTTCAGGGTCAATTAACCCAATATGATTCATAAGGTTACCGGCGTACCAGGCACCGCGGTCATCAACAATCACAGTGTGAGGGCCAGCGCCGTCGGGTAAATCGTAGCGTTTGAACTCTTCGGTTTCTGGGTTAAAGGTTGCGGCGTAATGACTGCCCTGGCCAACAAACCAGACTGTACCGTCATGAACCCATGGGTCGCGCGGACGGGAATCTTCCCACGGAACCTGCCACTCCTGAATGTCGGCGTTCGCTAATCCGCTATTTTTGTGGTCATCACTGTTCGCCGGCGCACTGCTCATTCCCGCCAGGCCAATGATTACCGCACTCGTTAAACTTAGATACTTCATCGTTATGGCCTCCTGAAATAGGTTCGTATGTAAGTATAGACGCTATTGCGTCAAACCCAACACTGTGCAATCTTCAACCTTTAAACATTAAACGGTACCTCTTAAATGCTGGATCAATGGCTCATCGGAATCATATTAGTGGCTATGCTGGTGCTCTTCGTCATTGATAAATGGCGTTATGATCTGGTTGCCATGATGGCGCTACTGTCCGCAGCCATTCTGGGGTTAGTTCCGACCGCCGAAGTGTTCAGCGGTTTCGGTAACGCCGCCGTCATTACCGTAGCGGCCGTATTAATTATAAGTCAGGCACTATGGCGCTCCGGCGTCGTTGATGCGCTGGCCTCAGCCATGAAAAACATTGGCGATAAGCACTGGGTGCAGATGATAGCCCTGACCTCGGTCACGACCGTCTGTTCCGCCTTTATTAGTAATACCGGTACCATGGCCATTATGATTCCGGTCGCGCTTCAGTTAGCCCGAAGCAGTGGCAATAACCCCTCCAAAATGCTCATGCCCATGGCGTTTGGTTCCTTACTGGGCGGTGCCATTACTATGGTGGGTACGCCGCCAAATATCATTATTGCCGACATCCGTCGCGAGGCGATGGGTGAGTCCTTTGGCATTTTCGAATTTACCCCGGTTGGTCTCAGCATCGCCATAGCCGGCTTGCTGTTCATGTGGCTGCTGAGTCATTGGCTGGTACCGGAAAAAGCCGGCAAGTCAAAGTCGGAATCTCTCTACGATGTTAGTAGCTATCTGACCGAGCTTTATGTCCCCGACGGGTCCAATTTTATTGGTGAAACCCTGTATGAGCTCGAAAACCGTAGTGAAGATGACTTTGTCATTGTCGCATTGCAACGAGGCGAAAAACGTTGGTCAGCGCCTGCACGTTATTTGCGCCTGCAATCCGAAGATGTACTGATTGTTGAAGCTAACGCAGAAACCATTCAGCAAGTTATAGACGGAACCGGACTGGAGCTGAATGCCGAAGAAGAAATTGACGAGCGTTTTCTGAAGTCAGACGACATTGCCGTCATTGAGGGAATTGTCGGACACGACTCACGCCTTATCGGCCGCTCTGCCGCCGATATCAAGCTACGAAGCCGCTACGGCATCAACGTGCTGGGCGTCGCCCGGGAAGGGCAAAAATTAGGAACGGCACTGGCCAACATCCGCTTTAAACCCGGCGATGTTTTATTACTGCAGGGAGACGCCGAAATTCTTAACGACGTGTTTCAGCGGTTTGGTTGCTTCCCACTGGCACAGCGCAGCTTGCGCATCGGTTCGCCCAAAAAGCTGATATTGCCATTGGGTATTTTTGCCGCGACTATTTTGTCGGCTGCGCTTGGTTTGATGTCGGTCCCCGTCGCCTTTTCGCTCGCCGCGGGCCTGATGGTTATTACCAATATTCTGCCATTACGCGAACTGTATGATGCCATTGACTGGCCTATCATCGTATTGTTGGGAGCGACCATCCCGCTTGGCTCGGCACTCGAGCGCAGCGGAGCTGCGGAAACCATTGCCAATGCTGTACTGTATGTCAGCGAAGGTTCGCCAGACTTTGTTGCGGTTGGTTTATTGCTGCTGGTCACCATGCTGCTGTCTAACATTGTGAATAATGCGGCTGCAGCGGTGCTTATGGCGCCTATTGGTATTAGCATGGCAAACAGCTTTGGTGCCAGTATGGATCCGTTTTTAATGGCGGTTGCTATTGGCGCGGCGGTGCCCTTTTTAACGCCAATAGGTCACCAGTCAAATATTCTGGTTATGGGTCCGGGCGGTTATAATTTCAGCGACTATTGGCGTCTGGGTCTGCCGTTGTCCGTCCTCGTATCGGCAGTTGCGCTGGTCATGATATTACTTGTGTGGCCGCTTTATTAACCGCGATCTTTATAAGGCAGGTAGGTTTGCAGTGTCTTCAGGTGTTCGCGTAACGCCCGGCTTTCATCCTGACAATACTGCTCAATAGCGTCGTTAAGAGCCGACGGAGCAAACCGATAAAACCCTTCGCGCAACACCGGTTCAAAACCGCGATGCAGTTTGTGCTCACCCTGCGCACCAGCATCAAAATAAATTAGCCCCTGGTTTATGCAGTATTCAATTCCCTGGTAATAGCAGGCTTCAAAATGCAGAAACTCGAGCTCTTCCTGACAACCCCAGTAACGCCCGTAAAGTGTGTCGTCACTTTTAAAGCACAATGAAGCCGCCAGCATTTCGTCATTTCTGTAAGCCGCGAAAACCACCATGTGGTCAGCCAAATGTTCACCCCAAAGTCTGAACGTGGCCGGGGTTAAGTAGCCACCGTGACCCGAGCGTTTTAAGTAGGTGCGTTGGTAAAACAAAATAAACTGATGCCAAAACTCCGCAGTAAGCTCACGACCCTGTAAAGTTCGCATCTCCACATTTTGCTCTGACACCTTTTGCCGCTCTTTACGTATCGACTTGCGTTTGCGCGATACCAGAGCCGCGAGAAAGTCATTGAAGCAGCCGTAGTTGCGGTTCTGCCAGAGGAACTGGATATCAAAGCGTTGCCACCAGCCCTCATCGGTTAAAGCCTGGCTTACATCAGGTTCAACGTACAAGCTCTGCAGGTTGCTGACATCATGGGCTTGTAGCAGCGCTGACTCAATAACCGGCAGAACATCGCTAAGGTTGGTGCCCTCGGCAGTAGCCAAACGAGGACCCTGGCACGGGGTAAAAGGAATTGCGTTAACCAGCTTGGGATAGTACCGAAAACCATAGCGCTCAAAGGCTTCAGCAAAGGCCCAGTCGAACAGGTACTCGCCGTAGGAGTGGGTCTTTTTAAACCACGGCATAATCGCAACTATTGTATCGTTGTCGTCATGTACCGCGACATACTGAGGCAGCCAGCCTCGCTGAGGCCCAAGACTACCGCCCTGTTCAAGCGCCAGAAAAAAGTCGTAACAAGTAAACGGGTAGTCACTCTTAAATAGCCGAAGCCAGTCTGCCTTGGGTATTGTGGTTATTGTGGAGTGAACAATAGCGCGCATACGTTAGGTGCTTAGCCCAAAAACCCGCACCCAAACATCGACTGTCAGCTTCAACGAACTGAGAGCTTCGGCACGCTCACGGCCTTCAGCGCTGGTCCGGTATAGGTGGGGCGTCATCGTAAGCAGATCTTTTATGGCCTGATTTGATGCCAAGGATACCGGGAAAGCCACTTTTTGTTCAGAAGCCAGTTCAAAATCAGGATCAGCTATCGGCAGCGTCTCATTTTTCGTTTTTATCTCAGAATAAATAATGGTTTTTAACTCTTTCAGGTGGTCAGCGGCAGGGTCCATCATAATCAGCCGCCCACCGGGTTTTAAAACCCGTTTAAACTCATCCGCTACCGGAAAGCCGAACACGCACAGAATAGTGTCAACACTGTTATCAGCGAGCGGAATAGAGCTATTAGAGGCCACCATCCAACTCAAGCGCTTATCGCGCTTTGCCGCGGCCTGTACTGCCCACTTTGAGATATCCAGACCTGCTACGCTTAAATCAGTGCCGTTCTGCTCAGCCTGCTCAATTATGCAACGCAAATAATAACCTTCGCCACACCCCGCATCGAGCAACGCCTGGTCACCTTCCGCCAACACCGTATTGGCCAAAGCCTGTGCCAACGGTTGGTAATACCCCTGCTCAAGATATTCCCGGCGCGCCTGCACCATGGCTTTGCTGTCACCTGGGTCTTTCGAGCGCTTATTCTGTACCGGCAATAAGTTCACGTACCCCTGCTTTGCGACATCGTAGCTGTGGTTATTATCACAGCGCCAGCTGCGCTCGTTTAAGTGCAGCGGCTTGCCATCAAGCGGGCAGATAAAATCGGTTAACGGCTTAATCATAAGATTTAAACACCTGCGCCAGCATGCAACGAATAGAGCCACCGCCAAGTTCTATGGTCGGAGCCGCTATCGGTAGTAGCTCAACCCACTGTTGCAGTTGCCGGGTTTGTTCTATTGTCAGTGAACGGTAAGCTGTTTCGGAAATAGCGAGAATTTTACGGCCGTTAACGTCTAGTTCGAGTGTATTCCCTGCAAAGTTGCTTATCTGTTGCTCTGTTAACGGCACTAAGGCTTTACCCGAACCCTTCACCGAACGAACAAATTGCTGCTGTTGGTGGGCATCGCGTATCATATCCACGCAAGCCATCACAAAGTCACTGCCCACCGCCATAAGCACATTGGTGTGATACACCGGCTTGCCATCACTGCCGGTGGCATCAAAAGCAATTGGCTGATACCCCAACTCTTCACACAACGGCGTCAACGCGTTCTCGTTCATGCGTTTTGAACGAGCAGCATAAGCCAGTTGGTTATCGTGATCGAAAACCACCGAACCCGTGCCTTCCAGGAAAATGTCGCTTTGCTCTAACCAGCTAAGGTCGAGAGTTTTATCGTACCCATAAGTTGCTTTCAGAAACTCAACAATGTCTGAACGACGTTCCTTCCGGCGATTATTGCAATACATGGGGTACAACACCAGTTTCTCGGTGCGGTGCGTGCTAAACCAGTTATTCGGAAAGACGGAGTCGGGTGTTTCGGTTCCGGTATCTTCAAACAAATGGACTTTAACCCCCTTACTCTGCAACTGCTCAACCGCCTTTGTGACTTCATCATAAGCAGCCTGAGCAACATTGACGCCTTGCTGCGCTATCGACTGAAAGGCATTATCTGCCATAGTTTCAGGGTTAGAAGCAAAGTGATGCGGGCGCACCATAACAACGGTATCAGACGACTGACTCATGAAATGAACTGGCGTTACAGGATTTGCGCGCAGTTATAGCAAGTTGGAAAGATCTTAGCAACGTGCAAAAGAAAAGGGCAGTGCGTTAACACTGCCCTTTCTGACTCGTTTCTATACAGTTTTACCAAGCGTACTTCAGGCTCAGCTCAAAGTTGCGCTCAGCACCGAAGAACCCCTGATTATAGAAGTCGATGCTTGAATAGTACTTTTCATCAAACAGGTTATTCACGTTAAAGCTCAGATCCCAGTTTTGGCTTAACTGATAGTTTGCCATAGCGTTCACTACTGTGTAGCTGTCCTGAGTGAACGTTTCGCCATTTGGCCCAATACCCGGGTTAGAAATCTCACTTTGCCAGTTAGCGTTTACACCCAGCTTCAATGCATCTGTAACCGTGTATAGCACACTGGCTTTAACCATATCTTCTGGCAAGTAAGGCGCGTAATTTGAACCATCGCGATCGGTCGACTCATTGTGCGTATAGCTGAAGAAAATGTTTAAAGCGTCGGTAGGTTTACCGTTTAGCTCCAGCTCATAGCCTTCGCTTTCTGCACCATCAACGCCAATGGATGGAAAAATCGTTGTGCCCGGCAATGGGTCGATATTATCAGGATCATTTATTGCAAGGTTATCTTCTTTTACTTTGAAGACCGCAAAGCTAGCAGTCAGAGCCTCATTAAAGAAGTCACCTTTAATACCAGCCTCAACGTTGGAACCTTCTACCGGACCAATCAGTTGGTTATTAACGTCTCTTGCTTCCTGAGGCTGGAAAATTTCAGTGTAACTAGCATAGGTTGATACGACATCACTAATATCGTACACAAGCCCCAAATAAGGCGTGTTTACGCTAGAGTTTTCATATCCACTGTAAACAAAATCACCAGCCGGGTTCGTCGCATAACTAACCGTGTAACTATCAATATTGTAGTTAGTTATTCTGTTACCCAGAATAGCAGTGAAATCATCGGTTAAACTAAACTGAGCCGCTGCATAAACGCCTTCCTGAGTTTCTTCTCCTCCACTTCCGTAAGCCGGACCATCTAAGAATGTCGGCTGAGGAACGCCATTCCCCCAGTCAAATAGGCTGGGTACATTTATTCCACCCTGAATACCGTAAGACAGAGCATCAAGGTTTTGCTTAGAGTATAAGGCCCCGGCTGTTAATTGGTGCTCTCTTCCAAACAGCTCAAATGGCCCAGACGCTAAAACTCGGTATGACGTTTGTTCTCGCTCAGCAACATAATGATTGGGTGAGGCAGCTAACCCTTCGCCAGTATCTTTGTTCGGGTAACCTGAAAAATACAGGAGATAGCCATCCATCTCACCTTCGCGGCGTTCAACATCCAGTTGAAGATCCCAGCCATTATCAAACGCATGTTCCATCTGTACGAAGACGTTGGTGCTTTTTCTATCCCACCGGTTCCAGGGAGATGCTGTTGTTGTGCTTACCGGCAAATCATCCGCCTGGGTACCGTCCTCGTAAAACAGAGGCAAGGCACCCCACATGCTGCCTTTCGGATTACGTTCGCTGTAATCAGCTCCCATAGTTAAACGCGTTTGGGTCGTTAAATCAGCCGTTGCCACAGCGTAAATTTGAGCGTTTTCTTTCTCAGATAAATTGACATAACTGTCACCTTCTTCGTAGGCAAGTGCAACGCGCCCTTTTACGTTGCCACTTTCTGACAGAGTCTGAGAATGATCCGCTTCCAGTCGGTAATTACTCCAGGAACCCAGGCCTACGCTGGCATACCCCCCATCTTCAGCTTTCGGACGCTTACGAATGAGGTTAATCGCTGCAGAAGGTTCACCGGCCCCTGTCAACAAGCCGGTTGCACCACGAACAATTTCAACACGCTCAAAAATAACGGAGTCCGCTAAGGCTTCACTAAAGAAACTGTCATAAGCAATAGGCACGCCGTCGAACTGAAAGTTAGTAACATCACGACCACGAGCACGGAAAAAGAAGCGGTCCGTCTCAGCTTGTTGGGCCTGAATACCTGGCGCGAACTGCATGACGTCGGCAACCGTATCCAATGAGAAGCTGTCGATAAAAGTGCGATCAATAATAGAAATTGACTGAGGTGTCTGACGCAAAGTTAACGGTAACCCGGTTGCTGTTGTTGCATTATCAAGTGAGCTTCCCGTTACTTTAACGTGCTCAAAAATCTTTTCCTGTGTTTCCGCCTGCTTCTCTGGCTGCTCAGCCGAACTCTCTGATTGGGCCGCTACTGCAGCTGAGGTTAACAGCGCTGATGTGACTGCTGTTGCTAAAAAATTTCTGGCAAAGGCCTTCATGAATTGTCTCCGAACATAATACTGTAAATGAGAATTGTTATCGCTACATTGTATTTGATAATTGTTCGTATTTGCAATATCATTTCGAAAAATTTCTTTAGGGAGTCGTCAGTATGACGCAACGACAATGGTTCAAGCTGCACGGTTGGTGCTCGCTACCCATATGGATACTGTTCTGCTTTATCTGTATTACGGGCACTATCGCGGTGTTCAGTCACGAGTTAACCTGGCTGTTTAACGAGAACGCACGCGCTGTGAACCCTGATGGTCTAGCCGCTCAACCCATTTCTGAGCTCGTTGACGCCGTTAAAAGTCAGTTCCCGACAGCGAATGTCACAACGGTAATGACTTTTGAGCCGTATCTTATTAATGCCGTGATTTTCTCAACAGAGAACATCCCGTCAGGTATTGCTTATGTAAACCAGTACACCGGTGAAATTCAGGAAGTAAACCAGGGTATTACCTTTATCAACTTCATGCGTTCACTGCACAGCTGGTTGCTGTTTCCGTGGCAAGACGGCTACAGCGTTGGCTATTATTTAGTATCCGCTATGTCGTTCGTGATGATGGGTGCGCTGGTCACCGGGTTGGTCATCTACAAGAAATTCTGGCGTGCTTACACGCAACCTAAAGTCCGTGCCAAGCAAGGCAAAAAAACGTTATTAACCGACCTACACAAGCACGGTGGTGCCTGGTCTATCTGGTTCCTTATTGTTATGAGCCTGACCGGCTTATGGTATTTCACTCAACAAGTATTGTGGCATGCGGACATTGATATTGAAGGTCATGCCCCATTAGTTGAGGTGTCCGACATTCCTGTAGGCAATAAAGCCCAGCCACCGGTATCTTTTGAAGAGGCCCTGCAGATTGCCGAACAACGCTTTCCGGATATTAGACCCAGCTTTATTATGATGCCGGAGCACAATCGCGACATGTTCAAAATAATGGGTGGCGGCGATTTCATTTTTTACGATCAGTACTCTTACCGGCTGGATATTAACCCCTGGAGCGGCGACATTGCCCGTGCCGTTTCACCAGGCGATATGAATACGCTACAAACCATTCAGCATGTTGTTGATCCGCTACATTACGGCACCATTGGCGGTATTTGGACTAAGGCCATCTGGTTTATCTTCGGTCTTATTTTGTCGGCTATGTCCATTACCGGTTTCTTGATTTGGGGTTCACGAACAGTGAAAGCCGCAAAAGAAAAGAAGACACCGCTGCGCGAGTCGTTGCAAAGTGAGGGAGCAAGCTAATGGCACGCCGTAAGAATACCTTCTGGAACCGCAACAAGTTCAAACTCAGCGGGTTAATATTGATTCTTCCCATCTACTTTTTGTATGAGCAGTTGCAGCCACCTGTCTTCCCGGATGCCTGGGAAGAAAAGCAAGTGGGGCCTTTTGAGATTGCCATCCAGCCTTTAAATAACGACGCACCGTATGCGCATCACGAAGACTGGGTAAAAGATTTTTCTGCTTTCGTTAATGAAGGTGAGGTAAGCGATATTCGCCAGGGTTACGTCAACATTGGCGAGGAACCCGTTCCTCTGGACACGCTACAGCAAGATGATGTTGGTATTTTGCATGGTAGCGAACTGCTACAACACGTTCACGCCATAGCCCCACAGCAGTTTGAACCTCAGCATCGTGTCTGGGTCACGCTGCAAACCTGGAACGGAGAAGTTCACCAGGCAAATTGGGAACTTCCGGATAATTGGGTGAAATAGGACTTTAAATACGAATCGTTTTCATTTAAGATCCAACTCAAATTAGACAGCAGTTAATTTTTGAGGGGAACAATGAACATTCACAAGACCTTACTGGCGGCTAGTATTCTGGCCGCCTTAACCTCCACCAGCGCCCACGCCCAAGAAGAAACCCCAGAGAAGACTCAAGAAGAGATGATGGAAACCATCAATGTCAGCTCTCGCGGCCTGATCTCTTACGTTAGTGCGACTGGCTCGAAGTCCGATACACCCATTATCGAAACACCATTGTCAGTCTCTGTGCTTACCGAAGCCCGTATTGAAGATTTGGGTGCCGTTACTGTACAGGACGCTATCGGTTATGTTGCCGGCTTATACAATGGCCCTTACGGGGTTGATACCCGTGGCGACTGGGCACAGATTCGAGGTGTTGCTCCAGTTCAATATTTAGATGGCCTGAAGTCCCTGTTCGGCTACTACAATAATGTGCGTGTTAACCCTTATTCCCTGGGCCAGATTGAAATACTAAAAGGACCCAGTTCCGTATTATACGGTCAAGGCTCTACCGGCGGCATCATTAACTTAGTGAGCAAACGTCCTCAGGCAGAAACCGATGGTCAGTTCTGGGCGCAGCTAGGTAATTACTCCCGTAAGCAAGTTGCCGGCGACATTACCGGGGCATTAAATGATGACGCGTCATTAACCGGCCGCTTTATTGGGTTATACCGCGATAGCGATACGCAAACCGATTATGTGCCGGACAACAGCCTGGTACTGAATCCATCGTTAAGCTGGCATGCCTCCGAAGACACGAAAATTACCCTTATTGGCAACATTCAGCGCAACGAATCGGGTTCCAGTACTCAGTTCTTTCCCTGGCAGGGCACCTTGCTCCCTAATGAGTTTGGTCAAATTGACAGCTCGACATTCGTGTCAGAACCGGGCTTCGATCAATACGATACTGAGCAGGACGCGCTAACTGCCATTGTTGAGCACGACATCAATCTGGACTGGCGCCTTCGTCTGGCAAGTCGTTACAGTGATAGTCATGCAGATTACGCCAGCATGTATGGCTGGCCACCGGTCTTTGCTGAAGATAATCGTACCGTCAACCGAGTCTCTTATTTATCTCGTGCAGATGCCAGAACTTGGACAAGTGATCTTCAACTGCATGGGTCTGTTATTACCGGCCCAGTTGAACATGAACTGGTATTCGGTTTAGATTTCCAAGATGCATTTACTGACAACGATTCCGTTTATGGTGCAATGAACCCACTGGATCTTTATGACCCAGTATACGGGCAGGCCACCGGACTACCCACTGAAGATGACTTAACGGAAGGTACGAATTCGTTAACGACTCACCAGTTAGGCCTTTATGTACAGGATAATATGCGCATTGACGACAAGTGGCTCATTTCAACAGCGTTGCGTCGTGACAGAGCAACCAACAATCCTGAAACGGGCAGTGTAACCGAACAGTACGCTACAACTGGTCGCTTAGGTTTTATGTATTTAATGGACGGCGGCATTTCTCCTTACATTAGTTACAGTGAGTCCTTTTCTCCGGTTATAGGTACTGATGCTTTCGGAAAGCCTTTTGTGCCAACTGAAGGAAAGCAGTGGGAAGCCGGAATAAAGTACCAGCCTGAAGGTACGGAACATTTACTAACCGCTTCGGCGTATCGCATCAAACAAGAAAATCTTCAGGTAGCGGTAGGTCCCGAACAAGCAGCTGATCCAGACATTGTTGACCCGGACGGACAAGTACAAATTGGTGAAATTGACATTGAAGGTGTTGAACTAGAAGCCCAGTTGGCATGGGATTCAATGGATGTTTATGCCAGTTATGCATATACCGATGCACCTTTGGCAGCAACTCCAGAGCATCAATCTGCGATTTGGACTACTTACCGCCCCCAAAACTGGAATGGCTTTAAAATTGGTGCGGGAGTTCGTTACGTGGGTAACACCTCTGGCGGCTACGGAGTGTACAATAATAACCCAATACATCTGGAAACTCCGAGCTACACCTTATTCGACGCCATGATCGGATACGACTGGGACAACTACAGCCTGAGTCTGGATGTCGACAATCTGACTGACAAAACAGTACTCACCTCGTGCTTGTCACGTGGCGACTGCTTTTACGGCCAACAGCGCACCATTATGGCGAACTTCCGTTATAACTTTTAAGGCTTACAGAGTGTAGCTTTCACGTGGAGCCCCGGGCGTCTCTCTTCCCAGCGTCCGGGGCTTTTTTTCGGTATGATTTAATCGTTGGTGTAGTACTGAACGCCGATTTCTATGCGGTCACGACCATTTTTCAGGCGCCACCGGTTCATGTCTCTTAACGAGTAAACGCAGCCGCAATACTCCTGCTGGTAAAAACGTTCGCGCTTGGAAATTTCTATCATACGCGCGGCGCCGCCTTGCTTGCGCCAGTTAAACGTCCAGTAATGCAGGCCGGGGTAAGGTGCCACTGCGCGCTTACCACAGTCGTTTATCTGCTCCATGTTCTTCCAGCGCGAAATGCCTAAACAACTCGTAATGGTGTCAAAACCGTTTTCATGTGCATACAAAGCTGTACGCTCGAAGCGCATATCGAAACATTCGGTACAACGTTTGCCTCGTTCCGGTTCCCACTCCAGGCCTTTCACCCGCTCAAACCAGTTTTTACTGTCGTAATCGCAGTCAATGAAGTCGACACCCAGCTTTTCGGCAAAGCGAATGTTCTCTTCTTTACGCAGCAAATACTCTTTCTCTGGGTGAATATTCGGGTTATAGAAGAAAATAGTAAACTTAATACCGGCTTCCGCCATGCGTTCCATCACTTCTCCTGAACACGGCGCGCAGCACGAGTGCAGCAGGACGTGATCAGAGCCCGTCGGGGTTTCCAAAACAATCGATTCTTTCTTGTTTCTAGCCATAATTCTCTCTTCGCGGCTGAAATTTGTGCGAATTATAACTCAAACAGGCGGGGGTGATCACGTTCTTGGTTAGAAGAGCTTATTGTTAATGGTTTTAACCGCCTTAAACACTGATTTCACCCTTCAATTGTTTAAAAAATGTAGAATCTTTAAACATTTTTTACACTACCCCCCTTTAAATCCGTTACAAATTGTTATTAAATGCAACAAATGACGTCGTTTGACATCATTTTCATGCAGCCAAACGTTGTATCCTCTGCTGCCTTCTTTAAGGGTTCTTACAACCCAAAATAAAAACAAAGAGAATATTACGTTATGAAAAAACTAAGTATCCTCACACTGTCTGCTTTAGCAGTTTCAGTTTCATCAGCATATGCAAAGCCCCCTGAGCATTCTCAAGCTCAACCTTTGCTCCAAAACCAACAGCAAGTTGAAAGCGATGCGCCACAACGTTACATCATTAAGTTTAAGAATAATGGTAAAGCGGTCCAAAAAATGGGCAATCGTGGTCGGTCTGAGCTAGCGATATCACGCGCCAATAACACAGTCAAAAAGGCTGGCGGTCAGGTTAAGCTCAGCATGCGTCACAACTTAGCCGTTGCAGCTGAACTTAGTGCAAAACAGAAAAAGCGCCTTGAGAAAAACCCTAACATTGAATACATCGAAGTTGACCACAAGCGTCGCTTCATGGCTCAAGACGTTCCTTACGGTATCGGTCAGGTACAAGCCGACTTAGTTGACGACAGCGTGGCCGCAGCATCGGCTGGCGGTAAGAAAGTCTGCGTCATCGATTCCGGCTTAGAGTTACCTCACGAAGATATGGGAACTCAGGGCGGTACCATTACCGGTACAAACGACAGCGGCACGGGCAACTGGTACGATAACGGCGGCCCTCACGGCACGCACGTAGCCGGAACCATTGCCGCCCTTGATAATGGGCTTGGCGTTCGCGGTGTTATTGGCAGTAACCCGAACCTGCACATTGTGAAAGTGTTTAATTCTAATGGTTGGGGTTATTCATCTTCACTGGTTTCAGCTATTGAAACTTGTGCTGATAACGGTGCCGATGTGGTTAACATGAGCTTAGGTGGCGGCGGTTCAAACCAAACCGAAGCCAACGCTATGCAAAGCCTGTATAACGATGGCGTACTGCTTATTGCAGCAGCAGGTAACGACGGTTCGCCATACAGCTCAACGGATCCGATGTCCTATCCGGCATCTTACAATGCTGTAGTTTCTGTTGCCGCCGTCGATAGCAGCAAACAGTTAGCGGGCTTCTCGCAGAAAAACAGCCAGGTTGAAATTGCCGGCCCGGGTGTTGATGTTCTTTCAACCTACCCTGAAGGCACAGGCCAGCAAGGTAACTACGGCACCATGAGCGGTACTTCAATGGCATCACCGCACGTAGCGGGTGTTGCAGCGTTAGTTTGGTCACATCATCCAAGCTGTAGTGCACAGGAAATTCGTAGTGTACTGAATGAAACCGCAGAAGATTTAGGCGCTTCTGGCCGTGACGTCCAATTTGGTTATGGCTTAGCACAAACCAAAGACGCTGTTGACTACATCGACGCGAATGGCTGTGATGGCTCAGGTGGCGGTGGTGGAGACCCAGAGCCACCAACAGATAACGAGCTGACTAATGGTCAAACCGTTAGCAACCTGTCGGCGACAACTGGCGACTCAATCTACTACACCTTAGATGTACCAGCTGGTGCAACTGACCTAAGCTTTAGCACTAATGGCGGTTCGGGTGATGCAGACTTGTATGTTCGCTTCGGTTCTCAGCCAACCACTTCAAGCTATGACTGCCGTCCTTACGAGAGTGGTAATACTGAAACTTGTACTATCTCTAACGTACAAGCCGGTACTTATCACGTTATGCTTAACGCTTACTCAAGCTTCTCCGGCGTTAACCTAACCGGCTCATTTACTGCGCCTAGCGGCGGCGGTGGTGGCGAAGGCGGATCTGCCTCAGCTACGGACCTGTCTGGCTCTAGCAACGAATGGTCGCACTATTACGTCGACATTCCAGCGGGCATGTCATCACTTAACGTGAGCATGTCAGGTGGTAGCGGCGACGCTGACCTGTATGTTCGTCAGGGCAGCCAGCCTACCGAGTCGAACTACGAGTGCCGTCCTTATCTTTCAGGTAACAACGAAACCTGTGATATCGAGAACCCGGCTGAAGACCGCTGGTACTTTAGTATAAAAGGTTATACTAACTACTCAGGCGTTGATTTATTCGTTGAATGGGAATAAGTCGTTAAGTCTTAAAGTGGGGGCGCCTTTCCGGCGCCCTTTTTTGTTTAGAGAACTCTTAAACTTTGTCGAATACGGAGCCAGTGTCCGGACTGAACAACTTGCTGTAGAGCTTCGTGGCGTAGTTGTCGGTCATACCGGAAATGTAATCACAAATAACACGCTTGGAGTTATCTGCACTTTTGTATTGTTGCAGGGTCGACTCAGGCAACAAGCGTTCAGGGTTCTCATTTAATACCTGAAACAGTTTCAGTATCATCATCTGACCTTTGTACTCCAGCACCTGTACCGAAGAACTGCGAATAACGTGCTTAAACACAAAGTCTTTCAGTACTTGCAGAGTGTGTTCAATGCGCTCGGGTAACTGAGCCTGTAAATCCAGCCAGTGCGACTCAAACTGATTTTGTGCAGAGACTTCAATCGCATCGACAAAGTGACCCACCAGCTTACTAATCGCATGCTTACGTGCCCGACTTTGCCCGGAAAACAGCGCTTCTGTATAAAACCGTTCTTCCTGCATAATAACGCTGTTATCGCCGAGCACAGCCAATACATCTTCACGCCACTGCTTTTCGGTCACCAGATTTAGTGCCAGCGAGTCTTCCAGGTCGTGTATGCCATAGGAAATATCATCCGCCAATTCCATAATAGAGGTATCAAAAGCCTTGTATTGCGCTTTGGTTTTACCACCTTTAGTTTTAGTGGAACGAAAAGTCGCTTTGTCGTTGGGAGTCAGCGGTTCCAGTATCCAGTCCAGCACATCCTGTTCATCGTCATGAATGGATTTAGGCGGTTTAAAAGCGCTTAGATGGTCTTCGGCAGACAGTGAGCGAGTACTAACTTCGCTATGCAAAACCGGATATTTAAGCACACCGAGTAAAGTGCGCCGGGTCAAATCCAAACCGTCGTGGTCAGAATACTCACCCAGCTTTGAAATAATACGCAGCGTCTGGCCGTTACCCTCAAAACCACCGCTGCTGTGCATGTGATAGTTCAGCGCCACTTCACCACCGTGCCCGAACGGCGGGTGACCAATATCATGCGCCAGGCAAATGGCTTCAATTTGAAAGTAAGAGGGAATATGCGTCGAAATAGCATCGTTCTCTGCATACTTTTGCTTTAACTTCTCACAAATGCCCGAACCAATCTGCGCCACTTCCATAGAATGCGTTAAGCGCGTGCGGTAAAAATCACTCTCGCCTACACCCAACACCTGAGTTTTCGCCTGCAGCCGGCGAAACGCCGACGAATGAATAATACGCGCTCTGTCGCGCTGCGCATCGCTGTCCGGTGTCGCGGCATTAAAGGTCGTGGTTTTTCCTGAGCGGCGTTGGTCCATAGCAAAATGTCTTCGTTTGTTTTTCTCGTTACTTACAGCAAAACAAATTTTAGAGGGTTTGCCCAGAGAAACCTGACCATAAATGGCACACTCCTTGCTGTTTCTTATACAAAAACACCGTTAACGCACAAATAGAGCGTTAAGCAGGCAAGCTTTTGCCACCTGGCAGGCAACTTTTGGTAAGGAGGAGTCATGAACATTAACTCACTAATCAACAGCGTAAGCCATTCAACACCTGCAATGGCTAAAAATGAGGCGAATCAAGAGTCGCTTGATAACAAGGCTGACCAGCAAAAATCGCAAGAAGAGAAAGAAACATTAATAGACAAAGCTTATCGCAGCATGCTGCTGAACCGCATGGGTGTTGATACCGAAAGGCTCGAAGAAATTGAAAAGAAAATTGAAGAGCTAGAAAGTCAAGACGACCTGAGCAAAGATGACAAAGAGAAGCTGGAAAGTCTGATGTCCGCGCGCGACCAGCTCTTTGAAGACGCTATGCGCCGCCAGGCTGAAGCCGGCAATGACGGTAAACAACCCGTTAGCCCCGGCGATATTCAAAAAATTATAACCGAGGACTTTAACCCACGGGACATATCACCTAACGACATGAGCAAGCTGGCAAATCAGTTGTTTGAGGCCGGAGCAATTAGCGCGCAGCAGCGTAACCGCATGGATTTTCATACGGCTAAAACCGACCAGCAAAACACCTTAATGTCAGAACCTGAACAAATTGACCCGGATGAACCCATGGACTTTGTGAAGCATTGGCAGGATCGCGTCAAAGCCAACGAACACTTCGACGCGTCACCACAGGAGAAGGCGTTAGCCCAGGGTGTATTGGACGTTTTACGGCAAGTCTAATACCGATTGCGGAATTTTTCTGCCATTATTCCTAGGGGTAGCATGATCGCACTGCTCCATGCTTTGTTGTGGGCAGGAGGATCAAGAATTATCATAAGCAAATAGCAGTTGGCCGTCATAGCTGCCGGACAATAGACTAAGTGCGTATCACTTTTCTTAGCAAACTGAATACAATGCAAAGGCCAAGGTTCATCGGGATCTTGTAGATGCAAATGCATTACTTCGTTGTCACGAAGAACTGGAAAGGTATCTGGATGATCGTAACGTTCATCGCGCCCGAACAGGTCAGGCACGCCCTCGCCACTTTTATACCGCTTAAAGTCTTTTACTAATGCATCCAGTTCAATATCAGTTAATTGCTGACGAATCTGTTTGCTTTTAAAAACCCGAATCACTCTTCAAAGTCATCCAGATCAGACTTTTTCGCTTCAGCTAAAAGCTTCTCTGCTTCGGCACTAATAGCCTTTAGCCGCGCTGTCGTCGGCCTAAAAAGGGACTCTACTTTAGGGTTACAGGCTTCCAACTGGCGCACCATAGCTTCAAATAACTCAGCACCTACCATGTAACCAGCGGTTTTATTGTGGGAAAGTACCGCCACAGGCTCAGCTTCAAAATACTGGCAGGGGTGCTTGCGCACGTCACTGGCAGATACCGTTTTTTCAGCCAATATAGTTTGTGTGTTCATACTTTACCTCACCACTTTTATACCTATTGACTAAATTATAGCCACAAAACATACGAAATTACAAACAAAATAATATACATAAATATGTACAATTTAATTTTCTGTCTGTTTTTTCAAATCACTATTCTGCGCTTCAATTTCACTGATGTACTTTGACTGATGCTCGCGTGCGAACTGCACAGCTTTATTCGAGGCCTTTAGCGCACTCTCGTTGTTGTCATTCATTGCATAAACCGTTGCCAGGCTGTCCCATAAAACTTCGGATTGGTCGAATACCTCAACACCTTTCTCCAGAATAGCCTGTCCCCAGTCAACCTGGCCTTCATAAGCGGCCTTCAAACCATACACGTTGTATTGCTGAACCGACATAGGAAAGTCGTAACCCACTGTTTTTTCGTAATCAGAGTAGAACGCCTGCAACTGCTCCAGCGACTTAATTTCGATGTTCGGCACCGCGTTAAACCCACGAAAAACGGATTTAAGCCCCTCAACATTGCCAATTAATGGCGTGCTGTCATGGGTTTCGTTGGGGAACTGCTTTGACTCCCAGTTAAAAGTCGATTCCGGCTTCGCTTCCAGCACGTTCAATAAACGTTCATAGCCCTCAGCCATTTCATTGGGCTCATTCGCCATACTGACAAACCAACGTACCGCCGGTTTTTCTGCCTCTTGCTCTGCCACTTTTATGTCTTTTATAAGCGCAAAGTCATCCCACCAAAGGCTTGGGCTGACCGATATTGCGGCGTTGATAAAATCTGAATGGTGAGTCGCCAGATAACTGGTATAGAGCCCCGACAACGAGTGCCCGGTAACCACAGTGTAAGGCGATACTCTGTACTTTTTCTGCAACGCTGGCATCAGCTCATCTTGCAAAAACTGGGTGTACTGTTCAGCACCGCCAGAGCGGTCAGCGTAGGCTTCCATTTTTGTGTGAGTAAAACGCTTTAAGCGGTTCCTCGCACTTACCCCGACAACAATCATTTCCGGCACAATAGAAAACGTACTTAAAAAATTAACGTTACCCGCTATGTGTTCAAACTGCGTTGAACCGTCCATAACCAGCAGCACCGGATACTGAAAACTGTCTGAATGCTCATAGCTTTCCGGCAACGCGACCCTTGCCGTTATCCCTTCATCAAGGAGCTTAGATTCCATAGTGAAGATTTCGGACGCATGCACACTGACAGCGGTGAATAGAACGAGCAGACAGGCAAATGAACGGGTTAGGCTTTTAAAGGAAAGAGGCATGAGATCAGTAAGTTACTGTGTCGTGGGGGTATATTAGAACTATTCTTGGGTGGGGGCAATTGGAGAACTGCTAGATCTAAGCGATACGGTAGGCTATCCCTACCGCAACACACTGAATGCTTGATAAAGCCGAGTTGGAAGTTTGTTTTTCAACTCCCAAGTTATATTCATTGGTCGCTCTCCGTGACTGTCAATAAACGTCACAGGCCCACAAGCTTTGTAAGCTTTTTGCTTATTCTCTCTTACAAATAATTGGAACTGCCAACCATTAGTATCACTCTCAATATAGCGACGACCCGTTGGAGTATTCGAAGAAGCGGTATTTTGCGACTGCCAATGGAATTTATCGCGACTTATTGCATAATCATTATAGGCAACACCTTCGTGTAACGCGTCTGCTTTGTCCAAGGTAACAAATAGCAGCTCCACTTTCCTATCTTGCAAACGCAATACTCCTGCTTGGAATGGGGCACGATGATCTTCACTTAGAAAACCAACTGCAGTGAGTATTTCGCGTATTTGATAGGACGCATGAAGTTTTAACGCTGTATCTTCTAGCCCTGGTAAGTCGTGAAATACATAGTTTGTTTTCGCATCAAGATATCGCGATAGCTGATTTAATTCACCGCATGCTTCCGATTCATCATGCAGTCGCTGAATAAATGCTTTGCCGCTCCCGACTTGCCTATTTTGCCCATCTATTTGATAGGCCAACATCTGCGCGTATAGCTTTTCTCGTTGGCTCAGACTAACCGGGCGACTGGATTCTGATATTCTCTGAATAGACTGCAAGTACTCTGGATCATCAATATGCAATAAGCTAATAAAGCGACGACTAAAATAGGTTTCCACATCATTGGCTTCGCCTTGCAACAGTTGGGCTGCCCGCTGTAAGTTTGTCCATCCCGTATTGTTGCCATTTCCTCGATAAATATCAGTGAGCTCTAACTGTTGTTCCGTTAAAAACTCTGACAGTCCAACTCGGCTACGGCCTTTTATTCGAGCAAAGTGATTGAGTTCGTTTCGAAGCTGGTTCCATCTTTGATTTATAGCTTCGCACAAACTTCCTAAAACAGACTCGCGTGCCTGTTTTTGTAACTGTAAATAACAACCGCTAGGTAATTTCCCAAAACCATTTTTAACACCTTCAAATACTTCGTTTCGCGTTAAACCTGTGATAGCTCCATATAACACGTCGAAACGAAATCCTGCTCGGTGTTGACCGACAAAGTCTAGAACTAGGCAACTCTCTTTTTCGGGATGTAAACGCAATCCGCGCCCTATTTGCTGCTGAAATAAAGTGACACTTTGAGTAGGTCTTAATAATAAAAGCGTATCGACAAAAGGCAAATCGACGCCTTCGTTATAAAGGTCGACCGTCACAAGGACATTGATTTCCTTGTTAGCCAGCTTTTTAGGTAACGACAATCGCTCGTCTCTAGAGCTTTCACCATAAATCAGTGCAGCAGAAATCCCTGCCTTGTTAAACTGTTGCGTCATGAATCGTGCGTGTTCGACATCAACGCAAAATGCTAACGCTCTTGAGTCACTTACCGTATTAACAACTTCGGACCATGCTCGAATAACATTGCGCGCGCGCACGTCATTTTCAGAGAGAATATTATGAAGATCTGTACGTCCATCCCCATTGGCCCAGTTAACATTACGATAGTCTTGTCCGTCGTCACAGGCATAATATTCAAATGGAGCCAACAACTGCTGGTCTAACGCATTCCAAAGCCGCATTTGTACTGATGGGGAGCCATCTGGACGAGAATCAAAATACGCTAGTACGTTTTTGTTATCCGCACGTTCGGGCGTCGCTGTTAAACCAAGTAGGTATTTCGGCTGCATACGAGACACAACGTCATCAAAACTTTGCGCCGCAATATGGTGACATTCATCAACGACCACAACTTGCCAATGGTTCTCCGGGAAACGCTCTAAGATTCCTTGCGAATGTAAACTCTGAATGGTGGCAAATAAGTGGTCATACTGTTTAGGTCTATGTCGCCCTGTTAATAGGTCGCCAAAGTTCGAATCTCTTAGTATCTGCCGATAAGTCATTAATGACTGACTAAGAATTTCTTCTCTATGCGCAACAAATAATAATCGAGGTATTCCTTTCTCCTGTTCACAAATTCGGCGGTAATCAAACGCCGCCATGACTGTTTTCCCTGTCCCTGTGGCAGCAACCAACAAATTTTTATAGCGCCCGTGTGCCCTTTCATTATCTAGTTGCTCAAGAATATCCGATTGAAACGGTTTTGGGGTAATATCAAAAAACGTTGTGGTGACATGCTCAAGTGAATACTTGCCGCCAGACTCTCGAATTAAGGCTTGCTCTAGTGCGTCAACATGCTCGCGATCATTCGGATCATAAGGTTGAAATTCTCCATCTTCCCACAAGGTCTCAAAGTGTGCCTTTGCTCTCGAATAGAGATTCTCTTGCCCTCGCTCTGTGAACTTCACAGTCCACTCTAATCCGCCCATTAAGGCCGCTCCAGATAAATTGGCGCTGCCCACATAAGCGCTACCAAAACCTGTCTTACGTTCAAATATCCAGGCCTTTGCATGAAGCCTAGTCCGCCGTCCATCTAAAGAGACACGAACCTCACAGTTAGGAAGCTTAGCGAGCATATCCAACGCGTTTTTCTCTGTAGCGCCAATATATGTCGTGGTAAGTACACGAATCGACGTTTCACTTTTTCCGGTCGCGTCAGTCGCTGTAATTTGCTTTAAAACATCATGAATTTTTCGGACACCAGAGACTGTAATGAAACTAACTAGAATATCTACATGGTTGCAACTGGATAGCTCTGCAATGAGTTCATTAAGCAAAGCTGGTGAGTCTTTTCCCGCGGTAAATAGCCACGGCTGTGCTAGCCCAATTTGAGGCAGTTCTGGCTGCTCACCTTTTCGGTAAAGCGATCGCAACACTTGAGGAGGAGAGATAAACTCGTCAATAATTTCAGCAGCAGTCTCATCTTTAAGCGCGCTGCGAGCGTGTTGAAGTAGCCCGTTTAAAAGCTCAACTTGTTGACTCAGTTTTTCGTTATCAGTTAGTTTTTCACCTTCTCCCACTGCCGCTAGCACACGCGAAAGTTGTTCTGACAATGACTCCACTAAACGATTATGGCTAACTTCAAGGCTTAGATTTTCTAAATCAGAAACAAGATGACCGTCCTGTTCAGATAACCCATCCTTAACAGCAGAAGTTTGCAACAAGTCATAAATGCCACGGTGTAAATTAGACACCCTTGCCTCCCTGGCTAAATAGTTTAGTACCCACCAAACTCAACTGCTCCTTAGCCCGAGTAATCCCGGTATACAGCAGTTCTTTGCTTAGCACAGGGCTGTCGTGGTCGGGCAGGACCATAACCGTGTGTTTGAACTCGGAGCCTTGAGACTTGTGCACAGTCATGGCGTAAACGGTTTCGATGTGGGTGAGCCGGCTGGGCAGTACCCAGCGCACGCCTTTATTTTCAGACTTGTTGGTCTGGTCGGGAAAGGCGACGCGCAGGTAGCCATGTTCGGGGTCTTTAAAGGTTAGGCCGATGTCGCCGTTGTTCAACTTCAGTCCGTAGTCGTTTTTGGTGACCATAACGGGGCGGCCTTCGTACCAGGTGTTGGCGTTTACGCCGAGTATGTCGCCGACTTTTTGATTAACGGCTTTTACGCCCCATGGGCCTTCGCGCAGGGCGGTCAGTATTTGGAAGTTGCTTAGGTTTTGCAGGGCTTCCTGGGCAATATCGTTGATGTTGTTGGCATCGGTTGTTTTGTCGGCATCGTTCCTGACGTGTAACGTCAGGCTACGCCTGATGAGCGCTTCGAAGGCTGGGTCATCTAAGCTGCTGATTTCGTACAGGCTAACGGGGTAGTCTTTATCGGCGTTTTTGGCTTTTTCGAGTTCCTGTTTTGTTGCGGTGTTGTTTTGCTGGTTAATGGCGTTAGCCAGGTCGGCAATAGGACCTTTGAAGCGATAGCTTTTGCGGAATTTCACGACGTGTTGCAGACGTTGCTCGCCGCTTTCGTCAATTAAGTCGCCTGGGAACTCGGGTGTATCAGCGACTTGCTGCAGCCACTGGGCGGTTTCTGTGTGGTAATGGCCCTCGTCTGCGCCTTCACACAGGTTGCCGAGTACAGCACCTGCTTCTACGGAGGCGAGCTGATCTTTGTCGCCTATCAGCACCAGCCGCGCGTTTTTGGGTGTGGCTTTTAGCAGCGCAGTCATCATTTCAATGTCTATCATTGAGGCTTCGTCGACTATCACAACGTTGGTGCGCAGTGGGTTGTCGGCGTGGTGTTTAAACGCGCGCGAATTCGGTTTTACACCCAGTAAGCGGTGCAGGGTTTTACCTTCAGGTTTTATGACGTCTAAGGCGTCTTTCAGGGTGGCGAGCTTTGCATCACCCCGCAGCCTATTCAGCTCGCTTTCTATGGACTCGGTGAGTCGCGCGGCGGCCTTACCGGTAGGCGCTGCCAACGATACGCGCAGCGGCGGTAGGCCGAGGAATAAAGTCTGATGCTGCAACGCAGTTAGCAAGCGCGCGACGGTGTAAGTTTTACCGGTGCCGGGCCCGCCGGTTATTACGCTAAAGCGGTTGCGCACGGTGTTAGCGCAGGCCAAGCGCTGCCAGTTAATCTCTTCGGTTTTGTCACCGTCAGGTTTATCAAACAACTTGGCCAGCGTGCTTTTCAATAATTCGTCGTTGGTAACCGGCCGGTCGCTCATTCGCGTCTGCAAGTCGCTTTCTATAAAAGCTTCGTACTGCCAGTAGCGACGCAAATACAGTTTGCCGCCACTTAACACCAGCGGCTGATTGCCCTTTCCGTCGACGTCTACGCAATGGCTTTGGGTTAATGCCGCTTCAACATCGGTACCAAACTGACGGAACAACTCGCTGGGAGTCTCGCAGCTTGGTGAATAGCGGTTCTCGGGTGGTAAATTCAGTGCGCTTTCGGGCTCATTCTGCAGCGCATTTATGTCAATGCTGGTATGCCCGCGGCCGGCTTCGTGCGATGCACACAGGGCTGCCAGCAATACCTCACTGCGCGTTTCGCCAGCTTGCTGCAAAAACTCCACAAAGGCCAGGTCTATTGAGCGTATCCAGCCGGCATCGCGCCACTCACGCAGGGCATCAAATAAGGTGTTTAAGGTTACTTCTGTCATACCGACTCCTTATCTGAAAGGTTCTTACCCGCAAATAGTGCGTCCAGCTGCTCTATTAACTTCCGTGGCGGCCTGTCACAAAATGCCCCGCCGGTTTCCGCCCGGTGCCCACGCAAGAACAGGTACACGGCACCGCCTACATGGGTGTCATAGTCGTATTCACTGCCTAGCCGCGCTTTTAACAGGCGATGCAGTGCCAGGGTGTAAATCACGTATTGCAGGTCGTAACGGCTGTGCAGAATTTTCTCGCGCATGGCTTGTTCGGTGTAGGCGTGGTCGTCTTCGCCCAGCCAGTTGGACTTATAATCCGCCACGTAATATTTACCCTTGTGCTCAAACACCAAATCGATAAAGCCTTTCAGCATGCCGTTCAGCACATTAGGTTCCAGTGCAGGGCGTTCATGCCCCGGCAGAATGTGTTCACGAACCAGGGCGTCCAGCCTTTGTGCGTTAACTTCACTGGCGCCGAACCAGAATTCCGGCTCGGCTTTGTATTGCTCCAGAGCGCTTAAGCTCACGCTTTCACCACTGTCGTTAATGGGGAATTCGTTGTGTAAATAAGCATCCAGCCAGTGTTCCAGACTGTTTTGGTGTTCCTGCCAATACGGGCTGACACAAAAGCCCTCAACCAGCTCGGTACGCTCGGCAGCGTCACCCGCGACTTTCGTAAAGCCGATATTGGCGGACTCTTCCAACAAGTTATGCAGGAACGTGCCCGGCCCCGCGCCTTTGGGTAAATGATGAATGCTGTCCGGGCTTGGCTCGGCGGCACTGGCGACTTCTACGTCATCATCGCGCTCGTCCAACAGGTTCATTTCATCGGGCGACTGCGGTGCCTGCACACTTTTTGTCACGGCACCTTCGTACTTCAGCGCGCTGTAACTGGCTACCCACCAACGCTCCAGCTTGCGGTCTGCGGGCATGCTGCGCGGTGTGAGTTTAGGCGTTGTTTGTTCCTGCTCCAGCGCACGGACTAAAGGCTCGTCGTCTTCCAGTCGCGTTAGTTGTGTGTGCGGTGCCTGCTGCCAGCGCTCGCTGACTTCGTTGTACAGCTCATCGGTTAATGACTCGCCACCGTTTAGCAAATAAAACAGCGGGTTATTGCGATGTTCTTTCACCGCTTCCAGCGCAATAAAAGTGGCGTATTGCGCGCGGGTAACGGCCACGTACATTTTGCGTAAGTCTTCGGCGAGGATCTCATTACTTAAGCGCTGTTTGTTGTCGTCGTCTTTTGACCACAATACTTGTAGCTCACCGTTTTCATCGTGGTACACCGCCGGCGGTTTTATCCGGTAGGCTTCTGCCTGGGTGTACGCCACAAAAGGCATAAACACCAGCGGGTACTGCAGGCCTTTTGACTTGTGAATGGTGATAATTTTTATCAGTTCGTCATCGCTTTCTAAGCGCAGCTGCTGCTCGTCACTCTGAGTGCGGCTGTTGCTGCCAAAGCCGTGGCGTTCATTCACCTGCTCGGCAAAATGGTTCACCAGCGCCGGAATACCATCCAGTACCAGGCTCTGTTGTTGCAGCAGCTCGGCAATGTGCAGTACGTCGGACAGCTGGCGCTCTCCGTGAATACGGTCTTCCAATAGCTTCGCCGGCACCTGATGGTCGTGCAGCAGGCTGTGTAACATGGCTAGTACACCCTGTCGCTGCCACTGGTCGTGATAACTTAAAAACTGCTCTACCCGCTGTTCCCACTCGCGTTCGTGGCTGTGAATATGCTCCAGCTCACTCAGCGGCAGGCCAAGTATCTGAGTAGCTAAGGCACTGCGTATCAACGACGGGTCGCGTGGTTCGGCGCAGGCACTCACTAAGGCCAGTAAGTCTTTGGCAACACGCTGGGCAAATACCGATTCCCTGTCTGACAAATAAACGCTTTTCAGCCCGCGATCGCTCAACGCCTTTTTAATAGCATTGGCTTCGTTAAAGTTGTTTACCAGCACCGCAATGTCACTGGTTTTTACGCGCTGCTCGAGTTTATCGTCGCCGTTGTAATAACCCGCCTGCGGATCATTAAGCAGGGAGGCTATCAGGTTGGCGTGATGGTTCGCCGCAGCCCGGAAAAAGTCATTTTTATTGCGTTTTTCTTCATCGGATACTGACCACAAGAGCGCCGGTGCAGTTTTTAAATTGCTGGATAACAGGCAATGCTTGAAGGTTCGCTTCAGCCCGTTTGCACCCACCGGGTTAAAGGGCAGCTGGTTTTCTGCTTCGGTTTTAAACAGAAAAGCACCGCGCGGCAGCTCTTCGGCGCGCTCAAACAGAGCATTAACGCCGTCCACCATGGCCTGCGACGAACGGAAGTTACGTGCCAGATTATAATGCCGGCCTTCGGTATCGCGCCGGGCTTTTAAATAGGTGTAAATATCGGCGTTACGGAAGCTGTAAATAGCCTGTTTGGGGTCACCAATAAGGAAAATACCGGTGCCCGGGTGCGGGTCCGCCAGGTTATAAATGCGGTTAAAAATCTCGTACTGTACCGGGTCGGTGTCCTGAAACTCGTCCACCATAGCCACCGGATATTGCTTACGAATAGCCGCAGCTAAAGCTTCACCGCTGGGGCCTTTCAGCGCGTCCCGTAAACGCGTCAGCATGTCGTCGTGGCCCATTTCGGCACGCTGGTTTTGCAGTTCGGCAAAACGGCTGCTGACCCAGAAGGCCGCATGTTGTTTTACTTTGGCCAGCTCTTCCTGCTGCTGTACTTTGCTGCGTTTAATGCGCTCCTGCAGCTCACCTAACACCGCCCAGTTATCAGGCATGCCACCGAGTTTGGCATCGGCAAACTTCTGTAGCTCGTCAATGCTTATATTCTTCCAGTTAGCCGCCGTAGCCTCCGGCTCAACCAGGTCAGGATCGCCGCACCAGTCCGCAAATTTCTGAAACTGTTTGAGCTTGGTTGCCGCGCCCTTGGCTTGTGAGGTTTTATCAACCAATTCCTTCACAATAGGCGCAACTTCCTGCTTTATAGCAACCATTCGTTGCTGATGGGCGCTTTCAGCTTCTTTCAACAGGCGGTGCAAGTCACCATTGACCGGTGCCTGTCCGCTTTTACTTAAGCTGTAAGTGAGCCCTAACAAGGTTTCCGGTGACTTAAAGTCCTCCAGCAACCGGGCGCTGAGTTCAGCGTCAGCCGGGTAAATAAAGCGGCGGAAGTAGTCTTCGGCGGCCTGCAGGCGCAGCTCTTCGTTGTCGGTTTCAACGTCCTGACTGAACAAGCTGCCGCTGGCAAAGGCGTGCTCTTTCAGCATGGACTGACACCAGCCGTGAATGGTTTTCACCGCGGCTTCGTCCATGGACTGCGAGGCTAAATCCAGCAGCCGCGCCAAGTGCATCAGGTTCTGTCCCTGCACGGCGCAGTCTTCGCGCAGGCTGGCTAAGAAGGGATCGCCTTCTACGGCTTCCGGGTCACGGAAGTAAGCTGCGGCTTCGGCTAAGCGCGCACGAATACGATCACTCAGCTCTTCGGTGGCGGCTTTGGTAAAGGTCATGACCAGAATGTTTTTCGGCACCAGCTCACGTTCAAACGCGGTTTCTTCCGTACCATTATGTGAGCCGTGTCCAATAACCAAACGCACATAAAGCGCAGCAATGGTGTAGGTTTTACCGGTACCGGCGCTGGCCTCAATTAAGCGGCTGCTGTTTAGCGGAAAATCGAGCGGATTCTCTAGCGTATGTCCTGAGGTATGTGACGGTAACTGGCTCATGACTTGTTCTCCGGCACCAGGGTTAAGCGCATGGGGTCATAAAGTTCGTCCATAAAGCGACGGAAGTGCGGTGATGCCTGAATGGCTTCGTAACTTTCGGCTACGCGCCCGCAATAATCACTTTTGGTGACCAATGCCGGGTCTTGAAAGCCGTCTTCTTCGTATTTTTGTCGGGCGGCTTCGTGCGCCAGCGTTTCATCATGCTCGTTCCTGTCCATTGCGCTTAGCCAGGTCATGCCCACGTCCAGATGCATGGGCTGCGGTTGCTGCGCTGACAGAGCCACTAGCTCCAGTATTTGCTCCAGTTGTTGCACCGCAAGCTCAGCCGGCACCGGTGCCGCCTGCAGCTGGCAGCCACCTTTGGACACAATTAAAAGCCGAGTGGGTTGCTTCAAATTCAACAACAACAGGCCAAGGTAATACGCGCTGGCATGTTTCCAGCCACCGCTGTTAACACCCTTACCATTTTTAGCCGCAATGTTGCTGGCAGAGGTGACAACCCATAGGCGATCACCATTTTCATTGCTGTGCAGCCCGGTCACCGTGTCGTCAATAATTAACCCGCTGTGCTCAAAAAACACCGTTTCCGGAAACTCATTCACTCCCGAGTGACCGGCAATGCTCTGCTGATAGGTTTCCAGTATCTCCTGTGACTGCTCCAGTAACTGAAGTCCATTTTGCTCGGCTATTGCACCAATGCCCAAGGCACCTTCGCGTTTAATCCGGTTCAGCTCTTTTAATAGCGAGGCTTCAATGCCTGCGCCATTCAATAACGCCTTTTTTCCAGAATCCACTAAACGGGTGGTTAACGACCAGCTTTGCAGGTTATCCATAACAAAGGCTTCGCTGTCGTCCAGATCTTCGCTGTTGCGGCTGAAGTAGGTGTCCAGTCGCCAGTTAAAGTACAGCCGTGCGGGCTCTTCAATAAAGCGTTTAATGTCGTTAATGCTCAGGGTGCGTTCCAACTCGTCGTCCGCGGCGGTTTCCGAAGCCTTGCGGCTCACAGAAGCCACCGCACCCTGATGCGCCTGCGCCCATTCACTGGCATAGGTAAAATAGTCCGGGTCTTCCTGGTTAAAGTAATACGGGTTAAACGGCTGTAATTTGTGCTCAACGATCAGGCTGTTAATGTCCACATCCCAGCCCTGCTGCAGATGATCACGCAGTTGCGCCACCAGCACCGATGGCGTGCGCTCGCTGTTGTCTTTAGCGCTGTAACCTACCCAGCTTAAGTAAAAACAGTCGCGGGCTGAGAGCATGGCTTCCAGGAATAAATAGCGGTCATCGTCACGACGGGAACGGTCGCCCGGACGGTAACGGTCAGTCATTAAATCAAAGTCGACACGCGGCGTTGAACGCGGGTAATCACTTTCGTTCATACCCAGCACACACACGTACTTAAACGGAATGGCCCGCATGGGCATTAAGGTGGCAAAGTTTACCGCGCCCGCTAAAAAGCGTTGATTCAGGTTCTGCTGATCCACGCGCTCCAGCCAAGCGTCTTTAAATATGGGCAGGCGCAGCTGTGATTCGTTATCAGCCTCGACGCAAATGTCCCGCAGTTGATACAGCTCGTCACTCAGTTTGGCTAACAGTAAGCGATCACTGTCTTCTTCGGCCTCGAAAAACTGTTCCAGCAGCCACTCGCCCTGAGTGACCCACTCCGGTAAGGTGTGTTCACCCTGCGCGCGATGCCACCATTGTTCCAGCGTGCGCACCACGTCTGCCAGACACCCCACCAGCGCGGCACTTAGCCCGGCAACTTCGGTATAAGGCTCTACATTGGCCCAGGGTGAGTCGTTTTCTATACCAACGTCAGCCAAATCACCCATGGCGTAACCGGCTATCATGCGTTTTAAGCCAAACCACCAGCTGTTGGTTTCTTCCGCTGCCGGCATATAAAACTGCCCGCGCTGCTCAGCATTCAGCCCCCAGCGTGCGCCGGCTTCTTTTACCCAGCGCTTTAACTGCGGCAGGTCATCGTCACTCATATCAAAGCGTTGCTGCACCGCCGGAACCGACAGTAAGTTAAATAAATCAGTCTGAGTAAAACGTAGTTGATCAACTTGTAGCAACAGTTCCAGCGCTATCATTAACGGTCGTTGGTGACGTTCACCCTGATCGGCAATGGTATAAGGAATGGCACGTGGGTCACGTTCGCCAAAGCGGTTGTGATAACGACCAAATACCGCATCAATGTAGGGCGCGTAGGTGTTAACGTCGGGCAGCATGACCATAACATCGCGCGGTTTTAACTTGGGGTCTTTTGCGAAGGCATCCAGTAGCTGGTCATGCAACACTTCCAGCTCACGCTGCGGGCTGTGGCAGACATGAAACTGCAGTGATTTATCGGAGGCATTCGGCGCAGGCCAAAGCTCGCGAGTTTCCTGCACCGGCCGCAGGTTCAAAATATCGTCCTGCAACTGAGCCAATAAATGGTCGGTGTTATGCGGCTCAAACAGCTCCAGTTTAATGGTGTTAAACGCTTCCTGTTTGGCCAGGGTTTCGTCGTATAAGTCCAGCAGGCGAATGTAGTCACGGCCCTGCTTACCCCAGGACGCCAGCAACGGATGCGCCAGCTGGTGCAGTTCGTCGTCATTCGGGTCGTCGGGCAGTTCCGGCTTGTGCTTTAAGCGCGAAGAGGCTTTGACCGCCTGCCGCAGGGCTTCTTTTCCATCGACAATATCGGCCCAGTGGTACTGCGACGGGTTATGCACACACAGCAGAATTTGGGTATAGCCTTTAATGGCATCCAGCACCTGCAGCATTTGCTGCGGCAGCGAGGAAATACCAAACACCACCACCCGTGGCGGCAAGCCCGCCGGACGCTCAGTTAACGCCTGCGCCGTATCAATAAAGCGCTGATGCAGTTCAGCCCGGTTATTCCAGTAGTCATCTATGCCAATGTCATTACTGACCGCGCGCCATAACTCCGGCTGCCACAACTGCTCGGCTTCAACCGGCTGCTCGTGCTCCAGCACATCCTGACCACGCACCCAGTTATCCAGCCAGTCGGCACGGTACACCGCGTACTGATCAAACAAGTCAGCCAATCGCCCGCTTAGCTGATAAAGCTTGCGACCGTCGTTATCGTCAGAGGTGTAGTGCTTAAGCGGTGCAAAGTGCGGGTTGTGCTCGATAAGCTCAGGCAAAAGACGCATTAACCGCCAGGTTAAGCGGTCTTTATCAAAGGGGGAGGTTTTGGGAATGTTGTCGCCGAGCACTGAACGATACGCTTTCCACTGAAACCGCGCCGGCAGGGTGACGTCTATCATCGCAGCAATGCCGCTGGCCTGGGCTAAATTAATTTTAAGCCACTGGGCAATACCGTTGCTTTGCACCAGCACGGTTTCCTGCTCCAGCGGCGCCAGCGGGTAGTTTTGGGTGAATGTAACCGCCACATCGGTTAGGTCTTCCAGCCGATGTCCATGCGCGACAATAAAGCCGGGGGTCAATTCACTCACTCGCTGCTCTCCCTGTCGGGTTAATGTAAGACATCCATCCTAATCAATAGCGAATTATCTTACTAGTTATAGAGCAACTTATCGACGCGCTTATTTGGTCAGTAACTTATCCTTGGCCTGACGATTCGCTTTGCGCATTTCAGAGAAAGCGGAACCGCTTTTATAGCGACCCTTTTCTACATGGCGGATAATGGATACATCTTCAATATTTAACGGCTTCCCATGGGTGCCTAATAACCAACGAAACGCACGGTCTTCATAGGTTTTGACCCAGCGGTCTTTTGGCTGTTGGTAACAGTCCACCTGATCGCAGTAACCATAACGACGCGCGGTATCACCATGAGCAATTTGCACCGGGCCCGTCGCTTTTGAAAAGGTGTGGGTACTAAATTTAGCCTTTTCCAGACACTCTTCAATCGAGGTCTCTTTGCCGTTGCACAGTACGTCATGCTCTTTACTCAGTAACGACGTGCGGGAAACCTGCTCAGGAAACGCCAAAATGCAGGACTCTTTGCGTAATGCCTGCTTTAAACTTGGGAAGGTATTTTTCCCAAACAGTAAGTCACAGTCCGTAAACCAAATCCAGTCAGCTTTGGTCTCTTTTGCGGCTTTATTACGACCAATACCACGACGTAGTAGGTCACCTTTTTCAAGCGCGACAAAGTTCCAGTCGACGTTATCAACCTGCTTACGGGAAAACTCTTCCACCAAAGCAACCGAGCCCTTATCTTCCGGACAATAGAACCCTGTCAGCGTGACTTTAAAGTCTTTAGGGGCGTTCTCAACCAGTGATTTGAGCTGGTACACAAATAAATGCGAGTAGTTCCAGCAGTGACTGACAATTTCGATGTGCTCCGGAGTGTTGGTGATATCATCAATTTCCGTTGATTCCGGAACATCATAAAACCAACTGGCGGGAACGGGGCTGGACACCGCAAACCGTAGCATGAACTCTTTACTCTGCTGTAGCCAATGTTGTAACGCCATTATAGGGTTGCCTCGTATTCGCTTTTTTTTAATGTACTGTGGTATTTTCCGTACAGGCTACAGAAGAATTGTGTACTTTGTAACCGCGCTATGACGAACGTGGAGGTCAGTTGTTAAACCTATGAATTTAATGAGAGAGTTTTTTGCACAATTGCGTTATCGCTGGTTACGAAAGTATAAGTCACTGGCGGGCTCAGGCCTGAAGCGGAACGCACAGGCAATAACAGAGTTGCAATGGCAACAGCGTGACACGTTAGCGCATCAGGAGCACTTACTGCCGGCTCAACTGATAGTGAACCTAACCTCGTTCCCCGATCGCTTTGCTAAGCTGCATCTGACGTTAAAATCGCTGCTGCTGCAGTCGGTAAAAGCTGACTCCGTCATTTTATGGTTGTATGAAAACGATATCGCCAAACTTCCTGAAAGTGTCACTGAGCTGCAAAAAGATGGATTAACAATAGCGCCTGTCAGGGCCGACACGCGTTCTTATAAGAAACTGATTCCGGCACTTGAGAGCTATCCCGACGCTTTTCATGTAACCGCTGACGATGATATTTATTACCGTCCGGACTGGCTGGCAACTTTAGTTAATGCTTACCAGGGCAATAATCGGGAAATAGTGTGTTGGCGAGCACATTACCTTCGCCGTACTAGCAACGGAGAAATAAGGCCGTACCGGCAGTGGTATCCGAAAACGGAAGTACGCGGTCCCGATCCGAACTTATTTTTTACCAGTGGCGCCGGTGTGCTGTTCCCGCCGGGCTGCTTTGATCAACGCGTTACCGACCAGAACCTGGCATCATCACTGGCACCTTACGCCGATGACTTGTGGTGGTTCTGGTTGGCCAGCTTGAACCATTGTGTCATTCGCCGGGTGGGCAACAACCCCAAACTCATCAACTGGAAAGGCAGTGGTGACAGCTCGTTATGGCAATTTAATAAGCGTGAAGATGGTGGCAATGACGAACAATTGCAGAATTTAGTCGCACACTTTGGTCTGCCGCCAACCCTGGATAAGACGTAAAAGGATCGGATAATGGAAATTTTTATTGCGGTATTTTTCTTCGCCTTTTCCACCACAATTACACCCGGCCCCAATAACATTATGATCATGTCATCGGGCGTGAACTACGGCATTAAGTCCAGCTTGCCGCACTTTCTTGGCATTTGTCTTGGCTTTCCGGCCATGGTGCTGGTCGTCGGAATGGGCTTTGGCTCGGTGTTAGAACAATTTCCACTACTGCACCAAATGATCAAAATTGCGGGCACCGCTTATTTGCTTTGGCTTGCCTGGGTCATTGCTTCGCAAACTCCCAAAGCCATTGAAAAAGGAAATCGCAAACCACTCACCTTTTGGCAAGCGGTTTTATTTCAGTGGGTAAACGGCAAAGCCTGGGTGATGGCAACGGGTGCCGTTGCGGCATTTACTACCGTGGCGGGAACACTGTGGTCAGAGGTAATGGAAATAACAGCGGCCTTTTTAGCCGTCGCATTTCCTTGTGTGGGAATTTGGCTTGTCGCCGGTGCCGGACTCAGGCAATTACTGACTAACCACACAGCACAAAGAGTTTTTAATATCTCCATGGCGGTACTTCTGGTCTTTTCTGTGATTCCTGTCGTATTGGACATATGGCGGTTTTATTTTAGTTAAACGAAACGGTGGGCAACATAAAAATAACAATTTACGCTAAACTAACGATATGGTTAACTATTCTCCATACAGGCGAAAAAGGTGAGTCATGGACGTAAAAGCTGGGCAAGTATCTTTTGATCAACTCATCTCGGAATTGTCGACCCGCCTGATTAATAGTGAGCCAGCGGAAACCTACGAATGCATTGAAGAAGTCATTGCTGCCATTGGCAACTACACTGACGCCGATCGTTGTTACGTATTTGAATTCGATGACAATATCCAGCATATGACCAATACCCATGAATGGGTAAGAAATGGTTATCAGGCACATATCGACGATTTGCAATCGATAGCATTAGAAGAGCTCCCCTGGTTTTTTAAAGAAATAAAAGCACACCACAAGTTCATTGTGAACAATGTTGAGCAATTGCCGGCAGAAGCCAGTGCTGAAAAAGCTGAGTTTGACCGCGAAGAAATCAAATCGGTTATCTGCGTTGGCCTGGTGGCCAATCAGCGACTTCTGGGTTTTGTCGGCTGTGATATGGTCCGGAAAAAACGAGAGTGGCAATCCGCCGACATCCGCCATTTAGGCCTGGTGGCCGATATGGTAGCGAATACGCTTGAACGGCAACGTACCTACGCGGAACTCATCCGAACCCAGCGGGAGCTGGAAAAGGCTAACCGTATGTTGCAAGCTCAGGTAGCACAGGATGGATTAACCGGCATTGCAAACCGTCGCGCCTTTGATGAACGCATAACCAATGAAATTCAGCGTGCTTCTCGTCACAACACCCCGCTGGCTTTACTCATCATTGATATCGACCAGTTTAAACCTTATAACGACCACTATGGTCATTTACAGGGTGATCAGGCACTCAAGTCGGTTGCCGATGCCATGTTTGATCAATTGCAGCGTAACACTGACTTTCTCGCGAGATATGGCGGAGAAGAGTTTGTCGCAGTCATTTCTGCCACTGATGAACAGAAAACCAAAGAGAGCATACAGCGGTTGCTGGACTCCGTGCGGACCCTCAACATAGCGCATGACGAGTCAGAGGTTGCGCCCTATCTGAGCATTAGTATTGGCGGCTACATTCACACACCTGATGCCGAGGAAGATACCGAAAGCCTCATCAGCCGCATGATATCAAAAGCAGACTCAGCACTGTATCGTGCCAAGTCTGATGGTCGTAACCGGGGTTATTTAGATAACTAGTTCCAGCTGGATATCTGCTTCTGTAACGCTTTGTCATCCACCTCTTTAAGTTCAGCCAGCAACTGCTTAGACTCTTCGTCGTTTCCTTTTAAGGTCAGCAGTTGAGCCAGTCGGAAGTTTGCCCAATGAGTGTCCGGCGCATTCTCCGGTACTTCCAATTTCAGGTATTGCCTTAAAGCATGAATGCCTTCCTCTACCTTAGTTTCAGCCAAAACTGAGGTTTTTCCAATTTGATACAAAGCCATGACAGAAGAATCGCCCTCAGCAGATTCGCCTGCAGCGGCCTGTTCAAAAAAAGACAGCGCTTTTTCGTAGTTCTCGCTTCTTTGCTCCTGAAAGCCTGCATAAACCAGAACATCGGCGTTATTGGGGTACTGAGTTAAAGCTTCCGTTAGTAGCTCTGCTGCTTGTTCTTCTTGCTCATGGTGTCGAAAGTATCCAATTCTTGCCAGCGTACCCTGTGCCGGGTCAATCGCTTTAATGGCTTCAATCTGAGCCAGTGCTTTTTCGTCATCGCCACCCGCTATTGAAGGTGCCATCAAATAGAATTGCATTAAGGCGTTGCGATATTTCAGCGAATCCGGCTCAAGTTCCACCGCTTTTTGAAACGACTCAAGTGACTTCCCGGCATAACTGAGCGCACTAAAAAAAGCATCCTGCGCCTGCTGTGCCATGACAATGCCCCTGGTATGCCAGGCGGTGGCATTTTCAGGCTCGTTCTCAACCCAGTTTTCCGCAATGTCTTCTGCCTCATCCAATTGCTTTTCAGACAAATGCTGTTGAATCATCTGCTGATGTGACTCCCCGGCATAAGCGCCGGAAACCAAAATGAATGTTGTTAATACAAATAAAAGCCACTTCACGAGAGTTCTCCTTGATCGTATTTTTGTGACCATAAAAATATAAGCACCGTACCCACAACACCCGGCACAACCCAAAATAATAACTGCCACTGACCCAAATACGCCAGTATATGCCTGGCGCCAAAAGCGAAGAAGGCCGTATATACCGCAATACCTGAACTGCACATTGAGCTCAAATGTTCAATAAGCCAGCCATTCTTTTTGACGGATTTGGCCAATGCAAAATGAAGCATCTGATATGCGCTTACTAGCCCTAAGATACTAAAAATAATATGAAGCCATGGGCTCACGAACTGAACTGCTGGTGCACTTAGGTACTGCCATAATAAGACCAGCGACATGCCCACTAACCCCATTGGCATGGATAAGTAACTGAATTTTCTTAAATTAGCACGACTCCGTTTCGACCGCAAAACAACCGTTGCGTTCCGAACCGAGACAAAAGTAAATAGTGAAAGAAACAACAATAACGTCCAAAAGAACCGAATACCCTCAGAGACGGCCTCTGGTCGCTGGCTGTTTTCAATAATATCCGCTTTAAAGTACGCGGGAGCAATCAACACCATAATTGACATGATAATGGCCGAAACGGCAACTGTGTTCATGGTCCAGACATATGCCTTTCCGAACCGTCGATGGTTCAGACTTCCCTTTTTTGTCGCCACGGGTACCCAAAACAAGGCCATTGCTATGGCACCGAAAACGATGTGCAAATAAAGTAAAAAGCTGTGCAGCGTCAACATGACAAACCCTCCTGTTTTGTTACAGGTTAGGCTTGGTTCATGGCTTCAAGTAGTGTAAGAAGTCACTTTATAAAACGTGACTTTTGGCCTATTGCGAAAAGGTCAGGGTGGGTCATACTAAGGCTATGAATATAAAGTCATTAATTTCAGAACACCTAGACCATGAACAGTGGGTTGCCATACTGTCCTGGGCACTATTGACGTCATTTTGCCTGTATATGCTGGGGCAAAGGGCTACCAGTCCATTCTTTGGCTTGCATTGGCTTGTTTCAGCAACAGCCTTTTTGGTCTTCATTGTGAGCTTCGCAATTGCCACTCGGGATAAACCATACAGTAACGAACCCTGGCTGCGCTTAAGCCTTATTGTCGTTCAGCTCGTTGCTATTTATAGCCTTTATTATTTAGTACCTTACAGCTTTGTCGCCATATTAATGACCATCTGCGTTGCCCAACTGCCTTATTACACGTCTATACGCAACTCAGTTTTGCTCTCAGTTCCTTTGTCGCTGCCTCTTTGGTTTATTTATCAGTTTGTCTGGAGCGACAATTATGCGTGGATATCCGCATTATTATTCTGGGCGTTTAATTTATTCTCCATAGTGACCATGGGAACTCGCATGAGAGAGACCAAGGCACTTGAGCGCGAGCAGGCTATCAACCGTGAGCTGCGCGCGACACAAATGCTGCTTCAAGAGGCCAGTAAGCAGAATGAAAGGACTCGAATAGCCCGGAATATTCACGACTTAATTGGCCATCATTTAACCGCACTGTCTATAAACCTGCAGGTTGCCTCCCGCAAGGCGGGCGACGACTTGAGACCCGTTTTAGAGAAAAGTCAAAGCATTACCAAATTGCTATTATCTGATGTGCGTGAAGCCGTTTCTGATTTACGCGACTCAGCGGTGCTGAATATCGAAGAAACATTAGAGGCTCTCTCTGGTATATCAGGAGAGAAAACGATTAAGGTAAAGTGCGACAAAGACCTCAACATACAAAGAGTGGATATCGCCGATACAATACTGCGGGTCTCTCAAGAGGCCGTCACTAACTTTCTTAAACACTCCAACGGAGATGCTCAAGCGCTGGTGGTATCGCGCCAAGGCAAATTACTTAATCTAACCATTACAGACAACGGTAAAGTCAGACAGGTTAAAGAGGGAAACGGCCTTCGCGGAATACACGAACGGGCTGCAAAGGTTGGGGCGGAATTACAAATTGAAGCAGCTTCCGAAGGCTTTCGGATTCAGTTAACTCTGAAGGATGACTTATGAACATAAAAGTCATGCTTGTTGATGACCAAACTCTCGTTCGGGAAGGTCTCAATTCGCTTTTGTCTTTGTCAGATAAAATTGAAATAACTGCGCAGGCCAGCTCGGGTAAAGAGGCTATTCAAAAAAGCGCGAAGTGTGAACCTGATGTTATTCTCATGGACATTCGCATGCCTGACATGGACGGTATTGAAGCCGTTCAGCTTCTGAGAGAAAACGGCTCCCGAATCCCCGTCTTAATGCTGACGACCTTTGACGATCACGAATCTATAATGAAAGCCATTCAAGTTGGCGCCGAAGGGTACTTATTAAAAGACGTATCTCTGGAAGTTCTGGTTGATGCCATTGAAGCTTTGGCCAACGGTAAAACCTGGTTTCAGCCCGCTGTAACAGAACGTATTATACAAGGCTTAAAGGAAAACAGAACGAGCCAAAATTCTGATGAGGGTGCTCTGATAGAGCCGCTTACGGATAAAGAAGTTGCAGTTTTAAGACTGATAGCAGCCGGGCTCAGCAACAACGAAATAGCGGAAAGCTTATTCAAGTCGACTGGGACAGTTAAAAATCAGGTATCGTCACTTATGGGCAAGCTCGGGGTGCGTGATCGCACCCGAGCTGTTTTAAAGGCCATTGACTTAGGCTTATTATAAGTTAAGCCTGTTTTTGCTTCTCTACCCACTGTTCTACACGACGTTCCAGAATATGCAGTGGCAATGCGCCACCACCAAGAACGGTGTCATGGAAACCACGGATATCGAACTTGTCGCCCAAAGCTTGTTTGGCTTCTTCACGCAGTTCCAGAATACGGATCATGCCAATTTTGTAGGCCGTTGCCTGACCCGGCATCACCAGGTAGCGACGAACTTCTGAACGCACCGCGCCTTCAGCAATTGGGGTGTGATCCTGGAAGTATTTAACCGCTTCCTCTTCCGTCCAGCCTTTAGCGTGCATGCCGGTATCCACAACTAAGCGCACCGCGCGCCAGATTTCCGTGGTTAAGCGACCAAAGTCAGAGTAAGGGTCTTCATAGGCACCCATTTCTTTGGCTAACTGCTCTGAATACAAGCCCCAGCCTTCGCTGTAAACCGTAAAGCCAGCCTGAGTGCGAAACTCTGGTACGGACTCCAGCTCCTGGGCGATAGAAATCTGCATATGGTGACCCGGATTACCTTCGTGATAGGCAATGGCTTCCATCTCATTTTTCGGCATCGAGCTCATATCGGATAAATGCGCATAGTAAATACCCGGACGCTCACCGTCAGGCGAACCTGGATAGTAATGCTGAGCCGCACCATCTTGCTCACGGAAAGGCTCAACGCGTTTCACGACCAAATCGGCTTTTGGCAAAATACCGAAATACTCCGGTAACTTCTCATTGATATAAGCCAGGTATTCGCGCGAATCTTCCAGATACATCTCTGCGCCTTCGTCGTTGTTCGGGTAGAAGAAACGCTCATCGGTACGGATATAATCAAAGAAGTCCTGCAAATCGCCGTCAAATTCGACTTTTTCTTTAATGGCGATCATGTCATTGGTCAGGCGCTCGACTTCACTGAGGCCTATCTCATGAATTTCATCAGCGGTTAAGTCGGTGGTCGTATAGTTGGCCAAACGAGCGTTATAGTAGGCCTCGCCGTTTTCCAGGCGGTGTACGCCGGTTGCAACTTCGTCGGTGTTTTCAATATCGCTTTCAAGGAAGCTAATAAGCGCTTCGTAGCTTGGACGGAAACGCTCTAAAAGTGCTTTACGCACTTCTTTTTCGTATTTATCGGCTTTTTCGGCGGAGATCGCATCATTTTCCTGAAGCGCGCTGAGCTTGTTTTTCGCGTCTTCTAATAAGCTTGAATCGCCTTCTTCATCAAAAGGGGCGCCTGAAGTCAGGCCTTTCGCCTCTTTAATAACTTGCTCGTACGCGAAACGCGGCGCACGAACACCGTTCTCGACTTGTTCTTTCGCGCGCTGCAGTAACTGCTCAATAGCCGTTGCACCGCCCTTAATACGAGAAATGTAAGCTTCCATATCTTCCGCATCATCAACCCGGTGGAAGTTAATTAAAAACTGCGGTAAGAAGGTGTGCGCCCCACGCATTTGGTCAAACACGTAATCCATGCCACGGAATTCGGCATTACGCTTGGCTTGTTCGTATTGGTAAACCCAAACATCATAAGAGGTCTGAGCTTCTAGGTTCAGCTTGTCGTAATCAAAGTTCGCTTTCAACTCTTCAACCGTGCCTTCCAGCCAATCGAGCTGCTTCTTTTCAGCAGCAACGGTCATATCATCAATGTCGCCGTATCGATCTTTGCGGCCCAGGAAGGTCATTTGAATAGGGCTTTGTTGAAGTTGTTGCTCGTACTTTTCTTCAAACCACTGATTCAGACGTTCGGTTTCAGATTGCGAGCTTTGCTCAGTCTGTTTGGGTTGCTCAGCAGCCGTTTGAGAGTTTTGACCAGAATTGTTCTCTTGCGGTTGCCCACAAGCCGTTAGTAAGCCCAAAACAGCCAGGGCGACAATGGAATAACGCATAGCAGTGTCCTTTATTCTTCTTTTGATACAGGAAGAAAAACTATAGCGCGCTTGTTACACTAATGGAAATGCTTAAATTGTAACCGACTGTTTTATGGCGAAACCCAACAAGAAAGGGCCGGTTCGCACCGTGCAGATTTCTTGTCTGCAATGCAAAACGCCCATATTTAAATACCGCAAGGGTGGTAAAGGCGCTTTGGTAAAATGCTTTATTGAGCGTATTGTTGAAGACCACACCACCAAACCATGCCACTGCCCCGGCTGTGGACAGGAGTTTGCGCGCGAGACCATGATACGTGGCACCCCTGCCTACAAGATTATTGGCGGTAAAGTCCATTCAAAGTAGGAAAACCATGACAACCTCAATAACGGTAAAAACAAAACAGGCCTACCAGCATGCTGCTGAACAGGCGAGCGCATCTCTTCTGCGTCAGCCCCAGCTCGGCATGGCGGCTGAGCTCAAATTATTGTCTGAACAACTTCAGGGCAATGAGAAGAGAGACGTATACGGCAGCGGGGCGCTCATTAATGACTTTGAAGACGACGTTGCAAAATTGCTCGGCAAGCCAGCCGCTTTGTTCTTGCCGACCGGAACCCTGGCGCAACCGCTTGCCCTGCGCCTACATGCGGACCAGCGCCAGCGCAATGGTGTGGCACTGCACCCTACCTCGCACTTGATGCTGCACGAGCAGATGGGATTTGAAGCTTTGTGGCGGCTCAACGGCACCACCACCGGCTTTGCTGATAAACCGATAACGCTTGGCGACTTAAAATCTGTGCAAACGGACGATCTGGCTGCCGTTTTACTGGAACTGCCCATGCGTGAAATTGGTGGGCAATTGCCTGAGTGGGATGACTTAGTGGCACAATCAGAGTGGGCTCGCCAGCACAATATTGCCATGCACTTAGACGGAGCCAGGCTGTGGCAAGTACCCAGCGCTTATGATTGTTCACTGCCCGAAATTTGTGAGTTATTTGACTCGGTTTATGTGAGTTTTTATAAGGATTTAGGCGCTATCTCGGGGGCCATTCTGGCGGGTTCAGAGGCCTTCATAGAACAAGCTAAAATCTGGGCTCGCCGTGCCGGGGGCAATATCATTACCCAGTACCCGCAGGTTTTGTCTGCCCGTTACGGCTTGAGAGAGAACTTACCCATTATGCCGGACGCAGTTAACTACGCCAAAGCACTGGGTTACGCCCTAAACGAGTTAGAGGCGCTAAGGGTAAACCCGGAAATACCGCAAGCCGCGATGTTTCACCTTCATTTTGCTTTGTCTGCCAATGAGCTTGGTGAGAAAATAACGGATTACGCCAGCAATACTGGGGTCATGCTACTGCCGCTGCCAAGAGCAGAGATCAATGGTGAAGCTATTTGTGAAATTTCAATTGGAAGAAACGCCATGTCGCAACCACAAAGCTTTTGGCTGCGACACTTTAAGGCTTTTTTAGAGACACTTTAGACTTTTAGTGATGCTCTTTGTGATCACTTTCGTGGTGTTTGCTGTGCTCGCCTAACACATGGTTCAGAGTGCCTAAATAGCTTTTACCAAAGCCTTTAACACGCTGCTTATTCAGTTGCTCTGAACCCAGATGCACTTCTTCCAGAGAGTTCGCGGCTACATCCAGCTCTTTACTTAAACGAGCCAGTGCCACTTCCAGTGTGTAAGTCAGCTCATGAACTTTTGCCATATCTTGTGAATCTAAATCGCCATTCACAATTTCCTGTAGTTTGGCGTTATATTCCGTCAGGTTCCTAATTGCCTGCTCTAAGTTTTCAGAAGGCTCAGGTTTAAAGTGGTTATAACGCTGCTCGTCACCGCTATCACTGGCCGTAGCGGCTACATTAAAAAGCAGTGTTGCACCTGCTAGTATCATTGGTAAAGCTTTCATAAAAACCTCATCTGTTGTTAATGGTTCTCATTATTGTTCAACTGTCCATTTTTTACAAGCTGAATGGCTGCGAACCTGATATTCTTAGCGTGATGTATATCAAGGAGTGACGCAATGTTTTCCTGGTTTGAGCGCCGATTAAACCCTTTCCCTTCGGAGGAGCCCACTCAGGCTCCTACCGGTTTTTTTGCATTCTGCTGGCATTACACCAAAGGGGCGACGCCGTTCCTTGCCGTGACAGCGCTGCTTATGGCAGCCATTGCAGTCGCAGAGGTCTGGCTATTTGGCTTTTTAGGTCAAATTGTCGACTGGCTGGCCGCACAGGACAAAGAAACGTTATTGAATGACCAGTTCTGGCCCCTGTTGGGTATGAGTGCGCTGGTTCTGGTGGGGCTGCCGTTGTTGGTCTGGTTCCACTCCTTACTGACCCACCAGACCTTACTGGGTAACTTCCCCATGCGCATCCGCTGGCTGGGTCACCGCTATCTGATGAAGCAGTCCATGAGCTACTACCAGGACGAATTTGCCGGACGGGTCGCGACCAAGTTGATGCAAACCTCGCTTGCCCTGCGTCAGTGCATCATGACCTTTATTGAAATAGTGAACTACGTTGTCGTCTATTTTCTGGGGATGTTTGTCATTATTGGCAGTGCCGACTGGCGCATGATGCTGCCGCTGGCGTGCTGGCTCATACTCTACGCGCTGCTGCTGCGCTTCTTTGTGCCCAAGCTTGGCAAAATATCTGCTGAACAAGCCGACGCCCGTTCCAATATGACCGGCCGCATAGTCGACTCTTACACCAATATACAAACCGTTAAGCTGTTTTCGCACTCTCAGCGTGAGGCAGCGTTCGCCCACGACGGCATGGATACCTTTTTGGGTACGGTCCACAAGCAAATGCGGCTAGTCACCCAGCTTTATGGTTTCCTTTATTTTATTAACTGCGCGCTGCTGTTCAGCTCAGCCGCTACCGCTATTGTGTTATGGATGGATAACGTGGTCACCCTTGGCGCTGTTGCCGTCGTTATTGGCTTGGTTCTGCGCTTATTTGGTATGTCGCAAATGGTCATGTGGCAAATGTCGACCCTGTTTGAAAGCATCGGTACCGTTCAGGACGGAATAGGCTCAATTGCCGTACCGCAACGCATTGTCGATGAGCCCGGCGCACCCGCCCTAAACGTGGACAGCGGCGACATTGAACTTGACCATGTTCGCTTTCATTACGGTAAAGGTCACGGTGTCATGGAGGACTATAACCTGCACATTAAACCCGGTGAGAAAGTCGGTATTGTTGGCCGCTCCGGTGCCGGTAAGTCGACTCTGGTGAACTTGTTGTTGCGTTTTTACGACGTGGAAGGCGGTGAAATTCGCATTGATAACCAACCCATTCATAAAGTGCAGCAAGACAGTCTGCGCGCCAACATTGGCATGGTGACTCAGGACACCTCTTTGCTGCATCGTTCTGTACGTGACAACATTTTGTATGGTCGCCCGGGAGCCAGTGAAGAGGAATTAATGAATGCCGTGCGCCGCGCCCATTGCGAAGAGTTCATAGCGGACTTAAGTGACAGTAAAGGGCGCACCGGTCTGGATGCGCACGTGGGTGAACGCGGCGTGAAGCTCTCCGGCGGCCAGCGCCAGCGCATTGCCATTGCTCGGGTCATGTTAAAAGACGCGCCTATTCTGATTCTGGACGAAGCCACTTCGGCACTCGATTCAGAAGTAGAAAACGCCATACAGGAAAACTTGTACCAACTGATGCAGGGCAAAACCGTTATAGCCATTGCTCACCGCTTATCCACTATTGCCGCCATGGATAAGCTGGTAGTGATGGATAAAGGTGAGATTATTGAGCAGGGCAGCCACGAACAGCTGCTTGCCCGGAATGGTCTCTACGCCAAATTATGGCGCCATCAGTCGGGAGGCTTTTTAGCGGAAGAAGCTTAATCATCATCGTCTTCAAAGGCGGCAACCAACGAGCGAAACTCTGTCACGCGGTGTGCAACACTTTGCACATCCTCGGCATTGGCAATGGCAATTTCATGCGTCTTTTTCGAGCTGTCATTCACCTGGTAAATGCCATTACGAATTTCACTAACCGCTTGGCTGTGCTCTTCAGCCGAGGTGGCAATTTGAATCATTCTGTCGCTAATGTCGGTAATGGCACCCTGGATAGAAGTCATCTCCTGCTTCGACTGTTCGCCAAGCTCACCGCATTCTTCAGCCAGTTCACGCTGCTCTGTCATTTGTTGGTCCCACTGCTTAATGGCGCCAGCCATGCCGGTAATGGTTTCATCAATTTCGTCAACGGCTTGCTGGGTACGCTGCGACAGATTTCTCACCTCATCGGCAACCACCGAGAAGCCGCGTCCAGACTCACCTGCTCGTGCCGCTTCAATTGCTGCGTTTAGAGCCAGCAAGTTCGTTTGCTCAGCGATTGAATCTATCTGCTCACTCACACTGCGCACCATTTCAGAGCGTTCGACTAAATCTTCAGTAGTGCTTGCGCTAGCGGAGACTTGTTTCACCAGCTCACTCATTTTATCCGATGTGTTGCCAATAAATTCCGCCGCCGCATTAACCGTTTTGGTTGCATCTTCTGCCGACGACGAAGACTCATTCGCGTTCGAAGCAATATCATCAACGGTTGTCGACATTTCTTCCATGGCCGTTGCTATTTGTTCCAATGCAGCCACACCTTGTTGTGACATATCCAGCGTTTCTTCCGAACGCTGTCGAGTGCTGCTCAGGGTGTCTGCCAACGCATCGGTTCCGTGCTCTAGACGAGAAACAACGGCAGTCATTGCGCTTTCTTTCAAAGCTAACTCGTACAGTAGTGCGCCCATAGGAGAACTGTCAGCGTATATGCGCTGTTGTATAGGCGCGTTTTGACCTTCAAGAGAATTCATTTGCTCTGCGTATTTACCGCCGGGAGTCATTAAAAAGTAGACCATAGCAATACCAAGCGCGGTCGGCAGCGCTGCCCACCAGCTAATAAGTCCCGACACAATGATCAGCAATATCGCTAAACTCACGCCAACAACCGCACGCATTGAAACGTTACGTGTTAACTTTCGGGACTGATAGAGGCTTTTTGCTTTATCAGTGAGATCTTGAGGAGCGTAGGTCATTAACCATTGGCTGCCATTGATTTTGCCGCGGCGGTAGGTACCGCGCACAAACACTTCAAACCAAACATCTCGGCCATTAACCTGCAGGGGTAACACGCCTTTCCAGGAGCTTTCATTTTTCACGGCATGGTCTATTTCTGCCAGGACGTTTGCCGGTACATCGGCTAAGAATCGGTCTCTGCTACGTCCTTTTAGCTCGTCTTGTGTCTCCTGAAAAAGAGATTGAAATGCAGGTTTTGCATCGCGAATGGTGTGGTCGCTGTTTAAGCCAACAACGAAAATTGTATCCTTTTGAATGGTTTGGAATTGACTCTCTTTCCCCGAACTTTTCATACGCAGTCTCTTTCAGTCGGCAATTTTTAGCCAGCAACATACAGAACTGCGACTACAGAACAATGCAGTAGAGCAAAAATTAATCAAAAAATAACATAATATTGTTCTTTCTATGACGACCGACAGGGCGAAATGAACAATTAATCAACAAGTTAACTGTTAAATTTTCAACGCCTCATCCGACTCGACCTTCGCAAATTTAACCCCTAATTCGAGCAACCGACGTTTGCCTCTGGCTGTCATATCGGTAATAAACTGGAACTGCTGTCTGGGGTCTATCGGGTAAGCTTTTAAGCGATATTTGGTTCCCCAGGGTTGTTCTGCGGCGGTAACCGCTATCGGTTTACCTAACTGCAAATACGGGCTGGTTAGCGCCACTTCTTCTAAAGCATCACGTATTTGATACGCGTCGGCTTCTGGCTGAGTATAAAACTCGGCAATGCACATTAAGCTGGGGCCGCCGTTGTTGGCATTGTGGATTAGATTATCCCAGAGCTTTAAGTGTGGCACCCAAATAACGGTGTCATCGTTGGTGACCAGCTCGACGGTGCGCATGCCGATGTGCGTCACCTCACCGTAAGTGCCATCCACTTCTATCCAGTCCCCCGGGCGGTAAGGCATTTCATGAATCGCCACCACTCCGGCAATTAAACTGCTGACATAGTCTTTTAATGCAAAACCTATCGCCAGACCCGCCGCGCCTAGTGTTGCCACCATATTTTGTAGGGTGGGTTCAATGATGCGCGGTATGATCATAGCCAGGGCAGCAACCAGTACTACTATGCGGATCATGGGTACTAGAGCCAAAACGTACAATCGACGCTTACCATGCAGATGTGAGGCAACCCAAGGTAAAATGCGTTGGGTCAGCCAGACGACTGCCAGTGCAAAAACGAAAATCACTGCGATTTCAAAAATCGCGAAGCCGTCCAGTGACTTAAATAACCCGGTTACGTCTTCCACAGATCCTGTTTCCATTCTTATATTCCTTCCTGTCTCTCAGGCGCTCTAAATTAAAACCGGTCTAACCAAAAGCCCCGGGACGCCAGCAGCTCTCGGACAACGGGATAACCGCGCACAGTGACAGACCAAAACTCTTGTTCACGTTCGATTAAACCTCGCTGATGCAAAATCTGTAACTGAATCTCAAGTTGGCTACCAGACACTATGGGTAATACCTTAATCAGTTGCGTCTTATTCAGGCCACGATGTACCAGCAAGGCATAGCAGACAAAGGCCGTTGCATCGTTAATTTCTGCAGGGACCGAGGGTGTTTCAAACGGCTTTTCACTACTGCGTTGGTAGCGCTCGGAGTAGGCCGCGGCGACACCTGCGTTTCCGCGGCTTAGTGCCGCTAATGCCCTCAGCCGTCCATCGCCGCGGGCCAGTCCCAGCTCTTCTAACGCATGCTGATCCAGCCCCTGTAAAGCCCACAACTGACTTACCGGCACCGGCCAGACTTTCTCCAGGAAAGCCCATGCCCAGCTATCACAAACAATAATGCCTTTTCCGGCTTCGCCTGAAAGCACTGTCGAGAAGAATTCACGCACCCACCGCAACCCATTGGTTTGGCGCAGAAAACCGTGCGCTAATTGAGGCATGATCCAAAGCGTATTATCGTCCGAATTGGGAAAAAATTCCGGCATAGGAGAAGCATCAGGGTCGCAAAGTGACTCTCTGTCGGGCAGGCTAATGGCCCTTATATCATGTTGCTCAGCCCACTTATTGACCGCCTCTTCAACACCGGAATGCGGCGGCGCGATGATCCAACGTAAGCTGTTATCGTCATCATCTTTTAACCAGTCAGAAAAGCTCTTATCCAGTGCTTCTGCCGCCGTATCGAAACTAAGTTCAAGCGCGTTAGACTGATCATCCTCGCCTTCTTGCTCTTGCTCCGGCGTTATCCAACGAATAAATTTTTGCCACCACTTTTTAACTTTAATAACAGTAGGCACGGCTGGTTTTTCATAGTCATCAACCGTTACCCATTGCCACGTTTTCTTTGGCTCTTCGGCCATTCTGAGGCCCCTTTCACGGATAAAATAAGTGAGTGCTTAACAACGATAATAGAGTGACCTGAAGCAGAGTCCAATGAAAAATTTGCAAATAGACTCTTGAAACCCATTTCACCAGTGCACATATAAGAGTTAAGGTCGGTGTCTCTCAGAGAGCCGCCTTAAACCGACACATGGTGTGTCACTTGTTTATTACAATTAACGTTATTGCTTCTTAGGAGAATGACTATTATGGCAACTATCGACTTAAGCCCTCTCTATCGTAGCAGCGTAGGTTTTGACCGTATGGCATCTTTGCTGGATTCGGCGTTACGCTCAGATACTGGTGCAACCGGATACCCTCCCTACAACATTGAACTGGTAGCAGAAAACCAGTACGCCATTACCCTGGCGGTTGCAGGATTTGAAGAGGATGATCTGGAAATTGAAGTAGAGAACGGCGTGCTTCGTGTCACCGGCAAGAAAGCCGAAGAAAACGAAAAACGCGAGTATCTGCACCGCGGCATTGCAAACCGTGCCTTCGAACGTAAGTTCAGTCTGGCTGAACACATTGAAGTCACAGGTGCAGGCTTAAAGAACGGTCTGTTAACGGTCGGCTTGGTGAAAAACATTCCTGAAGCCAAGAAGCCGAAACGTATCGACATTGGCAGTTCGACTAAAGACCTGCTGCAAGATCGTTCCAAAAGTAAGGGAAATGCTGCTTAAACTTAAGCACTGGATGAGGGGCGGCAACTAGCCGCCCTGTTTTTCCTAACGTTGCCACTCTACTGGGTGCCCACAGACGAAGCCCTGGACATAGTCTACACCCAGCTGAGTGAGCTTAATACGCGCTTCATCGCTCTCGACACCAACGGCACAAACCTCAATATCAAGCACCTTAGCAATACGGACACAACTGCCCACTAGCTCCGCGTCAACGGCATCCACCAGCATATCCTGTACCCAAAAACGATTGATCTTAATTTGCGTTAATGGCAACTGCCGCAACAGTTGGAATGAATTAAAACCCGTACCAAACTGATCCAGCGCGGTGCCAATACCTAAATCCTGAAGCTCTTTAAACAACCGATACGTTTCATCAAAATGTTGGTCGGCATCCGGCTCAGCCACCTCAAACACCAGTTGTTCCGGCTGTATAATTGACTGTTTTAGGCTCTGCTCCAGAAAGCGAATGAAATCGACATCCTCCAGGCTTTGTGTGGACAGATTAATGTGGCAGCGCCAGGTGCGATTCGCCTCGAACGGTTGCTCGTTAAAATGCTCAATGACTTCACGGACTAACCAGCGGTCCGCTTTGCCCATGACCCCCGCTCGTAAGGCAGCTCGCAGGAACTGCTGCGGCGCGATGGCTTCATCTGTTCCGGTACCCGGTAGTCGCAGGAGCACTTCAAAACAATGTTTATCTTCGCCTGCTGAAGCACTGACAAGCGGCTGAGAAAACAGCTGCCAGTCTTCCTCCCTCAACGCTTTTTTCAAGCGTACTTCCCATTCCGCCTCCGCCTGACCGACTAAACGTTTTTGGTCCGCTTCACTGTAGGAATGCACACGATAATCACCCTGCTGCATGGCAAGTTGTACAGCTTCGCGGGCCTGACGCATTAAGGTACTGGCAGCAACGCCTGCGTCGGTGCTATAAGAAATACCGGCATGGGCAGTGAGCTGGAAAATGCGTTTTTCACTGCTGAACCGGAACTCGCGACAAAACTGAACTAAACGATGAGCCTGTGCGAACGCGGCTTGCTCATCTTCATGACTCAGTAAAGCAATTTCTGTTTCGCTGATTCGGGCAACACGCGCAGTTTTTGGCGCTTTTTGCTGGAGCGATAATGTCAGTTGCAGTATCGCCTGGTCACGCCCGTCTGAACCTGCCTGATCAGCAATAACCTGCAAACCTGTAAGCCGAATAATGGTGACACTGGCAGTTTTCTGATTATCCAGCCTGTTTTGCAATAAGCGTCGAAATTCACGAACATTTAATAGACCGGTTACGGCGTCATGGTGCGCAAGAAAGTTAAGGTGAACCTCCGCTTCCATCCGCTTAGTGATATCCGCTATACGCCCGGTATTATCACTGAAAAGCTCAATGTCCAGCCACACTTTACGACCGTCCAGTCGCTCAATAGCAACCAGTTGCCGCGCTCCGCTAATGTTGAACCCGTTTGGCCAGTGTGCCTGAACTTGCTCCAGTGAATGAGCCGCGAGAATCTTTACCAACTGCCGGTTAACTTGCTTGATACTGCCATCGGCGTTAACCCGAAACCAACCCTCACCCGTTCTCCGTAAAAGTCGCCATAAACGACGTCTTAAAACTTTACGGTTAAGCTCTAAGTTTTTGATACGCCGCATCAGCCGACTGAGCCGGTAACGCTCCAGAGCCAATAAGAACATGGTGGTTACCAGCGTGAGTCCACAATATAAAAGTAACCCGGAAAGCCCTTCCCAAATAGGATTGTAGCGAGGCGATACCAGTAACCAGGCAGACAGAACAGTGAGTACCATCAATACCGACTGCCATTTGTGTCCGGTAACGGGATGCTTTTGTAAACTGCGGCCGACGACAACCCCACCCCAAAGCAATAACGCGTTAATCTGCCAGGATATCGTCGCGAACTTCCAGGGACCCGGTAGCCAGGGTAACAAGATGGTCAGCGCTACCGTCGTCATCATTATCAGATAACCTATCCGGTTAAACCTAGATAACTTGAAGCGAAAACGTGACCATTCCCAGATAAACCAGCTAAGCGCAACAATGAGAATTTGGCTGATATAGACTTTTAAGTCAGCGGCGATATCCGGGGAATAGGGTGTAAAATAGGTAATCCAGACACCACTGTGAAGTAGCAATGATAACGTAAAGGCTACGGTCATAGCGCCGAAGGAAACAAGCAAGCGACTACCGAATAACCGTGCCGAAACGACAGCGGCCAGAGCCAACAACATCAAAATACCCGCGTTAACACCCAATGCGGTTTGTTGTTGCTGCAACCGCAACTGCAAGTCTCCCGGTTGCCAGAAACTAATGGCAGGCATTTGCTCCGGCCACTGCTCAACCGACACTGCCAGCCAGACTATCTTATTGGCAGGTAAAGTGACCGGCAAAACATGTTCATGCGACAAAAATTCTCTTTGCAACAACGGCGTGGAAAAGCGGTTGGCTTTACTGGCCATTACCTGCCCATTTTTATCCAGTAAGTACGTGCCCACATGCTTTAAATAAGGGTCACTGAATTTTAAGTGAAAGGTCAGGGGAGCATTACTACGGTTAAATAAAGGCACCACGCCCCAGACATTCGGGCGTTCACCGGCATAGTTGTGGTCTTGCAACTGTTCAGAACTCAACCAGCGCTGTCGTTCGTTAATGGCGATGTTATCAACCTTCAGTTCCGTATTAACCACCCGATAACTGAAGTGCTCATTCAGCATTAACCGAGTGTTCTGCCCAGAAACTGTCAACGGCTCCTGACCTGAGGCTGGCTGGACCAAGCCAAAAATCAATACCAACCCAACCAGCCAGAGTCTAAACATAACCAAACTCCGCTAATCGCGTTTCGACTATTGGTTCTGGTTGTTCTAATGCCTGTAACCAAACCGCATCGCAAATTTCAGAATAGAACAGCAGCCAGTGCCGCTGGTTTATGCTTAAACGCCAGCAAAACTGGTCGGCAGCCTGCTCTTGTTCGCGAATAGTGGCTCCAATACGCTCACAAAGCTCATCAACCCAAAGCTCACATTCGGCTTCCGGCGGCTTACTTTTTAACGTAATGACATTCTCTTCCATTGCTGTTGATTACCCGTTAAATAATTGTCGCTCGCTGGCTCCGGACAAAAAGGCTTCCACCGCGTGCATAAACTCATTGCCATAACGTGCCAGTTTCACTTCCCCAACGCCATTGATTTCTAACATATCTTTGGCTGTTGTGGGATAGTGCACACACATTTCAACGAGTGCGGCATCGCTAAAGACAACGAAGGGCGGTACCTGATCTCGGTCGGCAATGTCTTTACGCAATTTACGTAAACGCCGGAATAAAATTTTATTATAGTCACCACGGTCGGTAATACGGGTTTTAGTGGCGGTTAATTCGATCCTTGGTTTTGCCAGTTCCAGCGGCACCTCGCCTTTTAAAATCGGACGTGCAGCGTCGGTCAGTTGTAAGGCGGCAAAACGGCGTATGTCTTGCAGGATAAGCCCTCGATGAATCAATTGTCGTAATACCGAGAACCAGTGCTCCTGAGTTTCTGATTTGCCCAGCCCATAGGTACTGAGTTGGTCGTGCCCCAGCTCGATAACCCGCTGCGCTTTTGAACCGCGTAAAACTTCAACCACATGGTTAATACCAAACTGCTGACCCACCCGGTAGACACAGCTCAGTGCCTTTTGCGCGTCTTCCAGACCGTCATAGCGCTGCGGCGGATCCAAGCACAAATCACAGTTTCCACATTCTTTATCCGAATACTCATTAAAATAATTCAGCACCACCAGCCGGCGGCAAGTCTGAGCTTCAGCCATAGCCTGCATAGCCGAAAACTTTTGTGCCTCAACCAAACGACGCTGTTCGTTTTCCTGGTCTTCTATCATCCGCCGTATCCACTGAGCATCACGCGGGTCATAAAGCATCAGTGCCTCAGCCGGTAGACCGTCGCGCCCGGCACGACCGGTTTCCTGATAGTAAGACTCCACGCTGCGGGGAATATCAAAGTGAATGACAAAACGAATATTGGGCTTGTTGATCCCCATGCCAAAAGCGACGGTAGCAACCACCACATCAATATCGTCACGCAGAAACTGGCGCAGAGTGCTCTCTTTTATCTGATGCTCAATACCTGCGTGGTATGGCGCGGCACGCACGCCAGCTTGCTGCAGACTTTCAGACAACTCTTCAGTTTTTTTGCGACTGCCGCAGTAAATAATGCCTGCGGCACCTTTTTGCTTTTTAACGTAGTCACGAACTTGCTTTAGCGGCTTATATTTTTCCTGCACTACGTAACGAATATTGGGACGGTCAAACGAGCTTCTATGCACCAAAGGCTCACGCAGACACAGTCGTTCAATAATGTCGTGCTGGGTGGCGGAGTCTGCGGTTGCCGTTAATGCCATAAAAGGCACATTGGGCAGGTAATTACGCAGTACTCCAAGTTTTCCGTATTCAGGCCGGAAGTCGTGTCCCCATTGGCTGATACAGTGCGCTTCGTCCACCGCAATAAAATTGAGCTTTAATTGCTGCAACCGCTCAATAAAAGAAGGCTGCAAAACTCGTTCAGGGCTTACGTACAACAGCTTAATATCGCCACTCTGGAGCCCTTGCATTGTTGCCATGGATTCTTGTGATGTCACCCCCGAATGCAGGGTAGCTGCTGAAATATCCAACGCTTTAAGCGCTTCGACCTGATCCTGCATTAGCGACAACAGTGGAGAAATAACCAGCGTAAGCCCGTCACCACAAATGGCGGGTAACTGATAACAAAGCGACTTACCGCCGCCGGTTGGCATCAGTACCAGCGAGTCACGCCCCGTCATAGCAGCCTGCATAATATCCTGCTGACCATCACGGAATTGATGATACCCAAAGGTGGATTCAAGCTGCTGCTGAAGCGGATCAAATTGTGTTTTTTCGGCGGTACTGCTGTGCATGGTTATATTGACTTCCCGAGTAACATGCTCTTATTGTAAGCGTCCTGTTCGTTAATCACCATGCCGAAAATGAATACACAAACAATACTGACAAAAGTTTCCGAGTTTATGAACACTCAGGTTCCGTTCCAGGCACTGCTTGGCCTCGAAATTACGGAATTTAACCCTGCTCGTGGTGAGATTCGATTTAAATGGCAGGAGCAACTTATGGGCAATGTGCCACAGCGGATGCTCCATGGCGGGGTTACTGCCACGGCACTAGATACAGCCGGAGGGCTGGTCGCCATTGCCGGCATGGTCGACAGACTGGAATCGCCTTCAGAAGCTTATTTAATGGAGCGTCTTAGCCGTTGTGGTACAATTGACCTTCGGGTTGATTATCTCCGTCCGGGCCGTGGCACTGAGTTTATTGCCAGCGCAACCATTATCCGCTCAGGCAACAAAGTGGCGGTAGCACGGATGGAATTGCACAACGAAGAAGGCACGCACATCGCGTTTGGAACCGGTACTTACCTGGTCGGCTAACGCAGATTAAATAAGGATTCCCACTATGTCCGATGACGCAGTTCGGGCGCGGCAGGGCGTTTTTTTCGCACTTGCTGCCTATACCTTTTGGGGCATTGCACCCGTTTACTTCAAACTGGTAAAGCAGGTGCCTGCATTCGAGATACTCTCCCACCGCATTATTTGGGCATTTTTAATGGTGTTTGTGCTGATCGTTGCCATGAAACGGTTGGATCGTATTCGCCCCATTCTAAAAAGCCGCAAACTGGTTCTGCGCCTGACCCTTGCCACTTGCTTACTGGGCGGCAACTGGTTTTTGTTTATTTGGGCGGTAAACACCGATCATATGCTGGACGCCAGCCTGGGCTACTACATTAACCCGCTACTGAATGTGGCCATTGGTATGGCCTTTTTTGCAGAGCGTATGCGTCGCCTACAGTTAATTGCCATTGGTATGGCCGTGGTGGGGGTTGCTATACAAATTATTACCTTTGGTTCTGTGCCTTGGGTTGCACTGGCTTTAGCTTCCAGCTTTGCTATTTACGGCGCCATTCGCAAACGTTTGCCGGTGGACTCCATTAGCGGCCTATGGCTTGAAACGGCTATTTTATTCCCGGTTATGCTGATTTATCTGTTTGGTTTTGCTGAATCGGCCAGTAGTGATTTAACCGCTAACCCGTGGACCTTAAATCTGCTGCTGGTTGCGGCGGGGTTGGTCACCACCATTCCACTGTTATGCTTTACCGCAGCGGCGCAACGTTTGCGCTACGCTACCCTGGGATTTTTCCAGTACATAGCACCGACCTTGATGTTTGTTCTCGCGGTGGTGGTTTACGGTGAGCCTTTGGAAGAAAGTAAGCTGGTTACTTTCATTATTATATGGAGTGCGCTGGCACTGTACAGTTTCGATTCGATATTACAGCGCCAGCGAGATCGTAAAGCAAAGAAAAGGTTAGCTTCAGCTGAGGCTGGCATCCATTGAGATGTCAGCGTTTAGCACTTTGCTGACCGGACAACCCTCTTTTGCTTTTTCTGCCAATTTCTGGAATTTGTCTTCGTCAATATCCGGAATACTGGCTTTCACCGTAAGGTGAATTTTAGCGATGCTGAAACCGTCACCATCTTCCTCTAGCGACACATCAGCTTTGGCATCAATACTGTCCGGCTCATAGCCAGATTCTCCCAGCATCAACGAAAACGCCATGGCGTAGCAGCCTGCGTGTGCTGCACCCAAAAGTTCTTCGGGGTTGGTGCCTTTACCATCTTCAAATCGGCTCTTAAACGAGTACTGAGTACTGTCTAAAACACCACTTTTTGTTGAAACAACACCTGAACCTTCTTTAATACTGCCTTTCCACTGTGCATTTGCAGAGCGTTTCATAAAATGCCTCCGACATCGTATGTATGTATCTTAAACATAGTCGAAGAAAGCGGTTTTTGATCACCTCTTTACACTTCAGAACACCGGATCCAGACGAGCATAGGCAACGACCAGCCACTTACTGCCGACATTGTCGAAGTTAATCTGAATTCTTGATTGCGGCCCTGTACCTTCATAATTCAGCACCGTGCCTTCACCAAATTTCGGATGACGGACCCGCTGCCCTAATGAGTAACCCGTTTGCTCAAAGCTTTCATGGCTGGCGGCATTATTGAAGCGACCGTAACTGCTGGGCTTTTCAACTTTGGTTTGCATCCGCACTTCGTGCAGAGTATCCGCAGGAATCTCGCTAATAAAGCGACTGACTTTATGGAATAGCTCCTGACCATAAATCCTGCGCTGCTCAGCGTAAGTAAGCACCAACTTTTCCATTGCCCGGGTCATACCGACGTAGCAAAGCCGACGCTCTTCTTCCAGCCTTCCGGGTTCATCCATCGACTGTTGAGACGGGAATAGGCCTTCTTCCACACCGGTCATAAACACTAACGGAAACTCCAGACCTTTAGCACTGTGCAGTGTCATGAGTTGTACCGCATCCTGATATTCATCGGCCTGCTCTTCGCCAGCTTCAAGCGAGGCGTGTGCCAAAAACGCATTCAGCGGTGTCATGTCCTCTTCGGCGTCATCCAGAGTGAAGTTTTCGCAAGCGGTGACCAGCTCTTTTAAGTTTTCGACCCGGGTTTCCGCTTTTTCGCCTTTTTCGGCCTCGTACATGGCCATCAGACCGCTTTTCTTAATCACTTCGTCGCTCAGGCGACCTAACGAAAACTCTTCGGTTTCGTCGTCTAAGTTCTCAATAAAGTCCAGAAACGAACCCACAGCGTTACGCGCCCGCCCGGCTAGCTGCTTTTCGTTGACCATATATTTTGCCGCCTGCCATAAGGACTCTGCGCGTTCACGCGCCGCCTGGCGGATCATATCCATAGTCCGGTTACCAATACCTCTGGTCGGTGTATTGATAACCCGTTCAATGGCGGCGTCATCGTCGCGGTTGCCCAGAATGCGCAAGTACGCCAGTGCATCTTTTATTTCCTGGCGGTCGAAGAAACGCAAGCCGCCGTATATGCGATACGGAACGCGCGCATGCAATAAGGCTTCCTCTAAAATCCGCGATTGCGCGTTACTTCGGTATAAAATAGCCGAATCTTGCAGTGAACCGCCCTGATCACGCCATTCTTCAATTCGCGCCACAATATAACGGGCTTCGTCCATTTCATTGAAACCCGCATACAGGCTGATTGGCTCACCGTCGTTACCGTCAGTCCACAAGTCTTTACCCAGACGCCCGGAATTATTCGAGATAACCGAATTTGCGGCGCGTAAGATGGTACTGGTAGAACGATAATTTTGCTCCAGACGAATAGTCTCTGAGCCTTCAAAGTCGGATAAAAACTGATGAATGTTCTCGACTTTGGCACCACGCCAACCATAAATAGACTGGTCATCGTCACCGACAATGGTTACGCTGTTCTGGCTACCGGCCAATAAACGGATCCAGGCATACTGAATGGAGTTGGTGTCCTGAAACTCGTCCACCAGAATATGGCGAAAGCGATTTTGATAGTGCTCACGCACAATTCGGTTATTTCGCAGCAACTCATGTGCCCGCAGCAGCAGTTCAGCAAAGTCCACCAGGCCAGCGCGATCACAGCTTTCCTGATACAAGGTATAGATTTCTTTCAGGGTTTGCTCTGTGGGGTCGTAAGTTTCGATGTGCTGCGGACGCAACCCCTCATCTTTCTTACCATTGATGTACCACTGCGCCTGCTTTGCCGGCCAGCGTTTGTCGTCCAGGTTCAGACTTTTAATCAGGCGCTTAATAAGGCGTTGCTGGTCATCACTGTCAATTATCTGAAAGTTTTGCGGCAGACCAACGTCCATATAATGCGCGCGCAATAAGCGGTGCGCCAGACCATGGAAGGTACCAATCCACATGCCACGGACCGAACTGCCCACCAGTTGTTCAACACGGCCACGCATTTCTGTCGCTGCTTTATTGGTAAAGGTAACCGCCAGCACACTAAAAGGAGAGTATTGCCGCTCCTGAATAAGCCAGGCTATGCGGTGCACTAACACACGGGTTTTGCCACTACCGGCTCCCGCCAGAACCAGCATATGCCCGTCGTTTGCAGACACGGCTTGCTGCTGTCGCTCGTTCAAATCGGCCAGAAGCGGATGTGTACTCATTAGCGGTCACCTAAATCATTATTGGGAACTGTGTTGCGTTAATGCGCCAGTGTAATAGTGCATCACTGTATAAGCAACCAGTAGTTGATCAGACGCTTTAATCCAGCAGGAGCTGCTGAAGCTGACTCAGGTTATGCAAAGTAACCGTTGGTAATACCGACAAGTGCTCTGAGGTTCCGAGTCCGGAGGTTAGCCAGGCCGACTGCCAGCCATGACGCTGCGCGCCGAGCACATCAGAATAAGGGTGGTCACCCACGTGTAAGAATTCATATGGCTGCACATGGGGCAATTCACGCTGCGCAGCGGCAAACATATCGGGTAAAGGTTTCCCCCGAATGCCGTCTCCGGGCTGGATCACCTGAGCGAAATACTTCGCCAGACCAATTTTATCCGCATTAACATTGCCATTACTCAGCGCAATTAATTTGTAACGCTGCGACAGAGCTTCCAGTAAGCTTATACTGTCTTGTGGCACTTCAAAGTTACTGCGCTCGGACAAAAACACATCCATAATGGTGTTCGCTGCATGCGCGGAATTATTAACGCCGAATTTCTTTAGCCCCAGCTCCAGGGTTTTCAGGCGAAGTTTGGTCATATCGCTGGCGAGAGTTTCATCGGTACGACTGACCTCTTCACGGAAGCGACGCCAATGATGCATATCCCACTCAGCGGTTTGTGGGTATTGTTCAGCAATATAGCTATGCGCAACTTCTTCCGTACGTTGCATAACCGGCACATTGTCATAAAGCGTGTCGTCTAAATCAAAACTGATGACTTTGGGCAAATACCAACGGCGATGAAACTGCATAACGCGTTACTCTCATTGAGTTAAATTTAGGTCGACTTTTTTCGGGCGCGCGGGTGGGCGCTGTCATAAACACTGGCTAAGCGCTTAAAATCTAAATGGGTATAGACCTGTGTTGTGGATAAGTTAGCGTGTCCGAGCATTTCCTGCACAGCACGTAAGTCACCACTGGATTCCAGCATGTGAGACGCAAACGAATGCCTCAGTTTATGCGGATGCAAGTCACCCACCACACCTTGTTGCTTACCCCAGTAATTCAGTCGCTGCTGTACGGTACGAGGGCTGATACGCTGTAATCTTTTACTCACAAATAACGCCAGCTCGGGCTTTTCGTTTAACCACACCTGACGTACCGACAACCATTTCTTTAAGGCTTTTTCTGCACAGCGACCAAAGGGCACAATGCGTGTTTTGCTGCCTTTACCCGTTACCCGTAACTGCATCATACGGTGATCAATGTCATCTCGATCAAGGCTGACCAATTCCGCCAGACGAATCCCACTGGCATAAAGCAGTTCCATCATGGCAGCGTCACGAATCGCCAGATCATCATCTGTGGGTAAATCCAGCAAATGCGAAATACTGTCCACATCGAGGTTTTTGGGTAAACGTTTGGGAATTTTCGGCGCCGATACCGACATGGCGGGGTTATCATCCATAGCGTTAGATTCCACCATGAACTGGCAGAAGGTGCGCCACGCCGACAGTTTTAACGCAATACTGCGCTCACCCAGGCCATTACGGCGCCAGCCTACCAGCAGACGTTCAATAAAAGCGACCCGCAGGGCTTTAGGCTCGGTTATCTTTTGCAGCTCAAGAGCTGTCAGGTCAGCGGCTATAAGGCGCTGATAGTTCTTCAGCGTCAGCTCTGCTAACCCTCGCTCTCCTTGCAGTTGTTGCATCCATTTTTGCTGCCAGTCATGCAGCGTCATGGTTTTTCAGTAGCCCCGGTAGCAATGCGCTGAGCAAGGCCTGTAACTGATTGATCAGTAATTTATCCATGGCCGGTTCAAAGTGACTGGCGTTAGTATTACCAACCGCCAGCATACCCAGTTCGCCGTTATCACCCAGAAGCAGCAAAGCCACTGAAGCAATCTCTTCCTCCTGAAACAACAGCTTATGTTCCTGCTCGGTTAAGCGCCCAAGGTAAATAGAGCTTTCGTTAAAACGCTTGCTGAGTAATTTTTTATGGGTGTCGGAAGCAAAGCTGTATTGTTCGTCCAGCTCCACCGGGCTGTCGAAGAATTTCAGCGATAAAGCTGGCATTTCCAGCTCGTTTTCAAAGGTATTCTCTAACTCTTCCAATACCTGAGTCAGGCTATGGCAACGCAACAACTTAACGTACAAATTGCTATAAGCCGCAAATATTGACTCATTACGTCGTGCGTTGATCATCAGCTCGGTAATTTCTTCTTCAAGTTGGTGCACACGTAAGCGTAACTTCTGTTGCTGACGCTCAATTAGCGACACCGCGCCTTTTTCACTGTGCTGGAACTGTAACTGGGCCAACAAGTCATCATTGCGTGTGAAAAAATCAGGGTTTTCTTGTAAGTATTCTCTGATCAGGCTGTCGTCCAGCCGTTCATTTGCCATTATGTTCGATTCGCTACTCATAACACCATTTGTCCATCGTAAACTAATTCTGCAGGGCCAGTCATTTTCACGGGCTGCCCCTGTTGCCAGCGAATGATCAAATTTCCACCCGGCAAGCTGACTTTTACTCGCTCATTCAATAAACCTTGTTGAATACCAGCGACAGCTGCAGCGCAGGCGCCGCTTCCACAAGCCATAGTTTCACCCACGCCACGTTCAAACACTCGCAGTTTAATTTCATCTGCTGATATTTTCTGCATGAAACCCACATTCACGCTTTCGGGAAAACGCTCATGTGCGGCTAAATCAGCTCCCAGGGTTTCGACTGGCGCCGTATCGACGTTATCCACAACAATAACGCAATGTGGGTTCCCTAGCCCGAGAACGCCACACAGAACGGTTTCATCCTTTACTCGCAGCACGTAAGTTTGTTCCGCCTTTTGCGCTTTAAAGGGCACGGCGGCCGGCTCGAATAAAGGCTCACCCATATCCACCGTTACTTGCCCGTCTTTTTCTAAATGCAGAACCATTTTGCCTGCTTTGGTACTGACCTTAAGATGGTTTTTGTTGCTTAAGCCTTTGGCTTTGACAAACTTTGCGAAGCAGCGGGCCCCGTTACCACATTGCGCGACTTCGCTGCCGTCTGCGTTAAAAATACGGTAATGAAAGTCCAGATCAGGGTCATACGGTGGCTCAACTAACAGCATTTGGTCGAAACCAATGCCGGTATGCCGGTTCGCCCAGCGGCGAATTTGCTCCGGATTCACATATAAGTTTTGCGTGACGTTATCGACCACCATGAAATCGTTTCCGAGCCCGTGCATTTTTGAAAAATGTAATAACATTTTTATTGGCCTTCCTGGTGTAACAAGTGCTCGCCCCGGACGAGATCGTTAAAGCTCTCACGTTCGCGGATCAGTGTAGCATTTTCGCCAGAGACCAAAACCTCGGGCGGACGCCCGCGACTGTTGTAATTTGATGCCATAGTGAAACCATAGGCGCCGGCGTGTTTAACAGCCAGTACGTCACCCTGTTGCACATTTAAATGCCGTGCGTGTCCGAAAAAGTCACCGGTTTCACACACCGGGCCGACGATATCATTCAATTGGTCGCCGCCACGCTTATTTTCATGAGCCGGTAAAATGTCGTGCCAGGCCTGATACAAAGACGGACGCAATAAGTCGTTCATGCCCGCGTCCACCAGTACAAAATTCTTATCGTCTGAGGGTTTAATGTATTCGACCGTTGTCAGCAAAACACCAGCGTCCGCCGTAATAGCGCGACCGGGTTCCAGTAACAACGTAATTTGCGGGTAATTCTCGGCTAATTTAACCAGCTCTTTTAAGTAAAAGGCTTTATCCAGCGGCTCTTCCGGCTGATAAGCGACCCCGAAGCCACCGCCTAAATCCAGGTGTGTCAGCTGGATACCGTCTTCTTCCAGTTCCGAAACTAAGTTAAACATGCGCTGCGCGGCGTCGAGGAAAGGCTCAGCCGTCATTATCTGCGAGCCAATGTGACAGTCCGCACCAATCAAATTAATATTGGGTAAGCTATGCGCCTTAAGAAACACCGGCTTAGCCAATGACATGCTGATGCCAAACTTATTGGCTTTCATGCCTGTGGCAATGTACGGATGCGTTTTGGCATCAACATCGGGGTTCACTCTTAACGATACTGGTGCCTGTTTGTCCATGGCAGCAGCAATGTCCTGAATACGCTCAAGCTCCGCCTCGGATTCCACGTTAAAGCAGCCAATGCCCGCTTCGAGCGCCATAATAATTTCTTCTTTTGACTTCGCCACACCAGAAAAAACAATCTCTTCGGCTCTGCCGCCGGCCATTAATACACGCTGAAGCTCGCCACCGGAGACAATATCAAAACCTGCACCATGTTCAGCCAATAACTGCAGAATAGCTAAGTTGCTATTGGCTTTTACCGCGTAGCACAGCTTGTGAGGTACGGGCCAGTATTGCTGAAATTCGCGCCAGTTTTTTAGAATCTGACCTTTGGAATAAACATACAAAGGCGAGCTAAAACGCTCAATAAGACTCTCGGCATCGCAGTTTTCAATATGAAACTGACCATTTTTGTAGTCAATTAATTCGCTCATTCTTTGTCTTCCGCCGGCGGCTCTGCAGGTGTATTTTGCTCTGGCATAGGCTCAGGCGTCAGTGGGCCTTTCTGACCACAGCCCACTAAAGTCATTAAAATGGCTGATAGCACCAGCGTCTTGATTACAATTCGACTAAACATCGCTAAACTATAGGTATTCCGTTTGGGTTTCTCTGGTGCCTATCATCGCACCAGATACCTAAAAAGTCATTAATCGTCGTAAAGGAAAACGAATGACCCAACGCGTTAGAATTGCAACACGCAAAAGCAAGCTGGCTTTATGGCAGGCTGAACACATTCAACAACGCCTTGAAGAGCTGCATCCGGGACTTTCGGTCGAGCTGGTTCCTATGTCCACCAAAGGCGATGTCATTCTGGATACTCCGCTGGCAAAAATTGGTGGTAAAGGTTTATTCGTAAAAGAGCTGGAAGTGGCTATGCTGGAAGGACGAGCCGATATTGCTGTACATAGCATGAAAGACTTACCGGTTGAGTTCCCGCCGGGGCTGGAGCTTCACACCATTTGCGAACGCGAAGATCCGCGCGATGCGTTCGTTTCCAATCATTACAAAAATCTGAATGAGCTGCCGGAAGGCGCAGTGGTCGGAACGTGCAGTTTGCGCCGCCGTTGCCAGGTAAAAGAGCAGTTTCCGCACCTAGTGATAAAAGATTTGCGCGGCAATGTTCAGACGCGTTTACGCAAACTAGATGACGGCGAATTTGATGCCATTATCCTGGCAGCATCGGGCCTCATCCGTCTGGAGCTGGGCGACCGCATTACGTCTTTTATTCCGGTCGAGCAGTCTTTACCAGCCAATGGTCAGGGTGCACTGGGTATTGAATGCCGCAGCGATGACAATGAAATGAAAGCCTTACTGGCACCATTACAATGTCAAGAAACCCGCATTCGGGTACTGGCCGAACGGGCAATGAATCGTGGTTTGGATGGCGGTTGTCAGGTGCCTATTGGCGCTTATGCAGAGCTCGACGGTGACGAAGTCTATTTACGCGGCTTGGTTGGAGAGCCTGACGGCGGCAAGGTGCTTCGTGATGAAGTGCGCGGCCCGGCGTCCGACGCTGAAAAACTAGGTTCAGAGCTTGCTGAGCGGTTACTTAAACAAGGTGCAGCCGAAATTCTGAGTGCAGTCTATGACAGTGAATCCAATCACTCATAAAGCCGTTTTACTGTTGCGCCCGGGCAATACACCGGACGCCTTTACCCAACGACTAGAAGAGGCCGGTAAAGAGTGCTTTGTTCACAGTTTTATTGAAATTGAGCCCTTACCTGTGAATAAAAGGCAGTTAACCGACCTTAAGCAACAGCATTGGGATGGTATTGTTATTGTCAGCAAAAACGCGGCACATTATGCAGCAAAAGCAGGCTTTACCGGTGTTCCTTCCAACTATTACGCTGTTGGTCCCGGAACCGCTTCTTTTGCTGCAAAGCTCTTAAACACGCCGGTAAGTTGCCCAACCTTGATACATCAGTCCGAAGGGCTGTTGGACTTGTCTGAATTGCAAAAACTGGAACAACAAAACTGGTTAATTATTCGCGGCGAGGGCGGCCGTGAGTTACTCGCTGATTCCTTGCGTGCACGTGGCGCTTCGGTTGATTACTGGGAGGTTTATCGCCGTAAACAACTCACAATGAACAACCCTGAACTGGTTCAGCAGTGGATAAAGTCGGTTGGTACTATTGTTGTTACCAGCGCGGAACAACTGGGATACTTTTTGTCATCCATGCCACACTCTGCACTGACATGGCTGGATAATTGTCAATGGATAGTGCCGAGTCATCGCCTGAAAGGTTTGATTCCTTTTGGACAATCAGACAATATCAAAGTAACGGGCAGTGCTGCGGACGCCATATTAATGAATGCGCTAATAGCGGATGGAAAAACTCATGACTGAAGAGAATAAAGTAGAAAACGAAGAGTTAAAAGATAACGACCAGATCGCCGAAGAGGAAACAATCACGGCGAAAAAAAGTAGCGGCCGGTTCTTTAAACGGCTGTTATGGCTTATCGTTTTAGTCGCTATTGTTGTTGCCGCATATTGGGGCTATACCCGTTTCCCAGCCTTGTTTAATACCGATTCGGAACAGGTTGTCGAGCAACCCAAAGAGGACCCGGTTGAAACACGCTTTAATCAACTGGAGCGTTCAATTGCTAATTTAGAGCAACAGTTACAAAACACCGTTCAGGCCCGCGAGCTGGATAAGTTAAGTAACACCGATCAACAGTTAGAGCGCGAATTAACCAGTTTGCGTCAGAATATTGAGGATTTGCGCGATGACATGCGTGAAACACCGGCCGAAAAAGCGGCTTACTGGCGCTTAGTGGAAATAAAGCAGACCTTATCTTCAGCCGCACGAATGATGTGGAGTCAGGACGATTACAAAGCAGCTCTGCAACTTTTAAAACTGGCCGACCAACAGTTAGTGGGTATCGACAGCCGCGACGCGATTCGTACCCGCGAAAAACTGGCTGGCGATATCGAACGAGTGAACGCGGTTGTAAAAGCGGATAACACTGACCTTGCATTGCAGTTAGTCGGGTTACAACAACGTGTATCTGACCTTCCGGATAAGGTGAACAATAACCAACAACGATTGAGCTCTGATAGTCAGGATGTTAGCGGTGATGTCGGTGACTGGCAGACCAACCTGAATGCGAACTGGCAGTCATTTCTGGATAATTTTATCCGTATTCAACCGGTAGAAAGTGACCCTGAGCCGCTGTTAAATGCCACTCAGCGCACGGCAATCAATGAACGCATTCAATTAATTTTCACACTGGCTCAGCAAGCTGCCGTGGAGAATAATGCGGCACTGTGGCAACGCTATTTAGAGCAGTTATCTGAGCTCATTTTACAGGTGAAAGGCGATAAAGCGGCGACACAAGATGTTGTGACACGCATTCAGTCACTCAGCCAGGAAGATTTTGAACAAAAAAATCTGCAAGAACTCGAGTCTCTGAACTTCATTGCTCAGGCTATTGAGCAGGGAGATGCGTCATGAAATGGATTATTGCGCTGGTTGTTATCATCATTTTGGGAGCCATTGTCGGCCCTTTAGCGTCCGGTAACGCGGGTTATGTTTTAGTTCAGTTTGCCGGCGTAGCGATTGAAACCACGGTGGTAGGCTTGTTTGTCGTTACCATTGTTGCGGTTGCCCTATTAGCGGTTATTGTTTCTTTACTCCGTCGGTTACTCAGTAAAACTCGGCAGGGCAGAAAATGGCTGGCTAATCGTAGCGAACGTAAAGCCCAGACAATATTTCAACAGGGAATACGCGAATTACTGAATGATGAGCCCAGTAAAGCGACTGAGAGCTTTTCTAAGGCTTATAAAAAATCACCAGATAATAATGTTGCTGCGTTAACCACCCTTGCCTCATGTCTCAATAAAGACGCAGGCAAAGCAACTTACTGGCAGGAAGAAGCGGGTAAGTTTTATGAAAATGCGGATACCCTACTGCAACTGGTCGTCATTGAACAACAACTTAAAACAGACCCGGCAAAGGCGGATAACAAGATGCGAAGCTTGCTGCAAAGCAAATCGCATTCTGCTCATGTTCTTAAGTTAGCTTACAGAGTCTTTAAGGCGTCAGGAGACTGGCAACAGTTAAAAGACTTACTACCGGAGTTGCGCCAAGTAACGGATTTGGCTCCTGCCGAGTTTGAGCGCCTTGAGTATCAAGTTTACTTCGAACGCTTTGTAGCAGAAGGGCGTAGAAGTAACGAGATCTTATATAATGAATGGCGTAGCTTACCAAGTAAGCAGCGCACGGATGCCACTATTCGTTTAAGTTATGCGGCCGCACTGAAGCATTTAGGTGATCATGAAATATCCGCACGGGTTATTTTAAAAGGGCTTAAAAGAGGTGATCTGCAGCCTGCAGCCGTCAACTCTTTGCATTTATTTAATGCAAAATCAGAAAAGTTACTGGAGTTTGTACAAGCTCAGTTGAAGCAGGATCCTGAGAATAGGGATTACCTGTATGCTCTGGCCCAAATTGCTATGGATAATCAGGACTTTTCTTTAGCACAACGTGCATTGAAGAAACTGGCAGAGATTGAGCCAAGCAGTCATGTTTACCGCTTATTAGGCGATGCTTATCATGCCCTTGGTGACAGCCAGTTAGCAGCTAACGCCTACAAAGAGGCGTTAGCTCACTAGTTTTACTGTCGTTGATGCTGTTATTTATTGGCGTACGCCTTCAATAGACAGCGTCAACTCAACTTCTTTAGCCGCGGGACCTAAATTATAGTCAATTCCATAGTCCGCTAAGGTTAAGTCGACTTCACCTTCAAAACCGCGACGGAAACCGCCCCAGGGATCTTCACCGGCACCAACATGTTCAACTTCAATGGCTATCTCTTTAGTCACTCCATTTAGAGTAAATTCGCCATGCAGAGTACCTTCACCTTCGTCATCATCATCCGGCACGTATTTCGTGCTTTTGAACGTAGCAGTAGGGTGATCAGACACGCTTAAAAAGTCGTCTCCGCGTAAATGTTTGTCACGCTCCGCGTGATTAGTATCTACGCTGGATGTATCAATTGTTACGTTAACCGACGCATTTTCAGGCGCGTTCTCGTCGTAACTGAAAGAACCTTCAAAGTCGTTAAAACGACCGTAAAGCCAGCTATAGCCTAAATGGCTGATTTTAAATTGAATAAAGGCGTGTTGACCTTCAGTATCAATTTTATAGTCTTCCGCCATAGCAGCGGAAGTGAATAATGTACTACCCGCCAAAGCGGCCGCAATTAATGTCTTTTTCATCATCATTTCCTCTTAGTTTTTCCAAACATTCGAATCAGGGTACTGTCTTTATTAATAAAGTGATGTTTCAGCGCGGCCAGAGTATGACCGCCGGCTAAAATGACTAACGCCAGTGCTGAATACCAATGTACTTCGCCTGCAATATCTGCCTGCTCCGGTAAATTTGTAATAACAGCGGGCACCGAAAACCAATCAAAAACACTGATAGAACTGCCGTCTGCAGTCGATATCAAAAAGCCGCTGATCATGACCGTGAACAGCAGTAAGTAAAGTAAGAGATGACCCGCTTTAGCACCGATACGTTCAAACTTACTGCCTAAAGGTTTAGGCTTGGTATTCAATAAAGTCCAGGCTACCCGCAAAATCGTTACAATAAGTAATACGATACCGAACGACTTATGCCACCAGGGCCCCAGCCGATACCACTCATCGTAGTAGGTGAGGGTAAGCATCCACCACCCTAAGGCAAAAAGACCTATGACTATCAAAGCCGTTAGCCAATGAATGACAATGGTAATGAAGCCGTAGCCTGTCTGTGTATTTCTAAGCATCACTTTCGTCTCTTTCGTTCGTACAAATAGTATCTTAGTCCAATTATATGAAATGAATATCAGTAAATATGACCATTTATTTTCTAAAAATTAGAAACAAAGATTAAGATTATTAATCTGGAAGGGGTGAACAAATGGTAGGCTGGTCTGATTCAGGCTTCAAGCTTGTTATGGAGGGAGTCAACTCACTCGTTCTAATTTCAGGTTAACGAATTTGTTGCAGACATAAAAAACCCCGGCGCGTTAGCACCGGGGTCT
>NZ_PIQC01000011.1 GCF_003987255.1 Idiomarina ramblicola
TTGGGGGTTCGAATCCCTCCGCCCCTGCCAGATTTTATTGATTCAAAGCGAAGACCGGTCGCAACTAGGATTAAAGAATGAGCGCAAATAACGAGACGCAAAGCAGTTCGTTGAACAGTTTGAAATGGATAATCGCAATCGCCCTTTTAGTTGTTGCTATTGGCGGTAATCACTATTACACCGAAGAGTTGTCGGTTTTATACCGTGCAATTGCTGTGGTTATTTTAGTGGCCTTAGCAGGTTTCTTTGCCAGCACGACGACTAAGGGAAGAACATTCCTGACGTTTGCTAAAGAGAGCCGTACCGAAGTACGAAAGGTCGTTTGGCCTTCGCGTCAGGAAGCTACTCAGACAACACTGATTGTTGTTATTGCGACTGTCATTGTGGCACTTATTCTTTGGGGCCTTGATGGCATCCTGGTGCGCCTCGTTGGCTTCCTAACCGGACTGGAGTTTTAACTATGAGCGAACAGAAACGTTGGTACGTCGTACAAGCTTTTTCCGGTTATGAGGCACGAGTTGCGGAATCTCTGAAAGAACACATCAAAATGCATGGCATGGAAGATAAGTTCGGTGAGATTCTGGTGCCAAAAGAAGAAGTGGTTGAAATGCGTGGCGGTGTCCGCCGTAAAAGTGAGCGCAAATTCTTCCCGGGTTATGTGCTGGTTGAAATGGACATGGATGAAGACGCATGGCACCTAATTAAGAGTGTGCCTCGTGTACTTGGCTTTATTGGTGGCAGTAGCGACCGTCCTACTCCTATCTCAAAGAAAGAAGCCGACGCCATTTTGGATCGCTTACAAGATTCGGCAGATAAGCCTAAGCCGAAAACGTTATTTGAACCTGGTGAAGTCGTCCGCGTTAACGACGGACCATTTGCCGACTTCAATGGTACGGTTGAGGAAGTCGATTACGAGAAGAGCCGTGTTACGGTATCGGTTTCGATCTTCGGCCGGGCAACTCCAGTTGAGCTTGAGTTTGGTCAGATAGAAAAAGCCTGATCAAAAAAGCAGCAAGACAAAGATTGATCTATGGCGCGAAGTCACTTATAATTCGCGTCCTTTTTTAACGGGAAGCCGTTGGAGTAACTTTCCTCTGAAAAGTTACGAGGCGTTAAACCCACAACAGAGGTAATTATCATGGCGAAGAAAGTATCGGCCATTATCAAATTACAGGTAGCTGCTGGTTCAGCTAACCCGTCACCGCCAGTTGGTCCTGCATTGGGTCAGCACGGTGTGAACATCATGGAATTCTGTAAAGCGTTTAACGCGCAGACCGATAGCCTGGAAAAAGGTGCTCCGGTTCCTGTCGAAATTACAGTATTCGAAGACCGTTCATTCACATTTATTACCAAAACGCCTCCTGCGTCTTTCTTATTGAAGAAAGCGGCTGGTATCAAAAGTGGTTCAGGCGAGCCGAACACCAAGAAAGTTGGTACGGTAACTCGCGCGCAGTTAGAAGAAATTGCGAAAACGAAAGAACCAGACTTGACTGCTGCCGATATGGACGCAGCTGTACGCACTATCGCCGGCTCTGCTCGCGCGATGGGCTTGAACGTGGAGGGCTAATCAATGGCTAAATTAACAAAACGCGCTCGTATGATCGCAGAGAAAGTTGAAGCCCGCGATTACGATGTGAATGAAGCAATCACTCTGTTAAAAGAGTTAGCAACGGCAAAATTCACTGAAAGTGTTGATGTTGCAGTAAACTTAGGCATCGATGCTCGTAAATCTGACCAAAACGTTCGTGGTGCTACGGTACTGCCAAACGGTACTGGCCGTGACGTTCGTGTTGCTGTATTCACTTCAGGTGATAATGCAGAAAAAGCGAAAGAAGCGGGTGCAGATATCGTCGGTATGGAAGACTTAGCGGCACAAGTTAAGAAAGGTGAAATGAACTTCGACGTAGTCGTCGCATCACCTGACGCAATGCGTGTTGTTGGTCAATTAGGTCAAATCTTAGGTCCACGTGGCCTGATGCCTAACCCGAAAACAGGTACAGTAACGCCTGACGTAGCAACAGCGGTTAAAAACGCTAAAGCGGGTCAGGTTCGTTATCGTAACGACAAAAACGGTATTGTTCACGCAACAATCGGCCGTGTCGATTTCGATAATGACAAATTGAAAGAAAACCTTGAAGCATTGTTGGCGGCTCTTAAGAAAGCGAAGCCTTCTTCAGCTAAAGGTGTTTACTTAAAACGCATCAGCCTGTCTACGACAATGGGCGCTGGTGTTAGCATTGACCAGGCAACTGTAGCAGCGGTTTAATTCGCGCCAGTTAAAAAGTCAGTGTAATGGTTTATGGGTTGGAGCTGCCGTGGCGTTGCTAAGGCGCAGCAAAACAAGGCTCCCGTCCAAGACCGTAGGTGTACCGCGAGAATCTCAGAATATCGAGTAGTGGCACTTAATTTCCTACGCAGATGGTGATATCCGACTCAGGCTCTCTGGGTAGAGAATCACCGTGACAACGCGGTGGGGTTTATCCCACCTAATTGTAACGAGGGACTTCGGTCCCAAATTGAAAACGAGGTGATATCAGTGGCAATTGGTTTAGCCGGAAAGAAAGCCATCGTTAAGGAAGTTAACGACGTTGCTTCAAATGCGCTAGCCGTCACCGTTGCTGAATATCGAGGCATCGAAGTAGCCGATATGACTGCGCTGCGCAAAAAAGCTCGCGAGCAGGGTATTTTCGTTAAAGTTGTACGAAATACGCTAGCAAAACGCGCTTTTGAGGGCACTCAGTTTGAAGACATGGGCGATGCACTTAAAGGACCTCTTGTTTATGGGTTTTCAATGGACGCTCCGGGCACATCAGCTCGTTTGTTCCAAGATTTCTCAAAAGAAAACAAGAACTTGCAAGTGACAGCTCTGTCAATCGGTAACGGCATCATGGGTCCAGAAAAATTGGACGCAGTTGCTTCACTTCCGACTCGTGACGAAGCATTGGCTAAATTGCTCGCCACCTTCAAAGAACCAGTTAGCAAATTCGTTAAAACAGTTAACGAAGTACCTAGCAAGTTCGTTAGAACGTTGGCAGCAATTAAAGACGCTAAATAATACGTTGGTTTTTTAACCATTTTTTTGTAATTATAAACCCAGGAGTTTAGAGTAATGGCTCTGACTAAAGACGACATCTTAAACGCGATCGCTGAAATGCCAGTAATGGAACTGGTTGAACTGATCGAAGCAGCTGAAGAAAAGTTCGGCGTTGACGCATCTGCAGCAGTAGCAGTAGCTGCTCCAGCAGCAGGCGGCGAAGCTGCAGCTGAAGAACAAACTGAATTTGACGTAGTACTGAAAGCAGCTGGCGCAAACAAAGTTTCCGCTATCAAAGCTGTTCGCGGCGCAACTGGCCTTGGCTTGAAAGAAGCTAAAGCTATGGTTGAGTCTGCACCAGTAGCAGTTAAAGAAGGTGTAAGCAAAGACGAAGCTGAAGAGCTGAAAAAGCAGCTTGAAGAAGCTGGTGCGGAAGTTGAAGTTAAGTAATTTCACTTTTGTACGACATATGGCCTTTTAGGCCTTGGGCTGGTGGTTAATTAACCACCAGCCTTTTTGCGCTGTATCGCTTGTATCATTTTGCCCGACGTTGGATACAGATGAGCGAAAAAATAACAACGGGATCGACAGATAAAAGATTAATCTGTTTTTAACCATCGAACCACTCGTTGGTTAGGGTCATCAATCAGCTAGCTGAGGAACCCCATGGCGTACTCCTACTCTGAAAAAAAACGTATTCGTAAGGATTTCGGTAAACGACCTCAGGTCTTAGAAGTTCCTTATTTGCTGTCTATGCAGCTTGATTCATTTAAGAAATTTATTGAAGTCGATCCAGAAGCCAATAATGGTCTGGAAGCGGCTTTTCGTTCGGTCTTTCCTATTGCCAGTTATTCTGGTAATGCGGAACTGCAGTACGTCAGTTATCACATGGGTGAGCCGGCGTTTGACGTTGAAGAATGTCAAATCCGTGGCATTACCTACTCAGCACCATTGCGTGTGAAGCTGCGTCTGGTGCTGTTTGATAAAGAAGCAGCTGCCGGTACAGTTAAAGACATCAAAGAACAAGAAGTGTACATGGGCGAAATTCCGTTAATGACAGAAAACGGAACCTTCGTTATCAATGGCACAGAGCGAGTTATCGTTTCTCAGCTCCACCGTTCACCAGGTGTGTTCTTTGATCACGACAAAGGTAAATCTCACTCGTCAGGTAAAGTCCTGTATAACGCGCGTGTTATTCCTTACCGTGGCTCTTGGTTGGATTTTGAGTTTGATCCTAAAGACAACGTTTTTGTACGTATCGACCGTCGTCGTAAATTACCGGCGTCAATTATTCTTCGTGCACTGGAATACAGCACCGAAGAAATTCTCGATATGTTCTTCGACACTACGTACTTCGAGATCCTTAAGACTAAGGTGAAGATGCAGTTAGTGCCTGAGCGTCTGCGTGGCGAAACTGCCAAGTTTGACATTAAAGGTGCTGAAGGCGAAGTGCTGGTCGAAAAAGGCCGTCGTATCACCGCACGTCACATCCGCCAGTTAGAACAGCTGGATATTAAAGAGATGGAAGTGCCGGCAGAGTACATGGTCGGAAAAGTATTAGCGAAAGACTACGCGAATAAGAAAACTGGCGAAGTGGTTGGTCACGCAAATGACGTGCTGACACTTGAGCTTATCGCCGAGCTTAGCGAAGCGGGTATTAAGAAAATTGAAACGCTGTTCGTGAATGATTTGGATCACGGTCCCTACATGAGCGAAACCTTGCGTGTAGATTCAAGTAACAATCGCTTAGAAGCTTTGGTTGAAATCTATCGCATGATGCGCCCGGGCGAGCCACCAACGCGTGAAGCTGCAGAAACTCTGTTTGATAACTTGTTCTTCAGCGAAGAACGCTACGATTTATCAACAGTCGGTCGCATGAAGTTTAATCGTCGTTTAGGTCGTGAAGACTTAAGCGGTGATAACACGTTGTCCAGAGAAGACATCGTCGAAGTCATGAAAAAGCTCATCGAAATCCGTAACGGTTTAGATGAAGTTGATGACATCGATCACCTGGGTAACCGTCGTATACGTTCAGTCGGCGAAATGGCAGAGAACCAATTCCGCGTCGGCCTGGTACGTGTAGAACGTGCGGTTAAAGAACGCTTGTCGCTGGGTGATTTAGATAACACCATGCCACAAGACCTGATTAACGCGAAGCCTATTAGTGCCGCGGTTAAAGAGTTCTTTGGTTCCAGCCAATTGTCGCAGTTCATGGACCAGAACAACCCACTGTCAGAAGTGACGCACAAACGTCGTATCTCTGCTTTAGGTCCGGGTGGTTTGACTCGTGAACGTGCAGGCTTCGAAGTTCGTGACGTACATCCGACGCACTATGGTCGTTTGTGTCCAATCGAAACACCAGAAGGACCGAACATCGGTCTGATCAACTCGTTGTCGACATTCTCGCGCACAAACGAATACGGCTTTTTAGAAACGCCTTATCGTCGCATTGAGAACGGTGTTGTAACAGACGACGTGAATTATTTGTCGGCTATCGAAGAAGGCAATTACGTTATCGCACAGGCGAACGTAGGTCTGAACGATAAAGGCGAGTTGACGGAAGATTTAGTTCCTTGTCGTCATAAAAACGAATTTACGCTGATGAGTAAAGAGCAGGTCCAGTACATGGACGTTGCACCTCAGCAAATCGTTTCTATTGCAGCAAGTATGATTCCGTTCCTTGAACACGATGATGCTAACCGAGCGCTGATGGGCTCGAACATGCAGCGTCAGGCCGTACCAACACTTCGCGCTGATAAGCCGTTAGTCGGTACAGGCATCGAACGCACTATCGCTGTTGACTCTGGTGTGACCGTTGTTGCTAAGCGTGGCGGCGTGGTCGATTACGTCGACGCCAGTCGAATCGTGGTTAAGGTTAACGAAGAAGAAATGGTCCCAGGTGAAGCGGGCATCGATATTTATAACCTGACTAAGTACACGCGTTCGAACCAGAACACTTGTATTAACCAGAAGCCTACCGTGAACCCAGGTGAACCTGTAACGCTCGGTGACGTTTTAGCTGACGGTCCGTCAACTGACTTAGGTGAATTAGCACTGGGTCAGAACATGCGCGTGGCCTTCATGCCGTGGAACGGTTATAACTTCGAGGATTCGATTCTGATTTCTGAGCGTGTCGCGCAAGAAGATCGGATGACAACCATTCATATTCAAGAACTGAATTGTGTTGCTCGTGATACCAAGTTAGGTGCTGAGGAAATTACCTCTGATATTCCAAACGTTGGTGAGTCTGCATTAGGCAAACTGGATGAGTCTGGTGTAGTTTACGTAGGTGCAGAAGTTAACGGCGGCGACATTCTGGTTGGTAAAGTAACACCTAAAGGTGAAACGCAGTTAACACCAGAAGAGAAACTCTTGCGAGCTATCTTCGGTGAGAAAGCGTCTGATGTTAAAGACAGCTCACTGCGTGTTCCAAATGGTGTTAACGGTACGGTTATTGACGTGCAAGTATTCACTCGTGACGGCGTAGAAAAAGATAAGCGTGCGGTAGCGATTGAAGAAATGCAGTTAGCTAAGGTTAAGAAAGACCTGACAGAAGAATTTAAGATTCTTGAAGAAGGTATTTACAACCGTGCTCGTAATCTGTTGTTAAGCAATGGCTTTGATGAAGCCAAGCTGGCTAGCCTGGATCGTGCAAATTGGTTAACACAGGACTTAGGTAACGAAGACGCTCAAGCTCAGTTAGAGCAAATTGCCGAACAGTATCAGCAAATTCGTGAAGACTTTGATACTAAGTTTGAAACTAAGCGCCGTAAGATCACTCAAGGTGACGACTTAGCACCGGGTGTTCTGAAAATTGTTAAGGTTTACTTAGCGGTACGTCGTAGCATTCAGCCTGGTGATAAACTGGCTGGCCGTCACGGTAACAAAGGTGTTATCTCAACCATCATTCCTGTGGAAGATATGCCACATGATGACGAAGGGAACCCGGTCGATATCGTATTGAACCCGCTGGGTGTACCTTCGCGGATGAACATCGGTCAGATCCTCGAGACACACTTAGGCATGGCAGCTCGCGGTATTGGTAGCAAGATCGAAAAAATGCTGAAACAGCAACGTGCTATCAAAGAGCTACGTGACTTCTTACAAGAAGTTTATGACTTAGGTGAAAGCCGTCAGAAAGTGGATATTGGCGAGTTTTCTGATGATGAAGTGATGCGTTTAGCCGGTAACTTGAAAGCCGGTCTACCGACTGCTACACCAGTATTTGATGGTGCAGTAGAGGAAGAGATTAAAGCACTGTTGAAGCTTGCAGACATACCTGAATCTGGTCAGATTCCGTTATTTGACGGTCGTACTGGTGATAAATTTGAGCGTGACGTAACCGTTGGTTACATGTATATGCTCAAACTGAACCACTTGGTCGACGATAAGATGCACGCACGTTCAACTGGCTCGTACAGCTTGGTTACTCAACAACCACTGGGTGGTAAAGCTCAGTTTGGTGGTCAGCGCTTCGGTGAGATGGAAGTCTGGGCATTGGAAGCATATGGTGCGGCTTATACCTTGCAAGAAATGTTGACAGTGAAGTCGGACGACGTGAACGGTCGTACGAAGATGTATAAAAACATTGTTGACAACAACTTGCAGATGGAAGCGGGAATGCCGGAGTCCTTCAACGTACTGTTGAAAGAAATCCGCTCGCTGGGCATCAATATCGAGCTAGAACAGAACTAAGACGCTGTTGCTGGAATAAATTGGGGGAGTGCTTGCGCTCCCCGTAGGTTGAACTCCGACAGGAGATAAATCGTGAAAGACTTGCTGAAGCTTTTAAAGCCGACGAATCAGGCAGAAGAGTTTGATGGTATTCGCATCGCTCTTTCGTCTCCAGATATGATCCGTAGTTGGTCATATGGTGAGGTGAAAAAACCTGAAACTATTAATTACCGTACCTTTAAACCAGAACGTGATGGTTTGTTCTGTGCTCGTATTTTTGGGCCGGTAAAAGATTACGAATGCTTGTGTGGTAAATACAAGCGCCTGAAGCACCGTGGTGTTATCTGTGAGAAGTGTGGCGTTGAAGTGACACTGACCAAGGTACGTCGTGAGCGTATGGGTCACATTGAGCTGGCCAGCCCGGTTGCACACATCTGGTTCCTTAAATCATTACCGTCGCGTATTGGTTTAATGCTGGATATGACGCTGCGTGACATCGAACGTGTACTATATTTCGAATCTTACGTGGTGACTGAAGGCGGCTTAACGTCTCTTGAGCAGGGGCAAATCCTGACTGAAGACGAATATCTAGACGCGCTTGAAGAGCACGGTGATGAGTTCGACGCAAAAATGGGTGCAGAAGCCGTTCTGGATCTGTTACGTGCTGTTGATATCGATGGTGATGTACAAAAATTGCGTGAAGAGTTACCTGAGACCAACTCAGAAACCAAGCGTAAGAAAATTAGCAAACGACTGAAGTTACTTGAAGCATTCCAGGCATCGAATAACAAGCCTGAATGGATGATTTTAAAAGTGCTTCCAATTCTGCCACCAGACTTACGTCCGTTGGTACCGCTTGACGGTGGTCGTTTCGCTACATCCGATCTTAACGACTTGTACCGCCGCGTTATTAACCGTAATAACCGTTTGAAGCGTCTGTTAGACCTTGCTGCACCAGATATTATTGTGCGCAATGAAAAACGTATGCTTCAGGAAGCAGTTGATGCGTTGTTAGATAACGGCCGTCGTGGTCGTGCTATTACCGGTTCCAACAAGCGTCCTCTGAAATCTTTGGCCGACATGATCAAAGGTAAACAGGGTCGTTTCCGTCAGAACTTGCTGGGTAAACGTGTTGACTACTCAGGCCGTTCGGTTATCACCGTTGGTCCTAAATTGCGCCTGCACCAGTGTGGTCTACCTAAGAAGATGGCTCTGGAACTGTTCAAGCCATTTATCTACGGTAAATTAGAGCGCCGTGGTTTAGCGACAACCATTAAAGCAGCGAAGAAAATGGTTGAGCGTGAAACAGCAGAAGTTTGGGATGTACTTGATGAAGTCATCAAAGAGCACCCAGTACTGCTTAACCGTGCACCAACACTTCACCGCTTGGGTATCCAGGCGTTTGAACCGGTACTGATTGAAGGTAAAGCGATTCAATTGCATCCATTGGTCTGTGCGGCTTATAACGCCGACTTTGACGGTGACCAAATGGCTGTGCACTTGCCATTGACTTTAGAAGCTCAGTTGGAAGCACGTGCGTTGATGATGTCAACCAACAACGTGCTGTCGCCGGCAAGTGGTGATCCAATTATCGTTCCTTCGCAGGACGTTGTACTTGGTCTGTATTATATGACCAAAGAAAAAATCAACGGCAAAGGCGAAGGTATGATCTTTAAAGATCCGAACGAAGCAGAGAAGGCTTATCGTACGGGTCAGGTAGAATTACATAGCCGCGTTAAGGTACGTATCACTGATACGACAGTTGACGATGACGGTAACCGTACTACCAAAACAGAATTGCGTGACACCACCTGTGGTCGTGCAATCCTGTCATTGATTATGCCAGAAGGCTTGTCTTTTGAATTGATCAATCAGGCTATGGGTAAAAAACCTATCGGCCGTATGTTGAATAAGGCTTATCGCGACCTTGGTTTGAAAGACACGGTTATTTTTGCTGACCAAATTATGTATACCGGTTTCCATTACGCAATGGTTTCAGGTAGTTCGGTCGGTATCAATGACATGGTTATCCCTGAAGCGAAGAAAGAGATTGTTTCTGCAGCAGAAGAAGAAGTGGCTGAAATTCAGGAACAGTTCGAGTCAGGTTTGGTAACCGCTGGTGAGAAATACAACAAAGTTATCGATATTTGGTCAACCGCTAACGAGAAAGTCTCGAAAGCGATGATGGATAATCTGTCGAAAGAGATTGTAAAAAATAAAGATGGCGAAGACGAAGAACAAGCGTCATTTAACTCCGTCTTTATGATGGCAGACTCCGGCGCTCGTGGTAGCCCCGCGCAGATTCGTCAGTTGGCCGGTATGCGTGGTTTGATGGCTAAGCCAGATGGCTCCATCATCGAAACCCCAATCGTTGCTAACTTCCGTGAAGGTTTGAACGTACTTCAGTACTTCATCTCCACGCACGGTGCTCGTAAAGGTTTGGCCGATACCGCACTGAAGACAGCGAACTCAGGTTATCTGACGCGTCGTCTGGTCGACGTTTCTCAAGACGTTGTGATCATGGAAGAAGACTGTGGTACATACGAAGGTCTTTACATGAAACCGCTGATTGAAGGTGGTGACGTTGTAGAGCCGTTGCGTGAACGTGTACTGGGTCGTGTTCTTTGTGAGCCGGTTATGAAGCCGGGTAGCAAGAAAGAGCTGCTTCCACGTAACACATTGCTTGATGAAAAAATGTGTGACCTGTTGGAAGAGAATTCCATTGACGAAGTGAAAGTTCGCTCGGTTATTACTTGTGATACAGATTTTGGTGTTTGTGCTCACTGTTACGGTCGTGACCTGGCTCGTGGCCATATGGTTAACCAAGGTGAAGCGGTTGGTGTTATTGCAGCACAGTCAATCGGTGAGCCGGGTACACAGTTAACCATGCGTACCTTCCACATCGGTGGTGCGGCGTCTCGTGCAACAGCAGAAAACAACATCCAGGTGAAAAATCCGGGTACCATCAAGTTACACAATGCGAAATGGGTTGTGAACAGCGATAAAGCACACGTTATTACGTCACGCTCTACAGAGTTAACTCTGACTGATGAGTATGGCCGTGAGCGCGAGCGCTATAAAGTACCTTACGGTGCAGTATTGAAGAAAGGTGAAGGCGACTCAGTCGATGGCGGCGAAACTGTTGCAAACTGGGACCCACACACGCACCCAATCATCACCGAGGTAGAAGGTCGTATCAAGTTTGTTGATTTGATTGATGGCGTCACTATGACGCGTCAAACAGATGAGCTGACAGGCCTTTCAAGCATTGTCGTACTTGAGACTGGTCAACGTACCAGTGCCGGTAAAGACATGCGTCCGATGGTGAAACTGGTTGATAGTAAAGGTAAAGACGTCAACATCGCAGGTACTGACATTCCGGCACAATACTTCTTGCCGGGTAACGCCATCATTAACCTGGAAGATAATTCTGAGGTTAGAATTGGTGATACCTTAGCGCGTATTCCGCAGGAAGGGTCTAAGACTCGCGATATTACCGGTGGTCTGCCACGTGTTGCTGACTTGTTCGAAGCGCGTAAGCCAAAAGAACCAGCAATTCTTGCAGAGAAAACCGGTACGGTTTCCTTCGGCAAAGAAACCAAAGGTAAACGCCGCTTACTGATCACACCGACAGATGGCGGCACTCAGCACGAAGAGATGATTCCGAAGTGGCGTCAGCTGAACGTGTTTGAAGGTGAACAAGTGACTAAAGGTGAAGTGATTGCCGATGGCCCTGAAGCACCGCACGATATTTTACGCTTGCGTGGTGTTAGCGCCGTTGCTAACTACATCGTTAACGAAGTGCAGGAAGTTTATCGCTTGCAAGGTGTAAAAATTAACGATAAGCACATTGAAACTATCGTTCGCCAAATGTTACGTAAAGCACTGATTTTACGTGCTGGCGATACGAACTTGCTTGAAGGCGAGATGGTTGAAATGGCAGAGGTGTTAGCGGCTAACGCGAAAGCGGAAGCGGACGGTAAAGTACCAGCAACATTTGAACGTCAGTTGTTGGGTATTACCAAGGCATCGTTGTCGACTGAATCCTTTATTTCAGCGGCTTCGTTCCAGGAAACAACGCGAGTTCTTACCGAAGCAGCCGTTGGTGGTAAGAAAGACAGCTTACGTGGACTGAAAGAAAACGTAATTGTTGGTCGTCTGATTCCTGCAGGTACAGGTTACTCATATCACAAAGAGCGCATGCAGCGTCGACTGGATGAACTGAATGTTGATATCGAGCCTAATATGACTGCAGAGCAGGCTGAGCAACAATTAGCGGATGCCTTAAATGCTGGAAATAGTTCTGCAGGTGACGATTCTGCAGAATAATTAGCGAACGTTTTTAACGTTCGTGTACAGAAGCCGGTACTGTAAAAGTGCCGGCTTCTTTTTTATAGCCTTGACAGGTGAAAATATGACCATTAGAATTTCGGCTCCCGATTTTCGGGATCTGACTTTCAGTGGTCGGAAAAAAGCGATTTTTCACGCTCTATTACACGTGGTAAAAAGCGACATCAACTAAACTAGGAGTAATGAATGGCAACAGTTAATCAGCTGGTGCGTAAAGGCCGTCAAAAGCCCGTTGTTAAAAGCAACGTTCCGGCTCTTGAAGCGTGCCCTCAAAAACGCGGTGTATGTACCCGTGTTTACACAACTACGCCAAAGAAACCGAACTCTGCAATGCGTAAAGTTTGCCGTGTTCGTTTAACTAACGGTTACGAAGTTTCTTCGTACATCGGTGGCGAAGGTCACAACTTACAAGAACACTCAGTCGTACTAATTCGTGGCGGTCGTGTAAAAGACTTGCCAGGTGTGCGTTATCACACAGTACGCGGAGCACTTGACTGCTCTGGTGTTAATGACCGTAAACAAGGTCGTTCTAAGTACGGCGCGAAGCGGCCTAAGTCTTAACGGTTCTCCGTTAGTAAGGCCAAACTGTCGTACGTTTTGGGTAAAACCCTGAATTAATCGGAGAATATTGAGATGCCAAGAAGACGCGTCATAGGTCAACGTAAAATCCTTCCAGATCCTAAGTTCGGATCTGAATTGTTGGCCAAGTTTATCAATGTCGTCATGGTTGACGGCAAAAAAGCAGTCGCTGAAAAAATTATTTACGGTGCATTGGACATCCTGGCAGACAAGTCAGGTAAAGATCATCTGGAAATCTTTGATACAGCATTAGATAACGTTCGCCCAACGGTCGAGGTTAAATCTCGTCGTGTTGGTGGTTCAACGTATCAAGTTCCGGTTGAAGTTCGTCCGGTACGTCGTAACGCACTGGCTATGCGCTGGTTAGTTGATGCAGCGCGCACCCGTGGTGAAAAATCAATGTCGCAGCGTCTGGCAGCTGAAATGCTAGATGCATCAGAGAACAAAGGGTCTGCTGTGAAGAAACGTGAAGACGTTCACCGCATGGCTGAAGCAAACAAAGCGTTTGCTCACTATCGCTGGTAATTCACAGTTAACCTAGAAGGAGTTTATTGTGGCTCGTAAAACTTCCATAGAGCGCTATCGTAACATCGGTATCTGTGCTCACGTAGACGCCGGTAAGACAACCACTACTGAACGTGTGTTGTTTTATACTGGTTTGTCTCACAAAATTGGTGAGGTGCACGATGGTGCAGCCACCATGGACTGGATGGAGCAAGAACAAGAGCGTGGTATTACTATCACGTCGGCAGCTACCACCTGTTTCTGGCAGGGTATGGACAAGCAATTCCCTGAGCATCGTGTCAACATCATCGATACTCCCGGACACGTTGACTTCACCATCGAAGTTGAACGTTCATTGCGTGTTCTTGATGGCGCTGTTGTTGTACTTTGTGCATCATCTGGTGTTCAGCCTCAAACTGAAACAGTTTGGCGTCAGGCAAACAAATATGAAGTTCCTCGCATGGTATTCGTCAACAAGATGGACCGTGCAGGTGCAGACTTCCTATCTGTTGTTCACCAAATGAAAACGCGTTTGGCAGCTCAGGCTGTTCCAATGCAGTTACCAGTCGGCGCGGAAGACAACTTCCGTGGTGTTGTGGACTTAGTTAAAATGAAGTTCATTAACTGGAGCGAAGAAGATATGGGTACTTCATTCACTTATGAAGATATCCCTGCTGACATGGTTGATGACTGTGAAAAATATCACGCTGAGTTAGTAGAAGCCGCGGCTGAAGCTAACGAAGAGTTGATGAACAAATACCTTGAAGAAGGTGAATTAACAGAAGACGAAGTCAAGCAAGGCTTGCGTATTCGTACTCTGGCTAATGACCTCTGTCTGGTTGCTTGTGGTTCGGCGTTCAAAAACAAAGGTGTTCAGGCAGTGCTTGACGCTGTTATTGAATACTTGCCGTCACCAACAGAAGTTAAGCCTATTACCGGTATTTTGGATGATGAATCTGAAGGCGTACGTAAGTCGTCTGATGAAGAGCCATTCTCAGCTCTGGCGTTTAAAATTGCGACGGACCCATTTGTTGGTACGTTAACGTTCGTTCGTGTTTACTCTGGTGTATTGAACCAGGGTGACGGTGTTGTTAACCCAGTTAAGAACAAAAAAGAACGCGTTGGCCGTATGGTACAGATGCACTCAAACAGTCGTGAAGAGATCAAAGAAGTTCGCGCTGGTGACATCGCGGCACTGATTGGTCTTAAAGACGTTACAACAGGTGACACCCTGTGTGATCCGAACAACAAAATCACACTTGAGCGTATGGAATTCCCTGAACCGGTTATTTCGGTTGCAGTAGAGCCAAAAACTAAAGCTGACCAGGAAAAAATGGGTATTGCTTTAGGTAAACTGGCAGCAGAGGATCCATCGTTCCGTGTTAAGACTGACGAAGAATCTGGCCAGACAATCATTTCTGGTATGGGTGAACTTCACCTTGATATCCTCGTTGACCGTATGAAACGTGAATTCAAGGTTGAATGTAACGTAGGTCAGCCTCAGGTTGCTTACCGTGAAGCAATTCGTGAGTCTGTCGAAGTCGAAGGTAAATTCGTACGTCAATCAGGTGGTCGCGGTCAATTCGGTCACGTGTGGGTCAAACTTGAGCCTATGACGATCGAAGAAGACGCTAACGGCGATGACATTATTTACAAATTCGTTAACGAAATTGTGGGTGGTGTTGTACCGAAAGAGTACATCCCTGCAGTAGACAAGGGTATCCAAGAACAGATGCAACAAGGCGTCTTGGCTGGCTATCCTGTATTGGGTGTTAAAGCGACGCTGTATGACGGCTCCTACCACGATGTCGACTCTTCTGAAATGGCGTTTAAAATTGCTGGTAGCATGGCCTTCAAAAAAGGTGCATTAAAAGCTAACCCAGCATTGTTAGAGCCAACGATGAAAGTTGAAGTCATCACTCCGGAAGAATCTATGGGTGATGTCGTGGGTGACTTAAACCGTCGTCGCGGTCTTATTGACGGTATGGAAGAAGCTCCGGGTGGCTTGAAAGCAGTTAATGCTCAAGTACCACTATCAGAGATGTTCGGTTATGCGACAGACTTGCGTTCTCAAACGCAGGGTCGTGCATCCTACTCTATGGAGTTCCTGAAATACTCTGAAGCACCAAACAACATTGCTGAAAAAGTAATGGCTGAGCGTAACGCTAAATAAGTAAGGTCTGGTCCGGTTCTTTCGAGGCCGGGCTTTTAACTTAAGTTTGAGGATATATCATGTCTAAAGAAAAATTTGAACGTTCGAAGC
>NZ_PIQC01000013.1 GCF_003987255.1 Idiomarina ramblicola
CCGCGATGTTGAGAAGAGGGTCTACCCCGATGTCAGCATGCGCAGGCTAAAGCGCCGAGAGCAAGGCTTGCGCCGAACGAAAGAGGGAGCATACCTCAATGGTATGTGACCGATTGAGTGAGAAGCATAACGCAGCTGTCGGTGTTTTAGACAAGCATCCGTGGGGCCATAGCTCAGCTGGGAGAGCGCCTGCCTTGCACGCAGGAGGTCAGCGGTTCGATCCCGCTTGGCTCCACCATTTCTTCTCTTAAGTAACCGTTAGCGTTAAGTGTTCTTACTCAAGAATGTTTACCGGTAACTTTGTGTTACGTGCTCTTTAACAACATGGAAAGCTGATTGTAATATTAAAAGTAAGAAATGCCACTCTACTTGAACAAACTGATTTGGTAGAGGCGTATCGAACTTGTGTACAGCGAGAACAAACAATCTTGGTCACGTATGCCAGACACCTTCGGGTTGTATGGTTAAGTGACTAAGCGTACACGGTGGATGCCTAGGCAGTTGGAGGCGATGAAGGACGTACTAACTTGCGATAAGCCATGATAAGCCAGTAAGAGGCACTTGAGTCATGGATTTCCGAATGGGGCAACCCACTCTGTTTACAGAGTATCCGGCACTGAATCAATAGGTGCCAGGAAGCGAACCCGGAGAACTGAAACATCTAAGTACCCGGAGGAAAAGAAATCAACCGAGATTTCCCCAGTAGCGGCGAGCGAACGGGAAGCAGCCCTTAAGCTTAACTTGTGCTAGCAGAATCCGATGGGAAGCGGAGCCACAGACGGTGAGAGCCCGGTATGTGACGGTGCATGATAAGTGAAATCGAGTAGGTCGGGACACGTGATATCCTGACTGAATATGGGGGGACCATCCTCCAAGGCTAAATACTCCCAACTGACCGATAGTGAACCAGTACCGTGAGGGAAAGGCGAAAAGAACCCCGGCGAGGGGAGTGAAACAGAACCTGAAACCGTGTACGTACAAGCAGTAGGAGCGGGTTCGTCCCGTGACTGCGTACCTTTTGTATAATGGGTCAGCGACTTATATTCTGTAGCAAGGTTAACCGTATAGGGAAGCCGTAGGGAAACCGAGTCTTAACTGGGCGTTGAGTTGCAGGGTATAGACCCGAAACCGGGCGATCTAACCATGAGCAGGTTGAAGATTGAGTAACATCAATTGGAGGACCGAACCCACTTATGTTGAAAAATGAGGGGATGACTTGTGGCTAGGAGTGAAAGGCTAATCAAGCCCGGAGATAGCTGGTTCTCCCCGAAATCTATTTAGGTAGAGCCTCGGACGAACACCATTGGGGGTAGAGCACTGTTTGGGCTAGGGGGTCATCCCGACTTACCAACCCCATGCAAACTCCGAATACCAATGAGTGCTATCCGGGAGACACACGGCGGGTGCTAACGTCCGTCGTGAAGAGGGAAACAACCCAGACCGCCAGCTAAGGTCCCGAAGTTATGGCTCAGTGGGAAACGATGTGGGAAGGCAGAGACAGCTAGGAGGTTGGCTTAGAAGCAGCCATCCTTTAAAGAAAGCGTAATAGCTCACTAGTCGAGTCGGCCTGCGCGGAAGATGTAACGGGGCTAAGCCATACACCGAAGCTGCGGCTGCATACTTTGTATGCGGGGTAGGGGAGCGTTCTGTAAGTGGGTGAAGGTGGTTCGAGAGGACTGCTGGACATATCAGAAGTGCGAATGCTGACATGAGTAACGATAATGGGAGTGAAAAACTCCCACGCCGGAAGACCAAGGTTTCCTATCCCATGCTAATCAGGGTAGGGTAAGTCGGCCCCTAAGGCGAGGCGGAAACGCGTAGTCGATGGAAAACAGGTCAATATTCCTGTACCGATGTTCATTGCGATGGGGGGACGGAGAAGGCTAGGTGAGCCGGGCGTTGGTAGTCCCGGTGAAAGTGCGTAGGCTGAGGGTTTAGGAAAATCCGGGTCCTTAAGGCCGAGACACGAGACGAGTACCCACGGGTGCGAAGTCATTGATGCCATGCTTCCGGGAAAAGCCTCTAAGCTTCAGATGAACATTGACCGTACCCCAAACCGACACAGGTGGTCAGGTAGAGAATACTAAGGCGCTTGAGAGAACTCGGGTGAAGGAACTAGGCAAAATAGTACCGTAACTTCGGGAGAAGGTACGCCACTGTTGGTGATTCACTTCGCGTGATGAGCTGGCGGTGGTCGCAGTGACCAGGTGGCTGGGACTGTTTATTAAAAACACAGCACTGTGCTAACACGAAAGTGGACGTATACGGTGTGACACCTGCCCGGTGCCGGAAGGTTAATTGATGGGGTTATCTTCGGAGAAGCTCTTGATCGAAGCCCCGGTAAACGGCGGCCGTAACTATAACGGTCCTAAGGTAGCGAAATTCCTTGTCGGGTAAGTTCCGACCTGCACGAATGGTGTAACCATGGCCACGCTGTCTCCACCCGAGACTCAGTGAAATTGAAATCGCAGTGAAGATGCTGTGTACCCGCGGCTAGACGGAAAGACCCCGTGAACCTTTACTACAGCTTGGCACTGAACATTGAACCTACATGTGTAGGATAGGTGGGAGGCTTTGAAGCATTGGCGCCAGTTGATGTGGAGCCACCCTTGAAATACCACCCTTGTATGTTTGATGTTCTAACATTGGCCCCTAATCGGGGTTGTGGACAGTGCCTGGTGGGTAGTTTGACTGGGGCGGTCTCCTCCCAAAGAGTAACGGAGGAGCACGAAGGTTGGCTAAGTACGGTCGGACATCGTACGGTTAGTGCAATGGCAGAAGCCAGCTTAACTGCGAGACAGACACGTCGAGCAGATACGAAAGTAGGTCATAGTGATCCGGTGGTTCTGAATGGAAGGGCCATCGCTCAACGGATAAAAGGTACTCCGGGGATAACAGGCTGATACCGCCCAAGAGTTCATATCGACGGCGGTGTTTGGCACCTCGATGTCGGCTCATCACATCCTGGGGCTGAAGTCGGTCCCAAGGGTATGGCTGTTCGCCATTTAAAGTGGTACGCGAGCTGGGTTTAGAACGTCGTGAGACAGTTCGGTCCCTATCTGCCGTGGGCGTTTGAGAGTTGAGAGGAGCTGCTCCTAGTACGAGAGGACCGGAGTGGACGAACCCCTGGTGTTCGGGTTGTCATGCCAATGGCATTGCCCGGTAGCTACGTTCGGAATCGATAACCGCTGAAAGCATCTAAGCGGGAAGCGAGCCTCGAGATAAGCTCTCACTAGCACTTAGAGTGCTCTGAAGGGTTGTTGGAGACTACAACGTTGATAGGCGGGGTGTGGAAGCGTAGTAATGCGTTGAGCTAACCCGTACTAATTGCCCGTGAGACTTAACCATACAACACCCAAGGTGTTTGGAACGTTACGCACAAGCGAGCGACTTTACCGAATTAGAACAAATAGAGTGGCGTTACTTTAAAAGACGCAGTCAGTTTTTACATGTTACAAAGTTCGTCCTGAACTTTGCCCTGACGGGCCGCACTAAAGTGCGTTCAAAATAGTTCCGGACAATTTTGTGTGACAGTTTATGTCTGGCGGCCATAGCGGTGTGGCACCACCTGAATCCTTTCCGAACTCAGAAGTGAAACACACCAGCGCCGATGGTAGTGTGGGGTCTCCCCATGCGAGAGTAGGTCACCGCCAGACTACAAATA
>NZ_PIQC01000014.1 GCF_003987255.1 Idiomarina ramblicola
ATGAAGTGACCCCCAATAGTTGGACATTCCAATTACTGGGGGTCTTTTTATGTCCAAACATCACAGAGCATTCAAGCTTGAATTAGCGAAACGTGCTCAATACGAAGGTTCACGGAAGCTTGGTCGCAGATTCAATGTCTCATCCAGGCAGATCCGCTATTGGTCGTCGGTTTATCGACTTAATGGCGAAAGTAGTTTTCTTCATTCAGACCATCCCTACACTTCTTCTTTCAAAATGAAGGTGTTAACCGCGATGCGAGTGAATGACTGGTCGCTTTCGTTTACCAGCGCCTACTTCGACTTATCTACCCCCGGTATATTATTTAACTGGCAAAAGCTTTATTCTCTCGAGGGTATCTCCGAGCTTATTCCAAAGAGTAGAGGCAGGCCCCGTATGAAACATAACCCTTCTGAGCCTAAACCATCAGAGCAGATGACTGAGAAAGAGTTACGGGAAGAATTAGACTACTTGCGTGCGGAAAATGCTGTCTTAAAAAAGTTAGAAGCCTTGGCTCAAGCGAAAAAGAAAAAAACAAAGAAAAGACCCTAGTGGTCCATGAGCTCAAGGCGAGATTTAATTTAAAGCATTTACTCAAAGCAACCGGCTTACCCAAAAGTGTGTATTACTACCATCGTCAATCCATGGGCCGAGTATGTCCTAATGAAGCTTTGAAGTCCCAAATCCAGAAGATTTACCATGCGCATAAAGGACGTTACGGATATCGAAGAATAACCCTTACACTACGTTTATCCGGCTTATCAGTGAATCATAAACGTGTTCAACGACTCATGTGTGAACTCGGATTGAAGTCAAAAGTAAGACCTAAGCGGTATAAATCATACAAAGGTGAAGTGGGTCGAGTTGCGCCAGATTTAGTACAAAGAAGGTTTACCGCGGATAAGCCAAACCAAAAGTGGGTCACCGATGTGACAGAGTTCAAAGTCGGGGAGCAGAAGGTGTATCTCTCCCCTGTCATCGACCTTTTTAATCAAGAAGTTGTCAGTTATGAAGTCCGTAAATCCGTGACGTTACCGCTGGTTACAGACATGCTCAAGAAAGCGATAGGTAAGCTTAGGCCGCATGAAACCCCTATCATTCACTCTGACCAAGGTTGGCAATATCAAAATAGAACTTACCAACAACAAATGAGAGAAAAAGGTTTGCAGCAAAGCATGTCGAGGAAAGGTAACTGTTTAGATAATGCAGTGGCAGAGAACTTCTTTGGAATACTAAAAACAGAGATGTATCACAACGAAGTATTTAAAAGTGCCGATGAGCTCATTGAAAATATTAAAGAATACATCGATTATTACAACAACAAACGTATTAAGCTCAAACTAAAAGGCCTGAGTCCGATTGATTATCGAAATCAGGCCTTGGTAGCCGCTTAGAAATGAGTCCAACTTTATGGGGTCACTTCA
>NZ_PIQC01000015.1 GCF_003987255.1 Idiomarina ramblicola
CAAAGCCGGGCTCTTAAAATCAAACGGACTGCATTAGTCCATGATTTTTGATACGACGCCTGCACCTACGGTACGGCCACCCTCACGGATAGCGAAACGCAGACCTTCGTCCATTGCGATTGGAGCAATCAAATCAACAACGAATTTCAGGTTATCACCAGGCATGACCATTTCTACGCCTTCCGGCAATTCTACGGCACCAGTTACGTCCGTTGTACGGAAGTAGAACTGTGGACGGTAGCCTTTAAAGAATGGCGTATGACGGCCACCTTCGTCTTTGCTCAGTACGTATACTTCTGCTTCGAACTTCGTATGCGGAGTAATTGTACCCGGCTTCGCCAGTACCTGACCACGCTCTACTTCGTCACGCTTCGTACCACGCAGCAACGCACCGATGTTCTCGCCTGCACGACCTTCGTCAAGCAGCTTACGGAACATTTCTACACCAGTAACAGTAGTCTTGGTGGTGTCTTTCATACCAACGATTTCACACTCGTCGCCTGTGCGCACAATACCGCGCTCTACACGACCGGTAACAACGGTACCACGACCTGAAATCGAGAATACGTCTTCGATTGGCATGATGAACGGCTTATCGATGTCACGCTCTGGCTCTGGAATGTAGTTATCCAGCGCGTCCGCTAACTCAACAATTTTCTTGCTGTACTCTTCGTCGCCTTCCAGCGCTTTCAGTGCTGAACCTTGAACTACCGGCAGGTCGTCGCCCGGGAAGTCATATTCTGACAACAGTTCACGAACTTCCATTTCTACCAGCTCTAACAGCTCTTCATCGTCAACCATGTCACATTTGTTCATGAAGACTACGATGTAAGGAACGCCTACCTGACGTGAAAGCAGGATGTGCTCACGTGTCTGTGGCATTGGGCCGTCTGTTGCTGCTACCACCAAAATAGCACCGTCCATCTGCGCCGCACCGGTGATCATGTTTTTTACATAGTCAGCGTGCCCTGGGCAGTCTACGTGTGCGTAGTGGCGAGTTGGCGTGTCATACTCAACGTGTGACGTTGAAATTGTGATCCCACGCTCTTTCTCTTCTGGCGCGTTATCGATGGCTGCGAAGTCTTTCGCCGCACCACCATAAACTTTTGCCAAAACAGTTGTAATAGCAGCAGTTAGTGTTGTTTTACCGTGGTCAACGTGACCAATGGTGCCGACGTTTACGTGCGGCTTCGAACGTTCAAATTTTTCTTTAGACAT
>NZ_PIQC01000002.1 GCF_003987255.1 Idiomarina ramblicola
CGCTTGAGCGAAGAATTATACCGACACCGAGAATTCAGACAAGCGATATCTGCAGGTTCACTTGCCGTTTGCAGATAAATTAGACAATTACCACTAAGCTTCGGCGTCAAAAAGCTCTTCATGAACTATCTGTAATATTTCTTCTATCTTAAATTCATCGACCTGAAAGTGCTCCAGTACGCCGTCTTGAACTTGTTGCCATTCTTCTTCACCCGCCAGGCTGCGTGTTCTCATATCAACTGCATAACGGGCTATTTTCAATATGCCCAACAAATCGAGTGTTAAACTGTCCAGCTCTTCGGAATGGATAAAAATTGAGCTGTCTTCAAATAAATAATAAATAACTTCGACAACAATTTTAGGCAACTTCCATTGCTGAGCAAGTAGTGCGCCTATCGTCGTATGGGTAGTATGAAATAATTCTTGTTCTTTAGCCTGCACTGTCGACCAGGCCGTACTTGCTGATGCATTAAGTAATTCCGCATAATCATCAAACTCAGCCAGCATGACCGGAATACCAGAACTTTGGAACAAGCCCAGCATGTACGCATGGTCTCTGAGTTCAGGTCGACCAATGGATTCAGATACCAGTACACACGCACTGGCCACCCATTCGTTATAGCGCCAAAACTCATTCAGGTCATAAGCCGAGGTTAAAGCCGACTTAAGCGCAACGGCACGAACAATTGGAAATACTCGACGAAAACCCAATGTCATCACCGCTTGTTGAATTGAATCGACCTCTTTCGCCCGCCGATAAGCGGCAGAATTAACAACCTGCAAAACAGCGGCCGCTATACTCATATCAGCAGAAATTGATTCGGCGATAACAGCAACGTCAGGTTCGTCTTTTTTGGCTTCACTACTGACAGTTAGCAGAGTTTGTGGGCGTGGCGGAATACTGACCCTTTGTAACAACTGCTTTTCTGCTGTCGTAATTTCTATCGCCATATTATCTCCAACAAGTTGAACCTAATGATTTACATAAAATCTTAAAGCATGCGACTATGTTGACACCTTTTGTCTGGTATAACACTTCAATGCTCTATTTTCGACGTATTCTTTTTTGCTGTATTTTGATTCTAAGCCCTCTGGCTCAAGCTTCAGTTGAAGTTGAGGTCTCAGGTATTGAGGGGGACGAGTACGCCAATGTTATGGCGCTATTGCAAATAGCCCGTCTGGACAAAGATAAAAGCTATGCTAATTATAGAGTCCGATACCTGCACCGACAGGCCACTGCGGATATCAAAAAGGCACTTCGCCCATACGGATATTATCAGGTTGAAGTGAATGCTCAACTAGAAACCGTTGAAAGGGGCTGGTCAGCCACCTATCAAATTGAGCTGAATGACCCGGTACAAATTGCTAAAAACATGTGGAAAATTCAGGGCGATGCCTCTGAAGACAAGGCGTTCGACAACATAATAGAGAATAATAGCCTCAAAGAAAAACAACGTTTTATTCATAGTAATTATGAACAAATTAAGTCCAGGTTACTGTCATTAGCCAGTCAGCGCGGCTATCACGATGCTCGCTTTCTAAAGCACAATGTCGAAATTGATATCGCAGAAAACACCGCCGATATAGAGGTCGTTTTTGATTCCGGGAAACGCTACCAGTACGGACAGGTCACTTTCGAACAAGATATACTTGACGATGAATTGCTCCATCGCTTTGTACCTTTTGAACACGGCGAAGGCTACAGCACACAGGAGCTCAGTCAATTACAAGTAGCATTAGGTGACAGCGGATATTTCTCTCAAGTTCAGGTCAGTCCGAACTGGGGAAACGCCGAAGAGCACACAGTACCTATCTCTGTCAGCTCCGAGCCTAACTTCAGAAACCAGTACCAATATGGTGTGGGTTACGGTACCGATACCGGAGCACGCATTAGTGCCAGTCTAAACCGCCGTTGGGTCAATACGCAGGGTCATCAACTTCGGGGAATGACACAATTATCTGAAGTAGAGAGCCGAATTGGCGCAAATTACATTATTCCGGGCAAAAATCCGCAGTCAGATTACTACCAGATTCGGGCGGAAGCTTCCGATAAAGACAATGAAGGACAAACTAACCGACTATATCGCTTTGGCGCATCCAGCGTTGTTGCAATGGGTAAATGGCGACGCGAGTACGGATTAAACTGGCAACGTGATGACTTCGAAATTGGTGAAAGCTCGGGAACCAGTCAGTTTTTAATTCCGCAAGCCAGTTGGAACTATGTGACAGCTGATGGAAGGTTGAATATCGACAAAGGCTTTCGTTTTGATGTAACACTAAAAGCAGCAAGTGAAGCAGTTTTGTCTGATGCCGATTTAGCCAGCGTGGAACTTGGCTTTAAAGCCGTTGTCCCTGTTACGGACAATATACGTTTTCTTGCCAGAGCCGAAGCCGGCGCTACCTATATAGATGATTTTAATCAGTTGCCTCCTTCGCTACGTTTCTTCGCTGGCGGGGACAACAGCGTACGCGGCTATGCTTATGAGCAATTAGGACCGGAAGACGATACAGGAACCATTTTAGGTGGCCGTTATTTGGCTGTTGCCAGCGCGGAAATTGATTATCGCTTTAAGGAAAATTGGCGTGTCGCTTTATTCACGGATATTGGTAATGCCATGATTGAACCTAATGAAAAACTGAAACAAAGTGTTGGATTCGGAATTCGCTGGATTTCGCCAATCGGTTCGGTTCGTCTGGATTTGGCTCAGGCAATAGATGAGCCAGGTAAGCCCTGGCGCCTGCACTTTACCTTAGGTCCCGATTTATGAGAATTTATCGTTGGTTGGCCATTACAGTTCTTGTTGTGGTTGTTTTAATTCCACTACTGGCTGTCAGCCTGGTTGGCAGTGAAGCTGGCAGCCGCTGGATACTCACTCAGGGACAAAAATATCTACCGGTAGACATCCAGTACAAAGCATTTCATGGAACCCTGTTGAGTGAGTTTGAGTTTGAAGATTTTCATTTTGAAAGCGAAACTTTTTCCTATACACCGGACAAGTTAGTCATAAACTGGGATCCGCTAGCTTTGTTGTCCGGTGTTATCCGAATAGATAAAATCGAAAGCCTTGGTGGCGAGCTCCGTCTTCGTGCAGCTCAGAATTCGAGTCAGGATGCTGATTCTGAAGCCTCAGTTGAAGACATAGAAATTGAGCTGCCTTTAGATGTCAACTTGCGTAACTTGCTGGTTAAGGAAAGCCGTTTTTTTATTTTAGAAAACCCTTCTCAGGAACTAACGATTAAAGCATCAGCCAGAGTTAACGCTGATGGCCTGCTTAATATTAGACAGCTTCGTATGGAGCACCAATATCTAACCACCGCAATTTCCGGAAAAACCAAATTATCTTACCCTTTTAAAAGCGAGCTTGAGAATAACACCCATGTACACTCACCAGACTTCCCTTCTCTTAAAGTAAAAACGGAGATAACTGGCGATATTCGGTCTCTGACAACAAATAGTGAACTGTCCGAGGGGCTTGTCGGTGAAATTACCGCTAAAATCACTAACCCTCTGAAGGAGCTTAATTGGCAGTTTGACAGCAATTGGCAGGAGAATAACCTGACCCAATGGCTGGCAAGTGCCGGAGCTGACCCGATTGAATTGCATTTAGGCGGATATATACGTGGCGAAGGCGGATTAACACAAGCCAATATAGAGCCCGACATAACTGTCACAGTTAACCAGCAGAAAATGGATATCGACGGAGCCGTTAGCTATCAAGACGAAATAATAGACTTCGCACCACTCAATGTGCATTCTCAAGGCGATATCCAGGGACACTTAACCTTGCAGGGAAACGTTTCTTCACTATCTACGACTCCGGTAATTGATGCTTCAGCAAGGTGGGAAGAAATAACCTACGAACCAAACGGTATCAGCAGCCACGAAGGCCGTTTACAGGCCAAAGGCGAACTGGATGAACTTGCAATTAATTTAAGCAACGAACTGTCTGGCCTGCTGGAAGAAGACTTACAGCTTGTTAGTGAAGCTAAACTTAAGCCTGACAGCCTAAATATCTTAAGCCTGGAACTTACTCATAATGATGAAACTGTCAGTGGCAAGGCTGATATCAGTTGGAAAGACAATCTATCTTTAACTACGCATATTTCGGGTGAATATCAACAGCGAACGGTCAATGCAGAAGTAAAATTGCGTTTGTCAGAGCCCTACTTATTTGTTGATGAGTTCAATGCCAGCTGGGGAGCGCAATCACTTATCGCTGAAGGTGCGCTTAGCCCTGGCAGAAAACTCGCCTGGCAAGTAACGTCTAAAGATTTAAGCGAGCTTTCTGACGTTAAAGGCGAGGTTGTAGCTAGCGGTGATATTAGTGGGCAATTAAATCAACCAGAGTTTGAATTAGGCATTGATAAATTTAACCTCAAGCACCCAGACTACAATGCTATTAGCTTAAACCAACCTCTAACAGCTGGTTTTAACTATGAGGACGTCACCTTCAACACTACGCCCGTTTGTCTAACTTACGAAGGAATAGATAATCCCTTCTGCCTTGAATTAGAGCAGCAGGACAAGGTAATAAGTTTTGATGCTAATGCCAGCGAAGTTCCACTGGACTTGCTGCAGGCTCTTGTATTACCCGATGTAGCTTATAAGCTAACGGGGGCTCTATCGGCTGAGGTTGCCGGTGCTTTCCATTCTGAAAATATGACGTTGCAGAAGCTTAACGGAGTTATTAACGCAGATAACAGCCAAGTGCTGGCTGGTGAAGAAAAAGTGACTTTAAATCAGCTTAACGTAACCGCTAAAAACCGCGATGACAAAGGTATTGATATAGGAATGACGGCGGCAGCTGAGGAAATAGATTTTAACCTATCAGGGCAACTTACTATCGAAGAAGTAGCTCCGGATAGCCCTCTTTCCGGAAAGGTTTCATTAAACTCTAAAAGTTTAGAGTTACTAAATTTATTTGCACCGCAAGTGGATATCGGCGAAGGGAGTACAAGCGCTGAACTCAATATTGCAGGCAATTTAAATGACCCAACAGCTTCGGGACAAGTTAACCTTAATGCCGACAGAATCATTGTACTAGCCAGTGGTACACTAATTACCAAACTGAATGCAGAACTAACTGCGGACGCAAATGTTGGCGAATTCACAGTTAACGCGAACGGAAAAATAGGCGAAGGCGATGTCACTATTGAAGGTGATCTCAATGCATTTAAGCGATCAGGCAACCTAACCATAAATGGTAAAGATCTCTTAATTTTAGATACGCCGGATCTTCTCCTGGTTGCCTCACCTGACATCACTTTAGAGCTTGATAAAAACCTTGTGTTTGTCAGAGGTAATTTAGACCTACCAAAGGCTCGAATAACCCCTGTGAATTTAGATCAGGCAGTTACCGAATCCGCTGATGTCACTCTAAAAAACGAATCGAAAGACCCTCCTCTGTTTTCTACTAATACAGATATAACGGTAAGTTTAGGAGAGCAAGTTCGTGTCGAGGCCCTGGGTTTTGCCGGTAACTTAAAAGGAAAACTACAGATTACACAACAACCCGATTCCGCCGCACGAGGTAACGGCAGTATTGGCGTCGTCTCTGGTGATTACGAGATTTACGGACAAAAACTGGCTATAGAACGCGGTGACTTGCTCTTTAATGGGGGGCCTTTAGATACCCCTTCTCTGAATCTAAGAGTTACCCGCAATATCGAACAGACAGGTATCGATCAACGTCCGCCAGAGAAGATAGGAGCCCGCGTAACCGGTACAATAGACCGGCCTGAATTAAGTCTATTTTCGACTCCCTCTCTTCCGGACAGTACTATACTCTCGTATCTTTTGTTCGGGAAACCGCCGGGTAGTCAAGGAGATGCAAATAACCTCGAGCTGCAGGCCGCATTATTAGTTGGTGGCCGTAGTGCCAAGTTTTTAACCGAAGGTATAAAAGACACTTTTGATTTAGACGAAGTGTCACTGGATTCTGAAACCAGTGATGTTAATGATACCTCATTGTATATCGGTAAATACCTCTCCCCTCGTCTATATATTAAGTATGGAATAGGTTTACTAGAACCAACCTCTACTTTCATACTGCGCTACACATTGTCTGAAAGGTTGCTTTTTGAATCTACCTCCACCACTGAAGGTCAAGGTGGCGATTTGATATATACCATCGAAAACTAAGTACACTTTCTTACTTTACGAGCAAATATTGTTGTGTCGTAGCCTGATGCTCGAGCATCAGGTGAGGTGTGGTAGTCACCGCACGGAAAGCTGCAGCGGCCTCTGGCTAACGCTAGTCAACCTTTCACGCCGGAGCTCTTCTGTTCAATCTATCCAGGAGTTGAGGGAGCAGGTCTAAAGCTCGGAGAAGTTAAGATATCTCTCCTGATGTGAACGTCAGGCTAAGGAGCACACATAAAAAAGCCCCTCGCATAAGCGAAGGACTGTTTTATTAATAGTCTGGACAAGGTTTCGCAGAGCTCAACCTGTTCAGCGGGGTAAAGCCAAATGGTTGGCTTTACCGGCAACCCGCTTCACCCTACTTTACTCCGGGCTTCCTGCCCTCCGCCTTTCGGGCCGCACTTCGTGCGTTCAATATCGCTCCCGACGATTTTGTCGTCGTAGGTCACCACCAGACATAAAAAAACCCCGGCGCGTTAGCAC
>NZ_PIQC01000003.1 GCF_003987255.1 Idiomarina ramblicola
GTGATCTCGGTGAGCCTTTCAAGATCTTTTTCAGGCCACTTTGATCGTTTGCTCAGAACTTCACCAATTTGGTGTTTTAATCTTCTTTCTCAGCCTTCTCTGCTTCTTTTTTGGTCTCTTTATTGTCATTAAAGTCTGCATCATCTTCGTCATCATCACCAACAACATGACCCAGCTTTAACTTCTTCACATTTTTGATAGTTAGTACCGGTCCCGACAAAGCATATAAAAAGAAGATAGAGAATAAGACTAATGATGGTTGCGTCGCGACAATCACGAAAGCCAACACGATAACCAAAATTACTAAAAAGGAAACTTTCCCCTTCCAGTCCACATCTTTAAAAGAGTGGTAACGGAAGTTGGTCACCATCAACAAGCCCGCACAAATAGTGACTACAGCAGCGAAACCACCCATATCGCTTCCATCAACACCGTACTCAGAACCGACCCACACTAAACCTGCGACAATAGCCGCGGCACTGGGTATCGCCAGTCCCTGGAAGAACTTTTTATCGGAGGAGCCTAAGTTGGTATTAAAGCGCGCCAGTCGTAATGCACCACCAGCCACAAAAATAAACGCCGCTAACCAGCCGATTTTTCCAAGATCCGCCAATGCATAGTTATACATGACTAAAGCCGGAGCCATACCAAAAGAGACAATATCGGCCATACTGTCGAATTCAGCACCGAAATCGCTTTCCGTATTCGTCATTCGCGCAACCCGGCCATCCAGTCCATCGAAAACCATTGCGATGAATATCGCTACTGCCGCTTCAATAAAGCGATCGTTCATCGATGCGACAATGGCATAAAAGCCTGAGAACAAGCCGGCAGTTGTAAACAAGTTTGGCAGTAAATAGATACCGCGGCTTTTACCACTGGTATTTGAGCTGTCATTACTCATGTATAAAACACTCTTAGTCACTAATATGAAAGTAGTCAGGTTACCACATTAGGGCTTCGAACAGGAAATGCCCGAAACCCCTTAAGGTTATTGCGTGATCACCAGCCGCTCATTTTCGACACTTACTTTGATCGGTTTAGCAGGCTCTAGCTCGCCTGACAAGATTTTTTGCGCTAACGGATTTTCCAGCTCATGCTGAATAGCACGTTTCAGAGGACGAGCGCCAAAAACGGGATCGAAACCGGTTCTGGCCAAATGCGACAAAGCCCCATCATCCAATTCTAGCTGATACTCTTTTTCTTCCAAACGTTTATAAAGAAGCTGTAACTGGAATTCAGCGATAGAGCGAATTTCACTCTCACCCAGTGGATGAAAGACAACGGTCTCGTCCACTCGGTTAATAAACTCCGGACGGAAATGATGTGCCAGTACCTCCATGACTTCGGCTTTCATTTGCTCATAGGTATGCTCTTTGGCATGCTCCTGAATCAAATCTGAGCCCAGGTTAGAGGTCATAATAATAACGGTGTTTTTGAAATCGACCGTGCGTCCCTGCCCATCGGTTAGGCGTCCATCGTCCAGTACCTGCAATAAGATATTAAAAACATCCGGATGCGCCTTCTCAATTTCGTCGAGCAAAATGACCGAATAGGGTTTACGCCGTACAGCTTCGGTTAAGTAACCGCCTTCTTCGTAGCCAACATAGCCAGGAGGCGCACCAACCAGACGGGCAACCGAATGCTTCTCCATGAATTCAGACATATCAATGCGCACCATGGCATGGTCTGTATCAAACATGAAGTTTGCCAAAGCTTTGGATAGCTCTGTTTTTCCCACGCCTGTCGGTCCAAGGAATAAGAAGGATCCAATGGGCCGGTTTGGATCGCCAAGTCCAGCCCGTGAACGACGGATAGCATTAGAAACCGCTTCCACCGCCTCATTTTGACCAACCACGCGACTGTGCAACTGTTCTTCCATATGCAGCAGTTTTTCACGTTCGCCCTCGAGCATGCGGTTAACCGGAATACCCGTCCATCGCGACAATACATCCGCGATCTCTTCCTCGGTAACACGGTTTTTTAGCAGGCTCATATCCTGCATTTCGGCTTGCAGGGCTAAATCGAGCTGTCTTTCCAGTTCCGGAATGCGGCCATACTGAAGCTCTGACATGCGATTTAAATCACCTGCCCGACGAGCAATATCCATATCCGTTCGCGCTTGCTCCAATTGAGCTTTAATATGTTGAGTACCTTGTACTGCTGCTTTCTCAGTGTTCCACACTTCTTCCAGTTCTTCGTATTTGCGTTCTTGATCATCAAGCTCGTCGTGCAGAATTTCCAGGCGTTTCTTACTGGCATCATCTTTTTCTTTCTGCAACGCCTGACGTTCGAGCTTCAACTGAATAATCCGGCGCTCCAGACGATCCAAATCTTCCGGTTTAGAGTCGATTTGCATACGAATACTCGATGCCGCTTCATCAATTAAGTCGATGGCTTTATCCGGCAACTTCCGATCGCTGATATAACGATGTGACAACGACGCCGCAGCAACAATAGCCGGGTCGGTAATCTCTACAGAGTGATGTAATTCATAGCGTTCTTTTAAGCCTCGTAGAATAGCAATGGTGTCTTCCACATTGGGCTCATCGACAAGCACCTTCTGGAAACGTCGCTCAAGTGCCGCATCTTTTTCTATATACTGACGATACTCATCCAGCGTAGTGGCGCCAACACAGTGCAATTCCCCCCGAGCCAGAGCAGGCTTCAACATATTCCCGGCGTCCATGGCGCCTTCTGCTTTACCAGCTCCAACCATGGTGTGCATTTCATCAATGAACAGAATAATCCGACCTTCCTCTTTTGAAAGTTCGGTCAGTACCGCTTTTAACCGCTCTTCAAATTCACCACGAAATTTCGCACCGGCTAATAATGCGCCTAAATCTAACGATAATACCCGTTTGTGCTTTAAGCCTTCAGGTACCTCACCATTAACAATGCGCTGCGCTAAGCCTTCAACAATAGCGGTTTTACCGACCCCCGGATCGCCGATAAGAACCGGGTTGTTTTTCGTGCGGCGCTGCAATACTTGAATAGTCCGGCGAATTTCTTCATCCCGGCCAATAACGGGGTCAAGCTTGCCTTGTTCAGCTCGCTCGGTTAAATCAATGGTGTATTTATCCAAAGCCTGGCGTTTATCTTCGGCATTCGGGTCATCCACTTTTTCGCCATCACGAATATCGTTAATGGCTTTTTCCAACGCATCACGTTTTATGCCCTGCTGACGGAAAATATCGCCGAGCTTGCCTTTATCTTCTGTTGCCGCCAATAGAAACAACTCTGAAGAAATGTACGAGTCATTTCTCTTCTGAGCATATTTATCACATAAATTCAGTAACTGGGCCGTGTTTTGAGATAACTGCACGTCGCCGCCAGTGCCTTCAACCTGAGGTAATCCATCCAGTGCTTTCGACAAGTTTGCTCTGAACTTGGGAATGTCCACACCTAACATGGTAAATAATGGACGCACTGAGCCTCCATTTTGATCCAACAAGGCCTGCATTAAATGGACGGGTTCGATGAATTGATGGTCACGTCCCAAAGCAATCGACTGGGCATCGGCAATGGCCATCTGAAACTTACTGGTAAATTTATCGTGTCGCATGAGTACTTCCTCACCTTAATTCTTGCGTTAGATTAAATGTGGGTACTTTTTGCGCATATTCAAGTGTTTGGGGTTAATTTCGCCAAATAATTGACGCAAATCTTGCTGCAGCCTTTTCTTTACGCCAGGAGTACCAGCTCGCGTTATGACGCACAGTGCAGTCACCGCTCTTCGTGACACTTTTAACGCCTGCACGCAGACACTCATCAGCCGCAATCGACGCTAAATCGGCCAACCATTTATTCGAATGAGAAATAAAGTGATCAACGTTTGATGAGTTACACGCAATAAAGGCATCACGCACATCATTCCCAACTTCAAAAGACTGAACGCCAATGGATGGCCCTATCCAAATACGAATATTGGCCGCTTCGGCTTTAAAGCTTGCCAAAGCCTCTCTCAACACCCCATCAACCAGGCCTCGCCAACCCGCATGGACGGCAGCAATCTCTTTTCCATCATCGGAACAACAAAGAATAGGGAGACAGTCTGCCGTTAATACCGCACAAACACTATTGGGGAATTGGCTGTAGGCTGCATCCGCAACGGCGGACTTAAAAGGCCATTGCAATACCTTATCGGTGTGCCGTTGCTGTAACCAAGTTACCGCTCTTGGTAACTCAAGTTCTCGCTGCAACCTGCGACGACGTAAAATAACAGCAGCCGGGTCATCTCCCACGTGCACAGCCAGATTCCCAAACGCTCTGGTGGTGACTGCCGCATGAATATTTGGCGGCAGTTCCCAGTCTGGGAACATAATTCCCTCAGACTGATTTAAAGCGTTCATTATCTATACGCAGTTCTTCAATCAAATATTGAAAATCTGTGGGTCGGGGAACAGTAAACTCCAGCCAGTCTCCAGTAATAGGATGGTGCAACCCCAGTGATGCCGCATGTAAAGCTTGGCGATTAAATCCTCGCAAGGTTTGCAATAGACGATCTTCAGACTGTTTTGGTGGTCGCGGGCGGCCCCCATAAGTTAAATCACCAACCAATGGATGCCGGATATGTGCCATATGTACACGAATTTGGTGAGTTCGGCCTGATTCTAAGCGCAACCGCAATAGCGTATGTGCTCTGTACCTATCCAGCACTCGATAATGAGTCACTGCCGGTTTGCCTGACTGCACAACGGCCATGTGCGTACGTTTTGTCGGATGACGGCCAATCGGCTGCTCAACCATGCCGCCCGCCGTCATCACACCGTTACAAACCGCTTCATACTCGCGAGTGATCTCCCTGTCCTGCATCATCGACACTAACTGAGTCTGTGCCGGCACGTTCCGCGCCACAACCATCAGCCCCGTGGTATCTTTATCTAACCGATGAATGATTCCAGCCCGCGGCACTAAGTCCAGTTGCGGATCATAGTGTAATAAGCCATTCAACAACGTTCGGTCCGGTGCTCCAGCACCTGGGTGCACGACCAGTCCGGCAGGCTTATTAACGACTAAAATATCGTCATCTTCGTAGACGATATCCAGTTCGACCGGCTGTGCCTCATGCCGTTCTTCGCTTTCGATTTCGGCGTCTACAGCTACTAGAGTCCCGACAACCACTTTTTCTCGCGGTTTTTCGATAACTTGGGTATCAACGGTTACTTTTCCATCGGTTATCCAGCTTTTTAACCGTGACCTTGAGTACTCAGGGAACAACTCTGCAAGCGCCTGGTCTAATCTTTTTCCAGCTTGAGACTCGGTAACAATGGCTTCTAATTCAATGCTTTTGTTCATATATTGGGTTTCGACTGTCAAAGCCTTTACGGCTGCGTTAGAATGCAAGAATATGCTAGTGTAACGGTTTGCCGGTGCAGCGCCAAAAAAATAAAGGGAATCCTTCATAATATGTTAAGTAATAAGTTAGGCCGAAGCGTCGTTTTATCCTCGGTTCTGGGGTTAATGTTAGCGGGTTGCTCAAGCCAGTCCGAAGAAGAGCAGGTGTCAAAAACTCAAATTGAAGCCATGTATGACCAGGCTCAAAGAAGCATGGCCAGTGGCAATTTAAGTCTGGCACAAAATCAGTTATCCAGTCTCAATAGCCGCTATCCTTTTGGTCCTTTTGCTCATCAAATTCAGTTAGATCTTATTTATCTGCATTATAAGCTCGATAACACAGACGAAGCGTTAGCGGCGGTTGATCGTTTTATCAGTCTTAACCCAAATCATAAAGATGTCGATTACGCACTTTATATGCGAGGCTTAGTAAACCAACGAGCTGAGCATAACGCCGTGCATGACTTAGCCGGTGTTGACCGTTCCGATCGTGATTCATCTATGGCAGAAGAAGCGTTTAAAGACTTTGCCGAATTGGTGCGCAAATACCCTGATAGCGAATACGCAGCTGATGCTAAACAACGTTTGATTGCGTTAAAAAGTCGTTTAGCTAAGAAAGAGCTAGCCATTGCCCAATATTATATGGAGCGCCAGGCTTACCTAGCCGCGGCTAACCGCGCTCGTTATATATTAAAGCATTACTCAGATACGCCAGAAGTTGAGAATGCATTGGCTATGATGGTTGAAAGCTATGAACAGCTTGAGTTGCCAGAGTTACGTGAAGACGCAATGAAAGTATTGCGGGCAAACTTTCCTGAGAACCGGTTAGTTTCAACCCGGTAATATTCAGAATACAGCAGACGCGGTAGCCTATACCGCGTCTTCGTTTTCCTCTCCAGTACGAATGCGAATAACACGCTCAATGTCGGTGATAAAAATTTTCCCATCACCAATCTTACCCGTTTGAGCCGTTTCCATAATCGCTTCAATGCAACGCTCGACTTCAGTATCAGCAATCACAACTTCCAGTTTGACTTTAGGCAGAAAGTCGACCATATACTCTGCGCCACGATAAAGCTCAGTATGCCCTTTTTGACGACCAAAGCCTTTGACCTCTGACACTGTCATACCCGCAATGCCAACTTCAGACAGTGCTTCGCGCACATCGTCTAACTTAAACGGCTTGATAATGGCTTCAACTTTTTTCATCAGTATTTGTCCTATTGACCTTGTCGCTGTAATTCATGGCGATAGTGACTGGTAATGGGATAACGGCGATCTTTACCAAAGTTACGTGGCGTCACTTTAGGCCCGGTCGCAGATTGCCGACGCTTATATTCATTGAGATCCACCAGGCGAATCACCCGGCGAACATCTTCCTCCGCAAACCCAGCAGCAATAATATCGGTTACCGACCAGTCTCTTTCTACATACAATGCCAGAATGCGATCCAAATCGCCATAGTCTGGCAGGGAATCAGAATCGACTTGATCCGGTGCCAGCTCAGCAGAAGGTGGTCTATCTATCACCCGCTGTGGTATGCAGTCCCCTCGGCTATTGCGAAACTCAGCCAGCTGGTAAACCAACAGCTTAGGAATGTCTTTGATTGGGGCAAAACCACCACACATATCACCGTATAAAGTCGCATAACCCACGGCCATTTCACTTTTATTGCCTGTCGCTAACACCAGAGAACCGGTTTTATTCGATAACGCCATAAGCAATACACCACGACAGCGGGACTGTAGATTTTCTTCGGTGGTATCGGTTTCATTCTGTCCGAATAACGGTCCCAACTGAGTCATAAATTCATTAAACATGGGCTCAATTGGCACTACGTCGTAACGAACGCCTAAGGTATCAGCTTGTTTCTCTGCGTCTTCCAGACTCATATCTGAGGTGTAGCGGAACGGCATCATAACCGCGTGAACTTTATCGGCTCCGAGGGCATCGCTTGCTATTGCCAAAGTTAATGCTGAATCGATACCACCTGACAAACCCAATGCAACGCCGGAGAAACCATTCTTGGTCACATAGTCACGCACCGCCAGCACCAAAGCGTCATAAACATGAGCCAGATCATTTTGCTCGGCATGCGCCTCAAAACCAGCACAACTAATACGTTTGTCTTCGTAAGTTACGGTTGCTGTCGTCATTTCACAATGCGGTAACTCGGCAACCAACTCACCTTTTGCATCTAAAACCAACGAATGGCCATCAAACACCAGTTCGTCCTGAGCGCCACAATTATTCAAATATAAAATGGGTTTTCCCGCTTCGGCGACGCGTTGCTTGAGAACACCTAAGCGTTGCTCGTGTTTGTTCAGTTCATACGGAGAGGCATTAATTGACAGCACCAGATCGATATCATCATCCAGCAACTGTTGCAGTGGCTGTGGATGCCACAAGTCTTCGCAAATTTGCAAACCAATACGAACACCCTGCCATTCAAACACTTGGCTCTGGTGCCCGGGTATGAAATACCGTTGCTCATCAAAAACACCGTAGTTCGGCAGACGTTGTTTAAAGTAACGAAGTAAGCACTCACCACGATGCAAAACTGACATTGCATTAAACAGTTCTCCCCCCACGGCTTGAGGGTGACCGACGATAACCACACAGTCAGAAGCTGCCGCGCTTATTTGCTCAACCGCATTATCTACCGCCTGATGTAAGTCGTCACGGAACAATAAATCTTCCGGCGGATACCCCGTAATTGCCAGCTCAGGGAAAACAATAATGTCATGTTGCTCACCCTGCTCACGCAAAGTTTTTAAAATTAAGGCGGTGTTGTTGTGAATGGCACCAACCGTAAAGTCCAGCTGTGCCAGGCACAATGAAAGTTTTGCCATAACTGCTCAGTCCAAATTAGTCACTGCCGATAACGGCTCGAATGGTGGCGAATGATATAGCAGCCCGACCCAACGCGCAAATGATGGATTAATAACGCAAGTCATCCGGAATATCTTTATCGGTCGGCGGCTTCTTCGGACGTTTGGCTTGTCCCTGCTTAAACATACGTAACTGGTAAACGTAAGCAAGAATTTGTGCTACCGCTATGAACAGGCCTTTTGGAATCTCTTTTTCCAGCTCAGTCGTGTGATAAATAGAGCGGGCCAGCCCAGGGGAAGCAACTAAAGGAATTTCATATTCCAGTGCAATTTCACGAATTTTGGCTGCCGTTTCATCCGTTCCTTTAGCCAGAAGAACCGGTGCCTGTACGCCTCCGTCATCATACTTCAATGCAACAGCGTAATGCGTCGGGTTGGTCACGACCACATCCGCCTTGGGAACTTCCTGCATCATTCGGCGATTTGCCATTTCCATTTGCAAACGGCGAATACGCCCTTTAACTTCAGGGCTTCCTTCTGTGTCTTTATGTTCGTCTTTAACTTCCTGCTTGCTCATTTTAAGGTCTTTGTTGTGTTTCCATAGCTGAAAAGGCGCGTCGATAACCACAATCAAAAACATTGAGCAGCACAGCAATAAGAACATCCATAAAAGCGTATCCAGCGCATTTCCAATCATGGTCGGCATTTGCCCCATCGACATCTGCAAAATGTCGACAAACTGCCATTTCAACAGGAAGTACGCAGAAACCGCGACCACCATAAACTTGGCAATGGCTTTGACCAGCTCGACCAGGGCCTGAACACCAAACATTCGCTTAAAGCCATTAAGCGGACTCATTCGGTTAAACTTGGGTGCCATCGCCTGACTGGAGAAATTAATTCCTCCAAGCCAGCTATTTCCGAAAAAAGTAAAGACCACAATAAAAGCAAAAATGGTCAAAATCGGCCACATCACTTCGCCAAAAGCAATCGCAAAGGCATCATAAATTTTAGTGGTATCAAAAGCTTGTTGTCGATCAATGGTGAACATGGTTTCAAATACATTGCGCACGCCCTGGTAAAGTGCACCGCCAAACCAAAAGAATGCCACCGCGGCACTAACCAGCACAAAGGCTGTTCCCATCTCCTTTGAACGAGCAATTTGCCCTTTTTCACGGGCCTGCTGTTTTCGTCGCTCCGTGGGGTCTTCAGTACGTTCCTGATCAGTTTCAGCCATACTTATTGCCCTTTGTCAGCGAAAGTCGATTTAAGCACATTGACTACCCAGTATTTCACACATGGTCTGCACAACCCGAGCCCACTGATTCTCGAAATGAAAGATAAAACCGCCCATCGTCAGCCAGACAACCACAAGTCCACTGACCATGGTAATGGGAAAGCCAATCGCGAATATGTTCAGCTGCGGGGCGGCTCGCGTCATAACGCCAAAGCTTAAGTTGATTAGCAGCAGAGCAATGACACCGGAAAGCATTGCTGTTAACGCAGCGGAGAACATATAAACGCCCCATTCGGCCACCGCAAATAAGGCATCGGCATCGAGCCCGGTCATACCCACCGGTATCGCATCAAAACTGGCAACCACCATATGAATCATTAACAAGTGACCATCGAACGCCAGAAAAACCAAACTGGCCAACATTAAAAAGAACTGTGCAATGACCGGCACTTGCTGCCCGTTGGTGGGGTCGACCATAGAGGCAAACCCCAAACCAATTTGCATTGCAATAATTTGCCCACCCAAAACAAAGGTTTGCAGAAATAAAATAGAGAGCAAGCCCAGAGCGACACCAATGACAATCTGCTGAGCAGTGACCAGAAAACCACCCACCGACATCATTTCAACGCCTGGATTAACATCGGGCAATGCGGGCGAGACAGCCATAATGATGGCTAAAGATAAAAAGATTTTCACACGGGAGTTAACAATCGTACCGGAAAAAAGTGCCATGCTCATGATCATTGAAGACACTCGAGTCAATGGCCACAGATGTTGCTCCAGCCATTCCAGCAGAACCGACGTGACCAGGTCCATCAGCCGACCACTTCAGGTATCCGGTTAAACATCTCGATAGTGAAATCCATCACGGTTTCCGTCAGGAAGTGACCACCAAGACCAATAACCGCAAGCGTGACTAATAAGCGAGGTAAAAAACTCAAGGTCTGTTCGTTAATGGAAGTTGCTGCCTGAAAGACCGCAACCACCAACCCCACCAAAAGCCCGGGGACAATAATAAAGGCGACCATAATCACAATGGTTTTCAGAGCTTCCTGAAAAATGTCGAGAAACATTTCTGGTGACATAGCGCCTCCTAGACCCCGAAACTTCCGGCCAGGGTACTCATAGTTAAACTCCAGCCATCAACCAGTACAAACAACATCAGCTTAAAGGGCAAGGAGACAATCATGGGTGACAACATCATCATACCCATGGCCATGAGAACGCTGGCGACCACCAAATCAATAATCAAGAACGGAATGAACAGCATAAAACCGATTTGAAAGGCAGTTTTGAGTTCGGAGGTAATAAACGACGGTATCAGCACCGACATAGGCACGTCTTCCGGCTCTTCAACCCCTTCTGTTCCGGAAATTTCTACAAAAGTTTCTAAATCGGTTAACCGCGTTTGTGCCAGCATAAAGGCCTTTACTGGCGCCTTCGCCCGGTCGACAGCCTCCATCGACTGTATCTCTTCATTTAAGTACGGCTGCAGCGCTTTGTCATTTATTTCGTTCAATACCGGCGTCATGATGAAAAAACTCAAAAATAACGCAATACCCAGCAATACCTGATTTGATGGCGATTGTTGCAAACCGATTGCCTGACGCAAAATAGCCAAAACGATAATGATTCGGGTAAATGAAGTCATCATAATGACCATGGCGGGAATGAAAGTCAGAGCCGTCATTATCGCCAGAATTTGCAGTGTTACTGAATACTCTTCGCTGCCATCCGGGTTTGTTTTTACCGTAACGGCGGTAAGATCCTGCCAGGCAAACGCTTGTTCAGGCAGCAGACACAGAACGGCTAAAATACAAAGCAGCAACCAGCGGTTCATTGTTCTTCCTTTCCTTCCAGATTGATATCGCCCGGCAGTTCTTTCAGGCAGTCGATACGTTGTTGTGTTACGCCAAGCAGCAATTTTTGCCCACCGACTTCAACAATCACTAACCGCTCTTTGGTTCCCAAAGATACGCTACTGAGCACTTTCATACCAGACGTGCCCTGGAACTTCAGATTAAAGCGCTTAAGCAAAGACGCTAAAACCACGATCACCACTAAAACGGCAAAAAGCGCCAAAACCATGGCGCCTATGTCGTTGCCTGAGATAATGCCAGCCTTTTCCTCTGTCTGTGCTTGCGCAACAGAAGGTAAAAGCAGCAAACTAACGAAGCTTACGAATACGTTCAATCTGACTAATAACATCGGTTAAGCGTATCCCGAATTTATCATTAACAACAACCACCTCACCGTGTGCAATCAAGGTGCCGTTAACTAATACGTCCAGCGGTTCACCGGCAACTCGTTCCAGTTCAACCACAGACCCCTGATTTAATTGCAGCAAATTACGAATGCTAATTTGGCTACGACCCACTTCCATCGAAATGGTCACCGGAATATCCAGAATCGCATCCAGCTTGCGCTTCTCTTCTTCCGTTACGGGCTCGTCCTCTCTCAGCTCTTCCAGCTCCGCAGTCTGCACGTTATCCATACCGGAATGACTGGATGACTTATCTCCGCCTTCTTCGGCCTCAGACTCGCCACTCTCTTCCTCTTCCGCAGCTTCCTGTTCAGCCATTGCTGCTTCCCAGTCATCCATATCTTTATCATCGTTACTCATGTTGCAACCTCACTTTCTCAAGCAGCAATTATTATAAATCAATATCTTCTTCTAACTGTTGTAACTCGGCATCTCCACCAATTCGGCGGCCACCACGAGTCAACATATGAATATCCGACTTCACTGTTTCCGGACGCTTAATCTTCTCCGAAATCTTCAGAGCAACGTTGTCTCTTGAACGTCCCATTTTTGCATGGAAAGTCGGTAAATCTTCAATTAGTACGGTTAAATCATCGGGTAATTCAAGCGGAATAACATCGCCTTCACGCAAATCCATGACTTCACGTAACGACATTTCAGTTTGCGCCAGCTTGGCAATCATCTCCACCGGAACGTCCATAATTTCATCGCGCAGTGCTTTGCTCCAACGCATGTCGGTGTCTTCTTTATCCGACTGCACACCCGCATCCAACAACTCGCGGATGGGTTCCAGCATCGAGTAAGGCAGAGCAATGTGGAAGTCACCACCGCCACCGTCTAACTCAATATGAAACGAACTAATAACGATAACTTCAGTCGGGCTGACAATGTTCGCCATGGCGGGGTTAACTTCAGAATCTAAATACTCAAAGCCCACATCCATCACCGGAGCCCAGGCTTCTTTGTAGTCTTCAAACACCAGCTTCAGTAGCATCTGAATAATTCGCCGCTCGGTCGGTGTAAACTCTCGGCCTTCGATTTTTGCATGGTACCGGCCATCACCGCCAAAAAAGTTATCCACCAGAATGAAAACCAAACGCGCTTCCATGGTAATAAGCGCCGTTCCTTTTAACGGACGAAAACGCACCATATTTAAGCTGGTCGGTACGAACAGCGTATGCACGTACTCACCAAATTTAATCATCTGGACACCGTTAATCGACACTTCAGCGGTACGCCGCATCATATTAAATAAGCTCACCCGCATATGACGGGCAAAACGCTCATTAACAATTTCCAGCGTTGGCATACGCCCACGGACAATTCTATCTTGCGACGAAAAGTCATAGTCGAGCGCATCCGCAGAAACGGATTCTTTTCCTGTGTCCTCTTCTTCAACGTCGTCGACACCGTGTAAAAGCGCGTCAATTTCGTCTTGTGATAGTAAGTCACTCACCGCCATAATAGCTCACTTATTGCATTACCAAGCTGGTAAATAAAACCTGTTCTACAACTGGGTTTCCGGTCACTTCTTCAAGCGCGGAACGAACTTCTGCCAAGGCCAGCTCACGCAATTGCCCTTTTCCCTCAGCTGTTTTCAGTCTGTCTGCCGTTGACGAAGAAAACACTTCATGCAAGGTTCCTTCAATTAACGGAATGTGCATTTTCGCCAGTTCTTCATTTTCCTCGCCGCGCACCATCAGTTGCGCTTTAATTTGCACCGTTCGCTCTCGCGAGTCTCCGGGAACGATAAAAACGAAGGCCCGGGGCATGCCAACATAAAGTGCGTTACCAATTTCCGGACGAGGCGATGATGACGGAGCTGGCGAACCACTTCCGCTTGAAGCCTGCTGCTCCTGAGACGACGAACCTCCGAATAGCCATAAAACAAGCACTACCGTAATGATTAAAACAATACCGATAATGCCGAACAGGATCAGTTTTTTCTTTTTTCCACCGGCCTGCTCTTCAGTTTGTTCAGCGTCTTTATCGTCTTTGTCTTCCGCCATGCTCTATTTCCTGTATTCTCGTCCTCAGACGGTTACTATAGCTTGATAGCTGGTTTAGTTATACCGTTTCAAACATAGAAATCGACTTGCCCGTCAGCAATCACCTGGCCTTCATCTAAAGCAATTTCACCTTCTACCGCCCAATCTTCGGACTCTTCAGCGGATCCGGCTTGTCCACCGGCCGTTCGCTCGCCTTCTTTACTTTGTTCGCCCACCTGAGTATCCGTCAGGTTAATGCCTTGCTGCTCCAGCATTTCGCGTAATCGCGGCATTGCTGTCTCTACCGCATCTCTGGCTTGAGCACTCTGCACCTGAAACTGCACTGAGGCCTGTTCACCGCTCATGTTAACCCGAATTTGAACACTACCAAGTTCTGGCGGATCCAGCCGTATGTCAGCACGCTGAATATTTCGGCTCATCATAATATTGATGCGTTCCTGCAACTTTTGCGATGCTTCTGTCTGTTGCAAGTCCAGAGGACGCTGCAGGGCCTGCAAAGTGTTACTCTGACTCGACTCATTAGCCGCTACGGTGCCTTGTGTCGTAGACACCATCTGACCTTGTATTGCTCGGGCAGCGTTAGCATCAGTCAACGCGTCAGTGTTGTTTCTGAATACTTGGTTCTGTTGAGCTGTATCCGGCAGCTTTGTATCGACATCGACCGCGTTGGCTAAACCATCGGCCTTGTTCGCCGGCTGTTTGCTGTCACTGTTCTTATTAGCAGTATCGCCAGCCTCGGCTTTTTCTTTACCAGCCTTCACGTTAGTCGCAGTAATAACCGACTCTGAGTCATTCGCCTGCTCGGCTACCTTTATCGGCTCCGCTGCTTTTTCACTATGCCCGGTGCGACCTTTTAATAGTTGTCGTATTTCTGCCAACAGCTGCTCTGCTTTAGCCGCCTGATCTTTACTTAACGCCTGAGACTTATCGGTGCCGTTATTTTGACCCGCTAAAAGCTGACGTAATTCAGTGGTAAATTGCTGTAATTTTTTCTGTTCCGCCAGGCTCAGCTCACTATTCTCACCTTTCGACTTTTGTGCCGAAACCTGCTGCTCCAACTGCTTTAATAGAGTTAGCAGTTCTTCTGAACTTTGCGGCTTGGTTGTTCCTTTATCCACGGACTGCTGCGCGATAGCTTGTTCGGCTGCCTGGTTCAACGCCTGTGTCAACGCCTTTTCATTACCGGCCAATAACTTATCCGCATCGGCTTTCGGTAACATAGGCTCCAGTAAGTTAACAATAAACTTACCCGCATCTTCAACCGCTTCACCTTGCTTATTGCCCTGTTCAATAGCCTGTATCATCTGTTGCAATTTGGACTGCAATGCCTGTTTATCACTTTCAGTCATGCCGGCTAGCAGTTGATCGGCAAACTTCTGCCGCTCAGCATCTGTCATTGCCTGCTCACTCTCACCATCACTGGCTGAATCCAGCTTAGCTAAGAGCGCCTGTAACATTTCGGACAATTCTTTATCGCCCAATTCAAATTCACTACTCTCAGTCTCAATTGGCAGTTCTTCAACAGCAGTAGCAGGGTCTTCAGCATTAACATCGGCGCTTTCCTGCTTCATTTGTTGCAGCAGTTCCCAAAGATTCCGGGTAACCGGTTCACCAACATTTTTACGATCACTCTCTCCGCCTTCGACTTTACTATTGCCTGCCTGATGCGCTTCTATTTTGGCGGCCAATTGTTGCAGCTCTTCATCGCCAGCATTTTGCTTTAACATCAACCGCGAGAATTCGCCACCTTCGCTGTCAGCGGTCTTCAATGACAGGTCTTTGCCCTTACCCAGGCGCGCAAAGTTATCTGAGGATTCGGTTAAATTGAGCAGCTGTTGCATAATTTTTTTCCTGAATTAAGTGCCTATTGACGCTTCTCTTAATCTTCTTGCCCAATAAGCTAGCAATTTTTGTTCCAACTATTTTCTGTCACGGATAAATCGCTGGCTGCTAAAATCATCCATGTTCTTTTGTTCTTTTCGAGCCTGCACTTTTTCCTCACGCTTTTGCTTTTCTTTGATTAAGAATCCCACCGACTCGCGTTTGCGCCGCTGAGCCAGCCAGCGCTCCTTGCGTTGCTGGAGCACTTGTTGCAATTTAATGATGTCATGGTGCAACTGCTCTACACCTTCATCCAGCTTCCCGACAAAAGCGTGATACTGACCCACCTGTATTGAAGCAATACCACTCTGCCCCCTTTGCTGCAGCTGGTTCAGGTAGTCGAGTCGGTATTTTGACATACCGTCCAGACGCATTTGTTGCTCCTGCACTTGCTGCTGAACCTGAGCAAAATCCTGAACCGCTTTATCTTCCCGCCGTTGCTCTAACTCGAGCAACATCTGCAACTGTGTCAAATCAGCCATACATTATAAGCCTCCGGCTGAAGACTGTTTTTGATTCGGGTTCAGTAACTGATTCAATAACAATAAGCTCTCATCGTAGCTGACTACTTGCTGCATCTTCTGCTGCAAAAACTGACTCACCCGTGGCTGCATCGCAATGGCCTGATCAATAGCAGGATCACTGCCCCGGGTGTAAGCACCAATGGAAATCAGGTCGCGATTTCGACGGTAGTTTGAGTACCATTGCCGTACCTGGATAGCCTGTTGCATATGTTCTTCCGAGACCACTTGCGGCATCACACGACTAATAGAGCCTTCAATATCAATGGCCGGATAGTGGCCACTGTCCGCCAGCTCCCGGCTTAAGACAATGTGTCCATCCAATATGGCCCGGGCGGAATCGGCAATCGGATCCTGTAGGTCATCGCCCTCGGTTAAAACCGTATAAAACGCTGTGACGGAGCCTTGTCCGTCACCACCGTTCCCCGCTCGTTCAACCAGCGCCGGCAATTTCGCAAAAACCGAGGGCGGATAACCTTTGGTCGCAGGAGGCTCACCAACGGCCAACGCGATTTCCCGCTGCGCCATGGCATAACGGGTTAATGAGTCCATTAGCAACAACACATTTAACCCCTGATCACGAAAGTATTCCGCAACCTGAGAAGCGGTTTCACAGCCGCGCAGACGAATTAACGGGGACTGATCCGCCGGAGCCGCAATAACCACGGCTTTCTCACGACCTTCTTCACCCAGAATTTCTTCAATAAATTCTTTGACCTCACGCCCACGCTCACCTATCAGGCCCACCACAATCACATCCGCCGTCGTACCACGTGTCATCATGCCCAACAGCACACTTTTACCGACACCACTGCCGGCAAACAGGCCCATTCGTTGACCTTGCCCCACCGTTAAACAAGCGTTTATTGCAGTTACCCCGACATCCAGTGGTTGCTTGACCTGGCGTCGGTTCAACGGATTCATCGGTTTGCTACGGTACGTTTTGCCGTCAGAGAAAATAGGACCTTTGTCATCAAGAGGCTCGCCACGGGCGTCAATAACACGTCCAAGCAACTCCATTCCCAAAGGCAATTGATTCTTCCGGTTCAGAGGCCTCACTCTGGCCCCGGGGATCACTCCGTGAGCATCTTCGGTTGGCATCAGATAACTGATATTACCCTCAAAACCGACCACTTCGGCTTCAATGTCGCCACTGTCAGCTTCAACCGCCACACTTGAGCCAACCGGTGCCCGGCAACCAACCGCCTCAAACATCAAGCCAACCACACGGGTCAAGTAACCTGACACCGCCACCGAGGGTTTCTGAATGCGTTCCCGCTTTTTACGTAATTGTTCGACTAAGCGTTCAGAAGCACTCATGGGTTAACCTTTTACTTTGGAGAATACATCTTCCATGCGGCTGCTCAGGGTGTAATCAATGGTCGAGCTTTCAGTGGTAACCCGACAGCCACCGCGTTCCAGTAATTCATCTTTATTCAGCAGCCAGCCTTTTTCTTTCAGCTCATCTTCGCCGTATACACTTTGCAGTAAATCTAAATCGTCTTCATTCAGATGAATAATAACGCGCTGGTCCGTTACTGGCAGAACCGCAATGGCCTCGCGTACCGCATTAACCACTAACTCTTTCGAATTTGCCGCAACGTTCAGACATATCACTCGTGTTAATTCAGTGACCATATCAATCAATTCTTCCTGAACCGAATCGGTAATCCGTTCATTAGGATGGGACAAGCTTTGTAATAACACACTCAGTTGTTGCTGTTGTTCCTGCATCGCCTCTTTGCCGGCTTCAACCCCTAGCTGCTCGCCGGCTTCAAAACCTTCCTTCTTACCCGCTTCGTAACCTTCATCGTAACCTTTTTTAAGACCTTCATTACGGCCCTCATCAAAGCCTTCTTTATGGCCTTCTTCCCGCGCCGCCTGACGAATTTCTTCCAATTGCTCAGCGGTCAGAGGTTTCAGTTCTTCCTCTTGCTCGTTGTCGGCTTCCGGCGGCTCGTATTGCCAGCGGCGAGGCTTATTTAACGCATTGACCTGAGAGCCTTGTTTGAGCTCTTCAGATGTCATGTCAGGTAAATCCCAACGATGTGTTACGTCTTTATCATCGGTCATTATGCGTTAAGCCCTTATAAGAATTCGTCACCGCCACCGCCGCCAAGCATAATTTCACCTGCGTCAGCCAGACGGCGAGCTGCAGCAAGAATGTCTTTCTGCGCCGCTTCTACATCGCTAATACGGATTGGTCCCATGGCTTCAAGGTCATCACGCAGCATGTCGCCGGCACGTTTTGACATGTTCTTAAAGATTTTTTCCTGAACCGCTTCGTCTGCGCCTTTCATCGCTTTCTGCAGAACTTCACCTTCAACTTCACGCAGCAAGTTCTGAATACCCCGATCGTCGACATCGACCAAGTTTTCGAATACAAACATCAGATCCTGAATATTCTGACTCATCTCTTCGTCCTGCTCGCGGATAGAGTCCATTAACTGACCTTCGATGTTGGTATCCAGGTAGTTCATGATATTTGCCGCCGCCTTCAGGCCGCCCATCTTCGCAGCTTGAGCCCCCGCCTGACCGGCAAATTGTTTTTCCATAATTTCGTTCAGTTCCTGCAACGCAGCTGGCTGAACTTCTTCTAAATTGGCTATGCGCATCATCAAATCCAGACGCACTTTATCCGGGAACTGCGCCATAATTTCGGCGCTCTGCTCAGGGTCGAGGTAAGAAAGAACGATGGTTTGAATCTGCGGGTGTTCATTACGGATAATGGTCGCGACTTGTTTGGAATCCATCCACTTCAGTGAATCCAGACCTTTTGAGCCACCGCCCATCACAATCTGCTCAATCAAGTTACCGGCTTTGTCTTCACCCAGAGCGGAAGTCAGAGCTTTACGCACAAACTCTTCGCTCTTAAAGCCGATATTGGTAAAGCGTTGAATTTCTTCAAGGAACAAATGGTGTACCGCGTTGACCTTGTCCTGGTTAAAGTCTTCCAGGCTCGCCATCGCCATACCCACTTTCTGCACCTGCTTGGGTTCCAGGTGCTTAAGAATTTGAGCCGCGTCTTCTTCTGACAAGCTGAGTAGCAAAATTGCCGCTTTCTCAACCCCTTCTAAAGTATCAACGTCAAACTCAACTTTGCTACGCTTGGTTTTCGTATTTTGATCAGGCATCTTCGTTCAACCACGCTTTAACCACTTGTGAAGACAGTTCAGGCTCATTGGCAACCAATGCCCGGACCGCTTTCAGCAAGTCTTCATCTTTGTGCAGATCCGGTAATTGCAGGCTGCCATCAGCACCAAATCCAACCGCACTCTCGTCAAATTGTGAGGATAACAGATCAATGGTTTCATCGCCCATTGATTCCTCATCAAGGAAGGCTTCAGCATCATCTTCAACGCCCGACTCCGGATTCATCAGTTTCTTCAGCATTGGACGAACCACTGCCAAAATCAGTACCATAATAACCAATGCACCCATCACCAGACGGAACGCACGCCAGAACCACGGCTCTTCCCATACAGGGGTTTCTCCAGCGCCTAAGTCAGGTAACTCTGCAAAGGGCACTGAAACCACTTCGATGCTATCGCCCCGGTTAATATCAAACCCTAAACCACCTTGCAGCAAACGACGAATATTCGCCATCTCTTCTGCGCTACGCGACTGAGTTTCCCCTTCGCCAGCTTCACCCGCTACCGCTTCATGATTAACCGCAACAGAAACACTAAGACGCTTAACCGTACCGGTTTGGTTACGGGTATACGTAACCGAGTTATCAAGCTCGTAATTGCGGGTCGCTTCACGATGGGTACTGCCGTTAGCACCACCCGCGGCGTTACCGGTTCCAGCCTCTTCAGGAATGTCCGATTCCAATGGAGGCTGGTTAGTCAATGCGCCCGGAATGCCGCCGATTGCGCTACCGACAGAGCGGTTCTCTACCGTCATTTCGCTGCGAATTGCCGGCATATCAGGATTAAACTGACGCTGAGTTTCTTCGCGTTGAGTGAAATCCATGGTGACATCGACCTGGGCGGTGTAGTTGTCATAACCCAGTACAGGAATCAAAATACTGTCTATTTTCTCAAGGTATTCTTCTTCGCGCTTTTGCTCAATTTGATACTCGCGTGAGCTTTGCGCTGCCAATGCGCTTTGCGACCCCGAGTTCAGCAAACGCCCGGCCTGGTCCGTTACTGTTACATGTTCAGTATTCAAACCGGTGACTGACGATGCCACCATATCAACAATAGACGCGACTTCTTCTTCACTTAACGAGGTTCCGCCACGTACATTGAGCATGACCGATGCTTTCGGTTGCTTTTCGCGACGGGCAAATACATTTTCTTTTGGAACAGCAAGCAGTACCCGAGCCCCGGACACTTTCTTAATTTCTTCAATAGCGCGGGCAAGCTGAACTTCGCGGGAATGAATGAGTCGTTCACGTTCAAGGCGTTGGCTCACACCGAAGCCCGGCTCGCTCATCAATATCTCAGAACCATTGTTGGTGGAGTTACCATAATCAACGCCGGCACGAGTTAACTGCAGCTTAATAGCTTCGTAATTTTCGTCGGGAACCGAAACCGTATTGCCCTCTACTTGGTATTCAATGCCGTTCGCATCCATGTAGTCGAGCGTACTGATCAACTCCTGAGTTTCCAGTTTACCCAGCGGACGATACGTTGATTCCTGCGCCCACAGCATAATAAAAACTGCAATTGCGACGCAGATAGCCAGCGCTAACACGACAATGACCTGACGCAGCATGTCAAAATTGCCCAGCATTGTCATCATGCTGGTCTTTTCACTACCGTCTTCATTGCCTGATCTGTTGCTGTCAGGTAAATCAGTATCTTGTACCATTAGGTCTGTTGATTCAGCCACGACTCATATCTCCAGTGCTGCTGCGGTTATACCGGCATTGACATAATTTCTTTGTACGCATCAACCACTTTGTTGCGTACCTGAACAGTTGCCTCAAACGCAATGCCAGCTTTTTGGCTGGCTATCATGGTTTGCTCCAGCGTGACATTTGGGTCACCAAGCTCCATGCGGGTTTTTAAATCACCTGAGGTCTGTTGCAGTTCGTTGACGTTATCCATTGCATTTTTCAGCATATTGGAAAAGTCAGCCTGAGCAGTATTGCCTTGCAGGGCATTCACATTCGCCGGCTGGTCACGCTGAGAAGCCTGAGTCGCCATAGACTGTAACTGTTGGTAAAGTGCGTTTGCTTCCACTTTCATAATTAACCCCGTCAAAAATTCATCACTGACTGTATTTAAGGTTAACTATGCAAGCAAAATGCCAACTTGTAAGGCTGTGTAAAGAAAAGCCCTGAGAAACAGGGCCAGACGTACAGGTAGGTCTATTCCAGATAGCGTTTAAGAACCTGTTAGGGTAAGCCCCTGCTCACGAATTTTCGCGAGTTTATAACGTAGCGTGCGTGGACTGATCCCCAGCTCATCAGCTACGGGTTGACGTTTTCCCTGGTGGCGTTGCAGTGCTTCTTTGATAATTTGGTACTCTTGATGAAAAAGCGATTCGTCAAGGTTTTCCGATTTATCATCAGCAACACTCACTTGCTCCGGAAATACAGTAGCGGACTCAGCAACGTCATTCAGTTCCAGCATCAAGTCGTCCGGTTGAATCTCACCGCCACGATGCAGAACCAACGCCCGTTGCACCACATTTTCCAGTTCGCGTACGTTGCCGGGCCAGGCGTATGCCTGTAGTTGCTGTACTGCAGCGGTCGAGAAATTGACGGGCGTTTTAATGCCAGAACGTTGCTTATGTCGCTGTAATAAGTTCTCAGCTAAGGGAACGATATCCGCAGGTCGTTCACGTAGCGACTTCCAGTGCAACGGAAACACGTTCAGGCGGTACATTAAATCTTCCCGCAACTGACCTTCGCGTACCGCTTGCTGCAAGTCGCGGTTAGAGGTTGCAACTAAGCGAACGTCAAGTTGTATGGTTTTACGTGAACCCAGTCGCTCTACCTGGCGCTCCTGAATAACTCGAAGTAACTTTGCCTGCAAATGCATGGCCATTTCAGTCACTTCGTCCAGCAACAGGGTACCGCCCTGCGCCAGCTCAAACTTACCGGGCGATGACTGATTCGCACCGGTAAAGGCGCCCTTTTCATACCCAAACAGCATAGACTCCAGCATATTCTCTGGTATCGCCGCGCAATTAATGGCTATAAACGGTCCGGCAGCGCGATCAGAGTGCTGATGAATATAACGCGCCAGCACTTCTTTACCGGTACCACTCGGTCCGGTCACCATAACGCTGGCATCACTGGCTGCAACTTTGCGAGCCATACTTAAAATGGCCTGACTCGAGTCCTCTTCTGCAACAGGCTCAATATCATTAATCGCGCCATCGGGCAGGTAGCGCTGCACCAGCGTCTGTAACTTTTCTATTGAGAAAGGCTTGGTCAGGTAGTCGACAGCCCCTTCACGCATAGCGACAACTGCATCATCGACCTTAGCAAAGGCGGTCATCATGATAACCGGAATGTCGTACTGCTGGTTGTTCATACTGCGCAACAACTGCAAACCGTCAATTCCCGGCATTTGAACATCACTGATAACCAACGCAACCGGCTCTTTTTTCAGAATCAATAAGGCTTCTTCACCGTTAGCTGCTTCAAGACACTGACAATCGGCCAGTTCCAGAGTATCGACAATGGCTTCACGCAACGAGACATCATCTTCCACAACCAATACTTGTCGCTCAGCCATAACGCACCTCTCTCAACAGGCTTTCTGACCATTCATGTACTGGCAGTGACAGCGTAAATCGACTGCCTTTACCCAACTGACTCTCCCAGTCAATATGCCCGTTGTGCGCTTTAATTACCGTTTGAACAACGGCCAGACCCAGCCCCGTACCATTAGATTTCTCGGTGAAAAACGGCGTAAAGACATTGTCTTGCTTTTCGGGTGGGATACCCGCTCCCGCATCAATAACCGATACCCGCCAGCTAACGTCATCAATATCGGTTTTTACTAACACCTCTTGCCCTGGCTGACTGGCATCAACCGCGTTATTGAGCAGGTTCTGTATTGCACCAACCAACGCTGTTTGATTCGCCCGTAGCACCACACCAACACTCTCATCGATACAGTTAATTTTCACCTGGTGTTGCTCAGCGTAACTTTCAGTATTCATCATGACTTGCTGAATCAACGTGTTGGTATTGAGTTCCTCCAGCATCGGTTGCTCACCACTTTTGGCAAACAACAGCATGTCATTAACCTGCTGTTCCAGCGAGTGCAGCCGGGATAACAGCTTCCCGGAGAAACGCTGTTGTTTCACTGTAGAAATAGTGCCCTGCTTCAAGTTTTGAGCATAGAGAATCGCAGCCGATAAAGGCGTCCGAATTTGATGCGCCAAAGAGGCCACCATTTTTCCCATAGAAGACAAGCGTTGCAAATGGCTAATACGATTTTGTAATCGGCGCGTTTCAGTTAAGTCCGTTAAGACAATCAACTGCCCCGGCTTTTCATTCACTACCGAGGTGTCTAACCGCACCCGGCGTCCATTACGAAGAGACACCTCATGCCAGTCATCGGCTTTGGGAGCAAACAGTTCACTCACCAGTTCGCGCCAAAGATAGCTTTTCAACGGGTGTTCTAAAAGGCTCGTTGCATTGTCATTGCAATAATCCACAACCCCATGACTGTCCAGCAAAATAACGGCATTAGGCATGGCATCAATAATTTGATGATAAGTGGCCATACTGACATCTCCAATTAACGACTATGACCGTGTTAATGCAAAATGAATGCCAGTATATTTTCTTTATTTATCAGTTGATTACGAGGATATTATGATTGTCAAAAGACTGACGCTGTGACTTCAGTCTTTCTGAATTCCGTACTTTTTCATCTTTTCAACGAGCGTCGTGCGGCGCATACTCAATAACTCTGCGGCCTTAGCTACAACCCAGTCCGACTTTTCCAAAGCCTGAGCTATCATACCGGTTTCAATTTCGGTCAGCATGTCTTTCAAGTTAACACCGTCATCGGGTAATTCAGAATCCCCCGCAGGAGCAACTTCGTCCTCATCGGCTTCGTTAAAAATAGCACTCAGCGCTTCACGTTCCAGCATTTCCTCCGGGTAATCCGGTGTTGGGGCATTATGTTCAACGTGCTGATATTTGGGCGGCAAATCGGGTACATCGACCAGGCTGTCGGGGTGCATAATGGTCAAGCGCTCAATTAGGTTAGTCAGTTCGCGCACGTTGCCGGGCCAGCGATGATACGACAAAGACTCTAACGCCCGCTCAGTAAAACGCACGCCAACACCACGTTCCTTCTTAAAGCGCTGGGTCAGCTCCTGCAATAACAGAGGTACATCTTCCTGACGCTCCCGCAAGGCCGGCACTTCAATCGGAAAAACATTCAAACGGTAATACAAATCCTCACGAAATTTACCGTCAATGATCATCTGCTCCAGCTCACGGTGTGTTGCAGCAACCACGCGCACGTCGGCAATAATACTTTTATTGCCCCCAACGCGCTCGAAAGTTCTTTCCTGCAAAACGCGTAACAGTTTTACCTGCATTGGCATTGGCATATCGCCAATTTCGTCAAGAAAAAGAGTGCCGCCCTGAGCCAGTTCGAAGCGACCTTTGCGCGCACCAATAGCGCCAGTGAACGCACCTTTTTCGTGCCCAAAGAGTTCACTTTCCAGCAGGTCACCCGGTATCGCACCACAGTTAACTGGAACAAACGGCCCTTTGCTGCGTTCAGACAAGTCGTGAATACCTCGGGCAACCACTTCTTTACCCGTGCCCGACTCACCCAGAACCAACACATTCGCATCGGTTACCGCCACTTGTTCTATTAGCTGCCGCACATGTTTCATTGTGCGCCCGTTACCAACCAAAGTCTGTTCGAGTTTGCCACTACCCGGATGTCGTTTTCGCGCCGGCTTCACCGGCATTTGCTGATGATAGGCCTGACAGTAATGCAGCATGTTAGACAAGCTGGAATAGTCAAATGATTCTTCCAGTGGGCCAATAACATTGGCTTGCTGCAACGCAGAATTCTGACCATCACTAGCGCAAATAAAGGGGAGCTGAGGTGAGTTACCGGCTAACTCATGTAAGTTACCCACGCCGTTGCCTGCAATAACACAAAGTGCATCTGCAGCAGAGAGTTTAAGAGTGTCTGAAGGAGATATGACTTCAACGGTTTCACCAATAAAGGTTAATACCGTTTCAAAATGCTGACGACGCTCTGGCTGCTGTTCAACCAGGTAGACTATTCTTGTTTTTGTCATAGACGAGTTTACCGCAACGTCCTATTCCACATTTCCTAACACAAACGTTTCACCGGCGCTGGAGAGATACCATTGCTCCTGCCCATCAACCGTACGGGACTGCGCATGTGAAACCCACTGATAGAATACATTGCGATGTACTCTTGCTGTCAATCCTCTTTGCATCACAATATAAGGCACACCCTCTTTCATTGTGAGTGGATGTTCAGAACTGAGCACCAGAGTATCACCGATGTTGGTGGTTAACAGCAATAATTGCTGACCATCTTGTTTTAACTGCTGCCAGTCAACAATCACAAAGGGCGTATCTTCAACTGTAATTTTAACTTTCTCAGCGGGTGTAACTAAAAAGTACTCACCCTCTTCCACTACCAATACCGACGCAAATAATTTAACCAGCGCCTGCCGCTTTATCTGACTGCCTTGATAAAACCAGTCACCATTAGCGGCAATGTGAATAGGGATTTCACCGCAGTAAGGCGGATCCCACAATTCGGTCGGCGCATGTTGATGTTTTTCCAGCTCAGAAACTAAACGGTTCAGTGACATAAATCGAGACTTAATCGACCAGCTTTTTCTGCCTTAATAAATACCATAACGTTGCTTCTGTACGGTTTGAGACCTTGATGGCTTTAAATATTGCCGATAAGTGCACGCGAATCGTGCCTTCGGTAATACCCAAAATATTGGCGATTTCTTTATTCGATAAGCCCTGTGCTAATAACTGCATAATTTCCAGTTGGCGTGGCGACAGGAAACTTTCCGCACCGCTTGACTTATCACGGGGTTCATTTAAATGCGGATCATCAGGAATATAGCGATCACCATTCAATAAAGCCCGAATAGCCATTTTCGCCTGTTCAGCCGAGCTGTCTTTCGGCAGATAACTCCGTACACCCGCAGCCAGCACCTGACGCACTTCAGAAATTGCTCTTGGGCGGGTAAACAGCACAATGTGCGTGCGCGGGGCAACCTTTTTCAAACGTTGCAATGCCGGTCTAATTTCAGCGTCAGGTAAATCCATTTCCAGAAAAATCAAATCATAATCATCGGCCGATAAATAACTTTCCGCAATTTCAAACGACTCAGCTTCGTAAATTGACGGCTGATTTGCATAGTTAGTAAGAATTTGTATAAGACCGGCGCGCATAAAAAACTGCGGGTCAATAATTAGAACTTTCATCCTGAGATCCAAAATAATGCTTATTCAATTAACTTTTAGCATACCTAAAATATAACAGACAGCAAGTTTTTTACGGGAGCTTAACGGGCGAAAGAAGCTCATGTTAAGTTAGTTAACAAAAACTTCCGGTAACGCCTAGGCGCTTGTATAGAAAAAACGCTATAGTGTTGCCTACGTTTTTATTCACGGAGTTTTATGACTATGCGACGCATTACCTGCCTGGTTATCAGCCTGGGCTTATCAGCTTCGGCCATTGCCGATACCTTATATACTAATATGAATGGCTATACCCTGACCAGTCCGGCCGGAGAGCAGGCAGTATTGCAGGAGTTCTCAAGTATGCTGGTCGAGAATGGAAGAATTCAGGCCATTGGCAAAGAGGCGCTCGCTCAGCGTTTCGCTGAAACTGATAACATCGTTGATATGCAAGGTAAAACCGTGTTTCCTGGTTTAACGGATGCGCATGGCCATATTCAGAGTCTGGGTAACAGCTTACTGCAGGTTGACCTGCGTGACACCGAGTCCGTTTCTGCCGCAGTACAAAAGGTAAGAACTTACGCAGATGAACAGCCACAAATGAAATGGATAACGGGTCGCGGCTGGAACCAGGAGCAATGGCAGCAAAACAGCTTTCCAAGTGCCGCGCATCTTGATGAAGTGGTCAACGATCGCCCTGTCTGGCTAATGCGCATCGACGCACACGCGGGCTGGGCCAACAGCGAAGCCTTACGCCTGGCTGGTATTGATAAAGACACCGTTGCTCCTGAGGGTGGTGAGATTATCCGTGACGAACAGGGTAACCCGACCGGTGTTCTTGTTGACAATGCGATGCAGTTGGTCGAAGACATTATTCCCGAGCCATCGCTTGAGCAACAGCGTTCTGCTTACGAACTCGCTTTCCAGCATCTCATTAAGTTAGGTATTACCAGTGTTCACGATGCCGGTATTAACTCTAATGAAATTTCGGTTTATAAAGGGCTACACCATCAAGGGCGTATGCCACTTCGAGTTTATGGGATGATTGCTGCGACAGAGCCCAAATTAGCTCAACTACTGGCAGAAGGCCCCTACGAAAGTCACGATCAAAAACTAACCATCCGCAGCGTTAAAATATACGCCGACGGAGCCTTAGGCAGCCGTGGTGCCGCTTTAATCGAACCCTATAGTGACGACCACGATAATCATGGTCTGATGGTGACTTCCGAAGAAAAAATTCGCGACCTTTATGAACTGATTATTCCACACGGTTTTCAGATCAACACGCACGCCATCGGCGATCGCGCCAACCGTGTCGTACTGGACAATATGGCAGAAATCTATGAGGAACTCGGTGGCCGTAATTTACGTAACCGCATAGAACACGCCCAAATCGTCCACCCGGATGACTTAGAACGCTTTAGCGAGCTGAACCTTATTGCTTCAATGCAACCAACGCACGCAACCAGCGACAAAAACATGGCTGAAGATCGTCTTGGCTCTGAGCGCATGGCCGGTGCTTATGCCTGGCAGACGCTGCTGGATCAGGGCACCGTTATTGCTGCAGGCTCCGACTTCCCAGTTGAGCTAGCCAACCCTTTCTACGGACTGCACGCCGCCGTCACTCGCCAGGACCGCAGTGACCTGCCAACGGGTGGCTGGTATGCCGAAGAGAAAATGAGCCTGGAGCAGGCATTACGTTCATTTACTATCGATGCAGCTTACAGCGCGTGGCAAGAAAAGTCGCTGGGTTCACTCGAACCCGGTAAATGGGCTGACTTCATAGTGCTGGGACAAGATCCTTTTGCCGCCGACGCCAGCAATATCTGGCAAACCCAGGTTGAGCAAACGTACGTTGCCGGTAAAAGAGTTTACTAAAAGGGATACGCCAGCATGAATGACGATTTTCTATTTTCCGAAGATGAACCCGAGATTGCTGAAGAAGAAATTGTAGAGCCCTATCACGTATTAATTGTTGATGATGATGAGGAAATACACACCATCACCAAAATGGCTCTGGGTGAATTTAAACTGGATGGCCGTCCGTTAAAGTTTTATTCCGTTTATTCTGGCAAAGACGCTATTGAATTTTTACAGGACAATAGCGACATTGCCATGATGCTGTTAGATGTGGTGATGGAAACCGATCACGCCGGCTTAGACGTTGCTCGTTGGGTGCGGGAAACCCGGAAAAACCGCTTAATTCGCATTGTCCTGCGTACCGGCCAGCCGGGTCAGGCACCAGAAGAGGACGTCATAGCGCGTTATGACATTGATGACTATAAGGAAAAGACCGAGCTGACTTATCGCAAGTTAGTGACTCTGATGTACTCTTGTCTGCGCGCCTATCGAGACTTGAAGTCCATTGAGCGTAATAAGCGGGGGCTGGAGAAAGTCATTAATGCTTCTGCAGAGGTGTTTTCCGCGCGCTCAATGCATGGCCTCTGCCAGGGGATATTAGAGCAGCTGGTGGCGTTAATCACCTTATCTGACGATGCCATGTATTGTCGAATCGACTCTCTTACCGCCAGCTCCAATACCAGTGAACCCTTTGAAATTATTGGTGGCACCGGCGAGTACGAAGACGCTGCCGGACAACCTGTCAGAAGCGAAATTGACTGGGAAATTGTGCGCCCAATGCAGCAAAACTCGCAGAATGTCGATTTCCGTATTGTTGACGGTAACTACTACGGTCTTTATAAAACCAGCAGTTCCCGCCAGTACTTGCTCTTTATTCGTGGTGTTCGTGATTTATCTGAGCTGGATCAAAATCTACTGGGTCTTTTTGTGAATAATAGCTCCATTGCTATCGATAATCTGCAGGCCACCGAAAACGAGCGCGAAGCACAGCGCGAACTGCTTTATAGTGTTGGCGAAGCGATTGAAAAACATTCCATTGATGAAATTAGTCATCATGTTAAACGCTCAGCCGAGATGGCCGGACAACTGGCTATTTTTTCTGGTGCAACACACGAGCAGGCCGAAGCATTAAAGCAAGCCGCGTCGGTCTATGACATTGGCAAAGTATCGGTACAAATGGAGCTTGCTCAAAGCGCCGATGTCTTAAGTATTCACGACTATGAAGAAATTATGCGAAAGGTGATTCAGGGGCATGATTATTTGCGTCAGACCGACACGGCGGTCGCCAAGATCGCAGCCGCCATTGCGCAGGATATTCACGAGCGCTGGAATGGCTTAGGTTTCCCAAGCCAAAAGGCCGGCAAAGACATTGACTTTAATGCCCGTATAATGACCATTACCAGTCACTTTGATGCGCTACGCACACAGCGCAATTACCGTGACGCAAAAGAGACCGAAGACGCCGCTGATTATCTGCTGCAGCACAGCGGCAGTTTCTTCGATCCTGAACTGGTCGGGCTTATGCTGGACAATTTGGATGCGATGGAAAAAATACGACAGCGTTATCTGGATAAAAAATAATATAATAAGCGACTGGAAACTGAAAACGGGGCCTTCCCCAAATCCATAAGGAGCGGTCATGGATTTACAAGCAATGCGCAGAGAGTACGGGTTAGGCAGTTTGCACCGTGAGCAACTGGACTCAGACCCGGTCAAACAATTTGAACTCTGGATGCAACAAGCAATAGACAGCGGCTTATTGAGCGATCCGACCGCGATGACGGTAGCAACGGTCAATGATGAACGTATCCCAAGCCAGCGTATTGTTTTATTAAAAGGCTATGACCATAAAGGCTTCCGTTTTTACACCAATAAAAACAGTCAAAAAGGTCAGGATATAAGCACTAACTCGCAGGTGAACCTTCATTTTGCCTGGCTTCCGCTGGAACGACAAATTAGCATTACCGGCAGCGCTATCCCACTGGACAGTGAAGATAACGATCGCTACTTCCACTCTCGTCCCAAAGAAAGTCAGGTAGCCGCCCTTGCTTCGCAGCAAAGCCGACCGATAGAAAGCCGCGATATATTGGAAAGCCACTATCAGTCGCTACTGCGCGAATATGAGAATACCCAAGTGCCACGCCCCGAGCACTGGGGTGGTTATTGCGTCGAACCACAGCAATTTGAGTTCTGGCAAGGCGGTCAGCATCGTTTGCATGACCGCTACCTGTACAGCAAAGATGGCGCTAACTGGCGTATTACTCGCTTACAGCCTTAGGTAATTCAACCCCACAGAACTCAGCGCAGCGTTGCAAAACCTTTAACGTTGCGCGGCTGTAATAAACCCCCTGCTGCAATTGCTCACGTCTGCGCCGCTGAGCCGCCTCTCCGGGAATTCGCACCGGTTGTTTCGGGTCGGCTGCCGCACTTTTCCGGCTATCTTCTAACAAGTCATCAACCTGCTGTAAAAACGCCTGTTTTTCCCCAAAGGCTTCCGGGTCAACCACTTGTATCCAGACCGAGTTTGCATCACCGTCGTCTGCACCCTGCCGACGACCATACTGGCTTAACGCCATGGACCAAATTTCGCTGAATAATGTTAGACCGTAGCCTTTATAACCCAACTGCTCACCGCCTAACGGCGCTATTGCACTGCCTGGCGAGTCAAAAAAGGTTAACGGGTCGTCGGTCCATTCGCCATCGGCTTTAATCAATGCTTTGTATGGCAACTTCGTGCCGTTGGCTTTTGCCTGACGCACTTTGCCGGCAGCAGTCATTGAAAAACTGATATCGAACAATAAGGGCTCCCCGGAGCTGGGTACACCCACCGCAAACGGATTGGGAGAAAACACCGCCTCTTTACCGCCAAACGGAGCCACAGCGCGCTGCCCCGGCGTTGAGCACATAAGACTCACCACCAGCCCCTGCTCCGTCGCAATGGTCAAATAAGCAGCGAGTGAGGCCACATGCTGACTGCGTCTTACAACCACCGTTCCGGTACCGGCTTGCTTGGCCATTTTGCAGGCGGCATCAATAGCCTGTGGCACAACATAAGGCCCCGGCAGAAACTGAGCGTCCCAGTTAGCGACCGCAGCACGCTCACTGAGTACCACCGGCTGCCCTTTTGCCAGGCTCTTGCCGTCACGCAGCCATTGGCAATTGTTCAGCAGGCGAATTAAACCATGGGTACTAAAACCCAGTAAATCGCCTTCCAACAGGTAATAACTCACATTGCGCGCGACCTCCCCCGAAGCCCCCGCCTCGGTCAGACAAGTGCGCGCCCAGTCCGATAATTCTGAATAATCAAAACGTACAACATCAGTGCTCATGAAATTTCCTCTTGGTCACGGCCTGCAGGTCGTTTAAGCTACGCATAAGACATTATCAAGGAGTAGAGATTGTGTCATCTGCTAACACAATAAACCGCATTGCCATTATAACCAGTGGTGGCGATGCCCCAGGCATGAACGCTGCACTCCGTGCCGTGGTTCTGGCCGCAGAGAACTATGGTATCGAAGTCATGGGTTTTCGTCATGGCTATGAAGGACTGTTGAACAACGACTTTGTAAAATTAGACCGTGAAGACGTTGAACACATATTGCAGTATTCCGGCACCATTATTAAAAGTGCCCGCAGCGAGCGCTTTAAAACCGAGGACGGTGCACGCGAAGCGGCAACCAATTTGGATGCGCACCAAATTGATGCTTTTATCGTGATTGGCGGCGACGGCTCGTTTCGTGGCGCTGAGCATTTGGCTAACTTCTGGAAAGGTCCCATTGTCGGTATTCCGGGAACCATCGATAACGATCTCTTTGGTACGGATAATACGATTGGCTACGACACGGCAGTAGAAACGGCTATGGACGCGCTGGATAAAATCCGGGATACCGCGGAAGCCATGGATCGCGTATTCATTGTTGAGGTAATGGGCCGCAATGCCGGTTATATTGGTATTAGCAGCGCTATGGCAAGCGGTGCTGAGCGCATGATTTTACCCGAGTTGCAGAAAGATAAACCCTTAACGGTTGCCGCTCTGGTTAAACACATAGAATCGGTACAGCGTGTTCGGGGTAATTCCAGCTACGTCATGGTACTGTGCGAAAATCAATGGCCCGGTGGTGCGGTTCGACTTGCGGAACAGTTAGAAGATCGTCTTAACTTACCGTGTCGCCCTTGTTTATTAGGTCACGTTCAGCGTGGTGGTCGACCGACCGCCATGGATCGTATTTTAGGTACTCGTCTGGGTGTGCACGCTGTTGAATTAGTCCGCCAACAAAAAACTGGCGTTATGGCCGGCGTTACGGCGAATGAACTCAGCGAAACACCATTAGCCGATACCTGGACCAAGCGTAAAAAATTGAGCGAAGAGTTAATTAATATTCAACAAAGTCTGTTTAATCCGATCAAAAAAGATCGCAGCAAATCGACACAGTAAGAGAGGTCTGCAACGACAATGCCCCTAACGCCACTAACGGTGCCACTACCCGTACCATTAAATGACCCGAGCCGCCCGTTTTTCGGCGCGGAGCACAGCACCGACTTACATCCGGGACATACCCATATTCTTGGGTTTGGTTTTGATGGTACCGCCTGTTTTCGTAAAGGCACCCGAGAAGGGCCCGACGGTTTACGCGCGGTTTCTGAGGACATTGAGTCTTACTCGCCGTATCTCGATGCCGATTTAGAAGACCAAAGCTTCTACGACTTAGGCAACCTGCGGCTGGGCTTCGATGACGACGAAGAAAAGCAATGGCATCATGCGGTTCATGACTTTAACGCGATATTTGATTCCGTCGACCTGGCTCAGGAAAAAATTAAACTGCTGACCTTAGGTGGTGAGCATTCTATTTCCTATGCGCCTATTGTGAAGTACTTGAGACAATACCCCGATATGGTGTTGCTGCATCTGGATGCTCACGCGGATTTACGCGATGGCTTCCTCGGTTACCATTATTCACACGCGTCTATTATTCGCCGTTCGGTCGACCACTTTGGTCCCGGCCATGAGCTCATTCAGTACGGCATTCGCTCTGGTACACGCGACGAGTACCAATGGATGAAAGAACACAAAACCATTCGCAGCTCGCGTAAAGACTTCCTCGACAGTGTTGAGGCTATTGCTAAGGATCGTCCGGTTTACCTGACGCTGGATCTCGATTATTTCGATCCTTCCTTTTTACCAGGCACAGGAACTCCGGAACCGGGCGGTGAAGATTTCCATTCCTTTGTCAGCCTGATGAAGCTACTACGGCAGAAAAATCTGGTCGGTGCTGACGTGGTTGAATTGTCACCACAAATAGACCCAACCGGTAACTCCGACGTGTTCGCCGCTAAAATTGTGCGCGAATTATTACTCGTATTACAACAGTCGGGAGCCTGAGATGTCAGACTGGAATATCGATCAAGCAGAAGAATTGTACGGCGTTAACCGCTGGGGCGCGGGCTATTTCTCGATTGGCGAAAACGGCAACATTCAAATTCGACCCAACCATCGCCTGCCAGATGTCACCATTGATATGAAGGAAGTGGTGGATGAAATTGTTTCGGAAGGCATTCAGTTTCCGGCCGTTATCCGCTTTCACGACATTTTGCGCTCGCAGGTTGAAATCATTAACGAAACTTTCGGTAAGCTGATAGCTGACGCTAATTATCAAGGTCAGTACTGCGGCGTATTCCCCATTAAAGTGAATCAGATGCGCGAAGTGGTTGAAGAGATCATGGACGCCGGTGAACCTTATAACTATGGCCTTGAGGCTGGCTCTAAGCCGGAGCTTATGGCAGTAATGGCGTACAACGACAACCCCGATGCGCTGACCATTCTCAATGGCTACAAAGACAAAGACTACCTGACTCTGGCACTGCTTGGCCGCCAGCTTAAACGCAAGATGATCATCGTTATTGAAAAGTTCAGCGAACTGGAAATGCTGATCCCGCTGGCGAAAAAAATGGGTGTTGAACCCATGATTGGCCTGCGCTCAAAAATGATGGTGAAAAGCTCCGGTAAGTGGGCCAGCTCAAGCGGCGACCGCGCCAAGTTTGGTTTAAGTATTGCAGAAATACTGAATGTTATTGAACGCCTGCGTGAAGAAGACATGCTGCACTGCGCCAAGCTGCTGCATTTTCACATTGGCAGCCAGTTGTCAGACATTCGTAAAATTAAGGAAGCCGTTAACGAAGGTGCGCGTTTGTACGCCAAATTAGTACAAGAAGGTGTGCCTTTAGAATATCTGGATATCGGCGGTGGTCTAGGCATCGACTACGACGGTACCAGCACAACCAGCGATTCGTCACGTAACTACTCCACAGAAGAGTACGTAGCTGACGTGGTCTGGGGTGTTAAACAAATTTGTGACCTGGAACAGGTACCCCACCCTAACTTAGTCAGTGAAAGTGGTCGGGCTATGACCGCGCACCACAGCTGCGTGGTCACCAATATTGTGGGCGAAATGAAACCAGCGGGTACACAGTTCGATATCAGCGCCAGCGAGAACGAACACATTCTGGTTAAGAATATGCGCGAACTGCACAGCTCCGGCGACCAATTCCACCCACAGGAGCGTTATAACGACGCCGCCGGCTATAAACAAAATGCCTACGAAGCCTTTAAATTGGGTATTTTATCGCTGAATGAAATGGCCAAGCTGGACACCATGTACTGGCAAATACTCACCGACATTCACCACTCACTGGATAAAGACAGTTACGTTATTCAGGAACTGGAAGAGTTAGAGGATATGCTTGCCAGCCAGTATCTGTGCAACTTTTCGGTATTTCAGTCAGCCGCCGATACCTGGGCCATTGGGCAGGTTTTGCCTATCGTCCCTATCTCGCGCTTGAACGAACAGCCCGAAGTGCGCTGCTCTATTGCCGATATTACCTGCGATAGTGACGGTAAGCTCAGCAAATACATTGAAGGCACTGAAATTAGCGATAACATTCCGATGCATAGCCTGCGCAAAGGCGAGGATTACCACGTGGGGTTGTTTCTGACCGGTGCCTACCAGGACGTTATGGGCGACATGCACAACCTGTTTGGCCGTCTGACCGAAGTGCATGTGTATTGCCACGACGATGAACCCGGCGACTTCTATATTGAAGAAGTGGTACCGGGTACATCGGCCGAAAAAGTACTACAAACTATGCAGTACAATACCGAGTACATGGCCAAAACCGTGAAGAAACAAATTGACCGCCAGGTACGCCAAGGTTCCTTAGCGCCACGTGAAGGTGTCCGCTGGACAAACTTTTACGAGCACTGTTTAGCCGGAAGCACCTACTTACGCGTTGAATAATTCACCAAAACAGGCGTGTAGTGCGCAATTACTGAGCAAACAGTAAAAAAGCAACGAAAAGCGGTTGACTCGAAACCGAAAAAAACGTTTAATACACGCCGTTGCCCGGATAGCTCAGTCGGTAGAGCAGAGGATTGAAAATCCTCGTGTCGGTGGTTCGATTCCGCCTCCGGGCACCACTTCCCCCTCCTTAGTGGTCCTCATTTGTACTTTAACCCCTTATTAATCAATAGCTTTAGCTGGATTAAGGTCTTTTTAAGTCCTTTTGGGTTCAGTAATATCCACACTTTTTAGTACACTGTTTAGTAACACAGAACAAAATGTACTAAAGGCGTGTTACTAAAATGCCCAGGATCACTAAACCACTAAGCGCTCGAGAAGTTAGCGAGGCTAAGCCCAAAGAAAAAGAATACAATCTTTCAGATGGTCAAGGATTGCACTTGAGGGTCAAACCCTCTGGTAAGAGAGTCTGGATCTTTAATTACTTTGAGCCTTTCACCAAGCGTCGAAGAAATTTAACCCTTGGCACCTTTCCTGATTTGTCTTTGGCTTTAGCGCGTGAAAAGCGTGATGCCAACAGAAAATTGCTCGCCCAGGATATTGACCCGATATCTCACCGAGACGAACAGTTTGAAACAAAACGAGCAGCTGCCAACAATACATTCAAAGCTGTTGCTGAACGTTGGATCGAGATACACCGTACTAAAGTAAAACCTGACACTGCCAACAAAATCTGGCGCTCTCTGGAAAATGATGTATTTCCGCGCGTCGGCTCAATTCCCATAGAGCAACTAACCGCACCAAAAGCCATAGAAGTCATTCAAACACTGACCAAACGAAATAGCTTCGAAATGGCGCGTAAAGTCGCCCGCCGGATGAATAACGTTATGTCGTTCGCGGTTAACGTGGGCATAGTCCACCATAACCCTCTGACAGGCATTAATCAGATGATACCCTCATCGAGGGTTAAGAATATGCCAACACTGGCTCCTGATGAATTACCAGAGCTCATGCGAGCTTTAAACTTTGCCAACATTAAGTACGTGACTCGTTGCTTGATTGAATGGCAACTCCACACCATGGTCCGCCCAGGTGAAGCCGTTCAAGCACGCTGGCAAGAAATAGACTTTGATAAAGAAATGTGGGCGATTCCAGCAGAAAGAATGAAAATGGGACGATCACACGAAGTGCCACTAACCAAGCAGTCATTAGCGCTACTAGAGTTCATGCAGCCACTGAGCGGCCACAGAGAATTCATATTCCCCTCTGATAGGGCTCCCCTTAAGCATGCCAATAAAGAAACCGCTAACATGGCACTCAAACGCATGGGATTCGAAGGTCGTTTAGTTGCTCACGGCCTTAGAGCCCTAGCCAGCACCACGCTTAACGAACAGGGCTTTGATAAGGATGTTATTGAGGTTGCGCTGGCGCATATCGACAAAGACAAAATTCGGGGAGCGTACAACCGCGCTACTTACATTAAGCAGCGCAGAGAAATGATGGAATGGTGGTCTGAGCATATTGAGACAGCATCTAGAGGTTCTCTGAGCCTCTTGTCAGCAACTAAGAAGGAAGTTTAATTCCAAGAACTAGGCTTAAGTTAAAGATACCTTATATTAATGTTCACAGCTAATCGAGTTACAGTTAGTCCGCTTTGTGCTATGCGATAATTAAAGCTGAGTGAGACTTTAGCTTTATAATAGCAAGTAGAACCTGTTTAACACTTACAAAGATCTATCTACACTGGTAAAAGAATATAACTCGTCTTTTTTCGTGTTCCTGACTTCATACGGTGAGCGATAATCTGCATTATTGATACATAACTCCGCGAGATAGTAGTCCTCGACAATCATTCTCCTAATATTTTCTCTAGTTTTTGGATCATCTAAGTATCGATCGTCTTTAAATGCTGCGTGCGGAATACCCTCTTTGGAGTCGATGGGCTTATCCTTTTCACTTAACTCATAGCCTTCCTTTAAAATAAAATGATCATATTGACTATTATAGTACTCGAGAACGGATGAGAACTCTCCAGCAAATAAACCATTTCTAGTTGCAGTAGTTTCGTACTCTTCCTCTAGCAAGTCTATTATTTCATCCGCTATCGAATTTACACTTCTCGGCACATTTTTACTGATATTGACCTTCATCCATAGAAAAAGCCCTACTGCTCGCCTTACATTGTCTTGCTTTAGCCCCTGCTTACTTTTAGGTAGTTCTTCATTAACTTTAGTTATTTCATTTAAGGTTTCGTAATATTCGTTAATCATCACAGCCAAACGACTAACAAGTTTATCTAAACGCTTAACCTTAAAGTAAAAACGCTCTGTTTCATCATTAGAGTCGGCTACTCCATACTTCTCTTTCAAGTTTGCTCTTCTTTTGGTCCGCTCCAGCCACCTTATTGTTTTAGCCAATTTTGCGGTATCTACAGGTACTAAACTATATCCTTTAAACTGAATGCTTTGCAGCCTCAAAACTTCTAACACATGTCTTCGCTTGCACCGAGTTCTGTCGATATAAAGAGCGAAATCGTATCCCTGACTATCACCTATGATCTTTCTCTCACTACGGTCATCCCACAGGCGTTTCATTTGTTCTTTAATATGAAATTCTTTATCACCCTCGTGATAGAAGATAACGAGATCCCAGTTATCTGCAATTTTCGTTTCCTGAGATGCGATAGATACCTGTACAGCCTTTGAGGGCCTATGGTATCTAGGATAGGAATAGATTTTTGTTTTTAAGATGTCATTATGGGCAACAATTATTTTTTTGACGAAAGCTTTCCAGGCAATATCAAATCTTTGTTCTGAGTAGAGCGACACAACGAGATAACCTAGTCTTCTGGTCGATTCATACAAAACTTTGACCGAATCAACCTCTTGCGAGTCTAGTTTCTCGAACGGATGATCGTAAGTTTCCAAAAGCAACTCAAAATCTTTATTAAAAAATTCATCTGTTTGAGTCCGCTTATGAAAACTATACACAAGGCAATTTGAGAGGTTTATAAGATGCCCTCGGTACCCGTTTTGATCGCTTTTTAAAAATCTCGGAACAAAATTATACTTATCAGCAATGACTTCTAACCACTGAAAAGTAGCTTCTACCTCTTCTCTTAATCGCCCTTGCCTGAACAGCGACTTCCTTACATGAAGCTTTGTATATGTGTAGCGCCACCAATTACGATAGAAGGCATCTTCTGACAAAATCTCGTTATCTAACAACTGACTCCCCCTTTAAAAGCTATCTTTCTTAGATTTTCCATTTACTGCTCACAACAAGAAGATTTACCTATCGCTAAATGTTCGCTGTAATTCTTAGCGCATTGAGCGATTGAATTGTTAAGGAGTCAGTATGCAACCAAAAACCAAATTACCAAGTAGAGTCCTAAGACTACAGGAGGTTCTTGATTTATTGTCGATTTCAAAATCGTATCACTTTGCAAAGTTGGATAAAAATTCGAAGAGCTACGACCCCACCTACCCTAAGCCTATTAGCGTTGGTGAACGATCGGTTCGCTACGTAGAGCAGGAAGTAATTGACTGGGTAAACGCACGAAAGGAGGAAAGAAATGCAAGCTGAAACTTCAACAGTTAAGCAATTGAAGTGGGTAACCCCTAATTCAGGTCTACCTAATTTCCCAATAATTAACGACGCTGTTAAGTACTTACAAAGGGCAGTTCAAGCACCCTATGAAATGTGCCTTGTAGCCGTACTTTCCGCCATGTCTATCGCACAACAGGGCTTAATCAATGTGGAACAGATTCACGGTGGTTCTTGCCCCTCTAATTTATGGATATGGATCACAGCACTATCAGGCGAGAGAAAAAGTGCCTTGATGAATCTGGCTCTTGAAGTTTTGTATAGGTATCAACGCCAGCATAGGAAGAAATTTGAGGAGGAATTGAAAAGCTACCAGGTACTTTGTGAAATTCATGAAGACGAAAAAAAGCACTTAAAAAAAGAACATAGAAAAGCTTTAACGTCAGGGGATGAAGAACTCATCGAAATAGCAAGGCTATGTTTGACCGATCATGAGGAAAAAAAACCGGTCAAGCCAAAAAGCCGCGATTTCATTTTCGAGGATATCATGCCGGAAGCATTGCAATATCAACTCAATCAAGGCCCTGGGAATGCAGCAATTATATCTAGCGAAGGAGGAACTATCATAAATGGGCCGGTCGTTCGGAATCTTGCCTTTTTAAGTAATACATGGTCTGGCGGCTCGTTCATGGTGCACCGAAAGTCATCAGACAGTTATGTGGTTGAAGATGCCAGACTGACTCTTGCTATTGCCGCTCAGCCAGTAGCTTTAGATAATTTCATGAAAAAAAAGGGACGTGAGGCTAAAGACATAGGTTTCTTTGCACGGTGTCTATTCTGTTTCCCTCAAAGTGAACAGGGCTATAGAACGGCATCTCCTAATACTTCTGAGTTTCAAGAAGGGAGGACACGATTTAATAATAGACTAAACGACATCATGGATGAATACGATGAACACCTACTTTTGGATAAAAACGACCGTTATTTGGTTGAGTTTGATAAAGACTGTAAACCCTTTGCTTGGGAGTTATGTCTCCGAATAGAAAGCGAGTTAAAGCCGGGAGGAAAGTATGAACATGCCTCAGAGCATGCGAGCAAGTTATTTGAGAACATAACTCGTACTGCTGGGAACATAACATACTTCGAAAAAGGTAGAGGAGCAAAAATATCTCGCGGCATACTTAATGAAGCAGCTAGAGTTTGCTTTAACTTCTCTGACCACTACTTGAAATATTTTCAAATTCAGCCTGAGTATATTCAGGATGCAGCTATCCTTCATGAACACCTTTTGGCACAACAGGAATATGGTGAGCGTTACGTTGCTAAAACACCTATCAGAAAGAGCGGTCCATACCGTTTGCGTAATATGACACGCCTAAACCGAGCTCTTGAGCAATTAGCAGAAGATGGTTTGATTGCTGTTTGGAAGATAGTGAGAACTGGGTTTACCTATATCGACCTGAACCCAAATGTACCCGACGACCTTACAAGATGGGAAGAGTTTTGTCGCAAACATAAAGTTTCAACGCTCAACTGGTACGAAGCTACTGTGGGAGGAAAAGTCAAAGAGTTACCAGCCTACAAGTCTCACTGGTACTAAGTTAAGAACCTTAAAAAGGAGAACCGACCAGACATCATAGAGTAAACAGTTTTTCAGCGCTGAACCATTGAAACGACGGATATTGCTGATACGGAGTATCAGCTGTATCAGGATTTTCGACCATTTCGACTTGAGAATGGCCTGAAAACGGCTCTAGCTGCGAGGAACTGATCAGCCTCGTAGCATTGCCAAACCGGCAAGCTTTTTGCCAACTAGATTCTAACTTCCGAACACGAGAGGTTAGTCAAAATCGTCGGAAACACTGTCACTTTAGATCAAAAAGTGACGTGAATGCCGACACTCGTTTTCTCGGTAATAGTAATACTTATTACTAACACTGTTTATATCATTCATTGGTACGTCTAGTAACCAATGCTGAGTCAGTGATAGGTAAGCCCAAAGCTTACCGTCTGACTTATGGTTAAAGATTACAGGATCAGATCATCTATGAGTGGTCAATGATCAAGGAGCAAAATATGAATTTACCAACACGCAACCCTATGAACCACAATCATAAGCTCTACTACGATAGCTGGTACAGAGGCTTCCCATTGTGGCCTCAACATGCGCCATATATTGAGGAAAACTTAAGTCGTCTTTATGACACCATGGAGCGAGCACTCAAAGAACATAAAAGAACGTTAGCAGTGCGATTTGACTTGAAAGTGCCAGTAGCGGGTATTCCATTACACCCTGTTCCTCCAATGGAGCGTTTATTCAAAGCTGTTAATAGAAAAATTAGAGCTAAATATAAAAAAGAGCTGAAGCTTAAACCTTATGTACACCAATGCACTGTTCGCTATGCCCAAAAAACTGAGCAACGCGTGGAGTCTCCCTACGAGCACTACCATGTTGTCCTTTTCGTAAATAACGATGTATTCAGACAAGTTGGACACATGGGTCCAGACGATGACTCAGAACTTACCAAGATTATCCGAAGCTCGTGGTTCAGTATCGCCAATGTTAGTGAAAATACGACTGAGTGTCTGATACATGGTTCTACGCCGTCATTCCGTCGCCTGAAAGGTCCATTTAACTCTACTAACCCAGATATGATAGATGCCTTTCGTCACTTCAGCTATCTGTGTAAAGAGGACTCGACACTATACCGGCGAGGACGGCCTGCGTTCACAACCAGTCGCAAGTAAAGACAAAAAGTAAAGTGCTAGCATATACAACGCAGAGGATGCTATTTCCAGGCTGCCTCTGCGTTCACTACGACGGTGCACCATGCAATAAGCCCCTATCAACAAACGAAGCCGAGTGTTGGCTTACTGCGGTGCAGACCTCGATGTGTGTGAGGATCACGGCGCCAGCTCGTATCTCAGGAAGTCTTTTCCACAAGCGGTCTGGTGAAGCTCTACCCGTTCGAAAACTTTCTCTCCAAGATCTCAAACTATTTATTCAGCATATCACGCTCAGTAATGGGCCCCATTCGTTACATACTCAGCATTTTATGTCTCCATCTTTTCAATTCGTCAATGCACGTGGGTGATGTAGGAGTGAAACTGAGAGGGTTCATTGTTAGTAATAATTCATCTCAATCCTTACTAATCCTATAAGGCAAAAAAGCAGGAGAAACTAATGAAGTTTCTGCGCCTAAAAGAGATTCAAGAACGCGTAGGGCTGAGGCACACCTCAATCTATAAGCTCATTGGGAAGGCAAATACCCCAAGCCTGTTCACATAATGGACAGAAAGTACAACAGCTGACGCCGACATCAAAACCGTTTTTTCAGATTGGAGCAGAGTATGGTATCCAACTAGCGTAGTATACAATCTACCCTGCCCCCGACAAAACCGCCGAGACTTCGTATTTAGCCTACATACTGCAAACCTTATGACATTGGTATGAACCTACGCCAACCTCGAATTGCTTCTCATGGCCCGGGACATTTGGACATAGCCAGATACACAGTAAAAATATTTTATAAATGAAACCAACTACTATGAACAGAAAAGCTAAGTTTTGTATACCAACAGAACACCGGCTTTCTCCATGGAAACCCTATTGACGAGTCATATCCTTTGCTAAAAAGCTGTTATTTCTTTGTGAAACCATAGAGTTGCCTGGTCCGATGTAAAATAGCACTTACTAGCAATCAAAAGTGGCCACTATTAAAAAATTTCGATTAATGTTGTCTTTATCTTAACTATCTTCAAAAACTTTAAATGCAGCTTTAATTAAGCTCAAGGCAATTTTTTTATTTGTATTAGGATACTTTAACTGTCTTAGAGAATATGAATATAAGCAGGCCGCTACTTCTCGGTTTCCTATTTTGAGTTGATGCATCCATTCCCGACAAAATTTAACTGAATCTAATACAGGGCATTCAGCGCAATAAGACTCAATATCTGTCCATCTATTTTCAGGATCCACATCAGACCAATTTAGAGTTTTTGTTGAGGATGGATGGAATAAGAAGCTACACTCCAACGTGATCGGATCTAAAAGCATTGGTCCGACTTTAACGTCTCCATAATCGATTAACGTAGCGGCATTATTCTTATTATCAATAAGTATATTTTCACCGTGAAAGTCACCATGAATACAAGATTCTTTGTAATGAACGGACTCTTTTTCAAACTCATTTGCGTATTTTATATCGAACTCACGAATAAGTCTCTCGGCAGTCTCGTCATTTAAAAGATACTGCCTTATTTGGCGAATTTCTTTCCTTTCTTGCGTATGGTTATCATGCCATTTACGAAGCATATTCCGGATGGACTGCTTTATTGAGTCATTAAGTTCGTTTTTATATGCAATCGAAAAAAAAGAATCATTAAACTTCTCAGCCAAACCATATAGTACACCGGATGTTGATCCAGCACCGAAGTCTTGGCTTCCCAATAAACGAGGCGTCGCTTCAGGCAAAAGTCTGTTAATGAAAGATCTATAATTGCTTACATCTTCCTGAATATCGTTTCGAGGACCACATTTACAGACTGCATTATGAACAACTACTCCAGCATCGTTTTTAATCGTTAATGCATAAACTCTTGCATTAGAAAGCCCCCCGCCTATCTTACTAACATTACCTAGACATCCATGGTGCTTATTTACAAAAATTCGCAGCAGTCTATCGTCCTGAACAGGAAGCTCCAAGCCGTCCGTTGATAGTTCAATATTAATTAAAGAGGAAAAATCCGTATAAACTTGTTCAATGATCCCTCCAAGCTCTATCAACTTCGACTTTGTGAGATGCCCTAGGTTACCCATCTCCCGTCCTGTCCCCCAGACATCCGCTTGCCTAGACTGTTGAAGGAACCCTTGAATCATTTCCACTGTACTGGTGCCCGTTAAGATCAAAACTGGCGTTCCCGGCGAATGTCTAACAATTTCTCCTAGAACCGCCAAGCCATGGTTAGGCTCCTTAACAGGTGAAGTTCGAGATACCGGAATCTTCAGATCTAAGGTTATGTAGTCAAAAAAAGAGCTTTCGTCCTTTAAAATGTTTATGGCTTCATCTCTCGAGCTCGCATGCTCTATTTCGACTCTTTCGCACCTATCTCTAAACTGGCCTTCAACATGCTCGAACACTTCATTCTCGTCTTCGATCACTAGTACTTTGAAAATTCTATTGCTCAAAAAATTTCCCCCATCTCAACGTCAGTTTAGCGCCTCCTGAGTTAACATTTTCAAGAGTAACTATCCCCCCTAAACTATCCATTGCTTGCTGAATAATGCTCATACCAAACCCGGCATGCCCCTGTTTATTTGTGCTTCCAAGTTCAAAGTTTTCCTTGATGTCACTACTAACTCCAATACCATTGTCAAGAACAGAGACCCAATTATCATTGTCATTGCTTCCCCACGAAAGAATGATTGATGGATCTTCATGCTCTCCTAACGAATTGAGAGACTCTAAACTATTACGAACACCATTAGAAATAGCCAACGAAAGTAGTCCAGCATCAGTCCGAACTAAACATGGCTGAGCTCCAACATAGCTTATTTCTGCAATTGAAGGGGTTAGCTCAAGCTCTTCATGAGAAACTGACTGTATAAGACGATGTAAATCAAACTCTTTCACTTCAGGACGATTTGTGGCTTTACGAAGGCTCTCAATAGCAGTAAATAAACTTTTTAATCTCAGGACAACTACTTTCGCTTGGCTCTCAGAGAAGCTATCGAACTCTTTGGTTAAAACACTCTCTAAGAGTCCAATCTTGGGAGCTAGTTCGTGGAGAATGACACCTGAAAACTCATCAATTGCTTGTTTCCGAAGGGTTGCTCGTAGGGATTGTGAAATAGACTCGTTCTCGGAAGTGTTGTCTTGTTTTACTGGTTGCCTTGGGAAATTGTTTATATTTATAAGTGCTTTATTCAAGGCCATTTTAACATGCCGAACTCTCTCTCTTCTCAAAGCGACTTCAATCAACTCTTTCGTTTCTGGAATGGCATTATCAATGAAGTAAAGCGCGCCATGGTAGCGTCTCAAGTGATCTGAAGAGACTAAGGCATCCTCTGCATCTTGACGACTCTCAATCATAGAATTTTGCCCTTAATCTAAATGCCTCTCTTCCTCCTTCCATAACAGTAGATATCGCCTCAACAACCGTACTGCTTGAAAGGGCCCCACAAGTAGAGATATGGCCTCGAGTTCCATCAGAATGGAGCTCCATTACTTGAGATGCTTCGCCTAAAACTGGAATATTCGCATTATGGGTTGTGACAATAGTTTGGCCCAAGCCTTCTCTGCTTTTCAACGCTGAAATCAATGTTTCTACTATAAATGCATTATCAATATGATCCTCAGGCTGATCTACAATAAGTGTTGAGTGCGTATGCTGAAGTATGATTGGTAGAATTACGGTACACCTTTGACCAGTGGATAGCTGTGAAAAATCCTTTGGTTCAGAACCATCTAGTAGCTCAAGTATCACTTCATCCTCTAACCTTACGGTTGCCAATTGTCCAAGGCTTTTTGCGACTTCATACAAAACTCTACCAGCCCTCTCCTGAGAGATATTTAGGAGCTTAGAGAAGCTTTCAAAATCATTACTTTCGGCTAATTCAAATAGAACTTCAGGCGGAATGGAGTTTGCTATTGCAGGCGCTAATTCATTGTATTTTATACCTGTACCTTTCAGTATTTCTATAATGACTTGTTGATAGTCCTCAAGTTGGCTGTTTTCTTCTAGATGAACTCTAATACGAGGTTTTAATCTATTCGTCAGTTGTTCACATACTTCTTGCCTTTTAGCTGCTCTTTCAATCCTAACGCGGCGTAAAGAATCTATTGCCTTATCTCTTTCCATAGTTAAAGACATTATTTTTCTTTCTTTATTTTCATTAGAAATCTCTATACTTTCTAGTAATGCAATATCCTCTTTAACTCTCTGGATCTTTCTAGATATCTCTCCGGCTCCCTTTTGCAGACTATCAACTTCCGTTCTTAACTTCTGACCAGCCTTAGTTATATCTGATTGCTTTAATTCCAGATGTTCTTTTTTCGACTTTGCAGACTTTATAACCTCTATAATTTTTTCTAGGGCGCTTCTTACCTGAGCATCAGCATTTAAAACCAAGCTCTCCAAAGATTCATCATCAAAGTTACTTTCTGAAGCCTGCTCCTCAGACTTAGATATTTCTAAGTAACTTTTTAACTTTTCTTCTCTCTCTTTTTGATTATCGATGAAGCTATCAACCGCGTTTATTCTTGCTTTTAACTTAAGGTAGTCTTCTGAAAGAGAAGAAAGCTTATCACTTTTATCAGAAACTAAATCTGAAGTTGCCTTTAACTTTTTTTCCTCTTCCTCATACTCTTTCAATCTCCCTTTTAGTTCTGGCAACTTGGCTAGCTGATCTTCGGATTCAGCGACACTTTCATTAAATTTTGCTATCTCTATCGATAACGACTCAATGATGGATGCTGCAGATGTTTCGTTAATTTCAAGCTGCTGAATGTCTGGATTGAAGTCATCAATAAGTTTTAATCGACCACTGGATAGCAGTCCTATGTTCTCAACCTCAGTTTGAGAAAAAATTAACGGGAGTTCTAAACCGGAAGGAATCTGTGGGGTTGTATTTGTGTCTACAGTTCTAGAAAAATGGTAACTCTCGTTACCATCAGACAACGTTACGGAAACCTGACCATCTCTGAGTACAGCTTTTGCATGAGCTAAAGACTTTGAGCTTGACTCTGCTGTATGTCCTGGAATTGATAAACAAAAACGAATCAACTCTATTAGAGAAGATTTTCCTGTTCCTCTAGCGCCAATAACGGTATTTAGACCATTCTCAAGCTCAATATTTAAGCCGTCAAGAAAGCCTCCCTCAACTTGCACTTTAGAGATGTATAGATTTTGCATCAACTCCAACCCTCCCGTCTGATACTTTTAAACAACAAGATTATCAGAAAATCAAAAGGCTGTAATCGTAACACTTTCATCCCCAATAAGGAGGCACGTTAACGAAGTAATCATTATGGATAGCGAAAGCAATGTCGTGCTAAGTCCAATCGCTATAATTGCTGTTATCAGCGATGCAGTAGATAAGGTGTCAATAAGACCGGAGCTCCCTCCTGGCGGACTCCAGAATTCCGTAGCAAAAGTGCTGGCTAAATCCGACAGCCAAAACAAAAGCACCAAACGATGCTGACTTAAACATTTTTACGTCATCAGTCAACAATGGCTTTTTCCGAGTTCGCTTTTTGTACGAACCACCGTTACATTAAACATGATGTTTTCCTAATCAACAATTGAAAGATTGCAGGGTTAACTGCTGGGGAAAGGTCAAGGTTTGTCTAATTTTCGACTGAATATCGGTGTGCAAGTTTATTATAAAAGTAAAGCCATAAGGAATTGGGAGAGGAAAATGCTTAAACCTGTAAATAAATCACCAGGAACAACTAATAGTGAGCGGCAGCTCGCAAGCTTAGCCCAAGAAGCCTTTTTTGGCTTATGGTCGTATCCAAACATCTACACTAGCGAAGGTCTGTCGAAAAATAAATCAGGGAAAGAGCTGGCGGACGTACTAGTAGTTTTTGATAACAAAGTTATTTTATTCTCAGATAAAAGCATTAAGTTCAACGAGAGTAAGCCCATAGAGGTTGCTTGGCCAAGGTGGTACAAAACAGCTGTAAAAAAATCTGCAGACCAATTAATGGGAGCTTATAAGTGGCTTAAAGAACACCCAAACGAGATTTACTTAGACCACAAGTGTGAAAATCCTTTTCCTATCAAATTCACTTGTGAAAATGTCGATATCCACTTAGTTGTAATAGCAAGTAATATAGCAAAATCAGCAGACCGATATTGGCAAGAACCCACATTAACCAGTTTCTTCCACAACTTCTTAGCTGATGAGAACAATATGCCGGACACCCCGTTCTCCCTTGGAAAAACCACAAGAAATGAAAAGTTTATACACGTAATGGATGAGCGAGGGCTAGGTTTACTATTAGATGAGCTATCTACAGCTTCAGATTTTATAGACTACCTGGAAGCCAAAGAGGAAGCCATCCTTAGTAAGAAATTACTAGTGGCGGCAGCTGAGGAGGAAATTCTGGCTTATTATTTGGCAAACCGAAGTTCCTTTTACGGATATGGGAGTATCTCAGATTTAAATAGACAAAACTTGCAGGATGCCCCCTTATTACTAGCTCAAGGACAATGGACTGAGTTCAAGGAGACCCTTGCCTATCAGGAACTGAAGGAGGTCCGCGAAACTAGTGAAAACTGGGACTACTTGATATCCCTTCTATCCAAACATATTTTAGATGCGACTGTAGGAGCTGCTAGCGAGTTAGACATAAACATTCACGAACGTGCCGCCCGAAGTCTAGCCTCTGAGAACCGGAACTCAAGATATACTTTAGCGCGAGTATTCAAGGAAAAACTTGACTCTCTAGCGGTAAACGAACGAAGTAGTAGGCTTATACTGTCGCCCTGTTACCCCAACCGGCTTTATCTCTTTCTCTTTGTCCCATGGTCTCACACAATCGAAAATTATGATTCATATCGAGATAAAAGACGTAATTTCATCGGGCTATACGCCCAAGTAGCAAAAACTTTATATGAAACAGTAGAAGAAATAGTCGTTATTGCAACTGAGCCACCTAACCCTTGGGGTCGCTCTGAGGATGTCATAGTCTTCGACACTCCAGGTAAGGTAACTACTCAAGATAAGGAAAGAGCTCAAGAGATCATGAAACAGTTTAGTATTTTAAATACTAATAAAAAAACTTTGCATCAGCCATTATCAAAAAATGGTCGTAAAACTAAGAAAGTAGGAAGAAATGAGAAATGTCCGTGTGGTTCAGGCCTTAAGTTTAAGAAGTGTTGCTTAACAAAGAGATAAGGGGCAACGCCCCTATAGTTCAAGCTCAACAAAGTCCCTATCAACATCCTCCTGAGTAATTCCTATATAACGCAATGTAACTGCCTCTGAGCTATGTCTTAGCATCTTCATAACTCGAGCTAAGTCATTGGTGTTTTTGTATAGGTGGTAACCACGAGTTTTACGCATCGAATGTGTGCCCAGCTCTAAACCAACTTCCTCACCAATCATAGAGATCGCCTTGGATACGTATCGGCGACTTAACGGCTTTGGCGATTGGTTAAATGACCAGCGGTTCCTGTAAGACTGAAACAGATAAACATGATCAGGACGCTCTGATCTTATACGTTCAATTATTACTCGCGCTTTCTCATTCAACTTAATGGTCGCTAGCTTGCCGGTTTTGCCTTCACGTAAAATTAGCCGGTCACCTTGAATGTCACTAAACTTAATAGACAGTAAATCAGAAATGCGTAACGCTAAGTTTAATCCAATGTTCCAGATATCGGCTATCTGTTGGCCATACGTCTTCTCCAATAAATAACCAACGATTTTAACTTTGTCTAAGTCTTTCACTGCTTGCACTTCAGGCATGGTTAAGTTCCTTATTTGCCGCATTTAAAGGGAACGGGAACTTCAAAGCCTAATTAGCTCTTCTGTGCCCGTTTTATAAGGGATGTAGCGTTCCCAAAAGTACAATTTGGGAACTTGGTCTTTCAGGGAGCCGAACGAGACGAAAAGCTTTGGTTAAATAATCGTACACCGACCTCTTCCAAAGCAACTCTAACGCTCTCAACAACGTCAGGCTCTATCGACAGGCCATTCGCATACACACCTTTGTCGAACGTTAAAACAGCTCCGTACGCTTTCGCTTTGGACGCTGCCCGCTTAATGCCTTCACTATCAACCGCAGAGTCATCTCTGATGTGGTGACGGATTTGGTAGGACGTGATGACATAACCCCGCTCATCAAGCAGGAGCAGGCCCAGTGGGCTTGCTGACATACTGTTAGGAAAGTCAGACTCTGACCTTAAACATCCAGTATTTTGCTGGCGCTCTCGCAGTTGCGGTAAAAGCGCTAATGCAGTTATTGCTGCCTTAATTCCCAGCACTACCCACTTTCTCGATGCCGGTGTCTTAAATATTGCCGCCATAAAGGTTTACTCCAGTATTTGGTTACAAGTGAATTAGCGCTAAAGAAGACCGCGCTCAGAGAATGACACGCACTCTTTACCGATAACGATGTGGTCTTTCACGTCGACGTCGATAACAGCCAGGGCCTTTTGCAGGCGCTCGGTCAGGCGGATATCCGAATTGGAAGGCTCAGGCTCTCCTGATGGATGGTTGTGTGACAGTACGAGTGAAGACGCTTTGGTTTCCAACGCAGCTCGAACCACTTCCCGTGGGTACACACTGGCCGCATTAATGGTTCCGTAGAACAACTCCCGGTACTCAATGAAGTGGCCCTTTTCATCCAGGAAGATGATGCTGAATACCTCACGCTCGTAGTGCGCCAGCTTATACGTCAAGAAATCCTTAATGACGCTCGGGTTGTAAGGCTCTTGGCCTCGTAAATGGCGCTCTTCCAGGATCTGGCTGGCGCGGTGAAAAACGTCTCGCTCAGCTTCATTGTTGGCTGACGAGTAAAAGCCTTTATCAAGTGTGTGCATTGTTAACCTCCTAATTTGGTAAATGCACAGCAGTGATATAGGTCTGAAATCTGATGGGCTCCTAACTATCGCAATAAAACATTACGGCTCCGACCGATGCTTTGAAAGCAAGCACGATCAATCAACACAACAGAAACTTGGAGTCATCATGTATAACCCTTTTACCTTTGACGCAAAGCATATCGAACTCATCCACAATCACTTTCACGACGACCCTTACTACATTAAAAGGGATGCGTTGGAGTCTGCAGTAAAACAAGCGTCCAACGAAATTTGGAATAACCCGACATATGGAGCTTTTGAAGCTGCAGGCGTTTACGCGTACCAGCTCATTCGCTCAAACGCTTTTGGTAGACAAAGCGGTGATACGGCTTTGGTCTGCGCCCTGCTTTTCCTTAGGCTCTACGGTCACGGTTTTGTCTGTACACAGCAGTACCTTTACAATTTCGTCGAGCGACACGCAGACCCTGAAACGATGGCTATCTGCCTTTCCGGTGCTTATGCCGGAGCTGAAAGCTATGTTGAGTCTCTCCATCTTGAACGGCCTCATGTCGCGATGGACATTCCTGAGATAACTCTCGATGAAGACATGGCTGTGTCGCTTACTGCCACTATAAAAATGGCTTATGACGTGAACGGAGACTACGGGGCTTGCCAAAAAATAAAGAAGCCGTGGTTAGGTGGTCGCAAACGTTGGATTAGACTGGCCGATTTATAAAACTCAGGATGCAAAACGGCTGTACCCTAGCAGTACAGCCGCACAATCATAATAGCCCCCGCTCAGCAAGCGAGACGACCTCATCAGTTACGAGCATGCAGTCCAGTAGTGCTACGTCAATCAGGTTCAGGGCCGACTTGAGCGTTGATAACTCGAGCTCTTTGTCAGAGTGACTCAGCTCTTTAGCCGGTGAGAAGTAACTGACAATAACAGCGGCAGCATTAACCTTGAGAACTTCACGGTACACCATTGAAGCTGCCAGTTCTTCGCCCTCTTCAAACTCAACGTTGTCAATTAGCCGGTGTTGGCTATCTAGTAGCAGTAAACCTGCGACTTCTTTTGAGCACTGCTGATAGTTCCCCTGGACGAACTCTTTAACCATTGAAGGCTCGGTAAAGCCTTCTCCCTGTTTAAATCGTGACTGAATTAGGAGATGCGCTTTGTTCAACAACTCTCGCTCTGAGTTGAACTCAGCGCTCTTATCATTTTGTATTTGCTTGTGCATATGGATTCCCTAAGTATTAATGTATCAATGCACAGCGGTAATATAGGTTTCAGATTCAACTGGACGAATAACACTAGGGAGCCCTTAAGCTCCCAAAGCATTTTAGTAATTAACGACGGTAGAGCCACTTCCAGTGACCACTTCAATTTCAGTCAGCGAACAGTCATCATAGACTTTAAGCTCAATGGACTCGCCATACTTCAGATCAGTCGGTAGATATGGCTTTCTTGAGTAAGGCGTTTTATCGCTGTAGTCGCAGTTACCACGGTTAACCAGCATGTCTTCCACCGTTACCAGCTCTTCAATCGATGTAATCTCAATTACGAAGTATGTGCCACCTGTATGTCGATTGGTATGCTCCCACGCCTCAATACTCACCTGCGGGTCTGGATCGCTACATGCCCCTAATAACCCGGATAACAACGCAATCGATAGCGCTTTCTTCATGACTCGCTCCTTTCAGTCATTGGAATAAATTCTTTCCCAGATTTTCATAACCCGCCCAAAAGAAGCTTAATTTGTGTTAAACCAACCAAAATTTAAATCTAATACCTGTCTTATAGGGACAAAGCCCTTATACGAGCGCTGAAACACGCTGTCTGTTAGGTTTTTGACCGCGCCCAGTGTTTGCACAAACTCGGTGCTTAAACTAGCTTTGCTTTAACTGTCTCAAATATATGTAGGAGCAGCCTGTGAGGGTCATACGTCTGAATGAGGTTAAAGACAAAATTGGGCTCAGTCGCTCAACTATTTATCGACGCATAGCTAATGGTGAATTTCCAAAGCCAATACTACTCGGCGGACGGGCAAGCGGTTGGATAGAAGATGAAATTGACGAGTGGCTAATGCTCTGTATTAATGAGTCTAGAGGTAAAAAATAAAGAGAGCTCTTACGAGCCCTCAGTCGTCCTTTTTCTTGTAGGTAACCGTTAAAGTACCAGTTACTCTGTTCTTAGCAATTTCATAGTCCGGGTCCCACGTTGCTACATTGTGAGCCCCCATAAACGCCGCGGAGGCAACACCCCATATTGCTGTTGGACCGAAGAAAGATCCTGCCATCAATGTCTTACGTCCCTTTGAAAAAACTCGGCACTTCATATCGAGTGTCTCAATATGCCTTTCCAGCGTATTGATAACCTCTTTAAAATGTTTGCGCGGAACCTTCTCAATAACAAAAGACTCGTGATCACGTAACAACTTCATCAACTTCTCATCGGGTAACTCACGTACCCCATAAACCCGAACGTCCATTTAACTAACCCTCACTGAATAAACACGAATAGGCTCAGACTAGAGGGTTACACACGCCGCAATAATTGATGGTAATTTGTGATGAGCACTAACGAATAAGGGAGTAAACAGTAGATATAGGTGGTGGACATGGAAGGTTAGTCTTCTGATTGCAGACCTAGCCTCATCATTAACAACGATCTGAATTGGGGGCCAATAGGAATTTGCTGCCCATCTGACATAATACACTCGGTATAACGCCCTAACTCACTCTGTATGTGCTTCAAGTGTTTTAAATTCACAACGTAGCTACGATGAACTTGTACGAAGTATTCAGGCATTTTCCCAAGCATAGACTGCAATGTTGCCCGGTGGAGCAAACGTCCATCATCAAAGAACAGTTCGACATAATTTCCAGCCGCACGTAGCAAAATAACACTTGGATTCTCAATGAGAGTTATTTTGCCAGGCTCAGTTTTAATGGCTAATAGCCCATGCTCATTAATCATGACCAGAGCCCTGCAAACAACAACTTTCCATACATAAGTATCTGTGCATAGCTTCTCTCCTTAATTATTGGCAATGCACAGCCGTGATATAGGTTTGAAGTTTTGCTGAGTGAGCGGCTGTTAGTGCTCAAAATGTGGCACGCAAAAAGGTACTGGATATCCATATCTCCCTGTTAGTTAGTCCAGTTATGTTGCCCGTATTTTGTCAAACCAAAACTAGAATAGGCTCAAAAGCCGTGAACGAGTCAATTTGCGTGATAAAAGATTAAATCAAGGTGTCGGATTACTAAGCTTAAGCGATGCGGTTGCCTCTGAATGGATATTAGAAGCCCAACTTAGAGCTCAAGAATCGAATGGAGGTAATGTTAAAGCGATACCTATAATACTGGCTCTTCAAAAAGCGAGTTCGGGTTTAGCTGACCGCGACAGGTTTAGTCTGCCAGTACATCCGCAACATTGCGCATTCTTTTATTGTGTTGTGTATTTAAGTTGTTTAATGTCAATTACATAAAAAAATCAAAGCTGAATACTTACGTGCCGTTAAAAATTTGCTGAGCATGCTTAAATTACCTTTATTCATTCAGAGAGCCTATTCGCGGCAATGCTTGTTTGAGCAGTAACTTTAAAAGCTGGCAGCTGTTAATTGAACTAACTTCAAAGGGCGTGCGCATACTCTAAAATGTTATGAATTCACAATAGCTCGGAGAAAAACAGTGGATTTAGACTCTCAAGGAAAACAACTTCTTGAACTTCTGATAAGCAAGTTAGATACAGTGGTACCAGGTAAGCCAGAAACTTATATTGGTTACAAAGAGTGCCATGATCTTCTTAGGCTCCCTCGGCTGAGAGAAAAATGGGGAGAAAGTCTTAAATCACAAGGGCTTTCTTCATTGGCAGATTGGACTGAATCAAATGATAAGCCTGGAATTACTGGAATAATTATTAATCTATCAACCAAGAAACCAGGAAAAGAATATTTTAATCTTTTTGGAAAGGACGATGATGATTACAAGTGGTGGGCTGCTCAAATCGCTGAGTCAAAAAAGCACGATTGGTCATCATATATTTCAAAAATATTCGATTTAATCCCGAGTGACCTTAAGGTACCAGATAGAGAAGATATAACTACGTCGCGTGTAATACGAGATACATTTCTTTCGTCAAAAATAAAAGCCCTTCATTCATATAAATGTCAACTGTGCGGAATTGCGCTGAATATGCCGGAAGGCAAAAAATACGCTGAGGCTCATCACATACAACCTCTTGGTAAACCGCATAACGGCCCTGATATTATTGAAAATATGATTTGTTTGTGCCCTAATCATCACGCTATGCTGGATTATGGGGCTATCAAAATTGACCCTAAACAAATACGGTTAGCTGATGATCATGAAATATCTCATTGTTTTATTTCATATCATAATGATTTCATATATCGGCCCTAGCAAACCGACTTATGCGATGTTGGTCTGTTGTGTTTAGTATGGTGTCAAGGGAAGTAGTACATTTTCGGACGAAGTAACAAAGCTCAACGTTCGTTAGTCGCTGTACTTAGCGTTACTATTCTTGCTTAGGAACAGGTGTCACGATGAGCGAAATTTTATGACTGAAATTGATATAGTTGGTTTAGGTATAGGTATTGCTGGCCTCGTTGTAGGTGTCATCGGCACAGGTATAGCTCTTTACCAATGGGGTGTAATGAATGAGGCAAAGAAACGTAGGCACGAGCTTCAATATCTATTAGCGGGCATAAGTAACACAGCATTGCTAAGAAGACAGTCTTGGTTAAATCAATTAAGTCTTTATCCTGCCCCACAGGGTGAAGCCGATCTAAATCTAAAAAGGATGCTGGTTCGAGCTAGAGATGATTTGTCAGAGATTCATAGCTTAGTCGCTGCTCTGGAAGGGGCAGTTGATTCTGAGAAGTCTGCGACCACCGAAATTCTCAAGAAAACTATTGAGCAAGGTGAATTGAATAATAGAATTCAGAAGCTAGCCTCCCAGAATCAAACAGATCGTCCATAAAATCAGGCTGCTAACGAACGGTAACAATTCGTATCAAAGGCGCACCAGCAGGCATCTTACACTTGCTTCGCTCACGACCTTGTTCGAAACGTCATTTTTTGAGGTCAAAGTAATGATTGAGTTCATATCAAGCATTTTAGCGGGCATTGTTATTGCCGGCGTGACTGCTTTTATCACTGTTAATTTGTCTTTAAAGCGCTTCCGTGAGGAACGATGGTGGGAACGGAGAGCTGCAGCTTACGAGAATGTAATAGAAGCTCTGCATCACTCAAAAGCTTTCTCGGGTGTTCATATGGATGCAGAACTTGAACGACGAAAAGTGCCTGAAGAACGTGATAAAGAACTTAGAGCAAAGTCCGCTCAAGCGCATCGAGAAATCGACCGAGCTACCGATATGGCCGGATTTCTCTTGGGATGTGAGGCTAGAGACAGGCTAAGAAAGTATCATCAAGACACCAGCGACGCAGGCAGGGCTGATTCATGGCATGAATATTTGCAACTTGACTGGGATGTAACTAATAGCTGTCTCAAAGACCTAATTGAAATTGCTCGAAAGGATTTGAAGACTGGTGCTAGAGAGAAAGCATAACCAGCAACTTTTATTGCACTACTCGCGTGCCTTGGTCGTTTTTTGTGTACTAGCGGTATTTTACGGAATGGTAAGCAGTGACATTAACTGAGATCTTGGCGGCTTATGCCGCATTTTTATCTACAGTCGTCTTTTTTTGGAATGTATTGAAAGCGACTCCAAAGCTCAAAGTGGACCTCATGCATGGGCTTGAGGAAAAAGGTGACACCCATAATTTTGGGGTTTACATAACGGTGCGGAATCCTTCATCTCAAACCGTCCACCTTGCGGGCTTGGATCTTCTTTATCAGTACGAGGAACCATCTATTCTGAGGCGACTGCGTCATATTTATAGGTATAAAAACTGGCCATCGAGCATTGGATGGATACATTGTAGTCTTTCCCTCTATGACATAGACGACAAGTGTCCTTTGTCTCTAAATGCAGGGCAATCTCATATGGTATTCGTGCCTGAAAATGTCATTGAAAATATGCTTGCTAAAGGTATTGGCTCAAAACTGCGCGCTAAGGCTCAAGATCAGTTGTGGCGCAGCAAATATTCGAAGCCACTGAAATACCACATAACCTGTAATTGAAGTTCGTTTTGGCCTTGACCAGCCTCTATCAGCCGCCGATGTTAGAGCCTGATCTAACCCTCCCTTTTATTCGGTTTAAATAATAAGGATTGATTATGAATAACAAAGAACGCTCGCTAAAAGATCTGCTTTTACCCCGTGTAAAAGGGAATGTCCATAGTCGCTACTTCCCCGAAGAATATGATTACATTTACGACTCATCGGTAGAAGCAAAAAATCGTAAACGAGGCATCAATCCCATGTCACAGGAATACACCGATAAGGTAAATGAAAAGAGAGCTCAATTAGGAGTTTCACCATTAGGTCCTGATGGGCAAGCACAAGACGGAAGCAGCGATACATTCGCATCCAAAGTTGCAGAAGAGCAAATGGACAAAGCTAATGAACAACTTACCAGGTACCTTTCAGAAGCTCTTTACGAACTTGATCCCGCAAATACCTACTGCAAAGAGAACAGTTGCTTTGATGAGTACGAACTTATCGCACAATCCACTATCGCCACTGAACAAAATGGTAAGCCTTTCTCCGTTGCTATACGGGAAAAAATGATTAACTCCTTTGGCCGTGAAACCTTTGATCACAAAACAATCAATACAATGAGCGACACCTTAATTAAAAGCATGGCAGTAAAAATTGCGAGAGCATGAAGAAAACAGTAGAAACTTTGACTACTTTATTAAAATCTCGTCACCTGAATTAGTCTCGACTTGGTCCGACACTTCACCTTAACAACTGGGTTAGATCAAGTCTGAGTTAGCACATCTAACTAACCTCAGATACGATTTCTTGGCTCCAGGAGTCCTCCATCAGCATTTTGAACGACATGCCGCCTGTAGCAGCCTCAATAGTTAGCTCTCCTGCTTCTACAGCCGTTCTAGCGTGTTCAGTTAACAGCTCGAAAAGCTTTCGCTTGTACTCAGTGTCATCATTACCTTTAAGATGCTCACCTTTGGTTTCCAAAATCGAAAATCTGAATGAACCAGTGTTAGGCTCTTCTACGCAGACAAGCAAATCAGGGTACACCTTTTTACGCTGCCAGCCCTGGAGACTGTATTCAGCCTGATTGACAGCTATCCGATGCCACCAGTACACAGAGTCTTTCCTATCTAGGTACCAGGCAGTTTCTTTCTCAAGGTTGTTTAATCCGTTCTTGTACACTTTCTCAAACAGACTTCTTTCAAGATCGGAGTTGTCTTTTCGACGCAATACTTCATCACCATCGGCAACGTTGACTTCAATAGTTTGCGCCAGTTCCCAATTTAAACGGTCATTATCTGAAGCAAACAATCTTAGCGTAATCTCACTATGCTCGAGCTTTTCTTTGAATATTTTCTCAGAGACTAAAGTTACTTGCTTCTTCAAGTCACGCTTAATTTCTTTGACTAACTCCAGGCGATTGATATACAGAGCTTTTTCCGTTACCCCTTTATCATGGAGCACTGTAAGTGTCTCCTTCAGAATGCGCATTGCCTGCCAAGGATTCGGAATTACATCGGTCAACTGCCTTACTAAGTGAGGCAAGTCCAGTTGAGCACCATCCTCAAATTTGAGCTCTTCATGGTGTGCTGTATCTGTGAAGTCCAGCTTGGTTTGATCACTTTTAGAAGCTTCGTAGTCGATTCGAGTAATTGTCCGTTCGAGCTTATCTTCTAAAAGTTCAAAGTTATCTACATTGACGTATGAAAGATCTTCCCACTCAATTTCGCCCAAAACGTCTCGTTCATAATCAAACAAACGAAATCCTGATAGCTCATTTGAATCGGCATGTAATACCTTCGGAAGAAAAACCTTAGGTAACTCACGAAATTTCTCTCTTCGTTGGATCACTTCTCTAAAGACCTCTCGCTGCCCTCCTTTGCCACCTGACTCTCTAACCTGGGATGCAACATCTCCCATGCCTTCATCTTCAAGCCCCTGTTTAACGCTTTTAACGGCTACGGATACATCTTGATCATAAGTGTATACATAACACTCATCGAGACTCGAGAGCTGCGTAACCTTTGTATGAGGTTGTCGTAATACCCGGCCAATCATCTGCGTTATTGCGGTCTTAGCAGTCATCTTGGAAAGAACTGTTAGTACGTACGCAAAAGGGCAATCCCACCCCTCTCTGAGGGCGTCTTTCGTGATAATATACCTAATCGGGCAAGTGTTACTAAGCAAATCTATATCACCAAGCTCATCTTTCTCTGATGTTTTAATGATTATCTCACTCTCACCTACACCGAGGTTCTTTATCAAAAATTCTTTAGCATCTTCAGAATGAACAAATGCCTTGTCTCTTTGATCCTTACCAGTTCGTTCCACACGCACAAGCATGATCGGTCTAATATAGCGACCCGACTCAGCTTCAAACTCTCTTGCCGTTTTATCAAGCTCTTGGAGCCGTTCACACGACGCTGATAAGGTGTCCTTCCAGTCACTCTTAGCATCATTTACCACGTTGATAGGAAGCTTTATCATTTGCTCATCTTTAAGCGCCTGGCCACTTACATTCACCATCACGTTTGAATGCAATTTCCCATTTGGATTAGGCGTTGCAGATAGTTCTAAGATGAACCGAGGGTTAAAGCCACAAAGAGTTTCCCTCGCAGTTTCGCTATAAGCTTTATGCCCCTCATCGACAACAATTACTGGCGACACCAATCGAAGCACATTGCCCAAACTGTGCTTTAATGACACCGAATCAGGTTGCACTCCTTCAGCCCATCCAAAGTCGGATAAGTCATTGCAGTCCAGATTGCGAACACTCCTCAACAGCTGTTCGTTTGCAATGGAGTCATCCTCAGTGGGAAAGAATGAAGTGAACCGTCCACTATCCCTGAACATTCTCAATGTTTCTTTAGATTGCCGAGCGCTTGACTGAAGCATAAGAAGCATCACGCATAGATTTTCTTCTACATCACGCCTGGTGAACGGATCGTTTTTTTCAAGCATTTTAACCCGGCCACCCGAAGCTCTCTCAAGAATTTGACGATACGGATGTTCTCTATTGGCCAGTTGTTTCCATGTCTGTCTATAGATTGAATCAGAGGGTACTACCCATAAAACCATGCCCGTTTGCTTAGTGAATAAATCAATCTGCAAGCGTTCTATAGCCGCACTTCCAAGCAAGGTCTTTCCACCCCCGGTCGGGACCTTAAAGCAAACATTGGGGATTGGTCGGTCTAGTCCATCAAACCTTGCAATATAAGGGGCTGGCTTAAGAGCCCCATTTTTTGCTTGGATGAAATCAATTCGGCGTTCATGAACTAAAGCGTCCCAGGCATCTTTTGCATAATCGGAGGTCGTTGCATGTTGGCCTCGTGCTTGTTGAAATTCAACAAACGCTTCAGCCTGCTCTTTTGAGGCCTTAAGCTTGTCAATGTAGTAGTCTAGCTTATCAAGAACGCCGTTCTGGTAATCTTTGAACTCCATCCTAAGCCCCCATTATTCTGTGAATAGCATAAGGTAGCTGGCAGAATTCAATCCGGTGTTCTGTCAATTCCTTCTGGCTCATAAACTTAGCAACAGCAAAAACTATAGTGCGCTTTTTGGTTGGATTATTGCTAGTAATAGCCGCTATCTTTTCTGCATTCAGAGCAGCTTCATTGGAACGAAGCCAATCGGCTTCAGGTCGGTAGAACAAATGAACTCGGAAAAGATCGGTCTCCCCAATAAACCCATCAGCCGAAACTTTTGCAACCTCTTGCAAAGATTTCCCTGTAGCAGTATAAAAGACATAACGAGAGAGAGACTCGAATGACGGCATGCCAGAACCGCTCAATAAACTTTCAACTCTAATAGGTTCACCTAATGAGCAATAAGCAAAACTACCACCGAGACCTGCTGCAGTTTTTTCAACTTTGCGCTCACCAGTCACAATGAGCTGCCCATCCTTTAAAGATTTATTGATTTTGTCAAAATTTGATTGGTTCTGAGCTTCAATATTGCTAATTTCTTCTATAATTTTCGGCTGCTTTTTTTGAAACCGGGACCAAGTAATTGACTCAGAATATAACTCTTTCTTCTCTGTTCCTTGGTAGGGATAGCCATTCATAACTCGCCTTACTCTCTCGGCGGTTAGTTCATCAGCATAATTTTCGCACTCAATGAGTATAAACTTCCTATTTCCATTATCTTTATCATTGGAAGACAAAACAGCATGTGCTGTTGTGCCAGACCCTGCAAATGAATCTAATACTATTGAGTTCTTGCTCGTTGCCATCTGCAAAATTTTTTCCACCAGCGGCACTGGCTTTGGAAAGTCAAAGATATTCTTTCCAAAAATCCTACTTACCACCTTTCTGCTCTCATCCATATTCAGATCAGGATCTAGCCAGATTGTTTTTGGCTTGGTTTTTACTTCACTACCATCCTTATTCAAGTAGTCCTTACGGAAAACACGCCAGTGTCCCTCTCTAGTCTTAGATGCAACAAGAAGATGGTTCTCTTGTTCAAATTTTACCTTTCCCCATGTCCAACACGTTGGACTCCCCGAGCCATCCAAAGGCAAAGCCTCATCACAAAATTCATCGTCCTTCTTGAGGGATACTCGCTTAGTTTCTGGATTCACATAAATTGGATAATAAAGCTTTGGCCGCGTATCAGGATTAAATGCGGAATTTCTATTTCTTAACTCGATATGGCGATATAACCCGTTCTCATCTTCCTTGTCATAATCGCTTAACATATCCTCATCTTTGTCGACTCCAGACAACTGCGCTAGCTGAATATTTTTGGTGAATACTAAAACATACTCGTGAGTTTTAGCTAAAAACTGGTCAAGGTGTCGACCTTTAGGGTTTAGTCTTACGACTATGCGCCCGAGATTATTTTCGCTGCCAAATATTTCCTCTCCAATAGCTTCTAGCCTATTAGCTTCATGATCATCTATTGTCATGAAAATAGCCCCTGTATCAGATAGCAGCTCCTTTAATAGTTGTAGTCTTGGCCACATCATGCAAAGCCATTTGTCGTGCCTCTCCATATCTTCGCCATCAACAGGATTTGCAGACTTCTTGAGCCATTCTTGCATCAATGGGGAACGAACGTTGTCGTTATAACACCATCCTTCATTACCTGTGTTATATGGCGGATCAATAAATATGCAGTCAACTTTACCGGCATGAGTTGGCAAAAGCGCTTTTAGCGCTTCCAAGTTATCCCCATGGATTATCAGGTTGTTATCAAGGCTTGGCTTCTTGCCTTCCTCTGGCAGTGACTTTTCTGGAATTACTTTAATCTCACGAAATGGTACACTCAGGTGATGTGAATATACGAATTGCTTTCCCTTAAAATCCAGCGTCGGCATGACGATTCCTTATAGCTCTATTGGCAAAGGCAGCCTGAGATAGAGGTTATCGTTTCTCGCAACCGGCTTACCAAGCTCAAATTGAACAGTATGAAGAGGTGTTTTTGTATTTATTTTGGAAGATACCATACCACTTTCACCCAAAGCTAGGTAGCCTTCCTATGGACATTGTCTATAGTTCGATTTGACATCATTGTTGTAGGGAAGTGTAATCATCAAGAAAAGCTGACCATCGGTTTATTCGGTTAATCTACCACTCCATCAGATCGGCCGACGCGCCAAATGCTCGATATGGTTATAAACCCTTAGCACCTAATCAAGCCGGAATGTTGTAAAATAAATACTTAGTAACACGGGTTGTAACACTTATTTATTTTTTATTTATAAAACCATTATAAATCAACACGTAACATATGCAGTTCTATTCCGCCTCCGGCACCACATATTGCAAGGCCCCGCTGGAAACAGCGGGGCTTTTTTGTTTCCCCGATTGTGCCAATTTTGTACCACTTGTCTCATCAATGTTGCTAGCAACGCGAGTCCTGCTTATATTTGTTCTAAAGATAATTGATCATTGAATTGACCAATCGCTCGCTGCCGTCCTTCGCGTTTCGCTTGATAAAGGTAGTTATCCACCTGTTTTACTTCATGATGAATATCTGCACTTAACTCTACAACTTTAAACCCCATAGAGATGGTTACGCCAAGCACCTGCTGTCCAACGCTAAACGGCTGCGAGTTAACCTCAGCAATAATACGCTGTAACGCCAAGCGCGTTTCGTCAATAGAGCCATTGACAGCCAAATAGATAAGAAACTCTTCACCGCCCCAACGAATCACTTTGTCATCGTTTTTCGTCGCGTACTTCAGACGTTTCACCAGTATTTGCAGTACCTCGTCACCAACATCGTGGCCATAGGTGTCGTTCAGTGTTTTAAAGTGGTCAATATCGATAAGCCCGATAAACGCTTGTGTGCGGTCTTTTCGTAATTTTTCCTCTTCTAAAAACCGATAAAAATACCGGCGGTTGTGGGCACCGGTTAGTGGATCATGGTGGTTTTCGTGTTCCAGGGCGGCATTGGCAGAGTCCAGCGCGCGGTTTAATCGTTTAAGTCTGAAGTGAGCGAATAAACCAATTGCTAAAATCAGTAAAGCACTGATAACAATCGCAGCAATCAACTGGGCTTGAGCTTTTTGCCGTGCTTCCATGAAAGCAATGGATTGTTCTGCTTCAGCCAAAGCCTGTTGCTTTTGTTCAGCTTCGAGTAATGCTTCAATCGTATCGTTTTCGGAGTGACCATCTTTGCTTTCAAGTTCACGGTACAGTTCAACACTTTTCTTTAAATAGGCGTAAGCCTCCTGAGAGTAAGACTGTTCTTGCAGTAACACGGCCCAGTCCTCGTACCCTTCGGCCGTTCTTAAGTCATAACCGTTTTCCAGATACCATTGGTCCGCCTCTTTAAATAGCTTAGATGCTTTTTCGTACTGCCCCGCTTCTAGTAAAGCATACGCTCGTGACATCTTAGCTGCGGCTACATAATATTGGCTGGCCTTGTCTTTTGCGAGGTTCAACATGTCCTCAGTGAGTGCCAGGTTCTTTTCTAACTGCCCTGTATTCGCGTATATATAATGCAAGTTACTCCAAACGATCAGCTTTAACTCATAGTCCCCTTGGCTAGACTCAAGTTTCAGCAAGTCATCGTAAAGCGCTATAGCTTCCTCATTGCGTCCTGCAAAACTTAAAATGTAACCTTTATCCAATAAGCGGTTGGAACGGTCATAGTTGGTCTCTGCAAGTTCAATCGCGCGGTCAATATTCTTCAAAGCGCTTTCAAAATCCTTCAGATCCGCCTGAAGCAACGCCCGAATGGAGTAAGTAGAACTTTGTAGATGCTGGAAGTGGTTTTCCCTGGCTATCGCTAACATAATGCGGGTTGCTTCAATACCTTGAGCAAGACGCCCTTTCCGGAGCGACTCATTTGCGTATAAAAAAGCTGATAAATATCTTAGAGGTGCAGATGATACTTCGGACTGCATTAAATAAGCGACTAGCACGCGGTCAAAGGCTTTCCCTGATTCTCCAGCCTTACTGAATTTATCCTGCTCACACAAGTAATCGGCCAAAGTAAAATTCTTTTGTTCAACAATCGTTGCCTTCGAAGAATAGCTAGCGGATTTAATTTCAATATTATTTACGCAAGCTAAATAGTCGAGATAGGCTTTTTCACGTAGCGAGTGCGGTGCGTATTCCTGAGTGAGCGACTGGATTTTGGCGGCATACTGTTCGGCATCAGAAATGTTCTTTAACTGATTTTCTAACGCGATCTCCAAACCTGTGTAATCCCGCGCGGCGGGGTTTGGATTTTGCGCAGCCGCGGAGAACGAAACCAAAAACACGGTAAGCCAAACGAGCGGCTTAAGACAGCGCACCGTGAAATTCTCCAAGTTGTGCATAGGCCGCGCTCCGTGCTTAGAATCTGTTTTCCAGTATTTATAAAGCAGTTTGGATTGTCAATTTAAAAAAGCAGATGAAGCATGGAGCCTGACGTTTCACGTTATGCCCCATGTCGCCGATTATAGAAGGTTAAACGGATCATCCACTGAGCGAGAGGGTTCGGTAAACCACACGGGACCTTCTTCACTCATATAAAAGTGATCTTCCAAGCGCACACCAAACTTCTCCGGGTTAATCACCATAGGTTCATTACTGAAACACATTCCCGGCGCCAGCACAGTCTTATCACCGCCAACTAAGTACGGCCATTCATGCAAGTCCATGCCAATGCCGTGCCCGGTTCTGTGCGGCACACCCGGTAATTGATAGTCTGCTTGCAAGCCCTGCTCTTTTAATTTAACGCGAACGGCGTCATCAACAAATTCGCAGGTTTTACCAATATAAGCCGCATCAAAAGCCGCTTGCTGCAAATCACGTTCGTACTGCCAGAACGTCTGTTGCTCTTCAGTTGCAGTGCCAAAGGCGTAGGTACGAGTGATATCAGAGTGATACCCATGCAACTTACAACCGGTATCGATAAGAACCCAGTCGTCTTTTTTTAAGCGTTGCTCGTAATTAACGCCATGCGGGTAACTGGTTCCCTTGCCAAACAAAACAATACAGAAAAACGACCCGGACGCTCCCACCTTGCGATGCGCTTCATCAATAAACGCTCTGACTTCCGATGCTGTGATGCCTTCACGAAGCATAGCGCCGGTGGCTCTGTGTACTGCCATGGTCATGTCCATTGCGGCCTGAATGAGCGCCAGTTCTGCGGGCGACTTATGCATTCTGCAGGCAGCGGTAATGACTTTTGCGTCACACATTGTTTCGGCTGGCTTACGCTCTTCCAGCTTTGCCACAACGCTGTATGGCGTGGACTCATCCAACGCCAGTTTATAGCCATTAGAAAAATGCTCTGCTAAAAACGCCAGCAACTGTTCATAGGGAGATTCATGTTCGTCCCACAAAACCGTATCCATGGGCAGTATCATTGCCTGGGTTAACGAGCCGACTTCAAACGCAGGCGCTATTAAGGTGACGTTCCCCTCAACCGGAAGAATAGCGCCAACTAAGCGCTCGCTGGGATACCACTTCAAACCGGTAAAATACTCTAAGTTAGTACCTGCGTTTAAATACATCGCACTGATGCCTTGTTCCCGCATCAGCTTCTGTGCCTTAGCAACACGCTGCTGGTATTCTTCTAAAGCAATAGGCTGAACACCTGCGGTCATATTTTCCAAAGCGCTGAGAGCTTCCTCAGCCCGCGCAACCCCTACCCCATGGGTCATAAACATTCCTCTTATTAATTGAGCATTCATCGGATTTAATAGCATCAGGCTACATCAAATTCGTCCGAATTTCTTTCAACCGTGCAATGTAATCCTGACTAAACACATTCTCCGCACGTTTAATATAAGCCTCTAAATCAACGTACCTCAGTGCATTTTTAAAATAGAACTTATCGGCAAAAGGCTGCATTTTCTGCTTTTCAAAAATGTCCTTTATTTGCCCAAAATAGGCTTCAATGTCATTAACCATAGACACCATATGCCAGTCGCTGCCGTACATTAATTTGTCAGCCAGCTTAAAAGGCTTGTCAGTCGTGGCTTCACGCGTTAGTTCAATTTCAAGCCGTTTGGCCAGACTCGCCTGAGCTTTCTTACTGCCGACAATTTCGTGCAGGTAAGACAAGTCACAATAAACATGTGGGTAGCGCCGACAGAGCTCAACAACTTTACGAGCGTAGTTATTCGGATCATTCCACTCCGCTTCTGTCTCTGCCAGCCAACCTTTAACCCAGCGCCCGTTCATTTTTCGCTTTCCGCCACCGGCATGGCCAAAGCAGAGTCTCATTGTTTTCCTTTGCTCTGTTTTTGTCAGCGCCTGCTCCCAGTAATCCGGGTCTGAATTTAATCCTGAACCTTTATAGGCCTGAAAGCCTTCCGGCGTGCAGTGAGTGAAAACCGGAATGGAATGCTCCACACAAAAATCCAGAAAGTAATCAACAACCCGTTCAACCGGAGGTTCATTACCCGCCGGCTTGTAACCCATAGGAGGATAAAACTTGAATCCCGCTTTGCCGTGCTCTAACGAGCGCTCTATGGCATCTCGAAGCACGCGATCAGTGGCAGACTGAGAAACAAACCGCAGAGGATCAAAGGCGGAGAACCCCAGCACGATTCCTTCTGAATAATTCTCCAACGCCGTCATGCGCTCTAACTGCTGATCATAAAACTCATACTTGGGGTTATCATCAAACGGATGGGCCATATCCATCATGTAATGAAAAAGCACATAATTTTCCGCAAAGTTGCCGTAATAGCCTTTTAACCGCTTAAGTATGCCGACTTCACTGCGCAGCATATTTAAAACAAAATCTATTTTGTCCGCGGCGTCTTCTAAAAATTCCAATGACCTGCGCAGCATTCGCTCAATCATTTTGTGAATGCCGGAGAACCAACCCGATAGCTTATCCTGAACCTGCATTTCTGCCTTGAAAGTCAATTTTGTTTCTATGTAATCTAACTCCAGTTCCCGGGCCGATTCACTGTCACCGTAATACTGATGTATTTCTCTCAGAACCGAATACAACTCACTATTAATGAATTTCTCCTGGTAAGCTTTCGCTAACTCCGGATTGCTACTGCTCTCTTCCCTTAACTCTCCCGGTAAGTAATGCTCTATTTCAACACAAACCAGATGGGCAAACTCGTTGCAGATTTTTTCTGTGGCTCCTGTTTTCGTTGCAACTGAAAATGACTCTAGCCGCTCTTTTAAGGTAGAACTGGCCGTTAGTGCATACGCCAGTTTACTAATTAACTTTGCCGGTAATTTCCAAATACCCCAACTCTCCAGAATGCCCTGCAAAGGCACATAACGAGCGTTGAAAAGGTGGGTATGGGCATCAACAACAAAAGGGAGTTTATTCATGGTCGTATCCGTCTGAAATAACTTGGTTTTCTTGGGTTTTAGTTAAGTTAATAACTCACAGAAGATCAACTGATCCGGTATGAATTGGTCGTTTTTCCCAATATTTAGTGACAGGCACAAAGATTAATTTTCACAGAAATTATAACCTATTGATTTTTATATTAATTATTTCTGGCCTAAGAATTGCTTTGTTGTCCATAATAAGAAGATAAGAACAACAAGGAACCATCATGAGTGTAAAGTTTGAAGATCGCCCAATAGAAAAAGTCCGCGAAGAAACCATCGACCAGTTGGTTATGAATTACAGCCACGGTGAGCTATCGGCAGAAGCCTTTGAACGCCGTCTTGATCAAGCCATGGATGCAACCGCACATAGCCAGCTTGCTGAGTTGGTAGAGGATCTGGAGCTTAAACCTGACACCTCATACGACAGCATGAAAGAACAGCAGTTCTCGCCACATTACGGCGAGGGGCGTGTCCAACCAACGGAAAATGTCGTATCCATTCTGTCCTCCAACGAACGTTGCGGTGTATGGACAGTACCGCGTGAAATCACTATCTATTCTCTGTTAGGCTCCGTCGATCTCGACTTTACCGATGCCATATTCCAACACCCTGACGTTACTATAAAAATTATAGGCGGCCTTTCCAGTCTTGAAATTTTCGTACCTGAAGAAATCACCATTAGCACCAATGTCTTTAGCATTCTTGGTTCCACCGAGAATAAAGCCCCGTCTATGGGCAACTTAAAGCAAGCGCCGCATATACGAATTGAGGGTTTCCAGGTATTGGGTTCGGTTGAGGTGAAAGTGAAACGCACCATAAAAGAGAAGTTTGTCGCCTTTGCAAACAGCTTAAAAGGCACCTTTCAATCTCGCTAAAGTCGGAGTAAATTGAAGCTAACACTCAATTTAAAAGGGAGTTAGCTTTATGAAACTTTATGAAATGGCAAAAGCGCCCAACCCGCGGCGGGTACGGATGTTTCTCGCGGAAAAAGGGCTCCTGAATAAGGTCGACTGTATTGAAATTGATCTGTCTAAAGGCGAGAACCTAACGCCGGAGTTTGAGCAAAAGAACCCAATGAAAAAAGTGCCGGTACTGGAGCTCGACAACGGCACCTGCATTGGCGAAACCATGGCAATTTGTCGCTATTTTGAGAGTGCCTTCCCAAATTCTGAAGTTTTATTAGGCAATACCGCCGAAGAGCAGGCTATTATCGAACAGTGGAACCGCTGGGTAGACTTTTATTTATTTTTTCCGATTGGCATGTGTTTTCAGCACACCACCGACTACTTCAAACATCGCATGACACCCATTAAAGAGTGGGGTGATGTTAATCATGCCGCAGTTCTGACCTTCTTAGATTTTCTGGATAAGCACTTAGCCGAGCATCAGTTCATTGCGCTGGAACGTTTTACCATTGCTGACATTAACGCCTTTTGCACGGTCGACTTTGCCAAGGTGATTCAGCTGCGTGTCGATGAACGCTGGCCTAATCTAAAAGCCTGGTACGAGCGTATGAAAGAGCGCGACTCATCAAAGGTTTAAGGGATACACATGATTGAACTCTACACATCAGCAACCCCCAATGGTTATAAAGCCACGGTCACACTAGAAGAAATGGGGCTGGACTATAATCTTCATCATGTTCAGTTGCAGGACGACGAGCAAAAACGCCCGGAGTTTCTGAAAATGAACCCTAACGGTCGCATTCCGGTAATTGTCGATAAAAACAACGATGATTTCGCGGTGTTTGAGTCCGGTGCTATTATGCTGTACCTGGCGGAAACCTACGACAAACTCAACCCTAAAGACCCGAAAGAACGGTCACGTATGATTCAGTGGTTGATGTTTCAGATGGGAGGCATCGGCCCCATGATGGGACAAGCCAATGTCTTCTATCGTTATTTTCCGGAGAAACTGCCCTCAGCCATTGAGCGCTATCAGAATGAAAGCCGGCGGCTATTTGAAGTGCTGAACACACGTTTAGGCGAGTCTGAATACTTAGCGGGTGACAACTTCTCGTTAGCGGATATTGCCAACTGGTGCTGGGTTCGTACCCACGACTGGTCCGGTGTCAGCCTTGACGGCCTGGAAAACCTAAAGCGATGGATGAACACCATTAGCGAGCGTCCTGCCTGCCAACGTGGCGTAACAAAGCCAGAGCGTATGGGCGACCCTGACGAACTGGTCAAGAGCGCCCAGAAAATGGTGCAGCGTTAAGCGGCAGCCAACTGCGCCAGGTACTCATCGTAACTGCCGGCAAAGTCGCGTAAGCCTTTGTCGGTTATTTCGATAATACGAGTAGCCAGTGACGACACAAATTCGCGGTCATGGCTGACAAACAGCAAAGTACCCTCGAACTGCTCCAGCGCCAGGTTGAGCGACTCTATCGATTCCATATCCAAATGGTTCGTCGGCTCGTCCATCACCAGAATGTTCGGGCGCTGCAAAATCAGTTTACCGAAAATCATCCGCCCTTTTTCACCACCGGATAAAATCGATACCGGCTTTTGGATATCGTCTGAGGAAAACAACATACGACCCAGTACACCACGAATAGCCTGCTCGTCGTCGCCCGGCTTCTTCCACTGATACATCCACTCGTACACGGTCATTTCCTGCTTAAACCAGTGGGCATGGTCCTGCGCGTAGTAGCCTATCGCCGCATTTTCGGACCACTTGATGCTGCCTGAGTCCGGCGTATATTCGCCCATCAGGCATTTCAGCAACGTCGTTTTACCAATACCGTTGGCACCGATAATGGCGACTTTTTCGCCCACTTCAACCGAGGTACTCAGACCTTTTAATACCGCTTCGTCTTCGAAGCTCTTACGTACGTTTTCGGTTTCAAGCGCTAATCGGTAAAGTTTCTTTTCCTGAGTAAAGCGGATGTACGGATTCACCCGGCTGGACGCTTTCACTTCGTCCAGCTGAATTTTTTCCATTTGGCGCTGACGTGAGGTTGCCTGCTTGGCTTTCGACGCATTCGCAGAGAAACGACTGACAAAGCTTTGCAGCTCCGCTATTTTCTCTTTCTTCTTGGCGTTATCGCTCATCAGCTGTTCACGCGCCTGAGTGGCGGCAAACATGTATTCGTCGTAATTGCCCGGATACACGCGCAACTCACCGTAATCAATATCGGCCATATGCGTACAAACCGTATTCAGAAAGTGACGGTCGTGCGAAATGATGATCATAGTGCTTTGCTTTTCCGCCAACACGTCCTCTAACCAACGAATGGTATTAATGTCCAGGTTGTTGGTCGGTTCGTCCAGCAGCATAATATCCGGCTCAGAAAACAGAACCTGCGCCAGTAACACCCGAATTTTTACCCCCGGAGCCAGCGCCGACATCAAACCAAAGTGCTGCTCTACCGGTATACCCAGCCCCAGCAACAATTCGCCTGCACGGGACTCGGCTGTATAACCGTCCATTTCGGCAAATTCGGTTTCCAAATCGGCAACACGCATGCCGTCTTCTTCACTCATTTCGCCACTGCTATAAATGCGGTCACGCTCTTCCTTTACCGCCCACAGCTCCTCGTGACCCATAATAACGGCATCAACCACACTGTAGTCTTCGTAAGCAAATTGATCCTGACGCAACTTACCGATGCGAATATTAGGTTCCAGCGACACATTGCCAGAAGAAGGCTCCTGCTCACCACTTAATATACGCATAAAGGTCGACTTACCGCAGCCATTAGCGCCTATCAGGCCATAGCGGTTACCGTTGCCGAATTTAACAGAAATATTTTCAAAAAGAGGCTTTGCACCAAATTGCATGGTGATATTTGCAGCAGAAATCACGTATTCAACATCCAGGATAATAGGGTAAAAATTGAGCGCGCAATGTACGTGTTTTTCGCGTAAATTACAAAGAAAGATTCATTCTAATAGGTAAATAGATTATGCAAATGTCCTGGACAGACATCTCTTCTGGTTTAAATAGAATCTGGAATGTCGAGTTGTGGAAAACCGGAGATGCCCAAATCTACCTCAGCCAGGTAATTATTGCTATTTCGCTGATTATTGTTGGCGTCATTGTCATACGCTGGATAGGCTCCAGTCTGGTCAAACGTGCCTTAAAGTCCGGGCACGCTTCTCAAAACACCATTTATGCCTTTCGTAAGCTGTTCTCGTTTTTGGCTTATGTACTTATTGTTCTCATTGCCTTACCAGTTGCGGGTATCCCAATAACCATATTTGCAGTCTTAGGTGGTGCATTAGCCATTGGTGTCGGTTTTGGTGCTCAGAACCTGCTGAACAACCTGATTTCCGGGATGATCTTAATTGCCGAGCGACCTATTCGCATCGGCGATATTGTTGAGCTAGAAAACGAGCGTGGCCGCATTGAAGAAATTGGTAACCGCTGTGTTCGCATCAAACGCTTTGACGGCGTGCATGTGCTGGTTCCAAACAGTTATTTCCTTGAGCAGCGGGTAGTGAACTGGACACTGGTATCGACGGAAATACGCAGCACAGTCACCGTTGGGGTTGCCTATGGCTCGCCTATCGACAAGGTTCGCGAACTCATGCTGGAGGCTGCCAGTCAACACGAAAAAATTGTTCAGCGCCTGCCTTTTGAAGTCTTCTTTGATGACTTCGGTGACAACAGCTTAACCTTCAATTTACTGTTCTGGACAGAAGTTGAAGCGCCGATGGATATTCGTCGAGTACAGTCCGACATACGCTTTAAAATAGATAAGATATTCGCTGAAAACGATATTGTTATCGCCTTCCCGCAACGCGATGTGCATTTAGATACGTTGAAACCACTAGAGATAAAGATGACCTAATGATGTAGGTACCATAAAAAAACGCCAGGCTACTTCTATGTAGCCTGACGTTCACGTCAGGAGGGATATTGAACCTGACATAAATGTCAGGCTACCCCAAATTAGAACTCGTAGCTGTAACTTAAGCTAATTTCGGTTCCAACTTCTTTGCTGCGAACTAAGATATCCGACTGAGTCACTTCCTGATCTTCTCCAAGAATGTTTTTCACCTTGAAGCCGATTTTGGAATTAAAGCTCGGATAATAGTTATAAACCAGATCCAGTGAATGGAATGGTTGCTCGAAAGCGTCCTCACGTCCACCGATACCAGCCGCTATGATACGCTCACCAAACACGTTATAGACCAACGAAGTGGCGTGTTCACCGTTAGCTGAGTCGTAGTTCAACTGGAAGTTGGCAACGTATTCAGAGTGACCGGTCATACGCTTCGTGCGGTTGGTTAAGTTACCCGCAAGAGCCGGATCAATCGAAGCTTCAGAGTCACTCCAGGTTAAGTTACCAGAGGTAAAGAAACCGTTCGCCAGGTAGCCTAAATCGTGCAGCCACTCAAGCTCAACCCCATAAACTTCCGCAGATTCGCCATTAACATAGCTCAAAGTATACTCTTCATCACCGACTTGAAGTATCGACTCAATTGGGTTCTCTATATCCTTATAGAACGCCGCAATGGTGTAGTTGTCGCCATTGTCTGCATAATACTCGAAGCGTGCGTCGTAGTTACGCAAATCGCTGCTTTCTAAACCTGCGGTTCCGAAGGTACGGATATCAGTTACCGGGTCATAATAAGCCACCGGCACAGTTTCACGTAAATCTGGGCGCACAACCGTTTCGCCATAACCAAAACGCAGTTGGTAATTATCACTGGTCATATAAGTCAGAGATAAAGCCGTATAAAGGTCATCTTCGGCAATCGTGCTATTAATCACCCGCTCAGGATTAAAGTAATTATTGAGATCCTGTTCACTAAAGATCAAGCTCGATGTCGCCAGAGAAACTTGTTTAAAGTCTTCATACCGGACACCACCACTTACGCGCCAAGTGTTATCGAATATCGCGTCGAACTCACCGTAATAGGCATCAATTTTCTGAGCCGCTAAATAATCATCTGCATTTGGTGCACTGGGCTCGCGGAAAGTAAGGCGAAAGTTATTTTCGTCAATAACATCATCCGTCAAATAACCCGTTAGCCCTAATTTGTCGTCTAAATCATCAAGAACGGAAAAGCCCGAACCGGATCCATTATCGAGACTAAAACTACTGGTATTGTAATAACGGGCTTTATCAACAAAGTCATAGCCTGCTTTTAACTCAAGCTCTATACCTGACAGCATAATTGGCAATGAGAAGTTACCGCCGTATGACTTAACGTTATCTTCCATATCGACAAACTGGAAAACAGCGCGGTTATCGTCACCGGTTACGCGAGTTTCTGTAAAGTTACCGTCAGCGTCATATCTATCATCAAAACGGTACGAAACTTCCGTAGGAATGTCTGTTTCAGCTTTTGACTCCGTATACTGCCAGTCAAAACCAATGCCCCAGTAATCCATGAAGGTATGTTGTCCGCGGAACTGATCCACATCCAGTACACGCTCTTCATATTTAAACTCGTGCTCACGGTTCGCAAGACCCGTTCCAATAATAGTTTTCAGGTTACTACCATTAGGGCTTTGTTTAATACCAAATTCCGATTCGTCTTCTGAATCTTCAAGATAAATTTTGGTATAACTGACACTGTGCGTATCCAGTTCATAGCCTGCGGTGAAAAAACCGTTCATGCGCTCAGTTTCTGTCGTTACTGAGGTTTCTGAAAAGGTGTTGTAACAAGACTTAGAGATGTCTTCTACCGTTTCCAGAGACGTTGAACAATCCGCTGTGGCGTTGTTACTGATAACCGCATTCTGGCGTTCGGAATAGTTCCAGTTATTGTCATAAGACGCCGCAGCTAATACGCCTATGGTTCCACCAAAGAATGACTCGTCAAAGCTGTTACCTAAGGTCGCCTTTAAATCCATGTTCGGATCTAACGATTCTTTCTTCAGCACCATATCACGTGGCAATTGCTTCGCTAGCGAGGCATTAATTTCACGAGCCTGATTACCCGCACTGTTTCCAGTACCAGTCAGACCATCGGTATTAATAATGTTACGCAAGCTAAAGTCGCCCTGGTAGCGGCCAATGGCTTCCTGAATGCCTGCCGGGATACCGCTGTCGTCGCGGTTATAGGTATAACCTTCGTCTGCGTTGCTATTCATGCCAACGCCCGCTTCAACACTAAAGACAAAATCATCCGGTAAAGAGCGCGTACGGATATCAATATTACCACCACCAAAAGCCGCAGGCATTGAAGGTGAAAACACCTTTTGTACTGCCATACTTTCAATAATGGTCGAAGGAATAATATCCAGCGGTACCACGTTACGGGTTAAATCCGGACTGGGTATGCTGGCTCCATTGATGCGGGCACTGGAGTAACGTTCACCAAGACCACGGACATAAATAAATTTACCATCAACCAAGGTTAAGCCGGTTACTCGGCGCAAGGCCGAAGCCGCATCGCTGTCACCAGAACGAGATAACTGCTCAGCGCCCAGGATATCAGCCACAAAAGCCTGATTCTTACGCTCTTCAACCACAGCGGCTGCACTACCTTGCAAACGACTGCCCGTTGTCACCACTTCTTCAATCGTCGATTCACGCTCAATTTCAGCTTCGTCGGCTTGCTGAGCTAACGCTGCCGGAACAGACGCAAACAACCCTAATCCAACCGCTAAAGCAACAGGTTTGAGTTTGTATTGATTTTTCATAACCAACTCCTGCAATAAAATCGGAAAATAGGCGCAACACCGTTGCGCCTATTCATTCGCATTCCAACTTAAATTAGTCCGCGTCAGCAGCAGCTACAGCAGTTTCAACCCACTGGTACCACTCAGAACTTGTATCGTCGTCAGACAATGCGCCGATGAAATCAACCGGAGTAAAGAAGTCATCGTTTAATTCAGTTAAATCATTCGCTGCGATAGTAATGGATGAGGACATATCCGATGAGATACCGTCATCATTCAAAACAGTCGCAGAACCATCCAGCACTTCGTTTACACCGTCGTTCGGATACCAGGCTGAATAGGTTTCGCCATCGCCGAAGGTGTTATCACCCGTATTCACGAAGTTGTTAGTGCAGGCTAAAACTGAGTTGTAGAAGTCCAGCTCGCCATTATCAACGCCCGCTTCACCATCTGAAGTAAAGAAGATACAACCGTCGTCAGCAGTACCGTTTTCTTTAATTTTCAGTACGTTATACATTTGACCCTGGAAGTTGTCATCAAACTTAGTGGCAATTGAAGGAGCATCATCGCGCTCAGACTTTAAATCGGTGGTAATAACAGTGACGTTAGCAATCGTTGGAGCTGAAGGAGGAACTTCATCGTAATCTGGACCGTTATTCTTCTCGCCGTCGGCTTCAAAACCGCCGTTACCCATACCCACAGTATTTCCATCAACATCAACCGTACCGTGTTTAATGAACAGGAATTGAGCTTTGCCCTGCCAGCCGGCATCAATATCTACAGAATCGTCCTGATTGTCGGTGAAAACGATGTTTTTAATGTTGGCCGCACCGCCAAAGAACTCAACGCCGTCATCATAGCCCTGGTGAATGTGAAGAAATTCATAAGATGAACCAGAACCCACAGCGTTCAGAGTTAATGAGTTAAGGTCATCGCCATCACCACCTTCACGAGGACCTGAACCTGCGTACCAAATTTTAACGTATTTCATTGAACCGCTATCATCAGCGTTATCGTTACCACCGTAGTAGCTCACAATACCTTCGGACTCAATGTTACAAGTGTCAGCAGCCCGTTGCGCATTCGTACACTGGTTTGTTTGTCCGTTACCGTTGACGATAATACCACCCCAGTCGGCGAAACGTGGTGCATCACCTGTAACGTTCAAACGGTCAAATGCGTTAGCCGAGGTAAACGTAATTGGCTTGTCGAAAGTACCAATTGCGTTCAGCTGAGCGCCACGGGCAACCTGAACAATAGCTTCACCAGAGGTAAAGGCCAGTGTTGCACCCGGTTCAACGGTCATGACCGGACCATTCTGATTAATTTCACAACTTGTCGTAGTGTCGCAATCTACACCAATTTGCAGCGCGCCTTCAAAAACATGCACGCCACCGTCAGGCAACTCTTCAAAGGTAATATCTTCGTCAATTTCGATGGTCGCACTTGCGAAGTCTGTATCGTAATTACAGTCTTGACCGTCGTATGAACCTTGAACGTCGCCGTAGCTTGCGCAATCAGCACCGCTTCCTGAATCGCCACCGCCGCCATCAGCGCCGCCACCGTCTGAACCAGAACCGCCGCCGTTATTCACCGTTGGGGTTACATTAATATCGCCGCCACAACCGGCTAAGAATAGAGCGGCTGTTACTGCAGAGATTTTGAATAAAGTATTAAATTTCATTGGGTTCTCCCGACTTGGATGTTGTCCAGTTATGATTTAAGTCGGGAGAAGACTAAGACGCTTGCATGACAAGATTGTGACAACACAAAAGTGTCACAAAATATTCATGGTCCGGTAACCTGCGTTTTCTCATTTTGATCTTTGCGCTTGTTGAATAAGTAACCTATATCAGTAATGAAAAAATCAAATGAGGAAACCCCATGCGTAAACTTTTAATCAGTGGCTTACTGGCAGCTTTTGCTTTTCCAGCTACGGCAGATCGTTTCGAAGATGTCATGATTGAACACAATGAAGTGGCCGATAATATTTATATGCTAACCGGAGCAGGCGGCAACATGCTGATGTCGTCCGGCGAAGACGGTGTATTCCTGGTGGATGATCAATACACTCAAGTAGCGGAACGTATTGCTGCCAAAATTAAGGATATTAGTGGTGAAGAGGTTCGCTATATTCTGAACACCCATTTTCACGGCGACCATGTGGGTTCCAATATGTGGTTCGCGAATAACCAGAGCTCGACCATTTTTGCCCATGACCATGTCCGTGAACGCTTAAGTAACGACGACAGCTTTAACGAAACGGGTCTGCCTGCGGTTACTTTTGATTCCGGTATCACCTTCCACTTTAATGAGGACACCATCTACGTGTTCCATTTACCAGCCGGGCACACTGACGGTGACAGTGCCGTCTGGTTTAAAGATGCCAACGTACTGCACCCGGGCGACTTATTCTTCAATGAACGCTTCCCGTTTATTGACCTAAAAAGTGGCGGTGATGTTGACGGCTATATTGCGAATGTCGAAAACTTATTGGATCGCATTACCGATGAAACTGTCATTATTCCCGGACACGGACCTTTGGCCAGCGAAGAAGATTATCGTGGTTTTCTAACCATGCTGAAAGAAACCAAAGCAGAAGTTGATACCATGAAACAGCAGGGTATGACCCTTGATGAAGTAAAAACCAAGGGCCTGAGTGACAAATGGAAAGACTGGAGCTGGTCGTTTATTAACGAAGAGCGCTGGATAACCACGTTGTACTAAAACCTGAGCTTGAGCGCCAAAGTTCTAGACTGTTGTACGAAAAATAAGTTGTTCACTCGGCTGCTCAAGATGAAATTCCATGGCCAGCTCATCGCAGTTGGCCAGCCTTGGGCAAATCTCACAGTCCTTCATGACCTTTTCCGGTAAAGTGTCTTTTGAGCAATGACTAAAACCCTGCTGCTCAAAAAAGTCCGGCACCCGGGTCAGTACTATCACCCGGTTTAACTTCAGTAAGCGTGCCTTTTTAAGTAAATAAGACACCAGCATGCGCCCCTGACCACGAACTTCCGTGCGCGGATGCACGCCCAGCGAGCGAATTTCGGCAAGCCCCGTCGTATAAATATAAAGCGATGCACAACCCATCACTTTGCCGCCAACTTCGGTCACCGCAAACTCATTAATTGAATGCACAATGTCATCTTTAGCCCGTGGTAAGTTCTCGCCCGCCCCGGCCCAGTGCTGAACCAATTCCAGAATCGCACCGATATCACCCAAGTTGGCATCGCGCACCTGAATTTTCTGTTGTTGCTGTGCCGCCTTTAACGCTTCATTCACCCGCTGAGGTGAAGTGCCGCCAAGGGCGCAGCGCTTATCCAATAAAGCCTCCAGTGTCAGCCAGTCATAAACATCGTGTTCAATCAAAGGAACAACCGCCTGAAACGCCTCCAGCGACATATCTTCCAATGGCTTTTGAGCCTGAATGGCCTGCTGCACCAGCTCCCCGACATTGTGATGTGCCTGCCGGAACGGAATACCTTTGGACACCATATAGTCCGCTAATTCCGTCGCGTTCGCGTAACCGCCCTGCGCTGCTGTGCGACAGGCTTCATGGTTAACCGTCAGACCATTCAGGGTTGAAGTCACCATAGCCAATGACGCCTGCCAGGTGGTAAAGGCATCGAACAGCCCTTCTTTGTCTTCCTGCATATCTTTGTTGTAGGCCAATGGCAACGCTTTTAAGGTCATCATTAAGCCGGTTAATGAGCCCACCACCCGACCACTTTTACCCCGCACCAACTCCAGTGCGTCCGGGTTTTTCTTCTGCGGCATCAGCGAAGAGCCCGAGGTCACGTTATCGGCCAGCTCAATAAAGCCTGCTTCGCCTGAATTGTAGAAAATTAAGTCTTCCGCTAAGCGCGACAAATGCAGCATAGACAGCGACGCGGTGCTTAACAGCTCCACCACAAAATCACGATCAGATACCGAATCCAGACTGTTACGCGTTGCTTCGCTAAACCCCAACTCGCTGGCAATGGCTTCGCGGTCGACTGCATACGCCGTCCCCGCCAGTGCACCGCAACCTAAGGGGCTTTTATTGAGCCGATCAGTAGCGTCTTGTAAGCGCTCACTATCGCGCTGCAGTATTTCCACATAGGCCAGGCACCAGTGCGCCAGTAAAACCGGTTGCGCCCGTTGCAGGTGGGTATAGCCGGGTATGACCGTACTGTGCTCGCGCTCTGCTAAATCAATTAACGCCTGCTTCGTCTGCTTTAAAGAATGCTGCAGAGCATCAGACTGCTCCCGGCACCATAAACGTAAATCGGTCGCGACCTGATCGTTACGGCTACGCCCGGTGTGCAGTTTTTTAGCTAAGTCACCTACTTTTGCGATTAACGCAGCTTCTACAAAAGAATGAATATCCTCATCGCCGCCAACCGCCACGGCAGCAGGGTCCGTGCGCACTTCGTTCAATAGTTCGTTTAGTGCTTGCTGCAATTGCTGACACTCTTCGGTACTCAGCACACCAACCTTTTGCAGCGCATTAGCCCAGGCTTTCGACCCGGTAATATCCTGCTCCGCTAACACGTAGTCAAAGGGTAGCGAGTCATTAAATTGCTGGAATGCGGCATCGGGCCCAGCCGCAAAACGTCCGCCCCATAACGCCATAAACTACCCCTTCTGCTGCTTCTGTAAAGCCGCGATCCGGCTGGGAAGAGAGAACAACCGAATAAAGCCTTCGGCGTGCGCCTGGTTATAAACTTCATCCGCCCCAAAGGTGGCAAAGTCTTCGCTGTACAGACTATTAGGCGAGCTTTTCTGCACTGCGGTTACCGAACCTTTATACAGCTTCAGTACCACTTCACCGCTGGCAGTCAAACACAATGACTGTGCCCCCGCCATCACCGACTGCTGCAGTGGTGTAAACCAGCGGCCATCGTACAGCAGTTGCGCAAACTGCTCGCTCAGTTGAGTTTTCCAACTGCGGCTGGCTTTATCCAGCACCAACTCATCAATCGCCTGCAACGCTGCCATCATCGCCGCGCCGCCCGGGGTTTCATAGCACCCACGGCTTTTCATGCCCACCAGACGATTTTCGACAATGTCCACCCGACCCACACCGTGTTTAGCCGCAATGTCATTCAACACTTCCAGGCATTCAAAAGGCGACAGCGCTTTGTCATTCACTGCCACAATCTCGCCATTTTTGACCGTCACTGATACATATTCCGGCTTATCCGGTGCCTGTTCGGGCGATACCGTCATAGTCCAGACTTTTTCAGTCGGCTCGCACCAGGGGTCTTCCAGTTCACCGCCCTCGTGGGAGATATGCCAGGCATTGGCATCACGGCTGTAAATTTTCGTCGCCGAAGCTGAGCACGGAATATTGCGCTCTGCCAAATAATCCAGCAAGGATTCACGACTGCTGAGTTCCCATTCGCGCCACGGCGCTATCACTTGTAAGTCAGGTGCTAACGCCGCGTAGCAGGACTCAAACCGTACCTGATCATTACCTTTACCAGTACAACCGTGAGACAGCGCATCCGCGCCCACTTTACGCGCCACTTCCACCTGAGCTTTAGCAATAATTGGCCGCGCCATGGCTGTACCCAGTAAATAAGTACCTTCGTAAATAGCGCCGGTTTTAAGTGTTGGGTACACATAGTTTTTCACAAACTCGTCTTTCAAATCGACCACGTGGCACTCGGACGCACCGGACGCTTTGGCTTTTTCTTCCACGCCTTCCAGCTCTTCCGCCCCCTGCCCAACGTCAGCTACAAAAGCCACCACTTCACAGCCGTAGTTTTCTTTTAACCAGGGTACAATAGCGGAGGTATCCAGACCGCCGGAATAGGCCAGTACGACTTTTTTTACGTTTCTCATGAGGCTTTCTCCATAGATTCCGGCAGTACCGCTGCCGCTGGGTTTAATAACAAAGTTAATAAGGCATTTTGTGCATACAGCCGGTTCTCTGCCTGCTGAAAACAGCGCGACAATGAACCGTCCATAACATCGGAGGTAATTTCATAGCCGCGATGCGCCGGCTGGCAGTGCAACACCGAGGTGGCACCACTGTGCTCAACCAGTTGCGCGTTGATTTGATATGGATTAAAAATATCGCGCACATCGCTCAGCGGCTTTTCATCGCCCATAGAAACCCAGGTATCGGTGTAGAGCGCATCGGCACCGGCAACCGCAGCAATGTCATGCGTTACTACAATGTTTGCGCCGCTGTTCTTTGCCAAAGTTTTCGCTTGCTTCACAACATCAGCATCGGGTTCATAACCTTTCGGGCAAATAATGGTGCAGTCAGCCCCGACCGTGGCAGCCGTTAACATCAACGAGTGCGAGACGTTATTCCCGTCGCCTAAGTAAACCAGCTTCAGCCCCTGCACTTTGCCGTACTGTTCCTGTAGCGTTAAAAAGTCGGCCAATGCCTGACAAGGGTGAAACCGATCACATAAGCTATTAACCACCGAGACCGACGCGTGCTGAGCCAGTTCTTCTAAGGTGCTATGCGACATCACCCGGGCGACAATGGCATCGGCCCAGCAGGAGAGGTTGCGGGCATAGTCGGCAACGGTTTCGCGCACGCCCATACCCTGCCCCTGCTCGTTCAGGTACACGGCATGACCACCCAGTTTTTGCAGGCCAATGTCAAAAGACAGGCGTGTGCGTAAACTGGGCTTTTCGAACAGCGTCACTACGCTTTGGCCAGCCAGTGTGTGTTGATATTTTTCGGGGTGTTTTTTTTGCGCTTGTGCTAAAGCCAATAATTGCACTGTGTCAGCCGGAGTTAACTCCAGCCCGGATAAACAATGTTTCATCATACTTACTCACTAATCTGTGTGCCTGAAAAAGGGTTATTCATTAAATTCCAACTGCCTATTCGCACACATCGTCGTAAGCGTTTTGCGGCTTCCAGCGCGCCGCGAACTTTCACCAGCATGCCGTCTTTAATGACGCCAGTTTGAGTCAGTTCGTGAATCGTATCTGAGTTGAGGTGACTTAAAGGCTTGCCACCGCCGTCTAAAACCGCTTCAACGTCGGTCAGAAACAACAGCTCAGCGTTGTAGGTCGCGGCAACAGCAACCGCAGCATCGTCGGCATTGACGTTAAACCAGTCGCCATTTTCACCAAAGCCAATAGAGCTAATGACCGGTAGATAACCATGCGCCAGTAAGTCAGAAATAAGCCCGACAGCAGGCATCACTTCCGGAATCTCACAAACGCCTACCTGCCCCAAGGTTTCAGACCTTTGTACGCAGCTAATGCCCGTTTCATACAAGGTAATACCCATCGGCTTTATGCCCTGGGCAATGGCGTATTTCATTAGTGTTTTGTTTGCCGCACCGGCCAGGCCGCCGACTATGTACGGCATGTGTTGCTCAGGACTGACTCTTATGCCGTCTTGCTTTTCACTGTGTAAGCCTGCTGTCGCCAACCACTGTTGCACTAAAGCGCCACCGCCATGCACTAACAGCGTTTTATCATAAGTTTGTTTAAGTGACTGAAACATAGCTTTCAGGGCTTCAGGCTGCTCCAATAAACTGCCACCCAGTTTTACGACTTTCATAACAGGCCCTCTTCAATCGGTAGACCTAACTGCAGGTTAATGCATTGAATCGCCTGACTGGCTGCACCTTTAAGCAAGTTATCGATGGCCGACAACACAATCAGTTGGTTTCCCTGCCGGTGCCAGCCAATATCCACAAAAGGCTGTTGTACAACATCCTTAATAGCCGGGCGTGCCCGCTTATCACAGCGTACCAGGGGTTGTTCCGCGTAACATTGGTAGGCGTTATCCAGCTCTTTATCGCTAACCCCCGGGTTAAGATCAGCATACACAGTGGCCAGAATGCCACGTGGAAATTGTGCCAGGTGAGGGGTAAACAGTACGTCATGTTGTAGTTGTTGAGCTATTTCCGGTGTATGACGATGTCCAAATAGGCCGTATGCCTGCAAAGAGAGTTCTGCACCATGAGTAACAAGAGAAGCCTTGCGCCCCGCACCCGTAACTCCGGACACCGCATTAATAATAACTTTGTTATTGTTGAGTAAACCGGACTGCTTTAGCGGAAGCAATGCCATTAAGCTGGCCGTTGGGTAGCAACCAGGAACCGCAACCAACTGGGCTGTAGCTATCTCATGCGGGTACCATTCCGCCAGACCATAAGCCGCCTGCTGAAGCCACCGAGCCTGTTTGTGCTCAAAACCATAAAACGTCGGATAATCTTCAACTGCGTCTAAGCGAAAACCACCGGACAGGTCTATCACTTTTAGGCCTGCCTCAAGAAACTCAGGCGCCAGGGCAACACTGACCCCGTGATCAGTACATAAAAACACGGTATCGGCCTGACGCTTAATGCTCAACTTTTCTTTATCTGACAAGCCCTGTAAGGAAATTTTTAGACAATGTCCGTATTGTGGGTACAAATCACTCAACAAGGTACCGGCATCACTGCTATGCTCAGACACATAACAGCCAAGAAGGCTAAGAGCCGAGTGTTGCTGCACTAAACGGCTAAGCTCCGCTCCAACGTAACCGCTGGCTCCGATAATAGCGACTGACTGAGACGGCATGCGACAAAAAACCTATTGCTGTTTCTGAGTAAAAATGCAGAATAACCGAATAAATATATTTATGCAATAATAGTGAATAATTATATTCAAGGAATTAACTCATATGCGCACAGCCTCTTTACCGTCATTCTTTTCCATGTACCAGCAGCTCATTGCTCTGCCGTCCATTAGTGCCACCGATCCTAAGTGGGATCAGAGCAACCAGAAAGTCATTACTCTCTTGGCTGAGTGGCTCGAGCTGCTTGGTTTTGACTGCGAAATTAACGAACTGCAAAGCCAACAGGGAAAGTACAATTTACTGGCCCGCCGTGGCGGTGGAAGCGGTGGGTTATTACTGTCCGGTCACACCGACACCGTGCCTTACGATGCCAGCCGCTGGAACTTTGATCCGTTTAAGCTCACCGAGCAGGACGACCGCTGGTACGGTCTCGGCAGCATTGATATGAAAGGCTTCTTTGCTTTCGTTCTGCAGGCGCTCAGCGAGCTGGACTCAACTCAGCAAACCAAACCGATAATGATACTGGCGACCGCCGATGAAGAGACGACCATGAACGGCGCCCGCGAAGTCAGCCGCTTTGCTCATCTGAAACCCGACTACTGTGTGATTGGTGAGCCTACGGATATGCGCCCGGTATACGCACACAAAGGTCATATGAGTGAGGTTGTTCGCATTACCGGACGCTCCGGCCACAGCTCCGATCCAGCATTGGGTATTAACGCCATAGAGCTCATGCACGACGTCATTTCAGCACTATTGAAATTAAAAGAAGAATTTAAGCATAAATATTCAGATTCAAGCTTTACGGTGCCACAACCCACTATGAATTTTGGCCACATTCATGGAGGCGATAATGCCAACCGTATCTGTGGCTGTTGTGAATTGCATCTGGATATTCGTCCGCTACCGGGCTTATCGGTCGACGAGCTTTACGCTCATTTGCACAAAGCGACGGAGAGTATTCAGGCACGTTATCCCGGCTCTGTTGAGCTGATTTCATTGCACCACCCTGTGCCGGCCTTTCAACAAGCAACCGACTCAGCTCTGGTTCAACTCGCTGAAAAAATCGCACAAAGCGAAGCTCAGGCTGTAAACTACTGCACCGAAGCGCCTTTTCTACAAGAATTAGGCTGTGAAACTTTGGTTATGGGACCCGGCTCGATCAGACAAGCGCATCAGCCAGATGAGTACTTATTAACCGAAACCATACAACCCACTCAAGAGAAGCTAAAAAGTTTATTAAAAAGGTTTTGTTTTTCGAGCTAGCTGCCGATAGCAAAGTATATCTTAGATTCTAGTGACATTGAGTCTGCCAGCAGTAGACCATAAGTTTTGGTACAACAAAGGATTATAACATGATACGACAGCTCTCCATCGGTGTCCGCGCAAGCACGGCTTTCGGGCTCATTGGAATACTGACACTCATTTTGGGTATTTTTGCACTCAACCGTATGGGGGCTATTGAGACTCAACTTAATATCATTAGCGGTGAGCAGGTGCCTGCACTTGATAACGTGAACGATTTGGACCGCGAATTCTTAAGAGTACGTATCCACTCGGCTAATGTTGCCGCCTATATTGACGACCCAACTCGCCTTGAGAGGTATCGAGAGAACTTAACAAGCGCTATCGATTCTCTAAAACGCAACCAGGACGAGTATGAGTCGACTATTGCAGATGCAAAGGCTAAAAAACTATTCAATGAATACATGGCGTTGGATCAAGAGTTCTGGAAGTTGAATGACCAGTTTAATCAACTCGTCGACGCTGGTTTAACCGATGCTATTGACTCACTTCGCGAAAACAATGTTCTGCCGCTGACCAATAAAATTTCTGCCAAGCTCGACGAACTTCTGGCTCGCGAAATGGAGCTCATTGATGAGGCTTCTGCAGAGGCTCATAACGTTTCCAGTACGGCCAACACGGCGGTAGTCATCGCATTAGTCATCGTTATCGCGTTATTAGCGTTATTTGCCATAGTGCTGACCAGAAGTATCGTAAAACCCATTCGTGGCGCAGTCGATTTCGCAAAAACCATAGCAGCTCGCGATTTAACTCAATCGATTGACATTGAAGGTGAAGACGAGCCAGCACAACTGCTCCGCCAATTGCGTACCATGCAAGATCAATTGCGCGAATCCATGAGCACCATTTCCGAATCTTCAGAACAACTTGCCTCAACGTCAGAAGAGCTTAGTTCGGTCACTCAAGAGTCGACCCGAACCATCCAGCAACAGTCGGAAGAGCTCGAACAAGCAGCGACTGCCGTAAACGAGTTAACGACAGCAGTAGAAACCGTTGCTCAGGATGCTCAAAACGCCTCTGAAGCTTCCGAAGAAGCCAATAAGCAGGCACAACATGGCGACGAACGTGTGCGAGAAACGGTACGCGCTATTGAAGAGCTCTCACAGGAAATTGGTGATTCATCCGGTAGCGTTACCGAGCTAGCGGAAAAAGTGAGAGGTATTACCAAGGTACTTGAGGTAATTCGCGGCATTGCTGAGCAGACGAACTTGCTGGCACTTAACGCCGCCATTGAAGCCGCACGAGCCGGAGAGTCGGGTCGAGGCTTTGCGGTTGTCGCCGATGAAGTTCGTTCACTGGCACACAAAACGCAGCAGTCCACCGTTGAAATTGAGGACATGGTTAAAGCCATTAATGAGTCCAGTGACCGTTCAGTTAGTACAATGGATCGAAGCTTAGAACGAGCCACTAAGACTCTCGATGTGGCTCGTGGTGCCGGCGAGGCTCTGCAGTTAATTGCGACAGCAGTGAGTGAAATCAATAACCACAATACTTCCATCGCCAGTGCCGCTGAAGAGCAGGCAAACGTGTCACGTGATGTTGATAAGAACTTAGTCAGTATTCGCGACTTGTCTAACTCAACCGCTTCAGGTGCAGAACAAACCAACGCCTCCAGCCAAGAGTTATCGCGTCTTGCTGTTAGCCTGAATGAGTTGGTTGAGCGCTTCAAGATTTAATCCTAAGAGTTCTCCCAACATTCAAACCAGTAACGGGGCCGCTTTGGCCCCGTTCGAATTTTAGCCACAAACTCCTTCTCAACCAAAATAACCATACTGAATACTGCTAATCAACCGCATAAATTAGACTAATGGTGCGACCAGCATCTAATCTTAATCCGTGTTAACAAACTCATAACAACGGATTCAAAAATGAACAATCTATTTAACTTCAGTCAACCGCTTGATGACGATGCGAAGGCCTTGTTCAACGACGATAATCAGTCTTTTCTCGCTGAGTTAGTCGATACCTTTCAACCACAGTTAGAGTCGCTGTTAAAAAAGCGCCAGCAACGACAGGCGCAATTTGATCAGGGCCAGTTGCCCGACTTCGATCCCACCACGAAAGACATTCGCGAAGAAAACTGGCGCATTGCCGAGTTACCAGCCGACTTGAAAAAACGCCGTTTAGAAATTACCGGCCCAGTCGACCGTAAAATGGTCATCAACGCGCTGAATGCCAATGTCGATTGCTACATGGCTGACTTTGAAGATTCTCAATCGCCTACCTGGGAGGGCATGGTTAACGGTCAAATCAACCTTCGTGACGCCAACATTGGCGGCATGACCTACACCGACCCCGACAGTGGCAAACACTATGAAGTTGGCTCTGATCCTGCACTGCTCATTGCCCGGGTTCGCGGCCTGCATTTACCAGAAAAACACGTACAGCGTAACGGCAAGCCAATTCCCGGTGCATTAATGGACTTTGCTTTGTACTTTTTACTGAATTATCAGCAGCGCCTGCAACAAGGCTCCGGTGTATATTACTACCTGCCCAAGTTGGAACACAGCGACGAAGCCAAATGGTGGGCCGACGTTTTTCACTTCACAGAGAAAAAGTTCAGCCTGAAAACCAGCACCATTCGGTCCACCATACTCATTGAAACCCTGCCGGCGGTTTTTCAAATGCACGAAATACTGCACGCCATGAAAGACCACATTGCTGCACTTAACTGCGGTCGCTGGGACTACATTTTCAGTTACATCAAGACCCTGAAAGAGCATCCGGAGCGGGTTCTTCCCGACCGCCAGGTGGTGAGCATGGACAAGCCTTTTCTTAATGCCTACTCACGCTTGTTAGTAAAAACCTGTCATCAGCGCGGCGCCCTGGCTATGGGCGGCATGGCGGCTTTTATTCCCAGCAAAGATCCAGCTGAGAATGAGAAAATACTCGCTAAAGTGCACGCCGACAAAACCATGGAACGTGACAATGGGCACGACGGCACCTGGATTGCTCACCCCGGGCTTGCGGATACCGTGCGCGAAATTTTTGTCGACGGTATTGAAGGCGACAACCAGCTTCACGTTCTGCGTGAAAACGACACAGCGATTGATCAGGCCTTACTGCTGCAACCCTGTGACGGCGAGCGCACCGAAGCGGGCATGCGAACCAACATTCGGGTGTCGCTGCAGTACATTGCCTCCTGGCTGAACGGCAAAGGCTGCGTTCCTATCTACGGCCTGATGGAAGATGCCGCCACCGCCGAAATTTCTCGTACCTCAATCTGGCAGTGGATACGCCACGGCAAGACGCTTTCCGACAACACGCCGGTCACCAAAGAGCTGTTTCGGCAATATCTGCAGGAAGAAGCGGACACAGTGAAAAATGAAGTCGGTGAACAGCGCTGGAACAACGAACCCTTTGCCCAGGCCCTGAGCCTGCTGGAAGAAATTACCACCGCCGACGAGCTGGTCGACTTTCTGACCCTGCCCGGCTACCAACAACTCAAGTAATGACAATTAAAGAACAACAAGGAATTATTTATGACAACCAAAAACCTTTCATTCGCACAACAGGTTAAAGAATTACAAAAGCAATGGGACACCGACCCGCGCTGGAAAGGTGTTGAGCGTCCCTACAGTGCCGAAGATGTGGTGCGGCTACGTGGCACAGTGCAGCCGGAATACACTTACGCCCGCAACGGTGCCGATAAACTGTGGCAGCTGATTCATGGTAAAGCGCAGGAAAAGTTCGGCAAAGACTATGTGAACGCACTGGGTGCTTTAACCGGCGGTCAGGCAGTACAGCAGGTCAAAGCCGGTTTACAGGCCATTTATCTTTCCGGCTGGCAGGTCGCTGCTGATAACAACTCAGCCTGCAGCATGTATCCGGATCAGTCACTGTACCCGGTCGACTCAGTACCAACGGTAGTCGAGCGCATTAACAACTCCTTCGCCCGTGCCGACCAAATTCAGTGGTCAAAAGGCGTTACGCCGGAAGACGACAACTACGTAGACTATTTTGCCCCGATTGTTGCTGACGCAGAAGCCGGCTTCGGTGGTGTGCTCAATGCCTACGAGCTCATGAAGAACATGATAAAAGCCGGTGCTGCCGGTGTGCATTTTGAGGACCAATTAGCATCTGTGAAAAAATGCGGTCACATGGGCGGAAAAGTACTGGTGCCAACGCAAGAAGCGGTGCAGAAACTTTCCGCTGCGCGCTTAGCTGCTGATGTTGCCGGTACGCCAACATTGATTGTCGCCCGTACTGACGCTAACGCCGCCGACTTGCTGACGTCTGATTTCGATCCGAATGACAAGCCTTTCATTACCGGTGAGCGCACTGCCGAAGGTTTCTATCGGGTTAAGCCGGGCATTGAGCAGGCTATTTCACGCGGCTTAGCTTATGCGCCGTTTGCCGATCTTATTTGGTGTGAAACCGCTAAACCAGACTTAGACGAAGCGCGCCAGTTTGCTGAAGCCGTTCATGCCAAGTATCCGGGTAAATTGTTAGCCTATAACTGTTCGCCTTCGTTTAACTGGAAACGTAACCTGGACGACGACACCATTGCCAAGTTCCAGCGCGAATTGGCCGCAATGGGTTATAAGTTCCAATTTATTACTTTAGCGGGTGTGCACAATATGTGGTACCACATGTTTGAGCTGGCACATGATTATGCCCGCAACGACATGTCAGCCTACGTTAAATTACAGCAGCAGGAGTTTGACGCAGCAGACAAAGGTTACACCTTTGTGGCCCACCAACAGGAAGTGGGTACCGGTTACTTTGACGAGCTGACCAACGTGATTCAGGGCGGGTTGTCCTCGGTTACCGCACTAAAAGGCTCGACCGAGGAAGACCAGTTTAAAACCTCCGCGTAAAGCGTAAGTCGGCAGCATAAGGAAAGACATCCGTGAGTTCACCTTTGCGGATGTTTTTTTGTATACCGCACCAATACGTCGGATCAACCAACTCAGGGTGACGTTTCAATAGCTTGTCGCGATATTTCGCCTGCGGCACAGCAAATTGCGCCAGCTGCTGCGGGAAAACATCGTCCGGTGCATAAGACACTTCCCAGTCATTCTCCGGCAGCCGCCGAAAGCTCATATCGGTTAAGTAACGCACTTCGTCATAGTCATAAAACACCACCCGTTTATGCCGGGTCACACCAAAGTTTTTCAGCAACATGTCACCGGGGAAAATATTGGCGGCCATCATTTCTTTTAAGGCCCGGCCATAGTCATCCATTGCCGCATCTACTTCTTCGTCATTGGCGTATTCTAAGTATAAATTCAACGGCGTCATACGGCGTTCAACAAACAACTGGTGAATCACCAGCGTATCTCCCTCTATCGAAATGGAGTTGCTAATGGTTTGTTTAAACTCCTCCAGTAAGTCGCCGGATATTCTCTTAAGCGGCAACGCCACATCGACAAATTCCAGTGTATCGGCCATACGCCCCACCCGATCATGTCGCTTAACCATGCGGTAACGATCAATTACCGTCTGTCGGCCAAACTCCTTGGTGCCGCCCAGCCGGTCTTTAATGACTTTAAACACATAAGGAAAAGACGGCAGGGTAAACACCGTCATAACCATACCTTTGACACCGGGGGCAGCAGAAAGCTGGTCATCTGTGCGGCGCAAATGGTGCAAAAACTCGCGATAAAACTCGGTTTTGCCCTGCTTATGAAAGCCCACCGAGGAATAAAGTTCAGCCAGAGTTTTGTGTGGCATTAAATCTTTTAAAAACCGCACCAAGGCAGAAGGCGCCTCGGTTTCCACCATAAAATACGAGCGCGCAAAGCCGAAAATAGTGGCCATGCGGTCCGACCGGGTAATAAAAGCGTCCACGTAGAGCTTGCCCTCCGAATTAATCAGCACGGGCACAATAAAGGGGTAATGGTTATTCTCAGTCACCACCCGCCCGACAATATAAGCCGCTTTGTTGCGATAGAACGGGGACTTCAGTACATCAATGCGTAAGTTATGGGCCTCGATATCCGTTTCAGTCGCCCGCTCAAAAAACTTATCGCGCAACTGTTCAATATCGTTTTCAAAGTTTTCAAATTCACCGCCCAGCCCAATATCGTCAAACACTCGCGTCAGTGTGCCTTCCAGCCCGTCAACCACCGGGAAGTAAGAGTGGCATTCATTTTCCACCGGCACCGGAATGTGATTCGCCAGCACGGTTTCTACAAAAATATAGTCGTTGTTAAAGTAGGCACGGTCAAACACCCGACAAAACACTGAGTTGTAAAAGGTTTCCGCCAGTTCCGCCTGAGGATGAAACTTCAGCAATTGTTGATAGCGTTGCCGGGTTGCCAGCCAGAGTGTTTCATCCAGCTCATTACCCACACGGCGCTCGACTTTCTTAGCCGTTGTGCCCACCTGACGGTCGTAATAATGGATTCGCTCGGACGCCGATGACACCACCGCCGCCCAGTCGCGTTGCAAGAAACGTTCACGCGCCCCCTGAGTCAGCGCCTGAAAACGCCGGTAGTGGCTATGAAAGCCATCCAGAATACTTTTTGCCATGGTTTCAGGGCTGCTAGTCATTGTCTTTACCCGCTATAACGGCCACAACGGCTCTTTCTTTGAGTGAACTTAAGCCTCAATAATGACAGAAACAGGACTGGCGTTATACATTCACCCTATTTATAATTCCGATAGATTTTTCATATTCCACTTATTTCGGATAGCTATGAATACCATCAAAGACATTGATCTGAACCTGCTGGTTTACTTAGATGTTCTGCTGCGGGAAAAGAACGTCACCCGTGCGGCGGCTCAGCTTAATATTACCCAGCCCGCCATGAGTAACGGTTTAAAGCGTCTGCGCAACCTGCTGAACGACCCTATTTTAGTACGTACCAGCGAAGGCATGGTACCAACCCAACGTGCGCTGGACATGCAGGAAGCCCTGCGCGGCGTATTGTATTCGGTTGAAGAAATGATTCAGCCAGTCCGCGAATTTGATGCCCCAACCAGCGATCAGGTATTTCGCATTATGGCATCCGACTACGCCGCTTCCACGCTTATGCCGAAGCTGCTGGAAAAGCTTGATGAGCAGGCACCTAATGTCTCGCTGGATATTATGACCCCCAGTGACATCAGCTTTCATGATGTGGAAAACGGCAAAGTGGATTTAGCCATCAACCGCTTTGAACAACTGCCACAGTCGTTTCATCAAAAGAATTTATGGAGTGATGAGTTTTCCTGCTTAATTCGCAAAGATCACCCACTTTTGGAAGACTACACGCTGGATAATTACTTGAAAGCTCAGCACGTCTGGGTCAGTAAAACCGGTTTTGGTGTAGGCGTCGGTATGGATCCACACGATGTGCAAAAACTGGGCTGGGTGGATGACGCTTTAGATAAACTGGGCAAACGCCGGAGAATTAAGGTGTTTACCCGTAATTATCATGTGGCTATGTATCTGGCACGCCAGGGGCTGGTTGCTACCTTGCCAACGCGCGCAGCCGAACTGTATTCACAGGACAGTCAGTTGGTTATGAAAGCCCCGCCGTTCGAAATACCGGGGTTAACTCTGACCATGATCTGGTCACCGTTATTACAACACGATGCAGGCCACCGCTGGTTCCGGCAAGTGGTCGCCGAAACCGCGGCAGCATCATAGCTGAGTTAATCCGGGCTTATTCTTCCCAGAAAAAGTCCTTACGCTTGCGTGGTTCAGGCAGCAAGCGATCCATGGTGGTGGCGTCATAAAGTACGCCATTAACCATGGTATGAGTCACTTTATCGGTATCACGGATGTTCTCCAGCGGGTTACCATCAATCACGATAATATCCGCCAGTTTACCTTCTTCCAGTGAACCTAACGCGTGGTCCATACCAAAAACTTTTGCCGGATCCAGTGTCGCGGTGCGTAAGGCATCCAGTGGTTCCATACCACCCTGTGCCATCATCCAAATTTCCCAATGTTGCGCCAAACCTTCGCGCTGACCGTGAGCACCGGCAAGTACGTCAACACCTAAGTCTTGCAACTCGGTCGCCACTTCCGCATTATTAAAGTGATTGTAATGGTTATGCGGCGCTTTCTCGCGGCGCATGGCCTTGCCCACTAAAAACTCCTGCGGTACATATTGAGTCAGTTTCGGATGCTTCCACACATCGGTTTCAGCGTACCAGTAGTTCTCACCCCAGATACCGCCATAGGCCACACCCAACGTTGGTGTATAAGCCACATCACTTTGTTTCCATAACTGGCGAATGTCAGCGTAAATATTGGCAACCGGCAGCGAGTGCTCAACCGTGGTGTGCCCGTCCATAATCATGGTTAAATTGTGCTGCAGTAGCGAACCACCTTCAGGTACCACCATCATTTCCAGTTCTCGACCAGCTTCAACCACTTGTTGACGCTGGTTACGACGAGGTTGGTTGTAGCTTTTCACCGAGAAGGCACCCACTTTCTTCAGGCGCTCCAGATGAAATTTGGCGTCTTCTAAACTGTCCACATGCGAGGTATACCCCGGACCATTAGCCCCGTACAAGATAGTACCGGTGGAAAACAATCGAGGCGCCGCAATTTTGCCTGCTTTTTGCAGTTCGGATGCGGCAAAGAACTCGGTCGTATCGTTAGATGGATCATGAATGGAAGTCACACCAAATGCGAGGTTCGCGTATTGTCCCCAGTTCTGCTGCGGAATAATTTCCGCCTGGCCCTGACCACCGTGCGCGTGGGCATCAAATAAACCGGGCATAGCGGTCTTACCGCTGGTATCAATCACTTCAGCACCAGCAGGCACATTAACTTCAGCTTCCGGTCCTACCGCCACAATTTTATTGTTACGGACCACCACGGTACCCTGCTGGTAGACCGTGTCTCCATCCATGGTAACCACCTGACCACCGACAAAAGCAACGGTTGTACCCGGTACCATCGCGTCATGCTCAAAACCAATGTTCTGACCATTGTCTACTTTCAGCGTGTCGCTTTCAGTTTCAGCGCTGAAGGCTTCAGCCACCGACGTATGGTAAAGCTCCGGCCCCAGTGTCCAGTAAATCTGGTCACTGTTTGCCGTCCAGGATAGATTTTCACCGGCACGAACAGACAGCTGATGTACCGGCATTTGCTTATCTCCCGGCCCTACGTTGATAACGCTCCCGCGCTCGACTAAAGGTGTTACGAACACTTTAAAACGTTCCGCAAAAGCCAGTTGCTTGCCATCCGGAGACACACGGAATTCAGTGGCTAATTCCGACTGATACAACTCGCGTTGTTCCAGCGTGCGTAAATCAATAACGCTCAAGGTTGGCTTAGCGCCCGGTGTCATCAGATAGACCCGGTCGTTACGTGCGCCGTATTGCGGTAAATGCCCGCTTTCGGCAATTTGCTCTGGTTCTGCGTTGGCTGACACTGCAACGCGATAAATACCGTTTTCCAGACCAAACTTATCTGAAATTAAGTAACCACCACGCACCTTACGGTAAACTACGTGCTTGCCGTCAGGTGAAAATGTCGGTTCGACAAAGTTGCCCTGACCGGTATTCAGCACCTGCTCATTACCCGAGCTAATATCGCGAACAATAACCTGAGCCTGCTCTTCATCGTTCCAACGCACAAACACCACGCTTTCGCCATCACGCGAGTATTGTGGGTACAGTTCAAAGTCTTCACTGTTGGTTAAACGCTGCGGCTCACCATTTGGTAATGAACGCTGATACAAACTACCCAAAGCTTCGTAAATCACCGCGTCGCCCTGTGGTGACACTTGTGCCATGCGCAGCATTTTTACGTCAAACTGGTCAGCTTCAACGTTCTGCTTAAAGCGTAACGCCTGCTGTACTTTCTTTTCGGTTTCAACTTTAAACGGAATAATGCGCGCGTTGCCATCATCGATGTTGAGCTTCTGAATATGACCACCGGCCCAGAACACCAACTGCTTAGAATCCGGGGTCCAGTCCATGGTCGGGTAAACACCGTGAATGGCCCAGGTTTCCTGCATGTCGCGTTCCATCTTCCCGTAAACCCGCTTGTGTTCACCGGTTTTCAAATCGAGTACATAGAGTACGCTGTCAAAATCTTCGCGCTTAATGTAGGCCAAATAACGCCCGTCGGGTGACGGCGTCGGACGAATTGCGCCACCGGCACCACTTATTAAGGTTTCGATTTCCCCAGTTTCGCGCTCAAAGCGCTTTATGTCATAAATGCCTTCCAGCGAATCTTTACTGTAATGGAAGGTTTTTCCCGGTGTATCATCCTGCGAAAAATAGATGTATTTACCGTCAGGTGAAAACGCCGGTTCGCCTAAGTCTTTTTGGTCATTCGGACGCTCAGTCAGCTGAACACCTGAACCGCCGCTGCGGTGATACATCCAGACTTCACCGGCACCCAGTGAGCGGCTGGCGGTGAAATGTTTACGCGCGACCAGAAACTCGCTGTCCGGGCTCCACGCCGGGCTGTTCAACAATCGAAATGTTTCTTCGGTCACAGCGCGCGCATTGCTGCCATCCGCATCCATGACCCAAATATTATCGCCACCGCCCTGATCCGAGGTAAACGCAATGTAACGTCCGTCTGGCGAGTAGACCGGCTGCATATGCCAGGCAATACCACCGACAAGTTTTTCAGCTTCGCCACCGCCAAACGGCATGCGATAAATATCACCCAGTAAATCAAATACGATGTACTCGCCATCAGGGCTGACATCCACATTCATCCAGGTACCTGAGTTGACCGAGATATCAATGGTTTTAAATTCACCTTGTGGGTCGCTTACGTCCCAGCCCTGAGTTTGTTCCTCTGCCATGCTCAACGGCGCAAAGCTCAACAGCGATGCCACCGCTAAGGTTAATGTTGTTTTTTTCATGGTATTGCCTCATTAAAAATGTCTTCCCTTTGTAGGCAGTTACGATCCAAAAGTCCAGTTGCTAACGTTAAATGGAGAGTTATGTTCGGTTAATGGACTTTAAAAGTCAGTGGGTTATAGTGAGAAAATATTCAGAACACGGGTTGAATATGAACGACGCATTAGAAAATATCCTTCTCGACGTATCAAAGTCGACAGACATTGACGGCGGTGACTTAGAAAAAGCATCCGGGTTAATTCTAACCTCGGCACTGAAGGGGCTGGATATCAGCCGAGTCAGCATCTGGTTGCTACAGCCTGATAAAAAAAGTATGACAGCTGCCAAGCTCATCGACGAAAAAAGCCCCGATGCCGACGTACCAATATTACGTAAAAGCGAGTTACCTGAATACTTCAGAGCCTTAGAAACTGAGCGCACCATTATAGCCAACGATGCCCGCACTCATCCGGCAACCGTTGAGCTCAATAATGGCTATCTACAAGAAACCGGCGTTTACGGACTGCTGGATGTTCCCTTGCGTCATAAAGGCGAAATGATAGGTGTTATGTGCTGTGAAAGCCGTAAACCATCGCGTCGCTGGAGCTCCGATGAAGTCGCTTTTGTTGGTATGCTGGCTGACATATACGGACGTGCGGTCAGCGCTGCTGAACGTGAAACGTTTGAAAACTTGCTGATGCGCCAAAACGAGCAGTTAGAAAGCATGGTCGAAGAGCGCACACAGTCGCTGACCAAAGCACTGGACAACTTTAAGCAAGCCCAGGAGCGATTGATTGAAACGGAAAAAATGGCGGCTCTGGGTAAATTGGTTGCCGGTGTCGCGCACGAAGTCAATACCCCGCTGGGCATTTCGGTGACCGCCGTCACCCATTGCGAGCACCGCTTAAAAAAGCTGGATCAAGGTTTTAGCGACGGTTCCATTTCGCGCAAACAACTGCACACTTTTATCAGCAATACGTTCGAGGCCTACCAATTACTCAGCAGCAATCTTGAGCGCGCAGCAACACTAATCCAAAATTTTAAGAAAACGGCGGTCGATCAATCCAGTTTTGAGTTGGTTAAATGCGAACTGAATAGTTACCTTCACGCGCTGATTTTAAGCCTGAACCCTATGGTGAAAAAGAAAAAAGTCACTATAGACATCGACTGCGACGACCGTATTGTTTTGAGCACTTATCAAGGTGCACTGGCACAAATCGTGACCAATCTGGTCAGTAACACCAATGATCACGCCTTTGCTGAAGCCGATGAAAATCATCAAATTCGTATTCTGACCAAGCAGGAAGATAATGGTGTACGCTTTTACTTTCGTGACAATGGTAAAGGCATGGACAGCGAGACCATGAAGAATATTTTTGAGCCGTTTTTTACCACCTCGCGTCAAAAAGGCGGTTCCGGGCTCGGCTTATCCATTGTTTATAATCTGGTGACGCGGAAACTCAAGGGCGAAATTTCTGTCCAATCAACGCCTGGCGAAGGCACAGAATTTTCCTTTTTATTACCCGATTTACCCAAATAGGATGTTGTATGCTAAAAGCTCTGCAAAATTTTTTTCAACAAAACCCAATCTCTGAACAAGCCACACTGCACCAGGTAGACGGGCTCACCAACGATGCCTTTCTCTCTCTGGTTTTAATGACTGAGATTAGTCTGGCCGACGGCAAGCTTTCAGATGAGGAACATGATCACTTATTGCATGAGCTAGAACACGAATATGGCATCACCGGTGACCAGGCGGAAAATGCAGTTAAAGAAGCCGTGCAGGCAGTAAAAGAAGCCTCATCACTACACGATTTCACCGCACAACTGAAAGCGCTGAGATACGAGCAACGCGTTGAATTACTGGAAACTTTGTGGGTTGTTGCCTACGCTGATAGTAAGCTCGATCCACATGAGGAAAGTATGTTACGCAAACTCGCCGATTTACTTTATATCAGTCACGCTGATTACATTCGTTCCAAGTTAAAGGTTATGGACGCTTAGATGCGGCTGCTGCCAACCTTTTTCGCTGTCTCATTATTGTTGAATGTTTCAGTGCCTGCCAGCGGTCATGCCGACGAAATAGGTATGGCCACTGGCTACCCACCTTATCAGTTTAACCAAGATGGCGAACCGGTTGGCTTTGATGTCGATGTGACAAAAGCCGTATTTAACCACCTGCAAAAAGAATTTAACCTCCACCAATACGACTGGGACAATGTCGTGAGTTTGCTGCGCTATGGCGAACTCGATATTGCCATCGGGATGGAGTCAACGTCTGTTCGTCAAACCTACTTCGACTTCAGTCAGCCCTATTATCACCGCCTTGCCACTCTGTTTGTCCTGGATCAGGACAGCAGTCCTGAGTCCGTCAGAAAATTAGTTGGTAAACGTATTAGTGGCGACCGGCACTCCATTCTGGAGCAACACTTAAAAGAGCTGGGCCTGCATAACGCCATTCGAATCCAGCAAGCTGACTCGAAAAAGGAATCCATGGCGCAGTTAGCGGTCGGCGAAGTGGAAGCCGTTATTATGCCTGAGCAGGTGGGCTTGTATCTTGCCAAAGAAATGGGGATTGGGGTACGAATTCTCTGGCAGCCAGAAATTAGGGTTCCTGTCAGCTTTGCAGTCAAAGCCGGCAATACGAAGTTGCTCGAGCAAATCAACCGTGCTCTGAAGCATCTTGAAGAAACCGGGGCAATGGACAAAGTACGCCAGCGCTGGAATATTCAGCACTGGATTATTACTCCAAACGGCCTTTAGTGACCACTCTCTCTTGCTGCTTCCATCTCATTGTCCAGCCGGGCGGCTTCGTCGGCACGCGGTTTGGTAAAGCGCGCTAGCCAGAGATAAAGCACCGGCGTCAGATACAACGTAAAGAGCGTTGCCAGTCCGAGACCACCGAAGACAACCCAACCAATAGAGTTGCGGGCTTCCGCACCAGCACCGGAGGATAAAATCAACGGCAAGCCACCCAGAATGGTTGATACTAAAGTCATCATAATGGGGCGTAAGCGAATTAACGACGCTTCTTCAATGGCTTCGCGAACATCGAGCCCCCGGTCTCGCAACTGATCAGCAAACTCAACCAATAACACGGAGTTCTTAGCCAGCAGGCCTATCAGCATCACCAGGCCTATCTGCGAATAGATGTTCATTGACGTACCAGTCAGGAACAAGGCATAAATAGCCGCAGCAATACCAAACGGAACGGTCAGCATCACTACCACCGCACTGTTTAAGGACTCAAATTGAGCCGCCAGCACCAACAACACAATTAAGAAGGCCAGAATATAGGTCATGGCAATTTCTTGTGAGGTATCTTCAAAGGCAGCCGCTTCCCCTAAGAACACCAGCCCCATATTATCCGGTAATTGTTCTTCCGCTATCGAACGCAATTGTTCTACCACTTCAGACATCGGTAAGTCTTCAGGCAGTTGCGCATCTATTTCTATCGCACGACGCTGTGCCTGTCGCTCCAGTTCTGCTGATACCCCTTCTTCAATAATTTCAGAGACACTGGATATCGGAACTAAGTCGCCACTACTGGATGACACATACAAATTCTGCATATCCTGAGGTGACTGAATTAAGTTGTTACGCGTACGCAACATGACCGGAATTTGTTGGTCGCCGACGTTGAGATCCGCGACATCATCGCCGTTGATAGCAGCGCGTAACGTCGACGATATATCATTTAATGAAACGCCCAGCTCAGCCGCCCGCCGGCGGTCAATTTTCACCCTTAACTGCGGCTGAGTTGGCTGATAAGACACATTAAGATCGCCAAGTTCCGGCATTCGTTCTTTGACTGCAGCGGTAAATTCCCGGGCAACTTTAAAGATCTCATCATAGTTCTCACCGGTAATGGCCATTTCAATACCACCACCTTGCCCTCTTAAATTCAGGCTGTTGTCACCAAAAGCGCGTCCCGGTGCGCCCGGTACCTGACTTAAGGGTTCTCTGATGTTATCAATAATTTCCTGCTGGCTAATGTCGCGCTCTTCCCAGGGTTTCAGATTCGCGGTAATAAATACCAGGTTTGGGTCCCACTGACCGACCACGGTGTAAATCGACTCAATATCACCGCTGTCTTTATATTCCAGTAAAATTTCTTCTAACTGACGCGCCTGCCGGTCCATAAACTTCAGACCCACCCCGTCCGGTCCGCGAGAGAAAACCCGTACCGAACCCCGGTCCTCATTCGGCATCAGTTCACTGTCTATCTGGTTATACAGCATGGCGCCACCACCAGCGGATAGCAGTGACAACAGCACGATGACCCAACTAAAATCCAGCGCTTTGTGTAACGTACGCTTATAAAACCGTTTAAACACATGACCTATTTTAGCGAAACGGTTATTTTGCCCTGCCGATTTCGGCAAACGTGCGGTAAACGCCGGTACCAGCGACAAAGCAACAAATGAGGAAATGACCACAGCCGCCGCAAGCACACCGCCAAACTCACGGAATAAACGACCTGCCGTTGAAGGTAAAAAGGCAATTGGCACAAACACTGCCACCAGCACCGCCGTGGTTGCCACAACCGCAAAGAAAACCTCTCGGGTTGCCAACACAGCTGCCGCACGACTGCCAAGACCCATGGCCCGGCGTCGCTGAATATTTTCGGTAACAACAATGGCGTCATCGACAATCAGGCCGGTTGCCAACACCAGCGCCAACAAGGTCAGAATGTTAATGGAGAAACCCATTAACCAAATGGCAGCCACCGCACCGAACAAAGCAACCGGAATAGAGAATGCCGGAATAATCGTTGCCCTGAAAGAGCCAATGAACACCCATAAAGTCGCTACTACCAATGCAATGGTGATGGCCAGAGTGGTAACCACTTCTGCGACCGATTTACGAATAAACTGCGCGTCATCATTGGTAATGTGCATTTCCATGTCCGGAAACCGGTCACGCAGACGATCAAGCACGGCAAGCGCCTGATCAGAAATTTCAATAGTATTAGAACCAGCCTGACGTATTACCCCCAGACCGATAACAGGCTTGCCGTCCAGACGAACAAAGCTGCCCGCGTCCGCAGGCGCAAAGTAAGCTTGTGCGACATCGCCGATACGCGTGTCATCACGGACAATAATGTTCTCAACTTGATCTTCAGTAATAGCCGTTGCATCAGCCCGTATGATGAGTCGCTGGTCGGTCGAACGTAAGCTGCCGGCAGGAACATCGAAAGGAGCTAAGCGCAGCGCATCGGCCACATCCGTTACCGACAACCCAAAACTCACTAGCTTGAGAGGATCGAGATCCACTCGTAATACTCGTTCACGGTCGCCGTTTAAGCGAACATCTGCGACACCATTAATGGCCAGAAACTCCGGTGACAAGTCGGTTTCCAGTCGGCGCGTCAGTTCTTCCTGGGTCAGAGTATCGCTGCTAACCGCTAAATCCAGCACCGAACGCGCATCGCTGTCTGCCTTTTGCACGTTAATTTGTTCTACATCGTCCGGTAATTCCCGACGCACTTGATTGACCGCTTCGCGAACTTCTGCCGCCACCACGTCTAAATCGACACCAGGTCTGAACTCAATCGAAATTCGGGCGCTGTTTTCTTCACTTGAAGACTGGATGGATTCCACCCCGGAAACTCGGGCCGCAGCCCCTTCCAGAATGCTGGTTACCTCGGCATCAACAGTTTCTGGCGCACCACCCGGTAACGCCGCACTGACGCCAACCACAGGCCGGTCAACATCCGGTAATTCACGTACTTCGACGCCCATCAGCGCCGCTAAACCGGCGATGGCGATCAGCACATTGAGAACAACAATCAGTACCGGACGACGAATCGATACCGACGGTAAGTCATTCGCATCCTGGTGATTATTTAGCTGCTGATCTGACATTATTCAGAGGCCTCCTGAGTGTCGAGTGTTGCTCGATCAAAAATCACAGGCTGTCCTTGGCGAAGACTCTGTACCCCTTCAACTATCAATAAATCATCGCGCTGGATATTGCCTGAAACTAACACTCGCCCAGCCAGACGCTGCTCTATTTGCACTTCAATTCGTTGCGCTTTGTCGTCTTCGACAACCCAGACAAATGGGTTATTCACGCCCCAGGATAATGCCGCTTCAGGTATTGAAGCGAACTCTTCCCCTGCCAGTTCGATGGCAGTTCTGAAGCTGGTGCCGGGTAAAAAATCATCGCTGTTATTATTGATTCTCGCCCGTGCCCGGTACATGCGGCTGGTCGCATTAATGCGCGAATCCAGTTCCACAATTTCTGCAGTCACCGGCGTACCAGAATAGCGCCAAGGCTGAACTTTAAGCTCAGCACCGTCCTGCAATAGTGAAACGGCGGCTTCGGGAATACGAAAATCAATTAATAAGGTGGAACGATCATCCAGCGTTGCAATAGCCGTCTGCTCGTCAATACGGTCACCAACTTCAACATCAGTGATACCAATAATTCCGGTAAAAGGAGCGCGAATAAAACGATCTTCTAATTCTATCTTAGCGTTATCCAGCTCAACTCTCGCCAAATCCTTTAATAAAATAGCGTTGTCTAATTCTGATTGCGGCACAGCACCTTGTTCACGGCTGGCACGTAAGCGCTCTACTGTGCGCTCAGCATCACGCAGATTGATTTGTGCTTGTTCCACCGCAACTTGCTGACGGCGGGCATCCAGCTCAACCAGCAACTCATCTTTTTCAACTTCATCGCCCGGCTGAAAATTGACGGCCACGACCCTGTCACCGACAGCAGGATAAATGGTAATGGAGCGCACAGCTTCGGCCGTACCAACCGCTTCTACCCGGTTACGTTCACGCTCAAAGGTCACCGGTTCGGCAATAACCAAAGCTTCACGAGGACCGAATTGCTGAGCCTGACTAACCGTGCCAGTCAGCGACAATGCGAAAACGAAAGTAATGAGTAAAAACTTCATAACGGTCAAATGGTGCTCCAAAAAAACTGCAGCCCTATAGGCTGCAGCTATGACTAATTAATTAGCGAAAGAACAGTTTTGCAATAATTACTCTTTAATCGCAAAGCTGCCTTGCATAATTGCTGAGTGACCAGGGAAGGTGCAGTAGAATTTATAATCGGTATCTGCACTCATGCCTTCTGTAGAAAAGGTCACCGAGGTTTCCTCACCGCCACCAACTACATCAGTCGCTGCGATAACGGCATCAGAGCCTTCTGGTACATAATTGTTATCCATACCTGCCGACATGCCTTTCTGAACAACAGACTGCATATCGCCCGCTTCACTCAGCACCCAGTTATGACCCATGACTTTCTTATCCAGTTTACCTGAATGAGTTAAAGTCACTGTCACTTCATCACAGCTTGCCGGTACGGACATCTCTTTTGTATCAAATCTCATGTTGTCATTGCTATCTATGGTCAGCTCACATTCGTTCGCCTGTGCGGCGTTTGCGACAAACAACATAGAACCCAGTAGTGCGGAAATTAAGTAACGCATTACAATACCTCTTAAGTTAGTATTAAATCATTTCCTTTCTTATACGTACTATCTCGCATTGAGATTACTTTAACGAGAATTTATATGACGAAACATCCTTTTTCGCCACAGTCACTCCTTGCTCAGGGTGGTACCCACTCTGACAACGAGAATGGCGTAATTATCCCTCCAGTATACACATCAACGACTTATCTGCGTGATGAGGATAATCAATATCGTACCGGTCGTGTGTATTCAAGGGCTGACAACCCCACTTACCGCCCGGCAGAAAAGCTGCTGGCAGAGCTTGAGAATGCTGTCGATGCGCGCTTATTTGCTTCCGGCATGGCCGCCGCTACGGCCGTTTTTCAGGCATTAAAACCCGGCGATTCGGTCATTGCCCCCAAAGTCATGTACTGGGCTTTGCGCAAATGGCTACAGACTTTTGGCGTCGATAGCGGACTGAAGGTTCGGTTTGTAGATACTGCGGATTTAAACGAGTTACGCGCTGCCATTGCAGAAAACGCCCCTACGCTTATTTGGCTGGAAACGCCGGGTAACCCTTTGTGGACCGTGACTGATATTGCCGCCGTCGCTAATATCGCTCACGATTGCGGTGCTCTGCTTGCAGTCGATTCCACAGTCGCAACGCCACTGCTAACCAAGCCATTAGATCTTGGCGCCGATTTTGTGATGCACTCCGCCACCAAATACCTGAACGGCCATTCCGATGTCATTTCCGGCGCACTGGCTGCCCGAGAAGATAATGACTTCTGGAAACGCCTGGTCGCGATTCGAGCGCAGTCCGGCGCAGTTCCGGGGCCTCAAGACGCAGCGCAACTGTTACGAGGCATGCGGACCTTATTTTTACGGGTCAGAGAAAGCTGTCAAAGTGCTTTATATATTGCCGAGCAGTTGGAGCAACATCCGCAGGTTATTGAAGTTTTGTATCCCGGGCTAAAAAGCTTTGCGGGCCACGAGGTTGCCCAAAAACAGATGAACGGCGGATTCGGTGGCATGTTATCGATTCGTGTGGCCGGCGGAGAAAAAGCCGCCATTGCGGTTGCCGCGAAAACTCAGTTATGGCATCGGGCTACGTCATTAGGTGGCGTCGAAAGTCTGATTGAACATCGCGCCAGCATTGAAGGGCCTGATACGCCGGTACCGCTGGATTTATTGCGTTTATCGGTAGGCATTGAAAACGCCGACGACCTGCTGAGCGATTTACAGCAAGCCATCGACTTAGCGCATACTTAAATACTGACCCGTTTATAGAAACGATATTCCGGTTTCCAAAAATTGTTGTCGATGCGCTCACGTAGCGTATCGTCATCAATTTCCAGTGCTAAACCTTCCTGTTGCGCCACTTTACCCACCGCAAAAGCAATGTCCTTGCTGAGCTGAGTCAAGTCATTAAAGGCCGGCAGCAATTCTTCGCCTTTGCCATTGGCACTGGGTGACGCCCCGGCCAGTGTCTTACTGGCGACACGAAGCATTTCATCACTGACACGATCCGATTTAACCGCTAACACACCCAGACCAATGCCCGGGAAAATATAACTGTTGTTACACTGAGCTACCGGGTAAGTCCTGCCATTGTATTCAACCTGACCAAAAGGACTTCCGGTCGCCACAATCGCTTTACCGTCACTCCACTTCATCACATCCGCAGGATGCGCTTCAACATGTTTCGACGGGTTACTCAATGGAAAGATAATGGGCCGTTCCACATTTTTTGCCATGGTCGAAATAACTTGCTCAGTAAAGAGTCCGGCCTGCCCAGATACACCAATTAGAATATCAGGCTCAGCACAATGCATTACGTCCAGTAACGACGGGTAATCGCCGCTGTACTCCCAGTCATTTAAGTCACTAACCTTCTGTGCCAGTGCCTGCTGGAAATCGCGCAGCCCGTCCATAGTGTTCATCACCAGACCAAAGCGATCGACCATAAATATCTGTTTCTTCGCCTGCTCTTCGGTTAAACCCTCAGCCGTCATCTGAATCATCACCTGCTCAGCAATACCGCAACCGGCCGAGCCTGCCCCGACAAAGACCACTTTCTGCTCACTCAGCTTTTTGCCTTTTTGACGGCAGGCCGCCAATAGCGTACCCACCGTCACAGACGCAGTGCCCTGAATGTCATCATTAAAGCAGCAAACCTCGTCACGATAGCGACGTAGCAACGGCATGGCATTGGGCTGGGCAAAGTCCTCAAACTGCAACATCACGCCCGGCCAACGCTTGGTAACCGCCTTTATAAATTTGTCGAGGAATTCATCATACTCTTCCTGACCAATACGCTTATGCCGCGCACCCATGTACATTGGGTCTTCCAGCAGTTTTTCATTGTTGGTGCCAACATCCAGCATAACCGGCAACGTATACGCCGGGCTGATACCACCACAAGCGGTGTACAGCGACAGCTTACCAATCGGAATACCCATGCCGCCAATACCCTGGTCACCTAAGCCCAGAATGCGTTCACCGTCGGTTACGACAATAACTTTCACTTTTTGCTTAGTGGCATTGCGCAGAATATCGTCTATCTGATCACGCTCAGAGTAAGAAATAAACAAGCCGCGCGAACTGCGGTAAATGTCCGAGAACTTCTCGCAGGCATCTCCCACCGTCGGGGTGTAAATAATTGGCATCATCTCTTCCAGATGATCCGTCAATAAGCGATAAAACAGGGTTTCATTGTTGTCCTGAATAGCACGCAGGTAAATATGCTTGTTAATCGGCGTTTCAAAGCTCCGGTATTGCATATAAGCACGCTCTGCCTGCTCTTCAATACTCTCATAGCGAGGCGGCAACAAGCCGGTCAGGTTAAACGCGGCACGCTCTTCCCGACTGAAGGCACTGCCCTTGTTCAGTAACGGGGTTTCCAACAAGTTAGGACCAGAATAGGGAATATAAAGCGGACGCTGCGTCTGCGGCATAAGTACAAACTCCTGAAAGCCAAAGTGGTGCTTAGTTTAACGTAGCCTGACATTTATGTCAGGTGAGATATCGAGGAAAACGCGAGTGCGGAGGTTAGCAGTGGGACTTCGGAGAAAACGACTGTTGAGTCACACGTTTCGCTTGAGCGTTAAGGCCCGTTATGCCAGAGACGCTGCAAGTTCATCCATGAACGCTTGACGAAGGCCATCCATGGCCTTCGACACTCTGGCATAACGGGCCTCAACACTCGTAGCGCTTACATGTGACCCGACAGTCGTTTACTCTCTCCAAAGCCCCACCGCTAAATTTTTAGCTCACTCGCTAGCTCACATTTTCACCTGCCGCAATAACTTCAGGTCCCAGCACTATCTAGTTCGTAATCCGTCACCAGACATTCCAGAGGTATATGTAACCCGTTATGCAAGCGACGAATCATAGGCAGTGTTAAACGTCGCTTTCGATTTAAAACCTCACTAACCCGACTCCGCTGACCTAAAAATGGCACCAGATCAGAGTCTTTTAGACCCTCCTGATCCATTCTGAATTTAATTGCTTCCACAGGGTCGGGCGCATCGATTTTATACTTAGTTTCTTCGTACGCTTCGACCAAAGTCACCAGAATATCGAGTTCATCAGCCGCTTCTGTGTTGGGTTCAGCATCCCAAAGCTCATCAATACGAACCAGTGCACGCTGATGATCCTCAGCTGTTTTTATGGGCTTTATATTCATACCCTCACCTCTAAATTGTTTCTGCATCAATTGCGTCGTATTGCTTATGCGTACCAACGAAACGAATGTAAATCATCGAGAACTCGTACTTCATCGCGACAACAAGCCGGTACTTGTTACCGTGGATATTAAATACAACCCGATTATTAGCTATAAAACTCGCATGCCGGTATTGCTCTTTTATATCCTGTGACTTTTCCCATGACGCATATCGAGCTTCATCGAACCACGCTTTCAAAGGTTGCTCTGCATCCCTGTAATTAGGCTTTTCCCAAAACTCGCGGAGGGTAGCCCTTGATACAATTCTCATGAACGTACTTATCCCGATTCATATTTCCCATTATGGGAAAAAATTAGAGTTTGTCAATAAAATTCCCAATCTGGGAATTGGCGTTTTTATGTATTGATAATAGCGGCATTTAAGAAGGAGAAAATTAAGAGAAGGATTAAAAGGGCAGATGAATTAGAGGACTAAAAGGTGTGGCCTGATGCTATTGCATTATAGGAAACGTGGAATAGCGAGTGCTCCAAAGTCCCACTGATAACCTCAGCACTCGCGTTGTCCTCGATATCTCATCTGATGCAATAGCATCAGGCTACAGCTTCAGGCCCCAGCGGGTGGCGGTGCGTTTGACGGCATCGACGTTTTCGGTGGCTATGATGTGCAGTGGTGTGCTTTCAAACTGGGCGCTTAAGTCCAGATGTTGCTTTAGCCAGGCCAGCATGGCTTCGCCGGAGTGAATAGTTTTAGCGCCGCTGAAATACGCCGAAATGCTCTTGGCAATTAGCGGAAAGTGTGTACAACCCAGCAGCACGACATCAGGTTTTTCAAGCTGGCCAAAATAGTGCTTAAAGGTTTCCTTCAGAATTGGTCCATCGTAAAGCTCTTCTTCAACAATGGGCACAAACAACGGCGTGGCCATAGCATTCACCTGCTTATAACCCAAAGCCTGTATCTGTTGCTGGTAAGCACCGGAGTTTATGGTCGAGCGCGTTGCAATAACCAACACCCTGGCGTTGGTATCAATATCCTGCAGTTGCTGCAGTGCCATAACTCCCGGCTCAAGTACGCCATACACCGGCTTATTGGAGAACTTCTGCATTTGCTCCAATGCGGTCACACTGACGGTATTACAGGCCACCACCAGACAGTCCACATCGGCACCATTAAAAAACTCCACGGCTTCCAGCGCATAGCGCGTAACGGTGTTGCTGTCCTTGCTACCGTAAGGCACCCGGGCGGTGTCACCGTAATATAACAGTTCGCTGAAACAACCACTTTGTTGCAGTGATCGAGCCACAGTTAAACCACCCACACCGCTATCAAAAACTCCGACTTTCATGTCCGTCTATTCCTTTCAATTTACTTTTCCAAATTCACGGTTTTAAGGCGCAGCGCGTTGGTAATGACAAACACACTAGACAACGCCATGGCACCCGCCGCTAGCATAGGTGACAGCAAAATACCGAAAAACGGATACAGCACGCCCGCAGCGACAGGGATCAGCGCGGTATTATAAGCAAACGCCCAGAATAAATTCTGACGAATGTTGCGCATGGTGGCTTCAGACAAAGCAAAGGCCTGTTGCACAACGGTCAGGTTGTCAGACATTAGCACCACATCGGCGGATTCAATGGCGACGTCCGTACCGGTGCCAATAGCAAAGCCTACATCTGCGGAAGCCAGTGCGGGCGCGTCATTGATACCGTCGCCCACAAAGATTACCTGACCCCATTCTTTTTTCAGGCGCTTAACCGCATCCACTTTGCCATCGGGTTTTACATTGGCAACCACTTCATCAATGCCCAGTTCTTTGGCAATACGTTTTGCGGTGGACTCGGCATCCCCTGTGACCATAGCAGTTTTTAGACCGTTGGCGTGCAAGCGTTTAATCAATTCTTTGGCGCTGGGTTTTATCGGGTCATCCTGGGTAAATACCGCTGCCAGTTTGCCATCAATAGCCACATAAATCGGTGTGCGGCCAATTTCAGACCAGCCTTTCGCGTCATCGGGTTCGTTATCCAACGCAATACCGTTGTCCTGCATCAACTCGCTGGTGCCAATATAAAGTGTTTTGCCATCGACTTTACCGGTAGCCCCCAAACCTGAAATGGCTTCAAAGGTATCCGGCTCAGACACTTTTAAGTTCTGATCTTTTGCGTAATTAACCAAAGCTTCTGCCGTAGGATGCTCGGATTTAGCCTCAATAGAAGCCGCTGATGTCAGCACCTCTTTTTCATCAAAGTCGCCAACGGTTATCCAGTCGGTAATGGTTGGTTTCCCTTCAGTCAGCGTACCCGTTTTATCAAAGATAACGCCTTTGGATTGTTGCAACGCCTGCAGGGCACTGCCCTGACGGAATAGCACGCCCATTTCCGCACCTCGGCCGGTACCCACCATAATTGAGGTCGGTGTCGCCAGCCCCATGGCGCAAGGGCAGGCAATAATTAACACAGCCACCGCATTGACCAGCGCAAAAGTAAGTGCTGACTCACTGGCCGCAAAGTACCACACCAAAAAGGTCAGCAACGCCACCAGCATCACCGCAGGTACGAACCATAATGTAATACGGTTCACCGTGTCCTGAATGGGCAATTTACTGCCCTGCGCCTGCTCAACCATACGGATTATCTGTGCCAGTACGGTTCCTTCACCGGTTGCCGTCACTTTAAAGCGTAGCGTACCTTTTTCGTTCAGCGTTCCGCCGACTACTTTGTCTTCTTTTTGCTTATGCACCGGCTCAGGTTCACCGGTTATCATGGCTTCATTCACGTAGCTGTCACCAGAAGAAACTTCGCCATCTAACGCAATACGTTCGCCCGGGCGCACTTCAATTTCATCGCCTTTTCCCAGCTCAGCAACATCCACTTCGGTGACATTACCATCACGTACCACCCGGGCAGTTTTGCTTTGCAGGCTCATGAGTCGCTGAATGGCATCCGACGTATGGCTTTTGGCTCGCGCTTCCATAAAACGGCCCGCCAGAATGAGCGTGACAATAACCGCCGACGCTTCGAAGTAAACGTTCACTGACTCGCTCGGTAACCAGGTTGGAAAAACCGTTGCCACGACGGAATAACCCCAGGCAGCCGTAGCGCCCAACGCCACCAGCGAGTTCATGTCAGGAGCACCGCGGAATAAAGCAGGAATACCTAATTTATAAAAACGTGCACCGGGAACCGCCAACACCACGGTAGTAAGCACTAACTGTATCCACCAGCTGGTTTGTAAGCCCAGTGAATGATGCACCCATTCGGAAAATACCGGCACCACATGGTTGCCCATGGCCAGTATAAACACCGGCAACGTCAGCAAAGCGGAAAGCCACAGCTGACGTTTTAAGGTGCGCATTTCCTGTGCCTGTTGCTCGCGCTGTTCACGCATTTGCTTATCACGATCAAGCACTTCATGTGCATCGTAGCCGGCGCCTTTCACCGCCTTAATCAAATCATCCACAGAAAGCTTATCTGAGTAAGTCACTTCGGCACTGTCCGACGCCAGGTTAACCGAAGCGTCTTCAACACCATCCAAGCCGTTCAGCGCTTTATCGACACGACCGACACAAGACGCGCAGCTCATACCTTCAACGCTTAAACGAACAGAGTTACTCATCACTTCCCCCGTTGGCCTCTTCAGGCTTCAACCATAACAACAACCAGAACACCACCAGTTGCGCCAACTCAACATAACGCTGCATAGCACCCCGTACCTCTGTCAATTCCGGGTTAATCATCAGCACAAAGCCTAAGGCTATAATCAAGGACAGCAGAACAAACGCACAACGTACCGGCCAGGTGGTTTTCGGTGTAAAGGTGAGTAACAAGGTGCCCAGCGCAAAGCCAAAGTAACTGACAATACTAATGATGTTGTGCAATGCCTGAGAGCTGGAACCATCTGCCGGGCAGCCTAAGTCGCAAGGCGCCAGCGCGGCACCAAGGTAAGCTACCGGGTAGAAAAATAGTAAGCTCCAACCAAGGTGGCTAATGCCTTTTACCCGTAAATGCGGGCGCGCAGTTAACAACACACCGAACGAAATCAGAGCCAGAGGAATAAATCCTACCCAGCCAAAAGCTCCTGCCGCCGTACTGCCGGTGGCATTAATTTCACTGATGTATTGGCCCACATGAGAAAAGTCATCTTTTACCCAGGTTGCCACCAACTGCAGACCAACCCAGAATAACGTCAGAATAATCAGTTGCGGCATAACTGGAGAGCTTTTCGTTGGTGTGTGTTCCATGTAGCCTCCTCGGCTGTATTAATGTGATAATCTTTCACTACAGTGTAAACCAAGATGGGAACAGATTGTGAATATTCAAGTGCTTGGCTGCAGCGGCGGACTCAGCGGCGACAACAAAGGCGGTTCAACCTGTATTCAGCTCAATCATAACATTGTGATTGACGCCGGCACCGGTCTGAATCAACTCAGCCTGGCACAAATGCACCAGATTCGGCATGTGTTTTTAACCCATTCACACATGGACCACATAGCGGCGCTCCCTACCTTTTTAAGTAACCAGTACGGAAGTGAGCACTTACCTGTTACGGTTTACGCTCAGGCTCATACTCTGGAAAAGCTGAAGACTAATATTTTTAATGGCGATATCTGGCCCGAACTTAGCAGCATGACAGAAGGGCCTGAGGCGATATTGCAGTTTAACGAAATTCATCCCGGTGAGTGCATAGAGCTTGAAGGTCTGGAAATTAAAGCTTTTGCCGTAGAACACAGCGTGCCGACAGTGGGTTACAGCGTAAAAAGTCAGGGCAAACACTTTGTCTTCCCTGCCGATACCATTGCCGGCACGCAACTGACCGAACAGCTTAACCGCTTAGGCCACATCGACACCCTAATGCTGGAATGCGCTTTTCCCGACGAGTTACTGCCCGTTGCAGAAAAAACCAAACACATGACCCCGGGCTTACTTGAACGCGCCCTGAAAAGCTTAGAGCAACAACCCGATGAGCTTTGGGTAACTCACCTGAAACCCAGTTACGAAAATGACCTGCGCGAAACCCTAGTAGCCAACCCTCCGCATAAAAATACGGTGGTGTTGTAACCTGACATTCATGTCAGGTGGGATATCGTTCCTGACGTAAACATCAGGCTACGCCATTGAACACCTACACGAATTCACCGCCCTGGCCTACATACCAGATTCACTGCCTCTGCTAATTTACCCATCTTATTTGCCAAAGTGTATTTTAAAAACTACAATGAGCTTATCAGTATACGAATCAAATAAATTTCGGCAATGGTTATCAGGCATAAAAGATCAAACAATCAAAGGCCGAATTATTGCCCGGGTTAATAGGTTAGTAGAAGGAATCTCCTGTGACGTGAAGCCTATTGGTCATGGACTAAGCGAATTACGAATGCACTTTGGTTCCGGCTACCAAGTTTATTTCTATGAAGATCAAGGTGTGCTCATTTTGTTACTCGTCGGAGGCGATAAAAAAAGCCAAAGCAGAGACATTAAAAAAGCACACTTACTTTACGAATATTGGAGCAGTAACAATGGCAACGACTTTCAGAAAATTTGACGCAGCCTCCTATTTAGAGGATGCAGAATCTGTCGCGGCTTTCGTTGCCGATGCGCTGGAAACAGAAGACGCAGGCTACATTGCCCATGCTATTGGCATAGCGGCAAAAGCAAAAGGCATGACCGAGTTAGCTCAAAAAACAGGGTTGTCCCGAGAACAGCTATACCGTTCATTCAGCGACAAAGGCAACCCAACCCTTAAAAGTGTACTGGCTGTTACTAAAGCGTTAGGCATAAAAATAACAGCCAGCACCTGACGTAAACGTCAGGCTACACGTCGCGAATCAGATGTTCACATCACCATGGATAGCGAGCGCCCAACGGTTGCAGGGACTATTGAGGAGGTGTGCAGCGCGAGCTGCAAGAGGCATCAAACCCGTGGGCTTTCTGCTGCAGGAGTGTCGAAGGCCATGGATGGCCTTCGTCAAGCCTTCAGGGATGAACTCGTAGCGTCTCCGTAAGCAGAAAGCCCACGGGTTAGCCGAATTGCAGTTCGCGCCGCCCAGCTAACCGATGTGCTTACGGGCGTTGCGGAACATGCGCATCCATGGACTGTCTTCGCCCCACTCATCCGGGTGCCAGCTGTTAGCAACAGTACGGAACACACGCTCAGGGTGCGGCATCATGGCTGTCACTCGACCATCGTCACTGGTTACCGCCGTAATGCCTTTCGGTGAACCATTCGGGTTAGCCGGATACTGCTCTGCCACTTCGCCCCAGTTATCAATGTAACGTAGCGCAACCTGCCCATTTTGCTCCAACTGAGACTGTTGCTGAGGGTTAGCAAACTCAGCTCTTCCCTCACCATGAGAAACCGCAATAGGCATACGTGAACCGGCCAAATCACCTAAGAAAACAGACTGAGATTTCTGCACTTCGACCAGGCTAAAGCGCGCTTCAAAACGCTCACTGCGGTTGGTCACAAAACGCGGCCAATGCTCAGTTCCCGGTATTAACTGCTTCAGCGTCGACAACATCTGGCAACCGTTACACACACCCAGCGCCAGCGTATCATTACGCTTAAAGAAAGCTTCGAACTGCTCGCGCGCACGGTCGTTAAACAAAATCGACTTCGCCCAGCCCTCACCGGCACCTAAAACGTCACCGTAAGAGAAGCCACCACAAGCCGCCAGCGCCTGCATATCTTCTAACGATACCCTGCCCGCCAGAATGTCGCTCATGTGAACATCTACCGCTTCAAAACCAGCACGGTCAAACGCCGCCGCCATTTCGTAGTGCGAATTGACGCCCTGCTCACGCAGAATCGCGACTTTAGGCGCCACACCCTTAGTAATATAAGGCGCAGCAACGTCTTCAGAAGGATCAAAGGTTAAATCTGCCTGTAAACCAGGGTTATCCGCACGCTGTTTCAAACGAAATTCTTCGTCAGCGCAAACCGGGTTATCACGCAGACGTTGCATTTGGTGCGTCGTTTCAGCCCACACCGTACGCCAGTGCGTGCGGCTCTGCGCTAATACATTCTGTCCGTCGCGAGTAAAGACAATAGCGTCGTCGTGCGTTGGTTCACCAATACGCTTAACGCAGTCGCCTAAACCAGCGGCTTTATAGGCGTCCATTACTTGCTCATACTGCTCATCACTGACCTGGATAACAGCGCCCAGCTCTTCATTAAACAGAGCCGCTAAATTGTCTTCGCCTAATTCATCCAGTGCCACATTCGCGCCACAATTTCCGGCAAACGCCATTTCCGCTACGGTAGTGAATAAGCCACCGTCAGAACGGTCGTGGTAAGCCAATAAGCGCCCTTCGGTTACCAACTGCTGTGTGGTGTTAAAGAAGGCTTTAAAGGCTTCTGTATCGTCTAAATCCGGCGTGTGCTGCCCCAGTTGCTGGTACACCTGCGCCAACGCTGAACCACCTAAACGGTTCTTGCCTTTACCTAAATCAATCAGCACAAGGTGCGACTGACCTTTATCGGTACGTAATTGCGGCGTTAAGGTTGCACGAATGTCGTTCACCCGGCCAAACGCGGTGATCACCAGACTCATTGGTGCCGTCACGGCTTTGTCTTCGCCGTTCTCCTGCCATTGAGTCTTCATCGACATCGAATCTTTGCCCACTGGAATGGTAATGCCGAGTTCAGGACATAACTCTTCGCCAACGGCTTTTACCGCCTCGTACAAGCCAGCGTCTTCACCCGGGTGTCCGGCAGCAGCCATCCAGTTGGCCGATAATTTAATGCGTTTTAAATCACCAATATCTGCAGCCGCAATGTTGGTCAGAGATTCAGCTACGGCCATCCGTGCCGAAGCGCCAAAGTTCAATAAAGCCAGCGGCGTGCGCTCGCCCATCGCCATGGCCTCACCGTGGTAACTGTCATAACTGGCGGCGGTGACCGCAACGTCAGCAACCGGTATCTGCCACGGACCGACCATCTGGTCACGCGCAACCAACCCGGTCACACTGCGATCCCCAATGGTAATTAAGAAGGTCTTTTCGGCAATGGCCGGTAGCCGTAATAAGCGGTCAGCGGCGTCATTCAAGTCCGCCGCTTCCAGATGCAAAGGCGTACCTTCCGCCTGTAAACGAGCAACGTCGCGATGCATTTTCGGCGGCTTGCCTAATAACACGTCCAGCGACAAATCAATCGGTTGATTCGAGAACTTGGCATCGTTCAGTAAAATCGTCAGTTCTTCGGTGGCTTCGCCAATCACCGCATATTCAGCACGTTCGCGCTCACACAGCGTTTCAAAACGCGCCATGTTTTCCGGGGCAATGGCAATAACGTAGCGTTCCTGCGACTCGTTACACCAAATTTCCAGTGGCGTCATGCCCGGCTCGTCGTTCGGAATATCACGCAGCTCAAAACGGCCACCACGACCACCATCACTGACCAGCTCCGGCATGGCGTTCGATAAACCACCCGCACCCACGTCATGAATAAAAGCAATAGGATTGTCGGCGCCCAACTGCCAGCAACGGTCTATCACTTCCTGACAGCGACGCTCCATTTCCGGGTTTTCACGCTGCACCGAGGCGAAATCTAAGTCTTCAGTCGACTCACCCGAGGCCATTGACGAGGCGGCGCTGCCACCTAAACCAATGTTCATTGCCGGACCGCCCAGCACCACCAGCTTAGCGCCAACCGGTACGTCACTTTTTTGCACATGAGCCTCACGAATGTTACCCAAACCACCGGCAATCATAATCGGCTTATGGTAACCACGAGTTTCACGACCATTGTGGCTGTCGACCGTTTGCTCGTAGGTGCGGAAGTAACCCGTCAGCGCCGGGCGGCCAAATTCGTTATTAAACGCCGCACCGCCCAGAGGGCCTTCCAGCATAATATCCAGCGCGGAAACAATACGCGCTGGTTTGCCGTAGTTCTCTTCCCACGGCTGCTTAAAGCCCGGAATGTTGAGGTTTGAAACACTGAAACCCACCAGGCCCGCTTTGGGTTTAGAGCCAACACCGGTAGCGCCTTCATCGCGAATTTCACCGCCGGAACCGGTTGCCGCACCCGGGTAAGGAGAAATAGCCGTTGGGTGGTTATGGGTTTCCACCTTCATCAGAATGTGTACCGGCTCGTGGCTGTAGCCATAGCTCATGCTGTCCGGCTGCGGATAGAAACGTCCGGCTTCGTGGCCTTCCATGACGGCCGCGTTGTCTTTATACGCCGACAACACGTAATCCGGCGTGGTTTCAAAGGTGTTCTTAATCATTTTGAACAGCGATTTAGACTGTTCTACGCCGTCAATAGTCCAGTCGGCGTTAAAAATCTTGTGACGACAGTGCTCAGAGTTTGCCTGAGCAAACATGTAAAGCTCAATGTCGTTAGGGTTACGGTCCAGCTTACGGAAATTCTCTACCAGATAATCAATTTCGTCTTCCGCCAGTGCTAAACCTAAGCTGATATTCGCCTGGGTTAAGGCTTCGCGACCACCCGCCAGAATATCAACTGAAGACAAAGGCTGTGGCTCCTGTGAGCGGAACAACTGACGCGCATCGTCCATATCGTACAACACGCTTTCAGTCATACGATCATGCAACAGTAACGCCGCCTGCTTCAGTTCTTCTGCCGATAAGTCACCCTGCAGATAAAAGGCCACACCGCGCTCAACCCGATGGATGCTTTTCAATCCACAATTGTGGGCAATGTCAGTAGCTTTAGAAGCCCAGGGGGAAATTGTTCCAATGCGGGGTACGACAACCACTAATGCGCCTTGCGGCTCATGAGCCGGTAACTCAGGACCGTATTTAAGCAGTTGGACTAATACGGAGCGGTGTTCATCACTAAGTTCACTATGCAGATCAACAAAATGTTGATACTCGGCATACAGCTCTTTGACAGGAATTCCTGCCTGTTTCAGTTGTTCGAGTTGCTTCGTTGTTTTGAAGGCTGATAAGGCAGGTGCACCGCGGTAGATTTCCACAAGCAAGGTCTCCAAAGCTGGGCGATTTTTGCTGGCAGATTATACAGTAGCCTGACATTCCTGTCAGGTGGAATCTCAAACACGACGTAAACGTCAACCTACTCGACTTTGGCTGTGCCTTCGCGGTTCACTATGCGAAACCACTTTTCACGGCGGTCAATAATGCGTTGTCTGCGCTTACGGATAACAGCGCGGCGGCGTTCATTGTTTTCACGTCTGAGGCGTCTGGTTTGCATAGACTTAAGCCTTTATTGCATTGAAAGACCTGTTCAGCTTACCTCGACGCCCCCGTTTTTTGCAATGATTTTATGCTGGCTTATCTTTAATCACTCCAGCCCAATTTGCGTAACGTAACCGAATGTGGAAAGATCAGCCGCCGACGAACAAAAGGACCGGTTTATGAATGAACTCCAATCTGGTGTTTGGTACATCGTACGAACCAAACCTAAGCAGGAAGAGCGCGCGATAGTCAATCTGGAAAACCAAGGGTTTGAGGTATTTGCGCCGGAGTTAACCGTGAAGAAAGTTCGTCGGGGTGTGCGTACGTCAGTGGTTGAGCGCATGTTTCCGGGCTATGTGTTTGTAAAACCGGACGACATTATCGAGCAGTTTTACAAACTTCGCAGTACCTATGGCGTCGCCGGCGTGCTGCGTTTTGGCGACAACATTCCTAAGGTTCCGCAAAGCTGGATAGACCAAATGCGGGGCGTGGATCAAGTAACTGATGAGCAAGCACCGAAAGTTGGCGACATTGTGGAAGTTCAGCAAGGGCCGTTCCGTGGCTTCCTGGCTAAAATTATTAAGCTTGATGGCGAGTCACGCTGCTTTGTTATGCTGGAGTGGATGCAAAAAGAAGTGAAAGCCAACTTCAGTTACAAAGAGCTGCAATTCCAATAAGCTCTGGTAGCCTGACGTTTACGTCAGGAACCCGATCTCACCTGACATAAATGTCAGGCTACGCGTTTGCGTAGCCCCAGAGCGATAAGTCCCAGTAAAACCAACCAGCCGCCATGTCCACCGCTGCTGCTTTCTGACGGCGCGGCACTGACCGTGAAGCTCACCTCAGTACTCTCGCTGTTCCCTTCAGTGTCACTGGCACTCAGTCGATATTCGTATTGACCGGTAGCCAAGCTTCCAACTGATGCCGTAACCGTATCACCGTTCACGCTGACATTAGAGACTTCCGTTTCGCTTCCATCGCTATTTAACCGGACAATCTCAATACTGGATGTGTCCAGATTACCGTCGGCGTCAGTCACAGTAGCCGTTAACGTCACTGTTTGACCTTCGGTTGTATTGCTGGCCCGAAAAGCGCTAATACTTGGCGCTATTGCTCTTGGCTCAATCGTGAGCGCGACCGTGATGCTTTCACTGCCGTCACTAAAATCAACCCGCAACGGAACCGATAAAGCCTCGTCCACCATGGGCGCATCACCCGCCAATTGAATTCGACGTTCACCTTCAACCTCAGCTTCAACCTCTGTGGCGCTGAAGCCTGAAATGAAGCCTTCCGCTTCTTCCACGCTGATAACAACGTCATCGGGTACATTATAAACACTCACGGCAGAGTCTAGGGCCTGCAGTTCGCCTATACTTTCTCCTTGACTAATAAATGCCTGTGCGGCCCCGCCCGTCATATTGGAAGGGTCTATCCAGAGACCACTGGAAACAGAAAAGTCAGGCGCATCGGTGTTCACCAATTTCAGAGGCAAGTGGTACGGGTTATGTACATTATCTTTGTCTAATCCTGCACTAATGTCAGCAAGCGACTGCTTTAACGTGATGGTCATGGTTCGGGTATTGCCAGAGCCGGTCACTTCCCAGCTGAACCAGTCAGCCGCATTGTCTATGCCCACGCCCTGACTCACATCGGTACCACTTGCAGTGACCGGCAATGCCAGTTGAACAGCTTCGTTCGCGGTGGTTTCATCAGACAGCTCAATAGAGACAGCAGCCTGGTCTCCCGCTTCGGTAAGACTTAACACGTTATTGTTCAGTAGCAGGTAATCAGCCGTGGCATCGGAGTAATCCCCACTGAAGCTGGCATTACTGACAAAGCGCCAACGTGCGGCATTGGCGTTAACTTCCTCTAATGCGATGACACAAATGCTGTCAGGAAGAGAGCTCGCGGTGTAGCTCACCGCATTGTTCGTCACACCCTCTTCATCTAACAGCGCCTGCTGTGAGAGACCGGTGAACTGCTCACAAGCTTCTCCACCAATCAGATACTTATCCGCTCCCTCAACGCGCGGCCAACTGAACGTCAGAACACCGCTTCCGGTGCGCTCAACTTGCATACCGTCAATATTGGTTCGTGAACTGTTATTGGTCCAAATAATACTGCTGCGCTGAGCCGCCAGACTGGCATCAGCTGCATCAATTTCAGAAGCCGCTTTACCCAGTGGTACGCCATTGTTTTGGTCAACTAAATCCGGGCTTGAATACGCCGCTTCACTAACACACGCCCCTTGACTGAACTCACTACGACACACGGAACCATATGACATGGTGGTATAAAAGCGTCCCTGGTCATCAATAAAGCCATAAGGAATATGGAAGTCTTCTTGTTCTCCCTCTCCACCACTGGAGTTATCCGCTAATGTGTAACGATCGTGGCGCAGCCCGAAGTTATGACCCACTTCGTGCGCAACAGTACCAGCCCCCATGCAGCTTAATGCTGTATACCCCGCGTTGGCTCCTCCACTGATAAAGCTCACCCGGTTATCACTGGTACTGAAATCCGAGGCTCTAAAAGCAAGTCCACATACGTCCGGGTTATCAGCCCCGATAAAATGCACCACGTCGGCTTGGTAACGATCAATTAAACGGAGCACTCTTTGGTCGTCGATAAGCTCATCCAATAAGGGATCTGGGTTTTCATTTGGAAAGTCTGTGGTGCTGTCCGGGCGAAAAGGTTCTAACCCGGCAATGGTCATTGTTACCGGGACACCAGAGCGTTGAAATATACTATTGCTGGTGTCTACCGCACTTTGAATGGCCAGTTCCAGATCGTAATTATTCTCTTCGGCATAACTCACTAAACGGTCGTCATACACAAACAACACATCAAGTGAGTCATCAAATAATTGCACTTCATCTGCCGGAGCAGCTGATTTGCTTACCGAATACGTTTTGGAGGGTAAAGCTCGGGCATTGAGACTCAAAGTAGCTTGAGGCTCTGTGAACCGGCGCTTCGGCTCTGCAGGCGGCAAGCTTTTATCTTCAACAACAGTCTCACCATTCACCCGACGAATACTGACCGAGCCGAGCTGCGGATGGGTTATTGAAATAAGCTGATTATCACCACGCTGATGCAAAAAACCCAGGTGCTGAGTGTCACCCGATGCGTTCTCAAACGTCAGCCGGTAACTGTTTGCGGAAGACAAACGCTCGGCCAGCGTCGCTTCTATAATCTGGCCTTCTACAGACAGCTCAATGTTGTCACCCAAACTTTGGGCTGCGGCAAACATCGGTGTGAGTGCCATTATTGCCGAAGCGATTATTTTCTTCATTTTAATTACCTATCTACAAGCGTCCTTGCTCATCCAAATATTTTAGTGTGTCGTAAAAACGGCGAATATTACCGACATAAGTGACCGGTTCATCTCCACGGGCAAAGCCATAGCGGGTATGACGATAAAACTGCTTTTGTCTTAACAGCGGTAAACGCTTTTTCACGTCCACCCAGCGATCGGGGTTGCCGCCCTGATGCTCAGTTATAATTCGCGCATCTTCTAAATGTCCGAATCCTATATTATACGCAGCTAAAGCGAACCAGGTTCTGTCGGGTTGGGGAATTCTTGCGGGGACACGGTTCAGCATGCGCTCAAGATAACGGGCACCTCCGCGAATGCTTTGCTCAGCATTCAGTCGACTCTTAACGCCCATAGCTTTCGCTGTCGGCAAGGTCAGCATCATCATGCCCCTAACCCCGGTAGGCGATACCGCACGCGGATTCCACAGTGACTCCTGGTAAGAGATAGCCGCCAATAAGCGCCAGTCGAGTGACCCTGAATGTTCTTTAAAGGTCTCGATATAGCCCGGTAAAACACGTTCAACCGCTTCTATGAACAAACTGGTGGTCACATAATTAAACTGCTTTACGTGCCCAAAATGCTGCTCTTTAATATGCGCTAAACGACCACTGGCACGAATTTCTCCAAAGTACTCGACCACCGCTGAGAACAACGAATCGTCAGTGCCCTGTGGCAATGCCCAGGCAATATCCTGATCATGCTTGACGGTAAAAGCCACACTTAAATCCGGATGGAAGCGGCGCTGAATATCCAGCGCGGTGCTGTCGGTAATGGTGTAATCAATTTCTTCGTTGATCACCATTTGCAGCAACTCAACCGCGTCATGATCGCGCGTTGCGCGCCATTTTAATGTAGGAATGCTCTCACCTAAGCTTTGCAGGAACTCATGATGCGAACTGCCTTCCACCACCACAATTTCACCATCGGTAATTTGCTGCAGGTCACGCGGGCGTTGCCGCGAGCCCTGCTTAAACACTATTTTCTGGCTAATAATGTCGTAGGGTGGGCTAAAACGGAACAGACGGGCGCGTGTCGAGGTCCGGTCCAGGCCCGCCGCAACAATGTCGACTTCGCCGCGGCGCAACATAGTGAACAGGTCGTTCACATCAAAACGTGGCACCATTTCCAGCTCAACACCTAAGCGATCGGAAAAGCGTTTGGCCAGATCGTATTCAAACCCTTGCTCACGATCATGATCAAAATAATAGCTGGTTGGGTTAATCAACGTTCCCACCCGCAATACCTGACGTTCCTGAACAACGGTCATGGCATCGGGGCGGGTCTGAGGCGTGCAGGCCGCTATCAGACTAACGGCAAACAACAAAAGAGCGAACAGCGATACTGCAGACTTCGGCATATTAGAGTGATTCCAGTGCCCAGTTCACATAAAGCTCAGTGCCGGTTTTCAGCGCGTCTTCGTCAGCATAAAAATGCGGCGAATGATTGCTCGGCTCGCTGGCCATATCACGTTCTGGTGGTGTTACCCCTAAGAACACAAACATACCAGGCACTTCCAGCGCATAATAAGAAAAATCCTCAGCGCCTGTCACTAACGGCACTTCCTGCACTTTGTCAGCACCAGCGACCGCTTTGGTTATCGGCAACATCTGCTCAACTAAGTCCGAATCATTACTGGTAACAGGATAACCCAAATCCACATGAACATGCGCTTCGGCACCATTTGCTTCAGCAGTCTTTTCTGCTGTTAGCTTCAATTTATCGTGAATATCCGAACGAATATCCATATCAAAGTTACGGATGGTACCTATTAAGGTTACTTCGTCAGGAATGATGTTATTGCGCACACCGCCTTCCACAATACCGAACGATAAAACGGCCGGGGCTTTGGTGATATTGGTCTGGCGGCTGATAATGGTCTGTGCGTTATTGATAATTTGCGCCGAAGTCACTATAGGATCGACACCTGCCCATGGCGTTGAACCATGCGCTTGCTTACCTTTTACCTTAATTTCAAACTGATCAGAAGAGGCCATCAACGGGCCCTTGCGATAACCTACATGGCCGGTCGGAAAACCTGCCCAGACATGAATACCAAAGACTTTCTCCGGTTTGTTGTCAGCAAACAAGCCTTCTTCCAGCATCAGTGCAGCACCGCCTTCTTCTCCTTCAGGCGCGCCCTCTTCTGCGGGCTGAAAAATAAACATGATGTTACCCGCCAGTTCCTCTTTCATTTCCACCAGCTTTTCAGCCGCGCCCATCAGCATCGCTACATGGGTGTCGTGTCCACAAGCGTGCATAACGCCCACTTCCTTACCCCGATATTCCGATTTGACGGTCGATTTAAACGGTACATCAGTCTGCTCAACCACCGGCAGCGCGTCCATATCCGCACGTAAAGCGATAGTCGGGCCAGGCTTACCACCTTTGAGCATGCCTACAACCCCGGTATGCGCCACACCGGTTTCCACTTCCATGCCCAGAGAACGTAAATGTTCAGCAACCATTTTTGCGGTTTCAAATTCGCGGTTACTCAGTTCAGGGTTGGCGTGAATATGACGACGCCATTCAATCACCTGAGCTTCTAAATCACTGCTGACTTTTACCGGCGACTGTTGTGCGGCAGCCTGAGCGCTAAAACCGAAGCTACTGGCCAACATTAAGCTAATAACGAGCTTTTTCATTGTTCTCTCCTGCATAAGTGCGGATTGTTATTCTGGTACTGAGTAATATCCTGCGCTAAAATCGCCGCCATGACAACCGATGAAATCTACATGCAGCGAGCGTTAGAGCTTGCTGAACAAGCTCAAAACGCAGACGAAGTGCCCGTTGGCGCGGTGTTGGTCATGGACGATAAAATTGTTGGCGAAGGTTACAATCAGGTTATTTCTTTGTCCGACCCGTCCGCTCATGCCGAAGCACAGGCCATTCGCGCTGCCGGTCAGGCTATCGATAACTATCGGTTGGTCAACGCCACGCTATACGTCACTCTAGAGCCCTGTGCCATGTGTGCCGGTTTAATTACCCATGCACGGGTTAAACGCCTGGTATTTGGCGCAACTGACCCACGCACCGGAGCCACCGGTACCGCCATTGAGGTTATCAACCACGCCTCTATGAACCACAAAGTGGATGTGCAGAGCGGCGTACTGGCCGAAGAATGCGGCGACATTTTACGCCGCTTTTTCCGCGCCCGCCGAAAATCCGCCAAGGCTAACGCTAAATAAGCATGCCCGTTATCGCATAAGCCGCTGTCGCGCCAAGCCCGGCTAGTAAAGCATAAGGTAACTGCGTGCGCACATGGTCAATATGCTCCACGCCCGATGCCATCGAAGCAATAATGGTGGTGTCAGAAATAGGTGATGCATGATCACCGAAAATACCGCCGGAAATAGCGGCTGCAATGAAAGGTGCCGCCGGCAGCCCCAGCGTCATTGCCAACGGAATGGCCAGTGGCAACATAATGGCAAAAGTGCCCCAGCTGGAACCAATAGAAAACCCGGTAATAGCCGATAACACAAAAATCAGCGGCAGCAGCATCCACAACTGTACGGAACCGTCTAATGCCGCCGCCAGGAACTCACCTGTGCCTAAATCACGAGTTAAACCACCCAGCGCAATCGACAACCACAAAATAACCGCCAGCGGCAGAATATTCCACGCCCCTTTTAGCAGGTATTTACCAACCTCAATCAAACCAACAGGCTGTGTCATTAAGGTACCGGCAACCGCAATGCCCAACGCCACGTAAATGGCAATAAACACACTTAATGTGCCGTTGCCGTCCACCAGCACACCATTTCCGGTTATCAGCAACATCACCGGCACCATCACCACTAATGAAATCAGACTGGTCATTACCACCGCGGTGCCTTTACCAAAGCTGTCTTCTTCATCCGGTCCGTCGCCCCAGGTGTTTTGTGAAACCTGATCCGGTACCGCGTTCTTCTCAAACGCTTTCATTGGGCCAATATTCCAGTCGAACAACGCGACAAACAGCGCCAGTAATACCGCAAAAATGGCATAAAAGTTAAAGGCAATAGACTGAATAAAAACCAGTAACGGCTGCTCTACTCCCTGATTGGAGATCAGCGTCAGGTTAAACGCTCCCCAGGCATTTAGTGGAATCAAAATACAAATGGCAGCACAAGTTGAGTCGACAATATAGGCCAGCTTTTCGCGGGCAATGCCAAGGCGGTCATAAATAGGCCGTGAGGTGGTCCCCGAAATCATAATGGTCACGTTGGACTCAATGAATACCACAACACCCAGTATCCAGGTCATTAACCGTGCGCGGCGCTTACTTTCTATCCACTGCTTGCGTTCAAGCTTAAGCACAAACTGTTTAAAGGTACCGCCGTTTTCCAGCACCCCAAACAAAGCACCTATACCCAGAGTGAAAAACCAGACCAGCATATTACTGGGGTCTATCAGGGTATCCCAGGTGCTCTCCAGCGTGCCATAAGCAATGCTCGTGGGCATGGGCCAGAACAACAGAATGTTGGCCAGAATAATACCGCCAACCAGCGCCAGCAGAACTTTTCGGGTAACGATGGCAAATACAATTGCCAATAAGGAAGGTAGAAGACTGGTCCAGCTCAGTTCCATTGGGGCGCGTTTATTAGTGTTTGATAAAGGGAGATTAAAATAATAAACCGCCGCGGGCAATACCAGCGGCGGTTTATTCCTTCTTCGTCAAGCCGTTAGAACTTGTATTCTACGCCTAAACGAACCGACCAGAGTGAAGGCTCACCCGCGCGCGACTGCACGTTCGTTGTGTCGCGGAACGAGTTGTACTGGTACTGACCTGCATCGTTAATTTCAACATCAGCAACCGTGACGGCGCGTGGGAAGCTCGCTTCATACAGCACGCCCCAGTCGTCGTTCAGCATGTTGCCTAAGTTTTCTATCACGAAGAACGCTGACGCTTTATGCCCATCCATAAGGCCTGGCAATTCCTGCTCAACACGTAAATCAACTTTGGTCCACCATTTGCTGTTAAACTCGTTACGTGGCGCCATACCGCCCGCGTACTTGCTCAGGCCAGACTCTTCAAGGAAATCGAAGAAAGCGGCAGTTTCAAATGGGTTACCATTGCCGTCTGTGCCAATGGCAAAGTTCGGATCATCCAGACCAGTCGGTACGTACAGCAGGCTACGTCCCTGATACGCTACGTCACCAAAAGGCCCATCGCTCATAGTGTATGAGAACGGACGGCCTTTGTTGCGTGTACCGAACAGAGTGACAACGGTGTCATAACCATCAAAGAACTCTTTGGTGTAGTTCGCTTTAAAAGTAAAGCGATGCGGTATCTCATAGTTAGACGTCGCCACACCCGGGTTCTGAGCGTTAGCCGTTGCCAGGTTCGTGTAGTTAGAGAACGAAACCGAGCTAGTCATTGGGTTAACGTCTTCAGCTTTGTTGTAAGCGTAACCAAAAGTCCAGTCCAGACCAAAGTCATGCGACTTACTCAACGCCAGCGAAACCGTTGTTTGTGAACCAGAATCACCGTCAACATTCGTCAACAGGAAGTCATCGCCCTGGTCACGTCCGTCAGTCGACAGTTCATCAAAAATTGGACGTCCGTCTGGTGCGGTACCAACCTGTTCCAGACCCAAGTTATAAATAATGGCCGCATCTTCCTTGTCGGTGTACAAGAAGTCCGCCATCAGAATGTAGTCACCAGGCAAGGTATAAGTGGCGCCTAATGCGTATTTCCATTCTTTTGGTAGCTCGAAGTTGGGGTCCATAGTGTTAATCGGGCCCTGACCGCTGGCGTTAGCTACTTCGTCGAACAATTCCTGAGGCACATCGAAAATTGGGTTGCCGTCGCCAGTGTGGGGTACGTCAAACAAGGACTCACCGGCAAAGCTACGAGATGCTTCGTACTGAGTCACACCGTTATTTGAGTAGTTGTTAGAAATCCAGACGTTGGGGTTACCACCAGAATAAAGGCCAACACCACCGCGAACTTCTAAGTCCGGGTTAACAAACCAGTTAAAACCAAAGCGCGGTTGCAGTAAGTCCTGGCCATCCATGTTCTGTTGGTTAGAGAAACCATAAAGTTCCTCATTCAATGGGTTATTCACCGGATAATCGTCGCTGGTATACCAGTCATAACGCAAACCGTAAGTGAAGGTAATATCCATTGGTGCGTAATAGTATTCATCCTGAACGTAGGCCGTGTTTACCGCGTAAGCGAATTCTGCCGCTGCGTCCTGCGGATTGTTGGTACCCGCCGCACTTTCATAGATAGCCGTAAAAGGGGTGCCCGCTTCAAAGTCATCAATGGAGCCGAAACGATACTCGCCCTGTGCTTCCTGAACAAACAGGTTAAACACGTCGTATTCTTCGCGCTCAATACCTGCGGAAATAACGTGATCACCCAGCAAGTAGGTGCCTTTTAATTTGAAGAAAGTGGTGTCGTATTTCAGTTTATTGGCGTGACGAGAGTCATCTGCACCTAAGTACACAGTCGCGTCGTTAACGCCAATCTGAACTTCACCAAAGTCCGTACCGCCCAAAGGATTAACCCGCGCATCCAGCTCTGAATAACCAACACGAGCTTCTGTCGAGAAGTTATCACTCCAGTCAGAGTATAGCTCCCCCACATAAGAGGTGAACTTAGAACCTCGTTCGTAGAAATGGTTAGAGAATTCCAGCTCATCGGAATCGCCGTCAGACTCGGCAATAGAGTAACCGTCGTTGTAGTTGTAAGTTAACGACGCACGGTGCGCATCGCTAATGTACCAATCCAACTTGGCTAAGAATTTTTCATCTTCTACCGGTAAGCTAGACGGGAAGCCGCCCGGGTTATAGCCGTAAATGTTCTGTGCAATATTGGCAATACGTTCAACGTCAGCCTGAGTCACCCCAATTACTTCTGTTGCTGAACCAGAACCTTCCGGCCCACGGTCGAAAGTATCCGAGCCTTCCAGTTTCTCGTAAGAGGTAAAGAAGAACAGCTTGTCTTCAATGAAAGCACCACCCACATTAAAGCCGTAGCGTTTCTCGCTGAAGTCGCCAATATTAATACTATCGCCTTCCAGCTCATCACCTTGCAGAGAGTCGTTGGTGTAGTCATAAAACACACCGCCAAACATCTCGTTATCACCGGTTTTGGTTACCGCATTAATGTTACAGGCCGTAAAACCACCGTACTGAACATCAAAGGGCGCAAATTCAACGGCAACCTGCTCAATGGCGTCATAAGAGAACGGCATGCGTTCCGTTGGGTAACCGCTGCTATTCAGGCCAAAGTTGTCGTTCATACGAACGCCATCAACCGTCAGACTGTTAAAACGCGGATTAGCACCACCACACTGAATATCACCAGCGTTGGTTTCGTTAATGTAAATACGTGGGTCAATGCGAACAACGTCTTTTAAGTCGCGGTTAGCAGAAGGCGCATTTTCTAAGTCCTGCAAGTTAAAGTTTGCAGCCGGACTGTTGCTGCCATACAAAGCGTTACTGACCATAGAGCCGGTCACACTTAACACTTCCATTTCTTCACGCTCAAGGCGGACATTCACATTCTGAGAATCACCCAAAGTGAGGTAAATATCTTCAACCACCTGGTTACGACCTTCCGGACCTTCAACCACGATGGTGTAAGGGCCTCCAACCGGCAGTCCGCGTGAAGAGAAGGTGCCTTGCTCGTTAGAGCTTAAGGTTTTGATCGTGCCCGTACGCTCATCGCGTAACTGAATAATTGCATTTGAAACAACCTGACCAGACTCAGTGGTAACAACGCCACGCAGGCTGGATGAGGTTTCCTGCGCCATTGCCGTACCCGCCAACCCCATTGCTATAGCGGCTGCTACAGCAGTGCGCTTAAAAGTCGCGTTAAACATAGTGTGTTCTTCCCGGTTTTGTTTTGGTTTTAACTGCCAATAAAAGGTATAGCTTATTTGTGACAAATCTGTGAACTTTGCCCAAAAAAAAGCCGCGCTCAAGGCGCGGCTTTTAGCATTTTTCATCTCAACGCATTTTACGCTGTGCGTAAATTAGAAGGTGTATTTAACACCTAACTTCAAGCGCCATGTAGATTCTTCAGCTTCGAAGATACTCCAGTCGTTATAACCATAGAACGCTTCGTCGTACATATAGCGACCTTGGTCATCAAGGCCTGCAAAGTCTACGACGGTCTGGTTAGTGTATTCCTGGCGTAATACTTCACCTTTCGAGCTGTCGATAAGGTTCAGCAAGTTATTAACGGTGATGTAGAAGATACCTTTATGGCCTTCAGCAAAACCCGGAACTTCTTGCTGGAACTGGAAGTCAAGATTAGTAACCCAAGGTGAACGACCTGTGCCTTTCGGTACGAAGCCACCTGCGTATTGCTCTAAACCAGCGTCACGGAAGTAAGCCATAGCTTCTTCATACGACAACGGGCTTTCAGGGCTAAATGCAGGGTCATCCGCGCCAGTCGGGACATATGGCAAGTAAGAACCACCGCCCTGGAAGTAAGGCTGGTCACCGAAGTCACCGTCATTAAACAGACCCATGGTATAGCTGAACGCCGTACCTGAGCGACGGTTGAAGAACAAGTTAAACTTAGACGCGTAACCGCTGACAAACTCAGTGCTATAGCCTAATGCAATTTTCAGACTGTGCTCAACTTGATAGTCCGCTGTACCCAATAATGCCTGGTTACGGTCACGAACAATGTTGTACTGATAGTTTGAAGTCGCAGTAGACGACGTACCCGGGTTACCTTCTTCAATATCCTGGAAGGTATAAGCAGCGTACGCGTTAAAGCCATTTTCCCAATCTTTTGCCAATGACGTTGTTAACAACCACGCTTTACCGGTTTTGTCTTCATTAGTCAGTTGCAGATCGTAGTGACCGCTTGGTGCAGTCGGGTCGCACGGCTCATAAATGTTGATGCCTGCAGCCGTTTCGTCTGTCGCACAGCGTGAGATATCAACCCACTGGCTGTTGTCGGTCATCCACTTACGAGTGACTTCTGCTGTTGCCTGGAAGTTATCGCCAACGTTTGGAATGTCGAAACGATAGTCAACGCCGATACGCGCAATCCAGTCAGACGGAATGTCATAGTTAGGGTCGATACTGTTAGTATCGCCGTCACCGGCTTCCATGCTGTCCAATACCGCTTGTGGAATTTGCGCAGGGTTTTGGTTTTCCAAGTACTGATCTTCTGATACCTGGTCGCGGTCAAACTGTACCAAGGTAAAGCCGTCGTTAGAGAACGAGTTTGAGATCCAAACATTTGGACGACCACCAGAGAAGCGACCGAATCCGGCACGAACCACTAAATCGTCGGCAGCGAACCATTTGAAGTCAACACGCGGTAAGAAAATGCCTTTACCGTCAAGGTTTTCCTGGTTGCTGTAACCATAACGGTCAACAAAATTCTCGTTTAATGTTGGCTTATCGTCAACCATGTAAGTTTCATAACGAACGCCCAGACCCAGTTCCATAGAGTCGTTCAGGTACCAGTTGTCCTGTACGTACAAGTTCAGCATGCCTAACTCAAAGTTAGCAGCAGCGTCTGTCGCATTGTTAGTGTAAGCGTTCTCGTAGAAGAACTCATTGGCGTTACCCGCTTCAAAGTCATCAATTGACTCATATGACCATGAACCCAGAGAGTTACGAACAAACACGTTGTAAACATCAACGCTGTCATACTCACCACCAAACTCAATTTCGTGATCGCCGATTAGGTAGTCAAATTTAGCGCCAATTTTAAAGTTATCGTTTTCTAACTGGTTCGCGTGACGGTTTGAGTCAGGACCAAAGTTCAGCGTGCCGCTTTCGGTACGTACGCTGACGTCACCAAAGTCTTTGGTCACCAAACCAGAAATTGCTTCAACCGCTTTGTGGCTAACATAAATTTCGCTTGAAAGATCACCACTCCAGTCAGAGAACCAAGACAGACGGAACAGATCCATGTTCTGCTGGTAGTCATACCAGTTGGTGTCTAAATTCAATGAATTCTGGCTGTTGCTTACACCGCGCAGGTTGTTACCTTCAGTGCGGTTATAAGTTAACGCAACACGGTGATCGTAGTTAACGTTCCAGTCTAATTTAACCAACAAGTTGTCGTTTTCGGTATCGCGGACCGTGTCCCAGTTACCAATATCAAAGCCGTATTGGCTTTGTGCAATTTCACTAATACGATCGTACTCTTCTTGTGTCACGTTGCTGTCGTTTGGTGCACCAGCGCCAGCAGGACCGTATTCGATTTGAGCCGGTTCTTGTGCGTTTTCGTAGTTAACAAAGAAGAATAATTTATCTTCAACGATTGGACCGCCAACGGCGATACTGTAGGTATCACGCTCGTAATCTAATGGTACTTCGTCACCACTTTCCGGGTTGACCGGGTCGCCGGCCCACGCATCGCTCATACGCTCGTAAGTGACTGAGCCGTGAAATTCGTTAGAACCTGATTTAGTAACCGCATTAATACGGCCACCTGAGAAGCCGCCTTGCGAAGCATCAAACGGTGCCATGTCTACCGCAACCTGCTCTACCGCATCAATCGAGATAGGTGAACGCTGAGTTGGGTAACCGTTGCCGTTAAGACCAAAGTCATCGTTTACGCCAACACCATCAATTGAAATAGAGTTGAAACGCGGGTTCGAACCACCAATACTCATTGGCGCTTCATTACCAGACAACAAGTTAACGTATGGGTTTAAACGCGCCACTTCTTTTAAGTCGCGGTTAAAGGTCGGCGTATTAGAAATGTCTTCTTGACCGAAGAAGCTGCTGCTACCGCGGTTCTCACCACCCACAATCGCAGAACCAGAAACCTGAATACGTTCCATATCCGCTGATTCAAGTTCAGCATTGATACGGTAAGATTCGCCCAGAGTTAAGTAGACGTCTTCATACACTTTACGACCGTTCTCACCCTCGATAACGATGATGTAAGGACCGCCAACACGAAGACCTGAGTTAGCAAAAGCACCAGATTCGTTGGTTGTAGCAACTGAACGAGTTCCGGTTGGAATGTGAATAATCTCAACACGTGCGTTTGCAGCCACTTCGCCAGAGGCAGTAACAACGTTACCGCGAACTACTGATGAAGTATCCTGAGCAATAGCCGCACCGCTAAGGCCAAAAGCAATAGCAGCTGCAACAGCTGTACGCTTGAAAGTCGTATTAAACATAGTTTTGTTCTTCCCGATTTTGGTTTTGGGGTTGTACGCGAGAGTGAGGGTATAGATTGTTTATGACAATTTCGTGAAAAGTATAAAAAATTTGAGAAGCGAAGGAACTTTTTTGCGAAGACAGAAAAGAAAAATGAGTCGTTCGCTTAGGATTGGATGACGAGCCACGGCACAATAGCTGGTTCATTGCCGGAAAGCTCATGACCTGATAACAGTCAAAAGTGCGGCAAGAGGTCTGAGCTGTATGGGATGCGGCTGATTTCATTACGCTTCAAAGACATTTTTGTGTCAGATATGTGACATATTTTAATCAAAATATTCGCCCTTGCCTAGTCATTCGGGAACCTTTATTCTCGCTCACTGTCACAGGCGGTTCTCAAAGGGTTATCCCATGGGCTTTATACGGTTTTTATTATTTTTAACATTCGTTGTCTTTATGATTCCTACCTCTTTTAATGCAACAGCCGGTTCTGGTAAAAACGAACCTGAAACCATTCGGGTTGCGACCTTTAATGTCAGTATGGACGCTTCCAATTATCTGAGCGACAGCCAGCTGCCTAAATTAGAGCAATCGCCGTTACCGGAAATTCTGCAGCAAAACCATCAGCAAATCCGCGGTATTGCCGAAATTCTGCAACGGGTGCGGCCGGACATCGTGCTGCTGAACGAGTTTGACTACCTTGCCCCCGAAGTTGGCGTTAACGTTTTTCAGAGAAACTATTTAGCCGTTTCGCAAAATGGGCAAAAGGCCATTGAATACCCGTATGCTTATAATGCTCCGGTCAACACCGGTGTGCCCTCGCCCTTTGATTTAAACCGCGACGGCAAAACTGAGGGTACCGGCATCGACTCGTGGGGCTTTGGCTGGTACCCAGGTCAGTACGGTATGGTCATTTTATCTAAATACCCGCTACTGACCGATCAAGCTCGCACTTTTCAGCACTTTTTGTGGAAAGACATGCCAGGCCGTCATATTCCTTACGTAATGAACGAACAAAAACAGGCAACCGATGAGCCATGGTACTCCGATGAAATAATGGCGCAGTACCCGTTAAGCTCAAAATCACACTGGGATTTACCGGTAAAAGTGGGTGATAAAGTCATTCATTTATTAGCCGCACACCCGGTACCACCGGCTTTTGACGGTCCGGAGAACAGCAACGGCATGCGCAACTTCGATGAAATTCGCTTATTTGCGGATTACCTCACGCCCGGCAGCGACCATTACCTTTACGACGACAATGGCACCCGTGGCGGACTGGGTGAAAATGAGAGCTTTGTTATTTTAGGCGACATGAACGCCGAAGCCGGTTCAGGTGGTGTCGACGGCGCTATAGAGCAGCTATTAGAACACCCGCGGGTGAATGATGTGAAGCCACAAAGCCAGGGTGGTAAGCAGCATTCACCAGACAAACAAGGTTCACAGTTCCACACGGCCGCCTGGCGTAAACGCGTCGACTATGTGCTGCCGTCTAACGACTTAGTCGTTAAAGACGCTGGTGTGTTCTGGCCAGTGGGTGACGAATCCGGTAGTGAGCTCATGCAAAAACGCAGTGCCTCTTCCGACCACCGAATGGTTTGGTTAGACATCGTCAAGTAGCCTGATATCTCTACAAGCCCCGATTTTACTGAACCTTTACAGTTCCGGGGCTGTTGAAATCCTGCTTAGGTGCGATAATGAATCTATTGTATCCAAGGAGGTAAACTATGAAAAAGCTCATACTATCAACAGCGTTACTCGCAAGCGGTTCGCTTATGTTTTCAGCAGTCAGTCAGGCTGACGATCTGAACTACATCAGCGGTGGCTTTTCCGATTTCTACGACTCCGACTTCTACGTGGAAGGATCCACAGCTATCGCCCCGAACTGGGTCGGTGAAGTTCAGCTAACCGACATGGGTGACTACTCACTTCGCGCCGGAGCTAAGTACTTCTTGGACATGGGTGCTGACCAGCAGTTCAACACGTTCCTGAAAGGTGGTGTTAGTCACTACGATTTTGTTAACAGCAGCGATACCAGCCCATACGCCGGTATTGGCGCTATGACCAAACTCAGCCAGCAGACTACAGCGATTGTCGACGCAGGTTATGACTGGGGCTTAGACGGCTTCGCATCCGTTGGCGCACGCTTACGCTACGCCTTTACGGAACGGTTCTCTGCTGACGCGGGTTTCCGCGGTAACTTCAACAGCATCGACAACGAAGTTCACCTTGGCGTGACTTACCACTTCTAAAAACTCTACGTATATTTACGTTTTTTATGGTGTCGGTAACCACTCACGGTTGGTTCCGACACCATTATTGAACTCAAATGCTTTTCCATTGAGGGCTTCAATTCAGGAGAAACATCCCATTGATTAAATCCTTCCATAAATGTCACTAATTTCTCAGCAAAATTAGTGATCACCAACTGGGGCTCCGCAATGCCGAAGTCTTCACCCAATTTACGTAAGTAATGCTGTGTCGGAAACTCTTTGCTACCAAACAGCTTTAACGCCATGTGGTTATCAATTGTAGGATAAATAAGAGTGTGGGTTACATCATAAATTGGCGTCAACTTTATACGCTCAGGTGCCTCTGCACTATAATAAACTGAAAAGTTCTTTAAATGTGCATCACCGTTACCAATCAGTACGTTAAAAACAATATACTCATAAACTTTCCGAAGTTGTTCAGCACTCTGAGTAAATAACTGCACCACTTTCATTACTTGTTCATAACTGGAACGGTATTTATCAGCCGAGTCGCGCTTGGTTAAAACACAAAAGTCTTCCACGGCATATTTCTTATCACCGTCAATATCAAAACGCTTCATAACAAAGTGTTCTCGATTATCCGATAACCAAAACTCCGGTGTTTCCAAACCACAATAATCCGCTGCAGATAAACAGATAAACTCGTTAGCCGTTAAATTAGGAAACTCTTCATCTGCCGCCTTTACAATCAGATCTGGATAAACAAGCGTAGCTTTTTCTGAAGGAACGACAACTTTCGGCTGAACTCCGGAAATTGCTGTTTGCAGATAGAAGCGTTCCAGCAACTGCGGAAACAAAGCCTCATTCGGGTTATTCCAGGACAGAATCTCATTCAGCGCAACAGCTTCGGTTGTGCCTTCAGGTAGCTCATCGGAATGATAATTTAATGCGCCAATTCCCTTATCTCTTTGCAGAGCCAAAAGATACATTTCATCAACTTTTGCATAGCGCCGCAGCCGCTCTTCAATGTAACGCCGGACAAAACCTTCAGGCAGGTTCATTGTGAAAATAGGAGGAAGCTTGCCCGATACATAGGGGTCAAGTCTGTTCGGCATCGACAGCGAAACCGGAAAAGCTTCTTTTTCATAGCTAAAGCTGTACTGAGAGCCATGTATCAGTTGACCAGCCAGTTGACTATTAAGTCCTACATTTAGTTCTCTTACGCGAGCAGGGTATTGCGATAAACTATCAGACATTTCAATCCTCCAGCGGAAACAAGTCATCAAGTTCTTCAAATGTCGGCATCTTAGTTTTAGTTATTGCTAATGAATAACCAAACAGCATTAAATACCGTTCAAAAGTCGCAATTGAACCTAAATAAACACCGCGCTCAATAGCTGAAATGGTTTGGCGATTACTATTTACTTGCGCGGCAGCATCCGATTGCGACAATTTCTGAGCTTTTCGCTCTAGCTGCAATCGCTTGCCGATCTCTTTTCTGGGAGTCATAAATCAGCCTAATTGACAGTTATATATGTCATCTTAGCCTAAATATAAAAAATGACAAATATACACGTCAAAATAAAGGAAGGGAGTTAGGTATAGGCTGGCGTCTTTCGGAAAATTTCCGGCAACGGCCAGCCAATATTTATCGGCTTATTCCCACTCAATGGTGGCAGGTGGTTTGCCCGAAATATCATAAGTGACACGGGAAATTCCATTCACTTCATTAATAATCCGGTTGGATACCTTCTCTAATAACTCATACGGCAGATGTGCCCAACGTGCCGTCATAAAGTCGATGGTTTCTACAGCGCGAATGGCAATAACCCAGTCGTACTTACGTTGATCACCCATCACTCCGACCGAACGTACCGGCAGGAATACCGCAAAGGCCTGACTGACTTTATTATACCAGTCGGCGTTATGCAGCTCTTCAATGAAAATTGCATCGGCACGGCGCAGTAAATCGCAGTACTCTTTCTTAATTTCACCCAGCACGCGCACACCCAAACCAGGCCCCGGGAACGGATGACGGTACAGCATGTTATAAGGCAAACCTAACTCAAGCCCAATTTTACGCACTTCGTCTTTAAATAACTCACGCAGTGGCTCAACCAGGCCTAACTTCATGTCTTCTGGTAAACCGCCTACGTTATGGTGCGATTTAATCACGTGCGCTTTACCGGTTTTAGAACCCGCGGATTCAATTACGTCCGGGTAAATGGTTCCCTGCGCCAGCCAGTCTACTTCAGTCAGCTTACCGGCTTCTTCATCAAAAATTTCAATGAAGGTATTACCAATAATTTTGCGCTTTTTCTCCGGGTCGTTCTCGCCCGCCAACGCATCTAAAAAGCGATCTTCAGCACGTATTGGCAAAATATTCAGGCCATAGTGGTCGCCGAACATTTCCATTACCTGCTCAGCTTCATTCAGCCGCAGCAAGCCGTTATCCACAAACACGCAGGTCAGTTGGTCGCCAATGGCCTGGTGCAGCAACATAGCCGTTACCGACGAATCGACACCGCCCGACAAGCCCAAAATCACCTTGTCAGTGCCCACCTGTTCACGAATACGCTCAATAGCGTCATCAATGATTTTAGCGGGCGTCCACTGCTTCTCACAACCGCAGATGTCGCTAACGAAATGCTCCAGCATTCGCAGACCCTGGCGCGTATGAGTCACTTCCGGGTGAAACTGAACACCGTAAAACTGACGTTCTTCATCGGCCATGGCTGCATAGGGGCAATAAGAGGTTTTAGCGACCGTATGAAAGCCTTCGGGAATCATCTCGACTTTGTCGCCGTGGCTCATCCACACATCCAATAACGGTGCGCCAGACTCAGACACCGCGTCTTCAATGGCTTTAAACAGCGGGCTTTGCTCTACCAGCTCAATTTGCGCGTAACCAAATTCACGCTCCAGCGAACATTGCACTGAGCCACCCAGCTGATGCGCCATGGTTTGCATGCCGTAGCAGATACCAAACACCGGCACACCAGCGTTAAAAACGTAGTCTGGGGCACGCGGTGAGCCTTCTTCAGCCACACTTTCCGGACCACCGGATAAAATAATGCCTTTAGGCGCAAAGTCACGAATGTCAGCTTCATCAACATCCCACGCCCAAAGTTCGCAGTAAACGCCAATTTCGCGAATACGGCGGGCAATCAGCTGAGTGTACTGAGAGCCGAAATCGAGAATCAATATTCGGTGATCATGGATATCTCTAGTCATTAGTCATCCTGTTACGAGCTACGGTAGTTCGGTGCTTCTTTGGTGATGTGCACATCGTGTACGTGTGATTCGCCCATGCCGGCGGCAGTTACTTTTACAAACTGCGGCTTGGTACGCATGTCTTCAATTGTCGGACAACCGGTTAAACCCATGGCTGAACGCAGTCCGCCCATTTGCTGGTGGATAATGGCAGAAATTGGCCCTTTATACGCTATGCGCCCTTCAATACCTTCCGGCACCAACTTGTCAGCCTCATCGCTTTTCTGGAAGTAGCGGTCAGATGACCCATTGCGCTGATCCATTGCGCCCAGGCTGCCCATACCACGGTAGGATTTATAATAACGGCCCTGATACAGCTCAACTTCTCCCGGAGACTCTTCGGTACCGGCCAGCATGCTGCCAACCATCACGCTATGCGCGCCGGCGGCCAGTGCTTTAGCAATATCACCTGAGAAACGAATGCCGCCATCGGCAATAATCGGCACACCGGAGCCTTTAATGGCATCAACGGCATCACTAATGGCACTAATTTGCGGCACACCACAACCCGTAACAATACGCGTAGTACAAATTGAGCCCGGGCCAATACCGACTTTCACCGCATCAACACCGGCTTCTACCAGCGCTTTCGCGCCCGCAGCGGTTGCCACGTTACCGGCAATAATTTGTAAGTCAGGGTAGTCCTTGCGAGTTTGTTTAACGCGATCCAGTACGCCTTGAGAATGTCCGTGCGAGGTATCAATCAGCAGCACATCAACACCGGCTTCAACCAGCAGCTTAATGCGTTCTTCTGTGCCTGCACCCACACCCACAGCAGCACCAACGCGTAGCGAACCCAGTTCGTCTTTACAGGCGTTTGGCTTGTTCTCTGCTTTTTCAAAGTCTTTCAGGGTGATCATACCCTTCAGTTTGTGGGCATCATCCACAACCAGAATTTTTTCAATGCGGTGTTTGTGCATAAGCTGCAAAATTTCTTCGCTTTCTGCTGTTTCATGCACAGTGACCAGGCGGTCATTTCCGGTCATTACGTGGCGAATTTCTTTGCTGTCGTCGTCTTCAAAACGGGTATCGCGACCGGTCACAATGCCGACTAAATCACCATTATTTTCAACCACAGGAAAACCCTGAAAGCCGTGCTCGGCAGTCAGTTCTTTGATTTCACCAATGGTGGTTGTGGGTTGCACAGTAACCGGGTCAGACACCATGCCGCTTTCGTATTTCTTTACTTTACGAACGTGTGCGGCTTGTTGCTCTGCGGTCATATTCTTGTGGATAAAGCCAAGTCCGCCTTCCTGCGCCAGCGCTATCGCCAGTGCTGATTCAGTAACGGTGTCCATCGCAGCCGAAATCAACGGAATATTAAGGGAAATTCCACGCGTTAATTGCGTACGTAAATCGGCGGTATGGGGGAGAACTTCGGAATGACCGGGAACGAGTAAAACGTCGTCAAAGGTCAAGGCTTCTTGGGCAATTCGCAGCATTTGCAACACTCCGTGACTGGATTCATGTTGCGGGTGGATTTTACCCGTTTTCCCCAATAAGCGCAAGCTCAATTATTATTGTAGTTAGTTCCAATAATCAAAAGATAACTCAACAGGCAGCCCTTCTATACTCGTTTTTAGCGGTTCACTGGGTTCCAGCGTCACTTTTAACACGCCGGTTTTATTATCAAACGGTCCAACCAGCATCGGTGGTAAATTTTGCGTTAACTGCGCCGGTTCGCTCACAACCGCCCGTATCTTTTCACCGTTTGGAAGTGTTGCCGTCGCTTTATTGCCAACCGCAGCATACTCAAAATACCTTGGCTCTAAATACGCAAAAATAACCGGGGTTTCACTGCCCGATACCAATGCTAACGGCTGACTTTCCTGAACATACTCTCCGGCTTTTACCAGAACATCGATAACACGCCGGTCTTTCAACACATCAATGCGCAACTCGTCGTACTGAGCCTGAAGCTTCGCCAGCTGTCTTTCCAACTCCTGACGACGCTGAGTTAACATGCCGGCCAGTGCGTTTTCATTCAGTTGCTGCTCAACCTGAAACGAGTTTGCTTTTGCAGCTTCATAACTGACCTTACTGTCTGTTACAGCACGTAAAATAACGGCCATCTCATGCGTAGGAATAACGCCAGAGCTCTTGTATTTCTGGTAAGTTTCTAAAAATTCCTGTTGCTCTGCAACACCTTCTTTGGCCACCTCAACCTGCCGTTCCAGTTGTTGAACAATTTCCTTGTCCTGCTCTCTTGAGTTTTCGGGTAACGACGCCAACACCTCTTTGAGCTTATCAATTTCAACAGCCAGTTCCGACGCGTCAAGTTCAATCAACGAGGTACCACTTGCAATTTCCTGTCCTCGCTCAACATTTACAGCTTTAACCTGACCAGCTACCGGAGAGCGCAGTTCCACTGGGTCCGTTGTTATCACACCTTCTGCAATAATAAATATAAAAGGCTTTGCAATAACCCAGCCAATAGCAACTAATGGGATCAAAAACAATAAAAGCAATAAGTACCAACGCCAACGGTATCCTGACCTTTTCGACGAGCCGTAACCAACCTTTACTCCTTTATCAACATCAGGATTCTTTTCTTTGTCGGACACGCTGAATTTAACTTTCATTAAAACTTACCACCTCGTTTAAAAACCCACCACGGCGCCATAGCGCTCTCTTCATGAGAGTGTCTGACCAACTCATTAATTAATGCGAATACGGCAACAACTCTCATAAAAATTGAATACAAAGGAAAAATAACCAGTAACGGAAAAAGCGATAAATCCTTCTTTATACGCTCGGACATCGCTATCACAATAAACAGAAAAAAGAACATCAGAACGGCCATGTAAACAAGGTAAACACCAATAAAAAGGCTTAAAGCAACGGTTGCTGGCAAACTAATAAACAAGTAGGCGGCGTACCCAATCACAACAAACGGCAGCACGACGTTCTGAATCCATCCGTATAAAAGCGTGAAAATATAATGTTTAAAACCCACTAACTTTGGCGAAAAAGACTGCCAATGTTTTCTGAAAAAGATAAAGAACAGATCACCGTCCCAGCGCAGCCGTTGCTTAATTAAATCTTTTAGCTTAACGGGCACATCTGTCAATGCGATAGCTAATGGCTCATACGGGATATACCAGTTGGGGTGCCGAACCTGATATTGTTTTAGCCGTATCGTCAAATCTAAGTCTTCGGCACTGTGAGTGGTCCAGCCCCCGACTTTTTCCAGTACGGACCGTCGGAAAGCGCCAAACGCTCCGGAAATATTGGTTTGCAAATTCCACTCAGCTAACCCCGTCTTACTTCCCTGCATCGACATGAGGTACTCAATACTCTGAAACTTAGCAAAAATCGATTCACCTGAGTTTCTGACTCTTATTGCGCCACTGGTCGCTGGCACTCTGGGGTCTTCAAAATGCGGCACAATTCGTGCGATCATATCGTTATCAAACGACGTATCGCCATCCAGAGCAAGAACGATCTCTCCCGTAGCAGTATCCAAGCCAGCATTACAACTCGATACTCGGCCACCTCGTTGCCATTTCGGCAGAACAATAATTTTTCTGTTGTCCGCCGTCTGTTGCTTAGCAACCCTTAGCGCCGTTTCGTAGGTTTCTTTATTCTGCACCGCACCATCAACCACCAGTATAATCTCTATACTGCCCGGATACGTTTGCTCTGCCAGAGACTTTGCAGTCAGAGCAATGGCTTCACCCTCGGAGTAACACGTAACAATGCAGGAAACCCGGGGTTGATAAAAACTCACCGTATCCTGCCGAGTCATTTCTCTATAGTGATACCGCAAAATCCCGGTGACAATCAGGATGATCAACGGCGTTTCATACAAGATGAAAACCGGTATCAACCCAAAAGCCACTAAAAAATCCGCTGATGCCTGATGAATCGTATCAACCAGCAAATAAAGGATGGTATTTAAGTCACTCATAACACGTTGGCTTTCACCTGGTTTAGCCTGTCAATTAACCATTCCTCAACATTACTGCCAATATCATCCGGCAGTTCCAGCACTTTCAGTTCCAGCTGCAACAGCTGATCGTGCTGTTGACTCTTAACATTTTCCAGCTTTTTAATAACCGCACTCAGTTGCTTCAATTCAGTGACCGGAAACAACATCAGCAAACCACCTTCGCTATCGTTACAGCATGCGTCTGTCATTCGGGTCACACTTTTCAGGCGTTCCTGGATAGCATCCAGCCGAATCATGCCTTCAACTTCACCTTTATCTTTCAGGAACTCAGCTAAGTTGAGCGCCTGAAGAGAAATCACGGTGTGGTGCATATTGTGGCGTTTAGCCAGTTTATTCAGCCATTCCAGAAGCCAGTAGAACTGACTGTATGACATCTGATCACCTACAGAGGGCATCAGCGTGAAATGAGACATTCCCCGGCGAACTAACGCCCCACCGAACACGCTAAGGCTGTAGTGATAAACATTTCTTATCTGCAGTTTGTCTAACGGGTTATGTACGTGACAATGAAGGCATTCAGCCACCACCAGAGACTCGCTGAATAAATGTTCACAGCTTTGGCACTTGCTCGTCTCTATTGGACGATCATAGTCCGTTCCAATATGGCGTAACTTCGTTAAGCAGTTGGGGCACGTGAGTGAGGAACGGGTTTTAAAAGCCTCTTGATTTCCGACATGACCACAGTTAAAGCAATGCAAACTGCTTTGCACTTTCGTATCAATACTTTCACACTTAGGACACACATCTACGTAATTCAAATGACCCGACTGACAGCTTGCACAATAACGGACACGGTTAGTCAGTGTATCTTTATTTATCCAGTCATTTTCTACCAGCGCGGCCAACCAACGCTCCGTTTCACCTAACTCAATACCAAACGCACTCAACAGCGGGTAACTGAAGAGATAACTTTTTGATGGTTGCATTCGCGGAGTCAGAAGCTCGTCGTGCAGCCACAAATAGGTTAATAATTTAAACTTTGGGTCATCATCGTAAGTCAGGTTAACTTTCGCGGTTCGAATCCGGTAGTGTTCAAACGCATCCAGACAGTCTTCATTCCAGACGCCATTACTTAAAAATGGGGATAACGTACTCTCATGTTCAACAAAAATCTTGCTCAATGCGGTTACTGAACATTTTCTTAGTTCATTAAGCTGAATATCCTGTTCTTCAGAATCTAATGAAAAGACAATCAACTCCGGCGCGTGTTCACTGGCTATCAACTCTTTAGCGCTGTGGTAGTGTCGAAAACTGGGGTGCCAGTGCTCTTCGGTATAGTCACCTATCCAAGCAAAACTGTCAGGAGGGGGTAATTGAGCGTCACTGCGTTTTACGTTATTTGCCGTACTCTGAATCAAACTGCGTTACCTACTACATTGAATAAAAAATGTTCAGAGAATAAATGGTAATAAAAAACACAACCGCACACAACAGTTTGTTAACAAAACACCCCGTTAAACAGCTCTTTTATTTAAATCCATCCGGATACTGGCAATACCAACGCCAGGCATCTGTGCACATGTCATTTAAGTTTCTTGTCGCTTTCCAGTTAAGTTCACGCTCGGCCTTAGATGAATCCGCCCAACTCATTGCGATATCACCAGAGCGGCGCTCCGCTAAAACGCATTCAATGCGTTTACCACTCTGTTTTTCAAACGCTCTGACCAATTCTTTTACGCTGTACCCTTTGCCGGTACCTAAGTTAAATACAGACAACCTTTGCTGCTGAACACGGCGGTTTAAATGCTCTATTGCTTTCACATGACCACTCGCAAGATCCTGTACATGAATGAAATCGCGCACGCCGCTGCCATCTTTAGTAGGGTAGTCGTTGCCGAATATGGACAGCTGTTCTTTTTGTCCACTGGCCACCTGCATTACAATTGGCATTAAGTTTGTGGGCTCTTGCGATAAGTCCTCACCTATTTCACCGCTTTCATGCGCACCAACGGGGTTAAAATAACGCAATAACACCACATTCCAGTTATCGGAAGCCGCTGCAATATCGCTCAGAATCTGCTCAGCCATAAGCTTTGTGCGTCCATATGGCGTCAGCGGTGTTTGCAGCGGTGACTCTTCAGATAGCGGCATTTTTTCTGCATCACCGTATACCGCAGCCGAAGAACTAAACACCAACTTACCCACCCCGACGCTCTGCATGGCTTCGCACAAACTCAGGGTACCGCAAACGTTGGTTTGGTAATATTGCAAAGGCTTTTCGACTGATTCATTCACTGCTTTAAGAGCGGCAAAATGAATAACAGCATCAAAACTCCCCTGAGCCATTATTTGCTTCAGCCACTGAGTATCTAAGACTGACCCTTGACTAAAAGTCAGTTCGCGCCCGGACAGCTTTTCGATACGAGTAATGACCTCGTAGCTTGAGTTTGATAAGTCATCGATAATGTGAACATCATACCCCTGCTCCAACAATTGCAAGGCCGTATGACTGCCTATGTAGCCAGCACCTCCGGTGACCAGTATGTTCATCAAAATAACCTCCGTGTAAATGCCTACGACGACAAACCGGCTCTTACAGGCCGTAAGACATTAGGGTATCCAACAAACACCACCTTTTAATTCCGGTTTAGGCTCGGGTATATGCTGACAGGTAGAATAGCCCGTTTTTGCCTCTTCTTTCGCCTTTTCATTATACCGATGAATGGCATCCAGCAGAGCTCTTTCATCAGTCACTGTTTCACTGCTGTAAACCACATAGCCTTCCGGACCACCACAAGCCTTTTTGCCCACCGGTAACACTTTACAACTCTCAATACTCTGCGCTGTCGGTGTACCAATTAAACCCTTTATGTCCGCCATAGTGACCGATTCATCGGGCGCTGACTGGGCGCTGCTGCACCCAGCCAAAAACAAAGTTGTGATAAAAGCCGCGAATAATTTCATAGACTTCTCCTAGACATTCCTTTGAACTTGTTCAAGCCGCTCCGCTAACCAAACCTTAATAATAGATTGTCTTGTTACTCCAATGCGAGCCGCCTCTTCATCTAAAGAGTCTAGCATCCATTCAGGAAAATCCACATTCACTCGCTTTAATAAAGCTTCACCTTCAGTTTTAGCCGGAATTTCAATTAATTCTGGATCACTCCAAAGAGATTGAGCAGAGTGAAAATCAATTCCATGCTTTTGCATGTTTGATAAACTCTTCGCTCATATCAGCCTGTAGCATTGATCATTTAGGAATGATCCACGAGCCGCCAACACAACTGACATTGTCTAACGCCAGATAATCTCGGTAATTACTTTCGTTGATACCGCCCGTTGGGCAGAAGCGAATATCCGGAAACGGCCCGGCAATAGATTTCAGCAGTTTAAGGCCACCCACCGCTTCTGCCGGAAAGAGCTTAAAGTACTGGTAACCCAGCTCAATCCCCTGCATCAGCTCCGATACCGTAGCAACACCGGGTATCAACGGAATGTCGGCCTGCTTTCCGGCTTCCAGTAAAGCAGGCGTAGCTCCGGGACTAATAGCGAACTGCGCGCCTGCCATTTGCACCTGCTTTAGTTCTGTCGGATTGGTTACCGTGCCCGCCCCAATAAGGGCTTCAGGAATTTCTTCGCGCATTTTTTTTATGGCTTCTAATGCCACCGGCGTGCGCAACGTCACTTCCAGTACTTTAAACCCTTGTTCAAACAACACCTTGCCCAAAGGCACAGCCTGGCTAATGTCATCAACCACAATCACCGGAATAATAGTAGAGGCAGAAAAAATATCGCTGGCACTGTCGTTCATAATTGTTCGGTTCCTGTTGTTTCATCAGCGGCCGTATGCCGAAGGGTTTGTTTTAAGTATTGAGCCACGCCGCGCATACCCGCGTACTCAGCGGTTATCACATAACAGGGGATCGACTCAGCCAGGTTGCAAAAACGCCCCTTTTGTTCAAAGCGCGTTCGGAATTCGGAGCCTGCCATTAACGGCAGCAGTTTCGGCACAACGCCACCAGCAATGTAAACGCCGCCCCGGGTATTGAGGGTTAAGGCTAAATTACCGGCAAAGCTGCCCAGGCTGGCAAAAAACTGATTCACTGTCTCTGTTGCAATAGCATCACAGCCCGTTACCGCGCGGGCACCAATGGTCTTGGCCGGTAACGGCGGCACCGCTCTGTCATGATAGTAAGCAATAGCCTGGTAAAGGTTTTCCAGACCCGGGCCTGACAACAAGCGTTCTGCTGACACGCGCCCCTCAAAACGGCGCGCCAAAAATTCATGTATCGCCCACTCTTTCTCGTTTAACGGGGCCCAGTCGGCATGACCACCTTCGCCCGGCAGCGGCATCATGTCACCGTTGGGCAAACAAATTAAATGGCCCACTCCCAGCCCCGTGCCGGCACCCAGTACGGCGCACGGTGTATTCTCAATTTTCTTGCCCCCGCCAATTTTCTTCGTTTCACTTTTATTCAGTGTCACCAGACTCATAGCGGCGGCCGCAAAGTCGTTAAGCACAATAAAGCTGGTTAAGCCCAGAGCATCACGGGTACCTTTTACAGAAAACTGCCAATGGTGATTGGTCATCTGAATCGAATCACCTTCTGCCGGACAAGCTATCGCTATAGCAACATGAATCAGTTCAACCTGCTGCTGTTCGCGGTAAGCAATCAGGGCATCGGTTAAATTTAAGTAATTGGCGCAAGCAAAAACCTGTATGCGATCAAGCTCAAAGGTTTTTAAGTTAATTCGGCCAAAGCGCGCATTGGTACCACCAATATCAGCAACAACAGCGAATTTGTGGTGACCGTTTAATTGAGGATCCGTTACCATCGACTAGTCTTCCTTGAACAACACAGAGGCGCCATACTCCGCGCCACTGAGATTATCTCTGAAATTAGCAAACAGCTCACGCCCCATGCCAAACTGGTTATCGGTCAAATCAGCCGGTGCTATGGTTCGTTGCGCCAGCTCGTTTTCATCAACCAGCAACTCTAATACGCCCTGCTCAAAATCCAGCTTGATCATATCACCGTCATGCACCTTACCTATCAGGCCACCATTAACCGCCTCGGGGGTTACGTGTATTGCCGCGGGTATCTTGCCCGATGCTCCGGACATGCGCCCATCGGTCACCAACGCCACTTTATAGCCCCGTTTTTGCAAAACACCCAAGGGTGGGGTCAGTTTATGCAGTTCCGGCATGCCATTGGCTTTAGGCCCCTGAAAGCGCACTACCACCACGCAGTCTTTGTTCAGCTCACCGGCTTTAAATGCCGCATCAAGCTGATGCTGACTGGTAAACACAACAGCGGGAGCCTCCACTGGCTGAGTATCTTCCGGCAATGACGATGTCTTAATAACCGCCCTGCCCAGATTCCCGTTCAGCACTTCCAGACCACCGTGTGTACTGAACGGACGGCTGATTGGTCGCAGTACGTCTTCATCCAGCGAATCCTCTTCGATATCAACCCAGGTGAGTTTGCCTTCGTCCGTCAACGTCGGTCGCTGCTGATATTTATCCAGCCCTTCCCCAACAATGGTGTTAACGTCTTCGTGTAAAATTCCGCCGCGGCGCAGCTCACGAATTAAAAAGGGCATACCACCAGCGCGCTGAAAGTGATTGATATCAGCCTGCCCGTTCGGGTATATCCGCGCTAGTAATGGCGTCACCGACGACAATTCAGCAAAATCATTCCAGTCCACCTGATAACCCGCAGCCTTCGCCACGGCAACTAAGTGCATGGTGTGGTTGGTTGAACCACCCGTCGCTAACAAACCGATAATGCCGTTAACAATACTTTTTGCGTCAACAATCTTCGAAATTGGACGATGATCAGCGCCCAGGTCGGTTATCCGGGTCACATGCTGAGCCGCCACGCGAGTCAAGTGATCGCGCACTTCGCTAGTGGGGTTAACAAAAGACGCGCCGGGCAAATGCAGCCCCATCATTTCAACCACCAGTTGATTCGAGTTGGCGGTACCATAAAAAGTACAAGTTCCGGCGGTGTGATACGAAGCGGCCTCGGCTTCTAACAGCCGTTCTTTATCCACTTTGCCTTCCGCATACAGCTCGCGGATACGAGCTTTCTCTTTATTAGAAATGCCCGACGGCATAGGCCCCGCAGGGACGAAAATAAAGGGCAGATGACCAAAACTGAGCGCCGCAATTAACAGTCCGGGAACAATTTTGTCGCAAATGCCCAGCATCAAGCCACCGTCGAACATATTGTGCGACAAGCTCACGGCTGTCGCCATCGCTATCACATCGCGGCTTATAAGGCTGAGCTCCATGCCTGGCTGACCCTGAGTCACCCCATCACACATAGCCGGCACGCCGCCCGCAACCTGTGCAACACTGCCCACGTCGCGTATCGCTTGTTTCAGTTTTTCCGGGTAGTCGTGGTACGGCTGGTGCGCCGACAGCATGTCGTTATAAGCTGTTACAATGCCGATATTGGCTTTGGTCAGGCTACGCAGCTCAGACTTATCGTCCTTACCACAGGCCGCAAAACCATGAGCTAAATTACCGCAGGACAACGCCCCCCGATGAGGTCCCTGCGCTCTCGCCTGGGCCATACGTTGTAAATAGTCGGCGCGAGTCTTTTCACTCCGGGCTTCAATTCTGTCAGTGACACGTTGTACTACGGGATTCATAAACACCTCTTAAGCTGCGGCGTAAAAAACTTCAGTCGGAACTGGCGAGCCATGGACAAAATCGCTGACTGGGTAGCGTTTTGGATCATGATGGGTTATTGCCGCATCCAACACCGTCCATTTGTCGTCTCCAGTGATATGGAAGAAGACATGACGACTGTCAAGCAAGCGCTGCCGGGTCAGGCTTAATCGTTCATACGGTGCTGATTTAGGTTGCGTCGCCACAGCCGCCTGTGTCCCCGTCATCCCCACGTCCAGTTCATCACAACAGGGGAATAAAGACGCCGTATGACCATCGGCCCCCATTCCTAAAATAACGGCATCAAACGTGGGTAATGCACCAATCAATTGTGATTGCGACAGCTCCGCGCTTTTGGCGCTCTGGTGTGCCGTAAACAAACCCACATAACGGGCCTGCGCCGCTTTATTTTTAAGTAACGTGGTTTTAATCAACTTATCGTTACTGTCATCAGAATCGGGTAACACCCAGCGTTCGTCGGCCAAAAGAATGGTGACTTTCGACCAGGGCAACGAGGTCCGCGACAGCTTTTCAAATAAAGGCTTCGGCGTCCGTCCACCAGAAACCACCAGGGTTGCCTTGCCTCGCTCTGCCACCGCATCGGTTAAAATGGCAGCCACCCGCTCACACAAAGCGTCAGTGAGTTTCTGGTTATTATCGAATTTATTCACATTAACTTCCTTCATTTATTCGTCCCACTGTCTTCCGTCTTGCGCCAATAACGACACTGAACCAACCGGGCCCCAGGTACCCGCCTGGTAAGCTTTCGGCGGTTGCTCGTTGTTGTCCCAGGCGGCCACAATGCTGTCTATCCAGCGCCAGGCGTATTCCACTTCGTCCCGATGAACAAACAGGTATTGATTACCCTGCATCGCTTCGAGCAACAAGCGTTCATAGGCGTCAGCAATTCGTTTTTTCTCAAAGGTTTCGTTAAAACTGAGATCCAGATTGGTCGCTTTTAAATGCATCCGCTCACCCAGCCCGGGAATTTTATTCAATATCTGCACTTCCACACCCTCGTCGGGTTGTAAGCGAATCACCAGCTTATTGGGCGGCAGTTCAGTCGTCGTATCATTAAAAATATTGTGTAACTGCTTTTTAAAAGTAATAACCACTTCACTGCGCTTTTCAGGCATTCGCTTGCCGGTACGCAAATAAAATGGCACGCCGGACCAGCGCCAGTTATCGATATTCACTTTGAGTCCGACAAAGGTTTCGGTCTGACTGTTATTTCTCGCGCCGTCCTCATCCAGATAACCGGGAACCCGCTGGTCAGCGACAAAGCCGGCCTGGTATTGCCCCCGCACCGTCACTTCCTGACAGTTGGACTCATCAATAGGACGCAGCGCTTTTAATACTTTTAGCTTTTCTTCACGGATACTCTCAGCGTCCAGCCTCGATGGCGGCTCCATTGCAATCAATGACAGCACCTGCAACAAATGATTCTGGACCATGTCGCGCAATTGACCGGCGTCATCGTAATAACCCCAGCGGCCTTCGACACCCACCTGTTCTGCGGCAGTAATCTGTATATGGTCTATGGCGTTGTTATCCCAGTTTGAAGAAAACAACGCATTGGCAAAGCGCAGTGCCAATAGGTTCAGTACCGTTTCTTTACCCAGGTAATGATCAATACGATAAACTTGGTTTTCATCAAAATACCGGGCAACCGCCTGGTTGATTTCCTGTGAAGAACCTAAGTTATGTCCTATCGGTTTTTCCAGAATAACCCGTGCCGGCTGTTTCGCCAGCCCTTGTTGTTCCAGCCCTGAACAGATAGTGGCGTACATTGACGGCGGTGTCGCAAGATAAAAAATGGCCGTCTGCTCCGCCTGCAACGTTTCTTTTAAGCTGGCATAGCTCGACAGCTCACTGAAATCCATCGGAACATAATGAAAGCGCTTACAAAAACGATCCAATAAATTATCGTCTAAATCGCCTTTAGCGACAAATTCACGCAGTGTTTTCTCTACACGTTCCAGCGCCTCACTGGCGGTTAAATCGTTTCGTGCAGTACCTATTATTCGTGTGCCACTGCTTAACAGACCGCTTTTATCAAGCTGATATAACGCAGGCAGTAATTTGCGGCGAGAGAGATCTCCCAACACACCAAACAACACGAAATCACAATTTTTTGGACGCTCAGTCATAGCTGCCTCGATGAAAATAACACTTGATTATGTAACTTTACTACATTTAGGCTAGTTTAATTGCAAAAGCTTTGTCAATATAACATTTTAAATGTAATTAAATTACAAAACGCGATGAGTTGGTCAATCGATGGATTTGATACAAAGAATTTCAGCTGAACAACAGCAATTGAGTAAATCGGAACGCAAAGTGGCGGAATTGGTGTTGCACGACCCGGAAACGGCAATACACCGAAGTATTGCCAGTCTTGCCTCGCTCGCTAATGTCAGCGAACCGACCGTTAACCGGTTTTGTCGCCGTTTAGGCTGCAAAGGCTACCCGGACTTTAAACTGCAGCTGGCACAGAACTTAGCCAAGGGCACGCCCTTTGTGAACCGCCATATTGAAGAAAGCGATAACGTTGACGAGCTGACCCAAAAAATATTCGATTCAACCCTCAGTGCACTGAGTATTGCGAGGCAGTCGCTTGACAGTCGCCCTATTTCCAGCGCGGTGGACGCCTTAGTTAATGCCCGCAAAATCGCCTTTTTCGGCTTTGGTGCATCGGCTTCTGTCGCTCACGATGCACAGAATAAATTTGCCCGGTTCGACACCCCTTCTTCCTTTTCCGATGACCTGTTGGTTCAGCGAATGTGGGCAATTAACAGCGAACCGAACGATGTCTTATTTTGTATCAGTCATACCGGACGCACCAAAGCCCTGTGCGAAATAGCAGAAATTGCTCATGAAAACGGTGCCTGCGTTATTGGCGTTACCGCATTGGACAGCCCGTTATCTGACTTTTGCAGAATTGTCGTTAGTTCCAATGTTCCCGAAGATACCGATCAGTATATGCCCATGGCGTCGCGTATAGCACAGCTGGTCTTAATCGACGCCATTATTGCTGGTTACACATTAAAACGAGGCCCTCAGTTTCGCGAGAAACTGGCCCGGGTCAAAGAAGGATTGAAGGGGTCACGTTTTCAAAAGTCCCCTGATTCATCATCATAAAAGGAGTCATCATGCCAATCAGAATAGCGATAAACGGCTTTGGCCGTATTGGTAAAAACATTGTCAGAGCCCTATACGAACGGTCGTTAGATAACGAACTCGAAGTGGTCGCCATTAACGACCTGGGGCAACCTGAAGTACTCGCTCACTTATTGCAATTTGATACCGTTCACGGCCGGTTCGCCAAAGACGTCAGTAGCAGCGAGTCAGCCATTCATGTCGGCAACGATACCATCCAGGTTTATTCCGAGCGCGACCCAACCCAGCTTCCCTGGGGTCAGCTCGGTACCGATGTGGTCTTAGAGTGTACCGGGTTATTTACTCAACGTGAGGATGCCGAAAAACACCTCACCGCCGGTGCCCGTAAAGTCATTATCTCTGCGCCGGGAAAAGGCGTTGACGCCACGGTGGTGTACGGTGTGAATCATCAAACCCTAACCGCAGACATGAGCGTTATTTCCAATGCGTCCTGTACCACCAACTGTCTCGCGCCCATCGCCAAACCATTGCACGATGCGCTCGGCATTGAATCGGGGCTGATGACCACCGTTCATGCTTACACCAACGATCAGCGTCTCACCGACTCCTATCATACTGACTTGCAACGTGCCCGCGCCGCTGCGCAGTCAATGATCCCGTCAAAAACAGGAGCTGCAGCTGCCGTGGGTTTAGTCATACCGGAATTACAAGGGCTGTTTGATGGTTTAGCCGTGCGCGTGCCAACGCCCAATGTGTCGCTGGTTGATCTGAACTTTATTGCCGGCCGCGACACCTCCGTTAATGAAGTGAATCAGATTATTCAGAATGCCGCTGACCTCCCCCACTTACAGGGTGTACTGACGGTAAATAAACTGCCATTGGTCTCAAGTGACTACAATCACAATTCACACTCAAGTATTTTTGATTCACGGCAAACTCGGGTTAATGGTCGCTTGGTTAAAGTGATGGCCTGGTATGACAACGAATGGGGCTTCAGCAACCGAATGCTGGATAACACGATGGCGCTAATGAATGCCGTTTCGAAAACATTTGTCACAAAAAATAAACAGGATCTTGCCGAGTCACATTGACGATGTTAATTTCTTGTTCTATTTTGTGAAAGCGCTTACATTTATAAAAGCAGCAGAACAACAAGAATGATAAACCAGGAACTCAATTATGAACCTTACAACAATTAAAAGACACCCGCTCGCAGTTGCATTCATTGCGCTCGGGTTAGCCGGTTGTGGTGGTGACAGTGTTGAAACCAACACCGATTACAGCCAAGTAGATACAACCGAACCGGTTAGCGACTGGGAACTCGTCTGGCAAGATGAGTTTGACGGTAGTGATATCGATGAAAACAAATGGAATTTTGCGATCAACTGCGAAGGGGGCGGCAATAATGAACAACAATGTTACACAGACTCCGCCGATAACGCCTTTGTATCTGACGGCACACTGAAAATTGTCGCTATGCCCGCGGGCGAAGATGACACCGGCAGCCTTCCGTACACCTCGGCACGTCTCAACAGTAAAAATAAGGGTGACTTCACCTACGGTCGTGTTGAAGTTCGCGCCAAACTGCCAGAGGGACAAGGCTCCTGGCCGGCGGTTTGGATGATGCCCACCGACTCCGTTTATGGCGGCTGGCCGAAGTCAGGCGAAATTGACATTGTCGAAGCCGTTAACCTGAAAACCACTGATGAAGAAGGTAATATTGAAAATAACGTTCATGGCACCCTTCATTATGGACGCGACTGGCCGAACAACTCTTCCTCAGGTAAAGCCTATCAATTACCTGGCGAAGCCAATCCTGCCGACGACTTCCATACCTATGCTATTGAATGGCAAGAAGGCGAAATTCGTTGGTATGTCGATGGGTATTTATACCAAACTCAACGCGACTCGCAGATTCGTTTCAACAGCAAGGGCGAAGCCATTGGTTTAAATCATCAAGGCTGGTTCACTGAATATTACGACCAGTCCAGCGGAGAGCTCGTTGTTGACTACGGACCCGCACCCTATGATCAAAGTTTTCACTTGATTATGAACTTAGCCGTGGGCGGTGACTGGCCGGAAAACACCAACAACACAGGCATTGATGAAAGCGCTTTCACTGAAGGGCAAACACTCGAAGTTGATTACATCAAAGTCTATCAATGCAACCAGAACCCCGACACAGGCAAAGGCTGTGAGACCCTCAGAGCCGGTTACGATGACGAAGAAAGCCTGGTGACGGGTGAAGCCCCTATCCCCACGCCGCCATCTACAACCGTTGAGAATCTGACCATTTTCGATGGTACGCCTAACCCAAACTGGCCTGCATGGGATTGCTGTGGCGGTTCAACACCAGAACTCATTGACGACGAAGAAAAAGGACAGGTCTATAAATTCGTAGTGAATGACGAACCCACCGTTAACGGATTTGTCTCACGCAAAGAATTTATCACCGATGAAGAAGGTGAGCCGCAACCTTTTGATGCGACGGGTATGATTGAGAACGGCAGTGTCAGCTTTGATATGAAGTTAGTCTCGCCTCCCAGCGACTCTTCAGCAACCTGGCTCTTCAAGTTTGAAAGTGACAACAACGCAACCTATGCAGAGTTACCTTTAACTGACAGCACAGAAGGTGTTTCACCCACCGTTGGCGAATGGCAAACCTATACCTACCCGCTTCAACAGCTTGTTGATGCGAAGCTGGAACCTTCCGCTCTGGATGCTTTCATGGTATTTCCTGCCTGGGGTCTTGGTGCCGGCGCGGAGTATTTACTCACTAACGTCGAAGTCACCTCACCCGATGCTGAAGCACCAGAGTTGGTCTTGTTCGGCGATGAACAAAACCCGGACTGGCCATTATGGGACTGTTGTGGCGGCACCACACCACAGGAAGTCGTTGATGAAGAGCGCGGTGTGGTCGGCGAATTTGAAATTGGCGCCACGCCGACGGTTGTCGGTTTTAAACCGGCTGAAGACTCTGGTATCCAATTTGACGCATCGGCACTCATGGTTGAAGGCGTTGTTCAGTTTGATATGAAGGTAGTTTCTAACCCGAATGATCCCGATTCAGTTTGGAAGTTCAAGGTCGAATCGAATGGCGCAGAAACCGAAGTCGAAGTTGATTTGTCGACAGGCGGTCCGGAACCAGTTGTTGGCGAATGGCAGACCTACACTTTCAGCTTACAGAACTTAATGGACGCGGATCTGGATCTGTCCGCCATTGATGTCGTGATGATCTATCCGGCTTGGGATACAGGCGACGGCGCGGTATTCCGTGTTGATGAAGCACGCATTTACGATCCAAGCGCCGGCGCGGAAGAAATTACTATTTTTGCGGATGACGTAAACGCAGACTGGTCACTCATGGACTGCTGCGCTGGTTCGGAGCCACAGGTGGTAGAAGTCGACGAGCCCTATGGCAACGTCGCTCAGTTCGAAATTTTAGGCTCTCCCGAAACCGTGCTTGGCTTCCAGGCCAACGAAGATGTATCCTTCGACGCCTCTGCTCTGCTTGCTAACGGCGCTATCGGCTTTGATATGCGTGTCATCGATCAACCCCAGGGAGCCGATGCAGAATGGCTGGTTAAAGTCGAATCAAGTGATGCTTCAGTGTATGCAGAAGTATCTCTGGCCAGTGGTAATTACGACGAACAACCGGTAGCCGGCGAGTGGCAGCGTTACAACTTTACACTGCAGTCGTTATTCGATGCAGGTCTGGATATCAGTGACATCAAAGTCATCATGATCTTCCCGACCTGGGGTCAATCATCCGGGGCCGTCTACCAGGTAGACAACCTGAGCATTGAAAACTTCTAACAGTACGACCAAACAGAAATGGATAAGAATATGAACAAACCAATGATGTTTAGCAAAAGCCCTGTAGCGGCAGCAGTCTCAGTCGTACTGAGTGCCGGTCTTGTTTTTTCGACTTACGCACAAGAGCAAACAGCAGAGCCCACAGACGGCACACAGACTGAACAGCAACTTCAAGAGCGTGAAGAAAACGCAATGGAAGTCATCAGTGTTCAGGGTATTCGCGGCAGTCTGTCACGTTCTACCGCATTCAAACGCCAGTCATCTGGCGTTGTTGACGGCATTTCAGCCGAAGAAATGGGTAAATTCCCGGACACCAACCTGGCTGAGTCACTGCAACGTATTACCGGCGTTTCAATCAGTCGTAACGACGGCGAAGGCAGCCAAATTACCGTGCGCGGTTTTGGTCCCGAGTTTAACCTGGTAACCCTGAACGGACGGCAAATGCCGTCCACCGGGTACACTCGTTCCTACAACATGGAAGCACTGTCTTCTGAAAACGTGACCGCCCTGGAAGTGTATAAGACGTCTCGCGCAGCTATGCCCAGCGGCGGTTTGGGTGCGACCGTTAATATCGTAACCACGCGCCCGTTCCAGCAATCGGAAGGACAATTTGTGGTCATGGGTAAAGCCATGCACGACAGCTCGGTCGATACCGGCGACTCGGTTACTCCCGAGCTGGCTGCGATTTATAGCGATACCTTTGCTGATGATATGTTCGGCGTCGCGCTGTCACTTTCGCAGCAGCGTCGTGACTTTCAACAGCAGTACGCCAATATTCAGGGCTGGCATGCCAACGTTGACCTGCCCGACCTGGAAGAAGGTGAGTTCACCGACCCGCGCGCTATCGGCGAAGACGGTGAGCGCATCGGTAATAACTTCTTCCCGAAGGATATGAACTACGGCTTTACCGACGTTCAGAATGAGCGCACCAACGGCCAGTTAACACTGCAGTTTGCGCCAACCGATACCATGACATTTACCGCTGACTACACCGGTTCGCGCCGCACCTCCGGTCGCGTTGGTTATGGCTGGGGTATCTGGAATGAGTTCGGTGGCAACATTAACTCTTATATTCTGGATGAAAACGGAACCGCTGTGTACGCAGACATTGCCGGTAACGACTCCTCGTTTACAGCAAACTGGGATACTACCGAAACAGAAGCCGACTCAATTGGCCTGAACTTAAGCTGGGATCTCACACCCGACTTACACCTCTGGGTAGACTTACACGACTCTAGTAACAAAATCGATAACGGCGCCGACAAAGGCATTAATTCAACCGGCCAGATCATTCTTGGTTCGGATCAGTTACAGACCAAGATCTACGACTATCGCAATGGTGAAATTCCACAAGCGAGCATTCTGTGGAATAACGGCACCAATGAGTTAGCACCGGGCGAAATTGACTCCAACTTCAGTCAGTTTTTACGCAACCCGGGCGAAACCAACATCAAGCAGTATCAAGTGCAGGCAACCTGGTACAACTCAGCCTGGCGTATTCCGCTGGTGTCGATTAAAGGTGGGTTAAGCCGCACCGATCAAGACATGGAAGGCCTCAGCTACTGGAGTGGCCTGGTCGGTGGCGAAGGTTTTAACCCAAGCTACACGCACATCTTCCCGGACGGTATGTTTGATTACCACACCACCGAAGGCTTCCTGGATGAGTTTGCCGGCGGCGGTACTGACCTGGCTCAGAACTACTATTACACCTACGACATTGAGGAAGCGCTGGCTCGTCAGGCCAACTTCATCACCGACGGTGAGAACGGCTTTGTTGTCGGATTACCACCTGGTTCACTGGACGGGCAAACGGGCTTAAACGAAACCACTGATGCCGTCTTTATCCAGTCGGAGTGGGAATTTGACCTGGCTGGCTTCTTTACACAAGTAAACTTCGGCGTTCGTTACGAGCAGACCGATGTCACCAGTATGGTGCGCCAGCGCGTCGAACAGCAGGTTAACTGGACCAGTGCGTCTGAGTGGATCATGCAGTACGAAGGCGACGGTCAAAGCCTCCTTAACCAGACCGGTGAACACGACGTATTCTTGCCCATGCTGGATGTCAAAGTGGACCTGACCGAGGATCTGGTCGGTCGCTTCTCTACCGGTAAAACCATCGCCCGCGCGCCATTAGGCAACCTGGCAGGCGGTCGTAGTTTAAGCGGCAGTCCTAAACCGGGAGCCCGCAGCGGCAGTAGCGGTAACCCGAACCTGTTGCCATTTGAATCAATGAACGTCGACCTTTCATTAGAGTACTACTATGGCGAGGGCAGCTACGCGTCAGTAGGCTACTTCAGTAAGAAGGTGGATAACTTCATTCAGAACACCATCACTGAAACCACCATCGAAGGGCTCCGTGATATTTATCAAGGCCCTCGTTATCAGCAAGCCATTGCCGATGTTGAAGCGCGTGGCGAACAAGCCACTTCAACCGCAATCTTCGAGCAAATGCTGGCAAACGGTCACGGTAATGAAAACGGAGCCATCGAGCCAAACTCTGATGACCCGTTAATTGTCTGGGACATCAGCCAACCAAGCAACAGCGACGAGAAAACCGTTGATGGTTTTGAAATCGCAGCTCAGCATCTGTTTGGCGAGTCCGGTTTCGGTGTGGCAGCAAACGCGACGGTTGTTGACGGCGATGTCAGCTTTGATACCGACAGTCTGGAGCAGCAGTCTCCACTGGTCGGCCTGAGCGACTCAGCCAACTTGCAGTTGTTTTATGAAAAACACGGCTGGTCGGTACGTGCCTCGTACGCATGGCGTGACAGTTACCTTATTGGCGTAGGGCAGTCGCAGGGAACGTCTGATGCACCGCCACAATATGCGCGTTCGTTCGGTCAATGGGACCTCAGCGTGAACTACGATGTAACTGAAAAGCTAACGGTATTCTTTGAAGGCATTAACCTGAATAACGAAACCGAAGAAGGCTACGGTCGTTACGAAGAGCAGTTCCTGTTTGCTCGCCAGTACGGTCCACGCTACGCGTTAGGTGCTCGTTACACCTTCTAGGAGCAAGGCAAGATGGCAGTTACAGTGCCCCCCTGGAGCTGAGCTGCCAAGCAAAGAAAAAGGCCAGCGTTTTTCAACGCTGGCCTTTTTTTGTGGCTTATTTGTCTATTACTTCAGGCAAATAATAGAGTCCATATCATCCACTAAGGTTAACCGGGCATCATTAATCCGTACCGTGTTCGACTGGGCACTGCTCATGCGCAATACCTCGCCCACTTTAGCCAAATCAAGCCCTGAATCTTCCAGGCATTGCACAGAAAAGTTCAGGGTGGTCCACTGCTCGGCTCCCGCCTCAATGTAGGAATCGATAGCTTCATTCACCTGACAGTTTTGCGCTCCGCAGTTCATCGCCAGATTGATGTTGCCATTCACTGCGTCATCAGCTTTCAGTGTTAAAGATAACACCCCCTGCTCCGTTGAAAACGCCCGTAAATCGCGTGGAAACGCGCTGACAAAGGTAAAGTAGGCCGACTCACCGCCGCTAAATTTAAACAACCGGGCGTCCTCTTGTACCTGATCATCAAAGGTTTCAGTGACCAGTGCGTCAATAGACTGAATGCTGCTCGTCACCGCAGCGGTCTGACGTTGATTGCCAAGCTGCAGCTTCCAGGGTGACTGAGGTGCCCGTTCAAAAATCACCACATCACTGACCCCTTCGGCCGCCGCATAGTCGGTCGGTAAATCATCAGACAGTTCCTTCACCTCACCAAAACGTAAGCCATAACCCAGCTCAAACAATGGCTGATACGGTGCTTCATCACCGTTTAAACGACCTTGTTGCGGCGTAGCGGGCCATGAGAAAGGCAACTGCCCGGTCATTTGATAACGAGGTTCGCCATTCTCGTCGGCAATAAGCACATCCGCCACGCCGTGACCTTCGCTGCCCGGAAGCCAGGCGGCCACAAACGCATCAGACGCATTCAGTTCAGGGTTTACGTACATGGGGCGGCCACTAATAAAGACAGAAACCACCGGTATGCCCTGCTCCTTCAGTTTCTCAAGCAAGGCAAGATCCGTCGCATTACCGCGCTGATAGTCCACATTATCAATATCGCCGTTACCTTCGGCATACGGTGTCTCACCGTAAACGACCACCGCCACGTCGGGTTGTTGCTGGTATTCCCCATCCACAGCCAGTTCAATCTGACCTCCGGCTGCGGTTACCGCCCCGGCAATACCATCATATATTGAGTGTCCGCCGGGAAAGTCCTCATTGCTGTTACCGGTGCCCTGCCAGCTAATCGTCCAGCCGCCGGATTGCTGGCCGATATTATCAGCCGCCGGTCCGGCAACCAGAACCCGTTGATTAGGCGCCAGCGGCAGCAACTGGTCATTATTTTTTAATAGAACCAAAGACTCGCGAACCGCCTGACGAGCCACTTCTCTGTGTTCCTCAGCGCCAATCAGTTCGGTTTTACCCGACAGCGGTCGGTTCGCCGGAGACGGCTTTTCAAACAGCCCGGCGCGCATCTTAACTCGCAGAATACGTCGTACCGCATCGTCTATTCGTTGCTGAGAAATGGTCCCGTCTTTCACTTGCGCTATGACGTTTTCATACAAAGGTTTCCAGGCGTCGGTCGGCACCATGTAAACGTCCAGACCGGCATTGGCTGCCTGAGGGCAATCAGCATTCGTGCACCCTTCAATTTGACCATGGCCATTCCAGTCGCCAACCACAAAGCCGTCGAAACCCATTTTATCTTTCAGTACATCCGTTAACAGGTAACGGCTGCCGTGAATCTTCTTTCCATTCCAGCGGTTAAAACTGGCCATAACGGTTTGCGCACCCGCTTGTAACCCGCCGACATACCCCTGGGCATGAATATCAAACAGCTCTTGCTCAGAAACTTCAGCGTTGCCCTGATCAATCCCGTCTGTGGTGCCGCCGTCACCAATAAAGTGTTTTACCGTACTGATCACATTGCGTTCCGACAAAAAGTTGTCGTCGACGTTGCCTTGCAGGCCACGGACAATAGCCGCTGAATAGTCTCTGACAATAGCCGGGTCTTCAGAATAACTTTCGTAAGTTCTTCCCCAGCGCACATCCCGGGCAACAGCCACGGTAGGCGCAAAAACCCAGTCTATGCCAGTTACCATCACCTCGGTGGCAGTAACTTCAGCAATGTCTTCTATCAACTGAGGATTGTTAGCCGCACCCAGACCAATATTGTGCGGAAATATGGTCGCGCCCAGCACATTATTATGACCATGTACCGCATCCGTTCCCCACATGGTGGGAATATTAATGCCATCGACGCTGTCGTCCACCGAGGCCTGGTACATGGACTCAGCCAGCGCAATCCAGTCCTCCGGGGTGGCGTACTTATCGTTATTCGGGAAGGCACCGCCGCCGTTCAGGTAAGAGCCAAAGCCATAGCGGCGCATATCTTCAACGGTAATATCACGTATTTCCGGCTGAATCATTTGCGCCACTTTTTGTTGCAGCGTCATCTTGTTAATTAACGCATCAATTCGGGCTTCCATACCCGCCTCTTGCACCACCGGTAAGTCCAGTTTTGGCCACACGGTTTGCTGTTTTGTTTCGGCTTCAGAGCCTGAACACGCCGTAAGAACGGCAACCGGAAGCGCTGCCAGTAACCCTTTGAATAATGTCATTGTGATGATGCCTCCGACGGTTGTTCAGCTCGTTTAAACGCACGCGGCCGGTAGCCGCTAAAGCCGTAATAGCCAATATAAACATAACAAAGCAGGGGTAAGATAAAGGCGCCCTGAACGCCAATAGCGTCAGCTAACGTTCCCTGTAATAAGGGAATAAAGGCACCACCAACAATGGCCAGACATAAAATGCCCGAGCCCTGCCCGGTACTTTCTTTAAGCCCTCGCAAAGCCAGACTGAATATGGTTGGAAACATAATGGAGTTACATAACCCGACAAACAATATGGACCACATGGCCAGAGCGCCGGAGCTCAGCATGGTGGTCGCCACCAAAATAACCGCAAGGCTGGCGTTAAACATTAAGACTTTATTACCCGCAAATTTCTGCATAACCGCAGCGCCGATAAAGCGTCCCACCATGGCACCACCAAAGTACCAGGAAATATAGTGCGACGCTTGTGATGTGCTCATGTCGCTAATTTCCGGCATCGATAAATAAATGGCCAGAAAACTGCCAATACCCACTTCGGCGCCCACATACACAAAGATACCCAGGGCACCCAGCACTAAGTGTTTTTGTCCCCAGGCGCCACCTTGCGTTGGTAGCGGTGCCGACTGATCAACTTTGCCCATATCCGGCAGTTTGAGCTTAATGAACACCAACGCCATAACCACCAGGGTTGCCGCCAGAATAAAGTACGGTAACGAAACGGTATCTTTTGATACTCCCGATACTTCAGGATCGGCCACCCCACCAAAGATAAGCCAGGCGCCAAAAAATGGCGCGACAGTGGTGCCTAACGAGTTAAACGCCTGGGTCATGGTCAGGCGGCTGGAGGAGGTTTCTTCAGGCCCTAACCGGCTGACGTAAGGGTTTGCGGCAACCTGCAAAATGGTCACACCCGACGCCAGAATAAACAGAGCCAACAAAAATAGGGCGTAAACTTCCAGCTGCGCCGCCGGATAAAACAACAAACAACCCGCCCCGGCAATCATCAACCCGGTAACAATCCCCGATTTGTAGCCAATCTTACCCACCATCAGCCCTGCCGGAACAGAGATAATAAAGTAAGCACCAAAGAAGCAGAATTGAATCAACATCGACTGCGCGTAATTCAAGTCAAACAGCAGTCGAAGGTATGGAATTAGAATGTCATTGAGACAAGTTATAAAGCCCCAAATAAAAAATAGCGATGTCAGAGCAGTCAGTGCGAACCGATAGTTTGGCTCCCCTCCACTGCCATGCAGCGCTGAAGTCTGCGGTGTCGTCATAAATCCCTCTTGCTTTATTTTTTTGACGATGGCATCAACACCATCTAATATTATGTAAGCGCTTTCATGTATAGCATAATTTAATTGAATGGCAATGAAAACCTGCCGATACAGCGGATACTTATGACAACGATAACGTTACCCGAGAAAACCTTTTTAAAGTCACCTAATTTCATTTTTGGCGTTGCCACCTCGTCATTCCAAATTGAAGGTGACAGCCAGGGCAGAGAACCCAGTATCTGGGATACCTTCTGTCGCCAACCCAACACCATTAAAGACGACAGCAACGGTGATATTGCTTGTGATCATATTAACCGCTGGCAGCAAGATGTTGAGCTTATTGCGTCATTAAACGTTGATGCCTATCGCTTTTCCATTGCCTGGGGGCGCGTCATAAACGCCGACGGAAGCGTCAATCAAGAGGGTCTTCAATTCTATGTTGATTTGGTTGAGGCCTTAGCAAAAAAGCAAATTGATTCGCATGTCACTTTGTATCACTGGGACTTACCACAATATCTTGAAGACAACGGCGGCTGGCTCAACCGCGAAACCGCCTACCGTTTCGCTGAATACGCCGACATTGTGGCACGTGCGCTGGGCGACCACGTCAGTAGCTACGCCACCATTAATGAACCGTTTTGCAGCGCTTACCTCGCCTATGAAGCCGGTATTCATGCGCCGGGACCGCAGCAAGGCTCGTCTCGTCGTAAACAAGGGCGTCAGGCCGCGCACCACTTGTTATTAGCGCACGGATTGGCGCTGCCAAAGTTGCGCCAGGCGGCACCGTCGGCCGAGCATGGTATTGTCCTGAATTTTAGCCCCTGCCACCCGGTGTCCAACTCAAGTCACGACATGGCAGCAGCTGAGCGTGCCCACCAATACCACAACCTTTGGTATCTGCAGCCTCTGTTAAATGGTGACTACCCAACGCTGATGGATCAACTTGACCCAAATGACCGCCCCCAGATTGAAGCCGATGATATGGCCATTATCGCGCAGCCCATCGACTATCTAGGGGTCAACTACTACACCAAAACCGTTTTCCGGGCCACCGATAACGGCTGGTTTAGTGACGTTCCGGCAACCGGAGACAACCTCACCACCATGGGCTGGGTCATTTTCCCGGAAGGGCTGACCGACATTTTGGTCAGGTTAAAAAAGCAGTTTCCTAATTTGCCGCCTATTTACATTACCGAGAACGGCATGGCAGAGAACGACGAGTCGACTACTTTCAGCAGCATTTACTCGCGGTCCACAATTCGATTGAGGCCGGTGTTGCCATTCGCGGCTATTTTGCCTGGAGTCTCATGGATAATTTTGAATGGGCCGAAGGCTATACGCAGCGCTTTGGTATCGTTCATGTTGATTATGAAACACAAAAACGGACGCTAAAAAACAGCGCAAAAGCTTTACAGCAGGTGTTCTTGAATAGACAATCACAGCATCATGCTGTGGAGGACATATGCTAAGCCGCACCGAAAAAGTTGCCTATGGCTTAGGCGATACCGCCAGTAACATCATTTTCCAGACGGTTATGTTGTTTCTGGCTTTTTTTTATACTGACATTTTTGGTCTTTCCGCAGCCGCCGTCGGCACCATGTTCTTAGTGGTCAGACTGCTCGATGCCGTGACGGACCCGATGATGGGGCTGATAACCGATAAAACACGGTCCCGTCATGGCCAGTTTCGGCCCTATTTAATCTGGATGGCGTTACCCTTCGCCATCTTCAGCGTACTCGCCTTCACTACACCGGACTTTTCCGCTTCGGGTAAACTCATTTACGCGTACGCCACTTATGCCTTGTTAATGCTGGCCTATACCGCCATTAATATCCCTTACTCGGCGTTAGGCGGTGTACTGACGAAAATGCCCGGCGAACGCGTTTCAGTACAATCCTACCGGTTTGTGCTGGGCATGTTTGGCGGACTTTTAGTCACCACCTGCACACTGCCTCTGGTCAAGGCTTTCGGCAACGGTGACCCCGTGCAGGGCTACCAGCTCACTATTGCCGCTTTAAGTGTACTGGGCATGGTTTTATTTGTGGTTTGTTTTTACGGCACTAAAGAGCGTTTACACCCACCCAAACAACAACACCTGTCACTAAAACGTGCCGCCAGAACATTATGGGAAAACGAACAGTGGCGGCGCCTTTGTGTTGCGGCGGCGCTGGTGTTAACCGGCATTGCACTGAAAAATACCCTGGCTGTCTATTACGTTAAATACTATTTAATGCAAGAGGACTTGATTACGCTGTTTGTCAGCATTGGTATGGTCGGTAACATTATCGGCTGCGGTTTAGCGCAGTTCATCTGTCGATACATCGATAAGGTGAACGCTTATATCACGGTACAGATTATTTCAGCCGCGGTCTGCATTGCCGCCTACTGGGTAGAACCTGAGCAACTCATACTGGCCTTTGTGCTTTACTTTTTCTGGGGCTTTTTCCTGCAAATGGGCACCCCCATGCTTTGGGCTAAAATGGCCGACGTGGTTGACTATGGGTACTGGAAAACCGGCATTAGAGCAACCGGCTTAGTCTATTCTTCGGTAGTCTTCTTCATAAAATTTGGTTTGGCCTTAGGTGGCGCAATTGGCGGTTGGTGGCTGGCTTTTTACAATTACATTCCCGGCCAACCGCAGACCCCAGAAGCGCAACAAGGAATACTCATTGCATTCACTTTATTACCCGCATTAGCTTCATTGCTTGTCGCGGCGGTCATGCATCGCTACACTCTAAAACAAAAGCGCGTACAACAAATATCGAAGGCACTGGAGCAGTTCAACTAAAATGGCCACAATTTATGAAGTTTCCAAACTCGCCGGGGTGTCCTTAGCAACCGTATCTCGAGTACTGAATAACAATACTCCCGTGCGCGAGGCGACCCGTCTAAAAGTCATGGAAGCAGTGGATAAGCTGGGTTATCACCCGAACTCAGTTGCCCAGTCTTTAGCCTCTAAACGTTCCAACAGCATTGGCATTGTCGTTTCAGAGCTGAACGGCCCCTTTTTCGGTACTTTGTTAAGCGATATTGAAGCGGCCTTTCGCCGTGCCGGTAAACACGTCATTATTGCTGCCGGGCACAGCGATGAAAAACTCGAAAAAGAGAGTATTGAGTTTTTACAAAGCCGTAACTGCGATGCGCTGATACTGCACGTTGAAGCGGTTACCGACGAGTTTTTAACCGAACTGGCCGCTAAAGACATCCCTTTTGTTTTGCTCAACCGTTTTGTCGATGGATTATCCGACCGTTGCGTCACACTCAATAACCAACATGGCGGCTACCTTGCCACCAACTACCTGCTCAGCCATGGTCATCAACGTATTGGGTACATTTCCGGCCCCATGTGGAAACATGATGCCGAGCAACGTTATTTTGGACACTTACGGGCCCTGGCACAGCACAACGTTAACCCGCAAGAGCGATTATTTTACGAAGGCGATTACCACGAAGAAGGCGGCGCAGCAGGCCTGCACGCCTTATTGAAAGCAGACCCGGCTATCACCGCCGTTGTCTGCGCTAACGATGAAATGGCAGCAGGCGCCATAACATCGGCACGCGAGGCCGGTCTGTCGCTACCGGGTGATTTATCCATCGTGGGTTTTGATAACGTCAACTTTTCCCACTATATGTTCCCCAAGCTCACCACCGTAGACTACCCGATAGGCAGCATGGGCATGATGGCATCCCGGTGGGTCTTAAAAAACGTGTATCAGCAGAAGCTCGACGATATTCAGACCGTGTTTGAGCCACGCATTATCGAGCGGGAATCCGTGGCCCGGCCACGCGTCACCGCGCAATAAAATGGGGGTTGAGGTACGCTTCTTTTTGGTTATACAGCAGCGGCTCACCAGCAACCGTAATCACCTGCCCACCAGCGGCGCTTAGTACGGCATGAGCAGCCCCCGTGTCCCACTCGCAGGTTGGGCCTAAACGCGGGTAGATATCGGCTTTACCTTCAGCCACCAGGCAAATCTTCAACGAGCTGCCCATCGGCACCATTTCATAAGGTTTGCCTAACGCATCCAGCCAGTCGATGGTTTCCTGCGAAGGGTGAGAGCGAGAGCCCACAACACGCAGCGTGTCTGGCTCTTTGGTGGCGACCGAAATGGCTTTGCCATTTAAAAACGCGCCGCGGTCACGTTCGCCGGTATACATAGCATCCAGTACCGGCGCGTAAACCACACCCATAATGGGTACACCCTTTTCAATTAAGGCAATGTTCACGGTAAATTCGCCATTACGTTTAATAAACTCTTTGGTGCCATCCAGCGGGTCAACCAGCCAGTAACGACACCAGTGCTTACGCTGCTCCCAGCTAATGTCTGACGACTCTTCCGAAATAATCGGGTACTGAGTGTCAAGCGCCCGCAAGCCGTCACAAATAACATTGTGGGCGGCTAAATCCGCTTTGGTCAGCGGGCTGTCATCGCCCTTCTTCTGCACATCAAAGTCATCGCTTTGGTAAATGTCCATAATGGCCGCGCCTGCGTCGCGGGCAATGTTTTTTAATTCGTTAAGCATAAATAATCCCGTTATCCTTTAAATACTGCACCACTTGTTCAGCGGCTTGTTCAATGTCCATTTCATCGGTTTTTAAATGCACTTCAGGCTGCTCTGGCGCCTCATAAGGCGACGAGATACCGGTAAAATGCGGAATATCACCGGCGCGTGCCTTTTTATACAGACCTTTCGGATCACGCTGTTCGCAAATCTCTAACGGCGTATCCACAAACACTTCAATAAAACGTTCGCCTGTCAGTTCACGTGCCTGCGCACGGTCAGCAATAAAAGGCGAAATAAACGCCGTACCCACAATCAGGCCCGCGTCCAGAAACAGGCGGCTGACTTCGGTAATGCGGCGAATGTTTTCCACTCTGTCCGTATCGTTAAAACCCAGGTCTTTGTTCAAGCCATGGCGCACGTTATCGCCGTCCAGCAAATAGGTGTGGCAACCCCGTTCAAACAGTTTGCGATCAACCGCGTTAGCAATAGTCGACTTACCCGAGCCACTTAAGCCCGTGTACCACAGCAGTGCAGGTTGGTGTTTTTTCTGTGTGACGCGGTCATCATGCGTTACAGCGGCATCATGCCAGACAATGTTATCGACCATGGAATAGTTCATTCAAAAAGTGATACCCAAATTGTACCGCAAAACAAATAAAAAAACCGCACCCGGCAGAAGCCGGATGCGGTTTTGTTGTGTACTAACGTTTAAAGTGAGTGAGGTTTGCGAAGGTTTTCCACAATCTCAACTTTAATACTGTTAACACCGCTAACGCCGTGCATTTCATCACGCAATTTAAGCATGTTAGTGCCTTCAGGCGCTTTCAGCATAGCCAGGTTTAAGCGAGAGTAAACGCGCTCAACCGTCAAACCAAACTGAGACGCTAAAGCATCCGCATCAACGCCTTTGGTTAAAACAGTCACTACACCCGATACATAGGCTTCTTCACCAGTAATACGGTTAACCATCTCTGTACCGGCCAGCAGCACATCGCTGTCTTCCGCCTGCTGTTCAGCCGACTCTGGCAGCTTAGTGAAGCTATACTGTTGATAGTCACGTTTCGCATCCATTGCTGGTAACTGCTTAACAGCCGGTTGCTGTTGTTTTTTCATTGGTGCAGGAACTTCCTGCGCCGTGGCCGATACCGCAACTACGCCACTTACGGCCACCGCTAATAGTGCTTTCATTAAACTCATATTCATTGCTCCTATTAATGACCGAACGCACGAACGCTAACGGCTTCAAAAACTGAAGGTACTGTGTTGTTAGATACTGGCAAACCACTAAGGTTCAAATCATCGCCATTGGTATCAACTAAACGTACCGTCCATTCGCCAGCCAGGCTTTCGCCATAAAAGGCATTTGCCAAAAACACTGTGTCTTCAAGAATGTACGGGCTACATTGACCTTCAGCACCGACAATAATTTCCTGGCGACCTGATAACAATTGAGTTGTAGTACCTGCAGGAGACGTTACTTCAACCGCTAAGTCAGAACCTGCCGTGCTGTAGAAAGAACAGCCTGAACCGTTAAAGTCCGCATTACTCACTGTCAGTGAGAATTGCAAACCTTCCAGCGTCATGTCGTCTTCAACAGTAAAGCTGTAGCTTGCGCCTTCAGCATTGTTGTCAGGAACATCAACAGCTGTTTCAGGAGAAACGTCCATCCAGTCGGTTTCAATCAATTCAGCCATTGAACCGGCTTCCATTTCTTTTGCCATTGCAACCGCTGCGCCAGCATTCACACGACCAAAGCCGTATTTCAGGTTAAACGCGTAACCCGCATCGTTTTCAATCCAGCCCGGGTCGGCAACAAATTCGCCACTGTTAACCTCTAAAACTACGCCTTCATCTTCAGCATCGACCTGATCAGCCGTGTTAGCCATAATGTGACGAATTTCGCGAGCACTCAGCGCTGGGTTAGCTGAACCAATCAAAGCAACAACACCAGTTGTGTTTGGCGCCGCCGAAGAGGTACCGTTAAACGTACTGGTAAAGTTACATGATGGGTTTTCATCGTGACCCGGCGCATTAAAGTTTCTGAATGCTTCAAAGTAGCCCGGCGCTCCAGCTTGAGCGTCAATACCATCCTGAGAAGGGAAACTGCTGTAACCTTGCAAACAAGTGGACTGATCCGTCGTCACCATGGCCGGAGCAAACTCACCGTACTCACCTGCCGGTGCAGCAACAAAAATATTAGAGCCCGCAGTCGAGTAGCTGGTATGTCCGCCGTCAGAGTTAACCGCCGCAATGGTGGTTGTGTAGAAGTTTGCGTTTGACGGGTCCATGTTACCGTTCAGACAAGTTAAGCCTGAGGTGACAGCACCGTTAATGTCGCAAAGTCCGGTTTGCCCGCCATTAAACGAGTTACCCGCCGACTTAACGTTAATTGCGCCAAGACCGTTACGTAAGGCCGTTGCAACGTACTTTTCAAACGCTTCGTCAGTTGGGTAGGTATAAAGCGCAGCAGGGTAAGAAATACCGTAGCTACGGTTGTAGGCAATAAGCGGGTCGCTCTCAGAAACACCGCTGCCCGGTAAACCGTGGCTTAAAGCAGAGTTCAATTCGTTTTGAGAAACATTACCACCTAAGTAGTTAGCACCAAATACCTGCGCCTGTGGTGCAACACCACGGCCGCCCAGGTCGTTACCTGCTACTGCTGCAATCAAGCCAGCAACCGACGTACCGTGATCACCGGTTTGAGATAACGTATTCGTCGGATCCATCTTATTGGTCGCATTTGGATCAAAGTTCAACGACATATTTGGCGCAATGTTATCGCGCAAATCAGGGTGTTGAATTTCCAGACCAGAATCCACAACACCAACCATCATTCCCTGACCAAATGCACCCTGTGCATAAGCTTCAACAACATTCATGTCTTCACCTGCAACATAAATGCTTTCGTCAAAGAAAGTAGCCAGTGCTTCTTCTTCAGTCCAACCGTAGTTGTTCACTAAAAAGTCTAAAGCTGCCTGGGTCTGAGTATAAGCTTTCTGACCGGTATTATTCAGGTGCCATTGCTGGTAAGCCAGCGGGTCACCTTTAATGGCAGAACCTTCAATAGTCACAGTTTCAGTAGTACTTAACTCACCATCACTAACTGTTACTTCAATTGTTGCCGTTTCGGCGCGCATTGGAGTGTAAGTAAACTCTCCGTTGCTGTTAATCTCTACAGTACCGGGGGCAGTACCATCTTCGGGTGCAACAACCGACGCAGAATAAGTGACTTCATCACCATTAGGATCAGTGGCGGTTACTTGACCGGTCATCGGTTCCCATTGGGTACCTTCAGCAGAAACCTCTGCCGAAACCGTTGGTGCGTAATTATCATCACTACCGCCACAGGCTGCTAAACCCATTACAACAGCAGCTGATAATGCCGTTAATTTAAATTGTTTAATTGGCATTTTAACCTCATTTATTATTGTTCCCCTAAAAAGGAACAACACTATAACGAGGACGTTAAGATTATGTAAGCAGAAAATGTAACAAAGTATTAATAAAATTAACGAGCCAGTAACACTATCTTTCGTCCCATTGTTCCATCAATGACTGACCCAAAGCCTCTTGCAGCGGTTGTAGCTGGGCTTCAAATTTCTGCCACTGACCAATACCTTTCGCGTTAATAGGTTGCCTCACTTGCTCAGAACTGGCGGTTTTGACTCGTCGCTCTGCTTTGTGAGACCGCAGGCATTGCGGTTCCAGCGGCAGATCCAAATAGTCAAACAGGGCCTTAATTTCGTCTTCGGGGTTTTCCACCAGCTGCTCATGTATCACCGTATGGATGCTGCCGGGATAAACCTTATTCCAGTGCGCCATCAAATCCACATAGTCACGGTAATACTCCGCCAGCATATCCAGCCCATAACTAAACTCCTGCCCTTCAGCGAATAACTGCTTGTAGGCGCTAAAGCAGCAGTCCATGGGGTTACGCCGGGCGTCAATGATCTTCGCATGGGGAAGCAACGTTTTAATTAACCCAATATGACGAAAGTTGTTCGGCATTTTATCGGTAAAGAACAGCGCGCCCGACCGGTAAATTTCCGTTTCAGCTAAATAGCGTTCACCAAGCTGCATGAGCTTTTCCGGCGTTAACTCATCCAGTACAGACGGGTATTTCGGTGTGTCTGCCTGAACCTGACGACCATTCAGGGAGTGCGCAATAGCCGGAATGTTCGGCAGCTCTGAGGTTCCTTCTACGGCCGAGTGCGATGCCAGTATTTGCTCCACCAGAGTAGACCCCGCGCGAGGCAGCCCCACAATAAATATGGGGGTTACGTTTGAGTTAACCGAGACTTCCGGCAACGCCTTCACTTTCTGCTCGGTAAAATACTCACGTTGTGCCGCAATGCGCTGCGCCAGAACGTCAGGTTTAAAATGACTGGTGCCGCGTTTCAGTTCATTGCCCTGCTGGTAGTAGTCGAAGCTCTTGCTGTGCTCACCGTGCTGTTCAAAGGCTTTACCCAGAGCAAAGCAAAAATGTATGCGGTCATTTAAATGCGTTCTCGAGTCTTGCGCTGCGCGTTCCATCACCGCTATTTCGTTGTCGCTAAACTTGTACGTTTTCAGGTTAGCCAAACTCCAGTAAGCGTCGCCAAAATCCGGACGCTCCTGACATGCGCTTTGATAACTCTGTATCGCATCCTGCTGCTGGCCAATGGCTTTTAATAAATGACCTTTGGCAACATGGATACCGGCAATATCGTCGTTCATTTGCTCATTAATCAGCTCGTCATACAACGTCAGGGCTTGTTCGTCGTAGTCTAAAGCGGCCGATAAATTGGCAAACAGCGCTTTGTACAGTGGGTTACCCGGCTCTTTCTCAAACAGCTCTTTGGCGTGCTTGTAAGCCTCACTGTGTTTCTGTCGGCGCTGCAACACTTTAATGTAATCAAATTTGGCTAAATCGTAATTCGGCTCTAATACCAGCACGCTTTCTAAAAGGAACTCGGCATCGTTCAATACATCCAGTTGGGCGCCAATATTTGCCAGCGTTCGCATGGCTTCAACATGATGCGGGTTACGCTGTAAGAACGCCCGGCAAATCTTTTCGGCTTTGTAGTACTTGCCTTCATGGTACAGGTTCAAGGCCGCTAAAATCTGCTTGGGCTGGCGCAACAAAAAGTTCGCTTGTTGCTGGTTCCGTTCCGCCTGATCTGCGTTATTTCTGCTCGCTTCCAGCTTTGCGGCCGAAGCCCAGCTGGCGTGCAACGCGGGGTTAAGACGAATGGCCTGATAATAACTCTGCAGGGCTTCGCTCGTTTTTCCTTGTGCCTTTTGGGTATGTGCAAGCTCCTGAAACGCCCGCCCGTATTCGGGCCATTCCGTTAATAACGAAGACAGCGTTTCAGCAGCTTGCTCAAGCCGATTTAAATAGCGATACGCAACCGCCTCATAATACAGTGACTCTTTATAGGCGTCACCGGACAAGGTATCACGCTCCTGCTGCAACAGTTCAAGCGCCTGGTCAAACTGACTCTGAGCTAACAGTTTCTTTATATGCTCCATAACAACCAATAGTTCCTCACCATTAAAAAAGGGGCCAAATGAAGGCCCCTTGTTCAGACTCTCTTATCAATAAAAGTCGTAAGATACTGACAAGCCAATTGACCGAGGACGATTGGTTGTCGTTCTCAAGATATCGTCTTGCGTATTGGTATACAACTCAGCACGCTCGTCGGTGATGTTTTTAATGTAAAGCTTAACGCTCCACTGATCTTTCATCACACCCACTGACGCATTGCCAATGTTGTACGACTCCTGCTTACCGCCGGCCTGCTCAACTTCAGCAGCCACCAGTGACGGGTACGTCTCGCCTGCGTATATCCAGCCAACTTGAGCAAAGGCATCCCAGTTATTTTCAAGTGTCCAGGTATAACGGCCGCGCAGGTTACCCTGTACCTTCGGTGTTAATGGCAGTTCAGAGCCAATCGGCAAGGTACGGACAATGCCCTGACCCGTGCGAGTCAATTCGGTATCGTTATACGACAAGGCACCACTGAAGGTAAAGTTGTCGGTCATACGCCAGGTGAAGTCTGTTTCCAGACCGCGAATTTCTGAATCCGCTGCGTTATCAACAAAGGTCAGAATAGAAATGTCGGTATCTAAACGACTAATCTGCATGTCGTTCCACTCAACAAAGTACGCATTCGCGTTCCAGCGCAATGAGTTGTCCAGCAGTAGTGACTTCCAACCAAACTCGTAGTTAACCACTTCGTCTGACTCGTAAACGGTGTTAACCGATTCGCCGGCATCGTTGGTCGCACCACCAGCGCGGTTAAAGCCGCCCGGGCGGAAACCTTCAGAGTAAGTCGCGAAGAACAACACGTCCGGCGTATATTGATAGCTGACGGTAAACTTCGGAATCACGTCGTCCTGTTCAAGCGGCTGGTCCGTGTGACCTGCGGTTGAATTATAGTCACGTCCGGCATCGCCGTCGGTACCTTTTGACGCAAAGCTCGACTGACCATAAAAGTCAGATTCCATGTCATACCAACGCAGACCAATTGTGGCAGACCACTGCTCGGTGAAGTCATAAGTAAACTCACCAAAAGCCGCAATTTGTTCTTCAGTACGCGTAATGTCGTTGAAGAAACCGACACGCGGTGGACGCGTATTCGGGTTATTAGCGTATACGCCTTCCATTGGTGCGTTCGGCACAAAACCTAACTCTTCAGGGTTTGAGAAGTAGAGGTAATCGTCCTGCGTGTTAATTTCAAAGTCATCGTAGAACACACCGGCAGTAATACGCGCGTTGTCAGAGAAGTCATAGTTAATACGAGCTTCCTGAGTGAAACGCGTGTGTTCCTGATAGCCTTTAAAGCCTTTGGTTGGGTCAACACAATTTTCCGCCATGCCGTCATCACCGTAGTTACAGGTGTAATAGACGATGAAGGTGCCCGAGGTGTTGTAACCCGTATAATCAACTGACTGTTCAATTTCACGGTCCAGGTAGCCACCGGTGTACAGCACTTCCAGTGCACCCAAACGACCATCTAATGTCCAGGTCGTCAGATCAAAACTGTCTTCCAGCTCATCCGGATAATAACGTTCAACGTCTAAATCGCCCACATCCGGGTCATAGTCGAACACACCGTCAGCGCCAAGGTCCTGAGCCTGATGTTGTACCAACAATTCCCAATTGTTGTTAATCAGGTACTTAGCACTCAGGCGGAAGCCTTTGTAGTAGCTGTCGTTAAAGTCTTCTTCCGCCAGAGGGGTGTTAAACGCACTGGTGAATTCGGTGCCGTCATCAACCAGGGCTTCCATGGACGGATCCATAGGCCGGTAATTCGGGTTGTTCGGGTCAATAGAGAATTCACCCGCGACATTGTCGATGTAACCGCCACGGTTAACGTTATAAAACGCACCACGAACGGCTAAATCATCGGTCACCGGAATATTAATATAGCCCTCTGAAGAGCTGCTCATTTCACCTTCGGCCATGGTTTCAAAGCCGGTGGTGAAACCCGCCTCAAAAGCGCCTAAAACGGGCTTTTTGGTAATGTAGCGAATGGTACCTGCTTGCGAGCTTGCGCCAAACAGTGTGCCTTGCGGTCCGGGTAACACCTCAATACGCTGCAAGTCGGTTGCGTAAACATCAAGGTTACGCCCGGGAGCCGTTACCGGCTGCTCATCAACATATAAAGCAACGTTCGGCATGGTGCCCTGTGCACCTGACAGCATGACAGTAATTGGCTGAATGGACATACCACGAATAAATACGTCGTTCTGTCCTGGCCCACGGCCACTCGAAGTAACATTCGGTACATACTGCGCGTAGTCGTCAAAGTTGCCGATATTTTGTTCTTTTAAATCGCGGGAACTTAACGCTTGCACGGCGGTTGGAGTTTGCTGGATATTTGTCGTACGCTTGGTAGCGGTGACATTGATGGTTTCAATTTGCTTAGATGTTTCTGCTTCCTCTTGCTGCGCGGTTTGTTCTTGCGCAACTACTGACGAAGAAGCAGCTAATGCTATAAAGATAGCAGAGCTCAACTTATTATACTTAAACATGGGTGCTCCCAGTTTCTTTGAGTGAAAAATCTCCTCGAAAATGCGTCTTAAATCAAAAGACACCTAACTTAACGATTCTTTACAATTATATAGGTTTTAGAGTAAATATCCAAAAAACCTTCTGCCACGCAGCCTGACACTGGTGTCAGGTCAGATATCGAACCTGACGTAAAACGTCAGGCTACAAAATCAAAAAGGAAAAACGAGAGGAATAAGCCAAAGACTCATGGCAATGTAGGTAATAGCTACAGGCAGGCCGGGAAGTGAAAGAAGCTTATTGTAGTTCTTAGCTTCCCAATAATGCTGGAAGTGCTTACAAATTTTCCATCGTTTGCCTTAACCATTTATTTCATTCGCTGAACTATCGCGTCCGTGCTTTCATCAAAGAACTCATCACTCTCGCCATCCAGTACACGCAATACGTCCATGGCAATTTTCTTACCTTTTTCAACCCCGGGCTGATCAAAGCTGTTCAGGTTCCAGATAACGCCTTGTGTGAAAACTTTATGCTCATAGGCCGCTATTAACGCACCGAAACTCTCAGGCGTTAGCTCATCCATTATTAACAAGTTAGATGGATGTCCACCCGGATAATGGTCACGCGGCGAAGATTCATTTTCACTGCCTTCCCACATTAATCTGCGGTGTGCTAAACAATTCGCAACTGCCAAACGCTGCTGACTTTCCAGGCCTTGCTGGACGGCAGAGTCAAAACCAGGGGCTTCACGCTTCAATACCGCCACGAAGTCTGCAGTAAACTCATCATAACCCTGGTGCAAATGCTGAAAAAACGCATGCTGCCCGTTTGGTCCAAAACCACCCCAGATAATAGGTCCCGTAGGGCATTTTATTGGTTTGTTGTCAGCGGTAGCCTGCTTGCCGTTACTCTCCATATCAAGTTGTTGCAGGTAGTTCGGCAGCATACGCAGGCGGCCATCGTATGGCAAAATCGCCAAGTTATTAATACCCAACTCTTCGCGGTTGTACACACCATATAACGCAAGCAACATCGGCAAGTTGTCTTCTGCAGGGGCACTGAGGAAGTGTTCATCCATTGCCTTAGCACCTTCTAGCATACGTTCAAATGGCCGAATTCCAGTCGTTAAAGCAATACTTAACCCAATTGCCGACCATAAAGAAAAGCGCCCGCCAACTCCTTCGCCAAAGGTGAACTGCTGTGCCGGTGGTATGCCATAGTCAGTCATTCCCTGAGCATTGGCCGACACCCCTATCACGTGCTTTTCCAGCCATTGCTCTTGTGTCAGCGCAGGCTCGATCCATTTACGTACCGTGTCCACGTTGGCAAAGGTGTCAACCGTGCCAAATGACTTAGACGACACAATAAATAGGGTTGTTTCCGGATCAACAATGGGCAGAACAGCGTATAACTGCCCACCGTCCATTGAGGACACAAAGTGTACCTGTAAGTCATGTAAGGCGGCATCGTTCGCAAATTCGCGTAAAGCAAAGGCACCCATTTGCGGACCTAAGTCGGAACCACCTACACCAATATTTACCACATCAGTAATAGGCTTACCCGTAGAGCCTAACCAGCGACCCGAGCGCAGCTTTTGTACGGTATCAACAAAGCGTGTTTTACGGTTACTTTGCCTTGCAACTGCATGGATAGATCGGCTCAGTACATGACTTACCGGGCGGTCTTCACTTAGGTTGCAGTATTCACCTCGGCATAACTGGTCTCGATAGTCATCAAAGCTTTTAGGTAAGCGTTGCCCTGTCGATTGGAAAAGTTCATCGACCGTAAGCTTTTGGTAACTGGTATCTAAGGCTAAATAAGGTCCGTTTTTTATCATTGTTCCATCCATTTTGATCATCTACGTAATGCTGACATTAATCAGAACCAAATAAGTCACGCGTGTAGACCTTTTCCGCAACGTCTGACAGTACCGTTTCCATTCTATTAGAAATAATTACATCAGCTTCCCGTTTAAAGTCATCTAAGTCCGTTACGACTCGAGAATTATAGAAAAGAGTGTCATCTAAAACGGGTTCATAGACAATAACTTCTATTCCTTTCGCTTTAATTCGCTTCATTACCCCTTGAACGGCAGAAGCTCTAAAGTTGTCAGAACCAGATTTCATTACGAGCCGATAAATACCCACAACCTTGGGTGCTCGAGCAAGGATGGAATTCGCAATAAAGTCCTTACGAGTTGAATTAGCATCAACGATTGCTTTAATCAGAGTTTGCGGTACATCCTCATAGTTAGCCAGTAGCTGCTTAGTGTCTTTAGGTAGACAATAGCCTCCGTAACCAAACGACGGGTTGTTATAATGCGAGCCAATGCGAGGATCAAGGCAAACGCCTTCGATTATCTGCTTGGTACTCAAACCATGAGTCTCCGCGTAACTATCTAATTCATTAAAGTAAGCAACCCGCATGGCTAAAAACGTGTTCGCGAATAGCTTAATGGCCTCAGCTTCGGTCGAGTCGGTAAACAGTACAGAAATATCTCTTTTTTTAGCGCCCTGGGTGAGCAAGTCGCCAAAAGCTTTAGCCCTGTCTGAACGCGCTCCAACAATAATTCGTGATGGGTACAAATTGTCATGTAGCGCCTTACCCTCACGTAAAAACTCAGGCGAAAAAATGATGTTATCCGTTTCAAACCTTTCTCTCAAAGATTGCGTGTAGCCCACCGGAACGGTCGATTTAACAATAATGATCGCATCTTTATTAACACCCAAAACCTGCTCAATAACTGACTCAACTGAGCGTGTATTAAAGTAATTGGTTTCAGGGTCGTAGTCGGTTGGTGTAGCTACAAGTACGAACTCAGCTTCTCTATAAGCGCTCTCCCCGTCTGTAGTAGCTACTAAATTCAGATCTTTATTTGCCAGAAAGTCTGAAATCTCGGTATCCACAATCGGCGACTTTTTTTGATTAATTAAGTCGACTTTCTCAGCCACCAAATCAACAGCTTTCACTTCATTATGCTGAGCTAATAACACCGCATTTGATAAGCCAACATAGCCCGTTCCTGCTACTGCTATTTTCATTTAATTTACCTTTACTTCTTATACCCCTGAGGGTTGTTCTGTTGCCAACGCCATGTATCGCGCATCATATCATCAATATCCAGCTCAGCTCTCCAGCTAAGCTCTTGTTCTGCTTTACTAGCATCTGCCCAAAATGCGGCTAAATCGCCTAAACGGCGAGGAGCTATCTTATAAGGAATTGTTACTTCAGTAACTCGCTCAAATGCTTCGACCATTTGCTTAACTGAAGTACCAGTCCCCGTACCTAAATTATAAATATGCGCCCCCGCTTGTTCGGTTGCCTGAAGCGCACTGACATGGCCTTTCGCTAGATCTACCACGTGCAGGTAGTCTCTTTCACAGGTTCCATCTTCAGTATCATAGTCATTTCCAAAAATCGATAAGCACTCCCGTCGCCCAACTGCAACTTGAGCTATAAACGGCATCAAATTATTTGGGATACCTTGAGGGTCTTCTCCGATACTTCCTGACAGGTGCGCACCTACCGGGTTAAAATACCTCAGTAATACAACAGACCAGTCCGAGTAAGCCACGGTAATATCAGTCAGTACTTGTTCAACCATTGCTTTCGAAGTGCCGTATGGGTTACTCGTTTTCCCCCGAGGCATGTTCTCTTTATAAGGCACAGTAGCATCTTCGCCATAAACCGTTGCCGATGAAGAAAAAATCAATTTAGTCACACCTGCGGCCGCCATCGCTTGAGTAAGGGCTACACTACCGCTGACATTCACTGAATAGTAGTCAAGCGGCTTATTAACACTTTCACCAACAGCTTTTAGACCCGCAAAATGAATAACTGCATCAATATTGTGGCTCGAAAAAACCTCTTTAAGAGCTGCACTATCACGAATATCAGCTTTATAAAAAGTAATACCTTTATCGGCTAATTGTTCAACACGTTTGAGGCTCTCAATGCTTGAGTTGCATAAGTTATCCAAAACAACCACATCGTGCCCACTAACTAATAACTCCAATACAGTGTGTGAGCCAATATATCCAGCTCCGCCCGTTACTAAAATTTTCACGTTAATTATCCTTAATTTTCTGTCCTTTCTATGCGTGACATTTGTCCCTTTAAATATTTGGTGAGTCCAATATATCCGAACAAAACCACAACAATAACAACAAAACGCACCCACTCAGCGGCATTGGTATACTGAAGTATGACACCAAGTCCGGCTATCGCCGTCATAATCAATGTCAATCTTATTAAAGTCTGTTTTTGGGAGTAACCCGCTTTCTCAAATAAATGGTGTATGTGTTGTCTATCCGCCAGCCATGGACTCCGTTTTTGCTTAACCCGACGTGCCATAACCGTCAAAATATCCATCAACGGAACCGCCACCAAATACAGCGTTGTTACGGGGTCTATCACAACCGTTGAAGTGAGATGAGACTGAGAACCAACGATAAACAACCACGTTACTGTAAAGCCCATGAGTAAGGAGCCCGCATCTCCCATAAACACCTTAAACGAGTGCCCGTCTGCTTGCAGGTTACTAAAGAAATAAGGCAGTAGAGACGCGATGCAAACAGTCCCTAGCCAAACCAGCATATGGTTTCCAGATAACATGCTCAAAACTGTAAAACCAGTTAGCGCAATCAGCGAACTCACACCTAGCAGCCCATCAATACCATCGATCATATTAAAAGCGTTCATTACCCCGACAGCAGCAAACAAGGTAAATGGAAGCGCTAAAATTCCTAGATGAATGTCCCCAAGTCCGACCAAATTACCTAGCGACATCAAATAGGTGTCTCCGGAAATAATGACGACACAGCCCGCTAAAATCTGCCCAACAACACGTATCCGAACACTAATATCATAAATATCATCAAGCACACCGACGAAAGCAACGACTGCCGCACCAACCAAAAAAGAACTAATCAACGGACTGAAAGGCATCCACCATATTAAGCTCGCCGCAATACCACAGGCAACCGCGATGCCACCAATCAGTGGTGTATTCACTCGATGCAACTTTCTTTCTGAGGGATGATCCAATAGCCCCCAAGACGGGGCCATTTTTCGAAAAACAACAAGCGCCACTAAGCTCATACAAAAACTGAGTAGAACCGCTACCCAAGATAATCCTGTCATTTGTGTTTCCACTATTTAAAATCGTTTTAACCGCAGTATCATGCGCTTTAACCTGCGACTTAATTGAGCAGTGTAAGTTTCATTCTTTTGTTCTAGCCGCTCTTCTGCAATTTCATTCAACGCCTGCTCCACCGACGTTAGACACCCACTTTTGGAGCTCAGGTAACGGGGGTAAATAATCAATGTTGCAGCAACTAACTCATACAAACTGCGTTTTTTTTGCCGGCGCGAATTAGGATATAAATCTTGAGTAAGCCCCCAGCCAGAATAAAAAGGCTGTCCGTAACAACAAACCTGAATCCCTCTCAATAAAGCCTCAAACCCTGTCAAAGACGTCATAGTATGTACTTCGTCACCAGGCGCTAACTTTTCTAATAATGACGCCATATTATCACGTATAACAATTTCATCACAAAACTGCACCTGCTCCGACTCATTTGAATCGGGGTTACGTAAACCGGCGACAACGTCAGGGTGTGGCTTGTAAACAATATGAGCATCCGGATTCTGCATTCTCACTTGAGCCAGCAGCTCGACATTCTGCTTTAAGTTCGGCGAGCCATATTGAATGGATGCATCCGACTCCACCTGGCCTGGTACTAAAATCACTACTTTAGCTGTTTTAGGCCGCTTCCAACTGTTGTCCCCAACGTTGTACTTACTCACTTGCTCTTTCACTAAGCGCCCAACCAGAGCTTCAGCTCGGCTAAGCTCATCGTCAGAAAGCTCATAGTCATTCAAAATAGCTTCAAGTCGTGAAGGCCGAGTAGCATCGTAATACATACCCATGTCATCAATAACCCATGATTTAGGCGCCGTTAAGTCGGCTCCCAGCCCCACGGAGCGAATAAAGCCGTCTTCAACACACAAACGGCTTTGCTTATCTTGACGCCCCCAAACCACACAAGGTTCATTCTCGGGCAATGCTTTACCGCGTGGCATGAATTGCAGCTGAGTGCCCGAAAAAAAAGTCTTCAAGTACTCACGCTTCCAGCGCGGGAAGCGCTCTGCCAAGAGCTTTTCAGGAAAACGTTGACGCCAAATACGCTGTTGACCAACCCATTCCATCAGCTCTTCAACCTGACATGCCGCCTGCTTTTCGGGATGCCAATAGCGTGCGTAACGCACCAATGCAGCGTATAGCAATTGTTGCAAAAACACCGGATTACGACGCGAAGGAGCCTTCAGGGTATCGTTAGTCAGCCCCCAGCCAGCATAAAACGGCATACCAAAGGTATAAACTGGTTTTCCCCATAACAGAGCCTCAAAGCCTACCTGAGAGGTCACACAAAAAACGGCATCAGCGCCTTCAATAATATCCGGCGTGTGTAAGGGACGACCTTCAAGCCTGACATTAGACTGGTTTGAAAGTTGGTCAATATTGAAATGACCTTGCTTCAAACCGGCAATGACGTCCGGATGCGTTTTTATGACTAATAAATGCTCTGGAAAACGTTGCTTTGCCACAGACAGCATTTCCTGAAACGACTCAGCCGACGCCAACCCATAATTTATAGACGCATCGCCCGCCGTTTGGTCTACCAAAAGCACATAAGGCCGACCATAATCGACATTATGACTTCTATGAAGGTTATACTTTGATAGCTTTAGCTCACACCATCTTTTTTGAATAGTATCAGCGCGTTGCTGCTGTTCTTCATTTAATGGCTGTAAAATAAGCGCTTCTAATTCTGACGCCGAACGAGCATCGTAGTAAATTCCCTGCGTATCAGCCACTATTCCAAGCGGAGGGCAATGAGCGCCTAACTCTACTGAACGCAAAAATGCATCTTCTATTCGTAATAATGGGAGTTTTTGCCGTTTAGCGTAGCGTTCAGCAACTTTTGACGATGGTTTTCTTCCCCACGCCAAAACCGCCTGCCCTAAGTTATCTTGAAAACCTATACAGCGTTTAAAACGGCCAACAACGTTAATCTGAGCATCCAGCATGGGCGCTAAATGCTTAATTTTGTTCAGAGCCGGCGACACCGAAATATAATTGTTTTTATTTCGCAAAGAGGCATTTCCTTTTACCATGACGGTTAACTACAATAGCAACGCATTATTATTCTATTAAAACGACAAGGACGGCGGCTTTTGGTTCATAAGCACGTAACTAAGCGACGTATTTTATTTGTCGCAGGAAATAAAAACTCGGCAAAATTTCTGTCCGATCCCGCTTTTATTTATCGTTGCCAAAATCCAGCGCTAGCACTTAGCGAGCAAGGCCATGACGTTAAGTGCATTCATTATAAGGATCTTAGCCAACAAAAAAATCCCGCTGACCTGATTATTTTTCACCGTCCTTGCTTTCGAGACTTCAAGACCCGTTGGCTGCTGGCTAATGAGTTAAAGAAACGCCGCAAACTAGGGACTGTTTTAATTGCAGACTTTGACGACTTAGTCTTTGACCCAGCGTTTGCAGAGTTTAGCCCGGGCGTTATTAATGGCTACGTTTCCCTGCAACAAACACAGAAGAACTTTACGCAACACGCAAAAACCTTAAGTTATTTTGACGGAATAACCGTTTCTACGCAGCCATTGAAAACCTTTGCATCTAAACTGTTTAATACTGATAACATTTTTTGGCTGCCAAACTCCCCTCATTTTCTTTGGCAAGATAAAGCTCCGGCGGTCACCAATTCAGACACTTTTGATATTTGCTACCTGCCAGGAACCCGCAGCCATGACAAGGACTTCGCCTTAATAACAGAACCATTGGCGGACTTTTTGACAGAACACCATGACGCGAGACTTAAAATTACAGGGGTATTAGATAAAGAGCGATTCCCTGACCACTTAAAGGGACTCTCACAGCAGATACTGTGGCAGGAAAAGCAACCCTATGACAACTATTGGCGAGTCGTTAACAGTGGTCACTTGCACCTTGCACCATTACAAGACACGGTCTTTAATCGTTGTAAATCCGCCTTAAAAGCTATTGAAGCAAACTTCTTCAACCGGCCTGTCATTGCTTCCCCTATTCCGGATATGCGACGCTTTTCAAAGCCTGGCGTTAAACTTGCAGAGACAGCAAACGACTGGTTTCAACAGCTTAAAAGTGGTTATCAAGATGGTGAGCAAACAGATGCCCTGAGGGAGCAAGTATTTGCATACTACACGCCTGAGCAGCACGCAAAGGATCTCATTAGTTGTTACGAAAAGAACGTATTATGAACAGCTCAAAGATAAAGTCAGCGACTGAAGCGCAACAAGCAAGTCGGGCCGGACGTTACGATTGTAACGTGTTGCATAGTTTTCGTTACCACTGGCAGCAACAGCAAACCTTTGAACGCTGGTTAGACTACATGATATTTAAGCGCCAGCTGGGTTACCCGCTGTCTCCGGCGCACCTAAAACTTGCGCAACACTGGAGCAAAAATAACTGGCTGCAACGCTTGCGAAGTAACTTGTATGGACATCGAGCGCGGCAGTTACAAAACTTAATAGATGAGATAAAAGGTTATTCAGCCACGCCAGGGGTGAAGAAGCCTTTTCAGCAACGCGTTGCTGGCTGGCGGCAACAAGAAGCAGCCAACTTTAACGAATTGCAGCGGCGTCTTAGTAACGCCAGCGTGGTCGTTGTTGGTAACAGCCCCAATCTGGCTGAGCAAACTCAAGGCGCGCAAATTGACACTAACGATATTGTTGTGCGCTTTAATCAATACGCCAGCGAGCATACTCAAGAACGAGACATTGGAGAAAAACTCGGTGTCTGGGTAATGGCACCAGGATACCAGGGGCCGGTGCCGAATAACGCTGAGTTTGTCATAGTGACAGGCCCAAATATGCTATGGTGGCAACAGAACTGGCATGCCTTGCAAGAACATCGTGGCAAAATAATTGGTGTCCCTTTAGAGTACTGGAGACAATGTGTTCAATTACTGGCGGCCCCGCCAAGCGCCGGTTTTTTAATCGTGAAACTTTTAAAGCAGCTACAGATGAAGCAATTGAGCATTACTGGCTTTGGCATACAGCAAGGCTCTCCTTACCACCACGCCATAAAGGGCCACAAGGCGGTTAGTCGCCACAACTGGGACACCGAAAGTACAATAATGACGGAATGGATGCACCAACATCGTTTATGAGTGATATTCAACTGATTATGAAAAGTCGCCGTTGGTCGGTAAAAAGCCACGCAAACCAGCATATTCTCAATAACCAGTCGAACTCAAAACTGGGTTGGCAGCGCATCGTGCTTATCGCTAAAAATGAAGCAGCGGAAAAGTTTTTAGCTTATCGCGGCCTTATTATGGCGCGGCAAAATCATCATTTACAGGGCGTGTCGTTACATTACGATGACCCAAAAAAAGCCTCGTTGGTTTTCTATCGTCATAACCCTCTGCAAACATTAACAATAGACTGGATACTGCCCGCCGGCATCGAAATTGACGCAGAGCCTCTGTTTTCCATTCGAATAAAGCCTATTTCTGCCGCCAAAGCCTGGTTTTTTATGCTGCAAACAGTGGCGCGACGTGACAAAGCTAATGGCGATAATGCCTCTCAAATTTATCGCCTGACTCGTGCTCGTCAAAAACGTAGCGGCCGCTCGCATGCTTTGCGCAAGCTAGTACAAGCTTACCAGCCTCTATTACAACACCAGCTGACCAGCTGCGAGCCCTTTAATTACTGGCGTCTCCATAATGAACCCATCACTCGTGATGCTTTACTGGCGCTCTACAAGCCCTCAGATAGTCAACATATAGCAGTTGTACCAGAAACCGCAGACAAAATAGACCCCGACAAGTGGTATCACACGCGTACAGACGAAGTTATCTACACCAAGCAGTTTTATCCTCTATTAAATGCTGCCACGGTTATTGCTGATCAAAAGCATGCCGATATCCTTTACTGGGATCACGATAATATTAATAAGCAAGACGAGCGCATACTGCCCCATTTTAAGCCCGACTGGAGTCCTGACTTATTTTCTGCACAAGACTACATTGGCCCAGCTTACGCAATTAAAGGACGCTGTTTAAAAAGCGCCTTCGACGCTGTCCAAAGTACGAATGATCACTATGTCAGGCTCATTGCCGCCATTGAATCTCTGGGGCGTCAACCAAGGGTTATACATATTCCGGTTATTCTTGAGCACCACACACCACAAGTCAGTATTGGCGACCCACAGGCTACCATTGAAACCAAGCGTCAACATGCGGTTACCAATTGGCTAGAGCAGCAAGGCGACAAAGTTGAGTCGTTTGAGTCAGCTGTAGAGAATGGCGTTCGCAAAATAAACTTTGCTATTAAACAAAACCAAAGCGACACACCGCTTATTAGTATTATTGTACCGACACGTAATGCCTTAGACATCACCCGAAACTGCATTAACAGCGTGTTGCAGAAAACTGAATTTAGCAGCTATGAAATTATAATCGTCGATAACCAGAGCGACTGTCCACAAACTCTGAAATGGTTTAACGACATCCAGGACGAGTCCAATAATGTGCGAGTCATTCGTTACGACGCGCCATTTAATTACTCGGCCATTAATAATTTCGCGGTCGCTCATGCACATGGCGAACTGCTTTGTTTTTTAAATAACGACACTGAAGTCATTAATGAAAACTGGCTACGCGAAATGGCGCAGCAAGCACAGCGTCCGGGAGTGGGCTGCGTTGGCGCTAAACTCTATTACCCCGACAATACCATTCAACACGCTGGCGTTGTGCTTGGACTATGGGGGCTTGCCGGTCATGGCCATAAGAACTTCACCCGTCATTCGCCAGGCTACTGCCAGCGCCTCGCCAGTGTTCAGAATTACAGTGCAGTTACAGCCGCTTGTTTAATGATGAAAAAGTTCATCTTTGACGAAGCAGGTGGATTTAACGAGAACGAGCTAAAAGTTGCATTCAATGACGTAGACTTATGCCTAAAAGTACTGGCTGCGGGGTATCGTAACCTGTGGACGCCATACGCCGAGCTTTACCATTACGAATCGAAAACACGAGGTAAGGAAGACAGCCCCGAAAAGAAAGCTCGCGAGCGTGGAGAAATTACCTACATGAAAAAACAATGGGCCGCACTGATAAAACACGACCCAGCTTACAACCCCAACCTAACGCGATTACAGGAAGACTTTGGTGTTAATCTTGAACCGACGTTTAATCTTCCTCGTTGAGCGTCTCCAGGCGTTGCTGATAAGTCTTTCGTAATCTTTGCAGCGCCTTCTTATTTTCTCCTTTCGCAGCAATCTCTATCGCTTTATCGAGTACCTCGCAAGCGGACTCAGTATCGCCATAACGTTCCAACCATTTACTAATCTCGCGCAAGTAATCGACAGGTTTAGAATTCTCAGACAAAAACACATCCAGAGCATTACTGGGTAGTGGCGGTTTAGGCTTCGGCTCTCGAACGGGTAACCCCATCATTTCGGCTAGCTTTAACTGTGCATAAGGTATTTCATCACGCTCTTCCGACTGCAGCTTGTCTGCCAGCCGTAACTGTAACCGCTCCATAAGTTCTGGCTCCTGCCGGCACAGTTCCTTATACGCACTAATAACATCTTCTAAAGACTTTCGTGCCTCTGTCTGCGCTAAAGGCGCCACTGTTTGAGGCCTCATAAAATCATCAGGGCAAAAAGCCAGTAAGTTATCTCTCATCCGCTCCATAGATCTCTGGTAGCGATCTGAAATGGCATTAAAAACCGCTGTGTTAACCGCCTGCTTTTTGCCAATGTCTAGCTTGTTGTTACTCTTATCTGAATACCCTTGTAACACCCTGTCGATAACAATGCTTTCTCGGTTTTTTTCCGGATTCAGCACGCCATTGAGTAAGCGCTTTATTTCTAACGCCCCCTCAGTATAACTTGTATTAATTTTTCTTTTTTTCAGCTTAAAGCGATTTGCCGCCCACCCTTCAATACCTATTCGCTTTAGAAAATCGAGTTCAATGCGACCTTTATGAAAAGTAGGAAAGTAATAAGGCCGGACAGTTAGCTGGTCGTCTTTAAGAACCTTTTGCCAGTCAAAGAATATTTGGCCATTCACCCCTCGGTTATTGACCCCCACCTGCTTATACAGAAAGTCGTCAAGAGTCAGTGTTGAGTAGTGGCGCTTAATCGACTGGTTGTGGTTAGAAATAAGTGACTCAAGCGGATGCCGAAAGTAAGCTAACACTCCCAACTCGTGCCCTTCAAATAAGGAAACAACACTTTCAGGACGACGATACATTGCCTCGGCAGACAACAACAAACGGCAATTACACGCTTTTGCTTCATTCAGCCACTGTTTCAAAAGCGCTTTCGCTTCTTCTAAATTACCTTCCACTAAAAGCGCACCAAAGCTGGCATGCCCGCCAGACACATTGTTCGGGTCGAAATTATGCTCAGGGTAATAAAAGCCGTGTTTTTTTAAACGGTTGCGGTTTTCATTTAAAAAGAACTGAATCGCCGACGTTCCTGTTTTAGGCGCTCCAATATGCAAAATAACGTTCATAGGTTCCTTAATTTTCAGCTTTCGGCTTTAACACATTAGCGGCAAAGTGCAGACAGTTGCTCAACAAGTACAGGGCCTACAACTTGTGCATCGTAACACCTAGCTCTTTCTAACGCTTTTTTCTGCATTGACCGACACAGTTCTTTCGAGTTTGCCAGCTGCTGCAGCTTACTGCTTATTTGTGCCACATCCCGATAAGGTACAAGCACACCTGAACCATCTGCCAGTAGATCAGAAATAGCGCCCCAGTCATAAGCCACGACAACTTTTCCGGCTGCAAGGGCTTCTAACACCGAACGACCAAACGACTCCTGAAAGTGCGATAAATTGACAACCACATCCAGTTGTTTCAAGGCTTTGACCGGTTCATCCACATAACCGTGAAGAGTGACACTAGCCTTAGGATGCTCTTTTTTAGCCTCCTCCAGCGCATCGGTTACAGGGCCAAACAAATGCCATTCAAACTGGCTGCTATTATACAGCGCCTCTGCCAACTGATAAAAATCTTTTACACCCTTTTTCGCCAGGTTACTGCTAAGCATTCCAACCCGTAATGGCCTTTTCGATATAGTCTGAACGGCATTTCTATAGAGCTCAGGTACGATAACGTTCGGGACCACGGAGGTTCGATCCGGTTCACGAATCCAATTGGCAACGCTTATTGAATTCGCAATAAGATAGTCCGCATGGTTTAACAGGTGCTCACGAACCTGTTCAGCTCCAGCCTGCAAGGTGTCACATAAGGCATCATCGTGCTCCGGCAGCTCTCGTACATGAACCACCGACGGTACATTGCAGTATTGCGCCGCTAACAGCGGTTCGTGCTGCGTTAGGGTATTAACGTAGACTAACGAGACATAACTCATCCAGCGCTCTAGCAAGTGCATAATACCCTGATCATTCTGTCGCCCGGACTGCCACCACCTTAATGGCAAAAAGCTTTGTATATCACTACGCTCTTTTACAGCCTCAACATAGCCAGGGTTCATCGCGCTCGGCAGTACCACCCAAAGTCGAAACGACTCGCGCAGCATCGACAGCACATCCAGTAAGCTTTTCTCCGCCCCAAACGAGGCACCACTGGTACTGTGAGCAACAATCATAAGCAGTGGTCGACTATCGTAACAGGCTTCACCCGTCATTAACTCAAGCGGGCTTTCGCCTTCATTTGTGGTTTCTAAATGCGTTAAATGATGAATCAGCGGATTATCCGACTCGGGCAACCGATGCGCGAATCTATAGCCACTGGAGGTGAAACGATCTGACGGGTCACGTCCCTCCCCCGCACCAAAGCGTAAGTAATGCAGTGCCGGGTCAACGTTTGCGGCTCTCAGGTCGGGGTAGCGCTGCAAGTAATAATCTGCGTCAAACAAAGTACTTTCCTGCAATCGCATTTTCTGATTGTCTAAAACAGCTTCGGATGTGCCGCGACACAGTGATAACGGAGCTAAAAATGGGCGCTTTTTCGGGTATCGGGATAAATAGAGCGACGTCGCATTACTGTGCCAGCTCCCCGCTTCTTCTTGATATTGCCGCCGAGCTCCACCCAGCATACTGCTAATATGCGTGGCCGCGCTTTGTGTCAGCGACTGCTCAGCCACACGACCAAACGCAAGAGGAACTGCCGATAACACATCTCGTACCGCATTAGCGCCATACTCGGCCAATAGTCGATAATAGAACTCAGTATCACCATCTGCGGTTACCGTATCCCAATAACCCAGACATTTAAAAACCTGGCGCCGATACATCAGTGACGACACATTCGGGTATACCCAGCAGGCTTCAGGGCGCCAGCGTGAGAAGTTAAAGTCATTGTCGGCACGCACCCATGCGCTGCGGTTTGCCATAACTGAAGGATGTTTTAGCAGATCATATACCTGACTCGCTATTTTATCAGGGTGAGACCAGTCGTCAGCGTCGTGCGTTGTAATTAAGTCACCTTTACTGACATCGAGACCGGCATTACGCGCACCGTAAGCACCTTCGTTTTGCTCAAGATGAACCAACGTAATGCGCTTATCCTGCCTTGCCAACTTCGCCATCACATCAGCAGTGTTGTCAGTACTAGCATCGTTCACCAGAATAATCTGTAACCGGCGCCAGCTTTGTGCCATAAGGCTGTTAACTGCATTAGTTAAGGTCTCTTCGCAATTAAAACACGGCACTATTACGCTCACTTTAGGACGTTTTTGCCACGGCTTAGGCATACACAGCACACCGCTAGAGATTAACGAATCAAAAAACGGAGTCGCTGAAGTCCTTGTTAACTCAGCCAAACCTGCCCGTTTATAAATTTGATTCACTCGCTCTAAACGATCCGGAGGCTCCGACACCATAGCTTGTGCCAGATAATGGTCGTTCTGACTCAGGGCATCAAAAGCAGGCCAGTGATCCGCTGCTACAAATTGCTTTGCCCGTTCTAGCTGCGAGGTTCTCGTGAGCGCTTGAAGTAATGCCTGGAAAGGTCCTTGATGTGGCACTAACGCTTTCAACAATTCGAGTCCATCCGGGTTTTCTAAGGGCCCTAAAAGCTCAACCACCTGTTTCCAATCATTATTCGCCGCATAAAAGCGCGCAAGCTCCCAACGGGCGACTTCCTCATCAGCTTGGGCCAGTATATCTTCAGCTTCTTGCTCCTTTAACGACCAGAGCTCCTTGCGTGCCCCTTCACTAAACCAAATTGAATGTGACAGACTCTCGCTACGCAACGCCACCGGCCAGCGCCCCTCAAAACGACCAAACTCCAGATAATGCTGAAATGGATCAACATTCGCATCAGCAACATCGGGGTAACGCCCAAGGTAATATTCCTTATTAAACAGAGTGCTTAATTCAGTCATGCTTATTGCTCTCGTTTAACACTCTGCAAACCACATCTGTCGGCACTGCATTTTTCGGGCCTTTTATTAGCTCATTGTGCAATTGGTCCAAAGCACTTCGAGGTCCATAAGCTCTAATTTCAACCGACTCACCGTGATTCTTTATGTTAGCATCAAGGCTCAATGCAGCGCAGCGACGGGACGCCCACAGTCTGTAGCCAACATTAGTTACCTTGCCGCGAATACGGAAGAACTGCGCAGACAGCTTTCGGTCAATTGCATTAAACAGGTCACTGATAATTTCGCCAGCCGTATCGCGCGGCGAACCAACCGAAGGAAAGTGATGCAACGCCACATCACAATTCGCATTTATTTCGATGATTGCGGTTCGCTGCTCCGCAATAGGCGCCATTATGTCTCTCGCCAGAATATCTACACCGCAATAAGCTAAGTCAGTAAATGCTAACTGAGCCGACTCAGCTAACCGTTTAAAGTCATCATGTACTTGTTCAGTTACATCAACACTGTCACCACCGGCGGTTATGTTCGCAATATCGTTTAAATACAGCTTTTCGTTCTCAGGTAATACCGTTTGTAAGCTACAGCCATGTTTTTTCAGACGATATGCCATTGCTTTATCGTAGCGTATCACGCATTTTTTCAAATAAGGGTTAGCCTGGCGCTCTTCGTTTTTAAGCTCAATAAGCTGTTCAATGGTGTGCTTACCATCGCCTGTCACGCTAGCAGGCAATCGGTGAATAGCCGCAAGAAACCGTCCCCCGGAACAAATAAGTCGATAGTCGTCACCCGTAATGTGTTCTTCAACCACTACCCATTCAGACTGAGCATACTCTAATGCCGCCTTTAGCTCATCAGCTGTCTGTATGTTTGAAGTAACCCCTTTCCCGCCAGCACCGTCAATAGGCTTAACAACCGCCCGGGTACCTTCAGGCTGCTGTTGATACCAACTCAAAACCGCAGCGGTACTATTTGCTTTAAACTTTTCACCGGCAGGAGCGGCTATTCCTGCATCCACGAGTTTACGCTTAGTCTCAAATTTATCATTGGTTATGTTTCGCGTTTTTAGAGACGTTACTGCCGGCATATTCTGACGAAACCGCAGCGTTTTCTCATGACTGCTAATTGACCAACGGGCATGCCCTTTGCTGTTCATAAAGCTCTCTACCCGAAACCCGCGCTGCCACGCAGCACGCTGCAAGATTAGCTGATGGATATTCCCTTGGTTATGCAATAAGGCTGCGTTTGGCTCAGAAATAACGGGAGCCTCATCGGCTAATTCACTGCCAGTGAAGCTGGCCCGAGATACGCCTTGCTCCAGCTGAGCCAGCAATAATTTGGCATTAGGCGCAGTAACAGACTGCTCACTATTATGTACTTCAAAGCAGTGCCGGACAAAGGCATCAGCAAAATCAAACGGCTCCCCAAGGTCAGGATTTAACAGTGAACTTATTTGCGGCCGAGTATTAATTTCAATAGCAACCAACTCAGAGTCGGTATCAATGACATCGACCGCAAAAACCTCTAGCTCGGGAAAGGCCGCCTGAACACTCGAGCAAAACCCTGCCGCATCGTTCAGCTCACTCAGTTCAACACGTTCAATCAAACCGCCACTCGAGCGACCTAACTTGTCAGACAAAGTGATACTTGTATTTAGCGATGGAACAGACGAAAGCGTTAGCTTATCTTTTGTTAACTTTAAACGGGTTGCTTCATCAATTTTTATTCTGGGCAGTGCCTTTTCTCTACGCTCATGGTTCTTAGCTTCTATGAGCTCTTCTATGGTATCTGCTCCGTTACCAATGACATAAGGTGGTTGTCGCCGAACCGCGGCAACGGGACGCCCACCCAAGGCATAAACACGGTATTCCTTTCCCTGAACATAACGCTCACAAACAACCTTACCCGAAAGTTTCTTAACAGCCTGTTTTAGCTCTTTTTTATTTTCAATATTAGCAAATACATTCTTACCCATGCTGCCTTTAACCGGCTTAATCACCACTGGATAAGTCACGTTTTTAAAAAGCCGTTTACGTGCCTTTCTGTCGTCTAAATCATAAAGTTCAGGGGTCGTTGTTGTAACGCCATAGTCAGATAATGTTGCTGCCGATTCAAACTTATCTTTAACCGCTCTTAACACATCTTTAGAGGTATGAAGCGGCAATGTCTTGTTAAAAATAATCCGGCGGTTGCCGTCCGAAATACGATAAAGGTTACCCAATTGATTGGCTTTATTTAACGGCACCCTCAGGTGTTTGAAAAACGGTTTCCCCAGCCACTCGACCTGCAAGCCACGGCGCGCAGCGGCAAGAGAAACAGCGTAACTGCAACAGTTATCACTGCTAAAGCCAGCACTCAGGTAATCCTTAAACACGGAAGCCGAACTTGTCACTTACGCACCACCTTTTTGAAGGAATTAAACGACTTGCCGTTAATCAAATCTTGTTGTAACCGCGCCTCTGCTTCCAGGTAACATTCGCCTAAATAACGATCAAAATCTGTATTAAAGGCATTATATTGCCCTGGTCGCGGCGTAAACTCGCCGAAAACAAACTGGTTATTGCTGCGTAAAAAGTCAATTCGCATAAAGGCCGCGGGTATTTGCTCGCTAACAGACAAAGCCAGCTTAGCCTGCTCTTGAGTGAACCCTGTACCTTCAAACTGCTGGTTCCGGTAACGCCCCGTCTCTGCTCGCTCTCCATTCGGTAACCACTCGCAGTAGCGCCCACCTTCCTCTCGGTCCACTTCCAAAACAAAGCCTAATTTTCCATAAAAGCAGTAAAATTTAAGATCTCGAGCCGGTGTAATGCTGTTTTCATCGACATCGGCAATGAGTTCTTCTAGCACCCAGCGGTTGCGTTTTATGGCTTTTTTAGCCATTAAGCTTTTGGCTTTTTCTCTCAGTTCTTTTTCTGACGCAACGGTTTGTCCCGACTTCACTTCTATTAAACGCTCATTCAGAACAATAAACAGACCATTGCTTGACGAGCCGTTTGTTGGTTTAAGCACGGTGTTAGCTTGCAGCTCAATGTCATCCAGCTTCAGCGCTTTTGTTAGTTGCTTGGGGTGGCTCACACCTAAAGCTCGAACAAAACGGTAGCCTCTAGCTTTATTGTTTAGTGCTAACTCATTTCTAAAACCCGATAATTGCCGACGCCTTGTTGCCCGGGTTAGACAGTCTCTAAATGACGCGGCTGACTTTAACTCCGCCCCTACTGTTGCAGCCTGCCGCACAAAGGCTTCCGAAAGCTCAACACTGGGCATTTGTGCACTGACACTTTCTAAAAGTCGCTTACGCTCAGCCTTATTGAACGACGCGAAGTCGCCAAGCAATCGATTAACCATGCCCAGACGTTCTTTTTGCTGTTGTTCCTGCTTAGCTAATACAGCCTTAATATCAGCAAGTTTTTGCTCTACAGATGATTGTGTCATTCTAACGTGTTAATCCATACGCAATTGTTGGTACCGAAAAACTCGCAGGCGTTTCTCTCTGCCTGCTGATTTTCATCTTCTGTAATCTCTGTTTTCACAACCTTAACTGTCTTCACGTCCTTAAAGTCAGGCAAAGAAGCAACAGGCGTCGTTAATAGCTCACCATTTGCGACCAGAACGTTACTCACAGCAATATTATCACCAAACACCACAGGCTCAGCCAAGCCTTCATGCAATAGCTCAAAATAATTATCACAAAAACGGTGTTGTCGCTTTCCAAAAGCCGGCCAATGCAGCAAAGCAATTTTCTGACCCGGTGTTTTTTGGTTTCTCACTTGTTCAAGCAACTGGTTACTGGACTCTTTACTCGCAAAATCAGCAATGACTAACAGGTCAAACGTTCGCCACTCCAGGCTTTTCGAGGTCATTGCACGAGGAATTATTGTCTTCGCAGTCGGATCTAAACCTTCGCGGTGATACCAGCGGCAAATTTCCCGGTAAACATGACGCAACCCGTAATACACAGTACTGACATGAGTCGCTTTTGTGCGTGTTAACGAACCCTCATCGTCTAACGCGAACGCGAAAGGGACGCCGCTATTGCCGTGTATGATCGACTCTTTTCCAAAATGGTGCTGGGCTCGCCAAATTAGCTCCGTGTCGGCGCCTATTCTTACTTCATCCCATTGCCCAATTGCATTTATCGCTTCTCGTTTCAACATAAAGGAAGAATGACTGTAATGCACAATGCGGTCAGAGGGGCGCCAGTTAATGGTAAAGTGTAAGTCATCTGTAGCACGCACCCAGTTTAAAATGACGCCTTGAGCTTGCGGCTGTTCTCTTAGCAGCAGAACTTGTTGTTCAAGCTTTTGTGGATGCGACCAGTCGTCCGCATCATGAGTGGTAACCAAGTTGCCCGTTGCTTCTTTTAAACCTCGGTTACGCGCGGGGTAAGCCCCGGCATTTTGGGGTTGTTGAACCACCTTTAATCGGTCATCTTCGCTCACCATACGTTGAAGCACTTCAACCGTTTTATCCGTAGAGCAGTCATCCACCGCAATTACTTCGATGTTACGCCAAGTTTGGTTTAGCAGTGAGCGAACCGCCACTTCAATACGCTCTTCGGCATTGAATATCGGCATAATAATAGTGATTTTTTCAGTTTGTTCTGCTTCCGGCACTCTAAAGGCATTTTGCGCCCAGCTTGAGCCCAAATTAAAAAAGCTCAATGGTTTTGATGCATCAAGCCTCTCAATGCCCAAGAAACCCTGGCGCTCATAAGCTTCGGAAATGTTTTTTAGACGCTCTTTATCACTGTCTAATGCGTTAGCAAGCATTAGCCGACAGTCCACATCGTTAGGGTTAAGCGCTAAATACGCTTTCAATAGCTGTCCAGCCGTTTGCTGTTGCTCTAGTTTTAAGTAACAACACGCTTCTAGCAGTATGCGGTTTTTCGCCATACGCTGTTCAGGTAAAAGCTCGGCCATTTTTTCAGCCAACACCAAACCGGTTTTATAGTCACCACAAAAGACTTGGTAGCGAGCAATATGCCAAGCTGCCGCATGGCGTTCCGTTGCAGCCTCGGTAGCATCATTAAAAATAGACTCCAGCTCTTTGAGCGCTGTTGGCGCGTGCCCTGACCATAGCTTATCATCTAACAGTGACAGTCTGTCTTCGCGAGGATGCCTTCCCTCCGCTAGTCCATGCAATACAAAGTGCAGTAGCGGATTCATACCCGTTTCAGCAACATCGGGGTAACGTTCTAAGTAAAACTGAGTATCAAAAGCAGTGCTGGGGTTAAGTCCTTCCTCAGCCCCCTGCCAATAATAATGTTCAGCGGGCTTTAAAGCTGAAGAGGACACCTGTGGATACTGTTCAATATACCATCGAGCGTCAAAAAATGGCGATGTTTCTATTTTTTGAATAAACGACAGGTCTTTTGATGAGTCACGATGTGGGGGTACTTTCACCTTTCGTCTGGTCACTTTGCGAAAAACACGTTCAATGATGCTGGTGCCTGCCATGTGGGAGCTTCCTTTCCTCGAAGACATACTGCTAGCCCTTTTAAATACAATTGCTATAGGCTACTGTTCAGCGACTGAATGTTCAATAAAAAAGGGCCTTGAGGCCCTTTTTTATTTTGCTTTTTAACACTTATTATTGAATATCTTTTGATGCAATTCGTTCACCAATATACTGTGGCGTTTCAGCACCTTCTCCAAGGTAATTCTCTATATCTGTAATACGCTTACCCACTAATTTAAATTCCTTGGCGCCTGAATTTGGGTATACCTTTTCAGGGTCCATCGGTTCACCAACAACCCGTAGTTCTGGCGCCCCTCCCGGAACATGTGTTTCAGGATTTAGACGCTCACCTAAATGACGCTTAACTTTTGAGCCTGCAGTTTTTTCAACATCTTCATTGTCTTGCAGCTGGGTTACCGGCTGTTCACGTTTTGGCTCACTCTCCACTGTCTGGCTGGTCAATTGCGTTCCCTCGTTAGTGATCTTTCTAGCCACCGACTTACTGTCAGAACCACCTGTTGAAGCGATTTCTTGCGACGAGCTACCATCCGATTGGAGACTGAAATAGGCAAGAGCAGCCACAAAAACAACTGAAAAAGCCGCCAAATTCATTGCGAACTTCATGCTGAACTCCTTATAAAAACAAAAAAGCCACCGCATTATGCCGTAGCTTTTTCATAGTCACTGCAGCAACAACTTATTATTTTAAGTCGGCACGGGTAGCAACACAGAAACCGTTATGTTGAAGGTTAGTGTCAATTGAAAAACGCATACCTTTACCTGTTACATAAGCTACTTGTGCCATTTCCAAAAAACGATTACCAACTGATGGATCCTGGAAATCTCCGTCACAATCAAACGTTATATAAGAACTGCCACAAGAAGGAGCTGTCTCGCTGATATCAATATCGACTTGCGCCATACAGCCACCGAAATTGTCTTTATCAATAAGCACAGCTGAAATGTTACTTGGCGGAAGGCGTACGACTTCCGCATTTGCCACAAAAGAAGCTGATGCTAACGCTGCCATTGCCAATACTAATGTTAATATTTTTTTCATAGTAGAATCCTAAGTTAGTGGTTGTTCAACGTCCTTGCTTTTAAACTCCTGCTAGCATCCACTCGCTTCACAAGGCCATATCTTTACAATAGTACAACATTCAACTGTATTTTCCAGTAAAGATCGATACTTCTTATGGGATTTGTACGCTTTTTGCTAGCACAATTAATGCTCGGATAACAGCTGGCGCCAAACTCGCTCTCCAAAGCTCTTATTCATATGACTTATATCACGCTCTTCATGTAGCTTTTCTTTTCCATTCGGAGTCAGCTTTACGCTTCCAACAGAGAATTTTGCTAAGGTTTTACCATCTCGATTAAGAGTTTCTTTAGGTTGAGTAAGTAAGTCTATACCAATTTCCGAAAGGTGATTGCTCAACACCGTTTTGTATCGAGTAAACTCCAAAGGGTAGTCAGTCGCAGGAGTTTGGTCACCGTCTAGTTCAGCGAAAGCCGGAGGCGGTAAAAAAAGTATCTTATCGACATATTTAGATATGTTTTGATCATGAGATAAACCAAACAATCCTCGTCGCAACGAATGATTCACCATCAACTTTAATACGGAAGCCGAATAACTTCTTGCCAAGTCAGAGCGAATACGGGGCGTGAACCCACAATAAATAATGCAATTAGTCGATTCTAAATCAATCTGCCCAGAAGGCTCCCCAGACGTCGCAGCAAAACTATCTATCAGCTCTTTTGTTTGCGGAATTACTTTTTTATTTTGCTCTCGCAAAGCCATTTTTGACGACTTTTTATAAACGCTAGATCTTGCAGCGAAAAACCGGATGTCAGTTTCCGGAAACGCGGCAGAAATAGAGTCCCATCCATTTTTTAAGGCTGCAACATGACTGTTACCAATAACAACTATCGACTGCTTCACTTAGTAATATTCCTCTATCTTAAGGCTTAGTGTTAGATCTTAAAGCTAAGTCCGGTATACTCAAATAAAAGTTTCCTATATACACGATATGAGTAAATTTATATGAATCCGTATGAAAGTCTACCCGACAAAGCGTTTTGGAAAACTGCAGTCGGGAGCCGATCAATGTTTGACATTGAACAACTCTGGCAACCAAAATTCAAACTGAGACCTTCGGATAAAATTGCGACTTACGGTTCGTGCTTCGCTCAACACATTGGCAAAGCCCTTCGTGAACGTGGTTTCAACTGGTTAATTACTGAACCAAAGCCTCCAAACCTAACAGCTGAACAATCTTCGCTATTTAACTACGACGTTTTTAGCGCGAGAACAGCCAATATCTACACCACGTCACTTCTACTACAATGGGTTAAATGGGCTCAAGGAGAAGAAGTTCCAGATATTTTTTGGGAACAGAACAACCGTTTTATCGACCCTTTCAGACCTAAAATTGAGCCTCACGGCTTTGAAAACCTCGATGAGCTCCAACGCTTGAGAAAGGTCACAATTAATGCGTTTCGGCACTCTGTAGAGCAAGCAAATTACTTTGTATTCACTCTAGGATTAACAGAAAGCTGGACTGATAAAAACGACTTTGAATATCCAATGTGTCCAGGAACTGTAGCTGGGGACTTTGATGAAAACCAGCATTTATTTGAGAACCAAAGTTTCGACCAAATCAAAAGCAATCTTGAAGAAGCACTGAATCGCATGCGCAAAATGAACAGTAAGTTAAAGTTCATCCTTACGGTTTCTCCCGTTCCCCTAACGGCTACAAACTCCGGCCAACACGTACTGGTTGCAACAATGCGATCAAAATCTATTTTGAGAAGCGTTGCCGCAAGCTTGAGTGAAGGTACTGATTATATAGACTATTTCCCCTCCTATGAAATAATTAACAGCACACCTTTTAAAGGAGCTTTCTTCGAACCTAACATGCGGAGTGTGAATCCGCATGGAGTTGAGTTTGTTATGTCTCATTTCTTTTGCAATTTCGAAGACGCGATAAATTCGTCAAAGGAAAAAGCAAACACTAGTAAACCCAAAGTTAAACAAAGTGATGCGAATAGGCAAGACGAGCACTGCGAAGAAGCACTGCTCGATGCCTTTAAGAAATAAAACAACAGGACTACTGCGTCTTCCTCTTTCTCAATAACTTGCGGACGATAGATAACATTATGAGCTCTTTCGCTCGCAAGTCCTCGTCCTTCACTTCAATAATATCCAGTAAGTTATGCCTAAAACGCTTTGTAGACTTAGTTTCAGACTTTTCATTTAAACCTAAGTCAATCCCTAATGTTTCACGCACCCATTTAACACCATTCTCATTATTGGCCCTAATTTGCCTTTTTAACTCTGGACGTAATGCTGGTTTATTTGAGTAGTCTAGCTCCTTCTCTGCCTTGTTTATTTGCTTGACCAAACGGTTGCTGTCAGAGTGCATTACGTTATCCGCATCACCGTAAAAGTTTTTACGATAGTCATGTTGCACGAGCATTCCGGCTACCGTTAAAGATTCGTTAGTAGGCATTAAGTTAGCAGGCTTGCCCAAACTGGTACCAAAGTAGTCATTAGCAACACTTAGAAAGTCATCCACTACATCATTACCAATTAGAACTGAACGGTCGAAATGACGAACAGTTACATCGTCAAACTCGTCACGCCAACGCTTATATAATCCGGGGTAATCAAATTGATATTTATAAGGATTTGAGAACCTTGACGATGCCTTTATTCGTTGTTGAATTTGGGATAAGTAAAGTGAACAAGGATCTCGAAAATAGAGTAGTACTTTTATGTCATTAAACCCTGAACCGATTAAAAGCTCTTTAAATTTCTTGATTTCATCCGTTGTATAACCACAAAAAAACTCTCCACTAAGCACTAAGTTATCACTCTCATGTGCACTTTCGTGGAAGAGGCATTCCACTCGTTCGACAAACTCTTTGTAAGTGCCGTTTTCCTCTGGATACTTTGTTTTTATATCACGTCGAATTCGTTCGTGAGGCATAACGAGTGTGCAAAGGCGATTATGATGTTTATTATTGGCTATTTTAGGATAGGATAAACCCTGTAAGTCCCCATTATCCCTTAACATAGCCATAGCCTCTTGTATGGTAGTACTCCCGGTCTTCCCTGTACCAATATGCAACAATAACTTCTTCATCCTAATACTTACCTTTCTCTTTAATAAGTGCGTCAATTTTGCCTTGCAAAGACCCTTCTTCAATCTGATCGAGAGTCTGAATTATTGCATCAGCACGAGCACGGTAGCGGTCCTTAGAGCCTTTATCATCCTGGACTTCCAGTTGTTGCATACCTGAGTTTAAACGCGCAACCCAGCCTGAGAATACATAATTCCCGACATCCGGACTCAGCTTGGGCCTTGGAAGATCCCATTTATCATCAATATAGAGGTCCCATTTACCTGAATAACCCAAGCGCCAGAACATTTCCACTTTAGGTCGACGCCCATAACAGAAGTTTTCGTCAAAGGTTTCTTTCGCATCGTTTCGGAAAAGTATCTGAGGCTCCTCTATAGCTTCTGGCCTAAAACCTTCTCGCAATAACTGAGCGTTGTCAGTAATTCTGGCCATTGGCACAATATGATACTGCGTATTGTGTTGACGCAACACTGAACCGCGTATTTCTTGCCACGCAGTAAGGCTAATAAAACAGTTCCCGTCAAAGGGCAAAACCCAATAAGCTCGCTTGCGTCCGTCATTAAGCGCAAAATTACGGGCACCATTATTATTCATAACATAGTTATTTTTAGGCCGAGCCATAGCCAAGGCAATACGCTGCTGAACAACCTCCAGATACTCAGTATAAGGCTGCTTTAACTCACTCAGTACCGATGTGTCCAAACCAATTTGATCATACTCTTTTTTCTCAAAGGGTATGACGGTATAAGGCATATTATGCTTTTCCAACAGCTCCTTAATTGCTTTAAGCTCGTTAGGGTCAATAATACGATTAATAATAAAGCGTTTCTCACAGCGCGGAAGCTCTGGCTCATTCTCCAGAATAAATTGAATATTCTCCCGAGACTGACCTTTTTTATGGCGTGGCACCAAGTCATTGCCAATAATCCGATAAAGCACAAAGTTGTCTTTTTTCAGCTGGGAACGAACCCATTTGTTAATGTATTCGCTTTCAAGTGGCTTTAGTTTTTTAGCATTGACGGCTTCGTCGAAGCCTCGGTCAAAACGTTCAACAAACAAGTTGCGGTCATCGAGTGAGAAGTTACCGGCAAAGGTTTCCTTACCCCTAAAGTCCTTGCGCCGGTCATCTTCAAACAACACAGACTCAACCGAATAAATGAACTCGTTCTGCGCACGCCCAATAACAGTAATTTCATTATCTGCTCGATGGCTCTTATAACCATCAAACAATATGGCCTGCTCATAGATGCTGTAGATCCAGTCTTTACGCACCATACCAAAGGCAGCGATGCGCCCATGCCACTTACCACAATTGAAACCTAATACCGATTTACCGCTTTGTTCTAATTGTTCATAAGCAATCTTCAACCAGTTTTCGCCTGGTAAAGCATCCTCGGCAAGATAAACCACGTATTTAGCGTCGCTCATCCGAGCGGTTTGGTTGAGCGTATTAATAAAGCCTTGCCGTTTGCTGTCCACTGACACCACGTAGTCAGCCGCTATACCAGATTTAGCCTGTAAACGTGCAGCACAGGCCAAACCTTTTTCAGTATCAATGCAAGGCATAACAACACAAATGTCATGTTTAAGCTGTCCTTGTAGCTCATCAACCTTAGCTACATCTTTTAAATACACAGAGCCTTGAATAGCACTATGATTATAAGACTGAGCCTTACTGACATCGACAATGAGAAAATCCCGGTGTGTTGCTTTAACCGAGCTAAGGTCTTTGGTGTTCCCGGCAATTAAAGTTTTTAGCCACGTTTCTCGCTGGCCGAAAATATAATCTGTTCCGTCTTCGATACTCTCTTCAACACCGTTAAAAGCGCCACATAAAGAACTCTCCGCCGCACTCTGTGCGAACGTTAACCAGTCACGGCATGGGAAGGCAAACTCATCGACGACGGTTAACGATGTTATCGAGTTATTTTCCAGAACATCAGACAGAACTTGCTCAATACGCGCTATTTCTCCAGTAACTACAACCGTTTCAATGTCTTTACCAGCTCGCTGTGTCATTAAGCGCGCTGCATCTAAACCGACAGATGCACTTGATGCCTTCACCAAAGCCACATCGCCAGCTAAGTTCAAATCGGGCAGTGCTTGAGGCTCGACAAAACGAATGTGCGCATCAACGTCAACCTCACCAAACCCTTTAACGCTCTGACCGGACTGGTTATTCAGCAACTGCAAGTTACGCTGTTGTTGCGGCTGAATAAAGGTATCACTATTGCCGCTGGCGGCGTGGTAAAACAAGTTAAACCACTTAACAAAGTCTTTTGAGCAGTCATAGGCGGTTTCGCTTACCATTTTGGCTCGCTGTGCAGCCAGTTCAAAGCTGCCCAATGCCGCATTAAACGAGAACTGGCGCAAATACAAACGTCTTGCGGCATCGGTCATGCGTCCCGTCTCGGCGGTGTCTGAAAACAGCTGCTGAATTTGCGCAACCATGCCGTCCCAGTCGCCAAACGGAACCAACTTCAAGTACCCCTGACGGCCTAGGTCGCCTAAGTCAGAAATGTCGTTAGCGATAACCGGCGTCTGCATAGCAAAGGCATCGGTCGCTTTATAAGGGAACTGATAGTGACTCGCCGGTACCTCGGGGTTCAACCATAGAATCACGAGATCCGCAGCGTAGTTAATACGTGCCATGCCGATGCGATCCTGCGGCGGCAATACCGTTATGGTGTCTTTATACTGTTCAACTAGCTTAGCCTGGTCAGGGGTTGGCCGAGAGCCTACAAACAAGAGCTTGTAGCGAGAATCCCCCAAACGCTCTACCAGCTCGACCAGTTCGTATATGCCTTTGTGCTTACGCAGCAGGCCGCCGAATAGAATAATGCGGTCATCTTTGCTGTAGCCTAGCTCCTCACGAATACGGTCACGGTCATAGTTATCCGGGCTATACACCTGTTCGTCTTTCAAGTTGCGCATATACAAGGTATTAGAGTTGTAATGTGCATCCAGCCCTTTGTTGTGGGTAATGACCACCGGCGAGCGTTTAGCGAATGGGTCGAGTAAATGTGACCACAAGTCGGAATAAGGGCTACGTAGCGCTTTATCCTTTAGTTTAACGTCTTCAAAGCGCACTTCTTTGTGCTCATCGCCCGCTTTCGGCGAGCTGACCACCGTTTCTAAATCGTTAATTTCTAATACATAAGGTATTGCACGCTGATAGTTCACTGCCATCGCCAAGCCTAAACTTGGCACTCGCGGTTTTACCACGTACATAATGTCGCCGGTAACCGCATCCATAGCCGCCTTGAACGCATCAAAAAAGCTCGGGAAATCTGAACCTTTAAAGTACTTGGTTTCAAAATCGGGGTTATCGTCTTTAAGTGGACCAAAAATACCTTCGTCAAAAAAGTCGAACGAAATTAGCTCGACTTTGTAGCGACGCGACAAGGCTTCAGCGACAGAATAAGGCTTAGAGAAATGATTGCGACAGTGATCCCAAATAATCACTGACACCTTTTCCATCGGCTTTTGTACCGGTGTGGGCAAACCACTCGTAAAGTATTGTTCTATCTTTCGGTTAATAATAGGAATGCAACTGTCATCGCCCTTTCGTACCTGAGTAATTTGTTCAAGCTGGTCGTTACGCTGATATAAGGCTAAAAATAACGGCACATGAAGCGGATCACGAAGCCAGGTGTACTTCAGCATTAAGTCGTAGTCTTGTCGGCGCGTTAAACTTGGGTCGAACCCACCAAAAGCGTCGTAAAGTTCACGCTTGTGAGCAAAAGTGTTCAAGTCAATAAATGGCTTAGTAATTAAACGTTCGTGATTAAACTCAGGGCGATGAGTAGAGCGAATCTCTATATCACCACTGGCTTTTACCTGGTAATCAATAAAATCAAAATACAACGCCGAGCGGCCATTATTTTTTTGAAAGCTGGTAACAACTAGCTTTAGATAGTTTGGATGCCAATAATTGTCTGTATCCAAATAACAAATGATATCACCGCGAGCCTTTGACAAACCTAAGTTTCGCGCGGCTGCCGCTCCGGCATTTCCTTGTTGTAAGTAACGCACCCTATCATCATCAAGGCTTTGAATTTTAGCCTCAGTGTCATCAGTGCTGCCGTCATCACATACCAATAACTCAAAATTTTCGTAAGACTGCTGTAGCACCGACGCAATGGCATCAAAAATAATGGCGCTACGGTTATAGGTAGGCATAACAACGGAGACAAGCAGTGTGTTAGCTACATCAAAGTTTTCAATAATTTCGCCTATGCCTGCCTCGTTTTCGGCAAGCTTCGCAGCCACCTTCGTCACATAATCTGGACTACTTTCGAGAGACGACAATACTTGCTGATAAACGCCATCAGGCAGTTTAACGGGGCCTGCCGGAACGCCTTTTTTCACCTGGGGTTTAGGAGCAAAGATTAGCTCAGGCTTTGCCTCAACTTTTTCAGTAGTATGACTGCGCAATAGCTTAAGGGCTTTATTCTGGGGCATATCCACAGCCCCCCAAATTAACGCATACAATGCCTGCGCAACGTTCTCTTCAGCTGCGACAAACCTCTTACATGGCGTATTAATAACGTCGTTCAGCAAAGTGTCCTGGAAACTACGAGTATCAGATATGCTTAGTTTCTCTGGCGTTATTTCATCAGCTTCAGGCAACTGTTCCCGCAAACGTTCAGCGGCCAACGACAGGTTAAACTCAGCCATTGAAACAAGGCGTTCATCACGCACCATAGCATGAACGTACAACCGAATTGCACGCTTATAGTTGCCTTCAGAAAGAGCCGCATTCCCCTTACTAATCAATGACGTGCTGCTAGGGTTTACCATAGGCTGGTAACTGTTCCTTTAATTTAATGTTCCACATATTATAAAGCGGAAGGCAGTGATTACTACCCTCCGCTTTTATTTCCAATAATGTAAACGTAGCTAGTGCTGTGCTGCTCGACTTATGCGAATGGAAACACAAGAGGAATAGCAAACAGCGTCAGTAAAATATAGGTTAAGGCCACTGGCACGCCGCTGTATAAAAAATGTTTCAGACGGTAGTTACTAGCGTTAAATACCATTAGATTGGTTTGGTAGCCATAAGGCGTAATAAAACTGGCCGACGCCGCAAAAGCAACACCCAAAATAATGGGGAACGGGTCAACCCCCATACCTAGCGACAAACTGTAAGCCACAGGAAACATCAATGCCGCAGCGGCGTTATTGGTAATAACTTCAGTCAGTATATAGGTAATTAAGAATACGCCAGCGAGTAACACAAACGGCGTGTGACCAGCCAAACTTGAACGTGCAAATTCGGCAATAGCTGCCGAAGCCCCGGTATTGGTTAAAGCCTCTGCGATGCATAACGCACTGGCCACTATGACCCAAATTTCGACCGGAAAGCGGCGCTTTATTTCATTCGCGTTCAGGCAGCCGGAGAACAGCAAGGCTCCCAGCAAAAATAACACACCGTAAAAAAGCGAGGCTCCAGTGACGACGGTAGCTGCAATCATGGTTAAGAAACCATACAAAGTCAGCTTTTCGCGCCAGCCACTGAGCATGTTTTCTGGCTCGACACCGCTTAATACGTAAAAGTTTTTACTCAAGTTCGTACGCGAGGCAAAGTCAGGGCCTGTCGCTAATAGCAAGAAGTCTCCAGCTTGCAGTTTAACCTCACCTAACTTACCGCTAATTTTCCCGCCGTCACGACGAATAGCAACAACGGCGGCATCAAATCGGGCCCGGAAGCCGGTAGACTTTAATGTGCGTCCGGTTAAAACCGACTCTTCTTTTATAATCACTTCCGTTAACTGATGAGTTTCTAAGCCACTGTCGTCGGCAAAGAGTTTTAAACCGTCGAACTGGTTGAGTGTTTTTACTTTGCTGATGTCACCACTAAACAGAAGTTTATCACCCGCTTGCAGTACGTCGTAGCGTGCCACTGGCCTCAATACTTCATGGCCACCTTTGCGAACAATTTCGGCTAGGAATAGGTCTTCTAAATGACGTAATCCAGCTTCATCGACATGCTTACCCACTAAGGGTGAGTCGTCATTAAGTTCAGCTTCAACGTAGTATTCGGTGGTTTCTTTGCTGCCGTTTTCGTGGTGAGGGAGAAAGCGGCTAACAATAAACAGCGTAATAAGTCCGCCAGTTAATACAATGGCACCCACTAAAGTGAAGTCAAAAAACTTAAAACCAGCATGACCGGTATCGGTAAACATGGAGTTAACAATAAGATTGGTCGAAGTACCAATGAGGGTGAGCGTGCCACCCATAATTGAGGCGTAGGACAAAGGAATAAGCAACCGTGAAGCGGCAACCTTTTTATTGTTACGCACCGAGTTGAGCAGTGCAGCCACTACGGCGGTGTTATTTAGGACCGACGACGCCAATGCACTTAGACCCATGGTTCGCCAAACGCTGGCGGGCTCGGAGTCCGTAAATAAAAACCGGCTTACTTTGCGTAGCAAGCCGGTTTTTTCAAGGGCAAAGGAAATCAGTATCAGCATAATGAGTGTTGCTAAGCCCTGGTTAGCGGCGTTAGCAAGCAGCTCATCGACTGAGATCCAGCCGGTTCCCAAGGTAACCAACATCGCCCCACCGAAAATTCTGGCGCTGTACTGCTGAAACTTTATCAGCAGCACAACCATAAGAATCAGTAACCCGGTTAAAGCGATGATATCCGGCATTGGATTATTTCAGCAGATCTTTGGCACCCCAATGCGGGAAGTGCTTGCGAACCAACGCATTTAGCTCTAATTCAAATTCGCTAAACTCGTTGCGGCCTGTTTCCTCGTTATCAGAAGATAACGCTTCATCAACCATGCCTGCGCCAATAGTGACGTTAGTCATACGGTCAATGATGATAAAGGCCCCTGTTTCTTTGTGTTTCTGATACGCATCAAACACCACCGGGTCATGAATGTGCACATCAACCAGCCCAATCTCATTCAGTTCTAGTTTCCCGGCTTCTTTTTCTTTCAGCGTATTCACATCAATTTGGTGATGCACTTCCGTAACTTCGCCACGGGTGAACTTAGAGTTGAATTTAATGTAGTACTCGCGATGCGGTTCAAGACCTTTTTCGTGCATCCACACGACTTTAGCGCGCATGCGGTTCGACACGTGCGGTAAGTTGTCCTTGCGCACAATCATGTCGCCACGGCTAATATCAATTTCATCGTTCAGTGTCAGGGTTACCGCCATAGGAGCGTGCGCTTCGTCTAACTCACCATCAAAAGTCACAATAGACTTAATGGTGGAAATTTTACCTGATGGCAAGGCACGAACCGTATCACCGACTTTAACGGATCCCGCAGTAATAGTTCCCTGAAAACCGCGAAAATCTGAGTTAGGGCGGCACACCAACTGCACCGGCATACGAAATTCTTCCGTATCCTGAGGCTGGTCAATTTCGGCGTTTTCTAAGTATTCCATTAACGTCGAGCCGCGGAACCAGTCCAGCTTTTCACTGCGGTTAACCACGTTGTCGCCTTTCAACGCTGAAATTGGCACAAAACGAATATCCGGAATTTCCAACGAACCCGCCAGCTTCAGGTAGTCGTCCTGAATTTGCTTATAAACATCTTGCGAATAGTCCACCAGATCCATTTTATTTATGGCAACTACGACATGCTTGATGCCTAACAATGAACAAATATAGCTATGACGTCGGGTTTGGGTTTGCACGCCCTGACTGGCATCGATCAAAATTACCGCTAGGTCACAGGTTGAAGCGCCGGTCGCCATGTTACGGGTGTACTGTTCGTGCCCCGGCGTATCCGCAATAATGAACTTACGCTTGTCGGTTGAGAAGTAACGGTACGCCACGTCAATGGTAATGCCCTGCTCACGCTCAGACTGCAAGCCGTCAACCAGCAATGCTAAGTCCACTTCGTCGCCCTGAGTACCGGATTTTTTCGAGTCTTCAGTAATGGCGGCCAGCTGGTCTTCAAAGATCATTTTGCTGTCGTGCAGTAAACGGCCAATTAGCGTACTTTTACCGTCATCGACACTGCCACAGGTAATAAAACGCAGCAGCTCTTTGTTTTCATGCTGTTCTAAGTACGCCAGAATGTCTTTTTCAATTAATGGTGATGCGTGGCTCATTAGAAATACCCTTCCATTTTCTTCTTCTCCATAGAACCCGCGCTATCGTGGTCGATAACCCGGCCCTGACGCTCTGACGTTTTAGTCAGCAACATTTCCTGAATAATTTCAGGCAAAGTTGCCGCGTCAGACTCGACTGCGCCGGTTAACGGGTAACAGCCCAGGGTACGGAAGCGCACCATCTTCATTTCTGGCGTTTCGCCGTCTTCTAACGGCATGCGTTCGTCGTCGACCATAATCAATGTGCCGTCACGCTCAACGACCGGACGCTCTTTAGCCAAGTACAACTGAGGAATATCAATATTCTCTAAATAGATGTATTGCCAAATATCCAGCTCGGTCCAGTTCGACAGAGGGAACACGCGAATGCTCTCGCCTTTATCCACTTTACCGTTGTATATGTTCCAAAGCTCAGGGCGCTGGTTTTTCGGGTCCCACCGGTGATTCTTGTCGCGGAACGAATAAACGCGCTCTTTCGCACGTGACTTCTCTTCGTCGCGGCGCGCACCGCCAAAAGCCGCATCGAATTTGTATTTGTTCAATGCCTGCTTCAAGGCTTGCGTTTTCATAATGTCGGTATGCTTAGCACTACCATGGCTAAACGGCCCTACACCCGCTTCGACACCTTCTTGGTTAATATACTCAATAAGCTCAAAGTCATATTTTTCCGCCATGCGGTCACGAAACTCTATCATTTCGCGGAACTTCCAGGTGGTGTTCACATGCATGAGCGGGAAAGGAATTTTGCCCGGGTAAAACGCTTTACGCGCCAAGTGCAATAATACGGAAGAGTCTTTACCAACCGAGTACAGCATAACGGGGTTATCAAATTCCGCCGCTACCTCGCGGAAAATTTGAATCGACTCGTTCTCAAGAGCCTTTAAATGGGTTAATCGTTTTTCGTTCATCAAGCAACCTTTGCGGGTTAAACATCCTTTGTCGAGGACAAGACATTGTCAACAACAACAGCCAGGCGCATATCCCAGCTATTGCGCTTTATAAATTCGTTAAACGTATTTGAGTTAAGCTCTAAACCACTTTTATTCACTGTCAGTTGCTTAACTTTTTCAACAAATGCATCATGGTCGTTAGTTTGCCATACATAGTCGAACTTTGCGATATTGGGAACGTCAGTCGCAACCACCGGAATATGGTGTGACAAGTACACAAACACTTTCAGCGGATTCATGTTTTCGGTCAACGCCATTTTCTTATGCGGCACTAAACCAACGTCAAATCGCTTAACAAATGCCCCCACAAACTTATGAGGTACCACGCCCGTCATTAATACATTAGGCAGCTCCCCCAATGTTCTTATATCAGGGTTCGCATGCGTTGAGCCCAACAATACAATTAGTGCATTTGGCAAAGCATAGGCCAGCTTACGGAGTAATTCATCGTCTATCTTGGCTTCTAAGTTTCCAACAAAGCCTAGCACCGGGCCTTTATGCGCCTTTAATTTTTCATAGCTTTTCAAGTGAGTCGGCTCGACGGCATTGGGCTTAAGCTCGCAGCCGTTGGGTACTAACGCAATGTCTTTGTGGAACTGATACATCGACAGTTTTACGGGAAGGCAGTTAGTAATCACTTTGTCTGCATCACCAAGCAAGGCTTCATAATGTTTACTTAACTCGACTTTCTTTTTGTCACTCACACCAGGCCAGGAGCGGTGATCATCAACAATGTCCATCACTCGCTTAAACGGCTTAAAGTGCTCAATAATACGCTCACCCCATTGCAATTTGGGGTACATCCAAAACAAACTTTTCGAAGCATCAATGCCAAGCTCATGAAAGCGCTGCTCGAGAAAACTCAGGTAACCTTCAGTACTGTCAGGGGCTTCTTTATAACAGAACACCCGGCGACGAATAGACCCGTTGTCGTTTTGGCGAAATGCCGTGCTAACAGTACCCGTATAAACAAAGCGGTTTTGGTCAAAATTATCGTCGCCGCGTTTCTTCTTTAGTTGCTGTAATTCAATTGGCGCATCGACCACGAGTACCTGTCGAATATCACGACGCGATGCCAAATATTTAGCCACCATGTCGCTGCGTCGGCCGTACAAACCCGAGTCATTCTGCTTCCAGAACATCACAACATCGCGTTTTTCATCGCCTGTACTCCCCCCAGCATTTGTCTCAAAATTCGGCTGCCTGTTTAACGCCACACCGGATAAACGCGTTTCCAGTTGTTGAACAAAATACTTATTTACCGAGGTTTCTTCACGCCAACGGGACAAGCGAGGCTGAGGGACTATCGTAGCTACAGCATTATCCTTTTTATTGGTCAGCAGCCACTGCTCGTCAGAATCAGCGGCGGCATTTCCATCGTGGCGCTCTATCCAAACGCTATTTTGCTGTTTCTTTACGCGCTCACACAATGTCACTGAGTCGGTGTGCGTGTTAGAGCAGTTAATGATCGCGTCAACGGGCCAGTCAATAACCTCGGGTACTGACGACAAAGTAACTACAGGCAACTCACCCGACAGAAGCTCAAAACTGCCTTCGCCATTAAACGCAACAACGACAACATGACCGACAATACGGTCCATAGCTAACGCCAATGTATAAGCGTTGCTTGCGCTTGCATGATTTAATGCTCCGGCAACAACGACTACCGAGGCACTTTCCCAGTCGGCGTTGTTTGTGTCACTCATTCGTACACCGGGCTCTGTTGAAATAACTCACCATTACGATCCTTGTCTGACAGTTGAGGCTCTTTTCCTATAGGCCATTTTATGGCCAATACGGGGTCATCCCAACGCACACTGTGCTCGTCGTCAGGCGCATAATAATCGGTACACTTGTAACTGAACTCTGCTGTTTCGCTCAACACATAAAAGCCATGCGCGAAACCGGGCGGCACCCACAGCATTTGTTTATTTTCGTCATTTAACTCAACGCCAACCCATTCACCAAAAGTTGATGAGTTTTCACGCATATCAACGGCAACATCAAACACGCGCCCCTGAGTCACTCGCACCAGCTTACCCTGTGGTTGTTTCAGCTGATAATGCAATCCTCGCAAAATGCCTTGCCGAGACTTACTGTGGTTATCCTGTACAAACTGATACTTACCGCAGTGCTTTTCAAATTCATTTTGGCGAAAGGTTTCCATAAAGAAGCCCCGCTCATCCCCAAAAACTTGCGGGGTCATTAACACTACATCAGGAATCGCTAGTCGTTTAAAATCCATTACTGCCTCTGTTATCTCAACAAGCCTTTCAAATAAGTACCATACTGAGTTTTCTTTAAATCTTTTGCGTGACTGGCCAATTCTTTGTCGTCAATCCACCCTTGTTTCCAGGCTATTTCTTCAAGACAGGCTATTTTCAGTCCCTGGCGGTGTTCAACCGTCTGTACGTAAGAGCTGGCCTCTAATAAAGAGTCATGGGTGCCCGTATCCAACCAGGCGAAACCGCGCCCAAGCCGCTCTACCTGCAAGTCGCCGCGCTCTAAATAAGCATTGTTAACACTAGTAATCTCTAATTCCCCACGGCTGGAGGGCTCTACCTGCTTGGCAATATCCACCACATCGTTATCGTAGAAATAGAGCCCTGTGACCGCATAGTCAGACTTAGGCTTCTCTGGTTTTTCTTCTATCGATAAGGCGCGTCCATTGTCGTCAAATTCTACAACACCAAAGCGCTCAGGATCTTTCACCATGTAACCAAATACAGTGGCGCCACTGGTTCGGCTAACCGCCCTTTTCAGTTGGTCCGAAAAAAACTGCCCGTGAAAGATATTGTCGCCCAACACCAAACAAACCGGGTCGGAACCGATAAATTCCTCAGCCAGTAAAAAAGCCTGCGCCAATCCGTCGGGAGACGGCTGAATTTTGTAAGAAAAGTTCACACCAAACGCCGAGCCGTCGCCCAGTAGCCGTTGGTATTGTTCCATGTCCTCAGGCGTCGAGATAATTAGAATATCCCGGATGCCAGCCAACATTAGCACTGAAATTGGGTAGTAAATCATCGGCTTATCGTAAATGGGCAGTAACTGCTTAGATACGCCGCGGGTAATTGGGTGCAACCGTGTTCCAGAGCCGCCCGCCAGAACAATTCCTTTATAAGCCATTCAAATACTCCATTAATATGTGTTCTAAAGCATCTTCCCAGCCAGGCATTCTTAACCCTAACGCCTGTTCAATTTTATCAACAGTCAAACGCGAATTTAATGGCCGTCTAGCCGGGGTTGGGTAGTCGCTGGTGGAAATACCCTCAACTTGCTTAACCTTTATTTCAGCGCCAAGCTTTACGGCTTTTGAGAAAATTGCTTCGGCAAAACCATACCAGCTTGTTTCCCCTTGCGGAGCCACATGGAAAACACCTTGTATCTCATGCGACATAAGCGGCTTAACAACTTGCGCAGACACTTCGGCAAGCAAACGAGCTGGCGTTGGCGCTCCAATTTGGTCATTCACGATACTCAGCTGTTCTCTTTCTGACGCCAAACGCAACATGGTTTTCATAAAGTTATTACCACGCGCGCTGTACACCCAGCTAGTGCGCAGTATCACATGGTTACACGAGCTTCCAATAACCGCCCGATCTCCTGCCCATTTACTGCGCCCGTATTCAGACAGCGGCTCGGTTTTACTGTCTTCGGTGTAAGGCTTTTCTCCAGAACCGGGGTACACATAATCTGACGAGAAGTGAATAAGTGCCGCGCGGTTATCCAGACAGTATTGCGCCAACTGTTTAGGCAGTAAATGGTTTAGTCTGTCCGCCGCCTGCGGCTCTGACTCTGCTTTGTCTACAGCAGTATAAGCCGCCGCGTTAGCAATAAGCTGAGGTTGATGCGTTGCTAAGTACTCGGCAACTGCGTTTTTATCCGTTAGATCTAATTCATCTCGTGTTGGTGCCAGCACATGGCCAAACACACTCAGGCTGCGAATAAGCTCAAAGCCAACTTGCCCGTTGCCACCGGTTACTAAAATGTTCATGGTATTTACCTCGCAAGAAGTGGTTGCCACCAACTTTTATTGTCAAGATACCACTGCACCGTTTTTCGCATGCCCGACTCAAAAGTTTCAGCAGGCACCCAGCCCAGCTCTTTCTCTATTTTGCTGGCATCAATGGCGTAACGTAAGTCGTGCCCGGGGCGATCGTCAACAAAGGTAATTAAGTCAGTATAACTCGTCACGCTGGCAGGTTTTTCCGGAACCAATTCTTCCAGTAACTCACAAATAAGCTGCACAACGGTAATATTCTTCTTCTCATTGTGCCCGCCAATGTTATACGTTTCGCCCACTTTGCCTTCGGTTGCAACTTTCAACAAGGCCCGTGCATGGTCTTCCACAAACAACCAATCACGAATTTGTGAACCGTCACCGTATATTGGCAGCGGCTTACCATCCAGCGCATTTAGAATCATTAACGGAATGAGCTTTTCCGGAAAGTGGTATGGACCATAGTTATTCGAGCAGTTGGTCAGTACTGTCGGTAAGTCATAAGTGCGGTGCCAGGCGCGTACTAAATGATCAGAGCTGGCTTTACTCGCCGAGTAGGGTGAGCTAGGCGCATAAGGCGTTGTTTCAGTGAATAAGTCATCACTGCCGTGTAAGTCACCATAAACTTCATCGGTCGAAATATGATGAAAGCGGAAGCCCTCCGGCTTGCCTTTCTCCTGCCAGCACTTACGTGCAGCTTCCAACAACGTATAAGTACCCACAATGTTCGTATTAATAAACTCGGCTGGCCCGTCAATGGAACGGTCGACATGGCTTTCAGCTGCCAAGTGCATCACCACGTCAGGCTGATACTGATTAAATAGGCGCTCAACTTCAGCCGCATCACAAATATCGACTTTTTCGAAATGATAACGCGAGTTATCGCTTACTTCTCTTAGCGACTCAAGGTTGCCCGCATAGGTCAACTTGTCGACATTGACGACATTGAAGTCAGTATTACTTATTAACTCGCGAATAACGGCAGAGCCAATAAACCCTGCCCCGCCGGTTACCAAAAACGTCTTGCTCATTCCCTTTTGCTACCTATGTCATCAGCCCATATCCAATAGCCTAATAGTGTAACGAAAGGGCAGCCAATGCGCCATATAACTAGAGCTTATTGTTGCTCTTCTTCCTTACCTTCCTGGCCCGATAAAATCAATAATAATGAGCCCGAATTCAGCACTGAGCTAAAGCCAAGCGACAATGAGCACGAGTCATTTATAAGCCCAGTGCGGTAGCTATTGTCATTCCACTCGCCTTCTGGGCAGGTGCCTCCTGCCTTCTGCCGCACACGGAAGCCCGGCTCAGGGGTCAGTAGCACTTCAACATAACCGCCGTCACTAATATACTGGGTTGGCTGTAAATTCATACGCCCACCCGAGCCCAAGTCTATGGTGACTTTATTACTGCCCTCAATAAACTGGTAGCTGGCGGCTACATCGATATTCCCAGTCACTTTAGTAAAGTCGTTACTCCAGCCAGAAAAGTGCCAACCGGTTGTTACATCGAACTGCGGTGCTTCTGCCGCTTCGCCCCAACGGACAAACTGTTCGAGGTCTCCACCGCCGGTGTAAATACCATAGTCGCCAAGGTCAAAAGTTACTCGGTAAAGGTTAGCGGCAAACTCAGCATTAACCATGCAGTTGCTGTAAACCGGAGCGGTCACATAAGTCCTGCCATCCCCTTCTATTGTTCCGTTGCAGCCCGCAATTGATGACAATGAATAGCCTGATAATGGTGTCGCAGTGACCTCCGTGCTAGCTCCCTCAGATACTTGCTGTTGCTCAGGCGAAACAATGCCTCCTTCTGAGGCTGATGCTGTTACAGTGTAACTGGACGACGTGGAAAATATAGCAGTAGCCCCAACATCACTCTCTAGCGATATTTCACAAGAAAGGTTCGTTCCCTGACAAGCTCCTTCCCAACGTACAAAGCCGTTCTGCACATCAGGTTCTGCAAAAAGCGTTATCGAGTCTGGCGTCTCTAAAAATTGATACTGGCAATCGGAACGACACAAAAACCCTTTACTTGCACGTATTGCTCCCGCATCGCCAACAGTTGATAAAGACAAGTCGACATACTTAGGCAGGGCTCCATCCCAAGTGACCTTGTCGATATATATGCGATCATCACCTTCGGAATTTGAACCGTCTTTTTGATAAAGCCAACGAAGCTCATGCGACCCCTCAGGTATCGTCATTGACACATATTGCCAGTCCTTTTCGCCTGCCTCCGTAATCATAACTTCGCCATTGACTAAAAACTGTAAGCCCTCTTTTTCTGCCTCCGTACTTATTTTGTAGGCGAACCCAATTTGACCGGGGCCCATAACTTGGGTAGCCAAAGAACTTTGCTCGGTATCACCAATTTCTCCACTGGCTAATGCAGAACCACCTTCATAGCTAGGAGTTTGTACAACTTCCCAAGGGTTAACCGGTGAAGTAAAGCTGAGTTCATTATTATCCAGGGCATTGTTATAACTTTCCTGGATCGAAAAATCTCGTTCAAAATAGGCATAGACTTTAATATCTTCGGTAACTTCAATCTCACAGACTGTTTCAGTTCCCCGGCAGTCACCACCCCAACCGACAAATGCAGTATTACCTGCATCCGAAACTTCCAGAGTTAATAACCCACCCTCCGTGGTATAAGAACAAGATGATGGACAAGGCGAAATCGAGCCGCCAACCCAGCCACCGCCAATCACTTCGAGTTCAATTGTCTTTACCGTTGGAGGGGCTGATGACTCGAACTGAATATCATCCAGCCAAGCAGTATCACTACCCTCACTAACACTGCCATCCTTTTGATAAGTAAAGTCAACTTGGTAATTATCACTACCATCATCTTCTAAAGTAATTGAGTATTGTTTCCATGACAGTTCACCACTCAGTTCTTTTTTAACCTCTCCATTTACCGACACGAGTAATTCGTCATAGTTTTCCTCGGAGCTCAGTTTGGCCCAAAAGCTCAACTCACCAGCTTTATTTACCACCGTTCTAAGAGTAGAGTCCTGGTCATGATCAACGGTACCGGCTCTTACCGACTGTTCCCCAATAATAGCGCTGCTATCGCTTACTGCCTGCCATGAATTACTGCGTGATGTTTCAAAGTTTAATTCACCAGTTTCAAATACAGCACTCAAATCTATCGGGTCGTATGCCTCTATAAAGTAGGCAATAACGTTTGTAGTCCCAGTAACTGTAATGTCACACGACGAGCTTGAGCTTCCGTCGCAAGAGCCCCCCCAGCTACTGAATTGAGCGGTATTATCAGATGACTCAGCTAACGATAACGTTTCGCCGGAAACAACCTCCACCTGACAAACTGAGTCTGCAGAACAAGTCTCACCGTTGTAGTCAATGCTCCCCGAACCTATAACATTGACTACGACCAGCTCATTTTCCGTCGTTTGTCGCTCACGTATCTGACCTATTTGGGTTGCGCGATTGTTCAGTGCCAATACGGCGTCCGCCCCGTTAGTTTCGTCGGTATGATCGATACCACAAGGTGAGCCATTGCAATCTAATGAAGGTGAAGAGAACTTATTAAGTCGTAACGTCGTATTAAAAGCGTCAGGATAAGCCATAACGGTTGCGAAACTGTTATTTTCACCGTAGCCGAGGGCATAATGGTAAACATACCCAGAGCCATCTTGCCGCCGCGAGTGATTTAACCCCATGTTATGGCCAATTTCATGAGCATTAACGATATCACCACAGTCTAAAGACGTGTGTGAAACCATGTTATTAGCTATATATTGACTATCATCTTTTCCGCCAAGGTACGCAATGCCACACATACCGTCATTAGCATAAGGTCTGAACATCGCAGTAAAGTCAGCTCCAAGCCGTTTGGTCTGCTCTCTCACATGGCTAAATAACTCAGTCTCGCCTCGAAACCCTGCGACCATGTCCAATACAAGCTCACTGCTCAACTCTGTCTCTCTATCCACAGCAACTTCTATGATATCAACAAGGTTAACTTCGAGCGCGACGCCGCTGTCTTGATAGGCTTTGTTAGCCGCATCAAAAACATCAGAAATACGGGTTACCACTCCGTCATGGCTACCGTAAAGATCCAATAATGCTAACGAGTATGCCGCAACGACATCAGCCACTACGGGCTCTTCATCACTTAGCGGGGGTTCACTGTTCGACTCTGAGCCAAAAGTCGGCGACGTAACACCCGCCAGGTTCTTTTTTACCGGAGGCTCTATTGCATCGCTTTCTTTACCGCCAATACTTCTGAGCTCGCTGTCTAAATACATAATGCCCAGCCCGCCGCGAATGGTAAGTTTCCAGCGCTGTCCGTCCTGGACCAAAGTGCCGCTTATCGCATCGCCTTTTTGGCTCATGCTCATGGTTACGTCACCACTCGCCTGAGAAGCCCGAAGGGTTTCAACTCCTAAATTGTTAGTAGAACGCGACTTTAGCGTTACCTGAGCAAACGACGCCGTTGGTGCCGCAACGTCAACTGTCTTTCCATTGCGCAAACTTGTGAGCTGTTCACGACTGAAGCTGAAATACCGTAACGAAGGCAATCCGGTCGGACTCGTTTTCTTCAAACGGCTGGCTAACTTTGCCAATACTTCTTCATCGCTACTTTGCTGAGATGAAGTCGCACTATGGGTCACAGCCTGAGCGTCAATCCACTGCCATAGCGGCGGCTCACTTGCTAAAGCTACGCGAGTCCACAGTACCAGGCTAACAAGTGTTAGCAGCAGTAAAGTCACCTTTTTGAACACGTGATGACGAGCCGAAGTAGACATTTGGGCTTCCCCTTTTATTAATTTCTTGTTAACTAGGTGCTAATGTAGTTTATAACGAATCATTTTAGAAGTTCTGACACCTATGAACACTCAAAACTTGACTAAAGCCACCGTTGCTTTTTTTGCGCTGGCCAATATTCAGACAGTAGCCATAGCAGGTTCTGATAAACCCGAGAAAAAAGAGTCGCCGTACGTAATTCAGGAAAACTTTGACGACTTCTTTCGCAGTGGTTTTGCAACCTCGCTTCACCATCACGACAATGCCAGCATTGTTTACAATAAAGGTGTAGAAGACTCCAAAGCGCTTATTGTTTATTATCAAGGCTACAAGCGTGGCAGTGAGCGAGTCATAGAAACCACCCCGTTAGGCACCTCTTTAACCCGCGCTAGTCTGGAATTCGAGGTCATGTTTTGCAAAGGCTTTGATTTTGCGCGCGGAGGTAAGCTACATGGACTTGCACCTGAGCAGCCGGTTACCGGTGGCAACCCCATTCATCCCAAAGGCTGGAGCGCCCGGGCAATGTGGGGCAAAGACGGCAGCTTAAAAACCTATATTTATCACCAGGACATGAAAGGCAAATATGGTGACGTACAAGTTGCTAAAGGTTTCAAATTTGAGCCCGGGCGCTACTACAACGTGCGCTACAATCTAATACTTAATCAGCCTGTCGACAGTGCTAACGGCAGCTTTAGCATCGACATTGACGATAAAACCGTCGTGGAGCACAAAAACCTGCGCTTTAGAGGCGTAGACAGCCCCGCAACACAAATACGTCATTTTATGTTCAACACCTTCCACGGCGGCAGCTCTCCTGAGTGGGCGCCGCGTGACGACAAAGGCAACTACAAGCGGGACTGTGCTTACTTTGATAATATCACTGTTCAGTCGCTATAACGCCTAAAATCAGTAGCCCAGAAGACACTTTGTCAGCTAAATTTTGATCTTTTAGGTGCAGCACCAAATTAATATTTTTGTCCGCATTCAGTGAGCATAGTCGCCCCTGACTCGTTCCTTCTAAACACGCATAAGACCAGCTATCGACACTGTAGCCCATATTGACTTTCGCCTCGCAATGAACCGTGCTTCCGACACCTGGCTCATAATCATCACATGTGATATTTCCGGCATCGGCTGGAGATACTTTCGTTGTAATAGTGACAAAATCATTAACTTTAGTCGGTTGATGGTCCACACCGTCAATAATGCCATCACCATCCGTGTCTTTGTTCGTTGGTGAAGTACCTGATAAATACTCTTCTATGTTATTCAACCCGTCATTATCTGCATCGGCGTTTGCGTCTGTCGGGTCATTCTTATCCAGCCCGTGGATATCCTCAAACACATCGGGCATACCATCACCGTCTGTGTCCTTCAGTTCTTCAAAGCACTCTTTAGGAATTTCGCTGTAAGTAAACGACAATTGTGCATTTACATTCATACACATTACGTTATTACTACCATGCAGCATTAAATCATTAAGGTTTGTCATTCCTTCTAAAGCCGTAATCTCTCGAAACGGGTTGTTAAATAAGCGCAGTTCGTACAAATTAAATTCAGACAACGGACCCAAATCGGTTATTCGATTATCACCTGCCCAAAGTATTCTTAGATTAGACATCCCTTCAATAAAAGAGATATCAGCTATATCGTTGCCTTCTATAAACAATCCAATAAGCTTGTCGAAACGGCCGAAGCCTGAATAATCCGAAAACTGAACTTCAGACACATCAACATACCGTAGCGTGGGTAGCGACTCCATTACTTCAAAAAACGTCTTAGCTTGCTGCCCAACTTTAGTCCCTGGAAAATCTAAGTAATAAAGTGATTCAATGCCATTCAAGCCGCTCACGTCCTCAACTGGCGCATAACCAAAGTATACGGAGTGCAGGTTCCTCGCCCCCTTTAGAAAATCAATATTTGTCAAGTCTGACACATGAATAAATATCTCTCGTAAAGAGTTCATATTTACTAGCGGCGGGATATAGGTTAATGGAACATCGTCGGTTGATAAATTAACTAATTTATATGCTTCTGAAATAGGTGCCAACGTTGTCACTTTTGCATGAGCTAATGTTAAGCTTTTTAAGTTGGTTAAATTACTAGCACCAATGAACTCAGCATCACTTAATGCTGGCTGCCGTTGTATGCTTAAATTTTCCAGATACTTCAGCTGCCAAATTGGAGAAAAGTCGCTAAAGCGTGCTTCAGATAACTTTAACTCCCTTAAGAGGGTTGATGTTTGTATGGGAGATATATCCTCTATCCATTGGTTGGTCAGATTAACTGACCTTAAATACGGCTTATTGGCAAGAAACTCAATGTTGCTTATCGGTTCAAACCACTCCGACCTAGATAGACTAATATCAAACTCCTGGAGGTTATGTAACTTCGACACCGCTGAGAAATCTTTGATTGAGGTATTTCGCAACTCAAGCTTTATTAAGTTCTTATACTGTTCAAGCCCCTCTAACGTCTTAACAGAAGTATCACTGCAGCTAATCGCATCAACTCGCTCGGCGTACTGGATGTTGTTCTCATCAGCATAATCACTGACACACTGCTGTAACTCAGGATCAGTCGGCATAGCATCGGCAAGAGGCGTCACTTGTTCGGCCCAGTGCTCTTCAAAACAACTGAATGAAATGTCCTCGCGATGAAGTGTTTTGCCAATATAACTGTCATCTATGATTGCGCAGCCAGTGGTCGGATTATTAGCCAATTCAAGCAGAGCTGAATTAGGTAACAAAAACAGTGGACTCACATCAGTAATTTCGTTATTCCGGGCTGATAGCTGAGTTAACCGATTTAGCTTTAATAAAGGCTCTAAACTGCTAATTTTATTGTTGTGAAGAACAAGCTGCCACAGGTAACGTAAGTCACTGACAAAGCCTATATCCTCTATTCCTGCGCCTTCAATACGTAAGCTTTCAAGCTTCCATAAATGACCAATTACATCGATATTAACAGCTGGAGCCTGCCACTCCTCCAACCGAAGGTGATCTAAATGCACGAGATTTTCTAAGTATGAAACATCCTGGTGAGCAACGCCTTCAATTGTTAACTGTTCAAGGTTTGTCAGCGTTCCTAACACTTCAGCTGACGTTTCATCGACTTGCGACGCGTATAGGCTTGTAAGGAAGGAGAGCTTAACTGCATCGTTAACTGTCAATGATGTATCACGAATATCCAGTTTCTCGATATGCTCCAGCTTATTTAAAAAGCCTGTATTATCCAACGTTGAGCCTCGTAGCTCCAGGGCTCGCATCTCAACAAGATTCGCTAACGAACTGGCGTTGACCAGGTTAAGATTAAATAAACGCAGCGCTCTCAAGGAGCTAATACCACCTATGTTACTTACATCTAAAGGCTCGTCAGAGTGAGATTGGAGCTCTAACTGATCCAAAATTGGCAGTTGGCTAATTGTTTCTAGTGATTCAGCTGTCGGGTTAGATTCACCAAGATAATCAATACCCCGTAATTCTGTATTAGCTTTCAAGGAACTTAAGTCGTTAATTTCATTCCAGGTCAATTCAATGTATGACAGCTCTTTTAGTGCTGTTACCGGGCTTAAGTCGGAAAAGTCTGAACGGCCTAGTCCCAAGTGATCGATCTTCGTAAATTGCTCTAAACCATCAAGACTGGATACATTGTCACAGTGCAATATCTCAAAATCTTCAGGATGTTCATGACCATAAGTCTCGGCTCTTTCTTCTATACATGCCTGAAGATTAGGGTCGGATACTGGATTATTTATAAAATATTCTATGTTGCTAGCATGAACAAAAAAAGAGCTACTTAAAAGCGTAACCAGGCTCAACGACCTAGTCGTCAACTTTAAAAATGCTAGAGCCCCAACAACAATTCGATCCATTCGCAACATATTTATTAACTCCCTTTAATTGAATTATTCCTGCGGCTCTTTTTCTGACTCGCCCTCGGCTGACAATATCAACAACAGTGAACCGCTTTTCAGAACAGCGGTTGCGCTAAACTCTGCGCTGCAGCTTTCCGTGATAGACGCAATGGTATAGCGGTTTTTATCCCATTCACCTTCAGAGCAGGTACCTTTTACGGTTGGACTGACTTTGTAGCCTACGTCTGGCGTTACGGTGACTGTTAAGGAATTACCGGGCTGAATGTACTGCACCGGCTGTAATGACAGGCTGGCGTTGTCAGAAACACTCAAGTCAACACGTAAGGCGCCTTCCACTTCCTGATAAATGGCGCTGACTGAAGTGTCCGTGGTGACTTTGCTGAAGCTGTCCGACCAGCCGGCAAAATGCCAGCCGTCTTGTGCTCTGATTTCCGGTGCTTCTGCACTTTCGCCCCAACGCACACTTTGCTCAAGCGCACCGCCACCTATATGCTCACCATACTCACCTAAGTCAAAGCTGACGCTATATTCTAAGGCATTAAACTCAGCGACAATTTCACACGGCTCAAAAATAGCGGCGGTTGTATACGTGGCCCCAGAGCGGCTGCCGTCACAGCCCCAGGCATCTTCTATGGCATGACCGACATGTGGAGTAAGAATCACTTGTGCAGTCTCACCAACAACCACATCCTGACTCGCCGGGCTGGCCACTCCACCTTCGCTACTGCGTGCCGTCACGACACGCGTGTCGTTTTTGAATATCGCGGTGACTGTTGAGGCATCGATACTGTCAATGCTCAGCTCGCAAGTGTCATCCGAGCCCGAGCAGGCACCCTCCCAACGCACAAATTCAGCAACGCTGTTTGCCTCGGCATAAAGCTCTATCGTGCCGTCCAAATCCATTTCACCAACCGACACTTCACAACTGTCACGACAATAGCCCACGTTACTGGTCCGTATAGCACCACGGCCGCCCATAACATTCAGCTCAATAGTCTTTCGTGCCGCCGGCTCACCTGTCCACTGAACGTTGTCTATAGCGACAAAGTATTCGCTACCGTCGTCGTTGTCATCGCCGAATGGCGTTACTAACCATTCAACAAGGTGTTCACCCTCGTCTAGCGTTTTAGAATACGAGTGCCATTTATCACCACCGCCATAGATGCTCGAACCAAAGCTATTAATTGATAGTCCAAGATACTCTCCAGCATCTTCATTCAGCATTATTTTGTAGTCGAATGTCAGCTCACCACTGCCTTTAAGGCGAGTAAAAAGCTTAAATTGGTCATATCTCGAGCGTTGCCCAGTTTGCACCGATGTGCTCCCCGCGCTTCCCTCGTTACGAATTTCCCATTTAAGTTCACCACCATCGTAAAAATAAAGCTCGCCGTTATTTACCGCGTTGGCAATGACTGATGGTTGTAACTTGGCTTCACTCTCATCTTTTGTGAAATAAGCGTAAATATCCCGGTACTTATCTGCACTAACCGTACATTCTAAGTCGGTGCCACGACAGGCTCCGCCCCACCCTAAAAACTCATAACCTTCATCGGGAGTTACCCAAAACGTATGCTTTCCATCTTTGGGTTCTGGATAGTAGTCGCAGTTTGTCCAGCAGTTTTCAGTCCAGTATTCAGTATCAAAAGATATCCGCCCATTGCCCTTAACGTTCAAAGAAACGGGTTTGAGCGCATCAGGGTCTGGAGTAAAAGTAACTCCATCTAACCAGTAACGTCTATCGCCATCTATATTTTCTTCATCGGTATAAAAGCTAATATTAATATTGCTTTCAGCCGCGTAATTGTTGTCAACTGTCACCGTGTATTTCGTCCAACCGGTATTCCCATACACTTCTTCAACTAGTCGGCCCTCGTTATAAATAACCACTTTCTGAGAGTCTGAGAATGAGGTTTTAAGCCAAAACGTGAGTTCGCCTTTTCCTATTACAGGTATAATAACGTTTACAGCGTAGTACTGCTCTAAATACGGAGAACGAAGTGAGTAATCACCTATGACACTTTCCTTGCCATCAACACGCCAAAAAGCTTCATCACGGAACCCTGTATCATAGCCATTCGCCTCAAAGTTCAGTTCCTCATTGTCTAAGGCTTCGTTAATAGAAATCCTCTCTGCATAATCTTCCTTAAAGCTCAGAGTTGCGGAGTGAATACCACCGGTCTCAAGTGAGCACTGGGTGTCTGCCCCCTCGCATTCGCCGCTCCACTTATCAATAGCATAGCCAGCGAGAGGCTCCGCTTTTACTGTCACCTGTTCACCGGAATCAAAATCCTTAGTACAGTATCCAACACATTCTGGCTCCTGATTATTGAAACCAATGCGAGCGACTTGGCTGTCGACCCACACATAGGTTTCTTTCATCGATTTTGGGTCGCGAATCTTAGTCAGCTTATCTTTACGAATACGCAGAGCGCGAGCCGCATCCGCACCGTCGCTCTGTTCGTGATCAACACCACAGGGGCTGCCATTGCAGTCAAGGTTAGGGCTTGAAAACTTATAAATCTTTGCTGGCGAATTGCCATCTACATCCTCATCATAATAGGCGGAATTGTAGGCCATAACGGTCACAAAATCGTTTACCTGGCCATGGCCTCGAGCATAAGGAAATGCATAGCCGGTATCGCCTTGAGCCAGGGAGTGAGCCAGCCCCATATTATGGCCTAGTTCGTGGGCGTTGACATAGTCCCCACAGTCAATAGATGTGTGGGAAGCCATTACTGAATCAGCGGGGTACTCCCGGTTACCGCCTCCCCCAACCCAGGCAATGCCGCAATTGTCATCACCATCAACAAACGGACGCATAGTAATTAAATAGTCAGCGCCAGACTCCAGAGCGTAAGCGTAGGCCCCCCCGAATATAGGGTTACCTGCATCCATAAAGTCAAGAACGTCCCGGCTAGGTACTTCATTCTCCGGATCAAAGTCTATTAAGAACGTCTTTGACAGGTTCATGACCAGCTGAGCGTTACTGTCTTCATAAATTTCGTTGGTGGTGTCGACAATATCGGCAATGCGAGACAGTGCCAGATCTTCACCTTCGTAGTAATCCACCGTTGCCTGAGTATATAAAATAACAGCATCAAAGGTCTGTGGTGTGTCGTCGGTGTTTTCTGTTTGAATGGATGGTTGCGGAAGTGTTAGCTCCGGCAAATTGTCGGGGACAATAACGTCGTCGTCAGGAATGCGGTCCGGCAGTTCGTAGTCATTGTATATAAGCGACTCGCCGTCAATAGTTATGATTTTCCAGCGGGCTTTGTCTGTCTGAATCGTCGTTATTGAGCTATTGCCGCGCTTGTTGACCCTAACATTGGCTTCCGGCGCTGCCCCTTCAAAAGTTATCACACCATTAACATCGGTTTGTTTTTCTAAAAGCGGCGCACTAACACGTAAGCCTGAGGGTAACGTCAAATTATTAAGCTCTACCTGGCCGGGCTGAACCTGAATGCTGTTACTCGGTAGTCGGCTCAATGAATCTAAAGAATAGTCTGCTGACTTTTGTAAGCGTAACTTAATTCGTTCAATAGAATTAGCGGCGTCTTGAGCGAACACGTTGAAACTAAAAAAGAAAATAACAGCAGCAATAATTATTTTTATTGGCATATCAAAGACCATAAGTCACTTTTTTTGATATGCTATCACAATCTTTACAGAAACTTAACGTTTGCTCAGCGGAGTGTCAGAAGACCACATTGGTATAGTAATATGTTAATAAACATTTACGGAATACTCTTGACAGATATTAGTAAGCTTGCTCAAATTCGTAAAAAAAGGAAAAACACATGGACAGTAACGAAGCGCCCAAACCCTCCAGTGGCAAAGGCAATTTTATCTCGCGCGAACTTGCACACAACAAGGACGTCACCGCTCGGTTAAAGACCATTACAGAAGAGTTTAAATCGCCCGAATCAGCCGAAGGCCTCCTTGAATCCCTAAGATCTTATCCAGAGGATTACCACTTAGCCTACCAGAACACGATTGCCTGGATTGCCAGTGCTATTGGCGCACTTGCGCTGGCCACAGTAATATTGCTGATAGTTAACGGGAACCTTGAGGGCTGGGTAGCTGCTGGTTTATGCGTCGTCGCCGTAATCCCTTTTATATTCGTTCTAACTTACTTAAACAAGAACAGAAAGCGCCACGCGTTATTAGAGAGTTTCTTCAACCGATACGAAGAAATAAAATATGGATTCACTTATGGCGGTGATCAAGAAAACATCTCTTTTAACGACAATACTGCACTGTTTAGTAATGCCTTCCGTCGTGGTAATTATAAGAATTATTTTCCAGTATATGCCTCAGGGGCGACGGATTACGAAGGTAAGTCACTTAACTATACGCTGTTTACCTATAAGTTCGTTAACCGGGCGCGGCGTACTAAAACCGTTAAGCGTAAAAAGGTACAGTACTTCGAATACGATTATTACAAACAATGGGGTGTCTTCGTATCGGACGTCAATGTTCCGGCATTTTCTATCTCTAGCTTTACCAAAAAACATTATCCGGAAGTTTGGACCACGTCTGACGACCGATTTAACCAAAAGTACTACGTATCGGCGAGTAGTGAGATCGAAATTGCTAAGTTAATGCAACCGGCCAACGTACTGATGTTTGAAAAGGTCTTAGAATCATTACCCAGAAGTGCAGGTAGCTTCTCACGCTCCAGCAAAGGCGATGACATTCATAACTTTCACCCTCCGCTCAGCTCTACTGAGCTTGTCGGTTCACGGGAAACGCCTTCACTCTATTGGAATATTAACTTAAACCCATTTGAACGCACGAGTACAGATCAGCCCAAACTGGATACGCCAGCTGCGCTAGCCGGGTACTTAGAAACAATATTTCTCGAAAATTTTGACCAAATATTTGATTCCATCCAGCCTCTCTTTAAAAAGGTAATAAAAAAATGAGTTCAGAAATGCTAACACTTATCGTCCTCGGCTTTGTTGTACTGATATTTATCATTGCATTCATCAGTATGTACAACACCATTATTTCTAAGCATAACCTGGTTAAACGTGCCTGGTCTGATGTAGCCAACTACGAACGCCAAAAGGTCAATATTCTTGACTCATTAGAGCCTGTGGTTGACCAATACACGTCGCACGAGGCGAGCACACTAAAAGACATTACGGAGCTGCGCCAGAACATTAAATCACTGGACGGAAAGGAACCGGATGTTGAAACGTTAGGTCAGATTCAAAAGCAAACCGACGAGCTGATCAAAGGCATGTCCATTACGGTCGAAAGTTACCCAGACTTGAAAGCCAATACAGTGTATCTGGACTTAATGGGACAAATAAAAGACCAGAACGAGAACGTCGGGGCAGCTATTTCTATCTTTAACCGTAACGTTGAGATATTTAACAGTTATATTGAGAGCTTCCCAAGCAATATTGTCAACGGAATGTCAGCAAAGAAAAATCGCATTACCGAATTCAGTGATTCTATCACCGATCAAAACATTGAGTATAAACCAAGCTTTTAACCGTTATTGTTCAACCTGCTCACCCCACCTTATATAGGGTGAGCAGGCTCTCATGCTCGAAGCTGCTCTGTGGCTACAAGTGCGGCAAAGTCTGGAAAGCCCATTACGGCCGCTCTGGTTTTGCTATTTCACTAATATTTTCCAACAAATAATACTCAATGGTTTGATTTTCACGGCCAAAGTTCACCACTTTTCGAACCACAATGTCATCGTGCCCGTCGTTGTTTGCATCCATCACAATTAAGGCGCCATCCACATTCTCAAACTCAGTATCAACCAACGTGAACCCGTTTGCCGTTCCTCGCCAAAGCATATCCCAGGCTTGAGGGCGGTCTAGAGGGTTACCTGTGGTAAGCATAATGTCTAACTTACCATCATTATCAAAATCGACCGTTTTCATTTGATTCCAAGCAGGATCATTACCTTCTGACTGTGGACTTTGTGCTAGCACGTAATCGTCAGTGGCATCGGTGAAACTGCCGTCGCCATGACCCAGTAATACTTGCAGGTAATTTCCAACGTAGTCATCTGAGCGTGCGACTATCAAGTCAACATGCTCATCGTCATTTAAATAACGCTCAACCAACGCATTCGGCATACCAAAGTCTTCCACGCCGGGTAGCGGGATCACTGCGTCAGATACTTGCGGGTAGGGGCTACCAGGGTCAGTAAATTGTCCCTCACAGTAATTCGCCGAAACAATAGACGCATGGAACCATTCTTTAGCGGTCAATAGTAAGTCATCACAGCCCGAGCCGTTATAATCACTCAATAAAGTTTTAAAGAATAAAAAGCCATTATCCCCGCTTTTAAGGCCTGCGGGCACCACATCGTTGTTTTTTGTGAAGTTACCCTCACCATCATTTTCTAATGCAACGATAATCTCATCCGAAGGAATTCCGTCATGGAACCAGCTTTGCGTTAGCACAATGTCAACGTCACCGTCGCCATCAATGTCCCCGGCACCTCCTGAATGATAAAAGCCCGGTGTGTCAAAGTTGAGTTTATCGTCGGCTAAACTGTACTGATACTGGGCGTTCCTGGTAATAAGGTGTGCCCTATCGCCTGTTCCTTCTTCGGTATCAAGCCCGGTGCCGTATAACAGTAAGTCTGTAAAGCGATTACCGGTAAAGTCAGCGTGTAAAAACCGAATAAAGTGCACCATTTCGGGCAATGGCTGGTCCCCTAACACTGCATTGGGTGCCAACACAAAGCCCTGTTCAGTATTTAAATACACCTCGAACTCGGTAAACTCGCCAGACCACCCACCGTAATTATCACCGGAATCCCAGCTGGGCCCGCCCAAAACTAGGTCATCGCGGCCGTCGGCGTTTAAATCAGTGACATAATAGTCCGACAGAAAACTCGCGAAGTCAGGGTTCATCATACGGAAAAATGGCTCTTTGTGTCGCGCAAATACCCAAAAGGGTTCTCTAACATGGTCTCGCACATTCACTTTTACTGTTTCAGAGAAATTCTCAGACGTTAGTTCTACGTCAAACTCGGCATCATCCTCAACCCACGGCATTTTTAGCCATGCTGAGAAGTCATCTATGCGCTCAACTTCACCAAAGGCATCTAATCCAGAAAACTCAATGCGAGTGCTTATATTCTCGACACCCACATACAGCCAGCGCCCTTCATTCACGTCACTACCGTTGCCCAAGTCGCTATAAACCACAACGCTTCCAGGCGCATTCTCTGTAAATTCAGCAGTAACCTCACAGTCGCCAGTCAAATAATCAGTAACGTAACGGTTTCCGTCTAACTGACCACCGCATCCAGTCACGCTATCGGTATAGTATCCGTCGCCTGGTGCTACCGTAAATTCTGCCCGGTTACCATGTATCACCGACTCTGTGCCTGGGCTCACGCTCCCGTTTCCTATCACCCGTGAGGTCACCTGATACTCACTAACCGCAAAGTTAACCCGCACATCGCAACTTTCATTAATTGGCCCAGTCGTATATTCACCGCTACTATATGTGCCACCACAACCGCTGGCCGACTCAACCGAAAAGCCACTTTGAGTGGTTACATCAAAGGTAAAGGTCTCTCCAGGGCTTACAGCAACCTCGTCAGGTCTAACATCACCACCTTCATTATGTAACGTGGAGATAGCGATGAAGTCTTGCTTGGGAAGAAAAGTTGCAGAAACCTGGCAGGAGCCTTCTATTGGCGCGGTAACATAGTCGCCTTCTAGCAACTCACCGTTACAACCGCTAATATCTGCCAGCTCGTAGCCCGGGTTAGTTGTAATGCCGAAGCGAGCCCTCTGCCCCTGTTCCATGTTTTGTGTGGCGGGGCTTAAGTGTCCACCGGGGTTAAAGTCTGTCGTAACAGCGTAAGTTTGTGGTGCACTAATAGCCGCTAGCAGTGTTGTCAAAACACTACCGCGTTCTTCTTCCTGCTGCGCCAAAGCAGCCCAACTTGAGGCCAATAAAGTAATAAATAATAGATGGTTAACGTTTTTCATACATTTCTCCTTGCCGTTAACCTTAGCAATAATTTAGTGCTGTTTTCTAGACTTTAGTCTGGCGTCAAATTTTCCAACTTGCCATTGTTTAAACTTTAGTCAAAACTACTTACCAGGTATCAGAAAGGAAATCGCTATGTTTCGTTCGCTGCTAATTGTTTTACTAATTTGTCTGTCAACCAATGCTCAGGCGCTTCAACAAACACCTGCCGAGCGAGACTCCTCGGTTTTAAGCATTCTCACGGCTTGGCTCAGCCTTAATAACGATGGCCCTGAGCAACCTGAAGCAAAACCCGACGTTATGCTGCGCGTTGTACGTGTCACCGAAGACTGGATGCCATACGCTAGTACCGACGGTTGGACTGCGGCAGCTTTAATTAAGGAAAGCGACTCACTGAAGTATTACGAAGTGGCTATTTGGGAAGAAGTTGATGCCGTTCATTTGTACGCTTTTGATGAGGACTTTGACCCCTATTACGGCTTACAGCCAGGAATCTCAGACGAAGAAAAAATAGAATACCGTGAGCAATATCGAATTATGCGGTTCGAGGACATGCCAGAGCCATACAGCCCGGCTAGAAGCGAGTTTTTAACGGAAGCCTTTGCTGAGTTTACGGCGCATATTGTCGAGCAGCACACTGACGTTGATCACCACCTTATGTATAGCGGTCACGGAGGTCCTGGCGGCCAACTTTTTGCGGGTCAAATGAGCAGTTATCACGCTGGGCAGTTTCTTGCTACCTGGACTGAACAGTTAGGTAAACGGCTGGGTGTTATTGACATGGGCGGCCCTTGTAACAAAAGTGCCGTAAGCGACAATAGCAACTTTTGTCAGTACAGCCAGTTTTATGTCGCCAGCGACTTACCCAACGGGGGTTATCAATTTGACGACTGGACCAGTGAAAAGTATTTAGAAACTCAACCAGAGCATCAATATCATCGTTTGTTAGGTGACAATGAGAACTTAGTCGATGCCTTGGAAGGCCGAATAGATTTAAAACGACAAGCTTACGAGTATGCCCGAAATAACATGATTCAAAACCAGGTCATGCAGGCTAACTATCTCTTTAATTGCGATAGCTACTTAACATTTCAGGAGGCATTGGACGCATTTGCGCAAAACCAACCAATCAATCAAACTCGTGACTTACGCTATAACCTAGAGCAGCAAAACGCGACCCAGTTACTTGGGCTATTTGACGCTATGATCATCCACTCTGCTGACAATAAAGACTTTTTTGAATGGCCTGAAGAGCATAACGGTGTACAAATTATCGAGTAGCCTGACGTTTCACGTCAGGCGCGATATTCAAAAGCGCTGCGTGCTTGAGCTCTTTTTACGGTAATTGAAATACGGAGAGGACTCACCTGATGCAATAGCATCAGGCTACTCCTCTTTTGCATCCTGCAATGCCTGCCAGGCCATTATTAACATCAACATTCCCCCCGCAGGTTGCTGGTTACGGCTGTTAATCTGCGCGAATAGTGCCGAAACATTTTTCGAACCATCCATGTGTAAAACACATTCACGTAATGGGTTTAATCCGCTGCAATCGCCCGTCCACTCAGAGGCAACAAAACCATCATCAGGCATCGCGACCAAAGTTACCGTATCACCTCGAGCAATCTCCAGACGACAGTCGTCACCACAAACCGCCGCCAGGGGGTCAACACCAATATCTCCCGACAATGGTGCGTTTAAAACCAACCAAACAGGAAAGTAATCCTGATACACACTACTAAAGCCACCTGAGAGATAGTCAAAGCCATCACCCCAGCAAATTAACTCACCATCGTTACTAAGAGCGCAAGCCCCACGATCATCAACTTTTACCGCTCTAAACTCCCCGTCAGGGGCATCAAGTAAACCATAACTATTATTGCCCCAACACTGCAACGACGCATCATCCATTACCGCGCAGCCGCCCCATCTATGGACGCTGACTTGCTTGACATTATCGCGGGGGATATCATTTTCATTAATCGATCCCCAGCACTCCACCTCGCCGGAAGCAGTTACCCCACAAACACTGAAGTAATCACGATGACTGCTCAGTGAAAGCTGAACAAATTGAGTATCTGGTGCCGGAAAAAAGTCTGTGTTCTCCCCCCAACACTGGGCTCTGCCCGACCCATCTAAAACGCACGCTCGCGATTGACCAATACTTAGCGAATGATAAGGGCCTGCTCCGGCTGGTGCTGCATACGCTAGAAACGAGCTTCCCCAGCACAACAACTTACCGTCATCCCTGATAGCACAGGCAAAACCGTTACCCACATCAATTTCAGAATAATACCCAGTAGGGACATCAGCAACGCTTTCTGACCAACAATGTAAGGTTTTGTCATAACGAATACCACAGTATTCTGGCCCGGTCGCTATATGTGTAAAGCGTTGGGTGCTGGGGTAGTTAAGCGGCGGTACCCCCTCTGTTAGAGTAAAGCAATTGAGGTGACCCGTTTCACTGATATAACAACCACTGGAAGAGTTGTTATCAAACGACTCAAACCCATTGGTGGTCTCAAAAGGTGATTCCGCGAGAAAGTGCGCCGTTATATTTTTGTCTCCCGATAACCGGATAGCACAGCGAGACTCTTTGCTAACACAGTCTCCAGACCAATAGGCAAAATTAACGGCATCTGCATTAAGTATTAGCGTCTGAGTAGAAGTTCCTGATAAAGAACAGTCGCTGTCACAGAGCAAGTCGCCATTTTTATCAAAAATAGTGCCTTCACCCTGTAGTGTCAGTTCAACCGTAACCGATTGTGGATTCCGCCCCAGTAGCATGCCGTCTGGCAGTGGCGAGCCCAATGATTCGCCGTCTTGCCAACACTCAACGCGACCTTGATCACTGAGTACGCAAACCCGATTGCTGACAACGTCAATTTGCTGCAACGAATTATCCAGCGTGTACTCCCCATAGTTCTGTGAGCATTTACCAAAGCCCAGCGCGGTTATACCACAGACGTTGTAGCCACTAATGTCAAAATCGCTAAAATTATTTACGCTTGCCGGGGCATTAACCTCTCGTGAGGCACATTGCATTCGGCCGTCCGTTAACCGAGCACAGACCCCTGCATCAGACACCCTAATATCAACGGCATTGATTAAGTCTATCTCGGCTTCGGCCAGTGAAAACGTGTTATTTTCACCGCCACACACAACGCTCCCCCGTTGCTGCAACGCACAGCTAGTGTTCTCGTTAGCAACCATACTAATCGTGTTGCTGACATCCAGTGAGGCTTGATTAAAACGGTTATTCCCCCAACAAATCCCGCGACCGGAGGTGAGTCGCGCACACGCATGCGTATTACCGGTTGTTAATTGAACCACGTTGGTAAGATCTGGCACGTTGGCGACAACGTTAAGCGTGCTATCGCCCCAACAACTAACCCCCTGTTGCTGAGTAATGGTACAGCCAAACTGATCACTTATCGCGATAGACAGATGACTGCCTGCTGGCGCCTCTAAGGCTTGATTAACCGCTGAATCTTTTGCCCAGCAATAAACCGCTCCCTGGCGGGTGATACCACAGCCACCGGCTGCATTAAGCGATAAATGTTGATATTGCGGGGCTGCAGTCAACGAGGTCGCGGAAAACAAAGCTTTTATCTGATGATAAGGCTGGCCACTGATTTCACAGTGTGAAGAAGTGCCACGGCAGTCGCCTTCCCAACCTGTAAAGCGATAACCCGGCTCAGGTTGAGCAGTTAGATCAAATACTGCTTTTTTCGGAATAAGCAATGAACAATCGTTCGCACAACTACCTTCACCGTCAATATTGACAGTACCTCCAGTCGTGACTTCCACGTCTATTTGTGACTGCGTAGAGTCACCGTTTCTAACCACGATATTATTCGCCACTTGACCGCTGCAAAAAAGTGCTCCTTCACGGTTAACAACGCAAAATCCCTGGTTACTCGTCACGTCAATCGCAACGGCATCTTTTATGGGAGGAATTAAATCAGGTTGGCAATAAGACTCATAGTCCGTCGTTATTCCACACCACGTTGGGAATCCAACCTCATCGTAACGCTCGACAATAAGCCAATCATGCTGATTCAGAAAATCAGTTTCAACATAAGCTCCCCAACACTGCCAATCACCCTCTTCCGGACGCGCACAGGCACTATTATTAGAAGCCATTATTTGCACAAAACTTGCATCTGGTACGTTCTCAGTAACCTGATTGCTGTCGCCCCAGCATTGCACCGTGCCCGAGTATTCAAGACCACAGGCGAAGTCATCACCAACCGCTAACTGCTGAAAAGGCACCAACGGTGCGCTTAGGTTGTATCCACTTCCCCAGCATGCAACTCTACCGCTATCACGCTTCGCACACCGAATCATCGAGCCAACGTAAATATCATCCCAACGCCCGTCCACCGGATAATTAATTGACCTGCGCTGTTGAGCAAACCAACACACCACCGTGCCGTCGGTTCGTAGACCACAAAAACGGTCTTGTGCTGCGTCTACTTGCGTGAATTGCCCAGCAGGGGTAAACGGGGCCGGTTCGGCATTGTTACGCCAACAATTTAGCTGCCCATTAGCGGCAACAGCACAACCACCAAAGTCGCCGATACCGACCAGCTTCAACGAGCGTTGACTCAAATCGGCTGCGGGTTCAAAAGTAACACTGACCAACGCATTATCGTTAACCGACACTCGGCAACTGTCATTGGTGCCGGAACAATCGTCACCCCAACCGACTAGTCCGTCCCCCCTAGCGGACAGTAGCAACGGACTACCGGCGCTCAAATGCCATTCACAACTGTCCTGACAACTGAATTGTCCATCATTGGCCGTAACCGTGCCCGGCCCTGTTACGCGCACTGCTACCGTTTTTTGAACGTCCCATGGCCCCACTGCAACAGGTTGCTCCAGCCAGTTTTCGGCGTCGCCCCAACAAGATAGTCGATAGTTTTCCGATATTGCACAACCACTCTCAACGTTCCCCGCTATTTGCATCGCCTGAGCTATCGACACCGGATCGGAGCCACTATAGGCACACTGAATCCCCTGGCCAGGGTACAATCCACACACTCTGCCATCACGAATGCTCATATCGAAAAGTCCGGGTCGCGGAACACCATCGCGCGAACCTTGTAGTGGCAATACCAGTTCGCCACTGACACCAAATAACTGTTCATCATCGCCAACTAAGAACATGTAGTGTGATTTGTCGTTCAGCAACGATGGGTTATCATTACAGCTGACTTGATAATCACTGCCTAACGCACATACATGCACATCAGAAAAACCGACTTCGATGAAATTACCGTCCATTCTAAAATTTTCATCGCCCCAGCAATGGGCATTACCGTCTTCAGCGATACCACAAATTCGCTGACGGCCAAGTTGCAATTGTTTAAATGGAACCGCCGGTTGGTTGTTTTCGATGTTAGCCGCTACCTCACCCCAACAAGCGACACTACCCACTTGATCTAGGCCGCAAGAATAGTCGGCAGCTGCATAGACTTGCACAAACGGGCTAGCAGGTGCCTCTAGCTGATTTTTTGTATTATCTCCAAAACAGAACGCGGTGCCGTCGGCTGACAAGGCACAACCATGGTTATCACCCAAGGCGACGCGAGGCTTAGGGGCAAAGTTATCGACATCTGGAATTTCGAATTGGGCAGTCACTTGACGAATATCGCGGGCAGTAATTTGGCATTCGCTTGAGTTGCCCTGACAAGCACCCCGCCAGCCGACAAATGCGTTATCGCCTGCCGCCACGGCAGTTAAGGTTACTTGCTCGCCATCCTCAACTTGGTAATCACAGCGCTTTTCATGCGCCATGCAGTCATTACGGCCGGTCACTCTCACTTTTCCGCTACCAGCGATATGCAAGCGCATAACACCCACATCGCCCAGGCCTTCAGTGATGACGACTTCTTCGCGCGAATGGTCGTTAACACAATAGCCCAGCCCTTTGCTAACAGCAGACTCAGCCACAACACATGGACCTTTAACATCTAAGACAGATACCGACTGCTGAACTGCGTCACGGTACGAATCCCCCCAACAAAAAAGCTGCTCTGTCTCTGTTACCCCACAGATCCTGTCTTCTTCGCCGGACAAGCTTAGAAACATATCCGTCGAAGGGGTTTCGAAGGACGGTGAAACGTCTCCCCAACAGACTACCCCCCCTTCTAACTTAGCTCCGCACGCTTGGGTGTCTGTTACCCCAACGCCAATGTAATTACCATCAGGAGCATCAGTTTGGCCATCACCGTTATTACCCCAGCAAAGCATCTGCTGTGCATCGGTTATGCCGCACACAAACTGGTCACCCAGATCAAAGTCGACAAACGTAGCGTCTGGTGACTGTCGCAATGCAAGAATCTCGTCACCCCAACACGTAATATCGCCTCCCGTACTAAGAGCGCAGCGAGTGCTTGCATTAATCTCTACTTTTGCAATCGCCTCGTTAAACGGTATATCCTCTTTTCGATCAGCAGAATCCCAGCAATCAAGTTTTCGATCTTCTTTAATGATACAGCCATTAAAACGATTGCCACTGATTGCGAAGGCTTTGTGCTCAGATACATACTGCCCATCACATTGGGCAAAACCTGCAGTGTCAATAAAACAATCTGAAGAGGCTATTAACGATGCATTTTCGGGCAGCGTATCGCGCGATTCAACAGGACCGAATTCTGCAACGACATTCACATCAGCATCAGCTCGGATACGACAAAAAGGCTGCGTGCCCTCGCACGCACCTTGCCAACGCGTAAAGTTTCGACCGCGAGCTTGCAACAATACGCTTTTCCTATCGACCCACTGTTGCTGGCATTGGCTGTCACAATCAAATTCACCGTCAAAGGTTCCAACTACCCCAGTGCCTTTTACGTCTACTGAGACGTTAATTGAATTACTCAACTCACGTCCGATGAAATTATCTGGCGGTGTTGTACGTTGTTGCCGATTATCCCCCGAGCAGCGCAATGTGCCATCGTTTTTCATTTCGCACCGAGAATCGCCGTAACGCGCAAAACTTTGGTAGTCTCCAGAAGCCAGAACATTTGTATCTGTCTTGTTCCAACAAAGAGTACTGCCATCGATTCGATCTCCACAAACGTGCGATGTAGTGCTATAGAGTCGTTGATACAACCCTATTGGCGCGTCGCCAGATGAAGCGTCCCAACATTCTGCTTTGCCGCCTTCCGTTAACCCACAGGTTACTGCACCGGTGGCAAGCTGAATGTAGCGTTTATGAGTAATGGGTAGTTGACTAAAACCGGTTGTACCCCAGCAGCTCAATTCTCCTTGTGCGGTTAATGCACAGCCACCGCTATTATTCACCACAAGATCTGCAAAATTGCCGCTGGCCGGGTAATCAAAAACCGGGTCGAGACCTTTCCAACAAGTGATATCACCGTTGATTGTTATGCCACATGCAGCGCCACTATTACTGCGCAATACCTTTAGTTGCTCGCTGGTTTGCTTCGCCTGTGGCCCCCAGCACGATATGGCGCCTGAAGCCTTTCGTGCACAAGCGAATGTTTCGCTTACGCCAATTTCTACAAACTCCCCTGTGGGTGGCGTCGTTGCGCCATCTCCCCAACATTGAATATTATTGTCGGCGTTTAGTGCGCAGCCTTGCGTTAAGTCTAGCTGCGCTCTTATGACTTCAGGATGGACGTTTTGAGCCTGTAGCTGGCTGGAGAAAAGCACTAAGCAGATAAAAATAATGGGCAGTCTTAATATGATCATGAGCTTATCAGTAGTTTACTTTTTATACAAAAGTTGCACTCATGTTAATCGTTGTCAAGCTTTAAAGAATAAATATTCTATATATTACTAGACCGCACCTAAAGCAATAGCGTCAGGTATAAGGTTACTAGCGCAACCAAGTTGTTTTTATGTTAATTTAGCGTGCACTCACTTATTACGGAATGGATGCCATAATGCTTCGATTGATTGTCGCGCTAGTTTTTCTGTGTTTCTGTGCTTTTGCGCAAGGCCAAACCCCAACAGAGTCTATTGCTAAAATTAAGCAACGCCTACAAGCTTCTACCGAAAAGCCACTTGAGTCTTTGCAGATAATAAGCGGAACAGGCTTGAGTTATCAAACAGCTCAACCGGCTTTACATAACTTCAAGTTACCGTCAGGTGTTCTGCTCAAAGCGGAGCTGACGCGCCAGCATGCCGACGTTAATGGCGTGGCGACACTGACTGCCAACACTTCACAAGGCAAAATTAGGGTCAACAAACGCGGCAACACATCCATAACGACCATTAGCACCGACCAACACCGCTGGAAAATTCTGAGCATTGCCGGCGAGTCACTTATTTACGATGACTACGAGCTACCGGCACGCATAGCAGAAGACGATGCCATTATGATGGATCCACACACGAAGTCACTGCCCGTAAAAACACCTACTAAGAGTGCAGACGCCACAAGCAACGACGGTACATCAAAGACCTTCGACGCGGTCATTCTCTATACGCAAGCAACCATTGACTACTACGAAGGCGAAGACCTGGCACTAGCGCGCATAGCAGACATTGTCGACACCACCAACGAAATTTATGCCGACAGCACGATCCCGCTGATTATGAATTTGCACAAAACATTCTTAATCGACTACGACCCTGAGAACAAAAAAACGAGTTTTGAAGCGCTCAATGAAATGCATCCTGAAAGTCCTTACTTTGGTGCCGCTTATGCTTATGCGCTAGAAGCCGGCGTCGACTACTTAATTACTATGCGCCCATTTGTTTCAAATGACGGCTACTGTGGCCTTGCTCGAGCTGCTGGCATGAATAACGAGCCTTACGACCCCGAAGTTGTTAATATATCCCATACCTCCATTAGCTGTAGCGATTTCACCAATGCTCATGAGTTAGGCCATAATATGGGGCTCGCGCACTCATACAAACAAGGCGAAGAGGGGTATGCCTTTCCATATGCCCGCGGCTATGGCAAGCAGCACGACTTTGTTACCGTTATGGCGTATGTGCCATCTTTTGGCGAACAAGGTAACTACCCGGAAAAACTTTATAAATTTTCTAGTCCAGATCTTGATTGTAATGGCAGTCCTTGCGGTATTAACCATACACAAATTGATGGTGCAGACGCAGTAAGGGCACTTTCCACTCGCGTAGACAAGCTCACCGAAATTCGAGACCTCACAGTATTAAAAGACAGCTACGTTGCAGTTAATAGCCCTTATGCGCGCATTGGCTTTAATGGTCAGACGCCAACTTGTTCCGGTATATGCACACAAGACTTCGATATAGACACCGATGTCACTGTTACCGCAGAACCTCTTGCCGGCTTTGAGTTTATTAAGTGGGGTGAGCAATGCGATAGTATTTCAGGTAAGCAATGCCAGCTGACAACCAATGCATTACACGGCCCCACTCCGGAACTGCAAGAAGTATACGTTGAAGGCGTCGCTAAAGAAGTCGCTTTGGATACTGACGAAGTAGATATAGAGCTAGGGTACTTTAAGGATCAGTGGCGTGTCGATGAGCAAACCGTTAACGTTGGTGACTACTCACTTCGCTCTCCTTACATCAATGAAAATGGCTTAGTTTCGCTCACCATGAAGGTCGCAGGTAAAGGCAAGCTCAAGTTCTGGCTAAAAACCTCGTTTGGCAAGGAAAATAACTTAGCCTTGCGCTTTTTAGGTTCACCAATACAGGTGAACGGCGAAACTGGGTGGACACAATACAGCTTCGACATTGATCGTGAGTTTGTTGCTATTACCCCTTTGACCATCGAATTATTCACAGACAATGCCAACATCAGTGGCGACCATCGTTTTTGGGTTGACGGTATAAAGTTTATTCCAGACCCTGATTCGAATAAGCCTGTTACACTGCGCTCTTCTGGGGCGGGTAGCATTGAAATTCAAACTGAACCTTACCCCACAACGTGTAACAATACCTGCGACTTATACCCAGAGCCGGTTAGTGGCACACACACATTCGCTGCCATACCTGAAGAGGGAGAAAGCTTCATAGGTTGGGGCGGCGCCTGTCGCGGTACAGAACCAGAATGTGTTGTCAGTGCTGATCGCTATCAACATGCTTATGCGTATTTTACGCGCTCGCAGTCACTACTTACCTCAGCCGATATTGCCAAAGTGCTAGACAATGAGGAACTCCATTTTTATCCATCAAGATACTCGGACGAATGGCAAGTGCAAAATGACTCCAGCGCGGGCAGCACCTCGCTTAAAGCCAGTACTCAGTCAGGTTTCGCATCTTACACGCTAAAATCCTACTTTGAAGGCGAAGGCCGTCTGTCATTTGACTATAAAGTACAGCATGAGTCGGACATAGACTCATTCTATATTTTTCTCAATGGGCAACAGGTGCTTTTAGAAGGTAACACCGACGGTTGGGCCACATTTTCAAGAGAACTCACAGAACGTGAGCATAGCATCGCATGGTACGTTGACTATAAAACCAGTGAAAGCAGTAATGAACGTTTGGTGGCTATTGATAATGTTCAGTGGAATGGTGAACCCGCTCCATTAATTGGCGCAAGACTTAAGGTTATGGGAGCTCAAGGCGCTATTAGAGTAGACCCTAGCTATTACTGTCGAAACCAATGCGTTATCGGTCTTGGCGGCTTGTCAGACATTGACAACGTCACCTTTTTCGCCGAGCCAGACCCTTACGTTGAGTTTGTGCGCTGGGAGGGAATATGCGCCGATCAAGACAGTCACTGTAAGCTAACAGCAGGAGACCTGGAAGATAGCCAGGTTACCGCGGTTTTTCAGGACGTTACTTACACCGTAACAGCCTCAGCAAATGAGGGTGGCCATGCGTCTCCGCAACGACAACAAGTCACCGCCGGCACTTCCGCTGATGTTACGCTAACACCATTAGTCGGGCATCAAATTGCAGACACCTGGGGTTGCGACGGATCGCTTTCAGAGCGTATTTACACCACAGCGGCCATTTTTGAAAACTGCGCTGTAAAAGCAGAGTTCGAGAAATTGGAGTATCAGGTAAGCTTTGATTTAGGCGAGTATGGCGAACGCACTGGCGGTGGCGAGCTAGAACAAATTGTTCAATGGGGTGAGAGCGCTGAAGTACCAGAATTCAGCGTTACCGACGGCTGGCATTTTGCTGGCTGGTCGCAGCCATTTGAAGACATAACCGCAAACGCAAACATCAGTGCAACCTACCAAGAGGTTGAGGGGGCTATACGCGTCGAGCTTACGGTAAGCGACAACGCTAGTTTGTCGGTAGAGCCATTGCAGTACATTAAAGAGGGTGATTCACTCAGCGTTACCGTCAACCCAGACCCAGGTTACAGAATTAACCAAAAGGTTGCCGGCAGTTGCCCTACCGGCGAATGGGAAAAAAACCAATACACCATTGCAAACATAACTGATGACTGTGACGCTAAGTTTTCAGTAACGCCCGTGCTTAAGAGTGGCTCACTACTGTTAATACTGGCTACTGAGGGGCAGTAATGCCCCTCCCGCAGGGCGGGTAGCCAGATGTTGTTAAGATCGAACCTGATGCAATAGCATCAGGCTACAAGCTATGGCACAGAAGCAGCTATTGAGCTCGCCTGGCTCAATGTATTACCAATATCTTCATGGGTACTTTCAATACGACGCTCCATAGCGGCAATTTCGCTATTTTTACTCTGCTGCTGATGCGCCAGATCATCAACCTGGCTCTGTTCTTTGCTCAGCTCCTCGTTTAACTTATCAACGTCCGTTAACGCATTAACAAGCTCACCTGTGGTTGTTACAAAGTTACTGGTGTTATCTTGCAGGCGCTGCACTTCGTCCTGCAGTGGCACACCGTAACGAGGATAGAAAGCCTGCCCGGCGTTATCATTCCAGCGCGCATTTAACGTTTCTAATTGTTCACTAAATTCATCGTCTTGCTGGCGGATACTTTGTTGCAAGTCGCAACTTTGCTCATAATGTCGTTTAATAGGTTCAAAATGGCTCATCGGCTTGCCTCCTGCATAAGGTCAACTGAACAGCTTTCGGTCAAATGCCAGTAATTGTTCTGCCTTCGTTTGCAGTGCTCGCTGTAGCATAAATAATTGCGCGTCAGTGTCGCTAAGACTGTTGGCCAGGTTACGCTCGTCACTGATAAGTCCATCTTTGTTGTGCTGCGCCCGCTGCTCCGCCTGTTGCTGCTGTTTATGTAGCTGCACCATATTATCCCGCACTTGTTGGTATTGCTGTAATACGTCATCAAGTTGCTGAAGCTGCTCATGCTGCTGCTCAACTTGCTGTTGTTGCTGCTGATGTTGCTCTCGTACAGCGCTAATGTGTGTCAATGCCTTGGCACAGTTCGACAAGTGTTGCTGACACTGTCTAAGATAATCGCGCAGGCGGCTAATTAAGCTTTTATAATCGGCTACCTGTTTATGCCAGTAACTAACATTTTGCTGTGCACTGCTCAGGGCCGCTTCAGCATTTCTTACCGCCTGCCTCTGCATACTGCAATCGGGTTTCACTCGTACTTGCCTGGACTGACCATTTTCATACACAGTTTCATATCGATACGAAACCTCACAGGTATTTAAGTCAGCTCGAGCATGACTCAGCCTTTGCTCACAAGCACGTTCTTCAGCGTCTGCCCTACTCAATTGTTTTTCTGCGTTTGCCAGCCCCGCTTCTGCTTTTGCCAACTCACTGCTGGTTTCACTGCGCTCCCGCTCCCAGTTACGCTGCTTACTCTTAACCGCTTTATCAAGTTCGTTGGTTTGCGTTTGCGAGTCCTGCTGTTGTCGCTGTTGCTGGTCTGCAACTGCCCGTAGCTTATCGAGCTGCTTAACAGCATCGCTTAGCTTCTGCTCGTTCGCCCGCAGCCTTTCCTCCCAGTCATTCACTGTAACCTGGGCCTGATAACAACCGTCGTCGCACTGACGCTGTAAATGTCGAAGCTCCTCGCCTAAATCGCCATAAATACGCTGCCTGACACTGGCGTCATCAACAATTAGGTTCAATTGATTTGCTAGCCACTTGGGTTGCATGCCGTTTTACCCCAGTTCATCCGCAGTTATTTTGACTAAGTGTTCAAGTTGTTGCAGGTAACTACTGAGATTATTAGACGCCTGCAAATGCAACTCTTCAGCCTCCTCAGCGCCTTCTCCTTCATAGCTGTCGGTTAACGTATGCCAGTTGCTTTCAAATTGCTTTGTTTGCTCATCGAGCCGTTGCAGCCCTTTTTTCAGCAGGGCCTCAAGGTCTTGTAATTGCTGGAAACCTTCACGATTCATACAAATACCTGCGCAGTAACGTTAGTCGATGCTGAGTTGCGTCTTTAATATCAACCAGCAATTGCTCAGACAAATTTTGCGACAACTGCGACAACTCGTCGTTAATCACCGTTGCTTGTGCATAGAAGTCAGCTTCAAACTCTCGTCGCCCCTGCTCCAGGCATTCATTCAGTTGGCGCTGAAACTGGTTCAGCGCTAACTGCAGTTCATCAATTTCATGGTTGTAGCGATGCAGCTTAGGCTCAACGTCATTTAAAGACATATTACGCCTCCCAACGTTGTCTTTCCTGGCTTAACTGTTCAAGCTCCTCAGTAAGCTTCTCCTGGCTCTGATAGGCATATGGCTTGAACTGCTCCATACGATTCTGCATTTCTTCAATGTACAACGCATAAATGGGTTTAGGCCCTGCTGCCTGTAAACGAGAGGCTTGACGCCCATTAATGAATTTAAACGAGTCCTCCTCGTTCATTTGCAACGCTATACGATGACGGAACTTGCTCAACATAGCGCGCTCCATCAATTGGCTTAGAGCCCGGTAACTGTCTACCGCAAGCACCACGTGAATACCAAGTTCCGGGCCTTTGCTATAAAGCTGCTCCAACAGCTGACCCTGCTCGCTCGGCGTCGGCGTACCAAAACGGCCTTCGCTCATTTGCAAAGCCTCTGCCCGCTGGGCTTCACTTATAAAGAGGTAAATTGACGACAATTGATGACGGTCACTGGAGGCAACCGCCTGGCGTTGGCTTAATTCCTCAGTCAGTTCATTAAGCTGCGCTGCGAACTCATCCGAGTGGGTAGCAACATTGGTCTCAATAGAAGTAGACTCAGCAACTTGCTGTAACACGCCATGCCAAGGTGAACCTTCTATCGCGCAGTCGTACAAATACGCTTTAGCATCGCAATGACCATGGTTTACCGGTAACTGCGCCAACATCATGCCACTAAGGCCCAGCCTGGCTTCTGCGTTATCACCGACAATAACCAAGTTTTCAGCCTGGCGACGACGCAATATAAGCGCCGACTGACCATGAATGTTTTGTTGCTGCCCCAACCAAAATACATGAGGCTTTTCTACCGGGTACCACTCGTTTATACCAAGACCGGCGGCGTGTTGCGGTAGTGCAGCAAACTCGCGCCACTGATTATCGTCCGGCCGTTCTGCGTAATGGTGCAGTACATGCAGTAACTGCGGGTTCTCCGATAGTTTTGGCTGCTCGGTGCCATTGAGAATAACAGGCGACTCAAGCTCACGGTCCGCATAACTGTCATGCCATTTCTGCTGCAAACGCTCAATCAGCTCTTTACGCAAATCATCGGTCATGCGGAAAATGCGACCCTGTATATTACTAGAGTCGTCACCAAGCGCGTCATTGATAACCGCCTGGCCAACTTCCTGACATGAGCGCAGTAGTGCTTTGCCCCCGGCCTGGAACTCATTTAATGCCGTAATATCAGCGGCAGTCATTTTCATACCAACACGTAAGTGCATGTTACCGAAAATAGCCTGCTGCTTTTGCATACCCGCAACGTTGAAGCGCTGCGATCCAACAAATAAGTGAATCCCCGCACTGCGCGACTGTGAAACAAGTTTTAGCATTAATTCAGAGCCAAGCCCGTCGCGGTCGTCCTCAAAGAAGGTTTGGTATTCATCCACCACCGCGACAATGCGCGCCAGGTTACCGCCGGGTTGGCCCGCTTTGCGGTACTCCGCAAATGACGACACGCCATACTGAGTAAACAACTCATTTCGGCGTTCCATAGTGTCGACCAGTTCTTCCAGTACGCTACGCGCCAATTGTGGTGAAGTATACAGCGATACCACACGACAATGCGGCAGGCTGCGGTAGTCAGTAAACTCAACGCCCTGCTTGCCGTCCACCAAATAAAACTGCAAGTCATCCGGACTGTAACGACAGGCAAGTCCCATAATAAATGTATGATACAGGTTGGACTTACCAGCACCTGTGGTTGCGCCTAACATACCGTGAGCACAGACGCTGTCTTTACCCTCACCAAACCAAATTCTAAGGTCGTTCTTTTTACCGCCTGAGCCACCTACCGGCGTATGGATTTGCGCAACTGGGTCTGCCTGCCACCACTGTTCAAAGTCGTTTATAAATGGAGTGCCTTCTTCAAAGCGCAATTCGGTTTCTTGTTTTTCAGAATTTTGAATGCCTTTAAAAATAGCCTGCATGGTTGTTGACTCAACCGGGAAAAAGCCTTCGCCAGCCTCACCCTCTTTTAGCGTGCGCCACGGCAGGTATTCCAAATTTTTGAACATTGATAACGAGGTACCGCTAGGGAATTCGGCCTCTTCATCAATGTGCAAAAAGACATACTTACCACATTTAGGGCCATTCTCAGCAATACGAGCAAGTTGCTCAATGCTCCGACGGTCAAAGCCCCGAGGAAAGTTAGCCACCATAATGAACTCAAAGTCTTCGTTACCGCGGCTGCCTTCATCAAAGTCCAGTAGCGACTGAACCTGCACACTGAACAGGCCATAAATGCGCTTGATATCAGCGGCAATATCGTCCAAAGTTTTATGTACATCGTCACTGACCGGACGCGTTTTTGGCAGATCATTTTTGTATATGAAGTTGCTGCCAAAACCGTCTAAGTCCAGCAAGGTAAAGCGGCTGCTGTGGGGCATCATAGCGACAAGACGCATTACGCGCTCGTGCAAGACATTCAAGCCCTGCTGCTTGTCTATTTGGTATTCATTGTCAAAAACAGCGTAGCTTCTTTCTGTGGCCAATAAGGGTTTTACTAGGGGCAGCTCAATAGACTCATACAATCCGTACTGGTTGGCATCGATAAAGCTCTCGCAGCCATAGGTAATTTGGCGCGCCAATTCGTCCTCATTAAAAGAGTGCGATAACCAATCAACAGCATTTAGATCGGGTTGATAAAGGAGGGGCACTTTGAACTTATATATTTCTTCTATACGCTGCTGTTGGTAATTTTCAAGCTGTTGGTATACAGCGCCCATTATCTGCTGAATAACTTCGGGTATACCATGACCTGCATCTATTTGCTTTTGTAATGCAGAAACTGTTTGGGGTTCCAGCTCTTTAAGCTGCTTTATTATATCGCTCTTTTCTGATTGCAGTTTAACTGCTTTGCGCTCAAGTTCGCCTTGGAGCTGTTCTAGCGATGAAATTTGCTCTGATGATGTCATGGTTTATTCCTTAATTTCTGCCTAAAGTTAAGCAATTAAGTATTCAATACTAAGAATCGCTGTTATAACAGCAAACACAATGCCCGGAGCATGAGCTAGCTTTCGGTAGAACGTTCTGCGGTTGTTTGCAGCAAGCAGTTTTTGTTGTTCATCGCGTTGTTTCTTTTTCGCCTCTATTTGGTTTTGGCACTGCTCCAGTTTTTTATTAACCTCGTCCAACTCATCATTGATTCGTGCCTTTTCTTTCTCTGTGCGTTTTAGCTTATCTCGAATCGCATCAGCCTCTATCTCCGCACTATCTTCAGCATCTAATAATGACATCTGCTCAACTGTCGGTTTAAAGTTGAGCTTTTCAGCAACCAGACGAAGGCTGCATAGAGATGAAGACCAGGCCCTCGACTGCACACCAATACGCGCGTCATGTTGTTCTTTATCAAGCTTTTGCTGTTGTTGAGCTATGTCATCATTTGTTGGCAAATACTTTTTTAGTGAATTAAGCTCATTCAGTTCGTCGTTAGCCCATTTAAGTTCTGTCAATAGCTTCTGTAGGTTTTGTGTTTGATTCAATTGATTCATCCGTGATTCCTTATAAGAGATCCAGACCATAAAGTGCCATCAGCGTTGCGACATAAAACATGGCGGTAAAAAACAGTCCGGCAAATGACCGGGCAGTATCTGTAAAAAGCCCTATCAAGAAAGGCACTCCCACCATCACCCATAAAGAAGTCCCAAGTAAGGTTTCTGCTACATCCTTATGCGTGGTGCTTGAGTAAAACTTGTCCGGTAAGGTAAGCACTAAGGAGTCGGTGAATTGCATAACGATATTGCCAATACCGGTAATACCCACCGGGGCGGTCATTGCATCACTGACATGGGACATGCCGTAAACCGCAATCATCACTAAAAAAAGCGATAACGACATGGCAAAAAAACGCGCTGACGGAGAATCTTTAAAAATATAGAAAATATAGTGTAAAAACCATACCCCCAACAAAACCGGAAGCAGCCAGTCAAGAACATCGGGAAGACTAAAAAACTGCTGCCAACTCAGCAGAACCAGCACCAGTAAACTTGCGGTCACTAATCGTTGAATTCCATTACTTTCTATCAGCTTAAGCATCTAACAATTTACTCCTTTGTTTCTGCGTCGAGTGGGAGTGATAAGTCAATTTTTGCAAAACCCTCATCGAGTTCCGCTAAAGGTTCGGTTATCACCTGACTTGTCTGTTTAAAGTTGACTAGATTGGCCATACCGTGTCCAACCGGGTATATCAGTGGTTGCGTTTTTAACGTCCATTCCAGGCTTGTAGCGGTAAAGCCATTGGCTGATGTTTCTACCGCATCTAAAAACACGGCAGCGCCCGGGTATTGCTGCGCAAACCCCGGCTGCAACAGCTTTAAAGGCACATAAATAACCAACACAGCGGTTACTATGGGTACAGCAGCAAACGCCGCTTTGACCGGTTTAGACGGTTCACTAATAGCCAGTTGCAGGTAGCGCAAAGGTAGTTTAATAAGTGTCAGGCACACCAGAAGCAGGCTTATGGCCATTGATATAGGCGGAACAATCACGGCACGTAAGCTCTGTTTACCCTGCTGCTCCAGGCTACCGCCATCAGCAAATTCGGCTTGGCTGGAAGCGAGTTGACTGAGTAAATTGTCCACTTGTTGACGCACCTGGGGCTCTATAGCAAAACGCTTAAACTGCTCATCACTCCACTCAGGGTTGTAGCGCGTGAGTGTTATTCCATTTACATGCCGGTTTATGTAAGCCAGGACTTCGTTGTGCTGATGAAATTGGCGCCAGCTGAGGCCCGGAGGCAAGTCTACCGCTTTGTCATCAAGCGCTTTAGACCAACGACTCATGGCCTGCGACGTTATTTTTTGCACCACGGCAGTGTCAAAGCTGCGACGGTCGGTCAGTGTCCATGTATCTGCCAGCTTGATCCCCGACTTTTCCAGCTCGGCACGAATCGTACGGCTGGTTTGCTCGTGGCCATTAAATTGCTGTCTATTCAGAAACGGCGGGTAGCCGTGCTTATCGACAAACTGTTGCTGGAATTTTGAGTAAGCGGCAATACGCTGTTTATAATGCTGCTCGCTTTTGGTGTATTTATAACGCTTGTCCTTAAAGCCACCGTCGCCACCGGTTATGGCATCCAGTCCTTGTACAGCCAGTGTCGCGCCACCCGTTAATACGGCGCCTGCAATGGTGTTGAACCAGTTTTCTGCGGCCCCGACTTCCTCTTCAATTAACCAGTACTGAAAAGGTATTTCGCCATAACCCAGGCGGGTTATTTGCTGGTTATAGCGCTTTACCGCACGTGCCCGACAGGACGTGTTTGGCTTACCGTTACGCACACAGCCATCAAAGTAGGTATCGAGAAATTTATAAATGCGCGGTGCGGCCTGCGCGGCTTGTTGAGTTGCCATGTCATCAGCCGCTTCAGTTAATTTCTGATACTCAGCCCAACCGTCTGTTAATTGCTGTTCAACTTTTTGCCATTCTTCATTAGCGCGCTCCTGGCTGTTCACTATTGCCGACTTATAATCATTGTAGGCGGGCAAATAGTTGTCGTAGTAAGCAGTATTAAGCCGGCCCGCCAGTTGGTGATGCTGGTCTACATAATTGTCGACCTTGTCACGCGTTTGATTCACAACATAAGCGGTTGCCAGCGCCTCTTTTGACTGCTTAATTTGATTCAACACGTTGTCGTTGGCGTACACCAGACCACCAAATAAGGACAGAAAGGTTCGCGAAACGGGTGAGGCGGGGTTGTCGGAGTCGAAGGGCAGACCGTCGACATCCACAGCTTTGGCCGCTAACGCATTTTTTACAATAATACTTAAAAACGCGGTTTGCCGTTCTTCGGCGGTTGAACTGTCAATAATCAAGGTATCAATTAGCGCTTTTTGCCCAAAGAACACCACCGGCCATACCATTAAGAATATACCCAGAGACAACAACAGCGTCTTAAACTTAGAAGCTAGCGGAAAGGTTTTTATAGCGTCCAGAATAAGCAGCGTAACGCCGATACCGGAAATTGCCCGACCAAACAGCTCCAGCTGATGGATGTCGTCAGCACTGGCATTAGCAGAGCCGGCCGTTGTCACCAATTCAGCGTTGAAAATCATTTCCGGAAATAAGTAAATGGTGGCCAGAGCAGTCATTAATACCGCCCACCACTTTTTGTTAATTGTTTTCATTGAGTTCTATTCTTACCGGAGCAACAGGTTCTGAGAAAATCGACGGGCGTTCAGATTCTGCCTCACTGGCAGGCTGCTGAGAATCGTTGAGTAATGAACGAACGTTGCCATCGAGCGTGATATAAAGCTGACTTAAAATAAGCCGCTGTAGCTGAGAGTACTGATTAAAGTCGGTATTTGATGGCAGTTGAGCGTAGGGGTTGTCGTTAGCGGTCAGCTGGTAATGACGTTGCAATTGGTCAACCTGAGCACAAAATGGGTAGCGATTAACCGCCCCATAGGTAGAGCCTAGTTCACTAATTTTTTCAGGTTGTTGGGCAAACCAATGATAAAAACGTTGATTGTTCTTAACCCGCAACTCCAATTCGCGCAGCGCGTAACTGCTGTCGACCCAGTGCTGTAGTTCAATTTCAGTAATGCTGTAGAAGTCAGCGTCGCGGTTTACCGGCTTGAGTTCCGCTATAGCGCCGTGAAAGCCCACGCGCTGTGGTGCAAACCAGTGTTTTAGTGAATCAATTTGTTGTTGCTGGTTGGTTGACCATTCAACTTTCACAGTTGGCCATTTCTGTTGAACTTGCTGTGCCAGCGCTTTGGCTTGTGACTGAGAAACTGAATGATACAAAGCCAACCGAACTGTTGGTGGGGTGAGTGGCCAGGGAATTTGCAGCAACCGGTTAAAAGTTACCGTGGTGTTATACAAATGCCAGTCGTCGTTTTGCTGTTCAAGTCTAATGACAATGCCGTTGGCTTCGTCATTGCCGACAATGACATGCTCGGGGCTAACCTGGTGAACCACGTTAAAATGCTTTACGCCATTACACTGTGGTGGTGCCTGATACACCACCCGCCCCAGATTGTCCATGAACAGGTTGTACTGGTCCAGCGCCTGCTGGTAGTGCTTTGCGCCGGAGGCAGCGTCAGGCGTTGATACTTTAACGGCCTGACTAACCTGCGTTGTCGCTTTGTTGGCCACGCTACTGCAGGCGCTGAGTAACAGCGTTACAAATACGCATACCAAGGGTTTGTTCATACGTCCGTGTATCATTATTTTTATTATTTGAGTGGGCGCGTTTGGTTAAATCTTAACGTATCTTTACACTTTATGGTATGACTTTGCGCATAAACTTCGCGACTTTGTAGCTCAAGTTCGGTACCACAAACGTTGGCATTGTTGAATTATTTTGGCGGTGTTGAAACGCGGATAGATCACACTTTAGAAAGGAAATAATGGCGGGCACCGCCGAAACTAGTGCCACGCCTAGATATGAGCTATTGGTTAGTTTCTTCTAAGAACATTGTCCAGTACAAAAAGCTGCGAGTAACACCCTCATTAACGTTCTCCCGGGAAAACTTTACGGCCAATTCACAATCTGCTGTTATTGCTTCAGTTTGGTATCTCTGGCCTTCTAAAAGTGTAATACCACACCCCTGGACGCTCTCCACGCGGTAACCGTTAGCAGGAGTAATTGTGAATACTTTCTGTTGCCCCCAGTTAACCAATGGCTCTTCCGGCGAAACAGTACCCTCACCGACAATCCAGAAGCTGATACGTAGCATTTGTTGTTCATACTGAGCCGTAACTGTAAGGCTGCCCGTAACCGAGCCAAAGGCAGTGTCCCAACCGGTAAACGTATAGCCTTCTCGCACAGGCGCTTCCGGTGCAGTGGCTGCAGACTGATACTCTACAGACTGAGTAACAATAACTGAACCATCGTGGTCGGCAAAGGTTACCACATAGCTGTTAACGCTATATTGTGCGGTAATAGTGACGTCACCAGTCACCGAACTGAAACTACCACTCCAGCCCGTAAAGGTATAACCGCTACGTGTTGGATCTGCCGGTGCAGTCGCCGCTGATTGGTACTCGACGGTTTCAGTCGTAATAGTTGAGCCGTCATAGTCTACGAACGCTACTGTATAAGTATTCCTCGTATACTGCGCGGTAACAGTGACATCACCCGTCACTGAACTGAAGTCGCCATTCCAGCCCTTAAAGGTATAACCGCTACGTATTGGATCTGTCGGTGCACTTGCCGCTGATTGATACGCTACAGACTGAGTGTCTATAACAGTGCCATCGTGGTCGGCAAAGGTTACCACATAGCTGTCAACGCTATATTGTGCGGTAATAGTGACATCACCGGTCACCGAACTGAAACTACCACTCCAGCCAGTAAAGGTATAGCCAGAACGCGCTGGGTCGGCTGGCGCAGTCGCCGCTGATTGATATTCAACTGTTTGGGTAGCAATAACCGAACCGTCGTGGTCAGCAAAAGTGACAGTATAGCTATTAAGATCATACTGCGCCGTGGCATCCAGTGCAGAAGTGACCGTACTAATGTCCACACTCCAACCACTAAAGTTGTAGCCATTGCGTGTTGGTGCGTCAGGCGCATTCGCGGCACTGCCATGATTAACGTTGACCGTCGAAATCAGGTTACCAAGGTGATCAAAAAAGCTCACCGGATAACTATTAATACTCAGGTTTGCTACTACCGTTAAGTCACTGGTTACCGCACTATAATCGGTATTCCAGCCAGTAAAAGTGTAGCCCGTAACGCTTGGCGTACCCGGATCGCTTGCACTGTCTCCATGCAAGACCTGCTGCTGACCGAACTCGGTGCCGTTAACCACAAAGGTGACCGTGTATTCATTGCGCTCGAAACCTGCTGTTACAGAAAGGTCGGCGGTAATATTACTATCCTGACGCGCAGCCGTGGTGACACCGTCACTCCAATCCGCAAATGAATAGCCAGTATCAGCAACCGCCGTTACTTCCACACCATCAGTCCCTTCTTCAACGGTTTGCGACGCATCACCGCTAATACTGCCGCCCGCGCCCGCCGTGTATGACAGTGTGTAACCCACCACATCCGGCGTCCACTGCGCGTACAAGTCAACATCAGCAGTGCCGAGGGTGATCGAATCGTTCTCAACATAAGCTGAACCACTACCATTCGCCTCGGTATTCCAGCCATTAAAGGTATGATCTGCACGGCTTAACGAGTCCAGACCACTCACGGTGAACGACTTGCCTTCCGATAAGCTGTAGCCCAGTTCCGGCTCGTCACCAGAGCCACCATTGGCATGGTACGTGACATAAACCGGCAAGGTACCGTCGTACTGATAGGCACCAATGTCCGGGTTATTCGAACGACTGTAGCCACGCTGGTCGAGATCTGGCACATCATCAGTTACTAAGCCTGCGCCTATCGCCGGACTACCGCTGGTAAGAGCAAACAAACTCGTATTGCCGCCGTAGTTGCCGAAGTTATCGAACATTGGGTCGACGTTTTGGGTGTCGGTGAGGTTGATGGTTGAACCACCAGATGGCGAGACAAATGCAGTGATAGAATTGCGAATATTGATAGTAGCCGAGCCATCGACTACGTGTAAGTCTGCTTCCGCTGTAATTAATGGCGAGGCATTACCGGTAATAATGCTGTTTACAATCTCATAGGTCCCGGCGTCTGGCCTTACAAGCGCTACACCACCACCGACTCCAGGTGCACTATTTCCCACAACGGTAGAATTCACCATGGTAAGGCCTGAAGCGTTGTTTCCTGCTATCGCTCCTCCGCGCATTGTATTAATTGCGGTGCCGGCATATTTAAGTTCGTTATCAGTAAAAGTTGAGTTAATAATTGTTGCCTGACCTCCGAAATAAACACCGCCACCACCAAATTCTCTGGACGCCTCAAACTCTGCAGTGTTTTTATCAACAAGACAGTTCTCAATTCTCAACCCTTTTATGGCGTTTATCCCACCACCATTAGCACTGTTATTTCCAGACAGCAACATGTTATTAGTGATATGACAGTTCTGCAAAACTATGAAACTTTGTGCATAAATGCCGCCGCCATTTGCGCCGTAATTGCCTTGTTCATAACCATTCTGTATCGTCACGTCAGAGATAACAACATCTGCCAGATTAGAGCTTACAGAAAATACACGCCCTGGCGCGTTTCCCGGAGTTGTGTCGGCCTGAACAATCGTCTTGCCTGCACCCGCACCCACAATCGCTATGTTTTTCCCGATTTGAATGTCGTACTCGGTATACACACCTTCTTCTACGCGCAAAATATCAAAAGGCTGTGCGGCTGAAATAGCCGCTGCAATAGTTGTGTGATCACCTGTGCTACCTACGCTCACTTCATCTCGAAATTGAATGACGAAGTCTTCTGTGAGTGAACCAGAGGTGTTTTCTGCCGACGTGCTGCCAGAGCCAATAAATGCAAAATCAGGGAAGGATAAAGTAACGTTAGTCACATTGTCCGCTTGGGTAGCAGCACTCGCCTGGCCTTCAAGGTAGAATTTTAATTTGGTGTCACTTTGCTTAATGACTTTAGCAGTAAGGCCAGCAGGCAAGTTGTAAACGTTAACTCGCCCATCTGCTACAAAGTCTAAGCCGATGCTGCCGGAAAATTTTTCACCGTTGAAGTTATTATGACTAATCTCAACCGATTGCGTAAATGAACCATCGTTGTCTATTGATTCAGTCAAGTATTTTTCGGAGTACGAAATACCAGCTCCAGCCTGAGTTACCCGAATGTCGTCGCCAGGGTTCATCATGTTTTCCCAGCCAGTTTCTGGTGGGGTATCGGAGGAGTTGAAGTTGGTGATTTCTGCCATCATTAAATCTGGCCCAATCCCCCATCGCCCGCCATCGTAAAATATGTACGTTTCTCCAGACCAACTCATCGGTTCATCTTTACGAAAATAAGGCTTACCATTCTGTAGACCATCTTCCGTATAAGTGCCGTTGTAGTAGTCAAACATGTCGGAAACCCCAGACACCTCATAATCGGTAGCTTGGGCAGCGGCAGCAAAACATAAACACAGTAAGCCAATAAGAAAGCGTGCAATCATGCGCAACATCCTTGTCTAAAAGCACACTCAAAACGAAACAGTTTGTCAGCTTGTGCGAGATTAAGAAACAATGACAATTATAGGGTTATTTACAAATCATTTACAGTATTAATATATGATAACCGTCATAAACTCTCAGACTCCTTTTTCCGTTCCACGTCAGGTGAGATGCTTACAACAAAGCAACCACCAAACTCGCTACCCCGAAACCAAACGCCAACAGCGACACAACAATAGGCAGCTGGCTTGGTTTATGCGCTTCCACCTGCGCTTGTAGAGCGCCGAGCTTTACTTCCAGCTCACTCAGCAGCCGTGTATGTTCCGAGTCGTTAGCGTCGCTTTTTTCACTTAATTCAGCGTTGCTCGCTTTCAACTCAGCCAACAAACGATCGTGTACTTCATCGTTTTCTGCACTCTGGGCATGCACCTCTTTCACTTTGTTATCAATAAGCGAGGTTAACTTATCGAGGTTAGCGGCATGTTGAGTTTCCAGTTCAGCAAGCTCTTGGCGTAACGCTTCATCGGCTTTGTCACTTCTTTGTTGCAGCTCGGCAACTTTACTTTCGTGCTCTGCCTGCAACTGCTCTACCTGGCGTTGACGCGTAGCAAAGCGGGACGCTTCGTTCTGCACCTTCTCAACAAACTGTGTCGCACCCTGCGATACTGTGCGCACCTGACCATTAGCGTCGGTAATGCCCTCTTCTATCATTTTAGACAGCGCTTGTTGTACAGCATTACTTAAGCTGGTGTTGGTTTGCGAAAACTGAATGGCCTCTTTTACCAAGTTATGTAAATCGGCAATGGCTTCGTTAGCTTTGACCAGAGCGTCCGATGTTGCATTAACCTTCTTCTTTGACGACTGATACCACTTAATTTCTATATTCTTTGCGTCTTCGGCGTCACGCTTGGCAACTTCCGCACGTTTTACCGCTGTTTCAATGCGCTCGACAATCTGCCGGCTTTTTTGCTCAGCCCACTGAGCCAGTTGCTCGTGGTTCATTTCCTCAATTTCTTTACTTTCTATCGCTAATACCGCATTCGACATGGTGTTATTCCCTTAAGCGTCCCGTGTTTTTCAATCAAATTTTCCGAAGTTTTCAACGGCCGCAGCAAAGCCCGTTACGGCGTCGTCGGTTTGTTTTTTAGATTTCTCAATACTTTGCTGTTTCTCTGACAAGTCTTCTCTCATCTCACCAACCGTTGTAAAAAGGTGGTGATACGCATTGTCCAGCGACTGCCACGACTGAATGCTTTTTAAATTAATGACTACCCCGCCCTGCGCCATTAACTGAATTTGCAGCTCACTTTTACGGGTGGAGTTTTTAATTTGGTCGATGAAGTAAACCGCAACGGTACTAGCCAGGCCACCAATAATTAACGACAAGGCGTCAGCAACCATGTCCCCAATTACGCTGTCCTCGCCCGTCGGTATGGCAAAGAATGGGCCAATAAGTGGGGTGGCCTGGAGCAGCTTGGCTATGGATTCCGACAGCAGTAACGACGATGCCGTAATAACCCCGGCAGTAAACACTTTTGCCGCTTCATAACGAGCATCGCGCTTTGACATTCCCTCAGGCGGTGACATAAGCAGACGAACCGCTTTTACCAGTGACTGAAAGCCCGCACGGATAATAGCAACCGCCTTTTTAAACAAGGTTTTAAAGTAGTTAATGGCAAACACTAATAGGTTAGACAAAAAGGCAGAAATGCCCGCCTCAAAAGACGAGTCGACAATTTCTTTCCAGTCCTTTTTTATCTGCTCGAATGCCTCACTGGCGTATCTCTTAAACAAAGCCAACTTCCTGCGCAGTGATAGGTTCTTACCTTCTTTTAATGCACGCTTAAATGCATTAAATATGGCACTGGCTGAGCGTTGCATTAATATACCGGTAGCCGTTTTATAGCCAGTTTTGGCGGCATCAGAAGCGCCTGTTGCTAATAGTTCCTTACCGTACTTCTTAAGGGCACCGCGACGAACTGCTTTTTCAATTTCAGCGCGAGACTTTTTATCTTTAGCGCGGGCCAATTCAGCATTAACACCAAAATGTTCCGCATTGGTTTTGCCGTTATCCGTTCGCTGTTGTTCAGCCCATGGCTCAAATGCTTTACTGCCTTTACTGCGGTTCGCCGAAAAGCTTATCGGAGTCAGGTTATCGTCTGAAGAGGCCAAATCAACCCGCTCTTGCGGGCTCAAAAATAAGTTAGTATCTGCACGCGATTCAAACTCATGCGCAGAAACAATGTGCTCAACGTCCACTGGTGTTTTATCGGTATGCAGCCGTTTACCGGTGTAGCCGTCCTTAACGTACTTTCGATCGCCAACATGTTTGTCGCGATAAGCATTTTTTGGGGCTTCGTAACCTTTTTGTCTGCGGACCTCGCTGGTAAAACCACCATTATTCATATCGCGGTAATTGTCGTAGCGCTGCTGGTCTTGCTCGTTAGCGGTAATGCCCTTTTTGAAGTTGTGTTCGGTGGTCACGTTACCACCGTCCTGACTATTGGCAACAACGCCTAAAATACCAAACTGACTGGTAATACTATCGACAACTGAACGTTGGCAGTCGACCATTAAATTGGCGCCGTCTAGCTCAGCTATTTCTTTGTGCAACGACTCCATTTCGTTAATGGTTGCTTCAAGCTCGGCATCAACGTCAATAACAAGCGGATCGGTTCCCTGTTGCATATCGCCTTCCTTAGAGTGGTTTTATTTTTGTTATCGCAAAAGAGTGCCCTATGGGGATGGTAAAAATCAAGAGGAATGTAAGTTACGGAATGAGGGGTGGTTTGTTATTACAGCCACAAGGGGAGGGGGAACAGAGGTTATTAATTATTACCGTTACCTAATCTTTATTCTGCAATTTAGTAGCAGTATATTAATATCGATTTCAACAAAACTACTTTTCGCCTTAGAGCTTTAGTCATCACCGCTTTTATCAGTAGTTAATTAATAGAACTATCGTAGCTAAAAGCTACGGGTGTTTACAAGCAATCCGTTATCATTCATTTACTTCGAAGCATTATACGTTAGATTAAAATGTTCAAGAGCATTCTCAATACTTACATCAGCAGCTATTTGATTACAAAATTCCGGAAAATCAGTCTTTATATCCTCTAGCCAGACACTCATAACATTAGATTTATTCGAAAGAAATAAGTCTATATTTTCTGTTACAGTTCTAACATAATCCCTGCAGACACTTTTAGAATCGACATTCTCGCTAAGACCGAGCATAATCCCGCTTCCTCGGTAAGCCTTTATAATCCCTCGTTCATATCGCTTTTCAAAGCTCTCCACGACCTTTTCTTCATTTCTTCGCAAATGGACATAAAACGCATCGTTACCATAAGTCTTATCAAGTCTCCCCAATAGCCAGCTTAATCTGTTATCAACCTCAATATGGTTTTGAGGATAACACATACGTTCATCTAAAATTTTCGAGGTTCGCGTTTCATGTCCAGAGGAATAATTTCTTATCTCAGAGCAAGCTTTTGAAAAAGTTGTTGAACCGCACCGACCAGTGCAAAGAACAAAAATATTCATACTAATCCTTCTTAGAAACTATCCAGAAAGAAAAGCTCAAATCAGCTTGTAGTATCTTTCTGGTATGGTTGACTGGATTATGTCATTCAGATCCTCATTAGATTCAAGGAAAACTTTTTGGATAGCCCGTTCCTGTTCTCGAGAGAGTGTTAACGCCCTCCTTGAATCACCCCAGTCTGCTCTTTTAGTTACACTCCACTCATTATTTCCCCTACTTTTTACATTGTGCGCTTTATTTTTATCATCCCAGCCTATATCGGTGCCTATAAACTGAGATATATGCTCTTGGAAGGAGATCTCATTTAAGCTCTCGTATGGCAGAGCCAGTACATTAGTACTCCCCAAAAGTTTTTTTAAGCTTTCTATCCAAGAAGAGAAGAAGAGAACGGGTGTATTATTAAATTCTGATGCCAGCAAGAAAGCCAACTTTTTATCAAAGTCCTCTTGGCTAGGGTGCTTTGATCTGTAACAAGTATGTGCGTACCAAGATGCTAACCAATCTGGCTGATGTCTAAAAACACAAAAAACTTTTAAAGTGACCCCGATACTCCGAAGGTATATTAATAACTCCTGAAGCTTCGAGAAAAACAAACTCAAACTATCCTTTTCTCCTAACTGGTCGTCAAAGCAAGGGATATTTATAAGAGACTCATGGCTAATAACATTAAGGCTGTCAAAACGATAATTACTGAATATTTCTTCAATTGGAATATCTTTATTTGTAGTAAAGAACCTTCTCAATAAATTAGATTTATCTTTTTCATCTTGCTCTCTATCAACGTTAGTATTGTTGGGAGACTTGTCAAATGTATAAAATTTGCCACGAAAAATTTCGCGTTGCAGAAATGTGCTGCCTGTCTTGTATAACCCTATATGCAGAACTAACTCTTTCATTTTAAACCTTCTCATCCAATAAGCTATCAAAACTCACTGGCATACCATAACTGACACTTCTTCCTAACACTCTATTTAAAACCCTTTGAGCTTCTTTAGGCGGTAGCCCATACCCGGGCCTGACACTCCGAATGCAATCTTCCGTTATGACATCACCAGCTTTCATTTCCTTTACGAAGTATAGTGACCTCCTAAATTTGACATTTCCTTGCTCGCTAGACTTGCGCCCGTAGTCAACTTTTCCAAGTGCCGCTTTGGCCGTCTTCGTGTCACGACACAGTGCCGCCAGCTCCGTAGGCTCTAATGAAAAGCTGTCATCCGGCCCACCGCCGTTTCGGTCCAGCGTAAAATGCTTCTCAATAATGCTTGCGCCGAGCGCAGCACTAACGATGGCGGTGGTGTTGTCCAGCGTATGGTCTGACAAACCGGTCAACACACCGAACCGCTCTTTCATATCCACCAGCGTTTTCAGATTATAATCTTCAGCCGGTGCTGGGTAGCCACTGACGCAATGTAAAATAGCCAGCTCTTTACAGCCGGCACCACGCGCTGCATCTATCGCTTCCTGTATTTCTTCGTCGTTCGCCATACCGGTAGAAATAATCATCGGCTTGCCGGTGCTGGCAACGTATTCAATCAGAGGCAAGTCTACTGCTTCAAAGGAAGCAATTTTGTATGCCGGCGCATTTAAATCTTCCAGTAAATCAACAGCCGTATTATCGAACGGTGAGCTGAACATGGTAATACCCTCTTTACGGGCATGTTCAAAGAGTGGCTTATGCCATTCCCAAGGCGTATGTGCCTCTTCGTAAAGCTCATACAGCGTTCGGCCGTGCCAAAGCCCCCCTTCGATTCTAAATTCAGGTGCATCACAATCCAGAGTGATGGTGTCCGGGCGGTACGTTTGCAGTTTAACCGCATCCGCACCAGCCTTTTTTGCTTCAGATATAATTTTTAACGCCGTTTCGATGTTGCCGTTATGGTTCGCTGATAGCTCCGCAATTATGTAAGGGCCGCCTTCCCCTATTAATTTTCCTTCAATCTTCATACATCCCCCTTTAATGCTGGCCGCCATCGATACGAAAATCTGTGCCCGTGATGAACGAGCTTTGTTCATCTGCAAGAAACTCAACCAAACGTGCTACTTCCTCAGTTCTGCCAAGTCGCCCTAACGGAATTTCGTCGATGATTTGATTCAGTATTTCCGGACTCATTGCGTCGGTCATATCGGTACGGAGATAGCCCGGAGATACCGTATTTACTGTAATGCCTTTTTTAGCAACCTCAAATGCCAACGATTTTGTAAAACCATAAAGCGCTGACTTACTCGCTGCGTAATTTGCCTGGCCGAATTGACCTTTATGCCCATTAATGGATGATATTGAGATGATTCGTCCATATTCTCTTTCAATCATTTGGGGCAAAACGACACGAGTAAGGTTAAACACCCCTGTCAAGTTGGTATTAATCACTTTTCCCCATTGTTCAGGCGTCATTTTTTTAAATGATTTATCGTCCGTCACTCCGGCATTATTAATGAGAATGCCGACTGATATTCCGCTTTGGGATAGGCGTTCAAGTAACTTTTCACAACCACCGAAATCAGTAACATCCAACTCATAAACGCTAATGCCGAGCCTTTCTAACTTCTCGACCTGATTAATTTTTTTATTCTTTTGCTGAGTCGTTCCTATAACCTTATAGCCCTTACGATGAAAGGCATCGCACAAGGCATAACCCAGCCCACCCGTTGCGCCGGTCACTAATACAGCGTTAGACATTTTTTACCTTTTCTAAATGTGTTTTTTTTACATGCGGCCACTTATCTTTGTAAAAAGCCAGCAGAATGACGTCATGAGCCGCACCGTCTTTAATATGATGCTGCTTTAAGCTCCCCTCTATTTCGAACCCAAACTTTTGATGAAACTTCACAACCGGCTGATTAAAGCCAAGTACTTCGCAACATAGCTTGTTCAACCTTAATTCATCGAAAGCATACGTAAGTGCCAAAAACTCCATTCGGCTTCCGAGCCCTTTCGTACTTAAGTCACCAGAGTAGAAAGCCCAATGGGCGCGTTTGTTGGCTTCATCAATTTGGCTAAATGAAACAAACCCTATAGGTTTGCCTTGGCTCTCAAAAATGAAATGTTTAATGGTATTGTCTGATGATGTTCTTTGGAACCAGCTTAAATGCTCCTCTTCGGAGATAACATGATCTGTATACATGTTTTTCCGAACAGCTTCATGGTTTCTCCACTCTAACACCATACTTAAATCGCTCGCCTTCATTGGCCTTAGCTTATCGCCATTAAATTCCAGCATAACTACTTACTCCCCTCAACCTTTTCTAAACTATCCAATCTATCCAATACGCGCTCTGTACCTTTACCATCGATGAGCGTGCTGCTGACGTCTACTAATCCTTTAAAAAAACTCTCATCCTGGAGCTTGTTTAACTTTACCGCTAAACAATGGCTGTCTTCGCTTGAAGTCTTTACGGAAATCGCCGCTCCCAGATCAGTCAAATATCTTGCAACTTCCTTTTGATTCTCCGCCAACACCAGCATAATGGTCGGCAGCCCGAGACAACAACGTTCCCAGGAAGTGCTGCCCGCGGCGCCGATGGCGAGATCGGCCCGGCTCATCAGCTCGGCCATATTGCTCACCCCTTGTTTGACGGTGACCTTAAAGCGTGATGATGCGGCTTGCTTTTGTATTTTGTCACGCCAGGGGTTTTGCTGGCCCAGCACTACGCACAGCGTCACCGAGTCGGGTAGCGTGCTGGCTTCCAGTGCATCCAGCACGTCACCGGTGACGTTGTCCTTATCAACCCCTCCAAGACTGATTAATAATTGGCGAAGCTCCGTGCGTTGACGACGCCGGCTCAGGCTTTTCTCCCGCCACGCCGCAAACTCAGGACGCAGCAGTACATACTCAGGCCCAATCAACCGGACGCATTCTTTTGGCACTAGCTTGTCGTAATCGTCAGCGCGACGTCCCATATTCTGGTCAAGTAAGATATCACACTGATGCGCCCGGTCAGCCAGGTCATCGATGACCAGCACATGATGACAGGCTTTTCGAAGCCGTGTTTCCCATGGCGCGCCGACACCGTAATGGTCAACAACCAGCCAGTCACACCCATTCGGCTGTAATACCGCCAATGTGTCCTCACTGTCTTGTTGCTGCCCTCCCGGGAGCCAGTGGCTGTGGACGTACTCGTCAGGCATAGCGGTGGCTGACTCAGGTAAGGGCAACGCATGGACGAGATAGCCTTTGTCCTCAATCTGGGCTATCAAGTGACCCGGCTGTTCACGTACAATAAATTCGCAGTCATGTCCGCCACCTTTCAGTGCATCGGCGAGGGTAAGGCAGCGCATGGTATGCCCTGAGCCGATTTCAAAAGACGCGTCGACCCGAAAGACGACCTTCATTGTCCCGCCTGCATGGCTTTGAACAGCCATTCGGCACGCGCCCAGTCTTCCGGCGTGTCAATGTCCTGAACACGATGTCGCGGAAGCTCGATGAGCCGGGCCGATGAAGAGAAAATCGGACGTTTTTCAAGCCAGGCAGCTCGCGTCCCCCAGTAAAACTGTCCGGCGTCATGCCAGGCTTCCGTTAAATCCTGCGAGCGGGTGGCAAAGTGCTCGGGCTGGAACATCGATACCAGCCCCTGCTCATCAACTTTTAACGCCCGCTGGATTGGGAACGCATACGTTGTCGCCGAAAAAACGTAATCCGGGTTTGAAGCATCCATCACGCCCTTGCCCCGTCGCAAATCCTCCGCACGGATGAACGGTGCCGTTGCGTACAGACAACAGAGATAATTGTTCTCATAACCCGCAGCTGCCAGCCATTGTGCCGCATGCTTTATCACATCGGTGGTGCCGGTGTAATCATCGGACAAATTTACCGGGCGCTTGAACGGCACCCAGGCACCGTGCGCTTGAGCAACCGCGGCGATTTCATCGTCATCCGTTGAGACGATGACCTTATCAAAACACCCACTGGCCAGCGCGGCCTCAATGGACCAAGCTATCATCGGTTTGCCGCAAAAGGGTTTGATGTTCTTGCGGGGGATCCGTTTACTTCCGCCCCGGGCCGGGATGACCGCGACCGTCATACCGACATCGCCTCGTTTAGCGCCGAAACCACCTTACGCTGCTCGTCGTCGGTCAGGTTGGGATACATCGGCAGGCTGATGGCTTCCTGGTAATAAGCCATCGCGTTGGGGAAGTCTTCTGCCACAAACCCCAGGTTTTGATAATACGGCTGGGTGTGCACCGGAATATAATGCAAATTCACACCAATACCCTGCGCGCGCAATGAGTCAAAGACTTCTCGGTGAGAGCGCTCTATCTTGTCTCGCTGTATACGGATAACGTAAAGATGCAGACCTGAGTAACTGTCCGGGTGCTGGAACGGTGTCGTTACCGGTAACGTCTTTAGCAACTCATTGTAAGTTGCTGCCAGCTCATGGCGTTTTGCGACGTACTCATCCAGACGCTTAAGCTGACTGAGTCCCAGCGCAGCCTGGAGCTCTGTCATGCGGTAGTTGAACCCGAGGTCAACCTGTTGGTAATACCACGGCCCATGACTTTCATGTGTCATTTTGTCTGGGTCACGGGTGATGCCGTGACTGCGCAGTAAATCCATTTTTTCCGCAAGCGCTTTGCTGTTGGTCAGCGCCATTCCGCCTTCCGCGGTGGTGATGATTTTTACCGGATGAAAACTGAAAACGGTAATGTCACTGTATTGACCGTTACCGATGTATTCACCCCGGTATTTACCGCCGATAGCATGAGACGCATCCTCAATCACTTTGATACCGTATTGGTCAGCTAACGCCTTGATTGCCGCCATCTCACAGGGTTGCCCACATAAGTGCACGACAACCAGCATTTTAGGGAGACAATCGCGGGCAGCCGCTTGCTGCAATTTGGCTTTCAGCGCCTCGACGCTGATATTGTAAGTGTTTGGGTCAATATCAACGAAGTCAACGTCAGCGCCGCAATAAAGACCACAATTAGCCGAGGCAACAAACGTTACGGGCGTGGTCCACAACACATCACCCGGTCCCAGCTCCAGAGCAAGACAGGCAATGTGCAGTGCTGATGTAGCGCTGTTCACCGCGAGCGCGTATTCAGCGCCGACGTGATTCGCCACCGCCTGCTCGAACGCCGGTACTTTGGGCCCCTGCGTAAGGAAATCAGACTGCAGCACATCGACAACGGCATCTATGTCCTGTTGCTGAATATCTTGTTTGCCATAGGGTATCATCAGATTTTACCGATTTGCTCGTAATTACTGTCTAACCATTGCTGTAAAACCGCATCAGACATCCACTCAACGTTATTATCGCTGGAATAGGTGAAGCCCTCGGGCACCTTTTGTCCGTCCTTAATGCGGTCAACATCCTTATCCCAATTGTTGATTGCCGGCAGTATTTTGTAATGCTCCGGGTATTCATAGGTATAAGGAGCATCTTCAAAACCAATCATCTGCTCATGCAATTTCTCACCCGGGCGAATGCCCACGATTTCCTGTTTTGCTTCAGGTGCCACGACACGTGCAGTATCTGTAACTTTCATGGACGGGATTTTCTTCACATAAATCTCACCGCCCACCATATCTTCGAAGGCATGCCAAACAAGCTCTACGCCCTGCTCAAGCGAAATCATGAACCGCGTCATGCGATCGTCGGTGATAGGCAAAACGCCTTTGTCACGGATCGACATAAAAAATGGTATCACTGAGCCGCGGGAGCCCATCACATTACCGTAACGAACAACCGAAAAGCGTGTGCGGTTGGCGCCGGCGTAGTGATTCCCCGCCACAAACAGTTTATCGGACGCTAATTTTGTTGCGCCATATAAATTAATCGGGCTGCTGGCTTTATCGGTCGATAGTGCCACCACTTTTTTAACACCTTTATCAATACACGCATCGACAAGGTTCATGGCGCCATCAACGTTTGTTTTAATGCACTCAAACGGATTATATTCTGCGGTAGGAACAATTTTGGTCGCAGCAGCGTGGACGACGTAATCAACGCCATCAAGCGCACGATAGAGCCGGTCTTTATCACGCACATCGCCAATGAAAAAACGCACGCGCGAATCGCCCTCAAACAGCTTCGCCATTTCCCATTGCTTCATCTCGTCGCGGGAGAGGATAATAATTTTTTTTGGGTTGAACTTCTCAAGGGTCATAGGGATAAACTTATGCCCAAAAGAACCTGTACCGCCTGTAACTAGAATGGTTGAACCACTTAACATTTAAAATAAACTCCCTTTAAAACAATGAATGGATGCCACCACCCACTAATTCATCAAACACACTACCTAAATCAAGGCCCACTGCAGAATTCTGTTTTGCAATATCGCAGAAAACTTTTCCTGCAACGCCAGCTCCGACTAAAACCAGCGAGCCTCCCGTAACTATCCTCTTTAATTCTACTTGAAGCTCGTCTAGATGATAAGGTAAAGGTAGGTCACCCTTCACGTAATTAGTATTCGATGACGTCTTTTGATGAGTTGGTACCTGAATAAATTTGAGTTTCGATTTATCCTCGAACAATTGTGCAAGGATCTCTTCTCTTCCTGAAGTTACAAGAATAGTATCCTTCGCTAGGTTATTAAGGTTATTTAAAATCTCAACATTCTTAAAAACCGCAGTGTTTGCTTTGTCATCAGTGTAAAGTTTATCAGGCGTATCAATCGTTTGAATCGCTGATAATACTGACAACAACCCCCTTCCCTGTATACTTTGAGACAAGCTTTTAGTTTTATCGGAGTGATCTCTAATAAAACGGTACACCGATGGTATCCCAAGTAGATCGGCATTCGTTACAGCTTCAAGTAGTCGACTTCTCAATAATGTTTCGTGAGACTCACTTAATTCTCTTCCCCACCAGTGTCTTTGACGATTTAGTGAATCTTCTTCATTAAAAAAAACCGACTGTTCACGGAAAATGAATCCTTCTCCGTCACTGAGTCGAATAAATGAAAAACCTTTTCTTAATGTTAATGCATCTTTGACTCGATCTATCAGCGACATTCTTTGTACTTGATTGTATTTAACATCTATAAGTTTCTCACGGCCGCGTATATTATTATAGGCGGAAATAACGAAATTTTTATAATCATCTTCGATTGACGCATGAGCTTTCATAAACCTTGATTCGAGTTCTCGATAATTAAAATCAGCCTCAGTTCCTGGTTCTGTTCCTTGAAGCTCTATTTTTAGTTTACTAAGCGAGCTTAGTTCAGCATCTGAGGGAAGGTATGAACTAAGCTTTTTCTGTTCGTCAGTTGGACGAGTCGCAATGTATTTTTTAAAGCTAACAATTCTATTTGCCGGTGATTTTTTAAGACTAAAAAGCTTGCTCTGAGTCAAAACCTTAACTACGTTCTCATGACTATTCGCTCGTAACGCGATATCGAAAGCTTTTGTTTCTAGCCAGCCTTTCAACCTTCTCTCACAGGCGTTCTCGAGAGCAAATCCTATCATTGCTTTAAGGTCAGAATTATCAGGGCGGTACCCGTTCCACTCAATACGCTTAGACTGCATCCAGAACTTTAAAGCTGTTTTAGTGCCATTAAAGTCAATTAACGGGAAAAACTCTAATAAATCTACGTTTCTATTATCGAAAGCCACATTCAGTATTGTGATCTGAGGTAACTCGTTTAGCCAGGAATCAGTGCGCTTGTTGATAATTCGAGAAAATGATAATGGAACTACAGAGATATAAAAAACAGGACTCGTTCTTATACGAGCTCTGCTTTCGTTATTGAAATATACAGTGTTTAATTTTGATATGAAATCAGTGAAATTGCACTTGTCCAGTTTATTCCGCTTATTGTTAAGATGCGGTAAGTACTCACTCAGAGCCTCAATACTATTTTCAGCAATTAGCGCTTCCACGTTACCTTGGCATATAGCTTTAACATTCACTTCTTTGACTAAACCGTTACGGACAAAGCCGTAATAGTCGAGCTTGATGTCGTCAAGGCTAAAATCCTGAACGACAACGTTTCCCTTTTCAAGTAACTCTAATACTACTGAACTATTACCGCAGACCGCAATATGAGGCGTATCTACATGGTCGCTTAATAAAGCTACATTTTGAAATATATTGCTATCGTGTACTTTCCAAAAGGACGGATGAGGCTTTATCGAAACATGTTCAATATGAGTCGATGCTTTAAGTGCTCTTACTAATTTAGTGACATTCTCACTGTTAAATATTGCAGTCAGGTAAATGACAACACAATTAGCTTCTCTTTGCTCAACGATATTCCTTCTAGCCATTAAACTATTAATATCGATTGTCCGTGACTCTCTTGCTCCAAATACCATTTGGCAATGGTTTTTTTCTATTCTCTTATAAATCTCACCAGACGCTCGGTTTCTTAAAATAGCAAAGTCAAAATCAAGTGGAGGAAACGATTCTGTGACCTCAGCGTGCTGAACATATAGTGTCTTTATCCCTAAGTTTTTCGCCGCAGCCCAAAATGCCACAGGTACTGGAGAATGATCATTCGCCAAGACGAAAAGAGAGAGCCCCTTAAATGTAGAGAGTGTGTTTGAAGCCACTCTAAAAGAGAAAAAGTAACTGATTGATTGATGTATATTGCTAAGACTTATGTGTTTCTTACTTAACAAGTAGTCAACCAGGTTATCTATTAAGCCGGAATCATTCGTTGCTTCCTTGAGATCGCAGTCTACAACACTTAACTCTGATATATCGGGTATTTTAGCTTTATATGAAGCGTCAGATAAGTTGCGTATTAGAAAGTCCCTTTCCCTTTTATTATTTAGGGTTGGGAAAAAACCAGCGACATTTTCTTCTGTAACCTCTTGGCTCAACTCGTATATTTTTCGCGAGTTTCTTACACGCCGGTCAATATAAGCTCTTAACTCTGTTTCATCTAATTTAGAGTTCCTAAAGATTTTGTCATACCAAGGGTTGCTAAGCCTTTCACCTAAGAGCAAGTCATATCGTGGGTTATAATCAATAATCTTGTTTACCCGTTCAAGTCCGTTTATAAAATACAAAGCATCGTCCATAATTAGTTAACCCTTAATAAAGCTCCACCTTTTTCAAGCTCGATTTCTTCTAGCTCATAACTCAAACTATGTTTATTTAGAATCTCGGCCCATCGGTTTACCATTTCCTTTTCATCATCCCGCTGATAGTCGTCAATAACAAAAGTTAACTTGTGATCAGAAAGGTAAGTTAAAATCACCTCCATAGCGGGGAATCTGCTTTGCTCCCCCAGATTCCCCGGAGGGCCGTCCACTAAAATAAGAATATGAGACTTAGTTTGATTTATACGCTTTTTGAATTCTTCTAGCCTAGCATTACAATCATAATACAACCGCTTACTATCGCTTGAAGCTAGCGGTTTTAACGGCGCATAATATAACTCAACAAGGTTACCGACGCCATGCTCCTCTATTGAGTTTTTGGTTTCTTTTAAATACCTATTGTCATGCTCAAAACTTAAAATACGATTCTCTTTATCACGCAAATCTGTTCTTTGAAAAAACTTAGCAAATAATACCGTAGAGGTACCACTTCCAAACTCAATAACATAGTCAATATGTATATTCCTGAACATCCCTGCCATCATCAATGCAATATCAGGACTTATTGGCCAGCCATGGAAATTCAGAGGAATCTCACCTTCCGCTAGATAGCGTTCTAGCGATAGGAAGTTTTCAACCTGTTTTGTATTTTTAGTCAACGCTTTAGTTATAAAAAACTTCAAAACCTCCATATTTTTATGAATGTAGGACTTTAACTGCTTTTGCCTTATTTCTTGGTTTTCATATAAACTGGACTTCAATTCTGTCAAATTCTGATTAAGCCCTTCCAAACTTTGTGAATTATTTTTTAGTCGTTCATTTTCTTCCTTAAGAACGCTTAATTCAGATTTTAATGCACTATTTTCTTTTTCGACCTCATCAACATATTGTCGCATTTCATCATGTGCGTTACCTAAATTGCTAGCATCAGCACCTTTAGGCTCGAGTAGTTTTTCGTCTGAGTTAAAATTAAGTTTTAAAGGACGCTTCAAATTCATGGGTTAATCCTTAGCAAATAGACACCGTTGCCTCTTTTTTCTTCTGACGGCAAACTTCTACACTTAAGAAGTTGACTCCAATCCTGCTGTAGTGCTTTTGTAGCCATACTATTGTTCAGAAGAATGTCTAACTGCAACGCTGAAAGCGAGCCTAGTATTACTGACAAAGTTGACTCGTAATGCAGCCCGCTTTGCTCTGATGAAGGGTTTACTACGATAAGTACTTTAGCTTCACGCCCTTCTAACAAATTGGCTACATTAGTTAATGTCCGAGCACAATCATAAAATAGATGGCTACTATGTTCTGTTGGCACCAGTGGTGTGTACTTTAAATCCACCAAACTTTGCAGATTGTTCTGCTCAATACGCTTTTTAACCGCATTAAACTGCTTCTTGTCATACTCAAAGCTTAAAACCTGTTGTGGTAAGTCAAAATCGCTGGCACTAAAGTCGTTAGAAGCAGACTTATTTTCTAACTGACGATTAGGATTATGGTTATTTATTATTGCGTTAGCCAAAAACTCGGTCGATTTGCCTGCGCCGAACTCAATAATTAAATCGTAGCTATTTTCTTCAAGCTGCTGCGTTAGGCTAACCGCGGTAATTTCGTTAAGGTTGGAATTATTATCGCTAAGTTCAACTAGGTTTCTACCAAAGCTACGTTCTAGTGACAAACGCGCTTTAAGCTCCGTAACCTGCTGGCTTGACGTTTGTGTAATATGCTGCCCGAGCGCATTAATCGCCTGCTCTAATTGCAAACGCTGCTGCTCAAACATAGAGTCCATGCGCTCGTTCAATTTTGCTAACTGTTCGCTGTTTTTTTCCGTAGCTTCGAGTTTCTTTTGTAATTCATCGCTCTCATTTTTATATCGCTGAGCTTGAGTTTGAGCTTGTTTTAATTGCTTCCACGATTCTTGAAGCTTTTGCTCAAGGTCTTTCTTTTCTGATTTTAAGCTGCTAACCCATTCCGCATTTTTTTGTTTGGCTTCGTCAAGCTCTTCACTCCTACTCGAAGCAAGAGCTAAAGCTTCATCTTTTTCAGCAACTGCCGCATCACGCTCAGCCACTAATTTCCGCTGCGCCTCGCTCATTACATAATAAAGCACCGGAAAATCAGGGTCGTCACCAGTCTCACCGCGGGTATGATAATTTAAGTCGGTTAATTTTTGTTGTAGCTTTTCTACGTCATCGCCCTGGTCAAATAATACAGACTCTGGCGCAGTAATAGCCAGGAAGGACCAACGTTGCAATTCACCGCTATTTTGCAGGGCATTAATTAGTTCGGTTCCGTAGCCGGGTAAGTCAATTATCAAGGCGTTATTGCCACCGGCGTCTTTACCGCTTATTTCAGCCAGCAGCGTGCTTAACGCTTCGGTTTCTATTGGTTGTGGGCCTTGCAGTTTTAAGCCTGGGAATAACTCTTTTAAACCACTGGCTTGCTTAAGGCCACTAAATTCATTGAGGTTGTAGTTATACCAGGTTTGCTCTCCGCCTTTTGCTGAAACAACCGCTTGTTTAACGTTAATATCGCTTTTGTTGTTTAACTGGCTGACAGTACTTGCAAGCTGCCTAGCTTTTTTCTCGTTACCTTCAATAAGTGTCCAGTGCTTGGCATTTAATGCGTTAATCAGTTCTTCTAACCCATCGCCATTACCCGCACCTAGGTACACCACATTATTGAAATTGATTTTCGAGTACGGGTGCTGCTTGTCTATTTTGTTCATAACTTGTTATTCCGCCCCAATTATTTGCCCGCTTTTGGTAAACGCCCTTCGGCTTCACCGTGCAAAATATAGTGCAGTAAGGGGTTCATGCCCTCGGCTAACACATCGGGGTACTTTTTCACGTAAAACTCGGTGTCAAAATCAGGGCTTGGGCTGCGACTCTCGAAGCCGCCATAACGCACAAAGTGCTCAGCCGGGTCAATATTAATGCTGGCTAAGTCAGGGTATTGGCTTAAGTACCAGTTGCGATCGAACAGGGGCGAGTGCTCTACTTGCTGTATTTGTTCGTTAAGCCATTTAGGCAAAGCGTTGTTATTGAGTTTACGGCGCAATAGCTTTTGTTTCACTTTGGCGCCTTTAGACAACGGCTTTTTCGGGGTGTATTTAATGCGCAACTCTTGCAGTTCGCGCTGTGCTGCTGCCAAGCCGTTACGCAGTTCATTCGCTTTTTGCTGTTCGGTTTTAAACTTCTTCTGGTAGCTTTGTGCGTAACCCAGTTGCTCAGTAAGTTGCGCTGCTTGTTCTTGCGTGGTTAACAGCTGTTTTAGAATTTTATTGTTTTCTTCTTTCACTTTTTTCTTCTGGTCGCGCATTTGGTTAAATTCAGACTTAACTTTAGACAGCTCTTTTTGCGCGTCCTGGTACTTTATAAAGTAGGCTTCCAGCTCTTCTTGCACTTGCTGAAGTTGTAACAATAACAGCTCGTTTTCTTCTTCCAGCTCTTTTACTTGCTCCGGTTTTATGTCTGACTGAGCGGGCTCTTGCTGGTTTGTTACTTGCTGCATAAGCAGCTGGTTTTCACTTTCAAGCTCTTCAATGCGCTGTTGGTACTTGTTGGCCGCGTCATTGCTTTTCTTGTCTATGTATGTTTTTTCGAGCTCTTCCTGAACCTGCTGCAGCTGCAATAACAGCAGTTCATTTTCTTCTTTTACTGAGTTTAAATCGTTATTGCCGCTTGAAATGCGAGCTGTTGTTTCGTTATTTGCATTCAGTACGGCCTCAACATTCACAGCCACACGGTACGCCTGCTCTGACAACCGCAGGGTCGACGCTTCTAAGCGCTCAATAAGCTGCATAATGTCGTCGTTTTGCAATACCAGTTGGTGGCCGGCCATAAGCTCTAAGTCACTTACTTCTGCTTGGTAGTCACTAAGCTGCTCGGCAGTTAAACTCGTTTGTTGGTTAAGTTCACTGCCGTGCTCCAGGGCATCTTGCACGCACAACAGGCGCACACGACGGCGATTTTTACGCTGTGCCATTAAGACTTCATTAATACCTTTTAACCAGTCATTGCAGGCCTGTTTACCGTTTTCGCCTTGTTGCAGTTTGTTGGCCACGTAAATGCTGGGGTGGCTGTAAAATACAAACACGAAGCCGTCGGTGTTTGTCAGTGCCTGATTAATGCTGTCGGCCGTAGCTACGCTTTGTTGTTCTTTTAAGGCGTGAACACTGCGTATTGTTGTGTGTGCTTCTGTCATCGGGTAGGTATTCCGTTTACAAATTCAAAATTTTAACTAAGCGACGGTTTACGTCGCGCACATTAAACCGTTCTTCTGCCATTTTACGGCTCGCTCGCCCCATAGCAACGAGCGAGTTAGGGTTATTTATCATTTTTTGCATGGCCTGCTCTAGCGCATTTACGTCGTGCGGCGGCACTAGGTAGCCGTTAATGTTTTGGTCTACCGTGTCACGGCAGCCGGGTGCATCGGTGGTGATAACCGGACGCCCAATAGCCAGTGCTTCTTGTGTGCTGCGCGGCAACCCCTCACGATAATACGACGGCAGCACAAACACACTACTGCATTCGATATAAGGCACTACGTTCTCAACTTGACCGGGGTGCTGAATAATGCCTTTTTTCACGTAGTGGTTAAGCTCTACTTGCGACACGCCATGGCTGGCTGACGCCGCCCCTACCACTAAAAAGCGCACTTCTGGGTGGCGCGCTTTTATGCGTTCGGCCACCTCCAGAAAATAACGAATGCCCTTTTCGTTTAATAAGCGCCCGACAAAGGTAAAAGTGAGCGGCGTTAACGGCACAGGAGAGTGGCTAAAGCGCTCTAAACACACGCCTATGCCGCCTAACACTACGGTGTTGGGCAGGTCCACATTGCAATGACGCTGTAAGTCTTTTTGGTCGTCGTGGTTTAACACAATAAGTGCGGTACTGCGCGGCAGGGCCAGACGGAACAGCAGGCATTGCATTTTTCGGACAAATCGCATGCGCAGGTTGGGTTTGTGCCGGCCCTGGGTAAAGGTGCGCCCCAGCCCTTCTATTTTGGCTATACGCTGCGGTACGCGTGCGGCCCAGCCGGCTAACGTGCCGTAAATTGAGGGCTTGGCAAAGTAGCAAAAGCTAGTGGTAATGCGGTGCTTTTTAAATGCCCAGTATAACTGCCACAGCGTTCGCAACTCACCAAGCGGGTTCATTGAGTAGCCATTCAGCGAAAAACGCACGGGTATAAAACCCATTTCTCGAATTTTAAGCTCGCTGGAACTGGTGTAGTCATTAGCAAATGCGTACACCTTGTGGCCTTTTGCAGCCAGTTCGTGCATAAGCTCACCACGAAACCCCAACATAACGCTAACTTCTTTACCCACAAAGGCAATGTGCTCGGGTTTGTTCATGGCTGAGCTATTTACCGCCACAGGTTCAGCAGCTTGCGCGCCGACTTTTTCAGCATTTGGCTGGGTAGTGCCAGTGTCTTTGCGGTAATGCTCGTTTGTTGTTGTCGTTGTTTCTGTAAGCATTTTATCACTTGTTCGGGTGTTACTTCTTTAGAGCCGCTGTTAGCCAGCCTGTACATAGGGTAATGAATAAGCGTAGCGGCAACTAATTCGTTCAGTGCCAGCTGTCTTGTGCGTCGCGGTTGCGGGTTATGGTCTTCAGTAAGCCCCCAGCCGCTGTAAAATGGCTGCCCATAGCAATGCACTTTTTTACCGCGTACCAACGCTTCAAAACCGCTCAACGAGGTTAGGGTATGTACTTCCTCGGCGGCGGCAAACACCTGATTAATACTGGCGCTGGTTACGTAGTCGTCACACAGCTGTTTGGCGCGTTCCTCACCTTGCCCGGCGGCTCTGGCACCGGCGACGACGTCGGGGTGCGGTTTGTAAATAATATAAGCGTCCGGGTTTTGTGTGCGTACTTGCTCCAGCAGGCCAATGTTGGTTTTTACAGCCGGTGAGCCTAACTGAATGCTGGCGTCACTTTCTACCTGGCCCGGTACTAAAATAATTCGCTTGTCGGTTGTTGGCCGCTGCCAGTGGTTGTTGCCGGTGTTGTACTTATTTACGCCGCTGGTGTTCAATTGCTGAATAAGTGCGTCGGCTCGTTGTTTGTCGTCTTGCGTGAACTTGCCGTGTTGTAACTGATGCTCCAGGTCCGAAGGCTGGGTTGCGTCAAAATACATGCCCCGGCTGTCGACAACCCAAGAGCACGGGCGGGCAAATTCGGCGCCTAAGCCTACTGAACGCAAGAAGCCGTCTTCTACCCGATACAGAGTTACGTTTTTGTTAAACGCGCTTGTTGGCGTTTGTACGCCCCATATTAATGCACTGGCACCGCTTGGTACCTGGCTGGGTTTAGCAACAAACTGCGGCTTTAAATAGCCAAAAAACTGCTGCCAGCTGGGCTTCCAAAAGCGCTTTACGCCAACAATGTAAACCGGTGGTTTAATGTTTATGATCACGAATAATAGCGCGGGCTAAGTGAGCAATAGCGGCAATAAAAACCGTAAAAAGTAAAAACACAACAATATTATAAAGCCGATCTGGCCTGGTTGAATATTCTGGCAAGGTTGGAAACTCCAACACCGATACCTGTTTTAATTTACGTGCAGCTTCAATGCGGGTGCTTTCTAACGCAGTGATTGTATTAGTGTAAAGTTGTAGCGCAAATTCTGCCTTCAGTTGCAGAGTTTCAAAACGAGAAGAGGTTTCATTCAGCGCATCACCACTTTGTCGCGCCATTTTAGCCTGCTCTATTTCAACTTGCTGCTCAAGCGAGCTGATTTCACTGCTCAGCCGTATAATTTCTGAAGAGCGCTCACTTTGGTAGCTCATTAAGGCCTTTTTGCGCGCTTCCAGGCTCGCCAATTGTGCTTTTAACTGGGACACCGTCATAAAAATAGCTTCGACCGTTTGACTAGGTGATACTAAGCCGTGCTCATTTTGAAATTGCAGCATTTGGTCTCTAGCTTCAAATAAGCGCTCTTCGGCAACCGTTGCTTGCTCTTCAATGAAATCCACTTGTTCTTGCGCCAGCCTCTGTCCCATTGAGTTCATGTGCTGTTCGCCTTCTTCTAGCAGCGCTTCGACAATGTCCTGCGCCATTGCTTTATCAAAAGCTTGCACCTGAATTTTTAAAATGGAGGCGTATTCATCAAACTCAACACTAATATAATTCAGCATATACTCGTGAAAAACTTCAATAGGGACTTCTTCCGCCTCTAAACGCGACCAGCTGTCAATAAAGCCCTGCGCGTAGTGTTCACGTAAGTTGAGATCTTGCTGTAACTTGCGCAGCATAGTGACCGACAACAGGTGGTCGCGTAAAAGCAGTAAGTCACCCGAGCCTTGAGTACCACTCAGTAAAGAAGAAATGTTCATGCTGGACATGTTCACTTCTGGGCTTTCCAAAACAATGTGCGCGCGCGATACATAACGGTCAGTTGCTATAAGCCCCCAATAAATGGCAGCACCAAAAATTAAAATAAGCGCTAATACCCAATGTGGCTGTGTTTTAACAAAGGTTTTCAAAGCTTAATCCTCATCATCATCGAGATTTTCATGTGCGTATTTGCCTTGATTTTTCTTTTTCCGGTGCGTGGGCTTTTGGCCAATACTTTCATAATAGTCGTCAAGTGCATCGTCCAGTTTGTCGTACCAGATGGCTTTGCCCTGATGCAAGAAAATCCCGGCTTGGCATAAGTCTCGCAAAATTTTCACCTGATGAGACACCATAATTAAACTGGAGCGACCTATACGGTCTTTAAACGCCTTGGTGGCCTTTTTCTTAAAGGTCACGTCGCCCACAGCAGTTGCTTCGTCTGACAGATACACATCGAAATCAAACGCAAGTGACAAGCCAAAGGCCAAGCGCGACTTCATACCACTGGAATAGGTTGCTATAGGTTGGTCAAACGCTTTGCCGATTTCCGCAAACGCCTGTACTTCTTCAATAATTTGATCAACGTACTTATTCCCCCCCTGAATGCGGGTCACAAATTTAACGTTTTGACGACCCGTCATTGACTGCTGGAACCCGCCGCCCAGACCAATTGGCCAGGATATACGGCAACGTTCAATAATCTCACCTTTATCTGGCGCGTCCATTCCACCTATCATGCGCAACAAGGTTGATTTACCAGCACCATTTTTACCGACAATACCAACCGACACGCCCCGGGGGATTTGAAAGTTCAGACCTTTAAGAACCCAATCGCCGCCAAAGGGACCGTGATAACGCTTCCAGACATTGCGCGCTTCTATCATTGGAGGCTCTTGCATTAGCGTGAAATCATCCGAACTTTATAACGAACCTGCAAAGCCAGCCCGAGTAAAATGGTGCAAATAGCCCACTCGTAAACATAACTGAGCTCTACCCCACGAACCATATGATAAGTTGCGAAAAAGTCACCACGGATAAGTTCAATGGCATGCAACATGGGGTTGTAAAGCAAGTACTGTTGAATACTATGCGGTAGCATTTGAATAGGAATAATAACACCCGACAACATATAAAGAGGTAGAGATATCAAACTGACAATTTTGGCTGACTCAGGGAAAAAGGTCACTAACACCGAAAAACATAACGCAAAGCCCAGTCCTAGTAATCCCACCGCTATCCAAACCTCCATAACGCCAAGCGGATTATGTGGTATTAAGTCAAACCCCAGTGCGGTAAAAATACCTATCATCATTAAAAGCACAATGCTTTGTAATTTGGATTCCATGGCACTGCTGACCACTACAGTATCGGCAGGATGAACCTGACGATAAGAAAACAGCGTTCGGTTACGGGTAATGGCTGTCATTCCTTTGTTCCACAAGGTTCTGAACAGAATGAAAGTGGTAACTCCCACTACTAACCAGGGAATAAAGTCGGCACCTGGCACCAACCGGGTTCGACCAATTAAATTTCTTACCGCAACCATGACGGATACATGCAAAATAGGTTCAATGAACAACCAGACCGGAGCAAACCTGTCCTGTGTTAACCTGGCTGTAAATTCGCGCATAAACAGCGCGGCATAAACATGCCAGGTAACCAGGTAAGGAGAACGCGATTTAATGGGTTTTATGCTCATAAGCGAACGATGTTACCGTTGCATCCTTTATATTCCTTTAAACCGAGCGCTTACAGGTCAAGCGCAACTTTTGTCGCAACCGCTATTTGATACAAAATTTGTGAAATCGATGAGGCTAACTGAATATTTTTTGTCGTCACTTCAGGAATAACCAGTATTTCATCACCAGCACGTAGTGAAATATCGTCGGCTGCAATCACTTCACCATTTTGACGCACAATAAGAATACGGTCTTCATCGGCACGTTGAGTGAAACCACCCGCGCCCTTAATGTAGTCATCCACCGTTTTGTCCTCGACAAAAACAGCTGATTGCGGTACGTAAACTTCACCGCTTACCAGAACCGAATCGGTGCGTGCCGGCAAAGTAATGACATCACCATGCTGTAAACGTATATCGACCAGCTGATCGTCATTGGCAACAACCAAACGCCCAGAGGGTTCTGTATCACGTGCTTTTTCAACAAACTGAGTAATAAGCTCGGCTTCCTGCGCTCGAATGCTGGCTTCCTCAGCCGTTGAGGAGGATGCACCAAGATAAGTGTTTTCCAAGCGTCTTAAACTTTCTTCCAGCGCTTTTTTCTGCCGCTCAGCCACGCTTTGTCGACGTATGGAAATGCTCTCGTAATCTGTTTCGTATGGGTCGATTTCCACACTATTCAAGAATTCCAGCAATCGTGCATTTTTGGGAAGAACAAAATAGGACTGACCTAAATACTTGCCCTCCAGTTGTACAACAATATTTTTAGCACGCTGGTCGGCAAAAAAGGCCAGCTCATCACCATCAGTCAATGACATAGTTTGCAGTTGTTCAAGCTGTACATATTCTGCAACAGGACCACTGCTACGGGTACCAACCAACAATGCGTGCGACACGCCCGCATCAAGCCGGGCAAATTTCTGCACCTCGCTGCCGTTTGCTTTTGGCTGTTTTAGTTCGAAATGATAAGGCCGACCTACGTCTCCGTAGATTGTGACCTGGGAGCCTTTCTCTTCAACCAGCAGCGTATCACCTTCCTGTAACTGAGGGTGTGCTAAGGTCCCTTTAAGCAGAAACTCATAGAGATCAAGTGTTTCTATTGTCTCGCCATTGCGCATAAGTCGAATTTTTCTATAACTACCCAGTTTCTCGTCTATACCACCGGCTTGGTCAAGGAAGTACAAAATTGAATCTGATGGGACTCCGGCATACCGACCCGGACGTTCCACATAACCTGCAACCATAACGGCAGCTGGCTGAACGCCCTGAACGTTAGTGTAAACGTTGACATTGTCCGGATAAATTTGGCGGATAGCGCCTTCAACAACTGAATTTAATTGGCCTTGACTAGTACCTTGCACTTGAATAGGCCCAACCGAAGGAATAAAAATAAAGCCTTGTGCATCCACAGGCAGCACGCTGTCTACTTCTGTTGCTCCCCAAACTCGCAAGGTAACTTGGTCTCCAGGCATAATTCGGTATTCGGGGTTTAGCCCATCAGAGCGCAGGCCTCTGAATCCACCTTCAAAAAGAGAGGCCCCAAAGGGTTGGATCTCTGCTCGTTCTTCGTCATCCAGCATTTCACTCATAACCGGACCATAGGTGCCTGTACGCCAACTACTGCGAGGAGCCGGCTGTTGAAAGTTTCCTTGCATGGCCGAGCCGGCCGGCAATTGTGCATTGGAAACTGGCATCTGCCCTGCACCAGAAGAGGAGGACTGGTTTTGTTGCTGGTCTCTCATTTCCTCCAGACGCTGACGTTGCTCTTCGCTAAGCTGAGATGGGTCCTGAGCTTGTGCGCTGAAACACCAAACAACAGAAAAAATCAGGCCGGCCGCTTTAATTAATCGACTCATTGCAGTCCCTCCGCGGAGCCATCCACACCAAAGCTACGGCTGACTCCCCACTTTTTATTGTCATACTGGCAAATAACAAGTTCCTGTTTCTGTTGCTGTTCATGCACTCGCAGACAGTCTCGACCACTGGCAGCAAAGTATCGGTAGTCGATAACAACATCTCTTTCTTTACTGCTCATATCAACAATTGTCAGAGCTTCACCCGCTTGCGCGTATTTAATTGTATCGGCACTTTCGGGCGTCAGGTAGTCGACATTTTTGCTACTGTGCCACCAGCTATCGCTATCGTTTGACTGATTACTGCACCCTGCCACTGAGACAGCCACAGCAGCAAGTAGTAAACTACTTTTTAATATATTAATCTTCATAACACATTTTATTCCATGAGAAATTGCTATAGCCAATTAGACACGCTACCGCCCTTAGGTTGCTGCTCCTAAAGCGCAGATAAATCCATTTTTCCGCTTGCTACTTCTGTGTACCAGTCCGGTATTCTACCTAGCGTGGTAGTGCTTATCCAGAGTAAAACGGCATTCGTTTGCCTGAGTATTAAATTAGTTGCTGTAAAAACGTTCACGTCCATCAGTAATACCCATTAAAGTTCTCGATCGTCTGAGCATTTGGCCGCCGTCACGTGTTAACGGTGTCCAGCCGAATGTGGCACGGCCAACACTGTCGCTTATTTGGAACAAGTCGACAGGAATGCTAATAAAGAAACCTTTGTTGAAACTGCCTTCACCATACTCTTTTGCTGACACATTTGTTTTTACCGCAAAGGCACCAACGATAATTCCGCTGTCAAATTTATGCTCGAACTGAACGCGTACACCGTTGTCTTTCGCCAGAAACTTACCGTAGGAAACGTATATACGAGTGTCATCAAAAAATTCAGGTTCCCAGTAGCCATTTATATGCCCAGTTACAGTACTGTAGTCATGAAAACCCAGTGCGTTTTCAAAGCTGCGTTGTTTCACCCAGTTAAGATCCATTCCAATGCCCCAGTTCGACTCATAGGGGCGATACATAACCTCACTGCCAACACCGGCAAACATACGCTCTAAATAACCACCATAGACCGAACTGTACATGTCTTTATTCCATTGCTTAACATAAGTGGCCTGTAAGTTCTGCAGCCACACATCGGACTGTGTCGCGTACTCGCGAATGCGGGTTCGAACTCGGGGTAAGAACGCTTTTCGAGTCGGAGTTGTGTAATTAAACTCATCGTAGTTGGTTAATAAATTAAACGATACCTCGGCATCGACAATAAGCTGTGGCGACAGGGCCCAGTTCATGTCGGCGTCCATACGCAACTGGTACATATAGAAGTTTTCAGGACCACCGAATGCTTGTTCCATATAAGGACGAGCACCAAAGGCCGGCTTGCCTACTTCAAACTCATGTTGGTGCAGGTAGTCTCCAGCTAAGTTCTTCTTTTGCTCTTGTTCTGTAACGTCGCTAAACGCAATAGCTTCCTGCGCTTGTGTGGTCATATCTTCTGCGCGCATTGCAGCTTTCAGCTTATTGGCATCGACAGTTGCCTTGCCTGTTGGCATGGTCATTGTGGTGTCAATAAACTGATATTTTTCGATACTTTCCGGCACTTCAGACGCCAACACCCTTGCCGAGCGTTCAGCACCCATTTTTCTGTCTCTGAAAGCATGTTGGGAGCCGTAGCTGGTTAAGGTTTTTCCGTCGTCGCTAATATGCAAAGACTGTGCGTACCAGCCCCCTTCTTTTCTTAAGCCGTTACGTAAGTTTTCGCTTTCGACGGCTTTAATGTTTTCAGGAGGTGGATTATTAACCAGTCGTTTACCACTACGCTTGCGCTCGCGACGTTTAACCTGACTGATACTGTTAAAGTTTGTGCGTAAGTTGAAACCGAACATGATGGTATTGCCGCGCTCATAACTGACCTGAAGATTCAGGTTGTCAGACACCCTGTAGTGTAAGCCCAGGTTCCATGGCGAGTCTTGTATAATGGGCGTGCGCGATGGTTCATCGGTGTAATCATTTCCGTCATACTCTAACTTGACCGAAAGCGGTTCCCAGGGCGTTTGGTACTCAACACCACCATAAACGGACATATCACCGCGGAACCATTCGTCGTATTCAAAGCTACCACCACTACCCTGAAAACCCGCAGGACGCTCACAGTATTCATCGGAGATTTCGCAAAAGGGGTTGTCTAAGTTGCCACGTCGGCCAACGTAGCCCCAGCCTAAACCTAAGGTGAAATCGAAATTATTCCAGCGCTTAGATGCAGCTATGAACTCGCCGGAAAACTGTCCAGTACCGGCAAAGTCCCGCAAACCGATGCTGACTTCAGGTAAATAAACAGATTCTTCTAGTAGCCTTAACTTTACGTCCACACCGCGGTCTTTATAAGTTTGGTCACCACTAAAGTCTGGGTTGTCGCTGTACAGTCGAGTACGAACGTCGTTGTAACGAATAGTGGTTTCCAGCCAGGGAAACAATTGCAAACTCAATGCTATGCGGCGGTATTCTTCATTATCATAATAAAGCGCTGTAAATTCGCCGGCCCTGTTCATACGGGCTGTCGGCATTTGCATTAAGCCGACACCTCCCATGTCCATCTGCGTAGGCTGATGGTAAAGATTAGGGGAAATATCTTGCCCATAAGCCGTTACTGATACGGCAAAAAGGCCCAGTACGGTGCTAATTCTGCGCATAATTATGATGCTTTAGTAGTTGTACAATTTGTTGATTAATGTCAGTGAATTGCTCTGGCAACTCGCTTTTAGCAAACCCGACAAAAATAACCGAGCCAGCTGGTACTTTTCCTTGAGGAAAGCACTGCTTACCTGTACCTAAGCTCAATGGCGCTTTGGGGTTGTGCGTGTAACAGTTAGAGGCTTGTTGTGCATTATGGCTTGCTGACGGTTGATAGCTGACATCCCCATTGATAGCAATAACCCATAAGTAGCTATTATCGGCAACTGAGCTCAGCTGTTGCCGGGACATAATGTCTTTTAGAGATAACGCTTTTTCAGGAGCCGGTAAGCTGTGTCCCTGAGGCGATGCCGTGAGCCCCAATAAGCGGTAGAAGTCCGGGTATTCGTGAACCGTTAATAGAAAATGAGAGTGCTCTTGCTCTTTTTCATTAAGCCGGGGGTTACTCTCAACATCTACCCGTATTGTCTCCCAGGGAATACCCAGGTAATAAGCGGCTTTTAGCGGGATATTTTCCACTTGCTTATAAACTTGTGAGCTGGCTCCGTAAAGCGCTTTGCGGTTGTCATTTTGCGCGTACTGCTTAAGGTCATCAAGCCGCATAAGTAGCTTGAGTCGCTCGCGTTCAAGCTCTTCTTGCAGATGTTTTGATCCCAAACGGGCCGCTGGCCAATAAATGTTTTTATTCGGAAGGCTACGCTCTATTACCTCTCCCAGACGGATGTTATCCGGAAGGTCGTAAGTTACTGGCTTTTCTCCAGCAACGTCTAACGTGACTTGATTTGTATCGGCGGCTGCCTGAACGCTAGCGACCAGTGTTACCAGCAAGCAACCACAAAGTCTTAGAAAAATATTAGACATTCTTTTATTGTCTCGCTTCTAAGTCAACTGGGTATGACTTCAGCTCTTCCATTTGCATAACCGGGAACCCCGGCACCAGTCCCTGTTCGCTTTTAAGGACACGCTGATTCTGGCTGTCGAGCCAAAACGTATTATTAAACCGTTGAGTCGTCTGATGGTTTGTCGCCGTCAGTTCTTCTTCAACTTTAATGGCATCAACTTTTTCGTTATTGGGCAGTGTGACTGTTGTTGATGAAATTCGTTTTATTTCTGCTTTGATACTGAAGCGTTTTGTGTGGCTTCCGTCGCCTATTTCTACCTGGCTTACCCAGCTTTTATCGCAGGTTTTATAATTCGCTTTTTGAACGAAACACTTCAGCGGATCTTGCTCAATATTACGCACGTAACGAATGTCACTATCGATATTATCGTTGCCTTTATCTAGGCCAGCTGTGCGCACTAAACGACCATAGCGCGTAACAACGGTTTCTTTTTCGCCCGATAACCAGTGATAGTCTTTGTTGTCGTCAAAACCCAGTACAACCATAGCCCGGGGTTGTTCCGTTAGCTTGATATACTGCGAGGCATATTTAAGCTTCGCCATTTCTTCAGCCGACAAGGTAACGTCAGGAGAACCATAAATTGAATAGCGGATGGTTTCTTTCATTCCATCAACACGCCCGCCACAACCGGCCATTAATAGAGCCAGAAGCAAAGCAATTAGAGACTTCTGAACGAAAGACATGATTCTTAGAGTAACCTTAATTCGACAATATTAATTACGGTATAAAAAAAACCGCTGAATGGACAGCGGTTTTTTAATCTTTACTACAACTTTAAACAGAAATCCTGACGTATTAACCGCCTGTCGTTGTGGTCGTTGTTGTAGTCGTTGTTGTAGTTGTTTCAACTGGTGGATCAACGACTTCTGGATCTGAGCCACTGTCGGTAACTACAGCTGTTGTAGCTGCTACTGCAACACCAGCAAAAACCAGAGCTTCAGTTGACATTGCACCAATACCACCGGCGCTACCGCCGCTAGTGCTTTCTGAACCATCCGCTTGAGGCTGTGGTAACGGATCCGCTAATGCCGGAGTTGCCGCAAATACCATGCCTGCTAATGCTATTGCTAATTTTTTCATATATAAACACCTCTATGTGTTTCGTGAACTTCGATTGGCCAATCGAGTCAGACATCGCTGACTACTGGGTGCTACGTTATCGCCCTTTTGGGTGATTTGCAATATGATTATAGCAGCTAAACTACTGATTTTACATTTTCTTACACTGTTATTTTATTTAGCGGAAAAGGAACCAAAGAACATGGACGTCATTCACCACGGTGCATTTGAAGGGGTTACCGGCTCGTGCCACGAGCTTTTGTTAGACAGTGACCACTCACTGCTTATTGACTGCGGGTTATTTCAAGGGGCTGAAACCTCGGGGTCGGGTGCCGATGCCAACGCGCAGGAAATAGACTTTGATATAAGCAAGGTACAAGCTCTGGTCGTAACCCACTGCCACATTGACCACGTTGGCCGCGTACCCTGGTTGCTTATTGCGGGCTTTAATGGCCCCATTTATTGCACCAAAGCCACGGCGCTATTACTGCCACTAGTTATTGAAGACGCCTTAAAAGTCGGTTTAACCCGTAACGCTGAGATTATTAATGCGGTTATTGCCCGGCTGCGGCGCCATCTAAACCCCGTTGGTTATGACCAATGGCTTGATCTCCCCACCGAGTTTGCTGCTGAGCCGTTTAAACTGCGCTTTCGCCAGGCGGGCCATATTCTGGGTTCTTCTTATGTCGAAATTGAAAATGTGAACACTCACTACCGCGTGGTGTTCTCTGGTGACTTAGGCTGTAAAAACACGCCTCTGCTTCCCGACCCTACGCCATTAGAGCGTGCCGACTTTTTATTGCTGGAAAGTACTTATGGTAACAAGAACCATGAGTCGCGGGCTGATCGCGCTCAGCGGCTAAAGTCGGTAGTGGAGCGTTGCGTTGAAAACAAAGGCACCATTTTAATTCCGGCTTTTAGCATTGGCCGTACGCAGGAACTTTTGTACGAGCTGGAAGACATTATTCATAACGCCCGTGAGCAAGAGGCGAAAACCGGTACGAAAGATCCTCTTTGGGACAAAATGACGGTAATTCTCGATTCTCCACTGGCGGCGCAGTTTACCAGGCAATACAGGGCAATGAAGGATTTATGGGACGAAGAAGCCCATAAGCGTTTGAATGAAAACCGCCACCCACTTAATTTTGATCGCCTGCTGACGGTGGATGAGCACAGCGAACATGAGCGCATTGTGAATTACCTGCAAAGCAGTGGTGACCCCTGCATTGTGATTGCCGCCAGCGGTATGTGTACCGGCGGACGCATGCTCAGCTATTTAAAAGCGTTACTGCCCGATCCGCGCACCGATGTGCTTTTTGTGGGGTATCAGGCGGCGGGCACGCCGGGGCGCGACATTCAGGCTTACGGCCCTAAAGGCGGTTATGTGGAGTTAGACCATCAGCGCATTTGGATTAAAGCGGGCATTTACACTCTGGGTGGTTACTCCGCTCACGCCGACCAGCAGGAGCTGCTCGACTTTATTGACGCTACCGAGCAGCCGGTTAAGCGGATACGGTTGATTCATGGCGAAGCCGATGCGCGGTTGGCGCTGGCGGCAAAAATTAGAGAAAGGTATGGGGTGGAGGTAACCTGACGTTTACGTCAGGAACGATATCTCACCTGACATAAATGTCAGGCTACGTAGTGTGCATGTCAGGCTACGTATTTGGTGTCAGGTAATCTGGGCGACAAACTCCCCAATGCACCGGTACCGAATATTACGCAACAGTTGCAATTCACCAGCCTTTTGCTCATAAACAGGTAATGCTTCGATCTGCGCAATAAGTTCATCTGCTTCCTGTTGTATTTGAGCGCAAAGTTTGTCTATTTCACGCTCTGCAACACGCTGACTTAACCTAAGCTCTTGCGCGAAAACTAACACGTCTTCGCGGGTGACTTGCCCAAAGCTCCTGGCACTTCCCAATGGCTGAGACAGCTCTTCATTGATATGCTCACCGCCAGCGGCATAAACTGCCGTGGATAAAAGATCGTAATGCGGCATAAGTTGGCAGTCGTTCAAACTGTATGAAAAAGTCATGTTTTTTAAGTGAGCATCACCGTTACCAACAAGGAAATTAAACAGCGCCCAGCGAAACAAACGGACTGCCGTTTGTGCCGGAGCTCTCGTCATTGCAATTAAACTATTAAGCGCAGTGACGTTACTTGCCCGGTATTTAGCCGATGCAGAAATATCGAGAATTTGGCAACCATCCAGAACATGAAGCCGCTTAATATTAGGTAATTGTCCAGTACGATCAAAGCGCTCAACAATGTAGACCGGTTCAGGGATGTAATCGATAGCAACCCGTGGAACCGTTAACTGGCACTGGTCGGCCAATGTCATTACGAAGTGTTCATTGCGCACAGTAAACCAGTATGAGCCCGGTTCAGAGTGTTCCGGTTTTAAAATATGCGTTGATGGCACCTGCCCGCTTGGCTCAAAACGCTCTTTTCCTTTTATTACCAACAACATTTTATGCTGTGCGCCAGCAAGCGACATGCGCTTACGTTCTTTATTATTGAGCTGTGTTTTCGGCAATTTTCGAATTCGTTCGCTTAATTCTTTGTCCGACAAGAGAAACAGTTCACCCGGTAGCAGTTTCTCATCTGGTTTTAGCAAGGTAATAGCACCTGCTGATTCAGACCCTATAGCCTCTAAAAGCGCAAATGCGTCCTCTTTATCCAGTTGATGGTCTTTTGCCAAAACCTCACGGGCTTTCTCTTCCGGCAACAGGTTATCAAAAAACCATTGAACAGGACGCTTGGTCCCGGTATCGGTATGCACTTCCTGCCTTAAAACAAGCGATGGGGTTAGAGGAAAACGATTCGGCTTACTGAGCCAGTCGGGTGCGTATTCAAATACCCATAAGCCATTATGCTCCCGCAGTTCGCCGACAATATCATCGTTGATATAAACGACAAGACGGCGTTCTTCAACTATAGCTTCACTCATTCTTATTAGCACCGGTTAACTCATGTAGCTTTTGGCTATACGAGCTCTCGGGTATGTCTAAATAGACCTTTATACCCAACGCTGAGAGCATGTTAAGCGCTTTTTCCAGCTGCACAGTTGGTTTTCCGTTCTCAAACTGGCTAACGAAATTAATACCACAGCCAGCGAAAGAACCTGCCGTAGTTTGATCCAGATCTTGCTGTTGCCGCACAACTTTAGCAATTGTTCCAATAACCTTTGTGTTTTTTGCTTCTAACAACATAGCAGCTCCTAATTCACGCAACAGAGTGAATATAGAGTCTTTTTTGGGTTAAATCAAATAAATTCATTAGAACTAGTGAATAGATTTGATTTGCTGTGGGTTTCTTTGTTGATTCATTTGAACGGGTGAATGTAATCTGACATGTCAGGCTACCACTCAATAACCACCGGCTGCTTCAAATACGGGTTGTCGTGCGTGCGCAGGCTTTCTTTTGCGGCTTCTTCAGAGTTTAAGCCCTTATCCAGACTACCGTCGCTGTAGCGTAAGATAAACGGCTGGTTAAATGGGCGCGAACGAACACAGTCATAAAAGGTTTTCAGGGTATAACAGGTCGTCGCATTGGCCGACATTACTTTGTCATTACTGGACATAGCTCACCTCGTGTATTCAGTCGATACAGATTGATCCATTGCTGCTGAAATAATTCGTTAAATGCGGTAGCGCCGGCCAGCGCCCGCTCAATGGTGGCTTCATCGGCTTCAATAATCACCTGCAGCCGCATGGGCCGATGCACAAAGTCGGTGCCGTCGTGCACCGACTGCCAGGCCAGCCCCTGCCGCAGGTCACCGCCATTGCCTTCGAAAATACCAATGTCATTGGCCACCCGGTTGTGCAGCAGTTTATTACCACTGCCCAGTTGCTTCGGGTCGGTAACCGAGCAGTAGTATTGCCAGTTGATCCAGTTGGCAACCAGCCCCGGTGCGCTCAGCAGTTGTGTTAATAACTCGCCGTTGGGATCGCGCTCGCTGTAGTAGTCGTGCAGAAAGTTACTGCCAAGGGTTTCTGCCGAGGTTATCCGGTTCGCCCGCCCGAAAAACAGCACATTGTTGTCGGCCAGCCCCCATTCGGGGCGTAACTCGGCCCAGTGCCCCGAACGCTTCTTCCGATCCTTTCGGGATTTCATGCCGGTATCGGTTAACCGTTCGGTGGCTGCGCGAAATACCCGTTTGACCTCGCTTGGTACAGTTCGGGTCAGCCACACCACCTGGTCGGTCACGGTTTCGTGCAGGGCTGAATAAAAACGCGTGGCCGACGGAATACCCACACCGCGCTCACGCAATTGCTCGCGAATAGCGCTGTCGTTCAGTAGCCGGGTCAGTACACGGGCACTTAAAGCGCCGGTTTGACCGCCGCAGGCACCGCAATTGAGCCCGGCCCGCTGAGCGTTGTTACTATGGTGCGAGCCGTGCCCGACCAGCACAATGTGCTGAGCAAAAGTGTCAAACTGCATGCCCGCCAGCGCCTGTTGGCATAAGCTCACCAGGGTATCCAGTGACGCCTCGCCGTTGCGCTCACACACCGTGCCTTCGGCAATACTGCCGCCATTGGCGGTTGCCAGCTGGCCGGGTATGCCGGTCAGTAAGGTTTTCAATTTGCTGAGCCCGAGCGCCTCAACCCCGCTGAACATCGATACCGGCGTATTGAATAAATTGCTCAACAATGAAGTGACCGAGTGCTTAGGTTCCGGCGCTTTGATGTAATACGAAGGCTGCAATAACCCGGGCGCATGAGGCACGTCGCGCTCTTTGGTCTGCAGTGCCAGCGGCACACCAAAGAACCCGGCAAACCCTTTGCTCTGAATGCCGAAACCAAAAGCCCGCCCGGCTTGCTCTAGTGCGCAGCGATAGCGCTCTGAGCGCACATCAATGCAAAACACGGCTTGTACATCGGGCGTTTTACTGGTTAAATGCCGTGAGTCATCAATGTCCGGGCTGAACTGCAACGCCTTAAGTTGCGAACGCTCGTACGCCGCCTGCCACTGCCACAGTACCGCGTTATGTTGCTCAATATGGGCGACCTGCTCTTCGCAATTATCAACCTGTGCGGCCAACGCCTGTTGCAACTGCTGGTAAACCGCCGTGTTGGTGCGTTCTGCCAGTTGCCACAGAATGTATTCCCAGGCTAACCGAATGCACAGCAGTTCAAACACCCACTGGCTGCCCTGACGCTCGTCCTGATACGCGAATGCCGCCGCCCAGCCCCATAAGTCACTGATCAGTGCCTGACCGTAACAACGCAGTGCGTAGTCCGAAGCATCGCTCAGAAAGTGGGCTTGACACTCGTGAATCAATTGGTGCGGATCGTCCGGCAGCTTGGCAAATAAGTCGTTTAACTCGGCCTCGTCCATCAGGGTTTCGATACCGCGGTCGGCGCGGGAAATGCTCAGCCAGTGTTGGTACAGCGAACTGTCTTTACCGGCTTGCTGAAACCGTGTTGGGAACTGCATAAACAAGCCGCAGGTTTGGCTTATTTGCAGCACCACTTCGTCGTTCCAGCGCATTTTTCGGCGACGCTGCTGGTATTTGTCCACCAACCGGCTGAGGTTTTGCCATTGCGGCAGCGGTTCTTTCGCTGCGGTACGCTGCTGTAACTCGTGCACCATGTGGTCGGTGACCAGCCCGGCGTCAATTTGGTTTTGTTGCCACTGCTGCCAATAAAATTCCGGGCTCATCAGCAAACGACTGCCTGCACAGTAGCGCCAGTGCGCAGACACGTCGGCCAGCGGCTGCTGCCGGTAATGCCAAAAGGGGTTTACCGCTATCCATTGTGACAACGGCCATTGCGGCGCAATAGAGTGGCTGACCTGTTCTGCTATCGAGACAAAACGATTGACTGTACTCATGCCTGCTTCTCCTGCCGAACGCGCCGCTGCCGTTGGTAATAACGAATGGGATGACTGGGCCAGAGCCACAACACCAGACGGGTCAGCCACTCGTCGAGATACAGCCCGGCGTTTAAGGTAATGAACCAACGCTGACTGAGCCGGTGCGACGGCGTGTGATGCACCAGCCAGTAAGTGAACGCGAAGAGGTTAAACAACAGGGTAATGACAGGCTCCAGCCAGACACGGCCAAACGCCGGTTGTGGTTCGATGACTTGCTGTGCCACTGTGCCCAGAATAAGGTACGCGGCTATGGCCAGTGCAGAGACACTGAGGCGCAGCGGCCATTGATGCAGATTCATCCAGATGGTGGTCAGTGCCATGGCTAACAAGGCCGACGGCAGCCATTTCGGGTTACCCAGCAGCCACCAGCAGGCGGCCGCAACAAGCGCCTGAAACGCCAGGAAGACCACACCCACCCGCCAGATAGAACGCGCAGTTGGCTGTTTGATAACCGCCACTTCGCTAACCGACAAAAAAGCATGGGCTTTATAAACCGAGTGCGCGACCAGGTGCAGCAGGGCCAAGTCGTAATAACCCAGGCCAATTTCCAGCAGCATCAGTCCCATTTGAGCACTGGTAGACCAGGCCAGACGCACTTTAATGCTGATGCGTGTGGCCATAATTAAGGCGGCAAAACAACAGGAAGCCGCCGACACCAGACACAGCAACCAGAGCGCAACGGCACTGTTGCTCCATAGCGGTACGGTAGCCAGCAGCAAAAAACCACCCAGATTGATAATGCCTGCGTGCAGCAAAGCTGATACCGGTGTGGGTGCTTCGACCACCTGAATCAACCAGCCATGCAGGGGCAGCTGCGCGCACTTTATCAGCGCCGCCATCACCAGACAGAGCGCCGCAATGTGTTGAGTCATACCGGTGGGGCTGGTACCGAACTGCTGCAGTATGGTGTCGAGCTGAAGGCTGCCCGTGGTTAAGTACATGATGACAAAAGCCGTACCCAGAAAAGCTTCGGAGCAGCGCGCCAGAATAAACTTTTTGTGCGCGGCCAGTACGGCGCGGTCGCGTTCCGGGTAAAACATCAGCAGCCAGTGCAGTTGCAGACTAATGGCCATCCACGCGGCGAAGAACACCACAATGTTGTTGCTGACAATGAGGACAAATACGGCGGTTAAACACGCTATAAGCTTGGTAACGAACGCGCGCCGGCGCGGATCAAGCCGGAAGTTTCGGATAGCGTAGCTTGTCACCACCCAGGCCAATAGAGCCACCAGCACCAGTAAAACTGGCCGTACGCCGGATATTGTCAACCACTCTGCCATTCATGCGCCCCGTGAGTTTGATTTGGAGTCATTATGGGCGCTGACTTGATGTTAAGTAAAATAGATATAAACTATGTTTTTGTTCGCTTTAAGTGAACGGTTTGTAAGACGGTTCTTAGAGGCACCGGAGAGAGCGATGAACTACAAGCATCTTTATTACTTCTGGCATGTGGCCGAAAGTGGTCACTTAACGCAAACGGCGCAGAAACTTCATGTGTCGCAGTCGGCGTTGTCGGCGCAGATAAAACAGCTGGAAGAGTGGCTGGGCACCCCGCTGTTTGAACGCCAGGGCCGCCAGCTGGTGCTGACTCAGGCCGGATACATTGCACGCCAGTACGCGGACCGCATTTTTCAGGAAGGCAATAATTTAATCAAGCAGTTAAAGCAGGGTATGGACGGCAGTGATCTGGTGATTCGTATTGGCCATGCCTCGACCATGTCGCGTAACTTTGTGGAAGCCTTTATTCATGATTTAGTGCACCAGCAGGACGTACAGTACCGATTGCACTCCATGACGCCCGACCAGTTATTTAACGAACTGGCAAATCATCAAATTGATATTGCGCTGGCGAATACCAATGTGCGCGGCAGTGACAAGCAGTTGTGGCAGAGTCGCTTACTGGCGCGACAGCCGGTGTCGATTATCGGGCCGCCGGATAGCGCGATTGAGAATTTAACCGATGCCACGTTGCGCAATAAAAACTGGGTGTTACCGCCTGAGAACATGCCTCTGCGTTCAGCTTTCGATATGCTCAGTGCTGAATACAACTGGCAACCGCGGGTACTGGCCGAAGCCGATGACATGGCGATGTTGCGACTGCTGGCCAGGGATACCGGAGCGCTGGTGGTGATTCCCGATGTTGTCGTACGGGATGAGCTGAACAATGGGCAGCTAAAACGCTATTTAACCCTGCCCAATGTGTTCGAGCACTTTTACGGTATTACCCTCAAGCGCCCCTTTGAGCACCCCATGGTCGCGCGGCTGCTGAAGCGGTTTGTGTAACCGCTGTTATGTCACCCACCGAATAGGCTGACGACCGTGTTGCTGCAAATAATCGTTGGTTTTGCGGAAGTGGCTGGCGTCGAAAAAGCCGCGGTGCGCTGACAGTGGCGACGGGTGCGGCGCGGTCAGAATATGGTGCCTGGTGCCGTCAATGAGCGGTATCTTCTTTTGTGCATGCGAGCCCCACAGCAAAAACACCACGTTTTCAGTTGCTTCAGACACTTTACTGATAACCGTATCGGTAAAGGTTTCCCAGCCCCAACTGGCGTGACTGTGTGCCTTGCCCTGCTCGACGGTCAACACGGTATTCAGCAGCAACACGCCCTGCTTTGCCCAGCTGGTTAAGTCACCATGTTTTGGCAATACGGTGTCGGGGTAGTCGATGGCAATGGCTTTGAACATATTGCGCAGCGACGGCGGAAACTTAACCCCTTCGGGTACCGAAAAACTTAACCCGTGTGCCTGCCCCGGTCCGTGGTACGGGTCCTGCCCTAAAATCACCACTTTAACGTTTTCCGGGTCGGTCAGCTTAAGCGCGTTGAACACGTCTTCTTTTGGCGGATACACCTGGGTTTGCTGGCGAGCCTGTTCGACACGCTGCCACAGTTCTTGAAAGTAAGGCTTTTGCTTTTCCTCGGCAAGGAGGTCGCTCCACGGCATATTGATGGTTCCGTTGTTATTGTTTTTGTATGATAAAACGATATGATTTGAATTCTCAACTAAAGATGCGCAAGGTTACCCATGTCTGAGCAAACCCAGATTCCAAACATCAGTGTTTACTTAATTACGTTAAACGAAGGTCGGCACCTGGATGAAGTCTTGGCCAGTGTCAAAAACGCCGATGAAATTGTATTGGTAGACTCAGGCTCAACCGATGACACGCTCAGTATTGCTGAAAAACACGGCGCCCGCATTATTCATCAGGACTGGTTAGGTTATGCAAAGCAAAAGGCTTTTGCTCTAGAACAATGTCGGAACGACTGGGTAATTAACTTAGACGGTGACGAAGTGCTGCCAGAGGGTGCATTTGAGCAGGTTCAGCAACGCATTGCTAAAGACGATATTAACGGCATTTATCTGGCCCACGATGATATTTTTATGGGGCATTCGCTGCCATATCACCGCCATCATCGTTTTCGCCGGGTGTACCGCAAGTCTAAATCGAAGTGGAATACATCAACCAAAGTACATGAGCACATTGAGGTCGAACCGCCGCTGGCTCACCTGCCTATAGATGTTAAGCATTACGGTTACGACTCAGCCCATGGCTACATGGATAAGCTGAACAAATACTCCCTGCTGAAGGCTAAACAGCGGGAAGAACGCGGCCGGCATTGCAGTTTGGCGCGGGTACTGCTGATATTCCCGTTAATGTTCTTTAAGTTCTACATTGTTCGCCGTATGTTCTTAGCCGGATGGCGCGGATTTATTAAGGCCAATATTGATGCGTTTCACTTCTTTCTGACCGAAGCTAAGCTGTATGAACGCGCTTACCGAAGTAAGCGCGGTGACGATGTTGAAAAGTCAGAACATTGAAGCAGATATCTCACCTGACATAAATGTCAGGCTACTTCGTTGTTCCTTTATATTTATCGAACCAATGCAGAATGTAGGCAACTTTGTTCATTAAGTTACTGGGCCGCGCGTAAATACCGTGGCCTGAATCCTGAATGCGGACCATGGCGGTCTCCACACCTTCCAGCTTCAATGCCTGATAATACTGCTCGGTTTCTGACATGGGGGTTCTGTAGTCGTTTTCCCCTGTCAGCAGCATGGTTGGTGTAGTCACATTACCTACGTAGCTAATAGGCGAATACTTCATGTAATGTTCCATATTCTCCCACGGCAGACCCGGGAACCAGTACTGATAAAAGAAGTTGTACATATCGGCGGTTAGCACAAAGCTGTACCAGTTAATAACCGGCTTCGCCACAACCGCGGCTTTAAAGCGATCGGTATGGCCGACAATCCAGGCGGTTAGCACACCACCGCCACTGCCACCCGTGACAAACAGCTCGTCTTCATTAATAAAGCCTTTGTCGATAACCGCGTCCACACCGTCCATTAAGTCGTTGTAGTCGTTGCTTGGGTAGTTGTGGTGAATTTCGTTAGCAAAGTCCGAGCCGTAGCTGGTGCTGCCACGTGGGTTGGTGTACAGCACCACGTAACCGGCAGCGGCGAACAGCTGGATCTCAGCAGCAAAGCGCGGACCGTAGTTGGTGTGCGGACCACCGTGAATTTCCAGCATTAACGGGTAGTCTTTGTCCTTATCAAAACCCGGTGGGTAAGCTATCCAACCTTGCAAATCGATGCCGTCGACACTGGATTTGTAGTTAATTTCTTCCACTTTAGCCAGTTCTTTGTGCGCCAGTGCGTCTTCGTTTAAGCGCGTCAGCTGACGGACGTTATCGTCTTCCCAAAGAGCGAGCTCTGCCGGGCGCATGGGGTTAGAGATGGTAAAAACGACACGATCACCTTTGGCAACACTGAAGTCACCGCCGCCGTATGGCCGGCTGTAAGATAAGCCACCCACGCGATCGGTCAGTTTTACGTGTTCGCCGTTTAACGTGGTACGGGCCAACTGTCCTACACCATTGTCATCGTAGGTAAAGTAAACGCCCTGACTGTCGGTATCCCACTCAAATCCGGTAACGCCGCGATCTAACTCGCCGGTCAGTACTTCCACGCCCGAACCGTCCAGGTTCATCACGTACAGTTTGGACGCCTGAAAGCTCATTTTGGTGTCGTCGTAACCGACAAAGGCAATTTTTTCACCGTTTGGCGATACTTCTGGTGAACTGTCAGGCCCGTCGCGGTCGGTAATGGCTTTGACTTCTTTGCTGTTCAGCGTTAAACGATAAATTTCGCTGTTCACTGGCTGGCGGAAAGCGTCGTCACGACGGTTCGCCGAAAAGAAAATGTGTTTGCTGTCCGGTGACCAGGACAATTGCCCGCCATGATTAAATTCGGCGTCCGTTAGCTGACGTGGCGATCCACCGGTAGCCGGTATGACATACAGCTGCTGGTGACCGTCTTTGGCATAGCCGCCACCGTCGTAACGGTAGTTGTCTTTGTCGACGTATTTGGGTGCGGCTGTCCAGTTCGCGCCTTCGGGTTTGCCCGGTAAGCTGACCGGAGCCGGCTGTGATTTCGGGGTAAACATAGAAAACGCAATTTGGCTGCCGTCGGGTGACCAGCTCAAACTGGATGGTGCTTGAGTCAGCTGCGTAATGGCCGCGCTGTCACCGGAGTCGGCCCAATAGATATGAACTTGTGGCGAGCCGGTTTGGGTTGATACATAGGCTAAGCGGTCGCCGCTGGGTGACCATACGGGCTGACTTTCGCTGCCCTGACCGCCGGTTAGCGGACGAAGATCACCATCTGGCAGACTGGCCCATAGACGTCCGACTTTACTGTCGTTGTTAATGTCCATGGACTGACGGACAAACACGGTCCATTCGCCGCTGGGATGAATGGTTGGCGATGATGCGTATTCAAGCGTGAACACGTCCTCTAATTCGAACTTTTCCTGGGCGAGTGCTGTGCCTGACAAGGCCAGTGCTGCCGCCGTCATTAACCATTTTTTCATTGTCGTTCTCCCGGAAAATAAAAAACCGCCTCGGTAGAGACGGTTTTATCGTGATTCACGGTGTGAATCAAGGTATTAGAACGCGTAAGAGAAGCTAACTGACGCATAATCGCGGTCAGTGGTTGCATCATAGTCGCTACCCGAGAAGGTGGTATAACCCAGGCTCACTTTGTAAGTAGATAGGTAATCTGCCACTAAGTTAACACCCAGCGACTTACGGTCTTCAATAAAGTTGCTGTTTGGAGAGTAACCGCTCACGTCGTGGTTAAACTGAACCACTGGCGTTAAACCCCAACCCTGCCAAACGTCCTGGTATTCAAACTGGAAGCGGGTACGGTAGCCCCACGAGTTTGAGGTCACAAAGCCTTCGCAGTTTGAGTTCGCCGCAGCGCCGGTGTCCTGAGCGCTTAAGCATTTACCAAATAACGGCAAGCGGCCATAACGCTGTTCGTTAAGACCCGGCATATCGTGTACCTGGTTGGTTGCGATTTCACCCACAAAGGTCATGCGGTCAGAACCCCAAAGACGGTCAACAAAACGCACAAAGCTTAACTGTGCCTGGCTGACATCTAAACGGTCGTAACCATTGGCTAACTCACCCAATTCGGCATTGTTAACGCGGTCAGCAAAGGTGCTTGGCACGTTTGGACGCAAACCGGCGGTTAAGATTTCAGTGGTGTTGATTTGTACTGGCATACCGTCACGGTAGCTGTATTCACCCGCAACTGACCATAAGCCTAAGTTGGTGCTGAAGCTTAAACCATATACCTGGGTATCTTCCGGATATTCGATAACCAAACGCGGGCCATCAACCGGGTAACCGTTCGGTGTTGACCAGGTGTAACCCGGTTGCTGACCTGCTGCGCCAGCGGCTTGCTGGAATGGGACTGGGTCCACAGTCCAGTTGTAAGCCGAAATAATGGGCGTATTGTTGTGCAGGTTCAGGTAATAAACACCAAACTCTGTGTCTAAGTCCATTGAATAGTAACGCAGGTTCGCACCCCACTGACCGCTGTCAGAAGCTTCCAGCGTTGGGTTACTGCCAATGTAGGCACCCGCTTGTACTGACTCGAAGTCATTCAGATAGCTGTCCGGGTCGCCCGGAACCAACTGCGGGTTCAGCGTGACTTTACCGCAGCCAGGGCCACCGATGATATCAACGCTTGAGAAGTAGGTACCACAACCGTCCAGCTTGGTGTTGTCCCACTCGTACTGGTAGAAGGCTTCAAAGTTTAAGGTGTTGGTTAAACCAATGCTGGTGCTCACCATACCGACCGGCAATAGCGCTTCTTTAATTTCTGCGCCCGGACGACGTGCCGCGTTAACATCCAGCGGGTTAATGTCGTTAATGCCGTTAAAGACGAAGGTGCTTTCACCCCAGCTTAATACCTGGCGGCCCACACGGACGCTGGCTGGCATATCGCCTAAGTCGAAATTAGCGTAGACAAAAGCATCCAGTAATTCGACGCCTTTACCTTGTGAGTAGTCGTCAAACACGCCGTCGTTCAGTTTGGTGTCCGGGTAGTAGTTGTTGCCCGGGTGACCGTGCGCCATGTTCTCTTCTGAAACGACGTGATCGTACCAATAGTTGAAACGCACAAAGGCACCGTGGCTGCCGCCATCAATGCTTAAATCGTGTACGCCTTTAACAACGGATGACACTAAGTCACCTTTATCAAAGTTCAGGTTACCGTCGTCACCAACACTGGAGCCTGCTGTACCCCATGGACGATTCGCTGGACTAACCAAGTGATTAGCCTGATCTTCCATACGCCATGCCGCGCCGTACGACAGAATGGAATCAAATTTAATTTCATAATCGCCGACTTCGAAGTCAGCTGCCTGGCCTGATGCCGCAAAGCTCAGTGCAATGGCCGTAGCCAGAGGAAGTTTTTTTAGCATAGTTGTTCTTCTTTTCATTGTGAGCCACCTAATCCTTTAAACTTGTTTGGCGGTTATGTCTGAATCATGTCCGATGAGTTAAAAATATGCAAGTGTATGAACACGAAAATATAACAAGTTGTTGGAAAAAATGGTGGGAAGTGTCGCTACTGACGCTGAAAATGACGCGTCAGCAGCGATTCTGGCAATAAACAAAAATTACAGTTTACTGTTTAATTCCGGTAATACGTCGAACAAATCGGCAACTAAACCGTAGTCTGCAACCTGAAAGATTGGCGCTTCTTCGTCTTTGTTGATGGCCACAATGACTTTAGAATCTTTCATACCGGCCAAGTGCTGGATAGCACCGCTGATACCCACCGCAATATAAAGCTGAGGCGCAACGATTTTACCGGTCTGGCCAACCTGCATGTCGTTAGGTACGAAGCCCGCGTCGACTGCGGCACGTGATGCGCCGACAGCAGCGCCCAGTTTATCGGCTACGTCTTCCAGCAGGTGGAAATTTTCGCCGTTCTGCATACCACGACCACCAGAAATAACGATTTCTGCTGAGGTCAGGTCAGGACGCTCAGACTCTGCCAGCTGCTCGCTCACAAATTCTGACTTGTCGTTGTTGAATACCGCGTCGATGCTTTCGACTTCACCGCTACCACCTTCTTCTGCAACGGCGTCAAAGGCTGTTGCACGAACGGTAATGACTTTAATTTTGTCTTCTGACTGCACGGTGGCAATGGCGTTACCGGCATAGATAGGACGCTTAAAGGTGTCGTCACTTTCTACCGAGATAATGTCAGACACCTGGGCAACATCTAACAGCGCAGCGACACGCGGCATGAAGTTTTTGCCGGTGGTGGTGGCTGGCGCCAGAATGTGGCTGTAGTTTTTGCCTAAGTCAGCCACCAGCTCGCTGATGTTTTCAGCTAATTGATGCTCGTACGCTTCGTTGTCGGCCAGAAAGACCTTCTTCACGCCGTCGGCTTTCGCCACTTTTTCAGCAACGGTTGAGCACCCTTTACCGGCAACCAGTACCTCGATGTCGCCACCGATTTCCTGTGCAGCGGTTAACGTTTTTAACGTTGAAGCGTCAACGTCGTTATTGTCGTGTTCTGCTACCACTAAGATGCTCATAATACTTTCGCCTCGTTTTTCAGTTTCTCGACCAGCTCATCGACATCGGCTACTTTCACGCCGGCAGTACGTTCAGCAGGCGTTTCAACTTTCTGCAGCTTGATAGTGCGCTTAACTTCCACACCCAGTTCGTCCGGGGTTGTGGTGTCCAGCGGCTTACGCTTGGCTTTCATAATGTTGGGTAGTGACGCGTAACGCGGCTCGTTCAGACGCAAGTCGGTGGTCACAACCGCAGGCAGAGTCAGTTTAACGGTTTGCAGACCGCCGTCGATTTCACGGGTTACGTTAACAAAACCGTCGCCCACTTCTACTTTTGACGCGAAGGTGCCCTGCGGCATACCAGTTAAGGCGCCCAGCATCTGGCCGGTTTGGTTGTTGTCGGAGTCGATAGACTGTTTACCCAGAATGACCATGTCCGGCCCTTCTTTCTCTACCACACCTTTTAAGATTTTAGCGGCAGATAAAGAGTCCGGCATGTCGTCGGTTTCAACCTGAATGGCACGGTCAGCACCCAGCGCCAGCGCAGTACGTAACTGCTCCTGTACCGCTTTCGGGCCAATAGAAACCACGACGACTTCGTCTGCAGTGCCCGCTTCTTTCAAGCGTACGGCTTCTTCTACAGCAATTTCGCAGAATGGGTTAAGTGCCATTTTGACGTTAGCCAAATCGACATCGGACTGATCTGGTTTAACACGCACCTTGACGTTGTAGTCAATGACGCGCTTAACCGCGACAAGTATCTTCATGTTGTCTTCCTTTTTCTGGAATGTTCTGAATGTTGGTCTTTATTATGTTGTCATTATCCTAGACTGGCGTCGATCTCACAAGTTGTGGGAGAATAAAACTCTATTGCCGTAAGGGAGAGTTTACATGGCCAGCTGGGAACAGCTTTTTCGTCACTTAGTTCAACAAGCCAAAAGTCTACCAGAATATCCGGCAGAATGTCGTGATGACGATCATCTGGTGGGTGGCTGCGAGGCGAAGGTGTGGCTGTGGCTGGACACTTCTGACCCACAGGCGGTGGTGATTCGCTTTGATTCGGAGTCACGCATAGTGCGCGGCTTACTGGCGCTGCTGCAACAACGGCTGGACGGCTGCTCTGCTGCTGAGATTTCGACTTTCGATATTGATAAGTTTTACCGTGAAGAAGGCTTAGACAATGCTTTAAGCCCCTCCCGTAGCAACGGCCTGTACCAGGTCGCCAAAACTTTGAAGCTGCGGGTTGTTGAGCGCTGAGTACGTAGCCTGACATTTATGTCAGGTGAGATATCGTCCCTGACATAAATGTCAGGCTACGTCCTTAATGTTCGGCGCTTTAACCGGGCGGATGCCGGAACCAATCCGACTTTTAGTCCAAAGGGCTTGAATAGTCTATTAATGACGTCACTAGAATAATTACCTAAGTCATTTTCAACTTCTGAAACGGTCTTTCTTGATGTACTCGTTAGCTTGGCATAAACGCTTTGATTCAGCCCTGTTATTTTCTTTCTGAATTCCTGCAACGCTTGTCCCTGGCTTATATCCCCCTGCAATAGCTGCAGTGCAATACGTTCAATAAGGGCTTCTCTTTCTTCGCCGCTAAGCTGGTTATTCTTACTCATAGCAGCCCCCAACGTTGCAGTTTGTCTGGAATATTTGCCAGCCCGACTTTGGGCATAGTCATAATTCTGTTTGGAACACCCCTTTCTCTTAACCTGTCTTCCAAGCCAGTAAGTTGTTCGGCCGTTTTATTCAACTCATCGAGTAATTGCTCCGGTTTAATTAAGTCTGAAAGCTCTTCACAAATGGCGCTAAAGTTATATTCGCCACCGCTTTCCATTGGCTCTCCCCAAACGGTCGATCTTGGCACGCCTTCGGGGTCAGCTCGCATTGGAGCAAAATCATAAATTGGAGTGAGCTTTATGCCGCTTTCATCTCTGAAAAATGCCGTGTTGCGACCGTGATTATCCGAGTTACCAAAAGCGATATTCAATAGATCCCTCCGCACCCATTCGGTTACGAACGCCTCTACATTAAAATAAACTCCCTGCTCTTTCACCATGTATGAGTTTTCAATTTTGCTGACTAACTCACGTATGACATCGGCATGACGAAGACGTACACCGGGGGCTCTTTTTAAAATAGAGTAGACAGACTCCATTGCCTTGCGAGTAACAACCCCGTTAACCACTTCAACATCGAACCTGGGGAGCCAAAGTGACGGAAAGTTATCTCCTTCTTCAAGCCTCATCTGTTCGGTTGCTATGGTGCTAACTCCCATTTCCTCGAGCTCTTGATAAAAGTGATATTCCGCGCGCAGGATATCGCAGTCAATTGGCTTGCGCTGACCCCGGGGAAACTTCACCAGGTAAAATGCGTCCTGAGTATTGGTGTCGTCCTGGAACGTATCTATCCAAACCTCGTCATTATTGTTACACCGCAACAACAGTTTTGGCGCTTCTCCACCCGCCCCGGTGGCTCCCCCGGCAATGGCTCCTCGCTGCTGAGCATATTCAAGAAAACTCGCGTTTCTTTCTACAACGTCGCTGACATTAAACTGAGAAGAGTTTATAGCTTCTTTCTGGCTTTCGACGGCTTCCTTTATTCTCAAATGCCCGACAGGTGCAATCGCTGCTTTTTCCAGTAGCAGCAGATTCTGTTCACTTAGTGGCGAGTTGGATATTTCAAGCTGGTCCACCCAAAACCTTCGTGCCGCACCGCTTGGGATAATATCGTCAAGGAAACGAAGCCAACCGGGTTGATCGTCATCATCAAAATAAAGCTGAACGGGATGGTTTAATGAAACAGCATGGTGGTCATCCTGCTCCAGGTGCTCAATAGCGTAGTCCGTTTTATACTGGACTTGTACATCGGGCTCATTCTGCCCGGTTCGTTCAGTAAAAGTTAACTCGGCTATGTCCTGCCATTGGCTTTGCAGATAAGCCTGTACTGTTAGACTATTCATGACACACCTAAAATTGAGTGATATTACACTCAAAATAGACAAAAAAATCTATTTTTGCAACCTATATCACGCAAATTGGAATTTTGGTAGCCTGACATTCATGTCAGGTGGGATACTGTTCCTGACATGAATGTCAGGCTAAGGGCTCAATCGTTTCAAAAGCGTAGCGGTGGCTTGCATGGCAAAACTGCAGGTAACCACCATAGCGGCGCCAAAGCCGGAGCTGCAGTCCATTCGCATGGAGCCGGAGCCGGGTTTTTGCAGTGTCACTTCGCCTTCCTGCTGACCGGAAATAATGGGATAACGCAATTGCTCTTCAGAATACACGCAGTCGACGCCCCATTTACGCTTGGGGTTCTTGGAAAAGCCGTAGTCGCGACGCAATTGTGAACGAACCTTAGCCAGTAGCGGATCTTGTTTGGCTTTGGCTAAGTCGCCAACGCGGATCATGCCTGGGTCTATCTGCCCACCAGCACCGCCGCACACCACTAAGCGTAGCTTGCGGCGTTTGCACCAGGCGACTAAGGCGGCTTTGGTATTGACGCTGTCTATGGCGTCAAGCACGGCATCGGCGCCGGTTAAGTATTTTTCGAAGTTTTCCGGCAGCAAAAAGTCATCGATAACCGTTACTTCACAGTTGGGGTTAATGCTTTTCACCCGCTGTGCCAGTACCTCGGTTTTGAGCTGGCCAATGGTGTCATCGGTAGCCGGTAGCTGACGATTAATATTGGTGGTGCACACATCGTCTAAATCAATGAGTGTCAGCTTGCCAATGCCGGTGCGCGCCAGTGCTTCCACTGCCCATGAGCCCACGCCGCCAAGCCCGGCGACCACAATGTGTAACTGCTGAAAATGGTTGAGCGCTTGCTGTCCGTAAACACGGCTGACACCACCAAAGCGCTGATCGGGTACTTCACTCATGACTGGGTTGTTCACTCACATCGTAGATAATAATGCCCACCTGATGCACTTCACCACGCGGATTCTTAAGCGGAATTAGGGTCACGTTTTGGTACATCCACTCGCTCTGACCGCTTATAGGACGGCTGTGGCGAAAGCGAAACACATAAGGACGCTGTTGCCAGGTAATAAATACCCGCGAATTCAATTGCCGCACGCGGTCTATTTTACGCTGAAACCAGACCTGGTCGATACCCGGGCAGCAGCGGAATAAATTTTTATCACGCACTTCGCTGGGTCGCAAACCGCTGTGGTTCTGCATAAACTCATTCCACATCTGAATGTTGTTGTCGTTATCGACCACCACAATGCCCACGTCAATGGCACCCAGAATGCTCAGCTTGCTGTGCAGTTCGTCCATATCGTCTATCATTGGTCATCCTCTTCGCTTTGCAGCCAGTGCGCTAACTGTTGGTCGAGAATTTTTACGGCGTCGGCCGGGAACAGCAGTAAGAGGTCAAACGCCAGTTTGTGTTCCGGCAGCTGATAGCCAATTTCTATGGCCAGAATTTTCTGCCAGCGTTGCTCACCGTGTTTCAGTAATTCCTGCATGGACTGGTTTTCGCCAAGCAATACCGGCTGTGACGCCGCAAACTCCACGTGCAATTGCTGGCCTAAACCGTTTAAACAGGCAGAGGATAAAATAGAGGCGACGTCCATTAACGATTCAATGCGCTGCTGCTTCACCGAGCCACTGTCACCCAGTTTTGCACCCAGCAGCTTACCTATGTCGTCAATGGCCGCTTCATTAAACAGGGTTAGTGCCTCACCCAATATACCGCTGCCGGAAAACCCCTGACTGACCGCCGCCACTTGCTGCTTGGCGTCGATGGACTCTATGGCCATGTGCAGTTCAGAAGGCGCAATGAAGTTAACGTTAGGCACCGGCAACTCAATGAACGTGTCCAGCACCCGGGCTAAGTGATCACCCGCCTGGCCCATAGCAACGTTCGAAACCTCGCGGTACACATCCAGCGGATTCGCCGGTGCGTGGGTCTGTTCGTCGGCGACTTTCAGTTGACCACCAGCGGGCTGATAAAGACCGAATTGCTGCAACAGAGTCTGCACCTCTTCGGCCTTCATGGGCTTTTTCACAAACGCCATGGCACCCAATGCCTGCACCCGTTTTTGTGCCTCTGGCTGAATATCGCCGGACACCACAATGACCAGGCTTTCGAGCTGTTCGTCTTTGATTGCCTGCAGAGTTTCGTAGCCGTCTTTTACCGGCATGTTCAAATCCAGAAACAGAATTTCAGCACGCCCTTCACGCACACAAGTAAGCGCTTGCTCACCGTGCTCTGCCTGATGCACCTCGGCATCCCAGTCATCGGGTAGCGTGCGCAACAGCTGTTTCCGCGCCATTTTCGAGTCATCGCACAGGGTGACTTTTAGCGTCATAGTGTCAGGTTTCCGCCCGTTGGTTAATACCGTTATTCTAGCGCAGGCAGTAGCCTGATGCTATTCGTGTAGCCTGACATTCATGTCAGGTGAGATATCGTTCCTGACGTAAACGTCAGGCTACGTGCGATAACCTGCAACGACGCTGATGTAGCCTGACATTCATGTCAGGTGAGATACCGGTCCTGACGTAAACGTCAGGCTACATCAACCAATAAGCTGTTTTCCTACAACACAATGAAATTGACCGTTTCGGGGTTATGACTATTAATTACCGGCATGACTCGTGTGCGCAGATACTACGAAGGTGGATGGTATTTCTTTACCGTCTGCACTCACAAAAGACAGAAAATTTTAACACGGCCAGATGTTTTGGCGGCGTTACGTAGTGCTGTGAAAGAAACCATGCAAACTCATCCGTTTGAAATAGAGGCGTGGATTGTCATGCCTGATCATCTGCACTGCGTATTGAGAATAATGGACACGAATGTCCCTGTTCGATGGGCGAAAATTAAGGCTTTAACTTCTAAAGCGTTACCGGAATTCTCGTCCAAAAACTACAACACGCACTATAAGAATAAAAGCAGGCAAAAGCGTCGGTTAAACAGTCTATGGCAAAAAGGATACTGGGAGCACACAATTCGCAACGAAAAAGAGCTTTATATGTACTTGCTCTATTGCTGCTTTAACCCGGTAAAACACCGTTACGTTTCCAATGCTACCGAATGGCCATATTCAACTTTAAACCAATATTTACGAAACAGGCGCTACCCTGCCGACTGGGCACACATTAACGAATCCTGGGTAGACAGTAACCTCGCCGCATACGACCCTTGATGTCCCATGTGCTGATGTAACCTGCAACGACGCTGATGTAGCCTGACATTCATGTCAGGTGAGGTATCGCTCCTGACGTAAACGTCAGGCTACACGGCGAATGGGTATTTAATGGGTTCGTGGCACTGATAACCGCTGACGGTGAAGTCGTCTTTGCTCACCCAGGTTTCAATGTCTTCTAAAGATTTTATCTCAGGGTTAATGTGCAGCTGAGGCGACGGAAAAGGTTCACGTTTTAGCTGAACATCGCGCATTAACTCCAGCTGGTTCTCATAAATGTGAGCGTTCACTATCTTGTGGTACGCCTTGCCCGGCTTGTGCCCGGTAATTTGTGCGACCAGGGCCAACAGAACAAAGCACTGAATTTGGTTAAAATTAAGCCCCAGCGGTACGTCGCAGCTGCGTTGGTATGAGGTTAGGTAAAGCGTGTCGCCTAACAGCGAAAAGTTGTGGGTATGCATGCAGGGGCGCAAACAACCCAGCTCAAATTCACCGGGGTTATAGAAGGTCACTATTTCGCCGCGGTCATCAATGCCTTTTGACAGGTTATTGATCACTTTTTTTAACTGATCTAAGTGGCTGCCGTCCGGTTTTTGCCATGAACGACCCTGCACACCGTATACACGCCCCATGTCATCTTCGTTTTTGCGGTTCGGGTTATTCAGCCAGGCCTGATTTTCATTGGCATTGGCGTCCCAGGTTTTGCAGCCAATATCACGAAACTGAGCGGCGCTGTCGTAGCCACGCAAATAGCCTAAAAGCTCAGCAATAGCTGACTTATAATAACTTTTGCGAGTGGTAATGAGCGGGAACTGGTTGCTGGCAACATCGTACTCTAAGTCGGCGTTAATCACCGTTAGGCAGTTAATGCCTGTACGTTCGTTTTTAACCCAGACACCTTCGTCGACAATGCGTTGGCACAGCTCTAAATATTGTTTCATTTTTTATATAAATTATGTTGTGCGTAATGTTTTATATCGTACCTGATGCTGTAGCCTGATGCTATTGCATCAGGTGAGATCTTGTCCGTGGAAACCATGTGTAAACATTTGAGGTTGTAGCCTGACGTTTACGTCAGGAACGGCATCTCACCTGACATGAATGTCAGGCTACAGGGTGCACGTAGCCTGATTTTGAAGTAAATCGGCATCTCACCTGACGTAAACGTCAGGCTACAACCACTGCCCTACGCCGTCGGCGGCTTTGCACGAACCATCAGGACAATACCCAGAATGATCATTGGCAGGGTTAGCCACTGGCCCATGGACATACCCAGAGACAGCAAGCCTAAATGCGCATCGGGTTCGCGGAAGAATTCGACAATGAAGCGGGCGATGCCGTAGCCGAGCAGGAACAAGCCACTGACCGCACCAACTCCGCGCGGTTTTCGCTGATACCAAATGATAACGGCAAACAGCAGTAAACCTTCTAATAAGGCTTCGTATAGCTGTGACGGGTGCCGCGGCACCGGCCCGCCGCTGGGAAAGTACATTGCCCATGGCACTTCGGCGGCGCGACCCCAGAGCTCACCGTTAATAAAGTTACCAATGCGGCCGAAAAACAGGCCCATAGGCACTAGCGGGGCAACAAAGTCGCCAACCTGCAGGAATGAGCGTTGCTTTTTACGGGCATACAAATACATCGCTGCAATAACACCCAGCAAGCCGCCATGGAAGGACATACCGCCTTCGTGTATGTAGAACAAGTACAGCGGATTACTGACAAAATACTCAAACTGATAAAACAGTGTATAACCGACACGGCCACCCACAATAACGCCAATAAAGCCCCAGAACAGCAAGTCGCTGAACTGTTCTTTACTCCAGTTAGGATCCTTTTCGGTCTGCCGCATGCCCCAGAAATAAGCAAAGGCAAAAGCGGCTAAGTACGCTAATCCGTACCAGCGAATATCGATAAAACCAATACTGAAAATAACAGGATCAATGGCGGGAAACTGCCAATAGTCATTTGACGGCACTGCTTGTACTCCCTGCTTTATAGTTAATTAAAAATGAGTTGTATGGCGACCAGTATCAGAAAGGCTGCAAATACGCGTTGCAGCTGTTTTACCGGTAATTTGTGCGCCAGTTTAGCACCCAGCGGCGCGAATAACACCGAGGCAACGGAAATACCCACCCAGGCGGGAACATTAATGAGCCCGAAAGCGCCGGTTGCGCGGCCGGACAACCAGCCATTTAACACAAACATCACCACCGAACTGCAGCCAATGATAAAGCTGCCCAGCGACGAAATGGCAATGGCCTGACGCACCGGCAGTCGCATGCGCGTTAAAAATGGCACAGTCAGAGCGCCGCCACCAATACCGACTAAGCCCGAGATGGTACCAATAATGTAACTGCCCAAAGCCACTAATCGCTTCGATACGGTCGTTAATGGCTCACCGGTTTTTTGCGGAAACAGCATGCGGATAGCCAGGGCTATCAGCACAATGGAGAAGATGCGTTTTAACCAGTCCGGGTCAGTGATGGTGACCAGGTAGGCGCCTGTCATGGCACCAATGGACAGACCCGGCAGTACCCGAATAAGCCAGAAGTTCTCCATTAAGCCGTGTTTGGCGTGAGCGCGTGAGGCGCTGGCAGTGGTCATACAAATGGTTGCCAGACTGGTGGCAATGGCACTGGGCACGACCAACTCTGGCGGAACGCCAATAAGCGGCAACAAATAAATGAGTAAGGGCACTATAATTAACCCACCACCAATGCCCAGCATACCGGCTAGTAAACCGGCGACCGCGCCGCCGCCAATACACCAAAGCCAGGTTGTGAGTAGCATGCTTATTTCCCTGCCCTGACAAAACCGCCGAGCCCGATGCTTTCCATCTTCTCGGCAATCATTTTACGAATTTGATCGGGGTTGCGTGCCTGCAGCGCTTTGGCCAGCATCACATTGAGCGTACTGGAACGCACGTTACGCAGTATCCAGCGTACCCGATCCACGTTGTAACTGTTCATACTCAATTGTCTGTAGCCCATAGCCACTAACAATAATGCGCCGCCGGGGTCTCCTGCTAACTCGCCACACACACTCACCGGTTTGCCTATTTCTTCACAGCGCCGGGCAATTTCGTCCAGACTGGCTAATACCGCCGGGTGATAGGCGTCATACAGGCTGGCAACGCGACGGTTGTTGCGATCAACGGCCAGCAAGTACTGTGTCAGGTCGTTGCTGCCGACCGAGAAAAAGTCGACTTTGCTGGCCATGGCCGGCAACTGATAAATGGCCGCCGGAACTTCTATCATTACCCCCAGCTGCGGCTGAAACAAGTTCACGCCCACTTCACAGCCCTGCTCTTCGGCAACTTCGAAGTACGCCTGCTTGATCAACCGTGATGCTTCGTCCACTTCGCTGGTGCTGGTGATCATGGGCAGTAAAATACGCAGATTGCTTTTACCAATGCTGGCCCGCAGCATGGCGCGAATTTGAATCAGGAAAATTTCCGGGTGGTCGAGTGTTAACCGTATGCCGCGCCAGCCCAAAAAGGGGTTGTCTTCTTTTAACGGAAAATAAGGCAGCGGTTTATCACCACCAACGTCCAGCGTTCGCATCACCACCGGCTGATCTGGAAACTGTTCCAGTACTTCCTGATACATCTCGGTTTGTTCGTCTTCGGTCGGTAACTGATCGCGCATCATAAACGGAATTTCTGAGCGATACAGACCCACGCCATCTATGTTCAGCGTTTTTAAGTAGTCATGCGTCACATCCAGGCCTAAGTTGAGATGCAGGCTGATGCGCTCACCGTCCTGGGTTTCGGCCGGTAGATGACTGTGTTCGGTAACAATGTCGCGCAGTTCTTGTTCTTCTTCGGCTAACTGGTGGAACTGAGTGAGTACCTGCGCCGGCGGGTCAATGTAAATTTCGCCGGTGTAGCCGTCGACCGCCAGTTGTCGGTCAGAAAAGAAGTGCAACTCAATGTCGTCAACACCCAGCACCGCCGGAATGTTCATGCTGCGCGCCATAATAGCTGCGTGCGAGTTGCTGGAACCGTTTAACGAGATGATGCCGGCTATTTGGTCGCGCGGTAGCTCGGCCAGCATAGAAGCCGTTACCTCGTCCGCAATCAAAATAAAGGTGTCAGGTAGCGGTTTGCGTCTGCGCTGTCGGTTTTGCAAATGCAAAAGCACCCGCTGACCAATGTCGCGCACATCGGTTGCACGCTCCCGAAGGTAAGAGTCTTCCAGCGCTTCAAACTGAGCGACAAACTGCTCGACCACGTATTTTAAAGCGGTTTGCGCGCGCCAGCCTTCTTTGATCATGTTTTCTACCGCGTCGCCCATACTGGCGGCGTCTAACATGCCCTGATACACATCGAATATGGCCAGCGTGTCGTCCGGTACCTGCCCGGCCATACGTCGGGACAATTCTTTTAAGTCGGCCCGGGTGCGGGCAACCGCCTGACGAAACTTGCGAATTTCATGAATGGGTTTGTCAGAGCGCCGTGGTGTGACTTCATCTAAGCGCGCTTCGGGGCGTGAGACATAAGCTTCCCCCACTGCTACACCGGGTGAACCGGGCAGGCCTCTTAAGCTGTGTATCCAGGGTGAGTGCTCACTGACCAGCAAGCCTTTGGCATCCGCGTGGGCGATAACCGCCGCTAACTGCGCTGCTAGGGTAACGATAAAGGCTTCTTCTTCACGGCTGAAGTGCCGGGCGACGCTTTGGTGAACCACCACAATACCCAGTACTTTACGCCGGTGGATAATAGGCGCAGCCAGCAACCCACGGTAAATGCTTTCGTTGGTGTCGCTGAGCTTTTTATTAGCGGGGTGCATGCTGGCGTCGGCAATGTTCAGTGGCTCTTCACGCTGTGCCGCTAAACTGATAATACCTTCGCCAAAGTCAACCCGAACCGGGTTGCCGTCTTCAGCTCGCAGGCCGTCACTGGCGGCCATCACAAACTGTTTTTGATCGTTGTCGGCCAAAAACACACTGCAACTATCCGTTTCTAAGGCTTCGCGCACCTGCCCCACCATGGTGCTTAACGCCATGTTGAAATCAGGTGCTTTGTTTACGCCCTCGACTATCCGTTGCAGTGTAACCAGCATCATGTTTATCGTTTGCGCCTGTGCTGACGCCCTCCCGAGGAACGAAATGGCATAGCATGTGAGGCAAACTCTTTCATCACCCGACGGTAAACATCGCGTTTGAAGGATACGACCTGCCGCACCGGATACCAAAAACTGACCCAGCGCCAGCCATCAAATTCAGGATGACCTGAATGTAATACATCTACGTCTTCTTCACGACATTTCAGCCGTAACAAAAACCACTTTTGCTTTTGTCCAACACACATGGGCCGCTGTTCACGTCGAATTAAGCGCTTTGGCAAGCGATAACGCAACCATTGACGGCTGGTGTACAGAATTTCAACCTGCTCTGGCTTTAACCCGACCTCTTCGTAGAGTTCGCGGTACATTGCCTGCTCAGGGGTCTCGCCTTCGTGAATTCCGCCTTGCGGAAACTGCCAGCTTTGCTGGTTAATTCGACGAGCCCAAAATACCTGCCCATGCCCGTTACAGATGACGATTCCTACGTTTGCCCGGAACCCTTCTGCATCTATCACGCGAGCATCCTCAATTATTCTCTGTTACAGTGGATTCTTCCATAAAGCCCGGTTGCGGGCAAATGCTGATTCACTATTTACGAAGATTTAAGCCATGACCGACAAGCCACAACGCCCTCAGTCCATTGACGAATTGTTCCAGCGCGCGGCGGCTTTAGCGGGTCGTTCGTTTGCGGAGCTAGCGGCCGAAACCGGCCTGCAGGTACCCAAAGACTTGCGCCGCGACAAAGGCTGGGTCGGTCAGCTTTTAGAGCTGCAACTGGGCGCTACCGCGGGCTCTAAGCCTACACAGGACTTCCCTGAATTAGGGGTTGAACTGAAAACCCTGCCGGTAACCCCCGAAGGTGAGCCACTGGAAACCACGTTTGTGTGTACCGCGCCACTGGTGAATATTCAGGGCATCCAGTGGGCCACTTCTAACGTACGAAATAAATTACAACAAGTGTTGTGGCTGCCCATAGATGGCCGCCGCGAGGTGCCTTTGGCTGAGCGTGTAGTCGGCAGCGCCTTTTTATGGATTCCCAGCGCCGAAGAAGAAGCCTTGCTGCGTAACGACTGGGAAGAACATATGGACCGTATTGCATTAGGCCAGGTTGAGACGATTACCGCACGCCAGGGCGAAGCGATGCAGATTCGGCCTAAAGCAGCGGATGGCTCTGCCTTAACCGATGCGATTGGACCGGACGGTACTATAATTGAAGTACGCCCACGGGGCTTTTATCTTAAGAAGGATTTCACCCGCAAAATATTGCAACGGATGTTTATGTAGCCCACGACGTAGCCTGACATTTATGTCAGGTGAGATATTCGTCAGTCCAGGAGGAGTTATGCAGTTTAATGTCAGTCCACAAGCTAAGCGCAACGCATTAACCTTTTGTGGGTTAGCGGTACTGCTGTTTGCACTGCTGGTGTTTTTACACTTAGTGCGGGACGACATTCCGGTGGGTGTTTCTGTGGTGCTGGGCGCAACATCCGGTATATTTTTGCTGTTAGGCATTGGTAAAGTGATAGAACCACCGGTGTCACTGGTCATTACCGAAGAAGACATTCGTTATTTGCATCGCCGCGGTCAGTGGCAGATTCGCTGGGAAAACATTATTCGCTACGACGTACCACGGGTAAACCGGGTTATGGAATTAGAAGACGCCCCTTTTCTTGGCTTCCGGCTTTACCACGTAGAAGAGGTTCTGGATGACATTTCTCCGCGTCTGGCCTCTGCGTTATTGTTTGAGCAGCGTCAGTTGCTGACCATGGCATTACGGCATCAGGCACCGGATCGCGAGGACTACACGCCCTACTTTGATATTCCGGACAGCTATATCAGCCCTAACGGCACTGTTTACAAAGGCCTGATTGGCGTATTTGGCAAGCGTATGGAGCAAATGCGGGAATTACTGGGCTACGACCTGTACGTGAGTGCAAACTCGCTGGACCGCGACATTTACGACTTTAAAGCGCATTTACAGAAGTTACAGGCCACCCGTAACGGTGATGCGTAATTACGCTCGCATCACGGAAAATTAACGTCCTGAATGGCTTCCAGCATAGGCTTTTGAAAATAATACCCCTGCATTAGGGTGATACCACTGTCGCGCAGATATTTGTACTCGTCTTCGGTTTCTATGCCTTCGGCAATAAGCTGAATACCCAGCTCTTCGCCAATTTGCTGAATAGAACGTACCAGAGTTTGTTTCACTTTGTTCTGGCAGATATCACGAATCAGCTTCATGTCAATTTTCAGAATGTCGGGCTGAAAGTCAGCCAGTAGATTGAGCCCGGCATAACCCGCACCAAAGTCATCAATGGCCGTTTTAAAGCCTTCTTTTCGGTAAGCTTCAAACACTTCCACCAAAAACTGCTGACTGACCACCTGCTCCTGCTCAGTCACCTCAAAAATGATGTTGTTGCGATTAAATTGGGTTCTTTTAGCCGTTTCCAAGGTTTTTTCCAGGCAAGTTTCCGGCTCGTAAATGGCATTGGGCATGAAGTTAATGCTTAAGCTGCCTGGCAATTTAATGCGCGACGCGGTTTCAATGGCTTGCACCCGACAACTTTGGTCAAAGGTGTACTTATTCTCTTCTGTTACTTGCCCCAAGATACGTCCGGCACCTTCCCCATTTTCGCCACGAACCAGGGCTTCATAGGCGAATACATTTTTTTTTGCAATATCCACAATGGGCTGAAAGGCCATTTTTATACCAAAACCAAGAGGTTTACGGCAATTACAAGTTGGGCAAGCAGACATAGGCTATCCTTAGTAGAGTCGTATGACTTAGCATCTGATGTAAACTATCAGATTTCAAAAACAACGTAAAAATTACGATGATTGATCAATAAAAATTGCGTTTTTATAAAAATACTGTATTAAGCACTCAAGATTGATAACAAGGTAACCCGATGACAACAATTGGTTGGCAAGAGTGGGGAGCACTTCCTGAGCTCCATATTAACCCAATTCATATGAAAGTAGATACAGGCGCTAAAACCTCCTGCTTGCATGCATTTAAGCTTGAGCCTTTTGAGCGCGATGGTCAGGAATGGCTGCGTATTTTTATGCACCCGGAACAAGGCTCCCTGCGCGAACAAGTTTGCGAAGCGCCCGTTTTTGATAAGCGCGAAGTGACCGATTCCGGCGGTCACACCGAAACCCGCTATGTGATCCGAACACGGTTACAACTGGGTAAGTTTGACGAGGCAGTCGAGCTGACGTTAACTAACAGAGACACCATGAAATTCCGGATGCTATTAGGCCGACAAGCCATGCGTGGACAGTTCATCGTCGACCCACAAGCCTCTCACTTATTAGGAGAACAACCATGAGAATTGCGATTTTATCGCGTAACGCGTCGCTTTATTCAACGCGCCGCTTAGTCGAAGCTGCTGAGCAGCGCGGCCACGAGGTTGATGTACTGAACCCATTGAGATGCTACATGGACATCAACGCACGCGAATCGTCGATTCACAAACACGGCAAAGAACTGCCCGTTTACGACTGTGTCATTCCACGTATTGGTGCATCTGTCACCTTTTACGGCACTGCGGTTTTACGCCAGTTTGAGATGATTGGCAGCTACCCGTTGAATGAGTCGGTCGCTATTTCCCGTAGTCGTGACAAATTACGCTCGTTACAGCTTTTATCGCGTAAAGGAATTGGCCTGCCGACTACTGGGTTTGCCAGCCAGCCACAGGACATTCCTGACTTAATTGATATGGTCGGTGGCGCACCGCTGGTGATTAAGCTGCTGGAAGGGACTCAGGGTATTGGTGTGGTATTAGCGGAAACCCGTCAGGCGGCAGAGAGCGTGATTGAAGCCTTTATGGGTCTGCAGTCTCACTTCATGGTGCAGGAATATATTAAAGAAGCCGGTGGCGCCGATATTCGTTGCCTGGTTATTGGCGACAAGGTCATTGCCGCTATGAAGCGTCAGGCCAAAGCCGGTGAGTTTCGCTCGAACCTGCACCGCGGTGGCAGCGCGTCGCTGGTGAAATTAACGCCGGCAGAACGGGCAACGGCGGTTAAAGCGGCTAAGACCATGGGGCTGAATGTGGCCGGTGTGGATATCTTACGCTCTAACCATGGGCCGCTGGTCATGGAAGTGAATTCGTCACCGGGCCTGGAAGGTATTGAACAGGCAACGGATAAAGATGTTGCCGGGCAAATTATCAGCTTTCTTGAGAAAAATGCCAAAGCTCATAAAACCCGTACCAAAGGACGTGGCTAGAATGAAGCGTTTCGAGATTGGCGGACAATATGTAGAACCCGGATCGCATCAGCACATTACGCTGCCAGCGTTGCGTTTATATAACGACGCGCCGCTGGATTTGCGTATTGATGTGTTTCATGGCACCAAGCCCGGTCCGGTGTTGCTGGTCAGCGCCGCCATTCACGGGGACGAGCTAAACGGTATTGAGGTTTGCCGGCGTTTAATTAACACCATCGATGCGCGCGAACTCAGCGGCACTCTGGTGGTGGTTCCGATTGTGAACTTATTTGGTTTTATTCAGCAGTCCCGCTACCTGCCCGACCGACGCGATTTAAACCGCTGCTTCCCGGGCTCTGAGCGCGGCGCGATGGGAAGCCGCATGGCGTATTTGTTCAGCGAAGAGCTGGTAAAAAAATCTACTCACATTGTAGATTTGCATACCGGTGCCATTAACCGCAGCAATCTGCCGCAGATTCGCGTTGATGTTGAAAACGAGCAGGCACTGGCAATGGCAAAAGCCTTTAGTACCCCCGTTATTCTGCACTCCAAAGAACGCGATGGTTCACTGCGGGCACTTGCCAACGAACTGAATATTCCGCTGATTCTCTATGAAGCGGGTGAAGCGCTGCGCTTTGATGAGGCCTCGATAAGTGCTGGTGTCATTGGCGTTCAAAACGTTATGAAACACCTGAAAATTATGAAAGGCCGCCGCCGCGGGCGCCGTGTTACTCCGGTTATAGCGCGCCGTTCTACCTGGGTTCGGGCAGAACGTGATGGCCTTATCATTCCAAAAGTTGAGTTAGGTCAAACCATTCAAAAGCAACAAGTATTAGCGTTAAGCGTGAGTCCACATGGTGGCGAAGGCGATGAGGTTGAATCGCCGGTGCGAGGCATTATCATAGGCTGCAGCAACATTCCGGTCGCCAATGAAGGCGAAGCTTTATTCAATGTTGCGCAATTTGACAAAGATACCATGTCGGATGCGACCGAGAGTGTCGATTCTTTTACTGAGGTGTACGAAAACAAGGCTTATGAGCAGTAAGTTAGCGAAGATTGATTTTAATCAGGGCTTGCGCCATTGCGATGGGCAACAAAGCCTGTATAGGGAAGTACTGATTTGTTATCTCGATCAGTTCCGTCCTTTGCTCAGCGACGAATTACTATTGAATGATGTTGAAAATGCACGTTTGCAATTGCATACATTAAAAAGTTTGAGTGCGACAATTGGGGCTGCTGACTTAAGCCAACTGGCTGCACAACTATTCAAAGACTGGCAACAAAAAGACCAGCAGCAACGTACCGAAGCCATTAGACAAGTTAATACGCATTTGGAAACCGTCAATGGCAAAATAGAAAGCTACTGTAAAGAAATTGTTGTCAACGATTAAAATTAATACAAAAAGATCTTAATATTCGTTAAAATGACCCGATAAAAATTATAACAACCGTTAGAAAACAGGCGCCTTATGTCTAGTCCGGTCAATTTCCGGGTTTCTGAAAGAGACGTTTACATCAGCATTGATGCCGGCACGGCTCCGTCAGAGGTCAAAGCAGAGCAATTACAGAAAGCATGGCAGGCTTCTGAGCTTTCGGCTGCGAAATTGCTAGACCCGCAAATGCTGACGCAAACGGCTACTAAGTACGCTCAACACCACAGCAAAGACTCCAACAGCAGTATCCCCTTCCAGGTCATTATTGCCGAAATTTTTGATGCCGACCTGAACTTACTCGTGAGTGACGACGACATGAAAGTCACAGCCAGCGCTATTGTTGGTTATGGCGGTAAAGCCCTCACGCAAGAAGCGATTATTGCCAAGCTGAAGGAAAAAAAGATAACCTCCGGCATTCAACGCAAAGCCATTGATGCCTTGGTGGAACACACCAGTGAGGCGCCGCCCGGGGCGGAACTGTCTGTTACCGTCGCGAAGGGCAAACATCCGATTAATGGCAGCAACGCGAAGTTTAAGCCTTTAGCCGACGACGCGCGCAAACGCGTCTTACGACCTCAGTTGCGCGAAGACGGTACCGCCGACATGCGCGATTTAGGTGCCGAAGTCACGGTTGATTCAAACCAGCCACTATTGCAGAAGATCCCACCCAGCAAAGGCCGTCCGGGCTTTACTGTGTTTGGCCAGGAACTGGAAGCTCAGGACGGTGAAGACCGCGACTTTAAACCCGGAGAAGGCACTCGCATTAGTGAAACAGACGCCAATATGATTGTTGCTGACCGCACGGGTATGCCCAGCTTTAACGACAACGGTGTGCAAGTGGACGATGTCATGCAATTAAACAATGTGGATGTATCAACCGGCCACGTTAAGTTTAAAGGCAGTGTCATTGTCAGCGGTAATATCAGTGAAGGCATGAAAGTGACTTGCTCGGGCGACATTACCGTTGGCGGGTATGTCGACTCTGCAGAACTGTACGCTGACGGAAACATCACCGTGCGTAAAGGCTGCATTGGCCGCTTACTCAACTCTGGAGAAACCGCTGAGTACGACGAAGATGCCGACGACTGGATACCGGACGTTTCGACCAAACTGGTGGCTGGTGGCTCTGTCTGGTGCGCCTACGCCCAGTATTCGTATTTAGATGCGAAAAATGGTGTACATACCGACAAACAGCTCACTCATTGTCATGTCATAACCCAGGGCCCGCTGGCCATTGGTGGCGAGGGTCGCAATGCACGCGGCAAACTCATTGGCGGTACCATCGAAACCTGTGATCACATTTATTGTGGTCAGTTAGGCGCGCCAGCCGGAACCAAAACACGCATATACTGGTCTCTGCCGCCGGTTGACCCACAGTCACTTGAGCATTTAAAAAATATGCGGGGCTTGTTAGCCAAAACCCTGGCCCGTGTCAAAACGGTACAGCAAGGGCTAGATAAGTGCGCAACACTGGAAGATGGCCCTAAAAAACTTGAGTATCAAAAGAAACTCAAGGGAGAACTGCGTAAGCTGAAAGCACGTATTACCACCACCCGCATCAGCATTGACTCGGTACTGGAGGCTTTTGAAAATCACCCGGTACTGCGCACCATGGTAAGCAAAGAAGTGTTCCCGGGCATTTTGTATCTTTTTAAAGAAAAAAGTCTGCGCATTAAGGAACACCGCAATGGTACAATGTTCCTACTTCAGGACAAACAACTGCGAGTAGACAGCTTGCTTTAAGCGGTAAAAAATCACTATGTCATCTGCAATTCTATCTATGCTTGGGCGCCAATCCGCCCAACCCTGGGCTACTGGTTCACTATTAGTTATTCACCCTGGCGGCGATGAACTGTCGGCCTTAACTAATGCTTCTGCCTGGAGTTTTCATGCGGGCCACGCAGCAAGTTGGCAAGCGGCAGGAAGAGAGGTTTATTGCCAGGTGCAGGCACCGGATTTAAGCCAGTACGACGGCGTTTTGATGCTGGTAGCGAAAGAAAAAGAGCTTAACCAATACCTGCTGGAGCAGTTAGCGCTATTACCTGCTGAAACTCCAATCTGGTTTGCCGGTGATAAACGCTCTGGCATTCAGCCGCTGATGAAAAGGCTTCCAGAGTGGTTTCAGCCAGCACAGAAACTGGCATCAGCGAATCATTGTCTGCTATTTTCCAGTGCCCGCAATGCTCAGCTTCACACACCGGCACCGCTGCAAAGCTACGCAAAAACCATTACCTACGAGTTGGAACAACAGCAAAATACTTTTGTTACCCTGCCGGGTGTCTTCAGTCGCGAACATATCGACCCGGCAACCTTACTGCTGTTACAACACGTAAATAGCCTTCCCCGGGGAAGAGGACTGGACTTTGCCTGTGGCGCCGGGGTTATCGCAAAAGAAATTAAACCTTTAACAACTGAACTTATGGCCTGCGATGTCAGTCCTATTGCCATCGCTGCAAGCCAGATGACCTTGTCGGCTGAATCCATAACAGCCGATTTGCGTTTAGCCGATGGAATACCGGAAAATGCCGGGCGCTTTGATTTTATTGTCAGTAATCCGCCTTTTCATACCGGCCAAAGAACCGATTATGAAATTGCCCGTCAATTTATCAAAGATGCACAGCAACACCTTAATAAGCAAGGTGTTTTGAGAATCGTGGCAAATCGATTTTTGCCCTGGCCCGAAGTAATTGAATCGGTTTTTGGCCATTGCGATACGGTTGCCGATGATGGTCGTTATCGTGTTTACCATGCAACTTGTCGATAAATAACCGATTTTTTTGTTTAACCAATGCCTTTTTTGTTAACGCTTTGCTAACATTAATAAACAGGTTACTTTTTTCAGAGATTGAGCCGTAGACTGAATGCATACTATTTCACTGAAGCGCATACTCATTTATATCGTGTTGTTGGTCACCAGCTTCGCGCTTCTTGTGGGCTTTACCATCAACATTGTCAGCCAGGTGGCCCAGTACCAGAATTCTCTGCATGAGCAGGCCTTGTCTTATACCCGGATTGTTGCCGGCAACGCCGCCAGCAGCTTGGTTTTTAATGACAATGCGACAGAAAAACAACGGCTTAACTCGTTACAGAATACCTCGTTCATTCAGCATGTTCACGTTTACAAAATGGACGAAACCAGCAACGAGCTGACGTTTTTTTCCAGCTATAACAAACAGGGTCTGGCCCCTATTCCCGCGCGATTCTCAAAGCTGGACAGGCTTACCACTCCGCAGATCCACGATGACTACATTGAAGTATCGCAGCCGGTGGTGCTGGACGATGAAGTGATTGGTTATGTCTACTTGCGAGCTTCGTTAGAGCAAGCCCGTCTGTTCATGTGGCGCTCTATTGGTGTCGCCGGCGTGGTTTTCGTACTGACCCTTTTACTTTGCTGGCTGGTCACTCTGCGTTTACGTAAGACCATTGTTACTCCGCTGGACTCTGTTGTGGATGTAATTTCACAAGTCGCCCGGGACAAAAATTACTCGCTGCGACTGGCGCCGTCGCAACTGGTCGAGTTTGATATGATGGCGCACGCCTTTAATACCATGCTGGACCGTGTGCAGCAGCATATTAGCCGACAACGACGTGCGGAAGAAGAAGCCAGCCAACTGAACACCGAGCTGGAGCGTCAGGTAACCCAGCGCACTCAAGCGCTAAAAGAGTCAAACAGTGAACTGCTGAAAACACTGGAACAATTGCACCAATATCAGGGACAACTCGTCGAGTCAGAAAAAATGGCCTCGCTGGGTGATATGGTGGCGGGTATTGCACATGAAGTGAACACGCCGATAGGTTTGTCCGTTACCGCCTCTACCCTGCTCCAGGATAAGCTCACCATTATGCAGGAGAAGTTTGATGAAAAGCGTATTTCAACGTCTGAATTTGAACGCTTTTTAAGTGACTGTGACGAAAACCTGCAAATTATCTATCGCAACTTAGGTCGCGCTGCAGACTTAGTCACCAGCTTTAAGCAAGTCGCGGTTGACCAGTCCTCAGAAATTGATCGTGATGTTCATATTCCATCTTTTATGAACGATGTGTTGATTTCCGTTAAGCCACGGCGCCTTGACCCGGATAAATTCCCAATTCAAATTTCTTGTCCGGATGATCTCACTGTACGAGCTAAGGCAGGACCGCTCAATCAGGTACTGATTAACCTGATAGTCAACTCCATGATTCATGCCTTTGACGGTTATGATCACGGGGTCGTTAAGATTCACTTTAATATGCTAAACGACAATGAGCTGGAAATGATTTACAGCGATAATGGTAAAGGGGTGCCAAGTGACATCAGTCGTAAAATATTTGATCCCTTTGTGACCACTAAGCGCGGCTCGGGAGGAAGCGGACTGGGCCTTCATTTGGTGTATAACTTAGTGACCCAAGTGCTGGGCGGAAATATTCACTTCTTTAGTGAGGAAAAGAACGGCGTGGAGTTTATTGTTCGTTTTCCCGTCACTTTAGTCAGCAATGCTTGAAAAATCTCAAACAAAAGTCATAATGTAACGTCATAACTTTTATAAATATAAGTTTAACACCGTACGCACAGCGACGAACTTTCCGGGAAAATCAACGCTTATGAATGCCAGAATACTGATTGTTGAAGACGAAGTTGTTACTCGCCAGACTCTGACCCGTCTATTCCAACAAGAAGGCTACGAAGTTTTTGATGCTGCTGATGGCCTGCAAATGGAAAATATTATGCGCCAGGAACGGGTTGATGTCGTGATTATGGACGTCAACTTACCGGGTAAAAACGGTCTGGAGCTAGCTGAATCACTGCGTGAAAGCGACAACATTGGTTTAATCTTCTTAACCGGCCGTGACAGCGAAGATGATCGCCTGCTGGCACTTGAGTTAGGTGCCGATGACTATCTCATCAAACCCTATAACCCGAAAGAGCTGACCATTCGCGTACGCAACTTGTGCCGCCGTATTGAAGCATCACGCTCAAGCAACCCGGTTGAAAATAACAGTGTTGAATTCCAGTTTCACGGCTGGCGTTTAAACAGTGACAGCCGCTGCCTGTATTCGCCGGAAAACCAAATGTTCCGTCTGCCGAAAAGTGAATACCGCGCGTTGGAATTGTTCTTATCAAACCCTGGCCGCATTCTGGACCGGGAAACGCTGGTTAAGCGTATGCTGGACCGTGAGTTGCGCCCGAATGACCGCACGGTTGATGTTGCCATTCGTCGTATTCGCCGGCATTTCGAATCACACCCTGAAACACCAAACCTGATTACCACCATCCATGGTGAAGGTTATCGCTTTATTGGTGAGGTTGATCAACAAGCTCAGTGATGCTTTGCTAACCAAGCCTCTATTTGCTGCCGGTGCGGAATGACCGCATCGGCCCATTCAATTAATACCCGCTCTGCTACTGGCCATTCCCAGTCTTCTTTCTCAATCTTTTCCATCATCTTAGCTAATGCCGTTAAGCCAATTGAGCTGCAAGCCCCTTTCACTTTGTGCGCTTGTTTTCTTAACTCGTCTTCATTGCGGTCTTTCGCAGCCTGGTGCAGCAACTTCGCGTAGCTTTGAATAATACCGTCAAACGTGGTCAGAGTTGATTTGATGCCTTCGACGCCGAGCGTATCAAGGTATTGCTGCAACAACTCGGTATCTATCGCCGATTTTTCTGCCATCTTTTTGTACTCCATCAATCCAAAACCCTATCCTCGGCGTATTACTGTTTTTAGTCAACCACTGTGCAGAGAGAATCGATTGGGGCAATCGGTGTCACCTGGTTAAATTCTGCGATATAATACCGACCTTTAGACTGAGCCTACTTGATCAAAATCAATTCGGCCGGACAATATTATTCACGAGACTTGGAGTTCACAACGAATGCCAACAGTTATGCCCGACGTAGCCAACCAAACTCAGGCCCAAACAGAGGGAGCCCTCGATTGGGTTGGCATGAGCAATATTGAAGTTCCATTGATGGTGGCCGCAGCCGGCGCGTCTGAACGCCCTGTCGCTGCTAAAGTGGAAGCTTTCGTCAACCTTAAAAACCCGAAAACCAAGGGTATCCACATGTCTCGCTTGTACTTATTGCTGGACAAAATGTCGACCGAAGGCGAGCTCAGTCATGGTTCGATGAAGGAATTACTGAATAACTTTATTGAAAGCCATAAAGACATCAGTGACCAAGCCTTTATCAAATTTGATTTTGATTATCACCTGCGTCGCAAATCGCTGGTCAGCAAAAAACAGGGCTGGAAAGCGTATCCAGTCAGCTTAACCGGTCGTTATGATGCTGGTCAGCTTAAACTGGAGTTGTCCGTTGATGTGCCTTACTCATCAACTTGCCCTTGCTCAGCAGCACTGGCCCGCCAGTTAATTCAGGATGCTTTCAGCGAGAAGTTTGCTGGTCAGGAAAAAGTGGATTCAAACATTCTGCACGAATGGCTGGGCTCGACTGAAGGTATTGTCGCGACACCGCACAGCCAACGCTCAGTTGCTGAAGTTAAAGTGGCCTTAAGCGAAAGCGTTAACGATTTTCCTATTGTGGAACTGATTGACGCCGTTGAAGACGCGCTTAAGACGCCGGTACAAGCTGCTGTTAAGCGGGAAGATGAGCAAGAGTTTGCGCGTTTGAATGGTCAGAACCTGATGTTCTGTGAAGACGCATCGCGTCGTTTACAACACCAGTTGAATCAAATGCCTCACTTCCGTGATTTCTGGTTGCGCGTTAACCACTATGAATCACTGCATGCCCACGACGCCGTTAGTGTCACCACAAAAGGCGTACCGGGCGGTTATTCTGCCTAATTAAATTTCCATTAGCTGCCATTACTGGCACAGCTTTTGCTTCACACCTCACAGAGCGTCAATTTTCTGATGAGGTGTGAAAATGGAAATTATCCTGTTGTTGTTTGTTGTTGTATTAATTGCGGTCGCTATTATTGCCAGCCGCATGTCCGAGAACTATGTTCCCTACCCTTATAAACTGAAAGATGTGGCCTTGTGCACAGCCCAGGAAGATCAGTTTCTGACATTGTTAGAAAAATCTGTCGGCGATGATTTCAGAATTTTCACTAAAGTCCGCTTAAGCGATATTGTAACCGTACGCACGGGGTTATCCTCAACAGCTCGCAAAGACGCACACAACAAAGCCAGCCAGCGTATTCTGGATTACGTTCTGTGTGACATTCACACCATGCAGATTAAAGCCGCTATTGAGCTGGAACCCGGTCAGTCGTCACTGAATCAGCAAAAACGTAACTTGTTTCTGAAGAACACATTAGCTGCCGCCGGACTACCGTTCCTGCGCTTTAAAGCTAAGCCTGGTTACCGTCTTGCCGAACTGCACGACTACATTCACGGCAAAATTCGTCAGGCTGAACACGTTCGCGCAGCCGTACCAACCAATAAAGATAAGAACAACCAGCCGATTGCGGCGTAATTGCCGAGTGATGCGCACCGTGGCAGTATAGTGCCATGAACACCGAGTTATTAACCGAACTGCTGTTATCCCCCGTTGCTCTGGCTCTGCTGGCTTTGCTGGCAGAGCGCTGGTTTCCATGGCCGGAGCAGTGGCACCCCTTTGCCGTTTTGCGGCTAATGGCCTCCTACATGAGCGGCAAGGTCAACAAACCCGAACGCACTGTCAGTCAACAACGGCTGGCCGGCTTTTTAGCCTGGCTCACGATGTCGTTACTGGTGTTATTACCCGCTGCGATTGTTTTCGCCGGAGCCGAGGTGTCGTTGGCCATTGGCTGGCTGATTCTATTGGTGAGTTTACGCCAGCAGCCCGTCGCTCATGCGGTTAAACTGGCCGACAGCCACTTGCAGCGAGGCCGGAAAAACGCCGCCCGCGCCTGGCTAAGTCGCATTACCTGGCGCGATTGCGATTTACTCAGTGAACACGGCATTGCAAAAACTAGCCTGGAACTGCGTGCGTCCAGTATTCTGGAACACCGTTTCACGCCCTTACTCTTTTGGTTTATTGGCGGCCCGCTGGCTGCTCTTGGCGTCCGCACGGTTGCAGAACTGACGCAGGTATGGCCCGTGGCACAAACGCGTTATCGACATTTTGGCCTGACCACACACTGGCTTTACACCTTAACGCACTTCTTCCCTTCTTTTTTACTGTCGCTGATGGCTCGCTTTATGGCTCTGTTTCAGCGCAACAAACCAAAATTACAGTCACTGACACGCAATGCGCTGTTTCCGACTGTATTGCTCAGTTGGTTACAAAGCTTCAGTTATTGCCACAGAGTGACCTTAGGCGGACCTATACAAGTTCAGGGAATACGTGTTGCACGACAACGTTTTGACGGCCGTCCCGCTGAGTTGTTATTGGCTCGGGCCCCACGCTGGCAAAGGCAGTGGCAAATCTTTTTCGTTAGTTGTCTGGTTATTGTGCTTTTTGCCCTGTTCATTTATCGACCCTGACCGACTCATCGGGTATACTACGCGCCCTAATAAGGCAACCATTTACTACTATGAAAACCATTGATGTAATCGGCATTGGCAATGCGCTGGTGGATCAGGAGTTTGAGGTCACTGATGACTTCCTCCAAAAACACAATTTAAAGAAAGGCATGATGGAGCTGATTGACGAAGACGCTCAAAACATTCTGATTGCCGAACTCAGCGAGCTGGGTGAATTAAAGAAGCAATGTGGCGGTGGCTCAGCAGCCAACTCGCTGGTTGCTTTTGCTCAGTTTGGCGGAAAAGCCTACTATTGTTGTAAAGTTGCAGACGATGAAGCGGGTATGTTTTACCGTCAGGACTTAGAACAAGTGGGTATTGAAACCAGCCTTAAAAAGCAGCAAAACCCGGGTATCACCGGTCGTTGCCTGGTCATGGTTACCCCGGATGCTGAACGCACTATGCGTACTCACTTAGGTATTACAGCTGATTTGTCGACGGTTGAAATTGATGACGATGCAATTGCAGCAGCAAACTACCTTTATATTGAAGGTTATTTAATTACCTCAGAAATTGCCCGCGGTGCCATTCAGCATGCCAAGAAAGTGGCTCGCGACAACAATACCAAACTGGTCATGACCTGTTCAGACCCGGCTATGGTGAAGTTTTTCCGTGACGGCATTGATGAAATTCTTGAGGGCGGCGTCGATTTAATGTTCTGTAATCGCGAAGAAGCCGAATTATTAACCGGTAAAGACGATCCTCAGGCGGCTTTATCCGTATTACTAGAGCAGGCCGATACGGTTGCTATTACTCTGGGTAAAGATGGCGCCTTAATTGCAAACCATGAACGTCAGGTGCATATTCCGGGTGTTCCGGTAAAAGCTATTGATACCAACGGTGCCGGAGATATGTTTGCCGGTGCTATGTTGTATGGTTTAACACGCAATATGTCGTTGGAAGACGCCGGACGTTTAGCCAGCCATGCAGCAGCTGAGCTGGTCACAGAGTTTGGCGCTCGGCTGGACAAAAAGCGCCAACAGCAGTTGATTGAGCGTGTTATGAAAACCGAAACCGTCTGAATTGATTAAAATTCACTGAAAGAAATCACTGAAAAAGAGAGTCGCTATGAGTGCAGAAAATTCGCAAGACTACAAAGTTGCAGATATTAGCTTAGCTGAATGGGGTCGTAAGGAAATTGCGATCGCTGAATCCGAAATGCCGGCGCTGATGACTATCCGCCGCAAATACGCTGACAGCAAGCCACTGGCCGGTGCTCGCATCATTGGTTGTATTCACATGACCATTCAAACCGCTGTGTTAATTGAAACCCTGCTTGAACTGGGCGCCGAAGTGCGTTGGTCGTCGTGCAACATTTTCTCTACTCAGGACCACGCTGCTGCAGCGATGGCCGCGGCCGGTGTTCCAGTATTTGCCTGGAAAGGTGAAACCGAAGAAGAATATGAGTGGTGCTTAAAGCAAACTTGCCATAAAGACGGCGAGCTGTGGGATGCCAACATGATTCTGGATGACGGTGGCGATTTAACCCTGATGATCCACGACGAATTCCCGCAGATGCTGGACAAAGTACACGGCATTACCGAAGAAACCACCACCGGTGTTCATCGCTTGCTGGATATGCTGGAAAAAGGCACGTTGAAAGTTCCTGCTATTAACGTGAACGACGCCGTGACTAAGTCAAAAAATGACAACAAGTACGGTTGCCGCCACTCGCTGAACGACGCCATTAAGCGCTCAACTGACCACTTATTGTCAGGTAAGAAAGCTCTGGTTGTTGGTTACGGCGATGTGGGTAAAGGTTCTGCCGCAAGCCTGCGTCAGGAAGGCATGATTGTTAAGATCAGCGAAATTGACCCAATTTGTGCTATGCAGGCCTGCATGGACGGCTTTGAAGTGGTTTCTCCATACCTTGGCGGTGACAATAAAGGTAACGGCGAGAACATTAACAAAGACTTGCTGGGCAATACCGACCTGATTGTGACCACGACCGGTAATATGGACGTTTGTGACCGCCACATGCTGGCCGCACTTAAGCCGACCGCTCTGGTTTGCAACATTGGCCACTTTGATAATGAAATTGATACGGCCTTTATGCGCAAAAACTGGCGCTGGGAAGAAATTAAGCCGCAGGTACACAAAATTTATCGCTCCGACGATGATAACGACTACCTGATTCTGCTGGCCGAAGGCCGCCTGGTGAACTTAGGTAACGCAACCGGTCACCCAAGTCGTATTATGGATGGCTCTTTTGCTAACCAGGTACTGGCGCAAATTCACTTGTTTGAACAGAAGTTTTCAGACATGGACGCTAAGCAACAGGAAGAATACCTGCGCGTAGAAGTTCTGCCGAAACAACTGGACGAGGAAGTAGCACGTTACATGGTGCAGGGTTTTGGTGGTGTTATCACCAAGCTGACCGCGGACCAGGCCAACTACATTCACGTTAATGCAGAAGGCCCGTTCAAGACTGACGAGTACCGCTACTAATGAGCGATATCATTTATCGTCAAATAACGGCTGCCGATATGGCGGCCGTTATTGATCTGGCCAACGAAGTTCATGGTGACAACTACCTGAACGAAGACAGTTTTCAGCAATATCTGGCTGGCGGAACCGCGGGTAACGTGCAGTTAAACTGGATAGCTTTGCGCGGCGAGATCCCCTTAGGTATACGAATTACCCTGGCGCCCGGACAATGGCCCATTGATGACTTTTGCACCCCCGACGCCTGGCCCATTCCAGCCGATAAGCTGTGCTACTTTAAATGCGCCGCCGTATCCGAAAAAGCACGTGGATTAGGCATAGGCAAAGAACTGTTGTATCGCAGCATAGCTTCAGCCAAAGAGCTTGGCTGCCAGGGTGGTTTAGCACACATTTGGATGCAGAGCCCCAAAAACAGCGCCTATGAATACTTCACCCGCTGCGGCGGCGAAATGATTAAACAACACGAAAAACGCTGGTACAAAGCCTCAGTAGAAGACGGCTACTACTGCCCAGTATGCGACGGCACCTGCTACTGCGACGCCGGCGAAATGCTGCTGAAGTTCGACTAACCCTGGGGGACAGGTTATTCACTTGTTTCGCTTGAGCATTGAAGGCCCCTATGGCGGAGACGCGGCGAGCTCATCCATGAGGGCTTGACGAAGGCCATCCATGGCCTTCGACACTCCGCCATAGGGGCCTTCAACACTCGTAACGCTTACAAGTGAACAACCTGCCCCTTTTAGCATCTTTCATAGCGGTTTAAGTTGGCTTTTTATCTGAAGCGGGAGATAGTGAGCGCGCCGACGGTTACATAGGGCTATTGTGGAGGTGTGCAGCGCCATGGATGGTGCTGCCCAAGTGGTAGCCTGATGCTATTGCATCAGGTGAGATAGTCGAACACCTCACCTGACGTAAAACGTCAGGCTACCTAATCTCCGCCACATAGGCCTTCAATGCTCAAGCGAAGCAAGTGAATGACCTGTTCTTCTCTGCTTTAATAGGTGGTGGTTTATGTATGATCCTTTGGTTGATGCTCCTCCGGGGCCTCATGATGCTCCTGAGCCGAGTTATTGGCAGCAGCACACGCAGGCTGATTTTCCGGAGTGTGTGGATGCGCCGGAGCAAGTGGAGTTTGCTGTTGTTGGTGCGGGTTACACGGGCTTAAATGCGGCTCGGGTTCTGGCCGAAAACGGGCATTCTGTTGCTGTGTTTGAAGCTAACCAATTGGCATGGGGGTGTTCCTCCCGTAATGCCGGTTTTGTGATGAAAAGTACCGGCCGACTGGGCTTGTCAGCCTGGGCTGAGCGTCTGGGCACTGACATAGCGCAAGGTATTGCCGCCGAACATCAGAAAGCATTGCAGCTGGTTGAAGACAACGTGCAGGCGTGCCCTCAACAATGCCAGCGTCAAAATGGCGGTTACCTGAAAATAGCCCACCGCGCCAGTGCCGTTGCGCCCTTAAAACAGCAATATGAGCAGTTAAAGCAGTTTGATCAGCCGGTGGAATGGCTGACTCAAGAGCAGCTGACTGACATTATCGACAGCCCACAGGCCCATGCTGCCTTGCGCTTCACCGACTGCTTTGCTCTGAACCCGATGTTACTGGCGGCAGCGACGGCTCGACGGGCAGCCGCAGCGGGTGCACAGTTAGTTGAGCATTGTCCGGTAACTCAGGCCGTGTCGCTTGGCAGCAAAGGCGTATACCTGCAAACTGCGAAAGGCGCTGTACGCGCTCGTAAGCTGTTGGTTTGTTCAAACGGATATACCTCAGGGCAGTTACTGCCAGAGCTTGCCAGTCGCTCGCTACCCGTACTCTCAAGCATTATTACCACGCCTCCGCTGAGCAAAGAACAGATTGAGAGCATTAAGCTGTCTCCGCAATACGCTGTAATGGATACTCGCATTCTGAAGTATTACTTCCGCTTGCTACCCGATAATCGTCTGCTGTTCGGTGGTCGAGGTGCTATTCAAGGGAAAAGCGCAGCCAACCCAGTCTACGCTAAACGACTGCTACAGGCCTTGCACCAGACCTTTCCGCAACTGCGTAACGTAAATAAGTGGGAACACTTCTGGAGCGGTTGGGTCAGTGTGTCACTGGACGATTACCCACGCGTAGGCAAAGTAAAAGACAATATCTACGCCAGCATGGGCTACTGCGGTGCCGGTGTCAGCTTTACCGCACTAGCCGGCCAGCGACTGGCGGAAGCCGCCATGGAACAGCCCCTGCCCGAGCTACCTTACTACCAGTCACAACTCAAGCCGTTCCCACTCCCCCGCTTCCGCCGCCTGGGCCAATGGCTCTACTACCACTACGGCCGCCTACGCGACTGATCCGGGGCAGGCTGCTCACTTGTTTCGCTTGAGCGTTGAAAGCCTCTGTGACGGAGACGCGACGAGCTCATCCATGAGGGCTTGACGAAGGCCATCCATGGCCTTCGACACTCCGCCACAGAGGCTTTCAACACTCGTAACGCTCACAAGTGAACAGCCTGCCCTTCTAACCTCTCTCATCACGGCTTAAGTGGCTTCTTAACTGAAGCGGAAGACAGCGAGCGCGCCCGACGGTTACACAGGGCTATTGTGGAGGTGTGCAGCGCCATGGATGGCGCTGCCCAAGCCCTACAGGGATGTATTTACGGGCGTCCTCCACAATGGCCCTTGTAACCTCAGCGCTCGCTACAGGCCGAAGACGATTTTTTCGCTTTTGAGCATTCGAGCTATGTACTTCATGAGCAGTAGTGCGGCTGCCAGGGTGGCGATGGCGCTTATTACTGTTCCCATAACGTTGACACTTTCGCCGCGTATCAGTGACAGGAACGCCTGATGCTGACCGGTTAGTGGCAGGTAGTAGAGAATTGGGTTTTTAAGGCGCGCGAATTCAACACCAAATGATGCTGCCATTGGGATGATTAGCAAGAAGCTGATATAGGTCTGTGCTTCTTTAAAGTTCTTGGCCCGGAAGGACACGAACAGCTGCAAGGCGGTAGCGAATAAGGCCAGCGGTATCAATAAGATAAACATTAATAGCATCATGCCTACGCTAAAGTTCACGTTCATGCCAATTTCGTGCAGGGGCACATAAGCGAAAATAATGGGAATGAGTACCAGTGACAGTATTGCGCCGAACAAGGAGAACGAGGTTGCAGTCAGTGCTTTACCGGTAACGATATCCCAGGTACTTAACGGCTGACTAAGTAAAAATTCCAGTGAATTACGTTCACGTTCGCCGGCACTGATATCAATGGCGACGTTCATTCCGGACCAGAATACGGACAAAATAATGAACACCAGCACACTGCCCATAATCAATGCCGCCTTAGAGCCACGGGTAGCTAAATCTTGCTTTTGTAGCTGCACAGGTTGCACAACGCGGGGATCAACGCCTCTCAGGGTGAGTCTATAAGCAGCTATTTGACTCGAATAGGCTTGTACCGCCTGCTCTACCCGCTTAATGTCGGTTTGCTGCTTTTGTGCTGACCAGTCAGCGCGCAAGGTGACTTCTACCGGCTCTGCTTCGCGGATACGTTGTTGCCAGTTTTCAGGCAGAGTTAGTACGATAGGCGTTTCGGTTTTTGCCCAGTCCCCTTCTTTAGCAACAACACCACGCTCGCCTAGAAATTCAACGAGTTGCGGGGCGTTTTCTTTACCTTCAATGGTAATTTCGACGTCCGCCTGATCGGTCAGTTGTGTTATCAGAAAAAAGAAGGCAACGGCCATTAGCATGGGGCCGAAAAACGCGTAAGACATTGCCGCCAAAACGGAGCGCTTGTCTCGAATTGCGTCACGAAATTCTTTTTTCCATACGGAGGTTAATGCGCTCATCAGGCTGCTATCCCCTCGTCGGTACCAATAATCTTCACGAAAGCGTCTTCCAGTTGTGGCTCGCCTGTCATGTCGCACAGCTCTTGCGGCGTTCCTTCTGCCGCAACTTTGCCATTGGCCATCACCACAACACGGTCGCAAAGGGCTGCAACTTCCTGCATCACGTGGCTGGAAAAGAGGATACAGGTGCCCTGAGCGCGTTGCTCGCGCAGAACATCTCGTAAAATTCGGGTGCTCATAACATCGAGCCCGCGGCTTGGCTCATCCAAAATTAAGTGTTTGGGGCTGTGTACCAATGCCTGAGCTAAGGCGACTTTCATTCGTTGCCCTTGTGAGAAGCCAGCCGTACGACGGTCTGCAAGCTCTGCGATATCGAGTTTTTCTATGACTTTTTCTACCGCTGTTTTTTGCTCTTTGCCTTTAAGGCCGTGTAATCCGGCGAAGTATGCCACTTGTTCACGTACCGTTAAGCGCTCGTACAAACCGAACTTGTCGGGAAATATACCCAAATTTCGGCGCGCCCCAATGGGATTAATGTTCGCATCCACCCCTTCAATTTCAGCTTTTCCGGTATCCGACTGCAGCAGTCCGTAAATAATGCGCAGACAGGTCGTTTTGCCCGCGCCATTAGGTCCCAGTAGCCCGGTAATTTCCCCATCTTTTGCCTGAAATGAGAGCGAATCCAGCGCCTGCACATTTTTAAATGATTTTGTGAGTGCATCTACATTAATCATGTTTTATAGCCCCGCCGCATTCTGATTCAGGACAAAGGGTTTCAGTCTTTGTTTCTCTAAGCAACTGCCGTCAATACTTTCAATAGACGCTTGTTCAATAAAGTCCGAAATAAGTTGATTGGCACAGGTATGACTGGCGACAGTGTGACCTGCATTCGGTGCAACTAAGTGCTTACTGTTTGGTAATGTCCGGTGTGCGATTTCACCCCACTCGGGTGGTGTCACCGGATCTAACTCTCCGGATAATAACAATACAGGCTTGTCACTAACCACAGGATCGGACCAATAAGCAGGCACACTCGATGAGCGCCAACCCGAACACATATCGACGAAAGCGTCACCGGTACGACTGCCAATAAACTGGTTGTTACCGTCTTGCTCAAGCAGTTCTGGTGTGGCACGCGGTAGATCTTCAGAACATACGACCGACAACATTAACCCCAAATAGATACTGCTTTGCGACATGGTGCCGCCCATGAGTCCAAGAATGGCGTGGTAGTCTCCTGCTGCAGCAGAATGGATAGCATAAGGTAAAAGTTGACGAGTATTCGGGTGATATAAAGCCACTCGCATAATGGAGCTGAAACGCCCTGGTGTCAGTTTAATTTCCAGAGGCTCGAAGGACAAAGGATCGCGTGTTTCCAATAAGATATCCTGAGCTTCAAGTTCAGCCATCACCTCATAATATTCTTGTTCAAGGTTTGGAAACTTCTCGCGGCAAGCTGTTTGCTCTGAGCAGTCTTCTATCATGGCATCAAATGCGGCGGCACCATGTTGTCCGAAAGGACCAATAACAACCTGAGGCGGCGCAATGGCATCGAGGGTGGCGGTGCGAACCGACCCCGGCGCTTCGCGCAAATAAGTGAGCCCGACGCGGGTCCCATAAGAGCCGCCATAAAGGTTAAGTTGCTCTATGCCTAAGTGTTCGCGTACACGTTCAAAATCCTTGACTGCATTAACCGTATGATACTGGGTTGTATCGGTGTCCGGGTATTGCTGCAGGCATTCGCGACTCAAGGCTTGCAGATCTTGTTCGTCATCAGCACGGATTAACTCGTCGGGGCGTTCGATATCACATTCAAGCGGATGACTTTTGCCTGTGCCACGCTGATCAATCAACAGAATATCGCGCTTCTGACGAACCGCTTCGAACATCCGCGCTATCATGGGAGCCAACTCAGTGGCCGCCTGCCCCGGCCCACCGGCCAAAATCAGCATCGGGTCGGGTTTTGCGCCTTCCTGCACGGCCGGCAGAACAGCGTAGTGAATACCAATATGCTTTCCGTCTGGCTGTTCATAATTTTCGGGAACTGACACAGTGCCACAGTGCAATTGTTCCTGCACACCGGGCAAATAACAACTTGCAGCTTCAGTGGTTTTTGTCTGCGCCTGGCTGACTTGCGGGAAGAGTCCCAGCAACACCAGCGGCAAAGATAATGCCATCCATTGTTTCATAGCGATTCCGTTTGTATACGTAACGGATCTATTGTCGTAGAGAACAGGGGAGAATTACAAGGTAAGTGACTGATTGAATTGTTAGAAGATGTAAAAAAACCCGCAAAAACAATTTTGCGGGTTTTCATCAATACGAAACACGTCTTTAATTACAGACCGGCGCGCTCTTTAATCGCTGCAGCAATAGCGCTGCCGCCATGGCCGTTAGACTGAGCCCATTCGTAGTCGCCAGAGCCTTTCAGTTCGTCTACAGACAGACGACCAACAATGAATTCACCGATATCTTGTGAGCCATTTGCCATTGCGAATTGCAGTAAGCTTTGACCGTTACACTGAATACCGCTGTAGATATCGCGTACACGGACACGAGAATCGCGCAGTTTCTTACGCATACGCATAGTGTCATCACCCTGTACGTACGTGCACAAGCTCAAAGCTAATTCATTTGCTTCTGCGCTCTTTGAAAATGTTGCGCCTGTTGCTGCAACAGCAGCCATCACGGCCCCTAATACAATCGCTTTCATCTAAAACCCCATCACAAGATTGCTCAAAAATTCATCAAGATGATACTACGAACTCCAGCCCTCTGCAATGGCCTGAAATTCATGTAAGTGTCTGAATTTATAACTTCTTATTAACTTTTTCTGTCGAAAATAAGAGTACTAAAATTATGCGAGTTACGCTCATCAGCGGCAAAGTTTTGCCGCTCAACCTCTTGCCAGTCGGCGACTTGCTGATAGTCAGGAAAGTAGGTATCGCCCTCAACATTTAGATCTATTTTAGTAACATATAGTCGGTCTGCCAGGGGCAAAAATTTTTCATAAATTTTTCCACCGCCAATGATCATCAATTCATCAACCGGACCTGCAGCGGCTATCGCCTGTTGTACTCCGGACACCCAAACAACCTGACTGTCCTGATTTTCCGAATGATCCGTTCGACGGCTTAGAACGATATTTTTACGTCCGGGTAACGGTCGGCCAATGGATTCAAAAGTGCGTCGCCCCATAACAATTGGCTTACCTAAGGTAATTTTCTTGAAATATTGCAACTCGTCCGGAAGATGCCATGGCATTTTATTATCTTTTCCGATGACCCGGTTATCTGCCATTGCGACCACTAGCGATATTTTCATTCGGCAATACCCTTAATTCGTTGCCTGACCTTTGCGTCAGGAAACACTACCTCGCCTGACATGAATGTCAGGCTACTTCTGATAAATCACTTCGACGTCATGATCATCATCGTCGTCGTCATCATCTTCATCATCAAGCTCTTCTTCCAGCACTTCTTCGTGGTACGTATCCCACATAAACTCAACCGGATCGGCTTCTTCCTGCTGCTCAGTGCTTGGCGCAGGGAGGGTTTCCAGGTAGGAGATTATTTCCCGACAAAGCGCATCACTGCCACGCCCTTCCAGAGCCGCAATTTGGAATACCGGACCATCCCAGTCCAGAGCTTTAACCAGCTCATCCACTTTTTCCTGAACTTCTTCGTCCAGCAACAAATCGACTTTATTGATCACCAGCCAGCGAGGTTTTTCTGCCAGTTTCGGGCTGTATTTTTCCAGTTCGTTGATGATGATACGCGCCTGCTCAGCAGGGTCAGTTTCATCAAATGGTGCTAAGTCGACCAAGTGCAACAATAAGCGACAACGCTCTAAATGCTTCAGAAATTGTATGCCAAGCCCTGCGCCTTCAGCCGCACCTTCAATGAGGCCCGGAATATCGGCGATAACAAAACTTTGATGCGGCGCAGGACGCACAACACCGAGGTTAGGTATCAAGGTGGTAAACGGGTAGTCCGCTACTTTGGGACGTGCCGCAGATACGGAGCGGATAAAGGTCGATTTACCCGCATTTGGCATACCCAGCAGACCCACGTCTGCCAACAGCATCAATTCCAGCTTCAACGGGCGTACTTCGCCCGGCGTGCCATCGGTTTTCTGCCTTGGCGCGCGGTTAACACTGCTTTTAAAGCGTGTATTACCCAGGCCATGGAAACCGCCTTTGGCCACCATTAAACGCTGACCGTGCTTAGTTAGATCGCCAAGAACTTCGCCCGTATCGACATCGGTAGCCCGGGTACCCGGAGGAACAGGCAAAACGATATCGTTACCGCGCCTGCCGGTGCAGTTTTTACCCATACCGTTTTTGCCGCGCTCGGCTTTATGAAAACGTTCAAAACGATAGTCAATAAGCGTATTCAGGTTCTCATCTGCTTGCAGATAAACGTCACCGCCGTCGCCACCATCGCCGCCGTCAGGGCCGCCTTTGGGAATATACTTCTCGCGACGGAAACTGATACAACCATTACCACCGTCACCCGCGTCTACGCGGATTTCTACTTCATCAACGAATTTCATCGCAATCTGCTACTTATCACTTGTCGAATACTGTGCAAAATTCTAGCACATATGAAAAAGCCCCGCCGTAAGGCAGGGCTTTCAGAACCGAAACTTTTCAGTTTGTGTTCACGTTATTAGTCAGTAATAACGCTCACGAATTTACGGTTTTTGCTGCCCTTCACGTCAAAAGACACTTTGCCTTCTGAGGTTGCAAACAATGTGTGGTCTTTACCAATACCAACGTTCGCTCCAGCATGGAACTTAGTACCACGTTGACGAACCAGGATGTTGCCTGCTAATACAGACTCACCACCGAAGCGCTTAACACCGAGACGTTTACTCTCTGAGTCGCGACCGTTTTTAGTAGAACCACCAGCCTTTTTATGTGCCATGTCGTTACTCCTTAATTAGCTGTTGATACCAGTGATTTTCACTTCCGTGAACCACTGACGATGGCCTTGTTGACGGCGAGAGTGCTTACGACGACGGAACTTAACGATTTTAATTTTATCGCCACGACCGTGATCAATCACTTCCGCTTTCACTTTACCACCGGACACGAACGGAGCACCGATGTTTACATCGTTGCCGTCAGAAACCATCAAAACCTGGTCGAATTCAACTACATCACCGGTAGCTGCTTCCAGTTTTTCCAGGCGGACGATTTGGCCTTCAGACACACGGTGCTGCTTACCGCCACTTTGGAATACTGCGTACATATTATTCTCCACAACCCTATTGGGCATCCAAATTCAAATCAGGGCGCGAATTGTACGTAATCCCGACAACGATCGCAACCCTTTATTTGAACTTAAAGGCTACGCCATCTGCCGCGGATTGAGTTTCCGCGCCGCTATAAATAGTGTACCATCCCTTTTCCGTTAAATTTTGTAAATAAACAGATATCTATGATGGATATGCAGTCCATTAACGCATTAGCCAAAGACGATATGCTTGGGGTTAATGCCTTAATAGGTGAACAACTTCAATCGGACGTTGCCTTAATTAACCAGTTAGGCCTCTATATTGTCAACAGTGGCGGTAAACGCTTACGCCCGCTGCTTGCCATATTAGCGTGCCGGGCTCTGGGTTACGAAGGCAGCGATCATCGCAAACTTGCTACGATTATCGAGTTTATTCATACCGCGACCCTGCTGCACGACGATGTCGTTGATGAATCGGAGCTGCGCCGCGGACGCAAAACTGCCAATGCGGTGTTTGGTAATGAAGCCAGCGTACTGGTTGGTGACTTCCTTTATACCCGCGCTTTCCAATTAATGGTCGATTTAGACTCGCTCCGAATTCTGCGTATTTTAGCGGACGCCACCAACGTTATTTCTGAAGGCGAAGTGTTGCAGTTAATGAACTGTAATGATCCCGAAACCTCAGAAGCCAGCTACTTTAATGTTATTTACGGCAAAACCGCTAAACTGTTCGAAGCCGCAACCGAGCTGGCTGGTGTATTAACCGCACAAGACGAAAAAGTAACACAACAATTGGCTGATTACGGTCGTTACCTGGGTACCGCGTTTCAGTTGGTTGACGATTTACTCGATTACACTGCGGACAGCGATTCGATGGGTAAGAATGCCGGAGATGACTTAGCGGAAGGTAAGCCAACGCTGCCGTTGTTGTATGCTATGTGGCACGGCAACGACGTAGAACAGAAGCTGATTCGCGAAGCCATTGAACAAGGTGACGGGCGTGATCACTTACAAACCGTGCTAACCGCGATGGAGCGAACCGGGGCTTTACAATACACCCGAAACAAAGCGCTGGAAGCCGCCGAACAAGCGCGTGAGTCCTTAAACGAACTCCCGGACTCCGACTACAAACAAGCCCTGCTCACCCTAACCCACCTGGCAGTCGACCGGGTGACTTAAGCAGGCTTGGAGAAAAGAAATGCCTTGGGGGATCGGGTTCTGTTTCGGAGGACGCCCGCAAGTACTTCCCTGTAGGGCTTGGGTAGCGCCATCCATGGCGCTACACACCTCCGAAACAGAACCCTTCCCGCTTTAGGCATTTCCAGTTAGCATCCTCATCCTTGGCCTTCGACACTCCGCCAGAGAAACCTTCAACACTCGTAACGCTCGCAATCCAACAGCCTGACCATCAACCATTTCCTTAGCCTGAGAATTTAAACTAACACTCTGTTTCGGTTGAGATATTTAAACATTGATCCTGTTTAAAATATCAATGAAGCGCTCTTCAGCAATTAGCAGGGAAATATTGAGGTTGGTCAGTATTGGCGATATGCCATTGTGGGTTATCTGGAGAAAGTGCTGAGATAACTTTCAGCAAGTAGCGCGGAAATGTTGGGGCGGCTATTACAGGAGCGTCGAAGGCCAGGGACGGCCTTCGTCGAGCGCTCATGGATGAGCTTGTAGCGTCTCCTGTAATAGCCGCCCCAATATTTTCAAAAGCGGATTGCTGAAAGTTTTTTCAGCTTAGCTGGCGAAGTCGATGCCAGTTTGGATGTCGCCTTTCAGGCCGTCTAGCATGTCGTCCATGCATTTTTGTTCGAATGCACTGAGTTTGCCGTAAGAAAGGATTTCTTCTGCGCCGTTTTTGCCTAAGCGTACTGGCTGTGCGAAGAACTTAGCGTTGTCGCCTGGGCCTTCTACGTAGGTGCACTCAATAGTGTCCTGACCTTGCAGGCCTTTCAACAGTGACAGAGCGAAACGTGCTGCGGCCTGACCCATAGACAAGGTTGCTGAACCGCCGCCGGCTTTCGCTTCGACAACTTCGGTACCGGCATTCTGGATACGGTGAGTTAAGTCTTTGATTTCTTGCTCGGTAAACTCAACGCCGTCAACCTGAGACAGCAATGGCAAGATAGTTGTACCACTGTGACCACCGATAACCGGTACGTTAACGTTTTCCGGGTTCAGACCACGCAACTCACCTACGAATGCTTCTGAACGGATAACGTCCAGAGTCGTGACACCAAACAATTTACGCTTATCGTAGCAGCCTGCTTTTTTCAGGACTTCGGCAGCAATTGGAACCGTGGTGTTTACCGGGTTGGTGATGATACCAATACAAGCGTCAGGGCAGTTGTCTGCAACGCCTTGTACTAAGTTTTTAACGATGCCTGCGTTCATGTTGAACAGGTCAGAGCGGTCCATACCCGGCTTACGCGGTACACCGGCTGGAATTAATACGATGTCGCTGCCAACCAATGCAGACGCAAGGTCGTCTTTACCGAAGCCTGTTACTTTCACGTCGGTAGGGATGTGACTTAAGTCAACCGCTACACCTGGAACTACTGGCGCAACGTCATACAGCGATAATTCTGAACCTGCGGGTAATTGGGTTTTCAGAAGCAATGACAATGCCTGGCCGATACCACCGGCCGCACCTAATACGGCTACTTTCATCTCAGACTCCGTTTTTGTTAGTCAATTTTAACTGCATAAAAATGCAGAATTTGGCGCAAAACTGTACTCCAATATCACTAAAAATACAACTTTGAGCCGCACGCATTCAGTACTCGAATAGCGTATCTTTATGCAGTACACTGGTGCTCATTATAGCATGTAATCAGCATAGGAATTTAACTCTCTCATGGTGCAAGACACGTTGCTTGAAGCTTTTAAAACCCTGCTCCGCGAAGAGCGTTATGGCTCTCAGGGAGAAATCGTTAACGCCCTGAAAACGGCGGGCTTTGACAATATTAGTCAGTCAAAAGTGTCGCGCATGCTGAGTAAGCAAGGGGCGGTTCGTACCCGCAATGCAAAACAAGAAATGGTCTACTGTTTACCGCCTGATTTAGCGGTACCTTCCACCAGAGCACCATTAAGCCAGCTTGTACTGGATATTCAGCATAATGATGTCATGGTCATTATTCGCACCAGCCCGGGCGCTGCGCAGTTAATTGCCCGGTTGCTTGACTCAGTCGGTAAAAAAGAAGGGGTACTGGGTACCATTGCCGGTGACGATACGATTTTTATTGCGCCACTCAAGGTTGCCGATATTGACTTTACCTTGCGAAAGGTCCGGGAGCTGTTCGCAAATCAGGCGGTACTGCCCTCTTCGTAATCCGAGGCGTCATAGCCCGATACGTCTTTGTTGTCTTCCATAAAACGCCGTGAAGGAACGAAGAAACCGGAACTGGACACCGCCTGAGAGTAATCAAGTAAAGGATCATAAGCACCTTGATCATCGGCGTAATAACGCGTTTTTAGCCACTGCACCACCGCTTTAGGTGTGTGACTAAAGTACATCGCCAACAGCCCTTGCTCACGCAGATCGCCCCAGGGCATATTCTGCCGCAATAAAGGAATAGGTTCTTCGTTCGCATTCATTAGTCGGCTTTTAGCGGCGTGTGTCACGCCTTCAATTTTCGCTTCTGACAAACGTTCTCCGGACACTTTCTCGCGCCCCATTAATTGTTCTTGTTTTTCCGGACCCAGTTGGTCCCAACGGCGCAGGTCGTGACGAAACTTCTGTACAAATAAGTAGCTGCCGTCGACAAAGTCTGCGTCGTCTTTCTCTTCAACCAGAGCGACGTTGCGTTTACGCATACCGCGCGGATTATCCGGAGCATCGATAAAGCCGGTTAAATCACGGCCGTCGAGATAACGAAACGAGCGAATTTGTTCGACCACTTCAATGTCATAACCAAACCATTCAATTAACGTACGCCCGGCCAGATAGTTAGCGTCGAAACGATCGCAACGAATTTGAATAATGAGATCATAGGGATGCCGTGGTGCTTCCCGGTCGCCATCGGACAGTTCCGGGAAAGCCTGCAGATGCAGTGGTCGCTTATGTGGATAGAGAATATCCCAGTAGTCTGCACCTATGGCCACAAAGCCTGTTAACATGGCTTCTGAAAAGCGGGCGTCAAGATCGCGTAAAATCGCTGGAAAGCGGGCGAGTTTGCGACGTAAACTCTCGACATCGTCGCTCATGACATGACAAAACAACGTCAGACCATGCAGATTAGGTTCCGCGTAGACTCCTGACTGAGCTTTATCCACCCTATTCTCCCGTTTAACTGTTATTTTTGTGGGTTCGTTCTATTCGCTTTTACATTAAATAGCGCACGAGGCATTATAGAATGCCTGTATTCGTTATGACACCGCAAGGAAAAATCATGCGTAATCTGATACTTATTTTTAGTTTGCTTGGGCTCGCCGCCTGCGCGACAACAACAGATAACCAAACCCAGCGCAGCAGTGCTCAACAACAAACGCCGGCTGCTGAGTTTCATCAGCTCGCTGACACTATCTGGGAAGGACTGAATAAGTCCAGTGATACCGAGTTGACTGATATGTCGCCAGAAGCGCTGGAGCAGCGCTACCAGCAGCGCTCGCAATGGCTTGAACAGCTGAACGCCATTAACCTTAATGCGCTTAGCCGGGATGACCAAATCAACCATGCCATGATCCACTATACGTTAAAGAACAAAGTGGATGAATACCGTTTCAATGCGCATTATATGCCGTTAACAGCGGAAGGTAGCTTTCATAGCTCGCTAGCGTTTATGCCGTCGTATACATCATTCTCATCGGCTGAAGACTATCAGAATTACATTGCAAAACTGCGCTCCATTCCACGTTATATGGAACAACAAACGCATTGGTTGCGCAAAGCGATAGAAGAAGGTTATACCCAGCCTGCAGCGGCTATGGCCGGCTTTGAAGAGAGCATACTGGCGTACATTGTACAGGATGCTAAAGAAAGCGTTTACTTCTCACCTTTTTCTCAGCAACCCGGCTTTGTTGATAGTGAACAATGGGAGCAGTTGAAGGAAGATGCACTGACCGCCATTGATAATCAGGTCATGCCAGCTTACGACGACTACTTTAACTTTATGGTCACCGAGTACCTGCCCAACTCACGCGAGAGCATTGGTGCCAGTGAACTGCCGAATGGTGAGGCCTTTTATCAAAACCGCATTAAGCATTACACCACACTGGATATGACCGCTGATGAAATCCATCAAATGGGTCTGCAGGAAGTAGCACGCATTCGCGGTGAAATGCTCGAAGCGATTGAAGCCAGCGGTTTTGACGGTGATTTTGACGAGTTTGTTGAGTTTTTACGTACCGACGACCAGTTTTATCCTGAAAGCGCGGAAGAATTACTGCAGTATGCGGCCTGGATAGCGAAGAAGATGGACGGTGAATTACCTAAGCTGTTCAAAACCTTACCGCGTAAGCCATACGGCATTGCTCCAGTTCCAGAAGAAATTGCACCGAAATACACCACCGGCCGTTATTCAGGGACCAATCGCGATGACCGTGCAGGTTTCTATTGGGTCAATACTTATGCGTTAGATCGTCGTCCTCTGTACCAAATGGAAGCACTGACACTGCACGAAGCCGTACCGGGCCACCATTTGCAAAACGCCATTGCCGGCGAATTAGAAGATGTACCGGAATACCGTCAACAGACCTACATTTCGGCTTTTGGTGAAGGCTGGGGCTTGTATTCTGAGTACTTAGGTCTGGAAGCCGGATTTTATGAAGACCCTTACAGCAACTTTGGTCGCTTGAGCTACGAAATGTGGCGTGCGGCACGCTTAGTGGTTGATACCGGCATGCATGCCAAAGGCTGGAGTCGTGAACGCGCAATGGACTTTATGGCCAATAATACTGCGTTGTCACTGCATAATGTGAAAACCGAAATTGACCGTTACATTACCTGGCCTGCGCAGGCACTTTCGTACAAGCTGGGCGAACTAACTATTAAGCGTTTGCGCAGCGAAGCAGAACAGCAGTTAGGTGATAAGTTCGACATCCGTGAATTCCACGATGCGGTACTGGAAAACGGCAGTGTGCCACTGAAAGTACTAGAACAACACATCAACGACTGGATTGCTGAGCAGAAATAACGGCATTGAACCATGAGTGCTGAGGTTACAAGGGCTTTTCCGGAGGACGCCCGCAAGTACTTCCCTGTAGGGCTTGAGCAGCGCCATCCATGGCGCTGCACACCTCCTGAAAAGCCCTTATAACCATCTGCGCACTCATTATTCACTGCCTGAATCAGCCTAACTTTTAAGCTCAACTCCGACCTGACTTTCTTCGCCGTTTCTGATAGTTGATTTGTTCACTCAGGAAATTGTTATTTGATAAAGCAACTCTTGGGTATTCTGTTTCTGTCGCAGAAAGGCCATGACGTAACTCGTTTTATCTTTCTCATCCAGACGAAATAAGATCTTATAATTATCTACTAGCATTACTCGATAGTCAGTGATACCTAACGTCTCAAGTTCATGAGAAATGGGGAATTGCAAAGGGTTATCGCCGAGTTTATTGGTGGCGAAATCAAGCAGTTGATGACCTAACCTAATAGCTTCTTCCTGACCCAGAAAAGATTCCATATAGCGAGTTAAAACAGCCAGAGTCTTATAACTGAGCTCGGTAAAATGAACATCGTAGTTCATAATTGAAGGCTAAAGCTCAAACTTCTTTGTGCTAAGCTCACGCTCTAGCCTTTCTTTTGCTTCGCTAAGAGATAGTAGATTCTGATTTCGAATATCCCGTTCAGCCAGATTCATCAATTTAAGTGTCGCGATAGCTTCGTCTCTCTGTCGAGCGCTGGCTTCTGACTCAATACGGTATACCGGATTTCCACCTTGAGTGACCACAATAGGTTCCTCAACGTCCAGTGACGCCGCATTTTGCTTAATGTAACTAATGGTTTTTATCTGCATAGCTCTCTCCCGACTGAACAGTCTAAATATAGACTATAAATAGACCACCTGCAAGCCAGGATATCTCACCGGATGTGAACATCAAGCTACTGAATATCGGGCACAAAAAAACCGCCGAAGCGGTTTTATAAGTTGCTAATGAGTGCGATCAACGGTTGCGAGGACTCTTAACGAGGTGTGCAGCGCCATGGATGGCGCTGCCCAAGCCCTACAGGGAAGTACTTGCGGGCGTCCTCGTAAAGAGTCCTTGCAACCTAAGCACTCATTAAGCCACGTTGATGGTTGGGATGATGTTTTCCTTGGCCGCTTTTTCTGCGTCGCGGAAGGCATCCATCTGGTCGAAGTTCAGGTATTTGTAGACTTCGCCAGCCATTGCGTTGATGTCTTGTGCGTATTCCAGGTATTCTTCCGGAGTTGGCAGACGACCAACAATAGCACCGACAGCTGCAAGCTCTGCAGAGGTCAGGTAAACGTTTGCGCCGTCACCTAAGCGGTTCGGGAAGTTACGTGTTGAAGTAGACAGTACCGTTGCGCCCGCTTCTACCCGTGCCTGGTTACCCATACACAGTGAACAGCCCGGCATTTCGGTACGAACGCCGTTACGCTCATAAATGTCGTAATAACCTTCGGCTTCCAGCTGGGTTTTGTCCATTTTCGTTGGTGGTGCAATCCACAAACGCGTATTCAATGGGTCAGAGTTTTTCTCTAACAATTTACCCGCTGCACGGAAGTGACCAATGTTGGTCATGCACGAACCAATGAAGACTTCGTCGACGTTGTCGCCGGCAACTTCACTCAGGAATTTAGCGTCGTCCGGGTCGTTCGGGCAACAAACAATTGGCTCTTTAATGTCGTTCAGATCAATTTCGATAACCGTTGAGTAGTCAGCGTCTTTGTCCGCACGAGTCAGCTCTGGATTTTCTAACCAATCTTCCATCTTACGGGCACGACGTTCCAGTGTACGTGTGTCGCCGTAGCCTTCGTTGATCATCCAACGCAGCATCGTGATGTTTGAACGCAAGTACTCAGCAACCGACTCTTCAGACAAGTCGATGGTACAACCGGCGGCTGAACGCTCAGCTGATGCATCCGATAATTCAAATGCCTGCTCAACGGTCAGGTTATCAAGACCTTCGATTTCTAAGATACGACCCGAGAAGATGTTTTTCTTGCCACGCTTATCAACGGTCAGGTGACCTTCTTTGATAGCAAACGCAGGAATGGCATGTACCAAGTCACGCAGGGTGATACCCGGCTGCATTTCGCCTTTGAAACGCACCAGTACAGATTCTGGCATATCCAGTGGCATAACACCGGTCGCTGCGGCGAACGCAACCAGACCAGAGCCTGCCGGGAATGAAATGCCCAGCGGGAAACGCGTGTGTGAGTCACCACCGGTACCAACCGTGTCTGGCAACAACATACGGTTCAGCCAGCTGTGGATTATACCGTCACCCGGACGCAAGCTTACGCCGCCACGGTTCATGATGAAGTCAGGCAAAGTGTGCTGAGTTTCAACGTCAACCGGCTTAGGATACGCGGCGGTGTGACAGAACGACTGCATTACCAGGTCTGAGTTAAAACCAAGGCAGGCTAAGTCTTTTAGCTCGTCACGAGTCATAGGGCCCGTGGTATCCTGAGAGCCTACAGTGGTCATCTTAGGTTCGCAGTACGCGCCCGGACGAACACCTTCCATACCACAAGCTTTACCGACCAGTTTCTGCGCCAGCGAGAAACCTTTGCCGCTGTCGGCTGGTTGTTCTGGCTTACGGAATAAGTCGGAAGGACCCATGCCCAGAGATTCACGAGCTTTTTCTGTCAGGCCACGACCAATGATCAGGTTAATACGGCCACCGGCACGCACTTCATCTAAAATAACGCGAGACGCATAATCGTACTCGGCAATAACTTCGCCGGCTTCGTTCTCGATTTTGCCTTCGTATGGGTAGATAGTGATGATATCGCCCATGTTCATTTTTTCGACGTCAGCTTCAAATACCAACGCACCAGCGTCTTTCATGGTATTGAAGAAAATAGGCGCGACTTTAGAGCCGATGCAGATACCGCCGGCACGTTTGTTCGGTGTGCCCGGCATGTCTTCACCAATGTTCCACAATACGGAGTTGGTTGCCGACTTACGCGACGAACCGGTACCCACGACGTCGCCAACGAAGGCAACCGGGTGACCTTTTTCTTTTAGTTCTTCAATCTGCTTGCCTGCATCAGTAATGCCTTCGCGTGGCATTTTGTACATAGCTTTTGCGTGCAGAGGAATGTCCGGACGAGACCAGGCATCCGGTGCCGGAGACAGGTCGTCAGTGTTGGTTTCGCCGGTCACTTTAAAGACGGTTGCTTTAATTGACTTAGCCAGTTGGTCGCTGTTGGTGAACCACTCGGCATTGGCCCAGGATTCAACCACTTCTTTCGCCAGCGCATTGCCGGTTTTCATTTTCTCTTCCACGTCGTGGAAGGCGTCGAACATTAAGATGGTTTCTTTTAATTCTTTTGCCGCCAGTTCAGCCAGCTGAGAATCGTCCAGCAATTCCACTAACGTGACGATGTTGTAGCCGCCGTGCATGTTACCCAGTAGTTTAACTGCGTATTCTTTGCTCACGACCGGGCTTTCAATTTCGCCCTTAACAACGGCGCTTAAGAAGCCCGCTTTTACGTACGCAGCTTCATCCACACCCGGTGGTACACGCTCGGCCAGCAGTTCAACCAGGAAATCTTCCTCGCCTGCCGGGGGATTTTTCAGTAATTCCACTAAATCGGCCACTTGCTCGGCGTTTAATGGTTTAGGAGGGATGCCTTCTGCGGCGCGCTCTTCCACGTGCTGACGATATTCTTTAAGCACTGATATTACCTCTCATTTGCTTGCATGAATTCTAGACGGTTCACTAGTGCGGCGCATTATACGGATTTTAAGGTTAAATTCCCATGACAGAGGGCTATAAATCAGATAATTCAGGGTATAAACAAGATGAATGCGCCCGGGTTACGGGCGCGGTACTCTTTGGACTATGGCGTACATGACGGGAACCACAAATAAGGTCAGAACGGTGGCAAAACCCAGACCGAACATGATGACCGTTGCCATGCTGGCAAAGAAGTCATCAAACAGCAGCGGTATCATCCCTAAAATGGTGGTTGCTGCTGCCATTCCGACCGGACGAACACGACTGACGGCGGCATCACTTAAGGCTTGAACGGCTTCTTTACCGGCATCCAGCTCTGTATTGACCTGCTCCAGCAACACCACGCCATTTTTAATGAGCATGCCGGACAAACTGAGAAAACCGAGTAAGGCCATAAAACCAAAGGGCTTATCCAGCAACAACAGCCCGACAGTCACACCAATAATGGAAAGCGGCACAGTGGTCCAGAGCACCGCCGCCTGACGAATGCTGTTGAATAGCAACACGGTAATGATAAACATAATCAAGAAGCCCATTGGCAGTGCGCCAAACAGTGCTTTTTGCGCTTTACCCGAGGCTTCGTGTTCCCCGCCCCAAGTCAGCTCGTAGCCCAGCGGCAACTCAATAGCTTCCAGTTCGGGTCGGACACGTTCAAATACCTGAGCCGCGGTTTCATCGCTGAGTAAATCATGATCCGCCATAACGGTGAGTGTTCGCTTACGGTCACGTCGAAGAATGAGCGGATCTTCCCAGGTGACATCAACCGAGCGGGCCACTTGCGCCAGCGGCACAAAACGGTCGAACACCGGGCTGTAAATTTGCAGCTCCTGCCAGTTATCCAGATCAACACGTTCTGCCGCAGGAGCGCGCTGCACAATAGGCAGCAAGTCGGTCCCGTCGCGGTAAACACCAATTTGCCGGCCTACAAAGTTAGCTAACAGCAGATTATTCACGTCTTCTTTGGTAATACCGGCCCGACGACCCGCGGCTTCATCATATTGCGGACGCAGCAACTTGGTCGGGTGACGCCAGTCCGATCGAATATTCACCGCGCCTTTGTCTTCAGACAGAATGGTCTGTGCCTTCTTACTTAACTGGCGCAGTACATCAATATCGGGGCCCGAGAAACGCGCTTCAATTTTTGCCGGTGTTGCCGGGCCAATTTCGACCCGTATCAGTTTATCCTCAACATCCGGGTGCTCTTCACGAAGACGCTGACGGATGTCCTTCATTAAAACATCCATGGTGTCTTTGTCTTCTACCCTGACCAACAATTGCGCGTAACTTTCGTAGCTTTTCTCCACCAGGTACGTCAGGGTAAAACGTGGCGCACCCTGGCCTATGGTCGTGGCCACTGAGGTCACTTCACTTTTCTCCAGCAGATAGTCCTCCAGGCGCTTGGAGTCCTGCTCAGTATGACGAATATCGGTGCCCTGCGGGTACCAGAGATCGACATAGAATAATGGCGTTGTCGATGGCGGGAAGAACGCCTGCTTCACCTGTCCAAACCCGGCAACAGCAGCGACCAGCATCGCTACCATCACAACCATGCTGACAATGCGGTGACGCAGACACACCGCCAGCATTTTTTTGTAGCCACGGTACACCGGGTGGGAGAACACATCGTCCTGGTCATTGCCATCACCAATGTCTTTCGCGGAATATAAGCGATCGGCTAAAAACGGAATAAGCGTCAGTGCCGTTACCCAGCTCAGTAGTAAAGAAATAAGCAGCACCCAAAACAAACTTCCGGCAAACTCGCCGGTGGCGTCTGACGACAAGCCAATAGGTGCGAAGGCAATAATGCCAATTATGGTAGCGCCCAGTAGCGGCCACTGATTTTGCTTCACCACGCTAACCGCGGCTTCTACTTTACTCATACCCCGGCGCATACCGACCATGATGCCATCGGCAATGACAATGGCGTTGTCCACCAGCATACCCAGAGCAATAATCAACGCACCCAGCGACACCCGCTGTAGGTTAATATCGCCCAGACGCATGAAAATAAAGGTGCCCAGAACCGTCAGCAGTAACACGGTGCCAATAAGCAGGCCACTGCGAAAACCCATGGTCAGCAACAGTGCAATAATAACAATAGCGACGGCTTCAACCAGGTTCAGCAAAAAGCCATTGACCGAGTTTTCAACCTGGTGCGGTTGATCATAAATACGGTCGACTGACATCCCTATCGGTTTGGCATAATCGAGCTCATCCAGCCGCTTTTGGATGCGCTCACCCACTTCGACCACGTTAACGTTGTCCGCAAAAGACAGAGCCAGCCAAAGCGAGGCTTGCCCGTTGTAACGCACCACATGATCAGGAATGTCTTTGGTTTCCCGATAGATGGTCGCCACGTCACTTAAGTAAATACGCTCATTGGCACCCGGGTTACTGATCACCAGCTTGGCCATATCCTCAACATTGGCAAACTCGCCACTGGTGGCAATGCGCAGCGCTTCCTGATCGACCGTTACCCGGCCCGCATTCGCTACCGCATTTTGTGTTTGCAGCAAACCGGCAATACGACTGGGTGGAACCCCAAAGTTAGCCAGCCGTGAGCGCGAAACCTCGACCACCACCTGCTCTTGTTGCTCGCCAGCCAGCATGACTTTGCCGACCCCGTCAATAAGCACCAGTTCGCGGCGTAAAAAATCCGCGTAATGCTCAATGTCTTTATAAGAATAGTCGGGCCCGGTAATGGCCATCATCACGCCATACACATCGGCAAAGTCGTCGCGAATAATGGGCTCACCGGTTCCGGGAGGAAGTTGAGTTTTGGCGTCGTTAATTTTGCGGCGTAATTCGTCCCAAATTTGACGCAGGTGTTCGGCCCGGTAGATGCTTTTCATCTCGACCGTTATTTGCGATAAGCCCGGTTTCGAAATGGACCTGACATTATCCACGTAGCTGAGTTCCTGAATAGCGTTTTCCAGCCGGTAAGTCACCTCTTCCTCGACTTGCTGCGCCGAAGCTCCGGAGTATGGCGTAATGACCATAGCCTGCTTAATGGTAAATTTAGGGTCTTCCAGACGCCCAAGCTGGGTCAGAGCAACCAAGCCACCAATCAGCAGAACCAGGAAAAACATCCAGCTGGTGGTCTTTCGCTCCATACTGTACTTAGCAATATTCATTACAGCCCCCGTTCGCGTTGCCATTCACGAACTTGCTGATTCTCCTTCAGCTGATGCACACCGGCCGTCACTATCGTTTCACCGGCTTCCAGTCCATCCAGTACCGTTAAACCATCGTTGGTCATTGGTCCGACATTCACTTTGCGCTTATGCACCCGCATGTCGTCGCTGACGACCCAGACATAAGAGGCATCACTGGTTTCGGTAAAGATTGCTTTGGCCGGTACAACCATGCCAATTTGAGACGAACGCAGCACCTGGTTGATATCGACAATAACCGTTGCTGTCATGCCGGGCAGAACATTGATGTCCTGCGGCTTGGGTAAAGTAAACACCACCTCATAGGAATTGGTTGCGCCATCAGACTGCGAGTCCCACTCTTTCAGATGAGCCGGATAGGTGAAATCGGGCGCGGCGTCGAAGCGCACTTCCGGCTGATAGTCGGTTTGCTTTTTTACCTTGGCAAAGAGCTTCTCGGGCACGTTAATGCTGATATCAATAGCGTTGCTGATTTGCAACGTGACAATGGGCTGCTTAGCCTGAACATTTTCGTAGGCTTCCACCGCCAAATTTGCGACAACGCCGTCAAAAGGCGCCGTTAGCTTGGTGTATTGAAGGTTGGCTTTGGCTGTTTCGTAATTGGATTTAGCAACCGCCAGTTCTGATTCGATTTGATCGAATTGCGCCTCTGACATCACCCCTTCACTCACCAACACCTGGTTTCGTTCGTATTGCGATGACGCTAACTCATATTGCGCTTTTGCCTGGTCTACGGCCAGTTGATAATCGGTTGGGTCCAGACGGGCAATGAGTTCGCCCTGTTTCACTTCTGTGCCCGGACGCGCCGGCAACTCAGTAATTTCACCCGCTACACGGAAGGTCAATTGAGCCACTTTAGCCGCCTCGACCACGGCCGGAAATTCACGCAGCCGGGGACCATTGGCTTCGCTTACCTGCATTAGTCGGGCAGGTCTCGCTTGCTGCTCTTCATTGACTTCTGCTTGCTCGCTACAGGCCACTAAAGTGACAGTAGCAACGACGCTTAAAACAGTTTTAAACCAGCGCATGACTTAAGTTCCGATAGTTTTTTGGGAAGTTTGATGGGAATAAGTTTACCGCAAGTATAGTTACAGTTATATTGAATTAAAATTAAAAAGACCATCAGTAAAACTTAATGAATTTATCCCACCTGCACATGATGATCACCGTTGCCCGCCTCGGTAGCCTGCAAAAGACCGCAGAGCAGCTTAACCGCACGCAGTCAGCTGTGAGCATGGCATTAAAAAAGCTGGAAGAAAACGCCGGGTTCGCCTTATTTAACCGCGAAGGCTATCGCTTAGAACTCACCGAACAGGGTCGGCATTTTCTACGGCAGGCAGAGGAAGTAGTGCGCCAGCAGCAACGACTGCAGTCGCTGGCTAACCAACTAAAGCATGGCGCCGAGCCGCTGCTGACGCTGTGCTATGACCATACCTGTGACAGCAAACTCTGGGTGCCCAGCATTCAGCACATTCAGCAACAATACCCGGCCACTGAACTGCACGTGGATGGTGAGTCGCAAATGCGCGCGTTAAAACGCATTGATAACGGCACCGCCGATTTAGCCCTGTGCCCCTGGCTCCCTCTGTTTCGTCAATACGGTGACTTTGAAACCTTACCGGTGGCGCCGTTTGAGTTAACGGTGGTTATGTCCGCTGCATTAATGAATGAGTTTGGACGCCTACCGCAAAGCCGCCAGGATTTATTGGAGTTGCCGATGCTGGTTCCGCAGAACCTGGAAATTGGCATTAACTTAGACTCGGTACTGCGCCTGCCCAGCCAGCAGCGCATAAGGGTGAATGAGGTTAACACTCAGTTCGAACTGCTGATGGCCGGTTTCGGCTGGGGCATTATTCCAAAACATATTGCGCAGGATGCCATTAAGCAGGGCAAACTGGTTGAAATTACCATTCCCGGGTTCATCCAACAGGTACGTCTGGAGATACACTTAGTACGCTCTGCAAACAGAACGCTGGGTCCCGCTGCCAACGCCATTTGGGAAAGTTTTGGCTGACATGGTTGTCTCACTTATCAATGCGATGTCAGTGTCTATTGGTCAGTACCGTAAACAAGGAAGGAGCTATTTCTTATGAGAAAATTCATACCGCTAAGTGCACTAGTCGTTTTATCTACTTTACTTGCAGGCTGTGATTCCCCTCCCTCTGACCGGGAGTCGATTGAGCTTTTTAAAGAACACAGAGCTTTACTAAAACAACTGCGGCAAGAAGGCTGTTCCTTCCTACAGGATCCAGATTTCAAACGATTAAGAATTCATGCAAATGAAATTGAATCTAGCGTTACCGGAAAGACATCTGGCTATGAAGAACAGTTTTATTCTAACGATTCTGTAAAAGAACGAGTCGATAAAGTAAAAGGACTTTTAAACGCTTTAGACGCCAAGTATTTTTTGATAATGAGAGGCAGCGGTGAAAATTACGTGACAAACTCAAGTTGCAGCTTAAGCATAGCTTTAACAACCTTTGGTATGCCAGCGGACACGGTAATTTCAGGTTTCGCCTTTAATCCTAAAAATGAGCACACCTTTAACCGACTAGAAGAATTACCGAAAAGAAAAGGCCAAGAGTCACTCTTGTACCGTTTTCGCTTAACGGAAGATGAAGCAGAGCCCTGGTATTTTTACTTTGAAAAAACCTAAACAGCCTCACCTGACTGCTCGGTTGCCTGATGTTCACATCAGTTGGGGTGGTGAATAAGGCGGCAGATGTAGAGCGCGCCTGACGGTTGCTGCGGACTATTGAGGAGGTGTGCAGCGCCATGGATGGCGCTGCCCAAGCCCTACAGGGAGGTATTCACGGGCGTCCTCCTCAATAGTCCCTGCAACCTCCAGCGCTCTACATCTGCCATCCTCATTCACCATTCCCACCTCTCCTTGATGCAAGAGGATCAAGCCACATCGGATCTTATTTCCGGGCCAAGTAGAACACGGCAGGAATGACCAGCATGGAGATTAGCGGCGCTAATACCATACCGCCGACCATAGGGGCGGCGATGCGCTGCATCACTTCGTTACCGACACCGCCGCCCAACATTATCGGTAATAAGCCGACGATAATGGTCAGGACGGTCATGGCTTTGGGTCTTACGCGCAGCAATGCGCCTTCTTCCACCGCTGCTTTTAGCTGATCTTTATCGTAGGCCACGGCTTTCCAGGCGTTGTTTAAATACAACAGCATGACCACGCCGAATTCCGCGGCAACACCGGCCAAGGCTATCATGCCGACAACAACCGCCAATGACAGATTGTAATCCAGCAAGTAAATCAACCACAGGCTGCCGGTTAGAGCTAAAGGCAAAGTGCCGATGACCAGCAATGCCTGAGGTAACGAACGGAAAGTCATGTAAAGCAGCAACAAAATAACCAATAGCGTCAGCGGAATAATCTCTTTTAAGTCACTTTCCACCTGTTGCATGGCTTTGTATTGCCCGGTCCAGCTCCAGTTGTAACCAACCGGAATGTCCAGGTTCGCCATAGCATCGCTAACTTGATTAATGTAGTCGCTAACCGTGACGCCTTTGGACGGCTCAATAAAAACCCAACTGCTTAAGCGAGCGTCTTCACTTTTCAGCATGGCGGGTCCCTGAGTCACCTTAATGTCAGCCACATCGGATAAGGTCAGCCATTGTCCTGAGGCCGATTTCACCGGCAGGGTTTTCAGCTTTTCGATATGGTCGCGTTGCTCCCGGGGATAACGTAGGTTAATAGGAAAACGCTCATTACCCTGTACCGATGTCGCAATATTCGCTCCACCAATGGCGTACTGAATATGATCGTGAATGTCACCTTGGCTGATGCCGTAACGGGCAGCCTCACGCAGTTTCGGCTCTATCTCGATATAACGACCGCCACCAGAGCGCTCTGCAATGACCGAACCTGTCGCCTGTTCTTCAGAAAGCGTACTTTCAATCCGGGTCGCCAACTTTTCTATTTCACGAAAGTCACTACCGCTGACTTTAATAGCCAACGGGGTTTTAACGCCGGTGGCCAGCATTTCAATGCGGGTACGAATGGGCTGTACCCAGGCGTTGGTCACACCGGGAATCTGCACCCGCTCATCCAGCTCAGCAATGATGTCGTCCACCGTGATTCCTTCACGCCATTCGCTTTCAGGCTTGAGGGTGATGCTGGTTTCTATCATGGTCATTGGTGCCGGATCGGTGGCGGTGTCAGCACGACCGACTTTACCAAACACACGATCAACTTCAGGTTGTTCTGCAATAAGCTCATCGGTTTTCTGTAGCAGCTTACCGGCACTTTCAACACTGATACCAGGCAGTGTGGTGGGCATGTACATGAGGTCACCCTCATGCAGTGGCGGCATCAGCTCGTAATTAAGCTGCTTATACGGGTGCCAGCCCGTTGCGGTAACCAGAAGCGCCAGCACAATAATGGTTTTAGGAAACTTGAGCGTAAAGGCCAACAAAGGTCGGTAAAGCGCAATTAAACCACGCGACAGCCAGTTCTTTTCCTCTGCAGGTATCTTCCCGCGCACCAGTAAAGCAATCAGCACCGGTATCAGCGTTACTGCAATAATTGCGGCGGCGGCCATAGCCAGCGTTTTGGTATAGGCTAAGGGTTCGAACAGACGCCCCTGCTGACCTTGCAGCACAAACACCGGAACAAAGCTGACAGTAATGACTAACAGGGAGAAGAACAGTGACGGCCCCACTTCGCGACAGGCTTCATTAACAATTTTCAGGCGCGCGGCGCCTTTGGCGACTATTTGATGCCGTTCCTGATAATTCTGCAGATGCTTATGGGTGTTTTCGATCATGACAATGGCGGCATCGACCAGCGCGCCAATAGCAATGGCGATTCCCCCCAGGCTCATAATATTGGCGCTGATACCCAGCATGTTCATGATCCACACCGCGAACAGGACCGACAGCGGTAAACTGATAATGGCCACCACCGCCGAGCGCGCATGCCAGAGAAACAAAATGCACACCACAGCGACAAAGAACATCTCTTCAATGAGCTTGGTGGTGAGGTTATCTGTCGATGCCTGGATCAGGCTTGAACGGTCATAGGTCGGCACCACCTTAACCCCCTCTGGCAGGCCCTGCTTGAGCTGTTCAAGTTTGTCTTTAACGGCGGCAATGGTTTGTAGGGCGTTTTCACCATGGCGCATCACGACAATACCGCCCACGACTTCGCCGTCACCGTTCAGCTCTGTAATGCCACGGCGTACCTGGGGCCCAATGCGAATATTAGCCACTTCTTCCAACATCACCGTCCCCTGCTGCTCTGATGTGAGCGGCAAGGGAATTTTGCGAATGTCTTCGACACTTTTTAAATACCCTAAGCCGCGCACCATGTATTCGGCTTCACCCATTTCAACCACGGAGCCGCCCACTTCGTTATTGGCCTGCTGAATGGTTTGCTTAATTTGCTTCAGGGTCAGGTTATAACGGTGGAGAGCTTCCGGCTGCACCACCACCTGATAGGTTTCGACCATACCACCAACCGTGGCAATTTCTGCTACCCCCTGCACACTTTGCAGCTCCTGTTTTAAGAACCAATTCTGCAGGCGTGTCAGTTCCCCCAGGTTACGCTGGTTGGTTTCGTCAACTAAGGCGTATTGATACACCCAGCCAATGCCGGATGCATCGGGGCCTAACTCCGGCCGAACTTGCTCCGGAAGCTGGCTTTGTGCCTGATCCAGATATTCGTTCACTCGGCTTCTGGCCCAGTAAGGGTCGGTACCGTCTTCAAAAATAACGTAAACGTAAGAGTCACCAAAAAACGAAAAACTACGTACTGAAGTGGCTTTAGGTACGGACAGCATCACACTGGAGAGCGGATAGGTTACCTGCTCTTCCACCACCGCCGGCGCTTGTCCCGGGTAATTGGTTTTGACGATAACCTGGACTTCCGACAAGTCCGGTATTGCGTCCAGTTTGGTTTGCTGCAGCGACTGCCAGGCCCAGAATGTCAGGCCTAAGAACAGCAGCAACACCATCCACGAGTTACGTATGGAGGTTTCGATAATACGAGCTAACATAAAACCTCCTAGTGGTTGTGTTGTGGCGCAGGAGCGTCGTTGTCACTGCTATCCGGACCCAGGCCTTGCAGACTGGCCTCTGAATCCAGCAGGAACTGCCCGGAAGTAACCACTAACTCACCTTCCTGCAAGCCTTCTTCAATGGCAATTTCGTTACCCACACGCAGCCCGGTCGTCACTTCGCGCACCTCAAATTCGCGCGCTCCAGATTTTACCACCACGCGGTTATTAGCTCCGGTGACAATTAAGCTGGCAACCGGCACAACCACAACGTCCTTTACTGGCTCCAGTTCAATGTGCGCGGTTGCCCATAGACCTTCGCGCAGCCGGTCAATGGAGTCGTTAACCGGAATACGGACTTTGATGGTCTGGGTTGCCGGGTCCACTTGCGGATAAATGTAGTCAATGGTGTTCATCCAGTGGCCGCCAGGGAAATGCTCAGAGGAAATATGCGCCATTTGCCCGGTTTTTAACTGCTTACTGTAACGCGCCGGAACATCCGCAAAAAACCACAGCTGATTGTCCTGTGTCAGCGTCAGTAACTTAAGCCCGGGCGACACGTACATGCCTTCCTGAATATCTAGGCTGGTAATATAGCCAGACTCGGGTGCGTAATAGTCCACCACATATTCGGTCTCGCCGCCTTGCTCCAGCGCTTTAATTTGCGCTTCGCTCATACCGAGCAAGCGCAAACGTTGCTGGCCGCGGCGTTTAAAACTTTGCTGGTTGCTGCCATTGCGAATATCCGAAATTGAATCCAATAATTGCAGATAGTCGTCCTGTGCAACCACTAAGTCAGGCGCGTACAGGCTGTAAAGTTTATCGCCTTTTTCTACCCACTGACCTTCAACGTCGGCGTGCAATTCTTCTACCCAGCCTTCAGCGCGACTGTGGATATGCCGCTGAGCAGACTCCTGCCAACGCACCTGAGCCTGCGCCATGAGTTGCGGCTGTAAGTCTTTACGCTGAACTGTCGTTGTAGTGACCCGAATGGCCTGCTGGCTGGACTCTGGTACGGTGAAGCTTTTTTCAGCTTCATGCTCAGAAAGGTCCTGCTTAGGCTCTTTTTTAACCAGATCCATACCGCAAATTGGGCAGGTTCCCGGCTCGTCACGAGCCACCTGACTGTGCATAGGGCACACATATTCGGAGCTCTGCTCGAACGGGTTTTGATCTTCTGAATGATTATGATTGTGTTCCTGAGCCAAAGTTAACAACGGGATCAGGATGAATACAGCTATCCAATAACGCATTGGTATTTCCTCGAAAACGGTTTAAGACGTAAAAAGTGGACTTAAACTGCGTATTTCGGCGGACGTATCAGCGTTTCAGTAATAACCGGAAGGTTTGAATAAGTGGGCTCCGCAGCGTCAGTGGCTGCTGCTGGCGAAAGTTGTTTGAACGGATTTATCAGTGCCAGTTGACCAGCACAATGTTGTTCGCACTGCTGGCAAAAGGAGCTTTCGCTGTCGCAGTTCGATTGTTCCATCGACATGTCAGACTCATCACAACAGTCATGCTGTGACATATCGTGAGATGACAAAGCACTAACGGTGTCTGACATCGGCATAGCATGTATTGCTGGTGAGGAGAAACTCTCCACCAGCAATACTGTAACTAATACCCAGACAACCGTTAGTGTTTTCATATTTCCTAATACGTAGCCTGACATTTATGTCAGGCCCCACATTGCTCCTGATGTAAACATCAGGCTACGTGCGTCATACCAATATCTTACCAGATAGTAACGCGCTGTTCAGCAGGAACGAACAACTCGTCGCCTTCATTAACATCAAAGGCTTCATAAAACGCCGGAACGTTCACAACGGTACCATTTACACGATACACCGCTGGTGAATGCGGGTCGCTCATCACCTGCTCACGAATAGCATCTTCACGATACTTGCCGCGCCATACCTGAGCCCAGCCAATGAACACACGCTGTTCGCCGGTAAAGCCATCAAGAACTGGCGCTTCTTCGCCGTCTAAAGACATTTTGTACGCCTCGTACGCAATAGTCAGGCCGGCTAAATCGCCAATGTTTTCGCCCAGAGTCAGGTCGCCATTAACATTAAGGCCTTCAATTGGCTCGTACTGGCTATACTGTTCAGACAGCTGCTGAGTCCGTTCCTCGAATGCTTTCTTATCAGCATCGGTCCACCAGCTTTGTAAGTTGCCGTCGCCATCGTATTTAGACCCCTGATCGTCAAATCCGTGTCCCATTTCGTGGCCGATTACCGCACCGATACCACCGTAGTTGACCGCCATTTCAGCGTCCATATCAAAGAACGGAGGCTGCAGAATGCCAGCAGGGAAAACGATTTCGTTACGTACCGGGCTGTAGTAAGCATTCACTGTTTGTGGCGTCATACCCCAGTCTTCTTCATCCACAGGACCGCCAATTTTGGCAATTTCTTCCTGATAATTGAACTCAGCGTAAGCTTTGTAGTTAGCAACTAAGTCGGTTGACGAAATTTCCAGTTCACTGTAGTCACGCCACTTGCTTGGATAACCTACTTTCGGATCAAATTTCTCAAGCTTCTCTAAGGCTTTTTCTTTGGTCTCGTCCGTCATCCACTCCAGATTGCGAATAGACTGACCATAAGCATCACGAAGATTTTCGATCAAACCTTCCATTTTTTCTTTCGCTTCTGGCGGGAAGTACTCTTTTACGTAAACCTGCCCCAGCACTTCACCTAATACACTGTTGGTTGCGTCTACTGCGCGTTTCCAGCGAGGTTCCTGCTCTGGTGTACCACGTAAGGTTTTACCATAGAAATCGAAGCGACGCTTGCTGATATCTTCGCTTAGTGCAGAAGCGTATTCGTTCACCAGACGGAAACTTAAATAGTCTTTCCACGCCTGTAAGTCGACGTCGTTAAACAGCTCGCCAAATTCTTCAAAATAAGACGGCTGACGAATCACCATTTCTTTTACATCAGACAATTCTGAGGTATCAATGAAACGTTTGAAATCAAAATCGGCCAACATATCAGCAACTTCTTCAGCCGATTTTTTATTGTAGGTTTTATCAGCGTCGCGACTTTCTACTCGGCTCCACTGAATATCAGCCAGTTGAGTTTCTAGCTCCAGAATACGTTCAGCGGCGTCATCAGCATTTTCAACGCCGACCATTTCCAGAATGTCTTCGGCGTATTCGAGGTAAGCATCGCGAAACTCTTCAAACTTTTCATCGTCTTTCAGGTAGTAGTCGCGATCGGGAAGACCAAGCCCGGACTGTGAAACATACATTGCATTAATTTGTGGGTCTTTCGCATCCGGATAAACATAAAAGCCAAATGGAACCGTTACACCACCACGGAACATCCGTGCCATATGTTCGGCAACTGAGTCGTGGTCTTCTAACGCCTGAATTGCGTCTAAGTCGCTTGCAATTGGTTTTGCACCCAACTCGTTCAGCGTTTCAACGTCCATATAGGCGTTGAAGAAGTCACCAATTTTACGCTCATTGGTACCCGGTTCAGGGTTGGTTGACGCCGCTGATTCAATAATGTCACGCAGACGTTTCTGGTTCTGTTCACGCAGGTCGTAAAACGCGCCAATTGAGGAACGATCAGAAGGGATTTCGGTTTTATCAATCCAGGTACCGTTTACGTAACGGAACAGATCGTTTTCTGGTTTAACGCTGTGGTCAAAGTTTTCCAGCACCACGCCTGAACTCAATTCTTGTTTTGCTTCTTCAGCCTGCTGGGTTTGCTGTTTAGATTCTTCTTGCTGCGGAGAGCATGCGCCCAGAGTTAAAGCCATAGATACGCCAAGCGCTACAGCGGTTAATTTTCTCATCGGTTGTTACCCTTTCTTTAGTGTTCGTTATTTTAACCCCACTAAACTAGCGCATTGTTAAATTCAGCGCAAAAAAAAACGGCCGCATTCGCGATGAATACGGCCGTTTTACCGATGATTTATCGTAACAAAGTGTTACTTCTTCTTTTTCGCCTTAGGATTCGGCATATCGGTAATTGAGCCTTCATGAAGTTCTGACGCTAAACCAACCGATTCGTGTAAGGTTGGGTGCGCGTGAACCGTCAGAGCGATATCTTCTGCATCACAGCCCATTTCAATGGCCAGACAAATTTCACCCAGTAACTCACCGGCGTTAGTACCACACATGGCACCGCCAATAATCCGGTTGTTCTTATCAAAGATAAGCTTGGTCATGCCCTGCTGCGCGTTAGAAGCAATTGCACGGCCCGACGCAGACCATGGGAAGGTCACTGCATCGTATTCAATACCTTGCTCTTTTGCTTCTTTTTCAGTCACACCGGCCCATGCAACTTCCGGGTTGGTGTACATGATAGAAGGAATCACCTTCGGTTCGAAGAAGTGCTTCTTACCTGAAATAACTTCAGCTGCCACATGCGATTCGTGTACCGCTTTGTGCGCCAGCATAGGCTGACCGACGACATCACCAATAGCGAAAATGTGATCGACGTTGGTACGCATTTGGCTGTCCACTTTGATAAAGCCACGATCATCAACATTAACGCCAGCTTTGTCAGCGTCAATCTTGTTACCGTTTGGCGCACGGCCTACTGCCACCAGAACCGCGTCGTATTTGACCGGATCTTTTGGCGCTTTATCACCTTCAAAAGTGACGTAAACACCGTCTTTTTTCGCTTCAACGTTGGTTGCTTTGGTGCTGAGCATCACGTTTTCAAAGCGGCCTTTAATTTGCTTGTTGAAGCTCTTGATAATGTCAGCATCGGCTGGCGGTACCAACTGATCCGTCATTTCAACCACATCAACTTTAGAGCCTAATGACGCATAAACCTGACCCATTTCCAGAGCGATAATACCGCCACCTAACAACAGCATTTTCTTTGGAATTTCTTTCAGTTCAAGTGCGTCAGTAGAATCCCATACGCGGTCGTCGTCATGTGGAATGAACGGTAACTTAATGGCCTGAGAGCCCGCAGCAATAATGGCGTTATCGAATTTCACTTCGGTTTCGCCGTCGTCACCTTCAACTTTGATGGTGTTGCTGCCGGTAAATTTGCCGTAACCATTAACGACTTTTACCTTACGCATTTTTGACATCTGACCAAGACCACCGGTTAACTGACCAACCACTTTTTCTTTGTGCTTACGCAGTTTGTCCAGATCAATCTTCGGTTCACCAAACTCAATACCTTCTGCGGCCAGGTGTTGCGCTTCTTCAATGTGTTTGGTCATGTGCAATAGTGCTTTTGACGGGATACAGCCAACATTAAGGCAAACACCACCTAAGGTGCTGTAACGCTCAATCAAAACAACATCCAGACCCAAATCAGCTGCACGGAAAGCCGCTGAATATCCACCTGGGCCCGAACCTAACACTACTACCTGTGTTGTAATTTTGTCGCTCATGTTAACCCCTTTTTTGTCACAGCCAGTTGAGCCACCGGCCGCGGTCAGTCAACGCTAAATGTGGCGCTATTGTAGCGCGAATTAATTCGTATTTCCCGTCCAAATTGGTGCTTAAAGCACCAATTTGCGGATATCGCCCAACACGCCGCTTAAGTAAGCGGTGAAACGTGCGGCTTCTGCCCCATCAATGACTCGATGGTCATACGACAGTGACAACGGCAACGTCAGGCGTGGTTCAAACTCCTTGCCGTTCCATTTTGGTTTCATTTCATTACGGGAAACTCCCAAAATGGCAACGTCAGGTGCATTAACAATTGGCGTAAACGCTGTACCGCCAATACCACCCAGGCTGGAAATTGAGAAGCAGCCGCCTTGCATATCGGTTGCTTTCAGTTTGCCGTCACGAGCTTTAGAACTAATTTCCACCAGCTCTTCCGACAGCTCGTAAATGCCCTTTTTGTCGACATCACGAATCACCGGAACCACCAGACCGTTTGGCGTATCAACGGCAATGCCAATGTTGACATACTTCTTCATGTACAACGATTCCCCCGACTCTGACAACGAAGAGTTAAAGGTCGGGAATTCGCGCAATGCTTTGGCACAAGCTTTCAGAATGAACACCAGTGGGGTAATTTTGAAGCCCAGATCCTGCTTCTTCGCCACTTCGTTTTCTGACTTACGGAAGTTTTCCAGCTCGGTAATATCCGCTTCATCGAATTGCGTCACGTGAGGAATAGTGACCCAGTTACGATGCAGATTCGGTCCCGATTTACGCTGAATGCGTGACAGCTGAACTTCTTCCACTTCGCCAAACTTGCTGAAGTCGACTTTCGGCGGATCAATCACCTGCAGTCCACCACCGCCCTGACCAGTTGAGCCGGCCACAGCTTTCGGACGGGACAGCTCGTATTTAACAAAATCCTGCACGTCTTCTTTCAGTATGCGGTCTTTAGGTCCAGTGCCTTTGACTTGCGACAAGTCGACACCAAACTCACGCGCAACACGGCGAACCGCCGGTGACGCATGCAGTACGCCCTCTTTGCGATCGCTACGCTGACTTGGGTGATCAGGAACCGGCGGCTGGCGTTCGCTACTTGGCTTAACGCTGCCACCACTGTCTTTTTCTTGGTCCTGCTCTTTGTCGTCAGACTTTTTATCCGATTCCTTTCCGGACTCTTTAGCAGGTTCTTTCTCTTCAGCTTCAGAGTCATCAGCGCCACCGGAAACTTTCAGTTTCGCAATAACAGAGCCCTGCGAGACTTTATCGCCGACATTGACCAGCATTTCTTCAATTTCACCATCTTCCGGGCAAGGCACATCCATAGTGGCTTTGTCGGTTTCCAGTGTAATCAAGCCATCTTCAGCGGACACCGAATCGCCTTTAGAGACCAGGATTTCGATGATTTCAACGTCTTCCTCATCACCAATGTCCGGTACTTCTACATCAATAACTTTGCTGCCACCACCAGAAGATTTCTTCTCAGGTTCAGAGTCTTCGTCTTTCTCTTCTTCCTGTTTGTCTTCCGATTTTTCAGCTTTGTCTTCGGTTTCTTCTTCGTCAGCTTTGTCGCTGGCTTCTTCAGCTTCTTCGCTGTCAGAGTCGTCCGACTCTTCCGAATCACCGGAAGCCTCGACCATTGCCAGTACATCGCCTTCGCTAATGGTATCGCCGACTTTTACCTTCAGCTCGGTAATTTTACCGCCTGAAGACGCCGGAATGTCCATGGAAGCTTTGTCGCTTTCAACAGTCACGATACCGTCTTCCTGTTCAACGGTATCGCCTTCACTGACCAGAATTTCAATGACTTCTACTTCTTCGCCGCCCACGTCGGGGACTTTGAGTTCGATTTGATCGGCCATCTCAGTACCTCCTTATGCTAAACGCGGGTTCAGCTTGTCAGTGTCGATATCGTAGTCTTTGATAGCTTTAGCCACCACTTTCTTATCGATATCCCCCTGGTCCGCTAATTCTTTTAGCGCCGCAACCACAATGTATTGTGGGTTAATTTCAAAATGCTTACGCAAATTACCGCGACTGTCTGAGCGTCCATAACCATCGGTACCCAATACACGGTAAGAGGTTGGAACCCAGGCACGGACCTGGTCGGCATACAATTTCATGTAGTCCGTAGCAGCCACTGCCGGTCCTTTTGCCTTCTTCATGACTTGCGTAATGTAGGCCTCTTTCTCTTTCTTCTCAGGGTGCAGCATGTTCCAGCGGTCGTTATCCAGACCGTCGCGCGCCAGTTCATTGAATGAAGTTACGCTGTAAACCGTTGAGTTGATATCGTACTCTTCAGACAAGATTGTGGCCGCTTCACGTACTTGCTGCAAAATGGTGCCGCTGCCTAACAACTGAACGTCGCCTTTGGCTTTGTTCTTGGCCTTCACTTTATCTAGCTCGTAAATACCTTTGATGATGCCTTCTTCGACACCTTCCGGCATTTCTGGCTGATGGTAGTTTTCGTTCATTACCGTCAGGTAATAGAAAACGTTTTCCTGATCGCCAAACATGCGCTTCAGGCCATCGTGCACGATAACCGCAATTTCATAACCGTAAGTCGGGTCATAGCTAATGCAGTTCGGCACCGTGCCAAAGTGAACCAGGCTGTGTCCGTCCTGATGCTGCAGACCTTCGCCATTGAGCGTTGTGCGACCGGCGGTACCACCGACCAGGAAGCCCCGGGTCTGGCTGTCGCCTGCAGCCCAGACTAAATCGCCCACACGCTGGAAACCGAACATGGAGTAGTAAATGTAGAACGGAATCATCGGTTCGTTGTTTAGCGAGTAACTGGTACCCGCTGCAACCCAGGATGCCATAGCACCCAGTTCGTTGATGCCTTCCTGAATCACCTGACCTTTCTTATCTTCACGATAATAAGCCACCTGGTCTTTATCCTGCGGCGTGTATTTCTGCCCGTGGTGCGAGTAAATACCGACCTGACGGAACAAGCCTTCCATACCAAAAGTACGGGCTTCATCCGGAATGATTGGCACAATACGTTTACCAATTTTCTTGTCTTTCAGCAGCGCGGTCAACACGCGAACAAAGGCCATGGTGGAGGAAATTTCACGATCCCCTGAACCTTTCAGCACCGCGTCAAACGCTTTTAATGCCGGCAGTTCCAGCTCCACATCGCTCTCGGGACGACGTACTGGCATATACCCACCGAGCTTCTCGCGACGCTCGTTCAGGTACTTCATTTCATCACTGTCGTCGTCAAACTTGTAGTACGGCAGGTCTTCCAGTTCTTTGTCTTCAAACGGAATATTGAAACGGTCGCGCATGTGCTTAACCGCATCCAGATCCATTTTCTTAACCTGGTGGGCAATGTTTTTGCCTTCGCCCGCTGCGCCCATGCCGTAACCTTTAACGGTTTTCGCTAAAATAACCTGTGGACGGCCTTTGGTGTTTACCGCTTTGTGATAGGCCGAGTATACTTTGACCGGATCGTGACCACCGCGGTTTAAGCGCCAGATGTCTTCGTCAGATAAGTTGGCGACCATTTCTTCGGTTTCAGGGTACTTACCAAAGAAGTTTTCACGGGTGAACTTACCGCCTTTGGCTTTGAAGTTCTGGTAATCACCGTCAACGGTTTCTTCCATTAACTGTTGTAATTTACCTTCGGTATCGCGATACAGCAGTGGATCCCAGTAGCGACCCCAAATCACTTTAATCACTTCCCAACCAGCGCCATGGAAGTTACCTTCCAGTTCCTGGATAATTTTGCCATTACCACGTACCGGGCCGTCTAAGCGCTGTAAGTTACAGTTGATAACAAAGGTCAGGTTATCCAGCTCTTCGCGAGCCGCCAGACCAATAGCACCTAAGCTTTCTGGCTCATCGGTTTCGCCGTCACCTAAGAAGCAGTAAACACGCTGTTTCGAGCAGTCTTTAATGCCACGGTCAGTCAAATACTTAAGGAAACGGGCTAAATAGATAGCCTGAATTGGACCTAAGCCCATAGAAACCGTCGGGAACTGCCAGAAGTCAGGCATTAAGTTCGGGTGCGGATAAGAAGGTAAGCCTATGCCGTCGACTTCCTGACGGAAGTTATTGAGTTGCTCTTCGGTTAGGCGGCCTTCAATGAAGGCACGACCGTAAATGCCGGGAGACACATGCCCCTGAATAAACAGGAAGTCGCCGCCGTCACCTTCACTCGGTGCACGGAAAAAGTGGTTAAAGCCCACATCGTACAACATGGCTGAAGAGGCAAAACTGGCAAGGTGCCCGCCCAGCTCTTCGCCTTTTTTTGATGCCCGCAATACCATCATGGCAGCATTCCAGCGAATAGCTGAGCGAATGCGCGATTCCAGCGTCTGGTTACCCGGCATGGTCGGTTCCTGACTCGCCGGAATGGTATTCAAATACGCCGTTGTTGGTTTATAAGGTAAATAAGCACCGTTACGACGGGCTTTATCGACCAGCTGTTCTAACAGGAAGTGTGCTCGCTCGGGGCCTTCTGCCTCAAGCACACCTTCAAGAGCGTCTAACCACTCCAGAGTTTCCTGCTGGTCGACATCTTTGTTTAATTCTTCACTCATAGCTATTCCTTACCTTTTTATCAATTCAGGAACGTCGTAGCGAACGTTGAATGCGTGACTGTTCTTTGCCTAAGTCTAACAATGTCTGTTCAATATAGGCCAAATGTTGGTGACACGCATCCCGCGCTTGCTCCGGTTGGCCAGCAACAATGGCACTCACCAGCTGCTGACGGTGTTGATTCAGTTTCTCCAGCAAGCCTTCACGGCCGGCCAGTATTTCCAGGTTCTGGCGAATATTCTCCGCCAGCAATTCCTGCATGCCGTGTACAACATGCAACAAAATAACGTTATGCGAGGCTTCAGCAATACGGTGGTAGAACTCAACCAAGGCATCAACCTGTTTATCAATGCTGCTCGTTTGGCTACCAACAATGCTTTTTATACTCTCAGATATGCGATCCAGATCGGCATCGGTACCTCTTAACGCGGCGTAAAATGAGGAAATGCCTTCCAGCGCATGACGGAACTCGAGCAAGTCAAATTGCGACTCTGGGTGTTTGGCCAGCAATTCAAACAAAGGTTCGGTTAGTTGTTCGTTCATGCTGTTAACCACGTAAGTTCCGCCACCCTGGCGACGCTCTACCACACCTTTGGCTTCCAGCTTTTGAATGGCTTCACGCAACGAGGGCCGTGACACCTTAAACTGCTGTGCCAACTGCCGCTCTGACGGTAGTTTTTGCCCGGCACCCAGTCGCCCGTCCACTATCATCTGCTCAAGATGAGCGACGATAGTGTCGGATAACTTTGTTTGTTTTATGGGTAAATCCGGCATAACGGTAAATTGGTCAGACCAAAAGATGCGGTTATTCTAAATCATTTACTTGCTGAGCCCAAATTTTTCTTAGCTGGTACTACCTCTAACTGACCCAGCCTGCCAGGGTCAATGCAGCAATAACGCACACCCAGAATATCTGCTGACGACGCATTAAGCGCAACTGACAGGCAGCATGTTCGGTTCTGTCATCGGCGTGCTGAGGCGTATCTTCTGCCTTATCGGCAACATCAAAAAGCAACTTATCGGGGTTCACCTGAGGGTTCAAACTGTGCTGCAACCACACGGGAAGCGCCCGTGAAAAATGCCCGACGACCAGCAGACCAAAAGCTGACAACCTGACCGGAACCCAGTCAGCAAACCACACCAACTGCTGCCATGGCTTATCCGACTCCGGTTCTTGTTCTTCGATGCGGTTCTCAGCGTAGCGTAAGGTCGCGTAAACTAGTGCACCAAAGCTGCCGAACAACACAAAATAGAACATCACCGCAATATATTGCCGATAATTGATCCAGATTAGAGAGTCGCTGAGTTGTTGTGGCTGATGACGGCCGGCAAACTCAGTTAAGGCTAACTGACGCTCATTCACCTGTTGCTCATCACCGCGGTTGGCTGCTTTTAAGTAAGCTTTGTAGTCTTTACGCGCTGGTTCACAATTGATTGCCAGCAACAGCGCCAAAATGCTGACAATAAAGGTCACCATCAAGTTATCCAGCAGCACAACCAAAAAGCCAACCACTAATGCCGGAATCAATAGACGAACCAGTTGCAGCGGTTCGCTTTCCCATTTTTCATTCTTGAGCCGTGCCGAACTCCAACGTTGCCAGCGTTCTAAATAAAACGACCAGTGTAAAAAAGCCGGACTGTGATACAAACGCTCAACGCTTAATGCAATCAGCAACGCAATGAGGACCATTCATGACTCCTTATAAGGCACTTAAGTAGGTTTGCCAGTCAAATTCACTGCCGGGATCGGTTTTTCGACCCGGGGCGATATCCTGATGGCCGACAATACGCCGACGATTCAACTTTGGGTATGTGGCTATGAGCGCCTCAGTGACCGCAATTAACTGTTCATACTGTTGTTCAGTATAGGCGCTGTCGTCGGTTCCTTCGAGCTCAATTCCAATACTGAAATCGTTACACCGACCGCGGCCGCAATATCTCGACATACCAGCGTGCCAGGCTCGTTTATCGAAGGGCACGTATTGCTCCAGCGTGCCGTCGCGGCGGATCACACAATGTGCAGACACCCGGAGCCCTTCCAGGATCGAAAAATCCGGATGCGCGTCGGTTTCCAGCTCGCCCATAAACAATTGACGCACATACGGCGTGTCGTATTCACCCTCGGGCAGGCTGATGCAATGAATGACCAGCAGACTGATCTCATCGGTCTGTGGGCGCTCGTCATAGTGCGGAGACGGGTACTGCACTGCCGTTGTTATTTTATGATTTTTTATCGGGTCGCTTTTCACGGGCTCAACAAAACGGTAAAGTTTGCCCCCTAGTATCCGTATTGTCTGCTAAAAGGTAAAGCCATCTATGAGTCAGCCCGAGCTGCAACTTGCCATTCAGGACGGTGTCAGTGCCGCACTGAAGGAAGATTTATTCGGCGAAGACGCCAACCATGATATTACCGCGCAATTGATTCTTGAGCAGAGTCGCTCCCATGCCAGCATTATTACCCGGGAAGATGCTGTGATTTGTGGCTGTGGCTGGGTAGACCAAGTATTTCGCCAGCTTGGGCAACAAGTGGAAATTGAGTGGCTGGTGAAAGACGGCGATAAAGTAAAAGCCAATGCCGAGCTGTGCCGCCTGAAAGGTCCAAGTCGTATTTTGCTGACTGGCGAGCGTACTGCGCTTAACTTTTTACAAACCTTGTCAGCAACCGCCACCACCACTTACCAGTACAGTAAGCTACTGGATGGCTATAAGACGCAACTGCTGGATACCCGTAAAACGTTGCCCGGTATGCGTTTGGCACAAAAATATGCGGTGCGTTGTGGTGGCGGTGTGAATCACCGTATTGGTTTATTTGACGCTTACCTGATTAAAGAAAATCATATTTTCGCTTGTGGCGGTATTACTCAGGCCGTTGCGGCGGCGAAACGCCTGAATCCGGACAAAACCGTGGAAGTGGAAGTTGAGAATCTGGATGAGTTCTCACAGGCTTTAGCGGCAAAAGCGGACGTGATCATGCTGGATAACTTTAGCGTGGAAGATATTGAACAGGCAGTGAAACAGAACCAGGCTAATGAAGCACATACGGCGAAGCTGGAAGTGTCCGGTAACATTACCGACGCCCGTTTGCAGGAACTTGCCGCTACCGGGGTCGACTTTATCTCTTCCGGCGCGTTGACCAAGAACATTCAAGCCATTGATTTATCAATGAGAATTTCAGAAGATAGCGAATAGATAGCGAATAACTTACAGGAAAATAGAATTTACTAACTGGCGCTGATGAACCACAGTTCTGCTGTTTTTAAACAGGGAGCTGTCTTATGCAGGAAGCACACTTTCGCCGTTTACCCGTTCTTCGTTTTTCCGGTAACGGTTTTAGTCTTATCGAGATGATGGTCGTGGTGGCCATCATTGCCATTCTCTCGGCCATTGCCGTTCCGTCCTACACCTACTACACCCAGCAAGCCAAAGTCAGCAAAGCTTTGGCACACGCGCAACCACTTCAATTGGGTATTGCTTTATGCTGGCAAATTGAAGGGCAGTTAAACCAGTGCAATCAAGCAGGCAACAACGGCATTCCCGCTTTACCGTCGCCATTACCCGATGAACTCAATGATCTCAGCCTGAGCCAGTCTGCCGCGGTAAGATTAACGCTCAACGAAGTCAGTATTAACAATCAGCCACTGCAGATTGAACTGACCCCCAACGCTGCAACGACTCATTTAGCCTGGACCATTGCCTGCTCTGATTTTAGCGAGGCGCGTTCGGTGGTGAAGAACTGTGAACAACAGGTAAGCTACTAATGAGTTTTATCGCCCGTTGCTCTCTTACCCACCTTAGCGCGCACCTGAATGCAGGAAAGGCCGGAGCCGATCCTTTTCTGTCGGAGCACGGCCTGCTTCTCTTTGCCGAAAGCGAGCACTGGGTTTTGCTGTTACAGCGGCCGGGGTTTCCGTCTGTGGATTCAGTGTTGTTAAGTTTCTACAGTGAAAAGCAGGTGCTGATTATTCAGGGGGAAGGGGAACTTCCCGGTCTTCAACTGGCACATGACTCGGCTATTGAGTATGTCGAGCAACTGCTACTGCATTGCTCTGACAACGGTCTGTCGGATCTTCACTTGCAGCCACAACGCGATGGTTTTGTCGTCAGAGGTCGTGAAGCCGGAGAGTTAAATCGTCTGGACTTTCTGGCTATTGATTTCGGGCAGCAGGTGTATTCACGTATTAAGGTGCTCGCTAACCTCGATTTAACCGAGCAACGCCAGCCGCAGGATGGTCGACTGTCGGTGCTTTCAGAAAATAACCGACAACATGAGTTTCGCTTAAGTTGCTGCCCGGTTATTGGCGGTGAGAAATTAGTACTCCGATGCTTACAGCCAACACACAATATTACCCCGCTGCAACAGACCGGCTTACTGAAAGAACAATACCATTGGTTTGCCCAAAGCCTTGCTCAAAGCCAGGGATTAATTCTAGTTACCGGCCCCACCGGCAGCGGCAAAACTTCGACGCTTTATAGCGCAATGAGTCAATTAAATACCGAACACAGTAATATCTGCAGCGTCGAAGATCCGGTTGAAGTTCCTCTTCCTGGCTGCAGTCAGGTCATGGTTAATACGCGTCAGGGCTTAACCTTCGCGAATATTCTCAGAGCCCTGCTAAGGCAAGATCCGGATGTCATTCTTATTGGCGAAATCCGCGATGCAGAAACGGCAAAAATTGCCGTACAAGCGGCTCAAACCGGGCATCTGGTGCTCAGCTCACTGCACACCAACAGTTGTCTCGACAGTATAAAACGGCTGGAGTCATTAGGAATTAATCCGCTTGATATCAGAAGTTCTCTAAAGCTGATTGTCAGCCAACGCTTATTCGCTGTACAGCAACCGCAAAGTGGTACAACACAAAAGCGCCAGGCGGTTTATGAAGTTGTGCCCTGGTTAGAGCAGGCTGAGGCTCTATTTAAAACAGAAACAGGCAATGACGAACTGCGCCGTTATTTGCAGCCGTTAATGCTTCCTGATTTTTCACAAGCCTTGCAGCATTATATTGATGCAGGTCTTATCAACGGCGCAGAAAAGGAGCGCTTTGCTTATGAAGCTGATTAATTACTGCTGGTACTGGCAGGCCAAGAAACACTGTGGCCTGGTTCATGCTGACTCGGCGCTTCAGGCAAAACAGTTATTATCGCAGCACCAAATTCAATGTACCAAAATAAACCGCCTGTCGGGCAGACAGCTCAAACGCTATCAACCTAAGCTGTCGCTCTGGTATGAGTTTCTTCAGCAAACAGCCAGTTTGCTGGCAAGCGGACTAGCACTGTCCGAAGCATTACGACACAGTATTTGTGAAACCCAATCCAAGGGACTGCGTTGGCTCATTGAAGACTGCATTCGCCACATTGAACGAGGTTTATCCTTTAGCCGTGCCTTGGCTGATTACAAGAGCTGGTTACCGGAAGCTGATATCAACGCCATAGCCTGGGCGGAGCAAACAGGGAAACTTGCCGATTCGCTGAACCAGCTGCAACGGCTTGCTGAACGGCAACAGCAACTCAAAAAGCAATTAGGTAAAGCCATGCGATACCCGGTTATTGTGTTAGTGGTAGCCGCCGTCGTTTGTCTGATGATGGTGGGCTGGGTACTCCCCAGTTTCGCGCAGCTATTCGGCGAGGGTGAATTACCCTGGCTAACCGCTACGCTGCTGAATGCCTCGGCAGTTTTGCGGGAACAGGCGGTTATTATCATCAGTCTGATATCGGTCGTTGCCGGGGTGATAATCGTGATTAGAAATAAAGCCCCGTTGCTTTGGCAACAGGCATTGGCTCGTCTACCGATTATTGGGCAACTGCTTCAGGATAACCAATTACAGCAGTTGTTTCATCGTTTAGCAGTAGCCTTGCACGCCGGTATTGAAACACGACAAGCACTCAGCAGTGCGCAATCTTCCCTCACCTGGTTACCCCATCGTTTGGCATTACAGCGGGTGCGGCAACAACTGGAGTCCGGTAACGGCTGGGTTGACAGCTTTCGTACGAGCGCTCTTGATGACCCCCGTACACTGAGCTTTCTTAAAGTTGCTGAGCAAAGCGGTAAAATCGATAATGCCTTTTCAGCACTTGCTGATTTTCGGCAACAGCGCTTTGAGCAAAACTGTGAACGCCTGATTGGTCTGGCAGAACCCTTGCTGATGGTGGTTTTAGGCGGCATTATAGGCACTCTTTTGGTGGCTATGTATTTACCGCTGTTTTCTATGGGGCAGCACTTTTAAATATTAAGGAACAGAAGTATGGAACACTTGCTCGCTGCTGAGTCGGTACCAACATTGGTACTTGCTCTGGTACTGGGAGCCGTTATCGGCAGCTTCCTGAATGTTGTTATCGTTCGATTGCCGGTGCAAATGCAACGTCAGTGGCAACGCGAATGTGCGGAAATGAACGGTAAACCGGTAACCGAGCAAGATCACTTTTCTATTGCTGTGCCGGGCTCACACTGCCCTGAGTGCAAAGCCACCATTGCCTGGTACGACAATATCCCCCTGCTGAGTTACCTGGTCTTACGCGCCCGCTGTCGCCACTGCCAGTCCCGTATTCCGGTCACCTACTGGCTGGTTGAAATACTCAGTTGCCTGACATTTGGGTTGGTCGCCTGGTACTATGGGTTCAGCATGACGGCGCTGGTTTATGTCACGGTCTTTTCGCTATTGATCTGTCTGCTGGTTATTGACTCGCGACACCAGTTACTTCCTGATCAGCTCACCTACCCCCTGCTTTGGATTGCTTTGCTCTGGTCACTGTCTGATAACAGCGCCATGACACCTGATATGGCTATTATCGGGGCAGTTGCCGGGTATTTAAGTTTATGGAGCGTGTACTGGGCCTATAAACTGATAACCGGTAAGGAAGGTATGGGTTATGGCGACTTTAAATTATTGGCGGGCATTACCGCTTTTACCGGAGCAACCCTGTTACCGGTGACCATTCTTGCCAGTTCCCTTTGTGGTGCCGTCATCGGTTTGATTATGTTACGCCGGAAAAGCCATTCACAGCCGATACCTTTTGGGCCTTTTCTCATTGGCGGTGGTTTACTCAGCTACTTTTACGGAACCGAGCTACTGTTCAGCTACTGGCGTTGGTTAGGGGGTCTTTGAGAGATGACTTATGTTGTCGGTTTAACCGGTGGTATCGGTAGCGGTAAATCCGCAGCCACTGCCGAATTTGAAAAGCTGGGCATCGCCGTTGTCGATGCCGATGTTGTGGCACGACAGGTTGTCATGCCGGGTACATCCTGCCTGCAGGCCATTGCTGAGCACTTTGGTTCACATCTAGTCACTAAAAATGGCGAACTTGATCGCAGAGCTCTGCGTCAGCGCGTGTTCTCTAACCCCGAAGAGAAAGAATGGCTGAATAACTTATTGCATCCTGCCATCCGTGAAGAGATTTTAGTCCAACTAGAGCAGGCCAAGTCGCCTTACGTGATTTTATCGGCCCCTCTGTTACTGGAAAATGGCCTGGAGAAATACTGTCAGCGGGTTGTCGTGGTGGACGTTCCGGAAACCGTACAGTTGCAGCGAACTCTTCAGCGCGACAACAGTCCAAAAAAGGAAGTTGAAGCGATTATGCAGGCTCAGCTCAGTCGTGACACACGACGGCAAAAAGCAGACGACATTCTCAACAACGATGGCAGCATCGAAAAACTGCAGCAACAAGTTAAACAATTGCACCAACGCTATCTGGCGGCAATCGTTGCACAGGAAAAGTAATACGCTATTATAGGAACAGACTTCACTAATCGGCAATCGCATGACATCGACTGATAACGACAACATTCTTTATGAATATCCGCTTCAGGAGCGCATGCGAACCTACCTGCGATTAGAGCACGGCTTTGAGCAATTAAAAGCCAGTCAAAAGTGCTTTAAAGAACAGGCTGAACCTTTCTTTAACGCTTTATTTGATGTGACCGAGTTGCTTGAACGCTTTGATATCCGCACGGAACTGAGTAAGGATTTAGAACTCGACACACAACGGTTACAAAAATGGGAAGAACACCCCGACGTTGACCGTGACGCGCTGGGCAAAACCGTCAATGAAATTGAGCATTGTCTTAACCTGCTGCAAGATATTCCAAAGTATTTGCGCGTGTTAAAAGACGATGCGTTATTAGCCAGTATAAGACAGCGTTTTAGCCAGCCAGGAATGAGTGGCCTGTTTGAATTGCCGCAATTACATTTATGGTTGAGTCAGCCCGTTGAAGTAAAACAGCAACAGTGTGAAAACTGGCGTACGACACTGGCTTTTGTCGACTTGGCTATTACCTTAAAACTGACCCTACTACGTGAACAGTCGGTGTTTGTGCCCATGCAAATTCAAAACGGTTTCTTACAGGAAAGTTCCGAGCAGTTACTTGCGATGTTGCGCATTAAGGTACCTCGCTCAGCCAACATTTATCCTGTCATTAGTGGGCATAGACAACGATTTACGGTACGATTCATGCCCTTACCCGGCGGGGAAAATAAAGAAACATCCCTGCAAGATATTGAATTTGAAATTGCAAGGTGCAGTCCATGAGTATAAGTGTTAATTGTCCAACCTGTCAGGCAGAAGTTGAATGGTCAGAGAAGTCTCCTTCCAGACCTTTTTGTAGCGAACGGTGTAAACTCATTGACTTAGGTGAGTGGGCTAACGAAGAGAAAACGATTCCGGGCGAACCCGTTGTCGTAGCCAATGATGACTACAACGACGAACAACAGGATTATTAATTTAGTAAGCGTTTAGTGACTGCATGATGCATTCGACAATGGGTTGATTGGCTTCCGGAAACTGGAACGCATCCAGTTGGTTTTTATCAACCCAGCACCAGTCCTGCCCTTCCAGCTGACGCGCTTCACCATCGTAAGTAAGCACCCACCAGACATCTAATAAAACGCGTTTATCTTTGTACTGATGCTCAATAACCGTGAGTGGCGCCATATCGGTCACATCGATACCGCATTCTTCTTTTAGCTCACGCTGCAATGCTTGCTGGACATTTTCTCCCGGCTCGACTTTTCCACCAGGAAATTCCCACTTTCCACCCTGATGTTGGTCAGGATGACGCTGGGCGATAAAAATTTCACCCTGCTCATTTTCAATCACGCCCACTGCTACATGCACAGCGGGCGATTTTTCGGTTTTCATAGTAACCTACAGTTTACCGTGACAATGTTTGTATTTTTTACCCGACCCGCAAGGGCAAGGTTCATTACGGCCCACTTTCGCGCCTTTTCGAACCGGCTGACCTTGTGTATCGGCAGCGCTCTGTTGCTTTGGCTCCTCAGCCGCCGGACCACTCTGTTCATGACGGAATTCACGAGGTGCGCTATCAGCAGCCCTGCGTTGCTCATCCACGGCATCGACATCTTCCTGAGCACGGACTTTTACCTTGCTCAGAATAGTAACAACATCCAGCTTGAGTGCTTCCAGCATTTCGGTAAAGAGTGCAAAGGCTTCTTTTTTGTACTCTTGTTTCGGGTTTTTCTGTGCATAACCACGTAAGTGAATACCCTGACGCAGGTGATCCATCGCGGCCAAATGCTCTTTCCAGTGCTGATCAAGACTTTGCAGCATAATGGATTTTTCGAAGCGACGCAGCACTTCAGGCCCGACCATTTCTTCTTTCTCCTGGTAAGACTTAACCAGCTCTTCTAGTACCCGTTCGCGCAGAACTTCTTCATGGAAGTGCTCTTCGTCATCCAGCCATTGCTGTAATGGCAGCTCGATATGAAAATCGCCACGAAGACGCTCTTCCAGACCTTTTAAGTCCCACAACTCCGCTAAAGACTGCGGTGGAACATATTCGCTGATAACCTCATTGATCACATCTTCTCTAATGGCCGAGATAGTCTCTGATATATTACCTTCATCCAGCAGTTCATTACGCTGTTCATAAACGACACTACGTTGATCGTTGGCGACATCATCATATTCGAGTAACTGTTTACGTACATCGAAGTTGCGGCCTTCCACTTTACGTTGCGCATTTTCAATAGCTCGCGTTACCCAAGGGTGTTCAATGGCTTCGCCTTCTTTCATACCCAGACGCTTCATCATCGTTGCCATACGATCGGAGGCAAAAATGCGCATCAGAGGATCTTCCAGCGACAGATAAAAACGCGACGAGCCCGGGTCGCCCTGACGACCGGAACGACCACGTAACTGGTTATCGATACGACGCGACTCATGACGCTCAGTACCAATAATATGCAAGCCGCCAGCTTCAATAACGGCGTCGTGCAGCTTCTGCCAGTCTTGTTTTATTGTCTCAATCTTATCGTTGGACGGCTCTTCCAGTTTTTCAACTTCAGCCATCCAGCTTCCGCCTAGCACGATATCGGTACCACGACCGGCCATATTGGTTGCGATAGTAACCGTTCCCGGGCGACCCGCCTGAGCGATGATGTCGGCTTCGTGCTCGTGAAATTTAGCATTCAGTACAGCGTGAGGAATTTTCTTTTTCTTCAGCAACTGCGACAGCAACTCGGAGTTTTCGATAGAAACCGTACCCACTAGCACCGGACGCTTCTGTCGGCGACACTCTTCAATGTCTTCCGCTATGGCTTCGTATTTTTCCAGCGTGGTCAGGTAGATTAGGTCGGCTCTGTCATCACGAACCATCGGCTTGTTGGTTGGCAGCACAATGGTTTCCAGACCGTAAATCGACTGGAACTCAAACGCTTCGGTATCGGCTGTACCGGTCATACCGGCCAATTTGTTGTACAAGCGGAAATAGTTCTGGAAAGTGATTGATGCCAGTGTTTGGTTCTCATTCTGGATTGGCACGCCTTCTTTGGCTTCTACCGCCTGGTGCAAGCCTTCAGACCAGCGGCGCCCTTCCATTGTACGCCCGGTATGCTCATCAACAATAACCACCTTGTCGTCTTTAATGATGTAATCGACATCTTTCTGAAACAGGTGGTGAGCGCGTAATGCCGCATTAATGTGGTGCAATAAACTGATATTGGCAGCTGAATAAAGCGAGTCGTCATCTTCCAGCATGCCTTTTTCTTTCAGCAATTCTTCAATGTGTTCCTGACCGTTCTCGGTCAGATGCAATTGTTTGGCTTTTTCATCAATGGTGAAGTCACCGTCGCCTTTCTCTTCTTCTGTGTCTTCTTCTTCCTGACGGACCAGTTGCGGCACCAGCTCATTCATTTTGCGGTACATTTCAGAACTGTCTTCAGCCGGTCCGGAAATGATCAGTGGCGTTCGTGCTTCATCAATCAGGATGGAGTCAACCTCATCCACCAACGCATAATTGAGTTCGCGCTGCACTCGGTCTTGCGGTGCAAAAGCCATATTATCGCGCAGGTAATCGAAGCCAAATTCGTTATTCGTACCGTAAGTGATATCCGCCTGGTAAGCCGCTTTTTTATCTTCCGGTGCCATGCCCGGAATGTTAAAGGCCACGGTCAGTCCCAGAAAATCAAATAAAGGCTGGTTAAACTCGGCGTCACGCTTGGCCAGGTAATCGTTCACCGTAATAATGTGAACGCCTTTACCGGGTAACGCATTCAGGTAAGCAGGCAAGGTCGCTGTCAGCGTTTTACCTTCACCCGTCTTCATTTCCGCGATGCGGTTGTCGTTGAGTACCATGCCGCCAATTAGCTGCACGTCAAAATGGCGCATACCAAAGACACGCTTACTGGCTTCACGAACGGTTGCAAACGCTTCGGGTAAGATTTTTTCAATGCGCTCGCCTTCGTTCAGGCGCTTACGAAACTCCGTGGTCTTCTCTTTCAGCTCGGCATCATTTAATGCTTCAAACTCGGGTTCCAGCGAATTGATTCGCTCAACGTCTTTCTGCATAGTTTTGAGAATGCGATCGTTGCGACTTCCAAATACTTTTCGAAACAGACTGCCTAGCATGAGATTGATTTATCCTGTGTTACTTTCCTGAACAACAAAAGCGGTACCGAAGTACCGCCTACGTTCTAAATTAATTTACCGAGTTATTGTGAGTCAGCTTTGCGATACACAAATTGGTTAGGGTCAATTTGACGGCCGTTACGCAATACTTCGTAATGAACGTGCGGACCGGTCGAACGACCACTGCTACCCATTTCAGCGATTTGTTGGCCACGGGTGACAACATCCCCTACGGACACCGATAGCTTATCATTATGTCCGTAGCGTGTTTTTAAACCACCACCATGGTCAATTTCGACCAGCATACCGTAACCGTAGCGATCACCCGCCCAGGTTACTACGCCTGCGCCGGTCGCAATAATTTTGACTTCTTCATTATAACTGGCAAAGTCTAACCCTTTATGCATAGCGGGTGTGCCATTAAAAGGGTCTTTACGAACACCATACTGCGAAGACAACCAACCATCTGAAATGGGCCGACCCGCAATGTAGGCATCATTAGTAAGTTGGTGATTCATCATCACAGATTCAAGTAGCGATAGCTGTTTTTGTTTGTCGGAGATTTGCGACAACATATCTTCAATTTCGCTGATCACATCCGTACCGGAACTGTGTGGCAGCTCGGCGACTTCAATTTCCGGCCCGCCAATAGGCAGCTCCTGGTTAAAGTTGAATTCGCCGTTGTCTAAATTAGCGACCCCGGCTAAGCGTTCACCCAACGCATCCAGGCGACGCATCTGGGCTCTTAATTCACCCAGGTAAACTGTCATAGCACCCAGTCTCTTCTGAGTATCTTCTTTCAGCTCTTTTAGCGCTTGTTCCTGCAGCACGAGCTTTTTCTGCTCTTCAGTAATTTTATTCTGAGCTAATGTGGGATCGATGCCCTGGTATTGCCAAGGTTGCCAGGTGGCAAGTCCAACAAAGGCTGCAATGCCGACAAAGGAGAAAAACCGACGTCGACTTAAACGAATACGAAAACGTACTTTGGAGCCTCGATAAAAGACTGATAAACTCATCTGAACTCTCTTATTATTTGCCTACTACGCAACTATGTCACGACACCCGAAAACCCCATCTCAATGGCTTCGTTCCGGTCAACGGACACTGTCGTCAACTTTACGACACTATGCACAGTTTGCCGCCCAACTTTCCCATTGGCAACAATTGTTTCAACAATGCGTTGATAAAAATACCAACCAACACTGCCAATTGCTGAATATCCGCGATGGTCAAATGATCATTCAAGTAGATAACGGTAGTTGGGCAACCCGGCTAAAACTTCAGCAAGCGGCCATTATAACGCATTTTCGTCACAATGCGACGGTCCCGGTGCACAGCCTTTCGATTAAGGTGTCTCCGTCGATGAACAGTTTTAAGAAAAGTATAACGAAACCAAAAGATTCAAATAGCGCAGATCGTTTATTGGCTATGGCGGAAGGGTGTGATGAGCCGTTGAAATCGGAGTTAAAAGCGTTGGCGGCAAAGTTTACCGCCAACGATAAAGGCTAAGCTGTCGTGGTTGCAGGTGACCAGAAAGCAATAGGCGCTTTTTCCTGTTCACCGTCAAAGGTCACAAATTCCCAGGCTGATTCTTGCGCTAATAAAGCCTGAAGCAATTGATTGTTCAGTGCATGACCAGACTTATATGCACGCAGGTGACCCAGGATACTGTGCCCACCCATATACAAGTCGCCAATAGCATCCAGCATTTTGTGTTTTACGAATTCATCATCGTAACGTAAGCCGTCACTGTTCAAAATGCGGAATTCATCCAGCACAACAGCGTTATCAAAACTGCCGCCCAGTGCCAGATTGTTTTCCCGTAAAAACTCAATGTCTTTCATAAAGCCAAAGGTCCGGGCACGACTGATTTCTTTGATAAAAGCGTTAGCGCTAAAGTCAATACTGACCGTTTGCCCTGTGTCTGCGATAGCCGGGTGTTCAAAGTCGATAGCAAAGTCGATACGGAAACCATCGTGGGGTAGCAGTTCCGCCCACTTATCACCGTCTTCGACACGTACCGGCTGTTTGATCCGGATGAACTTTTTCGCTGCTGACTGCTCTTCAATGCCCGCGCTTTGTAGCAGGTAAACAAACGGGTGCGAGCTGCCGTCCATAATTGGAATTTCATGCGAATCGACTTCGATAACCGCATTATCAATTCCAACGCCGGCCAGCGCAGCGAGCAAATGTTCGACGGTAGAAATGCGAACGTTTTCCTCATTGATAAGACAGGTACACAGCTGCGTATCACGCACCCAGTCGGCCCGTGCTGGAATATCCACCACAGGGTCAAGGTCCACACGACGGAATATCAAACCCGTATTAGCCGGCGCAGGCCGTAAAGTAAGGTTTACTTTATTGCCTTTATGCAGCCCAACACCCGTGGTTGATATTGCTTGCTGTAATGTACGTTGCTTAATCATGGTACTTGCTCACCTACCTTTTCTATTCGGTTCGCCCTGACTGACGCCAAAGCGGCCGCATATTATACGACATTTGTCATGGTTCGATCAAATTTTATGCACACTTACACAGAGTTACGTCAAATTAGTCGACCTGTTTTCGCAAAAATGCCGGAATATCCAGGTAATCGAGTTCTTTATCCTGTTTAGCTTTGGCAGCAGGCTGACGTTTTGGTTCCGCTTTCGCCTCTGGTTGTGCCTCTTCCTGCTCTTCGTAACGAGGAGCGGCTGCACCGCGGTCAATATCGCTGCGGTAGGCTGGTTGAGGTTCACGCTTAGGCGCTGCCTGGCCGGTCTTATTAACCAACGAGATATCCGGTTTGCGCTCAGCGCCAATACCCGTAGCGACAACCGTTACACGCAGCTCATCAGACATTTCCGTATCGATAACGGTACCTACAATCACGGTTGCGTTATCTGATGCAAAGGCTTTAACCGTGTTACCGACGGTATCGAGCTCTTCAATGCTCATGTCCATGCCAGCAGTGACGTTAATCAATACACCACGAGCACCGGACAAGTCGATGTCTTCCAATAACGGGCTGTTGATGGCCATTTCTGCCGCTTCCTGCGCACGGTCTTCACCGCTGGCCACACCGGTACCCATCATGGCGGTACCCATTTCTTTCATGACCGCACGAACGTCGGCAAAGTCGACGTTGATAAGACCCGGACGAGTAATCAGCTCAGCAATACCCTGAACCGCACCCAACAATACGTTGTTTGCAGCACTAAAGGCATCCAGTAAGCTGGTCCCACGACCCATTACCTTAAGCAACTTCTCGTTTGGAATGGTAATTAATGAGTCGACACTTTGTGCCAGTGCGTTAATACCTTCGTCGGCTACGGCCATGCGCTTTTTCCCTTCAAACGGGAAAGGCTTGGTCACAACGGCAACGGTCAGAATGCCCAGTTCTTTGGCAACTTCAGCAACCACAGGTGCTGCACCGGTTCCGGTACCACCGCCCATGCCAGCTGCAATAAAGACCATGTCGGCACCTTCTAAGTGGACTTTGATATTCTCGCGGTCCTCTTCTGCCGATTGGCGACCTACTTCAGGGTTGGCGCCAGCGCCAAGACCTTTAGTAATGTCCTGTCCTAATTGAATGGTGACATCTGCCGTATGATTACGCAGAGCCTGCGCATCGGTATTGGCTGCAATAAACTGCACACCTTCAATTGATTCTTTTACCATGTGCTGAACAGCGTTTCCGCCGCCACCACCGACGCCAATCACCTTAATGACGGCTTCGCTTTCGTAATTGTCCATCAGTTCGAACATAATAATTCTCCCTACCTGCTTTTAACGTGCTACCCCAAGTTAAAACTCACCTTTGAACCAACTCTGCACTTTTTGCCAGAGTCCGATCACGTCAGTTTTAGAGCTTTCTTTTTGTGACACAGCGGCATCTTCCTGCCCATACCGTAACAGTCCCACCGCTGTGGCATAAACCGGATCCTCGACGTAATCCCGTAGGCCTTTCATGCCCAGAGGAACGCCGATACGAACCGGCATTTGAAAAATTTCCTCAGCAAAGTCGACGCAACCTTCCATCTTTGCGCTGCCACCGGTGATAACCACTCCGGCTGCGATTTGCTCGTCTAAACCGCTTTGCTGAATTTCGTCCCTGACCAATTCGAATAATTCCTGATAACGCGGCTCCACCACTTCCGACAAAGTATGGCGTGACATCACCCTTGATGGACGTCCGCCCACCGAGGGTACCTCAATGGTGTCTTCCATACTGACCATTTGCCGCAACGCACAAGCATGCTTGGTTTTAATTTCTTCCGCATGATTAGTCGGTGTACGGAAAATTTTGGCAATGTCACTGGTGACCTGATTACCTGCCGCCGGAATAACGGCGGTATGACGCAATACACCGCCCGCGTATATACAAATATCAATGGTGCCGCCGCCTAGATCGACCAGCGCCACACCTAAATCTTTTTCATCATCGGTCAGTACCGATATGCTCGAGGCCAGCGCTGAGAAAATCAGTTTGTCCACCGACAATCCGCAACGCTCAACCGCTTTAATAATATTTTTCGCCATGTCGTTGGCACAGGTAATAATGTGCACTTTGGATTCCATGCGAACACCGGACATGCCAATTGGGCTGCGAATGCTTTCCTGCGAGTCAATCACATACTCCTGCGGCAACACATGCAAAATGCGGCGCTCTTTTGCGATAGGCACTGACTGCGCGGCATGAATCACACTGTCGACGTCGTCTTGCGTAACTTCCGCCTCGTTAATCGGCACCATGCCACTTTCGTTCTGGCAGGAAATATGACGTCCGGAAATGTTCAGGTACACAGACGCCACACGGCAGTCAGCCATCAGTTCGGCTTCATCAACGGCACGCTGGACCGATTGCACCACCAGGTTCAGATCATTGACCCCACCTTTGTCCATACCTCGTGAGGTCGCTGTACCAACGCCGACAACGCTGATCTCATTATCCGGCAGTAATTCGCCAATGAGCGCCGTCACTTTGCTGGTGCCTATATCCAGACCGACAACCATATTGTGTTCTGATGTTTTCGACATACCCGTCTAACTCTCACTTTTAGCTTCACGCCAGGCCACTGCAGCCCCGGTGTCATATCGTAAATCCACAGTATCGATTTCGTTGTTTTTACTTTTTTCATGGTCAAGGATGCTGGGAAACACATCGATAAACCGTTTTATTCTTTCTAACGTGGCTTCACGCCCCAGCTTGACTTCAATTCCCTGAGCCAGAACGATGCTGACCGCAAAACGCTCGGTTAATCTCAACGCCCTTACCTGGAAACCATTAACCGCTAACATTTGCTGAACCCGATTAAATTCATTCCAGGTTTCATCAACTGCGTTTTCTGGTCCAAATAACTGCGGTAATCCCGCATCCACTTTTTCTATATCCGCCCGAAAAACCTCACTGTGCTGGTTTATCAGGCGGTCACCGTTCCACATCGCAACCGGTTGATGTTCTGTCACATAAACCGACAATTTATCCGGCCAAACTTTGCGAATGGATGCGCTTCGTACCCAGGGCAACTGCTCCACCCGACGCCTTAAGTCATTCACATCGGCCGTAAAAAAACTTCCCAGCGGTTCGGCTGTTAACGCCTGCCGAACTTCATCATTGGCGGTATACTGCAGCTCACCTTGTACATTTAACTCAGCTAACGGCACCTGTTGTTCGTCTGTCAGCACCTGGTTTAACTGGTAAATACCAACCAGCGCACCCGCTATAGTCAGGCATAATACCGTGACACCTGACCAAAAATTGACGGAACGCAGGCGCTGCTCAGCGGCCATCATCAGCGCTCCAGTGTTTGCGCTAAAATGCGCTCCACCAAATCGTTAAAACTTAATCCTGCTGCTTTTGCTGCCATAGGCACCAAACTTTTTTCTGTCATCCCGGGTACCGTATTGGCTTCGAGCAGAAACCAGTCACCCTCAGTGTTACGCATGACATCAATGCGTCCCCAACCATCAGCACCTATTGCTGCAAATGCGCGTTCAGCCAAACGCCGAAGCTTGGCTTCATCTTCATCACTTAGCCCCGCAGGACAGTGATATTGCGTATCGTTTGCCTGATACTTGGCTTCGAAGTCATAAAACTCATGCGGCGTCTGCAGCCGGATAACCGGTAAAGCATTGCCATCCAGCAAGCCGATGGTGTATTCAGGGCCTTCAATCCATTGCTCAACCAGAATGTCATCATCAAATTCGGCAGCGAACTTTAATGCTGCCTCTAGCCGCTGTGCGCTATCCGCGCTACTCATACCAATGGAAGAGCCCTCCCGTGCTGGTTTAACGATGACTCTACCGCCAAGCTCTAACAACAGAGCTTCGGCGTTCACTTGTTCTATTTCATTTTGCGTAATAACTCGCCAATTCGCTGTCGGCAACTCCAAAGAGTCCCAAATTTGCTTACAGCGCACTTTATCCATGCCCAGCGCACAGCCCAAAACACCACTGCCGGTATAAGGCATTTCCAGTATCTGCAACGCACCCTGCATGCTACCGTCTTCTCCGCCACGACCGTGCAGCGCGATAAACACACGATCAAAGCCATCATCGATAAGTTCCTGCAAGCTATGCGCGGCCGGATCAAATGCATGCGCATCGATACCTTTGGCGACCAGGCCTTTTAATACCGCCATTCCTGACTTCAGGGAAACGTCTCGCTCGGCGGAATTACCACCCAGCATGACGGCCACTTTGCCAAAGTCGTTAGCGCTCATTACTCAGCACCTCCGTTGCAATGGTTTTTGCCAGTGCGCCAATGTTTCCGGCCCCCTGAGTCAACAGTAAGTCACCTGCAGCCAGAACCGATTGCAGTACTTCCGGCATATCATCCACTGTGGCAACATAAATAGGATCTATCTGTCCGCGCTGCCGTATCGAACGGCACAGTGAGCGGCTGTCAGCTCCGCTAACCGGTGTCTCTCCTGCGCTATAGACTTCCAGCATCAGCAACACATCAACTTGCGAAAGCACGTTGACGAAATCCTCATATAAGTCACGCGTCCGTGAATATCGGTGCGGCTGAAATGCCATAACCAGGCGCCGTTCAGGCCAACCTTCACGTGCGGCCTGAATGGTTGCTGCAACCTCAGACGGATGATGACCGTAATCATCCACCAACATGACTTCGCCTGGCTCTTTATTAGGTAAAGGGAAGTTTCCATAGTGCTGAAAACGCCGTCCAATACCTTCAAATTTGTTTAACGCCGACTGGATCGCTTCGTCATGAATACCTTCATCTGTAGCAACAGCGACTGCAGCCAGGGCATTCAACACATTGTGCCTACCCGGCAGGTTAAGACAGACATCTAACGGCTGCAGGCCTTTCCTTAAAATCGTAAAACAACTTTCGCTGGCGGTTTGTTTATAGTTAATCGCCCGAATATCTGCCGCTTCACTAAAGCCATAAGTCATCGTCTGACGACCCAACCGTGGGATTAAATCAGCTACCACCGGGTCATCAACACACATAACCGCTAAGCCATAAAATGGCAGGTTATGCAGAAACTCGACGTAGGTGTCCAACAACTTATTGAAGTCACCTTCGTAGGTATCCATATGGTCTGCTTCGATATTCGTCACTATCGCAACCATCGGCTGTAAATGCAGAAACGATGCGTCGCTTTCATCCGCTTCAGCTATCAGGTACTTACTGTTCCCCAACCGGGCATTAGAACCCGCACTGTTCAGCAAGCCTCCAATGACGAAGGTTGGATCGCGATCGGCTTCAGCAAAAATACTCGCAACCAGCGACGTGGTTGTGGTTTTACCGTGCGTGCCGGCAACCGCAATACCGTGGCGGAAGCGCATAAGTTCAGCCAGCATTTCTGCTCGGCGTACAACCGGTACCCGCAACTGATGAGCCGCTACTAACTCCGCGTTATCCGCTTTAATTGCGCTGGATACGACCACCACACTGGCGCCTTCAATATTATTGGACATATGGCCTAGCACGACCGTAGCGCCGAGGCTGCGTAAACGTTCCGTATTCGCATTTTCGGCAATGTCTGAGCCCGATATCTGGTAGCCCTGATTCAACAGAACTTCTGCAATACCCGCCATACCGGCGCCACCGATACCCACGAAGTGTATTCGCTGTACCCGGCGCATTTCCGGTACGTTCACAATGGTAAATGGCTGTGCGTTGGTTGCGGTCATGCTAGTCATCGCTCTGTTTATATTCCATACATTCATTCGCCAGTCGTTGCGTTGCCTCCGGCATTGCACACTGACGAGCGAAACGCGCCATTGTCCACAGTTGTTGTCTGTCATGCAATAAACGTTTTAACTGTTGTTTCAATGCGCCTTTCGTTACTTCCGTTTGCGGTACTAAAATCGCTGCACCGCGGCTTTCTAAAACCTTCGCGTTAGCCGTCTGATGGTCATCTACCGCATGAGGCAAAGGCACTAATATGGAGGCCACACCCATGACAGCCAGCTCAGAAATGGTTAGAGCCCCTGCGCGGCATATCACCAAGTCGGCACGACTGAAGGCGTCCCCCATATCGTCAATAAATTCAGTTACGGTCAGCATTTTCAGTGCAGCGGCATTCTCATACGCCTGCTCAGTAACGGCTTCACGATCCACACCACATTGATGCACAACGTTAAGCTCGATACCCTCTAATGCTTTGACGGCTTCCGGTACCGCTTCGTTCAATACCTGAGCACCTAAACTGCCGCCCACCACCAGTAAATTTAATTCACCGGTCATTGCCGCGTTTTCTGCCTGTTCAGTTGCTTGTTTCAGTAGCCCGTTACGCAATGGATTGCCGACCACCGGGTACTGCTGCCACTGTGGCAGAGCGACCGGCAGACCCAGGAACACCTTATTGGCTCTGGAAGCTAACAGCCGGGTTGTCATACCCGGAATAGCGTTTTGCTCATGCACAACCAACGGGATGCCGCAAAGTTTTGCTGCCAGGCCCATGGGCGCGCAGACATAACCACCAAAGGTGGCAACCACTTGCGGTTGCAGTTTTTTCAATAAACGCCTGCACTGCAAAACCGCTTTTGCTAAGGTTAAAGGCATCAGTAACTTTCTTTTCAGCCCATGACCGCGAACGCCCGTCATGCGGATGCTGTGTAGCGGGAAACCCGCCACCGGAATCACTCGACTCTCCAGCCGTCCTTCCTGAGTGCCCAACCAGTCGACTTGCCAGCCACTATCGCGCAGTTGCTCAGCGACCGCCAATGCGGGAAAAATATGACCGCCGGTACCCGCGGCTGCTATTAACACACGATTCATTCAGCACCTCCGCGTGGCGCTACTTTTCGGCCACTCATCCGGCGCTCATGATCAATACGTAATAACAAACCAACAGACAAGGCTGAAACAATCAGACTATTCCCGCCATAACTGACCAGCGGTAAAGTTAACCCTTTGGTGGGAAGGGCCCCTGAGGCCACACCAATGTTCACAAACGCCTGAATACTGAACCAAATACCGATGCCATAAGCCAGGTAACCGCCGTAACGCTGCTCAAGCATCAGGCAGCGGCGACCAATAATCAACGCCCGCCAAACCAGCATTAATACGGTCGCAATAACGGCCAGTACACCAAGGAAACCCAATTCTTCTGCAACCACCGCCATAATAAAGTCGGTATGGGCTTCCGGCAGGTACTGCAATTTCTGAATGCTATTGCCCAGACCCGCACCGCTAAATTGCCCCTGTCCAAAAGCAATCAAAGACTGCATCAGTTGATAGCCGGCCCCAAAAGGATCCTTTTCCGGCTCTAAGAAGGTCAGCAACCGCTGCATCCGGTAAGGCTCGACAATGATCAACAAAATAAGCGCCAGCACGCAGGTGATAAAGACCGCGAAAAATTGCCATAACCGGGCACCGGCCAGAAACAGCATGGCGACCGTTGTTGCTGAAAGCACAACCACGGTACCGAAGTCCGGCTGCATCAGCAGAAGCACCGACGCGATAAACAACAGAACCAAAGGTTTTATAAAGCCTTTGGTTGCTTCACGCACTTCGTCCTCGCGCCGGGACAGATAACTGGCCATATAAATACAAAAGAATATCTTGGCCACTTCGGCCGCCTGGAAAGTAATGGGGCCGACTTTAATCCAACGTTGTGAACCGTTCACTTCGTGTCCAATCACCAGAACTAAGAGCAGCATCATCAAACCGATAAGCAATAGCTTACCGCTGTGCCGGTTCCAGGTATCGCTCGGAATACGCAAGGTTCCCAGCATGACCAAGACACTCACCACCAAATAGACACCATGACGAATGGCAAAATGAAATGGGTTTCCGGTCAGTCTTTCAGCAGTAGGTAACGACGCCGAAGTGACCATAATAAACCCGAATGCCAGTAACGACATCGCCAGCGTGAATAACACACGGTCGTATAACGGCTGGCTGGTTTGGGGGTGTAACCAATCCAGCAGTTGCTGCCAACGGCTGCGGTCATCAGCCGCTGGCATTTCCAGATTCAGTTGTTCTTCACGCACTGTCGACATAAAGCGCCTCCACTGCCTGACGGAAACTATCACCGCGATGCTCAAAGTTTTTAAACTGATCAAAGCTTGCACAGGCTGGCGATAACAACACCATGTCGCCCGCTTGTACTAACGATGATGCTAACTCCACAGCCTGCCGCAGGCTTTTCACCTGACGGGAGCCGTTAAATAGCTGGCCGATGCGGGGACCATCTTCACCAATGGTCAACAAAATATCCACCTTCTCCAAAGTGGACTGTAACTCCCGGAAGTCGGCACCTTTACCGTCCCCTCCGGCAATCAACAGAAGCCGTCCGCTGACCATAGGGCGCAAACCTTCAACCGCAGCCGCTGTCGCGCCAATGTTGGTGGCTTTTGAGTCGTTAACCCAAAGCACGCCGGCGTCATTGCTAAGCAATTCGCAACGGTGAGGTAACCCTTTAAAGTCCTTAACCGCTTGAATGGCCTGTTCTATATCAATATCAATTGCCTGGCACAGCGCCAGAGCCACTTGTACATTAACCAGATTATGAATGCCCTGCAGTTGTAACTGATCGGCCCTTAACACCACTTTGCCGCGGAAGGTCACAGCCACCGGCCCGCTAACACGGTCGACATTACCGGAAAGCAAACCAAAATGCTGCGGGTGCGAATCGTTACCAAAAGTCATTAATTTCCCGGTAACGGGGTGCGGCCAGGTGTCCTGCTGTTGCCGGTTCAGTACCCAGTTTTTTGCATTCGTAAAAATTCGTTGTTTCGCTTTGATGTACTCATCCACACTGCTGTAACGATCCATGTGATCAGCACTAATGTTCATTAACGCAGCGGCTTCCAGTTTTAAGCTAGTAATCGACTCTAACTGGAAACTGGAAAGTTCCAGCATCACCGCATCCGGCTGCTCTGTCTGCTGAAGCAGCTCCAGCACCGGTAGGCCAATATTGCCCGCCGCGACGACGTTTTTACCGCATTGTTCTGCAATAAATTCAACCATTCGAGTGACCGTAGACTTACCATTTGAGCCGGTTACAGCAATGATGGGAAGTTTTGTTTCTTGCGCGAACAGTTCGACGTCACCAACAACCGGAATATCAGCATCACGAGCTAACACTAACGGCTCTTCTCTTAAATCGATTCCCGGGCTGGCAATGACGATATCGGCAGCAAGCGTATCTTCTAATTCCCAGCGGCGATTCAGGAACTCAGCATCACCCAGTATTTGTTTAGCTTCATCCAGACCCGGAGGATTCTGGCGCGAATCAAACACCCGGATATGGACACCCTGCAGGTTCTTATCCTGTTGTTTTTTATTTTGTAAATAGCGCAGCACAGAAACCCCGGTCTTTCCAAGACCGAGAACAACGATGTGTTTCATGTTCTGCCAGGCTATCTTTTTCATTATTTTTTAACGCAACTTCAAGGTTGCGAGTCCTATCAGTACAAAAATTAACGACAATATCCAGAAACGCACAATGACTCGTGGCTCAGGCCATCCTTTTAATTCGTAGTGGTGGTGAATTGGCGCCATGCGGAAAACACGTTTGCCCCGCAGTTTGTAAGAGCCCACCTGCAGCATCACGGAAACCGTTTCCATGACAAAAACACCGCCCATAATAAACAGCACCAACTCCTGGCGGACCAATATCGCAATAATGCCAAGTGCAGCGCCTAAGGCCAGAGAGCCTACATCGCCCATAAATACCAGTGCCGGATAAGTGTTGAACCAGAGAAATCCCAGGCCAGCACCAACAATAGCGGTGCACACCACCAACAGTTCGGCGGTTAAGGGTAAATACGGAATTTGCAGATATTCGGCAAAGTTCACGTTGCCGGAAACATAAGCGAAAATACCCAACGCAGCGGCAACCATAATGGTTGGCATAATCGCCAGCCCGTCCAGCCCGTCGGTTAAATTAACCGCGTTACTGGTACCGACAATCACAAAGTACGCCATCAACAAATACAGCATGCCCAGTTGCGGCATAACGTCTTTAAAAAAGGGAACGATTAGTGCCGTCTCTGCGCCCTGAGTGCTACTCCAGTAAAGGTAGACCGCTGCGACACTGGCAATAACGGACTGCCAGAAGTATTTCCATTTGGCGATTAAGCCTTTCGGATCTTTGCGCACCACTTTGCGATAGTCATCAACAAAACCCACAATGCCAAAGCCAGTGATAACCAGTAACACTACCCAGACATAGCGGTTCTCCAAGTCGGCCCAGAGTAATGATGAGCCCAATACCGCCGCTAATATCAAGACACCGCCCATGGTCGGTGTACCACTTTTACTTAAGTGACTTTCGGGACCATCGTCCCGTACCGTTTGCCCTATCTGCAAACGTTGCAAACGGCGAATCAAAGTTGGTCCTAACCACAAAGACAAAACCAGAGCGGTTAATACGCTCAGTATTGCCCGTAAGGTCAAGTAAGAAAACACGTTAAACGCGCTTTCAAACTGGGTTAGGTACTCCGCCAACCAAACTAACATGCGTATTTTTCCTCTGCGCTATCACTAGCCGTGACAGCCTGCTGTATTGCTGCAACAACGCGCTCCATATGCGCGGAGCGTGAGCCTTTAACCAGCACTGTGACAGGTTGCTTACCGGTCTGTTCTGTAAGTCTTTGTAAAACAGACTCAACCAACGATTGTAAGCTGCCAAAGTGTTTACCACCGTGGCCATTAAAGACTTCACTGGCACTCTGACTGAGCACGCCCAAACTGTACAGATTGTCGATACCCGTACCTATGGCGTGTTCACCAATTTCTTCGTGATAAGCTCGCGCATCGGCGCCTAGTTCGCCCATATCTCCCAGCACGAAAACTCGATAACCTGGGTAACTTCCCAACAGATCCAGCGCCGCTTTGGTTGATGCAACACTGGCGTTGTAGGTGTCATCGATAATACGTAAGTGGTCACTTACTTTTATAGTAGTCAAACGCCCTTGAGCCGGCTGAACCTGTTGTAATCCACTAACGATGTCATCAACAGATATACCGAGTTCCTTAGCTGCTGCCGCTGCAGAAAGCGCATTGAGTACGTTATGTCGACCGCTTAATTTTAATTCTAATGTTCTGGTTTCACCGCCCAAATGCAGTGTAAAATAAGGGTGTCCTTCGCTATTGAGCTCAATATCCGTTGCGTACACATCGGCGTTCTCACTTAAACCGAAGGTTTTCCAGTTCATCTCTGTGCAAGCCCGTTGCCAGCACGGGTAGAAGTCTGAATCACGGGGGGTAACAGCCGTTCCCTGGCTCCCCACTCCACGGAAAATCTCAGTTTTAGCACGGGCGACTCCGTGTAAACTTCCGAACCCTTCGACATGCGCAGCACTGACATTATTCAATATAGCGACATCCGGCTTCACCAAATCGGTGGTGTAAGCTATTTCGCCCGGATGATTTGCGCCCAGTTCAACCACCGCGTATTTATGCTGCTCCTGCAGTCGCAGCAGCGTCAGCGGAACACCGATGTCGTTATTAAAGTTGCCCTGAGTTGCCAGAACCGGGTGGTGAATGGATAAAATAGCCGCCAGCATTTCTTTCACTGTGGTTTTTCCGTTACTGCCAGTGACAGCCACCGTTTTCGGTGCCACCTTCGCTTTAATAGCGGCACCTAAGCGGCCCAGCGCATGCCGGCTGTTGTCGACAATAATTTGTCGGCAGTCGATATTTTGCTGCTTTTCACAAATGACAGCAGCCGCGCCCTTGGCTATGGCTTGCTCAACGAAGTCGTGGGCATCAAAGTTTTTCCCTTTTAATGCAATAAACAAGGCGTCGTTTAAATCGGCCCGCGTATCCGTTGATACGTTGTCGATTGTGCAATCAGAGCCAATCAGGCGACCTTCCACCTGTTCCGCAATCCACTTCAGTGATACTGAGATCATGCGCAGTCTCCTTGCAGCCATTCGCTGACTACCGCTCGTTCGTTATAATCGACACGCTGAGTGCCGATAACCTGATAATCTTCATGTCCTTTGCCTGCCAACAGTACAACATCGTCCTGCTCAGCTTCCTGCATGGCGCGAATAACAGCCTCACGACGACCCGGCCAGACTTTAACCTGCTCCTTATCGGCAATGCCCGTGAGAATGTCTTCAATAATTTGTTCTGCAGGCTCTGTCCGCGGGTTATCATCAGTGACAACCACAACGTCGGCGTAGTCGGCAGCCACTTTTCCCATTTGCGGGCGCTTGCCCCGATCTCGGTCACCACCGCAGCCAAAAACGCACCACAGTCGCCCTTTACAATGCAGACGTAACGCACTCAGCACTTGATGCAGAGCATCCGGCGTGTGTGCGTAATCAACCACCACCAGCGGCGATTGATCATTGTGAAACGCTTCCATGCGCCCCGGCACTGGTTGCAAACTGCGGCAAGCTTCGCCAATTGCGGATAAAGGCTTATTTAGCTTCAGCAGCACCGCAACCGCACAAAGTAGGTTATAGACGTTAAAACGCCCCAACAAAGGGCTGTCAACGGTGTAGGATTCGCCCTGCCAATTTAACTGGAATACCGATCCTTGCTCACGGAACTGAAGCCCGGTTGCATGCAGGCAGGGTTCAAGTGAACTGTCATTCAGGCTGATCCACAAGTCGGCCAGGTTATCCTCTTCCCAACGACAAAGCGTGTCATCGTCAGCGTTAACTATGCGCTTCTGCACATCGAAGTCAGCGAATAAGCGCTGTTTCGCTGCGACATAGTTCTCCATCGTGCCGTGATAATCCAGGTGATCGCGACTCATGTTGGTAATGGCTGCGGCTGAAAAATGTAAAGCCTCCACGCGGCGCTGTATTAATGCGTGCGAAGACACTTCCATAGCGACCAGCTCCGCACCTTCAGCAAGCAGCGTCGCCAGGCGCTGTTGAACTGTAACGGCATCTGGTGTGGTGTGGCGCTCCGGCAATAACCGCCCGATAAGACCGCTTCCCGTGGTGCCAATGACTGCGGCCTCCATACCCAAAGCTTTGGCCAGTTGAGCCATAATGTGGGTCACAGACGTCTTGCCATTGGTTCCGGTCACACCCACCAACTGCATTTTTTCCGACGGATGACCAAAGAAGATACCGGCAATGTGCGATAAATGCTCACGAACACCAGTAAAACCTATCACTATCGCTCCGCGGCGATGTTCTACAGCAAGTCCAGGGGCTTCTGCGATAATGGCGACGGCTCCGGCATCAATCGCAGCGTCGATATAAGCACGCCCATCGGTTTCATAACCAGGAATCGCGATAAACACATCACCATTAGCAACTTGCCTGCTATCAAGCTTTATCCCGCTGACAGTAACGTCCGGAATGGAAAATGATGTGGGTAACATGGTTAAGAGCTCAGCCAGTTTCATCATTCATCACCCCCAAAACCCGCCGCACGAACCTGGGTATCTTCCACGTTGTCTGGTGGTACATTCAGTAAGCGCATAGTTTGCGAGACAATTTTTGAAAATACCGGCGCGGCCGCGGTACCACCATAATAATCATCGGTGCCTGGCTCGTTTATGGTCACAACCACCACCACTTTCGGGTCACTCACCGGAGCAATTCCGGCAAATAACGCCACGTATTCGTCTCCGTAGCCACCTGTTGCTTTGGTTTTGCGCGTGGTTCCAGTTTTACCTGCAATACGGTAGCCCGGAACCTGAGCGGCTTTAGCGGTACCGTCACGCACGACCTCTTCCATCATGTGCATAACCGCACGAGTATTATCCGGATTGAAAACCTGCTCTGCAGGAAGTGGCGACTCTTGCCGGAAAATTGTCAGTGGTCGTTTGAGGCCGCCATTAGCAATAATGTTATAAGCGTTAGCCAACTGCAGGGTGGTTGCTGACAAGCCATACCCGTAGGAAAGCGTCGCAGTTTCAAATTCGGACCAGCGCCGGCGGTCGCCTAAAATGCCAATGCTTTCACCCAGTAAGGCAATACCAGTATCATTACCAAAACCAGCGTCTGCGTATGTTTGTAGTAATGAATCAATGCCCAAATCCAGCGCAATCTTGGTCACACCCACGTTGGAAGAGTGCTTCAACACTTCGGTCAGTGACAGCTCACCATAGTTACGAGGGTCACTTACGCGGCGTCCGCCGATTCTTAACCAGCCCGGACTGGTATCAATGCTATCGCCCGCTTTGTGCCGACCGTTTTCAAGCGCACTGAGAATGACCAGAGGCTTCATCGTTGAACCGGGTTCGTAGCTGTCGGTCACCGCCCGGTTACGCATTCTGAAAGACTGCAATTCGGCTCGGTTATTAGGGTTGAAGGACGGGCTATTGACCATGGCCAGCACTTCACCGGTTTCGACATTCAAGACGACCGCCGAGCCTGAAGTTGCCTGATTGTAGCGCACGGCTTTTTTCAGTTCGGTATATGCAGTTGCCTGAACACGTTGGTCGATACTCAGTGTCAGCTGTTTTGGTTGTTGTGCATCGGTCTGGCTTATTTCTTCAACAACCCGTCCTTCCGCGTCCTTGCGATAAACTCGCTTACCGGGTGTGCCGGTTAAATGTTCGTCATATAAAAGCTCCAGACCTTCTTGTCCGGCGCCGTCAATATCGGTTAAACCAATCAGATGAGCGCTGATTTCTCCCGTCGGATAATAACGACGAGATTCGGTTTTCAGGTAAACGCCCGGAATATTTAGCTGCTTGACGTAGTCGGCTTCTGACGGCGTGACCTTGCGCTGCAAATACACAAAGCGTTTTGATGGGTCGTCGACCTTGCTGACCAACTCTTTACGATTCATTCGAAAGGTTTCAGCCAACGCTTGCCAACGCCGTTCATCTGCCAAAGCTTCTCTCTCTGCAATGCGTTTCGGGTCGGCCCATACGGTTTCTACCGGAACACTAACCGCCAACTCTCTTCCGTTACGGTCAACAATTGTGCCGCGCTGAACCGCCACACTGGATGATCGTAGACTGCGCATATCACCTTGCAGCGAAAAGGCATCGGGACTAATAACCTGGATATAAGCAGCACGCGCAATTAACACCGAAAAAACACCGAACAGCAAAAATACTGCGGTATAAAAGCGCCAGCGAGTGCCGGCTGGCTCTGTGCGTTTTTTGCGACGAATCACTGCCATGAGACTAGCACCTCCTGCGCTGGTTCAACGTCGCGCATACCCAATTGCTCCTGAGCGATACGTTCCACCCGGCTGTGTTCAGTCAGTGCATTCTGCTCAACCACAAGATGTCGCCATTCTCTGTCCAGAGTATCGCGATACGAGAGTAAGTCATCTCGCTCGGCGGTTAATTTTCGGTTTAAATGCGCGGTATACACAATACTCAGTGCATTAACGATAACCACCACGCTCAATAACAGTATCCATTTGTGCTGCAGTAGATCTTGCAGCAACATTTTGGTCAGGTTGGGATAACGCTGTTTAGTCATTGCGAACCCTCCTGGCAATGCGCAACACAGAGCTACGCGAACGAGGGTTTTCCTGCACTTCCGTTTTGCCCGGCTTAATAGCCTTACCGACCTTTTCCAGCGCCTTATCTTTATTTCGCTCGGCCTCCGTCACCGGCAGACCCGGCGGCAGTTGCTTGCCTTCACTGTGTTTGCGGATAAAGCGTTTCACTAAGCGATCTTCCAGACTATGGAAACTAATAACCACTAGCCGCCCCTCTTCTTTCAAACCTGAAAGTGACGCTTCGAGCGCTTGTTCTATTTGTTCTAACTCGCGGTTAATATGAATCCGAATAGCCTGAAATGTGCGCGTTGCAGGGTGTTTATGCTTTTCTTTTACCGGACTGACACGGGCAATCATTTCCGCCAGTTGCTTGGTGCGGGTAAAGGGTTTTTTCTCACGATCCATGACGATAGCGCTGGCAATACGGCGGGCAAAACGCTCCTCGCCATATTCTTTCAGCACCCAGCTAATATCGTCTTTTTCTGCACGATTAAGCCATTCAGCTGCAGTTTCACCATCGCTGGTATTCATTCGCATATCCAAAGGACCGTCGCGCATGAAACTGAAGCCACGCTCAGCATCGTCCAATTGTGGGGAGGACACGCCAAGGTCAAATAAAATACCCGTCACTTGCTGATTAAGCTGCAGCTCGTCGAGCACCTGTTGCAGGTTCGAGAAAGGGGTGTGGATAATCTGAAAACGGGGGTCGTCTTCAAAAGACTTAGCAGCAGCAATAGCTTCAGGATCTTGATCCAGTGCGATAACCCGGGCGTTGTCACCCAGCTTACTCAACAGCGCACGTGTATGTCCACCACGACCAAACGTGGCGTCAATATACGTGCCTTGAGGATCAGTCGCTAAAGCTTCTATCGACTCTTCCAGTAGCACCGAAACGTGTTGCGGTGACGTTGTTATCATTATAGTGAAAAGTCTTCTAATCGTTCGTTGAGTGTAAAGTCACCTTCGCGTTCAACATCCATATCTTGCGCCACTTGTTCATGCCAGGCGTCTTCATCCCAAACTTCAAATTTATTCAGCTGCCCGACAAGCATCAGTTTTTTTTCTAAACCGGCGTGTTGTCTCAATGGCGCTGACAGTAACAGACGACCGTTCTTATCCATTTCACAGTCGTCGGCATGGCCTAGCAGAAGCCGCTGTAAGCGACGTTCTGCGGGATTCATACTGGATAATCGAGTGAGCTTTTGTTCTATGATTTGCCACTCGGGAAGCGGGTACAGCAACAGGCACGGTTGCTTAATATCAATCGTGCAGACCATTTTGCCTTCACAGTCTAAGGACAACGCGTGACGATGTTTGGCCGGTATGGCCAAACGCCCTTTGCTATCCAGACTTAATGTTGTTGCACCTCGGAACATGATCCCACCTGATCATTGCGATCCACTATTATCCACAAATCCCCACAATGTTACAGTCTAGGTGTCACTCTTTCCCACTGTCAAGAAAAAACCTCTTTATTTGTCAGGCCTTCACAGAAATTTACATTAAGCAGTTGATGCTACGTGCAAAATAGTTTTCTACTAGGGGCTGTATTATTTTTATGCGATACTCATTTCAGTTCAGGCAGGCAGCGATACTCAATGAAACGCTACTTATTTGTTATTTTTTTAAGCTTTTGCATTCTGGTGACTGGCGTTTTTTGGTTTGCGGAGAATCAGCACGCCCAGGTTGTGGAATCACGTAAGCGGGTAGCTACGGAGCGCCTAGGCAAGCTTCGGGCCGCTTTGGAAGGGCAGATCAATTCGTCATTAGCCACAGCCCGTGCGCTACAGGCGGAAGTGAAAATTTCTCCGGATATTTCAGCCGAGCGTTATCAACTCCTTATGCAAGAGCTTATTTCCGACGATCTTCCTGTACGCCATGTCGCATTGGCCCCCAATCTGATCATTAAATTTGTGTACCCGTTAGCACCGAACCAGAAGGCTTTAGGTTTTGATTACCGTACCTCTCCAGAACAGTTCAAGGCGGTACAGGAAGCCATTCAACGAAAACGCATTTTTATTGACGGTCCGGTTAATCTTATACAAGGGGGGTGGGCCCTAATTGCACGCGCTCCCGTCTTTATTGAGAGCAAATTGTGGGGCGTTATTGCGGTCGTCATTGATATCGAAAAGCTGCTGATTAGTAGCGGTCTGGATTCTGTAGATGACTACCTTTTCGCATTAAAAAAACAAAACGGCAACGGTTCTGCCTTATTCGATTTTGGTGACGCATCACTCTGGAGTCAAGATTACGTTGCTATTGAAATAGACGTATCCACCGGTAAATGGGTGCTGGCTCTTGCACCAAAAAATCATGTTTGGGCCGAGCGAAACAACATTTATTGGATCATCGTTATTGCTGGTTTATCCCTCTCTTTTTTGATGATTGCCTTCATGTATAACTTAGTAACGGCACAAAGTCGTTTACGATCGGCATTGACAACAATTGACCATCAAGCGCATTTTGACCCAATTACCGATTTACCCAACCGCCGTGCCTTTGTCGACTATCTTAATCAGTTAACCCAAAAAGGTCGGGAGCAGCACTTCGCGATTTTGTTTATCGACCTTGATCATTTTAAAGAGGTCAACGATAGCCTCGGTCATGATGCCGGTGATGATTTATTAGTTTCTGTTGCTGAGCGTTTAAGAAGCCAGTTGCGTGGTACTGACTTCATTGCGCGAATTGGTGGTGATGAATTTGTCGTGGTGATAAACCGATTTACTTCACACCAGGTGATCAATGATTTAGCCACTCAAATTAACCACCACTTGAGTGACCCCTTCAGCTTACGTCAGAACCAAATACAAACAACCTGCAGCATTGGTATTGCGCTTTATCCAGACGATGGCTTACAAGCAGCCGAGCTATTAAAAAATGCCGACCTTGCCATGTACGCAGCTAAAACAGCCGGTCGACGCACACATTATTTCTTTAACGACGAACTACGAGAGCAAACCGAGCGCCAAAACGCTATTCACAACCGAATGCGTAATGGTCTCAAACAACACGAGTTCTATCTGGTGTATCAACCGATAGTCGATTTCAGCACCGGCAAAATCAGTAAGTGCGAAGCGTTATTACGCTGGCAAGATGAAAACGGCAACCACATTTCGCCCGCAGAGTTTATCCCTGTTGCCGAACGCACCGGGCTTATCCACGAATTGGGCCAGTTTGTTTTGGAGCAAGCCTGTATCGACTGGACCCTGGTGCATAAGTCAGGGTACCCAATTGAAGTGTCGATTAACCGTTCAGAACGCGAACTGAACGATATGGAAGCGGCTAAACAATGGTTGTCCTGTATTAAACAGCACAACATTCCCAGCTCGAGTATCACTTTTGAAATTACCGAGTCGTTATTGATGAGTAATAAGCAGCGCCAGTTACAGATTTTGCACTATCTACGTTCGCAAGGTGTGCAATTGGCTATCGATGACTTTGGTACGGGTTATTCCAGTATGAATTATTTACAACGCTACCCGGTAGATTATTTAAAAATTGACCGCAGTTTTTTAAATCACGCGCCCGATGACCGGATACAGGTAGCCTTGCTGGATGCATTATTGCGAGTTGCCAGGGCACTCGATATTGATGTTATTGCCGAGGGTGTAGAAACCAAACAGCAATGGGAGCTGTTGCAGCAACAGCAATGCGACTTCGCGCAAGGGTATTTTATTAGTGAGCCACTGCCACTGAAGGAATTACTCGAGTTTTTACGTCGATGGCAATTCTAACGCAGGAAATAAGGTGGAGAGCCGGCCGATAAGCCGGGTTCTGTCGTGGACAATCATTCATCTAGTGATCAGGTTGCCCTGACCCTCAAGCAGTCTACCCGGGTTCAACGCGGGCCGCGCCAAAGAACCCCTATTTGACCTTGCTCCGGGTGGAGTTTACCGTGCCACAAACTGTTGCCAGTTGCGCGGTGCGCTCTTACCGCACCCTTTCACCCTTACCTGTGCTGCAAGCAGCCATCGGCGGTTTACTCTCTGTTGCACTGGTCGTCGGCTTACACCGCCCAGGCGTTACCTGGCACCCTGCCCTATGGAGCCCGGACTTTCCTCCCCCTGTAAACAGGCGGCGATTGTCTGGCCAGCTCTCCGCGGAGGATTCTACGCTGCGACAGGCGTTAACTCAATCTTTGTTTCACTCCTTATTTTTATTATCTAACGCCCACTGATAAAGCACATTTTTTCGTTCGTCATGAATTTTAGCCGTCATAGCGGCGGCTTTCTTTAACGGCAACTCTTCTAGCAGCAATAATAACGTGCGCTTAGCGGCTTCTCCGGGCCCGTCACTGCTTTCCGTTTCCGGCGGCAAGGGCGCTATCAATAACACCATTTCACCGCGCTGCTGGTTCGTATCATCCGTTAAAGCTTGCAGTAACTCCGCCGCACTGCCACTTAAATAGGTTTCAAACTGTTTGGTGAGCTCGCGAGCAAGCACGAGTTTCCGAGCTTTACCTAACACCGCATCCATATCGGCTAAAGTGTGCAAAATTCGGTGAGGACTTTCATAGACCACAACCGTTCGCGTTTCAGTTCGCAACTGCTCGAGTTTAGCCCGCCGCTGCTGTGGCTTGGAAGGAAAAAAGCCTTCAAAAGAAAATCGGTCCGTGGGTAATCCGGCCGCCGATAAAGCAACAGTCACAGCACAAGCGCCCGGTAAGGCGATGACTTTTAGACCTTGTTCGCGGCAACGATGTACCAGTACATAGCCCGGATCGTTGATTAACGGCGTTCCAGCGTCACTCACCAATGCCAGTGAATCCCCTTGCTGCAAACGTTCGATAACCGCATCCGCACGTTGACTTTCGTTGTGCTCATGCAGTGCAAAGACGTCATTCTGTATTCCATAGTGCTGCATAAGTTTGCGTGTATGCCGCGTATCCTCGGCTGCAATAGCGGCAACCTCTGCTAATGTTTTTAATGCTCTTTCCGTTATATCACCCAAGTTACCGATAGGGGTTGGTACGATATAAAGAATGCCTTGCTCTGCCATAATCAGTCTCTGTTTGTTTCCAACGTCAATGCCGTTTATAGTATCACCGAACAGGCACCAAAGCGGAACCTTACAGTGTTTAGAACTCATTCATTCGTATTTTTAGCCTTACTGGCTCTGCTGGTACTTACTCAGTGTACATCAGCACCTGATCAGCAAACCCAAGAGCCTGCAGAGACGGCTGATGTCACTGATCATGATCTGAGCTTAACTGAAGAAAAGTCCGCACAGGACTGGTTGGAAGAAGCCCACAATGCAGCTAACGATGTTGCGCAACACTCCGCCCTGGTACGTGCCGCTAACGCATTCCAAAACGAACAAAGGTGGCAACAGGCAGCCGCAGTTTTATCTCAGCTGAGTTCGCAAAAAATCACTCATCACAGTCAAAAGTATTACCGTTTGGCAAAAGCTCGTTGGGCAGCTGAACAACAGCAGTGGCCAAAAGTTGAAGAAGAGCTCGAGGGAATACCAACACAGTTTAACCAACGCGAATTCCGTTCTCTTAGTTTGCAATTGCTATCGCAAGCCGCTTACCAGCGGCAGGATTACTGGAAAGCACTTGTCTGGCAAGTCGATGCACAACGCTTTGCTGCGCAACTAAACGCTGAAACCATCTGGTCCGTTGCGCGCCAAATTACCGCATCTCAACTTCCGCAACAACGCCCTAATGACGTCGCTCTGGCCGGCTGGTGGCGACTGGTAGACTTTCATCACCAGGCTATGACCCACCCGGGCAGTCTTACGGGTTATCTGGACCAATGGCTGCAGAGTTATACGGATCACGACGCGGTAACATTAGTAGAGAGCTGGCAGAAACCACAAACTGAGGCTTCCAAAGGTATTGCCTCAGAATCAACCATCGCTGTTTTACTGCCACTATCGGGTCGGTATCAGCAACAGGGCCAGGCTATCCGCGATGGTATTATTGCTCGCACGGGTGAAACAAACGATCTTCAAGTCGTTTTTATTGATAGTGAAAAAGAGGACATTGAAGCCCACAAAGCACAAATACAGTCCATTAATCCGGTAGGTATTATTGGTCCCCTATTAAAAGAGAACGTAGCGGCCTGGGCCACGCAACCACTGCCGGAAGTTCCTCAGGTATTCCTCAACCAAGTTGATGAAAGCTCAGTAAAACAATCATCCACCAACGTTTTTTTCGCACTAAGCCCAGATACCGAAGCTCGGCAGGCGGCGCAACGAGTCAATCAGCAGTTTACAGAATCCAAAAGCGCCTTGGTGATTGCGGCAGATACATCCGGTGGTCAGAGAATGGTTGATGCTTTTAAATCGAGCTGGAGTAACGACAAAGCGGGCGAGCCAACCGTTTCTTACTTTTCTGAACGCGGCGATATGAAAGCAACGGTTGAGAATTCACTGGGATTAACCGACAGTCAACAGCGTATTCGTACCGTAAAAATTGCCGCCGGTAAAATTATTGTTGAAGAACAAGAGCGCAGCCGCCGCGACATTAGCGCTATTTACCTGCCCGGAAACCTACAACAAACGCGTCTGTTAAAACCCTTTATTGATGTCAGCGTTTCACCTTTTGCTGAGCCTATACCGGTCTATGCCAGCTCAGCCACTCATGAATTAAAAAACCGTTTAGGCGATCCCGATCTTAACGGCATTATCTTTTCCGATATTCCCTGGTTGGTGGCAAACTCCGGGAAAAATATCCTTTTAAGTCAGTGGCTTGAACTGCGTAACGGATGGGGACTTTCACTTGCCCGTCTAACCGCTATGGGCTATGACAGCGTTTCACTGATACAACGCCTGGAAATGATGCGACGGATGCCGGGACTGACCTGGTCAGGTCTTAGCGGAAACCTTCATATTGACGATGCCGTGGTCCAGCGCGAGCTTATTTGGGCTACCTTTAGCAAAGGAGAAATCACCTTAGCAGAGGGGTCTAGTAATGCAGGAAGTCGCTACCGGTAAAAGAGCCGAATTACTCACCGCCGAATTTCTGGAAAAGCATAACCTTACAATTATTTGCAAAAATTACCGCATCGATGGTGGCGAAATTGATATTATAGCTCGTGAAGGTATTTACTGGGTGTTTTGCGAAGTTAAATATCGACAACACGAAAACTTTGCTGCCGTATTAGAGCAAATTCAGCCACAGCAGTGCCGCCGGATTCGGCATACAGCTCGTTATTATTTGCTCAGTAATAATATCGATGAACATACCGCCGCTATACGTTTTGATGTTATCGCTATAGTTGGTCAGCCAACAAGAATTGAATGGTTTAAGGACGCATTCTGACTATGAATGACGAGTTAATTAAAGCGCTCTTTACAGAGAGTATCCAGACACAAATTTCCGCTGTTGAGAGCCTGACAGATGAGATGGCAACCACCGTCGAACTGTTAGTGGCCAACCTGCTAAATGGGCAGCGTGTATTTTGCTGCGGCGACCGCACAACCGGAGTCATCGCTCAGCACTTTTCTAATCTTATGACTGACGGTATGAAACTGGAACGCCCTCCTTTTCCTGTACTGGCCCTAAATGCAGGAAAGCAAAAGCAGCTGGCGGCCCTGGGTCAGGCAAGTGATATTTTGCTGGTTATCGCTGATAATCAAGAGAACGAAGAACTCACTGCTATTATGGAAACCGCTATCAGTCGCGATATGTTGATTATCGCCTTAACCGGAGAAGGCAACGATTCTGTTTCCGGCCTGTTAGGTGCTAATGACATTGAATTAAGGGTTCCCAGTTTAAATCCAGCCCGTATACTGGAAACTCAGTTGTTTATCGTTCATGGTCTATGTGAACAAATCGAAAATACTATTTTTCCGCAGGAGCACTGATGCATATGACATTATCTAAATCCGTTTTGCCCGTCATTTTTATCAGCTTATTGAGCTTACAAGGCTGCGCGGCGGTTGCCGTCGGTGCTGCCGCAGTTGGCATATCATCGGCTACTGACCCACGCACGATAGGAACCCAAGTTGACGACCAGACGATAGAAATGAAAGCGAATGCAAAATTAGGAAGTGACGAGCAGCTTGAAGACTCTCGTGTCGCTGCTATTAGCTATGACACCAACGTTTTATTAGTTGGTCAGGTACCAAGTGAAGCGTTAAAAAGAAGAGCAGAAGACGTCATCAGAGATACCAACGGCATCAATAAGATTTTCAATCAATTACGCATTGGGTCAAAAGCCTCAGCATCTGTTCGCGCAGGAGATAGCTGGATAACCAGCAAAGTAAAACTTAAATTCGCTAACAACAAGTCAATTGATGCCACCAACATTAAAGTGGTCACAGAAAATGCGGAAGTCTTTTTACTGGGTCACGTAAGTCAGGCAGAAGCGGATGCAGCCGTTGAAGTTGCCAGAAATGTTGAAGGGGTCGAGCGGGTAATTAAAGCACTAACCATTAAGCGTTAGTGCTTTCAATTTTACTTAACAACTTTTAAGTTGGGTTTTTTCTTAGCCGTTTTTTGCTCTGTTTCAGTGCTGCCCTGCTCTTCTTCAGGCTCAGGCATCTTATCAAGCTCAGGCTCAGCTTCAAACATTGCACCAGCTCCATTTTCACGAGCATAAATCGCTAAAGCGGCGGTCATTGGAACAATCACTTGCATAGGTTGCCCACCAAAGCGCGCGCTAAAGCGAACTTCATGATCAGCTAACTGCAAGCCCTGCACTGCTGTCGGCGAAATGTTAAGAACAATTTGGCCTTCGCTGACAAAGTTTTGCGGCACAACAGTACCAACAATGGTTGCATCAACAACCAAATGCGGCGTCAGATCATTATCAACAATCCACTCGTACAACCCACGAAGCAGATAGGGTCTTTTCGGCGTCATAGCACTACTCCTCGACGTCGATGAAATTAATGACGGGCGAGCTCTTTCTCTTCTTCTGTTAAAGAGTCTTGGAACGTTTTACGTTCAAATAAACGTACCATATATTGCTTGATCTCTTTCGCGCCCTGACCCTCTAAATCAATACCGTAAGCCGGCAAGCGCCATAATAGAGGGGCTAAATAGCAATCAACCAAGCTGAACTCTTCACTCATGAAATACGGCGTATCAGCAAATATTGGCGCCAAAGAAAGAATGCCTTCTTTCAACTCCTGCCTTGCTTGCGCGTCGCCCTTCTGAATTTTCTCAGCTAAGCTGTACCAGTCACGCTCGATTCGATACATCATAAGACGACTCGTGCCACGGGCAACCGGGTATACCGGCATCAGCGGAGGATGTGGGAAACGCTCATCAAGATATTCCATGATAATTTGCGCGTTATAAAGTACGAGTTCGCGGTCAACGAGAGTCGGCTTAGCCTCTGGGTACGGGTTAAGCTGTAACAGATCCTCCGGCGTACTTTCGTCGGTCACATACGTAATTTCGACACCAACACCTTTCTCAGCTAACACCAGACGTACCTGATGACTCTTTAAGTCATCCTTTCCTGAATATAACGTCATTACTGAGCGTTTATTTGCTGCAACAGCCATTCCTTTCTCCAGATAATATCAACGGCAAAAGGGTGGCAAGCCACCCTTTCTTGAGTCGTTGTCTAACAGACTGATAAGCCCTGATTATTTCAGGTCTTTCCAAAACTCTTTTTTCAGTAACCATGCCAGAACGGTGAATACCAGCAGGAAACCAAAGACAAACCAACCAGTTCGACGCTGTTCTAACAACATTGGCTCTCCGGTATAAACCAGAAATGCTGTTAAGTCCAACATCGCTTGATCATATTCACTTTCCGATAAACGGCCGCTTCCATCGCTTTTTAAGCCGACGTAAACTTCTTTCATTTCACCGTCTATCATGCGCTCTTCATAAGTTTTCTCAGGGAGCCCCTGCAGTTCTTCCAGCACATGAGGCATTCCCACATTAGGGAATACCGCATTATTCACACCAAAAGGACGGCTCTCATCTTTATAAAATGAGCGCAGGTAAGTATAAATCCAGTCAGCACCTCTTACTCGAGCAACGTTGGTTAAATCCGGTACCGCTGTACCAAACCAATTCGCGGCTGAATCTGAATTCATGTTGTTGGTGATCAGATCACCGGCTTTATCGCCCGTGAACTGCAGATGTTTTTCTCCCAGTTCTTGTGGGATACCAATATCCTCAAAGGTACGATTGTAACGATGATATTCCAATTGGTGACAGCCAAGACAGTAGTTCATATACAGCTGCGCACCGCGCTGCAGTGAGGCTTTATCGTGTAAGTCGACTTCAGCCTTGTCCAATGGAACGGCCGGATCCGCCGCAAATACCAGCGACGGAACCAAGGTTACAAGAGCGATTAACAATTTTTTCATTTCGACGTCACCCTTTCTGGTACCGGTTTAGTCTTCTCGCGCTTACTGTAGAACCAGAGCAGCCCGAAGAATGCAAAGTACAGGAACGTAAATATCTGTGCGAACACCGTTGCAACTGGCGTTGCAGGCTGCGTTCCCAGATAACCCAGTACAACGAAGCTGATTGCAAATACCGTTAAGTTCAGCTTATGCAACAGGCTACGATAGCGAATAGAGCGTACTCGACCACGGTCTAACCAAGGCAACAAAGCCAGAAAGACAATGGCAGCAAACATTAAGATGACGCCAAACAGTTTATCCGGCACCGCGCGCAAAATGGCGTAGAACGGTGTGAAATACCATACTGGAGCAATATGCTCTGGTGTCTTCAACGGGTTCGCTGGTTCAAAGTTAGGCGGCTCAAGGAAAAATCCACCCATCTCCGGATTGAAGAAAATAACGTAGCAGAAGAAGAACAAGAATATGCTAAAGCCGAATAAATCCTTAAGGATATAGTAAGGATAGAACGGAATAGAATCGACAACGTCTTTCTTGTTAGTAAAACGCTCGTGGAACTTGAACTTCGGTTTTTCTTCGTCTGGTACAGAGCCTTTCGGTTTTTTCGTATCAACCCCATCAGGGTTGTTAGAGCCAACTTCATGTAAAGCGACAATATGTAAAAAGACCAGAATAACCAGTACCAGTGGCAACGCAATGACGTGCAGTGCGAAGAATCGGTTTAGCGTAGCCCCCGATATGACGTAGTCACCACGGATCCATAAGGTAAGGTCATCACCAATAACCGGAATGGCACCGAACAATGAGATAATAACCTGCGCACCCCAGTAAGACATTTGTCCCCAAGGTAGCAAGTAACCCATGAAGGCTTCTGCCATCAATACCAGGAAGATGAACATACCAAACAGCCAAATCAACTCACGTGGCTTTTGGTAAGAGCCATACATCATGCCGCGGAACATATGCAGGTACACGACAACGAAAAACGCTGACGCTCCAGTGGAGTGCATGTACCGCAACAACCAACCGTATTCGACGTCACGCATGATGTATTCGACTGACGCAAATGCGCCGTCAGCGCTTGGTACGTAGTTCATGGTTAACCAAATACCTGTCAGTATTTGGTTAACCAGTACGATTGTGGCCAAGAAGCCAAACACGTACCACATATTAAAGTTTTTGGGAGCCGGATACTGCGCCAGGTGGATGTTCCAGGTTTTTGTCATGGGGATGCGGGCATCCATCCACTCTACAAATCGCTTAAACATTATGCTTGCCCCTTATCTTCACCCACCAAAATGGTGTTGTCGTCGATAAAATAATGCGGTGGCACAGCTAAGTTCAGAGGTGCCGGAACGCTTTCAAAAACGCGACCTGCGATGTCGAACTTAGAACCGTGACACGGGCAGAAAAAGCCAGAATCAACGCCATCAACGTGATCGCCCATCCCATTTTCCAGGTATGATGGGGAACAACCCAAGTGAGTGCAGATTCCAACCGCAACAAAGAATTCTTCTTTGATAGAGCGATGCTGGTTCTGTGCATACTCTGGCTGTTGTGGTTGTTCTGATTTTGGATCACGAAGTCTGTCTTCTACTTTCGACAACCCTTCAAGCATTTCCGGTGTACGGCGTACGACCCATACAGGTTTACCACGCCACTTCACACGGATTAGCTGACCGGGCTCAGCTTTGCGTATATTTACTTCTACTGGCGCTCCCGCGTTTTTCGCTCTTGCACTCGGGTTCCATGATGCTATGAAAGGAACGGCGACAGCCACCGCTCCTGCACCACCTACCACTGAGGTTGCGACGGTCAAAAAACGACGGCGGCCTTTATCTACAGGCGCATTGCTCATCCATCTATTCTCCAGTTTTGGACGCTCCACGATACATTGTCGCGAAGTCGGGAATTAGCTGCTGCTTTGTCCGCTTATGCGGATTACAGAAAATGCTTTGAGATGATAATGAAAAGACACACTTTTTACAAGCTTAATAGCCGCCCTTATTGGTGTATTTCCATTTCGTACAGGCATAAAAAAACCCAGCCGAAGCTGGGTTTTGCCACAATAAATAAAGACGAATTAACGCTTTGAGAACTGTGGACGTTTACGTGCTTTGTGCAAGCCGATTTTCTTACGTTCAACCTGACGAGCGTCACGAGTAACGTAACCTTCTTTACGTAATGGACCACGTAAAGCTTCGTCGTATTGCATTAATGCACGAGTAATACCGTGACGAATTGCACCCGCCTGACCTGTCGTACCACCACCACTTACGGTGATGTACATGTCAAACTTCTCAGTCATTTCAACTAACTCTAATGGTTGACGAACAACCATCTGAGCCGTTTCACGACCAAAGTATTCGTTCAGTTCACGGTTGTTAATTTGGATGTTGCCGCTACCAGGACGCAAAAATACGCGAGCCGTGGAGTTTTTGCGACGACCAGTACCGTAGTATTGATTATCTGCCATAGTGTTCTTGCTCCGTATTATATATCCAGTTGTTTAGGTTGTTGAGCAATATGGTTATGCTCAGTACCTGCGTACACTTTCAGTTTACGGAACATGGCACGACCCAATGGACCACGGGGTAACATACCTTTCACCGCTTTCTGAATGACCATCTCTGGTTTCTTAGCAATCAGTTTTTCAAAGCTGATTGATTTGATACCACCCGGAAATCCAGTGTGCGAGTAGTACATCTTGTCCTGAGCTTTGTTACCGGTAACGGCAACTTTCTCAGCATTAATAACAACGATATAATCGCCAGTATCAACGTGAGGAGTGTACTCAGGCTTGTGCTTGCCGCGTAAACGACGAGCGATTTCAGTAGCTAAACGACCTAAAGTTTTGCCTTCAGCGTCTACTACGTACCAGTCGCGTTTTACCGTTTCTGGCTTGGCTACAAATGTTTTCATTGTATAAAACCTACATTTTAAAAGTTCACGGACAGTAATTCCGGGCTTCCCCGCGAATCACAACAATAAAAAAATGATAAAAATCATTTAGTTATCTGCTGCGACCGCTGCATTACGTTAGGTAACACAACGGACTGTAACGTGGGCTGCGCGGATTATAGGAAAAATGCGGTTAAAGATCACGCATTTTCTGAAATTTATGCTTTATGCGCCATTGCCAGATATTCCTGACTTTGCATTTCTTGCAGTCGACTGACACAGCGGCGGAACTCAAAAGTTAATTGACCTTCGGTATAAAGTGATTCGATATCCACTTCGGCTGACAAAATGAGTTTTACCCGACGTTCGTAAAACTCATCAACTAACGCAATAAAGCGTCTGGCAGTATCGTCTTTTCCTGCGCCCATTTGTTCGACATTACTGATAAGGACAGCGTGATAGATTCTCGCTATTTCCATGTAATCGTTTTGACTGCGCGCCGTTTTACAAAGAGAAGCAAAATCAAAGAACACCACATCGTCGCACTCAGCTCGTACATCGATATCCCGACCTTCGATATCAATACAGTCCGACTCGTATCGGTCTTTGCACTCCGGAGCCAGCTCTTTGAAATACTGCCATAGGTTTTTATCTGCCTGTTCATCCAACGGTGAGTGAAAAATTTCCGCTCGTGTCAGCGTTCTTAACCGGTAATCGATACCACTGTCTACATTCACCACATCGCAGTGTCGTTTAATCAGTTTTATCGCTGGAATAAATCGCGCACGCTGCAAACCATTTTTGTACAGGTCGTCAGGGATAATATTGGACGTAGCAACCAGAACAACACCTCGCTCAAACAAGCATTCAAACAACTTACCCAACAACATCGCATCAGTAATGTCCTGCACAAAAAACTCATCGAAGCAGACAATCAGCGCTTCACCCGCAATTTTATCTGCAACGATGTGCAACGGGTCACTCTGTTTATCGAGTTGTTTCAGTTCACTGTGTACCCGGTGCATAAAGCGATGGAAGTGAATGCGCCACTTACGCTCAATAGGCAGGCTTTCGAAAAAGGTATCGACCAGATAGGTTTTCCCGCGTCCGACACCGCCCCAAAAATAAATGCCCTGAGGTCTGTCAGGAGCTTTGCTTAACCACTTCCGCCAGCTTGGTAAGGTCTGATAACCGTGCCACTCAACAAGCTCGTCATGCAGTCTTTGCAAATGTTTAACGGCGTTAAGCTGGGCTTCATCTTCCGAGAAGCCATTGTGTTCGATATCATATTGATAACGTTCTAATGGAGACATTTGCTGTTTGGACACTACCACTTCACCTCAGTTGGGATTATCCTATAAGGTAATATGTTACCATGAAGGTGAAGCGCAGCAATCATTCGCAGCTGTAGCAGCTTGTTCAGGAGTTAATTATGAGTTGGATTATTGGGGTTCTGTTGGTCATTGCTGGTGCAATCATTGGTTTTTTCGCAGCTCGTTACAGTCAATCAAAAGGTCAGTCCGGCGACCTGGAAGAGCAAGTTCAGCAAAGCGAACAGCGCTTGACAGACTACCAGCGAGAAGTGGCTGAACATTTCGCAACAGCCAACGCTATGGTTGAGCAACTGGCGGATACTCAGCAACGCTTACAGAGTTATCTGAACCAAAGTGCTGAGCTTTTGGAGAAAAATGAAGGCCAGAGCGACCTGCCTTTTTTCTCTGAAGACACACTTAAGCAATTGCGCGTTGCCAATTCGCTGAACAAAGATCACCGCTCTGGCCGCGACAGTTACAGCGCCAACGACATTCCCCGCGACTACACTGAAGGCTCTAGTGGTTTATTTTCAAACAGCTACGAAGAAAAATCAGATAAAGAGTCCTCAAAAACATCTTGAAACACTTTTAGAGTGAACTCATATTGCTAGCAAGCGGTCTTAACTCGCAGATCGCTTGTTAGTGCTTGATTAAGGAGTCACTCAAACCATGAAACGAGTCTTAGCTTTATTCAGTTTACTCATTGTTTTTAGCTTTACCCCTATTACTTCGGCTCAGGCCGGTATTCCATTTTTTAGTAACGGTGACGAACAACCCACTTTAGCCCCCATGCTGGAAGAGGTTACTCCTGCCGTCGTTAATATTTCCGTGAAAGGCAAGCGCGAAGTGCGTCAGCGTTTACCGGACGCTCTTCGATTCTTCTTTGGCCCTAACTCGCCACGAGAGCAAGTGCAAGAACGCCCATTTCAGGGGCTAGGATCAGGCGTCATCATTGACGCAGAGAATGGCTATGTGGTCACCAACAACCACGTCATTGATGATGCGACCGAAATTCTGGTCACTTTAAAAGACGGCCGCGAATTTGATGCCAAGGTGATAGGCACAGACAAGCGAAGCGATGTGGCTTTGCTAAGAATCGAAAATGGCGAAGACCTTGCCTCTATTGAGTTAGGTAAATCATCCGATTTACGAGTCGGTGATTTTGTGGTCGCAATTGGCAACCCCTTTGGGCTCGGTCAGACAGTAACCTCAGGCATTGTCAGCGCATTAGGACGTGGCGGGCTGGGTATTGAGGAGTTGGAAAACTTTATTCAAACCGATGCCGCCATCAACAGTGGTAACTCAGGTGGGGCTTTGGTTACCTTAGATGGCAAGTTGATTGGGATTAACACCGCAATACTGGGCCCTAATGGAGGGAATATCGGTATCGGCTTCGCTATCCCGTCAGACATGATGAATAATTTAGTACAACAGCTCATTGAGTTTGGTGAAGTACGCCGCGGCGTATTAGGTGTTCGTGGAAACGATCTGACCCACGATGTCGCTCAGGCGCTGAATATTCCAGTAAATCGGGGCGCTTTCGTTTCTCAGGTCGTTCCAGGTAGTTCGGCGGCCGATGCAGGGATTGAATCCGGTGACGTTATCATCTCAGTTGATAAACAAACCATTCGCTCATTCTCGGAGCTGGGCGCGCTTGTGGGCTCGATAGGCTCAGGCAAGTCAATAGAGCTTGGTATTATCCGCGATGGAGAAGAACTATCGGTTGATGTCACCCTGGGTGCACAGGATACCGCTGTTACCGCTGCCTCGATTCACCCGGCTTTAGAGGGAGCCACGTTGGTTGCATCTGAAGCCGGCAATGGTATTGAAGTTACGGAGCTAGAAGAACGTTCTCCAGCAGCTCGCATTGGGCTCGAAGAAGGCGATATTATTCAAGGCGTTAACAGAGTGAGAGTGAATAATGTGGCCGAACTGCGTGCTGCTATAGAAGACAAAGCCGGTGTTATCGCGCTGAATATTAAGCGTGACGACAGTTCACTCTTTATCGTGCTGCGCAACACAAACTGACATTGTGACAGGCAGGTGGTATCAGTGCTATGCTGATACCACCTAATTTAACCGGAAGCAGATATGCAACAACTCTCGTCAACCCTAAGATTTTTGCTTCAGTCAGTTGGCTTAGGCCTTGTTGTTGCGGCTATTGTTATTGTCACCCAGCCATTTTGGGGGCAGTCAGAGTCTTTAAGCCAAACGAACTCTGAAATTATCTCTTTCAACCAGGCTGTTCGCAAAGCAGCTCCTGCAGTCGTTAATATATACAGCATGGGTGAAATACAGGGGTCTTATTATCAACCTCAGTCATCGCGTGTCTTGCGTCTGGGTTCCGGTGTCATTATGGACTCTCAGGGCTATATTCTGACGGCTCACCATGTGGTGGATAATGTCGATAAAGTTGAAGTGGCTTTGCAAGACGGTAGGCGCTATGCCGCTCAGATAATCGGCAGCGATCGCTATACCGACCTTGCTGTGCTCAAAATTGACGCCGATAATCTTCCGGTTATCCCCGTTCAGTCAACACGCCGGATTCAAGTTGGCGATATTGTTCTTGCTATCGGTAATCCGTATAACATTGGCCAGACGATCACTCAGGGAATCATTAGCGCCAGTGGTGGCCGGGTTGGGGTCAGCAACTCGTACTCCGACCTCATTCAGATGGATGCCGTGATCAATCAGGGAGCTTCCGGTGGTGCGTTGGTCAATACAGCCGGAGAGCTCATCGGCATCAATAACGCTCGCTACAATTCAGCTTTTGGTGACGGCGGCGAAGGTATTTACTTTGCCGTACCTTATGAGAATGCTCGCAAGGTGATGAAAACACTGATTCAGGAAGGCGAGGTGGTACGTGGCTACATCGGCATCAGTGTTAACCCTAACTTCAGTGAAGAGCAGTCCTTGTCGGGTATTTTAGTGACTGATGTTGAACGCGAAGGCCCTGCGGCAAAAGCCGGGTTGCAGAGAAATGACTTTTTAGTCGCCATTGCTGGTAAACCTGTTCGATCCGCTCCGGAGGGACTTGATCGTGTGGCTAATAGTAAACCGGGCTCTCAACTCGAAATCGAGTTCTACCGTGGAGACACGCGCATGACAACCACGGTTACTGTTGCTGAATTGCCTCGTTAAAACGAAGGACGGCTGTTTTAAGCCGTCACTCGCTCGATATCCGCTCCTATCGCTTGGAGCTTTTTCTCAATACCTTCATAACCACGATCAATATGATAGATGCGTTCGACTATAGTTTCGCCAGTAGCAACAAGGCCAGCTATAACCAGAGACGCGGAAGCACGTAAATCGGTACACATTACCTCGGCACCGGTTAATTCCTCGACGCCATGGCACAAGGCCGTATTCCCATCTGACTCGACATTAGCCCCCATACGCCTTAGCTCAGGAATGTGCATAAACCGATTTTCGAAAATGGTTTCACGAATACCTGCAGTACCTTCTGCAATAGCATTTAAAGCGCAGAATTGAGCCTGCATATCGGTCGGGAATGCAGGATGCGGGGCAGTTATAATATTCACCGCTTTAGGTCGCCCTTTACTCTGCAAGGCTATCCAGTCGTCGCCTTTCTCAATACTTGCGCCCGCTTCTTCCAGTTTCTTGAGAACAGCATCCAGGCTTGCCGGATCGGTTTTTTCACAACGAACAGAGCCGCCTGTTGCTAAAGCTGCAACTAGAAAGGTCCCCGTTTCGATACGATCGGGCATGACGCTGTATTCACCACCATGCAGCTTATCGACACCGGTTATATGAATAGTATCGCAGCCAGCATCACGTACATTAGCGCCCAAGCTATTCAGGAAATTCGCTAAATCGATAACCTCCGGTTCACGAGCCGCGTTCTCTATCACAGTCTCGCCTTCTGCCAGTACCGCCGCCATCATCAAATTTTCAGTACCAGTAACACTGACCGTATCTAACAGAATTTCAGCGCCTTTAAGACGACCTTCGACGAAAGCCTTGATATAACCATTTTCGACATCAATGTGGGCCCCCATTTTGCGTAAACCCTCAATATGCAGATTAACGGGTCGGGCACCTATTGCGCAGCCACCAGGAAGCGAAACCTCCGCTTTTCCAGTTTTAGCCAATAACGGACCTAAGACCAAAATAGAAGCTCGCATCGTTTTAACTAAATCGTAGGGCGCTTTAAAATGATTCAGTGTTGTTGGATCGATGCAGACACGATTGTTGTTCAGGCTGCTGTGGCTAATACCCAGACAGTCCAGCAACTCCAGCGTGGTATCCACGTCGTGCAAGTCCGGAACGTTAGATAACGTGACTTGTTCTGAAGGCAACAACGACGCCATTAAGATAGGCAAAGCGGCGTTTTTCGCGCCTGAAATGGTGACAGCACCGGATAACGGTTGACCACCACGTATTTTAAATTTATCCATCAACTAACCAACAACCTTATGGCATCATTAATTTTTTATCACGCGCCCAGTCTTCAGGCGTGTAGGCTTTTATCGAGACAGCATGGATAGAACCATCTGCAATTAAGGGATTTAAAGGTCCATACACTGCTTGCTGACGCTTTACCCGACTCATCTCTTTAAAGTCTTCGCTGACAGCAATAATTTCAACGTTTGCGCCTTCAGCTTTGACCAGTAGCTCTTCTAAAGAGAGCGCATCATTAAGCAAGTTTTTAAGTTCTTCAGTATTCATTCTTATCTGCCGTTGGCTTAAAAGTTAGTAAGACCCCCTAGCTTAACGAAAGCAATGACTCAACGCCACTAACGCGGGCAATTTGTTTCAACTGCTCGGAGGCTCCAACGCACACCAACGGCCCTTTACCATTCCCAATAAGTTTCAGGATCTCAAGCAAAAAGGCAACACCGGCAGTATCAATAACGTCAACATCCGTTAAATCAACCTTGGTTTCTTTTCTGACCGGCCAGTCTTTTCGCTGTAACCAAAGGTTAGCGACGCTGTGACGAGTCAGTGAACCACTAAACACCAAAGTTTTATCATCACTAACGTTGACCGAGGCCAAACCGAGTTGCTGTGTGCTCATTAAATTCCCTCTGCCGGATTTTCAACTTCGTCGTCGGCCTTGATAGGTTCAGAAGCTTTCTTTTCAATCAGTTCGATGGTCTTGTCAATTCCGTTAGCACGAATAACAGAAGAAATTTCACTTTGCTTGCTGTTCAGAAGACTCACGCCCTCTACCACTAAGTCATAAGCTTTCCAAATTTCTTCATCTGAATCGTAACGAATGCGGAAGTCCAGACGAATTTCAGGGCGTCCCTCTTCTTTCACCCGGGTACGGACAATGGCAGAGCGAGCATCGTCAGCAAGCTCATTGCTGGGTTCAAAGCTGACCGTGTGTATATCTTCATCATATTGAGTAAACGCACGCGCATAGGTTGCCACTAAATAATCATAGAATGCCCGGTAAAAGCGCTCACGTTGTTCTTTATCCGTATCGCGAAAATAACGGCCCAGTACCTTCTTTGATGCATACAGACTGTCAACGTACGGCATCATTTCCTCTTCGACAATGTCCTTCAGGTAGTTCGGATCCTTATCAATTTTACCTCTGTCCGCCTCTATCCGGCCAAATGTCTTCTCGGCAACTTCTTTTAACAGCTCGTGAGGATTCTCATTGCGGATTAAATCCGCAGACGCTGATGCAACTAATAAACACGTTACAGCTAGCGCTGCTATCCATTGTTTTACTGCCATGGTGTTCTCCTTACCACTTAATCGTTACCCTGACTAAACAGGAACTGGCCAATTAAATTCTCTAAAACGAGCGCAGACTTGGTGTCCGTAATCATATCACCGTCCTCCAGTGTATCGACGCTGTCATCGATAAAACCGGGTTCAAGCCCAAGGTATTGCTCACCTAGCAGACCGGAAGTCAGCACCGATAACGTACTGGTTTCTGAAAACTGGTCATATTCTTTACTGATACTCATTTCTACGCGTGGCTCATAATAGTCGCCCGACAATGAAATATCGGTGACACGGCCCACAACAACGCCTCCCACTTTCACAGGAGAACGGACTTTCAGACTACCAATATTGTCAAACTTAGCGTAAAGGGTATAACTGTCACCTGACGTGGTCATAGTGCCGCTGGCCGCTCGTAACGCAATGAAGAACAAGGCTAGAATACCGACCACAACGAAAACGCCTACCCATAACTGTGTTTTTCTTGATTCCATGGTTATCCACCAAACATGATAGCTGTAAGAATAAAATCGAGTCCTAAAATTGCCAGCGACGCGGTTACTACTGTCGACGTTGTCGCGGCACTAATTCCCGCAGAAGTTGGTACCGAACGATAGCCTTTATACAAAGCTATCCAGGTAACAACGAAGGCAAATACAATCGATTTGATGATGCCGTTGAGCAGATCGTCCTGCCAGTCAACAGCTGACTGCATTACCGACCAGAAAGCGCCTTCATCGACACCCAGCCAACCAGAGCCCACCAGATAACCGCCATAAATACCGACCGCTGAAAACATTAGCGCCAGCAACGGCATACTGATTAAGCCAGCCCAAAAGCGCGGGGCGATAACACGACGTAGCGGGTCAACCGCCATCATCTCTAAACTGGACAGTTGTTCAGTGGCTTTCATTAAACCAATTTCTGCAGTTAACGCTGAACCAGCACGACCTGCAAATAAAAGCCCTGTAACAACGGGACCTAATTCGCGCAGTAAAGATAACGCCACCATCGGCCCCAGACTCTGCTCGGCACCGTAGTCGACCAAAATGGTATAGCCCTGCAGACCCAGCACCATTCCGATAAATAAACCACTGACAATGACAATCAGCATTGACAGTACGCCGACCACATACATTTGTTTGACAAATAGCGGCCAGGATTTGCGTGGTTGCGGTTTACCAATGATAGCGCTCATCAGCATCGCCAACGCGTAACCAATACCCGCCAGACTATCTAAAACTCGGCGCCCGATAGATTGAAAAAACTGGCTCATCCCTCGCCCCTTAACAAATCCGTTGTAAAATCATCGTCGGAGTAATGAAATGCCACAGGCCCGTCTGGTGCGCCGTTCAAAAACTGCTGAATAATTGCCGTGTCATTGCTACGTAGCTCATCTGGTGTACCCTGACCGACAACTTTCTTATCAGCGATGACATAAGCGTAATCTGCAATCGAAAGAACTTCCTTTACGTCATGGGAGACAACTATAGAGGTTAAGCCCAGCGATTCATTCAAAGATTTAATCAATTTTACAATCACCGCCATAGAAATTGGATCCTGACCCGCGAACGGCTCATCGTACAAAATTAAGTCAGGGTCTAATGCAATGGCTCTTGCTAATGCTGCGCGACGCGCCATACCACCGGATAACTCCGACGGCATTAAGTGCCGTGCACCACGTAACCCGACAGCTTCCAGCTTCATTAAGACAACACTGCGGATCAGTTCTTCTGGTAAGTCTGTGTGTTCACGCAGTGGAAACGCCACATTTTCGTAAACCGACATATCAGTGAACAGGGCACCACTTTGAAACAACATGCTCATGCGCTTCCGCAGTTGATACAACGCATCCCGCTTTAGCTGTGGAACCTCTTCTCCGGCCACTTTAATACTGCCACTATCGGGTTTCAGTTGCCCGCCAATAAGCCGCAACAAAGTCGTTTTCCCAATTCCACTAGGGCCCATAACGGCAACCATTTTGCCTTTGGGAACATTTAGCGACAGCCCGTCATAGACCCGGTGGTCTCCATGCGCAAAAGTCAGATCCTTAAGTTCTACCAAGTTTGTCACGACAGTTTCCTGTTACGAGTTTAGCAGCCCATTAGTTTAGCGACTGTCGGTAAAGTCTGATACCGAAAATATGTTGCAAATCTTATCAGCGAATCGACTCTATTTCTGTCAATTCATCGACAAGCTTCAGTAAATATTGTGCAAAGTCTTCGCGCTCATGCACGCAGGCGTCACATAAGTTTAGTTGCTCAAACAAACGAGCACCATGAACCGCATAAAATAAGGTTTTCCCCACTTTACTCCCGGCAATGCCTTCCAGTCTTTGTAAAGTCTCAGCCACGTGTTCTTTCAATGGCCCTAGCAGTTCCGGATTAGTCGCTGCCGCGGCCAACATGCCGCTTCCCAGGCGAGAGCATTCAGCATCCGTATCAAGCGCCGCTAATAAGATACTTTTTAATTCCCCTTTTGGGTCATCAATAAATTGCTCATGGTATTGCTCCCGCAAAGCTTCATATCGCTCAACGCGGCGTTTTAACATCGCCTGAAGCAAACAGTCTTTGCTGTTAAAATGGTAAAGCAAACCGCCTTTACTGATACCGGTCTCTTGGCTTAAGGCATCAAACGTCAGATGAGCAGCCCCCTCAGCAGCAACCAGTTGGTCTGCCGCATCCAGAATGACTTCCCTGTTACTGGGTCGCCCTGCTCCTTTTTTCTCTACCATAACGTCTTCGCTTTACCTAAAGTGGCTTTATTAACCGTCTGGTTGGTATAGTAATTATTTTTGCAATAAAATACAAGATTTACCTGAGTACGGTAGGCAGAGTTGCACTGAATGACGTATTATACAGAGCAAAAGTACAACGCCAGAGGCATGACAATGAAGCAAGTAACCCAGAATTTTCGGCTGCTGGGCGAACAAGTACTGGATATCGAGAAAAAAGCGATTGATGGTTTGTACCAATATTTAGATGACAACTTTGATGCGGCCTGCCAAACACTGTTTAACTGCAAAGGCCGCGTCATCGTCACTGGCATGGGAAAATCCGGCCACATCGGTGGCAAAATTGCCGCAACATTAGCCTCGACCGGAACGCCAGCGTTTTTTGTGCATCCGGGCGAAGCCAGTCACGGCGACTTAGGTATGGTTGCCGCTCAGGACGTTGTCATTGCCATATCCAACAGCGGTGAAACCGCCGAAGTACTGAACATTATTCCGGTCATAAAACGTCTTGGCGTTCCCTTAATATCAATGACAGGCAAACCAGATTCAACCCTGGCAAGACTTGCCGATACTCATGTTTGCATTGCCGTTGAACAGGAAGCTTGCCCACTGGGTTTAGCACCTACAGCGTCTACCACGGCAACATTGGTGATGGGGGACGCTTTTGCGGTCGCCCTGCTCAATGCCCGCGGCTTTACTGCGGATGACTTTGCCCTGTCACACCCCGGCGGTTCTTTAGGTAAGCGCCTGTTACTGCGCCTACACGACGTGATGCACACGGGCGACAGAGTCCCGCTTATTCCGGCTGATGCCATTATCAGCGAAGCGCTATTAGAAATGTCACGTAAGGGTCTGGGAATGACGGCAGTGGTTGATGACAATCAGCGTTTAGCTGGCATATTTACCGACGGTGATCTACGTCGCATTCTGGATAACCGGGTCGATGTGCATAAAACACCCATAGCTGACGTTATGACCCGCTCCTGTATTACCGCAAACGAAGACATGCTGGCAGCAGAAGCGTTAAAACTGATGCAAGATCGTAAAATAAACGGGCTTATCATCACCAACGACGATGGGCAGCCATGTGGCGCAATGAACATGCATGATTTACTGCGGGCGGGAGTGCTCTGATGGAGTGTATTAATACCTGGTACGGTGATATCGAGAAGAGCCTGTTTAAACGCTTTTCTGAGATAAAACTGTTGGTTCTGGACGTTGACGGCGTATTTTCTGACGGCCGAATTTATTTAGGCAATGACGGTGAAGAACTGAAAGCATTCCACACCCGCGACGGGTTTGGAATGAAAGCTTTAAAAAAGTCAGGAGTTGAAACCGCGGTTATCACCGGTAGAACTTCTCGCATTGTTGAACATCGCATGGAACACTTGGGTGTCGGCTTCATTTATCAGGGACAGAATGATAAAACGGCCGCCTTTAGCGAATTGCTGGAGAAACTGCAGCTGGGCATTGACCAAGTTGCTTACGTGGGCGATGACACACCCGACTTAGCGTTGATCAAAGCGGCCGGGCTGGGTATTGCGGTGCAGGATGCTCATGCCTCAGTACAGCAACAAGCGGACTATATTTCCCGTTGCCACGGTGGACATGGTGCGGTGCGTGAAGTCTGCGACTTGATTATGCTCAGCCAGGGGCAACTGCACCTGGCAACAGGAGCCAGTGTGTGAGTCGGCGCGTTACTGTCATTCTCATTTTGCTGTTCGGCGCCGGACTACTACTTGTCTGGCGCCCTTTTGGCGATGACACGAATGGCAGTAATGCCACGGCAACACGAATGATGCAGCCTGATTTTACTGCTTTTGGTCTGCAAACCCGAATTTTTGAAAGCGATGGTTTACTGGCTCACAAAATTAAATCGGACAAGATGTCTCATTATAATCAAATTGGTTTAACCGAGCTTGAACAGCCGGTTTACACCGTGTTTTCTGAACAAGGTGAAGAAATTTGGGAAGTGAGTGCCACGCAGGGAACATTCTATGACGATCAAACCCTGATTTTAGAGCGTGATGTTGAAATCCTTGCTTTAGAACCTGATACTCGAATCAAACAAGTGTTAACCGAGTACCTGATTGTTGATTTAAAAAATCAGTCCATGAGCACCGAGCACCCCGTAAGCATTCACGGGCCTCGGTTATTAATACGCGGCAATGGTATGAGCGCAGACCTGAAAGCTGAACGAATGGAGCTAAAAAGACATGTTAAAACGATTTTCCAGCCTGCTGAGTAAGTTTATCCTGGTTGCCTTGATACCATCAGCGGTGCTTGCTCAGGGTAAGTCTGACTTTAGCCAGCCAATGGAAGTGGAATCAAGCCAGGAAGAGCTCGATATCAAAAATAACCGTCTGGTTTTAACCGACAATGTCATTATTCGCCAAGGCACGCTATTGATCCGCGCGGATCGGTTAGAAGCCTCCGCCAGCGAAAACGCGGAACAAGCTGATACCTTCGTCGCCGAAGGCAGCCCGGCAACTTATAGCCAAACGCTGGATGATGGTAATCAAATTAACGCAGAGGCGAATAAAATCACTTACTTTCAGGGAGAGCAGCGACTGGAGTTAAGTGGCAACGCACGAATATCTCAGGGCAGCAGCAGTTCAAGTGGCGAGTTAATTACCTATGATCTGGATGAGCAAACGGTAACGGCAACCAGCTCAGGTGAAGAAAACAGCCGCGTCATTACTATCTTCACCCCAAAACCGAAAACCGACTCAGACAAAAATAATAACGAGAACCCTTAATATGGCCACCCTACGAGTTAAACATTTAGCCAAAAGCTACAAGAGTCGCCAGGTGGTTAAAGATGTCAGTCTGGAAGTCAGCCAGGGGCAGGTTATTGGGCTATTAGGGCCTAACGGTGCTGGTAAAACTACAACCTTTTATATGATTGTTGGATTGGTCAACAGCGATAAAGGCCAAATTTTACTGGATGACAACGACCTCACTTTGCTGCCGATGCATGAGCGCGCGCGACGAGGTATTGGTTACTTGCCACAGGAAGCTTCTATTTTCCGCAAACTGACGGTACGCGATAACCTGATGGCAATTTTAGAAACCCGCAAAGCGCTATCAGCCAACGAACGTGAAGAGCAGCTTGATGCCTTATTAGAAGAGTTTAATATTGGCCATATTGCCAATAGCCAGGGCATGAGCCTGTCAGGTGGTGAGCGTCGTCGGGTCGAAATTGCCCGCGCACTGGCGGCAGAGCCGACTTTTATTTTACTGGACGAACCATTCGCTGGTGTCGACCCCATTTCAGTGATTGATATAAAAAAAATCATTGAACATCTAAAGCAACGTGGTATTGGTGTGTTAATTACTGACCACAACGTGCGTGAAACTCTATCGGTTTGTGAGCACGCTTATATTGTCAGTCATGGCGAGCTTATTGCCAGCGGGGATGCAGAAAGTATATTATCGAATCAACAGGTTAAAGACGTTTACCTCGGTGAGCAGTTCACCCTATAACGTGATGCCGGGACAGTCATTATGAAGCAAAGTCTGCAGCTAAAAATTGGTCAGCACCTGACCATGACGCCACAACTTCAACAGGCCATTCGCCTGCTGCAGCTTTCCTCGCTCGACCTTCAGGCTGAAATCCAGGATGCATTGGACAGTAATCCCCTGCTGGAAGTCGAAGGTGATGGCAGCAACGAAGCTGACCATGCAGAAAGCCGTAACATAGAAGAACGAGACGACAGTCAACGAGAAACCTCCGATGTGATTAAAACTCAGGAAATGCCGGACGAGTTGCCCGTTGACAGCAGTTGGGATGATACCTACTCCAGCCAGACACCGGTGAACGGTGCTGCATCTTCCGGTAAGTCGTTTGACGGTGACTTTGAGGTTTATCAGGGCTCAACCAGTGAATCTTTGCAAGACCATCTTATTTGGCAAATGCAACTTTCCCACTTTTCTGACGAAGACACCGCCATTGGCGAAGCCATTATCGAAGCCATTGACGATAACGGCTACTTAAAAGCCGATGTTGACGAAATTATTGAGGCAGTTCGTTTACCCGAAGTGGGCGCAGAAGAAGTTTGCATGGTGCTTAAACGCATTCAGCACTTTGACCCCATTGGGGTGGGCGCACGCAGCGTCAGCGAATGTCTTGCCATACAATTGCGTCAGCAAAGCGCGGATACCGAACACAGAGACACCGCGTTATGCCTGGTGACCGAACACATGGACTTATTAGGCAGCCGCGATTTTCGGACCATTCAGCGCAAGTTAAAGTTATCGGAAGACGAACTGCGCCAGACCATGCGGTTAATTCAGCGGCTTCACCCCCACCCGGGTGAACAAATTGCGCAACAACCTGTTGAATATGTCATCCCCGATGTGGCTGTGACTAAAAAAAATGGCCGTTGGGTGGTCGAATTAAACCCCGACAGCGTACCTAAATTAAAAGTGAACGAAGAATACGCGGCACTGAGTAAAGCGGCTAAGACGGTAGCTGACAGTCAGTACATCAAAAATAATACTCAGGAAGCCCGTTGGTTTATTAAAAGTCTGGAGAGCCGAAACGATACCTTGCTAAAAGTGGCGAATTGTATTGTGCAGCGTCAGCAAGGCTTTTTTGAACATGGTGAAGAGGCCATGAAGCCCATGGTACTTAATGATGTTGCCGAAGCGGTTGATATGCATGAAAGCACCATATCAAGGGTCACCACACAAAAATACTTGCACTGCCCAAGTGGCGTATTCGAGCTGAAGTACTTTTTCTCAAGTCATGTTAGTACCGAGGGCGGCGGTGAGTGTTCAAGCACCGCAATACGTGCTTTAATTAAGAAGATGGTCGCAGCGGAAAAACGCAGTAAACCATTAAGTGACAGCAAAATTGCTGAACTGATAGCTGAACAAGGTATCCAAGTAGCAAGGAGGACAATTGCGAAGTATCGGGAATCGTTAAACATTCCATCATCGAGCCAACGCAAAAGTCTTTTGTAATTTTGTTAACTGCAAGAAGGAAGACGTTATGCAAATTAATTTGACCGGTCACCACATCGATATTACCGAAGCTTTACGTGACTACGTAGACACAAAATTTGCCAAGCTGGAACGACATTTTGACCACATTACTAATGTTCACGTCATCCTAAATGTTGAAAAAACGATTCAAAAAGCGGAAGCTACGCTGCACGTGAATGGCGGCGAAATTTTTGCCGACGCAAAACACGACGATATGTACGCGGCCATCGACGGTTTAATCAATAAACTGGACCGTCAGGTGATTAAACACAAAGAAAAAATGAAACAACATTAATCCATGCAACTGAGTGAATTGTTAAGCCCCGACTGCACCAAGTGTGCAGTCGAGGGCGCAAGTAAAAAACGACTGCTTGAAACCATTAGTCAAATTGTTGCTCCGAAACTGTCCGGCATTACCCGCCACGACATTTTTGAGAGTTTGTTAAACCGTGAGCGTTTAGGCAGCACGGGCATTGGCTTAGGTATCGCAATTCCTCATGGTCGGTTGTCTAATGCCAACCACCCGGTAGCGGTATTGCTCACGTTAGATGAGCCTGTTGAGTTTGATTCTATCGACAACCAACCTGTCGATATTATTTTCGCGCTTCTGGTGCCAGAATCCGAACACGAAAATCATCTACAGACATTAGCTTCAGTGGCCCGAAGAATGAACGACAAAGACTGTACCCGCGCATTGCGTCAGGCAGACTCTGATAAAGCTTTATATCAATTATTTGTTGGCGCAGGTGAGCAGTCGCCATGCAACTGATCATTGTTAGTGGTCGTTCTGGTTCAGGTAAAACCATCGCGTTGCGGGTCCTTGAGGATTTAGGTTTTTACTGCGTCGATAATTTACCCATTAGTTTATTACCCACCCTGGTACATGCCGTTATCGAGCAATACCAAAAAATAGCCATTAGCATTGATGTTCGCAATTTACCGGAACACTCCGAAGAGTTGCTCGACTCGCTTAATTTTTTGCCCAAAGGCGTTGAGCCGGAAATTCTGTTTATCGATGCGGACGACAACACCTTATTAAAACGCTTTGGGGAAACCCGTCGACTGCATCCGTTATCGCAAAAAGAATTACCTCTGCTAGAAGCGCTTCAAACCGAGCATAAAATGCTCGAGCCGATTATGGAGCGAGCGACCTGGCGGTTAGACAGCAGTGATTTGTCCCTGCACCAATTAAGTGAACAAGTAACGGAACGGGTATTAGGGCGAGCGGATAAAAAGCTTATTATTGTGTTCCAGTCTTTTGGTTTTAAATATGGCTTACCCAAAGACGCCGACTTTGTCTTTGATGCACGAATATTGCCGAATCCACACTGGCAGCCGGAACTCAAGTTATTGACCGGGCTGGATACGGATGTGCAGATATTTTTTCGTCAGCAACCTTTGGTCACTAAATTTATCTATCAGTTAGAAAACTTTCTGGATACCTGGCTACCGCATTTTCAGCGCAGCAACCGCAGTTATCTGACTATCGCCACAGGTTGTACCGGCGGCCAGCATCGCTCAGTTTACATTTCTCAGCAGTTAGCCGAGCGTTTTGAGCAAAAAGCCGTAAAAGTTCAGGTCAGACACCGGGAATTAAAGGCGCATGGATAAAATTTGCAGAAAGTTAATTATTCGCAATAAACTGGGACTGCACGCACGTGCGGCAACCAAACTGGCGCAATTAACACAAGAGTTTGATTCAGAGATAACCGTGCAGCAAGGCGAACAATGCGTTAATGCTGCCAGCGTAATGTGCCTGATGCTACTGGCCAGTCAGCAGGGTAAATCGGTTGAGGTGTGCGCTGAAGGAAAAGACGCACAAGCGGCGCTGGATGCCGTGAGTGCTTTATTTGAAGATCGCTTCGAGGAAGACGAATAAGCATGATCGCGGAACTGTCTGACAAAGAATATGCCATGCAGCGCATTCAGGAGGTTAACTCCGCGCTGTCCGATGGTATGTTCGTTGCTGCGCGTCGTATGCTGCATAATATGCCAGCATGCGACGTCGCACTGCTGTTGGAATCTTCCCCGCCGAAAAGCCGTTCCATTGTCTGGAAGCTGGTTGATGTTGACGAACACGGCGAAATTCTTGAAGAACTGAACGAAGAAGTTCAAAAAGACATTATTCGCCAAATGGCGCCGGAGAACCTAGCTGCGGCCACCGAGGGTATGGACACCGATGATTTGGCCTACGTTTTGCGAGGCCTGCCTGAGACGGTTTATCAGCAGGTTCTGAACTCAATGGACGAAGGTGACCGGGAACGTGCGGAAACCGCACTCTCATACGCCGAAGACAGCGCCGGTGGTATCATGAATACTGATACCATTACTCTGCGTTCAGATGTCACCATTGACGTTGTGCTGCGCTATTTGCGCCTGAAGGGTGAGTTACCGGAAGCCACCGACAAACTTTATGTTGTCGACCGCCACGAAAAGGTCATTGGCGAAATCACACTGACCCAGTTATTGACCATCGATCCGGGTCGCCGCATTGATGAAATCATGTCGACCGATATCACCACCATACCCGTTACTATGGATGAAACCGAAGTCGCCAAGCTGTTTGAGCGTCACGACTGGGTTTCAGCACCGGTAGTCGACAACGAACAGCAGCTCGTGGGTCGTATCACCATCGATGACGTGGTCGATATAATTCGTGAAGATGCACAACACTCCATGTTGAGCATGGCCGGCCTGGAAGATGACGAAGATACCTTTGCGCCGGTCTTAAAGAGTACGCGCCGCCGTACCATCTGGTTAGCAGTTAACTTAGTTACAGCACTGCTGGCGGCTATGGTCAGCTCACTGTTCGAAGATATTCTGGCGCAAATGGCCGTACTGGCTATTCTGAATACCATCGTGCCCAGTATGGGCGGTATAGCGGGTAGTCAGACTCTGACCCTGGTGATACGTGGTATGGCTTTAGGCCACATTGGTTCCAGTAACTCACGATGGCTCATTGGCAAAGAATTAGCCATTGGTTTCCTGAACGGAGCTATCTGGTCGGTGCTTATTGCCGCAGTCGTTGCGCTGTGGATGCAGAGCTGGTTAGTCGGCGGCATTATTGCGTTTGCCATGATGATGAATCTGGTTGCTGCCGCTCTGGCCGGTGCAACCATACCGCTTATTCTTAAACGCTTTAACATTGACCCAGCCTTGGCTGGCGGGGTTATCCTGACCACCGTTACTGACGTTGTCGGTATCTTCGCCTTCCTTGGCTCAGCGACCTTATTGCTGTCTTAACTTACGTCTTTAAATTAGTTACCCGCAATACTCATTTGCTCCAGTAATACGGAACCGGTATGCAGTGCGTGGCGTTCATCGGTGTCATTACCTATGGCGACAATGTTTGCCAGCATGTCTTTTAAGTTACCGGCAATGGTCACTTCTTCGACCGGATATTGGATTTCGCCATTCTCTACCCAAAAGCCAGCGGCTCCACGTGAATAATCACCGTTGACCATATTCACGCCCTGCCCCATTAGCTCGGTTACCAACAAGCCGGTTCCCATTTTCTTGCACAACTGAGCCAGCGAATTGTCCTGCTGCGTAACCTGCCAGTTATGAATGCCACCGGCGTGGCCGGTTGGCTGCATGTCCAGTTTGCGCGCGGCATAACTTGTGAGCAAGTAAGTTTGTAACACCCCATCGGTAATAATGTCGCGATCTTTCGTTGCCAGCCCTTCAGCATCAAAAGGCGAGCTTGCTAAGCCACCAACGATATGCGGTTTCTCCTGAATGTTTAGCCACTCAGGCAGTACTTGTTTGCCTAAATGATCAAGCAGGAAACTGGATTTGCGATACAAATTGCCACCGCTTATTGCACTGACCATATGTCCAAACAAACTGCCGGCAACATCCGCCCGGAAAATAACCGGAACCTTAGCGGTCGGAACTTTACGCGCGCCTAAACGAGACAAGGTTTCTGCTGCCGCTGCTTCTGCAACGCTTTCAGCCGATTTCAGCTCATGCATTTTACGGGCAACAGAATAGCTCATGTCCCGCTGCATTTTATCGCCCTCTTTGGCTATCAACACGCAGCTCAGATTATGACGTGACTGTAGGTAACCACCGATAAAGCCGTGACTGTTTCCATAAACACGAAAGCCGGTATGACTCCCATAATGCGCCCCGTCGGAATTGACTATGCGCTCGTCCAGATTCAAAGCATGCTTTTCGCAGGCCAAAGCCTGTTCAATAGCGTATTCCGCACTTTGGTCACCCGGGTGGCATAAGTCCAAATCGGGGACGTCAGTCGCCATGAGTTCCGCTGGAGCCAGACCGTTATAGGGGTCAGCTGAAGTAAAACGGGCAATGTCACAGGCTTTATCCACTGCCGCACTAATCGCTTGTTCGGATAAATCGGTGGTGGATGCCGAACCTTTCTGGTTGCCGCGATACACGCTGATACCCAGCGCACCGTCTTGATTAAACTCCACCGTTTCCACTTCGCCCAGACGGGTTCCCACAGAGATACCGGAGCTGTGACTGATTGAGCACTCGGCAGAACTGACGCCTTTTGCTTCAGCCAAGCGCAGTGCCTCTTTAACCGCGCCTTCTACCTGCTTCATTTGAACCTGTAAGTCACTCAGTTGTACTATCAAAAAACTCTCCTCACTGCTAAACTGACGGCTTTGTAGCGCTAATGAATCGAACTTATGCCGAAACGCCCAGCCGAAAATCCTGAACAATCTGACGACTTCGTCAGTAAGTCCCAAAAAAAACGCGACATGGCAGAACGCCAGGAGCTTGGGACTCAGCTCGTTAATTTAACCGATAGCCAGTTGGCTAAAATGCCACTGGACGATGAGCTGCGCGATGCCGTTTTACTTGCTCGTAAAATTCGTAATAAACACGAAGGCTATCGGCGTCAACTTCAATTTATTGGCAAACTCATGCGCTCACGTGATGCAGCGCCCATTGAGCAAGCATTAAATAACCTTAAAAATGCCCATCAGCAGCAAACATCCATTTTTCACGAGATTGAAGCAACCCGCGATAAACTGCTGCATGATGGCGACGATGCCCTGCAAGAATTCATTGAGGAGCATCCTCATGCTGACCGCCAAAAATTGCGTCAACTTATTCGTCTTGCCGAAAAGCAGCAAGCCGAGCAAAAACCGCCCGTTGCTGCCCGCCAGCTATTTGTCTACTTACGTGAACTGCTCGCTTAATACCGGCCAATTCCGTTACTCTGTACCGCCAACCGTCATTGAATCTAACTTCAAGGTTGGCTGACCAACCCCAACAGGTAAACTCTGTCCATCTTTACCGCAAACACCAACGCCTTCGTCCAGAGATAAGTCGTTACCCACCATAGACACCTGTGCCATGGCTTCTGGTCCATTGCCAATAAGCGTTGCACCTTTTAATGGTGTGGTGATTTTACCGTCTTCAATTAAATAGGCTTCAGATGCCGAGAACACAAATTGTCCGGAAGTAATATCAACCTGACCACCGGCAAACTGAGGGGCGTAAATGCCCTTTTTCACGCTGCCAATAATCTCTTCCGGACTGCTTTCTCCGGCTAACATATACGTATTGGTCATTCGCGGCATAGGTAAGTGAGCGAAACTTTCACGGCGTCCGTTCCCGGTGGTTGCCTGACCCATTAAACGCGCATTCATTTTGTCCTGCATGTAACCACGCAATATGCCGTTTTCTATCAATACGTTGTAGCCACTGGGTGTGCCTTCGTCATCGATACTCATTGAGCCACGACGATCGCTCAGTGTACCGTCATCGACAATAGTACAAAGCGGTGACGCCACTTGTTGGCCAATTTTACCGGAATAGGCAGACGAGCCTTTACGGTTAAAGTCGCCCTCTAGACCGTGTCCAACAGCCTCATGCAGCAGCACGCCCGGCCAGCCGGAGCCCAGTACCACCGGCATATTGCCAGCCGGTGCAGGCTTAGCTTCTAAATTAACCAGTCCCTGACGTACGGCTTCTTCAGCAAAATGCTGCCAGCGGGCATTACCAGAGTCTTCATTAAGGAAAAGTTCATATCCTACTCGCGCTCCACCACCGGCGCTACCGCGCTCGCGACGACCGTCTTGTTCAGTAATAACAGAACAACTTAACCGAATTAGCGGCCGCTTATCGGTACCCAAGGTGCCATCTGTTGCAGCAACCAATACTTCATCGTAACTGCCGCTCAGACTCACCACCACTTGGCTTACCCGCGGATCCTGCGCACGCGCATGCGCATCAACTTTTTTCAGTAACTCAATTTTTTCATCTTCGGATAAGGTGTTCAGCGGGTTTATCGCCTGATATCGCGACTGAGCCTGCACCGACTTCAGCGCCTCAACCTTTTTGCTTTGCCCCTGACGGGCGATGCCCCGAGCTGCTTCACTGGTGCGTTTAAGTGCATTCAGCGTAATTTCATCGGCATAAGCAAAACCGGTTTTCTCACCTTGCACGGCGCGTACGCCCATCCCGGTCTCGATATGAAATGCCCCATCTTTAATAATGCCATCTTCCAGCACCCAGGACTCGTTGACACTGTGTTGTAAATAAATGTCTGCAAAATCAATATCACCACTATAAAGAGTTGATAGCGCCTTGCTTATGTCGTCTTGTGACAGTTCGTAGTCAGTTAGTGTCATGTCTTTTGTACAACCTCAAATTGATTCTGTTGCGCCACCGGCATTTGCTTTCGAATGGACTCAATATCCGCTAAGTCAACGCTGACTGAAATAATGCCTTCGCCCTGCTCTTGCTCGGCCAGTATTTCCCCCCACGGGCTAACAATAATTGAGTGCCCATAGGTTTCCCGGCCATTATCATGCTGTCCGAATTGGTTAGGTGCTACGATAAATATCTGCTGCTCAATAGCGCGAGCTCTAACCAACGCATGCCAGTGAGCTTTTCCTGTAACCTGGGTAAATCCGGAGGGTAAAACAATGATATCGGAGCCCGCCTGACGCAATGCTCTAAATAATTCTGGAAAGCGCAGATCATAACACACTGACATACCAACCACACCTAAGTCGGTTGCAGCCGTGACCACTTTAGCGCCGGGTTGTGTCCACTTTGATTCACGATAATTTTTGGTATTATCTGCAACATCGACATCAAATAAATGAATTTTGTCGTAGCGGTTTACGATAGTGCCATCGGGTCCGAACAATAACGAAGCGGCAGAAAATCGCTCTCCCGCTTTTATCGGTAAAGTTCCGCCCACCAAATAAATGCCATGTGTTTTAGCCAGTGACGCCAATTGCCGTTGTACCTTGCCATCCTGATACGTTTCGGCCATATCTAACTGGGCACGGTCTCCCGCACCAAAACAGCAAAACGCTTCAGGCAGGACAACCAGTTGAGGCCGTGCGGCAGGAAGTTGTTCCAATAACTGAGCGACGGTTGCTAAGTTATCTTGCGGATCCGGGCGACTGCTCATCTGCAGCGCCGTCAGTTGCACTTGTGTCATCATCTGCCTCGGAATCGGTTGAATTCTCCTCCAATTCTGGCAAATCAACCGGGCGGCTGTCACGTTCTATTTCTTCAACGACAGGTTCTTCGATGGTTCCGGTCACTTGGTAGCGCAAGCGTGAAATCACTTTCGCATCGTGAAGAACTTTATCAATAAACAGTGCAGCCAGGCCACTTGGCGGATTAACCATCCAGGCAAGAATAATAGGCAAGCTGGAGGTTACCTTGGGTGCATAGGTTAAATTATAATTTAGCTCACCGGTCTGCATGTCTGTCCAGCCACGAATATCCATATCACCGGCAGAACCCAACAGCTGAGCGTCTTCGGTATTGGCCACACCGTCTTCAACTTGAACACTGCCGGTCAGGTCAGTAAAAAACATTCCCTGCGAAAAAATGTCGCGGAAATCCAGTGTCAGCTTTCGTAGTATACTGTCCAGGCTGAGCATCGAGAAGATACGCGCACCACCATCGCTTACTTCCGCCAGATAACCTTTTTCCAGGTCCCATGTGAGCTCGCCATTTAACGAAGCCCAGTCCGGTTGATATAGGTGATCGCGCCAATCTAAATCAAAGTCAATAACGGCAGCGCTGTCCCTGACCGCAGTTTCGAGACCATAGTCACGTAGTAAGCCACCAAGATCTTCAGTATCCAGCCGGCCTGAGAGAGCACTTAAACCCTGCTCATTAGCGTAACGCCAATAACCGTCTAACAACAGTTCGTCACTGCCTTTTTTCAAGGACATTTTTTCTATACTGAAACCGTCCTCAAGAGGGGAAAGCACGAGCTCTACTTCGCCTAAGTCACGCTCATCTACACGGCAACTGCGGCAGAGAAAGTTTAACGGAGGTACTTTTTCAAGCCAGCCCCAGTCCGTTTTTTCGGTATTTTCCGGTAACTCAACATCGCTCGTTAATGCCAGATAATCTGCCCTGATAGTAATGCCTTTCTGTACGAAGTTTTCCGGAATGGTTGCGCTGATCACCGCATTATCAGCATCCACCCGGGCTTGCCAATTCGAGTTTTCGGGCCAGACCTGAATATCGGCTTGGTCAAATTTTTGCTGGCCCCACTGCAACTGCGGTGTTTCAATATTAATCGAGTCAGGTAGCCAGCCTTTTTCATTGCCCGACTCAGTTTCAACATTCGAGTCTTCTGCTAGCGCGTACAATACCGAATACCATTGACCAATGTCCGCCTCAGGTAGTTTTGCATTGACGGCAAAGCCTCCAAAGTTCCGCGGATCGTCAGTTGAAGCCACTTCACCGATATTCAGTTCCGCCTGCTGCCAGCCATTATCACCTGGCTGCCAGCGACTGTACCAGCTGAGTCGCTCATCAATATTGGCCCGCAAACGCAGTTGTTCACCCGTGCCATTTAGACTGACCGCAAGCTGCCAGCTCTCGCCGAAGTCTTTTTGCAGCGGCACCGGCAAAGAGGTTTCCAGGCCAGTTAAGTCAAATTGAGATTCAAGCCCGACACCGACATCATTGTCACTGAAGGTGAGTGCTAAATTGGCTTCGCCATTTACAGCACCATAGAAAAACGCTTCCCATTGCGGATAAGGAAATTGTTTAAACAGAGGTTCACTTTGCCAGTCTATCGTTGTACTGACATCCAGACGGTAGTCTTCATCACTTAACCCACCTGACACCTCAGCTTGTATTGGCATACCATACCAATTTAAGCTCAGACCTTCGGTAGTAACATCGCTGTTATCAATACTGATGCGGCCATTTGTGACGTCAAAATCTTGTTGCAGCGCATCAACCGATATTGATAGGCCACTTAATGGCGCGTCAACCAGCACCCCAACTTCTCTTGAGTTATCGAAAGGAATGTCGAGTTCAAAAGAGCCATTCAATTCGCCTCTGGGGCTCAATTGAATCAGAGTTTCCGTCACACTGTTGAGAGGAGACTGTTCAAATACGGGTAGCAGAGATTCACCTTTCCCGTTAACACTCGCCTGAATTTGGAGGCCGCGCTCAGAGTCGGTCAAATCCTGAATCTGCGCATCAACCCGAGTTACCTGAACGTCTTCTATGTGTCCCGAATCGGCCGACATCAACAACGTTTTGCTGTAAAAATCCAATTTAACAGGCGCATCGGCTAAAGGCAGCCACTGCGGTTGGAACTGGTAAGTTAAATCATCAAATTCAACCCGAGCGTTGAAGACGCCCTGACTCTCATCTTCAGGGAAACTATCCACTGAGCCACGCCAAAGCAATTCTAGCCCTCGGGTCTGGCCCGACACCAGCGCATTCGTTAAGTAATCTTTAACTCCTTGACCCATAACCGACGGCAAAAGCTGTCGAGCTGTAGCGACTGAGAAGGGTTGCTCCGTCGCCACTAGCAAATCAATTTGTGGCGAGCCTTCGCCACTACTGGATAATCGCCCACTGCCTGTCAGCTGAAAATCGTCCTGATTGAGTTGCATCTGCTCCAGAACCACCTGCCAATACTCAGGCTGAAGTAACCATGAACCTTTTAATTGCAGAGTGTCGATATCCCAGGCCTGGGTTGCTGACAAATTGTTGCCCGCCAGACGAACATTACTGCCCTCAATTCGCCATAAACCATGGTTCGCTGTACTGTTAACAGTTAAGTCCAGGCCGTTAAAGCTAGGCCAGCTGTTATTGCCGTCCGCTGACAGGTTATGACTTTTCACCGCCCATTGCTGCCCAGAAACTGGATGCAACCGGTAGCGCAAACTGGCTTCACCTTTTAATCCCAGGCTCATAACAGACTCAGCACTGCTGTCTGCGTTAAACGGCAACAGCGGTAGAAGCTCGATGACGTCATCAATCGCAATATTATCGACACTAATATCGTGCACACCTTCCAACTGCTGCCAGGCAATGCGTGGCAAGTCGAGTTGGCCAACTGAGGTGTTTACTGTCATTGGTAAGCTGTTCAATAACCAACCTTCAACTTCCGGCCGCAGTACAATCTCTCCTTCCGGTAACTGCAACCAGTTTAGTTGTCCGGAATTGCTATCCAGCCAGGTAATACGGTTATCTCTTAGCTTTAATAATCCTTCAAAAAGCCGGCCATTGCGGACATCCAACCACCCCGTAAAATTAACATTCGAGGCCTGCACATCAATATCTCCCAGTTGTTCTTCAAGCCAGGGACTGATATCGACATTTTGTGAATCCACATAAAATTGGCCATTAAATTCCGACCACCGGTTGCCGCGCAAATCAATAATGACGTTCAAGCTATTGGCGGCGAAATCTTCCATGCGAAATTGACCAATACCCTGGTGCTTATTGCCTTTATTCGTCCAGGATAATCGCTCTATATCAATTTTGCGCGTCACTCCACGCAGGTTTGTCAGTAACAACTCACCATTATTGAGTGAGAATTTTTCCAGTTGCTGTAGAAATAGGCGGTTTACGTAATCCAGATTGAGCTTCTCAGCCTCGTCAGTGGCCGAAAGCTTGCGCATATCCACGGCAATTCGTGCATCATCCAAAATAAATTGCTGCGCAATGAACTGTCGTTCCAGCAGAGTATTCCAAAAATCCAGCACCACATGCACTTCGCCAACGCGAACTTGCACCGGCGACTGCTCACGCTCCAGCAAAACCAAACTATTCAGAACAATGGAGGGGCCCTCTCTGGTCCAGGCCATAGACAGGTCGCTAATACTGACAGGCTGCTGAAAGCGTTCTTCCAGCTGATCTTCTAAAGGCTCAGTTAAATCCGGCAGGTAAGGCAGGCTGTAGCGTAATAAACTCAGGCCGACAGCAACCAGCACCAGCACAATAGCCAGCGTTAGCCAGAGTTTGTTCAAAATCCACGACAAAGTACGCATCAGTCTTACATCATTACAACGTCAAATTGTTCCTGATTATACAGCGATTCGGTTTGTACTTTTATTTGACGTGAAACAAAGAGCTCAAGTTCAGCCAGGGCGTGAGATTCCTCGTTAAGTAAGGCTTCACTTACCTGAGCAGAGGCATAAACAACGAACTTATCTGCCTCGTAGGCTTTATGCACCCGGACAATTTCACGCATAATTTCATAGCAGACCGTTTCAACCGTCTTCATGCTTCCCCGGCCCAGACAAACCGGGCATTCCGAACAAAGAACATGTTCCAGGCTTTCCCTGGTGCGTTTTCGCGTCATCTCAACCAGACCAAGAGAAGTGAAGCCATTAATGGTCGTTTTTGCCCGGTCTTTGGCCAGGGCATGTTCCAGACTGTGTAAGACCCGACGCTTATGCTCTTCATCTTGCATGTCGATAAAGTCGATAATGATGATGCCACCTAAATTACGTAAACGTAATTGACGGGCAATCGACTGAGTGGCCTCGATATTGGTATTGAAGATGGTTTCTTCTAAATTACGATGACCGACAAAGGCGCCGGTATTAATATCAACCGTCGTCATAGCTTCGGTCTGGTCGATAATCAGTGATCCCCCTGACTTTAAATCGACCCGGCGATCCAGCGCCCGCTGCATTTCATTTTCAACATCAAACAAATCAAAAATGGGTCGATCGCCCGTGTAGTATTCCAGCACAGAGGTTAATTCGGGGATAAAGTCCTGAGTAAAGACTTTCAGTGTATCGAAAGTGACTTTAGAATCGACCCGAATACGCTCAATTTCCTCCCCAACAAAGTCGCGCAAAACACGGCACGAAAGGTTGAGGTCTTCGTACAGCATACCTACTTTACGCTGTGCTTTTTTTCGTTTCTTTATTTTTTCCCACAACCGAAAAAGAAAATCGGCGTCGCCTCGTAAGGATTGATCTGGCGCGCCTTCTGCAGCGGTGCGAACAATAAATTTCCCGTCGCTTTTACTGACTTCTTCGGCTAACTGACGCAAACGCTCGCGTTCCTCACCTTCTTCAATGCGCTGAGAGACGCCTACATGGTCACTCTTGGGCATAAAGACCAGATACCTTGACGGTAGGGTAATGTCGGTGGTTAAACGCGCTCCTTTGGTTCCCAGAGGGTCTTTAACCACCTGAACCATAATGTGCTGCCCCTGATGCACCAGCTCAGTAATCTTTTGTTGAGGCTTTTCGTCAGGCTGGGGTAAATCATCACCGTCTACCTGCACTACAATATCTGACGCATGTAAAAACGCGGCTTTATCCAGTCCAATATCAATAAAAGCAGCCTGCATGCCCGGCAACACCCTGGATACCTTACCCATGTAGATATTGCCGACTAAACCACGCTTTGCCTGACGTTCAATGTGGACTTCCTGCAGGATGCCATTTTCAACAAGCACAACACGAGTCTCGGTGGGGGTCACATTCATTAAGACTTCAACGCTCATCGACTTCACCTGTCATCTCGAACATCCGCAATAGTTGTTCTGTTTCATATAAAGGTAAGCCAACAACCGCAAAGTAGCTACCGTCAATGCGCTTTATAAACTTACCGCCATAGCCCTGGATGCCATAACCAGCGGCTTTGTCGTGAGGTTCACCGGTTTCCCAGTAGGCCGTTATTTCTTCATCGGTCAGTGAGGCAAATTCAACCTGAGTTGTCACTACCGCCGTTTCCTGGCCCGCAATGCTATGCCCGTTCCAGTGACACACACTGACAGAGGTTAACACCTGGTGAGTCTGACCCGACAGCTGTTTCATCATTTGACTGAAGTGTTCGTAATTTTCAGGTTTTTCCATCACTTGCCCCTGAAAACTGATCAGAGTGTCAGAACCTACCAACAGACAAGTGTCTCGCTGTCTTTTCGCTACGGCCTGTACCTTTTCTTCCGCTAAACGGCTGACATAATCATGAGCGCTTTCGGCTGGCCCTTGTCGTTCTTCTATATCGGGAACTTCACAGTCAAACGGACGATGCAGTAAAGTCAGTAATTCACGTCGCCGGGGAGAAGATGAGGCAAGCAACAAACGCATTAAACGACTCCAAATCGACGACGCACTTTCCGCAGTAGAGGGAAGACCCAAAGCCAGAAAATAGCAGAAGTTAATACCGGCCAAAAGTATGACAACGTAAACTCAGCATCGTGCAAAAATACATTGGCTTCAAACACCACAAAGCGCTTAATAAAAATCAGCACTGCTATCACCAAAGCTTGCTGTATTAAAGCGAAGTTACGAATACGCTGAAAATGCCGGGCTGCAAAATAAGTGACAACGACCATGCCAAGCGCATGAACACCGACTATAGAGCCCAGTAAAATATCACTCAGTACCCCTAACACCAATGCCGTGCCCATATTCACCCTATGTGGTAGAGCAATAATCCAGTACAACATCACCAGCGTCGGCCAGTCTGGTCGGAATGTGTCAAAGGCAGCAGGCATTGGCATTATCATTAGGGTCAAAGCAATAATGTAAGTAACCAACAAGGTAATGAAGCCAGGTTTTACCACTATCATTCCTCATCCTCATCAAAAATGGGTTGCTGTTCGCCTTGGCTTGGCCATAGCAGTAACACGTTACGTACCCTATCGAGGGCACTGACCGGATCGGCAAATACCGTTGCAAAAGGCAACGATTCATCTCTTACAACACTGCTGATTTGTGCCACCGGGTACCCTTCGGGGAAAACGCCTCCCAGGCCTGAAGACATGAGTAAATCGCCTTCCTGTAAATCACTGCTGTGTGGGATAAACATCAATTCGAGTCTGCCAATGTCACCGGTTCCCTGAGCCAATACTCGAATATCGTTCCGTTCAGAGCGCAAAGATATAGCATGGCTTTGATCCGACAAAAGTAATACGCGAGCGGTATTACCGCCAACATCCTGCACCTGACCTATGATGCCGTTACTGTCCAGTACAGGCTGGCCTTCGTAAACGCCACTTAACGTTCCCTTGTTGATAACCAACTGTTGGGAAAAAGGCTCCGAGGCTACGGCAATCACTTCTGCAACCATACGTCGGACGGAGTCACGAGCATCTGACCCCAGCAGCTCACGTAACCGCTTATTTTCATTCTGAAGAAAGCGCAACTGCTGCTGCTCGCCCTGCAGCTCAAGAATCGCTCTTTTTAGCCGTTTATTCTCATCACTTAACTGCGACGTTGTTTTCAGTGACTCAGATAAGCCGTCGAGTATTTGCTCTGGCAAAATGGCCAAGTATTGGACAGGTGCAACTAAGGAGTTCAAGAATAGCCTAACCGGCTTCATCGCCTGTAGACGATGATCAATAAAAATCAGTAGAAACGAACAGGCTAGTGCGAGCACTAGCCTGGAAAGTAAGGATGGACCGCGGGCAAACAGCGTCTTCATGAATTACTCATAACTGAATAAATCACCACCATGCATATCAATCATCTCTAAGGCTTTACCGCCACCGCGTGCAACGCAGGTGAGTGGATCATCAGCAATAATGACCGGAATACCAGTTTCTTCAACCAGTAAACGATCAAGGTCTTTCAGTAAAGCGCCACCGCCGGTCAAAACCATACCGCGTTCTGAAATGTCGGATGCCAGCTCTGGCGGCGACTGTTCCAATGCAACCATAACGGCACTGACTATACCCATCAGCGGCTCTTGCAGAGCTTCCAGTATCTCATTGCTGTTCAATGTGAACGAGCGCGGAACCCCTTCAGCAAGGTTACGGCCGCGCACTTCAATTTCTTTCAGTTCCTCGCCCGGGAAGGCTGAACCAATTGAATGTTTAATACGTTCAGCCGTTGCATCACCAATTAATGCACCAAAATTACGACGAACATAGTTGATAATCGCTTCATCAAATTTGTCACCACCAATACGCACCGATGATGAGTAGACCACGCCATTTAATGAAATGATGGCAACCTCAGTTGTACCGCCACCAATATCGACCACCATAGAACCCGTTGCTTCTGATACTGGTAGGCCAGCGCCGATTGCGGCAGCCATAGGCTCATCAATAAGATAGACTTCACGGGCACCAGCGCCCAGCGCCGATTCACGAATGGCGCGACGTTCAACTTGAGTTGAGCCACAAGGGACACAAACTAAAACACGAGGGCTTGGGCGGAAGTAGTGGCTGTCATGTACCTGCTTAATGAAAAACTGAAGCATTTTTTCGCAGACGTAAAAGTCTGCGATAACGCCATCTTTCATCGGACGAATAGCACGAATATTGCCTGGTGTACGACCCAGCATTTGTTTTGCTGCTGCACCAACCGCGGCAATTGATTTTGGACCACCAGAGCGTTCCTGACGAATGGCAACAACAGACGGCTCATTCAGCACAATACCCTCATCCTTGACGTAGATAAGCGTATTCGCTGTTCCAAGGTCAATAGAAAGGTCGTTTGAAAAAAGGCCGCGAATTTTTTTAAACATGAAGCGGTATATCCCTACTTATAAGCTAACAGAGTGACAGCAAAGAACTCAGTAAATGCTTACTGAGTTCTTACAACACGGAATCCAATGTAGTTGGAGTTAAAATCTGACGGAAGTTCCATTTTTGTAGAAACCCGGGCCAAACTTGGCGTAAAGTTCCAGGCGCCGCCCTTCACTACCACACCATCATCGGTTTCTGCCCACTCCCAGACATTACCAACAGTATCGTATAATCCCCAAGGGTTACGATGGAAACTGCCTACCGGTGCCGGACGTGTGTTTGACCAATCTGTACCACAATTACGGCAGTTCGCTTTACCATAACCGACATCATTTCCCCACCAAAAATCAGTTTCAGAACCTGAACGCGCAGCGTATTCCCATTCTGCTTCAGTTGGAATGCTGTATTTAAAGCCGCTTTTTTGAGTTAACCAGTCCGCATACGCTTTTGCGTCGTTATAACTAACACAAACAACCGGCGAGCTTTCTGATTGTTTAAACCCAGGATTTTTCCAACTCAGTTTTTCATTAAACTGAGGACGCCCCTGGCTCAAGCTGGCGCACGTTCCATTTTTCTCTGCATCGGTGACATAAGCTGTATCCTCGACGAAGTTACCAAATTGCTCGACAGTGATTTCAGTATCGGAAATACCCAATGCCGTTGGAATTTCACGCGTTTCAGCAGGACGTTCATTCGGCAAACCATTACCGACTAAATCACCCATTTTAAATTTACCGGCCGGAACAACGACTAACTCAGGTCCACGTACATCACGGAACAGAATGTCCTGGATTTTTTCACCGCGAGTGAAAGAGTAGTCTGACTTCTCTAACTCAGCTCGAATGGAGGTAGCGTCTTTTAAAATAATCTCCTCTGCATAAGCTGAGTAACCGTATTTAAGAATTTCAATCTGATGTTCCCCGCCTGGAAGCATCACTTCTAGCGGCGTAGAGCCGTAGCTAACACCATCGATAACAACTTCATCGTCATACACATTCGAGCGTATGGTTAACGGGTGCATGACGGAGCTATCAACCGTTTCTTCATCACCCGCTTGTAGCTCCCCCGGCCGTTGCTCCGATGCACAGTAGCGCATATCAACATTTAGGAGAGTACACGCCTGGCTTGTCGGTAACTGACCTCGAAGTTCCACTGCCAGTTTCACACCGTAGTTACCAGCTCCACTGAAGCCGTTACTTACCGTTTTTGAACCTAGGATTTGAACATTTGGGCTGGCTTTTTCAATGTTATCTCGTGCCAGTGAAGCTTCGCTTAAGCCATCCAGAATCGTATTAAGATATTGCTTTGAGGCCTTTTGCTTGGCCATCAATTTGCCGCGGTTCTCACATTGTCCGAGTGTTTCCTGGCGGTCACAACTGATTGACTGGCTCACTTCTAGCTCGCCAGTGCGATTAAATTCATTCTCTAAACGTTCAACACGCGCCAGATTACGCTGCTCTTTGAGCGTTTCGATTTCATTGATCAGGCTGTGCTTGCTAACACGCGCTTCTTCGACTTCACGCGCTTTCCCATTAACCAGGCTTACCTGCTGTTTAATGTCCGCTTTATTCTGTTGATGAGCCATAACCGCTTGCTTGTACGCCTCTTGGGCGCCAGCAATGTCAATTGTTGGGTCTTCAACCAAGCGCTGATAGCGGTCATTCATTTCCGCCAATGCCGATTCGCGTTTTTCTTCCAGTTCGCTATTGCGCTCGCGCAAGTTTTGTAGCTTTTCTCTCAGTTCCCGTTCTTCTTGCTGAAGTGTATTAACGGTGCCAGAAAAGTTTTCAAAGTCGCTCTCTAGAGTCGAAATCTGGTTAGCAATTTCTTCGACAGTCATCTCCTGCTGAGCAAGAGCCGTCGAGGCGAATGTCAATGTAGAGGCCATTATCAGGGCCAGTCGAGCCAATCGCATCATGTTCCCATTCCAAGCTTGAAAAAATAACAAAGCGGCGTAAAAGCCAAAGCTGTAATCGCGCTATCGTTATTGTAATAATAATGAACGTTCGTCAACGTCGCGCATTTTTGTTTAAACTCTGCTTTATGCTATTTGCTTGTCAACAAAAGAGCAAGAGGCATTGTCATCGAATTGTCGATTATTCGTTATAAATGACTTTACCAGCCCATTTCCTGCCAGTAAATCTGGCGGTTTCGACCACCGTATATACCGAATCTGCCCTCGGCTGCAGGGTCATTCGTATAGTTGTCATCGTCATTCCAGTCATATTCCAAAAACCCAGGAACATTGAGTTCGAAAGTAAACTCTGCCTGTAAACCGTATTCTTCAAAGCGCAACAGTTCCGACAGCAAGCTATCGGCATCCACCAGCTCGCCATCAACTAATGAGACAGAAGTTGGTTGTTCAGCCATATCGGGCTCGGCAATGTTCATTCCTGTTTCCAGATTTTTTGCTGACAGAACGTTTATATCCGTCGGTTTAAGAACGCTGCAGCTATCAGAATCATTCCTAATAAAAAAGCTACCATCCCAATATTCAGCCCGTCCGGCGATTGGCAGCTCATCAACTTCAGCACCATAAATATTGTCCAACACAAAACGACCGTACAGTAACTTTGTGCTACCGTAGGTTTTATATGAAGGCGCTGGGGCTGCGGCGGGGAGAAGCGACCCTTTTATTACTGAATAATAATGATCAGCTTCGTTGTCGTTAAACTGCATGCCCAGAATATACCCCTTATACGGGCCCTCCTCTGCGCCGTCTCTATTATAAGTGACCGTCGGGTTCAAGGACGCAAATACAGCCTCTCCCTCGTTCCACACCAGATCGACTGCCGATTGAGTCAGTTGCCCTCCGTCCAGTAATTCCTTAGTCCCTTCTACGTCATTAAATGGATAGAACTGAAGCTCACCTTCTGCCTCATCCGTCGGGTAATTCCTTGTCGTGTTCCCACTTTTATTGAGTGCGGTCAGAGTAGTCACAGAAACTCCTTCCGCATCCAGCATCTGGGGTTGCCCAATATAATAAAACCCGTCGTCACTTACACCGCAAGTGTTTATAAACCCATCAGCGACATCAAGTTGAAATTCAAAAGGAATGAACCGTTCTATTTTGCGGTCGGTTTCTAACGTAATTTCTCCAGTATGATACCCTGATAAATAGTCTCCACTTTCTATATAAGCCGTTACCAAAGTGGAGCCAACTTCTGAATAGGTCAGTTCCGTATTGGTAAAAATACCGTTCCCAGCTTTGCTAAACCCATCAGCATTAGTCAAAACTCCCGCCACGGGCGAATCTGCGGTAGCCTGCGTCTGCTCAAGAAGTTGCAATTTTTCAGCGTTAGCTTCATTGCCAAAGTTTGGTGTGATATCACCGCTAATATTAAGCGCACTTAATGTGACGGTGAAACGTTCTCCGGCTTTAGCTAAAATATTATCATAGTAATTGTTAGAGTTATTCTGACTTGGTTCGACACCTATCGAACTCGGCTGCCATACAAATGCCTGAGAGATCCCAGTTAACACTTTACCGTTGGGTAACTCTGCTTCTGCACTAAGAGTAATAGCGCCAGCATCGTCGTAGTTCACATTGAGAGGGGCTTTGCCGCTGTCAAAGCTAACATCGACCTCTGAACCTTCACTTTCGGTAACCTCCGTGCCATTGATCGCCGCCCCCATTAAACATTGCCCCGGGTCAACACAGTTCATCCCCATTGAGACTTCACTCAAGGGTGCCACAATAGCCTGACAGGCTAATGTTTGGCTGTTCTTTTCTATTGCTTGTAAATAAATACCGTTATAGGCTTGGCCTGAAATCTGCTTTGAAATGGCTGTATTAGCTATGTTGGTTCCATCAGTGAACAGCAAGCCGGTATCAGCGAACTGAATGAGACAATTCTCACTCTCCTCACCATTAATAAAGCACCTTGGCGGACTATTGCCTGTGGGGTTAGAGCTGCTCACTTCTACAGAGTACGTACCTGCTTGGTACTTCTGTAACTGAGTGACATCCTGACCAATGAACTGCAGAGGATTATTACTCCAGCGATCAGCTCCACCAGCTACAGACAACTCAACAGTCGATGGGGTATTGTTGAGCTCAGAACAGCTATCATCACTGCAGGCCTTTACCGTTATTTCCGCGCCGGTACAAGTTAAAGCAGGGCTATTGAACTCAATTCGGTAGTAATCATCTTGCGTTCCATTAAAGCACTGTACCCTTTGATTTTGAAGCTCTGTTAGTTGAGCATCCGATAAGGCTTTATCAAAAATAGTCAGTTCATCTAAAAAGCCATCAAAATAACGACCTGCAAAAGTTTGATCTGAACCAAGCTGTAAATTATCTTGGTTGGTTCTTAGCTGTCCTTCGTAGTTTTCAGTTCCAGCCTCTGCTCCGTTAATAAACATGGTTTGCTGACCATTTCTATAACGGATGGCGACATAACTCCAGACATTTCTTGGTACCACCCTATTGCTGTTGAACTCGCGTATACTGCCATCCGAAAGATTCCACCACCAGTTAATAGTGCCATCCGGATTCAAGTGAAATTCATAGTTTTCATCTTTTGACAGAATTGTCATCAGTCCGCTGTCAGGATATGAGACGGGCTTAACCCATAAACCTATAGTGAATTCGTCTGTAAAATCCAGTTGCTCTGAGTCGGTGACTTCAAGGTAACTTTGTTGGCTTTTATCAAAATAGCCATAGCCACATGTACCCATATTGGCATCGTTAACTTCCAGCGCTGAGCCAGCACCAGCACCGCGCCAACTTGCGCCGTTAACGGCAACACCATCCAAGCCGTTACCTGAGTCATCAATAATTTCTCCCGCGCTATTGCTCCACGGGCCGCTGTTCATTCTCCACTTTAACACAGGCGTTTCTGGCTGAGCTGGTTCGGCAGTGCAAAACTGGCCACCGTCAATCGGCGATTGAGGATTTACATAAGTCACTTCGGGTCCCTGACCTGATCCCCCATAGCCAAACCGGCTGCCACCAACACTGAGCCCCCCTTCTATCTCAGTCTGCTGCCAATAGGAAGAACCGCGCTCGAAATATAAATCGCCCGAAACATAAATATAACCTCTAAACTCAACATTCCGTTCCAGTATTAAATCGCCTGTGACAATTAAAATCAGCTCGTCAGCATCCCCTCCGGTATTAATTTGACGATCCGACTGTATGGTCAGATCACCATCAATATAAACTCGTGACGTTTGTCCATTTGTTGTGTAATTAAAACCCACATCACTAAACTCACCCGTTCGCAGATAATCAATTGGCTGCAGTTGTGGTGGCAGTTGGGTATTATAGGAACGATCCGGTAAGTCAAAGGGCTGAGGTACCGTGTTGGGAGCATCAAAAGCTATAGGCCAAACCGCCTCGCATAGGGGCAGTTGATTGTTACAAGGTCGAGTCGTCGCTTTTAATGCTGCGACATCACTTTCATTGAGCGCTTTGTCATCAATAAAAACCTCATCAATTTCGCCACTGAAACCGTTGTCTGAATTCGCCTGCCCGCCAATATGTAATCGCGGCATAACGGAGTTTAAGTTCCGCGAACCGTTAAACGAGGTTGTGTCAGCTAACTGCCCGTCAATATAGAGTGTTAACCGACGCTCTCCTCGCTCATAAGACGCTGCCAGATGATGCCATTCGTCATCCAGTAAATTTGCCTGGCCCTGTTGAGCATTCCCGGCCTGAACATTGATAATCTGGCCATTATTCCGACGGATTTCAAAATATATCCCTCCGCCATCACCGGCATCCTGCCGATAAACTTCGAAACGCCCGGCACTCCCTTCTGTGGGTCCGTTGCCCATAACTAACAGCGTTTGATAACTTTCAGATTGATTTTGCCTGGCGGCACTGCCCTTAAACCAAAATGCGACTGCAATAGATTCAGCTTCGGCAATCGATGACGCATTTTCCACACGTACCACATTATCGCCATTAAATTTACCGTAACGACAGGTACCGGGACTTCCCGGCATAGCTGCGTTAAAACCAGATGTGTCAGCCCCTCTTAAAGCGTCCCCGTGTAAACCATTGCCCGAACTATCTAACACCTCTCCAGACTGTCCTTGCCACTGAGACTGATCAAAAGTCCAATACCCCAAGCCATCTAGTGTCTGGTCTGGGGGGGCGTTACCACAAGGACCCTGATTGTTGTTAATGTCACAGGTTTCTCCTTCAACATTACTTTCATCAATAATTTGCGGGGAGTTAACGTAGCCGGTTACTGTGCTGGAATTAGGAATTGTGACCCTATCAGTAGCGTTGACATTACCATCAACGATATTCGCCCCTTCTAGGGTTACCTGGCCATCAGATTCAATATCACCATTCACATCTGCCCCATATCGAAGCCTTACATCATCGTTAGCAATGATATTTCCGTCAACGGTGTTCTCACCCTCTAATACCACTTTACTATTACTGGTAATTGCACCGTCAACATTGGAGCGAAAACGCAAAATAGTATCGCCATCACTATAAATTGCACCCGCAACATCATTTCGCCCTTCGAGTACAACTTTACCGTTGGCGGCGTTAATGTTGCCATTAACTTCTGTTAAAAAGCGAACAATGACATCATTCCCTGCGTTAACATCGCCGGTAATAATATTTTCGCCCTGTAAAGTGACACTGCCGTTATTCGCGCGAATGGAGCCGTCAACATCGGTCCGGAAACCCACAGACACGCTATTACCTGCAACTAACGAACCAGAAAATGCATTTTCATTCGCCAGTGTAATACTTTGTTGGCTGCTAATATTTGCATTTATAGCCGTTTGGGAGCGGCCATTAAAGGAATCCGTTGTAATTATGGTTAATTGTTGAGCAGCACCGTTCTCATTGATACGCATTTCAGACCCAAGATTAACGTTGCCATTAACGTTAATAACAACCGAATTATTACCGGCAATTTGAATGCGATCACGATAGTTAAGATTCAGACCGTTAGGGCAGGTGTAAGTGTTGCCAGACTTTGAGCAGCCGGGTAAATTGTTATTAGGTAAATTGTAATTCGCTGCCATAGCCGGAAACGAGGCGAACACCAACAAAGTGGCGGCGATGCATTGAAGTACTACCGGCATACGCGTCACTCCTTTTTCACTCTGGTTTCTATAGCTAACTGACGGGAAGCCGTTTGTTTCCCGGCAGCGCAACTGCCAACCGCTTCAAGTCTAATATGCGTATATGTTTCATTTGACGACAAGGAATACTCTTCCGGTCCCCGACAAGTTACTGTTGCCTGACAATTATTGATTAACTCCACATTAAGCGGAAAACCCTCGCACTGATCCGCAGGGGCACCACTTAACGGATAAACTTTATTCATTCCGCGCTCTAAACCGGACTGCGCAGCCATAAAGCTGCGTACACCTATAACTTCAACAACCACACTCTCGGACGTACCGCGCACCAAATTCGATAACACAGCAACTAAAGCTCCTAAAGCTACAATAACGAAAATCGCAACGACTAACGCGCTACCTTGTTGTTTCTTTACAGGAGTTCGCTGGACATTTTTAAGGTGCATTGGGAATATGAACCTCTCGGTTATAGAAAAGTCGTTCGGTATTAGCTGACTGATATTCAAGAAAAATGAGTATCACATTATTTCTCATCAACGCAGCATTATTCACTCGGAAAGGTTCACTCATATTCACTAACTGGTCAGTAATGACGACACCTTCACTCGCCTCCAACGGATCGTTTCCCCAACCATAATCGCTGTGACGTTTCAATTGTGTACCCTCCGTGCAAAAACTAACCGGTGCTTTACCAATAAACAGTCTTTGCCCCGGTGACTTTTCAGAAAAGTAGCTGTCGGATTCAAGTTCCAGAGTTGTTACTGTACCCATGCTTGGGCTATCGTTTTTTACTCTCGCACGGCGCTCCTGATTATTGTAAATATAACTGGCATGGGTTGCATAAATGAATAAGCGATCTTTCTGAGAAGAAATTTCACTCCAACGCTCAGAAAAGCTAAAAAAATCTAATGATGCTGATGAATTAGGTGAAAAAGGAGCTTTGTAATAAGTTCCTGCAGCTTTAATCGGTACAAACTCCAGGCACTGCCCGGAATTTATGACTCGCGCGCTATTAGGAACAGAGTTTCTTAATTCACGTGTTATACGCTCTACTGCGAAGCGGCTTTGCTCCAAAAGCTGGATGCGTGCGGCGCCTGTCGCATACATATCCGCACCGATACCCACAAACCTGAAAGTAAAGGCAGATATAATGGACAGCAGTACAATGACAATAACGAGTTCAATTAAGGTAAACCCTTTAATTTTCATCACCAATTGCCCCGCTGTGCTGAAAATTCAATGCGCTGCTCCTGCGGAGTTATAATAACAACATTGATTTGCTTGATGACATTATCCTCAACACTATAAACACGGACCTCAGCACTAAAGCCTCGATAAAAACTAGGCTCAATGTCATCCCCTAAAATATTGGTTAGGTCTGTCTGGGTTGTCCCCAGACAGTTAAAATCGTCGACGTCATCAAATTCACTACGAACCTCTCCGTTTTCAATATTAGGGAGTTCTTCTCCTTCATCAGGGCAAACTTGACTCTCTAATGGGTTGGTACAGGAAGAGGTATTTTCTGAGCAACGCAGGATCGAGGTATTATTGGCATCGAACTTACGCGCCATAATGTCATTCATCAGGCTTTGCCCGAGTTCGGCGGCACGCACTTGTTGCCACGGATCAACCGTTTGACGGGACAATAGCCCCAGACCGCTCGTCACAGCCAAAGCAACAATGGCAATAACCACAATGCCGATAATTAGCTCAATGAGTGTAAAGCCTTGTCGCTTCTTAGCACTCATTAATATAACCCTCACCATTCACACAAAGGTTACGACTGACACCTGAGTTTTCAGCAAGCGTAATAGTGCATCCGCCACTGCATTGGCCTGTTGGCCGACCCAATACATCAAAACCAATAACTCCAGGCAGAGAGCTCACACCAACTAATGAAAAAGTAACATTACCTGAATCGCGAATTTGTCGGTTATTTTCTTCTGTAAAAGGTGATTCACCTGCCGCTGGCAGGCTTCCGGTAGAGCAGTCAGTCGACTTAGAAGTAGGTTCGCCAAGGGCATTTTGCTCAACGACCGCAATGTAGCAGTTATTAGTGTCCTGCATGGCCTGTAATTGAATACTGCGTAATATACTCATTGCCCGCTGCCTTAACACCTGACTTTGAGTACCAGAATTATCGAAAAAAACGGGGCTGACGGATACGGCGAGAATACCGATAATCACCAGTATGATGATAAGTTCAATCAGTGTGAAGCCTATGGACTTCATAATTAGCCTTAATTTAAAAGCCCGCAGAGCGTTCTGCGGGCTTTATCAATTTAACAGCCTGTATCGTCGGACACTACGATAGTTGCCGGTGTCTCATCGTCTTCGGCAGCGCTGTAAGTTAAGTAACACTGAGACGTAGCAATGTCGCCATCCGCATAAGCACCGCTAGCGCCGCTTCCAGTAACTGAAGATGACTGAGCCATGACAACAGTATCAGGAGTTCCAGTCTCCACTTCATACACCCAGTCGCTAGTCAGGTCAGACGCAAAGCCTGCATCAACCGCTTCAATGATACCTGTTGCTGAGGCATCCGGGTAACCAAATACTAAGTTAACATCGGTTCCCTTTACAGAAACAGTCGCTGTACCGGCAGTCTCCTCTCCTTCGATCGCGGCTTTTGAATAAGTCAGCTGCATTGCGCCTTTAACTGAGCCTTCCATACCTTTTAGTGCGCTGACACGAGCATCACTAGAAAAGTTAATAAACTGAGGTGCGGCTGTTACTGCCAAAATCCCCAAAACTACAATGACAATGATCAGTTCGATCAGAGTGAAACCTTTTTGATTGCGCATAATTAAAACTCTCAGTTGTTGTGTAAAGTTATTTCTGTATAGAAATTATTGGTTGTTACTGTGAATACTCACGCCGCCATTACGCGGATTATAAACAAAAGCATTGCCCACTGTCAGATAATCATCGTCCGATGGCGCGTCAGCTTCATTTTTTATGGTGTTACCTAGATAGTAAACACACATGTCGTTACCGGCAGCACTGTCTTGAGTCACATAAGTGAAATAGCGTGTTTGCTCCAGGTTACTAAAATTGGTTGTCACTGTTGGCGCACCTTGCAAAATTGACTGCATCACGCTGACACAATCGGTTGCTGCCATATTTTCATCGTGCGCCTGGTCGTTATCGCCGCTGACAGGATAACCCGTATTGCCGTCGACATAGAGCAGAATTTGATCCATAGACACTTCAGCACCCGCGCCGTTGCCATTAGCACCTTTCGGCCGCCCGCTCAGTTCCCATTCGCCGCGGACAATGCCAACGGCACTGGCAAAGCCACCCGCAACACCTTCCAAGGCAGCGTCTTCCGCATCCGATGACACGTCAGTAAACCGCGGAATGGCAGCGGCGGCTAACAAGCCGAGGATAACCACGACAATAATCAGCTCGATAATGGTAAAGCCCTGCTGCTTGTTTCTCATTTTAGCTCTCATACTAAAACTCCAGTAGAATCCATTTTATTACATTTAAGTAACATTTAACACTCAGTTACTCTGTTATTCCTGAACAACCTGACCCTGCCGACTGTAATAAGTGAACCAGATTCGCTGATTCACTTTATAACGACAATACCCGTTACCGCCGTCTGTCTGCAAAGCGCTAATGGGTATGTCACCGCCCAGCTGCTGCCACAAACGCAAACACCCTTGTTCCACTGCAGGCCACCCCTGTTCATTCATTGGTATTTTCACTTGCTGTTCCCGACTTTCGTTCAGCAACGTGACTTCCCGGGGTTTGCCGCGACGCATCCATTCCGTACGCGCCAGCCACAGCGAGTCAATAAACCGCGACTTCGCAATATCTAATTCCGTTTGTCGCCACGTCTGTGGCTCATTAATCAACAACATTCTGGCCGCCACCGCAGCCAGTATCAACAACAACAGCACCACCAGAATATTCTGCAAGCGCTGAATACCCTTACGCTCGTCCGTTGTTGCTCTCGTCATCAGCGTCCCTGATACGCGCTCATCATGTCCCACATTGGGGTAAATATACCGAGCGCCAGAATCAATACCATTACCGCTACGACCGCTATCATTATCGGCTCAATACGGGCCGTTAAGGTTTTAAGATCGTAATCGGTTTCCCGTTCATAATACTCAGCCACTTCTAACAGCAGAACATCAACCCGGCCGGTTTCTTCACCAACCGATATCATCTGCAGGATCAGTGGTGTAAAAAGACCTGACTGCCGCGCGACCCGCGATAAGTTTTCGCCTCGTTCAATACCGCGGCGCATATCAATAATACGCTTTTCCATCCAGGCATTATCTACCGCCTCTGCAACCAATGACAATGCCTGCGTCAACGGAACTCCGGCCCCTATCATGACGGAAAAGCTACGAGCAAAGCGACCTAACATTGAACGCATTAAAATGGAGCCAATAACTGGTATTTTTAACTTCAGGCTGTCCCACATTAAGCGACCTTTGTCGGTTGCTATGTAATACCGAACACCGAAAAAGCCGCCTACCATTGCTAACAGTAAAAGATGCCAATAGGCGACAAAAAATTGAGAAGAACCTAGCAGCGCACGGGTTGCCCAAGGGAGTTCAACATTGAACCGGCTGAACATGGAGGCAAAGGTTGGAATAACAAAAATGTTCAATACAAATAGCGCAATAACTAATGCTATTAACACAAAACTCGGGTAACGTGTGGCCGCTTTTATTCGTTTCCGGGTGTCTTGCTCTTTTTCCAGGTACACCGAGAGTTGCAGGAAAGACTCTTCCAGCTGACCCGTATTTTCACCCACATGCACAATAGCAATCACAAGGCGCGGGAAAATTCCTCGGTGATGAGACATGGCAGAAGATAAATTCCGCCCTTTTTCTAACTGTTCATGCACATCCTGTAAAGTTTTGCGCAGCCGTTTATTCTGAGTGGTATCCGCCAACCCTTCTATTGCCCGCAGCATTGGAATACCCGCCTGCGTCAATGAATACATTTGTCGGCAGAAGATAATCAACTCGTCTAATGACACTTTTTGCTGAAAGGCAGATTTCAGACTTTCCCCAAAACCACTATTGGATAACGAAAAGCCCGAGCCCCCTGCCGGATTAATCGATAACGGAACCAGTCCTCGACGCATTAATACGTCGGCAGCGTTGCGCTCGTCGCTGGCATCTAATGAGCCTTGCTGCAACTGACCGGCTTTGTCCCGTGCACGATAACGAAACTGCATCAGATACTGTCCTCAACACTTTCTGCTAAAAACAGCACTTCATCAACACTGGTAATACCTTGCCGCGCGTAGTCCAGTGCCACGGTTGCCATAGACTGGTAGCCCGGATGCGCTTTAGCCGCTACAGCAAATTCGCGCGTGTTGCCATCACGTAGTGCATCCATCATAGGCGTATTCATTTCCAGTAGTTCGAACACACCAATACGCCCGCGGTAACCGGTATGGTTACAGGTCTGGCAACCAACCCCGCGTTTGAAAGAATACTTCGAACTCCCCTCTTGCAAATGTTCCAGCCACTGACTTTCGGGTTCGTCGGGCTGATAGTCTTCAGCGCATTTATCGCACACCCGGCGTACCAGACGCTGAGCTAAAATGCCACGCAACGCGGCAGCAACCAAATACGGCGGTGCGCCCATATCAATCAAGCGCATCGCGCTGGTAATAGCATCATTGGTGTGCAGTGTGGATAACACTAAGTGACCGGTTATGGAGCCACGCAGCCCAATTTCGACCGTTTCGTGGTCACGCATCTCACCAACCATAATAATGTCGGGATCTTGACGCAAAGTAGTGCGCAAAACCCGAGAAAAATCCAGGCTGATTTTGCTGTTGACCTGAACTTGTGAAATACGCGGCAAACGGTACTCGACCGGGTCTTCAACCGTAATGACTTTTTTGCCCTCGGTATTCAGTTCGCTGAGCGCACCATACAGCGTGGTGGTTTTACCCGACCCGGTAGGCCCGGTGACCAGCAACATGCCATGCGGACGCTTAATCAGATTGCGCACACGCTTTGCGATGGCATCTGGCATACCGGTTTGCTCCAGCGACAACAACCCCGCGGACTGATCCAGTAGACGCAACACACAAGACTCGCCGTATTGTACCGGCATGGTAGATACCCGCACGTCGATATTGTGCTTGCGTACTCTGATATTAAACCGGCCGTCTTGTGGCAAACGCCGTTCAGAAATATCAAGCCCAGCCATGAGCTTCAAGCGCAGAACCAGAGCGTTGGCAATGTTGGTTTCATCCAGAACATTTTCCTGCAGCACACCATCGACACGCTGGCGTATACGGAGTTTGCGGTCATCAGGTTCAATATGAATATCCGACGCTCTGACTTGCACCGCGTCTTCAAAAATGGACTGCAACAGCTTTGCCACCGTTGCCTCATCGGTGTCGTCATCCAGACTGAGTTGACCCAGCTCAAATTCACTGGTGTCTTCGTATTCATCCTGAAGCTGGCTGGCAAAGGTTTCAATTTCTTTGGTACGCCGGTACAGGTTGTCAAAGGCTTGCATCAATTCACTTTCGGGAACAACCGCAAGTTCCACCTGACGCGGAGCCAACAAATGGCTTATCGCATCAATGGAAGAAAGATCAGCGGGGTCACTCATACCCACCAGAGCTTTGTTCTCATCGGCTTCTATCACCAGGGCACGGTGACGACGCGCCTGAACTTCAGGAAGCAATTTAAAAGCTTCCGACGGAATTTTTCGTTCAGAAATGCTGATTAACGGCAGTTTTAATTGCTGTCCCAGAAACTCGAGTAACTGTTGCTCGGAAATAAAACCCAGGTCGGTTAATGTTGCCCCTAGCTTACGCCCGCTGACACGTTGCCGATCCAGCGCTTTTTGTAACTGCTCTTCGCTGATGATCTGCTCGTGTACCAGCAAGTCACCCAGTCGCATTTTAAGACGAGGACGCTTCATTGCTCACCTGCTGATTCTGTTGCCTTTAGCAAAGCAATTTGCTGCTGAATAAACTCCAGCGTCGGCTGATGCTTTATCCGGCCTAATGCATTTTGATAAGAGGACAAAGCAGCTTCTGGCGAGAACTCTTGTTCAGCAACCGCTTTTCCTAAATACCACCGGCCTTGTGCTGGTTCAGCTTGAACAAGCCGTTGGTAAGCGTTTGCTGCGGTTTGATAGTCACCCATTTCCTGCGCTAGTAACGCTTGCTTTTGAACATACTCAGGGTGCTCGCTCGCATCGGGCGTTGCCTGCTTTAATAAACTTAAAGCCGCAGCCGGACGCGCTTCTTTTTCCAGAATACGAGCGCTTAATAAACGGAATTCAAAGTCAGTTGGAGCCAGCTTAAAACCTGCTTCTAATGTCGTTAGCGCTTGTGACACTTTGTTTCGGCCAAATTGTAGGGCCGCCAGCTTTTTTCTGACGTCCTTATTTTCGGGAGTCACCGCCAGCGCTTTGCGCCAGTGGTCTTCTGCGGAGGTTAGGCGGCCTTGTTGCTGGGCCTTTTGAGCTTTTTCAATATGCTGACTGGCAATTTCGGCAGGTGAAAGCTGCACAGGCTGCTTACTAAACTCACCGCTTTGCTTAGCCTCTTGCTCATTGTTTTTAGCGGTTGTATCCGACGGCTCGGGCTCTCTGGTTCCAATCTGTTCAGAACGTGACTCGTTCTCGACAACCGAAGCCGCAGCTAAATTTTCTGAATTGAACCTTTCTTGTTGCTGCGAACGGCTATCAGCAGGAGCGGCAAGTTCCGGAGGTACTCTAAACGCAGCAGCATCAACAGAAGGCTCAACGCGTTCCTGCACTTTCGGCAGTTCATCGGGGATGCTGTCATTTACCGTCATGACGTTCTTGTCAGACGACTGCCACCAGAAAATCACTAACGCCAGAGCAATAAGCACCAATAGCCCCAAAAACCACAACCCTAATCGAGTGTTACCCCGGCGTTCTACCGCGCTGCTGGCCGCATTTTGAGAAAAAGGCTGCTGCCCTCGGCGATCAAGATCTTTTAGCATTTTGTTGATAACACTCATTGCAAACCACCCATTTGCCAATAGCTGACCGCGGCCGCTGCAAGGAAAAAAACACAAACAGACAAGGCAGCCGGCAAACCTAACGACCGGAACTGCTCAGTATCTTCGGTATCATTAACCGCCAGTTTCAAGTCTTGTAATGACAATTGACGACGTCCTTCTCCATAGGCTAACAACAACATTTTATGACACAACATATTAATCAGACGCGGCACACCTCGACTGCTTTGGTGCAGCCGTTTCACCAGTTTCCAGTCAAATATAGGCGGGCCTTCATAACCAGCCACATCCATCCGATGAGCAATGTATGCTGCGGTTTCATCGACATTCATTGCGGTCAGTTTATGGGAAAAACTGATTCGCTGTCGTAGCTGCCTGAACGCCTTTTGCGCCAGACGTTCGTCCAATTCAGGCTGTCCCAGTAAAATGATATGCACCAGTTTACGTCGCTCTGTTTCTAAGTTAGACAGTAAGCGCAGAGCTTCAAGACTCTCTTCCGGCAGCGCCTGTGCTTCGTCAATGAGTATCACAACCGCTTGCCCGCTTTTATTAACGTCTAGCAGACGTTGCTGCAATGCCCGCGCTAATTGCTGCTGATTGGTCAATTGCTCTGTTTCGACCGCAAGCTCCTGCGCAATAGCCAACCGCAGCTCTGCGGGATTCAGATAAGAGTCAGGAATGTAAGCAGTTTTAAAGAAGTCCGGAATATCATTCAGTAAACGGCGACATAGCAACGTTTTACCGGTTCCGACTTCGCCGGTAATTTTAATAAAGCCCTCACCCGTTTTTAGCGCAGTCAAAACGACCTCGAAAGCCTCGTGGTGGCTTTTCAAGTCGTAGTAGAACTGCGTGTTCGGCGTTATGGTAAAAGGCAGTTCACGCAAGCCGTAATGATATAAATACATACTACCTACTGCTCAATATCCGGGAACCATTCCTGCAGCAGTTCACGTGATCGTTTCAGTTCGTCGCGCCAGGTATCGACACCCACCACCGTCGGTTTCAGTAATATCACCAGCTCTTTCTTTTCCTGACGGTTACGGCGGTTAGTAAAGAGTTCACCCAATACTGGAATATCACCCAATAATGGCACCTTACCCACTTCTTCAGAGTTCACCGTCTGCATTAAGCCGCCCAGTACGACAATTTCACCGTTGCGGGCTTTTACTATGGTGTCCGATTCACGAATGTTACTCCGCGCCAGCGGCAGGACCAGTTCACCTTCGGTTAAGGTAATAACTTTTTGTTGTTCTTCGGTTTCAACTACCGATGGGTGAACGTGCAGAATAACTTCGCCGTCATCACTAATTTGCGGTGTGACATCTAACGAAATACCTGAGAAGAATGGGGTTAAATCAATATCGGAGTTGGATACTGCCGAACTGCCGCCCGTGCCCAGATTGGTGGTCGAATTAACATCGGTGACATAATACTCATCTTCACCAATTTTGATCACGGCCTTCTGATTGTTTGACGCGCTAACACGCGGGTTAGACAGAACCTGCACCGTCCCTTGTGTCTGTAACATCTCTATCATGCCAGTAAAGTTATTCGCTGGGTCTTCATAAGTGAGCCCAAACAAACCACCAATAGCTGCCGACGTTGCATTGCTTGGCGTTACGCCATTAAATTCGACATCGAAGCCAGCACTGCCACTGGCCATGTCACTCCAGTTAATGCCTTGCTGATAACCGTCGTTTAGCGTTACCTCAATAATTCTTGCTTCTAAAATCACCTGACGCTGCAAACGCGATTCGAGTACATCGATAAAGTCGCCCACCGCCCGGAGTTTGCCCGGGGACGCAGTGACACTAACGATGCCAGCCTGTGGTGATAACACCACATTGCCATTACCAATGATGCCCTCAATCACTTCTTTTAAACCACCCCATAAGTCGGTTTCTGACTGGGTGTTAATACTTGAACCATTGCCCTGTAGCTGACTTTGCTGGTTGTCTCTTTGGTATTCACCACTATCGTTGCCTAAAAATGGTGTTCCCTGAGTTCGGGTATTGCTGTTATTGCTTCCCGAATTATTCCGGTTCCCTTGATTACGTTCCTCACTGACACCGCCACCGGAAATTTCCGTTTGTGACATGCCAAAGCGTCTTAGCGACAGGTAATCCAGCGAAAAAGTCTGGGTTCTTACTCCGGAAGGAAAAACTTGAATGGTGCGCCCGGAGCGACGAACTTCAAAACCGTACATATCTTGCACCGCGTCAAGCGTTTCATCCAGCGTAACGTCTTTAAGGCTAAGGGAGATTTCACCGCTAACATCCGGGTGAACCAAAATGTTGTAGGGAGAGTCAGCTGCCAACCCATAAAAGAAAGCCTTGGCATCCACATCGTCTGCCTGCAATACAAAGCGCGGCTCCTCCAACAAAGCTAAACCGTCTTCCTGTTGTCCGTTGGCACTTTGACTCAAAAAGTCACTGACTTCTGCCGGCATTGACGACTTCTGGGCAGGTGCTTTTTGCTCAGCAGCTTGCGGCTTCATCGCTTTATTGGCCTCATTTGGCGAGTAACTGGGCTGATAGGCACAGCCAGTTGTTGCCAATAATAACGCTACCGTCGCAATTCTTCTCATTGTACTGCCCCCGGGCTGCCTTTCTTATTCTGTTTCATCGGCTTAAATAAAGTTATCTCTACTACTTCGTTATTCTTTTTTACTATGACACTGTTTGGTTTTATTGAAGTGACGGTGAGTCCTCCAATGCTTTCTCCTGGCTTAACCCATTCGCCATTCAGCCGTGCTGCCTGGCTACTTTCAGAATAAAAAATTTGGGTCAGCTCCAGCTTCTGTGCCCAACTGTCAAGGCTACTGGCTGTCTGATTGTTACTGACCGGCGGTTGAGTCGGATCACGCTCTTGTGCAACCGCTGCCGCCGACAATACAGCCAATAATATCAATAATATTCTACGCACTGATGAACTCCTTATCAGTACTCAATAAGTACCAGACAATAGTCACCGTAGCTGTCGGATGATTATTCACCTTATAATCAAAACGCGCCCACTGTACATTGGGGTACTCTTTTTGCAGAGTATCGACAAACGCCGATATCGCAAAAAAGCGCCCGGTAAACTCAGCCTGGACAGCATGCTGATAAAGCTTAATAGAACCCGTTTCAAACACTATCGTTGGCTCTTTCGCTTCCAGACTTTCCATTCCCAGTTCGGATGAATGCCGCAACACACCATGCAAAAACTGCTTTCGTTGTTTAACCGGCAATAATACTGAGTTATCTGAAAAGCCGCCTTTAGCGCGCGCCAGCCGCTGTTCTAACTGCGCTATTTCGGCTTTGACGGGTGCATTAATATCCTTATCTAGCTGCGTCTGTAGCTCTTGCTTTAATTGTTTCAGTTGTTCTATTTGAGATTCAATACGACGGTTATCCGCGGTTAGACTTTTATTTTCTTCTAACGTCGGCACAATAACGTAACTAATAAGCGGTAATGTCACGATTAAAAATCCCGCCAACGCCATTAGCGCCCGCTGCCGACCCGGCATTGAATCAAAGGTTTCTTGTATACGTAGCCACCAGTTATTCATTGTTTATTCATCCTCACTGGTTCTGACGCTTTGTAGTAAAAACTGCTGATAGCCCTGCTCACTTCGCTTCAGCTCTACAACCGCAAACCGCTTGTCGGACAATAAATCTGCCTGACCAAACTTATCCATCCACAATACCAGCGCTTCGCTATTCAGCGCCTGTCCGTGTAAGCGAATATTCTCACCATCCATTGAGAAATCCATTAACCAAATCTCTTCCGGTGTTATCTCTGCCAGCTCATGCAAAAAAGCACTAACTGAAGCGGACCGACTGCGTTGAAACTCAGTAATTTGTTGGCTAAAACTTCTGGTATCCTGCAGCTGTTGCTGCAACGTGGCTTTTTCTGCGAGTAATTGCTGACCGGGCTGTCGTTGAGACATACTCTCCCGAAATCGGCTCAGGTCATCATTGAGCGTCGTTACAGTGCTCGATAATCTCTCGTTTTTCTGAACGACGCCTGAATGTTGCCACTGGGTAATCACCACAACGGTTATCAATAACGCCAGCCAAGCACTTAAAACGGTACTCACTTTACTCAAGGTCAGCCGCTGCTTTACCGGTTTCAGCTCGCTACGGTAGAGGTTTACCCATTGCTTCATAAACGACTCCCGAATAACGCACTTAAACCCGCCAGATCGGAGTAGTCATCCTCTCGCAGATCGGCTGACCATTGTGGGTATTCGTAAATACCGCAATCTACGGCTAAAAGCTCTGATAAGCTCTTCCCTATAATTGCGGGTTGCCTATGCTCAACAGCAAGTAGAATTCGACTAATTGGCGCTTGCCGCAAATGACTTTCAAAGTAATCGACTGAACGCTGCAATTCCGTAGCTAGCGGCTCTAAAGCTCCTGCTTCTATCTCGTTTTCATTGTAACCAGAAATATCCGTCACACCTCGTAATATACGGCTAAACATTAAGCCATTAGGGGTGTTAATCTGAGCAATATAATTACCCGCAGGGTTTTGATAAAGCGTTAGTTCGGCATGATGCTGCACTTCGGCTAACTGAGGCAAGGCCAACTCTGAAATTGCAATATCGGTCAAGACAAGCTCACGATCGTTAAAAAACTCGACCCAGGGTTTTAAATAATGTTTGTTCGCAGCGACCGCTACCACTTTATCCTGTCCAGACGGCTGCTCTGGAAACTCATAATAGTCCGCAATAATCTCGTCTGCCGAAAACGAAACTAAGTCACTTAAGCTGTATTTGAGGCTTTCTGAAATTTCTTCAGCGTCCAACATTGGGCGGTCAACTTGCACAGACTCGTACAAATCGGTTCCTAATACCAAGGTGACTTGCGCATTTTTTAGCGGCAAACGGGCGTATTTATTCAGCAAATCCTTCGCTTCGTTTACCAGTGCGCCACGCTGAACTTGCTCATAGTCGTTGACAATCAACTCAGGTGCTTTGGCGAAACCTTTTGCAATAAGAAGGCGGACACTGGTTTGCGTTATTTGAAAGCAAATATGGTGATCACTTTGTTTTTGCTTTGAAAATCCTAACACCCAACAGCATCCTTTATTATTTTTAAATATATGTTAACAGAAACTTTGCAAAGCTCATTACAAAATACATACGTCTGTTTCATTTTATAACTTTAATCATAGCCCGTTTATCTTAATACAAGTCAAGAATACTAGCGCTTAAGTTTCCAGTCCAAAGTCGACCCTGCCCAGTAAGGCACCATGGGTCCTGTTGCGGTATCCACTGTATCGGCCACTGTCCACTGTTGCTGCACTAATTCAATCGTTTCGGTATTACGAGGGAGTTGATAAAAGTCCGCACCGTAGCCGCTGGCAAAGTTTTCTAGCTTGTCTAAGCCGTTATGCCGGCTAAAGAACTCCGCATAAAGTTCAATTGCTGCAGGCGCCGAATAACAACCGGCGCAACCGCAAGCTGTTTCTTTACTCGCCTGTACGTGTGGAGCCGAATCGGTTCCCAGAAAAAACTTAGGGCTGCCGGAAAGTGCCGCTTGTTGCAGCGCCTGCTGATGTGTACGCCGCTTTAGAATCGGCAGACAATAATTATGCGGACGAATACCGCCAACGAGTAAATCATTCCGATTCATCAGCAAATGCTGAGGCGTCATGGTTGCTGCAACATTGTTGTTAGCGTTTTTCACGAACTCAACGGCGTCCGCGGTTGTGATGTGTTCCAGCACTAATTTTAACTCTGGGAAACGCTCAGTTATTGGAATTAAATGGCGCTCAATAAATACCCGCTCACGGTCAAAAATATCAATATCGCTGTCGGTCACTTCGCCATGCACAAGCAGTGGCACACCGTGTTCCTGCATAGCAGCTAACACCGGCCCCAATGCGTCAACTGACTTAACCCCGGCAGCGGAGTTTGTGGTTGCCCCCGAGGGGTAGAGTTTGAAACCGATAATGTGGTCATTAGCAGCGGCTTCGGCAACTTGCCCGGGGGTGGTTTCAGCCGTGAGATACAAAGCCATTAATGGGTTAAAGCTAACGCCTTCGGGCACCTCTTCCATAATCCTTGCCCGGTACTCTAAAGCCGCGTTTACAGTGGTCACCGGCGGTACCAGATTTGGCATGACAATGGCGCGGTGAAACACGGTTGCCGATGCGGGTACGGTTGTTTGCAGCATAGTCCCGTCACGTAAGTGCAGGTGCCAGTCATCTGGTCTTGGAATGGTTAAGCTTTGCATAGTCACTTCTGGCTAAAAAATGATAAAGCCAGTATACCATTAAGTTCCTTAGCAAAAACCTTTAATCTGTATTCTATTTGAGCGTTTTAGCGTAACCCCATGGCTTCTTTCCAGTGCTTACGACAGCAGGAAACGTACCTATCGTTACCACCAATCGCAATTTGCTGACCCATGCGGATAGCGTTGCCTTTTTCATCAACCCGCAAAGACATGGTTGCCTTGCGCCCACAGTGACATATGGTTTTCATCTCCACCAATTTGTCCGCTATAGCCAGCAACACTGCACTTCCCGGAAAGGCGTTACCAAAGGCATCGGTCCGAATGCCGTAACACATCACCGGAATATTGTCGGTATCGGCGAGGCTGGAGAGTTGCCACGCCTGCTCTTCGCTCAAAAACTGAGCTTCATCAATTAATACGCAGTCAATCGGCTGTTGCATATAGCGGGCACGCACCACCGCCGCTAAATCGGTTCTGTGAGTAAAGGAAACCGCATCACGGCCAATGCCTAAACGCGACGCGATGCGCCCTTTGCCAGCCCGATCGTCTAGAGCAGGGGTCATCAGCAACACATGCTGATCACGCTCTTCGTAATTATGCGCCACTTGCAATAACGAAGTGCTTTTCCCCGCGTTCATTGCCGAATAAGTGAAATATAGAGAAGCCATTTTGTTCTATTTTTTAAGTTATTGTGGTTAGATCCTGGCAGAGATTAGCACGATTTTATGGCATTATGGGACAAAGCAACCTTAAGGCAGGAGTTCCCTATGCAATATTCCCCCGAATTTATCAAAGCCATTCCTAAAGCTGACTTGCACTTGCACCTGGACGGCAGCCTCCGTGCCAGCAGTTTAATTGATATGGCTAAACGCGCTGATATCGAACTCCCTAGCTATACCGAGGAAGGTTTATTTGATTTAGTTTTTAAGTCTCACTACAACAATTTGGGTGAGTACCTCAATGGTTTTCAGTACACATGCGCAGCCTTGCGTGATTTAGAAAACCTGGAACAGGCCTCTTACGAATTAGCCGTCGACAACCAGAATGAAGGGGTTAATTACATTGAAGTGCGCTTTGCACCACAGCTACTCATGGATCCAAGTAAAGGGGTGACGTTCGACACCATAATGCACGTAGTAAACGACGGTCTGTTACGCGCAAAGAAAGAGTACAATAATCGCGATGACGTGAAAAATGGCGATAAGCCACCGTTTGAATACGGCATTATCAACTGCGCGATGCGCATGTTTGGTAAAAAAGGATTTTCCCCTTATTACACACAAATGTTTCAACTAATGCGTGACTTTGAACCCATGCAGGTAATAAAAACAGCAGCAATGGACCTGGTTCGCGCCAGCGTTCGTATGCGTGATGAAGAAGGCATGCCTATCGTTGGACTTGATATCGCTGGCCAGGAAATTGGCTACCCGGCAGGTGAATTCAAAGAAGTTTACGAATATGCGCACGAAAACTTTCTGCTAAAAACCGTGCACGCCGGAGAAGCTTACGGTGCTGAGAGCATTTTTGAGGCCTTAACCAAATGCCATGCAGACCGATTAGGTCATGGCTACTCGTTATTTTCACCCGAAATGACCGAAGACCCGACCATTGAAGACCCCAAAGCCTATGGCGAGAGTCTGGCTTCTTATATAGCGGATCGCCGCATTGCGGTTGAAGTTTGCCTGACCAGTAATCTGCAGACCAACCCGGATATCGGCGACATTAAGAACCATAACTTCCAGCACATGCTGGACCATCGTCTGGCCACTATCATTTGTACCGATAACCGTTTGGTATCACGGACCACGGTCAGCAATGAATACCAGTTAGCTCTGGACAACTTTGATATTCCATTAAAACGTCTGAAAGACATGGTTGCCTATGGCTTTAAGAAAAACTTTTTCCCGGGCCGCTATGTAGAAAAGCGTGATTACGCCAAGCAGAACCTGGCCTACTTTGACAAAGTGGTTCAGCAGTTTGGGCTGAAATAAACAGGCAAAAATAAAAAAGGCTCCGAATTAGGAGCCTTTTTTATTACCTGACATTTACTAACGACAACCTTAGAATGGAATGTCGTCATCAAAATCGTTGTCAGGTGAAAACGGCGCAGGTTCTGCCGGTTTCTGTTGTGGTTGCTGTGGCTGTTGATTTTGCGATTGTGATGACTGAGGTGCCGGACGTTGCTGCGACGGCTGTGACTGACCTCCGCCGTAACCACCACCTTGCTGACCGCCACCAAAGCCTTGCCCTTGAGGAGCTGCTGCCTGGCTGCCGCCTTGAGAACCACCGCGCGAATCTAACATTTGCATTTCGTTAATGACCACTTCGGTAGTGTAACGTTCTACGTTGTCCTGCCCAGTCCATTTTCGAGTTTGCAAACGCCCTTCAACATAAACCTTAGACCCCTTCTTCAGATACTCGCCAGCTATTTCCGCCAAACGACGATAGGCCACACAGCGGTGCCATTCAGTTTGTTCACGCGGCTCACCAGTTTGCTTATCTTTCCAGGTCTCGCTGGTAGCAATCGACAGGTTGGCTATCGCTGTGCTGTTTTGGGTATAACGTACCTCTGGGTCAGCGCCCAAATTTCCAATTAAAATAACTTTATTTACACCGCGACTGGCCATGAGTTTCTCCTGTTCCTTATGCGCGTTACAACTGCTTCAATTTATGGGGCGACTGATGCCTTTTCAAGCAACTCATTAACCGCCTTTTCATCATAATGCTTTTTATCAACTTTTAAATAGGTTGCCTGATCTTCCTCAACCCATCTTGCTTCCGTTACACCAGCTATGGTTAGTAATCGCTCACTTAGTTTAACCGCCCTGTCTTCAGGTAATCCTGGCAATGATAGTGATACGCTGGTGACACCAGCGGGGTTAACCATGACCAAGCTGATCAATAACCAACATACTAGCAAGATCAGGCAGAAAACAACAACGCCAGATGTCCCAAAAAACTGTAGGACTGAGCCGCCTGCGACGCCACCGACAAAAGAGCCTAAAAACTGACCTGTTGAATAAATACCACTGGCACTGCCTTTGCTTCCCGCGGGCGCAATCCGGGTAAGCAGCGACGGCAAGCTGGCTTCGATAAAATTAAAACCAGTGAAGAACACCACCAGAGCAGCAACCAGCAACCAGGCATTTTGCCCTGCCACACCAATAATAAGCAGCGCAACAATTAACGTCACAATCGAAAACCGCAGCCACTGTACGGAATTGTTATTGCGGGCACTGTGGATGATCATCGGCACCATGAATAAAATAGAAGCGGCCAGCGTAGGCAGGTAAAACCAGGCATGAGCCTGGCTTTCAAAGCCTGCATTTTGCAACTGAGCTGGCAAAGTCACAAACCAAGCGGTCAAAATAGCGTGCAACACAAAAATACCGCTGTTCAGACACCACAACTGCTTGTGCTTAAGTAAGTCTCTCAGCTCGGATAAAACCGGCAAAGAATCACGTCGTGCCGATGTAGTCACCACTTTGGGTACGCTCAACAGCAAAACAAGAATACCGAGCACACCACTGGCGGCGGTAAACCAAAATAACCCCGAGAGCCCAATTAGGTTTCCCAATAGCGGTCCGGCAACCAATGACACGGCAAATGCCAACCCGATACACATACCAATAGTAGCCATAACCTTAGGCCGCTGTTCATCTCGTGATAAATCGGCCGCCAAGGCGAGTATGGCGGCAGCAATCGCGCCCAAACCTTGTAAAGCCCGCCCAACAGAAACTCCGAATAACGTTTCTGCCTGCGCCGCTACAACACTACCAGCAACAAAAACCAGCAGCCCACCGACAATGACCGGCTTGCGGCCAAGCCGGTCGGATAACATACCGAGAGGAATTTGCAGAAGCGCCTGGGTCAAGCCATAAGCGCCTAAAGCAACCCCGACCCACAACGGTGAATAGTCTGGATAATCTTGTGCATAAACCGCCAGCACTGGCATGATCAAAAACAGGCCCAACATCCGTATACCAAATACAGACGCGAGTGCTAAAGCGGCTTTTCGTTCAGTTTTATTGAGTTTTTGCTGCGTCATTTCACTGCTTTTAAGTCAGTAACATGATAAATGATGCTGCTATTGTACCAGATGCCTAACACTGTGCGATAATAGCGTTTTGTCGTCAGTCAATTACTGAACAACAGACGGGAATTATGGATACTATTGAAGTACGCGGTGCGCGCACGCACAACTTAAAAAATTTCAACCTGACCATCCCCCGCAATAAGCTTATTGTGATTACTGGGTTATCGGGTTCGGGGAAGTCGTCGCTTGCTTTCGATACATTGTATGCCGAGGGGCAACGACGCTATGTTGAATCCCTGTCCGCTTACGCGCGTCAGTTTTTATCTTTGATGGAAAAACCCGACGTTGACAGTATTGAAGGGTTGTCGCCGGCTATTTCAATTGAGCAGAAGTCGACCTCACACAACCCACGCTCAACCGTCGGTACCATCACCGAAATTTATGATTACCTGCGCTTAATGTTTGCCCGTGTAGGCGAGCCCCGCTGCCCAACACATGATGTTCCGCTGGCGGCTCAAACCATATCGCAGATGGTCGACAACGTACTGGCTGCGCCGGAAGGCGAGAAGCGCATGTTGCTGGCACCTATTATTCAAAACCGTAAGGGCGAGCATTTAAAAGTTCTGGAAAACTTGGCGTTGCAAGGCTTTATCCGCGCTCGTATCGACGGCGAAATCTGTGACCTTAGCGACCCTCCGACACTAGAACTGCAGAAAAAACACACCATAGAAGTTGTCGTTGACCGCTTTAAAGTGCGTGAAGGCATGGAACAACGCCTGGCTGAGTCGTTTGAGACCGCACTGGATCTGAGTGGCGGGACGGCACTGGTTGCGCCTATGGAAGGCGACGGCGAAGCCGATGTGTTCTCAGCAAACTTCGCTTGTCCGCATTGTGGCTACAGCATGCAAGAACTGGAACCGCGGTTGTTCTCATTCAACAACCCGGCCGGCGCCTGTACCACTTGTGACGGCTTGGGTGTCGAACAGTTTTTCGCTCCGGAAAAAGTCATAGTCAACGCGGAGCTTTCTCTAACCGGCGGAGCGATTCGCGGCTGGGACAAACGAAACTTTTATTATTATCAAATGCTGCAATCTCTGGCGAAGCACTACGACTTTAAGTTGTCGCAGCCGTTTAACCAACTGCCTGACGAAATCCGCGAGAGAATTTTATTTGGTAGCGGCAAAGAAGAAATTAAATTTACCTACATGAATGATCGCGGTGACAAGGTCGTCAGAGCGCACGCGTTTGAGGGCATCATTCCAAACATGCAGCGCCGTTACCGAGAAACCGAGTCACAAGCGGTACGTGACGAGCTATCAAAATACGTCGCAACACAACCTTGTAAAAGTTGTGGCGGCACGCGCTTGCGCACAGAAGCTCGTCATGTCTTTATTCAGGGCACGACTCTGCCGGAAATTGTCGAGCAGTCGATTGGTGACGCACTTGAGTTTTTCCAGCAGTTGAACATGGAAGGACAACGCGCCCAGATTGCAGAAAAAATCCTGAAAGAAATTAACGACCGATTGCGCTTTTTGGTGAACGTGGGGCTGAATTATTTAAGCTTGTCGCGCAGCGCAGAAACCTTATCCGGTGGTGAAGCACAACGTATTCGGCTGGCCAGCCAAATTGGCGCTGGTTTGGTGGGTGTTATGTACGTACTGGATGAACCCAGCATTGGGTTGCACCAGCGCGATAATGAACGCCTGCTGAACACGCTAACGCACTTGCGCGACTTGGGTAATACCGTGATTGTGGTTGAACACGATGAAGACGCTATCCGCCAGGCCGATCACGTCATTGATATTGGACCCGGTGCCGGTGTGCACGGCGGTGAAATTATTGCTCAGGGGCAAGTCGATGACATAGTAGGAAGTAAAGACTCACTAACCGGCGATTACCTATCGGGGCGAAAGGAAATAGAAGTTCCTCAACAACGGCACCAGCCCGACGAACGCAGGCTCACCATTCGCGGAGCCAGCGGCAATAACTTAAAAAATGTCGATTTCAATTTGCCATTAGGCATTATGACTTGTGTGACCGGTGTCTCTGGTTCAGGTAAGTCGACTCTGGTTAATAATACCTTATTTCACATAGCTCACCACGAACTCAACGGTGCAACAACCGGTGAAGCAGCGCCTTATGACAGTGTTGAAGGAATGCAGCTACTGGATAAAGTGGTGGATATCGACCAGAGCCCAATAGGCCGCACACCACGCTCTAACCCCGCAACTTACACCGGAATATTTACACCTATTCGTGAGCTGTTTGCCGGTGTGCCGGAGTCTAGGGCTCGTGGTTACAAGCCGGGACGCTTTAGCTTTAACGTTCGCGGCGGACGTTGTGAGGCCTGCCAGGGTGATGGTGTCATTAAGGTTGAAATGCACTTTTTACCGGATGTTTATGTGCCTTGTGATATTTGTAAAGGTCAGCGCTACAACCGCGAGACACTGGAAGTACAATATAAAGGTAAGAACATCCACGAAGTGCTGGATATGACCATTGAAGACGCTCGTGAGTTCTTCGACCCGGTTCCGGCCATTGCTCGTAAGCTCCAGACTTTAATGGATGTGGGCTTGTCTTATGTCCGCTTAGGTCAGTCAGCTACGACTCTGTCGGGTGGTGAAGCACAACGCGTTAAATTATCACGCGAGCTGTCAAAGCGCGACACCGGCAAAACTTTATACATTCTGGATGAGCCGACAACGGGTCTGCACTTCCACGACATTAAGCAGTTGCTGGCGGTGATTCATCGTCTGCGTGATCACGGCAACACAGTCGTGGTCATTGAACACAACCTGGATGTGATAAAAACCGCAGACTGGATCATCGACTTAGGCCCCGAAGGTGGCTCTGGCGGCGGTGAAATCTTGTGTGAAGGCACACCAGAACAAATTTGTGAGAATGAGCGCTCTCATACAGCGCGTTTCTTAAAGCCGATGCTAAAGAAGCAGTCATAAAAAGGACGTAGTATGTTAACGGAAGACTTTAAAGTACGATTTTATGAGACCGATGCGCTTGGGCACGTCAATAACACCGTTATTCCAGGCTGGATCGAAACGGGCCGTCTGCCTATTTTCGAATTCTTTGGTGAAATGTCGCCCGAGACACAGAGCTTGATTGTTGCTCGGCTTGAAGTGGATTATTTATTGCCAATTTACTTCGGCGGCCACGTAACAGTGAATACTTACGTCAGTCGTTTAGGCGGCAGTTCATTTGATATTACCACCGAAATTTGGCAAAAAGATAAAATGTGTGCCAAAGGTAAAACGGTGCTGGTGTATTTTGACTACCAACAGGAGCGTTCTGTGAAACTATCCGATCAGTTAAAAGAACGTCTATCAACAATAACGCATCCGGAGCACCCAATTGACGCGTGATCTCGTCAGTGGTGGGCAACAGATACATGCCCCGGATGATCTCAAAAGCTTGCTGGGGGAAATTCATCAGCAAGCAATGAAGATAACCGAAGGGCATGTTGCTGACTACATCCCGGCGTTAGCAGAGGTCGACCCCGAACTCTGCGGACTTACTCTGGCCACTCTTGACGGCGAGGTGTTTAACGTCGGTGATACTCAGGAACAGTTCTCTATTCAGTCCATTTCGAAAATTTTCGGCCTGATGCTAGCCATGGAACGCCTGGGCGAAGATTTGTGGGACAGGGTCAAAATGGAGCCTTCCGGCCAGGCATTTAACTCTATCGTGCAGTTAGAGTGGGAAAAAGGCATCCCGCGTAATCCTATGATAAATGCAGGCGCTATTGTCGTTAGTGACGTGCTGGTTAGTCGTTATTCAGCCAGTAAGAACGCGGTTTTAAGTTTGGTCCGTACGTTATGCGGTAATGACAATGTGTATGCCGATAACATTGTTCACCAGTCAGAAAAAGAACATGGCCATCGCAATGCCGCTCTGGCTCACCTCATGAAAAGCTTTGGTAATATTGATGCGGACGTTGATGAACTGCTTGATCATTACTTTTGGCAGTGTGCGTTAACCATGTCCTGCGAAAACCTGGCTCGCTCTTTTACGTTTCTCGCAAATGACGGAGTTTGTCCTTTTTCCAAAAAAAGCATTATGTCGAAGCGAGATTCTCAACGGATTAACGCTTTGCTATCGACCAGCGGCATGTACGACCAAAGCGGTGAGTTTGCTTTTACTGTAGGCGTTCCGGCTAAAAGTGGTGTTGGCGGTGGTATGATTGCTGTTGTTCCAGACTTTGGCGTTATCTGTTCATGGAGTCCGAGATTAAACAGCTTCGGTAACAGTGCGCGAGGCATGTATATGGTCCGGGAGCTTGCAAACAGGCTAGGCCTGAGCGTTTACTAACGCATTGTTGACGGACGATAAAGCTGAAAACTCTCCATATTAAACCGCTTAAACAGTGTGTCCAACTCACCTTTCCTTCCGAGTTCTCTCATGAGTCTCTGTAACGTTTTGACATTCATGCTTTTATCCTTACCAATCAGCATGTGTAAATCGTATTCAAAGCTTGCCTTTTCAGATAGCAATAGGTCATCTACTCTTACCTGACTAGAGCCTTGTAATGCCGCTAATAGCTCGTCATTGACGACGGTAAGGTCAACTCTCTGCCCTAGTACCATTCGTAAATTAATGATTCGTGAATCCGCTAAGTAAATCATGTATTTTTCTTTTGCTTCATCCGAAGCGACTAACTTCCCTCCAAGTAAGTAATGGTACCCTTTTACACCACCCAGAGTTTTCCCTTCGTATGAATCAAAGAAGGACTGATCTCTTCCTTCCTTTTTTGCCGTTACTAGCCTTTCTTTTCCACTGACTAAGGGGATCGTTTTAGTGTAACTGACCCCACTCCTGCTCCACCCCCAAAGCGGGGACTCAAAGAAGATAACATCGCAGCAGCCACCCTCACTCAAGGATTCATAACGACTGGTTGGTGGAATGATTTGTATGAGAAATTCGTAACTATCCTGATGCTCGTTCAGTAATCTAACTAACTCTCGGGTGAGATCAGTTTCAAGAACATCGGAAAAATAAGGAGGATAATCGTAGGCAGCCACGTAGACTGGTACTTGTGCTGAAGCTGAATTGCTTAGCACGAAAAAAATAATCACAGAAAAATATCTGAGTAATTTCAATTAATTGACTATTGGTTGAGTATCTCTCCCAATAATTAATTTTTAAGCCCTAAATGTCAATAGTTGAACAAGCTTTCCATAGTTTATGATCAGGCACAAAAAAGCCCGGCCAAATGAAGTGACCCCCAATAGTTGGACATTC
>NZ_PIQC01000004.1 GCF_003987255.1 Idiomarina ramblicola
GCTTCGAACGTTCAAATTTTTCTTTAGACATTGCAGCCTCTCTAACAAAATTCTTTCGGTGTGTTACCTAAGCTAAAAAGCATAACCGAGGTTTATTAGGGGCCTAAATTGAAATGGTGCTGATAGGCGGATTCGAACCGCCGACCTCACCCTTACCAAGGGTGCGCTCTACCAACTGAGCTATATCAGCACTGACGGAATTTGGAGCGGGTGGCGGGAATCGAACCCGCGTCATCAGCTTGGAAGGCTGAGGTAATAGCCACTATACGACACCCGCAAATTCACAATTTTGTGAGGCCACCTCAAAACCAAGGAAATTGCGTGGTGGAGGGGGCAGGATTCGAACCTGCGAAGGCTGAGCCGTCAGATTTACAGTCTGATCCCTTTGGCCACTCGGGAACCCCTCCCGCATTTTGCAATTTGAATTGGTGCCGGCAGAGAGAGTCGAACTCCCGACCTACTGATTACAAGTCAGTTGCTCTACCAGCTGAGCTATGCCGGCACCCCGGTTAGGTGGAGCGCATTCTATGGTACTAAATTTGATAGTGCAATAGATGCGTGCAATTTTTTTAACTTTTTTGGTCTGAGTGGTCAGTTTTTATCTATATCGGACGAAAACTGACCGCCTTTTAGTAACCTATACTATTGTGGTTTATTTACCAAACGGGTGTCGTAAAATGATGGTTTCTTTACGATCAGGTCCGGTTGAAATGATATCCACCGGAACTTCGGTTAATGCTTCTATGCGGGCAATATACGCTAACGCTTCTTGCGGTAACTGCTTATGCTCGGTTACCCCAACCGTACTTTGCTGCCAGCCCGGCATGGTTTCGTAAATAGGTTCGACAACCTCATAATCTTCTGCTGATAGCGGTGGGTGCTCTATCACAGTGCCGTCAGCAAGTTGATAGCCAGTACAAATCTTCAGTTCTTCAAGCCCGTCTAACACATCCAGCTTGGTTAAGCAGAAGCCGCTGATAGAGTTAATTTGTACTGCACGGCGCATGGCAACAGCATCTATCCAGCCAGTACGGCGTTTACGCCCTGTAGTTGCGCCAAACTCGTGGCCTTTTTCACCTAAGTGCTGCCCTACTTCGCAATCAAGTTCTGTAGGGAAAGGACCACTACCCACACGGGTGGTATACGCTTTAACAATACCTAACACGTAGTCAATATAACGCGGCCCGAATCCGGCGCCTGTAGCAACGCCACCGGCAGTCGTATTTGAAGAGGTAACGTAGGGGTAAGTACCATGATCGATATCCAGTAAGGTACCCTGGGCGCCTTCGAACATAATAGAGTCACCGTTCTTGCGGGCCTTATCCAGTAGCGCTGGTACGTCGGCTACCATTGGCTTCAGTACTTCCGCAAACTCTTTGCATTGTTTCAAAACAGTGTCAAAGTCAATTGCATCGGCTTTGTAATACTCAACCAGGGAGAAGTTGTGGTAATCAACCAACTCTTTCAACTTTTCACCGAAGCGTTTCATATCAAATAAGTCGCCAACACGCAGACCACGACGAGCCACTTTATCTTCATACGCAGGACCGATACCACGCCCCGTTGTACCAATGGCTTCTTTACCACGTGCACGTTCACGTGCCTGATCAAGCGCAATATGAAATGGCAAAATTAAAGGGCAGGCTTTACTGATTCGCAGGCGGTCAGCAACGGGTACATTACGAGCTTCCAGCATCGCCATTTCTTCCATCAGTGCTTCGGGTGACAACACCACACCGTTACCAATGATGCACTGAACATTTTCGCGCAAAATGCCTGAAGGAATTAAATGCAGAACGGTTTTTTCACCGTCAATAACCAATGTGTGTCCGGCGTTATGTCCACCCTGATACCGCACAACCATCGTGGCTTTATCGGTTAACAGGTCGACAATTTTACCTTTGCCTTCGTCACCCCATTGGGTGCCTAGAATTACAACGTTCTGACTCATGATTGCCCCGCGTAAAAAAAATCGGAGCGATCTTACCTTTTATCGGAGAGTTTGTACATCGGAGGAGAGCGCCTGATGATCACATCAGACGCTCGGTCATGATTACTCTTCAGTTTTTCCCATCATATTCTGTAAATAACGGAAAAAGTCACTGTTCGCATCCAGTACTAACATATCGTTACCATTACCGAATGAGCCGCTATAAGCTTCCATGCTACGAATGAAAGCAAAGAACTCAGCGTCTTGCTGATACGCGTCAGCATAAATTTTAGCTGCTTGCGCATCACCTTCACCACGTAATTCACGTGACTGACGCTTCGCATCGGCAAGCATTACCGTTACCCGGGCATCAACATCAGCACGGATGAACTCTGCCTGCTCACGACCTTCAGAACGGTGTTCTGTCGCCACTGCGTTACGTTCGGCACGCATACGCTGGTAAATCGACTGACTCACTTCATTAGGTAAGTTGATTTGCATAACGCGAACATCCAGCACCTCAACACCTAAATCAGATGCACTTTCTGAGCCCTGAATCAAAGCTTCGCGCATTAACTCATCACGCTCACCAGAAACGATATCTGAAATTGTGCGGTTACCAAACTCGCTACGTAAGCCACTGTTAATACGACGTGTCAGCAGTGCCTCAGCCTGGAGGTAGTTACCGCCATTGGTACTAAGATAAAAGGTTGAGAAGTCGTTAATACGCCACATCACGTAGGTATCAACAATCAAATCTTTCTTCTCACTGGTCACAAAGCGGTCAGGGTCACCATCCAACGTCTGTAGACGCGCATCAAGCTTTTTCACTTGCTCAATGAAAGGAATTTTAAGGTGTAAACCGGGTTCGAAAACCATCGCTTCACCCGTTTGGGCGTTACGTTCGACCTTACCGAATTGAATCAAGATAGCCCGTTCGCCTTCCTTAACCACATAAACGGAGGACAGACCCAGAACGACCAGGACCACAACAATAATTGCGATTAGGTTTTTCATTAGTTTCGACCTCCGCTACGGTTACTGCTGCGCGTATTTTGTGATTCTGTTCCACTGTTTACAGAACCTCCTGAACCATCTTCAGGAACACGCGCCGGAGAAAATGTGTTGGTACTTCGACCTTGCTTCTCAAGAAGTTTTTCGAGCGGCAAATACATCATGTTATTACCACCTTCGACATCGACCAGTACCTTAGGCGTTTTCGCATAAAGCTCCTGCAAGGTATCCAGATAGATACGCTCACGAGTAACTTCAGGGGCGTTTTTATATTGCGGCAGAAGCTCTTCGAAACGAGCAACCTCACCCTGAGCTTCCAGGATAATTTGTTCACGATAAGCCTGTGCTTCCTGCAACATACGACGTACCTGACCACGTGCCAGCGGTTCTACTTCGCGAGCATAGGCTTCCGCTTCACGAATGAAACGTTCTTCATCTTCCTGTGCTGAAATAGCATCGTCAAAAGCGTCTTTCACAGCTTCCGGTGGACGCGCCGGCAACAGGTTAATATCGACAACCTGTAAACCAACAGTGTACGGGTTCATCGTTTTTTCTAGCATTTCCAGCGTATTCGCTCTCACTTCTTCACGACCACGAGTCAAGACTTCGTCCATGGTTGTGTGACCAACCACGTAACGCAATGCGCTGTCAGTCGCTCTAGATAAAACGCCATCAGCATCTTCGACATTAAACAAGTAAGCACGCGGATCAACGACGCGATACTGAACATCCAGTTCAACCCGAACCACGTTTTCATCCTGAGTCAGCATGTAACCATCGGTTTTATCCGAGCGAATATTATTCACGTCAACATGCTCTACCGAGTCGATAAACACCGGACGCCAATGAAGTCCCGACTCAACCAGTGAATGAAACTGACCAAAACGCAGTACAACACCGCGGTCGGCTTCTTTTACTGTATAGAAACCAGCAATAAACCAGACGATTAACGCAATAATTGCGATAATACCGATACCTTTACTCGGTATACCTGAACTGCCGCCCGAGCCGCCGTTTTTCTTGCCACCAAAACCAAATTTGGAAAGCAGTTTGCGAACTGCTTCATCGAGATCAGGCGGCCCTTGGTCTTTGCCACCTTGATTTTTCCATGGGTCACGGTCGTTGTTGTTACCGTTCCCCGGTTGATTCCAAGCCATTGAGTGCTCCAAGTTTTTAATAAAACTGTTGCTAAAAAATATTATTGCTGCACGACCAGGTCGTCCAGTTGATTGCCGTAGGCCTTATGTAAACGCTGCCAGTCTACCGATGACATACGCACTTGCAATGCAAGTTCACCATTTTCGTCAACATCTTCCGATGTTACGCAATCCCAACGGTATAATGTACCACGTAATTTACCCATTGAGTGCGGGATTTTCAGGGTCAGCTCGACCATTTGTGGCCCAAGTATCTGCCTTAATGCTTCAAGCACATGCTCAATGCCAAGACCTTGCTGCGCTGAAACCCAAACCCTTATTGGTTTTTGGTTATCGTCGTAATCAATTCGTGGTTCGGCACCGTCTACTTGATCTATTTTATTACAAATAATTAACTGAGGTACATCACCAGCATCAATTTCTTCTAAAACCTCAGCGACCTGATCGATATTATTTTGCTGCTGTTCATCACTGACATCAACCACATGCAATAATAAGTTTGCTTCCTGCGTTTCTTGCAAAGTGGCTTTAAAAGCTGCCACTAAGTCATGCGGTAAGTGACGAATAAAGCCGACAGTATCAGCCAGGATGACTTCACCGATGTCTTCTACCGCCAGCTTTCGCAACGTTGGATCCAATGTTGCGAACAGTTGGTCAGCCGCATAAACACCAGCTTCGGTCAACGCATTAAATAGTGTTGATTTACCCGCGTTGGTATAACCCACTAGCGATACCGTCGGAATATCCGCTTTTTTACGAGCCCTGCGCCCCTGTTCCCGCTGCTTCTGGACTTTTTCCAAGCGTTTCAGAATGTTCTTTATTCGCCCGCGAATTAAGCGCCTGTCTGTTTCAAGCTGGGTTTCGCCCGGCCCCCGCAAACCGATACCGCCCTTCTGTCTTTCAAGGTGGGTCCAGCCTCGTACCAACCGTGTCGATATATGACGCAGTTGTGCAAGTTCAACTTGTAATTTACCTTCGTGCGTACGAGCTCGTTGAGCAAATATATCCAGGATTAAACCCGTGCGATCCAATACCCGGCATTTACAAACAGCTTCCAGGTTACGTTCCTGGGTGGGTGACAATGCGTGATTAAATATCACAATGTTGGCGTCAAGCAGCTTTACCTGTTCGGCAATTTCTTCCGCTTTGCCACTACCAACAAAATATCGGGGAGTTGGGGAGCTACGACTGGATGTCATCACTCCCATCGTTTTTACGCCCGAAGAGTCAGCTAAGAGTTGTAATTCTGAGAGATCTTCTCGGTCAACTTCTGCGGGTAAATCCACATGAACCAATATTGCGTAGTCGCCACCTTCATACCTATCGAACAAGTTGTTCAGACCTCTCTTTCATCATTAATCTTCTAATTCAGCCATATCTTCTGCAGCTTGCTGCGGCAAGTAATTTTGTGGAATACGCGCCGGCACAACCGTTGAGATTGCGTGCTTGTACACCATTTGGCTAACCGTGTTTTTTAATAAGACAACAAACTGATCAAAAGACTCAATTTGTCCCTGTAGTTTAATGCCATTTACCAAGTAAATAGATACTGGTATGCGCTCACGACGTAACGCATTTAAGAATGGGTCTTGTAAAGTTTGCCCCTTAGCCATCTTGGATTCCTTTTTATCGTTATTAATATCCAATGTGTAAACAGTAAGCAACAGGACTGCCAATTTGCAGTCACCTGTAAAGACACACTAGACCAGTAAAGAATTTTTGCAATAAGAAAAACGTTAAGAATTACTTATTTAGTCAGAAACTGGATCTGCGGTCTCAAAGACTGAATTTCAATCCTTACCATCAAATTTCTTTGCGGGTTGCTGCATTAGGGAGAGTACTTTAGCCGGCATATCAGCATCACCGGTTTCCAGCCAATGAACACCTGGCCAACCTCGTAACCATGTCATTTGACGCTTTGCCAACTGCCGGGTTGCGATAATGCCGCGCTCGCGCATTTCATCATAGCTGAGTTCACCTGCCAGATACTGCCACATTTGCCGATAACCGACACTGCGTATGGAGGGAAGATCCGGGTGTAAGTCCGGGCGCGAAAACAGTTTTTTGACTTCGTCTTCAAAAGGTTGTGCCAGCATTTGATCAAAACGCTGTTCGATACGCTCGTGTAAAACATGCCGTTCTGCCGGAGCCACCGCAAACTGATAAACTGGTTGAACGAGCTGACCATAACGCGCTTTGGTAAGTTCTGTCAGGCTTTTACCCGTAATTTCGTACACTTCCAGAGCTCTCAATATACGCTGTGGGTCGTTCGGATGAATACGTTCTGCGCTTACCGGGTCAACTTGCTGCAGTTGTTTGTGCAGTGTCGATAACCCCTTTTCATGCAATTTACCAGTCAGCTTTTCGCGTACCGCTGAATCCGATTCCGGCAAATGAGAAAGCCCTTCCAGCAAGGCTTTAAAATACAGCATGGTGCCGCCGACTAGCAAAGGCACCTTGCCGCGTTGCTGAATGTCCTCAATCAAAGCTGTCGCATCTTTTTGGAAATCGGCCGCGGAATAGGTGCCAGCCGGATCTCGAATATCCAGTAAATGATGAGGAGCCTGAGCTTGTTCTTCTGCGCTGGGCTTAGCCGTGCCAATATCCATGCCCTGATAAATCAACGCTGAATCCACAGAAACAATTTCGCAGTCCAGTTGCTCACAAAGCGCCAACGACAACGCCGTTTTACCCGAGGCCGTTGGACCATAAATAGCAATAACGGCATCCTTGCTAAGCATGACCTTCTCCTGGTAACGATAAGCGTTGGAGCATACTCGGTGTTTCAGACAGTTGTGAACGCCACTGAATAAGCCAGTGCTCGGCCTGGGTCAAACTGTATGACTCAAGGCCAGCAAACTGCGCAAGCCAGTTGGCCAGTTGCTTATGTTCAGCACCCTCTGTCAATAATGTAAGCAAGTTGCTGAAACCGCTAACCACATTGCCCTGGCGCAGCATTTCCGGCATCTGTTCAATAATGGCCTGTTCTCGCTGACATTTATACACCACACCGCACTGGTTCAACGCCTGTTGCGGCCATTGGCTTGCCGGGCCAGGTAAGTTGGCTAAATTAATAGCCACCGGCACTAACAATGGTTGGCCATTCAGTCCATCCTGCAATTGTTGCATGAGCTTCTGACTAACGCATTCGATATGCACGTCGGCAAGGTTTAGCCACGCCAGACTGGATTCGTTTCGAATAAGCGCATAAATACCACAAAAAACGGTAAGAACTCGCCAGTTTTCTTCGGCTTTTATTGCCGCACCGGACTCTGTCCGGTGTTGCGTGTCCGTTCTATTATTTTGAGTCGGGGCGGCATTTGGCAGCAATGAACCCGATGCCTTTCTTTCTCCAAGGAAACTTCCGCCTGAGGTTCTACCGGAAGGAAACGACGTTTGTTCTGACGCCTGTTCTTGTGAACCATAATGATGTTGATGGCTGACTGCAGATTGCGAGCTATCTGTCGCAACCAACTGCATCAAAGCCTGCTCAATACGCGTCAGAATAAAATCATGCACTTGCCGCTGGCGGTGAAAACGCACTTCGTGCTTGGCCGGATGCACATTCACATCCACCTGTTCTGACGGCAATTCAAAATAGAGTACAAAAGTAGGGACTCGCTCGTTTGGCAAATACTTTTCATACGCCTGGCGTACTGCATGCGACAACAGCTTGTCCCGCATCATGCGACCATTTACGAAAAAATATTGAATATCACCCTGGTGCCGGCAGTGCTCAGGGGGAACGAGCCAGCCAGTTAAATGAAAATCTCCGTCCACCGCATCGATAGTCGAAGCTTGTTCAGCAAAGCCACCACCACAAATTTTTGCCAGCCGCTGCAACTGTTGCTTTTCGCTCAGCGCCTGCGGAAACATACGGACTGATTTGCCGTTATGATTCAGTTGAAAACCAACTTCAAAACGACTGAGCGCAATACGCTTGATGACTTCATCTATGTGGCTGAACTCAGTTTTTTCCGTACGCAGAAACTTACGTCTTGCCGGCGTGTTAAAAAATAAGTCCTGAATATCAACCGTGGTGCCATCGGGGTGTGCCGCAGGCTCGATATTAACCTGCATGTCCCGACCTTCGGCCCAGGCCTGCCAGGCCTCTTCTTGCTCCGGCGGTTTTGATATTAAACGTAAGCGGGAAACCGAACTAATACTGGCCAAAGCCTCACCACGAAAGCCAAGGCTGCCAATATGCTCCAAATCATCCAGGCTCTTAATTTTACTGGTCGCATGCCGACTTAACGCCAAAGTCAGTTCCTGCTTAACGATACCACTGCCATTATCGCGGATTCTTATGCGCTTGCTGCCACCCTGCTCTATATCCAGCACTAACTGCGTTGCGCCAGCATCCAATGCATTTTCAACGAGCTCTTTCACTACGGACGAAGGACGTTCAACCACCTCACCCGCAGCAATTTGGTTCGCAAGCTCTATCGGTAACTGCTGAATCGTCATCAGCGACTCGGAATTGTGAGCTTTTGACCAATATTCAGCGCGTTGCTGGCCAGATTATTCTCAGACTTAATGGCTTTAACGGTGGTGTTGTAACGCTGCGCCAGTACTGACAAGGAATCTCCCGACTTCACCGTGTAGGTAAAACTGCTTTGGTTAGCCAAATAGGTATTGTCTATCGGGTTACTGACAAAGTAACGACGAATGCCGTTATAAAGGGCTCGAGCCAATTTCTGCTGATGAGCATTGCTGGTCAGCAGTTGCTCTTCTCTTGGGTTTGAAATGAACCCGGTTTCCACCAGCAAGGACGGTTTATCCGGCGACTTTAACACTGCCAGACTTGCAGCCTGCGGTGTTCGTTTATGCATCTTGGTTACTGCTGACATCTCGTCGATAATGTGTTTTGCCGCACTATAGGCGCCAGCAATAGAGCTGTCCATTGACATGTCCAATAGGGTTTCCGCCAGATAAGGTTCATGCCCATTTTTACTCAGAATATCGGTCACTCCACCCAGCAATTCAGATTGCTGCTCCCGGTTCTCTAACCAGCGACCCACTTCGGAATCCGCCCGACGTTTTGATAACACCCAGACAGAACCGCCATTAGGCTGAGGTGTGCGGAACGCATCAGCGTGAATGGAAACAAAGAAATCAGCTTTGGCGTCCCAGGCTTTTTGCGGGCGCTCGTTCAGACCCACGTAATAATCACCGGTACGAATCAAGTAAGCCTGCATACCCGGATCGTCGTTAATCAATTTCGCTAACGCTCGTGCTATGCGGATAACCACGTGTTTTTCATAAGTACCCCGCGGACCAATAGAACCGGGGTCATCGCCACCATGCCCGGCATCTATCGCCACAGTGACTCGTCTGTCTTTCAATTCAGACACTGACTTTGCTGGCCCGCTGCGCTCTATCGATTTACCCGGTAAGTCCACCACTAAACGATCTTTGTAGGACTCATTAGCAGGAAGAGTAAACAGGTTCGCGTCGCTTTTCGAGTCCAGCTCAATAACAATACGGGTACTGCGGGAGTTTTTAGGCGAGCTGGTGCGAATCTTGTCCACCAACAGGGAGTCTTTGCCCAAATTATTCAAGTCGGCTTTGAGCGAGGTATTGTTAAAGTCAATTACCAGGCGGTAAGGTTTTTGCTGATAAAGAGTGAAATAGGAATAGTCCGGTGTATCAGACAGGTCAAACACCACCCGCGTTTTATCCGGGGATGGCCATACCCTTACACTGTCTACACTGTTGTCAGCCCATGCCCACAAAGGAACACAAGCAAACAAGAATACCCAAAATCGCTTCATCATAATGTTTTAATTATTCTTTGTCCGGCTTCAGTTAGCGCACTGAAAGTCATTTTACGTCCATTGCCAGCATACTTGATTCGGATCTCAATGTCCGCTCCGGGCAGCCAGCCATAGCCTTTATCAGGCCATTCTATAAAGTTTAGCGTATCTTCGGCAAAATAATCACGAATTCCCATGTACTCAAGTTCTTCAGCATCAGCAAGTCGATACAAATCAAAATGGTGAATCCGCCATCCCTTCAGTTGATAGGGTTCTACCAGAGTATAAGTGGGGCTTTTCACCGCACCGGAATGCCCCAAAGCCTGAATAACCCCCCGGCAAAACGCAGTTTTACCTGCACCCAACTCGCCTTCCAGGTAGACCACTAAAGGGGTCTGTAAAACTTCTGAAAATTTCTTCGCAAGCGCCAGTGTTTCCTCTTCATCGGCTAACTCACATTGGTGTACCTCAGTCATCATCCCTTCCATATCCATTCACCAAACGCCTTATATAAGGCAACAAGTCCGAGGCTAAGGTTCCCCGTTCACCTTCTTTTCCTGCTTCTTCGCCTGCCATCGCATGCCATAACGCACCCGCAATCAGTGCCTGCGCTGGCGCCATTTTCTGTGCCAATAAACCGCTAACCAGCCCGGTTAAGAGATCCCCCATTCCGCCAGACGCCATCGCTGGAGAACCGCGATCAATCAGGGACTTACCCCGGTCCGTAACTAACAATGAACCCGCCCCTTTTAACAACACTTGGGCGCCATACTTTTCACGAAGTTGTAGGGTTGCCGCAAAACGGTCTTCCGCAATTTCTCCGGTTGTTGTTTTCAATAATCTTGCGGCCTCTCCCGGGTGCGGAGTAAGCAACATTTTTGCCGACCGAATCGGGTAACTGGCCAGTAAATTCAACCCATCTGCATCAATGACTTTCAGTACATCGGTTTTCATGACCTGTTTGAATACATCATGGCTCCAATGGCTCTGCCCCAAACCAGGTCCGAGCGCAATGACCGATGCCTGACGCAATAACGGTTGCAGACTCTCTTCGTCCCGAATGCCATGCACCATGGCTTCAGGTTGTGCTGCTGCAACAATGGCTTGCACCTCTGGATGACAGGCCACTGAAACTTTACCAGCACCTGCACGCAGAGCCGATTGCATTGCCAGTATCACCGCCCCTGACATGCCAGGTTGTCCACCGACAATTAAAACATGCCCTTGCTCGCCTTTGTGAGTGCAACGTGGCCGGACTGGCAGCCAGTCGCCAAGTGCACCGGAGTCGACCCGGAACCAATCCGTTTCATTTTGCTGCTGAAAACTCTCACCAACACCTAAATCTTCCAACACCAGTTCGCCAATATGATCTTGCGCTTGGCCCGTCAGCAAACCTCGTTTTAATGCCACCAGGCTAACCGTCAAGTGAGCCCGCACAGCAGCCCCCGGAGCGTGACCGTTATCGGCGTTCAACCCAGACGGTACATCAATTGAAATTACTGGCGTAGTGCTGGCGTTAACGCGCTGTACCCAGATAACCGGGTCGCCTTCTAGCGCCCGGTTTAAACCCACACCGAATAAGGCATCAACCACAACATCAAACTGTTCAGGCGCACAGTCAAGCAAGGCTTTTTCTCTACCGCCCTGCTCCCGCCACGCTGAGCGCGCGCGGTGCGCGTCGGACTCTACCGGCTTTGGCAGTTCTGCGTTGGGTTTTAGAGCAAACACCTGTACCTGATAGCCGGCTTCCTGAGCTAGTCGGGCAACAATATAACCATCGCCCCCATTGTTACCTTCGCCACAGCACACCGCTATGTTCGCAGGCGCAGGGAAGCGCTGCTTTAACTGTTTAAAGACAGCTTTACCGGCCGCCGACATTAACTGCGTCATGGTCATTGAGCAGGCTTTAGCCGCTTTTTCTTCGCCTTGCTGCAGTTGCTCAACGCGATAAAGGCAATTACTAAAATAGTTGTTGTCGGTGTTTTTCATCATGGCTTGCTACTCTTGGCTTAGTCTGGTTTAAACACACCAATAACCTGGTCAAACTGACGCTGGCTGCCACCGCCCTGCTCCTTGGGCTCACTGAATCGGTGCTTACATTGCACGCACTCAACTTGTTCGATATCGTTTTCGATAAAGAGCATGAGCGTGTCCATGGCATCGCATTTGGGGCAAACGGCCCCGGCAATAAATCGCTTCTTTTCTCTAGCCACAACAGCTCCTGTGTTAGAATTGTGAGCAGAACACGTCTATGATACCGCAGCTGAACAGCTGTACAAAATGAAGAGTAGTTTATGATCCGTGCTGAAGCTATCACCTTAATGCGTGGCGGTGATGTTTTATTTGAAGACAGTGACTTACAAGTTTTTCCGGGCCACCGAGTGGGCTTAGTCGGACGCAATGGCTGTGGCAAGTCGTCGTTGTTCGCCTTGTTACGGGGAGAATTAAGTGCCGACAGCGGCAATATCCACCTGCCAGCCGACTGGCGAATTGCCAGCGTGGCACAGGATACTCCGGCACTGGATCAGTCCGCTATTGACTATGTCATGGACGGTGATACTGAATTTCGCCAACTGGAAGCGCAGCTGACAAAAGCTGAAAATGATAATAACGGTGAAGCCATCGCGCACTGTCATGACAAGCTCGCCGCCATTGGTGCCTACGACATTCAGCCCCGAACCGCCAGTTTAATGGCCGGCCTGGGTTTTACCCAAACGCAACTGCAGCAGCCAGTTAAGGCGTTTTCCGGTGGTTGGCGTATGCGTCTTAATTTGGCACAGGTACTGATTGCCCGTGCCGATTTAATGCTGCTGGATGAACCAACCAACCACCTGGATGTTGACGCCATTTTCTGGCTGGAAAGCTGGTTAAAACAATACGACGGAACGCTGTTACTGATTTCGCATGACCGTGACTTTCTCGACTCGGTTACCACCGACATAACCCATATTGAGCATAAGAAACTGAATAGCTACCGCGGTAACTACTCGCAGTTTGAGCGCCAGCGTGCAGAGCATATGGCTCAACAACAGAGTGAGTACGAAAAAGCACAGGTTATGCGTCAACATTTGCAAGCCTACGTTGACCGGTTTCGCTATAAAGCCAGCAAAGCCAAACAGGCACAAAGCCGCTTAAAAGCCATTGAAAAGCTGCCCAACCAGGCGCCACTTCGCGCCGAAAGCGGCATCGATTTTCACTTTCTGACGCCGGAAAAGTTACCTAATCCGCTGTTAACGCTTCGCGACGCCCAAGCGGGCTATGGTGACACCACCATTCTTGAAAAAATTAAGCTCAACCTGGTACCCGGTACCCGGTTAGGGTTACTTGGCCGCAACGGGGCCGGTAAATCAACACTGATTAAACTACTGGCTGGCGAGCTCGAACCTATGGCCGGTGATAGACTGGTTAACCCTGGCCTCAGCATTGGCTATTTTGCACAGCATCAGCTGGAAACGCTGGACTTGGCAGCGTCGGCGCTGTTGCATTTACAACGCATTGATAAACAAGCCAGTGAGCAGAAGCTGCGTGACTTTTTAGGTAACTTTGGTTTTTCCGGTGACCAGGCAACCCGCTCAGTTGAGCCCATGTCCGGTGGTGAAAAAGCGCGTTTAGCCCTGGCGCTGATTATTTATCAACGGCCAAATTTATTGCTGCTGGATGAGCCGACCAACCATTTAGACTTAGGCTTACGTGACGCTCTGGTTGCGGCTTTGCAGGAATACGAGGGCGCACTGATTGTGGTCTCGCACGACAGACACTTGCTGCGCACTACGGTGGATGAATTCTGCCTGGTTGCCGACGGCAAAGCAGAAACGTTCGACGGCGATTTAGAAGCTTATCATGACTGGCTGCAGCAACAGGCGGCTAATGACAAACGCAGCGAGCAACCAGTCACACGGCAACGGGACGACCGCAAGCAACAAAAACGCAAAGAAGCCGAAGCTCGGCAGAAAACCAAACCCTTGCGCCAGCAAATAGAAAAAGCTGAAAAGAGCATTCACACGCTGGAGCAGAAGTTAGCCGATATTCACGAACAACTGAGTGACAGCAATCTTTATGACGAGGCCAACAAAGCCAGGTTGCAGACGTTGTTAGATGAACAGGCGCAGGCACAAAAAGATTTGCAGCATCACGAAAGCCTCTGGATGACGGCAGAAGAAGAACTGGCAGAATTAACCGAAGAACTGCAGCAAGCGGAGGATAAATGATTATTCCCTGGCAGGAAATTGATCAGGAAACACTGAACAACTTAATGGAATCCATTGTGCTGCGCGAAGGCACTGACTACGGCAGTCAGGAACTCAGCTTTGCAACAAAAGTGGACCAGTTAAAGCAACGCCTGAAGTCCGGCGAAGCTGTAATTGTTTACTCTGAATTACACGAGAGTGTCGATGTAGTAGACAAAGACAGCGTTACCGGAAACGAGCCTGACGGGCAATAAATATTTCTTCCCAGGGAACGTTTTGATCACCCAAGATTAAAAAGTTGGGGTTCAGCAAACTGACCGTGCGGTTGTAGGTAATGGGTTCAAAGTTCTCATTGACGATACGCCCACCCGCTTCACCCACAATCACTTGTGAAGCGGCCGTATCCCATTCGCCCGTTGGCCCAAGTCTTAAGAAGCAGTCAGCCTTCCCTTCAGCAATTAAACAGGCTTTTAGAGAGCAACTCCCGGTTGGAAAAGGCTGGACATCACGCTCGGTTTGCAACCGTTTAAGCACCGGTTCTCTGGCCTGTCGACGGCTAATGGCAATAACGATAGGATCCGCTTGTGGATCAGCGAATTTGCGCACATTAATGGGCCGGCATTCCAGCGCATCTTGTTTAAAAGCACCTGCGCCTTTTTCTGCATAATAGAGCGCTTCACCTACTGGCCAGAAGATAACGCCAATAACCGGTTCGTTCTTTTCTACATACGCTATGTTGACCGCAAAATCGCCAGAGCGAGCAATGAATTCCTGAGTACCATCGATGGGATCAATAATGAAATAAGCTCCCCACTGGCGACGCTCATTATAGTCCTGATGTTCGCTTTCCTCCGAAATAACGGGAATGCCCGGAAACGCCTGCTTAAGTCGGTCTTCAATAAGTTCGCTGGCAATAATATCGGCGGTTGTGACTGGCGAGTCATCGGTTTTTTCTGCGGTACTGTAGTCACGTCGTTCGTACATCGACAGAATCACTCCGCCGGCTTCTATTGCTATTTCTTTGAGTCGTTCCAGCATGGTTCCTGCCACTAGCGCCTCTCGCCCTGATTACGTAAAAGCATTAACAGCGCAGCAACGCTGCGGGCTTCAGAAAAGTCAGGCTGAGCCAGTAGGTTATTCATGTCGTCCAGCCGCCAGGTCACTTTTTCCAGCGGCTCAGGCTCATCGCCCGGCAAGCTCTCAGGATACAAATCGCGAGCAACAAACACACTCATTTTGGCTGAAAAGAACTGAGGCGCTAAACTTAATTCCATTAAAAATTCAAGTTGATGGCTACCGTAACCGACTTCTTCTTTCAGCTCACGTTGAGCCGCTTCTTCTGGCGTTTCGCCTGCATCGATAAGCCCTTTCGGGAAGCCTAACTGGTAGTCGTGCACACCTGCCGCGTATTCTCGAATCAGCAACAAGGTCTCGTCATCCAGGCAAGGGACAATCATCACCGCGCCGCGGCCACTGCCTTTCATGCGCTCAAACTGACGCTGCTCACCATTGCTGAACTTAAGATCGACCGCTTCTACGCGCATCAGGCGGCTTTGCGCAACAACGCGGCGGGATAAAATTTGCGGGACTTGTTTTTCTTTACTCATACGACAGATCCAAGTCATTGTCTCTCTTTACTATAACGACTCTGCGCACAGAAAACAGTGTCAATTTACGCTTTTCTTATAGAGTGCTACTATCTAAAGCCCGTCCACCCGGTAGTGAAGCGAGTAATATGACTGCAATAAAGCCTGAAACCGAAACTGAATACGATGTGGTTGTCATCGGTACTGGCCCCGGCGGCGAAGGTGCCGCCATGCAACTGGCCAAAAGCGGCTACAACGTTGCCATAGTAGAAAAGCACAAAGCCCTTGGCGGCGGCTGTACTCACTGGGGAACCATTCCTTCAAAAGCCTTGCGCCACTCGGTCAGTCGCTTAATTGAATACAACAATAACCCCTTATTCTCAGGCCCGGGCTGGCAGAGCGGTATGACCTTCAGCCACATATTGCACTACGCCGAGTCGGTTATCCGTAAACAGGTCAAGCTACGCAGTTCATTTTACGACCGCAATGATGTCACCGTTGTACACGGCACCGCCTCATTTTTAGATAAGAACCGCATTCGAGTGACCAAACTCGACGGCTCTGTCGATGACTTAATAACGAAACACGTGGTGATAGCCACCGGCTCACGCCCCTACAACCCAGAAGATGTCGACTTCTCGCACCCTAGAATTTACGACTCGGACAAAGTGCTTTCTTTGTCTCACGAACCTAAAACCATTCTGATTTATGGTGCCGGTGTGGTTGGCAGTGAATACGCCAGTATTTTCCGAGGTATGGGCGTCAAGGTCGACTTGGTTAATCAACGTGAACGCTTATTGTCTTTCCTGGATGCCGAGATTTCTGATGCGTTAAGTTACCACTTACGTAACAGCGGTGTGGTGATTCGTCACAACGAAGAATACGACACCATTACCGGTTATGAAGACAAAGTGGTTCTAAAAACCAAGTCCGGTAAGACCATGGCCGCTGACTGCTTACTCTTCGCTAATGGCCGATCCGGTAACATTGAAGAACTTAACTGTCAGGAAGTGGGGCTCGAGCCTAACTACCGCGGACAACTGGAAGTAGATGACAACTACCAGACCGCCGTGGAAAACATTTACGCGGTAGGCGATATCATCGGCTACCCCAGCTTAGCCAGTGCGGCTTATGATCAAGGCCGCATTTGCGCGTCGGCAATTATTAACGGCAACTGCGACAAAGCGCTGGTCAGCGACATTCCTACCGGTATTTATACCATTCCGGAAATTAGCTCGGTCGGTAAAACCGAAGAGGAGCTGACTGAAATGAAAGTGCCTTATGAGGTCGGCCGCGCGCAGTTTAAGCACCTTGCGCGGGCGCAAATTTCCGGTGCGGATGTCGGCTGCCTGAAGTTATTGTTCCACCGCGAAACCCGCGAACTTCTGGGCCTTCATTGCTTTGGCGAACGAGCTTCAGAAATTATCCACATTGGTCAGGCCATTATGGAGCAAAAAAACGGTGGTAACACCATCGACTACTTCGTCAACACCACCTTTAACTACCCGACCATGGCCGAAGCTTATCGTGTTGCTGCACTAAACGGCATTAACCGCTTGCTGCAATAAGTCTGCGGGTTACTGCCGTTGCTGATACAGCGGCAGTTCAATCCTGACACACAAACCGCCTTCAGGGCGGTTTTGCAGTTTTATATCACCATCGTGACGATCAACAATGCGCTTAATAATCGCTAAGCCGAGCCCTGAACCAACACCACCACGCGCTTTATCGCCCTGCGTGAAGGGTTCAAATAACTTGTCTTGTTGCTCTTCAGGAATACCCGGGCCATCGTCGGTTACCCGGAACCAAACGCGTTTTTGCTTTTTATCATGACCGGAGCTCACCACAACGCGATGCTTGCCGTAACGCTCAGCGTTTTCCAGCAAATTGATGATCACGCGTTTCATCGACAGCGGTCGAAGCCAGACTAACGGCAGTCTCCCTAATTCGAGTTCAAATTGCTTAGTCCAGTTGTCCGGCACATTAGCCACGGTTTGCTCTATTAATTCATTCAACGATTCTTTGCTGCTGCATTCTTGCTGGTCAAGACGAACGTAATCAATAAACTGGTCGATGATATCGTTCATATCATCGATATCTTCAATAATGCCCTGCGCCAGAGAGTCATCTTCCTGTGGCATCATTTCAGCAGCCAGCCGAATTCGAGTCAGCGGCGTTCTCAAATCATGCGAAACGCCAGCCATTAGCAGGTTACGGTCATTTTCGAGCTCGCGGATACCGCGCGACATTTGGTTAAACGCCCGGGTTACCGCCATGATCTCACTGGCCCCTTTTTCAGGCAGTTGTTCAGGAAACTCGCCCCGGCCAACTCTGCGAGCCGATTCTTCCAGTGCTTTTAACGGTCGGTTCAGCCAGTTAGCAAACAGCATCCCGCCAAACACACTCAAAAGACCAATAAGCACAAGGTACATCACTAGTGGCGAAAACTGCCCTTGCTGCATACTTTCCAGTGGTACTCGTATCCAGAAATCCGGCGCTCGGGGGGGCTTTACCCACAAGTAAAATTTTTGCCCCTGAGCAACCCGAACGTGTGATTCGCCACCCAGCATGTCGCTCATATCGTCTGACAAATAACCATAATAGGTCGAATTGCCCAAGCCTTGCTGCTCAGCTTCAGCATCATTAAACACGTCAATGCCAGTGGCTTCCGTATAATAAGACATTAACTCCCGCTCTGTTTCTGCTGAGTGCTGGCGGGGAATGAACATGGTACGGATATGTTTAGCTACCAGTTCATTAATTTGTTCTATGGAGGGTCTGACAACATAATTGCTCACCATCACGTAAGAGACGAGCTGGTTAATAAGCAACACTAAGGCCAGCAGCGCAACCGTGCGGGCAAACGCTGACTTGGGGAAAAGTTTCATCAGGACTTCAGTTGACCATCCGGCACAAACACGTAGCCTAAGCCCCAGACCGTTTGTATATAACGAGGTTTGGTCGGGTCGACTTCCAACATGCGGCGTAAGCGCGATACCTGAACATCAATAGAGCGTTCCAGCGCACTGTAGTCACGGCCTCGGGCCAGATGCATTAATTTGTCGCGGGAAAGCGGCTGACGGGCATTACTGACCAGGGCTTTTAGTACCGCGAACTCACCACTGGTCAGCGGCATTGGTGTATCACCCTGGAACATCTCGCGGGTTCCCAAGTTCAACCGGAACTCACCAAACGTCACTTCCTGGTCTTCCTGCGACGGCGCACCAGGCGCTTCGGTGCCACGGCGGCGCAGCACAGCTCTGACTCGAGCCAGCAGCTCACGAGGGTTAAAAGGTTTTGCCAGGTAATCGTCGGCGCCTAGCTCGAGACCAATAATGCGATCAACTTCGTCACCCTTTGCTGTCAGCATGATAACCGGCAGGTTGTTTCCCTGACTGCGTAAACGTTTACAAATAGACAAGCCATCTTCACCCGGCAACATCAGGTCTAATACCAATAAATTAAAATTTTCCCGGGTCAGTAAACGGTCCATTTGCTCCGAGTCTTGTGCAACTCGTACCTGAAAGTTCTGCTCAGTAAGGTAACGTTCCAGCAAACTTCGAAGTCTTGCGTCGTCGTCCACTACCAAAATTTTTAATGTTTCCTGCATCATCAGTTTTGTTTTCCAAGCTGCTATGCCTTAATTACAAAGATACACCGCTTAAGCGCGTTATAGAAGCTAGCTTCTGTTAGCAAATGTTTCTGATTTCAACCAAAAACTGACGGGCTCAGGCCGGGCAAAATAGTATCCCTGGAACCGAAAACACCCCATTTGCTGAAGCTTCCGTAAATGTTCTTCGGTTTCCACTCCCTCAGCAATAATGTCTAAGTCCAGGCTTTTGCCTAGCGCAATAACGGTACGCACAATGGCTTCATCGCTATTATTGGTGTGTAAATCGCGAATAAAAGACTGGTCTATCTTCAGCGAATTTAGGGGCAAGCGTTTGAGGTAACCTAACGACGCGTACCCCGTACCAAAATCGTCTAACGCAAAAGTGATACCCAAGGTTTTAAGCCGCTCCATGTTAGCCGCCGTACGCTCAATATCATCGATTAACATACTTTCTGTGACTTCTAACTCAATCAATTTACCGGATAGGCCTGTTGCCCGTAGACGTTCTTCAATATCTTCGACAAAACCCGGACTTTTAAACTGACTGGCACTGACATTGATTGCCACTCGCGCGCTACAATCGGGAGCTGAACGCTGCAGTTCCGCAATGGCAACCAGTACCTGATCAAGTACCAGTCTATGCAGATCAGGCATTAACCCCTGACTTTCTGCTAGTGGAATAAACTCCGCCGGAGAAACCCAACCAAGCTCATCATCGCGCCAGCGTAGCAAAGCTTCAAAACCTAAACAGCTTAAAGTCGAATCAGTTGACAACTGCTGGTACTGCGGCTGTAAGTAGACTTCCAGAGACTCCGCTTTTATCACCTTTCGTAAAGCTGCAAGCAGTTGTTGTCGGTAATTAAATTCTCGCTGTATTCCGGTGTTAAAAAACTGCAGCTTCGATGCGTTGTCTTCTTTTGCCTGCGATAATGCCAGGTCAGCAGCTTGCATTAAATCGCCCGTACTTTGCGCATCGGAAAACAAGGTGATCCCCATACTCACTGACACTGACTCCACGCTGACTCCCAGCTGATAGGGCTCCCCGAGACATTCTAAAAGCACTTGCAAACGGTGACGCAGATTATTGTCGTCCCGTAAATTGTGGGCCTTTTCACTTTTCAGTAACACCATAAACTCATCCGAACCTAAACGTCCGGCGTTATCGGCCTGACGTAGTTCAGACTCTAGCCTTTGACCAAATAAGATCAGCAGTTCATCCCCGGTATCATGGCTAAAGCTGTCGTTAATTTTCTTAAAATGATCAATGTCCAACAGAACCAATACGCCATCCTCCCCACCTCTCTGGTAGCGAGCAAACTCCTCATTCAGGCGCTCCAGCATAAAGCGTCGATTGGCCAAACCCGTTAAGGGATCAAAGTAAGCCAGAGACTGAATTTCTTCTCTCATGCTCTGATACTCTGAGATATCAGAAGAAATACCACACAAACCGGTCACTTGATTTTGTGCGTCAAATAAGGGGACCTTTACCGACCAGTATTGGTGCAGCTCTTTCTCTCCGGGCAGGTTATTCACTTCTCCCTGAGCTAGCCTTTGTCCACTTTCCAGTACTTTACTGTCATAACTCTTAAGCTGATCGGCCGTGGTCTTATCAAACAGGTCATAATCTGTTTTACCAATAACGTCCTTAAGCTCCAGCTTAAACAGCTTTAAAACCTGCCAGTTCGCATACTGATATTTAAGGTCTTTATCCTTGATGTAAATGTAGGCTTCGACGCTATCTAAAATGGTATTTAAGCGGTACTTGCTTTGAGCCAGGGCTTTTGTTTTCTCTTTCACCTTACGCCGCAGCAACTGATTAAAGCCAATAAAGGCCAGCGCCAGCAACGTCAGTGCGGCTATTATCCACCAGACATAAACAGGAATCTTTATATCATTTGTCAGTGAAGTCCAGCGCTCTATAATTTGGTAATAAACCGAATTGTCACCCGCCTTCAGGCGTTTCAGCTCTTTGTCTATAGCCGCCAAAAACTCTGGGCTCGAGCCCGGGGACATAGCGAAAAAGAGTTTGCTGGGCATGAACATAATGGGCGTCATTTCAACATTGCGATCAGCCACCTGTTGATTACCAAAAAACTGGTTGGTTGCTACTGCGTTGGCCTTACCCGTCAACACCGAATCAAAGCCTTCACTGAAACTCTGCACAGGATATAGTTCGCTTTTTAACTCAAAACTATCAATGAGTTGCTGTAGATACTCTTCCTGCACGGATCCCTGCAAGACCGCAACCCGCTTGCCGTTTAAATCTAGTAAGTTGGTGATTTTTTCTTCTTTAGACACGTAGAGCTGAGACCAACTGAGTAGAGCCGCTTCTTCATGAAAATTTGCCCACTCAGCTCGCTTATCAGTCTTGGCTACATCAGGCAGAATATCAATACTGCCCTCACGCAAAAACCTCAGGCACTGCTCCCAATCACACTCAACCGGCAGCAGTTGCCAATTGTTGCGCTCGGCAATCACCGTTAATAGTTCACCATGAATACCGCTTAACTCTCCGTATTCATCGAACATGATTTTTGGCGGATTATGGTACACACCCACTTTGAGTGCTTTATCCTGCGCCATTAAAGGCATCGCCGCTAATAACAGAAAAGCAGTAACAAGAAGGTTTCGCAAAAAGGTACCTTAAGTTAATAAGTTGTATAAGCCTAGAATAGGCCTATTTCCACTTCGAGAAAAGCCCTGTTACTGCTGCGGACATTTAGTTATCAATAACTCACTTTCTAAGGAAGTAAGGTAAAAATAGAAGCAACGCAAGTAGACTGACAATAAGCCCGACATAAATCCCGTAACTTAACGCCGACAGAGTAAATGCGGCGTAGTAAAAAATGTCGAGCAGAAGGTATGCCAGAAAAGCGCGTTTGAACCAGCTTTGCTTTGTCCAGAGTCCAACCAACAAAGCCAACTGAAGCGGCACAAAAAGCACCAGTTTCCAGGGCAAGCCGTACAAGATCAGCTTTTGTATACTATCGGCGTCCAGAATCATGGAAAACGCCATTTCGTAACTGCTGGCTATGCCCTTGATAAACAGACCAAGGTAAAAGAAGCTGAATGTATAAATTAACCCCATTACAAGATAAACGGAAATCAGCTTCTTTGGCACGTTCGCGCTCGGCGTTGATCCGCTCTGAGTTGCCTGCCGGGTCGCTACAACCACCACGGCAATAACGTACAAAACCTCGGATGCAATATAGAGAAGGCCACCAAACACACCCGCGTCAATAGATCGGGCTATGCGCGACGGTGTCGGCCAGGGTAGTTCAGAATAAACGCCAACCAGATGCAAGACACTAGCCAGCATAACCTCTAGTTCGTAGGCAATTGCATCAAACCATTCCATGGGGTAGGTCAGAATATTCGCTAGGTAAATTTGTGATACGGCGCCGACAACAACAGCAAGGCCTAACAGAGCCATCATTCCGGCCGCTGGTGGCATTTGACGGGTTAAAGTAAAATGCATAGCAATCATTAGCAGGTAAATTCCTTTATATTTTTTTGAAAACTATACCTTTTCTTACACTGTAAGTCTTGCACGCCTCTTCTCAATTTCGCATAAACTAGAAGTAAGCTAGAGTGATCTAAAGCTACTTTAACTCGTAACTAGGCACAGACATCTACTAGTTAACAAGGACACGTTATGACCACCTATAAAGCTATTAACCTAATTAAACGCCCAGAACCGGGCCCAGTCACAGCGGACGTATTTGACGTTGTGGAAAAGGAACTACCCAAGGCGGGTTCCGGTGAAATACTCATTAAACAAACGCAAATGTCACTGGACCCTGCCATGTTTGGCTGGATGAGTCCGGATACCGAAAGTTATATTCCACCCGTTGAGTTGGGAACGGTTATGCGCAGCTCGGGTGTCGGTGAAGTTGTTGAGAGTAACCATCCAGACTTTAACGTCGGTGACCGCGTCATGGGAATGATGGGCTGGCAGGAATATGCCCTGAGCAATGGCCAGGGTATTAATAAAGTGCAGGCCGATGTGCCCGACGAGACCATGCTGTCGGTATTTGCGTTGCCCGGCCTGACGGCCACACAAGGGCTGTTTAATGTTGGTAAACCTAAAAACGGTGAGACTTTGGTGGTCACCGGCGCCGCAGGTTCGGTCGGCTCAATTGTCGGGCAGTTGGCTAAAGCCGAAGGGCTAAAAGTTATTGGCGTTGTCGGCAGCGATGAAAAAGCCAACTGGATTGTCAACGAACTGGGGTTTGACGGTGCCATTAATTACAAAACCGGTGACTTACACGACCAGCTAACCAAGTTGACCCCTGAAGGCATAGATTTGTACTTTGAAAACACCGGTGGCCCCATTCAGAATCTGGTCGTTGAACGCATGAACGCCCATGGTCGGGTGGTGGTCTGCGGCATGATAGCCGACTACGACAAAGAAGTACCAAGCCCGGGTCCAAGTTGGGTACCGGTCATTAAAAAGCGCCTGACCATTCAGGGCTTCACAATGCCGGATCATTTCGATGAAATCCCGAGCTTGCTAAGTAAACTGACACCTTATGTTATGTCAGGAAAAATCAAACACCGTTCACACATTCTTGAAGGCCTGGAATCTGCCATTGAAGGCTTAAACTTGTTCTTCTCGGGTGAAAACAAAGGCAAATTGATTGTTAAGCTGTAAGTAATTCGCTATGTCGCTGACGGTTCGAACAGGTTTTTATAGAACAGTTATTCAACTGCGGTATCACAAAAACAATTGGAGGGTGGCGTCATAACCACCCTTTCAACTTTGATTAAATACCGTAGGTATTTAACGGGCATGAAACCAGTTACTCATTTGGAATAAGAGCCAGCAAATCAGTGACGCCGATATCGACACCCGCCTGTGAGAGTAACGTAGTGGTTTGCCCTCGGTGGTGTGTTTGATGATTAAAAATATGAACCAGTAAACTAAATAGCACCTTCTTAAACTCAGTGCCTTTGGTATTTTTGTAGGTAATTATTTGTTGCAACTCGCTGTCCGTTACGACCTTAGATAAGGACAGGAATAGTTTGTCGAGATGTTGCCTGTATTCAGCCAGTTCTTCGAACTTTGGATAAAGAATGGCATTCAATGTTTGAGGCATAGGTAGCCGGGAAAGCGCTTTAAGTTCACGGTGGTGGCTTAAGTCGGTAGACAGACGCTTTAACCAGATGGTATCAGCCACGGCCAGGTGATTCAGTGTGCCTATTATCGATCCAAAGAATGCCCCTCGGTCCTCGCTGAGTTGCTCGTTAGATAGCTGAGAGCATGCACCATAGAGTTTTAGGTTCATCCAATGGTTATACTCGGCCATAAGACAAACGTAACTGTTCTGTAGCACAGGAGTTTCTCCTTAGATTTATTTTTCAATACCTCAAACGAGTCTGTTTTACTAACTAACGAATTTAGACATCGCACAGCTATGCGGTCGTTCACTTTCTTTAAGACCCGCTTTAACTCCTGCTCTATTTCTTTCCGGCAAGTTTTGACTCGCTTTCAATTTACCTGTCAGCGTTTCAACTTCTATCTCTATACCAACAATAGCTTTGATTAAGCGGTCGGTGAAATTCTCAGGGGCGTCATCTACTTGCCAAGGTTCCTTCATTCCAGACTCATGTTGGTCCGTTAATTCCGTTAAATGTTGTTTCAGCCAAGTTGCATCTTCAACGATTCTCGCTTTCCCGGCAGCATGCACAGCCAGGTAATTCCAGGTTGGTACAACTCGCCCTGTTTCTGCTTTAGAGGGATACCACGAGGGAGAAACATATCCGTCCGGCCCCTGAAAAACAGCTAACACGCGGCCACCATTTTTAAGACGCTGCCATACCGTGTTATTACGTGCCACGTGGCACTGAAGCGTTCCAAGAGACTCACCTTCTTTACAAATTAAATGGAATGGAAGGTGGTTTGCCTCAATTCCATCTTCATCGGCAATAATCAACACCCCAAAACCATAATCGCGAATATATTGGTGTAGCTTTGCGTTGTCATCTTCCTTGAAGTGCTTCGGTACGTACATTTTCTAATTTCCTTACAGGATGCTTTTCTCTGATTCCGCCTGCCACAATCCGGGGTAATCTGTAACAAAACCTGCGTCGTTCACCTTCAGCGTTGAAACAAATGAGCCGCCTGCTGATTCGTATCGATACTCCCTTTCCGCATCCCGTCGATACGTCTGTGGTAAAACCTTTAATTCAAATGATGGGAAGTGTAGCCAGGCGGCATTAACTTCAGATTCCTGGCCGATGCCGAGCGCAAGCCGGCGAATTGGGAGAAGGTTCGTAGACGGACTAAAACCAAGATCGATGTCGACGCAGCCGGACAATAAAGGCAGAGCCGTTCCATTTAGGAACCACCGCTTATCAGCATCGACTTCTAAGTCGATAGCCACCTTTTTGGCTCCTATTGTGCCATGCACATTGACCAATTTCGTCGACCATGATGAATCACATATCACTGAATAGTCTATCCGGCACGGGCTGCCGTCGTAAGAGAAAATAGCTGTGCCGGATAACTCCCAGCTTTTCTCTTTTGGCGTAAGGTTTGCCACTTCGTGTCCTGAGTGTTCGAGCTTACGCCAGATTATAGAATCAACCATGGTATCCTCTCAACTAAACACCCTAAGTACACCCATCAACGTACTGTATACTAACGAGCCAATCGATTTTGAACGTCTTTTTTCAAGCAACTCGGGGATAACAGTAAGCCCGTTATGCAGAAGCTTCGCACGCCATATAATCAGTGACAAAATTTTCACTGAATATATTGTTTGAGAAATGCTCACTTTTGACGTCGTAAATGGAATAAAGAATAGCAACTTGCTGTAGCTAACCTCACTCCCAGAGGTAATAACGAACCGGCTTGTAAGGCGATCATAGGATACCGTTATTTGCGTATCTCCCAACTGATGGGTTTGTTCCTGGATTCTTTTAAACATGGTTATGCTTTGTCTTTCCATTAAAGGCGCATCGCTTGCTTTATCAATGAGCGTAATCTTTGGAATTCTCTGGCCCAGAGCTAACTCATTAAATGCAACGCCCGGATTGACAACCCAATGAATTAGCATTGGATGAGGCAGTCTCCATACTTTGTATTTGTCTTTATCGAATTCCATTTCTTATTTCTAGTTAGCGTCGCTTGCTTGTCTCGAAAATACTAGACTAATACCCGCTAGAATTCCTGCCAACAGAAGCCAGAAAACAACGATCGATAACCACACCATCATTGGAGCCTCATTGACCCCAAATTCGCTGAACATCATTGTCTGGTCACCAAACAGGTGTTCTAACCCGAGTAAAAACGGAACATTTACCCAAGCTGCCAACCACGCAATGAGCAAGACAGGTTCTAACCCAATCTGCATAAAAACAGGGGCAATAATTGGCGGTAAATTAAGCAATACGGAAAGTATTAATAGACGCTTCACAAAGGGGGTTAGCTTGAACATCCTCACATCCTTTTGAGTTGATAACGCCTCCAGCATAGATGATAACCTTTAATAAAAGAACCTATTTTCTTACAACCACAGCTTCTTGCTATCAATCCATCGGATAGACACGGCGTACCAATAAGCGAAGCTCCAGAATACGAAAGTCACTTTATAGTGGCGTTTCTTTCCATAACAAAGTTTTTTAGCTTTTGCCCACGAAGAGTGACGACTTGCTCTTCAATCACTTTGAACCCGAAGCGCTCATAAAAAGGACGAGCGGTAATACTTACTTCAGAGTAAAAGCGCTTAACCCCACGCGCCTGACCTTCCGCTAAAACGTATTCCATTAAGCGTCGGCCAATACCTTTCCCCTGATACTCATAGTGGCAGAAAAAGTGATCAATTAAGCCGTCATTTTGAAGGTCTGTATAACCCACTATTTTGCCTTCTATCTCAGCAACAAACGGAGAAATTGACCGCATTTTATTCGTCCAGACTTCGGCATCGGGCGAGTCCGGCGCCCAGGCCTCTACTTGTGCCTGAGAGTAGTCTCGAACATTAATATTGCGAATTGTATGGTAGAAAATCGCCCACAACGCATTCGCATCGGATTCTTTATAACCTCGAATTTTTATCATGATGATTCCGTCACAGTCGACTTTCTACTCTTTCCCCACATGGCTATGAGGCAAACACACGAACCAATTTTCTCACTAAGCTCACGCAAAGCATTGTTATGAATGTGACAACAAAAAACTGACCAAACATATGCAATGCGAGCTTTGGCCAAAAATTCATTTCTTCTGTAAACAGCGGGTGCCAAACATAGATTAACGTTAAATTTCCTGGGAACAGCAATACCTGGATACCAGGCATTGGCCCACCCCGCAGATCCCAAAAATTCCAGCTGATCGCAAATGATACTAATCCAATAATTAGAGAAATCAGGCCAGCATATAACGCCATAGTGGTTGTTTTTATGCGCCCATCATTCATTACCCGTAATATTGACTTCATTGTCAGGCGGTATCCAATGCCATATTGAAGAATCGGTCGTCTTCACTAACCACCTTGAAACCAAACCGTTTGTATAGATTATGCGCAGAACTGATTTTGAAAACCCGTAACCGAATCTGTTGCGCGTGAGATTCTCTAGCCAAACGAAATGACTCCGTTAGAGCAGCGGCACCAATACCTTTATTTTGAAACGGTTCACTCACCTGAAGATCTCTCAGATAGCAACCACCGTCGTCAAACTCCAGACGGAGGGCGCCAACCACCTCACCATCAAGCAAAATATCCCAGTTCTGTAAGCAGCTTATTTGCTCCACTATTTTCGGCTGATCCCAGTCGACAGAATAACGCTCGTAGTAGGAGCGCATATTTTGATAAGTGATATCTGCAGATTTCGATAAGTTCGTCGTGGGTTGGTATGAAATCATCGCGAGTATCCATCAGAGCCATTACGCCATTCACCCACGGAAGTATCATCTTCCTCTTCGCGAAACATCACCACTCGATTCCTGCCCTCGCGTTTGCCTACATAAAGCATTTCATCTGCTCGCGTTATAAGAGAATCGAGGTCAACATCTTCGATATGCGCTATGCCAATACCGATGGTGACGCTCAGGCGTAGCTCACTTAATTCATCGGTGAACGGCAGTGCTTCAACATTTTTCTTCAGACGCTCTGCCACAGCTTGCGCGTCGCTGGGACTCGTATGCGGCAGACCCACCACAAATTCTTCGCCACCAAAACGTCCTATCACATCTGTGGGGCGCAGAGACTGCTCACAAACCTCTGCTATTTTGGTTAAAATCAAGTCGCCACGGGTATGTCCCCAAGTATCATTAATGCGTTTAAAGTGATCCACATCTATCATAAACAGGCAGAACGGTGTTTTTTCCAACTGCGCTCTTTGCAAGAGCGCTTCAGCCCGCTTCATAAAATGACTCCGGCTATCAACTCCCGTTAAAGCATCTCGCTCAGCCACCATACGTAACTGCGCCTCCAGCGATTTCCGATGCTTAATTTCTTTAAGTAAGTCTCGATTTTGGTCTCGCTCTTCATGAAGTAGTGCGAACTGCTTGCGCTGCAAGGACTCCAGACGCAATAAGGCACAGTAGCCTACGATATTAGCCATTACCAGCAACAGCGCCAGACGAAGCGCATCGGTCGGTGAAATTCCCGCGTAAATGACGGCGGCGGCCAAAAAACCAACACTTAAATAAAGGCTCGCTAACGCTGCCACGGTAAGCAAATTCGGAATCAGAAGGTAAAAGGCCATGATAGCGACCACCACCGCGGTGATCTGAGTAAGGAGACTTTCGGGCCGCAACGGAATAATTAAGATAATGCCGGTTGCCAGTATCCACAGCGGTAATGCGTGCAACCAGGCCTTACGGGAATAACTGCCGCTGCGCCCAATAACAACGGCAAGCAATAAACAGAGGCTAACCACGGCAATGCGCATGGTAAGCAGCAGATAATACTCACGGGTTAAGCCCAGCAGGTTGTAATCGGTAATGCCGAACATGGCAAAGACTACAGACACTAAAATTAACGCAAGGCGCGATTCAAACCGCACCCTGGTTTCAATTGAGCTACGATATTTTGACTCTTTGCTATCGTTGTAAAACTGCCCCGTGAGCCAATGTATGTCATCTTGTTTTTGTTGTTGTGACAACGCTTTTACTTCCTGTGTAAACGATACTGTCTTGCATACCTAATCTAGCAACTTTTTAAGAATATCACACCGCTATTGCCCGCCGAATAAAAACACGTTTTCCAAAATATTATTGGGACCGGCAACCTAACCTTTTAACCCCTGAATTGATTTTTTGGTGTTATTAATATGCTCAGCCAACGCATCGAGTAGTTTTTGAAACTCAGCTGATTTCTCACCAAGCTGGGTCTCTTTGACCACATCAGCCAGCTTTTCATCTTCCTGCAGGCATTTATCTAAAATAGCGTTTTTGGAATTGTCGGTAAAAAACTGGGTCAGTCCCCCTTCGATTTTTTGCAAAAGCTCTTTGTCGGGGTCCGGGTTAGCCGGCAGTTCGCCTAATTTCTTAACAACATCTTGAAATGGTTCAATATAGGAGGCTCTCTCATTGGCAATATTACTAAGCTGACTAGCGAGGTTATCGTCCTCAACCACATTCGCTATCTCGCGGTAGTAATCTGCTGTTTCGATGACTAACTTAAGAATTTCAACGCCATCGGCTTCATTATCTGTGCGTAATATCGACATATTAATCCTTGTTTATATTAGGCAGTGGCATATCGCCAACAATAACTTCAATAGCCTTTGGGATCACTTCAAACTCAGCCGGAGTATCGGTTTTAAACTCGCCGTCAGCCTGAATTCGCTTAGGTCTGGAAGTTTTAATACTAATTTTACAGGCCTTTTTACAGACAACCCGCTCTGCCGTTTCCAAATTACCGTTACGAAAATTGACTCCCAATAATAACAACCGCCACCACCGTATTGGCTTCAAGCAGAATAAGTTCAGTTGTTCATCCAGTAGTGTGGAGTCATCATCAACAATATTTCCGCCACCGTAGTAGCGGCCATTACCCACCGCCAGATGAATGGCTCTTACTGAGTCCTCCCAACCATCCGCTTTTATCGTCACTCTAAAACTCTTATTACGCTTTACAACGCTGGTAAACGCGCCCAGATAAGCAAATACACCAAAATACTTCTTCATTTCTGATGTCAGCTCACGGGTGACCTCTACGCCTAAGCCAACATGAGCGACATTCACAAAGTAATTATTGTTCACCTTGGCCAAGTTTATGCGCTCTCGCTTGTCGTCAATAATAGCCCGTGCGGCTGCGACAACGTCCTGTGGAAGCCCCAGCGAACGCGTAAAATCATTCGCCGTACCCATAGGCAAAATGGCTAAGGTTTGTTTGCTTTTATAAATCGACTCCAACGCCGAGCTGATGGTTCCATCGCCCCCGGCAACAATGACTATGCCTTTCTTTTCACGGTAATTTTCAATGCAAGAAGCCATGTGAGATGGACTTTCAGTGACGCAAACCTCGACGTCGATGCCGGAATTTCTGAGCAAGTCAGTAGCTTCTGTTAGCTCCTCAGAATGCCCATTCCGACTTTTCGGATTGATAACTAACAACGCATGCTGCAATGTCTTGTCCCTTCCTATTAAGCGCTGATTTAAATATAAGCGGTTTATTCAAAGGCTTCAAAGCGCTGACGAAATATTTACGTCACTGTGTTCGGTGACGCAAATTCACGGAATTATCCTGAGAGTAAAAAAGATTACGAATTCGACTTTTTGGCTTCTTGTCAATTAGAACATCTTGCTGCCACTTACCAAGCTTTTTGTCGGTACGATGGATGCAGCGCCCAGTAAATAAATTCATTACGAGCAATAGGAGTTAGATTTTCCCATAGAGGCAACGTTTCCTTTTTCTGACGCAGGGTATTTGCCAAATCAGCAGGCATTTCATGTACAAGACCACCGGAAATTTTAGACATAATTTTTCGATCTACTCATTGCTTTCTTTACGCGGGTTCCTCAAAGCTATCTTTCTGATCTGCCCAGCTCAGAAGCGCGTCCAGAGCAGGGCATAACGCCTGCCCCCATTCTGTCAGCCGGTATTCAACCTTAGGCGGCACCTCCGGATAGACCGTACGATGCACAATCCCGTCAAACTCAAGCCTTCTCAGTTGTTGCGCCAGCATTTTTTGCGATATATCAGGGATCAGTCTCTCAAGGTCAGAATAACGTTGCACCTTACCGTCGAACAGATGAAACAAAATAATCAGCTTCCAGCGCCCCTCTAACAATTTAATGGCTTTAAGCGTATCAGCCGCTGCAGTAGAAGGCATATAAATCTTTCTCATGTGTAAGTAACTTACTTTTTTGTGCGTTCTTGATTATTAGTAAGCCTAAGCAGAAACTTGCTGTTCAGCAACTTTTCAACAAGGAAAATTGACATGACTATTCAGCTACCCGATACCATAAAAAGCTACTTTGAAATGAGCAACGGCTCGATTCCCATCCAAACAAGTGAATGCTTTTCTCAAGATGCCGCGGTACTAGATGAGGGCGGTACCTATCAAGGTCATACTGCTATTGCTTCGTGGATTAAAGAAACACGGCAAAAGTATGAATTTAGCTCAAACCCAATAAAGATGACAACGAAGGATAAGCACCAGATTGTCGAAGCAGAAGTCAGTGGAAACTTCCCAGGCAGCCCGGCCTTACTCACTTATTCATTTTTACTGAGCGATGGCAAAATTCAATCTTTGGAAATTTCGTGACGGTAGTCGAAACTCATGTGATCGCAGACTCGGCGACTTGCCAATGAAAATACGTTCTCAAATGCTGTTGTTACCCTTTGCCAGTCGCGCGGTGTCTCGATCTATCAGAGCCCTTAGCACAGACGTAAGGTCGTCATAATCAGTATACTTTTTACCATACGATAGGTTGAAGCCGTAGTTAAAGTCGCCTGGATTCTTGCCTTGGGTGTGCTGCAATACAGTTTCGAGCTTATCGAATGCTTTCGCCAACAATGCTTCATCCGATGAAGCGTCCTCATACTCATCCCACAGCATGAGAACTTCATCCTGGAGGTTGGTTGGCAGCGGGCGGATCAGTAGTTCCAAATCCCTCCGCTCTTCCGCCCCTTTATCGACGCCCTCAACTTGGTCAACAGCGGCAATGTCACCGTTTATCGCCTCACCCAAATCGTGAATCACGCATATTTTCATTAACTTCAATATATCGATACCAGGATACTGCTTGGCGAACAGCATAACCATCAAGCATAACCGCCAGGTGTGCTCGGCTGTACTCTCGTGCCTGCCATTCGATGTTCTTGATGAACGTAATGTATTTTTCAACTGCTCTGCGCCTCTGAGGAACTCAAGAACACCCTCTAGATCTGATTCTTTCATAGCGTGTGTTTTCTCTCTTCAACGTCGTTCATTTGCGCTTCCTGACTGGAAATAAGCCAAACCAAAACGCAGCCTCAAAGGCGAAACCAAGAATGATAAATACAAATAATCCCGTTTGATTGCCGAAACTATATGACGATATCGCCGCTATCAGCAATGCGAAAGCAATGAGGTATCGATAGAGCTTTTTCATGTTAATCCTTTGTCTTAATAGCGAGTGTTGCCTTTCCTGAGTATTACCAGACATTCCCAAGCCCAGCGTTAAGACGTAAGAACAAACAGCGCCAGTAAATATGACAGCAACTAGGTCTTGCCAGTCAAATACTCCGGTACCCAAAAATGGCTGAACAATTTCATAGATTACACAGCCAACCACGCCCGCAACCGCGTTGCTTATTGTTTTTTGTTTCAGATCTTTTGAAATACCTAATAAAGTAAATACTGCAGCAACCGTACCCGTTATACTAGGCAAATAATCAGCTAAGCCAAAGTCAGCAATATCATTGGCGTACGACCAGTCCCGATATAACGTATCAGCCAAACTCGTCAACACAATAAAACTGATACCTATTATTAAAAATACCGTGCGTCTATTACGCATTTATCCTCTCACATACCTCTCCGTCCGTTTTCCCGTCAAGCTCAAACCTACTATAAAAGCCAGACGTAAAGCGCGTTTTATCTCGTAGTTGTTAGTGTATTATCTAAGATGTCCAGAATAAATGAAACGCGCTTTTCAACAGGACTAAGCGGCACTTCCAAAGCTTCATAGCCCCATTGCAGATACCACCTCTTAATACCGTCGTACACTTCAATAGCTTGTTCAAACGTTTGATCGCGCTCAGAATCGGTGACATAGATATCTTTCCACGGAGGTAGAAGAAATACGACCCTATTGTATGGAAAATCTTGCATGTACTGCTCTGCCTGCTCATGGGTCAACGCGCTCTCCGCATCAAGCATGTACAGCGCGTCCGGCACACCTCTATCAAAGAACGTGTAGCAACCTTTATCGGCCTTTCGATACTTTGCGATATCTGCGCTTAGTATCTCATGGGCAAACGAGATCGGTTCTGGGCGAGGCGACAACCCCGCCGTTAAACGCTCTTTGATTATCTTCCGGGCAGACTCCGGTGCGAAGTTGTATCCACGCTCCGCCAGAGCAGCAAGGATTGTTGTTTTGCCGCCGCCGGGTCCGCCGGTGACTACGAATCGATTGTTCATTTAATCTTTAACATTGCTGGGTGGAGCCTTATTTGAGCAATAACCTACATAATAGCTTATATACAAAACTTACATATCCTTACCAATCCCCCATTTCCCTCAAACCCATAACCCAGTAAAATCCCCGTTTATCATTCAACGCAGGCAGTAACGAATCAGCGTATGAAAACCAATTTAATTACCCTTGGCGGTTATGAAAAGTTACAACAGGAGCTTGAACACCTTTGGCGGGTTGAACGCCGCGAAACGGTGGAGAAGGTCTCCTGGGCGGCGAGCCTCGGTGACCGGTCTGAAAACGCAGACTACAAATATAACAAACAAAAGCTACGCAAAATTGACGGCCGTATTCGCTACTTAACCAAGCGCTTGGAGCAGGTAAAAGTGGTGTATTATTCTCCACAACAGGATGGGAAAGTGTTTTTTGGTGCCTGGGTAGAAATTGAGGACGAGGATGAGAATGTCCGCGCCTTTCAAATTGTCGGCCCGGATGAGATTTATGATCGCAAAGACGCGGTGTCGATTGATTCGCCTATGGCGCGCGCCTTGCTGAAAAAGCAGGTGGACGACGAAGCTGACGTAACCACACCACAGGGCACTAAGACCTGGTTCATTAATAAGATAAGTTACCAACAGCCCGCTTAGCCAATTCGTGATAGTATTCGTCCCCATTATTTGTCGTAAAGTTTCAAAACTAAGAGATGTACTATGAGCCAGATACCGCAATTACTTGCTAATGAACTGAAGGTTGATGAACGCCAGATTTCGTCTGTTATCCAATTGCTGGATGAAGGCTCAACGGTTCCCTTTATTGCGCGCTACCGTAAAGAAGTGACCGGCGGCTTAGACGACACTCAGTTGCGTCAGCTGCATCAGCGTCTGAACTACCTTCGCGAGCTGGACGACCGCCGCCAGGTGATTCTTAAGTCCATTGATGAGCAAGGCAAACTGACCGACGAACTGACTCAGAACATTAAAACCGCAGACTCGAAAACCGAGTTGGAAGATTTATACCTGCCCTACAAGCCTAAGCGCCGTACTAAAGGCCAAATTGCTATTGAAGCGGGCATTGAGCCGCTGGCGGACTTGCTGTGGAAAGACCCAACAAAGAACCCGGAACAGGCTGCAGCTGACTACGTTGACGCCGACAAAGGCTTTGCCGATGCGAAAGCGGCACTCGACGGTGCCCGCGCCATTTTAATGGAGCGCTTTGCTGAGCAAGCGGAGTTACTTAAACGCTTACGCTCGCACTTATGGCAGAACGCGCACCTAACCAGCACCGTTGCCGCCGGTAAAGAAAAAGAAGGTGCGAAATTCCGCGACTACTTTGAGTTTTCTGAGCTGTTTAAAACCATTCCGTCGCACCGCACGCTGGCCTTACTGCGTGGCCGTAACGAAGGTTTTTTACAGCTTTCTATGGACGCCGACCCGGGCAGTGAAGATAAAACCGCAGGCTCACATTGCGAAGTGATTATTGCCGACTTCCTGAACTTTGAGCACAAAGGCCGCGCTGCCGATGACTGGTTGCGTCAGGTTATTCAATGGACCTGGCGGGTGAAATTGTCGCTGCACATGGAAACCGAGCTAATGGCTCGCGTGCGCGAGCGTGCCGAGGAAGCCGCCATTCAGGTATTTGCCAGCAACTTAAAAGACTTGCTGATGGCGGCCCCTGCCGGTGCCAAAACCACTATGGGCTTAGATCCTGGTGTTCGTACGGGTGTTAAGGTTGCGGTGGTAGACGAAACCGGTAAAGCGGTTGCCACTAACACGGTATTCCCGTTCCAGCCACAAAACCAGATGGATAAATCCATGCGAACGCTGGCCACCTTGTGCAAGCAGTACAAAGTGGAGTTGATCAGTATTGGTAACGGCACCCATTCACGCGAGACCGACAAAATGGTCGGCGATATGCTCAAGCAGCACAGCGACATTAAAGCCACAAAGGTCATTGTGAACGAAGCCGGTGCCTCGGTTTACTCAGCATCTGAACTGGCTGCGCAAGAGTTTCCGAATATGGACGTGTCGCTACGTGGGGCCGTATCTATTGCCCGCCGCTTGCAGGATCCGTTGGCGGAATTGGTGAAAATTGAGCCTAAATCTATTGGTGTTGGTCAGTACCAACACGACGTTAGTCAGTCACAACTGGCGCAGAGTCTGGATGCAGTGGTTGAAGACTGCGTAAACGCGGTGGGTGTGGATGCCAACATGGCGTCTGCGGCTTTGCTTCAGCGCGTGTCAGGTTTGTCGAAAACTCTAGCGAAGAATCTGGTTGAACACCGCGATGCGCATGGTGCGTTCCGTAACCGTAAGCAGTTGCTGGATGTTGCGCGCATGGGGCCAAAAGCTTTTGAACAGGCCGCGGGTTTCTTACGCATTAATAACGGCGAGCAGCCACTGGATGCCTCTTCGGTTCACCCCGAAGCCTATTCGGTGGTTGAGCGCATGGCGAAAGCGAATGACTTACCGGTTCAGGAACTGATTGGCAATCATTCATTAGTTAAGAGCCTTAACGCCAAGGACTACACCGACGAGCGCTTTGGCTTACCTACGGTCACCGACATTCTTTCTGAACTGGAAAAACCCGGCCGTGACCCGCGTCCGGAATTCAAGACGGCAGAATTTAAAGAAGGCGTTGAGAAAGTCAGCGATCTTAAGCCCGGTATGTTGCTGGAAGGTGTAGTGACTAACGTTGCTAACTTTGGTGCCTTTATCGATGTTGGCGTACATCAGGACGGTCTGGTACACATTTCGGCACTGGCCGACAAGTTTGTCAGCGACCCACGCGAAGTGGTGAAAGCTGGTGATATTGTGAAAGTGAAAGTACTGGAAGTGGACATTGAGCGTAAGCGCATTGGTTTAACCATGCGCCTGAGCGATGAAACACCTGCCAATACCGCCAGTAGTGATAAACCTAAGGCGAAAACCGGTAACGGTCCTAAGAAAAAGTCCTCAGGTAATGGTGGTCGTGCGCCACAACCACAAAATTCGGCTATGGGCAGTGCACTGGCCGATGCCTTTAAAAAAGCGAAAAAAGATTAAACAGGAAGAATTAAGCGCTAGCGCTGAATGAGTCCACGGAAGGACTAACTCGCTTATCGTAGAAAGAAGCTATCATTTCACCTCGCTCTGGTGAGGATAGAGTCTTTTTGCCCTGCTCTGCAGGAGCAACAGAATCTGACGGATCCGCCTTTTTCTCACCGTCCTCTTCCAGGCTCTTATTGAATGGAGCATTAATGCTAATGTCCAGGTTCGGTTTTTCGCCCTCTTCACCTGACTCAATTTGCATCTGAGCTAATTCAGCCCGTGCCTGAGTTGCCTTATTGGTTGCTTCAGAAGCTATTGCCCTGTCTGCTGGTGACGGTTGTGCCGGTGCCATAGCAGCACGACGGACCACCTGCATTTTCTGGATAGTTGCTTCCGGGTCACCATTAACCGGGCTAACGTCAATCTGGACTTCGCCACCTACAGCGTAAGACTTCCCGTCGGGCCCTCGTTCATAATCGTATGACGGTGAACTGGCGTATCGACCACCGACAGCTGCGTGAGCCTGCTCGTGTACACGAACTTCCTGATCACGACTTTTCAGCTCATCGACTTTTTCAATTTCTTCTTCACTGAGTTTTTGCTGATTTTTCTCAGCATTGTCAGTGACCTCTTTGCTAGCTTTGTCGGTGGCTTTTTTGTCGGCTTGGGTGTTGGCTTTATTACCGGACTGGTCAGATTTGGAAGGTTCTTTCACCAGCGGCCGCTCGACATTATCTCTGTTCATCGACTCCGCAGGTGGTGCCGACGTTACAGGAATAGGCGGTAACGCTGGTGAGATATTCATACTAGAACATTAAGCGCTGGTATCAATCATTGTGCCCAACATCTCGTCGGCGGTTTCCACCGTACGGGTGTTAGATTCAAAATTGGTTTGCCCCTGGTTTAGGGAAACCAGCGAATCCGTTGTGCTTGCAGCGGTGACGCTTTGGCTGGTTTCTGCTGCCGCTTCCGTTGCAACTTCACCACCACTGATATTGGCATTGTCTTGCTGCTGAACATCGTTACGACCTGATGTAGAAGCAGAAGCAATTTCCTGGCTCGCTTGTGACACTTGCTGGTTTGCACGTTGCATACCCTGCAAGCCTGAGTTCATAGCTGCGCCAATCTCCATAATCATTCCTCCCACGCACTAAGGCGTGTTACCGCAAATGTACTTGTCAGTATCGGTCATATTTTAAACATTTTCAAGTACTGACAAATACCATTCACCGCTACCGTCGCTTGCCACTTTAAACGCCAGTTACGCGTGCTGTTGAATTTGGTTTAGCAACGCTTTCCATGAACGCTTTTGCTCTTCTAAAGCCGCTTTCATTTCATCTACCTGATGCTTCAACGCATCAATATCGTGATGAACATGTTCTTTCAACGCTTTCGTTTTGGTATCCAGAAGCTTTTTACGAGCCTGATAGTAAGCCTTCAAATGTTGACCCATTTGATCGTAGTGCTCCTGAGCTCTTTCAAACAAAGACTCCGGCGCTGACAAAGCCTTTTTCTGAGCACGCTTTAGCTGCATTTGCAATTTCGCCCGCTCGACCTGATACGGCGAGCTGCGTTTTAAGTTTTTCGCCAGCCCTAACCATTTACTGGTAACAATCAGCCATTTGGTTGGATCAAACTGCCACCAGCGAATGCCGTTGCGGTAGTCCGCTGCAAAAATGTGATGGTAATTATGGTAACCCTCACCAAAGGTTAAAAAGGCCAGTACGCCGTTGTCGCGTGCGGTATTTTTATCGGTGTAAGGTTGTTTACCCCAAATGTGCGCCAGCGAGTTAATAAAGAACGTGGTGTGGTGGTTCAACACCAGACGCAATACACCAATAACCAGTAACCCGGCCCACACGTCACCCAGCATGAAACCGGCGGCAATTGGCCAGCCAAAGTTTACAAACAGGGTCAGCGGCAGGTAATACTTATGCTGCCACATAACAATCGGATCTTTCTGTAAGTCCTGAACATTGTCGTAATCGGTATAACGACTGGCCTGATATTCACGGATCATCCAGCCGATGTGCGAGTACCAAAACCCACGTTTAGCGGAATACGGGTCTTTGTCGTTGTCATCAACATGCTTGTGATGTTCACGGTGGTCAGAAGACCAATGAAGTGCGCTATTTTGTAACGCAACCGCACCGCCAATGGCAAAAATAAAACGGATTACGGGGTTGGCATCGTAAGTGCGATGAGCCCACAAGCGATGGTAGCCAGCGGTAATCGATAGCCCGGCGAAACACGCCGTGCCTAACATCACCCACCAAAATGCGGCGCCAATACCTACGCTGTACGCGTATAAAGGCACGCCTATAAGGGCGACGACAAAAGTAATGGCAAAAACTAAGGTGTTCAACCAAATGATGGGGGGCTTTTCAGAAATCTGTTGCATGCATATAACCTAAAACAATCAAATAAAGGCAGGTATCGAAACAGCGTACACCTGTACGCCGAATGTACGCGTTTCCCGTTCAAATTACAAGCGGTAAAAGTGTAAAAAGCTGTGTTATCATTCTTTATACACACGCAAAAATGACTCTACGACTATGGCTGGAATTCGCGCAAAGCAAAAAGAGAAAACCCGACAAGCCTTGATTAACGCGGCAATGAATCAGTTAAACGCGGAAAACGGTTTCTCCAGCTTGAGCTTGCGTGAAGTGGCACGCGAGGCCGGTATTGCCCCCACCTCATTTTACCGACACTTCCGCGACATGGATGAGTTAGGGCTCACTTTGGTTGACGAATGTGGCCTGGCGCTACGTCAGCTACTTCGTCAGGCACGCCAACGAATAGAATCCGGCGGCTCTATTATTCGGGTATCGATTGAAACTTTTATGCAGTTTGTAGCGGACAATACCGCCACTTTCCGGCTGCTGCTGCAAGAACGCTCCGGTCGTTCGCGCAGTTTCCGTTTGGCGGTGGTGCGAGAAATAGACCACTTTAAAGCGGAGCTGGAAGATTACTTAGTTAACGAACAGTCCTTTACCCGCGAGTTGGCCGAATTGCAATCCGATACCATAGCTAAAATCGTATTCAGTGCCGGAGCAGACTGCTTTGATGTTGATGAAGAAGAACGCGAAATCATTACCGAAAAAACGATTCTGCAAGTTCGCTTAGTTGCCAGAGGCGCCGAAGCGACTCGCCGATTACTAAAAAAACAAACTTAATCAGAACATAAACTAGAACAACGGAGAATACCTATGCTTTTACGCGCTGTAGGTGGTATGGCATTAGCGGTCTGGGCGGCAGATTTAGACGCCCGTGAAATGACGCTAATGGAAACCGTAACCACAAAAGCCATTCGCTCGGCTCAATTGTCACCGGATGGTCAGTTCACTGCGGTTATCCGCTCAACGCCTCGTACCCCGTACGAAGACGACGACGGCTCCAGCTACAGTGAGTTAGTCCTTATTAACGCTGACGGCGAGGAAACCTCTTACCTAAGCAAAGATAAGAAGTTCAGCCGGGTCAGCTTTGGTCCGCAGAGCGAATACCTGTACTTTACCGCAAAAGAAGAAGGCGATGAGTACCAGGAATTGTATCGCATGCCGGTACGTGGCGGTGGTGTTCAGTCGGTCTTTGAGTTTGACGGTAACATTGGCAGCTACGCACTGAGCGACGATGGCAAGCAACTGGTGTTTTTATCTTCTGGCGCGAAAGACAGCGATAAGGAAAAGCTTTCGAAAAAGGGTTTTAAAGCCGAAGTGTACGAAGAAGACTTAACTTACACTCAGGTTTACCACGTTGCTTTGAACGACGAGAGCGCGGAAGCAAAAGCGGTTACCGCAGACAACCAGCACGCACTTTCCGTTAGCTTCCACCCGAACAACGAACAGCTGTTGGTACGTACCGCGCCAACCTCGCTTGTCGATGACAACTACATGAGCAGCCAGTACCAGTTAATTGAGCTCGATGGCGAAGTAAGTACTTCGTTTAAAAGCGAAGGCAAACTGGGTCGCGCAGAGTTTTCACCGGATGGTCGTTATTTGGCGATGATCCGCGCGGCTGACTATAACGACCCATCTGCCAGCACCTTGTTCGTTTACGATACACGTGAGCAAGAACACCGTAACGTGTTACCCGACTACAAAGGCGCCGTTAAAGACTTTAGCTGGCGCACGAATGAAGAGATTGTCTGGCTGGGACACCGTGGTACCGAAACGGAAGTTCAGGCTTTAACACTTAAATTTTTGGAAAGCCGCAGCTTACTAGAACTGGGTGAAGCCATTTTCACCAGCCTGGATGGCGAAGCTGGTAAGTCAGAGTTTGTATTGACGGGCCACCGCCCAAGCCACCCGAACGAAGCGTTCAAATACAGCAACGGCCGTCTTGAGCGTTTAACCGACTCCAACCCATGGCTGGCTGACATCGACATGCCGCGCCAGGAAACAATGACCTATGAAGCGCGCGATGGGCTTCAACTAGAAGGTATTGTGGTTTATCCAAAAGACTACGATGAAAGCAAAAGCTATCCATTAGTGATGGTGATTCACGGCGGTCCTGAGTCGCATTACAGTAACGGCTGGTTAGATCGTTACGCGTCACCGGTGAAGCACGCAGCAGCTAATGGCTATGCGCTGTTCTTCCCGAATTATCGTGGCAGCACAGGTCGCGGTGTTGAGTTCTCTAAGCTGGGTCAAAACGATTACGCGGGTAAAGAGTTCGACGACATTGTTGATGCTAAGAAACACCTAGTCGATATTGGCTTGGCGGACGAGTCTCGCGTGGGTATCACCGGCGGATCATACGGTGGTTATGCCTCAGCCTGGGGTGCAACCGCACAGACAGAGCACTTCGCTGCCAGTGTCATGTTCGTTGGTATCAGCGACAACTTATCTAAGTTTGGTACGACCGACATTGCTAAAGAAATGCACGCTGTTCATGCCCGCAGCTACCCGTGGGACAAATGGCAATGGTACTTAGAACGCAGTCCGATTTACCACGCAGAAAAAGCGCGTACGCCAATTCTGATCATGCACGGTAAAGAAGACACACGCGTTCATCCGTCGCAGTCGATGGAACTGTACCGTTACCTGAAGACACACGATAACGTGCCGGTTCGCTTAGTACTTTACCCCGGCGAAGGCCACGGTAACCGTAAAGTTGCAGCACAGTTGGACTACAGCATGCGCCTAATGCGCTGGATGGATAGCTTCCTGGTTGAGAAAGCGGAAGAGAAACCATCGTTTGAGCTGCCACACGCCGAACAGCTTAAATAAACGAAGGCCCAATAAAAAGGCCGGGACTTTTAGCGAGCTCCCGGCCTTTTTATGTTTAAACGATAACTTCCTTCTCTAGCCTTTTATGGCCTGCCAAATTTCCTTCCAGCCCGGTTCTTTCCCGTAATACTGAATACCCATGGCAAATAACCGGCCCGCTACATTTCGCATCCAGTAAACAAAGGCGCCCAATAGCACTAAACTCAGCAACCACTCCCATACTGCAACATCGGTTTGCATTAAGCGCGCAGGCATCATTGCGAATGAACTGACCGGAATAATGCTCATAACAGTCGCGATAGTAGAGTCTGGCTCACCAATCACACTGAAACTTAAAAACACCGGTAATAGCGGAACCAACATCACCGTACTGCGCGATGAGTGATTCGGGTCGTCGATGGTTGCCGAAAAACCAGCCAACATTGCGTTAATTAAAACGGCTCCCAGCACCACAAACAGAATACTGAGCAAAGCGGTTCCTATACCCCAGTCGAGTCCTGAACCACCGTCTTCAGAAAATGTGGCGATAACCATACTCACGCCCAAAATCATTAAACCGATAAAGGCCATGGACTTAATACTGTGCAGAGTAATACCTATGATTTTTCCGTCCATCCACTGCGTGGGTGTCACAATCGTCAGCAACTGTTCCGTCACACGTTGTTGCTTCTCGGCAGTAATCGACATCATCATCAATCCGAAACCGGTGAAAACACCGACCATGATCACCATCAGCAACATGGTGGCGGAAGCGTCGCTGGCATCGTCTATCGAAGCGTCTTCGCTTTCTTCAATAGCAAAGGTTATGTCTGGTTTCTCATCAATGACTGTGCGCTCTTCCGGCGTCAGTGTCAGTTGTTGAATACGAAGGGTCTGCAACTGCTCCTGCAGCTCGCTGCGTAACTCCTGCTGCCAGCTTTGTGACTTCTTCACCCAAACCTTAGCGGTTAACTCCGGTGTAATCACAATCAAGGTGTCTAAGTCTTCCGGTAGCTGCGTTTGCCACTTATCCACTTCCATGGTGCCGGCGCTACGCAGGGTTAAATCTTTTGGCGCCTTGAACTCCCAACCTTGTGGCTTATCCTCCTGATAGAAAATAGCGCCCTGATATTGGTCGGAAAAAATTTGGGTAATAGCGCCCCAGCCAGCGCTCACTGCAAAAATCAGCACTAAAATCGCAACTGAGAACAGCTCCTGCTTCCACTTAAAAAAGCGTTTGAACTCCCACCAGGCAATGGCTTTCAGCTGTTGTAAGTAACTAACTTTCATGACTGCACCTCCCCGGTTTGCTTGCGTATCGTGTCCAGGTACAAGTCATGTAACCCGGGTTGTATGGGCGCAAAAGCTTTTATTGGCACCTGTTTCGCCAGCGAAGGCCACAACTGCTCAATTTCAGTACCCTTGTTAAAAATTAACTCAACTTGCTCATCATTCACTTTACGGATTGACTCTACCTGCTCAGAGCCACTCCATTTTTCCATCGCCAGCTGGGCATCGGTAGTTACACGGTAGATCGGTTCGGGCAGCAACGTATTACGAATTTCCTGCAGGCTTCCCTGCGCAACAGCCCGGCCTTTATTCATTAACAGCATGGTATCGGCTAAACGTTCTACCAGTGCCATCTGATGCGCACTGAGCACCACCGTTTTACCACGCTCGCGGAGCTCACTGAGTACCGTCAACACATGCTCCTGATTCACCGGATCCAGGCCTGAGAAAGGCTCATCCAGAATCACTAACTGCGGATCGTGCAACAATGTTGCAATGAGCTGCACTTTTTGCTGATTACCTTTAGACATCTGACGCAATGGCTCGTCCTTCCGGTCAGTCAGTTCAAACCGTTCCAGCCATCTGTCAATATCATCACGAATATCACTCAGCTTCAGTCCACGTAAGCTAGCGATATAACTGAGGTTATCGAGAATAGATCGGTCCTGATATAAACCGCGGTCTTCAGGTAAGTAAGCAAAGTCGTGATAGGTCAGTTCGATACTCTCGCCGTTGTTCTCAACGAGGATTTCTCCTTCGTCGGGCCGGGTCAGGCCAACCAGCATACGAACCAAAGACGATTTACCGGCACCATTGGGTCCAAGCAGAGCCTGTATCTTACCGGGTTCAATATTAAGCGAAATGGCATCTACCGCAGTAACGGTCCGATAACGCTTAGTGACATTATTAACTGAAAGGCGCATGTTATTTTTCTGTTATTTGCTTATGAAGCGCCTATCTTAGAAACACAAAGGGCCCGTAACAAGTGTTACGAGCCCTTTAATTTGTATCAAACTATGAATTTACAGCTGAGGTCCAGCAGCTACCAGCGCTTTACCGTTATCGGTATCGGTAAATTTCTCAAAGTTTGCAACAAAACGGCCGGCTAAGTCTTTGGCGCGAACGTCCCACTCACCGTCCTCTTCGTAAGTTTTACGCGGATCCAGAATGTTACTGTCTGCAACGCCGGCCAGTTCAGTTGGCATAGCCAGATTGAAGTACGGCAACTCAACGAACTCAGCGTCTTCAATCGAACCATCTAAAATGGCGTCGATGATGGCACGAGTCGCTTTAATAGAGATACGCTTGCCAGTGCCGTTCCAGCCCGTATTAACCAGGTAAGCTTCTGCGCCAGCCGCTTCCATACGCTTCACTAAAACTTCTGCGTACTGAGTTGGGTGCAGACTTAAGAACGCCGCGCCAAAACAGCTTGAGAAAGTTGGCGTAGGCTCGGTGACACCACGCTCGGTACCCGCCAATTTCGCGGTAAAACCCGATAGGAAGTGGTACTGCGCCTGCTCTTTAGTCAGCTTAGATACCGGAGGCAATACACCGAAAGCGTCTGCTGTTAAGAAAATTACCTTTTTCGCGTGGCCCGCTTTAGACACCGGCTTAACAATGTTGTCGATGTGATAAATTGGGTACGAAACACGGGTGTTTTCAGTTTTTGAGTTGTCGTCAAAATCAACGTTTCCGTTGTCATCAACCGCTACATTTTCTAATAAAGCATCACGACGAATCGCATTATAAATGTCGGGTTCTGCTTCTTTCGACAGGTTGATAGTTTTTGCGTAGCAACCGCCTTCAAAATTAAACACACCGTCGTCATCCCAGCCGTGCTCGTCATCACCAATCAGTGCGCGTTTAGGATCAGTTGAAAGTGTCGTTTTACCGGTACCAGAAAGGCCAAAGAAAACGGCCACATCGCCTTCTTTACCAACGTTGGCAGAGCAATGCATAGAAGCGATGCCTTTTAGCGGCAGGAAGTAGTTCATCATTGAGAACATACCTTTCTTCATTTCGCCGCCATACCATGTGCCGCCAATTAACTGAATTTTTTCAGTTAAGTTAAACGCCACAAAGTTTTCAGAATTCAGTTCCTGTTCCTGCCAGTTAGGATTGATGCACTTAGCACCATTCATAACAACGAAATCTGGCTCAAAGTTTTCTAGCTCTTCTTCGCTTGGGCGGATGAACATGTTTTTCACGAAATGTGCCTGCCATGCCACTTCCGTAATGAAGCGAACCGCAAGACGTGTATCTTCGTTAGCACCACAATAGGTATCAACCACAAATAAGCGCTTTTTGGACAGCTGCTCTGTGACCAAGCCTTTCAGCTCGTTCCAGGTTTCTGTCGACAGGGGTTTGTTGTCGTTTTTGCCCTGGTCAGCCCACCAGACGGTGTCGCGAGTCGTGTCATCGCGGACAATGTATTTGTCTTTGGGGGAACGTCCGGTGAAAATTCCTGTATCGACAGCTACCGCTCCAAGGTCCGTTACCGTTCCTTTTTCATAACCTTGCAGGTCATCGCGAGTTTCTTCTTTGAACAGAAGGTCATAGGACGGATTATGGACGATTTCTTCGACATCGGTGATGCCGTAGCGGCTCAGATCCAGATTTGGCATGACGTAAGGCTCCTGAGATTACGGTCTTGTTCGTTAACGTTAACAGCAGTAATACCGCGCAAAACATCCTGTTTTGCTGCTGGTTTACTGGTCAATTTTCAGGCCGCGAATGTTAACCCGATTCAGGCAAAAAAGATAGAGCAAAATTTTGTCAGTTCGATAGAATGCCCGCCTGACTTAAGCAAGCAGCAGTGGGTTTCTGATCATTTATGCGTGATTCTTTTCACAGCCGAATTGGCTTTATACTAGCAGCCGCGGGCTCGGCCGTTGGTCTGGGCAACATTTGGGGCTTTCCGACACAAGTGGCCAACCACGGTGGCGGCGCCTTCCTGCTGGTCTATCTTTGCGTAATCTTTATACTTGCCATACCCGCGCTTTACAGTGAAATGCTCATTGGTCACAGCGCGCAAGCTAACCCGGTTCGCTCCTTAACACAGTTGTCTGAAGGCCGTGCTCGACCCATCGGCCGCCTAATGGGTTATCTGAATGTGCTGGGCTCGTGCTTAATGCTGAGCTTTTATCATGTGGTGGCCGGCTGGATGTTGGTTCACGCCCTGGGCTTTCTGGCCCGCGGATTTGGCATTGAAGCGGCTGCCGAATTTTTGCTTAACAGCTCGCTAACCCGCGACTTAATTTTTACCGCTGTCTTTTTGCTGGCCACGGCCTATGTGGTTTTTCAGGGTGTCGAAAAAGGGATTGAGCGCTGGTCTAAGCGTTTAATGCCAACCTTGGTCGTTTTGCTGGTTGCCCTCATTGCTTACATGCTGACCTTACCCGGTGCTGACGAAGGGTTGCAGAAATACTTAGTGCCAGACTTTAGCCTAATGACCGATACCAGCATTTTGGTGGCGGCTATGGGCCAGGCCTTCTTCTCGCTTTCTATTGGCCTGGGCGGCATGATGATTTACGGCTCTTACCTTAAACCCGGCGCTAATTTAGGGCGCTTGAGTTTATCGGTCGCTGCACTGGATACTTTTATCGCATTTCTGGCCGGTCTGCTGATTATCCCGGCTTTGTATGCCGGTATCCACCTGGGCGTCAATGTCGGCGAAGGCTCCCAACTTATTGGCGAAGGTCAGCTCATTTTTGCTGTATTGCCGGAACTCTTTAATAGTATGGGTGTAGCCGGGCCTTTCGTTGCATTCGCATTCTTTATTCTGCTGAGTATTGCAGCACTGACCTCAACCATTGCTCAGGCGGAAGTGCCGGTTTCTTACTGCATAGAGGAACGAAAACTGAATAGGCCACTGGCAACGGCTTTATCGTTGAGTGTTATCGCGACCTTCTCGCTGTTGTTAATCCTGTTCTTTGAGCCGCTGTTCGGCTGGGTTGTTACTGCGGTCACACAGTTCCAGTTGCCGCTGTCAGGGTTATTCTACTTGCTGGTCGTTGGCTGGTTATGGCACCGCAGCAACCACTTAAAAGCCATTGCTGCGGGCAGTATAGGCCTCACTTTATTACGTTGGCATATTCGTTATCTCTGCCCGGTACTGATGAGCATCGTGTTTTATCACGTCGCTTTTAGTTGACCCCGGCCTAGCTTTTGCCCGGCCGCTTACCTGAAAACTTCTGTTCTAATGCTGACGCCACTCGTGCGTCAGTAAATCCGGAAACGTCGCCGCCATGTAGGGCCACTTCTTTCACCAGCGACGAGGAAATAAACGAGTTTTCCTCCGCTGGCGTCAGAAATACACTTTCCAAATTAGGAGCTAAACGCCGGTTCATGTTGGCCAGTTGAAATTCATACTCAAAATCTGACACTGCGCGTAACCCTCGAATCAGCACCGTTGCATCGTATTCATGAGCAAAGTCTACCAATAAGCCGGAGAAGCCGACTACAGTGACATTGTCGAGGTTTTCGGTGACCTGTTGCGCCAGCAGGACACGCTCTTCCAGGCTGAATAAAGGCTTCTTGCTCGGACTTTCGGCAATACCCACCACAATTTCACTAAACAGAGTTGATGCACGCTCAATTAAGTCGGCGTGACCGTTTGTAATTGGATCAAAAGTTCCCGGATAAATTGCTCGGCGGTGCATAGAGTCTCCTAAACCGTTATTGAGCCTTTTCTAGTTTTCAGTAAAGAGTACACGCAAGTGCACACCAAACAAAAGCCCGATATTCAAATTAAGGATGCGAGTTGCGACTAACATCAGTAAACTAGATGGTAACTGACGTTTTTTAATAGTGGAGTAAAATATGAGCTCAGCCTTTTATCAGCAATTGGCCGACCAACTGGCCGAAACCAAAGCCGAAGGCCTGTACAAGAAAGAACGTATTATCAGTTCGGACCAAAGCTCTGAAATTACAGTAAATGACCGCAAGGTACTCAACTTCTGCGCCAACAACTACCTGGGGCTGGCGAACCACCCGGACTTAATTAAAGCCGCAAAACAAGGCCTGGACGAACATGGCTTCGGTACGGCCTCTGTCCGTTTTATTTGTGGTACTCAGGACATTCACAAAACGCTGGAACAAAAACTGAGCGAGTTTTTGGGTACGGAAGATACCATTTTGTATTCTTCTTGTTTTGATGCCAACGGCGGTTTGTTTGAAACCATTATGGGCCCGGAAGACGCCATTATCAGTGACGAACTGAACCATGCCAGCATCATTGATGGTATCCGCTTAAGTAAAGCTAAGCGCTACCGCTACAAAAACAATAACCTGGAAGATTTAGAAGCGCAGTTAAAACAAGCTGACGCAGACGGTGCACGTCACAAGTTAATAGCTACCGACGGTGTCTTTTCTATGGATGGCGTTATTGCCGACTTAAAAGGCGTTTGCGACTTAGCCGACAAATACGATGCGCTGGTCATGATGGACGACTGCCACGCCACCGGCTTCCTTGGCGAAAATGGTAAAGGCACGCATGAATACTGCGACGTTATTGATCGTGTTGATATTATCACCGGCACCTTGGGTAAAGCGCTGGGCGGTGCCTCTGGTGGTTATACTTCAGGTAAAAAAGAAGTGATTGACTGGCTACGTCAGCGTTCACGCCCTTACCTGTTTTCTAACTCAGTAGCGCCAGCCATTGTGCAGGCATCGATTCGTGTACTGGATATGCTGGCCGAAGGCCATGAGCTGCGCAGCCAGCTGTGGGAAAATGCGAGCTACTTCCGTGAGCAAATGACTAACGCAGGCTTTACTTTGAGCGGCGCAGACCACGCCATTATCCCGGTAATGGTAGGCGATGCCAAACTGGCCTCAGAAATGTCAGACCGTCTGTTAGAAGAAGATATTTATGTGATCGGCTTTTCTTTCCCTGTCGTTCCTAAGGGCAAAGCCCGTATCCGCACGCAGATGTCTGCGGCACACACACGCGAACAACTGGATCGCACCATTGACGCCTTTACCCGCATAGGTAAAGAGCTGGGTTTGATTTAAGGAGTAAAGAATGAAAGCTTTGTCAAAACTGCACGCAAAACCCGGCATCTGGATGACGGACGTTGAGAAACCTGAGTGCGGCTACAACGATTTACTGATTAAAATAAAGAAAACCGCTATTTGTGGTACCGATGTTCACATTTACAAATGGGACGACTGGTCGCAAAAAACCATTCCGGTGCCTATGGTGGTCGGCCACGAGTATGTTGGTGAAGTTGCCGCTATGGGCGAAGGCGTTCGCGGCTTTGAAATTGGTGACCGCGTTTCCGGCGAAGGCCACATTACCTGTGGTCACTGCCGTAACTGCCGTGCTGGCCGTCGTCACTTATGCCGTAATACCTATGGCGTGGGCGTAAACCGTCCGGGCGCTTTTGCCGAATACTTAGCATTACCGGCTGAGAACGCCTTCAAACTGCCAGACGATGTCACTGACGAGATGGCGGCGGTATTTGACCCCTTCGGCAACGCCGTTCATACCGCTCTGGCATTCGACTTAGTGGGTGAAGACGTGCTGATTACCGGTGCCGGTCCAATTGGTATTATGGCAGCAGCCGTTGCCCGTCACGTTGGCGCACGCCACGTGGTTATTACCGACGTCAACGAATACCGTCTGGACTTAGCCCGTAAAATGGGTGTGACCCGCGCAGTGGACGTCAGTAAAGAAAAGTTGTCAGACGTTATGACCGAACTGGGGATGAAAGAAGGCTTTGATGTCGGTCTGGAAATGTCAGGTGTACCGTCAGCGTTCTCACAAATGCTGGAAGCCATGAATCACGGCGGCAAAATCGCCATGCTCGGCATTCCGCCGGAAAATGTCGCCATTGACTGGAACCAGGTTATTTTTAAAGGCTTGGTCATTAAAGGCATTTACGGCCGTGAGATGTTTGAAACCTGGTACAAAATGGCCAGCTTACTGCAGTCAGGACTGGATATTTCACCTATCTTGACGCACGAAATGCCTATTGATGACTATGAGAAAGGCTTTGAAACCATGATTTCAGGTCAATCTGGCAAAGTCATACTGAACTGGGATTAACGAATAGATGAGCAACTATCAGCTAATGGAATTACCTATCGCCGTTGAGCATTGGCAAAATGGCGAGGCAGTCTTTGTTGATATCCGTGACCCGCAGTCTTTTGCTGCGGGACACATTCCGGGCTCCCAGCATCTGGATAACAGCAACCTGCCACAGTTCCTGAGTTCGGTTGATAAAAACCAAAAAGTCATTGTGGTTTGCTATCACGGCATTAGCAGTCAGGGCGCTGCTGACTACATAGCGGGCAACGGCTTCACCGATGTGCACAGCATGGACGGCGGCTACACCGCGTGGTCCATGTCTTTTCCTGAACACACCGACAGGAGTTAAACCATGCGACGATTGCTCAGCAGCCGTGACTCAGACTGGATGCACAAACTGTATCAGTATTTACGTCAGCAAGGCATGCCAGTCAGCGTTACAGAACGCGGTGAGCAATTGGAATTGTGGTTACATCAAAGCAGCTATGAAGCTGCTGCGAAAACGCTGATTCAACAGTTTAAAGATAACCCGGAATTAGCCGCTGAGCCGGCAAAGGAAAAAATGGCATCGCATTCGACCTCTTTGTCTTTTAGTTTGCTGAAACAAAGTGGATGGCTCACGCGTATTGTTGCGGTACTGACACTGCTGGTGTTTGCCGCGGTTCAGATGTACCCCGAAACCGTTCTGGATACGCTAAAAATTAGCCGGTACTTTGCCGCCCTGCCTTATGACCAGCCCTGGCGCTTTGTGACTCCCATTCTCATGCACTTTACGCTACTGCATCTGGTGTTTAACGTATTTTGGTGGTGGTATCTGGGTGGACGTATTGAGCGCTCTCTGGGTATACCCTGGTTACTGGCACTGCTGTTATTCTGCGGGATTACTGCGAACGTTATCCAATACCTGTTCAACGGGCCTAACTTTGGTGGTCTGTCCGGTGTGGTTTATGGCTTACTCGGTTTCTGCTGGATATACAGCTTTAACCGCCCAACTCCACTTTATCTGCCGCCGGGGCTGATCATTTTTATGCTGCTGTGGCTGGTTATTGGCTACACCGACATGCTGTGGGTGAATGTGGCGAATGAAGCCCACTTAGCCGGGTTACTTTCCGGCTGCTTTGCAGGCTTTGTGGTGCGTTGGTTAAACCCTAAAATGCGGCGACTTTACTGATAAATATATTTGGTAAAAATAACATCCCGGATAACCGGATTACCGGTTTCCTGCTGCATTAACTCCTTTGCTCTTTCCACACACTTTAAGCGCAACTGATCACGCCCGGTCATGGTTCTGACCTGGCGTTCTGTTGCCGTACTTAAAATGGAAACAAAAGCGTTACGCAACAATGGCGCATGGTGCTCTACCACACTAATGTAGCTCGGGTCAGGCACCATCACTTCAACCGCAACACGGATAAACCCCAGCCGATAATCATTACCCTCTTTCAGGTAATTGGTGGTGATGTCCGGCTCAAAACCATAGTAGGCAACATCCTGTGCTGATGCGCCAGGTACACTGCTAAGCCAAAGAAAAATACTTGCGAATACTGTTATCAGAAGTTTCATAGCCCTACCCGGCCCGATTGCTGTTCAATTAAATTCTCTCTGCTATCATAGCGACAGAGCTTAATAACGCCAACACAAATGACAACAGAGTTTTATGCTACCCCAGCTTTTCCCGTAAGCGAAACGCTGCATTGGGTGCCACCACAACAACTGGACTTAACCCCGGAACAAGCCGACTGGCTGCTTTACGAAGGTTCTCTGACCCAACGGTTAAAACAAGTAGGTGAGCAATTTTCCGTTAAACTACTTGGTCAGCAATTGCTTGATCCGCATACAGAAGAAAGCAAAAGATTAAACCATCATGGCCAGGCCGTTGTTCGTGAAGTTCTACTATACTGTAATGAGCGGCCATGGGTTTTTGCGCGCAGCCTGTTTTTGCCTAGCGCCGAAAGTTCGGACACGCTGAATTTGCAAAAACTGGGAAATCAGTCACTTGGTGAGTCATTGTTCGCCCGCGAAGATTTACATTGCGGCCCCATTGAAATCGCAAAGGTGCATTCGGAGCATGCAGTTGCACGGTTAAATCATCAATGGTTTCAACAGCAACGGGCTTTGCTCGGCCGCCGGAGAATGTTTTCAACCAGCGGTGAACAACTCTTAGTGAGTGAAATTTTTATGGAGCCGTCGTCACTTTATCCTTCGTCACTATAAAAGGAATTATCATGCAAAAGTTAGTCGCTTTTTGGCAGTTAATGCGGGCCGACAGACCCATTGGTACCTACCTACTTGCCTGGCCAACTCTCTGGGCGCTAATGATAGCCGGTGCTGGCGAACCACCGCTGCGAATTGTGGTGATATTTTTGCTGGGCACCTTTGTGATGCGCTCTGCCGGATGCGTGATTAACGACTTTGCCGATCGCAATTTTGATGGCCATGTGCGCCGTACCCGACAACGCCCGATTCCAGCCGGAAAAATATCGGCTACGGAAGCCATGATCGGCTTTATCGCCTTGTTGGCTATTGCCTTCGCACTGGTTATGCAGTTGAACACACAAACGGTGATGCTGAGCTTTTTGGCTGCCGGTGTCGCCGCACTGTACCCATTTTGCAAACGCTGGACGCATTTACCGCAAATTGTCCTGGGAATTGCCTTCAGCTTCGGCATCTTAATGGCTTTTACAGCGCTGGAATCCGAACAGTGGTTCATTGCCGGCTTGCTGTTTCTTGCTAATGTTATCTGGACCGTGGCCTACGATACCGAATACGCCATGGCAGATCGTGAAGATGACCTGCAAATAGGTCTGCAAAGCACCGCCATTTTATTTGGCCGTTTTGACCGTCTGGCCATTGGTATTATGCAGTTAGTCACGTTAGCGCTACTGGCCTGGGTGCTTTATCTGATAAATGCTGAGCCTTGGGTCTGGCTGGCTTTAGTGGTGGTGTCTGCGTTATTCGGTTACCAACACTGGTTGATACGTGAAAGGGAGCCCGGAAAGTGCTTCCGGGCTTTTCTGCATAATCATTACGTTGGCATGGTCTTCGCTATTGGCTTAGCCGTGCATTATTGGTTCTGATCACTCTTAGCCGGTTTGCTTTCAGCTTGCTCCTTAAGCTGCTGTACAAACTGCTCAACTGACTGACGAATGGTTTGTAATACCGGCCCATCAATGAGTTCATCGACCTGATCGCTGAGCTCACCTACTGGTTGTGCGGCAATTTGCTGACCATCGTCATTAATTTCAACAAAACCTTGCTGTTTTAAGCTGGCAATGAGTGTCGACATCACTTTCTTATCGTAAAACTCCGGCGCATCAATGCCATGAATTGAACTTAGCCGCTCTGCCAGTGTAATTGACTGTTTCTCCAGATCGGCACGCATAATAGGTTGCGCCTGTTGTAGCAGTTCCAGCACAATACAGTAACGCTGAAGAGTTTCACTGGCACTGTTAGCCAATAACCGTAACCGATACCACTCAGCGCTTTCCCGTTGAGCAATAGTACAAATTCCGTCTTCCAGTGTAATCAATTTCTGTCGCGTCAGTTCCTCCGCTATGGCTTCAATCCAGAGCGGCAAATCATCAACGTCGTGGCTTAAATACAATTCAGCTTTCAAAGACGGATAAATAGCCTGCGTCCGCGCGGCAATTTCAGCCACGCTCACTTTCTTCTTCGCCATAATAATGGAGGCGGCTATGCCCGGCACCACCATCATGTGAAGAATGTTATTTCGATAGTACGTCATAGCGATGGCTGACATATGTTCCAGCGAAACAACCTCACCCATGGTATCGCTGCTGACGGTAAACTTATCCGTACGCAACGCCTGTTGCCACAGCTCTTCAGGACTTTCTTCAGGAATACTGACCATATTGCTGTAAGGCACTTCCCGCAGAACTCCAAGGTAAACATCTAACTGGGCCAGTAGCTCTTCTTTCATTAGCGCGTGATGCTCAGAGCTTAATAACGCCAGCGCCGTTAAGTTAACGCTGTTTGCCGCAGCCGAATCGTTGATGCCCTGCATAACCTGCTCGGCTAGCCCACTAACAACCGGGTTTAACCAGCCGGGCCGCTCGGGTTCCTGTGCGCCCCGGGTAACAGACTCATGCCAGTTAGGCGCGGCTTTATCTAAATAATGTTTCAAATTTACCGGCTGGCCAAATGTCACAAATCCCTGTCCAAAATTCCGAAGTTTGGCCACTGTCTTTAGAATCTGAAAGACGGACTCTTTCTCCTTATCCTTACCTTTAAGCTCTTTAAGATAAGTCGCCACTTCCATAATATGCTCGTAACCAAGGTACACTGGTACCAACGATACCGGGCGTTGCTGGTCGCGAAGCATGCCCTGTACCGTCATGGCTAACATTCCGGTTTTAGGTGGTAGTAAGCGCCCGGTTCTGGAGCGCCCGCCCTCACTGAAATACTCTACCGGATAGCCTTTTTGGAATAACCAACACAAGTACTCACGAAATACCGCTGAGTAGAGCTTGTTACCGCGGAAACTGCGACGGATAAAAAAGGCGCCGCCACGACGAAAAATACCGCCCACCGGGAAAAAGTTAAGATTCACGCCTGCGGCAATGTGTGGCGGAACCAGGCCTTCTTTATAAATGACATAGCTTAGCAGCAGGTAATCCATGTGGCTGCGATGGCAGGGCACATAGATGACTTCGTGCCCTTGCTGCGCTAGTTGACGAATGGTATCGCCGCCTTTGACATGAATACCGTTGTATATCCGGTTCCACATCCAGGTCATAAAGCGATCCAACACCCGAATCAGGGTTGAATTATAATTGGCCGCTATTTCATCGATATAAGACAAAGCGCGTTTACGAGCCGCTTCTTCACTGATCTTTTTGCCTTTCGCTTCATCTAGTACCGCTTTCTTTAACGCCGGTGTATTGATTAATGCCGACATCAGCTCTTTTCTCTGGCTCAATTTAGGCCCTGCAACTGCGTGCCGCATACGCACGAAATGAACTCGCGCTACGCGCGCCAATTTATGCGCAATACGCATGTCAGTACCGTGGTCATTCGCCATCGTGCCCAGGCTAACGGCACGTGAAAAGCGCACCAGCACCTGTCGACCAGAAAATAAAATGAGCCAGAATTTACGCCAGTGGCCCGGGTTCTCCAAGTCACCCGTCATGGCATTACCTGCATGAGCCTCTTGTCCTGCCTGACGCCCCCAGAAAACACCAGCCGGTATCAATTGAACATCTAATTTAGTATTGTCTTTATGCAATGTCAGCAGCTGATGGAACTCAGAAACTGTCTGTTCCGAAGCATCGTTAGCCAATTCTTCCAGATACATGATGCGACTATAGGATTTTCCATTCACCGCAAGAGGTTCAACAGGGTCAGGCAAGCCGCGCTTTAACGCCGCCCGCTGCAAAATGGATAGATCCGCCTTTGAAGTTGAACGCATCACATAAACAACCGGCTTGCCAACGGTTGCTGAATGTTCTTCTTCTGTACCGTCCCAAATTTCCTGAAATCGCGTTAGCCAGCGCAACGGATATTTAAAGACTGGAAAAAAGCGGCTTATTCCTTTCATAGAGAGACCTCTGTTTTAAACAGAATGACAGGATACCAACTTCGTTTAAAAATGTCGTTCAAGAAATTACTTGCGAAATCGTTTTACCTGTATATACTCACAGTATCACTGTACAAATAAACAGGTACATTATGCGCCCGTTAACACCAAGACAATCTGAAATTCTTGAGCTTATTAAGGATAATTTACACGCGACCGGTATGCCACCAACACGCGCCGAAATTGCCCATAAGTTAGGCTTCCGTTCTGCAAACTCCGCAGAGGAGCACCTCAAGGCGTTAGCGCGTAAAGGCGTTATTGAGATACTTCCCGGCATGTCGCGCGGCATCCGTCTTATTGCCGATGACTACGATATCGCCGAAGGCCTTCCTTTAATAGGCCAGGTTGCAGCAGGTGAACCCTTGTTGGCGGAACAGCACGTTGAAGGCCACTACAAAGTAGACGAGTCCCTGTTTCACCCTGCCGCCAGCTTTTTGCTTAAAGTTAACGGCATGAGCATGAGAGATATTGGAATTTTAGACGGTGACTTACTGGCTGTGCATAAAACAGAGCAAGCCCGAAACGGACAAATTGTTGTTGCCCGTGTTGAAGACGAAGTCACTGTAAAGCGTTTTGAACAACGCGGAAAAACTATTTTGCTTCATCCCGAAAATGAAGAATTCTCGACCATTACTGTCAACCTGGCCGACCAAGTTTTTGCGATTGAAGGACTGGCGGTAGGTGTGATCAGAAACGGAGCGACCTTATGAAAACTCAATATCAGAATAAATTACATCACCCGGGCCTATGGACTGCTGAAAGTGCAGCGCCATCGTTCCAGTTAGAGGCAAAAAGCACTCATGACTCAATCGATGTTGACAACCTGTCTCCCGTTGTGCAACAGGCTTTGCAGCAAAAACCCAGTCAGTGGGTAACGGTTATTGGCGGGGACAAAAACGTGATTCAACAACTGATTGCTTGCGGTGTCGCCGAATCTCAGATCCGCTGGTTACGCAGCCACTCAGCTGAACGCTGCGAATGGGCGCTGGAGCAGGCTTTGCTGGCCGGTACCAGCAGTATAGTTATCGGTTATCTCGACTCTGTTTCGAACCGTACCTGGCAACGTGCCAAAATGGCCAGTAAATTGAGCGAAACACAGTATTTTCTGTTTGATAAAAACACACTGACATCCCACCTGCATTAATCCCACCTTGTTTGTGTGTTTTATCCCCCAAGGCTGCTTTTGCAGCCTTTTTTTAACAGATCCGCTTATTTTTTGTGCGTTTGTTTGATTTGATCTGGATCTTTGGGTGTAAATTCGTTAATAAATGCACTACCCGACTATAAAAATAATATAACAACGATAACTACAACAAAGAGTCAGTAGAGAAAGTGATTTCTGGGGAGAAGCTGTTCCTTTTTCTGCTTACCTCTTTGTTCTTCTAATTCAGGCTAGCAAAACTTGCTTTGCGGTCTCATTGAAGAATAAGAGGAGAAGCCACGTGAAAATGAAGCCTTTGTGGGCACTATTGGCGCTAACGAGTCTGCCGGCTGCTGCTCAGTCGCGTCTCAATTTGACCCAAGGTGTCACTGAAGTGAGTAACCGGGTTTACGATCTCCACATGATAATCTTTTACATTTGCTGTGTAATTGGTGTGGTTGTATTCGGTCTCATGTTTATTTCGATGATCCGGCACCGGAAGTCGAAAAATCCGAACCCTGCAAATTTCCACGAGAACGTCAAAGTTGAAATTGCCTGGACGATTGTGCCTTTGCTCATTCTGGTCGGTATGGCCATACCTGCAACCACTACCTTAATTGCAATGGAAGACACTTCCGATGCCGATGTCACGGTGCAGGTAACCGGTTCGCAATGGAAATGGCACTACAAATACTTTGAAAACGAAGTGGAATACTTCAGTCGTTTAGCCACTCGACAAGAACAAATCGATAATAAATTTGAGAAAGGCGAAAACTACTTGCTGGAAGTGGATCGTCCGTTGGTTATTCCAACCGGAAAGAAAGTTCGCTTCCTGGTCACTTCAGACGACGTTATTCATAGTTGGTGGGTTCCTGACTTTGCCGTTAAAAAAGATGCTAACCCGGGCTTTATTAATGAAACCTGGACTAAAGTCGACGAGCCTGGCATCTATCGCGGGCAGTGCGCCGAGCTTTGCGGGAAAGATCATGGCTTCATGCCAATCGTTGTTATAGCAAAAGAACCTGCTGAGTACGAAAAATGGATTACCGAGAAGGAAGCGGAGCAGCAGGCAGCGCGTGAGCGTGAGCAAGAGCTGCTCGCCATGGAGATGTCAGAAGACGAACTGATGGATCTCGGTGAAAAAGTTTACAACAGCACCTGTGCAGCTTGTCACCAGGCTAATGGTCAAGGCGTGGACGGCGTATTCCCGGCACTTGCCGGTTCCGGCGTTTCTGTAGACCCTGAAGCCAAGGACAAACACATCGACATCGTCGTTAACGGCGTTACCGGATCGGCCATGCAAGCCTTTGGAAGCCAGCTTTCAATGCGCGAGTTAGCCGCCGTTATCACCTACGAGCGTAACGCCTGGGGTAACGAAACCGGAGACCTGATTCAGGCCGCCGACATTAACGAAGTCATGAATCAATAAGGAGACGGTGATGAGCACTGCAGTGGAAGAGACACATCACGACACACACCACGATCACAAGCCGTACGGTATTGGTCGCTGGCTGTTTACCACTAACCACAAAGACATTGGCTCAATGTATTTGTGGTTTAGTTTCATTATGTTTTTAACCGGCGGTGCCATGGCGATGGTTATCCGCGCGGAATTGTTCCAACCAGGCTTGCAATTGGTTGATCCTCATTTCTTTAACCAAATGACCACAGTCCATGGACTTATTATGGTCTTCGGCGCGGTTATGCCGGCCTTTACCGGGCTTGCTAACTGGATGATCCCAATGATGATTGGTGCGCCGGACATGGCGCTGCCACGAATGAATAACTGGAGCTTCTGGATTTTACCTTTTGCTTTCGTCATTCTTTTGGGTTCATTATTTATGGAAGGTGGCGGCCCTGCTTTCGGCTGGACTTTTTATGCACCGCTATCTACCACTTACAGCTCGGACTCAACCGCGTTGTTCGTGTTTGCAATACATATTATGGGTATTTCATCCATCATGGGTGCCATTAACGTGATAGTCACTATCATGAATATGCGCGCACCGGGTATGAATTACATGAAAATGCCATTGTTTGTGTGGACCTGGTTCATTACGGCTTTTCTGCTTATTGCGGTTATGCCGGTACTGGCCGGTGCAGTGACCATGGTACTGACCGATAAATACTTTGGCACCAGCTTCTTTGATGCCGCCGGCGGTGGCGACCCGGTTATGTTCCAGCATATTTTCTGGTTCTTTGGGCATCCGGAAGTTTACATTATGATTTTGCCGTCCTTTGGTATTATCTCAGCCATTATTCCGGCCTTTACCCGAAAACGGCTCTTTGGTTACGCCTCCATGGTTTACGCCACGGCAGCCATTGCCTTACTGTCCTTCCTGGTGTGGGCTCACCATATGTTCACTACCGGTATGCCAGTATTTGCTGAGCTCTTCTTCATGTATTGCACGATGCTCATTGCGGTACCTACCGGGGTTAAAATCTTTAACTGGGTTGCCACCATGTGGCGAGGCTCAATGACCTTTGAAACACCCATGTTGTTCGCCCTGGCGTTCGTTATTCTGTTTACCATTGGTGGTTTCTCCGGCTTGATGCTGGCGATTACGCCAGTCGATTTCCAGTATCACGATACGTATTTCGTAGTGGCTCACTTTCATTATGTTCTGGTGACAGGTGCGATTTTCTCCATCATGGCAGCCTCGTATTACTGGCTACCAAAATGGACAGGTCATATGTACGACACCACACTGGCGAAGACCCATTTCTGGACGTCGCTTATTTCCGTTAACGTGCTGTTCTTCCCAATGCACTTTGCAGGGCTGGCAGGTATGCCGCGGCGTATTCCTGATTACGCCACACAGTTTGCGGATATTAATCAGATAGCCAGTATTGGTGGTTTTGCCTTCGGCTTGTCGCAGTTAATCTTCCTTTGGGTGGCAATCAAATGTGTCAAAGGTGGCGAGAAAGCAGAAGCTAAGCCATGGGAAGGTGCAGAAGGACTGGAGTGGACTGTTCCATCACCAGCGCCTTATCACACCTTCGAAAAACCGCCGAAAGTGGAGTGATGACTTATGTCTGATCAGCGCCCTGACAACAGCATTCTGGTTAAGCGACTGTTACTGACAGTCGCCGGGATGTTTGCCTTCGGTTTCGCGCTGGTACCGCTTTACGATGTATTTTGTGAAGTCACTGGCTTTAACGGCCGTACCAGCAATGAAGCCGCGGTTTATCAAGAGGTGGAAGTCGATGAGTCTCGGACGGTTACGGTGCAGTTTATAACGCGGAATGCCAAAGGCATTCCGTGGAAATTTGAACCATCGATCAAACAAGTCAAGATTCATCCCGGTGAGGTCAAGGTGGTTAACTTTTTGGCGTCGAACCCAACCTCTTCCAATATGGTTGCACAGGCTATCCCATCGGTTGCACCGGCTGAAGCGTCACTGTACCTCAATAAGGTTGAGTGCTTCTGCTTTAATCAACAGCCTTTAGCCGCGGGTTCTGATGCAGAAATGCCCATGCAGTTTTATTTAGATCCGGATATTCCTGATCATATTACAACATTTACCCTGTCATACACGCTGTACGATATGACAGCCAATACGTCGGCTGAGCAAATGGCTCAGCTGTTAAAAACAGAATAAGGAAACGACGTTATGGCAGAACAACAGAGTTATTATGTTCCTGCTTCCAGTCCCTGGCCAATTGTTGGTGCAGTTGGATTAGGCTTAATTGCCTGGGGCGCGGGACACACCGTTATCGACATGAGTAAAGAGCAGGATGGTTACGGCAGTACTGTATTAATCGCTGGTTTAGTTGTTATCGCAGTTATGCTCTTTGGTTGGTTTCGCGACCAAATTAACGAATCCATGAGTGGCAAATACAGTAGTCAGCTAGGCGATTCTTACAAGCAAGGGATGAGCTGGTTTATTTTTTCCGAGGTCATGTTCTTTGCGGCTTTCTTTGGTGCGCTTTTTTACGCTCGTATTATAGCCGTTCAATGGCTCGGCGGTGACAGCAACAACGCCATGACTAACGAAGTCTTGTGGCCAGAGTTTGTGGCTCAGTGGCCACTGGTGAATACCCCGGGTGGAACTGAAACTCAGGCTATGGGTTGGTATGGTTTGCCTGCTATTAACACCATTATTCTGTTAATCAGCTCGGTAACCTGCCATTTTGCCCATACAGGTTTAGAACAAAATAAACGTAAACAGCTAACAGCCATGCTGGGTATTACTATTATCCTGGGTTGTATCTTCCTGTACTTACAGGGTGCAGAATACGTTCACGCCTACGAAGAGCTTGGCTTGGCACTTGACTCCGGTATATACGGTAACACCTTTTACATGCTGACCGGGTTTCACGGTATGCACGTAACATTGGGAACCGTCATGCTGATTGTCATGTTCCTGCGTGTTATAAAAGGCCATTTCACACCAGATAACCACTTTGCCTTTCAGGCGACCAGTTGGTACTGGCACTTTGTTGATGTCGTTTGGTTATGTCTGTTTGTGGTGGTGTACGTTCTGTAAGAAAAAACGCCCCGTTTAGTAGGGGCGTGGATTTAAAGGTAAGAAACCACTGGCAGTCGCCGCTATCAGTATCACAAAGATAACGGCGGCTACTCCCACTCGTTTTCCCAGATAATGGGACATCGGTGGCTTGTTCGGATCATTCCGTAGCATACTGAACATTGCCCGGAATAAATTCACCACCATATAAACAAGCAGCAGTACAATAATGATTTTAAAAAAGACCAACATACGTTTTCCTCTTGTCGCTACGTTAGTTACTCTGCTGGCAATTGTGGTATTGGTCAAGTTAGGTTTTTGGCAGCTTGAACGGGCTGAGCAAAAACGTCAGCTGTTCAGCGATTACGAGCAGCAACAATTAAAGGGTGAAGCAAGCGAGTTTAGCCAGCTGCACCAAATATCTCCCAAAACAGATCGCTTTCGCTATGTTCAGATGAGCGGCGAGTTTGTTCCAAAGCCCGTATTTTTACTGGATAATCAGATTGAAGAAGGCACCGTTGGTTATCAGGTGATTGCCTTGTTCCAACCGCAAGCAATGTCTGAAAATTATGTTCCGGTTAATATGGGATGGTTACCGGCCCCGGCTTCGCGGCAAGAATTACCAGAAGTGGAGCTGCCCACAGGGAAGCATGATTTAACCGGCTTTCTTTACTTTCCTTCAGATAATCAGTTTGTTAATAACACTTACGAAACAGATTTAGCCGATAACAAAATTCGGGTACAAGAATTTCAGCCACACGCCATAGCAAAGCAACTTGGTATGTCGTTAACCGATTACACGTTTTTACTTGAGTCACCAGAAGCTATGGGTTGGCAGCGCGACTGGCAACCTCAGGTGATGTCACCGGAAAAACATCAGGGTTACGCTGTTCAGTGGTTCTCGCTGGCCGTTGCCTGCTTGGTGATTTTTCTATTTGCTGTTATAAAACTGAATAAACAACCAAAAAAAGAGGAGACCCGATGAGCTCCCTGAATCGCTCTCGACGCGCTATTATTATCGTTTTCGTTGCTTTTATTATTCCCGTGTTGGCTGCCTGGCTGATTCTGTCGCAAGACTGGTATGAGGCGGGTACCAATAAAGGCACCTTACTGCAGCCCCCTATTACTTTAAATCAGGAAGCTGACCAGCTACCTGAAGGTTGGCAAATTGGCTATATTGCACCACAAAATTGTGAGGCAATCTGCGAAAATACCTTGTACGTAATGAACCAAGTCGACGTTGCTATTGGTAAAGACACCGAGCGTCTGACACCGGTAGTTCTGCATCAAAGTGAAGCCGAAAAAACCAACTTTAATCACAGTGCGCCACATATTACGCAAATGATCACACCGCAACTGATTGAACAACTGAGTGAGCTACCTGATAACACCGTGTTTATTATCGACCCAATGCACAACGTCATGCTGTATTACCCAACGCACCTGGATAAAGAGCAGATGATTGCGGAAGGTAAAAATGTGCTTGCGGATCTCCGTAAACTGCTTAAATTGTCCAGAATTGGGTAAGGAAAATGCCATGCGTTTATTGGTAAAAATTAGTGTTTTTTTTGCTTTTGTCGTTATTGTTCTTGGCGCTTTTACCCGACTGACTGAAGCAGGTTTGGGCTGCCCGGACTGGCCCGGCTGCTATGGTTTCATGAAGGTACCATCGCAGGAGGAGCACATTCAGCAGGCGGAACTCAGGTTCCCGGATGCGCCTGTGGAACACGCCAAAGCCTGGAACGAAATGGTTCACCGCTACTTTGCCGGCACCTTAGGCTTGCTCATACTAGCTATTGCCATCATTGCCTGGGTCAAAAGCCGTCGCTACAGCCATTACCCTACACCGGTTAAACTACCGACCTTGCTACTGGGGTTAGTCATATTTCAGGCTGCATTGGGCATGTGGACAGTGACCATGAATTTGCAGCCGCTGATTGTCATGGGCCATCTGTTAGGCGGATTTTCAGTGATCTCACTGCTGTATTTGCTCTCATTGCGACTGTCTTCATACCGGCTTGCCGGCGGAGACCCTGAATTAAGGCGCTACAGAGGGCTGGCTTTCTTTACCCTGCTGGTTGTCATTGCGCAAATCGCTTTAGGTGGCTGGGTTGCGGCAAACTATGCCGCCGTAGCCTGCACTGAGCTGCCCTTTTGCGAGGGCGACTGGACCTCTCAACTAGACTTTAGCGGTGCGTTCAGTATCCCCGAAGCCGATACCTACCAGTATGGTGCGCATGATTACAACGACCGCATGACCATGCATGTGATGCACCGAGTTGGGGCTATTATCACTTTCTTAGTGGTTTGTGCTTTACTCTTTAAATGCTGGCGAAAAGCAAAATCGCATTTTTTCCGCCGCTCATTACTTGTTATCGGCTTGTTATTGTCTTTGCAAATTCTGCTCGGTATTAGTAACGTGGTCTTTCAATTACCGCTTTGGAATGCAGTGGCACACAATGCTACTGGGGCTTTGTTGTTACTGTCGCTGGTCGCGTTGAATTATAACCTGTCCAGAAAGGCGTAGAGGAGTTGTCATTATGGAATCCGTTGCCACAAAAAATATAACAAAAACGCGCAACGCTAACTGGCGAGATTACCTAGAGCTGACCAAACCTCGTGTCGTCGCCCTATTGTTACTGACCGCAGTGGTCGGCATGTGCCTGGCCACTGAAGAGCTTGTTTCGCTCAATGTTCTGGTCCCCGCCTTAATCGGCATCGGGTTGATGTCAGCTGCTGCCGCGGCTATTAATCACCTGGTCGACCGTCATATCGACGCTAAAATGGCGCGTACACTGCGCCGTCCGCTGCCTCAAGGCAATTTATCACCCACAAAAGTGACTGTGTTTGCAGCCTCAATTGGCGCTATTGGTTTTGTGACTCTGTATGCCTGGGTTAACCCATTAACCGCCTGGCTAACCTTTGCCAGTATGGTGGGGTATGCAGTTATCTACACAATGTTCCTAAAACGGGCAACGCCGCAGAATATTGTTATTGGTGGTTTAGCCGGTGCTGCGCCACCATTGCTTGGTTGGACAGCGGTGACTAACGAGATTAACGCGCCAGCGGTACTATTAGTTATGATCATTTTCACCTGGACACCGCCTCACTTCTGGGCACTTGCTGTGCATCGTGCCAAAGACTACGCACGAGCAGAAATTCCGATGCTGCCGGTTACTCACGGTATCGACTTCACCAAAACCTGTATTTTCTTATATACCATTTTGCTGACTGTGGTGTGTCTTATGCCTTTTTTAATTGGCATGACCGGCATGATTTACCTGGTAGGTGTGAGTCTGCTTAACGCGATTTTCCTGGCTTACGCCTGGAAACTGAAATACGCGCCAAGCAAGAAAACAGCATTTAATATGTTTGCCTTTTCTATCTGGCATCTCATGCTGCTGTTTGTGATTTTACTGGTCGATCACTACGTATAACTGGAGTAAGAAATGAGTCGTATCGTTACGCTGCTGGCTGCGCTTATCGCCCTTGCAGCCGGGTTCGCAGTTTACAACTTTTGGCCGGAAGAAAAACCGGAAGCTTTAATATACGAGCCCCCTCGTGCGTTAAAATCGTTTGAGTTAAACAGCACAGCCGAAGGCTCTATTGAAAATGATGCACTCAAAGGCCAGTGGACCTTGCTCTTTACCGGTTATACCTTCTGTCCTGATATCTGTCCAACCACCATGTCAGACTTAAAAGGTGTGCTACCTGCATTACAGGAAGAAACCTCCGACCCGGTTAAAGTCTGGATGATTTCAGTTGACCCCAAACGCGATGATATTGAACGCTTAACGCAGTACGTAAATTATTTTGGCGATGACTTTGTCGGTGTTCGAGCCGAACATAAGGAGCTGTTCCCGTTCGTACGCGATTTAGGTTTAATGTATTCGATTCCCGATGAAGGCGAAGAAAATTATCTGGTGAACCACAGCGCCGCTATTATTCTGGTTAACCCCAACGGACACCGCAAAGCGATATTTAATGCCGACCACCAACGCGGGGAAGTACCGGTGGTCGACATGGAACAACTGGCAAAAGATTTTGCCATTATCGCCAATTAGTCAGGCCAGCTACCTGACTGATCGGGTCGAATAAGCGCGACAGAATACCAATAATAACGCGACTCAGAGGCACTGGGCGCAGTACAGTTAATGCGTGAGCGCCCAATGTTAATGTCTTTTTCAAGCGTCACACTAAACTGAGTATCGCTTTCCCACTCAGGTTTTAAAACCGAACTACCGGCAAAGCATTGCAGTGCATCGGTACGCATATCGTCAAGGGTATCGCCCTCTTCTAGCGTTACGCTAATTGTCGGTTTTGTATTATCATGTGCAACTAAAGGCTCTTCCGGTTGGTAAGTACGTACCGGCATAGCTTTAGAATTTAACTTGGCTTTCAACGTATTTAAGTTCGCATAGATACCCGACGCAGGGAAACGCGTAATAACAGTATCTTCGCTCCATTTGGACCATGGGCCTGAATGCTGAGCAAAGGCCAGGAAGCCCCATTCATTCAGTAAACCTCGCAATTCGTTGTTGTACTCACCATAAGGATAAGCAAAATATTTTTGCTGCTCCCCTAAGTTCTCATCAATGGCTTCCTGCGCGGTAACAACGTCGTAATGCATGCGCTCCTGCCACTCGTCATCGCTTTCACCTTCCTGCTTGCGAATAAGGTGTGCGTGAGTCTGCCCGTGATTAGCAATGGTAGCGCCGTTCTGCTGAATTTCTTTAAGTTCTTCCCAGCCCATGTAGTGGCCGCTGTGCTTACGCATAAGTTCAGGGTTAACGAACACCGTATAAGGCATTTCAAACTCCTCCAGAAGCTCTACAGCGTTCTCATAGACATTCTGGTAGCCATCGTCGAAGGTAATGACAACGGCTTTTTCAGGAAGCGCTTTATCTTTTTCAATGGCTTCACGCGCAACAGTAATATCAATAACGTTGAAGTTGTTGTCCTGCAGGTATTGCAGATGCTCACGAAACGTCTCCGGGTCAATAGAGGTAACAGCCGGGGTCGAACTGCTGACATGATGGTATTGCAACACCACCACACTGTCAGCACTACCTGCCTGAGCTAATGGCGAACACCCCAGCAATAATCCCGATGCGGCGCTCAACGTCATTTTGTTCAACATCTTCATACTGACTCCTGATAAAGTATAAAAGCCGTCATTAACCGAATTCTCTTAAGGAGCTTTATGCACAAGCTGTTTGGATTTCCATTGTCAGATCACAGCCGCGTTTTTGCGATTGCCCTGCCAATGATTATTTCCAATATTGCTGCACCACTTCTCGGTCTGGTCGATACTGCCATCATAGGTCATTTGCCGAACGCTATCTACTTATCGGCTGTTGCCATTGGTGCCATGGTAGTCAGTTTTATTTATTTACTGGCGGTATTTTTGCGCATGGCAACAACCGGCTACATAGCCCAGTCGTATGGTGCCGACGACATACAGGCGCAGCGCCAGCACTTTAATAACGGCATTGTCATTGCACTGGGCTTAGGCGTATTAATCGCCATTGCCAGCCCCTGGATTAATGATTTGGCTATGTGGGTCGTAGCACCGAGCGCCGAACTTGAAGGCTACGCCCGCGACTACATTGAAATACGCTTATGGTCAGCACCAGCCTCCCTAATGACGCTGGTAGCCCTGGGTGTCTTATTAGGCCGCCAAAACAGCCGCAAAGCCATGCTGCTGGTAATAATTACCAACGCCGTGAATGTGGTTATGGATGTCATACTGATACTGGGCTTTGGACTGAATGTAGAAGGGGCTGCCTGGGCTTCGCTTAGTGCTGAGTGGGTGACCGCTATTATCGGTTTCTACTGGACGGCACGCGCTCTGGGCTGGCATTTACGGCACTGGCAGTTGAAGTTTCAGCAACTGCGTCAGTTTTTGAGAGTTAACGGCAACATTTTTATTCGCAGCTTGGTACTGCAGCTGTGTATGGCCACAATGACCGGCTATGCGACCCGTTATGGCAGTACGATGGTGGCGGTAAACGCGGTTTTAATGCAGTTTTTAATGTTGATATCACTGGGGCTGGACGGCATTGCGTATTCGGTCGAAGCCTTGGCGGGACAGGCTAAAGGTCAAAAACGGCACGATAAAATTCGGTACTGGTGCAAAATCACCTTGCTCTGGTCTTCACTGTTTGCCGTTGTCTATTCCTTGGTTTTTGCGTTGGCAGGCAATGCCATTATCCGTCTTATTACCGATATTCCAGAGATCATTCAGGTTGCTCAAGATTATTTGCCCTGGATAGTCGTACTGCCGCTATTGGCGCACTGGAGTTACTGGTTTGATGGCGTATTTATTGGCTTGTCATTCAGTCGTGGTATGCGTAATACCATGATTCTAAGTGCTGTGATTGGCTTTTTGCCTTTGTGGTGGGCAGGATTGCCGCTGGAGAACCACGGTTTGTGGTTAGCTCTCAGCGGCTTTTTATTCATGCGTGGTATTACCCAGGCAGTTTGGCTCAAATATCTTAGTTCGCCAAATCATCCATCAGGATAAGCTGGGGAGGAAGTCCACCGTCTGTTGCGTCAACCGCAACAGCCGTGTAGATACCACCGCCTTCCAATGTCAGTACAGGTGTCTGGATAGCAATGTCCTGCGTACCCGTTGCAGTTACCGTTACCACATAGTCACCCGGTGTTAACGCAACATTGCCCGTGCTGACCAAACCTTCTGCATCAAACGGAATATCGGTAAAGGCGGCGTCTGCGCCACTGATGTCATCAGTCTCAGTCACGTAGATATCAACGTTACCGGCGCTTGGTGCAGCATGAACCAACTGAATTTTAGCTTCAGTCGTCACTCGACGACGTTCTTCAGTCAGTACTTGCAAACCGATAGTGCTCAGTTCACCAACCGCATAAACTGAATAGCTCATTGCGTTTTCTACAGCAAGAGCGGCATCTTCGATAACCACCGGATCGCCACCCGCCGCAGCAACGTCAACGCTGTACTCAGCGGCTTCCAGATTCAGGTAACCCGTTGCATTCTGGAAAGGCAAGTCTTGGACTTGGGCTTCTGCAGCATCATTCAATGTCACATCGACATTAGGCGCATCTGCTACGGCATGCACCACACGAACATCGGCACCAGCATCTGCGTCATTCACTAACGTAGTCGACTCACCATCACTGATTTGCAAAGTGACCGGTGAATTAGCAGAGTTTGCTGCGACATTATTGGTTGCGGCAATAATGTAATCACCACCATCAGCCAGGCTCACAGTTCCCGAATCATAGACAACAGCATCATCACCAGCACCGGTTAAACGAATGCGGTAGTCACCGGTTTCAACATCCACCTGACCACTGTCTTCACCGTAAGCAAGTGTTAGGGTAGGCGATGCAGCACTTAGATCCGCATCCGGAGCCGTTAGGTAAACATCAACGGTTGGTGCATCGTAGGCAGCATGCACCACTTGGATACGGCTTTCACCTGCGGCTACATCCGATACCGGGTTTGAGAGAATTAACGGCTCTAAAGATTCGTCCGCCAATTGACCCACAGCAAAAACTTCATAACGCGTATCGGCTGAAAAAGTTAATGAGGCAGGACCAATGGCATCAACGGTACTGTCATCAGGAAGAATGCCCTGAACCGTAATATCATAGTCGCCAGCGTCAACTTCGAGAATGCCGGAAGACGTATGGTAAGGCACATTTTCTAATAATGCGGTTTCACCTGCTAAGACATTAACGTTGGGCGAATCAGCTGAAGTATGATGTACCCGTACAAAGCTTGATTCAGCTTCAGGAGGTGGTGTGGTAGTATTGTCAGTGTCACTATCGCTGTCAAACCAGTCACAACCAGTGATAAGTAGAAGTGATGTCGCTAGGACACCCAGTTTTTTGATCCCTTGCATAATTGAAATCCTCGTATTGATTAGGCAAATATCGTTACGAGATAAGATCGTGCAAGGGATCACATATTTTTAACATTAAAAAATCGAACAATACCAAGTTGTATAGTCGAAAGGTCTAGTAGTACGAGTGCTCTCCGTGCTCATGATCAGTAATATCACGAACCCCGTTCACTTCTTCCGGGAAGCGCTCAAGCAACTCTTTCTCAATGCCGTTTTTCAACGTGACATCGATCATGCTGCAACCATTACAACCACCGCCAAATTGCAGAATAGCGACGCCGTCATCGGTAATTTCTGCAACCATAACCTGACCACCGTGGCTTGCCAGCTGTGGATTAATTTCGGCCTGAATCACATACTCAACCCGCTCAATTAGCGGCGCGTCGTCGGCAACCTTACGTGCTTTAGCGTTGGGTGCTTTCAGGGTTAACTGAGAGCCCATTTCCTGCTCTTCAAAATCAATAGCAGCGTCTTCTAAAAACGGCGCACTACCGGAATCAACCACCGCATCAAAACCGTTAAACGGCAGACGCTCGTCGTCCGGTTCAACAGAATCTGGTGGACAATAAGAAACACCACACTCTGCATTAGCCATACCCGGGTTAACCACAAACACACGAATACACGTGCCGTCGGGTTGGTCGGCTAAGAGCTTCTTAAAGTGGGACTGCGCTGCTTCTGAAATACGAATCATAAATACTGACCTCACGGCTTATACCTGAGTAAATTACTAAGGTATAGTGTAACCGAGATACCCTTCAGTTTCTAGTCGTGTTGGTTATAGACAACCGCCCACGCATCCACCGCTTTAGCTCCTTTTTTGTAAAGCGCATCAGCGGCTGCCATCATGGTGGCTCCGGTACTGAGCACGTCATCGACAACCGCTACCGTGCAACCACTAAAGTCCTTGAGCGCCAACTGACTGCGGCGACTGTTGTCCCATCGCGATGACTGCGAAGTCATATGTTGCATCGGTACAGAACGTATTTTACGCAAACCGCCATTGATATAAGGAATCTTTAGCGCGGCAGACAAGTAACGAGCCAATAATGCCGTTTGATGAAACCCTCGCCTACGCCAGGCTTGCTGAGTCATAGGCACAGCAACAATACAGTCCGGCAACGCTTGTTCGCGGTAGCACAGCAATAAATGAGCTGCCAATTGATTAGCCAGTAACGGGGCTAACTCCGCCTTATTGCGGAATTTAAACAAGGTGATCAGTTGTTGTACCTGCGGCTCCCAGCGCAATGCGCCATACCAATAACGACATAGCCGTTGTCCTTCCGATATATGTTGCTCGATATCCGAAAGGTGCTGGCAGCAACGCGGATACCAGCGAGGTAATGCATTATCGCAATCACGACATAGGCTGTTGGCGCCAACGCAGGAATAGCCACAACTCCAGCACGTACCCAATTCAAAAGCATTGGCGAGACGGCGTAAAAACGCTAGCATAGCATCCCTTAATCATGAACTCGGGACAGGTAGTATAGTGAGCCTTTCGGTAATGTGCTGTGGTACAGGAACGCCTTTTGTTGTACTCCATGGTTGGGGAATGAATGCGAATATCTGGCAACCGGTAGTACCGGCGTTGAGCCAGTATTTTCAACTCCACTGTCTCGACTTACCTGGCTTTGGTGACTCTACCTGGTTATCAGAAAACGACGTGTCACTGGAGACTTTCGTTGAGCAAATCATGCCGGCTCTGCCCCAGCGTTTTCATTTAATGGGCTGGTCGTTGGGAGGACTGATTGCGACACAGATTGCGCTCGAGCATCCTGAACGAGTACTGTCGCTAAATACCGTTGCTTCCTCACCTCACTTCGTCGAAAGTGACAGCTGGTCAGGTATTCAACCCAATGTACTGGAGCAATTTCAGCAACAATTAGACCGCAACTTTAAAAAAACCATTGAGCGTTTTTTAGCAATCCAGGCCATGGGAAGTGAGGACGCACGAGAGCAAGTCAAGCAGGTCAGACAGTTGATATTTACCAAACCCATGCCTAACCCCGGCGTGCTAAAACAGGCATTAACCATTTTGCAGACTGCGGATTTACGTCCGCAACTGTCAAAAATTGAAATGCCCTTTAACCGCTTTTACGGACGATTAGACAGTCTGGTTCCGGAGCGCGCTATTGATAGTATTTCGACCCTGACACCTAAATCAAAAGCGGTAGTCTTTAACAAAAGCTCACACGCTCCGTTTATTTCCGAACCGGAACGTTTTGTCAGTGAATTACTAAGAGCACTGAAGCAGTAAACTAACGCTGGCACTGGGTACAGTACACCGTACTGCGTTGGCCCAGACGAACTTCTTTTAGACGAGTACTACATACCATACAAAGCTTACCGCCGCGCCCGTAAACCTGAAGCTTCTGAGCGAAATAACCGGGGTTACCATCGACCTGGGTAAAGTCTTTTAAAGTGGTTCCGCCCTGTTCTATTGCGCTTGTCAGTGTCTCTTTTATCAGTGGCACCAACTTTTGATAGCGCGCTTTACTTATTTTACCAGCCGCCCGCTTGGGATTAATGCCCGCCTTAAACAGTGCTTCGTTAGCGTAGATATTGCCGACACCCACCACAATTTTGTTGTCCATAATAAAGGTCTTTACCGACTGCGAACGCCCGCGTGAACGTTCAAACAAATAGTCGACATGAAAGGCTTCCGTTAATGGTTCCGGGCCAAGCTGTTTCAGTAGATTATGCCCAGCCACATCCGTTTCACTGTAAAGCAAAGCACCAAAACGACGCGGGTCGTTTAAACGTAAGGTCTGCCCATTATCAAACTCGATATCGATATGATCGTGCTTATAATGACCAGTTTCAGCAGGCACCACTCTAAGCTTGCCGGACATGCCAAGGTGGAGGATCAAACAACCGTTGTCGGTCTGCAGTAACAAATACTTTGAACGGCGGCTGACCGAACGCAGCACATGCCCTTCAACCTGGTGTACCGTTTCCGGCACTGGCCAACGAAGACGCTTATCATGAACATGAACCGCCTTAATTTTACGGCCTTCAATGTGCGGAGATATGCCTAAACGGCTGACTTCAACTTCGGGTAATTCCGGCATAATCTTCAGGCTTCCTTAATGACCCAGTAACTGGCTGGCGGTGAATTCTTTGACTTTATAATTTTGCTGCTGATTCGGCAGACGGATCATCAGTTCGGGTTCAGCATAAAGCTCAACACGTGCTTCCTCGCCCCCGGCAAAACGAAAGTAAACTTCCGTGATTAAGTTTTCCGCCGCCTGATTGGTTGGTTCCATGGTTAATGCCAGCCAATTTCCGGCAACACTTTGAACAGCTTTTTCCGACAAACGACAAGGCGCCTGACACCGCCATTGCTGATCTTTCAGTGCCAACGTCAGTTGGTCAATTTGTATTGACTTCAGGTTGCCATCATCGGGAATAAGACCAATCACGTTGCCCGATACAGGCTCTTCCGCAATGCCGCTTTCTGTTTCTTCTTTAACCGGTGGAGCAACATACCAGAACACCACCATAATTATCAGTATGGCGTAGACCAGAACGTTATTCCACGCTCTGCGGGTCATGGTCAACCCAAATATTTTTCGCTTTTCATTCACTTTCATTGGCTTGTGCTCTTTGTGCTAACGTATCGAATAATTTTCTTGTTGCTGTATCCCTTGTTGCTTGTAACCAGAATACCCTATATTCTCGCGCGACAACAAAATACGGGGCTTTATTGCATTATGGTGCTATCTGATATTATCGACAAAGTCGCCGATAAGGGCTACTGCATTATCGATGATTTTCTCCAGCCGGAACGTTCTCAGGCACTGTACCATTACGCTCAGCAATTACCGGCACAACATTGGAACCTGGCGGGAATTGGACGTCAGCAAAACCAAACCATTAATACTATGGTGCGCAATGATCGCATTTACTGGCTGACTCAGGAAGAACCCCGTCACAAAGATTACTTAGCCATTATGGAACAATTACGCCATGAATTTAACCGCGAGTTGTTTCTTGGCCTGTTCGATTACGAATGCCATCTGGCGCATTACCCCAAAGGCGCTTTCTACAAAAAGCATCTGGATGCGTTTAAAGGTCGAAGTAACCGCGTGTTGACCACAGTGTTTTATCTCAATCCGGAATGGCAGGACAGCGATGGTGGGCAGCTGGTTATTTATGGTGACAAGGGTCAGGCGCTTGAAACTGTTTTGCCAAAACAAGGACGCCTGGTGGTGTTTTTAAGCGACCGCTTTGTCCATGAAGTACTGCGCTCCGAGCGTGACCGCTTTAGCATTACTGGCTGGTTCCGCATTAATGCCAGCGTCTCGGGCATTATCGATCCGCCGCGCTAAGCTCAAATACCAGCCAATAAAAAACCCAGCCGAAGCTGGGTTTTTTGTAAGCTTTAAACCAATTACTTGATTTTAGCTTCTTTGAAGATCACGTGCTTACGAACCACTGGATCGAATTTTTTGATCTCCATTTTTTCTGGCATGGTGCGTTTGTTTTTGTCTGTGGTATAGAAATAACCTGTACCAGCAGATGACACTAAACGAATCTTATCGCGCATAATTTAGTTCCTTAAACCTTAACACCACGGCCGCGGAGATCCGCTAATACCGTATCGATACCGTTTTTATCAATGATACGCATACCTTTAGTAGAAATGCGTAACTTAACCCAACGCTTCTCGCTTTCTACCCAAAAGCGGTGCGATTGTAGGTTCGGCAGGAAGCGACGTTTAGTCGCATTGCGTGCGTGCGAGCGGTTGTTACCGACTACCGGACGCTTACCTGTAATTTGGCATACTTGTGACATGTCTCTACTCCAAAATTGCTGCAAGCTCGCCTGTCGCCCAACGTGACCTTGCCTATAAATCCGAGGGCGCATTTTATACAGCAAACTGCCCTTCTAATCAAGCTAATACGACGGAAATTTGATCCTTATCGATCGTTCGGTGCGGATTTTACGTGATTTTTAACCAAACCGCCAGTACAAAACTACAACAATCCGCGCTCTGCGAAAGAAATTGGATCGCCTGCGCCCACAACGAAATGATCCAACAGCGCTACATCAATTAATGTCAGGGCTTTTTTGACCCGTTCAGTAACCCGTTGGTCAGCCTGGCTGGGCTCTGCCACGCCCGATGGGTGATTATGTGCCAGAATCACCGCCGCCGCATTGTACTGCATCACCAATTTAATAACTTCGCGCGGATAAACAGGCGCGGCGTTAATGGTGCCCTGAAACAATTCCTCATAACGTAACAGCCGATGCTGACTGTCTAACAGGAGAATAGCGAAGACTTCGCGCCCCTGATGGCGCAGCTGAGCGATTAAATAGTCTTTGACCATCGATGGTTCAGTGAAACCGTCCGAGCGCTCCAGTTGCCATTTCAGGTAGCGTCGTGACAGTTCCATCACTACCTGCAGTTGATTCACTCTGGCAGGTCCAATACCACTGCAGGCAAGTAATTGCTCCTGAGTCGCTGTTAATAAGGCGCCAATTCCACCGAAGTTGCTGAGCAGACGCCGGGCGAAACTTACAACATCCTGTCCCTGGCTACCACTACCGAGTAAAATGGCTAATAACTCAGCGTCACTCAGGTATTCTGCCCCCTGAGTTTGCAGTTTTTCTCTGGGTCGTTCCGAAACGGGCCACTCCTTGACGCTCATTGCTCTCTCCTTAATTCTAAAGAGAGAAGTATAACGACCATCTACCCTGTTACGGGGTCTCATGTTATCTTTACAAGAATTAACACAAAGGGGTTCGCATGGCACAGTTGCAGAACAAACACATACTTTTAGGTATTACTGGTGGTATTGCCGCCTATAAAGCACCTGACTTAGTCCGTCGTTTGCGTGAGCAAGGCGCAGAAGTTCGTGTGGTAATGACCGACAGTGCCAAGGCCTTTGTTACCCCACTTAGCTTACAGGCCGTATCGGGCTTTACGGTCAGTGATGACTTGTTAGATCCCACAGCGGAAGCCGCTATGGGCCATATAGAACTGGCCCGCTGGGCTGACCAAATTGTTATTGCCCCGGCAACGGCCAATACCATCGCCCGTATCGCTCAAGGTTTTGCCGATGACTTGCTGAGCACATTAGTTCTGGCCAGCAAAGCACCGCTTGCTATTGCGCCGGCAATGAACCAGCAAATGTGGGCTGCAACGGCCGTAAAGGCAAATATCGAAACCCTGCTAAACCGCGGCGTGCAGATGATAGGCCCTGGTAGCGGCGAGCAAGCTTGTGGCGACGTGGGCTATGGTCGCATGAGCGACCCGACAGAAATAGTACAAGCGTTAATAGAAAAAGCACCTAAAGTTAAGCAGCAATGGCAAAGTAAAACCTTTGTTATTACCGCAGGACCGACCCGCGAAGCCATCGACCCGGTGCGTTACATCAGTAATCACAGCTCGGGAAAAATGGGGTATGCCCTGGCGGAAACTGCGGCCCGTGCGGGTGCCAAAGTCATTTTGGTTTCCGGGCCAACGCAATTGCCGACGCCCGCCGGGGTTCACCGTGTTGATGTAGAGACCGCTGAGCAAATGCTCAATGCCGTGCAGCAACAACTGGAACACTGCGACGTGTTTATTGGCTGTGCCGCCGTATCGGACTACCGTGTCGCTGAAATTGCGCAGCAGAAAATTAAAAAAGAGCAGAGCGACCAGCCACCGCAACTTAAGCTGGTGCAAAACCCGGACATTCTGCAGCAGGTAGCCAGCTCTGAAAAACCACCTTTTACTGTTGGATTTGCGGCCGAAACTGAAAACTTAAAGGGCAACGCGCTGCGCAAGCTGGAACGAAAGCAGCTACAAATGATAGTCGCTAACGACGTCAGTCAGGTTGGACTGGGTTTTAACAGCGACAGCAATAACGCAATTATTTTGAGTAAGGACAGTGAGCAGTCACTTCCAACAATGAGCAAGCATGATATGGCTAGTGCCATTATCGACGCGATAGCCAAACGTTATTTTAGTAATACAGCTCCTTAATTCAGGGCTAATTAATAAGAAAGTGAGAACTCCATGACGCAAGTCGAAGTAAAAATTTTAGATGACCGCATTGGCCAGTCTATTCCGCTTCCTGAATACGCCACACAGGGCTCGGCCGGAATGGATCTGCGCGCGTGCCTGGATCAACCATTAACCATTAAGCCGGGACAAACTCAGTTAATAGGCACCGGTATTGCGATGTACATTGGCGACCCAAATTATGCGGCAACCATTTTACCTCGCTCGGGTTTAGGCCATAAACACGGTCTGGTATTGGGTAATTTAGTTGGGCTTATCGACTCTGACTACCAGGGTGAACTTAAAGTGTCCTGCTGGAACCGCAGCGACAAAGCTTACACCATCGAGCCGGGCGATCGTATAGCACAATTAGTCATTCTGCCTGTTGTGCAGGCGAACATGTCAATTGTTGATGAGTTCCACGAGACTGACCGTGGTGAAGGTGGTTTTGGTCACTCGGGTCGTTCGTAACTCCGACCACTTACAATTCCTGCTTCTCAAATAAGGAAAGTTACTAGCATGGCAGAACAAAAACGTAACCGTCGTGAGGAAATTTTACAGGCTTTGGCGGCAATGTTGGAGACCAGCCCGGGCCAGCGTATTACAACAGCAAAACTGGCAGCCAATTTAGGCGTTTCAGAAGCGGCTTTATACCGCCACTTTCCTTCGAAAGCTCGCATGTTTGAAGGGCTAATTGAATTTGTTGAAGACACCCTGCTAACCCGCATTAATATGATCATGAACGAGGAGAAAAATACGCTCTCTCGTTGCTATGCCATTTTGCAGTTATTGCTCACCTTTGCAGAGCGTAATCCTGGTATTACCCGTGTTATGACAGGTGATGCATTAATGGGTGAGCACGACCGTTTGCGTGGGCGTATGGAAGATTTATTTAACCGTATAGAAAGCTCAATCAAGCAAGTATTGCGTGAAAAAGCCATGCGTGAACAACAGCGTTTTATCGTCGATGAGGCCGTGTTGGCGAATCTGTTACTGAGTTATGCCGATGGCAAAATCAGTCAGTTTGTGCGTTCTAACTTCAAACGTTTGCCGACAGAGCATTTGTCGGCTCAATGGCAAGTGATGGAACAGCAATTAATTAGTGCGTAAAACAGATCACTCCGTTTTACGCTCACGACTTAATAAATCGATAGCAGCCTGCTGCGGTTCTTTGCCTTCGTAAAGGACCGCAAATATCTGCTCACAAATAGGCATTTCCACCTGATAGCGCCGGGCTAAAGCAACAACTTCGCGTGTATTACGATAACCTTCGACCGCTTGACCAATACTTTTCAGTGCTTGCTCGACCCCTTTCCCCTGGCCCAAAGCCAGACCAAAACGGCGATTACGGGACTGATTATCGGTACAAGTGAGGATTAAATCACCCAGGCCAGCCATACCAGTAAAGGTATCGCTTTTCGCACCTAACGTCAGACCCAACCGGGTCAGTTCGGCCAATCCGCGAGTAATTAATGCAGTTCGGGCGTTAGCACCAAAACCAATACCGTCAGCCATACCCGCACCAATGGCTATCACATTTTTTACCACCCCGCCCAGCTGCACACCAATAAAGTCATTATTGGTGTAAACACGAAAAGACCGGTCACAATGCAAAAGCTCAGAAAGCTCATCGACAAAAGCTTGATCAGTCGAGGACATTGAAATTGCCGTGGGTAATCCTTTTGCCATTTCAATCGCAAAGGTGGGACCGGATAACACCGCTAAAGGATGTTCTTCGCCGAGAATTTCTTCTGCCACTTCATACAAAAGACGGCCACTGTCAGGCTCCAGTCCTTTCGTTGCCCAGGCAACACGAGCATGGTCAGCCAACAAAGGTTTCGCCTGCTTCAGCATAGATGAAAAAGAGTGACTGGGAACTACCACCACAACGTTTTTCACATCCTGCAGGGCTTCTGCTAGATCCGCTGTGACCTTTAAAGATTCAGGAAACGGACATGCCGGTAGGTATTGCTCATTCTCGTGCGCCGTTTGCATGATCGCCACTTTGTCAGCATCCCGCCCCCACAATGTGGTCGCAATGCCTTTACGGGCGAAACAAATAGCAAGGGCGGTCCCATAAGAGCCCGCCCCTAATACTGTCACCTGAGGTGTCTGCATTATCGTATCGCTTACGCGTCTGCAGTTTGTTGACCTTGAGCCTGTTCAGCTTGCTGCTGCATATGACGCTGGAAAATAGCATCAAAGTTTACAGGAGACAGGTTCAACTGCGGGAATGTCGCACGGTTAACTAGGTTTGAAACGCACTCACGAGCGTAAGGGAACAAAATGTTCGGGCAGAATGAGCCCAGCATGTGCGCCAATTGGCCTTCCTGAACTTCTTCACCAATAGTGAAGATACCAGCCTGGTGCACTTCACAAAGGAAAGCGACATCGTCTTCAACTTTGTTCGTTGCGGTCAGAGTCAGAACCACTTCGTAAACACCATCTTCAATTTTTTCGTGTTTAACGTTCAGGTCCAATTTTAATTCTGGCTTCCATTCCTTACGGAAAATAGCCGGAGAGCTTGGCGTTTCAAATGAAATATCTTTAGCGTAAATGCGCTGAATTGCGAATTGTACTTGCTGTTGTTCGTTCTCTGCGGCAGCGCCGTTTGCTTGCTGTTCTTCAGCCATGGTTCTACTTCCTATTCATTTTAAGTTTTAGACGAATTTTTTTATTTTTTCTGCGAAACCGGCAATTTGGCGCTGCGCCATGTGTTGATACCACCTTGCAGCACCGCCACTTGACTAAAGCCTTCAGCCGTTAGCTGGCTGACCGCCGATTTTGCCGTCATTCCTGTTGCACAGACTATCACAATGGGGGCTTCTTTGAACTTTTCAATAGACGAAAGTTCTTTTTGCTTAATTTTTTCCATCGGTAATGATACCGAACCATGGATGTGCCCCTTTTTAAACTCATCCTTACTACGAATATCGACAAAGACCCCATTACCGCGATTGACCCAAACTGTCGCTTCTTGCGGTTCTAAATTTTTAGTCGGCGACATGGCCGAGCGCACAGAGGTCACAATCAGTGCAATTAAAAGGACGACCCATACGCCACTCATCATCGGGTTGCTTTTGACAAACTCAAAAATTTCTTGCATAAGACCTACCAGTATTCGTCGGTAACAGAAAAGGATTGCGGGTCAAGAGTATACCTGTACGAATCGCAGTTTCCAGAAAAATCTTGGATGGATGCGTAAGCTCAGGAAATCGAGTAGAATGTTGACTAATTTCATCATCGAAAACACCGAGCAATGAGGCCCATTATGACTCCTACGATAAAACCTTTGGTACTGTTGATTCTGGACGGCTGGGGTTACCGTGAAGATGCGCCCGACAATGCGATTGTAAGAGCGAACACACCGGTTATGGATCGTTTATGGGAACAATACCCACATTGCTTAGTTGACGGCTCAGGTGCCGCCGTTGGTTTACCCGATGGGCAAATGGGCAATTCCGAGGTAGGCCATGTTAATTTGGGTGCCGGCCGAATTGTCTATCAGGACTTTACCCGTATCAGTAAAGCCATCGCTGACCGAAGCTTTTACAGTAACCCGGTGCTTTGCGAAGCCTTGAAGAAGGCAAAGAAGGCCAAAGGCGCCGTGCATATTATGGGTTTACTGTCTGCCGGTGGTGTTCACAGTCACGAAGACCACCTGATAGCCATGATTGAAATGGCTGTCGAACAAGGCGCAGAAGATGTTTACCTACACGCCTTTCTAGATGGTCGCGACACACCACCTAAATCAGCAATAGCTTCTATTGAACGGTTTGAAGGTCTATTCGCCCGTTTGGGTAAAGGCCGTTTTGCCACATTAAGTGGTCGCTTTTACGCCATGGATCGGGATCAGCGCTGGGAGCGAATTGAGCAGTCTTACAAAGCGATTTATCACGGCCTTTCTGGTGTTACCTCACCTAATGCAACAGATGCACTGGAAGACGCTTACGAACGCGGTGAAACCGACGAGTTTGTGACACCGGTAGTTATCGGACAGCCTGCCCCTGTTGCCGACGGCGATTCAGTGTTTTTCATGAATTTCCGTGCTGACCGTGCCCGAGAAATGACTCAAGCCTTTACCGATGATGATTTTGATGGCTTTGACCGTGGTTCGCACTCAGACATCAGTGAGTTTGTCATGCTGACGCAATATGCGGATACGTTAAAAGCACCCAGTGCCTTTCCACCAGAACCACTGAATAATGTGCTGGGTGAGTGGCTGGCCAAGCACAACAAAACACAGTTACGTATTTCCGAAACAGAAAAGTACGCGCACGTCACATTCTTCTTCAGCGGTGGCCGTGAACAGGAATTTGAGGGAGAAAAACGAGTACTTATCCCCTCGCCTAAGGTAAAAACTTACGATCTGCAACCGGAAATGAGTTCAGAACAACTGACAAACGAGTTAGTTGAAGCGATTGAGTCACAAGCCTTTGATGTGGTTATCTGCAACTATCCTAATGGTGACATGGTGGGCCACACTGGTAACTTTGATGCCGCCGTTAAAGCCTGTGAAGCCGTTGACCACAGTGTCGGACGAGTGGTTTCAGCATTAGAGGCCGTTGGCGGTGAATGTCTGATAACGGCCGATCACGGTAACGCTGAGCAAATGAGTGATGCCTCGACCGGTCAGGCACACACGGCTCATACTAATGAACTCGTCCCTTTCATCTATGTGGGTCGCCCTGCCAAAGCCCAAAATGGACGTTTGTCCGATGTCGCACCGACCATACTGCACCTTATCGGTATGGAACAGCCGGATGAAATGACTGGCACGCCGCTTATGACGCTGGAGCAAGATTAACTCATGCCGCTAAAGGCGTTTTTCTTCGTTATGGTCGGGCTGCTTCTCACCAGCCCGACCTTAGCACAAGACTATAGTGAGGATGATAAAGCCTCGACCGAGGCCGAAATTCAAGCGGTTAATGACGAGTTAGCAGAACGCATTAAAGCCATAGAAGAGCGCAGCAGCGCACTGAATTCAACTGAACAGCAACTGCGGGATTTGGAAATTAGAACAGCAGAAATCGCTGGTTCATTGCGCCAGACTCAAACCGAACTTAAGCAGATTAATCAAGAAATTACTGATTCAGAACAGCGCCGAAACGAACTTCAACAAAAACAAAAGCAACAAGTGGCTCTGTTGGAAGATCAGCTGGTTTCCGCTTATATGAACGGAAACCACGACTTCCTGAAAATGCTGTTAAATCAGCAAGACCCCGGGCAATTTGAAAGAACACTAAGTTATTACCAATACCTCAATACCGCCAGAGTTGAGGAAATTGAAGTCATACAGCGCACACAAAAGGAAATTACTGCCTTAACGGAAGAGCTGAAACAACAGCAAAGCCAGTTAGCGAGTCTTCAGGAACAACAGCAAAAACAGCGTGCTCAACTTGAACAACAGCAACACCGGCAAGAAGATAAATTAGCCGAGCTACAGCAGCAACAACGCAAAGACCGCTCCCGGGTTAATCAACTGGAGCAAAGCCGCGAGCAACTGGAGCAGGTATTACGTGCCATTGAAAATGCGTTAGCCCAGCAGAAAGATGTTCAACTGGTTGGTCTGCAAGCGGTAAAAAATCAATTAAACTGGCCAAGCGACGGTGACGTAAAGCGCTTATTCGGGCAACGCCGCGAGGGTCCGGTTGACTGGAAAGGTGTGTTAATAGAAGGCAATAATGGACAATCGGTCCGTTCTATTGCCAATGGCCGTGTGGTTTATGCTGACTGGCTAAGAGGTTTTGGTTTAGTCATTGTTATTGACCACGGCGAAAGCTATATGAGCTTATATGGGCACAATCAGACATTGACTAAAGCGGTTGGTGATAAAGTACGTAAAGATGAAGAAATTGCACTAATGGGCCAGTCTGGTTCTCGTAATAGTGCCGCTCTGTACTTTGAAATACGCCACCAGGGGCGTCCGCAAAATCCTAGCAACTGGATACGCTAATGTTAAGGTTTCTGACAACTCTGGGTTTGCTGGTTTTTCTGATGAGTCCTGGCCCGGCCTACGCAGATAAAGTCGCTATTGTCATAGACGATATTGGCAATAATAGAAGTGATTTAAACGCGACCCTTTTACCGGGTAATATCAGTTTCGCGGTTCTTCCTTACACGCCTTATGCTCGTGCTTTTGCCCTAAGAGCTCATCACCAGAAAAAGCAAGTGCTTCTGCATATGCCGATGGAAGCCATTGAGAATGATCGACCTGGACCAGGAGTCGTCACTGCCGATATGAGCAGCGCTCAAATTAAACTGCAATTGGTCAACGCACTGGACTCCATTCCTTATGTTGCCGGAGTCAATAATCATATGGGCAGTAAGCTAACTCAACTGCCCATGCCAATGCAGGCCGTAATGGAAACTCTGGCAGCTCGCAAACTCTTCTTTATTGATAGCCGAACGTCAGAATTTAGCGTCGCAGAACAAATTGCCGGAAAACTCGGTGTGAAAGTCTCACGTCGCCATGTTTTTCTTGATAATGAAGTGGATGAGCACTATTTGAAACAGCAATTTGAGCAACTGCTTCGTCTGGCAAAACGCCATGGCCAAGCCATCGGTATTGGCCATCCCTACCCAGAAACATTAAGCTTTCTGCAGCAACAATTACCCGAGTTAGAGAAGCAAGGAATTGAACTGGTGTTTGTATCCGAGTTAACGAAAGTCACTAACCAGAATGGGTATCTTTTTCCAGTGACGTCAGCAAAATAATTGCTTCACCCCGGCTTTCGCCGCAAACGTCTTTATCCGCTGAAAACTCACCGCACACTTTTGGCCGCTCTGGTTTACCAAACAAGCGGCACAAATTGTCATCATCAAGCTGGACACAACGCACACCCGCCGGCTTGCCGTTGGGCATGCCGGGGATAGGAGAACTAATGGAAGGAGCTATGCAGCAAGCACCGCAACCAATGCGGCACTTCATTTAGCTCATTGCGAGACGAAGCTTTTTCATTGCGTTCTGTTCTAATTGACGAACACGCTCTGCCGACACTTCGTATTTTGCTGCTAAGTCATGCAGCGTGGTTTTATCTTCGGACAACCAACGAGCCTGAACGATATCCTGACTGCGCTCGTCCAGATGATCCATTGCACTGAACAGTTTTTTCTGAGTATGGTTCTCGTAGTCTTCAGCTTCAATTTCCGATGCAAGGTCTGAACGCTTATCCTCCAGATACATAGCGGGAGAATACGCACTGCCTTCTTTTGAATCATCATCGTCAGAACTCAATTCAAACGCCTGATCATGAGCACTCATACGGGATTCCATTTCCAGCACTTCTTTGGTGCTGACACCCAGCTCATCGGCGACAGTTTCAACTTCTTTCTGGCTAAACCAACCTAAACGCTTTTTCATTTTACGCAGGTTAAAGAACAACTTGCGTTGGGCTTTCGTAGTCGCCACTTTAACAACGCGCCAGTTACGCAGCACGTATTCATGAATTTCTGCTTTAATCCAGTGAACAGCAAATGACACCAGTCGAACACCAACGGATGGATCAAATCGTTTGACGGCCTTCATCAGGCCAATGTTGCCTTCCTGAATTAAATCGGCTTGCGGTAAACCATAGCCTGAATAACTACGGGCTACATGCACCACAAAGCGGAGATGCGACATGATCAGTTCTTTTGCTGCATCCAGGTCGCTGTTCTCATAAAGTCTTGTTGCCAACGCCTTCTCTTTTTCGGCGGTGAGCATAGGAATACGGTTGACTGACTGAATATACCCGTCCAGTCCTCCCCCTTGGGGAACCGATAATGCCATGGTGTTTAATTCAGTGCTCATTTAACAACCTCTACTTAAAATACCGACTTAACTACTGCCTTTCAGTCAGCTTCTAAGACCCATTTTGAGTCTAAAAGTTCCATTGTGATCGTTTCAGATCAGGTGATTTAGTATAACTAAGCCTATGGCTTTCGCAACCCCATTTTATTCAGGCTCAATGCTCTGTATATGACGTCTTACAGCCAAATAAGAACCCGCTAGACCTAATCCAACAGCGATTGCCCATATAATCAATAGCTCGCCTAACGTCAGACCATTTAATTTAAATGGTGTTTCGTAAAGTTCGGTTAAATCTACTACGGCACTCTCGACCCACCAGATCAATAACGCGGTTGCCAACCAGGCAACCAAACCACCAATAATTCCGTACCAGACGCCAGTGTATAAAAAGGGCCGCTGAATAAAGGCGTTAGTCGCGCCAACCAGTTTCATCACCATAATTTCGTCCCGCTTAGACAGAATATTCAGTCGAATGGTGTTACCAACAATAAGAACAACCGACAGGCACAGCACCACAGCTAACGCCCCGAGAATATCTTCAATTAAATTAAGAATACCCTGCAGTCTGTTTAGCCATTCCAGATCCATTTTCGCATAAGCCACTTCGCGCTGTTTTTCCAGTCGGTTAAGCAGCTCTTCCGCCCGTTGCGGCGAACGATACGACTCAGCCGGGATCACTACCAACACATCGGGTAGCGGATTCGAAGACAGATAATCCAGCGTTTCGCCAAAGCCTGATTGCTCTTTAAACTCTTTCAGTCCCTGCTCCTTCGGAATAAGACGCACCGACTCAACACCCTCAGACAGTTCCGTTTGCGTTTTTAGTGTGTCGATCTCAGATTGCTGTAGATCTTTTCTTAAAAACAGGGTGACTTCAGAGGCTTCCTGCCAGTTATCAGCAATCGTGCTGGTATTTTTAACTAAAACATACAGTGATGACGGTAAAGTCAGACTGAGCCCCAGTACCGCCATGGTCATAAAAGAAGCAAAAGGGTTACGCCACAATTCGCCTAAACTCGCAATGGCCTGCTGGGCATGATGCACAGGAACCATAATGAGTCGACGCCACCAGGGTAAGCGCCCGCGATTACTGGCACCTTTTTCAATACTGCGGTTGCGGAACAATAAACTCATAGTTCACTGTCCTCCAGACCATCGTTAATCATGCGCCCGTCTTTTAAGGTTAACGTCCGGTAGCGTAAACGCGCAATGAGGCCTAAATCGTGGGTGGCTATGAGGACGGCAACACCCACTTTATTAAATTCTTCAAACAGCCGGATGATTTCCATCGACAACTTAGGGTCGAGGTTACCAGTAGGCTCATCGGCCAGTAGCAAAGGCGGTTTGGTAACAATAGCGCGGGCAATACCCACTCGTTGCTGTTCACCACCGGATAACATTTTCGGATAGTGTTTTACTTTGTCAGCTATACCCACTTTCTCCAGCGCAGCCACAACACGTTTGCGCGCTTCCTGAACGCTGTAACCTTCAATAATTAGCGGCAGCGCAACGTTATCGAATACCGTTTTATCCATGAGCAGGCGGTGATCCTGAAAAATCATGCCAATATCGCGACGCACATAAGGCACTTGCGAGGGCTTAATCTTTCGCAAATCGTGCCCGTTAATCAGCACCCGGCCTGCGGTTGGTCTTTCCATTAAACTGATGAGTTTGAGCAAAGTACTTTTACCCGCGCCGGAATGACCGGTTAAAAAGGCCATCTCACCCGGCTGTACATGGAAATCCACATGGCTCAGTGCCTGATGGCCTCCACGGTAGGTTTTACTGACTTGCTCAAAGCGGATCATCTTTAACTCGCTGTTGTTTCTTCTGATTCGTCTACGTTACGGTCAAATAGCGCCGCGATAAAGTCTTTTGCCACAAAAGGCCGTAAATCTTCTAAGCTTTCGCCCACACCAATATAGCGAATAGGAATGGCGAACTGGTCTGCGACCGCGAAAATCACCCCGCCTTTTGCAGTGCCGTCGAGCTTAGTCATCACAATACCCGAAACGCCCACAGCCTCGGTAAAGAGTTTTGCCTGACTAATGGCGTTTTGCCCAGTGCCTGCGTCAAGCGTCAGCATCACTTCGTGCGGTGCTTCCGGATCCAGCTTTTTCATTACCCGAACCAGCTTTTTCAGCTCTTCCATTAAGTTGGCTTTATTCTGCAGGCGCCCGGCGGTGTCGGCAATAAGCACATCAACATCTCGTGCTTTAGCGGCCTGCAAGGCGTCGTAAAGAACCGAGGCACTGTCGGCACCGGTATGCTGAGCAACAACCGGAATGTCGTTACGCTCGCCCCACACCTGCAACTGTTCTACCGCCGCCGCACGGAAGGTATCACCAGCGGCCAGCATTACCGACTTACCTTCGGCTTTAAATTGCTTAGCCAGCTTACCAATAGTAGTGGTTTTACCCACACCGTTTACGCCGGTCATCAGAATCACATAAGGCGAGTCAGATTCTGGTATTTCCAGACGTTTGTCGACCGGCTTTAAAATTTCAGCTAACTGCTCTTGTAATAACTCATATAAGGCCTCGGCGTCTTTTAACTGCTTGCGGTCGGCTTGCTTTGTCAGATTATCAATAATTTTGGTGGTGGTCGCGACGCCTAAATCAGCCATTAATAACTGAGTTTCGAGTTCTTCGAACAGGTCATCGTCAATTTTCTTACCACGGAATACGCCAATAAGACCTGAACCGATAGAACCAGAGGTTCTGCGTAAACCCTGAGTCAGGCGTGCCCAGAAACCTTTTTTCTCACCCTTCTCTTTCGGTGTGGCTCCGGTTGGTTCTGGTTTATGTTCTGGTTTGATTTCTGACTCTGGCTCTGGTTCAACTGCGGGCTCAGGTTCGGTAACCGACTCAGGCTGAGCTGCTTCTTTCGCTTCCGGAGCAGTTTTTGCCGCATGCGATTCAGCAGTAACTTGCGCACAGTCGTCAACTGCGCTGGGCAACTCTTCGCGTGTCTCGGTTCTTTCTGGTTCCGGCTCGCCCTGAGGCTTAGGTTCAGGATCAACTTCTGATTCAGGCTCTGGCTGCTCCTGTTCTTCTACTACCGCATCTTCTTTTTTCTCTTCGGCCTCGGGTGCCTTTTCATTACGCTTTTTCTTAAACAGCGAAAACATCGACATATTGGTTTCCTTGGAACTGACACGCAGGAATCGTTAAACTATAGGCTTTAGTTTACCATGCTGTTAACAAACTGACGACGGTCTGAATAAAGGAAGCCACAGAGTGAGACAAAAACGCCAGACAAGCGCCAGCGGCGACTATCGGATTATTGGCGGACAATGGCGCGGCAGGCGTTTACCCGTAGCCGACAGCCCGGGCCTACGTCCCACCACGGACCGCGTACGCGAAACTCTGTTTAACTGGCTACAGTGGGACATTACCGACGCCAGGGTGCTGGACTTATTTGCAGGCAGTGGCAGCTTAGGTTTCGAGGCAGCGTCACGCGGCGCGGCGCAAGTTACCCTGATAGAAGCGGTAAAGTCTGTCAGCCAACAGTTACAGAAAAACATCGGCCTGTTAAAAGGCCAGAACATTAAAGTTGTTACTCATAACGCGCTCGACTGGCTGCAAACTCAGCATATTGAAGCTTATGACATCGTTTTTATTGACCCGCCGTTTCGCGAAGGGCTGGCTGATAAAGCATTAAAGCTGCTGGATGAAAATAACTGGCTCGCAGTCGACAATCAGGTGTATCTGGAAACAGAAAAGGAATGGTCGTTGAAATTACCCGCAAACTGGCGTGTGACCAAAGAGAAAACTCACGGACAAGTTTGCTTTCGCTTACTGACTAAGGACATAGCATGAAAGTTATTATTATTGCGGGCAAAGTGGTTTTTGCCGTTATTTGGCTGGGTCTTTTCGCTCTGCTTGCAGGGGCAAACGGCGAACTCAGCACCCAGTCCATTGGTTTGCTGAGCTTGTTATTAGCCGTTATGGTTATTACTCACCTGCTGCTGCTTGGTATTTTTGTTGCCACCATGAAAGAGGTTTTCCCATGGCGCAAAGGCGACAGCTGGCAGATTCTGGCATTTGGTATTTTCGCCTGGCTATCTATTCTTCAGCGTCCAAAGCCAGACCAAGATTCGACACCCCCTCGTCCTTGAGCATCATTTTTAACTGGCTTACCAAAGCCTTGTTTACCGCAGGCTGTTGTTCAAGAAAATTGATCATGGCCTGCTGAATCGCAACCTCATATTCCATTAATTCATGGTTCTGAACGTGCTCTTTTAACTGCTCGGTGCCCACTTCTTCGGCGTCATTGAGTTCTATAAACTTCGCCACGCTGGCTTGTGATATTTTTGCCACATCCAGAAAGTTCGAGGCGTTATCATCCAGCAGACCCTGCAACAACGTACTCAACGCCGTACAGGCATCCATCGCCGGGTAGACACCCAGCATATCGTGCCCGTATTCACTGGGCGTCTGTTCGTCCACTTTTTCCTGCCAGCGAGCGAAATTCACTTTGGTTTTCTTCGGGTTCGCGACCCAGTCCCAGCAGGCATTTAACGTACCGTGCAAAGGTTTACTGTCGCCAAAGCCGGTTAACTGATGGAAGAAGTCGTAATTAGGAACCATGCGTTCGCACAAATATAACGCCATAACAATTTGCTGTTCACGCGGCAGTTCGCGTATGCGCTGAAAGGTATCGAGTTGACTCACGTTCCGGCTCCAGACAGTGTATGCTTATCACTGTGTCGTTTTATTCGTTAAGGGCTCGTATTATGCCGAAGTTATCGCTCCCCTGCCATGCCGATGTCGTACAAGCGCAGCAAAGAATTAATAGCTATACCGTTAAGACCCCTGTACTGACAAACCCTGCGTTAAATCAGCAATTGGGCTGCGAATTATTTTTCAAGTGCGAGAATCTACAGCGAACCGGAGCCTTTAAGTTCCGTGGTGCCACTAACGCGTTACTTAAACTTAGCCCGGAGCAGCGCCAGCAAGGGGTTATCACCGTGTCTTCCGGCAATCATGGTGCGGCATTAGCTCATGCAGGTAAAGCTTTGGGTGTAAAAGTAAAAGTGGGGGTACCCACTAATGCTCCCGCAATAAAACGGCAAAATATTGAAGCCGGCGGTGCGGAAATTACCGACATAGAACCTGGTATGGCAGCGCGTGAAGCCATTGTTGCCAAGTGGCAGAAAGAAGGCGAAAGTCACTTTATACCGCCTTATGATCATGCCAACATTATTGCCGGTCAGGGCACAGCAACACTTGAGTTACTGGAGCAAACCGATGCACTGGATGCGGTAATAACGCCACTGGGCGGCGGAGGTCTGCTTTCAGGAGCCTGTCTTGCCTGCGACGGTACCGAAATACAAGTGTTCGGTGCGGAGCCGGAATTAGCAAATGATGCTTTCTTGTCGTTAAAAGCCGGAGAGCGGCAGTCGGCATTACCTGCGAAAAGCCTGTGCGATGGTTTACTGACTCAAATTGGTGAACTGCCTTTTGCCATTATTCAGCAACGCATTAGCGATATTTTGGTGATAAAGGATGAAGATACGCTAAGCGCCATGCAACTAATTTGGCATCATCTGAAAATCATCGTTGAACCGTCGTCGGCTATCGCTTTAGCTGCGGTTATACAAAATAAGGCACTGTTTGAGGGTAAACGAGTAGGGTTAGTTCTGAGTGGTGGTAATGTTGCAGCACAGCCGGAAGATATCAAGCTGCGCCAATAGTTAAGCCGGTTTCAAAAGCTCAGGTCGCGAATATTTGACTGTCGTCATTAAAGGTTTTGAATTCTAACGCGTTACCGCAGTAATCATAGAAGAACATAGTGCCCTGCTCGCCTGGCTTACCTTTAAAGCGAATGTAGGGTTCTATCACAAATTCAATATCCGCAGCTTTCACACGTTCTGCCAACGCTTCCCAGTCGTCACGTAATAACACCACACCAAAATGTGGAACGGGAACCGAATGACCATCAACACCGCTGTGGTTTTTTAAACCGGCAACATTAGGTGCTAAATGAGTTACAAACTGATGACCAAAGAAGTTCCAGTCTATCCATTCGTCACTGCTGCGTCCCTGTGACAGCCCAAGCACATCACCATAAAACGCACGGGCGTTATCGAGTGAGCTGACAGGAATAGCTAAATGAAAGGGTCGTACGTTTGTCGTGTCTGACATACTGCTAAATTGCCTTCATTCTTAATGACTAAATTAATGACTGAGTTTTGCCGCTATATTTTGTGGTGCACTTGTTTGCGGCGAACGACGCCACATTCTGACACCAATAGCGAACACCAGAAGCGCCCAGTTTACCGGAGGAATGAAACCCGCGGTTAATACCGCTAACAAATTCCATAGTGGCTTTTTCTGGTGTTGGCCCACTAATGTATAAAACAATAGAGCGGCTACGAGTCCTTGGAGTACCATGAGGCTCAATAGCATAAGTCTTTCCTTTTCGTTATTTATGCAACGCTTTTGCGTTTTTATTTTTGTTTTTGATCAGTTTTTCCTGATAGGTAAAGACTACTCAATTATGACGAAAGTGTAAAATTTTGTATAAATTGTTGAAATAAAACACAAAAAACCGACCAAAAGGCCGGTTTTTCATATTAAGTGTTACACTTTTAATCGTTAGTAACGATTAAAATGCATTAAGCGCGTTATCTAAGTCCGTTTTCAGATCATCCAGATCTTCAATACCAACAGACACCCGCACGAAGTTATCCAGAATGCCGAGCTTCTCGCGATTCTCTTTTGGAACCGACGCGTGAGTCATAATAGCCGGATGCTCAATCAGCGATTCCACACCGCCCAGGCTTTCTGCTAAAGCAAAGACTTCTACCGACTCCAGGAATTTACGCGCCGCTTCTAAATCACCTTTCAGCAAAATAGAGATCATGCCGCCAAAGCCCTGCATCTGCTTTTTAGCCAACTCGTGCTGGGGGTGGCTTTCAAGCCCCGGGTAAATCACTTTTTCCACTTTCGGATGCTGCTCAAGCCACTTGGCCAATTCCATTGCCGCTTCATTGTGATGACGCATACGCAATGCCAACGTCTTCACGCCGCGCAGTGCCAGGTATGAGTCAAACGGACCGGCAATAGCACCTGCTGAGTTTTGTAAGAACAGCATACGCTCGACCAGATCGTCATTGTCGCCAACAACGGCAATACCACCAACCATGTCAGAGTGGCCGTTTAGGTATTTGGTTGCTGAGTGCATGACCATATCGGCACCCATTTCCAGCGGACGCTGGTTAAACGGCGTGGCGAAAGTGTTGTCCACCACCACAATAATATCCGGGTTCTTTTTCTTCGCCAGTTTAACGATGGCTTCAATATCGACCAGTTTCAGCATCGGGTTACTTGGCGTTTCCACCCATATAATGCGGGTATTATCCTGAATGCTGGCTTCCACTGCGCTTAAGTCAGCTAAGTCGACATAAGAGAATTTCAGCCCAGCAGAACGTCCACGCACTTTATCGAATAAACGGAAGCTACCGCCGTATAAGTCATCCATAGCAACGATGTGATCGCCGCTGTCTAGTAACTCCAGAATGGTCGAGGTTGCCGCCATACCCGAAGCAAAAGCCAGACCCTGCTTACCACCCTCTAAAGAAGCAACAGAGCGCTCCCAGGCAAAGCGCGTCGGGTTATGTGAGCGCGAATACTCAAACCCTTTGTGCTGTCCCGGGCTTTCCTGAGCATAGGTTGAGCTGGTGAAAATAGGAGGCATTACCGCACCGGTAACAGGCTCCGGAGACTGCCCGCCGTGAATGGCGCGCGTCGCGAATTTCATTGTTTTTTCATTTGCCATGATTCAGGTTCCTCGTTACAGCAAGTTTTGAGAACGCATCCAGTCATCGTTGAACAGCTTGGACAGGTAACGGTTACCCGTATCGCAAGCTAGCGTTACAACGCGTTTTGGCTCGGTTTGTTGTTGGCAATAGCGCAGAGCCGCGGCAATTAAATAGCCACTGGATGAACCGACCATCACACCTTCTTTTTCCAGTACCTTACGCGCGGTTTGCATACCTTCTTTATCAGAAACAGCAAACGCGGTATTAGCCAACTTCAGATCACAGATGGTTGGAATAAAGTCTTCGCCAATACCTTCGGCAAGCCAACTGCCCGCTTCCACTTCTTCATTACGGTTAACCAGAGGTTCTAAAATAGAGCCCGCCGGGTCGGCGAGTACCAAGTCCACTTGGCTGTTTTGCTCGCGTAAATAACGCCCAACACCGCTCAAGGTACCACCTGACCCAACACCACAAACGAACGCATCCAGGTTGCCGTCCATTTGTTTCCAGATTTCCGGACCGGTGGTTTTGTAATGAGCATCGACGTTTGCCGGATTTTCAAATTGGTTTACATAGTAGTAACCGTTTTCTTCCGCCATACGCGCCGCCATATCCTGATAATATTCAGGGTGGCCTTTTTGCACATCTGAGCGAGTTTGTACCACTTCAGCACCCATCGCTCGCAGGTTGTTCACTTTCTCCTGACTCATTTTGTCCGGCATAACAATTTTTAGCGGATAGCCTTTGCCCGCTGCCACTAACGCCAGACCCAACCCCGTATTACCAGCCGTTGCTTCAATAATGGTGTCGCCCGGTTTCAGCTTGCCTTGCTTTTCTGCTTGCTCAACCATTTCTACCGCAATCCGGTCTTTGATAGAGCCGCCCGGGTTCTGTAGCTCGAGTTTTAAATACAGCTCGCACGGGCCGGTATCCATATTGGTGACTTTCACCATTGGCGTATTACCGACCATTTCTATTACATTATTAAAAACTTTCATATTGGCTCGCTTTGTTGTCGAGTGTCTGGTTCAATATCGGGTCATTATCCCTTGACTGAGCTCGCTAAACAACCTTGGGCTTAGAACCGGATGATAGTTGTTATAACTAACCCCAAATGAGGCTGTTATGCTGGATTTACGCAGTGATACCGTAACCCTTCCCAGCGCTGATATGCGCACCGCGATTGCCGACGCCAAGGTCGGTGATGATGTTTATGGTGAAGACCCGTCAATTAACGCACTGGAAAAGCGAGTGGCTGAGCTTCTGGGTAAAGAAGACGCCCTGCTGTGCAGCTCGGGCACGCAAAGTAACTTGTTGGGGTTAATGAGCCACTGCCGTAACGGCGAAGAATACATTGTGGGTCAGGAATACCATACTTACCGGTACGAAGCCGGCGGTGCTGCAGTTTTAGGCAGCATAGTGCCACAGACAGTAGAAGTAGAAGCGGACGGAACCTTGTCGCTGGAGACCATCAAGCAGCGCATAAAACCCAACGATCCGCACTTTCCTATCACCCGATTGCTGGCCTTTGAAAATACCCACGGCGGGCAGTTAATAGACCAGGCTTATTTCGATAAAGCCCGTATTCTGGCCGACCAGAATAGCTTATCCATGCATCTGGATGGCGCGCGCCTGCCCAACGCCGCTGTTGCCAGCGGGCGCAGCATGGCGGAACTCGCCGCCCCTTTCGATAGTGTGTCTCTGTGCTGCTCAAAAGGTCTGGGGGCGCCTATTGGTTCACTGCTGGCAGGCTCAAAAGAATTAATTGCCCGCGCGCGTCGTTGGCGCAAAATGGTCGGCGGCGGTATGCGCCAGGCCGGGTTTGTTGCAATAGCCATTGATTACGCACTGACACACCAGTTTGAACGCATACAGCAGGACCACGACAACGCGACATGGTTGTTTGAGCAACTTTCTGAGTTGCTGGCAGGCACCGAGGCCAAAGTTCGCTATTCCGGCACCAACATGACCTTTGTTGAGCTACCGGACAGTTTACCGACAGACAGCCTACGGGAACTGATGGCTGAAAATGATATTAAACTGCCCGGGGGGCAGAAGCTGCGGCTGGTGTGCCACCTGAATGTCAGCCGCGAACAGCTGGAACGTTTTGTCGAATTGTTCAAACAGTGGCTTAGTCGCAAGCGCTGAGGTTGCTGGCTTCGTAACCTGACGTTCACGTCAGGTGGGGTGTCAAGCTAACCACCAATGATAATTCTTACCTCTTGGTATAAACGGGCAGATCGCACCTGATGCAATAGCATCAGGCTACCCTTCTTCGGCTTCTTTATCTTCTGGGCCTTTGATTTCCATGACCTGAGCTCTTTGCTTCAGGACTTTCTTTTCCGATGCCACAAATCGCTTCAGGAGTTGCCTAATTAGCGGTTGGTATCCCAAGTTATAATGCTCTGCGATGGTCTTCAAATCGTCGATGAGCTCTTCTTCCATACGAATAGATATAGGCCGCAGTCGCACAGACTGATTGATTGCATCTTCAATTGCCTGGTCAAATCCCACACGTTCTACATGAGCTTCTTCTTGACCTAATTCACCACTATCCCATTTTTCATCTTGCTCAACCGCTTCTCTGATATCTTCTTTTTTCATACGACTCTCCAATTCATGCAGGGATAATGCTAGCTTCCATACTTTTCATAGATTCTTTGCTCTAACGAATTAGCTTCATAAGCAGTCTTTATATAGATAGCTCCGTTAGAATGAATGAAGCAAACTTTTAGCTTTACCCCGTTATCTGTCTCAGATACAAACCATTGAGTAGGTGGAATGGTGCCATGCTTCTCTCTTTGATCTTCCAAGAAGCCACCTTGTCTATTTGCAAAAGCCTCTCTGATCATGCTTTCTGAGACGTTATGCTTGTTTCTTAGTTTTTCCCTAACTTTATCGCTAATTTCCAGCACAACTCCTCCATTGAATTGTAGCGTAATACACCTGTATATACAAAGCACCCATAAATAAATTGGAACCGAACCTGATGCGGCAGCATCATAAGCTCTGCACCTGCTCGATAAGCCGATCCAGCGCACGATAATTCAATGCCTCTGCCAGATGCTGTTGTTCTATTTTTTTACTGTCGGCTAAATCGGCGATGGTTCGGGCTAACCGAAGGGTTCGGTGATAAGCTCGGTGCGACAGCTTCATTTTCTCGGCGGCTGTTGCTAAAAACGCTTCTGTTTTATCTGACAGCTCACATATTTGCTTTAACGCTTTCGGCTTTACTTCACTGTTCAGGCAACCTTGCCGCTTAATTTGGCGCAGCCGCGCTTTTTCTACTAAGCTTTTTGCTTGTCGTGAGGTCATGGGCTGAACTTTCTGCTTAGCAACGCCCTTTAAACTCATAGACTCGGTTTCTCGGGGTACCATCACCTGTATATCGATGCGATCAAGCAACGGCCCGGACAGTTTGCTTAAATATTTTAAAATTTGATCCGGGGTTGAACGACAGTTAGCCAGAGAACCGTCAAACTGTCCGCACGGCGACGGGTTCAATGCGCAAACGAGCTGAAATTTAGCCGGGAACCTCACATTGTATCCCGCGCGGCTAATGGTTATTTCTCCACTTCCAAGTGGCTCGCGCAAGCAATCCAGTACATGACGGCTGAACTCTGGAAGCTCATCGAGAAACAGTAACGCATTGTTTGCTAAGGATATTTCTCCAGGGCGAACAGAATTACCCGCGCCTCCTCCTACTAACGCAGCCGCCGTACAAGTATGGTGGGGCACACGCAGTTCGCGCCGGGTCAATGCGTCCGCATGGTGGTAATCAAAAGACACCGACTTAACCGCCGCAATTTCCATCGCTTCCTGTTCTGTCAGAGCAGGCAGTATGCCATTAAGGCGTTGCGCCAGCATCGTTTTACCCGTTCCCGGCGGCCCGACAAACAATAAGTGGTGCTTCCCGGCAGCAGACAACAACAAAGCCCTTTTTGCCTGCTCCTGCCCCACCACGTCGGCTAAATCACCTTCTTCATTAGCGTTCTGCTGCGCCCAGTTAATCGGCTTTGACTGGCGTAACGGCTGGTGTTCGTGCAAATGCTCGTAAACACTGACTAAGTCGGACGCCAACCAGCTTTTTTGTTTGCGCACTAACCCCGCTTCCTGCTGGTTAGCATTAGGCACAAATGCCTGACGCTTTTTACTACGACACGCTAGCAACGCCGGAATCAAGCCATTTACTGCACGTAACTCACCGGTTAGTGCCAGCTCACCATAAAACTCCGCCTGCTCCAGAATAGTATCCGGTATTTGCCCTGAAGCCGCCAAAATACCAACCGCTATAGCTAAATCATAACGCGCCCCGGTTTTAGGGATATCGGCCGGTGCTAAATTGACGGTAATACGCGTGGCTGGTGGGTATTCAAACCCCGCGTTCATCAAGGCGGTTTTGACCCGGTCGCGAGCTTCCTTAACCGTGGTTGCCGGCATTCCAACCATAGTAAACCCTGGCATTCCCCTTGCCAGATCCACTTCAACCCGAATTTCCGGCGCATGAATGCCTATCAATGCCCGGGTATAAACTCGCGCTAACGCCATCTGTCTCTCCATGACTAAACAACGGCGTAACTATAGACTCTTAAAAAAGCGATGTATGTCAGCCCAAAGCGTCAAACGGTAGGCGATATCAGAGACTTTTGTGTTACCTGTTTACCACCTAACCAGCCGCTAAGTTGTTATACAGAAGTCAATGTTATAAATTAGTTGAATAAAGTAATCACTACCAAATCAGCAGGTGAGCCACTGTGATTAGAATATTAACTATTATTACTACTAGCCTATTTTTAGCCTCATGCGGAGGGTCAGATTCAGCCGAACCAGATGGCGTAGGATCCGACCCGAGAATTAATGAGGTACAAGACGATCTCAATGCGGCCAGACAGATTTGGCAAGATCAGGGACTTATCGATTATAGCTTCTACTATTCACCCAGAATTGATAGGGCATGCTTACCTGATGGAGTGGTTCCCGACCCAGCTCCTCCTTGGTTAGTTACAGTTGAGGACAATGAAGTCATCTCCGTAAGAAACACATCAACTGACGAGCCTAAGCAACTACCCTATGAGGAATACTTTGGAACGATTAACGATATATTTGAGTATCTGGAACAGCAGTTGGCAGAAGCCCCCCAAGTTGTCGCTCTCTCATTTACCGCCCAAAATGAGTTGCCGACTTTCGATGATTCTTTCGGATACCCAAAACAAATTTACTTTGAATTCAACGATGATAATGAATGCAGTTCCAGAGAAATTATTATCGGAAACTTTAGGTAAAAAGTTCATCTAAGCTTGGGCAGCGACCTCAGGGAAGAAAATTACTTAGCTAAACATATCGAGCAACAGAGGATATCATTTCCCTGACAACTTGCTTTTAAACTAGCTTCTGTCATCATCTTTGCTTACTTAAGAACAAGACGAATAACCAAGGGTCACCAACAGCCATGTTCCACCAACTGAATCAACAGTGTCGAAAAGGTCGGTATATAGCACCATTGCTATTGCTGGTTTTTGCGCTGTGTTGGGGACAAAACTTTGGTTGGCTGGAAGGCTGTCCAAAGCATCAGAGCGCACCCGCGGCTGAACAGCTTGCGGGAAGCCATGCGGACCTGGGAGTAAAACACGAAAGCGTCAAAGCCGACTGCGACAAAACAGCGCATTTATTGCAGCAGTTCCAGTCCGACATAACTTACGCGGCACTGTCTTTCTTTGTTCTTCTGATTTTGGCGCTGAAGACCGCTGTTAACAAGCAGTTAGCGCCTCCACTCTTTTTCTTTTCCTGTAAAAGGCGACCCCACGCCGTATTTTGTTGCTTTCTGGAGTAGCACTTCCAACGGATTTTCATCGTTGGAATACTAACTTCAGGAGTAATGTATGAATAAAATTTTACCGTTATGGCTCGTATCGCTTATTGCTGCGCTGCTGCTTTATAGCGCACAAAGCTTAGCGGAAACACCGTCTACTGGCTGGCTCAGTCATGAAGACCATCCGCCGGTATCGGTGAAGCTGGAATTGACCGGCCACTATGAGGCTGAGCGGAATCTGCTACCCGCCCTGCTGCATGTTGAGCTGGATGACGGCTGGAAAACCTACTGGCGCTCGCCGGGGGAAGGCGGTATACCGCCAACCTTTGATTGGTCTGAGTCCTCTAATATTGACGATATTGAGTGGCACTGGCCGGTGCCCTCGCGCTACAACATTCAGGGTATCAATACCGTTGGGTATCAGGGATCGTCAACCTTTCCGTTAATGGTACAGCTAAGCCCGGATGCCAGGCAGGCGCGCATTAGCGGTACACTAACTATGTCATCCTGTACCACCGTCTGTGTGTTAACGGACTACCCAATTGACTTGCAAGTTGATCTGGACACCCTGACCGTCGACAGTGATCGTGCCTTTGCCTTTAATCAGGCGATGGGCAAGGTACCTCGGGAATACGACAGCAATAACGTCAAGCAAGCTATTTGGTCCGACGCCAACCAGCGCGTTCAACTGACCATAGAGCGTGACAGTGGCTGGCAAAACCCACAGCTGTTTATACACAGCAACGACGACACTTTGGCCGACGCAGAATTTTCATCACCAGATATTCAGGTGGAAGACAATGCGCTCACGGCGAATGTTGACGTTGGCCACTGGCTGGAGCTGCCAGACCTAAGCGGCGCTGAACTTATAGCAACAGTCAGTGATGAAAAGTTTGCCGCTGAATATAAGGTTCAACTCACTGCGGGGACTCTTACGAATAACACTCCGCCGCTGTGGGCCATTTTACTTATGGCGTTAGCGGGTGGGCTTGTTCTGAACATTATGCCCTGCGTGTTGCCGGTACTGGGCCTGAAAGTTCAAAGCCTGATGTTGTCTGGTGCACATGAGCCGAAGGTGGTGCGTAAGCAATTTTTTGCGTCGTCACTGGGTATTATCAGCTCGTTTCTGATCATTGCCCTGGGGCTTATGGCATTGCGCTGGTCAGGCGGTTCTGTCGGCTGGGGTATTCAATTTCAGAACCCTTACTTCATTGCCGCATTAGTCGCTATTACCTGGGTATTTGCGTTGAACTTAATGGGCGCCTTTGAGTTTAAATTACCGTCTTCTTTGAGTACCAGTGCCGCAACCGCTGGCGATAACAGCTACAAAGGGCACTTCCTGCAAGGCATGCTGGCCACCGTATTGGCAACACCTTGTACAGCGCCTTTTTTAGGCACCGCGGTAGCCTTTGCTTTGGCTGCTGAGTCATCGATTATTCTGCTGATTTTTGCCGCGCTTGGGGTTGGTATGGCGCTGCCCTGGTTACTTATAGCCGTGTTCCCGAAAACCGCCAAGTTACTGCCCAAACCCGGTCGCTGGATGCAATGGGTGAAACCCGTTTTCGCCATTATGATGCTGGCAACCACGGTCTGGCTGACAACCTTGCTGAAAAACTTTATCAGCAACGAAGTATTCCTGGCACTAACGGTCGGTTTGTCGATTCTGACATTGGTGATTATTGGTAAAGTGCATGGCCGTAAGGCGCTGTTTTTATCCATTGGTGGCTTTTTGGTATTAGCTGCCGTTGTCGGTACGACGTTAATTCTTACCGCTGACCGTTGGGTCAACAAACTACCGCAGGACCATCAATGGCAGCCACTAACCCAGCAGCGTATTGATGAAGCCGTTGCCAGTGGCCAAACCGTGTTTGTGGATGTGACCGCAGACTGGTGTGTGACCTGCCAGGCCAATAAAGTCGGCGTATTACTGCAAGACCCGGTATTTACAGCCTTAGGTCAGGAACATGTCACCCGCCTGCGCGGCGACTGGACCAAAGCCAACGAGCGCATCACGCAATACTTAAAGACCAACAATACCTTTGGTGTGCCCTTTAACAAAGTCTACGGACCCGGGGCTCCGGACGGTGTAACCCTGCCCGTAGTACTCAGTAAAGACAAAGTCATGGACGCACTGGAGAATGCTCGTGAGTAATAGCAAAGCGAAACCGTCATGGGCAAAGCGGCTACGAACCGCAGCGCTTTATATTGTGCTGTTCTCGGTCGTCGCTTTCGTAGTTGATGCCTTTCGTAATAGTGACGTGCCGGAGTCTGTTCCGGCGGAGCTGTCGTCACTAACGGACATAAACGGCGAGCAATATAACTTACGCGAGATGAGCAAGGACAGCCCGGTTGTGCTGTATTTCTGGGCAACCTGGTGTCCTGTTTGCCCGGCGGTATCGCCTACGGTTGATTACGTTGGCAACCACTACCCAACCATTAGCGTGGCGTTGCGCTCCGGCGACAACGACAAACTCACGCGCTACGCGCAGGCGAAAGGGTATGAGTTCCCTATTGTTAACGACAACCTCAACCGCGTCTCAAATGGCTGGCAGGTATCTGCCACGCCAACCATCATCATTATTGAAAACGGTGACATAGTTTCGGCGACAACTGGGGTCACAACACCTCCCGGTTTGTTTATTCGTCTTTGGTTTCACCAGTTTTTTGAAGTAGGAAAGTAGTATGAATTTTATCTATAAAACGTTTTTCATCGTTGCTTTTATCTTTAGCAGCAACGTATTTGCGCAAGATTTAAACCCGCAACAAGAAGAAGACTTGGAAAAAGTCGAACAGCTATTGCGTGAAAACCCGGAGCTTATTCCAAACATTCACCGAGGCTTACAGCGCTTTTTAGAACAGCAAAGTGAGCAAAAAAACGCCTTCGCTAACCATCAGGAGTGGCTGTATCAGTCGGCGGCACATCCAATTTTAGGTGACCAAGATGCGCCGCATAAAATCATTGTTTTTACCGATTACAACTGTCCGTTTTGCAAAAAGTTAGAGCCCGGCCTGCATAAGCTGGTTGAGGAATACCCGTCTATTCAGGTCGTGAACATTTTTGTGCCTTTACGCCAACAGCAGGTCGATGGGCTCAAAACCAACTCAGCACTCTATGGACTGAACCTGTGGCGCAATGACCCTAAGGCGTTCTTTGAAGCTCATAACCTAATGATGAAAAAGTCGGGCATGCATACCGCTGACTCACTGCAAAGCGTTGCGCAAGTCACGGGTACCGAGGCCTTTTTGTCACCGTCCAGCGAAAGCGAAGCGGTTATTCGCAAAAATATGTCAGCATTTCGCGAACTAGGCTTTCGCGGCACACCGACTATTATCATTGGCCAGCAGGTAACGCCCGGTTACATCCCTTATGACAAGCTGGAAACCATAGCTACCGAGCAGTTTGAACTAGATTAACTGAGAAATAGATAGGGAGCTTGCTACAAGCTCCCTTCTTTAAAGGATTACTTGATAAAGGCTTCGGCTCGTACTAACATTTGTGAGCACACATTTAAAAGAGAACCATCATGGAAACAAGAATTCAGTTTCGTATCGATGAACAAACAAAGCACTTAGCGCAGCAGCAGGCTGAGAGCGAAGGTCGGACTTTGAGTGACGCGTGTCGGCAGCTTGCCGAACAGCTGGCATCGGAGCGTCGAAAGCAACTATCGCAGGACAGCTGGCTTACAGAACAAGTGAACCAAGCATTCCAGAAGTTGGAGTCTGGCCAGTCTGAGTTCATGGATAACGAACAGGCAAAAAGCCGCATGGAAAAATTTAAAGCTCAATTTCGAGAATAAGGCGCGCAAATGATTTATTGGGAAGAGGATGCCCTGAAAGACAGAGAAAGGATTTTCGAGTTTCTTTACAGTTTTAACCCTATAGTGGCCGAGCAAACCGATTCAGTGATACAAAGCAAAATCGAAACATTGCTTGAGCAGCCCTATATTGGCGTTAAACGCGAGAATATAAAGGGAAGACTTTTAATCCTCCCCGATATTTCAATGCTTGTCCCTTACTATATCGACGGGACCAAGATACGAGTTTTGCGCGTGCTGCATGAGAAGCAGCAATTTCCATTTACGTAGGCGTCTTACCAATAATTTTCCGAAGTCACATTACCAGGCTTACGCCGAGTGTTTTTAGCAAGCCCCAATTCAGCCAGCGCGGCGCGTGATTCTTTTATCATGTCGGGGTTACCGCAAAGCATGACTTGTGCGCGGGTGTCTAACGGCGTGTTGAGAGCGTCGCTTAACTGCCCGGAACTAATCAGTTCAGGAATGCGTGCAGAGAGCGCGCCCGGGATGTTTTCACGAGTAATCACCGGCTGGTAGCCCAGTTGCCCGGGGTATTCTTGTTGCCAATGCTCTATTTGGCTCTGATAAACCAGGTCTTCTGCCACACGAACACCGTGCACTAGGTTAATGCGCTTGAATCGTTCCCACGGCTTTTCGGTTCTCAGCATGGAAATAAAGGGGCCAATGCCGGTTCCGGTAGAAAGCATCCACAAGCTGTCGCCGTCCGGCACTTCATCCAATGTGAAAAAGCCACCGGCGGGCTGGGTAATGTCCACACTGTCGCCCGGCTGCAACTTAGCGAGCTTAGTACTAACCTCGCCGTCTTCCACTTCGGCTATGACAAAATCCAGTATGGCTTCGCCCGGCGCACTGGCCAGCGAGTAGGCACGCAATAGCTGCTCGCCACCCACATTCAGGCCTAAACGGACAAACTGCCCGGCCTTAAAATCAAACGGCTCAGCCACAACTCTCAAACTGAAAACGCCAGAACTCCAACGGTAATTCTCGACAACTTTCCCACTAATCCATTGGATCATACGTCTGACTTAGTCCTTGTTTTGGTTCTTGGTCGCTTCCAGTTCTTTTTCTAACAACTCAACGCGCTCGCGCAAACGCAGTAACATTTGCTGCTGCACGTCAAGCTCTTCACGAGTGACTAAATCCAGTTTTGACAGCTGTGACTGCAGGGTTTGCTTAACACGCTGCTCCATATTTCCGGCCAGTTCTTTAACACCAGCAGGCATACTGTCGTTAATTTGGCGAGCAATATTCTCTATTGTTTTGTTGTCCATAAGTCTCTCTTTGTGTAAATCGTTGCTTATTCGTTTAGCTTAGCAGGAGATTCAGGTAAAATCCGAGCTTCTTATCGGCTTTTTCACGAATCAGGAACTCCGCGGCGCCCATGCTGAACGATCGCCAGAACCAGGCTGTACATTACATTCAGGGTCCTTTATTGGTACTTGCCGGTGCCGGTAGCGGTAAAACCCGTGTGATCACCGAAAAAATTGCCTACCTTATTCGTCAGCAAATTTACACGGCACGCCAAATTGGCGCGGTGACTTTCACCAATAAAGCCGCCAAAGAAATGAAAGAGCGTATTGCGCAAACCTTGCCAAAAGCGCAACTGCGCGGTTTAACCGTGTGCACCTTTCATACGCTGGGCCTGAACATTATCCGTCGGGAACTCAGCACTCTGGGGTTTAAACCCGGTTTTTCCTTATTCGACGACCAGGACACCTACGCCTTGCTTAATGCCCTTACTGAGGACGTATTTGAGGGCGACAAAGCGCTGATTCAAGCTTGCCAGCACCAGATAGGCCATTGGAAGAATGCTATGCTCTCGCCCGAGCAGGCGTTGCAAAAAGCCGGAAACGATCAGGAAAGTGCCTTTGCTCAGGTTTATCAGCAATACCAAAATAATCTGAGCGCCTGTAATGCCGTGGACTTTGATGACCTGATCCGCCTACCGACCTTATTACTGGCGACCAATGAAAACGCCCGCGCGCGCTGGCAGAAAAAGTTTCAATATTTGTTGGTGGACGAGTATCAGGACACCAACACCAGTCAGTATCAACTGGTTAAGTTACTGGTGGGCGAGCGCGCCCAGTTTACTGTGGTGGGTGACGACGACCAGTCCATTTACTCGTGGCGGGGCGCGCAGCCTAAAAATCTGGCCCTGCTGAAGCAGGACTTCCCACAGCTTGAAGTTGTTAAGCTGGAGCAAAACTATCGCTCGCACGGCCGTATTCTGAAAGCCGCTAATATTCTCATTGAGAACAACCCCCACGTATTTGAGAAAAAGCTGTTCTCAGAAATGCAGTACGGCGAGCCGATAAGCGTTATTTTTGGTCGTAACGAAGAGCATGAAGCAGAGCGCGTGGTTGCCGAAATTGTAAAACAGCGGTTCCTGCGTAAAACGCCGTATCATCACTTTGCTATTTTATACCGGGGTAATCACCAGTCGCGTCTGTTTGAGAAAGCACTGATGAACAATCGCATTCCCTACAAAATTACCGGTGGCCAGTCGTTTTTTGCGCGCGCAGAAGTCAAAGACATTATGGCCTACCTGCGGTTGCTGGTGAACCCAACCGACGACACCGCCTTTCTGCGTATTATTAACACGCCGCGCCGTGGCATTGGCCCGCAAACCGTTGAGCGTATTGGTCGCTTGTCGCAGGAATTAGGTTGCAGCTTATTTGAAGCCTGCCAGTCACCCCATTTAAAAACGCAGCTCAGCACCGGTGTTTTTCAGCATGTGGATGTATTCCGCAACATGATAGATACCCTGGCCCGACAAGCCGACCACCAGGCGGACGCCAGTGATGCGGTGCGGCAACTACTCAGTGAAATTGGTTACGAAGACTGGCTGTTTGAGCAAAGCCCTAGTGCCAAAGCTGCCGAAATGCGCATTAAAAACGTGTATGAGCTGCACCGCTGGGTATCCGATATGCTCAAAGGCGATGCAGAGCATGACCCCATGGAGCTGGACCAGGTTGTTAGCCGCCTGTCACTGCGCGATATGATGTCACGTAACGAAGACGACGAACAATTTGAGCAGGTGCAACTAATGACCCTGCACGCGTCCAAAGGTTTGGAATTTCCGCATGTGTTTCTGGTGGGGATGGAAGAAGGTTTACTCCCGCACCAAAGCAGCATTGATGAAAATAACATTGAAGAAGAGCGACGCCTGGCCTACGTAGGCATAACCCGTGCACAGCATAAGTTAGTCTTTACTATGGCCAAAGAACGCCGTCAGTTCGGTGAAAAAACAGAGCCCCAACCCAGTCGCTTTTTACTCGAGTTGCCGCAGGACGATTTAGAGTGGGAGCATCGCAAACAAAAATCGGATGAGGAACGTGAAGAACAAAGAAGTCAGGGGCTGGAAATGTTAAAAAATGCGCTTAAGTAATGCTTGCGATTAAGCACAAACAAAACTGGTGTCGTCGTCTTTCACTACACGGTTCTCGTAGTTGTCATCAATAAAACTGCCCTGGCCAATAACAACGCCTTGTTTTTCTACTTCGTTCTTTTGCGTTTCGGTCTCCAGGCCATCAGCATAAACGTCAATATTCAGCTCATGGCAAAGGGTAACAATGTGTTTTAACATGGCCTGAGCACGATTATTGCTGCTTAACCGCGCAATATAATGGTGATCGAGCTTTAATATGGTGAATGGGAAGTTATAAAGGAACTGCAGCGGCCCAGAGCCACTACCAAAGTTATCAATCACTAAGGTAAAACCAAATTCAGACAACCGTCTTAAACTAGCCAGTACCCGGCGGCCATCTTTAACCAGATCCGTTTCATCAAATTCCAGAGCGATACTCTCTGGCTTGGCCCCACTGTCCATAACAATATTCACCAGCTCATTTAAATGGCTGGTCTTTAATAAATGACGCACTGATAAGTTGAGGTGCAAAGGCGTATCGGCACTCACATTATTCTCGACTAACCAGTGACTGGCAGCACGCAACGCAAATCGGTCAAGCTTTACGATAAGTCCGGTGCGTTCCGCCAGAGGTAAAAGTTCTTCACTGTCAAAACTGTATCTTGGGTCTTCCCACTCAAGTTTTGCTTCTACGGCTTTAACATTGCCCGTCGTTAAATCAACTATTGGCTGATAACTGACAGTAAAATCCTTATCAACTTTTGCATGTCGCAATGCCGTTTCTTTACGAACACTATCTACCAGCGATTCGTGCATACTGTCGTCAAATAATACGTAGCGACCACGACCCATGCCTTTGGCCTGATACATGGCAGCATCCGCATCACGCAATAAACGCTCAGCAGAGTCTGTTTCTTCAAGGCATTCTGCAATACCAATACTTGCGCCTGAGTAATGTTCCTGACCATTAAGCTGAAAAGGCTCGCTCATCTGCTGGATCATTCGCTTTGCCACGTCTTTAGCATCTTCGATACTGGTAATGGTATCCAGTAAAATCACAAATTCATCGCCGCCTAAACGCGCCACCATGTCGTTGTCACGCACACAATCGCCAATACGTTTACTCACTTCCAGCAAAAACTCATCGCCGGCAGAATGCCCCAGGGTGTCGTTAATATTTTTGAATCGGTCAAGATCGACAAACAGCACCGCAAAGTGATGCTCAGGATGTCGTCGTTTATGAGCTACTGCCTGCTGCAAACGCTCATTAAATAAAATACGGTTGGGTAATCCGGTCAGGTTATCGTGATGTGCTGCGTGAAATAAGTTGGACTCTGTTTTCTTTCGGCGCTCTATCTCTGAAACCAGTTCTTCGGTACGTTCTGCGACTTTCTTTTCCAGGAACTGATTGACTCGCTGAATTTCTTCCGCCGATCGTTTTCTATCGATAGCAACAGCTACATGCTGCGAAACAAAGTTAAGCAGTTCTAAATCATCACTTTGATAGAGAAAGTCGCCGTCATAAGTCTGAACCGCAATAACCCCAAACACCTGACCATTCATCATTAGCGGGCTACCCAGCCATTGTTTGGCGAGTTTCATACCACCATAGCCCAGCTCAATCTCATTCTTTTTCAGTAATTTTTGTCTGACCGTCGCATCGACGAAAGCAGGTTCCCGCCCTTTTATGACATACTCGGTTAAGCCTTTACCGACTCGACGACGTTCAGCCTTAGAGCCAGTTTCATCGACATGATAAGGGAAATGCAGGAATTTTTTATCGTTGGATAACAGTGCAACGTAAAAATTATCAGCATGAATTAATTTACCAATTTGCCGATGTAGTTGCCCGTAGAATGTATTCATATCATCGGACGTATTGGTCAGCTCAGAAATAGCAAACAACACAGAGGTTTGTTGCTCTGCCCTTTCGCGAATGGTAATTTCGCTCATCAGACTCTCATTCGCGTGACGCAGCTCTGCAGTCTGATGTTCTATCTCGCTTTGCATCAAGTCACGTTGCTTTAATCGCTCCAACGCATTAACCACGTGTTGTGATACGAAAGTGAGCAAGTCTTCATCAGAGGTATCATAACGAACATCGGCGCTGTAGCTTTGAACGACCATGACACCGATAGTGACATCACCACGTTTTAGTGGAACACCCAACCAGTCCTGGTGTTCAGCACCTAAGCCTTCGATTTCATTATTCTCAATGAGCCGTTGGTAAACTTCCGGCGGGCATAAAAGCGACTGGCCTTTTCTAAGAACATACCCGGTTAAGCCTTTACTCAACTGCTCTAAAGGAATACGCTCGAATAAAGTGTCCTGGTCAATTTCATCAACAAAGTAGGCAAAATCGACCAGTTCTTCTTGTGGTTCATAAAGGCAAATATAGAAATTGCGGGCGTACATCAGTTCACCGATGATTTCATGCAGCGACTGATAAAAATTATTCATTTCGCGCGCAGAAGCCGCCAGCTCCGAAATTCGGAACAGCGCTTTTTGTACGACTTCAGCCGATCGGTATTTTTGCGTCAAGCCCTTTAAGCGGACAATGACCTTTTGCAAGCGTTCATTTTCAGTTTGTAACTCCTGAAGCTGCGCCTTGCTTACCTTACGGTCTGTCATTCAGGTTCACCCTTAAACACTGACTCTCCATGCCGCAAAACACACTTTTTTAACACTTGTTGCTTTTAATAACAGTCGTACAGTATAGACCTCTGTCAAAAAATAGAAAAGATTTGCTTGAGAAATAATTGGCAAGAGGTGTCGAGAGGATAAGTTAACGTCAATTGACATCAAAAAAGGCTGCCAAGTTGGCAGCCTTTTTTTAATGGCGTCTGGAAATTAAAGTCTTTTAGATATCTTCGACCATATAATCGATAGCCGCCTGAATTTCATCTTCTGAACAGTCACTACACGTTCCCATAGGAGGCATCGCATTGAAACCTTCAACCGCATGTTTTAATACCGTTTCCATGCCTTGGTCTAAACGCGCTTCCCAGTCAGATGCTTCGTTAATTTTAGGGGCGCCCATAACACCGCTGGTATGGCAGGCTGTGCAATACTTGTCATAAACTTGCTGACCTGAACGCGGACCACTACTTTCCTCGGCCTCACTGCTTTCACCAGCTACATAGTGCTTACCTGCCGGTTTAATACGCTCAGCTATTGCTTCGCGTGACATGTCATCCTGCACAGATGCCGCACTGATGCTTAGCGCAAACAACATTGAAATAGTGCCCAAAACGCTCTTAACGAAAAATGAATTCATAACTTTCACTGGTTTCTCCTACAAATGGCTGGTGTTCTTGCACGCCCAGTTAGTGGATGCGATTATAACCACAAATGTGCAAAGGATAAACACTTGGCTGAAATTGCTCGCAAAATAGCTCTGCTGGATTTGGATGCTTTCTTTGCTTCGGCTGAAGAATTGCGCGATCCCAGCCTGAAAACACGGCCTTTTGCTGTTGGTGGAGGTGGTGAGCGAGGCGTCGTTGCCACAGCGAATTACCTGGCTCGCCAATATGGCGTCAAAAGTGCCATGCCGGGCAGCCACGCCCGTCGTTTATGCCCTCAGTTAACTTTTATACGTCCCGATGGCAATTATTACCGGGAACTGTCCAACAAGGTTCTGGATATCCTGCAAGAGCTAACACCACGCATTGAACCTGCCTCGATCGACGAGTTTTATCTGGATTTAACCCACCTGGAAGAGTTTAAGGGCAGCGCCACTCTGGCAATGAACTTTGTGCGGGAACAGATTAAAACCCTGGGAATAACCGGATCGGCCGGTATTTCAAACCAGAAGATGGTTGCCAAAATTGCCAGTGAAGAACGTAAGCCCGACGGTCAATTCGTTGTGCATCCCTCAGAAGTCATGAGTTACATTGCGGCATTAAAGCTGAAACAGATTCCCGGCGTCGGCCCGAAGAGTCAGCAAGTACTCACTAACCACGGACTCACTACCGGAAAAGACATACAAAAAATTGATTTACAGCAACTGCAGGCCATTCTCGGCGAAAAAGCCGGATACGTGTTATTTGAGCGTTGTCATGGTCGTGACCGTCGTGAAGTCGTTACTGAGCGTATTCGCAAAAGCGTGGGAGTTGAGCAAACCTTAACGACCGACATGCGGCTGGAATCAACGGCGCAGGCTTATGTGCAGGACAATTTATTACCAAAGTTGCGGCAAAGAATGAAAATTTCTCACTGGCGGGAGCAGCCCATTCGCAGCCAAACCCTTAAACTGAAGTTCTCTGACTTTACTCAGACAACAGTCTCGCGTAGTGCTCAATTTATTTCGCCCAGCCTGTTTTATCAGCTATTAGATGAAGCCTGGCAGCGTGGTAAAGGAAAAGGGGTGAGGCTGTTGGGGATCAGTGCAACATTGCCTGACCCCAACGAGCAGTTACAGCTCGAGCTTGAGCTGGATTAGTCGTCTTTAACCGTAATGGTGATTTTTTCTGAAACCACTGCAGGGTTATGCGGTATGTGGCTTTTGTCACCCAGAATGAGTTGTAACGTATGTTCACCCGGCTCTAACGTCACCGTGGTTTCCGTCTGGCCACCACCAAAGTGAATAACATCGCCACCCATTGGTTTATCCATAGCCGGCAGCTCATCTTTATCAATCAATAAATGATGATGTCCGGTATGTTTTACATCGACACCCGCTGGTGCCACACCCATACCACTTAAGCCAAATTTTACTTTAAAGGTTTTACCCACGGTCTCACCGTCTTGCGGGGAGATAATGTAAGCCTGGGCTTCTTGTGATGCTTCTGTACGTTCTGTTTCTGCTGCCTGCGCGGTTGCAAGAACAGGACCGCCTAGCATCGCTAAGGCGCCAATCATCCATGCTTTATTCATAACTTTCTCCAATTATTGATATCAATCAATTCAGTTTAAACTGTGTCACCAATTGTTCCAAGCGTTCAAATGCCGTATTCAGTTCACGACACGCCTGCTTAGTATTATTTAGATTGCTGACACTCTGATCGTTCATACTACTGATATCCATAATGTCACGATCCAACGTTTGGATCACAGAAGTTTGTTGTTCTGTTGCCGAAGCAACCGAGTGGTTAACGTCATCGATATTGACAATAATCGCGTTGATCTCTGACATGTGTTCAGCAGATTCCTCTGCACTTAACACACAGGCATTGCTTATTTCCTGACTTTCTTTCATCACATCAACCACACTGCGAGTGCCGGCCCGAACCCTTTCTATCATCGATTCAACTTCGGCAGCGGATGACGAGGTTCGCTGGGCCAGGTTACGCACTTCGTCCGCGACTACGGCAAAACCCCGGCCAGCTTCACCAGCCCTGGCAGCTTCAATTGCCGCATTAAGCGCCAGCAAATTGGTTTGCTCGGTAATGCCTTTAATCACTTCAATAATATTTCCAATATTCTGAGTGTCTTCGTCCAGAGTATGAATGGCCTGACTGGATGCATCCATACGCTCGGACAAATGTTGAATTTGCTGGCGGTTGTGTTGTAGCGAATCTCTTGCTGACGAAGCTTTCTCAGTACCCGAACTGGCTTGTTCGGAGGCTTTTGCTGCGTTTTCCGCAATTTCATTCGCGCTGGCACCCAGCTCATTAATAGCGGTTGCTACGGAGCTAGCTTTTCCCGCCTGCTCACTGCCAATGTCCATAGAATCATCATTCGCCTTGACCATACTACGGATATTACCTTCCACCTGCTGTGCCGCCGCGTTTACTTCAAGTAACGCTTGCTGAATTTTTTCAATAAATTCATTCATACGGCGTGAAACCAGACCAAACTCATCATCCGACTCAACCGGTAGCCGCTGAGTTAAGTCGCCCTCACCACGAGCCATATCCGTCACGGCTTCATTGAGTCTGCGCAGAGGTTTCAGCAGCAAACGCAATAACCAGGTTAGCGAAACAACAACCGCCACAATGCCAATAATCAGATAGATGACAGCAGTCCAGGCAAAGGTCGACACGTTGCTGTAGGCCTGATCACGGTCAATAACCACACCCAGATACCAGTCAACACCCTGTATGCCCTTTATTTTATGGAAAGAGACCAGGCGCTCAGCGTCATTAATGCGATATTCAGAAAAGTCAGGGCTCAGTGACACCGATTGCCCTGCGTAGTCATTGACGGACTTTTCAATCCAGTCTTCATCCGGGTGAACCAGAATATTACGGTCACCACTTACCAGAAAAGCAAAACCCAGACCCATAAAGTCGATGTCGTTTACGATGTCTGAGATTTCATCAAGCATCATGTCGCCGCCGGCAACACCCACCAACTGGTTATCCCGACGCATTGGGACTACCGCAGTTATGGTCAGTTCATTGGTTGTCACGTCGATATACGGTGCGGTATAGGTTGGCTGCTCTTCATCAACCGCTAATTGATACCAGGGACGGCTACGGGCATCGTAATCATCGGGCAAATCAATGCTCGGATCATCCAACAGGAAGGTTCCGTCAATTAAGCCATAGTAGACATTTTTGAACTTCCCGGCCGCTTTTGACTGTTGCACACGTTCTAATGAACGAGCGGTGGAATCATCAACGTCATAAGCGTCAGCCGTTGCCTGAACAATGCTCATGCGATCATTGAACCACTGCGAGATATTGCTGGATACAGAATCCGATAAAGCCTGCATCTGATGCTGCAAGTTACTGCGGGTCTGAGTCGACATCTGCAAAAAGTTAGTCAGCGTAAAAATACCCAGCACTAACACCAGTATTAACGATGCAACAGCTGTCACTTTTTGTGTAAACTTTAATTTTTTCAGCATCTTAAAAGCATCTCTTATTATCGTTCTCTTATGAGCATTCTTAGGCGGTCAGTCGCTTTATCGAGCTATCCCACTTGAATATCGGTTTCCGGGAAGCGGACGTGGCGTTTCCTTGGCGTCGCTAAAAAATAAGCCAGAGTTAACGGCCCTACGCGTCCTGCAAACATTAGGAACACCAACACCAATTGGCTCGCCGCCGTTACTTCTGCCGTAATTCCTCTGGATAATCCAACGGTCGCCGAAGCCGACAAAACTTCAAAGGTTATATCTATAAACGGCAGCGGATTCAAAATCATTAGGATAAATATGCCCAGAAACATCAAAGTTAAAGTAACCAAAGTGACAGCGAGCGCTTTCATCACCAGTTCCTGAGGCACCGTACGGTTCAATAAAGTGACATGCTCACGACGGCGAAGAAACGCATAAGTGGCAACCAGCAAAACAATGAAGGTGCCTAACTTGATACCACCTGCGGTGCTCATTGAACCGCCCCCAATGAGCATTAGCAGCATGGTATAAACCGCACTTGCGTCAGTCATTGCCCCGGTATCAACCGTGTTAAAACCAGCTGAACGTGGTGTGGTTGCCTGAAACCAAGCCGCCATCGCCTGATCACCAAAACTCAGGTTTGCGAATGTGGCCGGGTTGTTCATTTCCAGCAGCCAAATAATAGTCACCGACAATACATTAATGATTAAAGTTGCCCATAAGATAGCCCGGGTATAAACCGAGAACTTATACCAACGACGCTTTTCGTAAATATTAGTAATAACCGAAAAGCCCAAACCACCAATAACAAACAAAATGCTGATAATAAGATTCACCGGTACGCTGCTGGCATAATCCACAATACCGTTGGGAGACAAAACAAACCCGGCACTGTTAAAAGCAGAAATAGCGTAAAAGATGCTTTCAGCAAAAGCGTCAATAAATCCTTTTTCCTGCCACCAGGTAAGCGTCAGGCCTATTATTGCAATGGCTTCAACAATTAGAGCTAATGAGACAACCGCTTTAGCCGTGCGTCCGATACTGGCCAGACTGGTTTGTTGCATGGCTTCTTTAGCCAGCACCTGATGCTGAATACCAACATGACCGCCGATGGAAATAGCGGCTAACACAGCAAAGGTCATAAAGCCCAGGCCTCCGGCTTGTATCAGTAAGGCCAGGACCCCCATTCCAAATGGCGTGTACGTTGCTCCGGTATCGACCACAACCAGTCCAGTCACGGTGACGGCTGAAGTCGCCGTGAATAAACTTTCTAACCAGGTTATTGGCTGCTCCGTTGCGAAAGGTAACTTTAACAACAACGTGCCCAATATAATCAAGCAGGCAAAGCCACCCGACAAAATAACCGGCGGACTGGCACTGAAAGCTTTTCGTCTTTTTCGCCCCGGGCGGCGGTACAGCCAGGCTGTTGATGGGATCCACTGCTTCATGAAGGCTCTTTTAGCTTAGGGGCAATCGCTTTCAGCGCCTTTAAACTGCCAGCCATCACCAAAGTTTCATTACCTTCCAGACTCATTGATAATGAAGGATCTACCGTAACTTCGTCACGTCGTTTGATTAATAAAATATGAAAGAACTCACTATCATCAGGCATGATATCTTCCAATGTTTTTCCCTTAAGGTGCTCGCCAAGGCTAATTTCAACACAATACCAATTATGGCCAAGTGACATGTACTCATTGACCATCGGATAGTTCAATGACTGTGCAACTCGTATCCCCATTTCTTCTTCAGGATGGATAATGCGGGTAACCCCAAGCTTCGACAAAATTTGATGATGAGATTTCGACGTTGCTTTTGCCCAAATCTCTTCTACACCAATGCTTTTCAGGTGCAACACGCACAGCAAGCTGGCCTGAAGATCTTCCCCTATAGCCACCAGCACGACTTCGCAGTTGGTTAAATCCAACTCCTTCAGTGCTTTTTCATCGGTCACATCAGCAATGGCTGAATGCGTTAATACATCCGCCATCGCCTCTACCGCTTTCTCGTCCGAATCGACGCCTATTACCCTATGACCAAGATCGAGCAGCTCTTTTGAGGTTCGGGCACCAAAGCGCCCTAAACCTATGACGCCAAATTCTGCCATGTCAGACTCCTATTGTGCTTTTGCCGGTGCCAGGAACAGCGCATTCATCAGCAAGGTGTTTAAACCGTCCATGTAAGCGCGGTAAGTGGGTTCCTGAGTAAAGCTTATAACCATGCCGTTGCCCGTTGGCTGCCATATTAATAGCGGTTTGTATGGCAATTGTTGAGCAATATCATCCCAAAGGAAGCCGCTCGCCAGCATATTATCCGCACCGGCAAACCAGGCAATATTTCGGCCGTGATTGATATCAATGGGCGTAAACACATCGTTGCCGTTATAAATACTGATAACTTGTGGTTTCACCCCGGCGCTTAACCAATGGTCGGTATCAACTTCGGCATTTAATAACGCACCGGGCACCCAATCTGGATCAGCACCATGCGGCTTTATTTCAGTTAAAAATTGTTCGCGGCTTTCAATGACTTTGCCATCCACTTTAATTTCTTCTCCAGGCTCGGTAACGCCCTCTTCGGGTACTTTGCGCTCAAGCTTGGTATTTAACACGCCGGCTTCAACGGCCCATGCTGAGGCGCCGCCTAAGGTCAATAAGACACCGCCGTCTGATACCCACTGCTGAATTTTCTCGACCGTTTTTTCATTGAAAACGTCAGCGTAACGCCCCTCCGGCAGGATCAGAACATCAAGACCGTCCAAGTCAGAGCGAAGCAGTTGCATTGTGCGAATAGCCGTTACCGGATAGCCCATCTGACGTTCGATAACGAAACGTGTATGGCCAGCACTATAGGCGCTGACGGGTTCATCCCAGGCAATAGCAATGTTCGGCGCTTCCAGCTTACTCACATTGTGCGAACCAAAGTTCGGACCTTCTGTCATCCAGCTTGAGTCAACGCCTTCAACAATTGCGCCTGACGCTTTAGCCAATTCCTGCAATTTCTCCTGCAAGCCATTCGGGTTATCAGCACGGGTTAAAATCAATGAGCCACCAGGAAATTCACCGGCGCTTTCATGGGTAAAGGCTAATCCGCTCTGGCGAATTTCTAACCCTTCGCGCAACGCGGCAGTGAGGAAACGGCCCGCATTCATGTCACCCCAACGAACCAAAAAGGCCACTTCCGCGTCTGGATTAATCACTTGGCCCGGCTCAATGCGCCCTTCTTCGACTGAGGTGGTTGCAACATCCGGCAGGTCATCACACTGGTGGCTGTCCACATTGAACATCAGTGGCAGCGACCACCCTGTTACATCATAAATTTGATCCGGCAAATTGTTGTTGCGGCGTTGTTCCTGCTCGGCCAGAAAATCATCCGCCATGTCCACTTGCTTGTCCATTAAGGTGCGTATCATACGGTGCGCAGGCTGTGCCATATCGATGATATAAGCGCCAGCTTCATAGTCGCTTCCGCACACATCAAACGCTTTCTCTGCCTGCTTCACATCAGCACCCTGCTCAACCAGCAAGGACGACAGCTTGCGCGCCGCAGCCGGGTCATCTTTGGCGGGCAGAATAATAGAGCGGACATCGCCGTCTTTACCGGCTTCAACCGCTGATTTACGGTATTCCCAAAACTTCTGCAATAAGGCCTCGCGACGCTCAGAAACCGTTTGGATTGTCGAAATAGACGCAATAAAATGCTGTTGAACACCATCGGCGTAGGTCAGTACGTCACCGTCTTCGCGCTCAAATAAGTGTCCACGCGCCGACGCCATTTCGTAAGTCATAGCAACTGAGCCCTGATACAAAGGCCAACTGGCACCGTAGCCTGGGTAAAACGCATCAAAAATTTCGCGGGTAAAGTAGTCAAAGCCCTTTTTATCAAACCACTGACCATTATTTTTACCAATCCAGTTCAGCGTTTCGCGCTGCGCATCGGTTATCAGTGGATTATAAGGCCGCGCCTCAGGCGTGAAGTAGTAAGTAGAGTCACCGCTCATTTCGTGCAAATCGACAAAAACCAGCGGATAATATTTTAATAAGGCATCAATTTGCCCACTGATTTCAGGTTGAGTCAGCGCAATCCAGTCGCGGTTCATATCAAACAGGTAGTGATTAGTACGCCCGTTTGGCCAGGGTTCATTTTGCTCTGCACTGCGGCGATCGCCAGAATGTTCCAGGCCGACGCTCATGTAATAACGATCCACAAAGCGAGCCCGCCCGTCCGGGTTTTGCAACGGGTCAATAAAGACCATGGTGTTATCCAGCCAGCGCTGAGTCTGCTCACGCTGGTCATGCAGCAAATGATAAGCCGTCATCATTGCCGCTTCGGGCGAGGAAATTTCATTACCGTGAACGCCATAGGACAACCAGATGCTGCCAGGCAATTCCTCAATTAACTGACCAGCCTCGTCGCTATCGGTTTTACGCGGGTCAGCTAAGGACTGCATTCCCTGCATAAAGCCGTCAAAGTCGGCCATGTTCTTTTCACTGGAAATAACCGCATAATAAAGCCTGCGCCCTTCCCAGCTTTTGCCATACTCAAGTAGCTTCACTTGCTTCGGGTAGGCCTGCTTCAATGCTTCAAAGTAGCGGCTCATATCCGCCGGGCTGGTAATTTTGGTACCCATTGGGTAGCCCAGAATTTGCTCGACGCTAACGTCGGAGTCGCTGTAATTGGCTTCGGGAAGTAATGAGCTTTCGCCAGCAAGTTGCTGTGCTTGAGTGGGCATAACGAACCACGAAACGGCTATCAGCGCCGCTAATTTGAGACTGCGCATCTTCATTCCTGTTGTTTTATGCACTGTTAAAACAGCGCTTGGGGTTTATTTTTATGTCTCCCTAATGTAAAAGCTTGAACAAGGGAAGTGAAGCTCAATTTAGGCGCTATGAAGAAAAAGACTCAATTAACCACATTAATAGCGGCTATAGCCACGACAGTAACTCTCGCTGGCTGTGAAATGACGCCCAGAGACGCCGGGCGTGTCATCAATTCCGGAGTCCTCAGTGGTAACGACCCTGCCGCCGCCATTGAGTCCCTAGCACGCGAGCGTTTACAAAGCTATCGCAGCAACCCGCGCCAGCTTATTAACGATATTGAAGACCTGCGTAAAGCATTACGCGACCTTCGCACCGTTGCTGAAGCTATTTGGGGAGAAGACGACGACACCGTTCCCAGCGAGAAAAAATACGTAAAATACAGTGATAACTTTCACGCTAAAGCCGTTGTCGACTTTGAGCAAGGTTTACTGACCGTTGCCACTTTACATGACAGCGACGATCCTAAACAAACTCGACAGCAGTTGCAGGCAGCGATTGTGCGCACACTGCTAACACCCGCAGACCTAACCGCAGTTGATATCTTTACCGCTCAAGAACCTGAGGGCTCGGGAAAGCCCTTTTTGCGAGGGCAAGTTGTTGACCAGGATAACGTTGTGGTTGAATACCAATGGCGGGCCAACCGCTTTGCTGAGTACTTAGTTAATAACAAGCTTAATAAACGCAGCGCCAAAGATAACGACGTTTATGAAGTGAAAATTGCACTGGTGGACGACCATAAAGCGCTGCGCAAACACCAATATTCGGATTACGTGATTGCCGCCGCAAAACGCTACGATATTGAACCTGAGCTTATTTACGCCATTATTGAAACCGAAAGCAGCTTCAACCCTTATGCGGTAAGCCATGCCAATGCTTATGGCTTAATGCAGGTGGTGGCAGCCACCGCCGGAAGAGATGTCTTTGAGCGAGTACGTGAAGTGCCGGGGCAACCGACCTCTGAACAACTGTTTGACCCGGCCCAGAACATTGATATTGGCAGTGCCTACTTATACATTCTCAACACCCAGTACCTGAACAACGTACAGAACCCAAGCAGCCGTGAGTACGCTATTGTTTCAGCATACAACGGGGGTGCCGGCAATGTACTGAAAACCTTCTCCTCCAACCGCAACCGGGCCATACAGATAATGAACCGAACTCAGCCCGGCGTTATTTACCGGGACTTAACGTCTAAACATCCTTTAGCAGAAAGCCGCCGGTATCTGGAAAAGGTGATGTACTTTAAGCAGAGTTACTGACATGGATCAATCGTTATTAATTCGCTTACTTTGGCGCAGCCTAGCCTTATTTTTTGTGCTACTTGGGTTGATTGGTATCGCTTTGCCGGTCATGCCGACGGTTCCTTTTCTTATTGCTGCACTCTGGGCCGCCAGCAAAGGCTGGCCTCGCCTTGAATACTGGTTAATTAATCACCCCAAATACGGCCCGGACATACGAGCCTGGCGCGACAACCGTGTCATAAAGCGCCGGTCAAAAGTCATAGCCCTGGTTATGATGGCAACGGGTTACCTGGTGTTATGGTTATTGGTCCCGCAAGTCCCTGCATGGCTAAAAGGGCTGGTTGGTGTGGTTTTACTCTCTGTTGGTTACTGGCTAGCGACTCGGCCGGAATTTGTACCTGAAAATAATGACAACTCATTGTGAGTAAAACTTTGTCTCATCAACAGGCATTGGTATTGCGCCAAAAAGGTCGATTTAAACGTATTCACTAGAAAATTTTGATAAAAATCAAAAACAGTATAAACCATTACATTTAATAGTAGACCCACCGATGAATTTTATTTACAAAGAAAAATAAATTGCGAATGACACCGTTTTTTGACCGCGGTTAGTAGGTGGTTATGAGTACAGTTACCTGGGATAAAGAGTTAATAGAAAAATACAACATTAATGGACCTCGCTATACGTCTTATCCCACAGCGTTAATGCTTTCCGAACAATTTTCAGAAAGCCGCATCGAAGCCGCATTAAAGAATTCAGGTGACGAACTCTGTTTGTATTTGCACTTACCTTTCTGCCACAAGCTTTGCTATTACTGTGGCTGTAATAAAGTGATTACCCGCCACCAGCATAAAGCCGATAAGTATCTGGACTACCTCGCTCGCGAAATGGCGATGTATCAACCTATGGTAAAAGACAAAAAGATCCGCCAGATTCATTTAGGCGGAGGCACCCCGACTTTTTTGACCGAGCAACAGCTAACTCGTCTAATGAAACGGGTTCATCAGCATTTTACCTTCGCGGATAACCCTGAAGTTAGCATAGAGATTGACCCACGAAGCTGCAGCGATGAAAAGCTTCGTCATTTACGTGAACTGGGGTTCAACCGAGTCAGTTATGGAGTGCAGGACTTTGACAAGAAAGTTCAAATTGCTATCAATCGTGTACAGGATATTGAGCTTATTGCGCACCAGCTAAAACTCAGTAAGGAATTAGGCTTTGAGTCAATCAACTTAGACCTTATTTACGGCCTGCCTTATCAGCGTCCGGAAACTTTTAAGAAATCTATTCAACAAGTCATTGAAATGGCTCCTGATCGCATCTCTGTGTTTAGCTATGCGCATTTACCTCAACGTTTTGCCGGACAGAAGAAAATACCGGAAGAGTCTATTCCACAACCGTCGGTTAAGTTGCATTTGCTGGAACAAGCCATTACTCAACTAAGCGAAGCGGGTTATCAATTTATTGGCATGGACCATTTCGCTAAAAAGGATGACAGTCTGGCTGTGGCTCAACGCGAAGGCCGGTTACAACGCAACTTCCAGGGTTACACCACCGATGGTCAGGATGTATTACTCGGCCTGGGCGTATCATCTATTAGTCAGGTAAACGGCGTGCTTTGGCAGCACGAAAAAGAGCTTCCAGCTTACTACAAAATGATAGATAGCGGACAAAAGCCGATAATAAAAAGCATGGCTTTAAACGACGAAGACAAGCTGCGCGCAGCTCTGATTTCTCAGATTATCTGCCACTTCGAGATCGATACAGAAGCCTTTAAAGCGCAGTGGAATATTGACGACTTCTGGGTACACTTTGACGCAGCCATACCGCTATTAAAACCTTTTATCGAAGACGGCTTAGTCAACACGAGCAACGGCAAACTGCGTGTCACTGACTTAGGTCGTCTCTGGGTTCGCAGCATCTGCGCATGCTTTGACGAATACCTAAACCACGGTCAAAAGCGTTATTCGAAAGTCGTTTAATCAAGCAATTTAATGAGCAAAAATTGACATAGATCAATGGTGGATTTTTCACCGGAGTGATAGTCTTTTAACACCTAAGCAGAAACCGCAAGAATTATTTATGACCCATACAGCGGCTCGCTCGCCGATTCATTGTCACCAGTGCTCCATGCAGTCTGTCTGTGTGCCAGCAGGCCTCACTCCAGACAAAGTTGAAGCGATTGATCTTAGCAGTCGTAAAGCACAGGTTTTTAATTCAAAAGCCACTGTTTTTGAAGCCGGACAAAAACTCAGTTCGGTTTATGCCATAAAAAGCGGCTCAGTAAAGTGTTTTACTTTAAATGAGAGTGGTCAACAGCAAGTGACAGCTTTTCATTTAGTCGGCGATATCATTGGTCTTGAGGCTATAGCCACTGGCGCTGCATCAACCTACTGCGAAACGCTTGAAACATCGATGCTGTGTGAAATCAAACTTGGAAGCTTATTTGATCAAAATATTGATGGTGTTCATCAGAATCTAATCCGTTTACTTAGCCAACGCTTATCTCATAACAGTAGACAGTACATCAATATCGTCAGCACGTCCGCGGAGCAGAAAGTGGCCTCATTCCTGCTGCTGCTAAGTGAACATATGCAACAGCACGGTCGTTCTCCTGCGGAATTTAAACTACCAATGAAACGGACAGATATCGCCAATTATATGGGCTTAGCCATAGAAACCGTCAGCCGAATTTTTACCCTGTTCAAAAAGCAGGGTATTATTACCTCTGATCAGTCCATGCTAACCATCCTGGATAGAAAAAAGTTGCACAATCGGTCCGTGCCATTCACAACGACGGAGTAACTATGGCTTCCTATACGTGGCAAGATCCCCTTAACTGGCAAAATGCTTTGTCAGATGAAGAAAAAATGATTCAGGAAAGTGCCCATCAGTATGCTCAGGACAAGTTAATGCCCCGAGTACTAGAAGCTAACCGCAACGAGCACTTTGATCGCGAAATTATGAACGAGCTGGGTAACGTTGGATTACTTGGCGCAACCTTACCTGAAGAATACGGCGGCAGCGGCGTTAGCCACGTCAGTTATGGTCTTATTGCACGCGAAATTGAGCGTGTCGACAGCGGTTATCGCAGTGCTATGAGTGTACAGTCGTCTTTAGTTATGCACCCAATTTACACTTTTGGCACTGACGCGCAACGCAAAAAATACTTACCTAAGTTAGCCAGTGGTGAATGGGTTGGCTGTTTTGGTCTGACCGAGCCCGATTCTGGTTCAGACCCTGCCAGTATGCGCACCACAGCCAAACGAACTGACAGTGGCTATGTGCTGTCAGGTTCCAAAATGTGGATAACCAACTCGCCTATTGCGGATGTTTTTGTGGTCTGGGCTAAATTCGAGGGCGACATTCGCGGTTTTGTACTGGAAAAAGGCATGAAAGGCCTGAGCGCGCCAAAAATTGAGGGGAAATTCTCGCTACGTGCGTCCATAACCGGCGAAATTGTCATGGATGAAGTGGAAGTCCCGGAAGAGAACATCTTCCCCGAAGTGCGCGGCTTAAAAGGCCCTTTTAGCTGTCTTAATAAAGCACGCTACGGTATTGCCTGGGGTTCCCTTGGCGCCGCCGAATTCTGCTGGCATGCAGCGCGACACTATACCTTAGAGCGCAGTCAGTTCGGTCGTCCTCTGGCCGCCAATCAGTTAGTACAGAAAAAGCTGGCCGACATGCAGACTGAAATTAGTCTCGGTTTATTAGGCTGCCTGCAGGCCGGACGCGAACTTGATAAAGGAACCCTGAATCCAACAGCTATTTCACTGATAAAACGTAACAGTTGTGGCAAAGCGCTGGATATTGCCCGAGCCGCAAGGGACATGCACGGCGCCAACGGTATTGCCGATGAATACCATGTCATACGCCACGTTATGAATTTAGAAACCGTGAATACGTATGAAGGCACTCACGACATTCATGCGCTGATCCTTGGACGTGCACAAACCGACATTCCGGCTTTTTAATCAACGAGAGTGAAGGGACCTAACGGCCCCTTTACCCTGTCATTTTATCCTTGTGAGCCATATCGCCTTTTTCAAATTTATTAGATGACAAATCAGAAATTATCGACTATATTTCGTATTTATCTAAATTAGTTAATTCGGAATTAATATGATCAATGTCATTATGAAATTGGCGACAGGTTACCGCAGAAGCGTTTTCTGGATGTTGACGCTGATCACTATTGCTGTTGCTGCCTTCATTCCCTCTATTACCATTGATACTGATCCGGAGAACATGCTACCGGACAACAATCCGCAGCGGGTTTTCCATAATGAGGTAAAAGAAACCTTTGCTATGCATGACATGATTGTCGTTGGCGTAGTGAATGAGAGCACCGTATACAACCAAGAGACATTAACCGACCTGCATACCGTGTCGAATTACGCGGAGTCTTTGGACGGGGTGGTTAGTGACGACCTGATGTCACTGGCTAACGTTGATAATATTACTCAGGAAGGCCCCGGCACCATTCGTTTTGAATGGATGATGAAGCAACCTCCGGGAAATGACGCCGAAGCTCAATACATTCAGCAGCAGGCTGAAGACCTGCCACTGCTTTATAACACCATTGTCTCCGGCGATAACAAAGCCGCCGCTATTTATGTGCCTATTGAAAGTAAAGACGAGAGCTATGCGCTGGCGGAGCAACTGCGTGACAAAATTAGTACCTTAGAGGGCGGCGACGACTGGCATATTACTGGCTTGCCGGTGGCTGAAGACCAGTTCGGCTTTGAAATGTTTGTGCAAATGGGCATTTCCGCACCATTAGCTGCCGCGGTTATTTTCGCGTTGCTTTGGTTCTTCTTCCGCAATGTGCGCTTCATAAGCGCAGCGATGATAGTCGCGATGTCGACCGTACTCATTACCATGGGCGCGCTCATTGCGTTTGGCTTTACCGTGCACATTATGTCGTCGATGATAGCCATTTTCCTAATGCCGATTGCGGTGGTCGACTCGGTACATATTATGTCTGAGTTCTCTGACCGATACCGTGAAAAAGGGAACGCAAAAGACACGATAAAAGACGTGCTGGGGCACTTATTTACCCCCATGCTGTTTACTTCAATAACATCCTCTATTGGTTTTTACTCATTAATGCTAACGCCGATTCCACCAGTACAAGTGTTCGGTGCTTTCGTTGGTTCCGGTATTCTTTTGGCGTTCTTAATTACCGTTATTTTCGTGCCTGCCTATTTGTGTGCACTGAAACCATCAACGCTGGAAGGCTTTGCGCAGGCGACTCATGAAGAATATAAAGACGGCTGGCTACAAAAACTCGGCGCTGTTGCAGCTCGTCATGCGAAGCTGTGGATAGCCTTTTTCCTGGCCGTATTAGCCTTTGCCTGGTTCGGTATTCAGCAAATTAACATTAACGACAACCCGGTTCGTTGGTTTAAACCTGACCACGAGGTGCGTATTGCTGACGAGGTATTAAACGACCACTTTGCCGGGACGTACAACGCGTATGTGGTATTTGAAAACACCTTAGATGCGACCGAAAAAGCTCGCTCAACGGTTCGTGACGCCCTGAATAACGACGCGCTGTCTGAAGAATCGCGGGATGCTTTATGCGCTCTGCTTGAGCAAGAGCAAGTGAACTTTAACCAGTGGATTATCGCAATTGATGACTTGCTCTTCAGCGTCGGCTCTGACCAATTAGAGCCATTAGAGCGCTTAATGACTGAGCTGGAACAACTGAATACCGCCAGCAAGGCGTTCCAAAGCCCTGAGTTACTGGCTTACATGAGCAAGATGCAAGCGTACCTGCAAACAACAGGCTTGGTGGGCAAGTCAAACAGCCTGTCCGACGTGGTGAAGACGGTGAACCGTGAATTACGCTCGGGCGAGGAAAAAGACTACGAGCTGCCGGACAATGCCGCCGGTGTTGCGCAAACCCTGTTGCAGTACCAGTCATCGCACCGTCCGCAAGACCTCTGGCACTTTGTTACCCCGGACTACAAACGCAGCTTAATGTGGCTGCAGCTGACCAGTGGTGACAACCAGCACGTAACTAAAGTCGTCAACGCTATCGATAACTACATTCAGGACAATCCACTGCCTGCTAACATTGAAATAGACTGGGCCGGTAAAGCTTACCTGAACGTGGTGTGGCAGGAAGCCATGGTCGAGGGCATGCTGGACAGCTTAATCAGCGCCTTTGTGGTGGTGTTTATTATGATGGTACTGCTGTTCCGCTCGGTGGTCTTCGGTGTGCTGGCTATGCTGCCGCTAAGTCTGACCATTGCCTTTATTTATGGTCTTATTGGCTGGGTCGGTAAAGACTACGACATGCCTATTGCTGTGTTGTCGTCGCTGACTCTTGGACTGTCGGTGGACTTTGCTATTCACTTTATTGAACGCACACGCGCAACCTTCAAGCAAACCGGTAACTGGCAAGACACGCTGGCGGTTATGTTTGACGAGCCCGCGCGAGCCATTTCCCGCAATGCCATTGTTATTGCCATTGGCTTTACGCCACTGCTGTTCGCACCACTAGTGCCCTACATTACCGTGGGCGTATTCTTAGCCAGCATTATGGCGATATCGGCCATAGTGACACTTATTATGCTCCCGGCGGTAATGACCGTGTTTAGCCGCCTCATATTCCGTGGAGGTCAATCATGAAAACTCTATTTTTAACCGCGTTATCCGCCGCCGTTTTATTTGTTAGCAGCCAGGCCATTGGTGCTGAGAAAAGCGCGCGTGAAATTGTCGAGCAAGCTGAATTAAACGCCTATTATTCGGGCGATGACGGTCGCAGTGCCGCACGCATGATCATTACTGATAATCAGGGCCGCCAACAAATGCGCCAATTCACCATTTTGCGCAAAGACCAGCAGGACGGCGGCGTACAAGAAATGATGATATTTTTCTCACGCCCTGCCGATGTGCGTGACACGGTGTTCCGTGTGGTCAAACAGGTCAACGACGACGATGACCGCTGGTTGTATTTGCCTGATCTCGATTTAGTGAAGCGTATATCCGCTGGCGATAAGCGCACCTCTTTTGTGGGGTCACACTTTTTCTATGAAGACGTTTCCGGCCGCAATACGGCGCTGGATAACTACGAGCTTATTTCTGAAAACGAAGACAGTTACGTATTAAAAGGCACACCGAAAGACCCTGGCAACGTCGAGTTCAGCTACTACGAAGTCGTTATTGATAAAGAGCACATGCTGCCGGTAGAAAGCACCTTTTATAACGAGAGCGGCGAAGCCTACCGAAAAATGGAAGTCCTGAAAGTGGAAACGGTACAGGGCTATCCAACCGTGACTCATTCACGCATGTCTGACTTAACCAATGGCGGACAAACAGAAATGCAGTTCCGCTTTATGCAATACAATCTTGGCATGCCGGACAGTATTTTCAGCGAGCGCAGTCTGCGTAACCCGCCGGCAGAATGGTTACAACTGAGAGACTAACGATGCCATACCGGAAAATTTTAACGTTTACCGTTCTTTTCACCTTGGCTCAAGCCTCACCGGCACAGGACTCCTGGGGTGATGACGAATGGGAAAGTGACTGGGGAACGGAACAAGACTCAAGTATTGATGTCTACGGTTATGTTGAGGCGGCAATAGGCGGACGGCTCGAATCCTCCCCCTATCACAAGCGTCTGTCTATTGCCGAGCCTCGACTACAGCTTGGTTTTAACGAGCGCTGGCAAGACATAACCTGGACCGCAAAAACCGATGGTTGGTATGACGGTTTCGATGAAACCTGGCATGGCCAAATTCGCGAACTGAATGCGCAGTTTACGGTTTTCGATAACACCGATATAAAAGTTGGCCGTCAGGTACTCACCTGGGGCACTGGCGACTACTTATTCCTTAACGACCTGTTCCCTAAAGACTGGCAGTCGTTTTTTGTTGGTCGCGACCAGGAATACTTAAAAGCGCCTTCTGATGCGCTACGAATGACCAGCTATTTCGACTGGTTTAATATCGACGTTGTCTGGTCACCCGAGTTTGACCACGATAACTACGTTCGTGGCGAGCGAATTTCCTATTTTAACCCACTCACAGGGCAATTAACCGGTGACGACCCCTCTATTCAGTTTATAGAGCCTACCCGCCATGAGTACGCATTGCGTTTGTTTCGTAACTACGAGGGTGTGGAATACGCAGTCTATGGTTACGACGGCTTTACCAAAAGCCCGGAGGCAGTGACTGACAACTACCAACCCACCTTCGGCCGCTTAACTGTGGTTGGCGCCTCCGTTCGAATGCCTCTGGGACCAGGACTGGTGAATACCGAAGTCGCCAATTACAACCGTCACGACACAGCAGACCACTGGCGCGCACTGATTGGCTATGAGCAAGAGCTGTGGACACGCTTTACCGGCGGTTTTCAGGCCTACATTGAGAAAGGTGACACCCAAACACGCACCGTACTCACCACTCGCTTAACCTGGCGCGACGAGCGTGATGACCTGAATCTATCACTATTTGCTTTTGTGTCGCCGAATCAAAACGACGGCTATTTACGCCCGACATTTGACTACCGCATTGACGATAACTGGTCATTCAGCGGTGGCTTTAATCTGTTCTTCCGCGAACGTCCGAATACCTTTTTCGGGCAGTTTACTGAAAACAACAATGCTTACCTACGAGTCAGGTACGCGTTTTAATATAACGTTAAGGAGCTTTATAATGAGTGTCGAAAGAGCTTTAACTGCCTTTGCTGGCTTTATGGTATTGTTGTCCATAGCCTTAACTTACTGGGTTCATCCCAGTTGGGTGTGGCTAACAGTATTTGTTGGCGCCAACCTATTTCAACAGTCTTTCACTGGCTTTTGTCCGGCAAGTATTTTTATGAAAAAAGCGTTAGGATTGAAGACTGAGCGAGAGTTAGAAAAAGCAGGAAAATAAAGACACCATGAGTGCAACAGAATCACAAGAGATGCTTCAGGAAGAAGCGCAGAATGCGGCTAGCTTTTTGCGCTCTTTAGGCAACCCTCACCGCTTACAAATTTTGTGTCGATTGGCATTAGGTGAACAAAGTGTGGGTGAGTTACATCAGTATTTTGACTTAAGCCCGTCAGCTTTTTCACAACATCTGGCGGTATTGCGTCAGCAGCAATTGGTCAGCATTCGTAAAGAGTCACAAACCGTCTACTACTCAATAAAAGATCCGGACACCGAAGCTTTTATGAAGTTATTAAAAGATAAATTCTGCCCCTCACTTTAAGTGGTACTCCTAAAGGGATGCTACCTTTTGTCGCATCGAACAACTGCCATAACATCCTTAAAATGAACCTCACACTTGGAGTTCACTTTTAGAATAAGGATACCGCTAAAGATGTCCCAACGCTTGCGTTCGATTTTTCCTCTTTCGGTTATTGCTCTCACTTTAGCTGGCATGACTTCTCCACTTGATGCCAAAGAGCCGATTAAAATAGATGAAATTATTCAGATTAAGACAACAAAACCCGAGTCAGCGCTAGGAGATGCGAGCCAACTTCTAAAAGAACAAGGAGTTGACTTTTCGGCTGCCGGGGGCGTGTCCGCACTTCCTGTCCTTAATGGTATGATGGGTGACCGCATAAAAGTAAGTATCGACGGCAATGAGCTGACGGCCTCCTGTGCGAATCAGATGAACCCGCCTTTATCTTACGTTTCGTCCAGCCAGATTGAAGCAACTCAGGTTATCGCAGGAATCAGCCCTGTGCGGATGGGAGGCGACAATATTGCAGGCGTTATCCGGGTTGACCAGATAAACCCTAACTTTACCGACTCACAGGAGCTTTCCTGGAACAAAGGTTATTTAGCTGCCGAGTATCAATCTAACGCGTCTCACTGGCTAACCAGTGCTGGTGCTGAATGGTCTAGCCGTGACTTAACTATTCAATATCAGGGAGCTTATGAAGATGCTAAAAGCTACGATGACGGAAATGGAAACCGAGTACTGGATACCTTATATCGAGCGCAAAACCATTCACTCATCGGTTCCTGGAAAGATTCTGAACAGCAGTTGTCATTTAAGGTAAATCATCAAAGTATTCCATTTCAGGGGTTTGCTAACCAGTACATGGATATGACGGATAACCAAAGTACCGGAGTTGTTTTGCGTTATCAAAGTTCGCTAAATAATGAGGGGAAGTTTCAGGCCCAACTGAATTGGCAAGGGGTGAAGCACGAGATGGGATTTTTCACTCAAGAAAAGCCCGGTATGATGCCTATGCTGACCGAAGCCGATGACTTTAGCTACAAACTTGAATGGCAATGGCCTATTCTTGACGGTGCCACATTATACGTTGGCCAGGAGTCTTTTTTGTACCAACTTGACGACTACTGGCCAGCGTTAGAATCATCAGCCATGATGGGACCTAACGATTACCTGAATATTAATGATGGAGAACGTCGCCGAATAGCGGCTTATACCGAGCTGGACTGGCAACCTGCTCAGCAATGGCAACTCAGTTCCGGGGTTCGTATTGAGCAAGTACATACAGACACCGGAGCCGTTCAACCCTACAACCGAATGCCAATAATGGGTATGCCTAATGCTGATGCAGCGGCGGCTGATGAGTTTAACGCGTCAAACCGCAGTCAGTCTGACTGGCTTATCGACCTGACATTGACGGCTTTATACACCATAGATTCAAACCAGTCGCTAGAATTTGGAATAGCAAGAAAAAACCGGGCTCCTAACCTATATGAACGTTACAGTTGGGGCCGTGGAGTCATGGCAGCAACCATGATCGGCTGGTTCGGCGACGCTAACGGCTACGTTGGAAATATAGACCTAAAACCCGAAACGGCACACACTCTTAGTGCAAGCTATGCATACAATAGCGATAACAATTGGGACTTCAGCATTAGCCCTTATTACACCCAAATTTCCGATGCTATTGATGCAGAGGTTATTGGTCAGTTTAATCGCTCCGATATCCCCACCGGGCAACGTAATATCTTACAAATGGTCAATGAAGATGCTGAGCTGATTGGCGTAAACATTAACGCCGGGAAAAGCTGGAATACATCTGGATTACTCGGGTTGTTATCACTACAAGGTAGCGTCAGTTACACTCGGGGAGAACGAGACATTGATGAGCAGCCCCTCTACCAAATAAAGCCTCTTAACAGTGTCTTAAGCCTACATCAGGAAAATGGAAATTGGCTGCAAAGTTTAAGCTGGGAGTGGGTTGCTAAAAAAGATCGCGTTGATCCTCGTCGTCTCGAAAATATAACCGACAGTTACCATCTGGTAAACTGGCAAGGGCAATACAAGTGGTCACAACTGACTCTGACACTGGGCGTTACTAACCTATTTGATACCTTCTACCGGCAGCCTTTGGGAGGTGTTAATATTGCTCAATATAACAACACTCCGGAGCAAGGATTTAATAATATAGCCGGCGCAGGGCGCTCAGTTAACTTTGGTATTCGTTACTCATTTTAATTAAGCTAATAAAAAACGCACCGCGAGAACTCTTATGCTATTAATTATTGCGATGGCGCTCACCCGCCATCGCCACTTTCCTCACTCCATTATTTTTGTTTTTTTACTCGCTGAAATACTCATACTAAATAGCATTATCGCGTTCAATGGCGCTGCCAGTAACCCTTTCAATGCGGTTTTACTCGTTCCCGTTGTGCTCTCCTTTATGTGGCTTCCACATGTTCCGGCGCTCTTATTATGGTTAGTCAGTGTAGGGGGACAGTTAGCGCAGCTTATTCCATTCTCCACAGTAAACCACGCACACAACGGAATGAACGCCCATTTCGAATCTATGATTATTAGTTTCGTCATAACCAGTGCAATTATTGCTGTCGTTACCTTGTACTTCAAATATCAAATATCGAAAAAGGAAGCGGATATTCAGCAGCTTAGAGAGCGACAATTACGCAATGAGCAGCTTTTGGCAATAGGAACTGCTGCCGCACAACTCACCCACGAAGTGGCAACACCTGTGCAATCCGCACAACTCTTGTTAGAGGAAGGTATTGAGCAGTTATCGACAACCCCCGACTGGTTACTTTCTCTGCAGAAGCAGTTTCAGCGAATACATCAAAAGCTGTCAGAATGGCGTCTTATTGCAGAGGACATTCGAATGCAGAAATCAGATCATTTTCAGATAGGATCTCTATGGTCAGAAGTAAAATATCTGATGTCTATAGCCCGACCAGAAACGGAAATCCAATGGCAAAATAACAATCTCGACGACTACGGCAAGCTGATTGCTGATCGCACATTACTTCCCGCCCTAACCAGTATTATTGTAAATGCCTGTGATGCGGCCTTAGATACATCAGATCCCAAAGTCACCGTATACGCAGAAGTTTTTAACTCACAATGGCGGATAAAAATAGTCAATAAAAGCAATAGCTTGAGTGAACAGACGATAAAGGAGCTGGGACAACGTTTCCTGCCAAGTACGGCCGGGCATGGCATTGGAGCAACCGTCAGTAATGCGACTATCGAAAAGTTTAATGGTAAAGTTATTTGGTTCCGTGAGTCAGACAACCTGGTGACGCTGGTAACTTTGCCTTGTTCTCCTTTAGACGAGTGTCCAGAGTAAACTTATGACCGATACCGTTCTACTTATTGATGACGACCTACCCTTCTTAAGCGTAATGCAGCGACGCCTTGAGCTTAAAGGCGGCTACCAAGTTCAAACCTTCACTTCTGGTAAAGCGGCTTTGAATGCCACCTCTGAACATACTGTGCACGCCATTATTCTGGATATGATGCTGGGAAATGAGTCGGGGCTCGACGCAATTACGCAATTGAAACACCGCTTTGCGCCCACCCATTTTATTATGTTGACAGGTTACGCAAGCATAGCCACAACCGTTGAGGCTATGAAACGAGGGGCAACAGATTACATTAGCAAGCCCGTTACACTCAATGAATTGCTGGCCCGCTTGAAGGGAATAGAATCAGAAACACAAGAAGCAGTGAAACCTATGACTCCAGGGCAAATAGAATGGGAATATATTCAAAGAGCCTTGCATGACAATCAGGGAAATGTTTCTAAGACAGCACGAGAACTGGGAATGCATCGGCGTACGTTACAGCGCAAATTGTCAAAACGCTCACCACATTAAAAATGCGCCGCTCAATGGCTGAGCGGCGCAAAGGCTTTAGAAGTTATAGCGAACACCGGCCATAGCAACGTAAGGGTCGATATCAACATCAACACTTTCAATGGTATTACCGTTTACGCGAACATCACCTGTGGTATCGATATCCATGCGACTAACCATGAAATGAAGACCCCAGTTTTCACTCAGATCGACATTTACACCCGCTTGCAGAGCATAGCCCCAGCTGTTTTTCAGCGCTAAAGAGACATCGTCATTGTCGGTAACAACACCCAGGTCGCCTAACGTTGAACGCAACTGCGGGTCGACTTGCTCATCAAAGAAAGCTGTGTAGTTAACACCAATACCGACGAAAGGTTTAAACATTTCACTGTCGATATCAAAATGATATTGCGCCAGCAAGGTTGGTGGCAAGTGCTTAGTTTTACCTATTTTCAGCCCAGCCAACGAACCTGTTGCGGTAATATCATGGCTGAACGGTGTTGCTGCAACCAGTTCAAGCGTCCAGTTTTCAGTTAACTTATAATCAAAAGTTAAACCTAACTGAGTATTCGTGTTTACACCAACGCCAGTACTGTTCTCTGGTAAACCAGCTACTGACTCAACAACGTTCAAGTGGCTACTGCTGTCATCAGGCATGACAGAGATGGCACCAACATTGATGGAAAAATCGTTTGCTAATGCAGAAGTGCTTAGCAAGCCTAACAATACACCGCACGATAATGCTTTAAGCTTCATGGGGAACTCCTTGTTAATGAAGACCCCTAAAGTTTATAAGGTTTTAAAAAAATCGAGTTGATCCGTATCAATCTAGTGTTCGGCATTATGGTAAATGTTTTGAACGTCATCCAAATCGTTCAGCATATCCATCAAACGTTCAAACATTGGTAAATCATCTTCAGCTATGCTGGTGGTTACCTGCGGTAAGAACTGAATTTCGTCGGCTTCAAAATCAATATCAGGAAACGCATGAGTTAAGGCCTGGCGGGCTGCCGCATACTCATTATTTGGCGCAAATACAGTAACCAGACCATCTTCAAATTCGACGTCAGTCACATCAACATCAGCTTCCATCATGGCTTCCAGCACTTCGTCTTCATTGTCATGCTTGAAGGCAAAAATCGCACAGTGATCAAACGAATGCGCAACACTGCCCTGAGCGCCAATTTTTGATTTACTTTTGGTAAAGCAGTTACGGACATCGCCGAAGGTGCGGTTCGGGTTATCGGTTAAGCATTCGACAATAACCATACAATTGCTGGGTCCATAGCCTTCATAGCGCGCCGGAGAAAAGTCTTCCCCTGCTCCGCCCTGCGCCTTGTCTATTGCTTTTTCAATAACGTGAGCAGGAACCTGATCTTTTTTGGCTCGATCTATTAGACCTCGAAGCGCGAGATTGCCATCAGGATCTCCACCACCTTGCTTGGCGCAAACGTAAATTTCACGACCGTAACGGCTATAGACTTTGCTCTTTGCATTCGCCGTTTTAGCAATTGAATCTTTTCGGTTTTGATAGGCGCGACCCATTCTGAATTTCTCACTAGTTAATTAAAGACCCAAAGATTTTACACAGCCAGCTGTTACGGGTCGAGTACTAGCAGAAATAAGTGCCAGCTTAATTACGGATTATTGATATAGCCAAGCTGTCTACCATAGAACATTTTGATTCTTTAGTTATCGCTATCAAGCAACGTAAACTCAACCGCAGAAATAACCAGTTGAGTCCGTTATGCAAAGCCCCATACCTGTACTATCAATGCGAAAGCTCTATCTTAGTACCACTGACCGCCAGGAGTTTATCGCCGAGCTTGGTCAAGCGGCGCGTGACGTAGGCTTCTTTTATTTAGAAGATCACGGTATTTCACTGGCAGAACAAGTAAAGGTACTGGATACAGCAAAAGCTTTTTTCGCGCTTGATAATCGCGCGAAAGAACAGGTGCAGATGATTCATTCGCCGCATTTCCGTGGGTACTCAGCAAACTATACGGAATTAACCGCTGGCCGACGTGATCGCCGGGAACAGTTTGATATCATGGATGAACTGCCGGCACAGGACCCATCGACCACACGTCTTGAGTGGCAAAGGCTTATCGGTCCGAATCAATGGCCACAACAGTTACCAACAATGAAAACACAATTACTAAACTGGCAGGACAAACTCACGGAAGTTTCCCTGCTACTGTTGGAAGCCCTGTGCGAAAGTTTAGAGCAGCCGGCAAATGCACTGGCCAAAACAATTGACAAAGGCCCTTATCGTCACACTAAGCTCATTAAATATCCCGGAAGCTCAGAAACAGCGGGACAAGGCGTTGGCGCACATAAAGACCCAGGTTATCTCACGTTAGTATTACAAGACGAAAACAGTGGGCTGGAAGTAGAGTTTGAACAACAGTGGTATAAAGTTGCGCCACGGCCGGGCGCGTTTGTTGTCAATATTGGTGAGTTACTGGAGTTAGCTTCTAACGGTTACTTGAAAGCAACCAATCATCGCGTTACTAGCCCAAAATCCGGTGTTACCCGGTATTCGTCTGCTTTTTTCATGGCTGCGCAACTGGATGCCTCGGTACCCGTGCTTAAACTTCCGCCTTACCTAGCGAAACACGCAAAAGGGCCGACTAGCGATCCTGATAACCCATTACTGCATAATGTCGGCAACAATGTCATGAAAGGCCGGAAACGATCTCACCCCGATGTATCAGCGCGTTTTTATTCGCAAGAAGTGGAATGCAGTTCGTGTTAACAACCGTCAGTATGAACCACGACTTGAGCCGCATTGCCTATTGTTGCTTCTTCATAGTGAACATAACAAGCAGTGATGTCCTTTTCTGTCGCTGCAATCCGGATACCGCCTGAAAAACCTGAGGTAATACTTGATGTTACCCAGTCATCTAAAGTAACCATTTGTTCTAATGCTCTTTCCGTCGCAGCCGGGTACCCGAAGTGAAGCAGCAATCCTCCGTCTGGACACGTTTCAGTTGCCACATCCATTTTTCCTCCGAGACAAGTCACAGCCTCTTCTTGCAGGTTTTTTACGTTTGCTTTTGCATAAATAATTTCAGTGGAACTTTCTAAGGCGCCCGCCAAAGATTGTATTCGGCTACGCTCTGCATCAGATGAGAAGTTGATAAACTGTGGTAAGGCCGCTATTGCCATAATACTCAGGATAACAACGGCAATAATCAATTCTACTAACGTGAATCCTTTTGCTGTGTTCATCTTCCGTGATCCTAATTAAAAAAGGGCACCAAAAAATTGGTGCCCTAAATATACATCAATACAACTTGTTATTTCAATGTTGCATTAAAAGCTTGCAGTTGCTGAGTGGCAAGCTTGAGTGCCCGCTTCACACAGCTCATACACCACGTCGCTTCCGTCAGACTTAAAGCGATCACGGTAACGACCTGAATCACTCAGTGTCTCAACAAACTCACCATCACGATAAAGATCAACATCACCTGCCGCACCACTCCAACGCAGGTCAACCAGCGTTGTTCCGTTGCGTAAGTGAGTCGCACGATAAACACTTAACTCAATATCAGTAATACTGACATTAACCGATTGCGTCACGCTATCTGATAACTCAGTCGCATCAGTAACGGTTAGCGTTACATCGTAAACACCGGCTTCGGAATAAGCGTAAATCGGGCTTGCTTCAGTCGATGTACTGCCATCACCAAACTCCCAGAAGTAACTGGCGATATCATCATCACTGTCTGTTGACGTGTTGGTAAAGGTGACCGTTAAATCATCAACGCTGCTTTCGAACCCGGCAACTGGTGCATCCGGTAAACCATCATCTTCTTCAATCGCAGTCAGAGTCAAAGACCAATGATTTAATGTGCCCGTATCGGCACCCGCGTTATCTGAAACATGTAAGGTCCAGTCACCCGACATGTCTTCACCGTTAAAGGTATCGACAGACCAGTCTTGAACCAAATCTTCTTCGCTACCACCGGCGCGGTCATGCAGGACATGCTCAGTGCCTTCAGGTGATGTTAAAGTAACGATTAAGTCGCCACGCCATGTATGAGTAATATCCACACTGACATCAGCACCAAACACAACGCCCGTTTCCGGCACATTGATGACTCGGGTGATACCGTTACTGTCATCATCGGGAATATCCGCATTTGCTGCGTCTTCATAATAGAAGTCAGATAAACCTTGTGGCAGAACATAAACGCTCGAGCTCACCTCGCGAGTGATTTCTCCAGTTTCAACATCTGAACCGCTGACGGTTATCGTATACTCACCCCATTGGGTTTCATCCGTCGTAGTGACCTGAACATCGACGCTGTCACCTTCGTCAGCCTGGTTTGCAGATAATGCGACATCTAACTGTGGTTCAGCTGAAACACTTAAGTCGACAGTACCTGTCCAGTCGGCAATACTTCCTACATCCAGAGTTAAGGTGGTGCTATCACCTGCAACAATCTCTTGCATTGAAGGAGACAACGTTAACCGATAGGCAGGATCCGGATCGGCAGCTTCCAAAGCGCTGAGAGCATTCAGACGATTACCAGAAACAGTCGTACCTGCCAGATCGGGAAGGCTCTCACCTGAATCCATAAGAATCTGCTTAACTTCGGCAATCGTTAGGTGCGGCGCAATTGACCAAACTAAACCAGCAACACCAGCAACATGCGGGCTTGCCATTGAAGTGCCTGACGCCGTTGCATAACCGTCATTCAAATAGGTCGAGAGAATTTCCGTACCAGGAGCGCCTAAATCAACCGATTCCAGACCATAAGTTGAATCAAAAGATATGCTGTCAGTACGCGTGGTATTGGCAACGTTGACAATGCCATCCAAGTCGTAACTACCAGGGTAGCTTGGCGTCACATCAGCATCGATACCGTCGTTCCCTGCAGCAGTAACAAACATAATACCCTGGTCAGTGCTGTCACTGATTGCCGTTCTTAACGACTCAGAATATGGACCGCCACCCCAGGAGTTATTGGTAGCAACCAAATTAACACCATGATTAACTTTTAAGTTGGTCATGTAATCAATACATTCGATAGCCGCGGCTGTACTACCAAAGCCTGACGCATCGAGGAACTGACAACCAATAATTTGCACATCCCAGTTAACGCCTGTAACACCTTGACCATTATTCGAACTGGCCCCAATGGTTCCGGCTACGTGTGTACCATGACCATTCTCATCCATAGGATCACCTGTGGATGTTACCGCCGAATAACCATAGCAATCATCAACCACGCCGTTACCATCGTCATCTTGGCCATTATCACAGACTTCACCTGGGTTAACCCACATGTTTCCAACGAGATCAGGGTGGGTGTAGTCAACCCCACTATCAATCACACCAATAACAATATTGCTATCACCGGTTGTAATATCCCAGGCCGGTCGTGCATCAATATCAGAACCCGGCGTACCACCGCTTTGCCCTGTATTTTCCAGTGCCCACATATCACCAAAACCAGGATCATCTGGAGTCGCAAGAATGTTAAACTTTGAGTCTTTCGCATCATTAATGCTGATAATGTAGTTCGGCTCAGCTACCTCAACCAATGGATGCTGAGATAAGCGTTTTATCAATGCATCGCGCTGTGCCGCGTTGCGAACGTTAACTTTGGCAATTCGACCATCAGCAATGTTTCTCATCGCTAAGTCTCGGCCTCTTTCATCCAGAGCCCGCAAGCTTCCGCCTGCATTTTTGATCAAATCCTGTCGTTGCTCTTTTGTTACCGCTTGCTTAAACATAACCAGCAATGAATCATCATCAGCTTTCTTATCCGTTGCCGCAACGGCTGAACTTGCGGCTAACGCCATAGAAATACCAACGACTAACTTTTTAATATTAGCCATTTTGCTTCCTCTGTTTTGTTGTTTTATGAATTACTTTCGTGCCTAAAAATAAAAAGCACTAAAAAATAATTAGCATATTTTTGACGTTAAGATATGGCGAAAGCTATGCTTTTACACAATCTCCGTTTAAATACGAATAAAGGACTAGGCCGTTTGGTGGCCAACGGGAAGAGAAAGACAATAACCATCTGATTAATATAATTATTACCGTTCAAGAATCTATCAGTCGAGCTATTCAAAATACCCCTTTCATACGATTGTTTCGGTTTCGCAAGCACCTATTCTTGTTATCGGAATTATTAACAAAAGGTGTTCCGCTTTGACTTACAAAAAACAACTTTTAGCAGCATTGGCTTTGCTTTTTGTCTCACTCCCCGGAGTGGCAAAAGACATTCCTGTTGCGCTAGCAGGGTTACTGGAGCGGCAGGCCCTTGCCAACCATGCAGAAATTGCTCAACTCGGATCCTACAACCTCACTTCAGTTATCCAGTCAGGTGAGCAAAATTACGCGTATTTGGTTCAGTCAGGCTTTGAGAATTCTCTTAGTTTGGAACAGCAGGGGTTCAATAATTCTGTCACTGCAGAACAATCAGGACGCGGTAATTCAGCAATGATCCTGCAGTTGGGTGATAACAACGTTATTCAGTTACAACAATTCGGTAATGATAATGCCATCACCATCCAACAATCAGGTTCTGCTGCTGAAATGTCCATCACGCAGTTTTGATTAAAACAATTATGGAGAACATCATGTCTAAGATAACGATTAAGAAAAGTGCTATCGCATTGGCTATGGGTCTTGCCTTCGCAGGCAGCGTAGCAGCTGATACTCATATTGCAGCGATTAATCAGGACTCTACCGGTGCCACTGAATTTGGTAACGAGATGTACGTAGAGCAAGCAGGCTTTTTACACTGGGCTTATGCCGACCAATATGGTGAAGGCAACACCACTTCGTTGCTCCAGTTTGACGACTGGCAAGAAGCTTATGTCTACGTAACGGGTGACTTTAACGTAGCCGAAGGCGACCAGTCAGGATTCTGGAATATTTTTAACGCCGATGTTGTTGGTGACGATAACTGGTTATCCGCTTATCAGGAAGGCAGCTCAAACACAGCCAGCATTTTCCTTCAGGGTAATGGTAATACAGCAACTATCGAACAAGCAGGCTCAGCCAACGAAGCGGCCATTGATCTTGCTGGCGATTACAACTCTGCGGAAGCTTACCAGTCAGGCGATACTAACTGGAGCAATTTCCAAATCGTTGGTAGCGACAACTTGTTCCTTAGCGATCAAGCGGGTTCACTTAATGAAGCCGGATACTTCAATGCTACCGGTGACCGCAATACCTTTGAAGCTATTCAGGAAGGTGATGGAAACGTCGGCGGTGTTGTCGGTGCGGATGGCGACGACAACCAGGTCTTCGCACAACAGTTTGGTTCATCAAACATCTTCATTGCCGAAAATTTACAAGGTAACGAGAACTTTGTTGATGTATTTCAAGACGGTTCAGCCAACGAGTTCTTAATTCAACCAATTCAGGGCGACGCCAACTTTATAACGATTCAACAACAAGGTAACACTAACGTTGTTGAAGCGGCTACAGGCATGGTTGGCAACGATAACCTGATTGATGCATACCAACGCGGTGACAACAACTACGCCGTATTTGCCACTGAAGGCGATATGCATAATGTTGAGCTTGAGCAGTTAGGCGACAACAATATTGCAGTAGGTGAATCTTACGGTGAGCAAAATGATATTTTGGTCAGCAGCCGCGGCGATGATAACTTCAACGGTGTCGCAACGACTGGCGTTTCTAACGATATCCAAAGCCGCCAACGTGGTGATGCTAACAATGCAGAAGTTGTTATTGTTGGCGACGACAATGACGTTATGTCTAACCAGGTAGGTGACGGCAACGTGACACTTGCATATTCTTACGATGCAGGAACTACCTCAGGCAATACATTAGACTCTGAACAGCAAGGCGATATCAACTTAATCGATACCATTATTGGTGGCGATGAAAACCTGATCAGCTTCTATCAAGAAGGTAACAGCAACATTATTGCTGGTGACGAAGGCTCCTTCATTGTCGGCGGTAGTGGCGGCAGTGTTGATATTCAACAAGTAGGCGATTACAACGTGGTAACCGGCGGTCAAGCTAGCGACGGCAACACCATGAGTGTTTACCAACAAGGCGATTACAACGTCGCTACTGTTGTTCAATACTAAGTTGTGATGTTAGCGGCTGCATAGTGCAGCCGCTTTCTTAGTATTTATGCTAAAAAAACTCATTCTACTCGTTCTGTTGTGCTCTCCAATAAGTCAGGCTGATGAAATTGAGCTTGGCGGCATGGTGCTGGACAGAACCATTTCGCGTTTCGGTAAAGATTTCTTCTTTTATTACACCAGTTATTGGCGTGACATCCCCTCAACCAATGGAATTACGGTCGTTATCCATGAGCAGGTTTATCCGCAAGCTGGCACCTATTTATGGGTGGAAATGGAGCAAACAAAGATTTTCGAAACCTATTTTGGACGACGGCAAAACGACGTTAAGAAAATGGCCGAGCAAGCCATTCTTATTAGTATTAACGAAGTCGCACGTGTAAAAGCCGACTCCGTATTTGATACGCCGCAAGATAATCATTTTTAAAGGCAAAAACTATGAAATTACGTTGGCTCTTCATAAGTTGCTTTTTAATCGCGGCCAATACCGCAGCAACTGAAATTGTCTATCAACCCATTAATCCGAGCTTTGGCGGAAACCCAATGAACGGAAGTTTCCTATTGCAGAAAGCACAAAGCCAGAATGCGCATACCGCGCCCGACTCCGACAGATCCTTTGTCGATAGATTCCGAGAGGCACTGGAGCGTAATATCATCAACTCACTCACTCGCCGCATTGCAGATGGTGAAATCGTTGAAGGCCTATATGACACCGGCGAATACACCGTTGAGGTTGTCGGTCAGCCAGATGGCAGCGTTATCGTTTATATCACTCACAACGGAACTGGTGAACAAACCGTTATCACCATGCCGTCAATATAAGCGGGGAATCACATGCGTAAAATTATTCCTATTATTGCCTCCTTGCTAATGAGTGGCTGTGCCCTAATGCCTAAGCCAACAGACATTAATGTGCAACCGGCTGAAATTGATGCGCCCAGTTCAATGATGGTCGCATTGAAGCAAAGTCCGTTACCTAAAACTCGTATCCCGGTCTCGGTTTACGCTTTTCGTGACCAAACAGGTCAATATAAACCACAAGCCAATGTTTCGAGCTTCTCAACGGCCGTGACGCAAGGAGCAACCTCCATGCTGACACAAATGTTGCTCGAGTCTGGCTGGTTTCTTCCAATGGAACGAGAAAACCTGCAAAACTTGTTAACTGAGCGAAAAATTCATAATTCCAGTAAGAAAAACGAGCTTCCGGCCTTGAGCGAAGCGCGACTTTTACTAGAAGGCGGTATTATTAGCTATGACACCAATGTGAGTACTGGGGGCATCGGCGCCGAATACTTTGGTATCGGCGCATCGGAGCTCTATCGGGAAGACCAGGTATCGGTTTATCTTCGTGCTGTCGACGTATACAGCGGCCAAGTCCTGGTCTCTGTTTCGGCGAGTAAAAAGGTGTTTTCTCAAGAGTTAAGAGCGGGATTATTCCGGTATGTATCCCTCAACCGCTTAGCCGAATTTGAGGGCGGCTATTCAACCAACGAGCCTGTGCAGTTATCTGTGAAGCATGCTATGGAAAAAGCATTGGTTGAACTTATTGAGAAAGGGCAGGAAATGGGTTATTGGCGGTCAGAGAGTTAATTGTGTATTAAACCGAAGCTGCGTAACTGGACCATTTGAGCAATTCAACCCGGTTACGCGCTCCCGTCTTTCGAAAAATAGATGACAAGTGGGTTTTTACGGTATGCGCGCTGATATTTAGCTGTTCCGCGATTTCCTTATTGCGTGCGCCAGTAGCTACCAGCTCAATCACTTTTAATTCCTGCGGAGTTAGCGAATTAATAAGAGATGCTGTTGTAAAAGAATCATCACCAGCTTGACGCCGCAGCATCATTTCTTCAATTTTGTCGGAAAGAAGCGATCTAGGGTAATAGAGTTCGCCCTGGCTAATCACTTTGATAGCCGTTAACACCCTGTCTAAGTGATCGTTTTCATAAATAATGCCTCTTGCCCCCAAATTGAGTGCTTGGTTTGGACGAATGGCATCATGTTTCGCATTAACTAGAAATAATGGGTAGTTTCGGGTTAATGCAGCAATTTCATTCGTCGTACTTGAACGGGAGAGTTGGTCTGAGCCCAATGAGTAGGCCACCATCGTTTCTTGCTCAGGTTGTTTTTCAACAAGTTCTGCGAAGGTGCGGTGGACAACCGGAATTTCTAGGGATTCTGCAAGTAACCCTAAGTTTTGCGTACGCTTTTGATGTTCAATTAAAGCTAACTGAGTAAAACGCGTCATAACATCCCTTAAACTTAGAAACACACCTTCGCCACTGCGCTTACGACTCAAATTACATTTTTATAACGAACGATGTGACCCTTTATAATATACGATCAATTTTTGTACGGAAAGTTTTTGCACCTTAGAACATGTAACAAAATGTAACAAGTGTTCTCTTTCAAGCAAAGTATAACCACAAGTACTAAAGCGGGAAGATCTTAGCGCCAGTCGGTGAAGTAAGCGACAAAAAGTCTGTGATCCCGTATAATGTCGGTCAACAGATAAAGTTGAGTGTTTTAGTCAGGTATTTTATACTAGTAGCCAGTAACGGGCGAAACTCCCATCCGCAGCTTTTAGAGTGGGTAAATCATGAGTGAACAGATTGATCAGGCGCTTGCGCGTAAATACGATGCAGGCTTCGTTTCAGAAGTAGAATCAGAGACTTTTCCAATTGGCTTGGATGAAGACGTCATTGCCCGTCTATCCGCCATTAAAGGTGAACCAGAATGGATGTTAGAATGGCGTCTAAAGGCTTATCGCACCTGGTTAAAAATGGAAGAGCCGGACTGGGCACACGTCGATTATCCCAAAGTGGATTACCAGTCTATTTCATACTACTCAGCGCCGAAAAGCATGAAAGATAAACCTAAGTCGTTAGATGAGGTTGATCCTGAATTGCTGCGCACCTATGAAAAACTCGGTATTCCTCTGCACGAGCAGGAGATGCTGGCCGGTGTAGCCGTCGATGCAGTCTTCGACTCAGTTTCCGTCGTCACTACTTTCCGGGAGAAACTGGAAGAAGCGGGCGTGATCTTCTGCCCTATCTCTGAAGCCCTTCACAAGTACCCTGACTTAGTTAAAAAATACTTAGGTACCGTAGTGCCACGTGGCGACAATTTCTTCGCGGCGCTGAACAGCGCCGTCTTCACCGATGGCTCGTTTGTTTATATTCCAAAAGGCGTTCGCTGCCCTATGGAACTATCAACTTACTTCCGTATAAACGAACAGAATACCGGGCAGTTTGAGCGGACCTTAATTGTTGCCGAAGAAGGCAGCCATGTCAGTTATCTGGAAGGTTGTACCGCACCACAGCGTGACGAAAACCAATTGCACGCGGCCGTGGTTGAGCTGGTTGCACTGGATGACGCAGAGATCAAATACTCGACGGTGCAAAACTGGTACCCGGGCGATGAAAACGGCAAAGGCGGTATCTACAACTTTGTCACTAAACGCGGCCTGTGTGAGAAGAACGCAAAAATTTCCTGGACTCAGGTAGAAACAGGCTCGGCTGTTACCTGGAAATATCCAAGCTGTATTCTTAAAGGCGACAACAGCGTTGGTGAATTCTACTCAGTTGCGTTAACCCGCGGCAGACAACAAGCCGATACCGGCACCAAAATGATTCACTTAGGTAAGAACACTAAGTCAACCATCATTTCCAAAGGTATTTCCGCTGGCCGCAGTAATAACGCTTATCGTGGCCTGGTTCGTATGGGCCCTGGTGCCGAAGGCGCACGTAATTTTACCGAATGTGATTCGCTGCTCATTGGCGACCAGTGCGGTGCACACACATTCCCGTATATTGAAAGCAGCAATCCAACCGCGATTGTTGAGCACGAAGCCACCACCTCTAAGGTGAGTGACGATCAATTATTCTTATGTCGGCAACGAGGCCTGGACCCTGAAAAAGCAGTCTCAATGATTGTAAATGGCTTCTGTAAAGAAGTGTTCCGTGAGCTACCAATGGAGTTTGCGGTGGAAGCCGGTAAGTTGCTTGAAATCAGTCTTGAAGGTTCAGTGGGGTAAAACATGCTATCGATTAAAGATCTGCACGCACGTGTGGAAGAAACAACAATTTTAAAAGGCCTGAATCTAGAAATAAAACCCGGCGAAGTACACGCTATTATGGGTCCTAACGGTGCCGGTAAAAGTACTTTAGGTTACGTTTTATCCGGCCGCGATGGCTACGAAGTTGAAAGCGGCAGCGTTGAGATGGACGGTAAAGATTTGCTGGACATGGAAGTTGAAGAGCGCGCTCAAGCCGGATTATTCCTGGCATTCCAGTACCCGGTTGAAATACCCGGTGTGAGCAACATGGAATTCATGAAAGAATCCGTTAACGCCCTACGCGAAGCGCGTGGCGAGAATACTCTCAGCTCTGCAGAGTTTTTGAAAAAAGCAAAAGAAGCTTGTAAGCAGGTTGAGTTACCGCTCGATTTCTTAAAGCGCGGTGTGAATGAAGGCTTTTCCGGTGGTGAGAAAAAGCGCAACGAAATTATGCAGCTGATTATGCTGGAGCCCAAAATAGCCATTCTTGATGAGTCCGATTCGGGTCTTGACGTTGACGCGCTGCAAGTTGTTGCAAAAGGCGTCAACAGCCAGCGCGACGGTGAGCGCAGCTTTATTGTTGTCACGCATTATCAGCGCCTGCTGGACTACATTCAGCCAGACTACGTTCACATTCTGTCTAAAGGCAAGATTGTGAAAAGTGGTGGCCCTGAACTGGCTAAAGAAGTTGAAGCTTCGGGTTATGCCTGGTTAGCAGAAGCGGAAGCAGAAGGAGCTGATGCATGAGTCAATGGTTAAACCACGTTTTAGAACGTGCCTCGACCGTTGACGATTGGCTATCTCCGGTCCGGGCACAAGCCTTGGACACACTAAAACAACAGCAATGGCCGACACGCCGCACTGAAGCCTGGCGTTATACCTCATTGCATTCGGTTGCTGACCTAGAGCTGAAAACAGCCACAGGTAGTGCTACCGCTGAAGCGCCAATGATTGAGGGCTTAAACAGCCTGGATTTGGTGTTTGTTGACGGTCAGCTGAGTACCGACATCAGCAAACTTAAGCTGCCAACAGGCGTGACAATTAGTGAACTGACGGCACCAAGTGAGCCTGCGGAAGCTATTTTTGCGCAAGTAAAACCCAACCGTCATTTGTTCGGCCTGGTAAACGACGTTCTGGCACAGCAAGGTGTTGTTATTGATATTGCCGCTGGCGCAAAAGTTGAACAACCGATTCGTGTTGTTAATTTCGCTTCTGCCGGCATTGAGTCTCATCAGCGTACATTGGTACGCTTGGGTGAGAACGCTCAGGCAACCATTATAGAGCACGGTAGTGGCTCAGGTAATAGTCTGAACACCGCTTTTGCTGAATACGATATTGCCGAAAAAGCGAGTTTAGAACACTACCGCTTTGCTCTGCATGAAGGCGATGCCATTCATATTGGTGGCAGCCACTTCAAACTGCACGATCATGCCAAAATGAACAGCACCTTAATTGGCTATGGCAGTCAATTAACGCGTCTGGACGTGGACATTGAACACGCTGGTGAGCATGCGTTCGCCAAGTTTAACAACGTGTATTTACTGGCACCACGACAGCACTTTGACCTGCACAGCACCATCGAGCATGCGTCCCCCAACGGTACCACCGAAGAAAACGCCCGTGGCATTATTGGCGACAGGGCAAAAGCCGTATTCAACGGACGTATTCATATTCACCGCCATGCGCAAAAAACACTGGCAGAATTGAATAACCGTAACTTGTTGCTAACCCGCGGTGCTCAAATTAATACCAAGCCTGAGCTGGAAATCTACGCAGACGATGTGCAGTGCGCTCACGGTGCAACAGTAGCTGAAATCGACGAAGAGGCATTGTATTACATGCTGACTCGCGGCATCGACAGGCAGCAAGCGTTGGTGATGCTCAACTTCGGCTTCGTGCAGGAAATGGTGTTCCAGATGCCAAATAAAGCCTTGGCTGACTGGTTACAACCCATATTGAAAACGCGATTTGAAAGTATGATGGAGCAGCAATGAGCCTGAACGTTGCACAAATTCGTGAGCAGTTCCCGATACTGCACCGTCAGGTTCACGGTAAACCTTTAGTTTATCTGGACAACGCGGCAACCACTCAGAAGCCGCAGGCGGTCATTAATGCGCTGACGGATTACTATACTCAGTGCAATGCCAATGTTCACCGCGGCGCTCATTACCTGTCCGATGAAGCGACCCGGCGTTATGAAGCAGCGCGGAAAACCGTTGCTGAATATATAAACGCCAGCCGTCAGGAAGAGGTGATCTGGACTAGTGGCACAACGGAAGGCATTAATTTGGTGGCTAACGGCGTTGCCCAGCGACTAAAAGCCGGTGAGGAAGTCCTGGTAACCGAGATGGAGCATCACGCTAACTTGGTGACTTGGCAGCAGGCTTGTAAACGCTCAGGCGCAACGTTGAAAGTCGTCCCCATTAACGAAGACGGCTCACTCAATACCGATCAGTTTCATGCTCTGCTGAGTGAGAATACGGCTTTTGTTTCAATGCCGCATATTTCAAATGCGCTGGGCACCATTAACCCAATTAAAGAGCTCACCGCCGCCGCCAAGGCGAAGGACGCTCTGGTGATGATTGATGGTGCACAAGGTGTCGCGCATGGTGCGATTGACGTGCAGGATATTGGCTGTGACTTTTACGCCTTTTCCGGACACAAAGTCTTTGGGCCTACCGGTATTGGTGTACTCTGGGGCTGTTATGAAGTTTTAAAGGACTGGCCGATATGGTTAGTTGGCGGTGAAATGATCGCAACCGTTAGCTACCAAGATGCCACTTGGGGTGAATTGCCAAACCGATTAGAAGCCGGCACACCGAATATCGCCGGTGCTATTGGCCTGGCGGCAGCCATTAACTGGCTGCAACAATATGATGCTGCCGATATCCTGGCTCACGAAACCGCTTTATTGGCGCGAGCGACACAATTAGCTGAGCAAACCGATGGCTTAACCATTGTTGGGCAAGCCGAAAAGAAAATTGGCGTGCTAAGCTTTATTATAGACGGTGCACATCCAGCCGATATTGGCTTTTTGCTGGATAAACAAGGCATCGCTATTCGCACTGGTGATCACTGTGCTCAGCCATTAATGAAACGCCTGAACGTGCCGGGCACTGCGCGCGCATCGTTTTCCATTTACAATACGCTAGACGAGGTTGAAATGCTGTTTGAAGGCATCAAAAAAGCTCGTCTAATGCTAGCCTGATGGCAGGAGGAGACTCATGTCTGTAGAAACATTTGTACCATCATCGTCGTTAATTTCGATGACAGAAAGCGCCGTGCGTTATTTCGAGTCGCGCTTAAAAGACGAGCCAGGTAAGTTCATTCGACTGTCCACCAAGCAGAGTGGCTGCACCGGTTATGCCTATGTACTTAATTCGGTCGATGCGCTGGAAAGCGGTGATGAAGTCGTCGACATTAATGACAACCTGACAGTCGCGATTGCCTCTAATGCACTCGAGCTGGTGCGTAATACCGAAATTGATTACGTAAAAGAAGGCATTAACGGCGTGGTTAAATTCAATAACCCGAATGTCGTCAACGAATGTGGTTGTGGCGAAAGCTTCAACGTTCAGTAACGGAAGTTTAGATTATGCAGCAGAAAATGGTGTCCACCACCCGAGAGGTGAAAGCACGCCAAGTGCCAACGGGTGAACCTAAAGTTATCCCTAAAGGTGAGTTTGTTAATATTACTCAGGATTTAGGCGGTAACTATACCGTCACCTTTCAGGGCAATATGCTGCGTATTGACGGTACAGACGCGGATGCTATTGGTCGTAAGCCAGAGAAGCTCGACTTTGAGCCTCCTGCAGATGACAAAATCTCGGAAGCTCAGGTGTGGGAAGCGCTGGAAACCATTTACGACCCGGAAATTCCAATTAACTTAGTCTCCCTTGGCCTTATTTATAAAGTCGTTGTGGACCGGGACGCTGCCACCGTTACTATCGATATGACGCTAACCGCACCAGGCTGCGGTATGGGTCCGGTATTAGTGGGTGATGTCGAATACCGCGTTTCTTTGGTGCCACACGTTCAAGACGTAAAGGTTGATTTGGTTTTTGACCCACCCTGGTCACGGGATATGATGAGCGAAGAAGCTCAGCTTGAAGCCGGTGTTTTCTTTTAAGTATTTGTTTCACCTTTAAACAGAGGTTGTTGGTCAGCATGAATTTACCCAGTACAGATGAAATCATTGATGACTTAGAGTTTTTAGACGACTGGGAACAACGTTACCAGTACATCATTGATTTAGGTAAAGCTCTGCCCGGCTTACCGGAAAGCCAACATAGAGATGAATATCTGGTGCGGGGCTGCCAAAGCAACGTATGGCTTATCAGTGAAGAAAAAGACGGCAAACTGTTGTTGCATGTTGATAGTGACGCAGTCATTGTCCAAGGCCTGCTGACCCTAGTCATGGCGGCTTACCACAATAAAACCCCTGAACAAATTCTGGCGTTTGATATCGACCATTATTTTGCACAACTGGACTTAGAAAATCATATTACGCCGACCCGCGGTAACGGTTTACGTGCAATTGTCGGAAAAATTCAGCAATTAGCAAAGCACCGACAGGCTTAAATGGTATTAAACAAATCCTGAACATTAGCCGACACTGTTCTGTAACTGGTTAACAGGCCCATATCGACCTGATGGAGCTGCTGTTTCATCTGCACGAATTGCTCAAGTTTTAGCGCAATACGTAAACATTGGCCCATCGGCCCGGCACAGCTATCAACAGCCATTTTTGTTTGTTCGGACAGCGGTAACTTTTCAAAGAAACACGCCTTATCAACACCGAGCATAATATCGACGCCCGATAGTAACCCAACAAAATAGCATTGGTCCGGATCGATATCCGCCGAATTTTGTCGTTTAGCCAGCTCATAACACATCTGCGCCCTCACTAAGACCATGCGGGAAGCCTCGGGACTGCTGGCGGTTACCGAGCCAATCAGGGCTATCCAACGTCTTAATTTTTCAATACCCAGCCGCATAATGACGTCTTTAACCCGTGTTATAGGGCTCGCGGTCGGGTATAAAGGACTGTTTACTATCTTAAGCAAGCTAACCGACAACTTAGGGTCTTCTGAAATAACCTGAGAGAGTTCGGTTAAGTCCGGTTCTTTCTCAAAACAAAGTGATAGTACCTTTGCCAGTTGCAACGAGGAAGGCTCTAGCCGAGTGCCGTAAACAACGGTTGGTTTCGCAAAATAGTAGCCCTGAAATAGCTCAAACCCCAGAGCTTCATAAGCCTGTTTGGTCGCTTCATCTTCCACCCGCTCAGCCAACCACTTGCCTTTGAATCCGGAAAGCTTTTGTTTAAAGGATTGAGCCTGCGCCAGCGTTAAAGTCGATACGTCCACTTTAATATAAGACGCATATTTCAACAGAGGCTCCCAGGCAGGGTCGAATTCAAAATCATCCAACGCAAAACGGAAACCTCTTTCGTGCCAGCGTGCCACAGCATTAATGACCGCCCGGGTCGGCTTTATTCTCTCCACCAGCTCAATAACAACTTTGTCTGGCTCAATAGGAAGAAAGCTCTGAGACACTAGAAATTCACTGGAAACGTTGATAAACGCCGTTGCGTCATACTGTTCAGTCTGCGTAGTTATACCTGCACAAAGGTTAAAAACAACCTCACTGGTAGCGGCAGTATCTCCAACAGTTTCCGCGCTTAAGTTAAGCGCATTGCGATAAAGCAGTTCTACGGCATAAAACCGATTTCTATTGTCATAAATTGGCTGAGCAGCCAGTAACGGAAAAGTTTCAGCCATCTTTTTTACTGTCTTTGGCCGCTTCCATTGCGCTTAGAATATCCGACGATAAAGAGTCCAACTGGCCTGTCGGCTGTGGCAACATAATCACTTTACTGGCGGCTGTATCGAAAGAGCCCAGTACATCCACGTAATTCGTGAACTTCAGCAAATCAATGACATCTCTGGAGGTGATATCGTTTGCTTGATCGGTAACCATGGCAATGGAATCACGTAAACCTTCTGCTATAGCTAAACGCTGACCAGCAATACCCTGACCTTGCAAAATTTTAGACTCTTTATCCGCTTCGGCTTGTTTCACCAACATAATTTTTTCAGCTTCCGCTTTATGTTCCGCCGCACGACGCTCTCGTTCAGCTGCATTGATTTGGTTCATTGAGTCTTTAACAGACTGGTCCGGGTCAATGTCCGTCACCAGCGACGCAATAATTTCAAACCCGTATTCTTCCATGGTATCTCGCAACTGCTCTTTTACATCTTTAGAAATAGAGTCTTTATTATCGAACACCGCATCCAGGTTTTGTTTAGGAATTTGTGCACGCACTGTATCAAATACATAGGACTGCATTTGCCATTCGGGGTTTTCCAACTGGTAAAAAGCGTTATAAACCGACGTTTCATTGCTCACCCGGTACTGCACAGACACTCTGACAACCACAAAAACGTTATCGTTTGTTTTGGTCTCAACATCAACATCCAGCTGACGCGTTCTCATTGACTGCTTATGAGCAACTTGTTCAATCAGGGGGATGATAAAGTTAAGGCCGGGCGTCAACATGCGGCGGTAACGACCGAACAATTCCACCAAGTACACGCTTTGCTGCGGAACAATGCGCACCGAAGCAATCAGCAGTAACACGACAGCCAGTGCGCCAACTACCCACATGATATTAAAATCGCTCGTCATTATTGAATCCTCATTCTACGTGAATGATAAGGGAAAAGATTAAGGGAAGATATGAAAAAAATGAAAGCATGAGGCAAAGGCTCCGCCATCGGCAACGGAGCCTTGCTTTTCATTGATAACTATTCAGGAAGTTGCTCAAACCCCATGTGATAAAGGGTAAAACCGAATATGTCTGAATACTGTTCAATGGTTTTTGAAACTGGCGTACCAGCACCATGCCCGGCATTGGTTTCAATACGGATAAGCTGAGGGTTTTCACCGCCTGCTTTGTCCTGAAGCTCTGCAGCAAATTTAAATGAATGCGCAGGCACTACGCGGTCATCATGGTCACCCGTAGTGATCAGCGTTGCCGGATAAGCCACGCCTTCTTCCACGTTATGAACCGGCGAGTAACCCAGCAAGTACTCAAACATTTCTTCGCTGTCGTTCGCAGTACCGTAGTCATACGCCCAGCCAGCGCCAGCAGTAAAGGTGTGATAGCGAAGCATATCCAGCACACCTACTGCAGGCAATGCAACGGCAAAGAGTTCCGGCCGCTGAGTCATAACCGCGCCGACTAGCAAGCCACCATTAGAGCCTCCACGAACCGCCAGTTGCTCAGACGATGTGTATTTCTCATCAATCAGGTACTCAGCTGCTGCGATAAAGTCGTCAAAAACGTTTTGTTTTTGCAGTTTAGTACCCGCTTTATGCCAGTCTTTACCGTATTCACCACCGCCACGCAGGTTAGCGACAGCGTAAACACCACCCATTTCTAACCAGGCTGCGTTAGCAATACTGAATGAAGGTGTCAGGCTAATATTAAAACCACCATAACCGTACAAAATTGTTGGGTTAGAGCCATCCAGCTCTGTTCCCTTTTTGTAGGTGATGATCATAGGTACTTCGGTACCATCTTTGGAAGTATAAAAGACCTGCTTTGATTCGTAGTTGGCAGAATCAAAATCAGCACCGGATTCAGCATAAACTTCAGAGCCGCCCTGATCCGGGTCGAATTTATAAATCGTTGACGGTGTGCTGTAGTTGGTAAAGGTGTAGTACAACTCATCCACTTCTTTTTTAGCTGAGAAGCCACCAATACTGCCCACACCCGGAAGCTGCACTTCACGAACCATATCGCCGTTATAAGCGTATTGTTTCACCTTAGCTACGGCATCGACCATGTACTCTGCAAAGATATAGCCCGCACCGGTTGATACGCTCAACACGTTTTCCGTTTCTGGAATAAAGTTTTCCCAGTTTTCAGGTGTTGGATTACTGGCATCAACGGTCACAACGCGCTGGTTTGGTGCGTCTAGGTTAGTAACCAGGTAAAGCTTTGAGCCATCGTTGTCCAATACACGGGTATCAGAGTCAGTATGATCCAGAATTGTCACCAGCTCGCTGTCTTCGTCAGTCAAGTCCTTTAAAAACAGTTTGTTGCCGGACGTAGAGTTTGCAGCAGAAATGAGCAAGTAGCGATCATCATCTGTTACCGAGCCGCCAACATAACGGTGTTTCTCAGCATCTGTTCCGCCAAAGACAAGTTTGTCTTCAGACTGCTCGGTACCCAACTCATGGTAATACAGCTTGTGCTGGTCGGTTTTTGCTGAAAGCTCGCTGCCTTCTGGCTTGTCGTAGCTGGAATAGTAGAAACCTTCATTGCCTACCCAGGACACACCGCTGAATTTGACATCGACTAATGGCTCTTCGAGCTGCTCCTTAGTTTCTGCATCAATGACAATAACTTTACGCCAGTCACTACCACCTTCAGAGATCGAATAGGCCGCTAACGAGCCATCATCAGAAAACGCTAACTGTGCCAGCGATGTTGTGCCGTCTTCACTAAAGGTATTAGGATCGAGGAACACTTCCGGCTCTTCATCACCTTTTTGGCGGTACACCACGTACTGATTCTGTAAGCCATCGTTTTTGTAGAAATAGGTATAATCACCCTCTTTAAACGGTGCGCTGATTTTCTCGTAGTTCCACAGTTCGGTCAGACGCGTTTCAATTTTTTCGCGATAGGGAATCGACTCCAGATGTGCGAAAGTCACTTCATTCTGAGCTTTAACCCAGTTTTCCGTTTCTTCACTGCGGTCGTCTTCTAACCAACGATAAGGGTCCGCCACTTCGCTACCAAAGTAGGTATCAACCACATCGCCTTTACGCGTTTCCGGATACGACATAGGTTGCGTATTCGCCTCTTTTTCCGTTTCAACATTTTGTGAACAGGCAGTCAGTAAGCTGACGGCTACGGCTCCCAGTAGATATTTCATTGTTATTATCCTTATTTGAATTTAACCACTTCGCCTTTTAAGGCTACCCCTGCCATTAAAAAGCCAGCACCGCACTGAAACTCCTCGGCACTGCTGAACTCATTATGTTCATAATTTGATTTAATGTTAATAACCGCATCGTAACCGTTATCACGTGCGTTGTCTTGTAGCACTTTTAATGCCGATAACAAAACCCATTCACAGGCTTCACGATCAGATTTATTGACCGCATTGGTTTTGCGACTGGTTGTGATAACCCCCATCGACTGAGCCACTTCAGGGTGTGACTGGCCGGCAAAGTAAACCGGAACATCGAGCAATGCTTCTTTGGCTTTACTGCTCTCCACGACCGGTTTCAGTTCCAACGTGACTAAATCATTTCTTGCTTCCGCCTGCACAGACAACAATGAGCTCAATAACACAGCAGCAATAACAAACAGTTTTTTCATTTTCTATTTCCTTATATTATTTTGAGTTATTCCAACGTTTAAAAATTAATGAGGTATTAATACCACCAAAAGCAAAATTATTGGTCATAACATAGTCTGTCTCGAGCTTTCGTCCATGACCGGTAATGTAATCAAGATCCCCGCACTCCGCATCGACATCGGTCAGATTCAATGTCGGCGCAAACCAGTTTTCCTGCATCATATGAATGCTTGCCCAGGCTTCAATAGTGCCGCAGGCACCCAAAGTATGTCCGAGATAGCTCTTCAACGAACTGATAGGCACTAAACGTTTAAATACGTTTGCAGTGGCATTGGACTCAGCAACATCACCGCGATCGGTCGCTGTGCCGTGCGCATTCACATAACCTACCTGTTCAGGCTTGAGCTCCGCTTGCTGCAGCGCCAATTGCATGGCCACCGCCATGGTATCTGCTGTGGGTTGAGTAACATGGGCACCATCCGAATTAGTACCAAAGCCAACCAGCTCGGCGTAAATTGTCGCCCCCCGTTCCTGAGCGTGATCCAGCTCTTCCAGAATAAAGGTTCCGGCGCCTTCGCCAATCACCAAGCCGTCGCGACTCTTATCAAAAGGTCGGGGCGTCTGCTCTGGTGCTTCATTGCGGGTGCTAGTGGCGTATAGGGTATCAAACACCACAGCCTCAGAAGGACACAAAGCTTCTGCACCGCCGGCAATCATGACTTTCTGATGGCCGTACCGAATGGCTTCATAGGCATAGCCCAAACCTTGAGAAGCGGATGTACAGGCTGAACTTGTGGTATGCACCCGCCCTTTCACACCGTAAAACACACCCAGATTAACCGCCGTGGTATGAGCCATACTCTTGATATAAGTGGTTGCATTCAAGCCGGTCATACCGCCATTTTCCAGCATATTGCCGAAGATTTTCATCTGCTCGGTATCACCGGTGGAAGAACCATAAGCAACACCACAACTTCCATCGCTAATACAAGGATGCTCTAATAACCCAGCATCAGTTAATGCCAACTCGGTCGCTCTTGTCGCCATTAGACTAACACCACTCATAGAGCGCACCGCTTTACGGGAATAATGCGAGGGTTTCTTAAACGCTGGCTGAATCGGTGCGGCCAAACGGGTGTTCAGCCCTTCAAAGCGCTCCCACCCGGGCATATTAACTACGGCATTTTTGCCGCTTTCCAGACGACTCCGAAAGCTTGACCAATTGTCACCAAAAGCTGTCAGACAGCCCATACCGGTTACGACCACACGTTTCATTAAACTAACCCACCATTAACCGAGAAAACCTGGCGCGTAATGTAAGCAGCTGACGGCTGAAACAGATAGCCAACCAAACCCGCGACTTCTTCCGGCTTACCTGCACGGCGCATGGGAATCATCGATAAAATTTCTTTCTCATGCTCTAGCTCACCGGTCATGTCTGTTTCGATAAGCCCAGGCGCCACACAATTAACGGTAATTTTGCGCTTGGCTAACTCCAGCGACAGTGCTTTAGTCGCTGCAATAACCCCGCCCTTAGAAGCGCTATAGTTAACCTGCCCGCGATTACCCGCAATACCGGAAACCGAGGCGATAGTGACCACACGGCCACCCCGCCGCTGTTGAATCATGGGCATAATTAACGGATGCAGTACATTATAAAAGCCGCCCAGATTAGTTTGCAGCACGCTGTCCCAGTCATCTTCCGTTAGTGAAGGGAAAGCGCCATCGCGGGTGATGCCGGCATTACACACCGCACCATAATAAGCGCCGTTATCTGCAATATCCTGTTCAATCGCCTGTCGGGCAGCTTCGCGATCACTGACATCAAACACCAATAAAGACGCCTGTTGACCCAGTACTTTAATTTCTTCTACAACCTGTTCCGCCGAGGCTTTGTCTGAGCGACAATGAATGGCCAAATCAAAACCATCTTTAGCCAGTTGCAGCGCAATTGCCCGACCAATTCCTTTACCGGAACCCGTGACAAGTACTCGTTCAGCCATACCTTCAACCATAATTTTCCTCTATAAATGCGTTTTCATCCGGTGGCTGATAAACATTCAGCCGAGCCTGTGCGATTACGTTGTCACCCTGGCGAATGTCACACTCAAAAACACTCAGCCCTGACGACTCAACATGCAGCTCTTCAACGAACACATCGTATCGCTCGCCCTGTTTGAAACTAACAACATCGCATTGATATTTCCGGCTTCCCAGTAGAAAGCCCAGCTTAATTTCACCGCCTGCGGCTTTATGCTGGTAACCCGCAACAGCAGCGATGCTTTGTGCCATGAGTTCAATGCCAACATGCGCTGGCAAGCCCTGAAGAGATTCGCTGTAAAACAAGTTATCGCTACTGACTGTTAGCCGACATTGCCCCTTGCCGGGTTCGGCCCAGCACAGTTCATCAATCAGCCGCATGGGGGGTTGGTGCTTAATCAGCTCGTCTAAATTATGCGCCATGTTGCTTTCCTCTGCTAAACACGAGAGACACATTGTTTCCGCCAAAGGCAAAGGAGTTGCTCAGACAATGCTCGACAGGATGCTGCAATGGGGCGCCCTGGTATAAATTGATATCGACCACTTCCGAATCTTTGATACCGTCCCAGGCATGCTTTGGCAACCCGTTTTGTTGAGTCAGCGCCAGCCAGCAGAACACCGCTTCAATAGCACCAGCGGCACCTAAGGTGTGCCCGGTCAGCGCCTTTGTTGAACTGGCCGGAACCTGCGCGGCACCCAGTTCATTTACTGCAAAAGCTTCCATTTTGTCGTTCAGTGGTGTCGCCGTGCCATGCAGGTTGATGTAGCTAAGTTGTCCGGCACTCAGCTCCGCATCTGACAACGCCCCCTGCATAGCCGCGAGGGCTCCCCGACCCTCTGGGTGGGGCGCTGACATATGGTGGGCGTCTGAGGTGGCACAGGCGCCGGTTAAGGTCACCTGAGCAGATTGCAGACGGTCTTCCTCGCGGGTTGCTATGAACAATCCGGCCGCTTCACCAATAGTAATGCCATCACGATTCGCGCTAAAGGGATTACAGCGCCCGGTCGACGTCGACTCCAGCGCTTTAAAACCATTTAAGGTCAGCTGACAAAGAGAATCAACACCGCCAACAACCACTGCATCGACCGTACCTGAGCGCAATAAAGACCGGCTACTCATAAAGGCACGGGCACTGGATGAACAGGCCGTAGAAATACTGTAAACCGGCCCGGTAATGCCCATTAATTCAGCGACACATTCCGCCGGTGCGAGCATTTCCTGCATTGCGTAATAAAACGAGTCAGGCAGGCCACCTTTTGTTTCATCATGTGCTAACGCTTCTTCACCCGAAGCGATGCCCGAGGTACTAGTGCCCAGAATCACACCGACCCTATCCGGCCCCAGCTTATTTATCAGCGCCTGCAGTGGCTCTTTAATTTGCTGTAAGGCCGCCGCAACCAACTGGTTATTCCGGGTTCGCATTGCCGGCGGCAGGCTTTCGATAGTTGGCAGTTTGTCATCCGCTACCTGCCCAGCAAATAGCGAGGTGCCATCGTTAGTAACGAAAGCAGACGCCCTCAAACCGGCCTGCTCGCCCGTTAGCGCTGCCTGCCAAATGGTCTCGCAATTGTGGCCCGGCGCACAAATTGCGCCCGGTTCACTCAGTGTCACTGTCATCGGTTTCTAATAACTCATACTCTAGGGTTGTTATCACCAATTGATAACCCATGGATTTATTCTGAATAACCCGTTGCTGACTGACATCGTCATTAGCCGATGACCATAGCAACTGATCGTTATGCCAAAGTTCACGTTTTGTCTGGGTGGTCTGTAAGCTCGCGCCGTTTAAATTTGCGTTCACACTATCGAGCGGCCAAAGCGCCATTTGTAAATCTGCCCACACCTGCAATGCCAGGCGGGAATTGTCAAAAGCTTCACTGCCCTTAAAGCTCACTCCGTCTGCCTTATTAAGCTCGCTACGGAACAATTCATGTCCAAGTGGAGACAACGCAACCAGCAACAGTTTCTCATTATCAAAAACAGCCGAAACCATAAAAGTGCGTTGCTGCTGCCCTTTTTGCCACTCTACTTTTTGCCATAGCTGCACCGATTTTTCCGGCCAGCTATGCTGCAATTGGTAACTCCCACCGGCCACGGACACCTGAACCGAGTGTCCACTCAGCGACTGACAACCAGCAATTAACGCAATCACAAGTAAAGAGCAGGCGCTTTTAAGAGATACTAGCCGCATAGCTCCGCCAATACCTTGAGTCGCCGTTCGCTATCGCGAACATAAGGGTTACTCGTATCCCACGCGTAACCCGCCAGAATCGAACAAATCATCGCTTTCACCTGCTGCTGTTGCTCCGGGTAAAAAATCACATCCTGAAAGCGGGTATCATACCAACCCTTTACAAAAGTGCGAAAGGTTGTGATACCCACACGCAGAGGGTCACTGTAGTGTTTCTGCCAGTCCTGGGGTTCGTTATTCAGCTCTTTTAACACCAACGGCACCGCCAGCGATGAAGACTGCATTGCAATGGTCACCCCCGAAGAGAACACTGGGTCTAAAAATTCACCCGCGTTGCCGAGCAATGCAAACCGGTCACCATATAAACGGTTAACATTAGCTGAATACCCGGTAATGCGTTGTTCAGAACGAATCACCTCGTATTCACCTAACACTTCTAGTAGATAAGGCTCTTCTCTCACCAATTTCCACAGCGCTTCTTTCTCGTTGTCGCTTTCTGAAAAATATTCACTGGCACCAACAACGCCAATACTGGCAGTACCGTCCGCAAAAGGAATGAGCCAGTACCAAATTTCAGGGTTCTGTGGGTGCACTGTGATAAGAATTTTGGTTCGGTCGAAGTCTCCGCCGGTGAGTTCAGATTTCACATGACAGAAAACAGCCTGACGCACAGGAAAGTCCGACGGCGACTCTAACGACAACAAGCGCGGTAATACTCGGCCAAAACCACTGGCGTCCAGTACAAACCGGGCCTTTGCTTGCATCGCTCCAACGTCACTGAATAAACTCAATTTGACCGCATCCGGGTCACTAAAATCAATGGCTTCCAGCTCAACACCGTGTCTGATTTCAGCGCCTTTCTCTGCTGCGCCCTGCGCCAGTAGCTGGTCAAAATGCTCTCGTTTAACCTGATAAGTCGTACCTGGGCCTTCACTGTATTTTTTACGGAAATCAAAGTTAACCTTGTTACCCTGATGATAAAAAGCCGCGCCTTCTTTGTACTGAAACCCCAACCGCCCGGCGTTTTCCAGCACCGTGTCCAGCAACCCGGCTTCTTCAAGAAAGGTCATGCACTGGGGTAGCAGGCTTTCGCCAATAGAAAACCGCGGAAACTCCTGTTTCTCAACCACCAACACACGCTTTCCGGCCTTTGCCAACATAGCAGCAGCAGTTGCCCCTGCGGGCCCTGCACCAATAATTGCCACATCATAAACCGATTCCTGCATGATTCTTTCCTTAGCTATCAGGCGACTCTATTATCAACGGACTGAACAGGGCACTCATAAAGACCCCAATTAACACAATAACTCCAAAAGCTGCGATTGCAGGCGTAGCACTGAAACTTAACGCACCAAAAGCGACCATGGTAGTGAAGGCGGAAAGGTAAATGGCCTGCAGCGCATGCTGCCGCTCTAAACGCCCGGCGCAGAAAACGCCGTAGTCAATGCTGAGCACCAATACGAACATAGCGCCAATACAGTGAAACAAGTTCAGAGGTTGTATTAGCTGAGCCAGCAGCAACGCCGTCGAGACAGATAGCGTCATAACACAGACAACCTGCCAGGCCGCCTGAACACGCTGCTTATGCCCCTGCTGCGAACGTAAAAATAGTGCCAGTATGGGTAAAGAAACCAGTAGCAGTGCTATGAGCCATAGCTGCATGGAATGGCGATACTCGGTCAATGCATCTGAAGCGTGCTCAATAGGGTTAAAGTGCTCCAGTCTGCCCGGCTTCTCTTTAATATCATCCGCACTAAAAGGCTGTTTTAGCCGGACAACACTCATCCAGCCCGCTTCCATTGGATATAAAAATTGATTTTGTAAGGGATGCTCTGGCGACTCACTGGCTCGTATAGGCTGGCCGATACCTAACCATTGCAGATAGTCTTCGCCGACCTGGCTATTAAAGAGGTTTTGCTGATCTTGTAGCAACTGCTGTTGTTCTGACACCGGCACGACGTAGTGATATAAGCTAACACTACCCTCAATACTTCGCAGACTAGCCGTTCGTTCAAGTGCGTCCTGACGTGTTTCCCCCGCTACCAGCAATACATCAGGCTGAAAATAAAAGTCCGTGGTTTCTCGCAGGTGATTTTCCTGTTGTAGCAAAGACTCCGGCGAGCTGGCCAGTAACCGGACGTTATCATTAGCGGTAAATGACCACACCAGCAGGCCCAGGGTGGCCAGAGCCATCACGCTTAACCAATGTGTTGTGGTTTTATGTCGCATCTGCCGATAAAGCTTGGTCATACCCAGACAGAACTGTTGCCAGCGCGGGGCCGGCTCTTTTGGTTCTGGCAACCAGGGTAACGTTACCACCACCAAAGTTATGGCAGTGAGTAAGGCTGTTGCCATAAAAATACCCAGCTGCTGCAATAAGGGTAAAGGTAATAGCAAAAGCAAAACGTAACCCACAACGGTGGTTAAACCGCTGAGCCATAAAGCCGGTTTCAGTGCAGACCAGGCCTTTTCCCCATGGCTGCGTGCAATAAAGCCATGAATAACATAATCAATGCACAAGCCGATAAAGCTGGTCGCAAAAACCAGCATTAACACATGAGGCTGGGTACTAAACAATAAGGTAATCAGGAGTCCGGTGGCTGCCGACACCCCCAGCAAGAACAGCGTATAAAGCAACTGCTGCGCCGAACGGAAAACCCAGAGTAACAACGCCAGAACCAGCAAAAGAGACAATCCGCCAAACCAGGTCATTTCCTGTTTGGCTTGCTTCGCCGCCGCATCGGAATGAAACAGCAGACCGCTTCGATACACCTTAATGTTGGGCAGTTGAGCCGAGACTTTAGCGGTAAAGTCATTGATAACCTGAACTGATCGCCCGGACTGATTCACACTTAATGCATCGCCTGCAATACGCAGCGGCACCAACACCTGGTGAGTTGACTGAGAGGTTCGGGTATAAAGCCCACCGTGGCTCTCATACCCCGGCATTAAATCGGGCAATTGCTGTATAAACCGCTGTGTCAGTAAGAGCGGGTCCTGCTGCAGTGACGTTAAAACCGGCGCCGGACTTTGTAAGGTCTTTTGGGCGTTGGTTATCAAGGCTTCATAATCACCACTTGCAAGCATTTGTCTGTCGCGCTGTGTCGCTAAGCGCCCGGCCTGTTGTTGATAAAAAGACAGCACAGCCTCTGGGTTTGTCATTTCAGCCAGTTGGATAACCGACTCAGCACGGAGCAGTATGCTCAATTGTTGCTGCACAACATTGAGGATTTCGGTGTCCTCATATTGCTGCGACTCAAAGCCCAACAGCAGTTGCTGCGCATTCGGCTGCTGGTTTTCTAAGTAACTGCGCTGTAAGTCAGACACCTCGTTTGGCAGAGCGTCGGCCAGGCTGCTGCTCCACTGCGTATTAAACAGCTGGGCTGACAACGCAGCAGCGACGCCAACAGTGAACACAAATAACAGCAGTAATCGAGTCGCCGTTGCAGCGCGCGCACCCTTCATTGCATCTTACCTTTTGCTTAGTTCAATGCGGGTCGTGTTACCGTTTTGCTCAAACAGCTCCACAAGCTCAACGCTATTGGCACCACAGCTGTGTATTTTTTCAATCACACTGGCTAGCGCATCTCCTTTCGGTACCATCATCACGCAACCTTCTTCCACCGAAAGGCGAAACTGCTGTTTCAGTACCGCTTTATCCTGTTGCAAAATAGCCAATAACAGCTGCGCAATGGTGTCACTGCCACTGACAGAGCCTTCACTGCCTTGTTCAAAAATGCCCTGACGATTGATGATCAACTGTTGTTGCTGTGGTTGTTCTGTTGTCCAGACTATTTCATCCGTACTAATATCCAGTTGCCCCGAACTCACCAAAGGTCTCGGCAGCCCTGACAACTGTTTTTTCTGATGGAAGTCCAGCGACAGCGGCAACGGCTCTGATTGCTTCTCTAGTGCCGACAGCGCCTTTAACGAGTTATCGTCCTCGGCAGAAGTAACTGCTGAGACCATAAAGAACACCGTTGCCACCAATAAACGCATCATGAGCGCTCAACCCCCAGCTTTTCAAACACAATGTCAGGGGATTCAAACAGCATTTCGCGCGTTTTTTTACACACGGCTACCTGCACACTGGTGGCTTTGGTTAAAAGCTCGTTACTCTCAACACAGCGAATTTCATAGTTCATTTTAAGTCGATGCTCCCACTCCACCAAAGTGGCCGTCACCCGAATGTGCTGCCCGTAAGTAGCCGACGCAACATACTTTAAACGCAAATCAACAATCGGCCACAAATGGCCATTCGCTTCCATATCGGGGTAGTCATAATTGAAGGTACGTAACAACTCGCTGCGCGCCATTTCAATGTATTTTATGTAATGCCCGTGCCAGACAACATGCATGGCATCGACATCGAAAAAAGGAACATCAATAATCAAACTGGCTTGCTTCATGCTGGCTCCTGATACAAGTTCCAGGCTTTTAAGCGTAACTGGGTCAACCAATAGCGCAACTCCGGCTCTAACTGGCGGTCTTCGGTCAGCAACTCAAACTCGCTGGCCAGGCTTTCAATCATTTCAACAACACCAGACGATGGGCTTACTAGCTTGTCCGTCATGCGCTTGCGCAACTCAACACCTTGGTAAGCTGCCAGCAAGGTTGCGATAACTACCTGTTCGGTCAATTCCAAAATACGGATGCAGTCACGAGCCGCAATAGTGCCCATGCTCACTTTGTCCTGATTGTGGCATTCGGTTGAACGCGAAAAAACACTGGCGGGCATGGTTAGTTTCAATGCCTCAGCGGTCCAGGCTGAGCAGCCAATTTGCACCGCTTTAAAGCCGTGGTTAATAGCCTTGCGCTCACCTTCCGCCGCAGACAAGTTAGAGGGCAACCCGTGGTTCATTTTTGTGTCCATTAACAACGCCATTTGCCGGTCGTGTAAATCTGCCAGGTTCGCTACAGCAGTTTTCATCGAGTCCATCACCATAGCAATGTGACCACCATAAAAATGACCGCCGTGCAGAACATGCTCTCCCAAACCATCAATAATCGGGTTGTCATTGGCACTATTTAATTCGTTTTCTATGGTCTCTTTAAACCACGGCAAACTGTCCTTAAGTACACCGATAACATGAGGCGCGCAACGAATGGAATAACGGTCCTGCAGACGCGATGAATTTCTCGGATGCTCCACATGGTTCAGGTCTTGCTGGATCCAGCTGGCTACCTGTTGCTGCCCTTTATGAGGTTTTACAGCAAAAAGCAGGTCATCAAAATGGTTACTGTTGCCTTCCAGCGCAATACTGGCCAATGAGGTAATGCGGCTGGATAACCGAGTTAGATACTCCGCTCGGTCCCACGCCAGGCAAGCCAAAGCCGTCATCACGGCGGTACCGTTCATAATGGCCAGGCCTTCTTTGGGTCGCAGTTTGTGAACCGGCATTCCGAGCTGTTTAAAGGCTTCAGCACTGTTCATCACTTTATTGCGAAACCGTACGTCACGCTCACCAATGAGAGCACCGGCAATGTAAGACAATGGAGTTAAATCGCCGCTGGCACCAACGCTGCCCTCTTTTGGAATAAGCGGCAGCATGTTTTCGTTCAGCATCACCACCAAGCGTTCCAGCAATTCCCAGCTGACACCGGAATAGCCTTGTGCCAGCGAGCTTAAACGGGTTGCCAGAATGGCACGGGTTTCCTGTTCATCAAAAGTATCGCCCAAGCCGCAGCCATGAAATCGCGTCAGATGAATAGGCAACTCGTTAACCAGGTTCTCCGGTACCGATACGGTGCAGCTGTCGCCATACCCCGTTGTAACACCGTAAATCACGCCGTCCTGCTTTAACAGATCATCCAGAAAACGGACACCGGCATCGACTTTTTTGACAAACTCCGGTGCATCGCTTAATGCCACCTGCGCTTTGCCATTGGCTATTTCTACCACGTCTTTAATGGTCAACGGGCGGCCACCAAAGGCTATAATCGATGTCGTCATACTACTGACTGTCCTTCTTCCAGAAATCAAAAAAATTAAACCACTGATAAGGATAGCGCATCACCAGCTCCTCCAGCATTTCACTGTAAGCTTTCAACACTGGCTGCAAAGCTTCCCGCCTGCTTTTCCGCGGTAGTCTGAGTTGGTCACACGCGTGGTTGAGATATAAGTCGTAATGCCCGTCGTCGGGATTCTTTAAGCAGAATAAAAAGTACACAGGGCATTCTAACACACTGGCTAGTATCCACGGCCCTAAGGCAAATGAGGCTGGCTTACCTAAAAAGTCCTGCTCTATGGTTTGTCCCGGTTGAGTCACCGAAGTGCGATCGCCGACAATGACCACAAACTCGCCTTGTTCAATGCGCTCTTTTAGTAACATCGTCAGCCCCATATCGATATCTGTCACCTGAATCAAATCGATATCGACTTTCGGATTAACGTTTTTTAATGCCCGGTTAAACGACTGCGCATGTTGCGTGAACACCAGTACATTCATGCGCCGGGTATACTTTTTTGAAGCCAGCGCGCGGGCTACTTCCAGGTTACCCAAGTGGCTACCAATAAGAATGCCGCCCTGTGGTTGTTTCTCTAAATCGTCAAAGTGGGTGTCACCACAGTTGCGTACTTGGTTCTTAGACACCTTACCAACCCAGGCATCAATTTTTGCCAGGGCGTGCAAACCAAATTGCCAAAAGTGGTACCAGCTTTGACGCCAACCCGGCTCAGCAGCAAAGGGAGACTGTTCAGCAGCAAATGAATGCACGCGGCGAAGGAAGGCCAAAGACGCTCTGCGAGGCGCACCTCCGGTCAAAAAGAAGTAAGTGATCACTGGCGCTAAAATCAATCGCATTAACCAGTGACCACCATACTGGTAGGCTCGAAGAACAATGACGATACCCCAGTAACTGCCGCGCTCTTTCTTTTTCGCCCAGTGCTTTTCCACCATAATTAACGTTTAAACCTGCGCAGTAATAACAGCGGTATTCGCGGTAGCATGCCGAAAAACAAGCGCGTATGCAGCCAGGAAATTTTCAGGTTGTCCTGCAGCGCTCGAAAATGTGACTGCCCGCCTTGTGGGTAAATCACCTTGGTTGGAATAAACAGCACCGGTGTACCTGCCCAGTATAGACGAACCATAATCTCAATATCGAAGTCCATACGCGTGCCAATATGACGACGCTTTATCAACCCCACTGTCTGATACAAAGGGTAGACCCGAAAGCCACACATAGTGTCCTTTATTTGCATCGATAAGGTTTCGATATGCACCCAAAAATGCGTGATCTTGCGCCCAATGCGTCGGCTGGTCGGTATGCTCTCATCGTATTGCGGGTATCCACTTATCAGCGCGCCCGGGTTTTGCTTTGATAAGGCTAAAAATTCAGGAATATCGTTACTGTCGTGCTGGCCGTCAGCGTCTATTTGCAGTGCGTGAGTAAAGCCTTCTTCGGCGGCCAAATGAAACCCAGCCATAACCGCCCCGCCTTTGCCGCTGTTTTCAGGCTGGGTATACAACATGACAAGTGACTTATGTTCTTCCGCAAGAACCGCCAAAACTTCCTTGGTGTGCTCATTTGAGCCATCATCAACAATAATAATTGGCAACTCGTAAGGTAGCAGTCGCTCAACCGTTGCCGTAATGGTTTTATCGTGATTATAAATAGGAATAAGAAAGCAATACTGAGACATATTAATTAAACACCAGGCGTCCGGAAGACAGCGCTTTATTGCCGTCAGAGTATTTAAAGGTAACGCAGTCTTCGCGTTTTCGCTCAATGAACAAATCCACAGTCGCCTCAGGCAAGATCATGTCGTTAAACTTGAGTACTTCAATGCGTTGAATTGAGGTCGGTGTTGACCAGTACTGAGCCGCCAGCTCAACCACCCAGTCCAGTTGGGCAACACCTGGTAAAATAGGTGCTGAAGGGAAATGTCCCTGTAGGTAAATACAGTTAGATTCTAACCGGAACTGTCCACAAAGCCGCGGCTTGTCATTCTCGCTCATGCTTTCGGAGAAGTGAATAAACTTGGGTAGTTGAGTCTGCATATGTCTCTAGTTTTCCTCTTCGAACAATGCCTGTAAATCGGCCTGTGTGACCTTGCCTGCGCCGTTATAAGGCAGCTGCTGCATGTATCGAAAACGTTTAGGAACGACAACTTTTTCAAATCGCTGCTGTAAATGATGCCGCAACTCCTGACGCGCTTTGAATTTTCCCTGTGTGTTGAGTTGAGTATGACCTTCGGGTGTCAGTACTAAAACCAAACCCAGCTCAACACGAGGAGTGCGTAACAAACAAGCCTTGGCTGATTCGACCCAGTTGTGTTGTTGAATAAACTGCTCAACCTCATTCAGCGACACGCGTTTTTCAGCAATTTTTACAATTCGATCCTGACGCCCAAGCAACAGAAAACCACCGTTCCCCTTAAGCTGAACTTTATCTTCCGTTACATAGGAGCTTTGAGAGTCGTTAAGATAAGGTGATTGGATAACCAGCAATCCGTTGTCGTCGCAACTCACTTCTATTCCCGCCAAAGGTTTGAAGCTCTGTGAAGCCCCCGGGTTACGTTGACGCCAGGCGATACCTCCGGTTTCTGTGCTGCCGTACACTTCGGTTGGAGCTGGTAACCCATGGTCAGCAAAATCGTTAGGCACCGAGTCGGCCAGTGCTCCGCCTGACGAGAAAACCACAGCCAAAGCGTGATTATAATCAGCCAGCTGCGGCAGATTATCCAGGCGCTGCAAATGAGCAGGGCTGCTTACCAAAGCGTAACGCTGGTGGCTTGCTTTCGCCAATATTTGCTGCAATTGCTCAGGGTAATCCACTAAAGGCAATGTTACCGAACGCCCAGCGGCAAGAGGCCACAGAACCGTAAATAAGAGCCCGTAAATATGCTGATGGGTCACCGTAGCCAGAATATCCGTCTGACCGAGTTGAGCTGCAAAGGTCTGCTCCAGCGTCTCTACTTCCAGCCATAACTGTCTCAGCGTTTTTTCTACTGCTTTAGGTTTGCCACTGCTACCAGAGGTGAAAAAGGTCAGAGGGGAGTCCAAGTCACCTTTTAAGAGCAAAGAAGGCGCATCCGAACGTCCTATGGAGGGTAACTCTTCCGGTACTCTGAATGCATACTGAGATGATAGCTCGGACAGGGTCGCAGGTTTATCATTAGCTGGCAGAATAATTCGCTTTTTACTCTCTAGCAGCGCAAAGAACCAAACACTAAAACGATACCAGTCACGCTGATAAAGTAACGCATCGCCTTTCTGCTCATTAAGCCAATGGGTAGCGGCGGCAACATCCTGAAGCCAGGTTGATGCACTAATGGGTTCGCCTTTAATTGAGGCTAGTTTTGCATCCGGGCGCCGCCATTGCAGCTCCCATTGCTCAGTGCTTGTTTTTAACAACACGCCGGACACTCCATTCAATCACAAAAAGTAACCCAATCAGCACGTAAGATATTAAACCGTTGTATAGCGTCCAAAGTTCAATGTCACCATGAACTGCCGTGGCTAGGGAAAGAGCACCATTTAGAAGGAAAAATACAGCCCAGATGATGGTCACCTTTTCAGTGTAAGCAATCGCCTTCTCTGATAACGGGCCTTCCATTAACGTCGCTAAACGGGTTATTACCGCCGGCTTACGCCATAAGGATGCAACAAAGACCAGGAGTAACGCCGCGTTCATCCAAACCGGATAGAACAACACACCGGTCAGCTGGTCAGCAAAAATAGCCGTTACGGAAACGACCAATAACACGGCCATTGAAAGCCAGCTTCTGGGATGACCAATACCCTGGGCAACAATGCTTAAACTCAGTAAGGTAATCAGTGCCAGTAGCAACCAGTTTGTCAGGCCGTTCTGCGCAAACCACCAAACCATCAGAGGGTAGGCAATCAGCAAGCCACTGATGAGTATGCGCAGCACGTTTTTCATTATTCGCTGTGAACGAGTTTATAAACTTCTTCGACAACATCCTCGACAGTACGCACCGCTTTAAACGCATCCGGACTGATTTTTTTACCCGTGATTTCGCGTAATTTAACCACTAAATCCACCGCATCAATCGAATCAAGATCTAAATCCTGATACAGGTTTGCGTCTAAAGAAATATCATCAGATTCTATCTCGAAGTCTTCTTCAAGAATTTGAACTAATCGCGCATACACTTCGTCTTTCGTTTTCATCGTTCCCTCGTTTATTCGCCGCGATTATTAGCGACAAAGTCCGCTAACGTATCAACACTGTAAAAGTGCTTTTTTGTTTCCGCTGAGTTTGCATCCAGCTTTACGTCGTACTTTTTCTTTATCGCCAAACCCAGTTCCAATGCGTCAATGGAATCAAGGTTCAGGCCGTCGTCATCATCTCCGAATAAAGCGGCTGAATCATTGATGTCTGATACCTCAACATCCTCAAGATCCAGCGACTCGATAATCAAGGCTTTGATCTCTTGCTTCAGGTTTTCCGTCATCTTCTAACACCTTTTCATAGTACTTCTGTAAGTCACGAGTCAGTTGACGCGCGGCAATGCTAAGCTTTTCAGCCTGGCAGTATACGGCCGAATCTATTTCGCCCAGATAGGAAACCGACAACGTCGGCTTCCGTTTCGGGGCACAATACCAGGCCTCATGTTTAATCAACGTTACGGGTAAGCAATCCACACGCAGCGCCGTAATTTTTGCCCCTGTACGTAACGCAAGATGCGCTGCACCGCGTTGAAATTTAATGGCTTTCTCCGGGGTGCTGCGTGTACCTTCGGGGAATATAATGAGGTTATTTCCCCAGGCCAGAGAACGCTCACAGTCCGTCACCAAATCTTCAGGGTCATCATTGCTCAGGTAACCCGTCGAGCGAATAACACCACGCATAAATGGGTTCTTCCAGAGGTGTGACTTGACCACACAATCTGGGTTCGGCACAAAAGAGATTAGCGCCACCACGTCAATTAAGCAGGGGTGATTAGCAATAATGACATGGCCCCGAACGCTTCGTAGCTTCTCAATTGCCTTAAAGTCAAAGTTGAACACGCCGGTCCACTTCATCACACCAATAAACCACTTAAACGTCAGTTGCACTAAACGCCGGGCCCGGGCTTGGCGCTGCTGCTCACTCCCTTTCGAGAGTATGGCCAGTAAGGGCAGCGCAGTCACCGACAGCAACAGGCCGCCTAAGCCAAAAATGGCAAAGCAAAGCCCTGTGGCGAAACGTCGCCAGGTGCGATTAATTATCTGCCAGAGACTCAGCAACATGCCAGCTCCACCTTACCCCGTTATAGTCTTGAACCACCTTACCGCCACCATCATCAAACATCTTCTGCACGCTGCTCGCAACTCCCCAGACGTCTTCCTGTAACTGACTTTCTTTTGCAACAAGGCGATCCAAAATCAATTCTTGTCCGTTTTCCCTATCGAGTAAAACCGCATGCGAAAAGCTTTTCGCTGGCGATTGAACTTGCCCGGAATACACCGCCGGAGGCACTTCATCAGAGTACACCAACAACACGCGTTTAGCTTCGCTTTGTAGCTGACTTATGGCTTCCAACCAGCCTAAAGGATAGGTTTGTTCACCGGCAGACAAGGTTGTCATCGACTGTCTGTTGTCAGCGGCCATACTGTATTGACCTAACACGGCATTATTAACTGAAAGCGCAAACTGAGTTGGTGACAGAACTTCACCGCGTACTAATTCACGAAGTAACTTTTCGGTTCGATGTAAGTCGCCGTGCCGAGTGGCCAGTATCACCGGTGTATCTTTCAACTGAGGGTGCCTTTCGCTCAATTCCAGCATGGCAGTTATCAGCACTTTTGCATACGAGCTCAGCCGCCGTCGGGTCGAAGCCGGAATTTGCTTCAGCCGTTCACGACATTCGGTCTGGACTAAGGTACTATCAGCTACAAAGGCTCGCATAGGGTTTGGACAGATACTCAAAAAAGAAGCGGAATATTACAGAAACTCACTCGACATTTCAAAAATATAACATCGCATATGGTTATCGGATATAGGCTCTACAATAAAACGGCATCACCAAAACAGGTGTCGAAAGCGACTCATGACTTACTGATACAGCTTGTCAAAAAATACTGGGGAGTCGCTGAGCCCAGACAAATTACCGTGAGCAAAAGCGATTCCGGCGCCCCGCTTTTGAGCGTAAACGATCAGCCCGTTTATTGCTCGCTTTCTCATAAGTCTGGATTTATAGCCGCCGCCTATTCAACAACAAGTCATATCGGCATAGACGTTGAAAACTTGCGTACCAGTAAAAGCTACCACCGTACTCGCGATTATTATAAAGACGGTTTTCTAACCGGCAGCGGTTTGACCCAACAAGCGTTTTTCCGGCAATGGACGTTAGCAGAGGCGGTGGCGAAAGCCTCCGGCGAGCCTTTACTTAAGGTTCTGGAGCAACCGCTTGAAAAACAGCAACTCGCAGCAAAACACTTCCGGATAAACTCCTTTTTGCTGTGCGCTTACCAGGCGGTTGCCGCTGATAAAGTCAGCGATATATCACTGCATCAAATGGACAACGATAATCGGGCATAAAAAAGACCGTGTTTTTTATCATTCATTACGCAAGTCATTTAGAATTAGACTAAACGTAAAGAGAGCAATTACCGTAACAACAAGTATAACTAACTTCTGGTGGATTGATTTGCTTATGAACAAAGGCAAGAACGGGCTTATATACACACTGGGTTTTCTTGGGTTGGTGCCCTTTTTAGCCTCATCACTGTTAGCACTCATGCACACAGGAACTTTTTGGGGCGTTTTACCTTTAGAGTTCTTGATTACTTATGGTGCCATTATTCTCAGTTTTTTGGGAGGCATCTTGTGGGGGCGCGCGTTACACCGCGCCGAGAGCGAAAAAACAACCGGCTTACTTCTGCTAAGTAATGTCTTTGCGCTCATGGCCTGGTTCACACTATTAATTAACGCGCCCGCCTGGTCATTAGGCCTGCAAATGTTCGGCTTTGTATTAGTTCTGTTTTTCGAGCAGAAACTGGCCCGCAGTTCCGCCATGACCTCTTATATGGGGTATTATCGTATCCGCGTTTTATTGACCGCTGCCGTGATCGTCTGTCAGCTACTCGTATTTGGTAACCACATTTTGTAGCCCTACCTGTTCTGATGATAACGGGCCAGAGTTTCCGCATAAATGTGTCGGACATCGTCACTAAACTTTTCAACGGAATAATCGCGTGCAAACGTCAGGGCATTTTTAGAAAGGCTCTGGCGTAACGCTTTGTCGTCCAGCATTTGTTTAACCTTTTCACACCAAAGCGACTGCTTCGCCGGTGTTTTATAGCCGTTATAGCCATCCTCTACTACATCATCGATACCGCTGGAACGCACCGCAACCACGGGTAAACCGGCGGCCATAGCTTCCAGAATGACCATTCCCTGTGTCTCCGACTGAGACGCAAACAAAAAGGCGTCACCTAACCGGTACCAGGCAGCCATCTGCTCTGGTGGAACCGCCCCCACCAAGGTAATCTGCTGTTGTAGATTCATCTCATCAATACGCGCCTGCAAGCGGTGCCGCTGATGTCCATCACCAACAATCAGCAGCCGGAACGGCTTATCGGTCTGCTCCTTCAGCTGCGCCATCGCCTCTATCATAAAATCGATGTTTTTCTCATTAGACAATCGGGAGACACTGACGAATACGGTTTCATTGCCAATACCCTGTTGTTTCCGCAGTGCTGCCGCTTGGTCCGGATCAACTTGCTGAAAACGTTCGAATTCGATACCCGTTGGCTGCACAAAGGTCGGGCGCTTTACGCCTATCATGCGTAAATACTCTTCGGTTGACTGTGTGGGTACAATCACACCATCGCATTTGTTCGCAAAGCGACGAACCAAAAAGTGCGCAATAATGTTGCGGAAGAGTGAGCCTGGCAAAAACACAAAGTGAGCATAATGCTCTAACCGAGTGTGATATGTGTAAACCACGGGAACCTTAAGTCGCCGAGCCATAAAGACCCCAAGCGAACCTATCCAGAAAGGGTGATGCACATGAATAATATCCGGCTTAAACGCTTTTACCTTTTTACGAACAGAGCCGGAAAAAATGTTGGCAAAACGAAATTCACTTTTTTCCCCAAAAGAGAATAAAGACGGCATGCGCACCACATGCTCCTCTTTTTCTGTGGTTTGTTGGTAGCGCGGCGCAACAATCAAGACTTTATCTTTGAGCTTTACCAAACCCTTTCGCAAGCGCTCGATAGAAATAGGGACTCCACCAATAAACGGCAGGTAGTTATTAGTGAACATAGCTACTCGCATGCGGCTTTTAGCCCAGGGCTCCGGATTGATGTCGTAGTCGGGGTAGTATTCCTTTCCAACAAACACAGCATTATAGAGCTTGGTCGTAATGACCAAAAACAAGCTCACCAACAGGATAAAGTTCAGGTACCCCACATAAAATAGGGAGTGAATAAAGAACCACAGGCTTTCCAATTGCTTCAAAATGGGGTGTTGCCCAATTTCCAGCTCTTCCACTGAATGTTCAACGGAGCCATCGGCACTCACCGTAACTTTTACATAATGGTAAAAACTTTCATCCTGGTTCAGTACCAAGCCGCCGGCACCACCTGTTGTAATATAAGGTATACCGTTATGTTGTTGTTCCGAATAAATTGAAATATTCGAGGAGAAAACCCGGTCGACGCCAAAGTTGCTCAACGTTTGCAGCAAAGTGCTTCTAAACTCAACAGGTTGTAGAAAGTCCTCATCCTCGGCCAGAAAAAATTCTTCTTCCGGTTCCAGTGGTGGATGGCCAATGAACACAAAGCGATGCTCGGAGTTATCGGCTTTAAGAATGTCGGTTAACCAACGAAGCTGCCATTGCCACGGCGTTTTCCCAGTGCTGTCCAGAAAGATAAAGCGGCTGTTACCGGCGGTAAAGCTGAAAAAGTGCGGGCCATAATGATCATAGAAACGGAAGCTACCGAACTCTTCGTACTCGTTGTTCCCAAAGGTCAATAAATACGGCATTTGCAAACGCGACAACGTGCCGCGTATTGCTCGATATTTATCCTCACCACCACTACTGACGGCATTTCCCGCCGACACTAGAAAGTCGACGCTTGCATCATTAAGCATCGGAATAATACGACGCTCAAAAATACCAACCGAATTATTAATATTACCCACAACCGCGAAGCTGTAACTTTCTTGCCCTTCCAGTCGCGCACTAATAGAAGAAAGCTGGTCGGTATGCTCCGCCTCGAACTCAGAGGTGATTAAGTTCAAATAAACTTTATAGCCAATAAGGCCGACAACAATGGCAATGTTTAAGTAAAACAGGACTTTGAGCAGTTTGGTTTTGTTCATTGTGTGTCCTGTACTTTGGCTGACTGAACTAAGTAGCGTTGCAAAATAAATAACCCCAACAGCATGCCAAGGTAAATGGTTAGAAAGCGCCAGCTAAAAGTCACTAATAATAAGTGGTTACTGGCCAGAATGTCGCTAAAAAAGCTACCGAAAACGCCTTCAGAAATACCCGAAGCTCCCGGCGTTGGCGCAAAATACATGATAAACGTCGTTACCACCAGCAAGCCCAGGCTAACGAGATAATCGACATCATAGTCTAAACCCCACATCAACAAAGCCGGAAAGCTAAATAGGCTAAGCAAAAAAATAAAGGTAAACACGACCGATAAACTAATGGCAACTTTAGAGCCTCGGCAGTATTCAGAAAAGCTACGGGAAAAGCGCAGCATCTCGCGCCGGGCCCGATACTGCCACCTAAGATGACGCTCCGGACTAATGAGCCGTAGCTTGTGTATTCCCTTGCAAAGGTAACTGAGCGGCCCAATCAGCCAATGCGCTCGCAATAAGACGACCGTAAAAAAGAGCAAATAAAGCACAATGAAAAACGCTAATGCCACACCAATATCGGAAATAATCGCTTGATCCTGCAAAGGCGCCAGCGTTAATAAAAATATCGGCGTGAGCGAGAAAATAAAGAAAATGGCCAGCACCGTACGGATTGTAGTTGCCGCTGTCGCTTTACCAATGGGTACTCCGTGCTCATGCAGGAACCAGACCTGTGCAAATCCTCCGCCAGTCGCCATAGGCGTGATATTCGAAAAGAAGATGTTGATGAAAACCAGTTTCGCCATGGCGCGTTTGGGGATCCGATAACCCAGAGCTCGCAAAGTGTAATATAAACGTAAGCCATCGGCGGCAAAATAGATAAGCAAAAGTAAAACGGTAAGGCTGAGAACTTCTGGATCGAACAGGCGAAAATCAAAGGTTAAACTGCGACCGGAAAAGTGGTCATAAAGGGCAAAAAAGCCCGCAACCGTAAGCAAAACAAACAACACACTAAAAAGTGCTAAACGTTTCCATGAGGCTTTGTATTGCTTTTCTTCGTCCACTGAAGCGGTCATTTTCTGCTATTTACTCCTTACAAAGCCTAATGCTTAAGGATTATGGAGTCGTACAGAAGGGATGTCAAAAGGCTTTCACTCATAAAAAAGCCCCCAAGTTGGGGGCCGAAAACTTAACCAGGGAGTAAAAACCAATCATTTGTTAAGTTGTGCTGTAGTCTAAGTACGGAATATGACAGTTTTTAGACTTCCCTGTTTTATTTCAATGACAGCTTCGCTTTTCTTAAGCTTAATACGCCGGCATTAAGAACACTTCACGCACGCAGTTACGTGGATTCGCGTTAATTGAGTACAGCACTGCATCAGCGACATCCTCTGGATCCAGCTTGTCCGGTTTAGGTTCATCAAAGAACGGCGTATTGACCATGCCCGGTGCTATTGTTGTGCAGCGACCGTTCCATTCTTTCATTTCTTCTGCCAAGTTCTGTGCAAAACCATGAACAAACCACTTAGTGGCACCATAAACCGAGCCTTTTAGAGTAATACGTCCAGCGGCGGAGCCGGTCATTAAAAAGTGGCCCGTGGTTTTTCGTAAGTGCGGTAAGGTCAATTTCGCGGTGTACAAAAGCCCATTGATGTTGATATCCACCATCTGCTTCCATTCACTTGGGTCACCCTCTTCTGTGCCTGCTGTCGAAACACCAGTACCAGCATTAGCAAACACCGCATCTAACTGGCCAAACTTATCAACACCCTGTTTTACTGCCTGCTCCAATTCATCGTAATTGCCAGCGTCTGCAGCAACACCAATGGCAGTATCCTTACCAAATTCTTCTACTAACGCGTCCAGCTTTTCCTTCCTTCGCGCCGTTAATATCAGCTTTAATCCGTCTTTCGCCGCTTTACGCGCCGTGGCCTCACCGATGCCACTAGAGGCACCGGTGATTAATAGTACTTTTGACATGCTTCCTCCCTAGGCTAAATCAAAACGGTCTGCGTTCATCACTTTCGTCCAGGCCTTCACAAAATCTTTTACAAACTTCTCCTGGTTGTCGTCCTGAGCGTACAGCTCTGAATACGAGCGCAGGATAGAGTTCGAGCCAAAGACTAAATCGATGCGGCTTGCTGTCCACTTCAGTTTGTCAGTTTTGCGGTCACGAACTTCGTAGTGGTCATCCGCTTTCTTCCAGACATTATTCATATCGGTCAGGTTAACGAAAAAGTCGTTAGTTAACGCGCCAGCACGGTCAGTAAATACGCCGTGCTTAGACTCCCCGTAGTTCGCACCCAGAGCACGCATGCCACCGACAAGAACTGTCATTTCTGGTGCCGTTAAGCCCATCAAATGGGTGCGATCCAGCATCAATTCCTCTGCCGGTACCGCGTAATCTTTTTTCAGATAGTTGCGGTAACCGTCATGCAATGGCTCTAATGGCTCAAAACTTTCAACGTCAGTTTGTTCGTCGGTTGCGTCACCACGACCTGGTGCAAACGGGGCAATCACATTATAGCCAGCATCTTTCGCTGCTTTTTCAACTGCCGCTGTACCCCCTAAGACAATTAAGTCGGCCAGGCTGACTTTCTTATCCAGCGTCGACTGCAGCTCTTCCAGTACACGAAGGACTTTGTGCAGTTTTTCCGGCTCGTTACCGTGCCAGTCTTTTTGCGGTGCTAAACGAATACGAGCACCATTTGCGCCGCCACGGAAATCCGAGCAACGGAAGTTACGCGCGCTGTCCCATGCGGTAGAAATCAGCTCGTAAGACGTTAACTCTGTATTTAATAACTTTTCTTTTAAGTCAGCAATTTCCGTTTCACTCAGGGTGTAATCCACTTTTGGAATTGGATCCTGCCAAATCAGGTCTTCTTGCGGCACATCGGCACCTAAGTAGCGATCTTTTGGACCTAAATCGCGGTGCGTCAGTTTAAACCAGGCGCGGGCGAATACGTCAGCAAAGTACTCAGGATCTTTGTAGAACTTCTCGGCAATTTTGCGATAGTCCGGATCCATTTTCATCGCCATGTCGGCGTCAGTCATAATGGGGTTATGACGAATGGACGGGTCTTCCACGTCAACCGGCTTATCTTCCTCTTTAATGTCGATAGGTTCCCACTGCCACGCACCGGCAGGGCTTTTCTTCAGCTCCCACTCGTAGTTAAACAGCAGGTAGAAGTAACCGTTGTCCCACTGGGTTGGATTCGTCGTCCAGGCACCTTCAATACCGCTAGTGACGGTATCGCGACCAACGCCTTTGCCGCCGCTGTTGCGCCAGCCCATGCCCTGCTCTTCAACATCTGCCGCTTCAGGCTCAGGACCTAAGTTTTCTTCTTTGCCATTACCGTGACATTTACCCACAGTATGACCACCCGCGGTTAACGCACAGGTTTCTTCGTCATTCATTGCCATGCGTTTAAAGGTTTCACGCACGTCTTTTGCAGTACGAAGCGGGTCAGGGTTACCGTCAACGCCTTCCGGGTTCACGTAAATTAAGCCCATTTGCACTGCAGCCAGTGGGTTCTCCAGTGAATCACGCTCTTCATCCGAGCTGTAACGGTTTTTGGTTTCCGCCAGCCATTCTTTCTCGCTACCCCAGTAAGTGTCTTCTTCCGGGTGCCAGATATCCTCACGGCCACCGGCAAAACCAAAGGTTTTAAGACCCATGGACTCATAAGCCATGTTACCGGCCAGAATGAACAAATCCGCCCAAGACAGTTTGCTGCCGTACTTTTTCTTAATCGGCCACAATAAACGACGCGCTTTGTCTAAGCTTACGTTATCCGGCCAGCTGTTCAGCGGTGCAAAGCGTTGGTTACCCGTACCGCCGCCACCGCGACCATCGGCTAAACGATAAGAACCCGCTGAGTGCCAGGCCATACGAATCATTAAGCCACCATAATGGCCCCAGTCTGCCGGCCACCACTCCTGGCTATCAGTCATAAAGTTTTTCAGGTCTTGCTTTAACTCTTCTAAGTCAATTTTTTTGAATTCTTCCGCGTAGTTAAAGTCCTCATCCAGAGGATTCGCTTTGGTGTCGTGTTGACGCAGAATTTCGAGCTTCAGCGAGTTTGGCCACCAATGGGTGTTCGTCTTTTTCTCAGAGGTCATGCTGCCATGCATGATAGGGCATTTACCGCCACCATTTGATTGAGTCATTTAGCTTTCCTTATCTTATGTGTCCAATTTGAATACTTGTTATATGTTATAGCAACGACCGCTGACTTACTCAAAGGCAAGATACCGTTTGCTTTGATAGGTTTTATAGATACAGGAAAAATGGCGGGAAAGATCGGTCAGTTTGCTTTGCTGACGCTTATGCATAAATTAAATTACTCATTTTATAGTAAGCAATTTATCCTCAAAACTAGCTTAGCCGGAATCTCTGGGGTAGCATACCCTCATGCTATGTACCCTATGCTCCTCGGTCTCAGAATCCTTCTGTGAAGATAAAAAACGCCAGTACTTCCGATGCACTGTCTGTGACATGATTTTCGCCGACCCTGACACCCTCCTGTCTCAAGCCGAAGAGAAGCTCATTTACGACTATCATGAAAATGGCCCAGACGACATTGGCTACCGTAAGTTTTTAAACCACCTGGCAATCCCCTTGATGGATAAACTATCTCCTGGTATGGAAGGTCTTGATTTTGGTTCCGGCCCCGGTCCAACATTGAACCTGATGCTTGAAGAACAAGGGATGAAGATGTCAGTTTATGACATCTATTACGCGCCGGATACCGGCCAGTTGAGTCGTCAGTATGACTTTGTCACCTGCACCGAAGTAGCAGAACACTTTAGGAAGCCCGATAAGAGCTGGGCGCAGTTAATTGGCCTGATCAAACCCGGCGGCTGGCTGGGCGTAATGACCTGCATGTTCACAAAAGAAACGGCTGACGTCTTTAATCTGTGGAGCTACAAAGGTGACCCTACCCATATCAGCTTTTACACGCCAAAAACCATGCAGTGGATAGCTCGACAATTTCAGTTGCGCATTGAAATAGTCAGCGACCGAGTCATTTTATTTAAGAAGTAACCAAAGGGACAACCAGATACATCCAGCTACTTTGGCGTACCAAACATAATTTTATCGGCGTTATTAGCTAAAGCAATGATCATAGTTACAGCCCAGGTTCCCAATACCCACCAAAACGTCGGCCAGGACATCCAGGTAAGATCGAGAAACAACAAATCGAAAATCCAAACAATAAATACCGCAAATAAAATCGAAGGCAAAAATACAACGAAAAGAACACAAAGGGCTAAAGGTATCGTGCCCAGGGTTTTCATCCAGTTTAATAAAGACGACATAATGGCTTTTAATTAGTCAAAGTGGATTGAAAACTACAGTGAGTTGGGGGAGATATCAACTCACCACCCATTTTTTCTGAACCAATCTATACTTCGTTTCGTCTTTCTACTGAGTTACAGACAATAAAACAATGACTAATAAGGCATCAACTCATGAAGATAGAGCAAGTAGAGGTACTCGTTCTAGCAGCACAAGAAGGTAAACGCGATGCTTTGGAATTGCTTTATCGTCATTTTTTTACACCGATGAAGCGCTACGCATTGATACGGGTTCACCAAACAACAACGGCGGAAGACCTTGTACAAAACGTCTGGCTCAAGGTCGGTAGACGATTGCAATTTATGCAGGATGTTCGGGTTTTTCGGAGCTGGCTTTATAAAGCGTTGCGGTGGGAAATTATCGACTGGGCACGTCAGCAGCGTAATGCGAACTTCGAAGAGCTTAATGAATCGAGTTTATTCACAGAGGATTTACGGCCAGAGGTTTTGGATGTCGCTCCTCTTTTGGCGGGCCTGAAACCCAACGAACGTGAAGTTATTGAACTGTTCTACCTGAGTGAATTGTCGGTTAACGAAACAGCCTTAGTACTCTCTATAGCGCCAGGCACAGTCAAGTCAAGATTGCATAGCGCACGAGAAGAATTGCGTCATAGATACTTAAACGAGGGTGATAAGCCATGAGCACAAACAAAGAAGTTAACGAGCAAATAAAAGAGGATTTGTCCGCGCAAGCACAGGAACTGGACAAGCTAATGGGCACCGGCGAAGGCCTTACCGGCTACTTAAAACAAGGGTTTAAATACGACATAGGCTGGGTTGTTAAGGTTGCCTATGGGCTGGGCGCGATATTTACGGCATTGCTGTTGTTTTGCGGATATCAGTTTTTTACAGCAACACCGGACAACGAATTGTTCTGGGGCGTTCTTCTTATCTTAAGTTTTAACGCTCAAGTTGCCACAAAGCTCTGGATTTATATGCAAACCAACCGTAATCATACCGCACGGGAAATCCGCTTACTGGAGTTGCGTTTAAAGTCCGCAAATGACGAGTAATAAGTGGGGTGGCTCATCGCCACCCCATCAGACTCTATCTTTTAACGCCCTGATTGGCTGCTTTTATTTCTTCCGAGAATGCTCACGCCAGATCCGAAAGCGTGTCAGTATGTACCAGATAAGACCGCCGATAAACATGATCAGAGGAATCATATTAATCTCGTTGCTCTGCTGGGACTCATCAGAAGTTAGAAAAAACCAGAATACGCCAATAATCAGAATAACGAGCGCCAACACCCCTTGTATCTGCAGGCTTTTTGATGTGTTTTCCGTCGTAATCTTATCTTCCCCAGGTTGATCGTTTTCACCCGGCTGATCCTTTTGTTCTGAATCTTCGGTCTTCACATAGCCGCAGGCCGGGCAACTGTATTTATTATCCAGCACCTGATCTTCACACTTTGGACATTTCTCAAATGCCATTGAAACACCTCTCTGTTTTCTTTCGGAGTGTTCACTCTTCAGTGTAGTCAAAAGAAGAGCAAATAGCCTTATTGTCTCGCATCGCTGTTTGCCCCCTAATCAAAACATATTGCTGATAATTTTTCAGATAAAGACACCCACCGGCGGGTGAGCATTGCTTAATTTCAATCGACTGATGTGCGTAGCGCTTTGGATATTGTGTTCTGAGATAGGCGGCAGCCTGCACACTGGCGGATCCTGTGGCAGCATCTTCAGCCTCTCCGTATTGCGGCGCAAAATAGCGCAATTGTACCGTCCCTGACCGCAATCGATAAATAACAATTAAAGCTCGTTGGCTAAACTGGCATAACGCGCCACTATTTAGGCGCAACTGCGTCAACGGCTGGGCAAGTTCAAGCAACACATAATCATTTCGGCCACCACAGTAGCACCCATTGATAACAGGGCGGCTTATCAGCCGTCGCCAAAATCTTAAGCTACGCAACGGTCTCTGCGTTAATGGTCTATCAAAGTAGTAAGCCGATTCATGGTCAAACCCTAGCTGTATTTCACCTGCTGGCGTCAACAAACACTCGTTGATGGGTTTCGTCTTTAGTTTCTCGTTTATATAAGCAGCAACTGCCAGGTTACCCGACCCGCAGCGACGTACCGGTCTGCCATAATTTAAAAATTGAGCCTGAAATGCTCCCGAGCGACCACTCATCAGGATTAAATTTGGAACAGTTTGATATTGCGAAGGCGTTTCGGACCAGGCGGGTGCCGGGCGATAAGCTATATGATGCTGATTGCCCAACGCCTGCGGACCATAAAAGACATCGACAGTACAAAGTTTTGGCATAGCAGACTCTGATTAGTCCCGAACGTTGTCAGCATTGTGTAGTAACATAATCGCAAAGATGCCGTCAGGCGCCAGCCAGATCTTTTCGCGCTGCCAACCTGCTGAACTTGCTAATTGATCAAATTCTTCGGGATGATATTTATAGGAGTTTTCGGTGTGAATGGTTTCACCTTCCTTAAACTGAAAACTCTCACCCGCAATTTGAACCTCTTGCTGAATACAGCTTCGCAAATGCATTTCTATACGACCCAGGTCCTGATTGTAAATGGCAAGATGTTCAAACTGATCGAGATGAAAGTTGGCATCGAGTTCACGATTCATTCGGGTCAGAATATTCTTGTTAAAGCGTGCGGTAATGTCTTTGCTGTCGTTGTACGCACGCTCGAGCATTTGCTGGTCTTTCTTGGTGTCCACTCCCAACAACATGTAACTGCCCTCACCTAGCGTAGCACGGGCATTTCGCAGAAAATCACTGGCCTCTTCAGGCTCAAAGTTGCCAATGGTAGAGCCTGGGAAAAAGCCCATTGAGGTTGCCTCAGAAAGCTCTAACTCTATTGGTTTGGTAAAATCTCCCTGAGCCACTTTAATCTGTAAATCGGGAAAGGACTCAGCAAGGTCGGCCGAGGCTTTTTTAAGATGTTCGCCCGAGATGTCGAGCGCGACAAACTCCTTTATCAAAGACAGCTCTTGCAGCAATGGTTTTACTTTGCGCAGTGACCCCGCACCAAATTCAACCAGTTGAATACTCTCAATTGGCTGTTGCGCAACGTACTGCTTTAACTCCTGTGCAACCTCAGGAAGCAACGCCAACTCTGTACGGTAAGGGTAATACTCATCCAGTTCGCAAATTTTATCGAAATACTCTGACCCCTGTGCATCATAAAAATATTTGGGTGGTAGCGCTTTTTGTGGCAACCGTAACCCCGCCAGAACATCCTGCAGAAACCCATGGTTCATAAAGTATCCCGATTTTTTGGTTTTATTTGGCCAGACGCAGACTGGTGAATTGCCAGCGCTGATGCGCATAAAAGAAATTCCGGTAGGTTGAGCGTATTTGTTGCTCTGCGGTGGCACATGAGCCACCGCGCAGAACCCACTGGTTAGCCATGAACTTTCCGTTGTACTCTGCCAGCGCCCCTTCCGGGGTTTTAAATCCCGGATAGGGAATAAACGGGCTTTGCGTCCATTCCCAGGCATCGCCAAACATCTGTTTGAGACCTTGAGTTTCGTCGGGTACCGGTTGCGGCAACGAATGTTTTTGCTCCAGAAAGTTACCGCCACTTTCAACCGACTGGGCGGCATGCTCCCATTCAAACTCGGTTGGTAAACGGCACCCCCGCCAGCGCGCAAAAGCGTCGGCTTCGTAATAGCTGATATGACAAACGGGCGCATTTAAATCTAATGGCACACGTTTTCGGTCGGTTATGGTTAGCCACTGTTCACCTTCACGATGCCAGTATAAAGGCGCCTGCCAGCCTTCTTGTTGCACCGTTGCCCATCCATCGGCAAGCCATAGGGTTGGCCGCTTGTAGCCATCGTCTGCCATGAATTCTAACCATTCCGCATTCGTCACTAAGCGTTCACACAGGCTAAATTCGGGAACAAAAACCTGGTGTCGGGGTTGTTCACAATCGTAGGCAAAGGATGACTCCGCATCGGTACCGATAAAAGATAAGCCACCTTTAAAATGAACAAACTCAGGACTTTCTGTGCTAACGGAGCCCGGGGAAGATTCTACTGAATTGGTATCCGGCTCCAGCGCGTACGGATTCAGTGACAACGCATGTTTAATGTCGGTTTGTAACAGCTCCTGGTGCTGCATCTCGTGATGCAACCCAATAGTCACAGCCGCTTCAATATCAGCCCCCGATGACGCCAGCAAACGAATCATTGCGCTGTCGACGTGCTTTCGGTAATCCATCACCTCTTCTAACGATGGCCGTGAAAGTAACCCTCGTTGTGGCCGCGGATGACGCTCACCAACCGTTTCATAGTAAGAGTTAAATAAATATTGATAGGCTTCGTTATAAGGCTGATAGCCCGTTAAATACGGTTGCAGTAAAAACGTTTCAAAAAACCAGGTCGTATGCGCCAAATGCCATTTAGCCGGACTGGCGTCAGGCATTGACTGCAGCATCGTATCTTCCGCACTCAGGGCTTCAGTCAGCCGCATGGTCTGCGCGCGTACACGCTCATATTGCGCCATTAACATTTCTTTTATCGTCTGACATGGTTTGCTTTTCCTCGACTAAGTTGGCAGAGTCGGTTTAAAGTCTCAGGTCTTTGAGATACCTATTAACCATAGTTTTCGTAGGGCAATGTCGCAAACTAGTTTCTCCGGCGAACCAAAACAACCTCTAACGAGAGCTAACACAAGCGTTACCCCTAGCATATAAGGCAATATTATGAACATTCGTGGCATCATCAGCAGCGCCATACTCATGTCGGTTAGTCTATTCACTCAAGCTGCCGACACAGACCACACGTCGAACAGCCTGACCTTGTCCGAGGCCAATAAGCTGGTGGAGTTGCCACTACATTGTGTCGAAACACCGTATCCGTATAAAACGGGAGTCACTTTGGGTAGCGCGGAAGATTTAAAGGAGCCATCGGTTCTGCATCCGGTTTTTTACGGTTGTTTTGACTGGCACAGCGCCGCTCATGGTTATTGGTCAATGGTCACTTTGCTGCGCCAGTTTCCTGATTTAGAACGGGCTGACGACGTCAAAGCCATTCTTAAACGCAATTTAACTGCCGAGAAAGTCGCCCGTGAAGTCGATTTTTTCAGTAAAGATATTAATGATTCGTTTGAACGCACTTACGGTTGGGCCTGGTTGTTAAAGCTGTCTGACGAACTTCATTCATGGCAGGATCCAATGGCCAAAGAGCTGGCCAATAATTTACAGCCATTAGCCGATTTAATCGTTGATCGCTATATCCACTTTTTGCCGCGGCTGGTCTACCCGGTGCGAGTGGGCGAACATACCAACACGGCCTTTGGATTAAGTTTCGCCTACGACTACGCTATTAACCGCGAACACACTGAATTGCAGCAGTTAATCACCAAGCGCGCTAAGGATTATTTTCTAGAAGATAAAAGTTGCCCCATTGGCTGGGAGCCCAGCGGCTACGATTTTCTTTCGCCCTGCCTGGAAGAAATTGGCTTAATGCAACGCGTACTGCCAAAACAGCAATTTTTAACTTGGTTAGATGATTTCATGCCACGACTTTCCGACTCCGAGTTCAGCCTGGCCGTAGGTGAAGTTGGTGACAGAACGGATGGCAAGCTGGTGCACCTGGACGGTTTAAACTTCAGCCGCGCCTGGAACCTGTACGCACTAGCTAATCAATACCCACAGTATGAACACTTACGCGAGCTAGCAAATAAACATATGGCGCATTCCTACCCTAATCTAATAGGCGATAGTTACGAAGGTGGCCATTGGCTGGGCAGCTTTGCTATTCAGGCGTTAAATCAGACTCAACATTAGAACCTGATGCCTCCAGTTGGATGACTGGCTCTGAAGGCCCAGGGTTTATTAAAAGCTTACTGGAAGAGAGCTCGTTTAGAGATTGTAGAATGATCATTGGTTTCTTAATCAACTTTTCTGCCATCAAATAATTTATCGAGCTCTTTTAAGTAAGTATTTACCAAAGGCTGATTCAGCTAGCAGGGTAAAGTTTCGTTTCATTCATTTTTTCGATGGTTGAGATAGATTATTTCTAATTATCCTATGACAGCAGACAAGCTAGTATAGGTGCCTCAAAATTGCTTTCACAGCAAGCGCAGTAATTAACAGGAGTACTTAAGTTGTCCGCATTATTTCAACCATTTGAGTTAAAAGACGTACGTTTGCGTAACCGCATTGCTGTTCCCCCAATGTGCCAATATATGGCTGAAGAAGGTGTCGTTAACGACTGGCATTTAAGCCATTACACCAGCCTGGCGCGTGGCGGTGCCGGCTTAGTGATTGTTGAAGCCACCGCGGTTTCTCCTGAAGGCCGCATTACTCCCAACTGCACCGGCCTCTGGAACGACAAACAGGCAAAAGCTTTTGCGCCGGTTGTCGAGAATATTAAAAAAGCAGGCGCCGTTGCCGGTATTCAAATTGGTCACGCCGGTCGCAAAGCCAGCGCAAACCGTCCGTGGGACGGTGACGACCATATAGCTGGAAATGATGCTAAAGGCTGGCAACCAATATCGCCTTCTCCTGTCGCTTTTGGTGCAAACCTGCCTCGCGAACCTAAAGAGATGTCGCTGGATGACATAAAACGCGTGCAAAACGACTTTGTTTCCGCTGCGGAACGAGCTCGTGACTTAGGATTTGAATGGCTTGAACTGCACTTTGCTCATGGCTACTTAGGGCAGAGCTTTTTCTCTCCTCATGCGAACCAGCGTACTGACGAATACGGTGGTTCATTCGAGAACCGCGCCCGTTTTCTGGTAGAAACAGTTCGTGCGGTAAAACAAGTATGGCCAGATAACTTCCCGCTGACCGCGCGCTTTGGTGTGATTGAATTTGATGGCAATGACGATCAGCAAATGCAGGAGTCCGTTAAACTGACTCAGTTGCTAAAAGCTGAGGGACTGGACTTTTTAAATGTCAGTATCAGTTTCTCAACACCAAACGCCGAGATTCCCTGGGGTCCGGGCTTTATGGCACCTATTGCGGAGCGCATTCGTAAAGAAGCGGATATTCCAGTGGCTTCCGCCTGGGGCATTGATTTACCTCAGCTGGCAGAACACACGGTTGCACAAGGGCAACTGGATTTGGTCATGGTGGGTCGTGCTCATTTATCGAATCCTCACTGGCCTTACGACGCAGCCAAAGCACTGCGTGTCGAGAAGCCTTCGTGGGTATTACCAGCACCTTACGCGCACTGGCTTGAGCGCTACTAAGCAATAAGTTTTCCGCACTTTCGGCAACGGTGACCACCGTATATGGTGGCCGTCGTTGCTGATTCGTTAATCCGATTTTTCGCTCGTAATGCGATTCCAGTCTGGCGTTTCCCGCTGTCCAAGATGACGCAGGAAGAAGTCGAACTGGCGTCTCTGAATATACCGGATCGGACCACTTGAACGGCCAACCGAATGCCCTCCACCCGGAACAACTAACAGATCAAAGTCCTTGTCGGCGTTGATCAGTGCATCGACCAGTTGCATAGTCGATGCCGGATCCACATTGCTGTCCTGCTCACCGTTAATAATCAACAACTGGCCTTCAAGTAATTCCGCGTGCTCCACCACCGATGAGTCGGCATAGTGTTCACCCACCGGGTAACCCATCCACTGCTCATTCCAGCTTATCTTATCCATGCGATTGTCATAACAACCGGCAAAGCCAACACCAACCGTATAAAACTCGGGATGGAACATTAAACCCGCGACGGTGCTTTGTCCTCCGGCGGACGCCCCATAAATACCAACGCCATCTTCTATGTCGTACCAGGAATATTTATCAGCCGCCGCTTTATGCCACAAGATACGATCGGGGAAACCGGAGTCCGCTAGATCTTGCCAGGCGACATCATGAAATGCCTTGGAGCGATTACCAGTACCCATGCCATCAATTTGCACGACAATAAAACCAAGGTCTGCCAAAGCCTGCATACCAATCACTTTATCACCACCAGAATGCAGCCCAAATGGCCAGAAGGTTTTTGGCACAAAGCTACTGTGCGGCCCGGCATAAATATTTTCAATTACTGGATAGCGCTTTTCCGGATCAAAGTTTTGCGGCTTAACAATCAGACCCCAAATATCGGTTTCACCATCTCGTCCTTTGGCAACAAATGTTTCTGGTGGTTTAAAGCCCGCTGCAGTCAAGCGACTAATATCAGCACGAGCCAACTCACGCACCAACGAACCATCTTTAGTGCGGCGCAATTCGGCAATGTCAGGAAGGTCAGTCCGTGAGCGCAGTGAAATGTAATACTGCATATCCGCGGAAAACGACACCTGATGGTTGGCGTTACCCTCGGTTAACGCCGTCAGGCCGCTACCATCAAAATTAACGCGATAATAGTGCTCGAAGTACGGATCTTGCTCAGGATACATGCCACTGGCAGAAAACCAGATTTGCTGACGTTCTTCATCAACATGAACAACCGAACGCACACGCCATTCACCACGGGTAATTTGGTTCACCACTTCACCAGCGCCATTATAATGATACAAATGTGCCCAACCATCGCGTTCCGACAGCCAAATAGCCCCTTTATTGCCTTCATGTAGCGGCTGAAAAAAGGTGCCCCACTGATTCACGAAGGTATCGCTGCGTTCGGTGACTAACGCTTGTGGCTCGGCGGTTTCGGCGTTCACATCAATCAAACGAACCAGTTGGTGCCCACGCTCAGTGTAACGAAACGTGAAGCTGCTGCTGTCTTCTTGCCACTCTACCCGGTCAATCTGGTAAGGCTGACCGAACAGCTCGTTATCAATAACATGAGCTTCCTTTTCAGCCATCTGGACCAGCACCGGCTGGTCCTTATCTACCGCGTCACCCGGTTTTGGATATAACTGGACGATATTCCTGGGCTGCAGTTGGTCTTCCGGTGCAGTCATTACACGAGTGATAAGCCGCGCATCACCCGGCGTCACCTTCATCACCACAAGAGATGAACCGTCCGGCGCCCACTGAATAGACTCCGGATCGTAAAAGTGTTCGGATTTCCCGTCACTGGTTTTAAATACAGGTTCTCCGGCGGATGTTTCCACTACTAAATTGTTTTTTTCGACATAGGCCCGATAACGCCCATTCGGTGAATCATGCGGGACGTTATGGGCGTCAACGCGCAGGTCTCTCACAACACCAAAGGCTTTTGGCCGCGTCTGTCGCGTCATAGCAGAGCAAGTTGCATCATTTAACTGACACTTCCACGACTGCCCAGCGTAGTAAAAGTGAATACTCTGTCCATTGTCGGCATAGCGAAACCGATCAAACGGTAGCTGCAAAGCATCAATGTCTTCGCCACTGGTCTGACTCAATGCTCCGGCAATGTCCTGATGATTAAAAGCGAGTTTAGGTTCCCCTCTTTCCACCGTGTCACGAAAAAACTGAAAACCGTTTTTAACACTGAGTTTGTAATGAAACGCATCCCCTTCGGCAGCCCAGGTTGGGTGCATCATCAGGTCTCGGGTTAACGTCATCCAATTAGCCCGCAACGACAAGGATCGCTCAACTTGCTCAGGCTCAACCTGGTCGGCAAAAGCCATTTGACTGGTCAGAAATACCAGTACGCCGAAGTAGCCAATACGTTTCATCAGAAAATCCTATAGAGGAACAAGATTATCAAACAGGTTATCGGCGCTATGGAACAGTGTCTAGTAACCTCGGTCGCTTAAAACGACCCATTTGTCTTTCTTACCCCATTAATTGCGAAGCAATCGGCGTATATCACGGACAATTTCATAGGTCACAATGAGCGCAACGCCCACCAGAAGAGCCTGAATACTGCGATCAACGATTGCAGCACCCAGGCCGTCTAGCCAGGCTGCCTCACTGTTTTTCAAAACAGGACCTGTCAGTAACACAATTGACGCCATTAAGAATGCGCTATTAACGCTTATATTGAGCATGAGCATCGGGCGGCTCCAGAGTCTCGTACGGAGTTGCCAAAGGCTATGTACAATACCAATAACGATTACCGGCGTGAACCAGGATAAAACGGTCAGTGCATCGTCAGTAAAAAGACTCTGTGCACCGCTATCTGCCCGCCACAATGGGTACCAAATCAGCATCACCAAAAATAGCAGCGTGGCAAGCTCAGTGAAAATGTCCTGTAAGCTAATATACTGCCAGCTTTTTCCTGCAGGCGGGAGTTTCTCAGGGCTCCATTTACAGGTGCCTGCAACCTCTGTAGTTTCCTTCTTCCGAGAGCGACTCATAACTGCAAAACCGATGGTAATTGCGGTGAACGCAAAGTAAGCACTTGCAAGAAAGTCGCTTGCTATGCCCTTCATGAACAGAAGCAGGCCCATTTCGGTGCCGCCAAGCCATCGACCCGTGACTTCAATGGTCGAAATCACAAACAACACGCCGAGCACCATATACAAAGTGTGTAAATACAAAGGCATCAGCTGCGCAGTGACCAACGGTGTCGGCGGGCAGAACTGAAATGCTACCGTGCGCGGATGCCCCATTGTTTTTAATAGTTCAGCCACCTCAGCGTCAGATACGCTACCTAGCTGCGCTTCTAATGCTTCGATCTGATCAAGAATATTCGCTTGTAACTCGCGACCAATGTCGTCGCGCTTTTTCTCCGGCAGCTCGCGCTGCACAGCGGCAATATAACGTTCTACCATGTCCATTAGTATTGTTCCTCATTGGGGTCACGCAACAGTAGAGGGCCAATCGCGCTGTTGAGCGAGGTCCACTCCTGGGTGAGTTGCTCTAGTCGTTCTGTTCCAAGCGTTGATAAACGGTAGTAACGCCGTTCACGCCCTTCGCCCTGCTTCCATTCACTATCGAGAAGCCCTTGCTCAGCCAATCTTCTTATTAGCGGATACAGCGTACCTTCATCAATATCTACGCCGGCACCTTGCAGTTGCTTGCGCAGTGAATAGCCATAGTGAGGCTCGCGCAAAGAAGCAAGCACTGCTAGAACCAATACGCCGCGGCGCAGTTCCAGCTTGAGTTTATCGGGTGATGCAGTTGCCATAGTCAGTCCTTATTTATACTGTATTACACACACTGTGCGAAACACAGTAAAGAGATACTAGGCGCCGTACAGTAAAAAAGCAAACAATATTGATAATTATCGCCAACCGGAAACCCTTGTTTTATTATAAACGCATACTATAATCATTCTCATTTGTATTTAATTAGAATAAAGAGGAACCTGTTTTGAATAAGCTTATCTTTACTGGAGCGGTGTTTTCGCTATTTAGCCCAGCCTTGTTTGCGCAGACAGCGGATGTTGAAAATGGCGATAAAGAAGAGAAACAAATAGAGCGCATTTCTGTCGTTGGTGCCGCCACCAACTTTAGCGTAACTGCAGACGATATTGAGCAATTTCAGGCGAATGACCTTGCTGACATTTTCCGGGAGTCACCTTCGGTAAGCGTTGGTGGCTCTGTCGGGGTGGCCCAAAAAATTTATATTCGCGGCCTTGAAGACGCTTACCTTAATGTGACCGTCGATGGTGCGCAGCAAACGTCAACGCTGTTTCACCATATTGGTCGCGTCACCCTGGACCCAGATTTGCTGAAACAAATAGACGTACAGGCCGGTGCCGGCGAAGCAACCAGTGGCCCTGGCGCTATTGGCGGTTCAATACGTTTTAAGACGAAAGACGCCCAGGACTTATTACGCAGTAACGAGCAGTTTGGCGGCCGTTTAAAAGCGAACAACTTCTCTAATGATGGCACACGTTACAGTGGCACGTTATACGGTAAGCTTAATGACTCATTTGGCCTTTTAGGTTATTTCAGTACCGTTGACCGCAACACCATGGAAGACGGCGACGGTAACAAAATATACGGCACAGCAGCAGATCAGGACCTGACCTTTTTAAAGGCAAGTGGTGACATTGCCACCAATCATTACGTGTCGTTAAGCTTTGAGCAGCGTGATGAAGAAGGTGAATTCTCCGCTCGCCCAAACTGGGTTGTACCAGAAGGATCGCCTCTTTATCCGAGCGCGGCTAAACGCGACACTTATGTTGCTAACTATCGCTTTGACCATAGTGATGCGGTGTATCTAAAAGCGACTGCTTACCAGACAAGTTCGTCCTTTCGTGGTGGCCGTTTTGATTGGTTAGCTGAAATTGATACTCAGGGTTTTGATATTCGCAATACCAGCGAAACCCTCAACCACAGTTTTACTTACGGTATCGATTATCGCAGTGATGAGGTAGAAAGTGGTCCGGCAGCCGGACCGAAAGAAAACGCCGAAGAAAGCAGTGTCTTAGGCGCGTACGCACAAGCACACAGTCAGATTACACCCGATATTTTATTGAGCTACGGCGTGCGCTATGACGATTATGACTTCCAACAACAAATTCTGCTCGACGAGTATTCTGGAGAGCCAGTAACGGATACAGCATCAGGGCTCGATGACAGCGAACTCAGTTTTAACGCCGGTTTATCTTACCAGTTATCGCCAGCATGGAAGTTTGGACTCAGTTATGCCGAGGCCGCCAGAGGTAAAGAAATAGGAGATGGCTTTACTCTGGATGAATTCCTCTACGACGGAAGTGATATTCCTGTTGTCGCCGGTGACGTCGTACCGGAAACAGTTGAGAACATAGAAACGTCTATTGAGTACAGCGCGAATAATCTAAACGCAAAGTTCAGTGTTTATCAATCAACCATACATGACGTCATTTTCAGTGGTTTCGCGGGGAACTCTATCTATAACAATATTGGTGATGTTGAGTCCACCGGGGTGGAATTTAATCTGGCGTATCGTTGGAATTCACTGGATATGTACTTGGGCTTCTCCAGCGCAGATTCTGAACTTTCACCACGTAATGACTTGTACACTGAGAACTATGATTCAATCGACTTGAACGCCTATGAATTCAACGGTTTAGGGAACAGCCGTGGAAACACCTTTGTATTGGGTGCGGACTACTTTGTTACAAACGACTTGAGCTTCGGCTTTAATGTGACACAAGTTGATGACATTCATATTAACACTCTGCATCAGTCGCTGGAGAATGGTTGGACCGACTCGCTTTATACCTTAGAAAAGCCAAGTTATACCGTTGTTGATCTCTATGGCGCATGGGATGTTACTCACAACGTTTCAGTGAACCTGGCAGTGACTAACCTGCTGGACGAGCTGTACATCAATCATTCGAGTGTCGGCGACTACAGCGAGGTGTTTCCAACCGTGGTGGGACCTTACGAGGCGGGCCGCGATGTTCGCTTGTCTGTGACTTACGATTTTTAACGCACTAAACTTTAAAGATAGTCACTTAACCGCATGCTGAGCAGACTAAACGAAGTTCATTCATGAAAATTTTTTACAGACTTTGTTCACTGGTACTATAAACGGCTCCGTGTAACTATAGTCCAATGTACTTAAGTGTCTTTCTGACGGCGTTTCTGGCCGCCACGATACTGCCCGCTCAGTCTGAGTTTGTGGTCGTGGCAGCCCAACGCATGGATTACAATGTTTGGATAATCTGGTGGCTGGCCTCAATCGGTAATACGCTGGGGTCAGTGGTCAACTATGTTCTGGGCCGCTTTTTGGTGCAGTATCAGGATCGCCGCTGGTTCCCGTTCAAACCTAAATCTCTGGCCCGTGGCCATCGCTGGTTCGAACGCTTCGGTAAATGGTCGCTGCTGATGGCCTGGGCACCGTTCATCGGCGACCCTCTCACGTTTATCGCTGGCATGCTGCGGTTAACCTTCTGGCAGTTTCTGATTCTGGTCTTTATTAGTAAATCTGGCCGCTACGCTATCTTGCTGGGTGTTACGCAGTTGTTTTAATATGCTGTAATAGCTCGCGTAAACTTATAGAAATGGCGCACCCGATACTCTCGTATCGATGACACACAGGTCGCTCATTTCAGGATAAATTAATGGAGGTCTCCTGGCCTTCTTTTAAATGAAGATTTAATTTCATTTTGTCAAAATGGTAAAGAAATAAGTAAAAACCCTAAGACTGAAGGTATGAAGTTTTAAAGGGGAGCCTTTTCCTCCGAAGGGTTCTTCCGCGAAACTGGATTGAACCTAAACACCGTGTTTTAGCCTTCAGAGCGCTTTAATACGTTAGCGTTAGCATTTTTTATCAAAAGAACTTACTATTGCCGGAGGTCGCTAAAGAGGAATGCTTTGCAATGCATGACGGTACGGCTATCAACTTGTTTCTGCAGGACATGCCAAGATTGTCCTTATGTTAAGGCTACAGACTGACTGGTCTGTATACGACTACCAGCACTTTCCATCCGTTAAGTGGAAGCTGTTCAACTTGGTCAAATTCAGAGAAAACAATCCAGATCTCTTTCAGCTTCAACTTAACAATCTTGAAGCGTTACTGGTGAATTGATTTATTGCACCGTCGATAAGCTGCGTTAGCCTGCCGTCCAAAGTGCATGCTTACCAAAATACACTATAAGTCCGACTTTAATTCGGTCGATTTCGCTGACTCTAATTCGTAAATTACGGTTCAATTTTATGAAATATAGGGAAGTCGCGAGATGAAATCAGTTTTTCTATCCACATTACTCCTGCTGGCAATGTCACACGCAGGGTTTGCAGCTCCAAAGAGTTTCCAAGAACTGGAGCCTCGTATCTCTGAGTTGCTTCGTGAATTCAAGGGCGCAGGTTTAGCAATAGGTGTCGTCAAAAACAACGAAATCGTCTATGCGGACGGTTTCGGCATGCGCGATTTAGAAAATCAAAAGCCCGTTGAACCAGAAACAATCTTCCCAATTGGTTCTATCACAAAGTCTTTTACCAGTACGCTGATAGGTATGCTTGATAGCGAATCTCAAATCAGTTTGGACTCAAGACCGGGGGAATATGTTTCCGGGTTTTCCTTCGCGAATCATCAAATGAATGAACTCGTATCGGTTTCTGACCTACTGAGCCACAGAAGCGGGCTCGGCAATCAAGGTACGTCTGAAATTTTATTCCCCGACGATGACATGTTGGAAGTTGTTCATCGCATCAAACACCTTGAGCCGCAGGGTAAAGTGCTGGATAGCTTTGCATACAGCAACATGGCATACACTCTTGCAGCGGTTATCTACGAGCAAGTAGCCGATGAATCATGGGAGACGGCTTTAAATAAGCGTATTTTTACGCCACTTAATATGACAAGAACTTTCTCGTCGTTAGAGGAGATGAAAACGGCACAAAATTACGCCCTTCCTTATGGAATATATGACGACGAAATAGTTGATCTTAAATTTGAAGCGTTTAACTCTATTCGTCCTGCAGGCGCAGTCAAAAGTACCGTCGTAGATCTAGCAAACTGGATCAGAGTTTGGATGTCTGGCGGCGAGTTTGGAGGCAAGCAAGTCATTCCATCAGATTTCGTTAGAAATGCCACACGGCTGCAGAATACCAAACAAGATCGATACGAAGCAGATGCGTTTTTACAGGGAGAAGGATTCGGATGGCGATTGAGAAGCAGCTACGGTAAATTCAGAGTCGAGCACGGCGGGAATACCTTTGGCTTTAGTTCGGTATTGGCTATGTTTCCTTTCGATGACTTTGGTGTTGTCATCCTTACAAATCAGGACAACTCTTTGCTCCCACACATCGTGCTAGATGTAATCACTCGCCATCATTTCGGCCTACCTGAAATTGAAAACTATCCTATCTCGGTAACGCCCGTCTATCGACCGAACTTAGAGACGAAAGCCTATCGTTCTGAACAGCCACTTTCATACCCATTAGAAAAGTATACGGGCGCTTATGACGCAGCAGGTTATGGCAAAGTTCGGGTTGAGCTAATCGATGGCCGGCTGTATTTGCGCTTCCCAGAAGTCACATTTCATCTTGAGCATCTTGGCGCCGATTCCTTTTATATGGAAGGGACAAGTACTTTTGATGATGTATACAACCCTGAATTCAAGGTTTCGTTCCGCGCCATAGGCGATGGAAAGCTAGTGCTTGAACTGCACTCGCAGTCCCAACCGATCGTATTTTCGGGTGCTCCCTTGTGATTTTAATCGCGTTTCTTCGAAGATAAGGCGATTGAAACTAAAACTATGGTAGCGGGATGCCGTGCGCTTTTCGAAAAGCTGAAGGGGTGACACCAGCATGCTTTTTAAAAGCGGTGTTGAAAGAGGATTTAGAATTAAAACCAATTTCAAATAAAATATCTAATACCGATTGATTGCCAGGCGCAAGAAGAAGTAACTTGGCCTGGCCTATTCTGTATTTATTAATGTAGTTATAGAAAGTTTCTCCGAATCCGTCATTTAACAACGTGGATAATACGCTTTTATCAACTTCGACCATTTCAGCTAACTGTTCTAGCGTAATATCAGGCGAAAGAAATGGTTTCTTTTTTTCCATAACCAGCTCTAGCTTCTGCATCAGAGTCCGCATTTCTGCCGATGCAACGTAACCCATGCGTTGCTCACTTCGCCGTTTTGTCTCTAAATAAGTGACCGGACCTCTGCTTATGTCGGGGTTGTGTAGCGCTTTTAAAACAAACCACAGAACAACACCGAGTGCAGAGAAACTAACGAAGGAGTACATCAAATTCACCACTTCCAGTGATGCATCAATCACCAAGATGTGTTTTGAAACAGCAACAAAATGAGCTGCCAAGAGTACGGTCGTTAACTGCCTTAACCAGCGATAAACGCTTTCATTATATTTTGGCGCGTTGGCTGCATCGGCTTTTTTATAGCGCTTTAAATCGAAGTACATCAGGTAGATATAAAGGAAGAACTGAAGCTCTCCCAAGATAAAAAACAACATAAATTCGGGCTGCCAAGGACTCTGAAGAAACGCTTGCTTCTGTTCAAATGGAAGCCACGCGAAGTCATAGAATAGTGCGCCTAAAAAACCTACAAATAAGCCGAGGTGTACCGTGCTTTTTAAATTAAACTGCGAACCGTTAAAGCAGACGTGCCTTAAGTAAAGAAGCAGGCATGGCATTTGTAAATAGACGCTACCTCGCCGAAATGCATCAATCCACGGATGCTCAAGTAACCAACCGTATATAAATAGACCTGATATATCGAAGCAAACCAATAAGAGGAAAGCAGCAAAGCACCCATTAGCGACTCGGATTTTACTGGGTACGGTTAACAGAAATACGCTTAGGAGCATCAATGTCGTGAAAACCGTAATGCCTAAGGCGTTGATCAACGAAAAATCTAGTCCCTTTATGAGCCCGGCTTCCCTATCATTGTAAATTACGACTTAATGCGTATCTCAGGATTCCAAACAGCGAATTCAGTATGACCTGATCACTATTTAGTCATTTTTTTCATGACCTCTTTTTACGCTAAGTAATCGGTTTGGTCTAGTTGTCTCATTAATTTTATAGCGTCAACTACCTTGGGCTGGGGAGAGGCCATCAAAAGTGCTGCTAAGGAATTGATGGGTAAGGTCAAAAAATTATACCTTGAAGAATCCAAGCAACAAGCTTTGTCACAGATTTGCCACAAGTTACTCAGTCAAAATGGACCATTAGCTAGTAATTTTGAATTTCGAGGCTCTCCCCCCGAAACTCAAAATTAGCGATTTAACGGGCGTAGGGTGGTATTCATGTTTAATCTCAGAGGTTTTTTATAATTGGCGAGATACACCAAACCCCACTACACAATAAGAAGTGTTCATTCGATAAGTAGTCGATGTTTACGCTCCCGCATGCCATCAAAGATTGGTGTCGAGACGCTCGAGGGGAAGTCATCAGGCAAATCGTTCTTCACTCGCTCAATGACCTCATCAACTTGGTCGCACATGCCGGTGATAATTTCGCTCATTCTGGTCGGACTGAATTCAGCCTCTTTCACCGCGTTTAAAAAATGTCGTTTAAAAATTTGATAGATGTTCCACTTTTTACCTCCCGTCCCCCGCAAGCTCATCGCAAGTTTCAAGTCGCGAATATTGAGGCCTGTTCCACCCACAGCAGTATAAGCAGAAATAATGTCGTACAAAGGCGTTAAACGGAAAGCCCCATAAGGCTCAATACGCACAGAGAAATTCTTTCCGTGCCCATCAGTCGCGCCTAATAAAAAGAAAAGCACCTGTGCCCCCATAAAAGTCTCACGATCACGTGTGGAATCAGCAGACCCCTGAAGATGTTTCATAATACTGGCAATCGACGGACCGCTATCCGATTCGTATTTTCGTGCAGATGGCAGGCCAAGCACCTGGCAATAGTCTTCTTGAGGGAGTCGCATTAACCAAGAGTGATCACTTGAATATGTACGATCAAAGCGCTCAATGGCGAGGGCTTTAACATTTGGTGTGATAATTACCTCACAATCCGGTGCTTCAAAACCGAATGCTCGTGCAATTTTTAAGCAGAGCATTTCATTTTCGACGCTGTCACTTAAATCAATTGTGTGATCGTGGCTGTGAATCTTCCCAACCGGAAGTTTAATGATATGAGTAGTCGGCGTGTTTCCATTTGGAATACACCATGCACCATCTATTTTTAACAGGGCTATTTTTTCCTGAGCCCCGGCAATTGATATTCTAAAATCGTCCAACTCCCGAAGCATGCCCAAGGGCGCCTTGGACTGGTAGCCTTTTAAAACACGCTCTAACTTCTCTTCGGTGAGTTTTTCATAACTCAGTTCACGAATATTCCCTGGTTTTTCTCCTGCCGGGACGAACTGCAATGCACCAACACTATCTTTTCCAATAGCTGCCAGTAGATCAAATGCTTGATCGGAGTCGGCTTGATAACGGGCAACAATCCGGTCTCTAACTTCCTCATTGTCAGGCAGCAGGTTATCAAAAAAGTTTATAACCTCGCGCCCTGAATAAGCGTCATGACGTAAGGGCATAGACAAAGAGATTGGCCGTGCACCCTCTTTATCAATCCACATCTCATCATAACGAAATGTGTGAGCGCCGGAATCATTTCGACTCAGGTGACCTACGCGGTAGCCGTTCATATAGACGTCGAGCGTATTCATTACCACTCCTCAGTCCATTTATCACCAGAAGCAGAGCTCTTCTTCCGCACAATGCAGCCTTTGGATTTCACCGCCAGCTCGAGCTCTAAAGCGGACAGCAAGCGAAACAATGTATCGAGCTGCATTTTCTCTGGCATTGATTCAAACTTAGAGACCGTCCCCTGCCTAAGTCCGACTAAATCACCAACCTTAGCTTGACTCAGGCCACGACGTCTTCGTTCATCCCGTAGATAGATCGATAATGCTTTGGGATCAGTAATTTTCATTACATCCTCTCTTATACGCAAATTCGTATGAAACCAGTATTATACGCAACTCCGTATAAGTCAAGATATATACGCGAATACGTATAATCTTTAATGTATACGCACTCGCGTATACAAGGTACGATCTATTCATCTTTAACTATTTAGTGGAGTGACCAAATGAAAAAAATAGAAGAAATCCTCAATTTCATAGTTGAGATAGAAAAATTAAAAGGCGTACAGCGCAAAACGAAACCGGTGGGGTTAGAGCGCTACGAAAACTCAGCCGAGCATAGCTGGCACGTTTGCCTTTCCGCTTTAATGCTAAAGGATTTTGCCAATGAACCGGTAAATATCGAGCGCGTTATCAAAATGCTTCTAATTCACGATCTTGGTGAAATAGACGCTGGTGACACCATTATTTATGCCAGCGAAACGAATGAGCTAAAAGACAAAGAAGCAGCCGGTATTAAGCGAATTCTCAACATTTTGCCCGATGGCATGGAAGATGAGCTCATGGAGCTATGGCATGAATTCGAAGCCGGTGAAACCGCAGATTCGAAATTCGCTAAGGCCGTAGATAGGGTGCCACCCCTGCTTCATAATATTCATGGTGACGGACACAGCTGGAAGGCACATGGAATTACGAAAGATAAAGTGTTTTCTGTAAACCAACGAATTGAGAACGGCAGCGAAGCCCTTTGGTCTGTCATGCGCAATAAACTTGAGGTCGCTGTTGATGACGGCATACTTAAGTAATCCAGATAAACTGGGGGTGAAAGTTTCAAATGTCTGAAAAATTCATGCTAGAAGCTTTGGAAATTTCCAAACAAGCACTTCCCCACTGTGAACCGAATCCTCCCGTAGGGTGTGTGCTGGTTAAAGATGACCAGGTAATATCCAAAGGTTTTACTCAAGTCATTGGTGGAAGTCATGCCGAGGTAGAAGCCTTAAATGCTCATTCAGGAGACCTAAGCGGCATTACTGCATACGTTACGCTCGAGCCTTGTTCTTTTGTCGGCCGGACTGCGGCTTGCGCGAACACACTTCTCGCTTCGGGTATAAAACATGTGGTTATCGCAATGCTTGACCCAGACAACAGAAACAATGGTAAAGGAGTTGAAATACTCCGGGCAGGAGGCGTAGAAGTTGAGGTCGGCCTTTGTTCTGAAATAGTGGCTCAGTTTCTTACGCCTTACTTAGGAAAATCATAAGGACTTGAATGCCATCAATACCTTCTACCAACAAATTTATGCTAAAAGTCAAAAAAGTAGTGCCCCGAAAATATTCGTTGTGTCGCCCACCTGTCGTGTATATTTCGTAACCGACACTGACGTTGTTGCTCCATCATTGAGCCTGAATACAGATACCAGGAGAATTTAAAATGATTAAAAAATTGCGAGAGCGTAAGAGTTGGTCTCAAGAGCAATTAGCGATAATGTCAGGCTTAAGTGTAAGAACAATTCAACGTATAGAAAGCGGTAATAAAGCAAGTATGGAATCTCTTAAATCACTGGCCTCTGTATTCGAAGTTGATGTGTCGAAGCTAACGGAGGAAATTACTGTGATTGATAAAGAGTCTAGATACTGGAAGCAACAACCGACCTGGTTCAAATTAAGTTTGTTTGGCGTCAATAGAAGAAATAAGCTTGTTTGGGTCGAGTACTTAAGCGTGTTGCTGGGGCTGGCAACCTGGATTATACATCCAGACATTTTTGCGACGTCTGCTTTTTTCTTAGCTGCCTACTTAATAAGTAAATTAGTAAACAGAGCGGATAGCCAAAAAGTTTGGTAAAAGATAAGCAAAGGCAGTCAATGCAGAATACCAGAGTGGCTGCCTAAACTATTAAGAGAGAATATCAATTCATTTTGACCGAGACTGTTGCTGAGTCTTTATAAAAGTCCGGGCAAGTTCAGTAGAAACACTACCAAAGTCCCAGAAGGTGTCGGTCTTGGTGTTAATATTGACTGCTACTGCCATCTTGCCTCCGGAGACCAGACCGACGAAAAGTTGCTAAGTGGTACCATACCTACGAAAGTGGATTTATCAGGTGTGGCGCGGCTTAAAGACGATTTTTGATGAGCCCATTTAGCCAGGTATTTCAACTTTTGAGGCCAACAAGCTGCAAAACATGACACATAGAACTATGCCAAAAAGGACACTTAGTCAAAAATGCATCGGATTTAAGGCCAACGAAAGTTTTCGGAGGTAACTCCGAACAAAAAGCACATGAAAAAAGATATATAAACCGCGCCAAATTTGAAATAAAACTGAGTAAATGTGCTACCTTAAGCCCATAGGGCTTAAGGGAAGGGGTACGGGGTAAAGTGGTTTAGAAAGAACACGACGCGCGTTATGAATTGAGAGCTTCCTTAAGTTTGTTATAAGCTATCCGGTGCCTTTCCTCACTCATTTTTTGGAGGTTATTCAGTTTCCAACGAACAGCAGGCAACTGCTCAATATTCGCAATTCCGAGTAATGACCAATCCGGTTTGCGTGACTTAAACGTCAAAAGAAACGACCTCTCCTCGTCAGTAAATGCAGCATGAATACGTTTTACAATTTCCTCTCGCGCAGCCATAAGCTCCACCAGCGGGACATCAATGTCTGCCATCGACTTAAATTCCCCCTCATAAAGGGCAGCAATATCTTTGAAATTGGGTCGTAATAATTCCGAAATAGGACGCGGGTGGCTGATCATATAAACAATTAACGCTCTACGAATATCATCAGTGAGGCCTTCATTATCCAAGAGTAGTTTGACGTCAAACAAGTCCCTAGGGTGTTGCCGATCGAGTGCGGCGCAAATTTTACCAGCATAGAGGTCGGCAAAACTGACCACTGAAATTTCCGCGAACCCGAATTCATTTTCAACCGCTTCAGTAACACTCAAAGCGGTTGATTCGTAGACCGTTCCTCGAAGAACAGGTGACAGCTCTATCTTTATCTGAACCTTTCTACCGCCAACATCACGCTCCACCAATAAACGGAGCGCGTCCTTTTTCACTTCAAATGAGCGTATGACAGTCACATCTTGCAGCGCTGCGGAAAGATTCTTTGCTATTTGCTCTAAGTGACTTGTGATCGTTTGAAGTGCATCACCCCGGTCCATCATAGGTAAAAAGACGAGGTCAATATCAACCGACAGCCTTGGAAAATCTCTGACAAATAGGTTAATCGCTGTACCGCCTTTGAGCGCAAAACAATCATGAGCCGCAACAAATGGTAACACCTGCATAAGCAACTGAACCTGGCGATAATAAATACTATTTCTATCCATGATAATTTACATCTCCTTGGGAACCGTAATTTGCCATTTGTTTTCCAGGCGACCATTTACCGCTACGACTCTCTTACCTGCCCCTAAGTCGTAATCCTCTGACTTCAAGTATTTAAACCAAGGCTGTTGATTACGCTCCGCTAACCAAAAAAATAACCGTTTCACTTTTACATTAAGACAGCCTTTCAACAGCGTATCCAACTTACGAGGTGACAAGTTATGTAACCCCTGAAGAAGCGCGTCAGCATGCTCGAAACTGATATATTTAGGTACCTCGTTGAGCACTTCCAGATAAGCTTTTTCAACACAAGAATAGGTTATTTCCGGCAGACCCTCTGCCCATTCATAGTGACGGAACACACTTTGGTCGAGCAGTAATGACTCAGGCCACAGGCGCTTCGTACCATGCCATGCAAAAGTAGCTCCCACATCTATCTTATTAACCCATGCCGGGAGCTTATCGGGAGAATATAAGTTAACTATAGGATTACCACGTTTGTTTACGAAATGGCTTACGCCGTTTACCGCTAACGCACTCAACCCACCGACATGAACAGGAAGCTTAGCCATTTGCTGCAGTGAAGCGACCACGCCCTGCCAAGTCGGACGGGCTTCATCTCGGTAATAAACACCGGGAACGGCTACGACTAAGGCCCCTCTTCGAACGGAATTGTCGATGTAATGCAAACTTAACCCCTGCTCTTGTAGCCAGCGTTTCGTTGCGACCATACCAAGCGGAAGTTTTTGCTTTAGCGTTTTGCCTGCTTCGTGATTTAGCATGTGATGCTCTTTTGGGTTTACAATGTTATCTATGTACGTTAATTGTTGACGTGGATTTAATATTAGTCAAACTGGCTTGGTTTGATAATAAAACTAAACACGCCGATAAACAACGTATATTTGTTACTTATCAAACCATTTAAGCTCAATAACATCGTGCAACCGACATAAATAGTACTCATTTAGCTGTATGATTTTTGTGCTTGTTGAGATCAATTAACTCTTGTATCGTCCTAAATAGAAACTAATTCAAAATGGATGTGCGTCAATCCGCTACCAACGTCAAGGAGAGTTATGTTGGAGATCTATGAAAGAGTAATTGTTGCTAACGATCAATCATGTACTTCTGGTAACGCTAAAACTGCTATCGTACATGCCTGCAAAAGTCCATGCCATCAGAGAGAGATTGGTTACCGCGGCAACCTACCAAATACCCATCCTAATTACTTGGTATTCGAAAAGGAGAACGATCTATTTCTCAATATAATCGATCCTCCGGTACCGCTGTTCAAGCCGGCCCTCTTTGTTACGTTTTTGGATTTTGCTAAAAATCATTGGGAACAAGGGCAAACCTTACTCATACATTGTAATCAGGGCGAGTCAAGAGCACCTTCACTCGCAATGCTCTTCTTAGCGAAGAGCATTGGATCCATTCCCGACACTTCTTATGAGGCAGCAAGCGCAGCATTTGAAAAGCTATATCCGCGATATAATCCGGGGCAAGGCATTCAAACTTACTTTTCCAAAAACTGGTCGCTTCTTGGGACTGATTTTTAGCAAGAACCTAATACACAGTTAGAATTAAAGTCTGCTTAAAAGGAAAAAACCGATGTTAGTGTTTCAGTATGGCTCAAACATGAGTGTCGCTCGACTGAATTCACCGGATCGCTTAAATGGGGATGCAAAGCTCGTCGGCACAGCTTACACCACTGAGCTTTATAATTTACACTTCCCTGTGTGGAGCAAAGGCAATAACTGCGCTGCAGCAAGCATCAGTCGGAGTTCTCATGGTAGGAAGGTATACGGGACTCTTTATAACATCCCAGATTCACTCGTTAGCCGAGACCAAGCCAAATTTACAGGTAGAAAATCGCTCGATGCAATAGAAGGGGAAGGAAGTAATTACGTGCGATCTACGATTAATGTTGTTCGAAACGATGAAATGACGGTTTCAGCTACAACTTACGTTGCTAAAAAACCTGGACCTGACAAAAAGACCAGTATTGACTACGCGAATCATATTCTTAACGGCGCAAAAGAGAATTCTTTGCCTAGGGATTACATTAATTACCTTATCGCGAAAATCATTGAAAGTAACCCGAACCTGATTGACTTACTCAAGTAGCCAGTACTCTAGATGCCACTTTAATCCACGATCAAATTCAATTGTTCGTATTCACATGAGTCGAATAATAAGAGCCGCCGTGACGCCCTTTTATACTGAACGCAATTAATATTCCATGGCTCAGGATAAGAACCAAAGATAACCATCAAGGGATTTATACAATTCGATTCGGGTGTATTAGCTATTCTCGACAATGTCCGTTTATCTTTCCAACTTAATTGAGGAGAAGAAGTAGGATGAGAATGCCAATCGCCTAAATAAAAAAGCGCCTTATCTTCCTCGTAGAACAACTCTTCTAGTACTTGCAGTTGATACTCCTGATCCGGCTCGAAGCTCCTTTTAGAGCGTTTCGCATTAGGCCCCGCATGTATTAAATGAGTGACGACTAAATCCCCAGCTTCTGAGTAATACCCATAAAATGCCCCTCCGGTCTCGAGGGGACTGTATTATTTTACGGAGTAGTTACACCTAACCTCGAAACCTACAAGGATTAAAGTGTAGCGGTAAACTAAACCCGAACACCATTTTAGGTGGTAGTATTACCCTAATGAAGAGGTGTTTAATGCCAAGAAGGCAACGTCGAACGTTTAGCGCAGAATTCAAACATGATGCAGCTGGCTTGGTTCTTGCCGTTGGATTGTAACGAAAAACGCACCCATTTAGTCTTTCTTCCTCGATAAAGGTATCTAAAGAATCCTAAAGAACTTAAGACTTCATCTTTAATTTAGATTAAGTTTTGCAATATTATCTATCCAAATTTCGCCTAACCATAAACAGTGAGCGCAATGAACGATTTATCAATAAAAACCGACAGCGCTGAATTAGTTGAGTGTACGTCAGCGGGTCTAGTCGTTGATGTTCAAATGCAGCGGGTTACGTTTGAAGGACGACCATTGGCTATCAGGGGGCTAACGTATAAATTACTAATAGAATTCTTACTGTCAGAGAGAAGGGTCTTAAGCACCTCACAATTAGCTGAAAGCGTATGGGGAAAGACTCATGTGAGCGATGAGACAATAGCACAAAGGGTATCTTTACTCAGAAAATGTCTTTCGCCCGTGGGAGAAGACTTAATTGCCTCAGAAAGAAACGAGGGATATAAATGGCTAGCGCAGGTGGAGCTAAATCATAAGTCAGATGCAGCTGAAATCTCCTTTTCGGAAAGCAAAACCAATAGTAGAAGTTTATTAATCAAGTCTAGTGTTCTTGTTGCTCTTGTTTTATTAGCAATTTGGTTATTCAGATTGAACTCACCACAAGAGGCTCAGCACAGTCAATTGAGTGAACACCCTCTATTGCTTCAAAAAGCATTTGAGTTCGCAGGACAAAATAACGCAGCAAGCAATAGTATAGCGACCGAGCTATTCACTGAGTTTCTTGCGAACAACCCTAGCAACATTGATGCTCACATCGGTCTTGCAACAGCATATATAGAAAGGTTTGTGAAGTTTGAGGGGCAAGAGCTATTCCTCGGTTTTGCTGCAGAGCTCATTGACACATTAACTGAAATGGGAGCACCCGTTTGGCAAGTGTCCAAGCTTCAAGCATATTACTTTGATGCCAAAGGAGAAATTGACCAAGCAATTTTCTACTACGAGAAGGCCCTTGAGCACAATTCGGAAGCAGCTCGCCAAATTGCAGCTTCACTAGCTTACCTTTATGTAAGAAAAGGAAGGTTATACGAGAGCCTGCAACTAAACCTGACGGTACTCAATGCGCAGCAAGGCTATACTGTTTTACAGATTGCAGAAATTCTTTATCTCTCTCAGGCAACAGGTTTATCGAAAGATTGGGTAGAGCTAGCCTATAAATTAGCGCCAAACGATGCTTTCGTTGTTACGCAATATGCTAGGGACCTGCACACTCGGGGCGAGAGCGAGGAAGCTTACTCTGCCTTGGAAAAATTCCACGGCTTCAATTTAGGAACAGCTTTTAGTTACACTACATTAGCTGAGTTGGCCATGATAGACGAGCGATGGGAATTAGCCGATCGATCGCTTCAAAAAGCGACGAACCTAGAACAAGGTTATTTTTATTCTCAAACGCTTCATTATTGGTTGTTTAAAAACAACTTCACGGAGGATACCGTCCCTCGTCCGTCTTTAACAAATAGCAATAATGTTTGGCCGAATTGGTACACAGCTCGAAGTGTTGTAGAAATAGCTGATGGAGATTATGGTGCTGCCAAAAGGTCGCTTGCTTCGGCTATCTCACAAGGCTACCTTGATTACACTTATGTACAGATAATGCCGATCTTTTCTCCGTTAGTTGACGACCCCGATTTCAATACTTTAGTCAATCAAATGATACGCTCTGTAAACTCAGAGCGTATCAAAATTAACACTTCGTCGTTACCCGATCCTAATCTAATAGAGCAGGCAATATAGCGGATGAAAGAATAGCATGCGTTTGTTGATGCATATAACGAGTATTATACGCTGTTGCGGTGACAACTACTGTGGTATTTAATTCAGGAATAACAAAAAGGTAGTTCCCTCCATTGCCAGCCGCGGCATGAGTCTCAATTACACGACCATCAACTTCAAACGGAAAGTGCCACCACGTAATTCCATAGGTTGCATTCATCTCCGGCATTGAGACGGAGTATGATTGAAGACTTTTCTCAATCCAATCAGAGTTAATAATTTGGTTTCCAGACCATGCCCCGTTGTTTAACACTAGCTCCCCAATCTTAATTAAATCTCGAGGCTTTATTCTCAATCCTCCTCCCCCCTGAGTAATTCCTTCCTCGTTGTGAAGCCATTCAATTTCTGTAATTCCTAAAGGTCGAAATAAAGCGGTATTAGTATAGGTAGAAAATCTCTCTTCGCTAACAGCCTCAATAGCCGCTGCAGTTGCTGAGATACCTGCCGTACAGTAAGAAAAATCTCTTCCATAGGGTTGTTCACTCATTGGAACCTCCCACGGTGGGTTTGCTCGGGCAGGAAGACTTAAGAAAAAACTTACCCAGTCTCTAGTTAGATACATTCTTTCCTCGTGACCAGCTGAAAGGTTATTCATGTCGTCACACTCAAGAGGGTTTGTCATAGTTAAGAGGTCGAAAAAGGTCATTTCGTCCTTGTATTTACTCGGATTCAGTACAGTTGCGTTGTCGAAAATCGGCAGGACCCTTACAAATTCAGATTCAAAATAACCATCAGAGATGGCTTTTCCAAACATCAACCCTGTCAGACTTTTACTTAACGAACGAACATCATGAAGGTCACTTGCTAGAGTGCCATTATAATAACTCTCATATACGAGCTCGTTATCTCTAGCAACTAGAACACTGCTAAGCTGTTGAGGTTGCAGTTCTTCAATAGCAACGCTTACATTATCCAAACTACTGGCACTGGCGTTATTGTGTGCTAACAACGAACAAAATGTCATACACATTAATTTTACTTTCATTGGAATACCTTATTGGTTATTGATTGCGAACCAATTTTTCCGCAATGAAAGAGGTTTGTCCTTTAAATAAAAATAAAGATATTTAAAGAGGATTTATTTACGTCAGGTTCAGAAAATTTCACCTCTTTTTAATTTGAAGACAGCTAAGAAAAGCTCAGACTTGTTCTTCTCTAGCGTAATAATTCAAAAGGAAGCAACCGCATGATTAAAAATTGGTTAAAGTTAGCCCTTATCACTTTACACGCCTTCATGTTAAGTAACTGGGTGCACGCAGAACAACTAGCAAATCAGTGGCGATTCAGTATTTACAGGAAGGAGTAGTTTAAACTTCTGCCTCCGGAGCAAACATCACCATGCCGCTTTCAAATGGTATTAGTAGGTACTAAGCGTGCAGGCCAAGTACTCTGGAGGATCTGAAGAAATTTAAGCGAGGCCATTTAGCCAGCTATTTTCACGCTCTATCCCGGAACTCTGCAAAAGTTGGCACAAAGGGGTATGGAAAAAAGGATAGTTAGCCAAACATATGCAGCCGCTTATAGGTAGGTTTGTGTCCCCCATATAAGTGGAAATTCCATTGAAGAATGGGTTTCAGGTATGAACGACGTGCGGTTTTTTGATGTCCGGGTGGCTGCTCATTTTCAAGCAATGCATGGGTATGCTTCAATCATACTGGTAAGGCCTGAGATCTCCACTTGACCCATTTTAATGGAAATCTCATCAATGCCATGGCTCTATTCTTGGGGGAAGGTCAGAGGTAGAGGTCAAATTGAAGAACCAAGCTCCGCTTGGTAAAACTCGCGAAGTGCATTCATCCAATGATTGTCAATATTAGATGTTGCTACGATTAACTGAGCAGCACGCTCCGCAATGTCGTTGAGTAATTTGTAACTGGCTCCGGTTTTTCTCAATAACAAATGGTACTCTAGCATCACTTCAAGTTGAGACACTTTGGTTTCCTTCAAAAAGGTCGGCAACTCAGAATTGCTGTCGATGAAGTCGACTGCGGGTGCTATTGCTTTGAGCCCTGCCTCAAACTCGTGCAGAACGGAGTGGGTGCGGGCTTGGTAGCACACTAAGCTGAGCCATAGATTTATTTCATATCTTCCGCTTTTATGTCTCCATACTTGATCGGCAAGCTCTGCGGCTTGTGTGATATGGCGTAGAACCGTTTGATGACTCCCCATTTGCCGAGCAATATCCGCTCGAATTCTATATTGCAAAGCCTCGGCTTGAGTTGCTAATTGCTCAGTGTCTATGAGCTTCATTTTTTTAATCCACTCTTCTGTAGACTGAAGGAGCTGTTCACACTTCGTTATGTCGTCCTTGTTGAGTGCCATAACGGCGCGATTCTGTGTACATAAGACAAGCTCATTTAAGATATGGAAATCACGGGTTTCATCGAATAAGGCTTCAAAATTTTTATTAGCAATGTCAGAGAAATGTTCGGCACTATCAATTGCACCAATGTCTGCGTAACACTCACCAAGACCACCATGGGCGATCGCTAGCTGAAGCCTCGCATAATCCTGGTTCGAGCTCTCGTTTACCTTTGCTGCCCATGAGTCAACGGCTTGTTGATATAACTCCATGGCATGTTCAATATCGCCGCGAGCTCTTGCACTAGCCGCTATACGAATAAGTTCTGAGTCGTCGAATATCATAAGTTGTCATCAAACTCTTGGTTATACCGCATGCGAAGCTTACTCATCTGGTCATAGTGTATTTCAGGTGTTTTGTCTAATAGGTTAGCGGCACGCTCGGCAATATCATCGAGTTCTGAAACGCTGGCGCCAGTTTTCCTTAATAAGAAATGATATTGGGTCATCACCGCAAGTTGAGATATTTTCGTCATATTTAAGAGGATAGGCGAATCAGTAAAGAACTCGAGGTAATGAATAGCTGTCTTGAGTACGTTAAGCCCCTGAGAGAATTGTTTGAGTTCTGTATGGATTTCCGCCAAATAGCAGAGCAATTCTAACCAGAGGTTCGCTTCACTTCGTCCGAGGTGGTGTGCTTTTGCTCGATTAGCAAGCTCTATCGCTCGCTCAATAAAGTCGATGGCGACCTCGTGTCGCCCTTGCTTACGGGCAATATCTGCTCGGATTTTGTTTTGGACAGCTTCGGCTAAGACCGGTTTATTCACGATACCTTCGAAACTCTTCAACTGCTTTACCCACTTGTCTAGCGCTTCAATATTTTGTTCGCATCTAGCTATATCACTTTGTTCTAGCGCCAGAATTGCTTGGTTTTGTAGCGTGACTATAAGGTGTAAAAGCACCTCATAATTCTGGGTATCTACGAACAGCCTTTCGAGCATTCCTTGTGCAACCCCAAAGAAATGCTCGGTTTTATCAATGTCATCAGGCTCTGCTTTATCATAATCCTTGCGTTCGCAATAACAAGCACCTAGGCCACTATAAGATACCGCCAAGTACATATGAGATTCGGTTTCGCCGGGGTTCTCGTTGATTGCTTTCGTCCATTGCTTTACCGCTTGTTGATACAACTCAATAGCGCCGTTTATATCCCCTCGATCTCTCACACTGTCCGCAATTTCTATGAGTTCGATGCTCATTTTATGAAAAACTCCTTTTAGCTACGAGTCAGCAAAACTAGATCGACAGAGTACATAAAGTCAGAGCATTAAAACCTTGGCTAGGTGCTAGTTCAATTTCGGTAACCTAGTTCGCTGAACTTCGATGGGTACATCAAATATTTTTGTAAACATAGAGCAGAAAGTACGCATTTTCCTTGGGTCATTAAATCCTTCAAAACCGTCTGACCCATCGGAAACTTGTGAAATATCGGAAGCTAGAGAACCCTCATTTTCTTTCGGCTCCTCGTGCAATACAAAGAGAACCTCATCGTTCTCCCCGAAAAACACTCGTAAGTATTGGTAAGAATTATTGGTGAAATGTTTGATTTCTTTTCGCTCTGCCATTTGAGCGGACTGAAAATTAGAAACTCTGGATTTTTCAAACACTGTAATTCTTCTAAGGCCCAATAATTTTGTGAGTTCTTTATGGAGTGTTCCAGAATTAGCTAGAAACATTGCCATATATGAAGGGTTTAGTCTTAGTGTCGCCCAGCTGTTTGATGCTCCCATCCATAATTCGCCATTCCACACAATCGTAGTAGCTGCTTCGTCAGAGCCCTCGTCATTGTCATCCACATCATGGAAAAAGTTTGTTAGCTCGGTATCTTTAGATACCCTTGCTTGGATCGGATTGGTGTTCGCCCATGACCTTGCGGTTGGGAAAAACAAATGTAAGCAGTTTCCTATGTACTCCGCTCCTTTCGCTGTGAAAGCGACGCTGTCGTTATTATTATGGTCGCCTTCATGGGCTTGAGATTGATTTAGAGCTTGAAGGAGAATAAGTTCGCCAGTCCAATAGTCTGCTTTGTCATCGGTATCTTTGAATTCTTTTTCATTATCGGGAAAAGCAAAATTGTAAAGAGTATTCGGTAAAAGACCTTTGGTAACTGTTGGCTTGATGTCTGAATTGATAGCTTTAAACTCAACTTTGTTGTTTTTATCTATTTTATGGACTCTACAGACAAGAAAGTCACCGGTTCTCAACTCGCTTCTAGTTGGATTGAATCTACTGATGAGTTCAAGAGCTTGACGGAGAATGCTAGTATTTTCTTTGGTTTTGAACTCGCAAAACTTTTTGATTTGGCTTTCGACAGCTCGTTGATTATTGAGTTTGCTTTTAAAGATACCTTCTGCGTTGCTTCTAATCGCACGTTGTTTTAAGTGTTCAATCAATGTCTTAGCATATAACTCTCTTAGCTGTGTCACAGTTTCTGGCATTATTTTATGCTTAGTATCGTTACTAATAGCTAAACCAGAAAATGCTAATCTCATTTTTCGGTTTATTGCTGTTTCTTCTCGCACATTTTCATTTTTAGCAAAATCCGCCGCTTTAGCTAGGAATTGTGAAAATTTGCTTACCAACAATTCAGATTCCTTATCGCTACCTATACTCTCCTTTAAAATCGATAGGTTAGAAGCAGTTGAGTAATTAATAGACGACCATGGCGTCGAAGAACTGATCGGCAGTTCTATTTGGTTTAGATAGATGGTGCTAGGATTTCTTCTGACTCTCGTGAATTCCTTTTCTTTGAGTGTTTTGATAAGTTTCTCGATGTATCTCTGTTCAAGCAGATTGGATTGCTCCAGTGTAGTGCTAAGGCTTTCTTCCCATTGCTGGTAGTATTTAAGAGTAATTATATCTACGCCTTCTAAAGCTAGCCTATCTAGATAGTAGAGAAGAGTTCTAAATTCGTACCAAGTAAGTTGTACTTTTAATTTGCTCTCTTTCAAGCAGGCACGTATATGAGCTGTTAGATCAAAAAAAGGCGTCAAAACTTCTGAGTCAAGCTTATCCATATCCTCTGGAACTTGACGCTCGCTCCTTGATAATAGAGAGCTCGCAATTTTTCTATGAACATATACGCAAGACAAATGCTGGTTTTCATCGAGAACAGCACTTTTTAGTTGATGTGTTATTTGTTGGTATTTACTGAGCAAATCGTCAAAGTTTAAATTATGTCTGACTTGATAGAGACTCTCGAGTGAGCTTTGTAACTCAGATTGAGCGGGCAATTTATTTTCTTCGTCACTTTGGTTCTCTTGCGTATCTTGCAATTTCTGATGCTGTAAAAGTAGATTGTGAGCCCAGTTGTGGAATAAAATTAACGTATCGTTATTTGAAGATATACCCTCGAGTTTTTTAGCGTAATACCCTCCGTTGGTACTGTTCAACTCCACTTGTTCAGGGGATTTCCGAAATATTTTTATTGTGTTAACTTGAAGCCTGACCAACTGACTTACTGAGTTGAGTTCTAATAAATGAGTCGACCATTTTTCATAGTCAAACTTAGTGAATGCAAACATTGCTATGAGTGGCTCTTGCCACTCTGGGTCATGACTTACCTGGCTCCAATAATCGTCCGCGTCAGGCGAGCTATCGGAGAAGAAATTCATAATGCAGTTGAACACCGCATCTAAAATTGATTGTTTAACTTCGCCATCATTCTGAGAAGAAAGATACGCACGGTAGGACAACTTCAAAATATGGGTAAACTCATTCAGAGGCCAATCAAGGCTATTTAGTTTTTGAATTTGGGCTGGTACCGACAAGCAATAGATGGCCTTTATTAAGATACTAATTTGACTACTTCTTAACTCTACTTCGCTTTCTTGAATATTATGTATCCCTGTCAGAGATCGGTAGAAACTTAAGATACTTTGTTCTGCAATACGGCAATGTTCTGGGTGAGTCGCGATAAGTTCATGAACTTGACGTTGTAAACTAAGAACTTCTGTTTCTGAATTTATGGTGGTGTAGCTAACTAAGTACTTTCTAGACTTAAGGTTATCAAAAGATTCGAGTTCTGAATCATAAATACGTTGCCAATCGCGCTTCGTTACATTCTTAAGGCAGTAGATTAAGGCAATTGAGCGTTTGAGTATGTCAGGGTTATCTAATCCTTCAAAAAGCCGTTCGAACGGTTCATTTAATCTGGAGTTGATGCGGTCAGATATAATGTTTCCTAAGTTCCCCCAGGATTTAGACTCGTCTGTGGCTCCGAACAGTTCAGGCAATGCAGTAGGTGCCTGAACTCCATACAGCCGACAAAAAGCGTCACACCTATTGTTTACCGAAATAGCAAGCCTACTGGTAATATGATAAACACCATTTACAAGAACGTCTGCTAAGGACTCAATAATTTTGAGCTGCGTAGTTAGTTCATTCTCATTCATAGCCCGAGCCGCACGCTTCTTTTTATTCCATTCGTCGTCTCTATAATTAAGGTATCGAGCTACTTCCTTCGCTATCGTTGCACTACCAACCAAATTTTGTTCTTTGATAAAGCTGTTTAGTTTGGCTTGTACAAGCAATTTAGCCTCTTTTTCATCAAGGCTTTTAACATCTAGAAGTCGAGGGTAATTACGCTTATCAATAAAATATTCTGATTGTGACAACGCAGCAGACACTTTTTGGCGATGCTTAGAAACCAGTAACACTTTCACGGCTTCGTCATATCTAGTCAGCGATGTATCTTTAGCACTAGGGCTGGACGATTTGGTGAGCAGTTCGCAGAACTCAACTAGCTCCTGACTAAGTTTACCTTTCAGATCGTTCACATCAAAAGTAAACAAGATAGTTGGTTGGATTTTTTGAGTACAAAGTAATAAGTCTAACTCAGCCTTAAATACGCCAGTTAGTATACTAGGTTTGGTGAACAACGACGCGTCACTCGAGTATCTTTCTTCTTTTTCGAAATCTCCTCCATCTTTAAATTCTTTTTCGTTGAATCTTAAGCCATTTAGGGATTTGTATATTTTAAACCGTAAATTGAATAGCCAATATTTTATTGGTTTGTGTCCCACAAAAGCGCCAATCCCAGCCCCGATGAGAGAAAAGATACTCAGAGTAGAAAACTGTTCCAGGACAAACGCAAAGCATGCGACTATAAACAAAACGACAGCAGAACCGGCGAAGATATTATGGTTTAGGGCAATACTATCTTTTTGAGAAATATATGTGTTGTGCAGGTATCTAAAGCCTCGAAACGGCTGAGATTGACCTTTAAAATAAGTCTTCACTCGATTAATGAAGGTTTCTTTTGGCAATCGATCTTTTATAGTCTCAGATGCCTCGAGAAGAACTTTCGGCCACAAAAAGTGTAAAGGCTCCCGAGATATAAATCTGCTGTCGTCGCTGTTTACATCAATGTTAATTAATATAGGTACTGAGTTGCCATCGCTAGAGGAGCAGAATGCTTCTATATTCTCTTTAAGTAAGGTTTTACCTGAGCCTCCGACTCCACCTAGGATTAAAAAACGCTCTGTAGTACCTTCGTTGGAACTCTTTGAGTCATTGCTGGACTGGCTACCCTCTCCACTCCTTGCTCTTATAAATTTGTTGAGCTCCTGCTCCCACTTTCCTCTACGAATATAAAGCTCTTTAGGAGCTTCGATATTTTCCATTGGGCGTTCCTTGCTTAGATAGTTCCTAAAAACTCTAGTTTATTTTTTTAATATGTCCAAAAATAAATCTATACCTCCGGAGTGCGACTCCATTATTCGGGGGCGGCGTTCGTTTTAGCTTAATTTCTATTTGGTTATGATTATTCAAAGGCTTTTAAACGTGTTTTTTAGGTTGTTTTGTGACGATTAGTGTCATTTTTTGACACATAGAAATGTTAAGAATGTAACCTTTACCCGTTACAACGTTTTCTCTCGGCTCTTAAGAACCTGAGTTTTCACTGTTCAATACAATCTTCATCATATACCTATGCCAATAAAAAAGGGCCGGTCATTATAAGACAAGCCCTTTTAAACAGGGGACTTAAAACTTTACTTCAATCTTGCTAATGCCGAACGAGGTTATGAATACTAACCCGTGCAAACTGCCGGTCTATTATCTGATGCGGCATTCTGCATATTGAATTCATAAAACTCATCATCACAACCACCATCTTCAGTGCAGACATGGAATGCGTAATCACTGCTTTCAGGGTCAATATCGGATAACACAACACTACCTGATGTGTATTGACCAACTTCAGTGAACGACCCGGTTTCAAAGTCAGTACCTTTCGCGGCAGAAACCACTTTGTAGGTATCGCCTGGCTTGCTGTGGCCGTTAAAGAAATTCACCTGATAAGACTCACATGCCATGCCTTGCGCATCAAAGTTGTCAACGTACCACTGCTGCTCAGCTTCACTAGCACCTGAAAGCGCATGGCTGATGGTGTTTAGGCGGCCGTTACTCCAGGCTTCTACTGCCAGGAAGAACGCTTCACCATCAATTCGGCCTGCGCCACACTTACCATCCTCACATTTTGGAGAGTTGTTCAGCATCGGGTCAAAAGCTGTTTGCTTTAACAGCAGCTCCGCCATTTTGAAGTTTAACTCTGGGAAGTGGCGCTTGGTTTCGGCAATCAGACCAGAAACAATTGGCGCGGCGAATGAGGTGCCGTTAACAACGCGCATCTCGACATCCTCAGGCATGCCGTAAGGCGTGCCATCGGCATAAACCTGAACACCCGGAGCAAAAACGTCAACAGCGTGACCGTAGTTGCTAAAGCCCGCCAATTGACCGTTTTGGTCCATTGCTCCAACAGTAATTACATCTCTACATGTCGCCGGAGATATAAGCTTGGCTTCTTTGCTGTCATTCCCAGCCGCGACTACGGGGATGAATCCAGCCCCTTGCATATTATCGATCGAAAGCTGTCCCGAATAACCACACGGAAACTCTTCCTCTAGCGATGGATCAAGAGTAACACTGCCACCATAGCTCATATTAACCACACCGGGCTCACCCTCATAAACATCATCGTGATACTGAACCGGGATACCTGAAAGCCAGTCGTTTGCATCATAGGTGTCATAAGGAGCGCCATCACCGCAGTTTAGAGCTCGAAGCGCCATGACATCGGCGTTTCCTGCTACACCCGCTACGCCCTGTTCATTATCTCGGGTTGCCCCCATAACTCCAGCTGCTGATAAGCCATGACCTGTGCATGATTCAACATCTCCACGCGGGGTAATGTTGTCGGGCTCAAACTCACGGCTTGTATCGCCCCATGAAACCATATTCACACCACTTCCATATAGAACATCTTCGGAAGCAGAGAAGCCGCCATCAATGACAAACATCTTTGCTTTAGGCAAGTCGCTGCGTTGACCACGAGCCATCACGCTGGCAATCCCAGAGCTCATCATGGAGTCACCCACACGGTACATGCTTAAACGCTGAGCTTTGTAATATTCATCGTCAAACAGGTTGTAATCTGGCCCGCCATGAATTGGACCATCGGTGATAAATGGAATAGTCGCGGATTGCGACTGCATCTTGAAGTTTTTCATGCTGCCATGAACTTCAACAGACTCGTACAGTCCGGTTGCCATTAATGCGTGGATCACTTCCTGATCGGATAGACCGTGACGCTCGAGCTTTACTGAGCTGATTGGCCGAATGTTGCGCTCAAATGAAGGCGTGGATTGACCGTTTTGCACAGTCATCTCACCTAGTACACGGATATTAGTGTCGCGCACCGGGACACACCATTCGTTACCGGTGTCACCTGCCGCCACGCAACGTATTTCCGTGTCACGTTCTGTCAATCTGTTCACCGAGCGCACGATATTCGATTTACTAACAGACAGCTCCTCTGTGTTCGTCGCTTTGTGAATCAGTGATACATAAGCCTGGCTACTCCCTTCTGCCTGTGCTGAGCCGAAAAGTGCCGATAATACGCTTGCGATAATTAGCTTTTTCATAATATTTGTCTCGTCCTAGTTGCAACCTAAAGGCACCTGATTATTCGGCATTTGAAAACGTCTGTGCAGCAGCATGTCCTGCCACGATGATGTCGCGTAAGTACTCAAATTCAGGTTTGAACGTCCAGTTGCCATGCTCGTCGAAACTGCCATTGTCAGGGGCGGTGTAGAAAATCGAGTAAGTTCCGGTACCAGCATCAAAGCCGACATCACCGTACGCGGGCTCCTGAATGACACCACCACTGCGCTCAAAAACGTAGTCAAACATCGGCTTTACACGAACCAGGTGCTCATTGAAGCAGCGCGGTGGTTCACAGGTTTCTGCTGAAATGTTAGCTAAAAAGCCATCAAAGGCGTCTGACTCGTTCACAGAATTGTCTGCATAGCCACTGATCCGGTCGTCACTGACGTGTGCGCTTAAAAGTGCGTTGTTATCAACACCATCACCGCTGGTCGCACTCAAATACAAAGGTTTTATGTCCTTAATATCGATATCACCGCCAGACAAATTTACGCCTTTAACCAAACGCTCTACCATTAACCACTCAGCGATAAACTGACGCTGTGCTGGGAGAACCGACTGGACCGAATCGACATATGCAGCAGTTTGATTTCCTGACTCGTTGTTAACCACAACCTCAACTGTTTCTGACTTTGTCTCGTCGCCTTTGGTGGCTTCTATGGTGATGGTGTACTCGTCCCGCTTATAAGCAATATCACCGAAACCAAATACAAACCCTTCGCTACTTTGTTCAACAGTAACACCACTGGCGTTACCATCTGTCTCATCATCCGAGTCTTCCCCAGACCGACGAATTGAAGCCGTTATTGATTCACTACCTTCGCCCCCGGAGGTCGACACACCAACGGTTAGTGAAGAGTTTTCTTCTACCGATTCGGCGGAGTCGACGCTCACGGAATACGCAGGCGGAGGTGGAGGCGGTGTCGTTGATGTGTTGTCAGAGGTGTCATCACCTCCGCCACCACCGCATGCAGAAAGAGCGAGGGTCAAAGCCGATAAAACAAAAATTTTACGAGTCACATACATGTGCAATTTCACTCCGGTCAAGGATTCAGTCAATAGACGCACTAAACCCTCGAACTCTCTCGGGATTAAACTTCTGCGCCGTCTGCGAGTAAAAGGCGGCGATACCACCCCAATAAATTAAGTAATTACTTAAAGGATTATGAGGAAACTCTATCTCAACTGTCAAGTAATTACTTAACAATTGGATGAACCATGTTGTCACTATCGGAGTACCTGAACGAACTGAAGACAATCAAAGAGTTGAAGAATGATGCTGATGTGGCCCGACTGCTGGGCGTATCTTCGGCCCACATCAGCCAGCTACGTGGTGGCCTGCACATGGGCGAGCTAAAATGCTATGAATTGGCACTGATGTTGAAGCGCGAGCCGCTGGAATTGCTCAGTCTGAATCGTGCCTTGAGAAGCAAAGACCGAAGGCTACAGGAGTACTGGCTTGAAGTGCATAAGCGCAGTCAATCTTAACGAAGCTCTTAGTGAGGGTTTCAATTTCTGTCTGCATTGTGCCCCTGTTTCAATCGCTAACTGCAATGCTCGCTTATACCCTGCAACACTGGCTTCTCAACGCTGACAGACTACGCCAAAACGCTTACTTAAACTTATTGGCTGGTTGTTATTTCGCGCGCAATCCAGTTTTTCATGATTGCAGCTAACCTATTCGGAGTCACCATGTGAATCACATGCTGACTCCGCTGTATCGCGGCTACATCTGCGTTTTCCATTTGGCTCACGAACCTGGCAATACCCAGGTAGTTCATCTTATTCAGCGCTTCAAAACAAGCCTGCCCAGGCTCTCCCACACCTAACAGTAGATCTTCTGTCTGCTCCGGAAGATGATTTATTGAAATGGAGGGAACCGTGATACCTCTATAATCCGGCGTCACGTTGTCGTGCTCAAAAAGCTTGTTCAAAGTGTTGAGGTCGGCAAACGGCAGGTAGTTCCCGTCATCATCAAGCACCCGCTGTGTGTTATAAAAGCTTTCTTTATACTTAAATATATCAATGCTTGCCTGCGCAACATCAGGACAATGTTCTCCTATTTCAGGGATATGTTCATACGCTTGCACTGCGTCGATATAGATGAGTCCGTTCACGCGCTCTGGAAAATGCTTACCCAGATAAGTGAGCTCAAAGCCTGCAAATGAATGACCTGCAAAAATAGCTTTTTCAATGTCTAAGCTGTCCAACGAGCTAATAATGTCCGTAGCCAGCCTCTCGATAGAAAAGTCACCATTTTGGGGGGGCTCAGAATTTCCGTGCCCAATTCTAGTCAAGGCAACGACCCTAAAGTCGTCCGTGAAATGTGCCGCAAATTCATCATAGGTATGAGCGTTCATGGGCATTCCTGCCAGTAAAAACAGTACCGGCTTGTTATCACCACCCCAGTCCAGCACCTCAAGCTTAGTCGTATCTTCCACCTCAATGAAAAATGCCTCGTGATTGGCCTCATCAACCCATTCGGCAAGAGCTAGAGGAGACATGAGAATATGAACAAATAAACCTATGAATATTCTTTTCATCGTTTTTCCTTGAATTAAGACGACAAACGCTCGCAGCATGCGAGAGTCTGCAGTGAAAGCGCAGTAATAACGAAGGCCGTCTGTACCTGGCATTGCTATAGCGCACCGGTAGCCGTACCGATTATGAATCTCATCGTATCTGCGTTAAAAACTTCTCGTCAAAATCGCGTCGGAGATAATTTAAGCACTTGCGTAACATTTATATATTACGCGGGCGCACTTAGGAACTCGTTCAGCCGATAATTTCGGTTGTTAACTTACTGATAAAGCGAGCATTAATGCTTTGAAAGGCTCCAGCTTAGTAAAGGCAAGTTGAGTATGCTCAGTCACACTCTGCCTGGCGGACAATATCTAATTTTTACTTTTTGTTATGTCATTGATAGTAAACGACTTAAATACACAGCACAATAACAACACGCGCAGTATTTCAGAAATAAGCATGCCGTGCCTGGTTCACGTCATCCTTCGTTATTAATGATAGGAAAGCGAGTCACTAGTTGAATTAAGCAAAAAGCCCGATGGTCCGTTCATCGCTCGTTGCTGACCTTCGGCTTGGTGCAGAAACGGACCTTGACGTAAAAATAACAATGTAGCGTCAGAATAAACTCTGCATAAACGAAGTTACTCTTAAGTTCAGTAAACATAGTATTGAAAAGTCCAGAGGTCTCACTAAGTTCGCGGTGGAATACGCTTCGGCATTTTATCTTTGTTTTTCGATTCAATCAGATTCAATAACTCATTAAATCGATACGAAGTGGTGATGCCTGAACTTACCGGCAGGTGAGTGTACCGATAAGTCGTTGTGAGCCCCTCAAATATAGCAGATTCAAACTTATTCGTTGCCTCGGTACCTTTATCATTAATTAATAGCACTATCCCCTCCAGAAAAGTAAGTTCAGCCCACTGGTCCCCATCTAGCTTGAGCTTTGCAATTTGCTCACCCAACTTGGATAATTCTGAGCGGTCTTTTTTAAGTGCGGCTAAATAGACTGCTGCTGAAAGGTAATATCGTCCGCCTAAGCTTGATGCTGCGGAAAATTCATCAATCGCTTCTTCAATTTGATTGTCGATCAAGAGTGCTAGACCCAGTAACCAACGGGCTTGCTGCGAATTCTGTTGTTTATGAATCACGTCGCGTAATATCGAAATTGCCTCTACATGTCTTCCGCTTTCTAGTAAATACTCACTAAAAAGTAGGCGAGACATTAGAAAGCCAGGATCTATATTTAACGTTTTACTGAATTGCTCTTCGGCAGCGTAGAAGCGATATGATTGACGGTATAACTCTCCAAGGATTGCGTTAGTAAATGGGTTACCAGGATCGAGTTCAACTGATAAGATTGCAAGCTTATGCGCTTTAATAAAGTGACCTAACTGGATCTCTACAAGTGACGCATAGGCTGGAATCTCACCCCAACTAGGTTCAATTTGACGCGCAAGGTTGAATGAAGCAATTGCGTTTTCATATTGTCCGGACAAATAGTAGGCAAGCCCGAGAGCTTTATGACCCCAAGCCAAGTCGTCACTAATTTGTACGGCTTTTTCCGCATGCTTTTTCCCTAGTTCCAACCAGGCTTTATCCTTTCCATAGTGCCAATAACCTCGAAGATAAGCGTCGCTCAACCCACTGTGGCTTGAAGCGTTCTGAGGCTCTCTATTTATCGCATCTTGATACAATGAAATCGCTGTATCGTTGTCTTTTTCTGTAAATTTCAAATAGCTCTGAGCCGCTTGATAATCGAGAGCTTCGCTTATTTCATTAGGTGGATTCTCGTTTTCATGGTGAAAGAGAACGAATGAACTCATTCCTATTGCAAGTACTCCAAAGCTAGCTACTAACCATATAGGTAAGCGAGATACTAATCGTTTGATTGAATAGTAGGTGGCTTGGAAATCGCCAATATCATTGTATGCGCTCTCTGAGCGCTTAATTTTTCTTACCGTTGCAACGCACCTATATCCCATTCCACGTTCGGCGACAATGTACTTGGGTTCAGAATGATTATCAGCTATCGAGTCTCTCAAGCGAGATATTCGCTTCTTAAGGTTCTCATCCGAGACAACTCTGTCTTTCCAAACAGCTTTTATAAGTTGGTCATGAGGCACGATCTCAGGAGCGTGTTCAACAAGCTCCTGCAGTAATCGATAGGACAGTTCTGGTAAAGAAATATCGTCCCCATTTCTTATCACCTTCTTGTTTAAGGGATCTAAAATCAGGTCGTTCCCTACCTTAAAGACATCCATCACTAACTCCACCCTGAGCTGCTAATTATTTGATTTTAAATATTTTTCATCGATTGGTCACCATAAGTCACCAAAAAGGACCATTAAAGTCATGTTTCCTTTCTCATGCTCAGGTAAGTTTTTCAGAGAAACGAAAATATTATCTCATTTTGAACGACTAAGGATGATTATGTATATAAAATTATTAAGTATTCCTGCCCTACTCTTAATCAGTGCTTTTGTAGGAGCAACTGAAATCAAGGCTTCAAAGTTAGATGCTTTTGTTGAGTCTTACGCCGAAAATGATGAATTTAATGGCTCAGTATTAGTTTCTTATCAAGGTGAAGTGTTGCTAAAGAAAGGTTACGGCTATGCCAATATGGAATGGAAAATCCCCAACTCTGTCGATACAAAATTTAGAATAGCCTCGACAACCAAGCCTCTTACAGCGGCACTGATTTTAAAATTAGTCGAAAAAGGAAAAATAGATTTAAGTCATTCAATCCGTGATTACTTACCGGGCTATCGCAGTGATACCGGCGGTAAAGTAACTATTCATCAGCTCTTAAACCATACATCAGGGATCCCAAACGTATTCAGTCATCCCGACTTCAAAGATATAGAAGCGAATAACCCTTATAGTCTAAATGACTTTATTTCAAAGTTTTGCAGCGGAGACCTGAAGTTCCAGCCCGGTAGTCAGTTCAGTTATAGCAATGCTGGCTACTCCATTTTGGGTAAAATAATCGAGCAAGTGACCGAGTTAAGTTATAAACAAGCTTTGCAGGATTATATTTTCAATCCGCTAAAAATGCATAACAGCGGGGATTCTTACTCTGGCTATGTTGTTCCAAAAAGTGCTAAAGGGTATGAGAAAACGTTAGGAGGACTGAAACCGGCAAAGAATATTGATATGACTGTCACCTATGCTGCGGGCTCTATTTATTCAACGGTCGGAGACTTATATCAGTTTAGCGAGGCCTTGTATTCAAATCAGATATTTAGTGAAGCACTAAAAAAGAGAGCTTTTACAGCGTCGCCTCATCGCAATTATGGTTATGGCTGGTTGATCACTGAACTACCAAAGGAAAAGTTCGGTAAAAAGCTCACTCAGATACATCATCCGGGTATGATGCCTGGTTTCAATGGTGACGTAATTCGTGTAATTGAAGATGATATTACAATTATTATCCAAAACAACACTGGAGGCGCACCACTTCGTGCTCTGACAGAAGGCATTTTGAGCATTATTTATGAACGCCCGGTTGTTTTTGCAAAAAAACAAATCGAAGATGAGCTCTACTCTAAGCTACGCCAGGATGGAATCGAGGCTGCGATAAAGTCATATATGCAACTTCAGAAATCGAACAAGGGTTTCAGCGAACGTGGCTTAAACTATTTTGGTTATCAACTGATGGAAGTTGAAGAAATAAATGCAGCGATAGCTTTCTTTGAGCTCAATGCAAAACAACATCCTGAGTCTTCAAATGCTTTTGACAGTCTCGGAGAAGCCTATCTTGCCAACGAAGAATTTAAGAAAGCCCTAATAGCATATGAAAAATCACTTTCGCTAGATGAGCACAATAAAAATGCATCTGAAGCAATCGATAAGATAAATGAATTACTATGAGCCGTCATTAAATGATTAGAAATACTAAATTTATATTTAGCATGGACCAAGAACTATAATAGTTCTTGGTCCAAGTTGCCCGCTTCAAAGGAAGTGAGTAGAACCATACAACTCATGATGACTTCATTTCTGGTCACCGCTTATTTTCTGCTGCAAGTTATCAAGTCGGGTTTTAAGTGCGTTATTTTCAACATTTTCTTTGTAGCTAATTGCTAACGCTTTCTTTCTCATCTCCAGAGCTTTATTTAATTTACCAGCTGCTTCATAACCATCAGCGAGGCTGTCATATCCATCAGATTTGTTTGGATAACTTTCGGTGTTACTTCTGAAAATTGAGATTGCGGTATCATAGTCCTGCTTTTCTAAAGCATTGTACCCAGCGTGATTGATAGCTTTGTAGCTTGGTTTGGCGTTATACCCATATTTTTTAGAAACGTCTTTATAGTATTGTTGTATGGCTGTAACCCCTTCCTCGATTACTGCTCCAGAAGGTCGCAGTGAAGTGAGTTGCTTTTGAAACGCGAGGCTCATACCTGCTAGAGCTGTCGTATTGTGGCTCTCAGATACATCCAGATTAGTGTCGTAGCTGAACCCCTCACGATTGCTGGTATTCAATAGTTCTTTATATCGTTCAAATGCACTAAGCATTTGCCCGCCCTCATTCCCCATATTTACGTATAGGTACTTATTTAAGTCTTCTGGTTGGCTCAAGAATTTTGCAGCATCAGAAAAAATGACTTCGCTATCCCACCAAAGGCTCGGACTGAAAGCGAAATAAGCCTGAAACATTTCGGGTCTTGACTGCAGTGCATATACAGATAATAAGCCGCCAAGTGAGTGGCCGGAAAGGATCGCGTAATTATTTGTTCTGTAATTTGAATTTATAAAAGGTTTAAGCTCAGCCTCGATGAAATTAAGAAAGTCGTCTGCCCCGCCAGAAATGCCCCATTGATCATAGCTTTCATCATGGGTAGGTGTGAAATCCCGCGCACGGTGCGTGTTAGTTATGCCAACAATAATCATCTCCTGTGCCATTCCATCCTGACTTAGTAGATCCAATGTTCCGGCAGCATGCGCGAAGTTTCGCTGCCCATCCGTCAGATATAAAACGGGATAAGAAGTATCGGTGTAACGTGAATAATTGTTTGGAAGATGAATAATCAATTCACGTGACTCATCCAAAACCTCAGAATCAATACTAACTATTACTGACTCCCCCCGGACTTTAGCACTGGCTTGCATGGAGATGAATAGCATTAAACATACAAAGGCAGGTAAAAACTTATGTCTCATCACAATTCCTTTTTTATGGAGGCACTAGGGCATAAAGCTTACTGTGTATTGTTTTAAATCAGCGACTTGAGATTACATGGTTAATCCGTTTTGTCAAAAGCTCACTGGAAGTAGCATTGAGAGTTTTACTAATTTACGGGGTATACCTTAAACAACCCCTAAAGCAGAAGCTAAGCAAAAGACTTTATGTCCGCTTTGAACTCACAGCCGAATAGCAGACATTGGCATTCTCTATCCTACAAGGTAATGTAGTTTGCAAAGTCGAGGTAATACACCCTTAGGACTACGGAATGCCAGCATCTCAGATTGTTTTAAAAGAAGAGCCACCTAATGCATCAGATTTCGCATTAATTAGAAGGTCTGTTGGTTGGGAAAATCCAGAATTACCAATTATTCAAAACAGCATAAATTCTTCTTTATTCTGGGTTTCAGCATATCTTGACAATCGAATGGTTGGCTGTGGCCGTTTAATTGGCGACGGCTCAATGTACTTCTATGTTCAGGATGTCATCATTCATCCAGAACATCAGAACCTTGGCTTGGGCTCTCAAATCATGCAATCTATAAATCAGTACATTGCTGTCAATTGCCCACCTGGTTCAACAGTTGGACTACTAGCAACAAAAGGAAAAGAAGCGTTTTATCGAAAATATGGTTTTAAACCTCGTAACGGTCAAGAATTAGGTTTGGGCATGTGCCGGTTTATTTAGCTATTCCCCTTAGCGGATAATCTCAGTTTTACTACTGGCTCCTAACGGCGTTAGAGTCCTACTCGCAGGGTGTCATAGAGCAAGGATCGGACATTAACTTCCAGCTTAATTTGTTATGCGCGTTTCTCAATTTTCCACGGTGGGTTCAAGCGGTTCTCACCAGCCCAATAAAGTTTGATTTTGTTACCAGATGGATCTCTTAATATTGCTTCCTTCCATAGATAGCGTTGCTCGGTAGGTTGCTGCTCAAACTGAATTCCTTTTTGACAAAGACGCTGGTAAAGCTCGTCAAGATTTTCATGTTCGAAGTAAATTATCGAATTATTCTCAAAGTCGTCGCTTTCAAGTGATAATGAAAATGTAGAATTGCCCTCTGGACAAGAAAATCTAGCGTAATGCTGTGTATCGACGATTTGAGTAAAACCGAGAGTAAGATAAAAGCTTACGGCATCATCCATATTTTTTACTGGTAGAGTAACCTGGTTAAGTTCCATTCAACCGCCTAGCGTATAACGACTTATTAGAGTGAATTCTTAGTAAAACACAGAATAAAGGAGATTCAAATTTCCTACACAACCTACACCATTTTTGATAACAAAACTTTACCAAGACGTGTGTCGGTTATGGTCCCTGAGCCTATTACAGACAACAATTTAGTTCCGATAGCGAGTACTGCCGGTAGTGCCTTTTTAGCATTGGAACGATGTTGACACCTTTTAGTTGCTATTAAGTTTTGACTGGTATCGCTTCAAAGCTGCGCTGTGCTTTTTTCTATGCCATGTTAGCTGATTTTCCGAGTGCTTCACTGCATCCGTTTGAAATTTAACTGCGCTTTTAAAGTCTCCCAGGCTTGCATAAGCTTTAGCAACGTAATGGTAACTGTAAGAGTCATCGGGGTAGAGCGCTATAAGTTTTTTTAATACATCAAAACCCTTCTCAGAGCTAGACTCAATGAGGTGATTTCCGAGATTTTGAATCGAGCGTTTAGGAGAGACTTGAAATCCATATTTCTCGTCAGATAGAAACTTGTAATGCGCCACTATTGCCTCAACACCTTTTTGAGAAATAGCAGAGTCAGGTGCTAAACCATTATGAATATCATCAAACAGCGTTTCGATGGCTGTAACCGTCGACAATATAGGTAAAGACATAAAGTAATTATCGGCGAAATGCTTTTCGTGCAAATCCAGGCTTGAAGGTGCATATTGCTGAAGCTGTTTGCTAAGCCTCGCATAATCAGTCTGCTGATGGTTTTCTTTTACATTGGTGCCATAGCTAAAGAGTAAAAAGCGCGGCTTCTTATCAAGTTTAGATAGCATCTCTTGAGCGTTTGATTGCAAGCCAACAAAGTCATTTTTAAGCTCTGGGCTGACCGCAATATATGCATTCATTAAATCCGGCTTCCTAAATAATGCTGACAACACAATACTGCCGTTATGCCGAAACCCGCTCATGATACGAAATCCGTTAGTGCGGTAGGTATTATCTAGTTCAGTGAACAGCTTTTGTTCAAAGAAATCGAGTAGCGGCGTTGTTTCCCCTGAACTGTCAAAGAGCTTTCCCACCGGATTACCCTGCGCGGGTGTAACAATAATCGTCTTGAGCCACGGCCATTCTCCATTATGACTCATCCAGTCATGCGTCCCTCTTAGATAGGTAGTTGCATGAGGATGAAAGTCAAAAAGCACTGGATAACTCCTGGAAGTTTTCTGTTGGTAACCTGATGGCAGTACGACGTTGAATACCAGAGGAACTTCAAATTCGGAATGTTGAATCTCCAACTGTTTGGTCACTGATGAAGCATGAGTAATGAAACTGAGGAAAACGACTAATAGGCTTAACAATATAGCGGGTGCATTCTTCATCGAACTTACACTTTAAATGTTTGTTAACTTAGAGCTAACATTACCATAACGACTTTCGGATGCTAGTGAAAATCGGTCTACAGAAGCAGATGGCCATCTAATAGCAGGAAGCTGAAGATTTGCTATGAGCGAAAGGCTGACACTGATGACTCAGAACTCAGTTAGCATTTCCACATACGAACTGTTCATCTCTTATAAAGTCATGTACTAGCAAAGACGGGTCTTGTCTGTTATTAATACTAAAAATATACAGGTGTATTGGGCATTAGAAAAACACCTCATATTAAATTAAACTCCCTCAAGGAAGATAAATGAAATATTTTTATGCAATGCTTGCTTCACTTTTACTATCAAACGCAACACTTGCCAGCGAGCTGACCGCCAAGGTTAACGAATATTTCGAAGCCCAAAAAGCCGTAGAACATAAAGACTCAAAGGAAAGTGACGTTAATAACTTACTGGCCTTGCTTACTAAAGACGCAACGTTCGAACACCCCAGATTTGATGCCATTCTATCCAAAGACGAATATAAAGAAGGCCTCCTTAACTACTTAGGAAGTTATGGCGAGTGCGATATCCAGATAAAGAATGTTATTGAAGGACTTAATGCGGTCACCGTCGAATATTTGCACCCCTGCACTGATAGAGAAGGTAATTCAGATCCTGAAAGGAACAAAGAGGCATTGGTTACTTTGTTCGAATTTAAAAGTAATAAGATAAACCTAATTAAGCATTATTTCTGATCCGAAAGTTAGTAATCTTAACCAACCTGTAGAGCTCTAAAAAGCTACTACAATAATTATTGAGCCGAGATATTTTGACGCACACGACCTCAACACCACCAACGCCGCCTGAAATTACCTCCGAGTCTCAAGATTCAACTTTTTTCTCACGCTTAGCCGTTTTCATTACTGTCGTAGTATTTTTTGGATTTATTCTTAATGGGGTCGTCAACCATGAACAGTTTGGACGATTCACTTTATGGATAGGGTTACATGGAGCATGCAGTGCGGCCTGGTACCTGTTACTTATTAATCAGTTAAGGCTTTCCAGAACTGGTCGTATGGAAGCACATAAACGTATGGGGAAAATCAGTGTTGTGCTGGTAATAGCTATCCTGTCGACTGGCGTAATGATGGTGCTGGGACTATACGAATACCTGGTTAATATGGGTGCTTTTGATCCTTCCGATGCAAGCGCTCGAACACTAGCAGGAGGCTTGATAGGCGGCACCTTTTTGCAGTGGACCATATTTGCAGCTTTATACATTTTGGGTTTGCTTAATGTCCGTAACCCGACACACCACAAACGATTTATGTTGGCCTCTGCTATACAAATGATGCCTGAAAGCCTGTCCCGTATTACTCATGTGCTGAGCCTGCCGGGTTACGGGATGCTGATCATTATGTTTTTGGTTTACTTATCGATTATGGTGTATGACTGGAGAACCGACCGCCGCCTTCACTGGAGTACCCTTACTGCTCTTGCGCTGTTTATCCTTTTGGCGATCTCAATTTACACAGTTTTCCGCTCACAGGTCTGGGGAGACTGGGTAGTTAACGTGTTAAGCGGAATATGATTTTCTAACTGCACAAGGAACGTAATGAAATTTATAGCTTATTTTATACTTCTCATGAGTCTGACTTTCCCGGTCGTAAAGGCTGAAGCCAATAGCGCCTTTGATAAGCTATTAGATCAGTATCATCAACAAATTGGCTTTTCTGGCTCTGTACTCGTCATGAAAAATGGCAAGCCTTTGTTAGCAAAGGCTGTGGGGTATGCAGATGATACTGTGCCAGAACCAGTCACTCTACAAACACGTTTTAATATTGGCTCCATCCAAAAGAACCTGACTGCTGTATTAGTTCTTCAAGCTCATGATAAAGGATTATTTAATCTTGACGATACTCTCAATAAGTTTTCTCTGGGTTTCACGGATCCGCAGACGCAGAACATCACGATAAAACACTTACTGGAACACCGCTCTGGTTTTGGTGACCTGTTTACAGCCGAATACCGAAAGAACCCAAGCAAGTACAAAACCATCAATGAAAAATTGGAAGTTTTGAGGGATCACTCCCTGCTGTTTACGCCCGGCAGTAATCGAAGATATTCAAATTATGGCTACATTGTGCTTGGAGCGATTCTCGAGAAAACAACGGGCCAGAATTATTGGAAGTTGCTCGAAGAAGATATTTTTCAGCCTTCACGTAACGTACTTACTCGTGAACAAATCAGTCATACACAAAAAACATTAGCCGAGCCTTATCACTTGAGTTATGACGGGATACGGTTGCCGGTAGCGCCGAACCTGCGCGAGCATAAATCTCCTGATGGAGGCGGTCAAATGAGTGTGTTTGAGCTTTATGCCTTCTACCATCATCTGTTCATAGATAAAGAATTGTTGTCACCCAGCAGTTTAAAGACTTTCAGGGCACTACAAAAAGACCAACAGCAATGGCTGGCGTTTGGCGGTGGGGCTGGTGTGAGCACTGCCGTAGAACTTGATTTTGTCAACGATACTTGGGTGATTGTACTGGCAAATACAGACCGTTTAGTTGCTGAACGCCTCTCATCAAGACTTAGAAGTCTGGTGGCAACAGGCGAATACGCAGACGTAAAAGTTTCACCTCAACTCTTCACTTACCGTTTTTATAAGCAAAAGAATGAGGAAACATTCGTATCGGAATTTGAGGCTGCTTATGAAAAAGCGGGCTATCGCTCTTTTATGGGTAAAGTTGTGACAGACTTAGCAAGGGAACTCATTGCTGACGAGAAAGGTCACGAAGCTATTCCTCTTCTACATTTTTTAACTACGCGTTACCCGTCTGTTCCAGACGTTCATGATGGACTCGCATTTGGGTACTGGAGTATAGGGAAAACAGAAAAAGCAAAGGAAGTATTTTCAAAGGCTTTGAGTTTACAAAAAGATTATCAGAGCCAATTCAGTACGGATAATTATCAAACCTCAATCGGTCCAGAAGTTTCAAGCCCGCCCTCCAATTCAACTAAGCAATAAAAATCTGCACCAACACCAGTATTGTCGACAATATAACGAGGATAATCAGTAATTATTTATAATTTACAACTTATAAATGTACATTGTCGACAAACCGACGAAATTAGAATGCTATGCTTTTCAACTTCTTTGGGACTTTGAATTCAATATTGATTGTAGTCAGCTTGATTGGTGTTTTCTCTCAGGTACGAACAATTTGGTCACGAAAAAAAGGTAACTTGAATAGAGCAACTGAAGCCCTCTCTCTTAATAAGTTTTTCGTGAGCTTTTTGGCTTACTACTCTTTCTTTGTATATGGCATGTCAATAGAGCCTTTTAATCATTTCATTGTTTGGCCGAGGCTGACCGCTGCTCTGTTAGTAGCTGTTATTTTGTATGAAATATGGTTTGACCGGAAAACTGCTGTCCCTCTGACTTTCTTTATTTTTGCGATTTTCTTGCTTGCATCAGGAGCCATTTTCGGACTGACGGCAGGCACATACGAAGATGAAGGACGTCATTTAATGACAGTAATGATTGTTGTAATTACCATCTCCCTTGCACAAGGTTATATTCATCAAATCATCCAGGTTCTTAAGTTAGGCAGCACCGGTGCACTAGATATCAAGATGAGTCAATTCATTTTGCTTATGGATATGTCGACAATCGCATTTGCTTTTGCCATGGGACTCGAAAATGGCTGGCCTCTATTGCTACTAGCAGTAGTTAGTGCCTGTACCAAGCTCATTATCCTTTACCTTTTTCATTGGGCCAGGACAAGCTTGTCAGCAGAGAGAAGGCGCCAGGCTCTAAGCCAAAGGTCAGCAACGAGCGAAAAGCCGACTTTCTGACTTTCGGCCTACTTCAACTAATGACTAGCCGCCCCGTTATTAGTAAGTGTGGGTGAGACCAATGATGGACGGCATCTTCACTTCGGCAATATTGCGCGCTTTGTTGTTGAGTTGTTTATTTAAGTCGTTTAATGTCAATTACATAACAAAAACTAAAGGTTAGATATTGTGCGCTCGGTGGAGTGTAACTGAGCATGCTCAAATTGCCTTTGCTAACTCGAAACCTTTCGAGGCAGGCATGTTAGCTTGATCAGTAACTTAAGAAGAAAAACTATAAATTGAACGAATTCCGAAGTGCGCACGCACAAAATACAAATGTTACAACTAGGTCACTATGGATGATTTCGAGAAAATTCTGATTACTGGGACTGTGACTATACTGGGTGGCTTCATAATTCATGCGGCATCGCAGCTGTTCTTGAAGTTATTCATCGAGCCGCTTCAAAGGTACCGACAATATAAGGCCGAAGCAGTCATGCTTTTAAGCTTCTACTCGAACCTGCTCCACTCCAGGTTGCGCGAAGATGATGATCAAGGGTATCGGGACAGGTATTACAAAGCCCAAGACGAAATACGAACGTGCATGGCCAACATAAAGGCATCGTATTATTCGATCTCTCCTCGGTGGCTTGCAATCGTTTTGCGTGCTATTCCGAAGAAAACACGATTCAAGGAAGCTACAAAAAACCTATTGACGCTGTCGTTCTTGGGGCAATTGCTGACCGAGGACGATGGCCACAAAAAAAATATGGAGTTGGCACAGTCAACTGTGGAGATATTGGGGGCCGAGTGGTAGTTCGTTGTAACAATCGCGTCAAAGGCGACGCTCGTACCTTGCGCGTTTTACGCGGGCGTTAGTTTCACAAGGAAAGTTTGTGCGAATATTTAAAATTCTTTTATCTGTTTTTATATTGCTTCTTTTTGCGTCTTTTATCTTTTTTAAAAAGGATGCGATAGCATGCGAAATGATCGGGCAGACACATTTTTCTAAGATTTCAACAAATCTCTATGTTGATGACAGTCTTGACGAAGCACAGAAATCGAACTTGATAGAAGCAATAAATGATGCAATCGAAAGAGTTTCAAATGTGTATGGTAACCCTATATCTTCACCAAGAATTATTGCTACAACTGAGGATAAGTACTCCAGTTTTGGCTTTAATCCAACGGGCATGCAAGCATCAGGGTTCTTTAGAGAGTGCATATTTCTAGGCCCTAAGGGGCTGAACACAGACGTGATAGCGCATGAATTTGTTCATGCAGAGGTAAGGTACAGAACTGGCCCTCTTGTAGAGCTTACGCAATTACCAGCCTGGTTTATTGAAGGAACAGGTATTAAAGTTGACTATCGCAGACCTTTTTTACTTGAAAATATAGAGATAACAGAGGAAGAACTAGCAAAAGTTAAATCTATTTTTTTTCTAAGCGACTTTCCAAATACAAGTGTGAAATACTACCAAGCATCAAGAATAGCGGTTGAACCAATGCATACTAAAAGTTTGTACTCAGGATTGGAAAGGTTAAACAATGGAGAGAAGTTTGAAGTGGTATTTAGGTTGTGAAACTAACAAGGCGCTACTACGGAAAGTTTACTCGCTGAGGCTCCTATATTTCCGCAGAGCGTGGCGTTAAGTGGCAATAGGAATTATGAATATACTATTAGGAGTTCTCGCAGTAGCGACACTCTTGTCAGGTTGCGCCTCTGCATATTATTGGTATCAATCCAGTAAGGTTATGGTTATGCCTATGGAAATGATTAAAGGCGAGCTGCAACCTATTCCTGTTGAATCAAACCCAACTGAGTGGATAAGGGCAGTTTATTTAGGTATTGAGAAGGCAGGAGACTTTAATAAAAAAGCATCCGTATATACAGCAATTGCTGTTTTTCTCAGTGTTGTGGCATCGCTCATCAGTGTGCTCAGTGCAAGTGCCACTTAACAAGTCAAGGCAGAAGGTCGCTGCTTGAGGCGTTAGAAGAGAGGGATCGTCGAGATGAACTAGGCTCATACGGAGTATCGCCAAGAGATTGGAGCATACCTGGTTAGCTTCCCAAGCGAAGTGCCATTGAATGCATTAAAGATGTGGGGGTCTGAATTTACCTTTGAGCTTCAAGCGCGCCCCGCATTTCCGCGTTTTCGATTAACAGTTTTGCGTTTTGCTGTGCAAGGCTATCTAGCTCTGTTTGCAGTTCATCAAGTTCACTCTCCAGCTTTTGTACACATTCATCTGCAGAGCGTTCACTTTCCTTATAATGCTCTAGTGCCTGTTCGTGAGTCGCTTCAAGGCTTTTAAGGCGTCGCTCGAAAAGCTGCTGCGCATCGTGGTAAGCAGCAATTGCCATATGCTCCATTGCGTGAGTGACTTTACCGATTAAGGTCTGGACGTTTTCGGCATAAACATTAGGAAGCGAATCAAACGTTAAGTTCTCTCGGTTGCAGTCATAAAGTGGGTCATCTCGATTATCGCAGTACGCCTGCCAAATACTCTTAATGCGAGCGAGCCCGCCACGGTCGCCAAGCTCTTTGCGGATAGCGCCCGGATTCGGGCGCTTTCCTCGTTTTTCCAACGCTAAGCCAGCGTCGATAATTTCCTGCTCAGTAACTTCCGCGTGGCGAGCCATAACAGTCTCCTTTCAACGAAATTAATTTAATTAATGAAATTAAAGTTTCGTGAGCACTTAGACGAAAGCCGGTGTATCAATCTCGGCCTCAGCAAGAAATGCCATCGATTGCTGACTGACCTTACTACTCTTAACTGAGCGAGCTAGAACGTCGTAGAGCAAGGCTTCGTTTTGACCGCATGTGTGCTCGCGAAAAATGCCAGACGTCCAGATATAACGCAGTTGGTTAGCCAACGATGGTGAGTGATACTCAAGGTTATGTAACGCATCAGCACATACCTCGAGGGTCAGCAGCTCAGGCTCAACCAGAGTACCCAGAGCGGTTTTCGTAGAACCAGCAGTCAGCGTTCGTGTTTTACCGACGGCATGCAGTAGCGCAGCGACAACCGCAACATCACGCTCAATATCAGTCAGCGCATGAACACCTGACACATTCCACGCAACCTCAACAGCATGCTCAATTAGGCCTCCGACATATGCGTGATGCGACCTAAGGCTTGCCGGGCATTGCAGGAATGAGATCCCGATTTTGGGCTGGAGCAAAACATCATCGATAAAGCGCCGCATTAACGGTGATTGGATGCGAGCATATAGCACTAGAAAAGCCTTAAAAACATCGGGCTGGGGACATTGAGACAAAGGGAGAGCCGACAAGCTATTACCCAGGCGTTTGCTGGCAGCTGCGCAAGTCAAATTCTTACATACCCGAACAATTCCAACGCGAGTTGGCAACGCTGCAACCTCAACATGAACCATGCTGTGCTCAAGAATCACCTCATCTGCAACTTGGTCATGTCGTGCAATAACGGTAAGGTCGCCAGAGCTATCAGATAGGGTCAGTTCAAACACTTCGTTATCTCGCTCAGGCGAAACCGCCTTCAAGGCCGAAAGGTAATAACGTCCGATAAAACGTCGATAAATGGCAGCGTCGGCCAAAAGCGGCTGTACAGTTTCATGAGTTGTTGTATTCATAGTCATTCTCCAAGAAATATTAAATCGTTAACGTGACTAGAGCGAAGCTCTTACGCACCATCTGGCCTAAAGTCATTGAAATTTGATTTGAGCAATCGCTCGAATGCGGAGCCGTCTTGTCGGGTCAGGTTCCGCACATAACGCGAGTAAACTCGGAACAACATTTCTGTTGTTGTGTGGCCCATTTGACGGGCAATCCATTCAGGGCTCTCCCCTGCTGCCAGCCAGAGTGTGGCCGCCGTGTGGCGCGTTTGATAAGGTCGGCGTTTACGTAACCCCAAATGCCGTAACAGTGGGTACCAGACGCGTTTAGTGACGTTGTTATGCGACAGCGGCGAGCCATTGCGGGTGCAAAAGACAAACTTCATGTCACCGGTGGCGTCGTGCTGGCTTTTGAGTGCATCGAACACCAGCTGGCTCATATCAATAGCCCGAAACGAGCCATCGTTTTTGGTGCTTTGGATTTCGCCATTAACGATGGTGCTTCGCACCATGATTTGGCGGCGCTCGAAATCTACCGCATCCCACTGCAAGCCATCGATTTCCGCTGTTCGCATACCGGTGAAAAATCGCACCGTGTAGTAGTCTCGGAAATCCGCACGCACGGTCTCAATGATGAGTCGCACCTCTTCGATCGAAAATGGCTCAACATCAGTACGCGGAACTTTAAGCGATTTAATTCCTTGGTAAGGTGAGCTAAAGTTATAGCGGTTGGCTGCTTCATTCAAAATCATGCGCAAAGGCGTCATGATGTGGTTTATCCGCGACGGCGATAACTGCTTGTTGCTTCGAGTTTTCACTTTGGCGAGGGATGCTCGAAACTCCAATATGTCGGCTTTGGTGATGCGGCCAACCTCTTTATCTCCAAACGCTGGAAGCAAATAGCCATTCAGGGTTCTTCTAACCGTATCTGCGTGAGATGTCCGCCACTGAATACGCATTTCAGCAAACCAGGTCTCTGCGAAATCACTGAAGAGCGGCGTGTCTAAATGCTGACTGCGCACCTGCATTTCCTTGAATTGCTGCGCCTTAGGGCTGCCCGGAAAGTGCTTGGCATAATCAAAGGTGCCTAACGTAATCTCCGCTTCAATCCGGTCGAGCAACTTCTGTACTCGCTTGCGGTTCTCCTTGGTATCCGCAAGAGAAGTTTGCTCGCGACAGCGTTTGCCCTTGTATCGGAAATCGATGAACAATTTCCCGGTCTCGGGACGAGCGTTAATACTACCCATGAGCTACGGCTCCTTTTGTCATTGGAATAGCAAGCGAACTCGACGATTCCTGACCTATGTCACGCTGAATAGCTTCCCACAGAAACAAGATCTTTCTGCCTCCAAAAGGGCGGATGTAGTGAATGCCCTCATGCAGCACCGAATCTTTCAGCTGCTCTCGAATAGTGCGAGGATCATATTTAATCCTCTCTGCCAGTTCGGCAGTCGTTAAAAGCGTCATGTCATTTAACATGGCAAACTCCTCAGTTGGTTGATACACTGAATGGCATAACGTATTTCTAAACTTCAAATTGCCATCCTGAATGACATATTAACACGCAAAATATCATTTGCAATGCTTTTTTGTCATTTAAGATGGCATTTATTGAGAGGCAGTGATGATTAAGTGTCATTTAGCTCGAATGATGGGTGAGCGAAAGCTCAAGATAATGGACGTTGCACGCGATACTGGATTGAATCGTAATACCGTGACATTGTTGTATAAAGAAACCGCTCAGCGGATTGATTTCGCCGCTCTGGAAGCGCTCTGTAAGTATTTTGATTGTGAGGTTGGTGAGCTTTTGGAAGTTGCCGACAGTTAGTAGGTAGTTGGCGGTATTGGTTTATTTCGGTCATTAAGTATGTAGATTTTTATTGCTCATTTTTTCTAGAAAAAACGCAATATATATAACTATTAACTTTTATTTCAACAAATGGACTCGTATGTACTTGATGTGAATTGAACGTAAATGGTGTGCTAGTACAACATAAAAGTGTTAGAAGGAACTATATGGATCGTTTATGTATTGCATGCGGCTTAGATTGGTCGGCAATTGCTGCTTGGGTTCAGGCAATAGGAAGTATTATCGCGATTGGTGTTGCGATAGCTGTTCCTGCAAGACAGCATAAAAAGGATCAGGAACGAACTAAAGAGGAAAAGAAACGCCGCGCTCAAGCTTTGTCATTATCACTATTGCCAGTTTTATATAAACTTAGAGCTTCCGTTCAGCATTTTATCACTGAACAAACCGCCAAAGAGCCAGAGGCCTTGGTCGGAAAAGATGAACATGATGGAAATTTTTTTAGCCACGCGCCCGAACTGAGAAGTTATCTTGCTATTGCCCCAGATTTGGACGAGTTCCAGGAGCTATTTTCTAAGCTCATCGCATCAATGTTGCAGTCCGAGGAAATGTTGAACTTCACAACGAGAATGCAGCGGGGTGGATATCACAGCAGCTGGATAAATAACCTCGAATTTTTTATTGAGCATGCTAACAACCTAAATACCAAAAACAATGAGTTAATTCGCTCAATTGAAAATGCGCATGGTTTATAGATACTTTGGTGGAAATAGCGTTCCTTGTAACAATCTTGGATACAGCGACGACTACTTCATTGAGGTTTCGCCTCTAAGCCCCACATGCTGGCGAAATTAGCATAATAACGGAATAAAATATGTGCGACTTACTATTTTCCTTTCAAGAATTTCTTAAGATAGTTCCCGGATTAGCTATTTTCCCACTAACGTTTTATCTGGCTTGGAGAAAAATCGGTAGGAAAGTAAGTTGTTCTCTCACTGTCGGCAGCGACCGAATAAGCGAAGAAAGAATTACCAGTATTGTATTAACAAACCATAAAGATAGCCCAGTTGCTATTTTTGAAGTTAGTGCGGTATGTGAAGACGATATCTCGCTTTCACTAGAAAAACCTAACCCACCAATTATCTTGAAATCATTGGAGTCTGTGGTAATCGAAACAGAACCATATTCTAATTTAACGATTGGCGGAGATAAGTACAGTCCAGAATTGCTTTTTGGAAAAATTCAGGTTTATGTTGCCTGCTCAGACGAAATTATAAAGTGCAAAATGGTTTCGCACCCAACACTTTTTAATCACATGAAATTTAATCATTTAACACAAGCTAGTAAAAATACATATAAATTCAATGGTTTTGTCTACAATGAAAAAGTTAAATACGCAATTATCTATAATATGAATTCCGAAGTAAAAACCGCTTTTGTAGACCATTCGGGCTTTATTAGTGGAGATGGTGATTTTCACTATAACTTGGTTCCTCAAGAACAAATGCGCTCTGAAACAACCGTTAGGGAATTTCTCAAAATAATGGAAGTAAGTCCTCAGTTTCAAATTTTAGGTGTTGAACGTCTTGAAACTACAAATTAAAAACCACCGTTTATCGCGGACTTATATGTTATGAACCAGAAATATTGGAAGATCGAAGGGTTTGATGGTGCTGATAAGATCTTTGAAAAAAAGGTTAGGGCTTGGGCATTTTCTGAAAGCAAGATTCAGGAGGCCTTGAAGGCATTAGCCTCTCGTGGGGGCCTAGAACTAGATGAAATTTTAGGGGCTTATGCTCGTAAGGGGGCAAAGGAAGCAAACGAGTTACTCGTCGTGAATCGAGAGCAAGGAAACCCGATATTTTCTTGTGGCGAAAATCCACACTTCATTGCCACGGTAATCTATGAGAATGATTCATAACATGAGACTGTACCCAAGAAATTTCTGCTGTTACACCTTATGCATGAGTTCGCCCAAAATCCGCTTTTAAAAGCTTGCCGCTTAATTTGGAGACAAGCTGTTCCCCCTACTCGTATAATTTAGAGTTTATTGCCACTCTACTAAGGCAAAGGTCAAAATTTACATCCGCTAATTTGTCACCCACAACCACGGCCACAATCTGGACACAGAATGGACACAGCCCTGATCCACCGCAAAATCAGCCACAACAGCTAACGGTCACGCCGAAAAAACAGCAAAGAGAAGAATTTAGAGTAGATACGAAAGGAAGAAAATCGCTAAAGGCTAGGGAAATGGCGCGCCCGACAGGAGTCGAACCTGTGACCTCCGCCTCCGGAGGGCGGCGCTCTATCCAGCTGAGCTACGGGCGCATTTCCAAATTTTGACTTCTAACCACTGTGCCTATTTACCGAATGACCTCTGCCTCCGGAGGGCAGCGCTCTATCCAGCTGAGCTACGGGTGCGTCGTTAGGAGTATTCAGAGCAGGCGTGGATTTTAGGGAATATCGGCCGCAATGTCCAGTGCTGCGGCTGTCACAAAAGCTTAAATGAACTGTCAACGGCGGTTCATCTACGGAGTGGAGTATAGAAGAAACCCACAGTGGGAGATCGTCATGCCCCAGGCTCGTTTAAATGCCCGAACGTTGTTTATTTCCGATATCCATCTTGGCTCTAAAGACTGCAAAGCCGAGTTCCTACTTCACTTACTCAAACGCGTTGATGTTGAACGACTGTACCTGGTTGGTGATATCGTCGATTTTTGGGCGATGAAGCGGCAGATCTTCTGGCCCGCACTGCATCACCAAGTCATTCAACAAGTACTCTCCATGGCGCGAAGCGGCGTGGAGGTTATTTATATTCCCGGCAATCACGACGAGGTGATGCGTAAGTACCGCCACCCCGATGTAGCCAGTATTCGCATTCAGCGTCAAGCCATTCACACCACCGCAGACAACAAGCGTCTGCTGGTTTTGCATGGCGACGTGTTTGACGCAGAAACCTGTCATAGCCGCTGGCTTTCATTTGTCGGTGATCATCTTTACGACTTCTTGCTATGGCTCAATCGCCAGACACATCGCGTGCGTAACCTGTTCGGACATAACTACTGGTCTTTGTCAGCCTACGTTAAAAGCCAAATTGGTAAAGCGGAAGAAGTCATTGGCCACTATCGTGCGGCGGCTCTTCGTGAAACCAATAAACGCGGCTTGGATGGCATTGTCTGTGGGCACATTCACCATCCCGAACTGGTTGAATCCGATAAGCTGCTGTACGCCAATACCGGTGACTGGGTTGAGAACTGCACAGCGCTGTTCGAAAGCCATGAAGGCGAGTTGTCTTTAATGAAATATACGCTGTCTGATGCAAAACCGGTTCGCTTTAGTCGCCGCCGTCAGCGCTCATACAACAACGCCGCGTGAGACGAAAGCCATACGCTCAATGAAAAATGAGCAAGGACTAACGCTTGTGGCAATAAGCAGCCAGAGCTTTCTGGCTGCCTGTCGGTTAACGGCTACTTGTCCGGCTACTGTTTTTCCAATTTGAGGTTATGAAAGTCAAAGCTAAAGTCAGTAAAGTCAGCGACGGCGTCCATGGTTGCAGCTTCTACCTGTTTTTCCTGACTCACATCGAATTCAATAAAGGCATCGGCTTCCAGCAAGGGTTCATCCCAGCGCACAATGAAGGTATTGCCACTGTAATGCTCCAGTGAACCTTTCAGCATATCGGTATGGATAAAGTCTATACGCAGAGCCTCACCCTGCTCAGAAATAACGACATCACCATACCAGGCATCTTTATAAGTTCCCGAGTATGCAGATAGCGCCAACGCAGGCTGCGGATCATCAACGGCTTCGACCTTAAAATCGGCCTTTTTCTGAATGAACTCATGATACTTTTTACTTTCCTTCGCCACCCAGTCCTGATCAGGCACATTCAGAACTTCTTCCAAAGACTCTTGCACTATAGCGGTTAAGGCACCAAACGCCTGCTGGTTACTCATAACTGTAATGGCGAACTCTTTCTCCGGAATAACGGTGGTAAAGGACAACATTCCCAGAATACCGCCGCTGTGCGACACATGCTTAACGCCGTAATAATCTTTCACGAACCAACCTAAACCATAACCTCTGAAGTAGGTGCCCTGCTCTGCTGCGCCAGCTGCTACCGGCAGTGGCGTGGTCAGTTGCCACATCTCATGCAATGACTCTTCGCCAAACAAGCGTTCGCCTGTGGGTGTTTCGCCTTCATTCAGCAGGGTCAGCAGCCAACGGCTCATGTCATCTGCGCTTGCCGCTGTTGCGCCAGCCGCCGAAAAGTCTTCAAGAAAGTCGAGCGGAAAACGGTGCAGTTCACCACCCGTTTCAATGTTCCCTACCGCCACGTCGTCGTTGCTCTCATCAATGCGCGAGAAGCCGACAGTGCTTTCATCCATTTGCATAGACTCAAACAACGTTTGCTCGACGTACTGGTGGTAAGGCATATTCGTCACTCGACTAATCACCTCGCCCGCTGTGACAAACATTAAGTTGTTGTAGTCAAAGCGTTCACGAAAGCCATGCTCAATAGGTACATTCGCCAAGCCGGCTATGACTTCGTCCGTGGTTTTGTCGGTGTTCGGCCAAATCATCAAGTCGCCGGCGCCTAACCCAAGACCGGAACGATGGCTCAGCAAATCTCGAAGGGTCAACTCCCGGGTAATATAAGGGTCCGCCAGTTTAAAGCCCGGCAAATGCTCAACGACTTTATCGTCCCATTCCACTTTCCCCTGCTCAACCAAGGTGGCCATAGCCGCAGCGGTAAAAGCCTTGGTATGAGAGGCTATACCAAACAGAGTCGTTGGCGTAACCGGCTGTTGCGACTCAATATCCCGAACGCCGAAGCCTTCAGCTAAAATGACTTCACCGTCTTTAACCGCAACAACAGCCAAACCCGGGATATTAAAGGCATCCAGCGACTGTTCAGCCGTCTGACGAATTTTATCTTCCAGCGAAGCGTCTTTCGACAATTGCCCGGTGGCGTTATCTGAGCACGCCAATAAAACGCTGGCAACGACGCAAGCATAAAGAGACTTGGATAGTGTTTTCATAATGACAAGACCTTTTCTTTTTTTCTCAGACTACCACAACCCATGGCTTTTTTACCGACATCGACTTTATTGAAAACTCACTTAAGTTTTTATTGACACAAAAATGCGAATCGTTATCATTAGCGCCAAATTATTTAAATGATAAGGATTCTCATGCTTAAGAAGTCTATTGCCCTTGCAATCCTCGCTGCTATTTCTGGTTCCGCACTTGCACAACAAGCGAAAGTTGATGAAACCATTGAAATTAAAGCCACTCGCACCAGTATTCCGCAAAGTTCTATTCCAGCGACGGTTTCAGTTATTGAGGGTGATGAGTTGCGTCAGCAATTAAGTGTGGCTGAATCTTTGTCAGATATTCTTGGAAACCTGATACCGGCCTATTCTCCGTCTCGCCAAAAGTTAACCAGCTCAGGTGAAACTTTGCGTGGCCGCGACCCTCTTTACCTTATTGACGGTGTGCCTCAGTCAAACCCACTACGTAACGGCTCTCGTGCAGCTTATACCATCGACCCGTTCATGATTGAGCGTGTCGAGGTTATTCACGGTGCCAGCGCTATTCAGGGGATGGGCGCCAGCGGCGGTATCATCAACATCGTCACTAAAAAGGCCGAAGACGGAACCAGCCACGAGGTCAACGCAGGCTTTAGCGCTCCGGATTCAGAAGTTTCAGAAGGCTTGAGCTATCAGGCGGGTTACCTTCTGCGCCATGGCAGTGGCAAATGGGACGTTGTTTTTGGCGCCCAATACCGCGATACCGGCATGTACGTGGATGCTAAAGGTCAGCTTATTGGCGTTGATGTCGCACAGGGCGACACAATGGACTCAAAAAGCTACGATTTATTCACAAAAGTCGGCTACGACATTGATAGCGAACAACGTCTTGAGTTTATGCTCAACCGCTTTGATATGGCTGGTAATGGCGACTACTACTCTGTAGACGGTAATCGTGCAGAAAATATTCCGACTCTGTCACTAAAGGGTCAGTATCCTGGCGATGCGCCTGAAAACGAAGTCACTACGTCAAGTCTCACCTACAGCAACAGCGACTTTCTAATGGCTGACGTAAACTGGCAGCTGTTCTTTCAGGACTTTTCCGCACTTTATGGCGGCGGTAACTACGCCACATTCCAGGACCCGGCCTACGGTGAGGAAATCGTTGACCAGTCACGTAACGATTCGCGTAAGTATGGTTCGCGCTTAACATTAAACTGGAACAACGTTCAGCAGTCACCCGTATCCGTTAGTGCCGGGCTGGACTTCTTAGCCGACGAGACGTTCCAGGAGTTGGCTCAAACAGGCCGTAAATGGGTACCTGAGACTGAGTTTGTAAACTGGGCTCCGTATGCGCAATTGCGCTATCAAGCAAACGGTCTGACTTTAAGTGGCGGTTTACGCTACGAATACGGAAAATTAAAAGCTGATGATTTCACCACCCTGGCATCTTACGGGTCTGTCTTTGTTGAAGGCGGTGAGCCGAGCTTTAACGAGTTACTGGGTAACCTCGGGGCTGTTTATGCTCTGAACGACGAATGGCGTGTTTTCGCAAGTTACTCCGAAGGCTTCAGTATGCCGGATGTGGGTCGGGTATTACGCGGCATTTCAACGCCAAACTTAAGCGTTAGCAGCTTCCTGGATCTACAACCGGTTATCGCTGACAACGAAGAAGTGGGCATTGAGTATCAGGGCAATGCATGGAATGCCTCACTGAGCTACTTCCGCTCAAGCTCTGACTTAGGCGCTCGTCTACAAGCCGACGCCGATGGTTTTTACAGTGTGCAGCGTGAAAAAACTGAGATTGATGGTATTGAATTCAGCGCCGAGTATGAACTATCCAATGACACCGCTTTAGGTCTGAACTACGCTGACACCAACGGTGAGTATGACAGCAACGACGATGGCTCGGTCGACACGAAGCTAGGCGGCCGTAATATTGCACCGAAGCGCGCCAACCTGTTCTGGTCACAACAGTGGACTGGCATGATAAGCAGCCGGGTACAATGGAATAGACTGTTTGACCGTGACATATATAGCGGTGAAGAGGCCATCAACAACTTCGATGGTTACAATACCGTTGATGCTACCGTCTTAGTTGAGACTCGCGATATGGGTCAGTTTTCACTGGGTATTGAGAACTTATTCGACAAGTACTACTTCACCTATTACGCGCAAACGGTCGGCGGAGATAACCGCAACTTCACGGGTCGCGGACGCACCATTAGCTTTACCTGGAATTACCAATGGTAAACCATGTCGCTTAAGCGAAAGCTGCCGACATTAACTCAATGGCACCGATGGCTGGGCTTAACGCTCAGCCTTTGGCTTTTATTGATGGCAATAAGCGGCTCGCTGCTGCTCTACAAAAATGATTTTCTTCAACTTTTTTATCCGCAGCTCAATTTAGCTCAGCCAGTTACAACAACCGATGCTGCCGCCGCTTTAGACCAGTTCGACAACGGCTACGCCCTCATGCCAACAGCCGACCGTCCCTGGCTCGAAGTGGTTAACTCAGACAAAACACACTTCTACTATGACGCCAGTGCCAACCTGCTGCTTAAACGAGAGTACCTGGGTGATCTCACCAGCTGGCTTGTTGAGTTACACCATCACTTAGCACTCAACGAACTGGGTAAGGACATCATGGGAATTCTGGGTTTGTTAAGCCTAGTTCTCATCGGTACTGGCTTAACTCGCTGGTGGCCACGCAGAGGGAGTTTACGTCGCGCTCTATCTGTACGGTTCTTTAACCCGTTCACTAAGCGCGGTAGCCAAACCTTATGGCAATTGCACCGGTTCACCGGCGCCGTACTCTTTATTCCTGTCGCTATAGCGCTAATCACCGGGACTGCCATCATGTATGCCGCGCCGGTAAAGTCAGCACTCATTTTTCTGCTCCCGTTTACCCAGTCAGTTGAAACGCCGGTACCGCCTTCCTTAACGGCCGACAACTGGCAACAACGGCTAGAGCTAGCAAAACAATCTCTTCCCACGGCTCAGGCCCGTTTGCTTTATCTGCAAGAACCGCGAATTAGAGCCAAACATACAGACGAATGGCACCCTAACGGCCGTAACTACATCGAATTCTCCGAAACAGGAGCGGTCAGTCAGGTTATTGATGAGCGCGAAACACCTCTCGGTAATCAAGTTTCGAATATGATTTACCCGACTCATGTCGCCGCCATTGGCGGAGCCGTCTATTTGTTCATCGTGCTTTTATCGGGTTTAGCCTTGATCGTTTTACCTGTCAGTGGGTTATGGTTTTATATAAAGCGCAGGCAACTCAAGAAATCTTGATTCCAGAAAAACACTCTGCCGGTAAAACAGGTCATGAGTGGGTTGCCCGCACTGTGATTACTGCGCATAAGCCGCGCGAATTTCCTCTACTTTCTTATCAATAGTTTCACGGCTCAACCACTGCCCGCGCACCATAACGCCTTGGTTCTCACGCAGAGTGTCAGGGTTCTCCAGAGGATTATCCTTTAACAAAATAAAATCAGCACGGTGTCCGGCGGCGATGCGTCCAAAGGTATCCTGTTCAGCAAAGTAGTCGCCCGCCGCTACTGTGGCCGAACGCAAAATATCAGTCATTGGTACGCCCGCTTCTGACATCAGCCGTATTTCATGATGTACCGAGTAACCAGGAACACTGAACAACTGGGGTGCATCGGTTCCAAAAATAATTTGAGCGCCGCCTTCGTGCAGAGCGTGCAATAGCTTTTGCCGATTGTTCTGCTGCACTTGTGCCTGTTCCTGATTAAAGTAACTGCTGGGGTTTTCATAGTAATTCAGCCAGCCTTCCCGAACCGCCTCTGGCACCAACTGAATTTCCGGGTAGTCTTTCAGTTTGTCGGGATTCGCCGCGCCTATCAGGGTTTTCCATAGAGCCTGGGTGGGTACAACCGCAACATCGTGTTCCAGCGTCATAGCCACCAGTAAATCGAGTTCGTCCTGTGTTATCTCTCTGTCCATAGCATCAACATAAGCCAGGTAGCCATCCAGATGATCAATGGTTCTCTGACCTGATTCCATAGCGCGTTTTAATCCAACATCGGCCGGAACATGCCCGGCAAAATCCAGCCCCGCCTGACGAGCTGTACTTGCCATGGCCTGGTATTCTTCCAGGGTTAACCCCGGATGCACTTTAAGTAAGTCCCAGCCTTGGTCGCGTTGCGCGATAACCCGTTCTGTCACCTGCTCAACGGACTCTATGGTATTGCCACTGAAGCTCGGTCCAGCCAAATATAGCGTAGGACCCTGGCGCTTACCTGATTCAATGTCGGACTTCAGCTGCAATTGGTGCGGATAACCCAGCATGCCACGCACCGTTGTGACGCCATTGGCAATGTACAAAAACAACATGTCGTCGGCGTAGCGTTTAGGGAAGTCTCCAAAGTCTGTTGCCGGCGGCACATGACCGTGCATTTCGGCCATACCCGGTAAAACGTATTGCCCTTCAGCATCAATTATTTGCGTATTGTCATCAAAAGCCGGAGCTTCGGCATTGGAGAACACACCGCTGATGTAACCGTCATTCACCACCAGCGTTTGTTGACCAATGACATTGGGCTCGCCCTTAAGCCAGTCAACAAGGGTAACGTTCTTAATGACGTAGTCAGCGCTACGAGTGTCACTATTCTGAGGTTCGGCGTTGTTACACGCCGATAAAAATAGGGCCGCAACAGATGCGGCCAGAAGGTGTGTCAATTTCATTGTGGTTGCCTCCGGCATCAATTCAGCCTTTAGCCTAGCGTAAGCTTACAATAAAGCCCAGCGGATCAGGCCGCCAACTAAAGTAACAGCCAATACGCCCAGGCACCACAAGCCCACAAACCACAGAAATTTTTTAAATGCAGGCTTCATCAGTCATGGTATCCGCTGTCCGGGTCAACCTTGCCGCGAAATACCCAGTAAGTATAAGCGGTGTAGGCGAAGATAATAGGCAGCAGTACCACGGCACCGACCAATAAAAACTTCAGGCTATTGTCGGGGGCTGCGGCCTGCCACAAGGTAATGCTGCGTGGTACCAAATAAGGGAAGATACTGACCGCAAAGCCGGTGAAAGATAGTAAGAATAATCCCAGTCCCCATAAATAAGGCCGTCCTTCCTGCTTTTTACGCAATGACCGGAGTAACCCTAAAGTAATAACTACCAGAAGCACCGGCAACACCCACAAACCAACCGAGGCCGGATAAGTAAACCAGCGCTCGGCAATAAAGGGGTCCACATAAGGCAAATAAAGGCTGACAAAAGCAATACAAGCGACCAACAAAATGGCACAGTACCAGCCTGCGCGATAGCTTTGACTCTGCAAGTCACCTTTCGTTTTCATTACCAGCCAGGTGGCGCCCAGCATCATATAACCGATAACCACCGCAACCCCGCAAAAGAAGCTAAAGGGGGTCAGCCAGTCAAACCAACCGCCGGAGTATGCCCGGTCAGTCACCTGAATACCCTGTAGCATCGCCCCCAGCATAATCCCCTGACTCATCGCGGCTATTAGTGAACCGGTAATAAAAGACAAGTCCCAGATACCTTTCGCCCGCTTAGTTTTAAAGCGGAATTCGAACGCCACACCGCGGAAAATAAGCCCCAGCAGCATAGCAATAACCGGCATGTACAGCGCCGGCATTAGCACCGAGTAAGCCAGCGGGAACACCGCCAGCAAGCCACCGCCGCCCAATACCAACCAGGTTTCATTACCGTCCCAAACCGGGGCAACAGTATTCATCATCACGTCGCGGTCTTCTTCCTGTTTAAACCAGGGAAACAGCAATGCGACGCCCAAATCAAAACCGTCCAGCGCAACATAAGCAAATACGGCGACCGAAATTAATATTGCCCAAATCAGTGCGTAATCCATAGCTTAGGCCTCCTCATCGTAGATGCGCTCAGCGGCCATAGTCGGCTTATGCTTCGCGTAATCGGGAATAGTAACCTGCTCCGGGTTCCCCGCCATTTTACGCAGAATGTAGAAGGTGCCGGCACCAAACACCAGGAAGTAAACCACAATAAAGGCTATCAGGCTGCCCGCCACACCGGCTTTGTCGATGGGCGAGGCGGCATCAGCGGTGCGCAATAAGCCGTAAATAACCCAGGGCTGACGCCCTACTTCAGTAACTATCCAGCCAGCAATAACAGCAACAAAACCTAAAGGACCCATAAACAGACTAAAGCGCAGCAGCAAGTTATTATCGTACAGCTTGCCCCGTAAGCGCTGTAAGCCTGACCAAAGACCGGCAAGCACCATGAGCAACCCAATGCCGACCATTATCCGAAAAGCCCAGAAAACAGTCGTTACCGGCGGCCAGTCTTCGCGTGGAAACTGGTCAAGACCGGTCACTTCTGCGTCTATGTCGTGCTTAAGAATAATGCTGGCAAGACCAGGAACTTTCAGTGCATAGTCAACTTCGGCCGTTTCTTCGTTCGGCAACCCGAATAAATACAGCGGAGCCCGGGCTTCGGTGTGAAAGTGCCCTTCCATCGCCGCAACTTTTGCCGGCTGATGTTCTTGGGTATTCAATCCGTGGAAATCACCCACAAGTACCTGCAACGGCGCAACAATGAGCGCCATCCACATGGCCATGGAGAACATTTTACGTGCCGCGGCGTTGGTTTTGTCCTTGAGCAAATGCCAAGCACCTACTGCGCCGACCACGAAGGCAACGGTTAAATAAGCCGCCAGCAGCATGTGCGCCAGCCGATACGGGAAGGACGGGTTAAACACCACCTCAAACCAGTCGGTGACCACAAATTGCCCTACGTCATTCATGGCGTAACCGGCGGGCGTCTGCATCCAGCTGTTTACCGATAAAATCCAGAAGGCAGAAATAGCCGTGCCCACCGCAACCATCAGGGTAGCGAAAAAGTGCAGTTTCTCGCCCACCTTATTCATGCCAAACAGCATGACGCCAAGGAAGCCGGCTTCAAGGAAAAAGGCCGTCAGCACTTCGTAACCCATTAACGGGCCAATAACCGGTCCAGCTTTGTCGGAGAATACTGACCAGTTGGTGCCAAATTGGTAACTCATGACAATACCCGAGACCACGCCCATACCAAAGGCAACGGCAAAAATTTTGACCCAATAACGGAACAACTGCTGATAAACCGGATTTCGCGTTTTTAAATAAAGACCTTCCAGTACGGCCAAATAACTGGCAACACCGATAGTAAACGCAGGAAAAATAATGTGGAACGCGATGGTAAAAGCGAACTGAAAGCGCGCCAAAAACAGTGCGTCAAAACTTTCGAACATAGCAAACACCCTTAACTGAGCTTTGCTTTAAGTATACGCCGTTATTGAGAAAGATCAGGGAAAAGCATGTAAAGCTTGTAGGATAAATACTAATAAATGCCATAGTTTTTGTATGGCTAAAACACGACAGAGGAGCGTCTGTTAAACAATCACCCGTGGGACACGTCCACTCACGCCAGTCAGCAAATGCCAGGAAATGGTATCCGCGCAAGCCGCAACTTGTCGTACATCGATATTGGGCCCCCAAAGCTCTACGTCATCACCCAATTGCACATCGTCAATGCCCGTCACATCTATCGTCAACATATCCATAGACACTCGCCCGGCTAGAGTGACACGTTTGCCTCGGATCATCGCAGGGGTGCCATTTTTCGCTTGCCGCGGATACCCGTCCGCATAACCCATAGCCACGGTTGCAATCACAGTCGGTCTTTCAGCACTCCAGGCGCTGGCGTAACCTACTGACTCGCCCTTTTCCAGCTGATGCAACGCAATAACCGGAGCCACCAGCCGCATAGAAGGTTGAAGTTCTGGCTGTACTTCGGTGATGACCGACGGGTTTACGCCATACAGTAATAGACCGGCACGGGCCCAGTCATTTTCCTGAAGCGACCACCGGGTATCGGGGTTCAGTAAACCGGCCGAATTATGAAAACTACGGGCCTGGTAGCCTTTAAGCGCACCCGATAACTGGCAAAACTGTTGTTTTTGCTGAGCATTCAGGCTGTGTTTCGCATCAGCGTTGGCTAAATGTGACATCAGCGTTACGCCAGCCACATTGTTACTGACGTTTAAGCGTTTCAATGCTTGTTGGGCTTGCTCTTCAGACCAGCCCAAACGGTGCATACCGGTGTCGACCTTCAACCACACCCACAGTGGTTTGCTTAACGCGCTTTTCTCTATGTCATGCAATTGTTGCTCGCAATGCACCACCGGGCTTAAATTGTTTTGCGCGCAAATCGCAAGCTCAGAAGAGGAGAAGCACCCCTCTAAAATAACCAGTGGCCCTGTGTAACCGCATTCCCGAACGGCCAGTGCTTCTTCCATAAAGCCAGCAGCCATACCATCGACATGCGACTCTAGCGCCTGCACTGCGGGCCCGACACCATGCCCGTAACCGTCAGCTTTAACAACACCCAACAACTTCCCGCCAGCCATTGTATGGCGTACCCACTTAGCATTGTGCTGTATTGTAGCAGGAGAAATTTCAGCTCGAGTTTGACGGTAGTGCATGTATTTTCCTTTCTAATTTTTTGACAACATTCGGAAAAGATCGTCAGTTTACCGTATTTTCCGCCAACTTGAACGGAACTCTTTGCATCGTTTCGTCAGCTTCAGTAACGTGAAGCTATACTTAAAAGGAGAACAACAATGTGGTTAAAACAATCCGTCATTGCAAGTAGCTTAGTGCTGCTTTTCACTTCCGCTCCAGCGTTAGCAAACGATACATTTAAAGCCGAGGATATTTTTCAGCTCGAGTACGCCAACCAAGTCAGTATCTCTCCTGACGGCAAATACATTGCGTACATACGCAACAGTTTCGACGATATGAAAGACAGTACTCGTCGCTCATTATGGCTGATTGATACCGAAACCGGTCAACATTTACCAATTTTTGATGATAAGTACAGTTACGGCAGCCTGGCCTGGTCAAATGACGGTACTCGCCTTGCCTTTGCGTCCAACCGTTCTGATAAAAACCAAATTCATGTGCACTGGATTAAAGAGCAGCGCACGGCCAAAGTCACTCATGTGAGCGAAAGTCCGGGCAGTATCAGTTGGTCTAACGATGATTCTCAGTTAGCGTTTACAATGTCAGTCAAAGCCGAGTCCACTCCTTTTGCGAAAAGCGTGAAAAAACCAGCCAAACCCAAAGGAGCTAAATGGTCCAAGTCTCCAATTATCGTTGAAGAAGCTTATTATCAGCGCGATGGCAGAGGCGTTCTGGAACCTGCGCATACACAACTTTTTGTCGTTCCGGCTGAAGGCGGCAGTGCACGCCAACTGACCGATGGTCCCTACCGACATGGCGGCTCCTTAGCCTGGGCAGAAGATGACAGTCATATCGTATTCTCCGGAAACCGTTCCGAGGACTGGGCTTACCAGGTCAACGAAAGCGACCTTTACAGCGTCAACCTGAACTCAAAGGAAGTAACGCAAGTCACTGACAAACCCGGCCGTGAGTCATCACCGCAGTTTTCTCCTGACGGCGAGCGCCTGGCTTACTTACACAGTTCAAACGAGCCGGTGCCTTACCATAAATCGCAATTGTGGATCATGGACTGGAGTGAGCGCTCAGAGACTGAATTGCAAACTGATTTCGACCGTTCTTTCAGCTCTCCGCAATGGACTGGCAATGACTCTCTTGCCGTTTCTTACGCCGACCAGGGGAAAACCGTGGTTGCTAATGTCACCTTGAGCAATGAACTAACGAATCGAGTCGATGATGTTTCCGGCGTTTATGTCAGTCGTCCTTATACCATGGGCTCATTTACGGCCTCACAAACTGGCGCTATTGCTTACACCAAAGGGTCTGAATACCGTCCGGCGGATGTTGGTTACCAGCCACAAGGGGGTGAAGCAGTTCAGTTTACTCAGCTAAACGAAGATCTGCTCGGCCACCGTAAACTGGGCGAAGTTCATGAAATTCGCTATGAGTCGCGCTACGACGGCGAAGAAATTCATGGCTGGTATATTACTCCGCCAAATTATGATGAAAGCAAAGAATATCCGCTGCTGTTAGAAATACACGGAGGCCCTCACCTGTCTTACGGTCCACACTTTGCCGCAGAGCACCAGCGCTACGCAGCCGAAGGCTATGTGGTGCTGTACGTGAACCACCGCGGCAGTGCGTCTTACGGTAAAGACTTTGCCATGCTGCTGGACGGCAACTACTCATCACCTTACGACTTTGCTGATCACATGAGTGGCATTGATTTACTCATTGATAAAGGCATTGCCGACTCAGACAACCTCTTTATAGCTGGCGGCTCTGCCGGCGGTATTGCAACTGCCTATGCGGTCGGTCTGACCAACCGCTTTAACGCAGCAGCAGCCACCAACCCGGTGATTAACTGGGTCAGCAAGGTACTGACCGCCGACAGCTCTATTGGTCAAATCACCAATCAGTTCCCGGGCATGCCATGGGAAGAGTTAGAGCACTACTGGCAACGCTCGCCGCTGTCTATGGTGGGTGACGTTGAAACACCGGTACTACTGTTCACAGGAGAGAAGGACCGTCGTACACCAATATCCGAGACCGAGCAATTCTACCAGGCGTTGAAGCTGCAAAAAGTGGATACTGCTATGGTGCGCGTGCCCGGTGCTTTTCACGGCGTTACGGCTCGCCCTTCTAATATGATAGCCAAAATTGAACACGCGCTAGCGTGGTTCGAGCAATATAAGAAATGAAGTTAGCCACGTTAGGCCCTGCCGGCACCTTTTCGGAGGTTGCCGCAGGACTCTACCAACCCGAAAAACAGCATCAAATTCAGTTGCGGGACAATCTGGTGAGCTGCCTGGCGGCTGTTGGTCATGAATGCGATGCCGCTATTGTTCCCATTGAGAATTTAACCGAGGGGTTTGTCTCTCCGGTTGTAGACTATCTGGTTCAGCGCCCGTTGCGCATTCAGGCCGAAATTCGCATACCCGTTGCCTTTCAATGCCTGAGTAACAGCGCCAGCCCAAAACAAGTATGGGCGCAGTTTGTTGCGTCCGGTCAATGCAATCAGTACTTGCATAAGTTAGGAGTACCGGTCATCCATACGGCAAGTAATGCGTCGTCATTGGAGGCTTTATTAGCAGCTAAAGAGCCTTCTGCAGCTGTGGTTCCCAAGCATTTGAACTGTCCGGATGGCCTCCGGGTACTCAATAGCGAAATAGCCGACAACCCGCGCAACGAAACGCGCTTCGTGGTATTATCCGCAACGTCTGAAGAGCCAAAATTCGATAAAGATAAGCGCTGGAAAAGCAGTTTGCTACTGATTGATGACAACGACCATCCGGGCTTATTGGTCGACAGCTTGCAGGTTTTTGCGAAACAGCAAATTAACTTAACCTCTATTGTGTCGCGTCCGGCGGGCAGTCAGTTTGGTGACTATCATTTCTTTATCGATTTCGACGGCCACCTCAGTCAACCCGGCGTTGCTTTGGCTCTGGACGAACTGGCCGCAATGAACAATATTCACTGGTTGGGTTCTTACCCTGCCGCAGAAATAGGAAAGCAGTAATGTCTCTGGAAGTTATTAAACATGAACCAGCGGGTAACGCCGATGCGGTTATTATTTGGCTTCACGGCTTAGGTGCGTCGGGTAACGACTTTGTACCCATGACAGAGCACATAAAAATTAATAACGCGCAGGTTCGCTTTTTATTTCCGCATGCGCCACAAATGCCTGTCACCATTAATCAGGGTATGGTGATGCCCGCCTGGTACGACATTACGGACATGAGCATTGACCGTCAGATTGACAGCCAGCAACTGCGCGAGTCAGCGGCCAAGGTGCACGCGATGATTGACGAGCAGGTTGCTCAGGGTATCGACAGTAAACGCATTATTATTGCTGGCTTTTCACAGGGTGGCGCGGTCGGTTATGAAACCGCTTTGACGTACCCTAAACCACTCGCGGGTTTAATGGCGCATTCCACCTACTTTGCCACCGCAGGTGACATTCAGGTGCATGAAGCCAACGCGCAACTGCCTATTTTGGTTCAGCACGGTACGCAAGATCCGGTAGTGCCGGAAGTATTGGGACAAAAAGCTTGCGCGGTATTAAAAGAGAAAGGCTTTTCGGTAACCTACCAAACCTATCCAATGCCACATTCGTTGTGTATGGAGCAGGTTGAAGATATGCAGAAATGGCTGAATGAGCGGTTTTAGCCGCTCATTCGCAGAGTTACTGCAGCTTTAAAAAAGTTTAGTCAGCCAGCAGTTGTAACTTTTCAGACCAGCTGCTGGCAAGGCTTTCGCCTCGCTCAAAAGAGTCGATCATAATATTCACATGACCCACTTTACGCCCGGGTCGCGCATCCTTCCCATACCAATGGCAGTCGGCAGCAGCGGCTTCCCACAGGGCCTCTGGAAGACCAGCAACACCAATCACATTCACCATTAAAGTCGGGGCAATCAGTAAATCAGGCAACGGCAAGCCCGTAATAGCACGAATGTGCAGGTTAAACTGGTCACAATTAGCACCGCTCATGGTCCAGTGACCGGAATTATGAACTCTCGGAGCCACTTCGTTCACCAGCAAGTGTTGCTTATCACCTTCACCGACAACAAAAAACTCAATAGCCAATACACCAACGTAATCCAGTGCGTTAGTCAGCTTTTGGTGATGCTCTTTGGCTAACGCCTCAAGCTCTTTAGAAAAGTGCTCAGCACCCGCTAGGCTGTAAGACAAAATACCCTGAGTATGTACATTAAGAGTCAACGGAAAGCACCGCTGCTCGCCTTTATGTGAACGCGCGCCAACAACCGACACTTCATCGGTAAAGTCGATCATGTCTTCGACAATACCCGGGCGTTGCCCTGCCTCTTCAGCAACAGCAGCAATATCATCACCCGGACGCCAGCGCCATTGGCCTTTACCGTCATAGCCGCCTTTTGCAGACTTAATAACCACTGCGTGGTCGCAGGTGTTTAAAATGGCCGTTAATTCGGCAACACTTTCGTAAGCTTTCCAGGCGGAAGTGGGGATCTCCAGCTCATCGCACAGAGCTTTTTGCGTACGGCGATCAACCAAACGGTTAAAGCGCTCAGGCTGCAGCAGGAACTTACCGGCAGCTTTAGCCACCAGCTCTTCACCCAAGTGCTCGTGCTCCCAGGTTGTCACATCAGCCCAGTCATTCGCCTCGGTTAACGTCATTGCTAAAGGCTGCTGGCTACCCAAAGCCATCACCTGATCCTTTCGGTCACTGTATAAAACACACTCATGGCCTTGCTGGATAACCGCTTTACCCAACATTTGCCCTAATTGGCCGTTACCAAGGATCAGGATTTTCATTTTGGCAGCTCCAAGTCTGAGTTAGCCATCACTTTTTCTTTCTGCGCGGTACGGAACTCGTGCACACGTTTGCGAACGTTGCTGTCAAAACTGCCGATAACTTGCGCTGCCAGTAAACCCGCGTTAGCAGCTCCCGCATCACCAATCGCCAGCGTGCCTACAGCGACACCCTTAGGCATTTGCACAATAGACAACAAGCTGTCTAAACCTTTTAGCTGTTTGCTTGGAACCGGCACGCCAAACACCGGAATAGCCGTATAAGCCGCCAGCATGCCCGGTAAATGAGCAGCACCACCGGCACCTGCAATAACGACAGGCACACCATCTTGTTCCGCTTGTTCCATGGTCGATTTAAGTAAGTCTGGCGTACGGTGGGCAGAAACCACTTTCGCCTGCCATTTAATGCCCAGAGACTCGAGCATTTCTGCCGCTTTTTGCATTACCGGCCAATCGGACTGGGAACCCATTAGAATCAATACCGGAGCCATGGTGTCACCTTTTATTTACTGTTTGGATGTGCGTGTGCATTCGGAAAGGCGAGGATTGTAGCCATTGGCTGCCTTAACTGCAAATTTCACGCATAATTATTAACCAAATTAAGACTTTTTGCTGATAGTGGTGTTCATCAGCTAAGGTTAGTATCTGTTATCACTTTGTACGAACAGGATTGAATAATGTTGCTTTCTGCTAAAGATTCTCTGCTGCTGATTGTTGATGCTCAGGAACGTCTGTTGCCAGCCATTCACCAACGTGATGTCGTGACCTCGCGCATGCGTTGGTTGGGCGAAATTGCTATGCAGCTGGATTTGCCCATTCTTATTACCGAGCAATACCCTAAAGGTTTAGGTTATACCGTAGACAGTTTGCAAGAGATTATTGAAGCTGCCCGGGTGGTCGAAAAAACGCACTTTAGCGCACTACGAGACGACACCTTCCGTGATGTTCTTTCGGAGTATAATAAAAAGCACGTGGTTATCATGGGCATGGAAACCCATGTGTGTGTTCTGCAAACGGCAATAGAGCTTCAGTCTTCCGGTTATCAGGTGTTTTTACCGGCCGATACCGTCGGCTCTCGTCGGCCAACGGATAAAGACAGCGCCATTGAACGCATGCGAGGCGCTGGTGTAGAAATCATTACTTCTGAAATGGCAGCATTTGAATGGCTTGAAAAAGCTGGCGGCGACACCTTTCGCCACATCAGCCGTAACTGGTTAAAATAACGCAACCTATTGTTGACTCGGGCTATATTAAGCGTATACTCGAAACCGCTGAGAAAATTTCGGCTATTGATTTGAGATTTTTTACGAAGTCCTTTTTGCTGTACCTCGTTTTGTAAGTCCAAGTAATACCTAAGTTTTTTGAGCAATACATTGATTTCAACATGCACTACGAGGAATATCAGCATGTCTACTACTACTGGTAAAGTAAAATTCTTTAACGAAGCTAAAGGCTTCGGTTTCATCGAACAAGAAAACGGCGCAGACGTTTTCGTACATTTCAGCGCTATTCAGTCTGACGGTTTCAAAACTCTGGCAGAAGGCCAGCAAGTTTCTTTCACCGTAGCTCAAGGTCCTAAAGGCCCACAAGCTGAAAACGTAGTTCCTATGTAAGGAACCTTCAGTGCCCTTTTGGGTGCCGAACGTTTACACAAAGAATTTCAAAAACGTCGCTTTTAGCGGCGTTTTTTTATGCAACCAACGTTTTATTTTATCCTCACTCTAAACTTTCCTCGCCAAAATACGATAACCTTATAAACATTAATGTTAATAAAATTATCGAAAGGCGCTTATGAAGAATAATGGTCCGGTTACAGGAAAGGAAAGCCGCTTTCCAGACCACTATCGACTGATATCCTCCACGGATCTGAAAGGGGTCATCACTCACTGCAACGAAGACTTCGCTACTGTCAGTGGTTATACCCGAGATGAACTGATCGGTTCTCCGCACAATCTCTTGCGTCACCCCGATATGCCTGGTGGCGTGTTTGAGCAAATGTGGAAAACTATTAAGCGTGGCAAACCATGGATGGGGTTAGTTAAAAACCGCTGTAAAAATGGCGACCACTACTGGGTCAGTGCTTATGTCACACCTATTGTGGAAAATGGTAAGCCCGTTGGGTTTGAATCCGTCCGCGTTGCAGCGTCAGATAACCGTAAAAAACGAGCTCAGGACGTTTATGACCGTCTAAACGCGGGGAAACACGCGATACCCTTAAGTAAACGTTTATGGTTAGGCAGCAAAGATTTAATGCCTATTGTGGCTCCGGGTCTTATTGGCAGTGCCGTGATAGCCACAATGGGTGAGCCTGTATCAGCCCTTATTGCCTTAGTCGCTACGGGCGTGACAACCTTCGCTTATAGCGCTTATATCGGTCGCATGCTGCAGGGTTTATTAACATTACGTCCCGAAGCCTTCGATTCGGAATTAGTTGGCATGACTTATTTCGATAAGCAAGGACGCGAAGCTAAGTTGGCAATGCAGTTAGTCAGTGAAGGTGCGCGTAATCAGACAGCATTAAGCCGGATAAAAGATGCCGTCGGAGGCTTGTTAAAGGTCGCCGGCGATACCTACGATCAAGCACAACTCAGTAAACAGTACGTAGACAAGCAAACAGCCGCAACCGAACAGACAGCGACGGCTATGAATGAGATGGCGTCCGCTATTCAGGAAGTTGCAGACACGGTTGAGCGAAATGCGCAACAAGCCGAGTCAGCCAAAGCTAATGTTGATGAAAGTGTCGGGCTGGCAAGAGAGGCAAGCGAAGTTATTGTCAGGCTACATGATGCCGTCAAACAAATAGCCGAAACCGTTAAAGAACTGGATCACTCCACCGGCGCTATCGGCGAAGCCGCCGATTTGATCTCATCCATTGCAGACCAAACAAACCTATTAGCATTGAACGCTGCAATAGAGGCCGCTCGCGCTGGCGAGCATGGCCGAGGTTTCTCAGTCGTTGCTGATGAGGTCCGCTCACTAGCTTCAAGGACAACCCAGTCTACAGAAGGCATTCACAAAGTGATTCAGCAGCTACGTGACCGCGCGAGTAATGCCGTAGAAGTATCGAAGCAAGGTGAGCAGGCTGCAGCAGAGGGCGTTGAAAAAGTTCGTATGGCAGATAGCGCACTTGGCGAAATATCAACAGCCATTCAGGACATTTCAGATATGTCCTCTCAAATGGCCTCTGCCGTCGAAGAGCAAAGCGGTGTTGCCGAACATATCAGTGAGCAAATTACCGAAATTGCCGACACCGCACGCCATACTCAACAGACAGCGGAACAAACACAGAGCTCAAGCAACGAGCTGCAAAGTACCAGCAAGCAGCTTTATTCATTGATTGAGCGCTTTAATCTAAAAAGTTAAGAGCTCTTCTTATCAGCCGCAGTATCATCTTTATGAGCGCGCCGTTTCGCGGCGCGTTCACTCTCTTCCAGAAACTCGACATCATCCATATCGACTTCCGGAATTTCACCGCAAACATCCCCACCCAGTTTATTCACTGCCTGACAGAGGTCAGAGACTTTATTATCCAACATCTGCACATGGTCAAGCATACGTCCTATTGCCGTAGCGACCGGGTCGGGGTTATCTGCCGAGATAGCGTAAGCATCAAAGCCGTACTCTTTTGCCATTTTCTTACGGCGCTCGGTGGTTTCCTGGTCTACCCCCGACTGAGCGACTCGCGCAGGAATACCCACGACCGTTGTTAGCTCAGGGACATCCCGCACAACCACAGCATTAGAGCCAATACGCGCAGATTTTCCCACAGTAACAGGGCCCAGTACTTTAGCTCCGGCGCCAATAACAACACCGTCTTTTAAGGTTGGATGCCGCTTACCTTTATTCCAACTGGTACCGCCAAGGGTCACGCCATGATACAACGTCACATCGTCCCCAATTTCTGCCGTTTCTCCAATAACCACACCCATGCCATGGTCGATAAAAAAACGACGGCCGATTTTTGCGCCCGGGTGGATCTCGATTCCAGTTAACCAACGGGACAGATTAGACACGAAACGGGCTAACCAGTATAACTTCCATCCCCAAAGCTTGTGACTTATACGATGAAACCAAGTGGCATGAAGCCCTGGGTAATGGAATAGCACTTCCATTGTATTACGCGCTGCCGGATCTCTTGCAAAAACGCTGGCAATATCTTCTTTTACACCTTTTAAAAACGGCATGCCGCCTCCTCAGGCCGCTGGGAATTGCTTCAGTAACTTATCAACGTCTGCAAGAATAATGTCCCGCATCGATTTTTCATAGCCTTCACGCTCATCGTCCATCTCCCGAACTTTCTTTTTAGGAAACTTTTTCCGCGATTCGTGCGTCGGCATATGTTTAATTTTCTCATACATATCATGCATAGCCGGGTAGTCTTGTGAATAGTCGTATTCAACCGCTTCCGGCCGATGATCAAGCAAAACAACGATGCGCAAACAGCCCTCAGATAAAGGACATTGTTCCTGCTGCATTGCCTTTGCAATGGTAATGATGCTCTCATCGATACGGTCGACACGCTTCTGTACAGCCGATTCACGTGCTTCAGTCTGCCCTCGCAAACGCAACAGTAAGGTTGCAGCATACCACCCCAGAGCCAAAATAATGACTATACCTATTATGGCAAAAATCCAATTGAGTTCGCTGGACATTATTACTCCTCGTCATCCCATTCTTCATCGAGTTCATAACCCAGTTTGGCAATCAACTGCTCATAACGCTCAGACTTTTCATCAAGGTAGCGCTGCTCTTCTGCAGTCAGAGACTCATCGTTTTCAAAACGTTCGACCAGTAATTGAAGCTTTGTGTCTTCCTGTAACTGCTTCAGTTCCTGCTCAGGTGTCATCACCAACGCTACCTTACGGCGGCTGCCATGTCGGGGATCTTTCTCGTCAGCTTTTGTTTTACTTTGCTGCAAAACTTTAGTTGATGAATGTCGTTGACCCGGAGCCTGGCCCTTTCCGATTTTCTTACCCTTAGATGCCGCGTCTGTTGGGCGCGTCTCTCTTGGCGTTTTAGGCTGAGCAAGTGGCCCGGCCTTGCGTGTCTTTTTGCGGCGAGTCATGGTCGCTCCTAAATAAGAACTAATGGGCTCTATTGTAACTCAATAAACGGGATTACGTCAGTGGGGGTCAGTTATTTACAGGTAGGAAGAGGAATCTAAGTTAGAAAGTTCTAAATAATAGCGTTCAGAAAAGAAAAAAGGCGATGCTTTCACATCGCCTGCTTCTCTCATATTATCGGCAGCGCACTGCAACTATGAGAATGGTTGTCACTGCTTCCGAGTTGTTATTGCGGTTTTCCGTAACCTGTCTTTTATTATTGTTATTATTAAATGGAGCAACGACTAGCCTATTGGCTTTACTCCCTGGATTATCGAGAAATAAGATCAAATCTGACTTTTCGATAATCTCCCGACCTCTTGTTATTTTTTTGTGTCGAGTTAGCTGTATTTTTACAGTCTTTTTATTATTTTCTCAAGGGCTTTTGGCATCTTATTTTTGTTTTTTTCTGCCCGTACGGCCCCGGAGCGTTGTTAAGACTACTTGAACCAAATATTAATTCAATGATTTTATTGATCTAAAAAACCACTTTTTTATTACTTTTCGTTAACAATGCGTCAATAATGACTTTTCTTATAACATTATTAATAGGCATAAAAAAAGCGGCTTCAGCCGCTTTTCTCTTCGTCAGGTAGTAACTTAATATAAGCCACTCAAGAACTTAGACAGCAATTCAATTTCTTCATCTGTCATCTTTTCAGTCACACCCTGCATCATTCCGTTCGGATCGTTAGCACGCTCGCCTTTGCGGAACATTTCTAGCTGAGACTTTGTGTAAGCAGCATGTTGGCCGGAAATGTCCGGAAATGCAGCTAATCCCATGCCATTACCTCTAGGTCCGTGACAGCCTGCACATGAAGGCATATTCGTCTCAGGATTACCACGACGATAAAGGTCACGTCCCGATGCGATTAAATCTTCCGGCGTTTCGCCTTTTGGCTCGTCTTGTGACGCAAAGAATGCAGCCAGATCAGCCATGTCTTGCTCAGACAAGGAAGCGACCTGCCCCATCATGACAGGGTTACTACGACCTTCTTCACCACCGGTTTCTGACGCCAGTTTGTAGTCTTTCAGCTGTTTAAGCAGATATTTTTCGTGCTGGCCGGCCAAATGCGGATACATATCGGTCGGAGATTCACCATTGGGTCCATGGCAAGCCGCACAAACTTGCGATTTCTCTTTTCCGGCTTCAGCGTCGCCGCTTTGTGCTACTGCGATACCGGCGGTACCGAAGAAAAGTCCCAAAAAGATTGCGAATTTTTTCATGTTTGCTTCTCTTCTGTTCTGGATGGCGCCACGCGCCCCAATAAATCACCTTAAGCAGGTTGCTATTTTACACAAAACTTGTGTGGATTAAACGATTAAAACCGAATCAATTGCTAAATGATCATTGGAGATACTGCCCGAATACTTCATAATGCGCGTAGACGTTCCGTTTTATCAATAAAAGTGACCTTAATAGTGGCAGACCAGCAATTAGATTACGCATCGGCAAAATTTGTGACCAGTGCCCCGGATATCAGCAAACTGCCTCCGGACACGGGCATCGAAATAGCGTTCGCCGGCCGTTCTAATGCCGGTAAATCGAGTGCGTTAAATACACTGACTCGGCAAAAGTCACTGGCTCGTACCAGTAAGACACCTGGCCGTACACAATTGATCAACGTGTTTGAGCTGGATAGTGGTCAACGCCTTATCGATTTACCCGGATATGGCTTTGCCAAAGTACCGCTGGCAGTGAAAGAAAAGTGGCAACGCTCTTTAAGTGAATATCTTCAGCAAAGAGACAGTCTGAAGGGCATCGTGGTCCTAATGGACATTCGCCACCCCTTTCGCGAAACCGACCAGGAACTCATTTATTGGGCTGTCGATTGCGAGTTACCGGTACTGGTGTTACTAACCAAGGCCGATAAACTGAAACAAGGCGCCCGCAAGTCTACGGTTTTACAAGCGCGACAGGCAGCCATTGCCTTCAACGGCGATGTTCAGGTCGAGGCTTTTTCCTCGTTAAAACGCTTCGGCGTCGAGCAAGTCGAAGAAAAACTCAACCAGTGGTATAGCAAAGAGTATGACGACGAATAACACGCCGCCGCTTAGTGCCTGGTTATTATTAGGCTTACTCGCTTTAATTTGGGGCAGTTCCTTTTTATTAATTAAGAAGGGTTTACTGGCTTTTGGTCCAATGGAAGTTGGGGCTCTACGCATTAGTTCTGCCGGTATCGTGCTAGCTCCCTTTATCGCTCGCCGCCTGAACAAAATCACCCGCAAGCACTGGTTAAAACTGGCCAGTGTTGGCTTGGTCGGCAGTCTAATCCCGGCCTTTATGTTCGCAATAGCACAAACTCAGTTAGCTAGTGGCGTCACCGGGGTTCTCAATGCCTTAACTCCCATAGCCACTCTGGTTATAGGCTCTTTATTCTTCCATCAAAAGGCGCGGGTAGCACAGATTATCGGCGTCGGTATAGGCCTGTTTGGTACCCTGCTTCTGGTTACCGCTTCCGCTAATGGCCGTTGGGATTTCAATCTTTATGCCTTGTTAGTCATGGCAGCAACGGTTTGTTACGGTCTGAATCTGAACCTGATTAAACATAAAATCAGTGATTTATCACCGTTGACCATCACCGGTATATCCCTACTCATGGCTGCGGTTCCTGCCACGGTTTATTTGTTCGCTGGCACAGAATTTATCACTCAGGTTCAACAACCCGGCGCTATGTTGTCGCTATTCTCGGTTTTGGCTTTAGGTATTGCTGGAACGGCCGGTGCTTTGGTTATTTTTAACCACGTTGTGCAATTAACCAATACCGTGTTTACCAGTTCAGTCACTTATCTCATTCCGGTGGTTGCCGTACTACTGGGCGTACTTGACGGTGAAGCGTTCTGGTTACAACAAGGTGTTGGTATGTTGGCAATTCTTGTTGGCGTATGGTTTGCCAACCGTAAAGGTCGCTCTGGTCTTGCCGGTATCCCGCAGAGAGAACAATAAAAAAGCCCGACTAAAAAGCCGGGCCAAAAGTAATCCAGGGAGAACAATTTTTTGAGGGAGGATTAATCCCCTCAATTATTGTGACTAGACCCTTTTTATAAAGTTCACAAAAATCGTAAAATTAATGTGCTTCATCCCAATTATTGCCTTTACCAGCCTCTGCAATAAGTGGCACATCAAGGTTTGCGGCCTTCTCCATGACTTCGGTTAATTGTGCTATATAATCATCCAGCTTAGCTTCCCTTATCTCGAAAACCAGCTCATCGTGAACTTGCATTAACATACGCACATCGTCCTGACATTGATTGCTGTTTATCCAGTCCGCAACTTTCAGCATAGCTTTTTTAATAATGTCAGCTGCCGTTCCCTGCATTGGCGCATTAATGGCTGCTCGCTCAGCACCTTTTCGGCGTGCTCCGTTACTGGCTTTAATATCCGGCAAAGGCAAGCGGCGTCCGAACAGCGTTTTAACATACCCCTGCTCCTTTGCCTGTTTACGCGTATCTTCCATATAACGCAATACACCCGGAAAGCGCTCAAAGTATTTATCCATATAATGCTGAGCTTCATGACGGGCAATTCCCAACTGGCGCGCAAGACCAAAAGCAGACATACCGTAAATTAACCCGAAGTTGACCGCTTTAGCCTGTCGACGCTGATCATCCGTTACCTCGTCAGCTTTGCAACCGAACACCTCACCGGCCGTTGCCCGGTGAATATCCAGACCTTCAGCAAAAGCCTTTAATAAGGACGCATCCTGTGACAGATGCGCCATAATACGCAGTTCAATCTGGCTGTAATCGATAGCGACAATCTTATAGCCTGGTTCCGGAACAAAGGCCTGTCGCACTCTGCGCCCTTCAGCAGTACGAATAGGAATGTTCTGTAAGTTCGGATCGGTCGATGACAAACGGCCCGTTGCGGTAACCGCCTGCTGATAAGAAGTATGCACCCGGCCGGTGTCCGGGTTGATCATCTTCGGCAGCTTATCGGTATAAGTCGATTTTAGCTTCGACAAACTTCGGTGCTGCAAAATAACATCCGGTAAAGGATAGTCATGCGCCAATTCATGCAAGACTTCCTCAGCCGTCGAGGGAGCCCCTTTCGGGGTTTTCTTAACGACTGGCAGCTCCAGCTTTTCAAAAAAGATTCGTTGCAGCTGCTTAGTGGAACCTAAGTTGAACTCCTCACCGGCAATCTCAAACGCTTTTTTCTCCAGAGCATCGAGCTTTTCGGTAATTTCCTGACTTTGTTTACCGAGCAAATTTGCGTCAATACGGACGCCATACTGTTCCATATCGCACAATACGGGAACTAACGGTACTTCTATATCGGTGAGTACGCTGTGCAGGTCGCTGCCAACATCTTTGACCTTACTCCAGAGTACCTCGTGCAATCGAAAAGTAATGTCTGCATCTTCCGCCGCATACGGCCCTGCCTGCTCCAAATCAATTTGATTAAACGTTAATTGCTTTGCACCCTTTCCGGCAATCTCTTCAAAACTGATGGTTTTATGATTCAGGTAATGCAGACTCAAAGTATCCATGTCATGCCGTGAACCGACACTGTTAAATACATAAGATGCCAGCATGGTGTCATTCAGAATTCCACCTAACCGAATATCATAGCGACGCAAAATATGAGCATCATACTTTAGGTTCTGGCCAACTTTTTGCGGTTTATCGGCTTCAAGCAGTGGCTTCAGTTGCTCCAGCAACCAGTCACGACCCACTTGCTCAGGCGCGTCCATATAGTCATGGCCAACCGGAATATAGACCGCTTCGCCGGGTGCCATCGCTAATGACACACCAACAAGTTCCGCCTGCATATAATTCAGGCTGGTTGTTTCCGTATCAAAAGCAAAAAAGTCACTTTTCTTCAGCGAGGTTAAATAATCACTGACTTCCTTTTCCGTCATTAAGACACGATAAGCCTCCCGGTTAATATCGCTAACGGGCTTTTCACCATCGGTATCGCCTAACGCCTGATCGGTTGCGGCACCGCTTTCCATGAGCTCACCGAGCCAGCGGCGGAATTCACAACGACCGTATAGCTCAGCCAGCTTTTCGCTATCCGCCGTTTGTATGGTGAGCTTCTCCGGCTCCAGTTCCATAGCGACATCAAGCTTAATGGTCGCCAGCTCACGCGACATCAGTAACTGATCTTTGTATTCATTAAGCTTAGCCGGCATAGACTTAGCGCCACGGAACGACAGCTCAGTTACAGCGTCAACGTTCTCGTAAATAGCGTCAATGCTCGGAATACTCTGCAGCATAGCCTGTGCCGTTTTCTCTCCCACCTTAGGCAATCCCGGAATATTGTCCGAGCTATCGCCCATTAGGGCCAAGTAATCAATAATTTGATTGGGTTTAACACCAAACTTTTTCTCAACGCCTGCAGGGTCTAATAACGTGTCAGTCATGGTATTAATGAGCATGACATGCTCATTAACAAGCTGCGCCATGTCTTTATCACCTGTACTGATCAGCGTAAACCGCCCTTCTTCCCCAGCTTGTCGCGCTAAGGTACCGATAACGTCATCCGCTTCAACATCGTCAACGCATAGCAATGGCAGTCCCATTGCCTGAACAATATCGTGCAGAACTTTAATCTGTGAACGCAAGTCGTCCGGCATAGGCGGCCGGTTGGCTTTGTATTCTTCATAGATATCGCTGCGAAATGTCTTGCCTTTGGCATCAAAAACAACCGCCATATGACTAGGTTTATAGCGTTTTAGCAAGCTCCGCAACATGTTAACGACGCCGTAAATAGCTCCGGTCGGTTCGCCTTTAGAATTGGTTAAATGCGGTGGCGCATGAAAAGCGCGAAACAAATAAGAGGAACCATCGACAAGAATAAACGGATTTTCTGGAACAGATGTGGCCATAGTTTAAAACCTAAGTTAAGCGTTACCTATAGGATGCCACAGAACAGCAATTCAGACCACTGAACAGACTGTGCATAACCTGTTAACAACTCTGTTAACAACGATCTATTCCACAGCTGGAAATTGAGATTTCCCCGTGTCTGAATTTTACTTAAGTTATTGATAGTGTGGGATTTAAAACGACAGGCATCCCTAAATGCCTTTTACTTTTTCTTATTATGCTTCACTGTGGAAACTATTCTGTTTACGTCCTGAAATGGAAGGAAATGCATCGTAAACAGGTCAGACAGATTACCACAAAATCAGCAATGATCTACTGACAAATTCAGTTTTTTTATAACCTTTTGTTCCGCATTTTTCTTTACTTATAAAAAGCTCGGAAAAGTCCTTTTCAATCAATTAACTAGACTTTCTCAATTCGGACATAACAGATGTGGTATCCGGACGCTCACCACCCATCCAAAGTTGATAGGAAGAGGCCGCCTGTTCCACCAGCATGCCCAGGCCATCACTCACTTTTTTACACCCAACCTGGGTTAGCTGATGCATAAATACGGTGGGTTTCGCAGCGTACATCAAATCATAGCCGCAAGCATCATCTGCAAGTATCGGTGGTAACGTCAGACACTGGCCCGTTAAGCTGCTGCTGGTAGCGTTAATTAATAGCTCTACCGGCTCTTCAATGGCAGAAGCAGACGACAGTACCTGAACTAAATTTGCCTCGGCTAAGCCAAGGGCTTTCAGCTCTGATTTAAGTGCCTCAGCTTTTTCGACAGTACGATTGATCAAATAAAGATGCTTTGGCTGCTGCGCCAGCAATAAAGGCAGTATGCCACGAGCAGAGCCGCCGGCGCCAAAAATAGTAAGTGAGCGCCCACTTACTTTAAACCCCTTATTCTCAAGATCAATAGCAAGCCCTTCACCATCTGTATTATCGCCTACTAGCTGACCTGACTTACTCGAGATGAGGGTGTTCACCGCACCAGCCAACTGCGCTCGCTCGGTTAATTGCGTCACCAACCTTGCCGCGTCTTGCTTAAAAGGCAAAGTGACATTAGCCCCCCGCCCGCCGTGACAGAAAAACTGTGCCACACTCCGCGAGAATCGCCCGGAGGTGGCCAGATAGCGTTGGTAGTTGACGTGCTCTTGTTGAGCCTGCGCAAACAATGAATGAATACGTGGTGACAGACTATGTTCAATGGGGTTTCCGAATACACCCAGCTGAGTTAACGGCTTCATTTCGTCAGCCAGTCTCTGGGTTTCAAATAATAGGATGTCAATTGCTCTTCTGCAGAGTCTGGCTCTGCTTGCCAGTTGTATTCCCAGCGCGCCAGCGGTGGCATCGACATTAAAATGGACTCCGTTCTGCCGCCGGTTTGTAAACCAAACAAGGTTCCGCGGTCCCAGACAAGGTTAAACTCAACATAACGGCCACGGCGATAAAGTTGAAAATCTCTTTGCTGCTGACTATAAGCCAGGCCTTTGCGCCGCTCAACAATAGGAAGGTAAGCTTTAGTAAAAGCATCACCTACTGCTTTTATTACTGCGAAACACTCTTCAAATGCACGATCATTGAGGTCATCAAAGAAAATACCACCGACACCACGCGCTTCATTCCGGTGCTTAAGAAAGAAATAGTCATCACACCAGGCTTTGTATTCTGGATAAAGCTTTTCATCAACTCTGTCCAACGCGTCTTTCGCTTGTTGATGCCACTCAATAATGTCTTCCTCAAAAGGATAAAATGGCGTTAAATCGAACCCACCGCCAAACCACCAAACTGGCTCTTCGCCTTCTTTTTGCGCAATGAAAAAGCGCACATTCATATGCGCAGTCGGCACCATTGGGTTTTCCGGGTGCATGACCAGGGAAACACCACAGGCATTAAAATCGCGCCCCTCCAGCTCAGGTCTGTGTGCCGTTGCCGACGCCGGCATCTTTTCGCCATACACATGAGAGAAACCAACACCACCTTGCTCGAAAACCGCACCATTTTTAATGATCCGCGAACGGCCGCCACCGCCACCCGGACGATCCCAGCTGTCTTCCTGGAAGCTCCGTTCACCATCAACCTCCGTCAGTTGTTGGCAAATGGCATCCTGTAATGACATCAGATAACTTTTTACCTGCTTTAAATAATCGTTATGCATCGTCTCTTACAACCTGATTATTGAATGGATTAATAATACGGGTTGGCTTCGCGGCTCCGCCGGTGCTCTCCTCCATGACCCAATCTACGCTGTCGCCGAACTGCTGACGCACTTCTGCAGCGGTGCGGGCAGGCTCCTGGCCGGTTAGGTTGGCACTGGTCGACACCAATGCATGACCGAGTTCACGGCAGAGCTCCCTCACTGGTTCGTGCGCACTCACGCGCACAGCAATCGTCTCGCGGCCACCGGTTAATAAGGACGATACGCCCTTCCTTACCGGCAGAATTAATGTGACAGGTCCTGGCCAATGCGACAAAACACTAAAGCGTTTGTCCTGAGAAATAGCAGAATCTTCAACAAAAGGAAGCAATTGACTGTAGTCAGCAGCAATAAGAATCAAGCCTTTTTCAGCCGGTCGCTGTTTCAGACTTAATAATCGTTGAATCGCTACTTCATTATTTGGATCGCAACCTAATCCAAACACCGCTTCTGTCGGATAGGCGATAATACCGGTTTTTATTGCGTTATGCGCCGCTTCCCATTGATCTGCCATAATTCCTCCTCCACTTAAGGTGTTGAATTATAGCGCGTCCGACTTATAGTCGCATTGCTTTTGCGGACAGACTTTACGAATTCCTGCAGCGGACTTCTTTTTAACCAGCAATGGATATTGGCATTTAGGGCAGGTTTCATCCACCGGCGGTTGATTCACGGTGAACTCACATTTCGGATATTGGTCGCAGGCATAGAAGACGGTGCCGCGTCGTGATGTTTTTTGGTGTAGCTCGCCTACGCTGCATTCAGGGCAAGTAATCGAGCTCTGTTCTTCAGTATTCGGTTCTGTAACAAACTCACATTCGGGGAAGCCACTGCAGCCAACGAACAAACCATAGCGCCCACTTTTTAATTGAAGTTCTTTGCCACATTCCGGGCAGGCAACTCCAAGGTCTTCGGGATCAATTTCAGATTGTTCACGAAGACCCCGTTTATAATCGCAGTCAGGATACCCTGTACAACCTAAAAAGCTGTTATGTCCAACATGTTTAATGACCAGTGGTCGCTCACAACGGGGGCAGCGCTCATCTGATGACATTAATGTAAAGGCCCTTCGGCTTCCTCGAACAATAAGCCTTCCATCTGGTCGTAGGCGGCTTCCTGACCGGGAACATTAAACAGAACCATGAGCACAACCCACTTCAGGTCATCCAGAGTAAAGTTGGCCGTTTCCAGTTCCATCACACGGTCAATAACCACTTCACGAGTGGCGAAATCTAACACACCTAAATTCTCTAAATACATTAGGAAGCCACGACTCTGGCTGTCTAAGCGAGTCATTTCTGCCGCCGTATAAATGCGGGTAGACTGCTGCGGAGCGACATCCAGATAAGATTTGGTTTCCATTTCCTGTAAATCGGCCAAGCGTTCCAGCCACGCCAAAGCCTTCTGGATTTCCTGATGACGGAAACCAGCCCGGGTAAGTTCATTGGTTAACTCATCGTGATCAACCACAACTTCCATTTCGGAATGAATGTAGTTTTCAAACAAGTACATGAGGATATCAAACATACTTTAGCGCCTCCCCACTTTGATATAACCGCCTGGTACGGCTGCCACTAGCCCTTCTAATTCGAGTAACACTATCTTCTCCATGACTTCAGCAACCTCGAGTCCGGACAATTGTACCATGTCATCAATTGTTCGTGGCTCTGAACTCAGACTAGCGAACAATCGATTGTTTGCCAAGCTTTCATCGCGACATTGTACACCTTCTGACACGACACTCTCTGCATCCTCCAGAGAAAACCACTCAAGAATATCCTGCGGCGTGTTAATTAACTTCGCGCCCTGCTGAATCAACCAGTGGCAACCCTGGTGTTCGGGCAACAAAATCGAGCCGGGCACCGCACCTACCTCGCGTCCTTCGTTCAAAGCATGGACTGCTGTTGAAAGCGAACCACTTTTGCGCGCAGCCTCAACGACAACCACGGCCTGACTGATACCACTAATAATACGGTTACGGCGAGGAAAATGATCGATTCTGGCGGTCTGTCCGGGCGGAAACTCAGAAATTAGCAGGCCTTGATGAGCAATAAAGTCCTGTAAGGCTTTGTTTCTTCGCGGGTAATACTGATCAATGCCTGTCCCCAAAACCGCTATTGTCTTTCCTTTATCAGCGGCGGTTTTGTGCGCCTGCGCATCAATACCCATCGCCAGACCACTTATCACGACAATGCCCGCAGCCACCAGGCTCTCACTCAGCCAGTCCGCCACCTGCAATCCGCTGTGAGTCGCTTTTCGACTGCCAACAATAGCCACGCCAACACCTTGCAGCAGCTCTTTACGCCCTCGGTAGTAAAGTAGCCAGGGAGGGTTCGCTATCGCTTTTAAGGACGCCGGATAATCGCTACAGAAGTAGGAAATGACTCCCTGATAGTCAGAATGGCACCAATTCTCAGCGGCTTTTAACCAACGTGGCTCTACCGGTTTTAACGATTGCCCCCATCGCTCTAACAGCACTTGCCAACTGTCGCATTCCCTTGCGGCTTTCTGCACCTTGTTTGATGCACGTGTCATCCCCATTAATACACATAATTCCTGTGTGTTCACAGACTGTCCTTGACCTACCAATTTAAGGTAAACTAAGGGTAGATGAAGATTTGGAGGTTCTAATGGCAAAAATGACGGTTCTGCAATATCCGGACGAACGTTTGCGAAAAGTCGCACAGAAGATTGAAAAGGTAGATGACAATATCCGCTCGGTTATCGACGATATGTTCGAAACCATGTACGAAGAACAGGGTGTAGGCCTTGCGGCAACACAGGTCGACATACATAAGCGATTATTTGTTGCCGACTGCAGCGAAGATCAAAACGAGCCAATGGTGTTTATTAATCCAGAAATTACCGAAGCAGAAGGCCATTTTAAAAACGATGAAGGCTGCCTGTCGTTTCCTGGTGTCTACGCCAAAGTTGAACGCGCAGAAAAAATCACCGTTACCGCACTGGATAAAAATGGCGAACGGTTCAGCCGATCTGCTGAAGGATTACTGGCCATTTGTATTCAGCACGAAATTGATCACTTAAATGGAAAACTCTTTGTAGATTACTTGTCGCCGCTGAAACGTGAGCGAATTCGCAAGAAATTAGAGAAAGAACAGCGCTTAGCAGAGAAATACGCAACGGAAGCACATTAATGCGCATTGTCTTTGCAGGCACGCCCGATTTTGCCGCACAACACTTACAGAGTTTGATAGCTGAGGCTCATCAGATAGTGGGTGTTTATACCCAGCCGGACCGTCCTGCCGGGCGGGGCAAGAAGCCTCAACCCAGCGCCGTTAAAAAATTGGCTATTGAACACCAATTGCCGGTTTATCAACCGGAGTCATTAAAATCCGATGAGTCCCAGGCGACCCTCGCCGAACTCAACCCCGACATCATGGTGGTGGTAGCTTACGGCTTATTGCTCCCGCAAGCTGTCTTAGATATTCCGCCGCAAGGCTGCCTGAATGTCCATGGTTCTTTATTGCCACGTTGGCGAGGCGCTGCGCCTATTCAACGTGCTATTTGGGCTGGTGATTCAGAGTCCGGTGTGTGTGTGATGCAAATGGAAGCCGGTCTGGATACGGGACCGGTGCTGCACGAGGAACGATGCGCAATTAGCCCCGAAGAAACCTCAGCTTCGCTTTATCATAAGCTTGAAGACCTGGGTCCCAAAGCTTTGATTAAGGTATTAGCCAATCTCGACAGTTACCAGAGCCAGGCCAAGCCGCAAAGCGATAGCGAAGCCACCTATGCAAGAAAACTGACAAAGCAGGAAGGCAAAGTTGATTGGACGCAATCAGCCGCTTTTATTGAACGCTGCGTACGTGCATTCAACCCCTGGCCCATGAGTTGGTGCCAGTCAGACAATTTAAAGGATCAACAGAACACAATTAAAATTCATGCGGCGGAACTGGCTCAAGGTGCTAGTAATAAAGGCCCGGGCACCATAATCAACAGCACAAATGAAGGCATCGATGTGGTTACCGGCGACGGCATCTTACGTATCACTCAGGCGCAAATGCCGGGCAAAAAAGTACAGCCGGCCACGACCTTAATTAACGGCTACAGTAACGTGTTTAGCCAAGGGCTAGAATTACAATGAATCACAATGAGAGTTCATCCAATAGTGGGCAGGGTTCACACAGTCGCGCGGCCGCAGCGATGGCCCTGTTTCAGGTATTAGAAAAAGGCGAATCTCTTTCTGCCGCCCTGCCTCATGCAACAAACAAACTCTCTGACGCAGATAAACGACTGGCTAGTGCCATCAGCTACGGCGTTTTACGTGTTCTGCCAAGCCTTAACCGCTTGGTTGGCGCAAAATTAGATAAGCCACTTAAAGGAAAGCTGAAAATACTGCATTACTTATTGCTGGTTGGCGCTTATCAGCTTTACTGTCAGCGAATTAAAGATCACGCAGCGGTCAGTGCAACAGTGGAAGCCGCTCGAGTCATTGGTAAGCGTAATCATAAGGGTCTGGTTAACGGCATATTACGCCAATTATTACGCGAAGCACCAGCTGCCGATGAGTCACAACAGCGTGAACTGCCAGACGACTCAATGCAGAATCACCCTCGCTGGCTGTTTGATGCCATTCAAGCAGATCACCCGGAGCATGCAAGCAAGATTCTGACAGAAAACAACACGCACCCGCCGATGTGGCTGCGAGTGAACCAACGCTTCGCCACTCGCGATGACTATTTACAGCAACTTCAGGACAGCGGCATTGCAGCAAAGGCAGATGACAGCGCAAGCAATGCTATTCAGTTGGATTCGCCCTGTCCAGTTGAAAAGCTCCCCGGTTTTGCCCGAGGCCATGTGTCAGTGCAGGACAGGTCAGCGCAACTTGCTGCAGATCAACTTAATGTTGATGCTTCACACCGTGTACTCGATTGCTGCGCCGCACCCGGCGGTAAGTTACTGCATTTATTAGAGCAACACAGCTTTGAGCAACCGGTTCAGGCTATTGATATCGACCCCAAGCGGCTTGAACGTGTGGATGAAAACCTCGAGCGTGCTGGCTTAAGCGCCGTTATTCACTGCGCTGACGTTGCCTCCACTAATGACTGGTGGGACGGCGAGCCTTTCGACCGTATATTGCTGGATGCCCCCTGCTCGGCCACAGGCGTGATACGTCGCCACCCAGACATTAAATGGCTACGTCGTGCTGAAGACATTAACGAACTAGCACACTTGCAAAACCAAATACTCAGTTCGCTGTGGCCCCTGCTTAAGCCCGGCGGTGAGCTGTTGTATGCAACCTGTTCTATTTTACGGCAAGAGAACCAAACTCAAATTGAGTCTTTTCTCAAACAGCAATCTGGTGCTAGTCTGATACCTATAACTGCAGCGCATGAGACACTGCAGTTGCTTCCCGGTGAATATGGCGGGGATGGTTTCTTTTACGCGAGATTGAAAAAAGCCCAATGAAAATAATCATACTCGGTGTTGGTCAGGTCGGCGGCACATTGGCAGAAAACTTGGTTGGTGAGCGTAACGACATCACCATCGTTGATACCAATAACGACTTACTGGACGATTTGCAGGATAAATATGACTTACGAGTCGTTGTGGGTAACGGCGCTCATCCGGACATATTGCGCAAAGCAGGTGCAGACGACGCAGATTTGCTGATAGCCGTAACCAGTAGCGATGAAACCAATATGATTGCCTGTCAGGTCGCCTACTCCATCTTCAATACGCCCAAAAAAATAGCCAGAATCCGTTCTGAAGAGTACATCCGCTACAAAGATCAGTTATTTCATAACCAGGATGCGCCGGTTGATCACATTATTTCCCCGGAACAGCTGGTTACTAACTACATCAGACGGTTGATTGATTACCCCGGTGCACTTCAGGTTATGGAGTTTGCGAACGGCAGAGCCAGTCTGGTCGCCGTAAAAGCGTATTATGGCGGGAAACTGGTTGGGCATGCGATCTCAACCCTGCGCGAGCACATCCCCAATATCGATACTCGGGTTGCCGCTATTTATCGCCAGGGCAAACCTATCCGCCCCACCGGAACCACCATTATCGAGGCTGACGATGAAGTGTTTTTCATTGCCGATACACGTCATGTCAGTACCGTTATGCAGGAACTGCAAAAGCTTGAAGACAAATACCGCCGAATCATGATTGTTGGTGGCGGTAATATTGGAGCTGGTTTGGCTAAGCAACTGGAAGTCGACCACCGTGTTAAGCTTATTGAGCGTTCCGAAACTCGCGCAGAAGAGCTTTCCCAGAGCCTCGAGCATACATTGATTTTTCGCGGTGACGCCTCCGATCAGAAGCTGCTGGAGGAAGAACACGTAGAAGATATTGACGTTTTCATTGCAGTGACTAACGACGATGAAGCGAACATTATGTCGGCTATGCTGGCTAAGCGCATGGGTGCGCGTAAAACTATGGTGCTTATTCAACGAAGCGCATACGTCGATTTAGTTCAGGGCGGCGAAATTGACATTGCCATATCACCGCAACGCGCAACGGTTTCTGCGTTGCTGACTCACGTACGCCGTGGGGATATCGTTAACGTCTATTCGCTGCGTAAGGGTGCAGCCGAAGCCATCGAGGCAATAGCTCATGGTGACGAAGACACTTCTAAGGTTGTGGGCAAAGCCATTAAAGACATTAAGCTTCCACCGGGAACTACGATTGGCGCCGTTGTTCGTGGGCACGAAGTGCTCATGGCGCACAGCGAGACCATTATTCATTCGGACGATCACGTGATTCTTTTCTTACTGGATAAAAAGTATATTGATCAGGTTGAGAAAGTCTTCCAGCCCAGTGCTATGTTCTTCTAGTCTAGACCTTTCAGCTGCACCCGACCTCGGGTAGCAGCCTGTAATTTTTTCTGCAGCGCTTCAACTTCTAAAGGGCGCAGTAAGACTTTAAGTCGCACACTCTCTTCGTAGTCAGCTGACTCAACTTCAGCCCCGGCTTCAATCAAAAGCGGTTCGACCTCCCCTTGGTCGGTATAAGCAAAGTTTAACTGAAACGCTTGCTTAAATACCCGCAGCTCTGTTTTAAGCTCAGCTAACCCGGCAACGGTCGTATCCGTATAGGCTCGCTGAAGCCCACCAGTACCGAGTTTTACACCGCCGAAATAGCGCACCACAATGACCGTGACCTCACCCACGCCGCTATTCTGAAGCGCCATAAGCATCGGCCGACCTGCGGTTCCCGAGGGCTCTCCGTCATCACTATAAGCCATATTCTGGCTATTATTAGGAGCTGAGAATAAGGAAGCCGAGCAATAATGAGAAGCTTTTGGCCAGCGCTTTCTAACCGCCGCTAAAAACGTCGCAGCGTCTTCAGCATTGCTGGTATGTGCCAGGCACGCAATAAAGCGACTGTTTTTAACTTCTATCTCTACTTCAGCTTCCGATGCCGGAATATCGTAGTCCTGATCAGGCAAGACGGGTAACCTTTTTCACATAAGAATCCAAAGACGTTTGCCGCGTTAGGTTATCATTTCGCTCTCGATAGACCACAATGTTATCTTCGATCCGCACGCCACCAAATGGCTTGAACTCGTCTACCCTCTTCCAATTAACAACATGCTTATTGCGAGAATCAGCCAGCTTTTGCAGTAATGGTTCAATAAAGTAAATGCCGGGTTCAATGGTGTAAACCTGTCGCGGCTCGACAGTACGAGTCGTTCTTAAGGTAAGGTGTCCGGCCGGGGAAGGTATTGGTGTCCCTCGCTCATCGGCCTGAGCAGCGCCAACATCATGCACTTGCAGCCCCAGGGGGTGACCCACTCCATGAGGAAAGAACACCGTAGTAATGCCATCTTCAATCATTTGCTCGGGGCTGCAACGAACAAAACCAAAGGCAAAAAGTACGTTAGCTATTTGCTCGTGAGCCAACTGATGCAAGAAGGGAAACTCAACGCCCGGTTTCATTTTATCAATCAGCGCCAACGTAATTTGGTCAAGTGCCGCTATCAGTTCTTCATATTCATTGTGCTGTTTAGACCAAGTTCGACTAATATCTGCAGCGTAACCACAAACTTCAGCGCCAGCATCGACCAACATAGATTTTAGTGATTCAGGCGACCGTTTATCGGGCAGCCAGTGATGCAGTACACTCGCGTTCCTATTCTGCCCAACAATGTGATTATAAGGCACTTCATTCTGTCCTTGTCGGGTAGCCGCCATATACTTCAATAGACAATCGAATTCAGACTCTCCATCGAAAAAGGCCTTGGCTGCTGCAATGTGTCCCTCCGCAGCAATATGATTTGCTTGCGTTAAACAGGCTATTTCGTAATCCGTTTTAAAGAGTCGGTGATAATGAAAGAAGTGAAGAACCGGATCCGGATTAATGTTCTCGAAACCCAGAGCTTTTGCCACTTCAATGTGCTCGCCCAGGTAGGCAGCATTCTTCTTATCATAAGGAAGCAGTTTTTCAATCGCCTCGGGCGAGTTGATGTGTTCCACGTGGAACTCTTCTAACCAGCGTTCATCTTCTAAACTAGCCGCCGTGTGCCAAAAGTCCGGCGCGCTGAGTAAAACTAGGGTTGGTCGCGCATTAGGTTTTAGAATAACCCAGGCATTAGGAAGCTGGGTTTCGGGGCACCACGCTTTAAAATGAGGGTTAGCACGGAAAGGATAATTCATATCATCCAAAAACCAGCGCTTTTGCTGACCCGAATGAATTGCTAATAAATCTAAGTTTTCTCGTTTAAAGAGTCGCTCAGCGCGAGCCTGGAGTTGCTTTATATGGTCAGAAAATAACGGCCACAAATCTGCTGTCGCAGTCATATTGAATCGCCTTATTCAGTTTCAACAATGGTCATATCAACAACTTGCTCAAACAAATTATCCTCGTTACCACCCAACATCCTATAAATTTGTTGGTAACTCAATACCGCTTTTACATAATCTCGAGTTTCATGGTAAGGGATGGTTTCAACCCATTCATCAGCGTAAACAGGCTCTTCCGGCAGCCACTCTCTCACTCGATAGTACCCAGCATTATAGCTTGCCGTCGCTAATAACCAGTTATTCTCAAAACGGTGCTTCAGGCGACTCAAATAATGAGTTCCTAACCGAACATTAACCGATGGATCGTTTAAACGACGCCAGCTGTTATTTTTCGTATCCAACTGTTTGGCAGTACCGGGTAATATTTGCATTAAACCTCTGGCGCCAGCACTAGAATAGGCGTCGTGACGAAAGTTACTCTCACGCCGGGTAATGGCTAAAGCCCAATTTTGATCAATTCCCGCCGCCTGTGACGCCCGCCCTAGTATGTCTTTATAGGCTAACGGGAAACGAATACCTACAGCGTCAAAATGACCTATTTGCGCTAGTGTCCATATCGCTTGGTCGTGCCAACCCCACTCACTGGCAAGGTACGCTGCAACCTTCTGCTCTTCGCCATCGAGTTGTGTCAACAAATGATTCCATTCTCTTCTTGCATCCACCCAGCGTTCAAGCTGAATGAGTTCGTATGCACGCTGAACACTCGGATGATTTCGCACTTGCTCAAGCTGAACGACACTGACTTCGAGCTTTTCGTGCTCGAGACTCACCGGCTTTTGTAACCTTGCTGACGCCAGAAAACCATAATAATGACGCTCATCAGATAAATCGTCATAAAGTTGCTGAGCAACCAGCGCGTTCCCGGTTATTTCCTGCGTACGCGCAAGCCAGTAACGCCATTGATTCCCCTGCCTGATGGCAACAGGAAGGCTTTGGATGGTATCACGCAGGCCTTCATAGTCTTTGTCTTTAAGGTATATCGCTAAGCGCCACTGCAGAACTCGCTCATTCAATGCATTAACCGGAACACGGTCATGCCAGACACGCGCTTCGGGATGCGACTTCAAACTCAGCGCAACCGCAAACTCTTCTGCTATCTGCTCTTCCTGCTCCTTTGTAAAAGGCAGTTGCGGACTCAGCTTTTTATAGCTGCGCAGAGCAATATTTTCATCTCGCCAAATAAGTTTAGTCAGCGCAAATGTCGTTATTTCGGCTTCCTTCGCAGGGTACCGTCCCTTAAACCAAGCGTTGTCTTCTATGGCCGCGGGCGAATATCGCACCTTATGATAGAACTCACCCAGGTATTGCTGTAACTCTGGTAACAACCCTGTCAGGTAAGGCAGTAACGTTGGGTTACCGTGCTCAGCGGCCAGCTGTAATCGATTCCAAATTTTTGCATCGGTGCGCCCGTCAAGCTTTTCCCATTCCTTTAAAATGGGATCGCAGGCCGACGGCAGCGAAAAACCATGCTCCCAGATAGCATCAACCTGGCGGCGGAACGGTCCTTCACCCAGGCCTTTCTTTCGTTGCGCCTCAATAAACTGGCAGCGATGCGTCAAAGTACCCGGATGCCGAAAGTCGCGAATAAACCGCGCGTGCTCCTCTTGTCCGGCAAGATAAGTTAGCCAGGGTTGTCTTAGCTGCCAGTCGAGAGGTGTGTTGTCATACTTTTCCAGAAAAGCCAGAACTCGGTCTTCGTTAGCCAAGTAACCCACTTGCTCAAGCCGGGTCAGTTCCAGATAAGGAACAAGAGGATAATCGTCCAGCTTCTGTAGTAACTGACGGTACTCATTCAGGCGACCCCGCTTGGCGGCGTACTCAGCCTTTTTAAATAGCTCACGCTGCTGCTCCCGTTGTTCACTATCAACAGGTTCAGACTGGACTGCACCACTGCTAAACAGTGATAACGCGAAAAACAATGGCGCACTGTAACGTATGATAAACGACTGCTTTTTCATTAATTCAAACGCATGTTTAAATAACCGTTGAAAAATTGGCGTATTCGCGCCAAACTCTCTCTACCTTAACCCAAAGCTATAGCAGAATCAGTTTCTTTATAGCAACAAATTAATGGAAGTCGTGGGAGACCCAAGATGATCTATCAAGGTGAAAGCATTCGGGTCGATTTTATCGAACCTGGTTTCGCAGAATTACAATTTGATGCGAAAGGCTCGGTTAATAAATTCGACCAGGCGACATTAGAAGAATTCAGCGAAGCGCTGACAAAATTAAAGAATACCGATGATTTGCGCGGTGTCATTGTGACTAGCAGTAAATCAACCTTCATCGTTGGTGCCGATATCACTGAGTTCCTGACATTGTTCTCTGATCAGGAAAAAACACGCAGTTGGGTTGCTAAAGCTTCACGCGTATTCGACCAACTGGAAGATCTGCCTGTACCAACCGTTGGGGCTGTCACCGGCTTTGCTCTGGGTGGCGGCTGCGAAGCCTTATTAGCTTGTGACTATCGCGTAGCCGATAGCACAGCGACTATTGGCCTGCCAGAAGTCAAGCTGGGTCTAATCCCGGGCTTTGGTGGCACCATGCGTCTACCTCGGGTTATTGGCCCGGATAACGCTTTAGAGTGGATCACCACCGGCAAAAACAATAAAGCATTGGATGCACTCAAAGTCGGTGCTGTTGACGCCGTTGTAGAACCAGAAAACCTGACTAAAGCCGCTCTTAACTTGGCAAAAGATGCTGCCGCCGGTCAACAAGACTGGAAAGCGAAGCGTCAGCCTAAACTGGAACCATTAAAAGCCAACGATACCGAGTTGATGATGACTCTGGTTACGGCTAAAGGTATGGTCGCAGCGAAAGCCGGTAAACACTACCCTGCTCCGCACAAGGCGATTGAAGCCATTGAAAATGGTGCGCGTGAACACCGCGAAGGCGCGCTGACAGCAGAAAACAACGCGTTTTTTGACCTGACCCAAACCGAAGCTTGCCAGGCACAGGTTGGTATCTTCCTGGCAGACCAGGCGGTTAAAGGTAAATCTAAAAAATACGCGAAAGCAGCAACCAAAGAAATCAAAACCGCAGGTGTTTTAGGTGCTGGCATCATGGGCGGCGGTATCGCTTACCAGTCAGCTCTTAAAGGCGTGCCTGCCGTAATGAAAGACATTAAGCAAGATGCTTTGGACTTAGGCATGAAAGAAGCCGGTAAGATCCTGAAAAAAGGCGTTGAGCGCGGCAAAGTAAACAGCGAGAAGATGATTAAAATCTTGTCATCTATTACACCTACGCTGTTGAACGATGCAGTTAAAGATGTCGATATTGTCGTTGAAGCCGTTGTTGAGAACCCGAAAGTTAAAGGTTCAGTACTGGCAGAAATTGAAGATGTGATTGGTGATGACGCCATTCTGACTTCAAACACCTCGACTATTTCTATTACCGAACTTGCGAAGAATCTGAAGCGCCCTGAAAAATTCTGCGGTATGCACTTCTTTAACCCGGTACATAAAATGCCGTTGGTTGAGATTATTCGTGGCGAGAAAACTTCCGATGACACTGTTAACGCCGTTGTTGCTTACGCGCTGAAGCTGGGCAAAACCCCTATCGTTGTAAATGACTGCCCTGGGTTCTTAGTAAACCGTGTGTTGTTCCCTTACCTGGCAGGCTTTGCCGGTATGGTTGATGAAGGCGTTGATTTCGTCGGCATCGACAAGGTTATGGAGAAGCAGTTCGGCTGGCCTATGGGTCCTGCGTACTTAAGCGACGTTGTCGGCATCGACACCGCAGATCATTGCACCGTTGTTATGGAAGATGGCTTCCCTACCCGTATGAAGCGTGACGAATCTAGCGCCATTGCTAAGTTGGCAGCGGCTGAGTGTTATGGTCAGAAAAACGGCAAAGGCTTCTATGTTTACGGCACTGACAAAAAAGGTAAGCCAACCAAAGAAGCCGATCCAGCCACTTACGAGCTATTAGGCTGTGAGCAAGGCAAGAAACTCGACGCTGACGAAGTTATTGCCCGCTGCATGATCCCCATGGTGAACGAAGTGGTTCGTTGCCTGGAAGAGGACATTGTTGGTTCTGCGGCCGAAGCAGACATGGCATTGCTTTATGGCTTAGGCTTCCCTCCATTCCGCGGCGGTCCTTTCCGTTATCTGGAAACGCTTGGCATGGACAACTTTATTCAACTGGCAGACAAGTACGCGCACCTGGGTGAAATTTATCAGGTTACCGACGGCATGCGCGAAATGGCTAAAGCCGGTAAATCTTACTTTGACACAACCAGCGCGAAGTAAGGCTTGAGGAGGTTATTAAAATGAAAGACATCGTCATTGTAGATTGTATTCGTACGCCAATGGGGCGTTCAAAAAATGGTGTTTTCCGCCATACTCGTGCCGAAGACCTCTCAGCTGCGCTGATGAAGGGCTTACTTGAGCGTAACCCGGAAGTGGATGTTGATGAACTGGAAGACATTTACTGGGGTTGCGTACAGCAAACCCTGGAGCAAGGCTTTAACATTGCGCGTAACTCGGCGCTTATTGCTGGTATTCCGCATAAAGTAGCTGGTGTAACAGTTAACCGTTTGTGTGGCTCTTCAATGCAAGCTCTGCACGACGCTACGCGCGCTATTATGAACGGCGACGGCGAGATCTTTATGGCCGGTGGTGTCGAACACATGGGTCACGTACCCATGACTCACGGAATCGATTTTCATCCGGGCATGAATAAATCTGTAGCAAAAGCTTCGGGCAGCATGGGTATGACCGCTGAACTCCTTTCTCGTAAGTTCGGTATTACCCGCGAACAACAGGACGAGTTCGGCGCGCGCTCTCATAAGAAAGCGCACGAAGCGACGGTAGAAGGCCGCTTTGCTAAAGAAATCTTGCCAATGAATGGCCACAACGCAGACGGTGAGCTGGTTCGTGTCACAGAAGACGAAACCATACGTCCAGAAACCACCGCGGAAGGCTTGTCACAGCTTCGTCCCGTGTTTGATCCAGCCAACGGAACGGTAACCGCAGGTACCTCGTCAGCCTTGTCAGACGGCGCCGCTGCCATGTTGGTTATGTCTGCTGACAAAGCCAAAGAACTGGGTCTGACGCCACGCGTTAAAATCCGTTCAATGGCCGTTGCAGGTTGCGATCCGTCCATTATGGGTTACGGTCCGGTTCCGGCAACGGAGAAAGCTCTGAAGCGTGCTGGCGTGTCGATGGAAGACATCGATGTAGTTGAACTGAACGAAGCCTTTGCCGCGCAGTCACTGCCTGTACTTAAAGGCTTGAAACTGTTCGATCAGATGGAAGAAAAAGTGAACCTGAACGGCGGTGCTATCGCTTTAGGCCACCCATTAGGCTGCTCTGGTGCACGTATCTCAACTACGCTAATTAACTTGATGGAAGAGAAAGACGCGAAACTTGGCTTAGCGACCATGTGTATTGGCCTTGGTCAAGGTATTGCTACTGTCTTCGAACGTGTTTGAAAGAAACAGCAAAATTAGAGCGGTTTAACACTTTAACCGCTTTGAGAAAGGGGGGAGCGAAGGCTCGCCCCTTTTTATTGTCAGAAAACACTCAGAAACACGCCGTGAACCCTATATGGACACCTCACATTGCGCAAGTTGTTTAGTGACATAATTTTACTTTGTTATTAACCAGCTTTGCGCGATGTGAACAGGGTAAAACTGCATTCGTATATACGGCCTGTTATGAGCTTGAAGTGATTCCTCAGTGAGCTCTGGCCTTCATGGGTAACCGCACCCTTGGCGCTATATCGTCCCTTCTGAGTTATAGCTCACTGGGTTCTCTCGGCATCTCAAGGGTGTTGCACCATGCAACTACGCATTGCTGGATGAGACTTAAATACTGTTTTAATTCAATTTAAATTCCTGCTGCTTGTGTAGCATCGCCCAGGAGATTCGGGCCAATTTGTTTGCTAATGCGATAGCGGCAACTTGCACGCCTCTCCGGTCTTTCAGCTTCTTCAGCCATAATGACAGATTATCCGTTCGGCTTTCCAAATGCCGAACATGGCTCATCGCGCACTGAACAAGAAGCTTGCGCACATAGCGATTTCCTCGTTTTGTGATACGCCCAAGCTTCTGCTTACCACCACTAGAATACTCTGAAGGGGTTAGTCCTAACGATGAGGCAAAGTGCCGCCCATTTTTATAGTTTGCCGGACTTCCCATCACACTCATAAGTGCTGTGGCCGTAATGGAGCCAATACCACGGGCTGTCATTAACAAAGTAGTTTGTTCATCGGCGCGTGCAAACTGCTCAATAGCTTTATCATGTTGCTTGATGAGCGATGCCATCATGCACCATTCCTCATACAAACTGTGTAGCTCTGAGCGCATTAATTGAGAAAGTTCATTGTCTGCATCTTCCAAAACTAATGGAATGTGACGACGTAAATGCTCAATACCTTGAGGAATAACAATCCCATATTCATTTAACAAACCACGGATTTGGTTTGTTAGGCGGGTTAATGAACCTTGGCGACGGTCACGGATCCGGTGTAAAACAGCCATATCAGTAGCTGCTACCGATCGTGGCTGGGTAAAGATTAGGTTGGGTCGACGTGATGCTTCAGAAATAGCAAAAGCATCATTACGGTCGTTTTTATTTCCACGTACAAATGGTTTTACATGCTGAGGAGGGATGAGCTTTACGGTTAAACCGTGCTTAATAAACAAACGCCCCCAGTAGTTAGAGCCACTGCATGCCTCCATCACAACATCTGCACCTGGGAACTGTATAACGGTCTCGAGCAATTTGTTTCTTCGGACTTGACGGTTGAACACTTCAGATCCCGCTTGATTCGTTCCGCAGACTTGAAAAACAGTTTTTGCTAAGTCGATACTAATTGTTGTAACTTTCATGGGTGGACACCTCGTTTGAGATTATTGAACACATCACTTCAATAATGGCGCATTACGATGCCGTGTAAAGCGAGGTGTCCATCCCATCATCCCTGGGGGCTTGACTGCAGCCATCCATGGCTGCAGACAGTTTCTGAGTATTTCCCGCCAACAAACAGCGGTGCAATCCATCACTCCCCCTCACCTATTAAGCGCGAAAGTGTTAAACTACTCGGCAATTTCGCTTAACATCTTTTAAAGAAGTCATGACCCAGATTAACTGCGACAAAGAACTCGATACCCTTGGCCTTAAATGCCCAGAGCCCGTCATGTTAGTTCGTGCGGCTATTCGTAAAATGCAGGTTGGTGAAGTATTGCTGATTATAGCGGATGATCCCGCAACAACCCGCGATATTCCGGGCTTTTGCGAGTTTATGGAGCATGAGCTGGTTGCTTCTGAAACCGAAGAGATGCCTTACCGCTACTGGGTTAGGAAGTCCCACTAAGAGCCTGACCTTTAGGCATCAGGCTTTATCTTTATTTAAGTACATTTCCCAGAACTCAGCCTGACCCACTTCGCCCAGTTCGTAGGGTTCGAAGCCAAAGTTTTTGTAGGCCTGCTTGGCACGGTCATTGTTTTCCAGCACTTCCAATGTCAGCTTCACGCAGCCACGGAATTCTGCCAGTGTTTTCACTTCTTCCAGCAGTTTACGCGCAACGCCCTGGCCCCGATATTCCGGAATAACGGCTATGTCGTGAATATTCATTAATGGTTTTGCAGCGAAGGTTGAGAAGCCTTCTACACAGTTTGCAACGCCAACCGGGGTGTCACCATCGTAGGCCAGCAAAGAAAAGACATGGTCTCTTTTTGCCATTTCATCTATCAGACTCTCTTTAACTTCATCTGATATGCCTTCACCACCACCCATTGGGTCTTTAGCGTAAGCATCCAACATGGCTATAACGGCATTACGATGCTTGGAGTTACTATAATCCGCAAGAGTAATTTCTATCATTCGTCCTTCGCTCATTTTACAACGTAAACTGTTTCATTTGGTCAGCAACCGGCTGATAGCAATGACAGCTAATAACATGGTCGTTCACCATACCAACTGCTTGCATAAAAGCATAGCAAATGGTCGGCCCGACAAACTGAAAGCCTTCCTTTTTTAACGCTTTTGCCATGTTATGGGAAGCTTCTGTCGTTGTCGGGATCTCACTTTGCGCTCGATAGGCATTAATAATCGGTGAACCACCCACAAACGCCCAGAGCCATTGCTCAAACTGAATGCCTTTTTCTTCTAACTTTAAAAAGGCTTCGGCATTGGTAAAAATCGCATCGATTTTCGCTTTACTGCGGATAATGTCACGGTTGCTGTACAACAATTCCCGGTCAGCGTCACTCATTGCCACAATAGCTTGTGGGTCAAAGTCTAAAAAGGCTTTCTCGTAGCCCGCTTGTTTGCGCAAAATGGTTATCCAACTAAGGCCCGCTTGCTGGCCATCCAGACAGAGTTTAGCGAAGAGTTCTTTCGGGTCACGTACCGGCCGCCCCCAAACATTGTCATGGTAAATGCGGTAATCATCGGCAGATTCGCACCAGGAACACCGTTCTGGTTCATTATTTGTCATGCCTTCCCCTATAACCAAGGCGCTTCAGAGGGTATAATCTACGCATATTTTTCGACCATTGGTCAACCACAAATAACAAAGCAGAGAATGCGTATGTCGAAATACGATGTGAAAACCTTTCAGGGGCTTATTCTTGCTCTTCAGGATTACTGGGCTCAGCAAGGCTGTGCCGTGGTTCAGCCATTAGATATGGAGGTTGGTGCAGGCACCTTTCATCCAATGACGTTTCTGCGCTCGTTGGGTCCGGAACCGGCCAGTTTTGCTTATGTGCAGCCCTGTCGCCGCCCTACTGATGGTCGTTATGGCGAAAACCCAAACCGGCTGCAGCACTATTATCAATTCCAAGTCATCATGAAGCCTTCGCCTAAAGACATTCAGGAGCTTTATCTGGGGTCTTTAGAAATGCTTGGCTTCGATACGCTGACTCACGACATACGCTTCGTTGAAGACAACTGGGAATCACCCACGCTGGGCGCCTGGGGTCTGGGCTGGGAAGTTTGGCTTAATGGCATGGAAGTCACACAGTTTACTTACTTCCAACAAGTTGGCGGTATTGAGTGTCGTCCGGTGGCCGGCGAAATTACATATGGTCTTGAACGCTTGGCTATGTACATCCAGGGTGTGGACAGCATCTACGACCTGGTCTGGACTGACGGCCCGCGCGGTAAGATCTTGTATCGTGATGTTTTCCATCAAAACGAAGTGGAACAATCGACTTACAACTTTGAGTACGCCGACGTCGATGTGCTTTTCCGTCGCTTTGACGACTGCGAAAAAGAATGTGAACTGCTCATTGAAAAATCACTGGCTTTACCCGCATATGAGCAGGTGATGCGAGCATCTCATGCCTTTAATTTACTGGATGCCCGACACGCTATCTCTGTGACCGAAAGACAACGTTACATACTTCGTGTCAGAACCATGGCGAAAGCTGTTGCCGAAGTTTACTATCAGGCGCGCGAAGCTCTTGGCTTCCCTTTAGCCGACGATGCAAACAAGCCAACAGCGAACTAAGGAGAGCAGAGCCGTGCATAAAGAAAACTTATTGATTGAGTTGGGTACCGAAGAACTGCCTCCAAAGGCGTTAAAATCTCTTCGTGACAGCTTAAAAACGGGTATTGAGTCTGGATTAACAAGCGCTGAGTTGAGTTTTGATAGTATTGAAGCTTATGCCACCCCACGTCGGTTAGCGGTGTTAGTCAAACAGGTTGAAACAGAGCAGCAAGATAAGGTTGTTGAGAAACGCGGACCGGCAGTTAATGTGGCTTTTGATGATTCCGGCAAGCCAACGAAAGCAGCCAAAGGCTGGGCTCGCTCTAACGGTATCACCGTCGATGAAGCCGATCGTCTAAAAACGGATAAAGGCGAGTGGTTGCTGCATAAGGCCACCGTTAAAGGCCAAGGTCTGGACCAACTGGTACAAGGCATGCTGGAAGCTGCAATTAAAGCCTTACCTATCCCAAAACCTATGCGCTGGGGCAATAGTACCGCTCAGTTCATTCGTCCAGTTCATACACTAACCGTCATGCTGGGTAGTGAATTAATTGAGGCAGAGATACTGGAAACTAAGAGCGCTCGTTTTATTCAGGGACACCGCTTCCATTCTCCCAAAGGTTTTGAACTGGATCATGTTGATAACTACGTTGCTAAACTGCGCGACGCGAAAGTTATCGCTAACTTCGAAGAGCGTATTGAGACCATTCAATCGGAAGTATCACGCCTGGCTTCCCAACTTGGCGGCGAAGTTATTCAGGATAACGAGTTGGTTGAAGAAGTTGCAGCGCTGGTCGAATGGCCGGTAGCATTAACCGCAAGTTTTGATCAAGGTTTCTTAGCCGTACCTAAAGAGCCGCTAATTGTTACCATGAAGGATGATCAGCGTTACTTCCCTGTTGAAGATGGCAAAGGTAACTTACTCTCTCAGTTCATTTTCATCACCAACATTGAAAGCCGCGATCCGCAACAAATTATTGAAGGTAATGAGAAGGTCGTTCGCCCTCGCCTGGCGGATGCGCAGTTCTTCTTCGAGTCCGATAAGAAAAAGACGCTAGAGTCGCGTGTTTCTGCACTGGATTCTGTACTGTTCCAGAAAGATCTGGGTAGCATCGGTGACAAAGCGCGTCGTATTTCAATATTAGCAGGTAAAATTTCTCATCAGCTAAGTGCGGATGTAAAGGTAGCAGAAAGAGCCGGCTTATTATGCAAAGCGGATCTGGTTTCCGATATGGTTTCAGAATTCCCTGAAACTCAGGGAGTTATGGGTAAGCACTATGCGCTGAACGATGGCGAAAGCTCCACTGTTGCGGAAGCAATAGAGCAGCACTATTGGCCGCGCTTTTCCGGAGATGATTTGCCGGATACGCAAGAAGCTTGTGCCGTCGCTTTAGCCGATAAACTGGATACGCTGGTTGGTATTTTTGGTATTGGTCAGGTTCCTAAAGGTGACCGCGATCCCTTTGCTCTGCGTCGGGCTGCGCTGGGTTTACTAAGAACCCTGGTTGAACGCGAGCTCCCACTAGATTTAAATGAGCTTCTGGCGGCTTCGGCAGAAGGCTTCGGCAGTAAATTATCAAACAAAACAGTCACTGCCGACGTTTTCGACTTTCTGTTAGGCCGTTTTCGTCCCTGGTATCAGGACCAAGGTATTTCGGTTGATGTGATTCAATCCGTACTGGCTCGGTCGCCGTCGAAGCCAACCGATTTCGATCAGCGAGTGAAAGCGGTTCAAGCATTCAAATCGATGGACTCTTCGGCCAGCCTTGCCGCAGCCAATAAGCGAGTGGGTAATATACTGGCAAAATCGAACGAAGATATCTCAGGGACGGTGGATGACGCGCTTTTACAGGAAGAAGCCGAAACGGCACTTTATCAGCGAGTTAAACAAACTGAGGGCGCCGTTGAGCCACTTATCTCTGACGGTAACTACAGCGACGCCCTTACCCATTTATCTCAGCTTAAAGAGCCTGTCGACGCATTTTTTGAACATGTGATGGTGAATGCTGAAGACGATAAGGTTCGTATTAATCGGCTTAACTTGCTGTTTAGACTGCGTCAGTTGTTCCTGGAAATTGCAGACATCTCTCTTCTTCAGTAACACGTTGATTTTTAATAAATAAAAAGCCGGCTTCATTTTCATGAGCCGGCTTTTTTGTTTCCTTTTTCAACTGCTGTTTTCGCTAGACGTCCAGGTTAGCAACCTTCAACGCGTTAGATTCAATAAAGGCTCTACGTGGTTCAACTTCATCACCCATTAACGTCGTAAACAACTGATCAGCACCAATTGCATCTTCAATTGTCACTTGCAACATACGGCGACTATCCGGATCCATTGTGGTTTCCCATAACTGACCAGGGTTCATTTCACCCAGACCTTTGTAACGCTGTACATAAAGTCCACGCTTAGATTCACTGATTAACCAGTCAACGGCATCAACGAAATGACTCACAGGTTGTTTTTTCTCGCCACGGAGAACATAACCACCTTCCTCAACCAATGAATCTATTTCCTCACCAAGCGTCACTATTTGTTCGTAATCTTTCGACATCAGGAATTCATAGTTAAGTGGATAATCAGTATCAACACCGTGCTGACGAATCGTTGTTGTTGGCAACCACATTTTGCGCTCGGAGTCTTCATGCAAAGAAACCGTATAAGTTGCTGAATTGATTTCACGGGCGGTTAAATCATCGTTTAATGTTTTAACCCATGTTTCCATGTAACCTTTATCTTTTAAGCGATCGTCTGTTAGGCGAGGCGCATAAAACAAACGTTGCAAGAATCGCTCCGGCATACGGCGGCTTAAACGTTTGATGTTTTCCTGGGCCATTTGATAGCCATTAACCAATGCTTCAAGCTTATCACCAGCAATTCCCGGAGCCGTATCGTTAACGTGCAAAGACGCATTATCCAAAGCCAAACTGGTAAGGTAACGAATCAGCGCAGGATCATCTTTGATATAAACTTCTTGCTTGCCTTTTTTGACCTTATACAAAGGAGGCTGAGCAATGTAAATGTATCCGCGCTCAATAATTTCCGGCATTTGGCGATAGAAAAAGGTCAGAAGCAGTGTTCGAATGTGAGATCCGTCAACGTCCGCATCCGTCATTATAATAATACGGTGATAACGTGTTTTATCTGGATTGTATTCGTCACGCCCAATACCACAGCCCATAGCCGTAATTAACGTTCCAACCTCTACCGAGGACAACATTTTGTCAAAGCGTGCTTTTTCTACGTTAAGAATTTTACCTTTAAGCGGCAGTATAGCTTGGTTTTTACGGTTACGACCTTGTTTGGCCGAGCCCCCTGCAGAGTCACCCTCCACAATATAAAGTTCAGATAGCGCCGGGTCTTTTTCCTGACAGTCAGCTAATTTACCTGGTAGGCCCGCAATATCCAAAGCACCTTTGCGACGTGTCATTTCACGTGCTTTACGAGCAGCTTCGCGAGCTCTTGCCGCATCAATAATTTTATTGATAATGAGCTTCGACTCTCCCGGATTTTCTAATAGATAATCCGCTAACTGTTCATTCATCGTCTGCTCAACAGCAGACTTCACTTCAGAAGAAACCAATTTATCTTTAGTTTGAGAAGAGAACTTAGGGTCCGGAACTTTAACGGATATAATTGCAGTTAAACCTTCACGAGCATCATCGCCCGTCGCAGAGGTTTTGGTTTTCTTCGTAAAGCCTTCTTTTTCCATGTACGTGTTTAAGGTACGGGTCAAAGCTGCGCGGAACCCGGCTAAGTGGGTACCACCATCACGCTGTGGAATATTATTTGTAAAGCAGTAAATGTTTTCCTGGAACGAGTCATTCCACTGCATACTCACCTCAACTCCAATACCGTCTTCTCTTTGAATAGAGAAATAGAAGGCTTTTTGGTGAATCGGTGTTTTGTTCTGGTTTAAGTAATTTACGAAAGCAGCAATACCGCCTTCATATTTAAACAAATCTTCGCGGTCATCGCGCTCGTCGCGCAAGCGTATACCAACACCAGAGTTAAGGAATGAAAGCTCCCTCAGGCGCTTCGCTAGAATATCGTAGTGAAACTCGGTGTTAGTGAAGGTTTCGTGGCTAGGCCAAAAGCGCAGTTCGGTACCGGTTGTATCTGTTTCACCCACAGGTTTCACGTCACTATCGGGCTCACCCATATGATAAGTCTGTTCGTACACCTGACCTTGTCTACGGATAGTGAGTTGTAACTTCTCTGACAACGCATTTACAACGGAGATACCAACGCCATGCAAACCACCAGACACTTTATAAGAGTTGTCGTCAAATTTACCTCCAGCGTGCAATACAGTCATAATAACCTGTGCAGCTGAAACGCCCTCTTCTTCGTGTATATCAACGGGAATTCCGCGACCATCATCTTTCACGCTGACTGATCCGTCAGAATGAATGGTAACCATAATTTCTGAACAATGGCCCGCTAAGGCTTCGTCAATAGAGTTATCGACAACTTCAAAAACCATGTGGTGCAGACCCGTTCCATCATCCGTGTCACCAATGTACATACCTGGGCGTTTACGAACCGCATCCAACCCTTTCAGAACCTTGATACTCGATGAACCGTAATTATTTTCTTCCATAGTATTATCTCGATATCATTCGTTTATTACCCCATGTTCCACGTGGAACATTTGAGGTGATTTTTGAAATTTATCCGACAACTGCTTTCCAGTAATTGCGGTGATAAACACTTGTGCGTCTAGATTTTCCAGCTCTCGACAGAGCAACTCTTGGTTTCTCGAATCAAGCTCTGACGTTAAATCATCGACCAAATAGATGCAGGGTTGCCTTTTTATTTTTTGGTAATGCTTTCCCTGCGCTAACTTCAAAGCGGTTATCGCGGTTTTTAATTGGCCGCGAGATAAGCGATGTTTTACTTCTACGCCATCCGCTATCACTTTAATATCAGCCTTATGTGCCCCAACTGAGGTAAAACCGTATTTCTTATCTTTCTCTGTATGGCTTTCTAAGGCGTCAAATAAAGTTTGGCTAGTATCCCAGCCTGATTTTAATCGAACCTCCATTGTAACATCGGAGAGAAAAGATTTCGCTAGTTCTTGTATATAATCATTCAGTTCTTCTAGATATTTTTCGCGACTTTTACTAATTCGCTCACCGTAATAAGCCAACTGCTCCTTCCAATATCGATCTTCTCGAACTGGTAGTGAGCGCTGTTTTAGTAAACTGTTTCTCTGCTTAAGAAGCTGCGTGTAAGCAACCCAGTCAGAATAGAAAGAGTGTTCCACGTGGAACACTCCCCAATCTATGAATTGCCGCCTCTGGCCAGGACCTTCTAAAAGAATATCGACTGATTCAGGTGTAAGGAGTTGTACCGGAACTAAACGTGCGACATCTGACATACGTTGGACATTAGCACCGTTTAACCGAAGTGACTGCTCACCATCACTACTTCGTCTCACACCTATCGCATAATCTTGTGAACGACAAAAAACTGTAAAGCCTTGATTGCCTTCCTTGATCAACTGACGAAAGCCACCGGGTCGGAAAGACCGACCAAAACCTAACAGATAAATAGCTTCAAGCAGACTAGTTTTACCGGAGCCATTGTCTCCGGTTATGACATTAATTTTGGGGCTGGGAGACAAAGCCACCTCCGAAAAATTTCGGAAGTGGCTAAGGTTCAACGTCTCGATGAACATTAATGCTTAGTGTTACAAGCGCATTGGCATGATGACGTAGCAGCAAGACTCGTCATGTTGTGGCTCAATGAGCGCGCTGCTATTAGAATCAGATAACGTAAAAGAAACTTGCTCATCATCTATGTTATTGAGCACATCAAGCAAATAGCTCACATTAAAACCAATTTCCAGATCATCTCCCTGGTACTCGACTTCAATAACTTCTTCAGCTTGTTCCTGCTCAGGGTTCGTTGCCGTGATGCAAAGTTCGCCACTGCTTAAATTCAATCTTACGCCGCGAAACTTCTCATTCGATAAAATAGAGGCACGTCCGAAAGACTGTCTCAAGGCATCTCGATGAGCCACAACAACTTTATCACCACCGCTTGGTAAGACCCGACGATAATCAGGGAAACGCCCATCAACAAGTTTACTGGTAAAAACAAGCTCAGGTGTTTCCACTCGAATATGGTTATTACCAATAGAAATAGACACTTCCTGATCGTCATCACCCAATAAGCGAAGCAGTTCGACCACCCCTTTACGCGGAACAATAACCTGACGTTGTGCTAACCCCGGTTGGTCAATTGCACAGGTACTCATCGCCAAACGATGACCATCGGTTGCAACGGAACGCAGCATGCCATTATCCGTTTCGAACAACATACCATTCAGGTAATAACGGACATCCTGATTCGCCATAGAAAAATGCGTTTTTTCCATTAAATCTTTCAATATGGCTTGTTCAGTTACAAGATGAATATCGCTTTTCCAGTCGTCGATATTTGGAAAGTCGTCCGAGGATAACGTACTGAGTTTAAATTTACTGCGACCGGATTTAACGGTTGCCGTATCTTCCTGAGAGGTGAACTCGATAGTTGAACCTTCGGGTAAACTTCGCACGATATCCAACAGCTTTTTCGCGGGAACGGTAACCGCAGCATCCATGTCCGCCGACTCGAGCGGAACCGCTGAAACGAGCTCAACTTCGAGATCCGTTCCTGTCAGTTTAAGCTGACCGTTATCAACCTGCAGCAGCAGATTCGATAAAATAGGTAACGTATGCCGCCGCTCAACAGCGCCGCTAACAACCTGCAGTGGCTTGAGAAAAGCATCGCGGTTAATTGAAAATTTCATGACTGAGTCCCCTGTTTATAACGACACTTTATGACGACAATGTTCGAATAAGATTTCTATAGTCTTCTTTTATGTCGTGCTGCGCATCTTTTAATTCTTGAATTTTACGACAAGCATGCAAAACCGTTGTGTGATCCCGACCACCGAATGCATCACCAATTTCCGGTAAACTGTGATTGGTTAGCTCCTTCGCTAACGCCATTGCCAGCTGACGCGGACGTGCAACCGAACGGCTTCGACGTTTCGATAAAATATCAGCTAATTTAATATTATAGTATTCAGCTACGGTCTTCTGAATATTATCAATAGTGACCAATTTTTCTTGAGCCGCTATTAAGTCACGCAGGGCTTCCCGAACAAAATCGATAGTAATAGGTCGCCCCGTTAGTTGCACATTGGCGACAACTCGGTTTAACGCACCTTCCAACTCGCGAACGTTTGACCGTAATCGCTTTGCGATAAAAAAGGCAACTTCATGCGGCATGTTCAAACCACGCTCGTCGGCCTTTCTCATTAAGATAGCAACTCGAGTCTCTAACTCCGGCGGCTCGATGGCAATAGTCAAACCCCAGCCAAAACGGGATTTCAATCGATCTTCCACTCCGTCTATTTCTTTAGGATAAAGATCGCTGGTCATAATAATTTGCTGATTACCCTCTAACAAAGCATTAAAGGTATGGAAAAATTCTTCCTGCGAGCCCTTTTTATTGGCAAAAAAGTGGATGTCATCAATCAGCAAGGCATCAACCGAACGATAGTAACGTTTGAATTCATTAGTCGAGCTGTTACGAATAGAGTTAACCATGTCCTGAACAAAACGCTCGGCCCGAATGTAAAACACCTTGGCGTCCTTCTTATGTGCCATGATGCCATTACCTACCGCATGCAATAAGTGGGTTTTACCTAAGCCTGTACCGCCATAGACAAAAAGCGGGTTATAAACGCCGCCTGGATTCTCAGCAACCTGGATAGCCGCTGCCCGGGCAAGCTGGTTCGATTTACCCTCGACAAAGTTATCAAAAGTGTACTCTGGATGAATATTGCTCTCGAAAGGAACTTCGGTATCGGAGTTGCTTGAGGCGAAATTTGGCGTCTTTCTGCGAGTAGCAGCAGTGCGTTGTGAAGATCCATTATCCCTTTGTGTCGGAGCGGCTTCACCGACCTTTAAAACGACGTTTGGGACTTTATCGTCACACAAAGCTTCCAAATACGTATTGATGGTTTTCAAGTACTTGTCACGCACCCAGTCGACCGAATAAATATTCGGTGCGAATAAGGTCAGTGTTTCGCCATTGAGTTTAGCTTGTAGCGGCCTGATCCACGTGTTGAACTGCTGTAACGGTAACTCCGATTGCAGTCGCTCTGCACATTGTTGCCAAAGCGAATTATTCACACTCTTCTCCTGGATCGTTTCTTTATTATCATAACCAAAGATTGTACTTCACTCAGTTCATATTCGCTAGCATAAACTGCTTGAAAACGGCATGAATAAAGGAGTTAAAAAATAGCCGAACAGACCAAAACTGGCGCATAAATTGCTTAAAAACTCACCGTACCGCAAAAAGGGAAAAAGAAGAAAAAAGTGAATAACTGTTATTTTATCCACATTATTAATATTATAGCGTCGCCTGATTGTGGATGAGATTATTTTAGGATTTATTACCTAAAACCAGCTATGGTCATTGACTCAATGCGAAAAGATCGGTAAGATCCGCGCTCTAAAAAATTCCGTTCACGTTTGGTTTCAACTTTTTCGGCCGGCGTGGGAAATAGCAAACTGACCGATGGAATATGAGTTATGAAAAGAACATTTCAACCAAGCGTATTAAAGCGCAAGCGTTCACACGGTTTCCGTGCTCGCATGGCAACAAAAAATGGCCGCAAAGTACTGGCTCGTCGCCGTGCACGTGGTCGTAAAGTACTGAGTGCATAAAAGTATCTCATACGGAAGGGAGTTACGCCTGTTAACTCCCTCTCATTTCCAGACTGTATTCTCAAACCCTCCTGTAAAAGCCGTTACTGCTCATGTCACTATGTTGGCAACTCCCAATGAATTAGGGCATCCACGTATTGGTGTTACCGTCAGCAAAAAGCGAGCTAAGCGCGCCGTTGACCGCAACCGCATCAAACGACAAATACGTGAAACTTTCCGTTTAAGACAACACAAAATTCCCGCTTTTGACATTGTAATTATTGCCAAGCAGGGTATTGTCGAGCAGGATAACGCCGCATTACGGGATACGTTGAATTATTTATGGCGAAAATTAGCAAAGCGTTGCGAACAATACCAATCGCGTTCATAAAAGTTTATCAGTGGTTTATTAGCCCACTCTTAGGCCCGCGCTGTCGATTTTATCCGTCTTGCTCACATTATGCCTGTGAGGCTATACAAAAACACGGTACAATCCGTGGTATTGGCCTTGCTGCCGTACGAATTGGAAAATGTCATCCCGCTCACCAAGGCGGCTATGACCCCGTTCCACCAGCAAAGCAAGACGCCAAGCCAGAAAATAAAAGCGAATCCGAATCTTTACTAAATCAGCCAACAGAGACGAAATCACTATGAATTCGCCACGCACGATATTATTTATTGCCTTTTTAGTGGTGTCTTTCTTCCTATACCAGAATTGGATGGTGGAAACCGCACCCGGAACAAAAGCACCCGAAAACGTTACCTCAACACAATCGAGCAATAACGCTGAAAACAGCGATGTGCCCTCAGGTGGTTCGGCAGTTGCGGCAGATGTCCCCGAAAGTGATCAGCCTGTTGTAACCCAGCAGTCTGAAACGACCATTCGTGTGCGCACCGACGTACTAGACGTTGAAATTGATACCCGCGGCGGCGACATCGTTTCGGCCCAGTTACTCGAGTTTGCAAAAACTCAGGGATCTGAAGAACGCTTCCAGCTTCTTCAAAACAGCTCTAATAACGTCTATATTGCCCAATCAGGACTTATTGGCCCTGATGGTATCGATGCGAGCGGTAATGGCCGCCCATCTTATAATTACGAAAAGGAACGTTATGAATCTGAAACGGAAGTCATTGAAGTTCCGTTAACGTTCACAACTCAGAACGGCGCTACTTACCGTAAAGTATTTACTTTCACGCCAGGCAAGTACAACGTCGATGTTCGCTTTGAAATTGACAACAACACCAATAATACACTTAATACGCAGTTCTATGGGCAACTAAAACGCTCAATGGCAACCGGCGAAAGTGGCAGCATGATCATGCCGACGTACTTTGGTGCAGCGTACTCCCACGACGACGACAAATTTGAGAAATACGATTTTGATGACATGTTGGACAAACGCTTAAACGTTAACTCACAAACCGGCTGGGTCGGTATGCTAGAGCATTATTTCGTTTCAGCATGGGTTCCAACTCAGCAACAGCAAAACCGTTTATTCTCACGCGTTGCAAATGGTAGTCAGGCCATCATCGGTGCCATTTATCCAATGACGTCAATTCAGCCTGGTAGCTCAGAGACCATTGAATCTCAGCTTTACCTGGGTCCAAAAGACCAGGATGCTATGGCTAAAATTGTTGAGAATCTGGACTTAACCGTCGATTACGGCTTCCTCTGGTGGTTGGCTCAGCCAATCTTTAAACTTCTGCAGTTTTTACAAAGCATCGTTATTAACTGGGGTCTGGCCATTATTCTGACGACAGTTATTGTCAAAGCGCTGTTATTCCCGTTAACGAAAGCACAATACGTTTCTATGGCTAAGATGCGTATGCTGCAGCCTAAAATGACGGCTCTGCGTGAGCGCTATGGTTCCGACCGACAGAAAATGTCCGGTGCCATGATGAAGCTCTACAAAGAGGAAAAAGTGAATCCTCTGGGCGGCTGTCTGCCAATGCTTTTACAGCTTCCTATATTCCTGGCTCTGTACTGGGTTCTGCTGGAAAGTGTTGAACTGCGCCATTCAGCGTTTGTATTCTGGATTCAGGATCTGTCAACCAAAGACCCATACTACATCCTGCCTATATTAATGGGTGCCAGTATGTTCTTGATGCAGAAACTGCAACCGACACCAACGGCCGACCCGATGCAGCAGAAGCTGTTCCAGTATATGCCAGTTATCTTTACGGTGTTCTTCCTGTGGTTCCCGTCAGGTCTGGTACTGTACTGGTTGGTCAGTAACTTGATTACCATTGCGCAAATGTTGATCATTTACCGGGGCTTAGAGAAAAAAGGGATTAACGTTCGAAACAAGAAGTAATCCAGCATAAAAGCCCGGCTACGGCTGGGCTTTTGTTCTATTGGGAGCACTGAAAACAGATGCAGACGGATACGGATTTTAATGACACCATTGTGGCTCAAGCGACCCCACCCGGTCGTGGTGGTGTTGGTATTGTTCGCGTTAGCGGAAAAGCCTCAAAAGCGGTTGCAGAAAAGCTGTTAGGCCATTGCCCCAAACCTCGTAAAGCTGAATACCTCCCTTTTTATGATCTCCAGGAACAACTGCTGGATGAAGGCATCGCACTTTACTTTCCGGGCCCTAACTCCTTTACCGGCGAGGATGTTTTAGAACTGCAAGGCCATGGCGGTCCGGTTCTTATCGATATGATCATAAAGGCCATTTTGGAAATTCCCGGCATTCGCCCTGCGCGTCCGGGGGAATTCAGTGAGCGCGCCTTTTTAAATGATAAACTCGACCTCACGCAGGCGGAGGCGATTGCAGATCTTATTGATACCAACTCTGAACAAGCGGCTAAAGCAGCATTACAAAGCTTAAAAGGCGAGTTTTCTCACAAAATTGACCAGCTCGTCGACGCCGTTATTCATCTGCGGATGTATGTTGAAGCAGCCATTGATTTTCCTGATGAAGAAATCGACTTTCTCTCCGATGGCAAAGTCTCCGGCGATCTAGCCGAAATAATCGATCAGTTGTTCCATATAGAACAGGAAGCACGGCAAGGAACTTTGATGCGTGAAGGCATGCGCATCGTTATCGCCGGTCGTCCTAATGCGGGTAAATCCAGCTTACTCAACGCACTGGCCGGGCGAGAATCGGCCATTGTCACCGAAATAGCCGGAACCACCCGCGATGTTCTGCGCGAACATATTCAGATTGATGGTATGCCTTTGCACATTATTGATACTGCCGGCTTACGTGACAGTCCCGATCACGTCGAAAAAATCGGTATTGAGCGCGCCTGGGATGAAATTCGCCAGGCAGACCGAGTACTCTTTATGGTCGACAGTCAGGAAACCTCAGCGATTCATCCTGACGACATATGGCCAGAATTTTTCGCTCAGTTACCGGAAGACATGCCCTACACCGTTATCCGCAATAAAGTCGATTTATCCGAAGAGCCTACCGGCATCGATGAACACAACGGCATTCCGGTTATTCATTTATCAGCCAAAACCGGTCATGGTATTGAGTTACTTCGTGAACACTTGAAGCACTGTGTGGGCTACAGCGCCACCTCCGAGGGAAGCTTTATGGCAAGACGTCGCCATTTAGAAGCGCTGGCTAAAGCGAAAACCCATTTACTGCAGGGTCAAGAGCAACTCGAAGCCAACATGGCAGGTGAAATACTGGCTGAAGAACTACGATTAACCCAACAGCACCTCAATGAAATAACCGGTGAATTCACTTCTGATGATCTTCTGGGTCAAATTTTCGGTTCGTTCTGTATCGGTAAATAACGCGATTTCTTAGTCACTAAAAGCTAAGGAGCAACAGTGAAAGACAAGTTAGCGCAATGGGGGTTCGACTATGTCCGTTTACGGTTTGGGTTTCGAACTGGTATTGCTGCCTGCTTATCTCTTATCTTTGCCTGGGCACTCGGATTAGAACATCCTCAATGGGCCGCTATGACCGTTTGGGCTGTTTCGCAACCAACCCGTGGTCTTCTTGTAGAAAAAGCTGCCTATCGAGCTTTAGGCACCCTTCTGGGAACTCTGTTTGGAATGGTGCTGGTGGTTACTTCTGGCGGCGAGATTATATGGCTGGTGGCGGGGTTAACTCTATGGGTGGTTCTCTGTGTTTACACCGGTAATTTACTGCACGGCCTCATTTCTTACGGCACCATATTGGCAGGGTATTCGGCTTCTATGGTGGTGTTACTAACACAAAGCCCTGATGCATTAATGCCGCTAGGCATCGACCGTTTATTGACGGTTTTTGTCGGTATTATGACCTCACTCATTATTGGCTGGGCTTTTACTTATAAACACGCAGAGCAAAGCTTAATTAACCAACTTCGCCGACAAACTGCAGCTAACTTGCACGATATTAGCCGTTACTTCGCCGATCCGGATAACAACGATTTAAACCTTTCCGATAAGTTGTCGAAATTAGCAGCACTAGAAGCTCAATTACTCGATCATGGAACGGGTTCTGTCAGCGCTCATGAGTCCGCCAAAACCTTACGTTTAGTCATTAACAGCCAGCTTGGCTTTTTAACCGAACTTAACATTCAGGAACCAGAGAAAAACAAAGAAGTGAGTAGTCACTTACTTGAATCCTCAAATAAAATAAATGCTTCCGCTAAGCGCTTTGAAATTATTGAGCCACTAAAGCAAGCGTTAAATCTCATTAAAAACGATGCATTAAAAAGACGGTTTAGTGAATTTGTTGAAGCCACCAACGACCGTTTATCTTTTCGTGATTCCGGCAAAACAGCCAGCTCAACACTGCTGACGAAAACCATTTTACACCGTGACTGGAGGGGTGCTCGTCAATCTGCAATTAGAACCCTGGTTATTATGAGCTTAATTGGCTCAGCCTGGTGGTACACCGAATGGTTTCAGTTGGCTTATTTAATGTTAGGCGCGTCAGTTATGCTGACCTTATTTTCAACCGCCGATAATCCTGCTCTAACCATGAAGTATGTGTTTTTAGGACAATGCGCAGGTGCTTTGTCTGCGATATTGATACAGGCAGCTATCTGGCAATATCAGGATGACATTTTATGGATGTTAGTGGCATTAATGCCCGTTATTTTGTTAGCTGGTTTCCCTATGTCACACCAGAAAACAGCCAATGGCAGTATGGATTTTAATCTGGTGTTCTTGTTATTAATGCAACCCTCAGTAGCTTACTCATTCCATGTTGGCCATTCTATTACGATCGCTTTGGCCGTCGTCGCGGCTCCATTGCTTGCATTAGTTGCCTATCGTCTAATTTATCCAACAAACTTAAAAGCGCGTTACCAGACTTTACTGCAAACACTGACAGAAGAAATTGACCAGCTCAACAAAGAAAAACTCACTGAAAGCCAATACAAACGACGTAAAGCCCGTTTCTACCATCGAGTCATTAAGCTTACTCAAATCAGTGATAAGCTCGGATTAAAAGAAAAAGACGCTATTATTGAACACCTTTTAAGCGGACAAAAACGATTAAATTCAACCGGTTAATTCGGACTTTTTGTCACGGGACCAACGCTTTATTTCATATTCCCGCTGACAGGCTTTGGACCGATTAGGATGCGTTTCACTCCAGATAAGCTCAACCGGACGGCGCGCACGTGTGTACTTCGCCCCTTTTTTATCGTCCACATTATGCTCATTAACACGGCGCTCAACATCTGTTGTCACACCGGTATAAAACGTATTATCCGCACACTTCACTAGATAAACCGACCAGGCCACGCTTGAACTCTCTCATAATAAACCCAATACACAGTGTAACAGCAGTTACTTACGGAACCGACTAAGGACCAATTATGAGCAGACATTTTGATGAAGCCAAGGGGTTATCGGAACAACATGACCCGGCAACGCATGACTTTGTTTTTAACCAAACCATGTTCCGCATAAAAGATCCGGAACGCACCTTAACATTCTACAGTGAGGTGTTGGGAATGACTCTGGTGAAACGTCTGGACTTTCCTGAAATGGAATTCACGCTTTATTTCATGGCAGCCATGTCACCGGAGCAACGTAAAGACTGGTCAAACGACCACGACAAACGCATTGAACAAACCTTTGGTCGTCCAGCTATGTTGGAGCTGACGCATAACTGGGGCGACGAAAACGACGATTCAGTGTCCTACCACAGTGGCAATGAAGAGCCAAAAGGCTTTGGTCATATTGGCTTTGCTGTTCCGGATATTGATGCCGCCTGTGAGCGTTTCGAGAAAATGGGTGTAGAATTTCAAAAACGTCCTAATGACGGAAAGATGAAAGGCATTGCCTTTATTAAAGACCCGGACGGCTACTGGATAGAAATATTCACGCCAGAGCGTCAACCCAAACTCTTAAAAGAGCATTTAAAATAAAGAAAGAGGCCAGTTCCTATGAGCTGGCCTTTCGTTTACTAGTCAGTAAGCATCGACTTCACTTTATCTTCCAATGAAGTCATTCCATGCTTGCGTCCAACCTCTAACGCGTTTTCAACTGACATCCCGTTTAACCAACCGGCACGCAAAGCCATCAGTGCACCTACACGATTGCTTGAAGCACAATGCACCAGTGCGGTTTTATCGCTATTCCGCAATAAAATACGATCAACCATACGAGCATTCTCGAGCGTTACACCATCGGCGCCATTAACCGGAACATGGTAATAAGCCATACCGTTGCGAGTTACTACAGCCGCTTCTTCACTGTCTTTCATTTCTTTTTGGGACAGCAAATTAATCACTATTTCACCGCCTTTATTCGAAAATTCAGTCAGTTGCTCATTAGACGGTGTGCCCATAACCCATAACTTATCCGACACCTGTTTCGGTGACTCGATGCCAGCTGAAACATTGAATGAAACTATTGCTACACTAAAAGCGACTAATACATTAACCAGAGCTTTTACCATTTGGGTTCTCCTGTATGATTCGTGTTTTTTAATAGTAGCAAATGAGTTAAAAAATTTATGACCGTTTTACACCTTTTAGTAGGCACAACCTCAGGTAATACCGAGTTTTTAGCCGATACCGTTAGTGAAAAACTTAACCAACTGGGTATTGAAACAGAACTTCATTACGAACCTGAATTTGAAAAGTTACCCATCGAGCAACCCTGGTTAGTCTTCCTGGCCAGCCATGGAGCAGGTGACTATGCAGACTCAATGCTCGACTTCTACGATGAAATAAATGCCCCTCAAGCTCCTGATTTAGCAAGGCTTAATTACGCAGTAGTTGCAATAGGAGAGTCCTGCTACGACACATTTTGCGAAGCCGGTCGCCACTGTGACGAGCGTTTACAAGAATTAGGCGCTATAAAAATGACCGATCGATTAGAAATTGACATGCTAGAAGACGATCCAGAAGAAAAAGCACTAACCTGGTTACCTGCGATCACTGATGCAGTAAAGGCCTTGTGATCATACGCACAGCCTTATACACAGTTATTTTAGCCTGTGACTAAAGATGGAATAAGATCACTTAAGCACTGTCAATGGAGTGGGTATAACACTGGGGATAAAACGGTCTGTGCATAACTACCCTACTTATCCACGATCTATGATCCCAGTTTAAGACCACTTATCTACAATGAGTGATCTTCTTGTAAGATAGACAGAAAAAGGGATTCAGCGATCTATTCACAGAAAATCGTTCACTAGTAGTAATAGTAATAAAAGATCTAAATAAGATCCTTTACTGATCTTCTTTAAGATCTTTAACAGCACTGAACGAAATTTAACCATTTAGATTTAAGTAAAATCGCGTTAAAATAATCGGCTAACTTCCTATTCTTCAAACAAAGGTCACTTTGCATGTCACAACAGAGCCAACAACACTTTGACGTTATTGTTGTCGGTGGAGGACACGCCGGAACAGAAGCTGCGTTAGCCGCCGCTCGTTTAGGTGTTAAAACCCTATTGCTTACGCATAATATTGATACTTTAGGGCAAATGTCCTGTAACCCAGCCATTGGGGGAATAGGTAAAGGTCATTTAGTTAAAGAAATTGACGCACTTGGTGGCTTCATGGCCAAAGCTGCAGACAAAGCCGGAATTCAATTCAGAACACTGAATTCATCTAAAGGCCCTGCAGTGCGTGCAACCAGAGCTCAGGCCGATCGTCAATTGTATAAACAAGCGATCCGCTATGCGCTGGAAACACAACCTAATCTATCGATATTTCAACAAGGCTGTGATGATCTGATCGTTGAAAATGATCGAGTAACCGGTGTTGTTACGCAGATGGGTCTTAAGTTCACCGCTAAAACCGTTGTTTTGACTGTAGGAACTTTTCTGGGTGGCCAAATTCACATTGGTATGGACAATTACCAGGGCGGACGCGCTGGCGATCCTCCTGCTAACGCATTAGCCAAACGATTACGTTCTTTACCGTTGCGAGTTGAACGCTTAAAAACCGGTACACCTCCGCGTATTGCAAGCCAAAGCGTTGATTTTTCAGTCATGCAGGAACAGCCTGGCGATAGCCCGACTCCGGTATTTTCGTACATGGGTTCACGTGCTGATCACCCAGAGCAAATTCCGTGTTACATCACACATACCAACGAAAATACCCACGATATTATTCGTTCAGGACTTGATCGTTCGCCCATGTATTCTGGTGTGATTGAAGGTGTTGGACCGCGTTACTGTCCTTCAATTGAAGACAAAATTGTGCGCTTTGCTGAAAAAGGTTCGCATCAAATCTTTGTTGAACCAGAAGGTTTGGATACGTTTGAAGTTTACCCTAATGGTATTTCAACCAGTCTGCCGTTCGATGTTCAACAGCACCTGGTTCAGTCAATTAAAGGTTTCGAGAACGCTCATATTACTCGCCCGGGTTATGCGATCGAATACGATTATTTTGATCCCAGAGATCTGAAGCAGTCCTTAGAAACGAAAGTCATTAACGGTTTGTTCTTCGCTGGGCAAATCAACGGTACAACCGGGTATGAAGAAGCCGGTGCACAAGGTCTTATTGCAGGTTTAAATGCTGGACTGCAAGCACAGGATAAAGAATCCTGGTCGCCACGACGCGATCAAGCTTACATGGGTGTGTTGATCGATGATTTATCAACACTGGGTACTCAGGAACCTTACCGCATGTTCACTTCACGTGCCGAATACCGGCTGCTGCTGCGTGAAGATAACGCCGATATTCGCTTAACCGAAATTGGTCGTAATCTTGGTTTAGTGGACGATGAACGTTGGGCTGCGTTTAACAAAAAAATGGAATCTGTCGAGCAGGAAAAACAACGCTTAAAAACCACCTGGGTGCATAAAGATCATGCCTCTGTAGAACAAATTAATGCGTTGGTGAAAAGTCCTGTAACCAAAGAAGTTAGCGGTGAAGAGTTGTTGCGTCGTCCGGAAATTCATTACAAAGATTTAGCCACCACAGACTTTTTTGCGCCTGGCATAGAAGATCCCGCCGCGGCTGAACAGGTGGAAATTCAAATTAAATACGCCGGTTACATTTCGCGCCAACACGATGAGATTGCAAAGCAGCAGCGTCATGAAAATACCTTGCTCCCCTCACCTTTCGATTACGCTAAAATTAAAGGTTTATCGAACGAGGTTATAGCAAAGTTAAATGATCACCAGCCAGAAACGGTGGGTAAAGCGGCACGTATTTCTGGTATCACACCTGCGGCCATTTCAATGCTTCTGGTTCATCTGAAAAAACAAGGTTTATTGCGTAAAAGTGCTTAAGGAATTGATGTGAAAGAGCAGTTAAAGGAACTATTGCAGCAAGCACAGATAAACCTGTCAGAGTCGCAAATTGAACAGCAACTCGCGTTGGTTGGCTTATTGGATAAATGGAATAAAGCCTATAACCTGACCAGCGTGAGAAACCCGAAGGATATGCTGACCCGGCATATTATGGACAGCCTGGCTATTCGTGACTATCTACACGGGCAGCGCTTTATCGATGTGGGCACAGGCCCGGGGTTACCGGGTTTGCCTCTAGCAATAGCTGAGCCGGATAAAGAATTCGTTTTGTTAGACAGTTTAGGTAAACGCATTCGTTTTATTCGCCAGGTTTGTCACGAATTAAAGTTAACCAATGTGACGCCGGTACAGGCGCGGGTTGAAGATTATCAGGACCAACAAAAGTTTGATGGTGTAATCAGTAGAGCCTTTGCCTCGCTTAATGATATGCTTTCCTGGTGTGAACATTTACCAGGTGAGAACGGTAGGTTTTACGCGCTTAAAGGGCTTTATCCACAAGACGAACTGGAACAGTTGCCCCAGCAGTATAAAATTGAAAGTATTGAGCAAATTAAGGTTCCCGGCATTGACGCGAGCCGACATATCGTCATTATAAGCAAACGGTCATAAAACAACCGACAGTCGATTATCCGACAACAACAAGAGGTTATAAAACCCGTGGCTACAACCATTGCTATTGCGAATCAAAAAGGTGGAGTGGGAAAGACAACCACAGCAGTTAATTTAGCTGCATCGATGGCTGCTACCCGCCGCAAAGTGTTGTTGATCGATTTGGATCCTCAAGGCAACGCAACCATGGGCAGTGGCGTTGATAAATACGACGTTGAAAACAGCATCTATGAATTACTTATTGAAGAAAAGCCAGTTAAGGACGTTGCTGTAACGGATACCAACGGCAAATACCATCTAATTGCAGCAAACGCTGATGCAACCGCCGCTGAAATTAAGTTAATGGAAGTATTTGCGCGCGAATTACGTTTGCGTAATGCGTTGAAGGCCGTTCAGGATACTTACGATTATATCTTTATTGATTGTCCGCCGTCGCTGAATATGCTGACGGTTAATGGTATGGCCGCAGCTGACTCTATTCTGGTGCCAATGCAATGTGAATACTACGCGTTGGAAGGCCTTACTGCGTTAATGGAAACCATTCGTCAGCTTGCCGATGTGGTTAACCCGGGGCTTGAGATAGAAGGTATTTTGCGGACTATGTACGATCCGCGTAACCGTCTGGCAAACGATGTTTCAGAGCAATTAAAAAATCACTTTGGTGATAAAGTCTACCGGACGGTCATTCCACGTAATGTCCGTTTAGCCGAAGCACCCTCATTTGGTGCGCCGGCTATGTATTACGACAAATCATCAACCGGTTCAAAGGCGTATTTATCCTTAGCGGGTGAACTTATCCGACGTTCCGAAAATCGTAATGAAGTAGCAGAAGAATCATAACAAGGGAATTTAGCGAATCATGTCGGCAAAAAAACGAGGTTTAGGTCGTGGTCTGGATGCCTTACTGACCAGTAACCAGCAAAACTCTGATCGTCAATCGGAACAAGTGACGGAAGAAGTTAAAGGTGAATTACAGAAACTGCCGGTTGAGCAATTAAAGCCAGGCCGTTATCAACCTCGTAAAGACATGTCACCCGAAGCGTTAGAAGATTTAGCTGCTTCAGTAAAAGCTCAGGGTATTATTCAGCCTATTGTGGTGCGCCCTGTCGGTAAAGATGAGTATGAGATTATTGCCGGGGAGCGTCGGTGGCGAGCGGCTCAGCTTGCGAAACTTGAACTGGTTCCTTGTTTAATTAAAGACGTGCCTGACGAAGCGGCAGTTGCCATTGCGTTGATTGAAAACATTCAGCGTGAAGATCTCAATGCAATGGAAGAAGCGACCGCTCTGCAACGATTGTTAGATGAATTTCAAATGACCCACCAGGATGTGGCGCAGGCCGTGGGTAAATCTCGTACCACAGTAACCAACTTACTGCGCCTGAATAACTTACAAGATGGCGTGAAAGTGTTGCTTGAACGCGGTGATATCGAGCTGGGTCACGCCAAGTTGTTGCTGGCATTAGAAGGCGAGCAACAAGCCGATGTTGCACAGCAAATTGTGGCCAAAGATATGACTGTACGTGACGCAGAAAAACTGGTCAGACGTACCATTGATCCTCCCAAACAAACTGAAAAACCCGAACCAGACGCTAACATTGAACATCTGGAAACCAAATTGTCTGAGACTTTGGGTGCAAAAGTTTCTATTAATCACGGTCGCAAAGGAAAAGGTAAACTGGTCATCAGCTATACCAACCTGGACGAATTGGACGGGATTCTGACCCACATTAAATAATAATATCCAATGTGTTGATTGTTGTAGAACTTTTGTTAAATGGCATAGAAACCGTTGCCTACAGGCAAATTTGTTTGCAATTACATGGCAGATCTTTATACTAGCGCGAGTTTCGTTGTGGCTAAGTGAGTGCCACAGAAAAATAGCCGCCAGTTAAAAGGTTTTCGTCGTGACACAGACACTTAATGCGGTAGGTAAAAAGCTGGCAGGAAGAATAGTAGGCACACAGTTTATTGTTGTCTTGATTGCCGCACTTGTCACGCTAGTACTATCAAATACGCAGTCGGCTTTAGGTATTCTTTGTGGTGGATCAACCGCCGTAATACCCAACGCATTATTTGCACTTATTGCTTTTAAACATGCAGGTGCACGCGCTAATCAGAAAGTCGTACAGAGTTTCTTTTTGGGCGAAGGCGTTAAGTTGCTGCTAACAGCGTTGCTGCTAACCGTCGCGTTGCTGGTAACAAATTTATATCCTGTGTGGTTGTTGGTTGGTTTCGTTATAGCCGTCACCATGCAGTGGATAGCACCGGTTTTATTTTTAAAATCAACCTAACTGGGAAACAACATGATAAGTGGAGAACAAACTCCGACTCAGTATATCCAGCATCACCTCCAAAACTGGACGGTTGGTGAAGGGTTCTGGGCGGTGAACGTCGATACTATCTTCTGGTCCGTGTTACTGGGTGTGCTGTTTCTGTGGAGTTTCCGCAGAGTAGCGAAAAAATCCTCTGCTGGGGTACCTGGTAAATGGCAATGCTTTGTCGAAATGATTGTCGAGTTTGTCGACAACAGCGTCAAAGAATCCTTTCACGGTAAAGATAAATTGATTGCGCCTTTGGCCTTAACCATCTTCGTCTGGATATTCCTGATGAACGTGATGGATCTAATTCCGGTCGATTGGTTACCAACAGCAGCCATGTATGGCGGTTATTGGTTAGGCTTTGTTGACGATCCGCACGATGTGTACATGAAAGTGGTACCAACCACAGACTTGAACACAACCTTTGCATTGAGTTTAAGCGTGTTTGCGCTGATCATTATCTACTCAATTAAGTACAAAGGCGTGAAAGGCTTTGCCAAAGAGATGACCTTCACCCCGTTTAACCATTGGGCGTTAATACCGGTGAACTTTGTACTGGAAAGTATCACGTTATTGGCAAAACCAGCGTCACTGGCACTGCGTTTGTTCGGTAACCTGTATGCGGGTGAATTGATCTTTATTCTGATTGCAATGATAGGATTCTGGCAGCTACCAGCGCACTTTGCCTGGGCGGTGTTCCATATTCTGGTTATTACATTGCAAGCGTTTATTTTCATGATGCTGACCATTGTTTACTTAAGCATGGCGTCATCTGAACACTAGTGTTCGAAACAAAAGTTTTTAGCTTTACTTTTAACTTTAATCTACTGAAAAACTGGAGAAATCAATGGAAACTGTAGTTGCTTTTACTGCTATCGCTGTATCAATCATGATCGGTCTGGCTGCACTGGGTACAGCCCTGGGCTTTGGTATTCTGGGTGGTAAATTCCTGGAAGCTGCTGCTCGTCAACCAGAACTGGCACCACAGCTGCAAGTTAAAATGTTCATCGTTGCAGGTCTTATCGATGCTATCGCGATGATCGGTGTTGCTGTTGCATTGCTGTTCACGTTTGCGAACCCATTCTTAACCCAGGTAGCAGGCTAATCGTTATTCGACGGTCACCAACTGAAGGAGGTCCGTTGTGAATATCAACGCTACTCTAATTGGACAAACGATCGCGTTTATCGTGTTCGTGTGGTTCTGCATGAAATTTGTATGGCCACCGATCATCAACGCTATTGAGGAACGTCAGAAGAAAATTGCTGACGGCCTTAATGCCGGTGAACGTGCTCAAAAAGATTTAGAGAAAGCCCAGCAAGAAATTGCCGAGCAGCTCAAAGAAGCGAAACAGCAAGCCGCTGAAATTATTGAACAGTCGAAAAAACGTGGCGCTAAAATTGTTGAGGAAGAAACTCAACGAGGCCACGAAGAACGTGAAAAAATCGTTGCGTCTGGACATGAAGAAGTGACTGCTGAGCGCAATCGCGTTCGCGAAGAGCTGCGTAAGCAAGTTGCCGTATTAGCGGTGTCTGGGGCTCAGAAAATCATTGAGCGTGAAATTGATAAAGACGCTCATAGTGACATTGTTGAAAAACTGGTCGCTGAACTTTAATAAAGGGGTTTGAGCTTATGTCAGAACTGACTACGGTCGCTCGCCCTTACGCAAAAGCAGCTTTTGATTTTGCTTTAGAACAGGGAGCGCTTGATAAGTGGGCAGAAATGCTTAGCTTCGCTGCTGCGGTGGCGCAAGACGAGGCTATTTCCTCATTTTTGAGTAGCTCCTCGACTGTTGGAAAAACGACAGAGGTTTTCTTGGGTGTTTGTGGCGACGAGCTCGACGACAACGCTAAGAACTTCGTTAAAGTACTGGCTGAAAATGAACGTTTGCCAGTACTACCGGCAGTTAGTGAGCTCTATCAGACGTTTCGTGCTGAACATGACAAAGAAGTCACTGTTGATGTGAAATCGGCGGTTAAATTGCTGAAAGCACAACAAACGGCATTGAGTAAAGCACTAGAGAAACGCCTGCAACGCAAAATTAAGCTGAACTGCAGTGTCGACAAGTCCATTATTGGCGGACTTGTTATAGAAGCTGGTGATACCGTTATTGACGGCACCCTGCGCGGCAAGCTCGATAGACTTGCTTACGCACTGCAATCCTAATTGGGGACTTGAGCATGCAATTGAATTCAAATGAAATCGCAGAACTAATCAAACAGCGAATTGAGAAGTTCGAAGTCACCAGTGAAGCTCGCAACGAAGGTACCATCATGTCTGTTCAAGACGGTATCATTCGCATTCACGGACTTGCAGACTGTCTGCAAGGTGAAATGGTTGAGCTACCTGGTAATCGTTACGCTATCGCACTAAACCTTGAACGTGATTCGGTTGGTGCGGTTGTTATGGGTCCTTATGCAGACTTGCAGGAAGGCACCAAAGTTAAATCTACCGGTCGTATTTTGGAAGTTCCGGTCGGTGAAAAGCTGTTAGGTCGTGTGGTTAACACACTAGGCCAGCCTATCGACGGTAAAGGTCCTATCGAAGCTGATGGCTATGAGCCAGTCGAGAAAATCGCACCGGGCGTAATCGAACGTCAGTCAGTTGATCAGCCAGTACAAACGGGCTACAAATCAATTGACTCGATGATTCCGGTTGGTCGTGGCCAGCGTGAGCTTATCATCGGTGACCGCCAGACAGGTAAAACGGCTTTAGCGGTAGACGCTATCATTAACCAGAAAAACTCTGGTATTAAATGTGTTTACGTGGCAATCGGTCAGAAAAACTCAACCATTTCAGCGGTTGTTCGTAAGTTAGAAGAGCACGGCGCAATGGAAAACACCATTGTGGTTGCGGCTTCTGCTTCTGAATCGGCAGCGTTGCAATACCTTGCTGCATACTCTGGCTGTACTATGGGTGAATACTTCCGTGACCGCGGTGAAGACTCTCTGATTGTATACGATGACCTGTCTAAACAGGCTGTTGCGTACCGTCAAATTTCACTGTTGTTGCGCCGTCCGCCAGGTCGTGAAGCATTCCCTGGTGATGTTTTCTACCTCCACTCTCGTCTGCTAGAGCGTGCAGCGCGTGTTAACGCTGACTACGTAGAAAAGTACACTGACGGTAAAGTGAAAGGCCAAACCGGTTCCTTAACGGCTTTACCTATCATTGAAACTCAGGCAGGTGACGTTTCGGCATTCGTACCGACCAACGTTATCTCAATCACCGATGGTCAGATTTTCCTTGAAACTGACTTGTTTAACTCAGGTATTCGTCCTGCGGTTAACGCGGGTGTTTCGGTTTCACGTGTTGGTGGTTCAGCACAAACGAAAATCATCAAGAAGCTGGGTGGCGGTATCCGTCTGGCCCTGGCTCAGTATCGTGAATTGGCGGCGTTTGCTCAGTTCGCTTCTGACCTTGATGAATCAACTCGTTCACAGTTGGAACACGGTCAGCGTGTTACCGAACTGATGAAACAGAAACAGTACAAGCCTATGAGCGTGTCTCAAATGGCTGTATCAATTTATGCCGTTGAAAAAGGCTTTTTGAAAGACGTAGCTATCGACAAAATCATGGATTTTGAAGAATCACTGCAATCTTTCATGGCGAGCGAATACGCCGAGCTAATGGCTGAGATTGATAAAACTGGCAACTATAACGACGACATCGATGCGCAACTGAAAGCGGCGCTTGAGAAATTCAAGCAAACGCAATCATGGTAATCGCACCTGGCCGCAGTAGCGGCCATTTGTCGTTGAGTTAACAGGAGAATCGTCATGGCCAGTGGTAAAGAGATAAAAACTCAGATCTCGAGTATCGGTAATACTCAGAAGATCACCAGTGCTATGGAAATGGTTGCTGCGTCGAAAATGAAAAAGGCGCAGGAACGTATGGAGGCAAGTCGCCCCTATGCGGACACCATTCGCAAGGTGATTGGTCATGTGGCGCGCGGTAACCTTGAATATCGTCATCCCTTTATGGAAGAACGTCAGGTTAAGCGTGTGGGTTACATCATTGTGTCTACCGACCGTGGTTTGTGTGGCGGCTTGAACGGTAATGAGTTCAAAAAAGTCGTTAAGCATGCCAACGAATGGAAAGAACAGGATGTTGAAGCGGATTTTGCCGCAATTGGCAGCAAAGCAACCAGTTATTTCAAGCGCTTTGGTAAGTTAAAGGCGCAGTTTTCAGGTATGGGCGATAAGCCAGAACTGAAAGAAATCACAGGTTCTATCCAGGTTATGCTGGATGCCTTTGAAGAAGGCAAAATCGATCGCTTGTACGTTGTATTCAACAAGTTTGTGAATACGATGACCCAAGAGCCGACCATTCATCAATTGTTGCCATTGCCGCAAGCAGGATCGGAAGAAGAGGTACAAACAGGTAGCTGGGACTATCTGTATGAGCCGAATCCGGAAAGTATCCTCGATACGCTAATTCGTCGCTTTGTAGAAATGCAGGTGTATCAAGGCGTAGTGGATAACTTTGCTAGTGAGCAAGCCGCTCGGATGATTGCGATGAAAGCTGCAACTGACAACGCCGAAGATATTATCGACCAGCTGCAATTGCGGTATAACAAGGCACGTCAGGCAGCAATTACGCAAGAAATATCGGAAATCGTGTCCGGCGCCGAAGCGGTATAACGCGGCAACGGTTAACAGAATTGAAGAGTTAGAGGAAACGTCATGAGTCAAGGTAAGGTCGTACAAATTATCGGCGCCGTTGTGGATTTAGAATTTCCACAAGACGCTGTACCAAAAGTATACGACGCACTGAAAGTGACCGAAGGTGGTTTAGAAGGTTTGGTTCTGGAAGTTCAGCAGCAGCTGGGCGGCGGAATCGTTCGCGCCATCGCAATGGGTACAACTGACGGTTTGCGTCGTGGTATCACCGCTAAAAATACCGGTGAATCAATCATGGTACCAGTGGGTAAGAAAACACTGGGCCGTATTATGGATGTATTGGGTAACCCAATTGATGAAGCGGGCCCTATCGGTGAAGACGAGCGTATGTCGATTCACCGCGCTGCACCAAGTTATGAAGATCAGTCAAACACCGATGAATTATTAGAAACGGGTATCAAAGTTATTGATTTGATTTGTCCGTTTGCTAAAGGCGGTAAAGTCGGTCTGTTCGGTGGTGCTGGTGTTGGTAAAACCGTTAACATGATGGAGCTTATCCGTAACATCGCCATTGAGCACAGCGGCTACTCAGTATTCGCCGGTGTTGGTGAGCGTACTCGTGAAGGTAACGATTTCTATCACGAGATGAACGATTCAAACGTTCTGGATAAAGTATCACTGGTTTATGGTCAGATGAACGAGCCACCGGGTAACCGTTTACGTGTTGCTTTAACCGGTTTGACTATCGCTGAGAAATTCCGTGACGAAGGTCGCGATGTACTTTTCTTCGTTGATAACATCTACCGTTATACTTTGGCCGGTACTGAGGTATCAGCACTGTTAGGCCGTATGCCTTCAGCGGTTGGTTATCAGCCTACCCTAGCCGAAGAAATGGGTGTTCTGCAGGAACGTATCACCTCTACTAAGACAGGTTCAATCACGTCTGTACAGGCCGTTTATGTACCAGCGGATGACTTGACTGACCCATCTCCGGCAACAACCTTTGCTCACTTGGATGCGACTGTTGTACTGAACCGTGACATCGCGTCATTAGGTATCTACCCAGCGGTTGATCCATTGGACTCAACGTCACGTCAGTTGGATCCTCAGGTTATCGGTGATGAACACTACGACACGGCAATGGGTGTTCAGGAAGTACTGCAGCGTTATAAAGAGCTGAAAGACATCATTGCGATTCTGGGTATGGACGAGCTGTCTGAAGAAGACAAGTTGTCAGTATCTCGTGCTCGTAAAATTCAGCGCTTCTTGTCTCAGCCTTTCTTCGTAGCCGAAGTATTCACTGGTGCTCCAGGTAAATATGTATCGCTAAAAGATACTATTGCTGGCTTTAAAGGCATTTTGGATGGCGAGTACGATGATTTGCCAGAGCAGGCCTTCTACATGGTTGGTACCATCGAAGAAGCGGTAGAGAAAGCCAAAAACCTGTAACCGACCGGGAGGTTTGAATGGCAGCACAAACATTAAATCTGGACGTTGTCAGCGCTGAAGACAAACTGTTTTCTGGTGTTGTGCAAACGGTTCAGGTCACTGGTAGCGAAGGTGAGCTGGGTATTTACCCAGGTCACGCGCCCCTACTGACAAAAATCAAGCCAGGTATGGTTCGTTATGTCAGTGAAGCGGGTGACGAAGAGCTTCTGTATGTTGCCGGTGGTGTGTTAGAAGTACAGCCTGGTCACGTCATCGTGCTTGCGGACATCGCTGTTCGTGGTGATGACCTTGATTTGCAAGAAGCTGAAGCAGCGAAGAAACGTGCTGAAGAAGCCATTGCCGATTCAGGTTCCGATGTGACCTACGCAGAAGCTATTGCTGAGTTATCGCGTGCGTTAGCTCAAATCGATATTATTCGTAAGCTTAAGCGCTAAAACTTCTGCGTTAAACTACGTAAAAGGCCTTGTTGTTAGTGCAACAAGGCCTTTTTTGTCGTTACAATAGACTAATGTAATAAGGCTTATGCTAGCGATACTGAATTAAGGACCTATTGATATGAAGTTACGCGTTGTTATTCTGGCCGCAGGAAAAGGAACCCGAATGCGATCGGACCTACCTAAGGTGCTGCACAAAGTAGCCAATAAACCGATGGTAGAGCATGTTATTGATACAGCACGGTCGTTAAAGCCAGACGCGATTAATTTGATTTACGGTCATGGCGGCGATCAGCTTCAGCAGGCGATAGCAGGCGATGACTTAACCTGGGTAGAACAACGTGAACAATTGGGTACCGGTCATGCGGTTCAGCAGGTTATTCCACACCTAAAAAGCAGTGAAAAAGTCATTATTTTGTATGGTGACGTACCGCTGCTGACAGAATCCACCTTAATTAAACTGGTAACCGCCAGCGCAAACACCTCGCTTGGTTTGCTGACTATGACGCTAGCAGAACCGATGGGTTATGGGCGTATTGTGCGTAATGAATGTCGCAGCGTAACCGGTATTGTCGAGCAAAAAGACGCAAATGCGCAGCAGTTAGCTATTAACGAAGTGAACACCGGTATTATGATTGCCGACAGCGATAAGTTAAAAAGCTGGCTTGAGCAACTGAGCAATGACAATGCGCAAAAAGAATATTACCTGACCGATATTGTGGCAATGGCCGCCCAGGAAGGCGTAAATATTGCCACTGCACAGCCCGACAACGCGCAGGAAGTGGAAGGTGCGAATAACCGCCAGCAGTTAGCTTCTTTAGAACGTGCACTGCAGCAGCGTCAGGCGGAAGAACTCATGACCCAGGGTGTTACCTTAATTGATCCTGCCCGCTTCGACTGCCGCGGAAAATTAAGCGCCGGCAGCGATGTCATTATAGATATTAATGCGGTGTTTGAAGGCAGTGTGGTTCTGGGTGACCGGGTGGTTATAGAGCCAAACTGTGTCATAAGAAACTCCGTTATCGGTGATGACACGGTTATCCGCGCGAACTCCCATATTGAAGACGCAAAAGTAGCGAAAGGCTGCAAAGTAGGGCCTTTTGCACGCTTGCGTCCGGGTGCGGAACTTGCCGATGAAGCGCAGGTCGGAAACTTTGTCGAGATGAAAAAAAGCCGTTTGGGTAAAGGTTCGAAAGCCAGCCATTTAACTTATCTTGGCGACACCCAGGTGGGTGAATACGCAAATATTGGTGCAGGTACCATTACCTGCAATTACGATGGTGTGAATAAAGCGCTCACCGAAATTGGTGACGGCGCTTTTATTGGTTCAAACAGTTCTCTGGTTGCGCCTGTCGCCATTGGCAAGAACGCAACCGTTGGTGCCGGCTCGGTTATTACCCGCGCGGTAGCTGACGAGGAACTGGCTGTAGCCCGTGGCAAGCAGCGTAATATCAGCGGATGGCAACGTCCACAGTCGAAAAAAGGAAGTTAACTTATGTGCGGTATTGTAGGCGCGACGTCAGAACGTCGAGTAACAGGTATTTTACTGGAAGGTTTAAAACGACTGGAGTACCGGGGTTACGATTCGGCTGGAGTGGCTGTTATCGACGCTGATAATCACCTTAAAAGCGTACGCCGTACCGGTAAGGTACAGGAGCTGAAAGACGCCATAGAGCAAAACCCCTTAGACGGCACTATCGGTATTGCGCATACCCGCTGGGCTACGCACGGCGGCGTGACGGAAGCGAACGCTCACCCTCACCGCTCTGAAGATGAAATTGCGGTGGTGCATAACGGCATTATTGAAAACCATGAACGGCTGCGCGAAGAACTAAAAGCCGAAGGTTATGTTTTTAACTCGCAGACTGACACCGAAGTAATCGCTCACTTAATTCACCACGAGCGCAAAACGCATGATGATTTGCTGGACGCAGTTAAATCGGCGGTACGTCAGCTGGAAGGCGCCTATGGCACCGTGGTTATGGATACTAAATACCCAGAGCGTTTAGTGGTTGCTCGTTCAGGTAGCCCTTTGGTTATTGGTGTTGGTATTGGCGAAAACTTTGTGGCTTCTGACCAGTTAGCTCTATTGCCGGTAACCCGTCAGTTTATCTATCTGGAAGAAGGCGATGTAGCCGACATTAACCGCACTGAAATCGACATTTACGATTCTGAAGGTAACGCTGTCGAACGTGAAGTTGTTGAATCTGACGTAAGCTACGACGCGGGTGGTAAAGGCGAGTATCGCCATTTCATGCTAAAAGAGATTTACGAGCAGCCTATTGCCGTTCGTAACACACTGGAAGGCCGCTTGTCCGAAACCACCGTGTTGGATAACGCCTTTGGTGAAGATGCCGCAAGTATCTTAAAAGACATTGAGCACGTTCAAATAGTAGCTTGCGGTACCAGTTACCATGCGGGCATGGTGGCTCGCTACTGGCTGGAATCGATGGCGAATGTCTCGTGCAATGTCGAAATAGCCTCGGAATTTCGCTACCGCAAGTCCTATGTTCACCCGAACAGTTTGCTGGTGACTATTTCTCAAAGCGGTGAAACGGCGGATACCTTAGCGGCACTGCGCTTGTCCAAAGAACTGGGCTATAAAGGCAGCCTCACCATTTGTAACGTGGGCTCCTCGTCTATGGTACGCGAATCAGACCTGGCCTTTTTAACCCGCGCAGGTGCAGAAATTGGTGTGGCATCAACCAAAGCGTTTACCACTCAGCTTACCGGTTTGCTGATGCTGACATTGGGTATTGGCAAATATAGAGGCATGCCAGAGCAGCAACAACAAGCCGTTGTTCATGCGTTACAGGCATTGCCGGCTAAGCTGGAAGAAGCGGTATCATTAGCGGATGAAATTGAAGAGCTAGCGCAGGACTTTGCCAATAAAGAGCACAGTTTGTTCCTGGGGCGGGGTAATCAGTACCCTATTGCGATGGAAGGTGCGTTAAAACTGAAGGAAATTTCATACATTCACGCCGAAGCCTACGCGGCTGGTGAGCTAAAGCACGGCCCACTGGCGCTTATTGATGAAGAAATGCCGGTTATTGTCGTGGCACCGAACAACGATTTGCTGGAAAAGCTGAAGTCGAACGTTGAAGAGGTACGCGCTCGTGGCGGCTTGATGTACGTTTTTGCCGATAAAAACGCTCGATTTAAAGGCGATGAGTCGTTAAATGTGCTTAACGTCTGCCATTGCGACGAAGTCATAGCACCTATTGTCTATACCGTTCCTTTGCAGCTGCTGTCCTACTATGTAGCCCTGATTAAAGGTACGGATGTGGATCAGCCCAGGAACCTGGCAAAATCGGTGACGGTGGAATGAGGAAGGGCCGAAAGGCCCTTTTTTGTGTCGGCGTACATTAAAGTTCTTAAGTAACATTAAAGATCTTAAATGAGACATTAAAGTTGTTAAATTGTAGTGGTTACCGTTAGTTGTTTTTTGATGCTTTCTTGTCCAAACTAATGCTCGTAATAAATTTTAGAATATATTCTCACATAAGATTCTTGTGAATAAACCGGATAGAGAATTCAAGATGCATTTAAATGTAGGGCAAGTGACACTTATTGATTTAGTTGATCAAGTCGAACGAAAAGAAGTTCTTATCAATAAAGAGTACCAAAGAGGCTCAGGTCTTTGGCCTGACTCTGCCAGATCGTATTTTATTGATACCATATTGGAAGGTTACCCATTCCCTAAAATATATTTATATCAAATATTTAATGAAATGGTTAACAGACCAATAAAAGAGGTGGTAGATGGTCAACAGCGATTAACCACAATTATAGATTTCTATTCAAATAAATTCCGCTTAACGTCGGCTTCACGTGACTATAGGGGCATGAAGTTTGAAGATTTGGATGATGATGCGAAGCAACGATTTATTTCGTATCAGATTGAGGTCTCAACCATACTGTCAGCGAAACGCTCTGAACTTCTAGAAATGTTTAGACGAATAAATGCTTACACGGCTCCGTTATCTGCCGCCGAGAAAAGACATGCTACTTATCAGGGAGCATTTAAATGGTTCGTGGTAGAAATGTCAGATAAGTACTCACCAGCCCTTGAAGGTCTAAAAGTCTTTACTTCCAAGCAGTTAGCTAGAATGCACGACTCTGAATTTATTGCCGATCTAATCTTGGCTTTAGAGTCAGGAATAGTGCAAAAGTCGGCTTCCTCAATAGAAAAACTATATAAAGAGTACGAGAAAGAATTTCCACATTCTGACTACTATTACGAAGTAATCGACTCATTCTTTCAGGTTCTTGCTACCGATTTCGAGCCATTGTACGACACCTTCATGATGAAATCCTATGCATTGAACTCATTGTTCTGTGCGTATACACATTGCAAGTTTGGGCTTCCTGGAGTAGAGCAGTTTACTGATGTTAGGCCCGATCTGGAATTCAAAATTGATAAGGAACGAGTCTTACCGAAACTTGAGGAGCTTGCGAGTGCTCATGAAAATCAGGATGAAGAAGGTGAGCACAAAGTATATGTGAAAGCTTGTATGTCTAGTACTACCAAAGCTCCCCAGAGAAGAGCTAGGTTCAAAGTGCTCTGTGATGTGCTAACTCACTAGTAATGCATTTAGCTAAAGCTTACAAAAAATTTAACTCACGGTGTTTCTCCTATAAATCGAGAGCCGATGAGATATATCTGAAGAAGAGAAAGCTTTCAAAATGGGAGTTTAACTACCTAACCGAAGTTCTCCTTTCAGATATGTGGCAGTCCTGGTGTAAGTTTAACCGGACCATGTTCCTGAGCTCTTGTTGGGGAACTAAAGCGCGTAATGGTGATTTGATTACAGGGATTGCGGCAGGGAAGTCTTGGCAAAGGCTTTGCTATGAGGCTAAGCAAAGTGCTTTTGGTAACAATACAACTCCCCAAGGTCATTTGAACTTCTTGATGAGAAAGGAACCTACTTGGGGAGATCTTGATGTATTTCTTCGAATTATCTCTAGAGTCCAACCAAGTAATGAGCAGCAGCTATCAACAGCTTATGGTAGCTTTCATAATATCAAACAGCTTCAAATCATCAGAAATGCCTGTGCCCATAAAAACCAAGAGACTTTTCTAGATGTTAAGCTTTTAAATCGACACTATTCTGGTGCCGCTATAAGCAGGCCTACTGAAGTAGCTTGGAAATTTAATCCTGCTAAACGAGCTCTTGCAGTAGATATATGGCTACATGAAATGAGAAAGATAGCTGATTTAGCAACATCAACGACTTAGTTTGATAAACCGAGTAACTCGGTTATGCTGAAACAAAGCAGATCGAGTTGATGACATGGCAAAATCAAAATACTCGCTGAGCGAGACGCAGATTACGAAAAGAATAAAGGACGGCCGCGGATCTGGCTCCGGTACGGATTACAGCCCTTGGGTGCGGGTCGATGAAGTTCCATCTTTAGGCCGATCCCGACAGGTCTATTCTCATCTCACCAAACGCATTCACCACTTACTTTCCGATCTCGAATTTGCTGTTTTCCTGCTGCTTGATAACAACCCTTCCGTTACTGACATACGTGAACAATTTCCTCTGATTCGTGATGACACGCGAGATATCGCCCGGGAAAATGACTTGCTTCATCCTGCCAACAATGGCGTCGATATGGTCATGTCGTCAGACTTTTTAGTGGATTCTACTGACAAATCAGAGCCTAAATTTGTGCTACAAGCCAAGTACACAGATAGCCTTGATGATGCTCGCATTGTTGAGAAGTTAGAAATTGAACGGCGTTACTGGAAGCAAAAAGAGCTTCCCTGGTATCTCGTTACTGAGCGTGAAATTGATCCAGTAGCCAAGGCAAATATTGACTGGCTGTATGTTGTTAAAGGAGAGCTGGAATCGGGCGACAAGGTTCTAACTGCGTCGAGTCTTGCGATGTTTAAAGCGGCAGTCGCGGATAACCCGGGGCTCAATATTATTGAGTTGTGTAAGGCCATTGACCGGGCTTACGACCTTGAGTTGGGTGAGTCACTTTATGATTTAAGAGTGCTATGCGCATCCCGTGTTATTACGTTTGATGTCAGAAAACCATTCAGAAAACTGAGCGGAAGGGATTTTACGTGTCACGAGTTAGAGAGCTTGGGAGGTGCGGTGAATGTGGCGAGTTAATGATGTTGTTGAATATGACAACAAGCGGTACCGCATCTTGTTCGTGGAGAGCACCCGGCTTATTTGGTTGTGCATTGATGAGAATAAAGGAACACCCACCTCAGAGTATATCGATGTGCTCGAGGACTTAGTTGCTGCGGGTCAGCTTACGCGCGTTGAAGACCCTTTTGCTGAGCTACAGATACTTACGCCGGAGGAAGGTAGTTCTGACTACAAACGTCGCGAAAAAGCTTATCAGGCGATTAAAGACATCATCGTAGATGAGAAAATGTATTTTAAAAAAGAGCGTGCTGCACTGCTGAAAAATGTCGCTGACAAATCGAAAGTCAGTGTTCCTACGCTCTACAAGTATCTGAGAAGGTACTGGCAACGAGGTCAGCTTAAAAATGCACTACTGCCCGACTTCAAGAATTCTGGTGCGCCCGGTAAGCCTCGAAGTTTCAAAGACAAAACACCCGGGCAACGTCGAATACACAACCCGGGAACTACAGTGCCGTTAAACGATGATATACGTCGACTATTTCGACGTACTATAGAAACGGTGCTACTTAACGACAAGAATATGTCTGTCAGCTACGCGTACCGTAAGTTTGCTTCAGCTTATAAGTTCGCAAACCCAGATGCCAGTGAAGAGCAGATACCAACCTATCGACAGTTTCAGCATTTTTATCTTCGTGAATACGAAAAAACCGACAAGCTTATAGCGCAAACACCTGTGACCAACTATCGCAAAGATGTTAGGCCGTTATACGGCACAGCAACCGAGCAAGCGTTAGGACCGGGGAGCCGTTACGAGATTGATGCGACAATTGCTGACATCTACCTGGTTGATGATGACGAGCCAGATAAGGTCATTGGGCGACCAACGATATACATGGTGATTGATGTATTTAGTCGAATGGTAACGGGATTTTACATAGGCGTAGATAACCCGTCTTACGTGGTTGCCATGAAGGCTTTAACGTCCAGTTTTGGCGATAAAACTGAAGTGTGTAAGAAGTACGGCATAGATCTTTCACCGGAGGATTGGCCGTCAGTTGGTTTGCCGGATGTTGTTCTTGCCGACAGAGGTGAGTTAATGAGCCATCAGGCTCAATACTTGATTGAAGGGTTAGGCGTTCGACTGGAGAGTGCTCCGCCCCGCCGTGGTGATGCTAAAGGGATAGTGGAGCGCTTTTTTAAGACTATTCAGGGCACCTTCAAGCCATATTTACCGGGTGTTGTTGAAGGCAATCGGATCAAAAAACATGGTGAGAGTGATTATCGTGCGGAAGCTAAAATCTCAATGAACGACTTCACTGAAATAATGCTTAACGCCATTATTAATCACAATCTGCATAAACCGATGAAGAAATATGACCGCGCAGTGGATATTCCGGAAGAAGTTCCATCAGTTCCTATTCACCTATGGAACTGGGGCATTCAGAACCGTGTTGGAAAACTTCGGAATGTCGACGTGGACCTTGCCCGGGTTGTTTTATTACCCAGGAAGAAAGTTACCGTTTCTGAGCAAGGTGTAAAACTTTGGGGCCTGACATATACCGGCCGAGAGCTGATTGAAGCCGGATGGATGCATCGGGATTCATCCGTTAAAAGGCCGAAAGGCCTTATGGCTGCTTACGACCCGGGAAGCGCTAACCATATTTACTTGTTTCCGGAAGTGGGTAAGAAACTGTTCTGGACTTGTGATTTATCGACTCGAAGCCGTGAGTTTCGAGATCTTACCTGGAAGCAAGTTTGGGAGAGGCAGCAAATCATTAAAGGTGCTCATGCAAAAGCTGAACAAGGATACGCGCCTAAAGCCCGGGAACTTGATCAGCTTATTGAAGATAAGGTTAAAAAAGCAACCAAGGGTAGCAGTGGATCAAAAAGCAGTGATGCTGAGCGTATTCGCAACATAAAGAAAAATAAAGCGGAAGCCAGAGAGCAAGAACGTCGGGATACGGCAGTTCGCCCTGAACGGGATAATAAAAAAGAACCGGCAAAAGTGGTTCCTATTAAGCACTCAAATGACGAGACTTACGATTACCCTGATTATCTGTCAGAGCTGTTTGGTGATGACTCGGAGCCGAACTCATGACATTTGGTGGTATTGAATCAATAACCGCCGGTTATCATGATACCGGTGTGGAAAGTTACCGTGGCAACCCTCTGATTGAGGCTTTACCACCGATAAAGTCGGTAAAAAATATTGCTGAGTCTTTGAAAATTGATGCTCATTGTCGACCGGAAGACTTACTTGCTTCGGGACACGTCAGAGTCCACTCAATTAGCCGTCTCACAGATGAGTTCTTTCAACCGCTATCAACACACCTACAACTGGAAGAGAAGCTGTCCATTATGATCCGTGGTGGTTATGTTGGCCGCAATCCAAAAAATGGATCAAGACAAAAGCACCTTCAGAACGGTTACGAGCGATTATTAACGGGCGACCTATCGGCCTTTCGCTTTGATGAGGTGAAATCAACCGCTCAAAGTATGTCGATTATTGGTTGCTCCGGCAGTGGCAAAACGACGACCATCGGCCGGGTACTCTCTGGTTATCCCCAAGTCATTTACCATCCTGACTATAACTTAGAGCAGGTCGTTTATCTCAAAGTTGACTGTTCGTTTGATGGCTCTCTTAAAGGTATTTGTCAGAACTTTTTCAGAGCGTTAGATCGGGTTCTTAATACGCACTATGAACAACGCTACGGTATGAAGCGACATAGTGTAGAGAACATGCTGGCTATTATGGCGCAAATTTCCAATTCGCATGCCCTGGGTGTTCTTATTATTGATGAGATCCAGCATTTGAGCCGATCAAAGTCAGGTGGCTCTGAGAAAATGCTGAATTTCTTTGTCACTCTGGTAAATACCATTGGTTTACCGGTTGTGCTTGTTGGCACGCCCAAAGCAAAAGAGATATTTGAAGTCGACTTGCGTTCAGCAAGGCGTAGTGCGGGATTCGGCGCGATTTTCTGGGAACCAATGAAACAATATCAGTCCAATGGTCGCCCGGGCGAATGGCATGCATTCACTAACAAACTTTGGAAGCTTCAATGGCTCAAACATCGCGATGAGCTGTTAACGGATGACATCAGAAACACTTGGTACGATTTAAGCCAGGGCGTACTGGATATTGTTGTTAAGTTATTTGTCTTAGCTCAGTTAAGAGCCATTGCGACAGGAGTAGAGCGCATAACCTCGGGCTTATTGCGACAAGTCTATCAGGATGAATTGGGCCCGGTGCATCCTATGCTGGCAGCACTTCGCTCGAACGACGCAGAAAAAATAGCGGAGTATTCAGACCTACGGTTAAAGGATACGGATAAACGCCTACTTGAATTGCAGTCCCAGGTTGATGAAGCGTCGATTGCCTCGGATGAAATGGATGAGTTGGTGTCGGACGATGAAAAACGGCTGTATATGATGCTCAGTCAGTTTGGATACGATGATAGCTCTCTGCTTCTTGAAACGGTTAAACGCGCTTTCAAAGAGCATCCTGACGCATCGCTTCAGGAACTATTGCCCATTGTATCGTCGTGGCTATCCTCTCCAAAGCATGATGACGTAAAAGCGGCGCCTAAAAAGCAAAAGACTAAGCGCTTGAAAAAAGATGAGTGGCATACACTAGCGACAGAAGACCTGAGGTTTTTATCTTCTCAAAGCAGTTCTAAAGACGAAGCTTATGAAACGCTTAAATCGTCCGGCCTCATATTTCCGATGAACAAATGGATGGATAAGGTCGGCTGAAATGACGAATGTTCCTGTCCCCTATCCTAATGAGCTGATTTACAGTGTCATAGCGAGGACAGGCGTTAATGAAGCCATTTCCAGCCCTAAGCAGTTGCTCGATGAAGTCTTTGGCAACCGTAAGGTGATATCAACGTTAGATTTACCCAGCCATATTGAGAAGATCAGTCAACATCTGGCAAGAACAGGTCAATATTCTGCTGAAAAACTGATTTACCAACATACCCTATTCCCTTTTTATGCACCGTTCGTACCCGAGTCTATTAGACAGCGTGCGATAAAACTAATGTCAGGGTTCAGCAATGGTGCGGTTCATATGATGCTCGGTGTCGCTGCATCAAGAGTAAAAGCGGTAAGTTACTTTCGTCTTTGCCCTTCTTGTATGGAAAATCAAATAAGGGATTACGGAGAAACCTTCTGGGATAGACGGTGGTTTATTCCTGGACTCAATACCTGCGTATGTTCCGCATGCCTGAAGAACTTACCGGAAAGTTGGCAAGAGCATCGACACGCCTACGTTTTGTGTCCCACCACTATAAAAAATGAGTCTGAAGTAACTGGTAAGATTCACCCGGGCTTGCTTAAGCTGTGCTCATCAGCAAACGAGGTCTTATCGCTACCGGCAATGGAGTCGGCGTCATTTGATCAATGGACGTCTTTTTATCAGGCATTAGCGGCTGACAACGCAATGACCAGAGGGCGTTATGCAGACCATGAGCAGATAGCAGAAGCATTGCTGTCCTGCTTTCCGAGCTCTGCTCTTCAAGAGCTTAATTTAGACTTTGACGTCAAAAATGACGCGAATTGGCTGAGAACGATTTTCCGTAAGCACCGCAAGTCATTCAGTGCCTTGCAGCACTTAATTGTATGGCAAACATTAAAATTGAAGGCGACGGTCGCGGAAACGATCCATGAAGTAAAGAAAAAGCGGGCCGTACCTATTCGCCGTCTTGTTAAGCAAAAGACCAAAGGGCAAGCCGATATCTATCGAACGAAGTGGCAATCACTACTGCGACGATTAGAAATAAAGGAGGCTAGGCGTGCTGAAGGAGGCGTTTACGCATGGCTTTATCGGCATGATAGGAAATGGTTAATAGACTTTAATGCAGGCAGGAGACGGAAACGTAACGGGCACAAGTCAATAAACTGGCATTATCGCGACTTAACACTAACGCGAAGATGCTTAGAGCTTATAACTGAAAAGGACTCTGATTTAAGCGCTCCCCGGTTATCGAAGCTTTGGTTGATTAATCACCTCCCTCATGGCCGCTCATGCGCTAAAAATCTTACCAAGCTTCCAATACTGAATCACTGCCTCGATACCTACTCGGAATCCATAACGGATTATCAAATAAGAAGACTGACTTACGCGGCTTACCAACTGCTATTTCAGCATGAAGAGTTGTCTCATTGGCGTTTGTTACGATTGGCCGGGTTGAGTATCGAGCGGATTACTGATGGATCCGATGAGTTTTTAAGAGAGGTAATTCTTCGTGGCGGACAGATTTAAAGGCATTGAGAACAATTCGAAGCTGCTTCATCTAGGCGATCTCTTCCGAAGCACGACAGCAAAATACTGGCGTATTAATGCCTGGTTGAGTCCAATACAGAATAAGCGTCATGCCGCCTTCTCTAACTTACCCATGCTTGCCCGGGGGCGGATGTTAAATGCCATAGGTGAAAAGCCAAAACGTGACAGAGCTTCATGTTCAATCACCCGGGATTCAATAATTAGTGAGTGCAATTTGAACGAGTTTCCGGAGTTTGCCTATGCGTCACTAGCGAAAGTAGAAGCGCGTCAACAAGGATTCCTGATTGAAACGCCCGGGAAGCCAAGTTTTGTCATTCCGCAGCTAGAGCTCGCCCGGGTTTTGTTTTTACATTCCGGCTATTTGTGCCGTGCGGCACTTACCTCTGAAACGTTAACGCATGAGTTTGACGTCATAGAGCGTTTAAATGAGGGAAAGGTGATTGTTAATGTTTTAAAGCTATCCGCCTTTCCAAAAAATGCATTTGATGATGCAGGTACTCGACGGATGTTGGCCTGGCTTTTGATAGACCGTAACGCTCGTAAATCATTTGAAAGTATTTTTAGGCACTATAAGCAGTTCTCCAGAGTGAATAATGGTTGGGAAATGTGGACGTTTTCATTTGAACCGCCTCAAATGCTTGGTTGGTCGTTTGTTTTCCATGGTCGGCAGGATGAAACCAACAATAAGTTCTTTGTGGAAGAAGTTACGGATTTAACCTTTCACGGAAGCTTGCCGGATAAAGTTCTTTTCCAGCATGACTCCTTTAAACGCTATGAAAATAAACAAACTGGAGGCACGCCAAACGGTTCTCCGTGGACACAGCGCCCCGATGAACATGAAATCAATGATGATGAAACCGCATCTAATAATAACGAACCGGTAATTTTAATAAATGACACTCACACCATTAACTTCCTTGGGCATACCCAAACCGCCAAAGTGAATGAGGTAGTCGAGAGTGATACAGTGGCTTCTAACCCTGAACCCAATGAAGTCGCCAGCGAAGAGGTCAGCACTGACGAACCTACGGAAGGAGGGAAACTTCCCGCCGCTGATTTTACGGGACCTAATGACGAGACAGATTTAACCCGAATGTGTGAAAGCCGCTTCGAAGCTTTTCATCACATGCTGGAGCTACTTCAGAAAAATGGAGTCACGTTGCTATCAAAAGAAATAACGGCTCTGCCGCAGTCAGGACGAGGTCAAAAGCATTTGTTGAAGAATGGTGACCCTCGGGTCATTTGTTGCGTTGAGGTGGGTTATGAGGGACGACATGCGTATATCTTGGAGGTTGATACTTCTGATGGGGTTAGCAAACTATCTTCGAAATTATTTCGAACTACTCCATCAAAGTGGAATGATGTTCGGCCTACGTTAGTAAAAGGGATCACTGAGAAAACATTAAGCTGGCCGTCGGCGGTAATTGAAAGGGAGGTTCTCGATGGAAACGTAACTAGCATTCATCATCCGAGACATGGTGGATCTGGCGGGGGAAATATTCCTCTGGAAAGTTTAGAGCGTTGGGCTAGTAACTTTCTATTAGCGATTTAGTAGTATAAGCGAGAGTGCCATTCAACTTTTAAATTAATGACTAAGGGCATCATAGTAAGGAGAAGGTTAAGTTAGTTTCTCAAACTTCAACAGGTAAAATAAGTGTTGGGTTAGCCCTTTACCTGAGCCCCTATAAACTTCAGCTACTAATGCTAGGCCTGTTATCCAAATATAATGACTTACTAAGATTACTAGACTAAAACCTACTAATTGTAATAGCCTAGTGTACTAACTAGATTAAAAATTGGTATTTCTTATGGGCGGGCAACTGAAAAGTAGCGAAAGAGAATTAATATCGTTACCCCATCTTCGTTCTATAGGCCTCGAAGGTTTCGGTATATATCAGAAGGTGAACGGCAACGTAAAGCTAAAAATAAACCGAAATGCCTATTGCTTAGCCGGAGCTAATGGGCTAGGGAAGTCCACACTTCTTTCTTCAATAATATTTGGGCTCTGTGGCTACTTACGGCGACAAAGTTCTGCGAGTGTAAAAAGCGAAAACCGCCTCGCCGATGCTAAGAGGTATACGGCTAAGTATTTTCCGGGCAGATTAAAGAACGAATCATCATCATCTTCCTCTATTGAGCTATTGTTCACTTTAGGTGGTTTTGAGTACAGAATAAGAAGGTTATTTGAAAAGCCTTTTGAACTCGAAGAGTTAGTCATTCGAGACTTAAAGTCTAACTCATTAATTTACGAAAGCGACGGAAAAGAAAACGCTTTAAAAACAAAAGATTATGAGAATTTCGTTTCAAAGCACTCTAATTTGGGAAGTTTTGAAAGGTTTGCCTTTGCAATCCAGTACATATCCTCATTTGATGAAAATCATCATCTGCTGTTTTGGGATTCAGAAGCTTTGGAAGACGCGCTTTTTACATGCATAGGATTGGATTCAAAGCTCTCGGATAAGGCAAAAACCTTAAGGCATAGAGTAGCACAATTATCCTCTCAAGAGAGGAATACACAGTTTGCGATAAAGCAAGTTGTAGATTTAAAGAAAAAGGCGCTGGGGCAAATAAACTCTGTGGAAGGTGTAGATATAGAGTCTGCGGAGGAATTATTTGACTCTTTAGAGGAGATACAGAGTGATATTGAAGTTTTAGAAGCAAATGTTAGTGAAGAAAAGGCTCTTATAGCGCAGCAATATCACAAGGCTCTTAAACTAGAAAACAATTATCGAGAAAAGTTTGATCAACTGGCATCGGGCTTTACCCATTCTCATATCTCTCGAGAGCTACAAAAGTCAATAGAGCGAGGAAGCTGCTTTAATTGTGGTAGTGATACAGATGAATCTTTAGATGAACTGAAGAAAAAGCTGGAGTCAAAGGGTTGTCCTGTTTGTAATGCAGAGCTTAGTGAAAGAACTTCAAATGATCTGGGGTTAGATGAAGAGCTAAAGAAAATAGACGAAGAGCTACAAAAGAAAAATGATAATGTAAAAAAATCAGAAATACGGTTGAGCCAGTCAGAGAAGGAACTTACGGAGCTAAGAGAGAGAAAAAAGGATTTAGAAGGAAAAATAAAATCTGACTTTCCTAACGGTAGACCAAACTTTCGTACTGAGGAAGTTAAGGAGAACCTAGAGGAATACAATAGCCAGATAGCAACGCTGCATGAAAATAAAGAAAAACTAGTGGAAAGAAGAAAGGCATGCGAAAAAGAATATAAAAACTGTTTTAGTTTATTGGAAGACAAATATTTTGAAATAGAAAGTTCATTTTTACCTCTTTTCAAAGAGTTAGCTGAACAGTTTTTGGGAATACCAATAAATATTAACTTTAATAAAAAAAATGCGCCTTCTGCTAAAAAGTCAATTTTGTCGATATCTCTTGATGGAGTGTCCCGCGGACAGGGTTACCACTTTTCAGAAAGTCAGCGTTTTTTTATAGATATAGCATTGAAGATGAGCTTACTTAAGTTTTCAACCAAGCCGGATGAGAGTGTGACAATGCTTCTCGATACTCCGGAGGGGTCATTAGATATAGCATATGAAGAAATGGTAGGCGAAATGTTTTATAACTTTGTCAGTAGTGGTAAGAGCTTGTTCTTCACTGCCAATATAAATAGTTCGGAGATCCTAAAAGAATTGGCTGCAAAGTGTACAGAAGAAAACATGCAGTTAGAGAGGATGTTAAGTTGGTCAGATTTGTCTTCAGTTCAAAAGAAAGCAGAGTCTAAGTTTGATAAGGCATACCAAGAGATTGAAGATCTTTTAACAGGAGCGGCTGAGCTATGAGCCAAGTAATAGATGAAGCTGTCTTTGATGTTCTTTATCTTTTGCAGTGCTCTGAAAAAAATTTTTCCAGTGAACTTACAATTGAAGAGCTGTGCGCCTTTCTATATTTAAGCTGCCTCGTGGGTGTGGTCGATAAGACACCATACTCAAACTGGGGCTATGAATTTTACCTCGCTGACGGAGAAGTCACGTCAACGTCGATACTTGATGCTGTTAATTATCTCCGTAGGCGGGGATTGATAGAAGGCACAAATGAACGTTCCAGGAACCTGTCATTAACAGATAATGGCAGAAGATTCTTGGGGCTCATAACTGGTAATGCTAAATACCATATGAGAACTCAGTATTTGAGTTACTCATCCGATACCACACTATTTTCCCCTATTGAATTTATATTAAGGGGAATCTACGGCAACCCTGAGTTGGAAAACTCTACTACTAAAAGCAGTGCGAGAGCAGTATTAGGGAGCTCTGCGCGAAAGAGAATATATAGAAGTTTACTAAACATCTGTGCGAGGGTTGGATTAGATGAAGATGATAAACTCATAGCAACTCTCTCGTGGATTACATATAACAATAAAAAGTTAGATGAGTTTCATCATGCAGGATAGTAGCCAAGATATAATTGAATACTTGCGCGAGGCCTTCTTTGTTAGGATTCCTAAGAGTGAGCAGGTGACGACTTCCGAACTGGTTAGTTTAGTAAGGTCTATAAAGGGATTCTTCAGCCATGTTTCATATGAGTCTTTAAAAGGAGGCGTCAAGATTGGTTTAGTCGACGACTGTACTAGTCTTGGTGATTCTTTTGTTCACATTCAATCGTATACTGATCTATTACGAGAGTATCCGGTGTGCGATAGGGATAAAGAAGCAGTATTAGTTTCTGACATAAAAAATTCTAGTGAATACTTTTTATATGATTGTGATGCGGAATCCGTAGTCTCCAGTGCAATACTTTATTATGAAATGACAAAAGAAAATAAAGAGTACATTTGCTTTGGAAGTAAGCGTCTTTTGTTATCTCCGCCGCCCGGTTACGGTTCTTTTTTTACGCGCTTTGATTTTAAGCGACTTGAAGAACTTTTAAACGAATATCATAACCATAACGCTAGGCGGTCTACCTGTAAAATTTTGGAACGGTGTTGGTATGACGAGAAACGATTTTATCTTCGGGCACAGCCTGAGGAATATATGAGGGACTCGCTACTCCAATTTCTAAGAAATACTTTAGGTAAATATGCAGATGTAACTCCGGAACGAAACACCGACGACTCACACCCTGTTGACCTAAATATTGATTATCGGGGATCTAATAGATTAGCTATTATTGAAGTTAAGTGGTTAGGCGACTCTGTAAACGATGATGGTAAATCTACAACTAACTATAGAGACGCTAGAGCAAACGAAGGCGCGAGACAATTAAATAACTATTTGGAGGATACTAACGACTACAACCCCAAGCAAGAAATAATCGGAGTTTTAGTGGTTTTTGATGCTCGTAGGAAAGGGTTAAAAAGTAGTCGTAACCCGACTAAAGATGATCTTTTCTTCTATAGGAGAACGAATATTAGTTATAAAGTGGAGTACGATAAGGTTAGGCACGATTTTTCTAGGCCCGTTAGGTTTTATATGGAGCCAAAACTCACTGTGTAGTTAGTGGTTTGAACGATTTTTTCGAGATGCAACTCCGTGTCTCGGAGAGTTTAATTGTGGAGCTCTTCCGGCAGTTACTTATATAGGTTATACTATAGGAAAATTTAAAAGGATCTGATAATGACTGGGCCTGTAGAAGCAGCTGTAGATAGAAAAAATATTCTAGACTGGTTGGGTAGCTTAGATTTAGAAGCGCCTATTTCTTCTAACCAACCCAGTGTAAATGTGCCATTTCAACGTTGGTTCCGTTTTAAAGAAGCGTACTCTCCGAAACTTGTACTCGATGTTGTTGATCAATTGGATGAATTACCTTCCCACGTATTTGATCCTTTCGGAGGCTGTGGAACAAGTGCCATAACCTCTCAGTTTTTAGGTATCCCTTCGACAGTCGTCGAGGTTAACCCGTTTTTAGCTGATTTGACTGAATCAAAGTTATGCAGCTACCACGTAGAAAAACTAAAAAAATATCTTTCAAAGATTCAATACGAAACTTTAGCTGATATAGAACCTTCACTAAAAGTTGATTCATTTCCTAAAACGTTTTGTGAACCAGGTCGCTCTGGTAAGTGGCTCTATAATAAATCTTCATTTAAACGAATACTTCAATATAGAGAAGCTATAGAGCGTATTTGTGATGAAAAGTATAGGCGGTTCTTTACAATAATTTTGGGCTCAATTTTGGTCCCGATTAGTAATATTTTCATAAGCGGGAAGGGTCGAAAATACCGCCAAAATTGGAACTCGCGACAGAAATCAGCGATTGACGTAGAGCAAGCGTTTAACGAGAAAGCACAACAAGCAATATCCGATGTTCAAAAGCATTCTACTAAACTTGAGCAGTATGAGATATTAAGAGGAAGCTGTTTAGATCACGCTAAAAACATTGATGGTTTCGAGCTATCTATTTTCTCACCTCCTTACCCTAATAGCTTTGATTATACGGATGTTTATAATGTTGAGCTTTGGATGCTTGGCTACTTTAAATCAAATGATAGCTGCAAAGAACTAAGAGCAAAGACGCTTAGGTCGCACGTTCAAGTAAATCGTAGCTATGAAGTAAACTTTGATATACCAAAGGCTTTGGATAAAGTGATTACAGGACTAAAAAATATAAGAAATGAACTTTGGAATAAAGATATTCCCGAGATGGTTTTAGCGTATTTTGATGACCTTTTTCAACTACTCACAACGATGAGAGGAAAAATATCCGAAAATGGCAATATAGTTATTGTTGTTGGAGATAGTGCATATAAATCAATACGGATTCCCGTGACGACTCTTCTGTGCGAGCTTGCTCAACAAGCTGGCTTTGTAGTACATGAAAATAAAGTATTACGTAAGTTGAGGACTAGCCCTCAACAAGGCGGGCAGGCTAGCTTAGACGAAAGCATGATTTGGTTGAAGCCGGAGTTGTATGATTAATTGGAAAACTCTGCCTTAAAAACGCAGGTTTGCCAACTGCATGATTTGGTAGGAAAAATTGTAGAGTATCGCTTTGTAATAGACTATATGTCAGCAGAAAGTTAAGCCGTTGATGAATTAATATCAGCTCGAAAATGGAGAAAGAAAGAGACTATATCCCTAGAGCAAACATAAACCCACAAGTTTTTAGGTAGTATTCACGTTAGTTTTAATAAATGCTAACTCAGAAAAATTAGATTAGACCCCCATGAAAATAGGAAGAAAAAGTAAAGAATTAAGGGGGGCGATCCTATTGATGTAAAACTAATTAGCAAACGCTGTTACTTTCTTTCAGACTAGGTGTCAATTTTTCTGAAAGTCTAACAAATTTAATTATTAAACTATAGTTAAGATGGTTAGCTATATGAATAAGAAAAAACTTACGTTTTTATCGTTGTTTATAATCTTTTCATGTTTTTCGGAAGCAGAAGTAACCGAAACTGTTTTGTACGACAAAGCTTTAAAACATGCTAGTAATACAGTAAATGAACCCGATACAGGCAAGGTGACAAACCAAAGTCAGATAGAAAAGTCTTTGGACACCGTCGAGAGTCAGCTTCAGACAGTTAGTCAGGAAGTTTCTAGTATAAAGAGTGAGTTACTAGCTAACGGAGGCTATATTTCGGAAGAGGAAACGCGTGAGATAGTCGATAATGAATTAGATGAGCTCAGTAACCGAATGGCAACTCTAATTGGGCATGTAAAGAATATCCACTCAGAGAACTTACGTGTTTTGACTCACTCGAGTGACCAAGCGGTGAACAGTGCTGCTTCATCTGCTTCTAGCTCCCGAGAGTCTTTAGAGTCTTTCGTAAGCTTTGTTCAAATTGTTCTTGGTTTTATTGGTCTGATAATTGGTGTGATCGCCTACTTTATTTATAAAGCTCGTAAAACGGTAGAGGAAACTCATGATATCAGTAGCAGAGTTATCTCCGAGGTTAACCGGCTAAACCTTTTAAAGGAAGAGATAAGGCTGCTACATAAATTAATAGACTTGAAAGACGCTTATCGGCAATACATAGAGGGTAAGGGAAAGAATAATCTTGATGTAGAGCAGAAAAAAAGGCACTTGAATAATCTATCGGGCTCTCTAATTCATGGTTACAAAGATATGAAAAGCTTATGGGAGAAGCAAGATTCAAGTGAGGATAAGACAGAATTTTTGGATGAGCTTACGGAGAATCTATCCTATTGTTGTTCTGTAAAAGGAGTTATAAAGTATAATGAGGGCGATAAACGCGGTGCTGCCGACTGTTTCGAACTGGCTTACATAAATAACAGGTACAACTTCAGAGACCGTATACATAACTACGGTTGCGCTAAAGCATTTACTTATACTCAGTTTCGCAATAAGGACGATCTTGGAAAGGTCGTTGATTGCTATGTTGAGTTGGCGCAATTTGCAGGGGCTCGTGAGCATTTCTTGAAAGATGATGATCTCGATGGTTTAAAAAGCGAGATAGACTGTGAGCTGAAAAAGAGAGAGCAAGAAATGCTCGTAGTTGCGGTTTGAGAGAATTTAATGCTAATAAAATAAAAAGGAGATGCCTAGCATCTCCTTTTCACATCAAACGAAGTCTTCATCGATAAAAAACATGTAATCACCTTAACTACTTACATAGTCTCCGACAAGTTTTGCTCAAAATATCAACTTTGCCTCTGACATTCAATGCTTTTAATGCCTTAAAAAACAGTATGTTAAGACTGGCCCTATCAAAACGGTTAAGTTCATCGCCTGCGGCGACCGAAAAAAGTAATCATTTACATACTTTCATTTCAAAACAGGACCGTATACAGCGTTACCGTATACAATGAAATTCAAACCTAATCCCATAAAGCCTAAGCATAACACAAAATTAGGTTAAGAATCCTAGAGTATTTTTCCAACTGTAATGTGTGACCTCTCCTCCCTCCCTAGAATAGAACCATTATACCTATAAGTGTTACCAACGGTTGAAAGGGCGCCATCGTTTGAACCAGGTGGTTGGCCGGGCTCACGAACAGTAAGCCCTTTAATTTTTTTAAAGCTTTAATGTCATAAGAGTAAAGTTGCTCTTTTTAAATTAAGATCTTTAATGTTAGAAGTGTTGTAATCGCAAATCTAACTCTATTAATAGAGATGAGAAAATTTAAAAACTTTAATGTACGACTACATTTTGTCGTATCTTAAATTTAATACTGAAGATATCTTTATTTTTCTGCGCCATTACTTTTAGGTACTGTTGTATCCTCAATACTTGAAATAATTATTAGAGAGCTCATTTTTCTCTATTCAACAGCATATTAATAACAATACTGAAGAATAAGGCCGTAACCGGAAGTGAGTAAAAGTAAACGGCGGCCAGAGGCGACCCAGCAGTTATTCCTCCACTTGATATCATCCAAAAAGCAGTACCTGTAATGCTGATGTATGAAAGCCACCTTTTGACAAAATGAACTTCTTTAGAGGTACTAGACCGGCTCGAGATATAAATAAAAACATAGACAAAGCCGAAACTCAGGAGCTCCGGCGAGCCAAGAGCCCCCTCTCCTAACATGACAATCGTCCAAAGTACGCCTGCTAAGGGGAGTAGAATATCGTTATCGTTCTTATTCAAATCATTTCTCTTTGCCAATAGGGTAATCATCAGTTTTTAGATTTTTTTCGATAGATAAGGGTCATCTTTATCTTTCTTGTAGACTAAGTAAACTTCTCCGTCTTTGTTTTCAAGGTGTGCTTCATAAATTGTGTCATCTGTTAGGTAAAGTCTTTCTGGTTTTATGAGAACTTTATTGTTAGCGCTATAAGCCATCAAAGCTCCTCTATGGCGCTCTACCCAAAAAATTTCAGAATCTACCTTCAAAGTGCTTACAACTGAGATATTTTGCCTTACAGGTAAGAACATCAAAGCCAATATCGCTATTGTAAGTAGCGCCACAGTTGCTTTTCCAAGCTTAAAAGACAGCAAAGCGACAACCAGAAAATATATCGTTATCAATAAGGTAACTAAAATTCCAACTTCCTTATTTCCGATAATCTGATTGATAAATTTAAACCCAAAATTGTAAAAAATCAGGGTGACAAGAAAAGGTAATGTAAAAAGCAGTAACGCGTTTCTCTTCTTTAACATAAAATTTCTTCGTAGTTTAGTTTTAGTAAAATGTTAATTAATTTCCCTACTATATGGGATGGTTAACTGGAGGGCAATGGCCGGATCTTCCTTGTTGGTATATAGTGAAACTGACAGTTTGTAAGGAGCTATCATGGAGAATTTTCTATCGCTATGGGGCGAATCGGCTTACACCAGCCTGGGTTTTTTCTGGATGGCGTTATGGGCGTTTGTATTAGGTTATTTAATTAGTAGCTTAATCCAAGTGCTTATCACCAAGCGACGAATGCGCAAGGCGATGGGGGGTAATGACCTTAAGTCTGTTTCGTTGGGTACCTTTTTCGGTTTTATCTCCAGTTCCTGCAGTTTTGCTGCGTTATCAACCACCCGGGCTTTGTTTAACAAGGGCGCGGCGTTCAGTGCTTCAATGGCCTTTATGCTGGCCTCCACGAACCTGGTCATTGAACTGGGTTTTGTTATTTCTATTTTCCTTGGTTGGCAGTTTGTGGTGGGTGAATACGTTGGCGGGTTGTTGCTGATTCTATTCGTCTGGCTCTTTATTACGTTAACTAACCCTCAAAACCTGATTAAGAATGCGCGAAAAGAAGACGAAGAGGACGAGGAAAATCAACACGAGAGCACATTATCGGATCTTTTCAGTCAGGATACCTGGCAAAAGGTCGGCCAAAAATACGTAATGGAATGGCAGATGGTCTGGAAGGACGTACTTATTGGTTTCACTGTTGCCGGCGTCATTTCTGCCTTTGTGCCCAGTGCGTTTTTTGAATGGTTGTTTATTGGTGTGGGTACAGAGGGTGATCCGGGTTTCTGGTCTTTACTGCAGCAAGCGGTAGTCGGCCCTGTGGCAGCATTTTTCACCTTTATTGGCTCTATGGGGAACATTCCATTGGCTGCCGTTTTGTTTGGTGAAGGTGTGGCCTTTGCCGGTGTTATGGCATTTATTTTTTCCGACTTAATTGTACTACCGGTGCTCAAAATCAATGCGCGGTATTATGGCTGGAAAATGGCTCTGTACATAGCCTTAATGCTCTTTACCTGTCTGGTCGCGACTTCTTTAGCCATGCATTATGGTTTACTGGCGTTTGATCTACTGCCGGATGCGTCGCAGTGGTCCTCTCCGGCAGAACAACAGCACTTTAAGCTGGATTATGGTTTTGTTTTAAACCTTATTTTCTTACTGCTGAGCGTGGCTATGGTTGTACTTTGGCGACAGAAGCAAAAAGAACACGAACACCACCATCATCATGACCATGGCGGCTCTTCTTCGTTGAGCGACAAGGTCATGAATGGACTGTGCGGTATCAGTGTCCTCTGGTTATTAGGCGGAATGGGCTTTTATCTTACAAGTAGCGCCGGTTAGCTCTGACCGGCGCAATGCTCGTGCTTTAAATGAAAAAAGTGACCACTAATTAAGGTAAGCGAGCCAATAACAGTGAGTAAAATTTCAATTGGGCCATGAAAAAACTGGGCAATAACGACCGCTAAACAACCAAGCGGTAGTAATACCCGACTGAGCTTAGCCTGCGGGTTTTTCCAGGCATAATACCCCTGAAATATCGCCATGGTTAACACTGGAAGCAATAGTAGCTGGTGAAAAAAAGGCGTTTCCAGAGTGCTTACTAACGAGTTGGTTCCCAGAAAAATAAGCAGTATTGGCGTTGCCAGACAATGGACAAAACACAGGCCAGAGAAAAATATACCGAGTCGATCACTCATTTCTTTCTCCTTATAACTGAGTAGTCGATACGAACGACCTAAACATAATGTTATAATATAACAATTAATCTCTGATGTCGAATTCTGGCTCGCTTAGTATTAAGATGAAAACTTACTGAAATTGGTAATTAAGGAGATTTATGCACCACCATCATCACCACGAAAGCTCATCGGAGCGCATCGGTTGGGCGTTTTTTCTCAACCTGTGTTTTACCATTATTGAGTTTATTGGTGGGGTGCTGACCAACAGTACGGCCATTTTAGCTGATGCGGTTCATGACTTGGGTGACAGCATCTCAATTGGTATGGCCTGGTTGCTGGATAAGTTCAGCCGAAAAGACGCGACTCACACTTTTACCTACGGTTACCAACGCTTATCTCTGGTTGGCGCGTTTATCAATGCGGTTGTACTGACCGCAGGCTCTATCTGGATTTTATTTGAAGCTATTCCACGGTTATGGGACCCGGTAATGCCCATGGCCGAAGGTATGGCATTACTGGCTGTGTTCGGCGTTATTGTAAATGGCTATGCGGCGTTTAAACTTTCTCACGGCAAGTCGTTAAACGAGCGTGTGCTCAACTGGCATCTGCTTGAAGATGTGCTGGGTTGGGTCGCGGTGTTAATTGTGTCTATCATTTTGATGTTCGCTGACTGGCCTATTCTGGATCCTTTGCTATCCATTGCCTTCACTCTATTTATTTTAGTCAACGTTATTCGCCACCTGGGCTCGACGATTAAGCTGTTTGTGCAGGCGTCCCCGGATCCGGAAGTTTATCGACAAATACGAGAGCAACTGACATCGTTAAAACTCGTTAACGATGCTCATCATTTACATTTTTGGTCGTTGGATGGCGAACGTCATGTCTTAACGGCACATATTGTGGTATCAAAAGAACTGGAATGCGCAGAGAGAGCGCTTTTAAAACAACAAATATCGGAACAGTTGGCTGTGTTTGAGTTGGCTCATACAACGATTGAGCTAGAGTACCCAGACGAAGCTTGTCGAGATCATTAACCGGAGAAGATCATGGAATTGTTCGGAAGCTATACCTCACCTTATGTAAGACATTGCCGTATTGCTTTACTGGAGACGAAAACAAAATTTTCATTTACCGAAACGGACTTCGAAACCAGCGCTAAATTAAGTCCGGCTAAAAAAGTTCCTTTTCTGCATCACAATGATTTGCGTCTACATGACTCCACCAGCATTCTGAAATACATTCGTGACAAGGCAGATGAACGGTTCTTCGCTGATGCCAAAGATTTTGATCAATATTGTCTGGTCAACACCGCAATGGATTCGGCGATTAACTTGTTCTTACTGGAAAAAGAAGGGGTAACGCCAGACAGCGTGAAGTACCTTAAACGTCAGCAACAACGAGTTGAAGACATACTTCAACTGATGGAAGAGAAAGAGCACGCGGGCGCCTACGAAGGGCCGCACCCTTTTAGTGACGGCGAAGTAAGACTGGGTTGTTTCTTAAGTTGGGGGCTATTCCGTGAGCGCTTTAATTTGGATAAGTATCCGCGACTCCAGGCCTTTGTCGATAAGTTAAACGACTACCCTTACTTCGCGGATACCGATCCGACTCGTTCTTAATTGGCCTTAATGGCTCGGCTGCGTTCGGGAATTTCTTCGTTCAGCAGCCGGTCGTTTTGTGAATAATCTACGGGCACATCAATAAGGTGCACACCGGGTTTGCTAAGGCAGTCTTTTAGCAGCGGTATCAGGTTCTCTGTTTTATCTAAACGGTACCCATTAGCGCCATAAGACTCTGCATACTTCACAAAATCCGGGTTATTGAAATCTAAGCCATAGTCGCTGAGTTTCATGTGCTGCTGTTTCCACTTGATCATGCCATAGCCACTGTCGTTTAAGATAACGACAACAATATCCAGCCCCATACGAACCGCGGTTTCAAGCTCCTGAGAGTTCATCATGAAGCCGCCGTCACCGCATATCGCCATGACTTTCTTTTCCGGGTTGACGAGCTTAGCCGCCATTGCCGAAGGTAAGCCGGCTCCCATTGACGCTAAGGCATTATCGAGTAATACCGTATTCGGTTGACGTGCGGGATAATTACGCGCAAACCAAATTTTGTAAATGCCGTTATCCAGCGCGATAACACCGTCATCTGGCATCACTTCACGGACATCTTCTACCAGCCGTTGTGGTAAAACCGGAAAGCTACCGTCATGGGCTCCTTCATCGGTATGGTCACGCATATGGTCTCGAACCTTCAACATAAAGTCGAAGTCCCAGTGGTCTTGCGGTTCAGTGCCCTCTTTTAATTGCCAGATACTGTTGCCGATATCACCAATCATGCTGGCATGCGGGAAGTAAACCGAGTCTATTTCTGCACCCTGGAAGTTAATGTGTACGACTTTACGCTTGTCGTTGTCGCCGGTTTTCATCATAAATGGGGGCTTTTCTACCACGTCGTGGCCCACATTAAGGATTAAATCGGCTTTTTCTATCGCCCGGTGCGGATAGTCACCATCGGAAACGGCTGCATTACCCAGCCAGCGAGGATGATCTTCGTTGATAACGCCTTTACCCATTTGCGTAGTAATAAAAGGAATGCCGGTTTTATCGACAAAGGCACGTAACATTTTGGCCGTAATTTTACGGTTGGCAGCAGCACCTATCAGCAGAACGGGGTGTTTTGCTTCGCGCAGTAACTCCAGTACATGGCGAACCGATTTATGTTCAGTAATGGGACGGCGCGAATGGCTGGCTTCTATCGGCAGGCTGTTGACCTCTTCGCGGCTGATGTCATCAGAGAGTTCCAGATGAGAGGCGCCAGGGCGTTCATCTTCGGCCCGACGGAAAGCCTCACGTATGTGCGCCGGAATGCTGCTGGCGCTAATAATTGCCTGTGTGTATTTGGTAATGGGGGTCATCATGTCGACCACATCAATGATCTGAAACTGACCCTGATGACGCTCCTTTATCGGTTTTTGTCCGGTAATTACAACCATTGGCATTGCGCCAAGTTGCGCATAGGCGACGGGGGTAACCAAGTTGGTTGCGCCCGGACCTAAGGTCGACAGACACACGCCCGGTTTTCCGGTCAGGCGGCCATAAGTGGCAGCCATGAAACCCGCGCCCTGTTCATGGCGGGTTAAAATGAGTTCGATATCAGATTTTGACAGGGACTCAAGTAAGTCTAGGTTTTCTTCGCCGGGAATGCCGAAAATGTACTTCACACCCTCGTTTTCAAGTGCTTTTACGAATAAATCGGATGCTTTCACTTCGCTTTCTCCTTGCGTTAAAGAATATTCTTCTAGTTAAGCCTACGTAAAGCATAGGAGAGATGATCAAAAAAATCCGTAACCAGAGCCAACTGATTACGGATTTTACAGTCTTGACACAAAAAAAGCCCGCGACTCAGACAGAGCGGCGGGCTTTCGTTTTAAACTAACTACGAATTAAGAGTTTTCTTCGCCCGTCATTTCTTCTAAACGAGCGCGAAGTTCTTCATCATTCTGCGCTTGCTGAATGATCATGTTGTACTCTTGTGGAGTCAGGCCAGCATCTTCAACGGCTGCAATCATTTCTTCCTGAGCAGACTGTTGAATTTCACGAGCTTCTTCCTGGTTTTCTGCTTCCTGGAACTGATCGCGGTATTTTTCAGTCACACTCTGTACGTCTTCCATAGCGGTCACAAACTTAACCAGCATACCTTCAGAAATTTCCTTAGTCTGCTGCTGTTGCTGCTGTGCCATTGGATCCTGAGCTTGTTGCTGTTGAGCCATTGCTGCGGTGCTGCCCAGTGCGAATACTGTTGCTAATGCGATAATTGTCTTTTGCATGATAATCTCCTAAATGAATTTATCTGTTTTAATAACACTCTAACTAAAGCGAAGACTGTGCCAACTTTTCAAGTTATTGATTTATATCGATTTTTGATTTCGGGAAGTTTGAGGCCAGAAAACCCGCCTAAAAATGTGTATCCTTAGTACACAGTCAAAGGAGGTAGTGTGACAAAAAGATACAGTTGGCCATTATCCAGCTTGCAACGACGGCTCCTTATTTATGTTGTTGTTCCTATGCTGCTGATTTCCGGCGTAGCGATAAGTGTTGGATTGCAAGTGGCGTCCGATGAAGCGAATGAGCGCTTAAAGAGTGACTTAGAGTTACTCGGACGAGCTATCAGCTTACCCATAAGCGATGCGTTGCTTAATAACGATTTGCGAACCGTTCAGGCAAACCTGGATTCGGTGTTCAACATTGGCCGGGTTTATGGGGCGTCGGTCTATAACGTATATGGTCAGCAAGTGGCTGAAGCGGGTATTACCGAAACTGACCTCAGTAACAGTCAGCTTGCGTTACAAACCGTTCAAACCGGAATCAAGCAGGATGACTATCGGCGCGTTGAAGGTCGTGATGTTTTCTCTCAGTTTCTTCCTATTGTTGATCGCGGGGGGCGCATTATTGGTTTGCTGCAAATAAACCGGCGAGCCAGTGACTTTGACGAATCTTTTGAAACGCTGAGCCAATACGCCTGGTTGAGTTGGGCGGCATTTGGGTTGATTACGATTGCTGTATTGGTCTTCGGCCACTATCGCGGAGTGGGCCGACATGTGGTGGCATTAAAGGATGCCATGCTGCAGGTGGCAGAAGGTAACCGCAGCACTCGTGTAACACCTGCCGGACCGTCCGAACTGCAGGAGGTCGCCCAGGGCTTTAACCGCATGTTGGATAGTATTACTGAAGCCGAGCGAGAGCTGGAGCAGCGACGTGAGCATGAGGCTTCGCTACAACAAGCCTTGCGAGAACAGGAGAAAATGGCGGCTATTGGTAGCGTGGCCAGCGGTGTGGCACACGAGCTGGGAGCCCCGCTTACCGTTATTGACGGACGCGCCAGCCGGTTACTGCGTAATCATAAGGACGACGACAGCCAACGCCAGTTAAAAGCCGTGAGAGGTCAGGTGCAGCGATTGACCGGGCTGGTGAATCAGTTGCTCGCTTTTTCCCGAACGCCGGTACAGCAGCGTGAAGCCATTTCGTTGCGTGATTTAGTGGCAACGGCAATGACCAGTATCGAGTTCGAACAAGATAAAGGCTCGGCCAAAGTTGCGGTGAAAGAACTGGTCGATGTGATTCTAAAAGTAGACATTAAGCGACTGGAGCTGGCGTTAGTTAATGTGTTGCGTAATGGGTTGCAGGCCGCTAAATCAGAGGTGTTAGTGGCAGCTGAATTGGTTGACAGCGGCTTGGTTATTACCATTGACGACGACGGTGAGGGGCTGCACGAAGTCATGAAGGACAAGGCATTGCAGCCATTTGAAACGAATAAACCGCAGGGTAAAGGTACTGGCCTCGGTTTAACGATAGTCAAACACGTATTGAATGATCATAACGGAGAATTGTCTTTGACCAATAACCCGGGTGGTGGCTGTCGAGTCACCTTAAGTTTGCCCGCGCAATGCATTCGGCAAGTGGTCACCAATGGAGGTAACGAATGACAGCAGCGAAAGCCATAATAGGCGTTATTGAAGACGACCCGGCTCTGCAGGAGTTACTGGTTGAAGAACTGGAAGCCGAGGGTTACAAGGTAACCGCCTGGGGCTGTGTCGAGGATTTTAAAAAAGCAGCAGCGCCACTCGATTTGGTCATCAGCGATATCCGATTACCGGGACAGTCCGGGTTGTCACTCTTAGATAGCCTGAAAAATGACGATACTGCGCCAGCGCTGCTGTTGATAACCGCTTTCGGTACCGTTGATCAGGCCGTTGATGCCTTAAAACAGGGGGCCGATGACTTTTTAACTAAACCTCTGGATGTCGAGCACTTATTGCTGAGTGTCCAACGTATTCTTGAGCATCGCTCACTGCAGCGGGAGCTAAAACGTTACCAGCAGCAACAAAAAGGGCCGGGAGGGCTGGTTGGACAGAGCCCGGCAATGCGCAAGCTTTATGACCAGATAGAACGTATTGCGCCAGCTGACGGCAGCGTCTTAATTACGGGTGAAAGTGGCACCGGCAAAGAATTGGTGGCTAAGGCATTGCATCAGTTAAGTGATCGCGCCGAGCATAGTTTCCAGGCGGTAAATTGCGCCGGAATTCCGGCCGACTTAATGGAAAGTGAATTCTTTGGACACGCCGCAGGCGCGTTTACCGGCGCACAGAAAAAGCGTCAGGGTTTGCTGAAGCAGGCAGACGGCGGTACTTTATTGCTGGATGAAATTGGTGAGATGCCAATGGCTTTGCAGGCGAAGCTCTTACGTGTATTGCAGGAAGGGACTATCCGGGCTGTTGGCAGTGACGAGGAAGAAACGGTTAATGTCAGGATACTGGCGGCTACTCACCAGGACTTAGAAAAGCACGTTGAAGACGGACGCTTCCGGCAGGATTTATTTTATCGTCTCGAGACCTTTAGTTTACGAGTGCCACCTTTGCGTGAGCGTGGCGAGGACATAGAGCGATTAGCGAACTATTTTTTACAGCAGTTGCAGAAAAACAGTGATAAAACCGTCCGTAGTATCTCTCCGGCAGCGCTTGAGCAACTTTACCGTTACCGGTTTCCGGGCAACGTAAGGGAACTTCAAAACGCTATTGAACGTGCTTTTACTTTTTCCCGGGACGATAAAATTGCGGTTGAAGACTTACCTCAAAGAATCCTCGACAGTGAGCATGATCCAGAAGTGGATTACACTGCCGAGTGGCCGACTCTGGATGACTATCAAAACCAGTACATTCGCAAAGTGCTGGCGCACGCTGAGGGAAATAAATCTAAAGCCGCCGAAATTTTGGGGGTTACCCGGCGTACCCTATATCGTTGGCTGGAACAGCACGGCGAGTGATCAATCAGGCATTTTATTGCGTAGTCTATAATAGGCTTGAAAGTCATTTAACGGGAGTAATAAGTGAAAGTATTAATGGTATTAACCTCACACGATAAACTCGGTGACACAGACCATAAAACGGGGTTCTGGGTAGAAGAGTTTGCCGCTCCGTATTATGTGTTTACTGATTCTGGTGTGGATGTCACTTTGGCGTCACCTAAAGGTGGTAAACCACCAATTGATCCGAACAGCACGACGCCCGATGCGCAGACCGAAGCAACAGAGCGTTTCGATAAAGACAAAACGGCGCAACAGAAGTTAGAAACCACTTGTAAGTTGAATGACGTTGATCCGGAAGATTTTGACGCGATTTTCTATCCGGGGGGCCATGGGCCGCTATGGGACTTAACCAACGACGAGCATTCTATTAGGTTGATTGAGCATTTCTGGAGTAAGGGTAAACCGGTATCGGCTGTTTGCCACGCACCAGCCGTGCTATTGAACGCCAAAACACCCAGTGGTGACCCGATTGTTCAGGGCCGTACGGTTACGGGTTTCAGTAACAGCGAAGAAGCGGCAGTAGAGCTTACCGAAGTCGTTCCCTTTCTGCTCGAAGATGAGTTGACCGCCAAAGGCGGCCATTATCGCAAGGTAGAGGACTGGCAGGCTTATGCGGTGCAGGACGGCATGCTGATTACCGGTCAGAACCCAGCATCATCAGAGCAGACGGCTCAGCGCCTGCTCGATGTGTTAAGAACTCACCTGTAAAACGGGTTTAAAAGCGTCGGCGCCAACTGATGCCGACGCTTGCTTGCCGCCCTACAGCGGGTTCGAATGAACGCCCGCTTCCCTGATTGACGACAACGGCGCCTACATAATCTTTGTCTGTAATATTATCAACCCGTGCCCAGACATCCAGTTCACTCTTAGACCACTGCCAATCACGGCTTACCGCAATATCCCAGGTGGTATAAGACGGCGCAAAGGTGTCATTGGCATCATTAACCGGTGTCTCGTTACGGTACTGTCCGGCTAACTGAACCAACCATTGCTCTGTGGGCTGCCAGTTAAGGCGCAAATAGCCCTGACTTTTTGCGACACCGGGCAACTGATTACCCTGCAGTGGGCCATTATCAAAGGTTGCATCGATGTAGCTGTATGACAGCAGTAACTCTAATTGTTGCGTTAGCGCCCCGTTAATACTCAGCTCTGCACCTTCCCGCGAGGTTTCTGATGCGTTGCGGTAGGTCGTGCGCCCATCGTTTGATTGATCCACCAGTATTTCGTCTTCACTTTTAATACCAAAGAAAGCAAAGTGCAGACGCCAGTTTTGCGGCAGTTGGTGCTTGATACCCCACTCCCACTGATCATTCGTTGAAGGACCCAGCTCGCGGTTCAGGCCTGAGCCCTGGTTGCGGTACGCCAGTTCAGTTAGTGTCGGCGTTTCAAAGCCCTGCCCGACACTCAGGTAAGTCGCCGAGGTTGGCAGGAATTGCCAGGTAACCGAAACGGCAGCGGTGGTCTCGCTAAAGTCACTGTTGCCGCTGTCGTCGGAGTTATCCAGTTCAGTAAAATAGTCTTTTACCTCATAATTGATGTCGCTGTAACGGACTCCGCCCGATGCTGACCACTGTTCTGACAATTGCCACTGAAAACGCAGATAAGCGGAAGCATTTTCTATCCAGTTGAATTCGTTGCGTCGCAAGTCACCCTTTTCACCGCTGTCATTCACATAACCAAAGCGGTGATCCTGCTGGCGCTCTATTTGTGCTCCAACGGTTGCCGACCAATTGACTCCGCGCTGGCGCCAGCGGGCATGGGCCCCCTCGAATTGGCGCGATACATCGATAACGGCACCGGAACTGGTATTGTCATCACCGGCAAACGGCAGAAACTGCTCAATATCGCGATCGCCCTGCCACAGTGAGACTAACCCTTCACCGTTGTCGCGCTCATGAAACCAGCTAAAGGAGCCCTGACGATGGTGAATATCTTTCCGTGTGTTGAAGTCCACCGCCCGTTGTACCGTTTGAGTCGGGTCTTCACGCCAGGCTTCGGGTGTTAGCGCGCTGGGGTCCTGCAACAGTGGTGCATCGTTATTATCGTAACGGATAATGAACCGGTTTTGATCATCCCACTGATGATACCAACGCACCGCCTGCTGCTGGCGCTCGGCGGAATTATGTCGGCGTGGGCCATCCGTCTGAAAATCCGATGCCAGAAGTTGCAGTTGCTTATTGTCAGTCGCCCACTGGGCATTGACGTTATACCGCTGAGTATCATTCTCGCTGAACTGTCCACCCCACTCCAGCGAGGTTTCAGTCGGTTTGCGGCTGAACCATTCAACCACACCACCACCGGAGTTACCGTACAACGTTGCTAAGGGGCCGCGTAACACCTCAAGCGAATCAATGCTGTCGAGAAAAATGCTGGAGGTTTGCGCCTGACCGTCCGGCATCGACAGAGGAATACCGTCAACGTTTAGCTGCAAACCTCTGACCCCAAAGGCTGCTCGTGAGCCAAAGCCGCGAACTACCAAACGGGTATCCTGCGCATAATTGTAACGGTTGTCAGCCTGAATTCCCGCAACGCCAGCTAATGCATCACCGGCGTCAACCTTCATTGAAGGTAAGGTACTTTCCACATTAACCCGGTCGATACTGGCGGCTGTGGTTAACCAGGGAGTTTCACTTTGTGTTGCGGTAACCACAACGGTCTCATCAACATCTGCAGAATGAACAACGAAAGAGGCCGCCAATAAAGGCAGCCCCGTATAAGTGAGTTTTCTAAATACAGCTGAATACAACATAATTAATCCGCTGGTTTTATCTGAATAATGGCACCGTCAGACTGGTCGGTTAGTAAGTAAAGGTAACCGTCGGGTCCTTGGGTAATGTCACGAATGCGTGCATCAACGGCATCTTCAAACAAGCGTTCTTCATGCATCATACGGCCTTCATACAAGTCCAGGCGAGCAACTACCGAGCTTTTCAGGGCCGCCACAAAGAAGTCACCTTTCCATTCAGGGAAGGCATCACCGGTATAAAAGGTGGCGCCGGCTGTTGCAATAGACGGAACCCAATAATAAAACGGTTGCTCAGTGCCTTCTTTTACGGCGTCTTCGCTGATGGTTCCGCCACCGTAGTCAACGCCATAGGTCACTTCTGGCCAGCCATAGTTTTTACCGGCTTCAGGAATATTCACTTCGTCGCCACCTTGAGGGCCGTGTTCAACCGACCATAACTTTCCGGTTTCAGGATGAATATCAGCGCCCTGAACGTTGCGGTGACCATAGGACCAAATTTCGTCAAGTGCGTTGTCATCGCCAACAAAGGGGTTGTCTTCCGGAATACTGCCATCGGGCCAGATACGTACGATTTTACCGTGATGGTTATCCAGTGTTTGCGCATCATCCATGCGTGAATAACGGTCACCGAGAGTAATATATAAATGTCCCTCAGGAGAAAAGACTAACCGCGAACCAAAGTGTGCATTGCTCTCATATTTTGGTGCCTGGCGAAAGATAACTTCTTTATCCGTAAATTGTTTGTCTTCAAGTTTGGCACGCATAACGGCCGTACTGTTGCCTTTACCGTCGTCCTGGGCGGCTTCGGAGTAGCTAATGTAAACCCAGTTGTTTTCCTCAAAGTCCGGGTCAACGGTTATATCCAGCATACCGCCCTGACTTTTAGCAACAACTTCCGGCGTGCCACTGATTTTCTCGCGGTAGCTACCATTAGCTGATACCCAGTAGATGTCTCCCGATCGTTCTGTCACCAAAATGCTTTTATCGGGAAGGAACGTCATCCCCCATGGGTTGGTAAAGCCATCCGCCAGTGTGCTGACGCTCACTTTATGGCGTTCGGTTTCGACATCTTCGGCTGTAGCTGCGGTGCTTACAGACGCCGCTAACATTGCAGTTAAAACAAACTTTGGATTGAACATAGGTCTCTCCTTGTTATTGAATTATTTAGAGTATACGTCATTCTTCAGAATTTTGATGACACTGCGCTTGATCTGTTTGTCGCTTTGACCGTTAATACTCATATCAGTTACTTAAAATGTATTGGGTACCCATGAGCGGCAACGTATTTAGCACGGACTCGTTACTTGTCTTAGCACAGTGGTTAGCGGCCACTTTTGTATTGGTCATTATTGCGTTGGTCGTTTCTGTCGGCGTCATGTATGTTGTCGACAGAACCCAAAATCGGCATACCATCCGCCATAACTACCCTGTGATTGGGCGTTTCCGCTATATGTTCGAACGCATGGGCGAGTTCATGCGTCAGTACTTCTTTGCTATGGATCGCGAAGAGATGCCGTTTAACCGGGCTCAGCGTAGTTGGGTGTACCGGGCAGCCAAGAACGCTGACCGTAACGTTGCCTTTGGTTCAACGCGCGACTTAAGTCGTACTGGAACCATTATTTTCAGTAACGCGCCTTACCCGCCCATGGCTGAGCAGGCAACCTCTCCTGAGGCCATTATTATAGGGCCTTATTGCCAGACGCCTTATTCTCCGGTGTCGTATTTTCATATCTCCGGAATGAGCTACGGTGCGTTATCACCCGTTGCGGTTAAGTCTTTGTCACAGGGCGCTGCAAAAGCGGGTTGCTGGTTGAACACGGGCGAAGGCGGTTTATCGCCTTATCACTTAATGGGGCACTGCGACATTGTTTTTCAAATGGGTACGGCGAAGTTTGGGGTTCGTGATAAAGAGGGCAAGTTAGACGAAGAACGATTAGCCGAGTTGGGACGTCACGACAACGTGAAAATGTTTGAAATTAAGCTAAGTCAGGGCGCAAAACCGGGTAAAGGGGGGATTCTGCCCGGCGTTAAGGTCAATAGTGAAATTGCTAAAATTCGAGGCATCGTAGAAGGTGAAGACGCCATAAGTCCCAACCGTCATCCGGAAATTAGCAATAATGAAGAGTTGCTCGACTTTGTTACCAAGGTACGAAAAATAACCGGTAAGCCGACGGGCTTTAAGTTTGTTATGGGCGACCCATCCTGGATAGACGAACTGATAGACTGTATTTTGGCCCGTGGTGAAGAATATGCTCCTGACTTTATTACGCTGGATAGCGCCGACGGAGGAACGGGTGCCGCGCCTCAACCGTTAATGGATTACGTGGGTCTAAAAGTCACCGAAAGTCTGCCGATATTGATTGATAAATTAACTGAAGCTGGACTCCACGGGCGTATCCGAGTGATTGTCTCTGGCAAAATGATTACACCAGCCGATGTGGCCTGGGCCATTGCTATGGGTGCCGATTTTGTGACCTCGGCACGGGGCTTTATGTTTTCATTGGGTTGTATTCAGGCTATGCAGTGTAACAAGAACACTTGTCCAACCGGCGTAACAACGGATGATCCTAAGTTAATGAGGGGGCTGGATCCGGAGGATAAGTCGGTACGTGCGGCTAACTATCACAAATACATGGAATATGGCGTCAATATTATTGCGCACTCTTGTGGTGTCACCGATCCACGGCGGTTAAACCGTCGCCACGCGCGGGTCATTAAGCCGGATGGGGAAAGCATTAGTCTGGCGGAACGTTATCCGCTACCGCCAGCCAGACGACGTTAATTAAGTGTGTTAACCGGCAACAGGCGGGCAATTTCTTCTGCGACTTTACGGAAGGTTTGCCGGCGGCTGGTGGTTGGCCGGTAAACCAGACCAATATCGCGGGAGGCCTCCTGGCCTGTTGGCTTTAATGAAACAAGAGCGGTGTTTTCCAGAATACCCTGATCTATCGCCATTTGCGGAACAAAAGTCGCGCCTAACCTCGCGTCGGCCATTTGTACCAGGCTGTGCAAGCTAGTGGCTGTAAAGGGGTTCATCTTTATTGAGTCAGTAAGCTGGCAGGCGGCTACCGCGTGACCAGTCATGCAGTGCTCTTTTTCCAGTAGGAAGATACTGCGATCGGGCAGTTTGTCGTAGTCAACCGGTTCGCCGACAGTTTCTGCCAGATCTTTATGCAGAACCAGTTTGAATGGGTCTCTGCCCAGTATCCACTTCTGATTTCCTTGTATGTCCATAGGTAGTGCCAGCAGTAGAATATCCAGTTCGCCGTTACGTAAACGGTGTAACAAATTCTGGGTTGTGTCTTCGGAGAGTTGCAGCAGCAATTTAGGAAACTTGTCTTGTAAGTTTTTACTGAGCTCTCCAATCACAAAAGGGGCTATGGTGGGAATAATGCCCAGTCTTAATGGGCCTTCCATAATATTACCCTGCCCCTGAGCATAATGGAGTAACTCTTCTGAGGCGCTGATAATGTCCCGCGCTTTCTCCACAACCTCTTCGCCTAAGGCGGTAAAAAGAAAGGACTTATGGTCACGCTCAATAAGCTGGCAATCCAGTTGCTCTTCCAGATTTTGAATGCCACTGCTTAACGTCGACTGGCTGACATTGCATTCGGCCGCCGCGCGATTAAAGTTTTGTTCCTGATGCAGCGCCAGCAGGTAGCTTAGGTTTTTCAGACTTGGCAATTTACTCATGGGGCACCCGTCGCATTTTTAATTGGTATTTTCGATTATCATAATTCGTTTTATTCGTTTTATCCAATTTGTCTCCGTCCGTACACTAGCTCTCGACTCGTTAAGGAACGAAACATTTTAAATCCCAATCAAGGAGACCATTTATGTTAACAGTAGGCGATAAACTACCAGAATTCAGCGTTATTGCGGCAAAACCTAAGTTCAATATGCCGGAAGAGAATGGCGAAAGCGCTTTTGAAACTATCGACAACAACAGCTTTGAAGGTAAGTGGAAAATCATTTTCTTCTACCCGAAAGACTTCACTTTTGTTTGCCCAACTGAAATTGTTGAGTTCGCAAAACTGAACGAAGATTTTGCTGACCGCGACGCGGTTGTTATGGGCGGCAGCACCGATAACGAATTTGTGAAGTTGGCATGGCGCCGTGAGCACCCTGACCTTGACCGCCTGAACCAGTATTCTTTTGCTGACGACGGTTCTTTGGTCGACGGGTTAGGTGTTCGTGACAAAGCTGAGAATGTTGCTCTGCGTGCGACCTTCATCGTTGACCCGCACAACGTTATCCAGCACGTATCGGTAAACAACCTGAACGTGGGTCGTAACCCGGCAGAAATCGTTCGTATTTTAGATGGTTTGCAGACCGATGAACTGTGCCCTTGTAACCGTGCATTGGGCGGCGACACCCTTTAATTGGTGGTTACTTCCTTAAACTAAGCGCTGATGGTATTGCCATCGGCGCCTGTTCCGCACTTTCAGAGGATTTCAGGAGTAAAGAATGGCAATTGCAGACTACAAGCAGTTATTGGGTGATCACAGTAAAGACACCAAGCTTAACCTGTCGAGCTTGTTCTCAAATGTTGAGCAGTCAGGTTTAACCAACGACCAGTTCTATGGCACAGCGCTTTCTCTGGTTTACACCTTGTCGGACGACGAGCTGACCCAGGCAGTGGAAGAAGAAGCCGAGGGCAAAATTGAAGATAACGTTAAGACAGCAGCAAAAACAGCGGCGTCTTTAATGGCAATGAATAACGTTTATTATCGCTTCTTGCATTTATCGAGCGATAAACAGTTTTCTAAGCTTCCTGCGGGGCTCCGCATGAACGCGATGGCTAATCCGGGTGTGGATAAAGCTGACTTTGAGTTGTTCTCATTGGCAGTATCGGCACTGAACGGTTGTGGCATGTGTATTGATTCGCACGTTCAAACCTTGCTGAAACATGATGTTTCAGCGCAAGCGATTCAATCGTCAATTAAGTTGGCGGCGGTACTTAATGCAGCCTTAACTGCACGCAAACTGTCGTAACCCTCTAGGGGCTCCCCTTAGCCCCGTGCAACCTTTGCCCGCGCCTTTTGGTGCGGGCTTTTTTATGAGTGCCTTTTTGTTGCTCTGTAGTTTATGTCCTACGCTTATAACAGAAGCTAAGGAGGTACTATGCTGAGTATTAATTCAGATCGTTTAAAAAAATCGGTGCTTGAACTGTCTAAGATTGGTTATAACGAAACCGATCATGGTGTGTACCGTTGGGGCTTTACCGATGCTGATATGGAAGCCCGCCGCTGGATGATGGAACAGGCTAAAGCCGAAGGTTTTGAAACCTTTATGGATGGTGCGGGTAATGTATTTTTTGGTCTGGGCGACTATCTTAAAAAACCGGCTGTCCTTACCGGCTCTCATTTAGATACGGTTCCGGCGGGTGGTATTTTTGATGGCGCTTTGGGCGTTCTGGCCGGGTTCGAAGTTTTGCGCTCGATCAAAGAAAACGACATTAAATTAAGGCATCCTGTATGGGTGGTCGGTACCGCAGAAGAAGAAGGTCGATTCGGTGGTATGATGGGGTCGCAGGCGATTGCCGGCGTACTGAACCCAGATTGGCTTATGTCAGCTCACGATGCCGACAATGTGTACCTGAAAGACGCTATGGCTGCTCATGGCATGAGTGTGATGGATGCGCTGGATGCAGCCTGGCCACCAGAGCGATTGAAAGCGTTTTATGAACTGCACATAGAGCAAGGTCCGGTGTTGTTCCAAAAGGACATTACCATTGGTGCGGTAGAGGGCATTTCTGGTGTCTTTAAATGGATAGTGCACTTAAAAGGTAAAGCCGATCACGCTGGTACGGCACCGATGCATATGCGCAGTGACGCCTTTATGGGGCTGGCAGACTTTGCGCATGAAATCGAGCGCATTATCGCCGAAGACGGCACAGAAAAAACACGTATTACTGTGGGGAAAGTGGATTTAAAACCGGGCAGCCCGCACACCGTACCCGGAGAAGCCGTATTTACAATTGTCGGTCGTGATATGAGCCCGGATGTGATGAAAGAGCTTGCTGATTCTTGTAATAAAGCACTGTCCGCCATTGCCCGTAAACACCGCTTAAAGTTTGAGTATGAACAAGTGAGCTGGTTAAACCCTCAGGCGTGTTCAGTGAAGTTGACAAAACAGATAGAAGAGAAGGCAAAAGCAAGAAAGTATTCGTGTCTGAAAATGCCTAGTGGGGCTGGGCACGACGCGCAGTTTTTTACTGAAATTACAGAGTCCGGGCTTATTTTCATCCCTTCTGTCAACGGGGTCAGTCACGCTCCCGATGAGTGGTCGCACTGGCACGATGTGGAGGCCGGTTGTAACATACTTTTTGATTGTATTATTGATTCAGCTCAGTGAGCTGCGCAAACAGTTCGGATCCGTTATACTGTGCGCACCTCGCCGTGATACTAAGTGGTATTGTTCATGGAACAAAAGATAACGGTTCAGTCTGCGGATAAGGTCAAAATTCACCGTCCGGACGGACAAAAGCACAACAATAACTATTCCCCTCGTAGCCGCATTTATGTGCGCGACATTAAAGGTGCGATGGAGTACTTCCGACGTGGCTTTGGCTTTCTTCTTCTCGCTGTATTTGCGCTTATTCCCTGGCTCACTTATCAAGGTGAGCAGGCGGTGCTGCTCGACATTATGGAGCAGCGTTTCCGTATCTATGGTTTAACGCTTTGGCCTCAGGACTTCACTGTTGTTGCCTGGTTTGCCATTGTGGCCGCTGTTGCTCTATTTTTTGTGACGACCATTTTTGGCCGGGTCTGGTGCGGTTTTATGTGCCCACAAACCACTTGGACGTTCATTTTCATGTGGTTCGAGAAAAAGTTTGAGGGTCCCCGCAACAAGCGCATTAAGCTGGATGAGCGCAAAATGGACTTCGATAAGTTCTGGCGTAAAACGGGTAAACAAGTTAGTTGGGTGTTGGTGGCCTTATTAACGTCGATGAGCTTTGTCGGCTATTTCACCGATGTGCGTGAATTGTTTCTGACCTTCTTTACCCTGGACGCCGGCTTCTGGGCAACGTTCAGCGTTCTTTTCTTCGCCTTCTGTACCTATGGTAATGCTGGTTATATGCGGGAAATCATGTGTACGCACATGTGTCCATACGCCCGCTTCCAGTCGGCTATGTTTGATAAAGATACTTACACGGTGTCGTATGACGCAGAGCGAGGAGAGCCACGCGGGCCTCGTGCACGCAAGGCCGATCCGGCTGAGAAGGGCTTAGGTCACTGCATTGACTGCTATATGTGTGTACAGGTGTGCCCGACCGGTATCGATATTCGTAATGGCTTGCAGTATGAATGTATTGATTGTGGTGCCTGCATTGATGCCTGTAATGATGTTATGGATAAGATGAACTATCCAAAAGGACTGATTCGCTTTACCACCGAGCGTAACCTGGCGGCCAAAGACAAAAAAGACAAGACCAACCCGTGGCGAATGAAAAGCATAGGCTACTTTATTATGGTGCTGGCGGTCAGTGCGGTATTGGTCTGGGATATTGTCAGTCGGGTCCCTCTGGAAGTGGATGTATTACGGGACCGGAATCAGCTGTTCAGAGAAAATATTGAAGGCCAAATTGAAAATGTCTTTACTTTAAAGCTGGTAAATAAGTCGCAGCAGGACGTGACTTACCGTATAGAGGTCAAGGGGTTTGAAGAGTTCGAACTGATTGGTGATTCCACTAAACAGGTTTCTGCCGGTGAGGTTGGCACATTGCCGGTAACGGTAGCAGTTCCGCCCTCTTTATTGAAAGAACAGGTGACAGAGTTTTACTTCGTGGTAACAGCGGTTGATAATGCGGATATAACTAATACGCATCAGAGCCGCTTTTTATATGAGTAATCTTACAGAGAACGCGTCAGACTTTGCTTTTCAGGGGCTGACACCGGATCTCGTTGTTAATGCTTTAGAAAGTGTCGGCTTGTATCCCGCTTCGGGTTTGCTGGCACTGAATAGCTATGAAAACCGGGTCTATCAGTTTGCTGATGATGATCGCAAACGCTATGTGGCAAAATTCTATCGACCGCAGCGCTGGCACACAGAGCAGATTGAAGAAGAGCTTGAGTTTGTTGAGGAGCTGGCGCAAGCTGAGGTGCCGGCAGTGTCTGCGTTACTGCTGCAGGGTAAACGACTGCATGAGTTTGAAGGCTATCGCTTTTGCGTTTACTCCAGTATTGGCGGGCGGGCGTTTGAACCCAATGATTTGGACGAGCTTGAGCGTTTGGGACGTCAAATTGGACGTATGCATGCGGTGGCTCAGGCCGGCAAGTTCAAAGTTCGGGAAACCATCGACTATGACGGCTTTGTCGAGCAGTCGGTAGCCGAATTACGACAGTCCGCGTTATTGCCCCCAGAGCTAAAAGACGCTTTTTTCGCCATTCTGGATCCCTTAAGTGAACGTTTGCGTTCTACCCCTCTGCAGGACTTTGATTATCAGCGTCTGCATGGCGACTGTCATATAGGTAATATTTTGCAGTATGAGGAAAAGCTGACCTTCGTCGACTTTGATGATTGTCGCTCAGGGCCTGCAGTGCAGGACTTATGGATGATGCTGAATGGTCCACATCAGGAACAGACATTACAGATGGATGCACTGCTCACTGGCTACGAAGACTTTTGCGAATTTGATACTGCTCAGTTGATATTAATTGAACCTTTGCGCAGTTTCAGAATCATTCAATATATGGCATGGTTATCACGCAGGTGGCAAGATAGTGCTTTTCAAAGAGCGTTCCCCTGGTTTGCAGAAAGCCGTTATTGGGAACAGCAGATTCTGGCATTGAAAGAACAATTGGCGGGGCTGGATGAAGCGCCGCTGAACCTTGGTTTTAACGGATAGCGTTAACAGATAATAGGAAATGACAATGAAAAAGTGGTTAATGGGTTTTGCCGGAGCATTAATGGTAGCAGCAGGTTTTGCTCAGGCTCAGGATTTTGAAGAAGGGGTTCATTACGAAGTGATAGCCGACGAAGCAACCAGTAAGCCGGAGATCACAGAATTCTTCTCATTTTACTGTGTTCATTGCTATCGGTTTGAACCTATCGCAAAAGAAATGAAATCAGAATATCCAGACGCCTTTAAAAAGGCGCATGTGTCGTTTATCAGCCCGCGCGGTAATGTCGGTGAGACGATGACTCAAGCCTTTGTAGTTGCGCAAAAACTGGATAAAGAAGAAGAACTTGCCGCGGCTATTTTTGATTATAACTTCAATAAAAATAGTATGCTGACCAGCAAAGAAGACATTCGTAATGTGTTTATTGTGAACGATGTTTCCGGCGATGAGTTTGATAAAGCCATGGCCAGCTTCAGCGTTCGCGCTGCCGCCGCTAAAATGGACCGCCGGGCCAGTAATTTAGGGGTTAACGCAACACCGACCTTTATCGTAAACGGTAAGTATCAAATGCTGCCACAGGGTTTCCGTGACAGCGACAATTTTCTTGAAGACTTCTCTGAACTGGCTGGTTACCTGTTAGAGAAATAACTCAGGATTCCGGTTTATACTGACAATAAGCGCCTTCTCCACTTTGCTGGGAGAAGGCCTGGTTGTTATTTAAATACTGATAGTTTTCCAGTCCAAAGTCTGCCATAACACTGTATAAATACTCCAGAATAGAGCTCTGTATTGACTCATATTTTGTCCATTCTGTTTCTTTAGCGAACGCATAAATTTCCAATGGTATACCAGCGGCTGTTGGCTGCATCAGACGTACCATATGCAGGAGGTCTTCCCTTACCTGCTCATGATTTCCCAGATAGTTATTAGCAAATACACGAAATACGGTTAAGTTACTCACTGGTTTTTGCAGTTCATTTTCTTTTAGCCAGCCCTCTGCGGATTGACTAAAGTGTTTTTTAGCAACCTCTTCCAGCTCCTCATCAGACAGCAGTCTGGAGCTGTCCAGATCTATCATTAAGGAACGGCGCATGCGCCGGCCCCCGGTATTAATCATCCCTTGCCAGTTTTTAAACGATTCGTGAATCAACACATAAGTGGGTAAGAAAACAATGGTTTTATCCCAGTTTTCGACTTTCACAGAAATTAGGCCGACTTCCTGAACCGTACCATCAACGCCGTGATCGCTCAGTTCAATCCAGTCACCGATGGCAACCATGCGGTTGGCCGCCAGTTGTACTCCGGCTACAAATCCCATTAAAGTGTCCCTGAAAACCACCATGAGAATGGCTGTCATTGCACCGAAACCACTCAGTAGATACATAGGAGATTTGTTCATAATAATGGCGATGGTAATGATAATGGCCATTAATACCAGAACCAGTTTTGCTACCTGTATGACACCGGTAATAGGTACCTCACGAGCTTTATAAGAGTAGTCGTAGGCAATAGATATGACGTTGGCCAAAGCGGTGAGAATACTGGTAATAACCCAGGTTAAATAGACACCAATAACGGTGCGCAGTGGCGATTGCCAACTCTCAAAGTCATCGATGAACAGAATAGGGATGAAGCTGTGAATGACAATAATTGGCGCCAGGTTAGCGCAGCGCTTGAAAAAGCCACTGTTAACTAATGCTTTATACCAACGCTCAGGCGCTCTACTCAGCAATCGGTCAATGGCATGGTCGATAAGCCAACGGGCTACGGCATAGGCTAGGTAACAGCCAATTAAAACCAGTAATGAACTAACAATTAGATCAAGCTGTGGTAACTTCCCTTCAATGCCGAGCTTTTCTAGCCATTCTTTTACGAACTCAAAGTTCATTATAAAACTCCCTTAGCGGGTGCTGTGAATTTCTTTACGCATCTCGTCAATGGTTTGATCTTTTTCCTGCCAGCGCTGATTCAGCCATTGCTGAAAATGAGCCCTGAAAACGTCATCGCTGGCATAGTCGCCTATTAAATCATCGGTAATAGGCAATGTCTGTATATCAACATAGACGTTTTTCAACTGACCGCTTAATAAATGCCAAACCACCGGGCGTTTATCATTACCTGGATAAACAATGGTAATGTCCAGAATGGCTTCAAACTGGCCTCCCATAATTTGTAAAGAAAAGGCGGTACCACCGGCCTTGGGGGGCAGAAGATTACGAAAAGGGCTTTGTTTCTTCTTATGTTTTTCTGGAGTAAAGCGAGTACCTTCACAGAAATTCACCACGGTTGTAGGAATGTGGCGAAATTTTGCACAGGAGCGCGTTGTTGTCGCAATATCTTTGCCTTTTAAGTGCGGTTTTTTCTCCAGCAACTCTTTTGAGTAGCGTTTCATAAAAGGCATATCCAGTACCCAGCAGCCCCAGCCGATAATAGGTACCCACATAAGCTGTGATTTTAGAAAGAAGCGTGGCATGGGCATATGGCGGCGGGTCAGATGCATTAATACCAGTACATCGACCCAGCTACGGTGGTTTGCCATGACCATGTACCAGCCGTTTTCATGGATATCAAGGTCACCTTTTATATGCCATTGCATGCGCTGCGTCAGTTGAAACATCATCGACATGCAGTAGGCCCAAAGCCTGAATAAGGCATTTCCCAGTTGGGAACAGATGCGTTGAGGCGTTTTAAATGGCAGTAAAACTTTAAAGATACCCACACCAATAATCGAGCCGCCAATAATAGCGGTGGTGATCAGTCCCCATAAAAAGTTAATCACCACTCTGAAGGGAATCAATATCGATGCCAGCATGTTGCCCTGTCCTAATCATAAACAATGAGATAAATGATAACTGAAGCCAGGAATGATGTCTGTTGCTAACCAGTAAAAATTAATGATACTGTATATATGTACAGTATCGGAGGTTTTATGCAGACACAGCTTCAGGCCCTTATGCAGCAAGGTCTTATTTGGCATGGTCAGGTCACAGATAGCCGGACAGCTGTACTTTGTACAGGTTTCCGGTCGTTGGACAAAGCGCTTGGCGGCGGCTGGCAATACCCCGGGGTGCATGAATGGCAGTTGCAAACGGCCTTTTCGGAACAAGCGTTATTATTGCCTCTGGTACAGCAGGCGGTACGGCAAAAGCAATCTGTTTTCTGGATAAACCCGCCGGCCTGGTTGTCGGCCGCGGGCTTACATCATTATGGTTTGCATGAATCCATGCAGGTGGTTATCCAGACCCATCCTGAGAAAGCCGCCTGGGCATTCGAGCAAGTGCTGCAAACAAAAAATGCACTGGCTTTGGGGTGGTTTGGGCAAAAAGTAACGACAGCTCAATGTGTACGGCGTTGGCATAAAGCAGCTCAAACCGGACAAATGGGTGTGGTATTGACTGAACCGGCTCTCAACGAGGAAGCCCGGGCGTATTCGAACCGCTTACGCTTAAAGCTTTCCGAAACCGGTATCACGCTGGACTTATTGAAGCGTAAAGTCGGCTGGCCACTGGAAAATGTTGTTCTTAACTGATGTGGTTGTACTGTCACTTTCCACAACTACTGCTGGATAACCGGGTGCGCCTACAGCCGGACACCAATACCCTGCCATTGGCGTTTTATCAGTTGCAGGGCAGTCAGTCTGTTATTGTGCAGTGCAATGCTAAGGCGCGGGAAGCCGGAGTTAAGCCGTCAATCCAGACGGTTATGGCAATATCGCTTTGCGAGCAGCTGCAACTGGCTGAGTATAGAGCAGAGCGTGAGCAACAAGTGCTGCAGCAAGTGGCTACCCGACTGTATCAATGGGCTGCTAAGTTGGTTTTGTATTCTTCTAAAGGTATCGCAATTGAGTTAAGCAGTTTGAGTCAATTGTATGGTGGGTTTAACGCGGCGTTAGAGGTCTTGTCGCGTGAAGTCCGGGCATTACCGGTCACCGTTCAACTGGCTGTTGCGGATAACCCCATAGCCGCACGGGTACTTGCTGAACACAGTCGCTCGGTTTCGTTAAATCCGGAAGACGCTCCTGAGCAGCTGGAGCAGTTACCCATTAGCGCCGCCGGTTTAAGCGCAAAAGTGCAGAAGCATTGTAAAGCGGCTGGCTTTCGCCAATTGGTTGAGCTGATGCAATTACCCGGGGCAGAAGTTGGTCGCCAACTGGGTCTGGAGACACAGTTCTATCTGGAGGAGCTTCAGGGCCGCCGTCAGCAAAGTTATGACTTTTTTATGCCACCAGAAAACTTTCAACAAAGTCTGGATTTGGTGACAGAAATTCCTCATTGGCAAGGTTTGCTGTTTCCTCTGAAGCGGTTGTTTGGTGAATTGGAAGACTTTCTCTATCAACGTCAAAAAGTGGTGCAGCAAGTGAAGGTTGAGCTGCTCCACCGCAATGAGACCCCTTCTGTTATCCCCGCTGCCTTAGCAGAGCCAGGTTGGCGGGGACAGAACTTTTTGTCTTTACTGCAATTGAAAATGGAATCTATCCCGTTGCCGGAGCCGGTGATAGAAATTAGGCTGCTGGCTAATGAGTTGCTGCGTTCTGAGCAGCATAATGATCACTTCTTCGGAGCCCGGCAGCACCGACATGAAACGCTGCAGCTTGTTGGCCAGTTGCAGGCGAAACTCGGCAGCCATGCAGTGTTTTCTCCTGCAATGAGCGATGATCCCCGCCCAGGGAGTAACGAGTTTCCCCGTCCCGTAGGTGAAAAGCCTCAGGCCTTATCGTCGGTATCTAAACGCCCTCTTTGGCTGTTATGCCCTCCAGAACCAACTTCTATAGACTTATGGACGTTACGTCACGGGCCTGAGCGAAAAGTTTGTGGATGGTGGGACGCCGGAGAAATGGCCCGGGATTACTGGATTGCACAAGACAATTTTCAGCGTATAGGCTGGCTCTACTTTGAGTCCGGACAGTGGTATTTACAGGGGTGGTTCAGCTGATATGTCAAAAGGTTTCTATGCAACGTCCTTTGCTGAGCTGCACAGTGTGAGCCATTACAGCTTTTTGCGCTCTGCTGCTTCGCCGGAGGCGTTGATCACGCGAGCGGATGAGCTGGGGTATACCGCTATTGCACTAACCGACGAATGTTCGGTTGCCGGCATTGTAAAAGCCTATCAGGAGTCAAAAACGCGGGCTATTAAACTCATTGTGGGTAGTGAGTTTCGGGTGACTGAGGTGGGAACTCTGATTGTGCTCGCCCCAACCCGTGAAGCCTATGCACAGCTTTGCAAGAAAATCACCTTGTGTCGCAGCCGCAGTGAAAAGGGGGACTACCAGGCGAATGTTGATGACTTCTTTTACGGGCTTTCTCAATGCCTGTTGCTCTGGCAGCCTGACTTTGAACAAGCCCAGCTCATGGCCATTGGTGAAAAGCTGAAGTCGGTATGGCAACAGCGCTTTTGGTTGTTATACGAGCGCCATTATCAGGCTGACGATGAACGCATTTTTCAGGCCATGTCCGAGTTGCAACAGGCAATCAAAGTGAAGGTTACCTGTGCTGGTGGTGCCCGGATGGCGAATGTCGAACAACAACCGTTATACGATATTCTGAACGCGATTCAGCAGGGAGGCTCGTTAATACATCAGCCGGGGTTAGCCAGTAACAACGCAGAACATCACCTGCGAAGCCTAAGTGAACTACAGCAGTGCTACCCGCAACAGTGGTTAGCAGAAAGCCTGGTTATTGCTGAGCAATGCCAGTTCTGTTTATCAGAACTTCGTTACGAATACCCGGCTGAGCTGGTCCCGGCAGGCATAAGTGCTTCAGGCTATTTGAAGCAGTTGACAGAGCAAGGCGCGCAATGGCGTTATCCGGAGGGTGTGCCTGCTTCTGTACGGGAGCTGTATCTGAAAGAGTTGAAATTAATAAAGGAACAACAATACGAACCCTTCTTTTTAACCATTCACGATTTAGTTCGCTTTGCCCGTGAACAAGGCATCTTATTTCAGGGGCGTGGTTCGGCAGCCAACTCCGTTGTCTGTTATTGCCTGGGCATTACCTCAGTTGACCCAGCGCAAATTCAGGTATTGTTTGAACGGTTCATTTCTAAGGAGAGAAACGAGCCGCCGGATATCGATGTGGACTTTGAGCACGAGCGCCGTGAAGAAGTCATTCAGTACATTTACCGAAAATATGGCAGGCAGCGTGCTGCTCTGGCGGCAACGGTCATTACCTATCGTTTTAAAAGTGCTTTTCGTGATGTGGGTAAAGCTTTGGGTTTTAGTGAACAGCAACTGCAGTATTACCGTAGCAATTTAGATCCGCGTGACAAAGAACAAAGCTGGCAGCAACAGCTAGCCCAGCAGCACCCGGAAGTTGCCGGCTCGGTACGAGGTCGCCATCTTTTACATTTTACCGGGCAATTGATGGGCACGCCCCGGCATTTGTCTCAGCATGTTGGTGGCTTTGTCATCGCTGCCGATGATTTGTCACGGCTGGTGCCGGTAGAAAATGCATCAATGGCAGACAGAACCGTCATTCAGTGGGACAAGACCGATCTCGAAAGTCTGGGGTTACTGAAGGTGGACGTACTGGCGTTGGGTATGCTCACCGCGTTACGAAAAATGCTGGCGCTTATTAATTCACGCTATGACCAGCAGCTCACCATGGCAACCATTCCACAGGAAGACAGTCGGGTTTACCAACAGTTGCACACCGCCGATTCCATGGGGATTTTCCAAATAGAGTCCCGTGCCCAAATGAATATGTTGCCGCGCTTAAAACCCAAAACCTTCTATGACTTGGTGATTCAAATTGCGATAGTCCGCCCAGGGCCCATACAAGGTGACATGGTGCATCCTTTTTTGCGGCGTCGGGCTGGGTTGGAAGAGGTTGATTACCCTAGCGACGAAGTAAAGTCGGTATTAGAAAGGACGCTGGGCGTGCCCATTTTTCAGGAGCAGGTTATCAAGTTGGCTATGGTCGCTGCTGGTTTTAGTGGTGGTGAGGCCGATCAGCTTCGCCGGGCTATGGCGTCGTGGGGGCAGAACGGGCACTTAATCCGTTTTGAGGACAAACTGATCAACGGCATGCTGGAGCGTGGCTATCAGCAGGAATTTGCCGTGCGGTTGTTCAGACAAATCTGTGGTTTTGGGCAATATGGTTTTCCCGAGTCGCATTCGGCGAGTTTTGCTAAGCTGGCTTATGTGTCTGCCTGGTTTAAGACTTACCACCCGGCCGCTTTTTATGTGGGGTTGCTTAATAGTTTGCCTATGGGTTTTTATTCGGCATCTCAGTTAGTGCAGGATGCGAAGCGCCACAACGTAGGGTTTCTGCCCGCGGACATTAATGTGAGTGACTGGAACTACAACTGGCTACCGAACGAAGAAGCGAGCTCTGGTGAGACTGTTCGCATGGGCTTAAGGCAAATTCAGGGGATATCTGAAACCAGAATAAAATATACGTTGAAACAAAGGCCGGAAGAAGGTTTCACTAGTCTGCACGAATTGCGACAAAGCGGATTACGAGACTCCGATATCAACGCCCTCGCCCGTGCTGATGCCTTGCAGAGCATCGCAGGGCACCGGTATCAGGCGCATTGGCAAAGTTTGTCTATAAGTGATCAGCAAATGCCATTGTTTGCGAATGTTAAGGATCGCCCTGCCCGGCAATTGGCAGCGCCTGACGAGCCTGACAATATAAAAGCGGATTACGAATCGACAGGCCTGACGCTCGGTCGTCATCCATTAGCCTTACTGAGGAATAACCCAGAATTAAAAAACTGCGTCATGGCCAGCGACCTGATGACTTGCCGATCAGGACAGGTACTCACTCTGGCGGGCCTGGTTACTTGCCGTCAGCGTCCGGGAACTCGTAGTGGTGTCACCTTTTTAACGCTGGAAGATGAAAGTGGTAACAGCAATGTGGTGGTTTGGGCGCATACCGCCCGCCAATTCCGACAGTGTTTTCTGACCAGCAATTTACTTTGGGTAAAAGGCATCGTCGAAATTCATGACGGTGTCGTACATGTTATTGCAGGCCGGCTAAAGGACTTATCCGGCCTGTTGAGCTTCTCTCGATTAGAAAGTCGGCGTTTTCACTAGTTTAGGAAACCGGGCTCACCTGTAAAAGGTAATCATCTTTCAAATCCACGTAGTTTTGTGCCGACTGGCTTAAAAAGGTGGTCTCACCACTATTAAGGCGTCTTTTCTTTTCGGCCGGGCTGCCGACATATAAGTAACCACTTTCTAAGCGTTTGCCCGGAGGAACCAGACTACCAGCGCCAATAATGACATCATCTTCTATGACGACATCATCCATTATAACGGCTGACATGCCGACCAATATGCGGTTACCCAGTTTGCAACCATGCAACATACAATGGTGGCCTACGGTAACTTCATCACCAATAACTAAGGGATGACCTTCAGGGTTGGTGCTGGATTTACGCGTAACATGAAGAACGGTTCCATCCTGAATGTTGCTGCGTTTACCAATCGTAATACGGTTAACGTCGCCTCTTGCTGAGACCATAGGCCAGACACTGCTGTCATCGCCTATTGTGATATTACCGACAATGACCGAGCTGGGGTCTAAATAAACGCGCTCTCCAATAACGGGTTCATATTCACAGTAACTGCGGATATCTGCCATAAGTGTGCTCCTGAGTTAAAAGCTGTTACAACCTTTATAGCAGATAGAGAATAAGAGGTCATGTTTGGCCTTTGTTTGGCGAGAAAAGCAGCGTGTTGCCGAAACTTTACGCAGTCAGCAAAAAAA
>NZ_PIQC01000005.1 GCF_003987255.1 Idiomarina ramblicola
GAATGTCCAACTATTGGGGGTCACTTCATTTACTCCGGCTTCGTTAGCTTCAACAAAATGAATGAGCTTATGACAAGCTAATGTCATCTTTCTCACTACTTTTCTTCTCATTCTTGGTTTCGCTTTTTGCATCTTCTTTCGCTGCAGCGCGCTCAGCTTCACGAATTTCTTTTGTTCTCTTTTCTGGTTTCGACAACAACAGTTCGCGAATACGACCTTCTAACTCATCGGCAATTTTAGGATTGTCCTGCAAAAACTTCATTGAGTTAGCTTTACCCTGGCCAATTTTATCGCCGTTATAGCTGTACCAAGCGCCCGCTTTATCAACCATTTTGTGTTTAACACCCAGGTCTATCAACTCACCTTCTTTAGAAATGCCTTTGCCGTATAAAATTTGGAAATGCGCTTCTTTAAACGGTGGAGCAACCTTGTTTTTTACCACTTTAACGCGGGTTTCGTTACCGACAACTTCATCACCTTCTTTCAACGCACCGGTGCGGCGAATATCCAGACGAACAGAAGAATAAAACTTCAGTGCGTTACCACCCGTGGTTGTTTCAGGGTTACCAAACATCACACCAATTTTCATCCGGATTTGGTTGATGAAAATACACATGGTGTTCGATTTTTTAATGTTCGAAGTCAACTTGCGTAAAGCTTGTGACATCAGACGAGCTTGCAAGCCAACGTGGCTGTCACCCATCTCACCTTCAATTTCTGCTTTTGGTGTCAAAGCAGCAACTGAGTCAACAATCACAATATCAACAGCACCGGAACGAACCAGCATATCGCAAATTTCTAAAGCCTGTTCTCCGGTATCTGGCTGCGATATTAACAAGTCATCGACGTTAACGCCTAGCGCTTCGGCATAGATAGGATCCAGGGCATGCTCAGCGTCAACGAAAGCACAGGTTTTACCCATTTTTTGTGCTTCGGCAATCACTTCCAGAGTCATCGTTGTTTTACCACTAGACTCAGGACCATAAATTTCTACAACCCGGCCAAAAGGTAACCCGCCGATACCAAGAGCAATATCCAGCCCTAAGGAACCGGTTGAAACAGAATCAATATCCAGGGTCTGGTTATCGCCCAGACGCATGATAGAACCTTTACCAAATTGACGTTCGATTTGTCCGAGCGCTGCATCTAACGCCTTTTGACGATCATTGCTCATTATAAGCTCCGTTATTAATTACTGGTTTTATAAACAGTATACTGTACACATTTACAGTATCAAGTTTTGTTCAGAGTTTTTCACTAAAACAAAACTAAGTCACTGTAATTCAATTAGATTTATAAGTTTTCTTAAAACTGAATCTAGCGTTTGCAAGCGAATTTTGGTGCGGTCACCATCAAAGTTATCAGACCATACCCAGCACTTTTCCTTGTTCGCAATCGCCATCCAAACCAAACCCACTGGTTTATCGGCTGTGCCACCTGCAGGCCCTGCAACACCACTCACTGCAATACTCCAGTCGGCATCACATGCTGCTATGGCTCCTTTAGCCATTTGCCGAACACAAGTTTCAGATACCGCTCCGTACTTTTCCAGCACACTCGGTTCAACCGATAACAGCTTTTGCTTAAGCGCATTAGTATAGGTGATTAATCCACCATTAAACCAAGCAGAACTTCCCGCAACTTCGGTTATAGCGTATCCTATTCCTCCTCCGGTACAAGATTCTGCGGTGCAAACTGTCTGCTGCTTCAGCTGTAGACAAACACCGACTTGTTCCGCGAGTTCAAAGGTTTGCGGCGCAATCGCCGTAGTTGCTAACATAACACTGGCTCCAGATAAGAATAATCGATTATGCCTGAATTCTCTGATAAACAGATCCAATCACATACCCCAATGATGCAGCAATACCTACGCATAAAAGCAGAACATGCTGACATGCTTTTATTCTATCGCATGGGGGACTTTTACGAACTGTTTTTTGAGGACGCCAAGCGTTCAGCACAACTACTGGATATTTCTCTGACGGCTCGCGGACAAAGTAATGGAGAGCCTATTCCAATGGCGGGAGTTCCCTATCACGCGGTAGAGAATTATTTAGCACGATTGGTCAACATGGGCGAATCCGTTGCCATTTGCGAACAAATAGGCGACCCCGCGACCAGCAAAGGACCGGTGGAAAGAAAAGTTGTTCGCATTGTCACACCAGGAACCGTAACTGATGAATCCCTGTTAACCGAAAAGCAACAAAACCTGCTTGTGGCCATATGTCCGTTGGATCCCAAACAACCTGAGGGTGAATACGCTATATCCAGTCTGGAATTGAGTAGCGGTCGTTTCTGGTTAACAAAAGCCCATTCGAGCGAACAGCTCGCGGCAGAAATGCAGCGCCTGGAACCCGCCGAGTTGCTTTATCCTGAGTCCATTTCGCTGGCCGGGCTGCCTCTGGCAAAAGCTAAATGCAAGCGCCGCCCTGCCTGGGAGTTTGAACAACAAACCGCGTTTATGCTATTGACCCGGCAGTTTGGAACCCAACATTTAGAAGGTTTCGGTATTAAAAATAGCGAGCCTACGCTGGCCGCCGCCGGAGCTATTTTACACTACGTTAAGGAAACTCAACGAGCCGCCTTACCTCACATTCAGGCTTTGGTCACCGAACACCCTCAGGACGCCATAATTCTGGATGCGGCCACACGCAGAAACCTCGAGCTGCAACAAAGCATGGGAGAGGGGAACACTCACCTTTCTGCGGTTCTTGATAAAACCGTTTCAGCAATGGGCAGCCGCCAGTTTCAACGCTGGTTGCAACGCCCTATTCGCAACCATAGCGAGCTAAATCAACGTTATGATGCTGTGGACGCTCTAATGGAAAATCATGGCTTTGAAAATATACAGTCAGCATTAAAGAAATTAGCTGATATCGAACGTATTGTTGCCCGCATTGGGTTAAGAAGCGCACGGCCAAAAGACTTTGCCCGTTTACGTGACAGTTTGGCTCAGGTACCTGATATTCGCGATTCTCTATCGCACCATTCGCTCAATTATCTACAACAAAACATCCGACCTTTTCCGGACGTTGTGGATTTATTAACACGCGCTGTTATTGAACAGCCCCCGTTATTGATTCGCGATGGCGGTGTTATTGCCAAAGGTTATGATAAAGAGCTTGATGAATTGCGCGATCTTGCTACTGGTGCTACCGACTACCTGAAGCAGTTGGAGCAGCGTGAACGGGAACGAAGCGGTATTGCCACACTCAAAGTCGGATACAATAGAGTTCACGGTTACTTTATTGAAGTCAGTCGACAGTCATCAGACGCCGTACCAGATGATTATCAGCGCCGTCAGACACTTAAAAATACTGAACGTTTTATTATTCCCGAGTTGAAGCAACACGAAGACAAAGTTCTAAACGCCCAGGCACGCTCTCTGGCCAGAGAAAAATGGCTTTACGACCAACTTTTTGAATACTTGCTGCCGCAGGTAAATGCGCTACAAAAAAGTGCTGCCGGTTTAGCACAACTCGATACCTTATGCTGTTTTGCCAAATTGGCTGATAATTACCGCTACTGCCGCCCACAACTGCAAGAAAGCAGTAGCCTAATTGAGCTGGAAGCCGCCCGTCATCCTGTTATTGAGCAATTAAGTGACGAACCCTTTATCGCTAACCCTATGTCGCTAACGCCACAACAACGCATGCTGATGATCACTGGCCCCAATATGGGCGGTAAATCAACTTACATGAGGCAAGCCGCCTTAATTGTGATTCTGGCCCATATGGGCTGCTATGTGCCGGCTGATAAAGCCGTTATTGGTGATTTTGACCGCATCTTCACCCGTATAGGAGCGTCCGACGATTTAGCTTCAGGCCGCTCCACCTTTATGGTAGAAATGACGGAAACCGCCAATATTCTGCACAACGCCACGGCAAAAAGCCTGGTACTGATGGATGAGATTGGTCGCGGCACGTCAACTTATGATGGCTTATCTCTAGCCTGGTCTTGCGCTGATTACCTGTCCCGTCAGTTACAGTGTTTGACCTTATTCGCCACCCACTACTTTGAGTTAACGGAACTTGCCGAAGAGTTACCAGCGACAGTCAACGTACACGTTGATGCAAAAGAGCATGGTGACACCATTGCGTTTCTTCATAAAGTCAGTGCGGGTGCGGCCAGTCAAAGTTTCGGTCTGCAAGTTGCCAAATTGGCAGGGGTTCCTGAGCATGTCATCAAGAAAGCCAAACAGAAACTATCGGAGCTTGAGCACACCCATCATGGCGCTTTAAATGACCCAAAACAGCAGACTATGGAGCTCACCCCACCAGAAGAACAAAACCCCATGCTTAATGAGTTAGAACAGTTGAATTTAAATGATCTCACTCCAAGGCAAGCACTGGATATTCTTTACCAATGGCAACAGAAACAAAAAAGCTCAACCTGAGGTTGAGCTTTTTATAAAAATTTAGCCTTTACCTAGCAGTAAATAAAGAGTCGAGCGTTAAGCCTTTCTGTTTTAACGAGTCTCGTAATTTACGCAAAGCTTCTACTTGAATTTGCCTTACTCGCTCTCGCGTCAGGCCAATTTCATGCCCAACATCTTCTAAGGTCGATGGCTCGTATCCCAGTAAACCAAAACGACGTGCAAGCACTTCCCTTTGTTTTTGGTTTAAAGACTCCAGCCATTCCGTAATATTGCCTTTCAGATTTTCATCCTGCAAGACACCTTCCGGCCCTGTATCTGCATCATCCGTTAAGATATCCAACAGCGCTTTATCGTTGTCACCACCAATAGGCGTGTCGACCGAACCGATACGTTCATTCAAGCGCAACATTTTAGTAATATCACCTACCGGCTTATCAAGGCTTTTTGCGATATCTTCGGCAGTCGGCTCATGATCCAGTTTATGAGCCAGTTCACGGGCAGCACGGAGATACACATTAAGTTCTTTAACCACATGAATGGGCAACCTAATGGTACGCGTTTGATTCATAATGGCGCGTTCAATTGTCTGTCGTATCCACCAGGTGGCGTAAGTTGAGAAACGGAACCCACGTTCAGGATCAAACTTTTCTACCGCTCTGATTAGCCCCAAGTTACCTTCCTCAACTAAATCTAATAGGGGTAACCCTCGGTTAGAATAACGACGGGCTATTTTCACAACTAAACGCAAGTTGCTTTCAATCATTCGGCGGCGAGCAGCCTTATCGCCTTTTAGAGCGCGACGAGAGTAAAAGACTTCCTCTTCAGCAGTAAGCAAAGGAGAAAAACCAATTTCACCCAAATACAGCTGCGTTGCATCCATCTTTTTTTGATATTGCGTCGATGACGATAATAACGCCTCTTCCAATTCCTCAGCGGAATTGTCAGGACTATCAACAATAGCTTCTTGCTCGTTGACTTCCTCTACATTGTCGACTGATTCTTCCTTTATACGGCTCATAACAAGCTCCCGTTATACTGAACACCGTGTTACAACACACGTCGACTTCCTTATCTTGTTATTATTATTCCCACATAACTAGCGAGATTTTGGTAAGTAATGCCTCGGGTTTACCGACTTACCACGGAAACGAACTTCAAAGTGCAATTTCACCCGCGGACTTCCTGAATCACCCATTCGGGCAATTGTCTCACCTACGTCCACCCAATCTTGTTCCTCGACTAGAATGTCCTCATTGTGGGCGTAGGCAGTAATAAAATCATCGTTATGTTTCAAAATGATTAAATTACCAAATCCGCGTAGTGCGTTTCCAACATAAACCACTTTTCCTGCAGCCGCAGCATTTACTGAATCACCACGCTCGCCTGCAAAATCAATTCCTTTATTGCCCTGCTCACGCAACGAGAAGTCAGCCAATATTTGGCCGGTCGAAGGCCATTTCCAAACGATTTTATCATTGCCGGGTTGCGCGACCTCAGGCCGTTCAATTCGCTGCGCTGACTGACTCGAACGACTCTTATCGGTTTGTTTTGCAACCGTTTTTTCTGTGTTTGTTTTTTGACCATACTCTTTCTGTTCAGTATTAGCAACGGGGGTTTTTATATTATTTTGTGCGTTATCAGAGGTTTTATTATTCTGTTTTGCACTAGTCGTTCGCTGTGCCTTTCTGGCTGAGGTGGCGCCGCGTTGTGGCTTACTCACCAAACTCAATTTTTGCCCTGGATAAATAGTGTAAGGTTTTTGTAAATTATTGATTTGAGCAATATCCTGGACGTCGAGGTTCGCTCTGAAAGCAATTGAGTAGAGGGTTTCTCCGGTCTGAACTTCATACTCTTTATCGTTCAGTGAGTTAGGCTCAAAATCGCGGTAGGTTTTTCCGGTATACAGCTCGTCAACAGGCGCAGGTGCCGAGCGGCCGCTGCATGCCTGAAGCAGAGTTATGGCAAAAATCAATAATATCGATTGCTTGATTGCCCCGGACGATAAAAACATCATTATACCAATTGCGCTATTACGTACCCGATAATAACCAGTATTACCAGTGTCCAGCCAATACGGTCAACATATTCACGAAGTTTTACACCCATTTCCGGGCCACCGGTGCGTAACAACCAGGCGACCAGATAAAAACGCATTCCGCGGCTAATAGCCGATGCAATAACAAAAGGGAAAAAGGCTATCTGCATAACCCCGGCCGTGACGGTAAATAATTTATAGGGAATAGGCGAAAACCCGGCAATAAAAACTATCCATACCCCCCACTCCGCAAACCATCCTTGCACAGTTGACAGTTTATTTTCGTAGCCAAAGGTTTCGACTGCTGGCAGTACCAATGACTCATACGCCCAGTAGCCCAGAAAATAGCCCAAAATACCGCCCGCTACCGAGGTAACTGTGGTTAAAAATGCCAGCCGCCAGGCTTTTTTCGGCTGAGTCATCGCCATTGGCGCCAGCATGACATCCGGAGGGATTGGAAAAATAACGGACTCAGCAAAACTTAATAAGCCAAGAATAATGTTCGCTCTGGGATGTTGTGCCCATGATAATACTTTATCGTACAACGCTGAGAACAACTTCAAATGACATCTCCCTTAACTAAAGGCACAAAACGAACATCGCCAATACGTTGTTGTTCAAGTGAATCACCAAAACGGCGCATCACAACCAAGCTTTGTGACTCATTTTGTTCACCAACAGGTATAATCATCACGCCACCATCGGCAAGTTGATCAACTAAATCCTGAGGGATATCGCTTGCTGCAGCCGTAACAATAATACCGTCAAACGGACCTTTACTGCGCCAGCCTTTCCAGCCGTCACCGTGACGCATCGAAACATTATGCAAATCGAGCTGGCGCATACGTCGCTTGGCCTGATATTGCAATGTGGCGATGCGTTCAACGCTAAAGACTTTATCAACTAACTGTGCCAACACTGCTGTCTGATAACCCGACCCAGTACCTATCTCAAGTACGTTTTTACAGTTATGCTGCATCAATAACTGCGTCATTGTCGCAACCATTAACGGCTGAGAAATGGTCTGTCCGTTACCAATGGGTAACGCCGTATTTTCATAAGCTTTATGAGCAAGTGACTCAGGCATAAATAGGTGCCTTGGGGTATTCGCTATAACCCGTAACACCTCTTTGTTGGTAATACCCAGTTCTTCCAGTTGTTGAATCAATCGCTTGACCCGCGACTGTCCATTGCTAATCATCATTTTTGTTGTTCTAACCAGTTAGTCAGTGTGTCGGTATGCCGCTGTGCCGTCATATCCAGGCTTAACGGCGTAATGGATACATAACCTTCATGAATCGCGGTGAAGTCGGTGTTAGGTTCGTCACTGGCATGATGACCAATTGGGCCATACCAAAATATTTCGCTGCCAAAGGGATCACGGTCATGAACCATGGTTTCAGCACGATGCCGGCGACCCAACTTAGTCACCCGGGTGCCCTTTAACTTATCGTAGGTTGTATAAGGCACGTTAATATTGAGGACCGTATCTAATCTCAGAGGGTCATTCTCCATACTGGCAATAATTTCTGCCACAACTCGCCCAGCGGTATCATAGTAATCATGCCCGCGGCCGCCCATTGATACCGCAATAGAAGGAAGCCCCATGAAACGCCCTTCCATTGCCGCTGCTACCGTCCCGGAATACAGAACGTCATCGCCCATGTTGGGACTGTCATTAATACCGGAAACGACCAAATCAACGTCTTCAGCCATTGGCGAGTTTGTGCCTAAATGAACGCAGTCCGTTGGCGTACCATTAACTGAATAAAAGCCATTATCCAGCCGGCGTACCCGCAAGGGATTATGGAGTGTCAGTGAGTTACTGGCACCACTGCAGTTACGATCAGGTGCTATCACCCTAACTTCAGCAACTTCTTTTAAAGCCTGATAGAGCGCTCGAATACCCGGCGCATGCACTCCATCATCGTTACTTAATAAAATTTTCATCATCTGGATTCACCACTTAGGTCCACTATTTCATTTAATACGGTCGTTGCATAAGCTCCCGGCGGAAGCGTAAAACGAAGTTCGGCGTCGCCGTCCTGCCAGCTGATTTCCGGATCTTCTACGCGCAGTAGCAAAGCTCGACGGGCTGCCTCCACGCGCAGCTTTTTAAACGCCTGCAACCAGCTTTCATAGGGTTGCAACAAACTCAATTCAAACGCTTCTGCCTCGCCCTTTACTAAAGGCTTATTGGTACTTCCGGCTAAAGGCGCGGTTAAGTAAATATTATTATTTAATAAGCGTTGCGTGAGTTCATCGTCCCATTGTTCAACAGTAAAAACCGATTTCGAGCCTTCTAGCATGACACAATCACCTGCAAGCCTCCCATCTATGCCAAACTGGCGTATTCTTTCGGCCACAATTTGGTTAAATAAATAGCTTCGTAACGAAGATAAATACAAACTCCGCTTGTTTTTACTGATACGTGCTGGGCGTTCAGCCATCAACCAGCGCTCAGCTTGAGCGACATTATCACCACTTCGCCCAAAACGCTGTTCACCAAAATAATTAATAACACCCTGCTCCGAAACCTTTTTCCATAAAGCTTCTAGCGACTCCCGGGAGCTAACATTCGCTAACCGAATAACAAATCGGTTCCCTCGATGGAAGCCGGTCTTTAATTTCTTTGTTCTGCGTATCACCCGCTCAACCGACATTTCCTTGTCGTTCAGTTCATCCCAGTTCAATGTTTCTTTGCCAGGCAATTGAATTGAAAACCACTGCCAGGTTACCGCCTGCCGATCTTTTAACCCCGAATAGCTGACATTTTTAGGAGATACACCTGCGAATCGCGCTATTTTTTCTGCACAGAAGTTAGTGTTCGCGCCTTCTTTTCTGACCCAAAGCCACTGATGTTCACCTTCGCCATCATCAGCAACTTCCAGTTGTTCAATAACCTGAAAATCTTGCGGGGTCTGCTTAAATTCAGCCTGCGCCCGGACACCATGATGTAAACGCGGCAACTCAGCAGGAGTGACTTGTTGAGGTGCCAACATTAAAGCGACTCCATCAGCACAACCGCATGACAGGCAATACCCTCTTCACGTCCCACAAAGCCTAATTTTTCGGTTGTTGTAGCCTTTACATTGACGTTATCAACACAGGTTTTCAAACACTGGGCGATGCTGGCTCGCATGTCTTCAATGTGAGGGGCCATTTTCGGAGCCTGAGCAACAATAGTCACGTCAATATTACCGGTTCGGAATTCTCTTTGCTGGCATAGACTCACCACATGGCTCAACAATTCTGCACTGTCTGCTCCCGCATAGCGAGCATCGGTGTCCGGGAAGTGTTGTCCGATATCTCCCAAAGCTAAAGCGCCTAAAACAGCATCTGTCACTGCATGTAAAACCACATCACCATCAGAGTGAGCTAACAGTCCCTGACCATGTTCAATAGTGACACCACCCAGAATGAGTGGTTTTTCTGATCCCCAACGATGAACGTCATAACCATGTCCGACACGGATTTTCATGAACGACTTTCCTCTTTATTGTTTATCACAAGTAACCAATCACGAACGCATTCAAAATCTTCCGGATGAGTCACTTTCAAATTACGGATAGAACCCGGGATCAACGCAGGCTGAAAGCCACACCACTGCATAGCCGATGCTTCATCGGTTAATTGAGGATTAAGCGCCCCCATATGCTCAATCGCCTGCTGCAGGCGTTCGGCATTAAAAACTTGTGGGGTCTGAGCTTGCCATAGCGCTTCACGCTCAACACTGGACTCAATATGAGCGCTTCCTTTATCACCTTGGGACGAAACGACAGCACGTTTTAATGAGTCTCTTACAGGAATAGCTAAAATCGCACCTTGAGGGTCTTTTAATCCCTCATCAATAACACGCTTTAGGGCAGTTTCTGGTAAACAAGGGCGCGCGGCATCATGAACTAAAACATGAGTAGCACCTTGCGACGTTGCCGCTTTAATTCCGGCCAAGACAGACTCAGCCCGGCTGTTTCCGCCTTTTACAAAGTGCACTTTGGTTGGCTGCTTTTGTTTAAGTTCAACAAAGTAATCAGTGTCTGGGTTTGAAACCGCAATAAACACTTGTTCTACACGAGAATCCCGACACACAGCTTCAATACTGTACTCTAGCAACGTTTTGTCAGCTACGGTTAGAAACTGTTTCGGTACGCGGGATTGCATTCGACTACCATTACCGGCGGCCGGGATCACAGCCATTAACGACGGGGGGTCATTGCTCACGGAGGCTTTCATCGCACTATTCACCTAGTTGCCTTCCCACGCTACGGGTTACGATCAGGAACAAGACGGAAGAAAACTTCATCTTTCTTCACCATCCCCAGTTCATTACGAGCACGTTCTTCCAGCGCGTCTTCACCTTCACGCAAGTCTTCAATATCTGCGTAAATCAGTTGATTGCGCCTTTCCAGGTTTTCATTTGTTGCTTTCTGATTGCTGACTTCTTGCTGCAACCGCCAATAGTCCGGTAGGCTATTCTTCCCAAACCACAGACGGTATTGTAACGCAAGGAACAAGGCCAACAACACGACCAGAGTCACCCGCATGCTCAGCTCCGTTGTTTTTCCTGTTATCATTATGAAGACTATTCGCGTGACTGAAAAGCCGTTTTCAGAATTTAGAGACAAAAGAGGTGCATTTGGAGTATTTCGCTGCTGCAGTCGTGTTTTTTTTCGCTGCTTTACTTCAGGGAGTCAGTGGTTTTGGTTCCGGTTTATTAGCGGTTCCCATTCTTGCACTTTGGTTTCCTATTAGTGTTTTAACCCCGGCATTATCTGTCATTAATATTGTCGTTGGTGGTTGGATCTACTGGAAAAATCGCGAAGCTGCACGCCCATCTCAATGGAAGTGGCTGATCGTGTCAGGAGTTATCGCTTCTTTAGTGTCAGGCTCTTTGCTATTAACCGTCAATGAGCACTTTATTAAACTCACCCTTGGTTTTGTCATATTGACCGTCGCAGTTATTTTAGCCAGTGGAAAACAGCTACCAACCGCTGAGCACACTCCTGGTCACATTGCCGTTGGCACAGGGTCAGGCTTGCTTAATGGCTTAATGACTTTAGGTGGACCACCTATTGTCCTGTTTCTCGCAAATGCCCGCATCCCTAAGCAACAATTTCGCGCCACGCTCAGTCTGTTTTTCTGCTGTATCGCTATTGCGAATGTTGCAAACTTCTCGCGCCAGCACATTTATGCAGAACCTCACTTTTATCTGATACTCGCCTTGTTACCCTGCGCGCTTATAGGTGCTAGTGTCGGTCAGAAGCTGCAACACCATGTATCAGAGCGCCGTTTCAGGCAGTTGACTTTAGTCTTAATGATACTTTCCGGCCTAAGTGTTGTAATGCAAAGTATCAAATAATCTTAGTACACTCGGGTTCCTCTCTGGTAAAGTTTAAGCTATGCAAGAAATTCTGTATTCATTTTTCGATTTGGGCCAATTTTCCCAGCATTCCCTCATCGGGACTCATAATCCGGTGCTGGTTGTGCTGTCTTATTGTGTCGCTCTGTTGGCCTCTTATACCGCTATTCTGACACTTGAACGTGTAGCAATTTACCAGCACCGTACTGGCCGATACAGTTGGCTGGCTGTAAGCGCAGTTATTGCCGGAATAGGCGTCTGGAGTATGCACTTTATCGGCATGCTCGCATTTGAGCTACATCTGCCGATGAGTCACGGAGTCCTGTTAACTTTACTGTCGATTATTCCAGCTATAGTCGGTAGCTTCATCGCCCTTAAAGGGCAGACCTCATCGCCGTCAGTACGAGCAACGCTTATCGGCGGAACCGTTCTGGGTGCCGGTATCGGTCTTATGCACTACACCGGCATGGCCGCAATGATGATGCCTGCCTATTTGCGCTATGATCCGCTTTGGTTTCTCTTCTCAATTATTATCGCTGTTTCTTTAGGCATTATCGCGCTACTCACTTACCGCCGCTATCAGCATACCGACAAAATGACACTAGCCAGACGACGCCGCGTTCAACTCATCGTTGCCGCTATAATGGCTCTGGCGATATCTGGCATGCATTACACCGCCATGATAGCCGCAAACTTTTATCCAACTGGCGAGTCCACAACGCTCTTCACCGGACACAGTAACTGGCTTGCATATGGCGTCGGAATTGGCTCTTGCTTCAGCGCATTTATGGCAATAGTCGCTACAAAAATCGACCGGCGTATTCAACAGCAACAAAAGTTAGCCCAAATGTCGGCCGAGCAACTTTATGAAGTCATCAGTGCTATTGACGACGGCTTGCTGCTATTTGATGAAGAGAACCGTGTTCTTCTGGCTAATAAGGCTTTTGCCAGGTTAACGGGAGATGACCTTGAGCAGATTAAAACAAACAAACTCGATATTCAGCACTATATTAAGAATGCGGGCACCTTACTGGACGATATTCAACACACACTAGCCAGCGGAACAGCCTGGCACGGTAAAGTTGACGTTAAAAAGCGTTCCGGGGTGACATTTCCTGTGCGTTTAAGTATTTCCGAAGTTCGTTATCACGAGCAAACAGAACGACACTTTGTCGCCACCTTAACGGATATAACCACAGAGGTGGAGTCCAGTGAGCGTATTCGTAACCTGGCTTATAATGATGCCTTGACCGGATTAGCAAACCGCCGTTCCCTACTAGACCACCTTCAGCAAGAACTGGCAGCTTATAAGAAAGGGGGCGAAAACGGCGCCTTAATCCTTTGCGATATTGATAAATTCAAGATACTTAACAACACGTTAGGTTCAGATATGGGCGATTTATTATTGAAACGAGTGGCTGAGCGACTTCAGAACTCAACCAAAAGTCGCTCATTTTTAGCTCGCTTAAGTGCTAACGAATTTGCCATTGTCTTAACGGGTCTGAAAGGCGGTAATGCCATCAATGTGAAACAGCAGTTGCTAACCCGAATTTACCAATTACAAGAGCAGCTTCAGCAGCCGTATCAACTCAACAGTTACACACACCTTTGCTCATTTAGCGCCGGTGCCTCAACTTTTGATGACAGCGGCTCAAATGCTGAAACCTTAATGACTCAGTCCGGGCTGGCATTATCGCAATCAAAGCGTAAAGGTATTGCAGAAGTGTCACTGTTTCATCAGGAATTTGCCGACGCAGTCAGCAAACGAGTGAAACTTGAAAAGCAGTTGCGTCAGGCCATTGAACAGCAAGAGTTTGAACTTTACCTGCAGCCTCAGGTTGGCTCATCAGCCAAAATTGTCGGTGCAGAAGCACTCCTTCGCTGGCCGCAAAGTGATGGTAGCTTTATTTCTCCAGCGGATTTCATCCCTTTGGCAGAAGAAACTGGTTTGATCATTCCTTTAGGTCAGTGGATTACTGAACACGCCTGCGAAATTCTCAAAAAATGGCAACAGGAGCCAGACAAAGCAGGTATGCAGTTATCGATTAACGTTAGCGCCAAACAATTCCAGCAACCTGAATTTGTCGAACAAGTTCAGCATTTAATAGAAAAGCACAGAATCGCTCCTCACCGGCTCAAACTTGAGTTAACTGAGAGCCTGCTGATGGACAACATTTCAGGCGTTACAAACAGAATAAAACGCCTGAAAGCAATTGGTGTCAATTTTGCGTTAGACGACTTTGGGACTGGCTACTCCTCGCTTTCTTACCTTATGCAGATACCTTTTGACACCCTGAAAATTGATGTTTCATTTGTGCGCAATATGTTAGATAGTGCAGAAAAAGCACAGATTGTTCATACCATTATTCAGTTAGGCGAGAGTCTGGGACTGAATATTGTCGCCGAGGGTGTGGAAACGCCCGAGCAGTTTACTCACCTTTCCGGACTAAACTGCGATACGTTTCAAGGGTATTTGTTTAGTAAGCCCGTACCTGAAGCGGAATTTTCAGCAAGCGCAACGGTACCCTAGCCTATCGAAGTTGGCTGTCTTTACTTCCTCGTCGATTAAAACCGCCCGTATCTGAACTTTTCTTGTCCAGTTCAGCCTGGCAGTCAATACATAAACGCACACCAGTAATAGCTTTACGGCGAGCCTCAGGAATACGCTCGCCGCATTCCTCGCAGTATTGCAGGCTTTCACCGCCAGATAAACGGCTCCGCACTCGCTTCACCTCATCTTCTGTACTGGCATCAATCTGTTCCTGTACGGCCCCGTCATGTGACCAGCCACCCGCCATATCCAGCTCCTTATCGTTAAAATGGAGAAAACAAACCAGCGCTGAGTCTGATACATTAACTATAACGTAAAAAACAATTGCTATTCAGGCTTTACTTAAAAGAAGGGCTTATGAAACTTATTTATACCCACGAAAACAAACTATTAGTGGAAAACGCCCGTAACTTACTGCAAATGGAAGGTATTGAAACCGTCATGAAGAACGAGTTCTCCAGTGGTGCGGCGGGTGATCTGGCGCCATTGGACACCTGGCCTGAGCTTTGGCTTGTCGACGAGATTCAGCTGGAAAAAGCCAATGCGTTGCTTGAGAAAATGGCGGAACAGGCTGAAGGTAACGACTGGCGCTGTAATAACTGTCAGGAAGTTAACGGAGCCGCTTTCGAAGTCTGCTGGAGTTGTGGAAGTCCGGCTTAACTAACTAAAAGTATAACTAAGGGATTTAATAATATGCTGCTATGGGTTCTCGGCTTTACGTTATTAGGCAGCTTAGGTGCTATCTTTTGCGCAGGCCTGTTTCTGACCTTCCCGCACAGTGTTCGTAAGTTATTAACGCCCAGCTTAATGAGTTTCGCCACCGGCACCCTGCTGGCCGCGGCTTTTCTTGGGATGATTCCCGCCGCCTTAGAACTTGCTGAAGGCTATCAGGTATCGGCGAGTGTACTGGCCGGTATTGTCCTATTTTTCGTCGTTGAAAAACTGATTCTCTGGCGTCACTGCCGCGACCGCGACTGCGACCCTCACGAGCGCGCTGGCCCGCTAATTCTTATTGGCGATGCCGTACATAATTTTACCGATGGCGTCGTTATTGCCGCGGCTTTTCTCACCTCAGTGCCTTTGGGCATTGCCACCGCGGTAGCTATCATAGCGCATGAGATACCACAAGAAGTCAGCGACTTCGCTATTTTACTGGAGAGCGGATACGAGCGGAAAAAAGCGCTCTTACTAAACAGTTTGGCCTCATTAACGGCCATTCCAGGTGCCTTAATCGCTTATTTCTGGCTTGCTCAGGTCAATGCCGCTGTGCCCTATGTATTAGCAATTTCAGCTTCAAGCTTTATTTATATTGCAGCAGCCGATCTTATTCCAACACTGCAACGACAACATAATCCAGCCTCATCCGTTAGGCAGTTTATTATGATAATAATTGGTATTGCTATCATTGGCTGGGTAAACACCCTCGCTTAATTTTTAAAAGGAGACATAAAACATGAACGGAAGTGAAACTTATACTATGGCTTATTGGGGTGTGCTCATTGCACTGGTCATTTTGCTGGTTCAATGGCTTATCGCCAGCGGTCAGAAAGCAAAACAACCTGGGGCTGTCCCCGGAAAAATTGATGACTCGCTCAGTCACTCATCTTTTGTATTTCGTGCTCACCGCACCTTAATGAATTCACTGGAAAACTACCCATTGATGCTGGGAACGGTATTTCTTGCCTTTTTCATCGGCACCAGCGCGTTCTGGACTGGCTTGTTTATCTGGGTATTCGCCATTGCTCGTTTAATTCACATGATTCTCTACTACAAGATTGCCACCGAGAAAAATCCAAGCCCCCGTAGTTATTTCTTTATGATTGGGCTGGCAGCCAACGTCGCGTTACTGATTTTGTGCGGGATAACTCTCATCTAACTATTCTGCTAAATGGGCTGATTATACATCAGCCCATTCTCTTAGCAGGTTATGAAAAACTTTGGTCAGACGATCAAAGTTTTCAGATTTACCATTGGCATCAAACTCGGCTTTTAGGGATTGCTCCAGATCAAACAGTAGTTCTCTGTGGGAAGGCTGTTTCACTAAGCTCTGTACCCAACCTATCATCGCCAGTCTTTCCCCTTTTGTTACCGAATTAACCCGATGGAGGTAATGACTTGGATACATCAGGATATCTCCCTGCCCTAGTCTCCAGCTTCTTTCCCCACTCGCATCTTCAATGACTAATTCTCCGCCCTCAAAATCAGATAGTGGTGACAGACCCAGAGTAAAGGAAATATCTGTTCTTACTCCATTCATTAAGGAATCATCCATGTGCGTGCCGTAGTATTCCCCCTGCTGGTATCGATTAATGCTGACGCGAGCCACTTGCTTTGGCCGCATAACTGATTGCACCAAGCTATTTTTCTGAAGCCTGTCCAGCAATACCTCCGTGGCGGCCTGAGATTTCTTACCTGATAGTTGCTGATTATTTTTAACATCCTTTGCCGCCCAACCAGCCGTTGTTTTCCCTTCGCTAAACTGGCTTTCGTCCAGACCTGAAACAATACTGTTAACGGTCTCTTTATCAATGGCATTGCTGATTTGTAATATCATACTTCCACACTTCTAACTTGCGAATAGTTATCATTTCTGCAAATATACAGGAGTTCACTCTTTCAAAAAAGCTTACTAAGGTTTTTCTATGTTTGAAAAGAAAAAAATCTGGCTGGGTGTTGGCAGTGTTCTTGCCACCACTGTAGCAGCATCACAAGTATCCGCGACGCCTCTCACTCAACCAAGTGCAGCACCCGCTATGTTTGCGGCGGCTCCCATGGCTGAAGGCGAGATGGCGGCTCCTGAAATTGATCTAAACACTAACGACACGGCCTTTCTGGCGCAGCTAGGCTTTATCCGTGGTCACTTGTGGGTCGGTATGAAACTTTATGAGCAAGGCCACATTGAAATGGCGAAAACTCATATGAAGCACCCCGGCGACGAACTATACACTGGACTGACTGAGGCCTTTGATGCCCGTGACTTACCTGGTTTCGCTGAACCTTTGAATACGTTGGCAGAAAGCGTGATTAATGACCAGGACAAAGACGTTGTTATGAGTAACTACAACGCACTTCTGGACGCTATTAGTACGAATGAACCTATTGCTAACATGTCCGCTAAGGACGTGATACTGAGCGTTTCATCAATGCTCATGGTTGCCGCTGACGAATATGCCATTGGTATCCAGAATGACGAGGTCGCCAACGTACACGAATATCAGGATGCCATGGGATTTAAAGAGATTGCTCTTGAGCGGTTAAGTCGCATTAACGATAAAGAAGCTAAAAAAGCAGAAGAAGCGATTAGCGAAACCCGTCAGGTCATCAAGAACCTTGAAAATCTCTGGCCTACCACGACACCTGAAGGCAAATTCAAGGGCGACCCAAGTAAAATATACGGGGCTGCATCTCGTATTGAGTTAGAAGCTCGTAGTATTTGAGCATTGGATGAGTTGCATTCGCTCTAAGATTTTGTTCCACTAAAAAGGAATCTTGTCGGAGTGCCGATTACTTTATTTAGTAAGTAATTGGCTGAGACCGCAATTGCGGGATCCGTTGAACCTGATCAGGCTAATACCTGCGAAGGGAACAAGAGAGCATCAGCATGACACAACCGTCGTTTTCTGCGCTGGTGTTCCTTTCAACACTCCTGACAAGCATCTCTAACATCAACAAAATGAGAGCATGCTATGTCAACTGTACCAACGAATAACCGCTTAAACCGCCAACAGGCTGAATCTTTTTTATCGTCACTTTCCGGGCATTATTACCCTAATTCCAGCCGTGAGTTTCTGTGCGGCAGAAACGATATCCAGGTGCCCTTTCGTCGCATTCACCTAAGCGAAACTTTGCACCAGCCCACGCCGGGCGTAAAGTTACCACCGAACGAACCGGTGGATGTGTATGATACCTCCAGCGTCTACGGTGACCCGGACGCTAAAATTGACGTTAAAGCGGGTTTGAAAAAGGTTCGTGAGAATTGGATTAAACAACGCCACCGCGAGAATCAACAATACAACCATGGCATTACTCAACTGGCCTACGCCCGACGCGGAATAGTTACGCCGGAGATGGAGTTTATTGCACTGCGCGAGAATATGGGTCGGGAGCACCTTGAGAACCCCATAACATCCGAGTTTGTTCGCAATGAAGTTGCCAGTGGGCGTGCAATTATACCCGTTAATACCCGCCATCCAGAATCTGAACCGATGATCATTGGTCGCAGCTTTTTAGTGAAAGTGAACGCCAATATTGGTAACTCTTCGGTCAGTTCGTCCATTGAAGAAGAAGTTGAAAAACTGGTATGGGCCACGCGCTGGGGCGCTGATACCGTTATGGACTTATCGACCGGCCGTAATATTCACCAAACTCGTGAATGGATCTTACGCAACAGCCCCGTGCCTATTGGTACGGTGCCTATCTATCAGGCATTAGAGCGCGTCAATGGCATTGCTGAAGATCTGAGCTGGCCAGTATTTAAAGACGTGCTGCTGGAACAGGCTGAGCAAGGTGTGGACTATTTCACGATTCACGCCGGCGTACTGCACGATTTCATTAAACTGACCGCAAAACGAGTTACCGGTATTGTCTCCCGTGGTGGTTCGATCATGGCCAAATGGTGCATGGCGCACCAGCAAGAGAGCTTTCTTTACCAGCACTTCCGGGATATCTGCAAAATTTGTGCGAAATATGACATATCACTGTCTTTAGGGGATGGCTTGCGCCCCGGATCAATAGCCGACGCTAACGACGAAGCTCAGTTTGCTGAACTGAGAGTATTAGGCGAGTTAACTCAAATTGCCTGGGAATACGATGTGCAGGTGATGATAGAAGGCCCCGGTCATGTACCTATGCATAAAATTCAGGAAAACATGGATGAGCAGTTAAAGCATTGTCATGGCGCACCATTTTATACCTTAGGGCCGCTAACCACCGATATAGCACCCGGTTACGACCATATTACTTCAGGTATTGGTGCTGCCATGATTGGCGCGTTTGGCTGCGCCATGCTCTGCTACGTAACACCGAAAGAACACTTAGGCCTGCCTAATAAAGAAGATGTTAAACAAGGGATGATCGCCTACAAAATAGCGGCTCATGCCGCCGATTTAGCCAAAGGTCACCCAGGAGCCCAGGCGCGTGATGACGCTATGTCAAAAGCCCGCTTCGAATTTCGCTGGGAGGATCAGTTTAACCTGGCGTTGGATCCTGTAACTGCCCGCAACTATCACGATGAAACCCTGCCTCAGGATTCGAACAAAACGGCGCAGTTTTGCTCCATGTGCGGTCCTAAATTCTGCTCCATGAAAATTTCTCACGAGGTGCGTCAATACAATCCTGACACTCGCATCGACGTGAAAGTGAAAGATGCGGCGACCGAAGGAGCAGAATGATGTCGGTACCTGTCGTATGGACCATCGCAGGTTCTGACAGCGGCGGTGGCGCAGGCATTCAGGCGGACTTGCACACGTTCCGTAGTCTGAACGTGCATGGCTGCAGTGTCATAACCACAGTAACAGCGCAGAATTCGGTTGAAACCACCGGGCTATTCCCGTTAGCTGCTGACGCCATTCGTCAGCAGTTGGAATGCCTGCAACAGGACATGCCGCCTGCTGCGATAAAAATTGGGTTGCTTAGTAATGTGCAACAGCTTCAGTGTGTGGCTGACTTTTTAAAGCAGTGGCCTGATACCCTTCCCCAGCCTTTCGTTGTCTGGGATCCGGTGGTTGTCAGCACTCAGCAGGATCGCCTCTCAGAGCTGCCCCCGGAACACTGTGCGGAGTTGCTCCCACTGGTTGATATTATGACACCGAATTTGGATGAGCTCAGTTGGTTGAGCGGCGTAGAAGTTATTGATGAAAACTCAATGTGTCGCGCCGCCAAAAAACTCTTCCATGCGGGGCTAACTCGGATCCTTATCACCGGCCCTGAGTTTGGCCGCGCCGATGAAATCTCTGACTATTACCTTAGCGCCGATGAGCATATTCAGTACAATCAGCAAAAACTGGAAACAAAGCACAGCCACGGAACCGGTTGTACCTTGTCTTCAGCCATTGCCTCGGTAATAGCGCATGACTACCCGCTTGAGGATGCCATTACGGTCGCTAATGCCTATGTGCATCAGGGCCTGATTGAGGCGAAAGGTATAGGCCGGGGACCAGGCCCTGTTGCTCATACACACTGGCCACAGCTAATTGACCATTTTCCAAGGATTAAAACGCCGGAGTTGCCCCGCGTTGACCTCCAGTTTCCCAGGCCAGACAAGGAACCCGGACTGTATCCGGTAGTAGATTCTTATGAGTGGATAGAAAAGCTCTTAAAACTCGGTATTAAAACGCTTCAACTGCGTATTAAAGATCCACATGCTCCTCAACTGGAAACCGCTATTAAAGAAAGCATTCAGCTGGCGGAGCAATATTCAGCGCAATTGTTTATTAATGACCACTGGCAACTGGCTATTAAGCACAACGCTTATGGCGTGCATTTAGGTCAGGAAGACTTAACCGAAGCTAACCTTCGCGCTATTCAGCAAGCCGGATTGCGACTGGGTATTTCCACTCACAGCTACACCGAGTTATTAATTGCCCAAGCGTACATACCCTCTTACATCGCTCTGGGTCATATCTTCCCAACTCAGACCAAGACTATGCCGTCTAAACCGCAAGGTTTGGAGCGACTACGCCGCTATGTCGCGTTATTAGCGCCAACTAACATACCGACAGTCGCTATTGGGGGCATTTCTTTAGATCGCGTAGCTGCCGTGACAGCTACCGGCGTTAACGGCATAGCGGTTGTTAGTGCGATTACTGCTGCGAACGACGTCGAGCAGGCTGTTCATCAGTTACTAAAGGAAATGAAAGCTGACGTTGAGGTTAAGTCAGCAATGGAGGTTGCTCATGCTGAGTAACGAGCAACTTCTGCGCTACAGCAGTAACCTTCTGATGAAAGAAATTGGCGAAGCCGGACAACAGCGTTTGCTCAAAAGCCATGTTTTAATTATTGGTTTGGGAGGCCTTGGTTGCCCCGCCAGCCAATATTTGGCGTCATCGGGTGTTGGGAAAATCACACTGGTCGATCACGACACCGTTAGCCTCAGCAACTTACAGCGGCAAACACTCTATTCCAGCGATGATATTGGATTGTCCAAGGCGCGGCAAGCTGATCATTCTTTGTCGCGGTTAAACCCGGATGTTCGTATAACCGCTCTTGAAGAAAAAGCCTATGAAGAAAACCTGGACGCACTGGTCGAGCAAGCCGGTTTAGTCCTGGACTGCACCGACAATCGCGAGACCCGGTACCTGATCAATCAAAGCTGCTACCGACTGAACACCCCGCTCATTTCTGCTGCGGCGCGCGGCTTTAACGGGCAACTCATTGCGCTTAACCCAGAGCATTCCCACGGCTGTTATCAGTGTCTATATCCTGACGATGTTAACGAACCACTGAACTGCAGTAATGCGGGTATAGCGGCTCCTGTTGTGGGCATTATGGGATCCAGCCAGACGCTACAGGCAATTAATTATTTTACCGGACATAAGCTTGCCTGGGGTTACCTGCACACCTTCAATGGCTTATCGCAAAACTGGCAACAACTCTATTTACCCCGGGCCGCATCGTGCCCTGTATGCGGAGGTCAAAATGCGCATTCAAGTTAATGACAAACATTTTGAAGTCACTGAAAAAACCAATTTATCGCAGCTATTGTCTGCTCAGGATATCGATACCTCGGCCGTTGCCCTCGCTTTAAACGGACAGATTATACACCGCGAGCAATGGCAACAGACTGAGCTTAAAGACAACGATAGCATTACACTTGTTCAGGCCGTGGCCGGAGGTTAAACCATGCTGAAAATAGCCAATCGCGATTTTCATTCCCGCTTACTCATAGGCTCAGGCAAATACAGCAGCGCGGACGTTATGCAGAAGTCCCTTGCGGCTTCCGGTAGCGAGTTAGTAACGCTGGCATTAAAGCGCGTTGAGCTTGAACGCCCCACTGACGACATTGTCACGCCTATACAAAACTTAGGTTTACAGCTTTTGCCAAATACCTCTGGTGCCAAAACTGCACAAGACGCTATTTTTGCTGCACGCCTTGCCCGTGAAGCTTTAGGTACCCATTGGCTTAAACTGGAAATACACCCCGACCCTAACTACTTGCTGCCGGATCCGATAGAAACCTTAAAAGCCGCTGAAACTTTGGTAAAAGAGGGGTTTACTGTACTGCCCTACTGCGGTGCTGATCCAGTCTTGTGTAAACGCTTAGAGGAAGTTGGCTGTGCGGCAGTTATGCCGTTAGGCGCCCCCATAGGCTCAAACCAGGGCCTGCTTACTCGAGACTTCCTACGGATTATTATCGAACAGGCATCAGTACCGGTCATTATCGATGCGGGCATTGGCGCGCCAAGCCACGCCGTTGAAGCCATGGAAATGGGCGCAGACGCTGTGCTGGTCAATACCGCGATAGCCACGGCGAATAACCCTGTCGCTATGTCAAAAGCCTTTCGCGACGCGGTTATTGTTGGCCGTCAAGCCTTTGAAGCAGGCTTAACTCAGAATGCTTCGTTAAAAGCGTCCGCATCCAGTCCGCTAACAGAGTTTCTGGAGTCGCTATGAGCTTTTATACGACATGGGAGCAGAACAGCTGGGACAATACCCGCCTGCAGCTTTACAGTAAAAACGCGGCTGACGTTGAAACCGCTTTAAACAAAAAACATCTGAATACGGACGATTTTATGGCGTTACTGTCGCCGGCGGCAGAGCCCTATCTGCCCTTTATGGCAGAGCGCTCACAACAACTGACCCGGCAGCGCTTTGGTAACACTCTACAACTGTTCATTCCGCTGTACTTATCGAACCTGTGTGCTAACGATTGCAGCTACTGCGGCTTTTCCATGAGTAACCGCTTAAAGCGCAAAACCCTCTCGCCAATCGAAATCGAGCAGGAATGTCAGGCCATAAAAGCCAAAGGTTTTGATACCCTGCTGATAGTGACTGGCGAGCACGAAACCAAGGTAGGTATAGACTATTTTCGTCAGGCCTTACCCATTATCAAACGCTATTTCAGCTATGTCATGTTTGAAGTACAGCCATTGGCTACCCATGAATACGCAGAATTACGCACACTGGGTCTGGACGCCGTTATGGTCTATCAGGAAACCTATCAGGCCGCTACGTATGCTAAACATCATTTAAAAGGCAAGAAACGTGATTTCCGCTGGCGGCTTGAAACGCCGGATCGCCTGGGCGAATGCGGTATCGATAAAATGGGTCTGGGCTCGCTGATTGGACTGGAGGACTGGCGTATCGACAGCACCTTTACCGCCCTGCATCTGGATTATCTACGGAGACGTTACTGGCGCAGTCGTTACTCGTTGTCGTTTCCCCGCCTACGTCCCTGTGCCGGTGGTGTCGATAACGCAAAGACAATTTCTGATAAACAACTGGTTCAGTTAATTTGCGCCTATCGGTTGCGGTTCCCGGATGTCGAGCTCAGCCTTTCCACACGTGAACAGCAAGCGCTTCGTGATGGTTTATTCCGTTTAGGTGTGACTTCGGTCAGTGCTGAGTCAAAAACTCAGCCCGGCGGTTACGCAAATGGGAAACAGGAGCTCGAACAGTTTTCCATAGATGACGACAGGCCAGTAAGTGAAGTGGCGCAGGCAATAAAAGCGAAAGGATTACAACCGGTATGGCAGGACTGGCTTAACGAGCTATCCGCAATGCCACCTGAAACTTTTTCCAGTCCAGAGTAGCCACCAGTAACAACTCACGCAGCGTTAAGGTGCGTGGGTTAATGCGCCCTTTATGATTCCACTGATGTCCACAGCTGGCTGCGGTCATAACGCGCTTATTAGGCTTGAGTAAGGTATCCTGACTGTGTTCACCTTGCCCGGAAAAATCAAACCAGCCACGGTAATTCAGATGCAGACGCTTTTTTTCCTGATCAACGCGATCAATGCTGTCGAGCATTATGGTCGTAAATTCAGGCGTTTGATAACGAACAGGAACTACCAGACCCAAAGCGGCATGTTTAGCAAACCATTGACTCTGCCCTTCGGCAGATATACCGGCTGAAGGAACTTTTGTTGGCTGAGGAGCCTGCCAGCTGGCGTTCTGAACATCCAGCTTTAACGGCGAATGTCGTACCGCGTTAAGACAACCATGAGCGGCGTGACGAATATAATGCGGAAGACTGGCTAAACGACGCTGCAAAGCCGCAACAGGCATGTCATCAACCTGCGACAGTTGCGGTAATTCGCGTTCATACAGCGCTGAGCACAGCTCGGCAAAATCGCCCTGCTGTGCCAGCGGCTGAAATATGTCAGCCTGTTGATTAGCCAGCGTTGACTTCCTGTCGTCCGCGGTAAGGCGCTTGGCCATTCAAATCGCCCTCTATACGCAATAATTGGTTGTACTTAGCAACCCGGTCAGAGCGACACAGTGAGCCGGTTTTAATTTGACCCGCTGCGGTGCCTACTGCTAAATCGGCAATGGTGGCATCTTCGGTTTCACCCGAACGGTGAGAAATAACCGCAGAATACCCCGCTTCGCGTGCCATTGCTATAGCTGCTAAGGTTTCTGTCAGGCTACCAATCTGATTAAATTTAATCAAAATTGAATTAGCAATCGACTTGTCGATACCTTCTTTCAAAATACGCGTATTGGTCACAAACAGGTCATCACCGACCAACTGCACTTTGCTGCCCAGTTTTTCGGTTAAGACTTTCCAGCCGTCCCAGTCGCTTTCGTCCAGGCCGTCTTCAATAGAAATAATGGGGTAACGGTCGCAAAGCTCTGCCAGATAGTCGGCAAACTCTTCAGCGGTAAAAGACTTACCTTCACCAGACAGCTCGTATTTACCATCACGGTAGAATTCAGAGGCAGCGCAATCCAAAGCCAGGGTAATGTCACTGCCCATTTTGTAGCCCGCGTTTTCAACCGCTTCCACAATAATCTGTAAGGCTTCTTCGTTTGACGCCAGGTTTGGCGCAAAGCCGCCCTCGTCACCAACCGCTGTGCTTAAACCACGCTTCTGCAAAACCTTTTTCAGTGCATGGAAAACTTCAGCGCCCATACGCAGGCCTTCTTTGAAGCTTTCAGCGCCAACCGGCTGGATCATGAACTCCTGAATGTCCACGTTGTTATCCGCATGTTCACCGCCGTTTAAAATGTTCATCATTGGCAATGGCATGCTGTATTTACCGCTGGTGTTGTTCAGGTTAGCAATATGTTCGTAAAGCTCGATTCCTTTACTCAAAGCCGCCGCTTTAGCCACCGCCAGAGACACAGCCAAAATGGCGTTAGCGCCCAGCTTTTCTTTGTTATCGGTACCGTCAAGCTTCAGCATAATGTTGTCGACAGCGTCCTGGTTAGTTGCATCAATACCGCTTAATGCTTCAGCAATAGCACCATTAATGTTGGAAACCGCCGTTTCAACGCCCTTGCCCAGGTAACGCGACTTGTCACCGTCACGCAGTTCCAGGGCTTCACGTGAACCGGTTGAAGCGCCACTTGGTGCCGCCGCACGACCCATATGGCCCGACTCTAAATAAACGTCGGCTTCAACGGTTGGGTTACCGCGGGAATCCATGATTTCGCGACCAATAACTTTAACAATATTACTCATGCTTTAATCCTGTTTAATGCTTAATCATCAGCCGGGTTATTAACCCAAACGCTCTTTATGAAATTCACCTGCAGCTTTTATAAAGCCTTTAAATAACGGGTGTCCGTCACGCGGTGTCGAAGTGAATTCCGGGTGGAACTGCACAGCCACAAACCAGCGATGTTTCGGGTTTTCCAAAATTTCCACCAATTGCTTGTCATGCGAGTAACCGGTAATTTTTAAACCAGCCTTTTCCAGCGGCTCAATGTAATGGTTATTCACTTCGTAGCGGTGACGATGACGCTCTTCAATGGTTTCTTTGCCATACATTTTAAGCGCTTTTGAGGCTTTCTCTAAATGACATTCTTGCGAACCAAGACGCATCGTGCCGCCTAAATCAGAGTGTTTGTCGCGCAGTTCTTTCTGACCACTGGCGTCCATCCATTCGGTTATAAGACCCACTACCGGATCACTACAGTTTTCGTCAAACTCAGTACTGTTGGCGCCGCTTAAGCCAGCCACATTACGGGCAAACTCAATCATTGCCACTTGCATACCTAAGCAAATACCTAAGTAAGGAATGTTATTCTCGCGTGCGTATTTCGCTGCAATAAGCTTACCCTCAATACCCCGATCACCGAAACCACCGGGAACCAGGATAGCATCCACATCTTCAAGCTTTGAGGTGCCTTTAGTTTCTAAATCTTGCGAATCAATATAACGAATGTTCACCGTTAAACGGTTTTTAAGACCAGCGTGCGCTAAGGCTTCGTTAACCGACTTGTAAGCGTCCGGCAGTTCAACGTACTTTCCAACAAAACCAACCGTGACTTCACCGTTCGGATTCGACTCCTGATAAAGCACTTCTTCCCACTCATGCAAGTCGGCTTCAGGACAGTCCAGACGGAAACGTTTGGTGACGATGTCGTCCAGGCTCTGAGCCTTTAGCATAGAAGGTATTTTGTAAATACTGTCAACGTCGCGCAGGCCAATAACTGCACGCTCTTCTACGTTGGTAAACAACGCAATTTTCGATCGCTCAGTTGCCGGTAATGAACGATCTGAACGGCAAATCAATATATCGGGCTGAATACCAATAGAGCGCAGTTCTTTCACTGAATGTTGGGTCGGCTTGGTTTTAACTTCGCCTGCAGCCCCCAGAAACGGCACCAGAGTTAAGTGCATGAATAAGGTGTGGTCTCGACCAATTTCCGTACCCAATTGGCGAATCGCCTCAAGGAATGGTTGTGACTCGATGTCACCGACCGTACCGCCAATCTCAATAATGGCAATATCAAAACCTTCGCTACCGGCAATAACCCGACGCTTAATTTCATTGGTAATGTGTGGGATGACCTGAATGGTCGCTCCTAAAAACTCACCTTTACGCTCACGGCGAATAATGTCTTCGTAGACACGGCCGGTGGTAAAGTTGTTGCTGCTGGTCATGCGGGTGCGGATAAAGCGCTCATAATGACCAAGGTCAAGATCGGTCTCAGCCCCGTCTACGGTGACAAAAACTTCACCATGCTGAGTTGGGCTCATGGTACCCGGATCCACGTTAATGTAGGGGTCCAGCTTCATGATAGTAACGTTTAGGCCCCGTGCTTCAAGAATTGCCGCCAGGGAGGCTGCAGCAATGCCTTTACCCAGCGAGGATACAACTCCGCCGGTTACGAAAATATAGTTTGTCGCCATGTGATACCTAGTTGGTCAGGTCAAATTTGGGATTGCATTCAGACGGGAAAGTAGTATACCGAAAGACGGCTCTAACAACAAATAAAAGCTATCGTTAGCTACGCCTAAACGTCTGGCGTCGGCATCAAAATCTATGCAGCGACAGGTTAGAGTCAGGAATATTGATCAGCGCTCTCATCTGTTTCGGGCAGTTCTTTCCAACGGGATAATTTGTTTCGTTTTGCGCTAAAGCTATAATAATAAGCCACAATAAGACCAACTGATAAGCCAGCCAATAGCGTTGCCCCAATAGCCGCTAATGCTGAGAGCCCGGTAGAGCTCCAGACAAATAACCACATAATTAAGCCCCAACCGACAGCAAAAAAAGAACCTAAACTCAGAGCATTACACATAAAGCTATTATAATGCGGAGGCCTTGTTTCTTTGCCTAACCACCACATAAACAATAAGAATGGTGGCTCATAGTTAGAGCGCCAGATTTTGGAGTTTTCAAGTTCAGCCATTGCAGCCTGCTTTTTTGCTTCAAAAGACATTAACAATCAAAACCGCTTTAAATAATGAAAAAGAACATATGTCCAAATAACAACTGCGGGTATCAGACTAAAAGCAAGTTGAGAATACATCTCAGAATTGCCGGTTAGTTCTACCGTGCTTATTGCTACTCCAATTCCCACACCGAAAAGTAAACTTAGAACGGAAAATAAAATGGTAAAGGTTTTGCGGTCGAATTTAGTTTCACTAGCTGCTAATGCCTTCGTACCCGAGTTCATGGTATTTCCTTAATAATCGCTTATTGTCGGAACTTATTGTTTTAATCATGTTAATAAAACCAAACTAACTTGTTAAGAGTAAATCAATAAAAAAGCGCGCTCACGATGAACGCGCTTACTCAGGAGTATTAGTAAAATTACGTTTTCGCCTGTTTGAACCGGTTTACCAAATAAAACAACGCAGGTAAGACAACCAATGTCAGAAGCGTTGACGAAATAATACCGCCAATAACAACCGTGGCGAGAGGTCTTTGAACCTCTGCTCCGGTACCGGTATTAAACGCCATAGGAACAAAACCTAAGCTCGCGACAAGAGCGGTCATTAATACCGGTCGCAGACGTTGTTGCGCTCCCTCAAATACAGCGTCTTTTAGCTGTAATCCATCCCGAAGCAACTGTCGGATAAAAGACAACATAACAACTCCGTTTAACACCGCGACACCGGACAACGCAATAAAACCGACCGCCGCAGAAATAGACAGAGGCATGCCTCGCAATGACAAAGCGAAAATTCCGCCAGTTAATGCCAGCGGCACTCCGGTAAAGATAATCAATGCGCTGCTTAATGAGCCAAAGGCGCTATACAACAGGCCTAAAATAAGCAGCAGAGTTAACGGAACCACCAGGCTTAAGCGCTGCGAAGCTGACTGCAACTGCTCAAAAGTGCCGCCATAATCAATCCAGTAACCCGTCGGAATATCCAGGTTTGTGTTTAAACTCTCCTGAACTGCATTAACGAATGAGCCCAAATCGCGGTCAGTAACGTTAGCACTGACAATGACATTCCGTTTACCACTTTCCCGGTTAATTTGATTAGGCCCATTAGCTAAAGTCAGTTTAGCCACTTCACCCAATGGCACGTACTGGAGTTCTGGGTTATTTACCGCAGGCACATCCACCGGCAATTGTTTCAATTTTTCAATGTTCTGCCGCCAGTCATTGTCCAGCCGAACCAATAATTTGAAACGTTTGTCGCCTTCATAAATAACTCCCGCCTGAATGCCGCCTACAGCGCTCTGCAGTGTACTTTGTACATCAGCAACCGTAAGCCCCAGCAACGCCAAGTGGTCTCGCTTAGGCTCAACAGACAAGATAGGTAAGCCGGTCATTTGCTCAACGCGAACACCGGAAGCCCCCGGAACCTCTCTGATAATAGCCGCCGCTGAGTCACCCAGTTGTTTGAGCTGCTCAAGGTCATCGCCGTATATACGTACGCCAAGATCAGCCCGCACTCCCGCAATCAGCTCGTTAAACCGCATTTCTATTGGCTGGGTAAATTCGTACTTGTTACCGGGCAACTCTTGTACCGCCTTACGGATTTCACTGACCAGTTGCTCTTTCGTTTTATCCGGGTTGGGCCAATCTTTGCGCTCGTTCAGCATAATAAAGGTATCAGCTACGCTGGGTGGCATCGGATCCGTTGCCACGTCAGGCGTACCAATTTTAGAGAAGACCCGTTTCACTTCGGCAAAGTCAGCAACCACGGCTTCTACGCCTTTTTGCATATCGACCGACTGCTGTAAGCCTGTGCCCGGAATTCGCAGCGCATGCATGGCAATGTCGCCTTCGTCCAGTTGCGGCAAAAACTCCGTGCCCATACGACTGGCCTGAAACAAAGAAACTGCAAATAAACCAAAGCCGACAGCAATAACGAACACCGGAAGTTTTAACGCACCTCGTAACACCGGTTGATAGGCTTTACGAGCGCCCCGCATCACTTTGTTCTCGCCGTGCTTAATATTGCCACGGACAAATATAGCGACAGCGGCAGGCACAAAGGTAACAGAGAAAATCAGTGCTCCCAGCAGCGCTGCAACTACGGTGAAAGCCATAGGATGGAACATTTTCCCTTCCACACCGCTTAATGCAAATATAGGCAGATACACCAACATAATAATGAGAACGCCAAATACTGCCGGGTTAAATACCTCACGCGTGCTTTTTGTTACCTCAATCAGGCGCTCCTGAGTATTTAACACCCTTCCTAACCGCTGTTGTGCATTGCCCAGTCGTCGCAGAGCATTTTCCACCACAATAACGGCTCCATCGACAATAATGCCAAAGTCTATCGCGCCCAAGCTCATCAGGTTGCCGGACACCTTATTCGTCACCATTCCCGTAATAGCGAAAAGCATGCTTAACGGAATAACGCATGCAGTGATCAAAGCAGCTCGTATATTGCCAAGCAAAATGAACAGAACCACAATAACCAGAACCGCGCCTTCAAAAAGGTTCTTCTCAACCGTGGCAATGGTTTTATCCACCAAAGTAGTACGGTTGTAAATGGGCTCGGCGACCACGCCATCCGGCAAGCTTTGCTGAACTTGTTCCAGCTTTTCAGACACCGCTTGTGCCACTATGCGACTGTTCTCACCAATCAGCATCATAGCCGTGCCCAGAACCACTTCCTCCTGATTCGAACTGGCCGCACCGGTACGCAGTTGTTCACCCAGTTTGACTTCAGCGACATGACGAACCCGAACCGGTGCATCGTCCCGCTTTGATACCACCACATTGCCAATTTCTTCCAGAGATTTTAACTGACCCGGCGAGCGCACCAGCCATTGTTCCCCGTTCTTTTCTATGTAACCGGCACCAGCGTTTCGGTTGTTCAAATCCAGCGCTCTGAGTAAGTCCTTCATGGTTACTTTGTAAGCCAGCATACGGCCCGGGTCAGGTGCCACCTGATACTGCTTCTCATAACCACCGACACTGTTTATTTCGGTAACCCCAGGTACTTTTACCAACTGCGGTTTAATGATCCAGTCCTGAATGGTGCGCAGGCTTTCCGCAGTGTAAGCGTTCCCCTCTGCGTCGGTTGCACCGGGCTTTGCTCTTACAACATAGTTAAAGATTTCTCCCAAACCGGAGGCTATGGGTCCCATTGCGGGTTCAACGCCTTGCGGCAGCTCCCCTCTAACCTGCTGTAGTCGCTCGCTAATTTGCTGTCGAGCCCAGTAAATGTCAGTACCTTCTTCAAATACCACCGTCACCTGAGACAAGCCATAACGAGAAATTGAGCGGGTATAATCCAGCTTCGGGAGACCCGCCATAGCCGTTTCTACCGGATAAGTGATACGTTGTTCTGTTTCCAGCGGTGAGTAACCCGGCGCTTCGGTATTTACCTGTACCTGCACATTGGTAATGTCCGGCACCGCATCAATTGGCAGCTTCATGGTGCTATACACACCAACAGCCGCAATCAAAAAGGTAGCGGCCACCACTAACCAGCGGCGTTCAACCGCAAAGCGAATGAGTACATCAATCATGATAGTCCCCTTAGTGGCTGTGCCCTGCACCTTGTTTGAGAATGTCGGCTTTAATCAAATAACTGTTGCCAATGACATACTCTGCGCCTGGCTCAAGCCCCGAAAGAACCTCCACATAGTCACCCGATGTGCGGCCGGTTTTGATCTCACTCGCTTCAAACCGATTGCCTTCGCGGATAAAAACCACGGTTTCTCCGTTCAGGGTCTGAATGGCATCGGACTCAACCGCGACATCGGCAGTAAAGGTGTCGGTTGTGACATCCGCTTTAACATGCATTCCCGGCCGCCAATGTCCTGATTTATTAGGCAATACCACGCGTGCCCGGGCTATGTGACCGCCGGTCATCTGAGGTGAAATGTAAGATACTGTACCGCTTACCGTTTTATGGTGGTGCAAGTCGTATACCTCGGCGGTCTGACCTTCCTGCATTGCTTCCACGTTTTCGGGAAAAGCCGACAATTCGACCCAGACGGAAGCGGTATTAATTACTTGAAATAAAGGTTGCTGATCAACCAGTTCACCAACATTGGTAAGGCGTTCAGAAACCTCGCCACTAATGGGACTGACCATATTAAACTTGGTACCTGTACTGACGTTTTCGACTACGGCAAGTACGTCGCCTTTTTTTACCGAGTCACCAATATTCACATTAAGCGAGGCCACAATGCCTTTATAGCGGGCGCTAATATGCGCAATATTGTTATTTTCCGGGGCAATTACACCGAATACGGTTTGAGTCACAGTCATGCGTTGATAGCTAACTTGTCCCATAGTCAGATCGGCGTTTTCAATGGCTTTATCACTCAGTTCGGTATGCGATTTTTCATGGTGGTCATCTTCCGACGCCCGGGTTTGGTGGATGCAACTACAGACAGCCAACAAAGCAGCTGCTAAAAAGTAAGTTGATAGTTTCACTGCTGTTCTCCTAAAAATGCTTGTCCGGTCATACGCTCCAACTGAATCAAGTCGCTGTAAATCGCATGTTCCCGTGAAATTCTTTGATACTCCAGTTGGGCAAGTTCACTCTGCGCGTCTAACACCTGCAATAACGAATGAGTGCCACGCACATAGCCCTGTTCGGTTTGTGCTACTAATTGTTGTGCCAGTGGTAGTAAGGAACTTTTCACTCTGTGTAGATAGTTTTCGTGGGTTTTCAGGCTGCTTACCAAAGCCAAGGCCAACGAGCGTAATTGGGTCCGCACCAGCTTTTGTTGTTGCAGGTTCGACTGATGCAAAAGCCGGCGTTGCTTAATACGCCCTAAGTTAGGATCTTGTAATTGCAACGGCATGGACGCCTGAACAATTAGACCGGTATCATCAAACTGGTTGCTGTATCGCACCCCAATGCCCAGCGTTAAATTAGCTGTCGAATCGGCTTCCAGCGCCTTGGCCTGTGCCTTCAGTAAACGTTCAGAATCCAGCAGCCGCAAGTACTCAGGCGCTTTATTCACTGCGTTTAAAGCGTCTGACTGTGTTGGGAAATTCAGGGGAAAGTGGAAGCTACCCAGAACCTGATCGAAGTCTGGCTCCTCGGCCCACATGGCACTGAGTTTTGCTCGTGCCTGAGCTGACTTGCCGTCTAACTCCTTGCTATTGGCTAGCTGACGTTCACGTCGCAGTTGAATGCGGGTCACTTCCGAGTCCGGCACTGCACCAGCGTTTGCCCGCTCACGTGCCGTTTTTAGCAGGCTCTCAGTACGGTTAATCTGCTGCTTGCTCAGATAAATAAGCTCTTGCAGTTTAAGTACCTGGTAAAAGCGCTGCGTAGTTTGTGCCAGCACACTAATACGTTGGTATTCAAACTCCGCTTGTTTTACTTTTTCTTCAGCTGTAGAGGCATCAATGCGCTTTTGTCGTTTACGGCCTAGCTCAATGACCTGAGAAAACGAAAGTGTCATTTCGGCGTTGTCCAGACCAGAATTACGACCTGAACCCGCCAAGTTTTCAACTTCCAGACCAACTCTGGGGTTAGGTGAGAACTGAGCCTGCAGCGTTAACACCTCAGCCGCCTGCCTTTGGTACTCGTATTGTTGTAAGTCGGGGTTATTCTTAAGCGAGCGCTTTAATGCATCGCTTAAAGTTAAGTCGTACGCAGCCGCACTAACCGGACACGCCAATAAGGCACCCAGAAAGGCCACCACGAAGCTCAAACGCTTCATGTTTATTCTCCAATTATTCGTTATTTAAAAAATGACAGTAAAAGTTGAAGATTAAGCGTTTGGTGGGGGAACCGGGGGTTGGTGAGCTAAACCTTTACCGAAAACAGCCGCGATTGACTGTGCATCAGTAATAACAGGACATGCAGACACACCGATACCGTAACCGGTAATGCAGCTAACGTGCGCATGAAATTGATGATCATGACCCAAATCAGAGTCTAAGGACGAAGGTTCAGAGGTGTGTTCTAAATCATGGTTTGCATCAAATACGATATCGACACTGCTGTGGCTTGCATCTTCCACATGACCAGCAGCGGTGGCACAGGTGAAAAAGCTGTGTATGAGTACGACAGTAATCAGTAACCATGATATTTTCATGCCAGCTACCTTATCGAACTTAGGTGAGAAACGCTAGCCCAGAACTACTTACTTTCTCGCCAAGTTCGCTGCTTATTTTTCTCTTCTTTCGCTAAAAAAGCCCGCTCAAGGTCAATGTTGTAGCGACTCGCAATGGCGCATAAGTAAATGAAAACATCCGCCAGCTCGTCATTCACTTCACCAATTTCAGATTGATGATCTATTGCAAGGCCCTCAACTTTTCTAACCGCCTTAAACAGCTCTCCAACTTCCTCACCGAGCAATAAACACTTGTCTTTGACGGTTTGTTCTGAGAAGCCTCTTTCTTCCTCAATTTCTGTAACATACTTCTGGAAATCGGCTAGTGTAGGCTGTTTCTTTAATGTTGGCATTAGTCCTTACGCTCTCTAGCTTCCTTTTCTTTTTTACAGTTAATTTGATCTTCCGGGTGACCATAACTGCACTCTTCTTTTACTTCCCCTAAAATAAGGGCCGCTCCAGTATAGATGGCCGCACTAGACGGTTTATTGGACGAGTCGGTAGGATGAGTTAAGTAGTAAAGCATATCTGAGCTTGTGCACCCAGATAAAAACAAACCGCCGATAAGCAATAAAATTTTATTCATATAAAAGCCTTTTTACTCTGTTACCTGAACGTCATCTTTAATAACTAGCACCGCTATATAGATTAACGCCAATGGTGGGATAAAAGCTAAAATAAAACCAATTAAGGTTGCTAGCTTAGGTGTTTGGGTTTTACGTTTCCCTAAGTAATAGCTTAAAATTGCAAATAAAGGAACAAGGATAAAAACGACATACATTGAAAGATAGGTCACACTCATATTCAATTTAACTCCTTAAAAAATAGCATCATGTTAGCCAACTAATTACTTTAAACTGTTAACTTTTGAGAGTTGTTTGTCATGTGAAGATGACAATGTTATTAATGAAAATATTGCCCCCAATAAAGCGAACCCCATGTCTGACTGAGTGTCCCAGGCGTAGCCTTGAGTACCCAAGAAAGCTTCGGCACTCTCTCCTGAAGCCAATGCGACCCACCACTCCAGTAGCTCGTAGAAAGCGCTAAAGGCTAAGCAAATTGAAACAATAATAATGTTTCGCCAAACTGCACCATTCACTACATTTTTACGGATTAAAATCTCACGAGCCAATAAGGCGGGTACAAATCCCTGGAAAAAATGCCCCAGCTTGTCGTAATTATTTCGCTCTGCACCAAATAGTCCATCAAAGAACGGAACTTCAGCATAAGTGTAGTGCCCACCCACCATTAGAACCACACAGTGCGCTAGTATAAAACCGTATAGCAGCGGTGTGAGCCGGAATGAGTTGTAGGTAGCCGCAATTAATATGGCTCCGATAATGGCCGGCGCTACCTCGAGGAACCAGGTGAACTGATCTTTTGGGTTAATCCCCGACCAGACTAAAACAGCAATGAAAATAAGTATCCAAAGGTATTTGATGGGATTCTCCTCGCTTATATCTCACAAACTAATTTCGACTGAGCCACGCACTGACGCTTGGCCTCCTCATCTGAAGAATTCGCTACCATACAAAAGTCTAATCTAATGGTTTTTTCTTCTCTTTTCGCGGTATGCCCTTCTGCAACCTTCCAATCCCAACTTTCTATGACTTTTGAAGCCAGTTTAACTATTACTTCTTGCGGTACTGAGCTGACAAGAGTCACTTCTTCCGTTTTACTAGATTCATCAACAATGACCTTGAAGACACCACAACCGGCAATTCCATTTCTAGCTAATTCCATCGGATACATTGGTGTAATTTGATTTTCTCGTAACCAGACAGCATTATCCTCGGACGGAGAAACATGAGTTAAATGTACTGTACCAATGTTTTTCCCTTGAGCAGCTACCAAAGGCGATAATAAGAGAACTATTGCTATAGTAAGGTATTTCATAACATCCCCTGTTCATTAAAAAACGATTACACCCAGACGTCGTTTTCGGCTTTTAGCTCACTACCAGACTCGCCGGTATTAACTACGCCGCGTGGCTCAATAAGAAGCACCTGGCACTCCCGCTCTGCAAAAGGTTTATGTTCTACCCCTTTAGGCACAACATACATCTCGCCTTCCACTAGTTGCACAGTGCCATCTCTCAGCTCAATTCCCATGCTCCCTTTCAACACCAGAAAAACTTCGTCAGTATCTTTGTGGTCATGCCATACAAAATCACCTTGAATTTTAACCACCTTAAACTGATAGTCATTCATTTCGGCAACCACCCGGGGAGACCAGTGTTCGGTAAACTTACTAAACTTTTCTGCAAAGTTAACGATGTCTCGCTCCATTGGCTCATCTACTCTGTCTTTCATATTATAACGACCTTGACTCCAACAACTCTCTGAGTGCTATCGGAAGCCAGGCACGTGACTTTTGGGTAATCGCTTGTTCATGCTTTTGCCAAAGAACGGCTAAATAAACAATTCCCAAGCCAATAATTGTCAGTGCAACGGGAAAAAGCCAGCTGTCAGTGAAGACATCATAAGCCAAGTAGCTAAGATATCCGCAAACTCCAAGCGCCCCAAAAACCGCAAATACTCGGCGAGCCAGTAACGTTCCCACACCTATCATTACAAGATTAATGCAGAAATAGACAAAGTTTGATATTTCACTATCAGAGTCCCTAAATGACAGGCCACTCCAGAATACCAGAGCACCGAAGATATAAATCCAGAAGGCGTAATCGGCAGTGTCGCGCGAACGGATGTCCACCCAGAATGCGAGACCTATCATTAGTAGCCCAGTGTAAAGCGACACAAGCTTTCTTAATTCCCAACTGAGGTCACCGCCAGCAATCATGACGGTAATATCCATCGTCATATACCAAAGCGTCACAGCTATGGGCATGACTAAAAACGGATACTTATATTTCCAGGCTACAATGACACCGACAGCCAAGGTGCCTAACTCCATGTATATCCAGTGCCACTTTATGTATCGGTGATACTCACGATAGACAGTTTCATCCGGCCACACACCCAGCCATTGTTGGAGTCCATACATTGCCAACGGCGTTAAACAGACCACAAAGGTAGCGCAGATACCTGCGGGAATAGATAGGCTTTTGCTAGAAAAAACATGGGTTAGTTTTAAGCCAATAGCAGCGTAGACGAGCGATATTAAAACGATGCCTGCACCGTCCAACGACTCCCAACCCAGATTCATGAACAGTGTCATCGCGCCAATAGCAATAAGCCCGCCCAGGTAATACAGCACATGGTTGAACCTAAACTGTGGCTGGCCTTGCGATTCTGCCTTCAGGAACTGAAAAAGTTCTTCAGCCTGCGAAGAAGAAAGGATATTTTTGTCTACAGCCTGACTTAAGCTCTTTCTTGTAATATTCATATTGGCTCTTTAAGAAGGCGCTATGCACTTAATTTGGTTTACTTTTTTAAAGAAAATGACGCTTTATTAAGTATGTCCTTAAACTTTTCAGAGTAAGATTGATTCTTTTCATAACCTTTTGTTAAGTAAACTACCCAGTATTCTATGTGAGGTGATTCCCATTTTTTTACAAAAGCAGCACCAATTTCATCTTGCTCCATATAAAACTCAAGTTCACCGAGTAAATGAGCTCTATGAGCATCGGAGCGTTTCAGCACGCGCCAAACAGACTTTGCATTTGGGTATCCCCCTGCAATAGCTTCAACTTGGTTACTATTAAATTGCCAGCCGTAATCCTTGGGAAGTTTGTAGCCAAGTTCCTTCAAACGAGTGTTTGGACTCCCTCCCAAATTATGAACGACGAGGCCAAACTCTGCCATTTTCTTGGCTTTAGCTTCTGCGGCAACCGTTAGCATTCTATTACATCGAATATCCGTACGATTTTGCTCTTTATCTGCTCTTATCAATTCAACTAACAAACGAGCTTCTTCACTGTTTCCGCAGTCATCTAACTCTCCGGCAAAAACAGGAGAGGTAAGTAACATAATAACTAAATACACCCTCAACATTGAGCTCATAACAGCCACTCTCATTTACTCACTGACTATACTTAGTATTTAGTCATGATGTTTACAGTATGTTACTGATACTAAAGAGGTTGATTTAAAAAAGCAAATATCGGACTTGTGAAGGAAGGCGGTAAAATAACTCACTCAACCGACCTTGCAATCAGCAATATTTACCCCGCTTCCCCACAATCAGGGATGGCATTAATATTACGCTGGATGTCGCCATCTAACTCTGTGATATCCATATCCTCAAGGAACAAGAAAAAGTTCTCGTCGTCTTGGGTTTTTAAATAAACGTTCAACTCCGAATTACTCGACAAGAAATTGTCCCCGCGACAAGCAGAAACCAGCCTAACGTTCATGCTGCCGGCTCCTCCTTCTTCATGCTTACGCCGATACTCTTTGACTGCTTGCTGTCCTTCGTACATTGTCAGCGCGTCTTGTTTTGACAGCTGCATGATGGTTACCTTTTCTTTGTCCTCAATATTTTCTTTTAAGCTATCGGGGATAACGTAGTCATCATTCGTTATTACAGGAAAATTATGGTTAAAACTAACGTCAGGGTCGTCGGTACGAAAACTAAAATCAATAACGACATCGCCATCTCGTACATCAACCCCTTCTGGAGTCTTCACAGCAACAACCAACTGTTTCGGATCCGTCTCTAATGGGTTTAGATTCATTAGTTTCATCATGGTAGTGAGTGGAATATTACTGCATGACACAATCAGAATTAGCGCACTGGCTAACAGAAAAAATTTTAGTTTATTCACTATGAGCCCTAAATAGATAAAATTAATTGTTAAATTACAGATTACTTTGTTGAAAAAAAGTAATACCGACAAATAACTGACCTTGATAGAACCATAAAGTTTCAAAGTGGGATTAGAATTCATACTATTAAGAAGGGTTAATAAAGGAATCAGAGATGTTTGTTGGGGACAGCGAGAAAAGTCAAAGAATTATAGAGTCCGAATAACGCGGAACATCATCTATAATCCTTTTCTTTTTTAACCTAAAAACGCAATAAGAACCAAAGTCCTGATTACCATCGACTTGCTAGAACTGATAGCCAACCTGTAGAAAGCCATTGACTGATCCATCGTAATCCGAGTTTGTCGCGTGCGCAGAAACACCGAAAGTAAAGCCCGACTTATCTATTCCATTCATAAAATAAGTATAACTAACACCTGCACCGTAATATTCATTTTCATAAACATTCAAATTTCCGTTCTCTACCCTAGCGTTAGTTTCATGACCAGCTTTGGTTACATAAAGACCTAAGCCGTGTTTATTTGAGTCAGAATTAAAAAGATCGGTGACGATCCAACCAGCACCAAAGCCGCAAGTGGAACCATAGTTTGAACTGTATTCAACACAGCCTGCTGATAGGTATTTCATATCATTTTCGACACAAGAGCAATATTTGCACCTAGTCCACTATAAGCAGCTCCGACACCAACACCAACAGAATATTGCTTGTCAGCCCCAAGTTCGTCGGCTCCCGCAGAAATGGATATTAACGATAGAAGTAACACTAATTTTTTCAAAATATATCCCTATATTAACTAATGAGCACCGAGGAAATTGGGTGCACAATATTTATACATTGAGCACAAAACTATACTTGGTATTCAGTCTGGATGTTTATAATATGTTAACAACTATAAAGAAGTGGAACTTGAAACGCAAAAGTTAATTATAGATGCACCTGACATGGAACGTCAGGCTACGTCCTGAGAATTCGTCACTACTCTTTTTTGGCAACCTGCCAGAGAGCTTCTAACTCTTCCAGACTGCAGTCGTTGGGGTGTTTACCCTGCTGACTCAGGCTTTGCTCTATGTGTTGAAATCGGGTTCTGAATTTTTCGTTGGCGCGTTGCAGCGCAGCTTCTGGATTAACTTGTTTGTGGCGGGCCAGGTTGACGACGGCGAACAGCAGGTCCCCAATTTCCTCTTCAATATGGTCTTGGTCTTTCGCTTCTTTTACTTCCTGAATTTCCTCGTCTACTTTGGCGTAAACCGGTTCGGCCTCAGTCCAGTCGAAACCGACAGACGCGGCGCGCTTTTGCAGTTTGGCGGCTTTTAAAACGCTGGGAAGTTGGCTCGGTATATCGTCAAACACAGAGCCTTGTGCATCTTTCTTAGTACGTTCCTGCTGCTTTATCTTTTCCCACTGGGTTTTAATTTCAGCATCAGACAAGTTGCGCTCGGCTTCGCTACCAAATACATGCGGGTGACGGCTTATCAGCTTTTCGGCGGTGTGGGCAGCTATGTCGTCGAGCTCAAACTGCTGTTCCTCGCGTGCTAACTGGGCATAAAATACGATCTGAAACATTAAGTCCCCCAGTTCGTCTTTTATCGACTGCCAATTACCCGACTGAATGGCATCCACCACTTCGTAGGTTTCCTCTATGGTGTAAGGAATTAACGAGGTCATGTTCTGCTTTAAGTCCCAGGGACAGCCGCCTTCCGGATCGCGTAGCTGAGTCATAACTTGTTGCAGTTGTAACATTCCTTTCACTGAGGTACCTCTGTTCAATTAAACTAATGGTTTAAATGGCTAATGGTTTAAAGTAATGCGCTGAATTTGCTCAACCCCATGCACCTGACGTAGTCTGTCCATAATGCGACTGAGCGCCTCGCTGTCTTTTACGGTCAGGGTTAACACCACAGTAGCTGACTGTGACTGCGCATCGCTTTCACTGTCCATTTGCGCTACAGCAGCCTTCTCATTCGATAGCACGCTGGTAATATCATGCAGCAAACCGTTACGGTCTAACGCTGAGACACGCAGGCTGGCCCGATATTCCTGTTTGGAATGTCCTGACCAGGACACGTCAATACCGCGTTCGGGGTGTTCATGCAATAAATGCTTCAACTGATCACAGTGGCTGTGGTGGACGGAAACGCCCCGCCCCTGAGTAATAAATCCGGTAATAGACTCACCCGGTAATGGCTCACAACAGTTAGCAAAATGCATCATCAGATTACCGATACCTTCTACAGTGACATCTGACTTCGGCGTTTTCGGTGCCTGTTTAGCTTTACGACGTTTGGTTAAACGTTCAACCTTCTCAACGTCGGTTTCCTGCGGTTTCAGGAAGTTCACCACCTGATGCAACCGCACGTCCCCGGCGCCAATGGCGGCTAACAAATCATCCAGTGTCGGTACGTTAAAACGCTCCACCGCTTTGCTGGCGTCCTGTACATGCAACTGATGCTTCTGCAGTTCATTTTCTAACAGTTCTTTACCAGCCAGCAGGTTCTTTTCTCTGTCTTCTTTCTTGAAATAGGTATGAACCTTGGCCCGTGCCCGCGAAGAGTGCAGATAGCCCAATTGAGGATTCAGCCAGTCACGCCGTGGCTGAGCATTTTTCTGGGTCAGAATTTCAACCCGATCACCGTTTTGTAACTGGTAGGTAAAAGGCACAATCCGTCCATCAATCTTAGCCCCAATACACTTGTGGCCTACCTGACTGTGTATGTAATAAGCAAAGTCGAGCGGGGTTGACCCCATAGGCAAATCCACCACTTCGCCTTTAGGCGTAAAGACGTAAACACGATCTTCAAACACCTGCGAACGAATTTCGTCTACCAGAGTTTCGCTACCGGCCATGTCTTCGTGCCAGGCCAATAGCTTACGCAGCCACGCAATTTTGTCCTCAAAACCATGACGCTTACCGGCCGATGCGCCTTCTTTATACATCCAGTGTGCGGCCACACCGAGTTCGGCGTCATCATGCATATCGTGCGAGCGTATCTGAATTTCAACGTTTTTATGCTCAGGGCCTATAACCACGGTGTGAATCGACTGGTAGCCGTTCGGTTTTGGCGTTGCCACGTAGTCATCAAACTCGGACGCAATATGCCGCCAACTGGAATGCACCACACCCAGCGCGGCGTAACAATCTTTCAGGTTATGAGTCAGAATACGAACGGCGCGAATATCGAACAGTTGATCAAACTGCAGATGTTTTTTCTGCATTTTGCGCCAAATGGAATAAATGTGTTTGGGTCGGCCGTACACATCGGCCACAATACCTTGCTGCTTTAAAGATTCTTGCAGATTAGACACGAAGCTTTCAATGTAATGCTCGCGATCAGTCCGGCGTTCATGCAAATGTTTAGCAATGGTTTTATAGGTATTGGGATGCAGATAACGAAAAGAAATGTCTTCCAGCTCCCATTTCAGTTGCCCTATACCTAAGCGGTTGGCCAACGGAGCGTAAATTTCAGCACATTCTTTGGCGGCTAGTACCCGGGTTTCCTCGTCGGCTTTTTTCACTTCCCGCAGATAACAGATGCGTTCGGCCAGTTTTATCAGCACGGCACGTACGTCTTCTACCATAGACAGCAGCATGCGCCGCACGTTATCGATCTGGCCACCGTCGGGCTGGCCGTGTTGGAAATGCTGTAAGTCGCCAATGCTCTGCATTTGCTGCACATTACGCAACAACACAATCAGGGCTTTCGATTGTTTGCCTTTCAGTTTGTCTAAATCAAGTTTGCCTGCTTCCAGCAAAGGTACATACAGAGCCGCTAGCAAGGATTCCGCATCCAGTTTCAGTGGCGCCAGAATTTCCACCATTTCCTGGCCTTTTAGCAGAGCTTCGACTTCTTCAGGAAACTGCTGTTTCAACTGCTGCAAGGTGCTTTCTAGAGGTTCAGGATCACTCACAGCGTTCAGCCAATGCTGTTCACTGTCTTTGTATTTGGGATCATCCACGTGGGTACTGCGTACATGGACCATGACTTACGACACTCGCTCCAGACAAACCATGGTTTCAATGTGATGCGTTTGTGGAAACATGTCAACTGTACTCAGACCAATTATGCGATAGTTGCACCCCTTACTTTCGGTGGTCATTCCTGCAAGATCACGCGCTAGCGTATCGGGTGCGCAAGAAACATACAAAATTCGTTCCGGCCGATGCTCAGGTTTTAGTTTATGCAGCAATTTCACCACACCTTCTGCTCCAGGACGTGCCGGATCCAGACACCATAAATCGGCTGCTTCTTCCCATTCACGTAAGTCCGAGGCGGCAATTTTATTCAAGTCAGCGCTGAGAGAATTGAGGTTGTCCATGCTATTGCTTTCAGCGTTAATTCGCGTTTGTTCAGCCATGCGATAAACGCCTTCCACCGCCAGTACCGACTTTGCCCGGCGCGCTAGCGGAAGACTAAAATTACCGATACCGGCAAAAAAGTCATATACCCGCTTTGTTTTCTCCGGTTTCAGCCAGTCCATGGCCTGCTGCACCATGCGCTGGTTAATACCGCCGTTAACTTGTAAAAAATCACCGGGCTGAAAATAAAGTTTGTCACCATCGATGCTCGTATCAAAAGGCATTGTGGCATCAGCTATAGGTTGCAGGTCGGCTTCGCTCTGTAACCAAATATCGGTTTTGTTAGCCGTTTGCCACTCCTGCAATGCCTGCATGGCTTCGCTCGGCAAGGCTTCGGTTATGCGAAGCAAAATAATAGGCGTGTTGGTATTAATGGCTTCAATATGACCCAACTTGCTGGCAACCGCGGCTGTATTTAACAACGGGTACAAGGCATTTACGCGTTGCAGCAGAACCTCATCTGCCACTAAGCAGTCTTGTATTGCGACAATGTTATGGCTTTGCGCTTCCCTAAAACCAATCAGCAATCTTTGTTCTTTGCCCAGCCAACGTGTTGCCAGCCTGACTCTGCGGCGGTAGCGAGTAGGCTCACTAACCAACGGCTCCTGCCACGGCAGGCTGCTGGTTTCCGGATTAAATACACCAAACTTCTGGAACAACTCTTCCACAACTTGCCGCTTATGAGCCAATTGCTTCTGCTCGTTGATGTGCTGAAAATCACAGCCTCCACATTTAGAGTAATATGGGCAAGGCGTTTCGCGACGTTCAGTACTGGGCTTCAATATACGCTCTAGCGTACCGCTGTGTTTACCGGCCGTTTTATACTGAATCACTTCACCGGGCAAAGCGCCCATAATAAACCGGGTGGGCTGGCCTTTAACTGCGGCACGAACAACAGCCCGCGCCTGGTGGTCGAGTGCCGACACTTGCCCGGTTAAGATTTTACTCACAGATTTGTTGCGCTTCTGCGGCTTGAAAAATTGCGCCATTGGGTTGAATTTAACCTAATCTAGTCGGTTTCTAAAATTACGGTAGCAACAGCGTAGTGCTTCTCGTCACTAATCGATAAATGACTGTTTTTTATGTCCTGCTCTTTTACCCATTGTGCAGCTGTTTCGGTAAAATGCCACTCAGGTTTGCCATATTCATCGTGACCCACCTGCATATGTTGAAACGACAATCCAGCTGAAATACCTCGACCAAAGGCTTTGGCACAAGCTTCTTTCGCAGCAAATCGTTTTGCCAAAAACGCCGCAGGGTCAGTCGATAAATCCATTTCTTTTTGTTCGTCCGGTGTCAGTACCCGTTTTATAAGGCTGTTACCGCGGGATAACGACTGTTCAATACGGGCTACTTCAACAATGTCAGTACCTAAGCCCCAAATTGCCATTAGCGTGCCTTATCTAGAATATTACGCATATCACGCACGGCCTGATCCAGGCCAACCAATACCGCACGGGCAATAATCGAATGACCAATATTCAATTCACAAACTTGTGGAATTTCAGCAACTTCTAATGTGTTGTGATAATGCAGGCCGTGTCCAACGTTTACCTGTAAGCCAATGGAGTGCGCGTATTCTGACGCTTCCATTAAGCGTGCCAGTTCAACGGTACGTTGCTCTTCGGTTTCTGCCTCAGCGTACTGCCCCGTGTGCAGCTCCACAATGGGTGCGCCGGCTTTTTTAGCTGCGTCTATTTGCTTATGGTCGGCGTCTATAAACAGCGATACCTGAATGCCGGCATCACTCAAGCGACGAGTTGCATCGGTAATCGTTTCTAACTGTTCGACAACATTCAAGCCGCCTTCCGTGGTCAATTCCTGACGCTTTTCCGGTACCAAACAACTGTAGGTGGGCTGCGTTTTTATCGCTATGTCGAGCATTTCTTCGGTAACGGCCATTTCCAGGTTCATGGGCACGTTCAGTGTTTGCTTTAGCATCGCGACATCGCGGTCAGTAATGTGCCGGCGGTCTTCACGCAAATGAATGGTAATGCCGTCGGCACCAGCTTGTTCAGCAATAGCTGCGGCAGCTATCGGGTCGGGATAACGTACACCGCGTGCGTTACGCAATGTGGCAACGTGATCAATGTTAACGCCCAGGCGTAAACCTTTCATTATTCAGCTCCTTCGCTTTTCAGTGCTTACTGACGCTTCGCGCCACGGAACAGTTCACGACTGCGCAGCGGCTTTTCACCTAAATAAACCGATAAGGCGTCTCGCATAATATATTTTAGCAGCCTTAAACGGCTCTCGTCGTCAACATCCCAGACAGCCAGCTTTTGAATATCCGCCACCGAATACGCTCGTTGTTGATTATCTCGGGCTTGGGTCACAAAGCCATGATCGGGAATAAAATAGCACCACTTCGAGTCGGACAGCGCATTGCCTGTATCAGCGTCATAATGCCAGTCAAACGCCGCTCCAAGATGCTGTAATAACTGCCATTCAAACTGACGTAAAGCTGGCTCTACGCGTTCGCTGTTGGTCATATTCTGTAACGCGGACAAGTAGCTTTCAAAAAGATCTGGAGCTTCAGCTTCTGCCGGCACCAGCCGTTGAATCAGCTCGTTGAGGTAAAAGCCGCTGTAAAGTTTATCGCCCTGCAGTAAAAGCTTTTGAGTTGTCTGCTGTGGTTCTAGCAAAGTTAAGGTTTTTAAGTCGCTGCGCCCCTGAAATTCGGTTAGCAGCGGCATAAAAGGTTGAGTCAGACCGCGCCAAGGGCTTTTCGGGCGTTTCGCACCTTTCGCAACAACCCGAACTCGTCCATTATCTTCCGTGAATAGATCCAGTATCAGACTGGTTTCCTGATAGTCCCAACGATGCAACACCAGTGCCCGCTGCGCCACCGCTTAGTCTTCCCGGTAGCCCAGACTTTTCAATGCTCGCTCGTCATCCGACCAACCTGATTTGACCTTCACCCAAAGCTTCACCATAACTTTATTATCCAGCAACTTTTCTAAGTCTCGTCGGGCTTCGGTACCTATCGTTTTCAGTTTGCTGCCACCTTGTCCAATGATCATACGTTTCTGCGCTTCGCGCTCGACCAGTATCAGAGCATGAATATGAGTTGTGCCTTTTTCAGACTGGCCAAATTGTTCAATTTCTACGGTAGTTTCGTACGGCAGTTCTTCTCCGGTAAAGCGCATTAGCTTCTCACGGATAATTTCAGCCGCCATAAATCGCACCGAACGGTCGGTTACATAATCTTCAGGGTAGTAATGGTATCCGGGCTGCAAATGCGAACGGACAATTTTCCTCAGCTCGTCGACATTGTCGCCATGGGTTGCGGAAATTGGCAAAATAGCATCAAACTTATGCTGTTCATTTAACCACTGCAAATGTGGCAGTAAACGTTCTTTGTCTTTCAGCTGATCGACTTTATTCACCAATAAAACCACAGGTACCTTGCTGCGCTGGATTTTTTCCAGCACCATTTTATCGTCTTCCAGCCACTTTAAGTTTTCAACCACAAACAGTACTAAATCCACGTCTTTTAAGGCAGACGAAGCAGTCTGGTTCATTACACGATTAATAGCCCGCGGCTCTTCTTTGTGCATTCCCGGTGTATCGACATAAATTGCCTGACAACCGTCGTCAGTATCCACACCTAAAATACGGTGACGAGTGGTCTGAGGCTTATTCGAAGTAATGCTGATTTTCTGTCCCAGCAAACGGTTAATCAGTGTGGATTTGCCCACGTTTGGACGACCAACAATAGCAACAAAGCCGCTGTGTTTATTCTCGTCCAGTTCTATATCCAGCGTCATGCGCTCTCCTGCAAATGTTCTAATGCAGCCGTCGCTGCTGCCTGTTCGGCTTTACGGCGACTAGTACCGGTACCTTTAAAAGCACCTTCAATACCTTCTACAGAACAGTTCACGGTAAATTGTTGATTGTGCGCCTGGCCTTGTGTCGCGACCACGTCGTACTCTGGTAAAGGCTTTTGACGCGATTGCAGCAGTTCCTGCAAACGGGTTTTCGGGTCTTTCTGGCTGGTTCCTGGCTCAATCTGCGTTAACTGGGATTCAAACCAGTTGAGAATGACCTGACGGATAGTATCCATGTTACTGTCCAGATATATGGCGCCAATAATAGCCTCAACCGCATCCGCCAGAATAGACTCGCGGCGATAACCGCCGCTTTTGAGTTCACCCTGACCTAAAGACAGAAAGTCCCCCAGGCCCATTTTTTTACCCAGTTTAGCCAAAGAGCGACCGCAAACTATCGCAGCCCGCATACGGCTTAAGTCGCCTTCAGCTACTTTGGGAAACTTGTGATACAACGCTTCAGCTATAACTAACCCCAAAATGGAGTCACCTAGAAACTCTAAACGTTCATTATGCGTTGACGATGCACTACGATGGGTCATTGCCTGACTCAACAAATCCTGCTGCTCAAAGCTATGACCCACTATTTTTTCCAGTTCCGTTAAAGGTGGTTTGGGTAAACTCACTCAATACTCCCTAGCCTTTCAAATCGAACTCCGGTAGGAACCCATGACGGCAACCAACTATCGCGACTGCGATCCATTTCAAAACTCATCCAGATAAAGACCGCTCTGCCAACCAGCAGTTCCTCATCGACAAATCCCCAGTAGCGGCTGTCGCGTGAGTTATCACGGTTGTCACCCATTGCAAAATACTGACCTTCCGGCACAACCCATTCATCTCTCTGAGTACCAGGCTGATTAAAGTACATAGCCATGCGAGAAGCGACGCGAGGATCAATAAGAATATCGTGAGTCAGCGTTCCCAGTTTCTCGCTGTAGGTACGCAATGGTGACGAACCGGAAAAATACGTTCCGTCTTCTTTTAGAGACGTTGAAACCACTTTCATCTCTTCACAGTCACGCTCACCTGCAGCACAAGCGGGTTGAATGTAGAGCGCCTTATTGCGATAAATGATTCGATCGCCAGGTAAGCCTACAACTCGTTTGATGTAGTCAACATTCGGATTCTCAGGGTATTTAAAAACCGCGATATCGCCACGTTCAGGCTGTGATGTTTCAACCAAAGTTTCTTGAAACACTGGATCTTTGATGCCGTAGGAAAATTTCTCTACCAGAATAAAATCACCTTTCAACAAGGTTGGCATCATTGAACCCGAAGGTATCTGGAACGGCTCATACAGCAGTGTACGTACAACCAATACCAGGGCTATAACTGGAAAAATCGACTCACTTAGCTCCATGAGCTTAGGTTGAGGCGCCAGACTCTCTCTCTGTTCGTCGGTTAAAGCACTGGTTGTTTTGTTCTCAACCTCAGCAATAACCGCTTTACGCTTTGGTTTTAATACGCGCGCATCGTATAGCCAGAACAGACCGGAGATAACAGTAATAAAGGTTAAAATAATTGAAAAATAATTGGCCATTTCCTATTTGCCTACTTTTAAAACCGCAAGGAAGGCTTCCTGAGGTACTTCAACGTTACCCAGGTTCTTCATGCGCTTTTTACCCTCTTTTTGTTTTTGTAAAAGCTTTTTCTTACGACTAATGTCACCGCCATAGCACTTAGCCGTTACGTTTTTACGTAACTGCTTGACCGTTGAACGCGCAATAACATGATTGCCAATGGTCGCCTGAATGGCAATATCAAACATTTGCCGCGGAATTAACTCACGCATTTTATCAACTAGCATACGGCCACGCCCTTCGGCGTGATCACGGTGCGTGATCATTGCCAGAGCATCAACTCGGTCACCATTAATCAATATATCGACACGAACCATATCAGCAGGTTCAAATTTCTTGAACTGATAATCCAGAGACGCGTAGCCTCGACTGGTCGATTTTAACCGGTCAAAGAAGTCCATAACCACCTCTGCCATGGGCAGCAAGTAGGTTACCGCAACTTGCTTGCCATGATAAGCCATGGCAGTTTGCACACCCCGTTTATCAACACAAAGGGTTATGACATTACCCAGAAACTCTTGCGGAACCAGAATGTTCGCTTCCACAATGGGTTCGTAGATGGTTTCAATATCATTGACCGGAGGCAAGTTAACCGGATTATCTACTTTCACCATGCTGCCGTCGGTTTTTTCAACTTCATAAACCACGGTCGGTGCGGTAGTAATTAAGTCAATGTCGTATTCACGTTCCAGCCGCTCCTGAATAATTTCCATGTGCAGCATACCCAGAAAGCCACAACGGAAACCAAAACCAAGCGCCGCCGAATTTTCTGGCTCATAGAAAAGCGATGCATCGTTTAACGACAATTTCCCCAAAGCATCCCGGAAGGACTCATAGTCCTCTGAGCTGATTGGGAACATACCTGCGTAAACCTGAGGTTTGACTTTTTTAAAGCCCGGTACCGGCTCTTTTGCCGGGTTCTTCGTGTTGGTTAGAGTATCACCGACCGGTGCGCCCAGAATGTCTTTAATACCCGAAATAACATAGCCTACCTCGCCGGTATGCAAAATGCCGGTCTCGTGCGGTTTCGGATCAAAATACCCCACTTTATCAATCTGATGCGACTGTCCAGTAGACATTACCGTCATTTTCTCACCAGCGCGCAACGTACCGTTACGCACACGAACTAAAGAAACCACACCCTGATAGTTATCGAACCATGAGTCGATAATCAATGCCTGCAGAGGCTCTTCCGGTTCGCCCTGTGGCGGCGGTATCTGCCGAACAATGCGCTCAAGCACATCGTCAATACCAAGACCAGTTTTTGCAGAGCACTGAACCGCATCTACCGCTTCAATGCCCACTATGTCTTCGATTTCCTGTGCCACACCCATGGCATCAGCCTGCGGTAGATCAATTTTATTGAGAACAGGAACAACTTCCAGATCCATTTCAATGGCGGTATAGCAGTTCGCTAAAGTTTGCGCTTCAACGCCCTGAGCCGCATCAACAACCAGTAATGCACCTTCACAACCCGCTAATGAACGCGATACTTCATAAGAGAAATCGACGTGTCCGGGGGTGTCTATGAAATTCAACTGATAGGTTTCACCGTCTTTGGCCGTGTAATAAAGCGTCACACTTTGCGCTTTAATCGTAATACCCCGCTCACGTTCCAAGTCCATGGAATCAAGCACTTGCTCCGCCATTTCACGATCCGTTAGTCCACCACAATGCTGAATCAAGCGATCAGACAAAGTCGATTTACCATGGTCAATGTGAGCGATGATCGAGAAGTTACGAATATTACTTTGCTTGAACGCCCTATTCGGCATTGATGATACCTCTGTAAAACTGAATTCTGGAACTTAAAAAATTAGCCCCGATCATACTCATGTTAGCGACAAGAACAAAGGACTTTATGCCGGTTCAGGGGTTTGAATGCTGAACTTCGGCTGCGACAGTTTCCAGTTTGACCATTGCATTGACTTGAATGTCGCGTTTGCGGAACCAGTGTTTTAACCCCCAGAAGGTAAAAGCAAAGCCAGCAAAAGAAAGCAAAATAATAAAACCTTCGGATAAAGTTGCGGTGTTTTCCAGTAGCACCGCCAGAAGCAGTAAAACTAGTATAGGTAAGCCATACAGCAGTAAGGCAAAACGAGTTACCGCAGTTTCAGGTACTTCTAGTTGCACCTGGTCACCTGGGTTAAACTGGTGTTCAGTAACTACTGTAAACTCTGCATTTTTGTCAGCAAATACTTTGCTTAGAATGCCGGCACCACAGTTAGATACCTGTGCGCAGCCTGAACACGCCGTTTTTAATTGAGTTGTCACGGTAACACGGTTGCCATCAACCGCTGTCACTTCTGCTATTTCTTTCATTATTTAACTTCTGTTGCTATGCGTTGAGCCATAGATAACGGCACCTGACCCACTACGGTCACAAGAAAATCATTATGTCGTTTTGAAAACAACGTTTGTGACGAGGACAGCGCAAGGTCGGTTTCCATACCTTCGGTCAGTTCAGCAACATAAACCGAATATTCCGCCAGGCCATCGGAGAACAAATAGTGATCAACCGGCGTAGAATCAACAACCAGCGTATGACTTTGCCGACTCAGTAACTTAAAGCCTTTTGGCGCCCACTGGGGTTCGACAGGATAATTCGTTGGCGTTTCTACCCTAAGATCTTCCAGCAAAGGAGGCATTTCAATATTTTTAATTTCTTTCATTATTTCAGGAGCGGAGTCGCGAACAGATAAACTGGTCAACTGTACCTGTTCTACAATATCACCCGACTGATTCAACATGATCATTTTTAGTGGCATACCATGCTTGCGATCAATCCATAACGCGTAGCTATAACGCTGGTTATCCCGGCTTAAAATTCGAATATGTTGTGCATTACGTCCTAAAACTCGAGCTCCGCCACCAACGGTAATCTGATAGCTGTGATTCAGACGATCAAAAGATTCTGAAAACGCGGCTGGAAAAATAGCCGTAATGGTATTGGACTTTAATGCGTAGTTATTTGCTGAGGTATGAAAATGACCCACGCGATCATCGACTCTTAATATTCGAAAATCCGGGCCGTTCATCTGAATGAGAAGTTCAGTGCTGCCTGTCTGAGGGTCGTTGCCCTGTAACCATTGATAGGGTTCAATCTGATCGCCATGCACATAAACTAAAGACGATTCAAAGTTCAATTCAGTTAAGGCTTCTGCCATGCGGTTGAACCAGTCAGCGCCACTCTCTGCTTGTTCGTTAGTCTGCTGAGCGCTAACCGCAAACGTTCCAGTAATTAAAATAGCGCCCAGAAAAATAGACCGATACAACCGAGTTATCATAGTCTTAGTTACCTTTATTGAGCTCCTGCTCTGGTTGCTCATCACTGTCTACTTTTTGTTGCAACATCAATTGTTGCTGGTGATCGATCAAATAAGACTGAACCTGACGACGGCGCTGCTGATCATTGTTTTGCGACATAGGTTCAACATGATTCAGGCTTACCGGCTCACGGCCACCACCAATAGGGTTAGTCAGTAATGCGGGTTCAGCACTTCCACCTTCAGGTGTTACTGGTTGCTGGTACGTTTGTACCGTCATCACCGCAACAACAGCGACACTGGCCGCAACAGCCACTTTAGCAAAAGGCTGGAACCAACGCGAAGCGGCCCTATTTTGGCTTTTCGAACGACCAAATCCCGGCTTCACAACTTTTGACTCCTGACTGACACTTGCACGAACCTGCTCACTAATATCCATACTGATATCAGTGTTTAGGTCTCCTTTTATCGCCGCACGAATAACACTGTAACGGTGCCATTCCTGTGTTGCCTGTTCATCATCCAATAACGCTTCAATTTCATCAGCATTGATCGCTTGATCATCAAACAGCGCGGATGTTGATTCTGACTTGTTCCGAGACATAGCTGCCCCTCTTTAGTTTACCGTTCCAGCAACGGTCGGAGTTGATTATCTATTGCTTCCCGAGCGCGAAAGATGCGAGAGCGGACAGTCCCTATAGGGCAATCCATTTCTAACGCAATTTCCTCGTAACCGAGACCCTCAATTTCCCTTAACGTAATTGCCCGGCGCAAATCGTCAGGCAACTCATCAATTGTTTTCAGTACCACATCTCTGATTTCATCAGACAACATTTGCCTTTCTGGAGAGGCACTGTCTTTTAGTGCCCCAGCTCCTTCCAGGAATTCTGCGTCCTCTGCATCTATATCGGATGCGGGCGGCTTTCTGCCTTGCGAAACCAAATGGTTCTTCGCTGTATTCACCGCTATTCGGTACAACCAAGTATAAAAAGCACTGTCGCCACGAAAGTTAGGTAACGCTCTGTACGCTTTTATAAAGGCTTCCTGTGCAACATCCGGCACATCGCCTTGTTGTTTAACGTAACGCGATATCAAACTCATGACTTTATGCTGATATTTCTTCACCAGCAGATCAAAAGCCCGGTTATCACCTTGTTGTACTCTTTCGACCAACTGCTGGTCACTCACCTGTTCGCTCATCCGAGCCTGTTCTCCCTTAACCCAGGAACTGCTGGAACTGGCGGCCCGTCCTGATTCTTACTGACTGTGACAGAGCCGCATGTAAAAAGTTCGCAAAAATATCGCCAAATGCGTAAAATCGTTCAAAATTCACATTGAGTACTTTATGGAACCTGTTGCAAATTATCAATGCGATGTACTGATTATTGGTTCGGGAGCCGCCGGTTTAACCACTGCTTTACAGTTAGCTGATGACTTAAACGTTATCGTGCTGAGTAAAGGGCCGCTGACTGAGGGCTCAACTTTTTATGCGCAAGGCGGCATTGCAGCGGTTTTCGACAAAAATGACAGTATTGAAAGTCATATTGAAGATACTCTAATTGCTGGTGCCGGTCTTTGCGATCCCGAAGCGGTTAAGTTTACCACAGAAAACGCCCGGGCAAGCCTGCAATGGCTTATTGACGCTGGTGTCGGTTTTGATCAGGTAAAGTCTGAGGGTGACAGCCCTGCGTACCATTTAAACAGAGAAGGTGGTCATAGTCATCGCCGAATTTTGCACGCAGCCGATGCAACCGGCCGAGCCGTTCAGACCACATTACAGGGAAAAGCACTCGATCATCCCAATATTCAGGTATTAGAACGCTACAACGCAGTTGATTTAATTACGGGAGCACGCATTGGCAAGCCAGCAGGCTGTTACGGAGCTTATGTCTGGAGCCGCCAAAATGAACGCGTTGAAACTGTTGCTGCAGGCTGCGTGGTTCTTGCCACTGGCGGAGCAAGCAAGGTTTATCAATACACCAGTAACCCGGATATTGCCAGCGGCGATGGCATTGCCATGGCGTGGCGTGCCGGGTGCAGCGTCGCCAATATGGAATTTAATCAGTTCCACCCAACCTGCCTATTCCACCCTAATGCACAAAGTTTTTTGTTAAGCGAAGCATTAAGGGGTGAAGGCGCTTTGCTTAAACGTCCAGATGGCAGTCGCTTTATGCCCGACTTTCATGAGTCAGCAGAATTGGCACCACGAGACGTCGTTGCGCGTGCCATCGATTTTGAAATGAAACGCCTCGGTGCAGACTGCATGTATCTGGATATTTCTCATAAGCCTAAAGACTTTATTCGGCATCACTTTCCCACCATCATGGAGAAGTGCTTATCCTTAGGGATTGATATCAGTAAAGAGCCAATGCCGGTTGTTCCGGCTGCTCATTATACGTGTGGTGGCGTTAAAACCGATATGAATGCCGCAACTAACTTACCCAACCTTTATGCCGTTGGTGAAGTTGCCTGTACGGGATTACACGGTGCTAACCGTATGGCCAGTAACTCACTACTGGAGTGTTTGGTTTTCGCTCGCGCGGCGGCCAAGAGTATTCTGTCTAAACGACCACATCGACAAGCTCTAAGCCACATACCCGGCTGGGATGAAAGCCAGGTAGGCAATTCTGACGAAGAAGTCATTATTCAGCATAACTGGCATGAATTACGACTGTTTATGTGGGACTACGTCGGCATAGTTCGTACGACCAAACGCCTGGAGCGTGCATTGCATAGAATTGAATTGTTACAGCGTGAAATTCACGAATATTATTCTAATTTCCGCGTCAGTAATAATTTACTGGAGTTACGTAATTTAGTTCAGGTATCCGAGCTTATTGTAAAAAGTGCGCTTAGCCGAAAAGAAAGTCGAGGCTTGCATTACACGTTGGATTACCCAGATACATTGTCAGAAACTAAACCAACCGTGCTAACACCCAGCCATTAAGTTCAAGCCAACAGTTGCAGTTGGCGCCTCAATTTTAATTGCTGCGCCGACGACAACTGAAACCACCATATCCATAGCCAATAACGCTTTTCCCTGCCATCTTCAGCTTTTCGTGCCAGTGGCAATAACACCACTAAGCCACTTATGACTAGTGCCTTGCTGAAGAACCGCCAGCGATATTGCTGCCACCACCAATAGCGCCCACATGCTGACACTGACAACGTTGCCATCGGTCGCTGCAGACGAAAAAAACTAACAGGATTCAAACTTTAACGCGAGACAACATAAACTGAACCATAGCGTCCAGCTCTTCATCTTCGCATTTTTTATGTCCCATAAACCAAGCAAAGAGATCCGGATCATCACAGGTAACCAGACGACGAAATACCGCCTTCTGTTCTTCACTCAATTCGTCATAAGCTTGATCGACAAACGGTTCAAACAGTACATCAAGCTCTAACATGCCCCGTCGGCAGGCCCAACGTAAACGACGCTTGTCTTTTAGTACTTCTTCGGATTGTTTTAACGGCAACATAAAATCTCCGCAGCAATTGCCCTTGTAATTCTATAATGTGCCCTAATATTACCACGTAAGCCATTTAATAAGGAGTCATTGTGGTTGAGTTAACGCAGCATTTTAGTGACGCAAATCTGGATAGCCTTTCCGTTCAACTGGCGGATTATGGTATCCTTTCTGTTTCTGGCGAAGATGCTGACAGTTTTTTGCAAGGTCAACTGACATGTGATTTACGCAAACTCGACCAAGACAATTGGCTTTATGGCGCGCATTGCGATCAAACAGGAAAAGCCTTTAGTGTTTTTTGGCTTTGTCGTGAAGCCGATGCCCTATTTTTGATTATGCATCGCACTGCGATTGAGGGCTCTTTGACACAGTTAAAGAAATACGGTGTCTTTAGTAAAGTAACGATTGAAGATGTAAGCGACGACTGGACTATTGCCGGTGTTTTCGGTAGCAAAGCAGCCAGCGTTGCAGCAGAATTTGATGGCCGGGTAATACAGGTTGGGACCAGTCCCGACCAATATCTGTTACTCAGCCAACAACCAATTTCTACGGATTATCCGCAACCTTACTGGGATGCGTTGGAAATTGAACGGGTTCGCCCACAACTTACGTTTGAGAACAGCCAGGCGTTTGTCCCGCAAATGATGAATTTGCAGGCGTGGGATGGAATCAGTTTTGACAAAGGATGTTATATCGGCCAGGAGACTATTGCCCGGATGAAATATTTGGGCAAACAGAAACGGGCGCTCTTTCGCTTATCCGGTAAAGTAACGGCTCAAGTTACTGCTGGTACGCAATTAGAGAAAGCCATTGGCGAGAACTGGCGTCGTGCAGGTACGGTCATTATGGCAGTGAACCGCACCGACACCCAAGTGGACTTATTGGCTGTTTTACCCAGTGACATAGACACTGACACAGCTATTCGAGTTCGGGATGACGACGCAAGTCTTCTGGAAATACACTCACTGCCTTATCAATTAGGTTAAATTTATGAGCGAAACCATTGCACCAAATAAAGTCGTGGCTATTAACTACGCTGTTAAAACGGAAGATGGCCAGACCCTGGACGAGTCTAAAGATGGCAGCCCGTTGAACTTCATCCACGGTCGTGGCATGTTGATTCCTGGTCTGGAAAATGCACTGGAAGGCAAGTCTGTGGGCGATAGCTTCACTGCAGAAGTTAAACCCGAAGAAGCTTATGGCGAGCGCCATGACGGCTTAATCCAGACTGTACCGCGTAACTTATTCGGTGAGAATGAAGTACAACCTGGCATGCAGTTCCGTGCCAGCACCGACCAGGGCGAACAGTCAGTTGTTATCGTTGATGTAAAAGACGAAGAAGTGACTGTCGACGGTAACCACCCACTAGCGGGTGTTAACCTGAACTTTGACGTGGAAGTCCTTGAAGTTCGCGACGCAACTGAACAAGAGCTTGAGCACGGTCACGTGCACACTGAAGGCGAAGATCACTAATCGCTGCTGTTGTTGCTAAAAGAAACCCGGCTAAATAGCCGGGTTTTTCTTTTAAGCGACAAATTTAAGCAGCAATAACCCGGCGTTCTAAATCTAATAATTGCTGTTTTCTTTCAAGTCCTGCAGCAAAACCTCGCAATGAACCATCCTGCCCTATCACCCGATGACACGGAATAACAATAATAAGCGGATTTTTTGCAATCGCACTGGCGACAGCCCGAGTCGCAGTAGGCTGATTCAATTCATTAGCTACTTGCTGATAACTTAACGTTGTACCCGCTGGAATGTTTTGTAGCACAGATAAAACCCGCCGCTGAAACTCTGTCACCAAAGGGTTTATCGGTAAATCGAATGCATAATCTGAATCACTAAAATAAGACTGTATTTGACTGGCGGCAGCTTCCAGTAACCAATCTTCGGGGCAGTACTGATACTGACTCATTTCCGGGCAGTGCTTCTGGCCTTTGTAATACAGCCCCAAAATATGTTCTTTATCGGCAACCGCATACATTTTACCTAACGGCGTTGAAAATTCAGAGTAGTACATACGAACCTCCGCATCTGTGACACTGCGATCATAAAAAAACGCGTTAACTGACTATAGAAAAGGACTATAGCAGTTAACGCGTTTTCTGCGTAATTTTCAACCAATCAATTAGTCAGCTTTAGGTCGCATATGTGGAAACAGCAACACATCCCGAATAGAGGCTGAGTCGGTTAGCAACATGACCAGGCGGTCAATCCCAATTCCTTCACCAGCTGTTGGCGGCATACCGTGTTCAAGCGCTGTCACGTAATCTTCGTCGTAAAACATGGCTTCATCGTCACCCGCTTCTTTTTGTTCTACCTGCTCACGGAAACGCTCAGCCTGATCTTCCGCGTCATTTAACTCTGAGAAACCATTCGCAAGTTCACGTCCACCGGCAAAGAACTCAAAACGATCGGTTACGAATGGGTTATCGTCGTTACGGCGCGCCAACGGCGAAACTTCCGCTGGATACGCGGTAATGAAAGTTGGCTGAATCAAACGATGCTCTGCAACAGTTTCAAATATCTCAATTTGGATTTTACCTAAGCCCCAGGAAGGCTTAACGCTAACCCCCACCTGCTCGGCAATTTCCGTCGCGCTGTTAAGATCGTCCAGTTGCTCTGTTTTCACTTCCGGCATGTATTTAACGATAGCTTCCAATACCGTCATGCGCTCGAATGGTTTACCAAAGTCATAATCAACGCCTTGACTGGTAAACTGAGCAGAGCCTAATACCGCTTCTGCAGCACCCCGCAACATTTTCTCAGTTAAATCCATCAGGTCGTGATAATCAGCATAGCCCCAGTAAAACTCCAACATAGTGAACTCTGGATTATGACGAGTCGACAACCCTTCGTTACGGAAGTTACGGTTAATTTCGAAAACCTTTTCAAAGCCACCAACGACCAAGCGCTTCAAATAAAGCTCAGGTGCGATACGCAAAAACAGTTCCATATCAAGCGCATTGTGGTGCGTGCTGAATGGACGCGCTGCCGCACCACCAGGAATTGCCTGCATCATAGGCGTTTCCACTTCCAGAAACTGACGCTCACTTAAAAAGCGACGAATGTAATCAATAACTTTAGAGCGCACAACAAAGGTGCCACGTGATTCGTCGTTGGTAATAAGATCTAAGTACCGCTGGCGATAACGTGTCTCCTGATCGGCCAAACCATGAAATTTATCGGGTAACGGGCGTAAAGCCTTGGTCAGTAAGCGCACTTCATCAACCTGAACGCTCAGCTCCCCGGTTCCGGTAATGAACAATGTGCCTGACGCGCCAACAATATCGCCTAAATCCCACTTCTTAAACTCAGTGTTGTAATAACCTTCCGGCAGATTGTCGCGGGCAACATAAAGCTGAATTTTCCCACTCATATCCTGAATGGTGGCGAAGCTCGCTTTACCCATAATTCGGCGGGTCATCATACGACCGGCGACTTTGACACGAATCCCCTTTTCAACCAGCTCTTCTTTGCTGACTTCATCGTATTCTGCGTGCAAGTCAGCCGCTAGCGAATCCCGACGGAAATCGTTCGGGAAGGCGATGCCCTTATCGCGAAGCGCCGACAGTTTCGCCTTTCGTTGCGCGATCTGTTCGTTTACGTCTACTTCAGGTGCTTGCGATTTATCAGTCATTATCGATTTTCCTCTGTCAGGATACTTAAATTAAACTTACAGCCCGCTTTTTAGGCTGGCTTCAATAAATGGGTCTAAAGCGCCATCTAGCACGGCTTGCGTATTACGGTTTTCAACGCCGGTACGTAAATCTTTTATGCGCGCATCATCCAAAACATATGAACGAATTTGGCTGCCCCAGCCAATATCAGCTTTTGAATCTTCCAACGCCTGCTTCTCTTCGTTCTGTTTCTGTAACTCGAATTCATACAGTTTAGCTTTCAGCTGTTTCATTGCTGAATCACGGTTCTTATGCTGCGAGCGGTCACTTTGACATTGTACAACAATGCCTGTCGGTTCGTGTGTTAAGCGAACGGCGGAATCGGTTCGGTTAACGTGCTGACCACCTGCTCCAGAAGCCCGGTAGGTATCAACTCTCAAATCTGATGGATCAATTTCAATGTCAATGTCGTCGTCGACTTCTGGGTAAACAAATACCGATGCAAACGAGGTATGTCGGCGATTACCCGAATCAAAAGGAGATTTACGCACTAAACGATGCACACCCGTTTCAGTACGTAACCAACCGTAAGCGTATTCTCCAACCACACGTACTGTCGCCGATTTTATACCAGCAACATCACCTTCTGACAGCTCAGTAATTTCGACTTTAAAGTCATGTGCCTCTGCCCAACGCAAGTACATACGAAGCAGCATATTCGCCCAGTCCTGGGCTTCGGTGCCGCCGGAACCTGACTGAATATCCAGGTAGCAGTCTGCTGAATCGTTATCTTTGGAAAACATACGACGAAACTCTAAAGCTTCCAGTTGTTTCACTAAACCGGTGAGTTCTTCCTGAGCTTCGTTAAAAGTGTCTTCGTCCTCTGCTTCTACAGCAAGGTCAACAAGACCTTCAACATCATCAAGACCCTGCTGGAGCTTATCCAACGTTTGTATGACTTGTTCCAGAGCCGCACGTTCTTTACCTAACGCTTGTGCCTTAGGAGGATCATCCCAGACATCGGGCTGTTCCATTTCACGGGTAACTTCTTCCAGACGCTCTAACTTAGCATCGTAGTCAAAGATACCCCCTAAGCGAATTACTACGCTCACGCATTTCTTTTATGTTGTTGTAGGTTGCGTTGGTCTCAAACATGCGACTACCTAATTCCGTTAATTCTAAAAGGGACGTAGTTTAACGTATTGCGCGGATTTGCTCCACCAACAACTGGACGTTTGTGCGCCCGCGAAAGTGATTAAGTTGAGGCTTGTATAAAAGTTCAACAACCGATACCTGACTTACCGGCCATTGTTGTGTATCAACGTTAAAAGCAATGGCATCTAATAACTCGCCTTGCGGATGTCGTAACACCAGCTTTAAATGGCGTTCGCCGACAATACGTTGATCCACTAACTCAAACTGTCCATCGAACATCGGTTCGGGAAACTGCTGGCCCCAGGGGCCGGCAGTTTGCAGCATATTCACACTATCCAGTGCCAGTTGTGATGCCGTGAGTTCACCATCAGACCAGAACACACGCTGCTTTTGTTCTTCCGACAACCACTCGGAAGCCACTCGCTCGGCCAGCTCGGAAAAGCGCGCTAAATTCGTTTTTTTCATGGTCAGTCCGGCGGCCATAGCATGTCCACCAAAACGTTCCATAATGCCCGGCTGCAGACTATGAACACGTTCCAGTAAGTCGCGCATGTGCAGACCACTAACCGAACGTGCTGAGCCTTTTAAGAATTCATCGTCATCGTTGGCCAACGCAATCACCGGTCGGTTCACCTGCTCTTTTACTCTGCCCGCGACAATACCAATAACTCCGGCATGCCAGTCCGGCTGATACAAAGTGACTAAATCAGGCACCTGCCCTTGATCAAAACGCAGCTTTGCGACAGCGCTTTCGGCGTGCTCGCGCATTTCCGTTTCAATCGATTTACGTTGCTGGTTTAAATCGTTTAGTTGCTGTGCCAGCTGTTGCGCATTAGATTCTCCAGCCAGTAGGCATTCTATTCCCAAACCGATGTCGTCTAATCGGCCGGCAGCGTTAATACGCGGCCCAAGCGCGAAACCTAAATCACTCGCAGCCAGCTCACCAGCATCTCGGTTGGCAACCTTTAACAACGCTCTAATACCAGGCCGACTCCTACCCTGACGAATACGAGCAATACCCTGCTGAACCAATATTCGGTTGTTATAATCCAATGGTACTACGTCAGCTACGGTTCCCAGAGCAACCAAATCCAGCCAGTCGGCCAAATTAGGCAATGGTTTAATACCTTCCTCTCGCAAGGCCGAACGCAGTGCAAGTAAGACATAAAATGCGACACCGACGCCCGCTAAATTTTTGCTGGGAAACTCACAGCCATGCTGATTCGGATTCACTATCGCATTAGCCGGAGGCAGCTCTTCAGGCGGTAAATGGTGGTCGGTAACCAACACTTGTATGTCCTTTTCACGAGCAAGTGCAATAGCCTCATGCGCTGCAATGCCATTATCGACTGTAATAATAAGCTGCACATTTTCACTTGCCAGCTGTTCAACCATAGCGACAGAGAGACCATAACCATCGGTCATTCGATTCGGTACACGATAACCCACCTGCTGCAAACCAAAAGCCTGCAGCGCTGAAACCATCAATGCAGAGCTCGTTGCACCGTCGGCATCAAAATCACCACAAATACAGACTTTTTCCTGTTCTCTTAAAGCGGTTCGAAGCAGTTCGACGGATTTTTCAATATCTTTCAACGAAGAAAAGTGAAGTAAACCTGACGCCTTCAGGGACAGTTCATCCGCGCTACGAACTCCCCGTCGGGCATAAATTTGCCGCAACAAAGGTGGTATCTGTTGCGGCAAAAAGTCATCGTCAACGACTTGATAACGACGTATTTCGTATTCACTCATGAATTACTTAGACTCACCTTTACGAATTTCCGCTACTAGACGTGATGCTGGCAGCGCACCAGGCACCATGCGGCCGTCAGGCAAAATAATAGCCGGCGTACCGGTTACACCAAACGATTTCCCTAATTGATAATGTTCCGCCACAGGATTAGAACAACTGGAACTGCCACTGTAGTTTTCTTCATCTTTAAAGGCACCAATAGCGGCCTTTTTATCATCCGAGCACCAAACGGTCTGCAACTGACGGCCACCTTTACTGCTCATGCCACCGCGAGGAAACGCCAGATACTTAATCGTAATGCCTTCCGCATGATAGCTGGCGATGTTTTGATGCAGCCGTTGGCAGTAACCACAGGTTGTATCCGTAAAAATAGTCACTTGATATTTTTCATTTTCAGCCGGATAAACGATCATATCGTCTTGAAAGCCCTTCAGCATTTTTAGTCGCACTCTTGCCATTGCGGCTTCACTTAAATTCTCTGGCTCACTCCCTGTAATATCAAAAACGTTCCCACTAATCAGTCGATTTCCATCTTCAGAAACATAAAACATGCCCTGGTTGGTAATAGCACGAACATAACCATCGATTTCCCCCGGTTCTGTCGATAGCACTTCAATCCCCATCTTGTTTAAATGACGAGCATCAACCTCATTTTTTTGAGCACTCATCGTCGGCAAACTGAAACTGACACCAACTAGACCGACTAATCCTACTAAAGACATCAAATTGCGCATAAATACCTCATAAATTAACTGTCCGAACCCTACCCTGTTACTGGCTAAAATGCAATTAGCCCCGGGGGTGATGCTGAGCATGCAAGGCCTGCAGACGTTCACGGGCAACTTGGGTATAAATTTGTGTAGTAGACAGATCGCTGTGACCCAATAACAGCTGTAATACGCGCAAATCGGCTCCGTGGTTCAGTAAGTGTGTCGCAAACGCATGGCGTAAGGTATGTGGCGATAAATGCGCATAAATACCTGCTTCTTCAGCGTAATGTCGCAAGCGATACCAAAAGGCCTGCCGTGTGAGTAGAGAGCCTCGTTGCGTTACAAATACCCAGGGGCTGCTTTTGTCTGTTATCGCCGGGCGCCCATGTTTTAAATAGTTATCCAGCCACTCCAGCGCTTCTTCGCCTAAAGGCACCAGCCGTTCTTTATTGCCTTTTCCCACGACTCTCACTAACCCCTGTTGGCGGCTGAGCTGATCATATTGCAAACGAATGAGTTCGGTTACCCGCAGGCCCGTCGCGTAGAGTACTTCCAGCATCGTTCGGTCGCGCAGACCAATCGGAGTTTCTGTATCCGGTTGGTCCAGTAAAGAAATAACATCGTCTTCGCTCAACGAATGCGGAATGCTTTGAGGCAATTTAGGACGTTTTAAGCGTGCAGTTGGATCGACCGATACCCACTTCTGTTTGACCGCGAACTGGAAGAATTTCTTTGCTGAGCTTAAAAAACGAGAAGTACTTCGCGGCGATAATCCCTGAGTCCGACGCCATAACAGATAGTCCTGAAGCACCAATTCATCAGTTTCCATTAAGGACCTTTTAAGCGACAGCAGGTAGTCACAAAAACGACGAAGATCACTGCGGTAAGCTGCCTGAGTATTATCGCTGGAACCATGATGCAGCCATAAGTGCTCAGTAAAAGCATCAATACGGTCTTCATCCTCTGGGCGAAGTTGCTTCATGTGTTTTGGACGTTAGCGAAGTGATTGTCGCATTATGCCGTATACAGAGAGCGGCGGAAACTCTTCGCAATAATTAAAGGCGTGCTAGTGTGTGATACCCAACTTCTGCAGCACATCGTAAAGCCCTGCAGGCCCCCTGTGGCGATATTCTTTCTTCTCTTCTAGTTCCGGTTGTTTCTTTTTATCAAGCCGTTGGCGAACTCGCCAGTCCAGGTTTTGAATCAACTCTAAAGGCAAGCGATCAGGCGTAGCATCGGGAATGAGGGGTTGAGGATGAGTCGCGTCCTGTAATTTAAAGTCCGACAGCTGACTTACTGTTGCATAAACGCCTGTGGCCATCACAGTACTCGGCTGAACATCTAAAGGCCTTGCTCTGCCAGCACCAATAGAGCGCTGCCAGTTCACCTCTGTTGGGCGTTCAGAGACAACCGGGTCAGCTCCCAGGGCCGAGACCCAATAAGCAAACTCACCGGAAAAACCGTGGTTAACGGCTTCGCCTGCGTGTTGCTCAAAAAAATCAGCCGCATTACTCTGAACAGCAGAAACTTGACTCATTAAGACTCTGAATTATCAATTACCGATAGTTCTGTATCGGCCAAAGTCCTAAAAGTTTAAGTTTTCTCTTTACAGCTAAGTTAAGGCTGTTATTATACGCGCCACTTGAGTGGAGGGGTTCCCGAGTGGCCAAAGGGATCAGACTGTAAATCTGACGGCTCAGCCTTCGCAGGTTCGAATCCTGCTCCCTCCACCATTTATTACTTCTCGGCCAGCTTCAGCACGACCTTTCCTTGAGTTTTATTCGCTGCAACATAGTCCAGCGCCTGCTGAATATCATCGACCATAAAAACCTGATCGATAATAGGTTTTATTTTGCTGGTTTTAAACTTGTCACTGAAGTCATCCCATAAACCACTTAAAATCTGACCTTTTTGTATTGAAGACAGCGCCCGCAAGGTCGAGCCAATAAGCTTCTGACGCTTCATTAGCATTCTCCCGAAATCAACTTCGCCCGTACGACCGCCCATTAAGCCAATCAAAATAATACGACCGTCTTGCTTTAAATACTGCTGGTCTTTTGCGATAGATTCACCGGCAACCGGGTTGAGGATGACATCGACTTCTCCCAGCGCCTTAACTTCTTCAACAATGTCTTGCTGATATCGGTTAATAACGTGCTTCGCGCCGATGTTCAGACAAAATCGTGACTTTTCATCGCTGCCTACGACCGCTATAACGTCATTACCGCTTTCACGGCACAACTGTATGAGTGAGGTTCCAACACCACTGGCACCAGCATGAGCCAATACACGCTCTCCTTGCTTTAACCCGGCCAACTGGAAAACATTTAGATAGGCAGTAGCAAAAGTCTCCAGCCAGCCTGCAGCAGTTTCATTACTCCATTCTTCCGGCACTTCCAGAAGTTGCTTTGCCGAAACATTCACCCGTTCCGCAAAGCCTCCCCCAGCCAATAACGCGCTAACACGTTGTCCCGGCCTCCAATCTGAAACCTGACAACCTACTTGCTCTATGACGCCGCAGACTTCTAACCCGGGAATATCGGATGCGCCTTGGGGCGGCGGATATTTCCCCGCTATTTGCATTAAATCTGCGCGGTTAACCCCAGCACTTAAAACGCGCAGTTGAACCTCATCTGCATCCGGCTCGCTTAAGTTAATACCGTCTTTCCATGTCACTTTTTGCTCTGAAATCTGAATTGCTTTCATATCAGCCTCGGTTGCCGCTTAACATTATTGAGATTAGCCAGTATGCTGTCGGTATTGAATATTATCAGGATACTGTTTGACACTAATGGACAAAACCTTAGAGCTCAATGATAAACGTGTGTTATTGATTGATGACCAGAAGCCCTTTCAGGTTATGCTCAAAGGTCTGCTGTTAAATTTGGGGGCAAAGGACGTCCAGATCAAGACAACGGGCGAGGCAGGCATTGCAGCCTACATTAAAAATCCGCACGATATTCTGTTAGTGGATTATAACTTGGGCCGTGGTCGAAATGGCCGACAGGTACTTGAAGAGCTTCAGGTGCGTGGTTTAATGAAGGAACACACCCTGTTTTTCATTATTACCGGTGACAATACCCGTCCGATGGTCTTAAGCGCGCTGGAACTGCAGCCAGATGACTATTTAATGAAGCCTTTTTCCCATCGTGTTTTACGCTCTCGTTTAATGCGTGCTTACAAGCGCCGCATGTGGCTAAAAGATGTGTTTAAAGCCCTGACGAATCACGATTACGAAGCCTGTATTAGCGCCTGCCAGAAACACATTCAGTCCAACAGTCGTTACAGCAATTATTGCCGTAAGCTGCAAATTGAGCTGTACAATAAGACCGGACAACTGGATAAAGCCGAAATTGCGATTAAAGATCTACTTGAAGAGAACTCTCATAGCTGGGTATTTTTAAAGTTAGCGGAAACTCGTTTACTGCAAAACTCGCCGGAAGAGGCGCTTAATATTCTTAATCATATTATTAAGCGCATGCCCAATGCTATTGAGGCTCATGATTTAAAAACCGAGTGCTACCTGCAACAACAACAGCTTGAAGATGCACTGGAAAGCGCTCGTGATGCAATAACGATGGCGCCCTTTTCTATCGAAAGGCAAACCAAACTGGCTCATATAGCACGCGACAACGGTGACTTTGATATAGCCAAACAAGCCATGAATAATGTTTTGCAAATAGCGCGTAAGTCGGTCTTCCGTAATGCGCAGCACTTGTGTAATTACTTGCGCAGTATTCTTGATGCTGCTGAACACAGCGACACACCGCAACAAATTAGCAAGTACCAGACCGAAGCAACAATGGAGCTTCAGCGAGCCCGTTACGATGAGCATCTGTTGCATGCTGATATTTCATTTGAAGATTTAGAAGCGATTTTATTGTCACGAATTGATTCGTTTAATGGTCGTTTGCGTGAAGCTCAACAGCGGTTAAACGAAGTTGTGGGTGAAAACCTGGCAACGAACCAACCCATCAACAAAGATTTATTACCAGACGTTATCGCGGTTCTTCTGGATGTCGGCGAATACGAAAAAGCCAATGCCCTCGCCGCATTTAAAGACGACAACCTGTTACTTGACAGTTATACCACGAAGATCCTGCAAGCCAGACTTGTCGCCGCTCAAAAGCAGCAAGACGCATTCTTTAAAGTACACAAAGCAGGCGCCGAAGCTTACCAGGAAGGCCATTACAGCCGTGCCCTTGAGTTATTCCGTGAAGCGATGGAGGCAGCCCCAATGAATAGCGGTGCCGCACTTAACTTTATTCAGGCTGCCGTTCGCTTTATAGAAGAAAACCCTAAGGCAGAGCGAAATTTATTGAAAAAAGAATGTAATCAGTGTTTTAAAGTGTTAGAAGGTCTGCAGCTTTCCAGCAGCCACAGTAACCGCTATGAGCGATTACTGGAGCAAACCGAAACCTTAGAACTGCGTTAGCTTAATTTTTGATTGGCTGCCAGCGTCCCTGCCTGATAGTCTTTTATCGCCTGTTCAATCTCACCGGAGTTATTCATGACAAACGGCCCATACTGAGCAATTGGCTCTTCTATGGGTTTGGCGGCTAATAAAATAAATCGTGCACCTTCGTTAGCAGTGCACGTTAATGTGTCCGCCGGATCAAGCACGAGCAATTCACCTTCCTTTGCGAGCTCTCCGTTAACCGTTAAATCGCCCTGATAAACATAGAGCAGGCGACGTTTTTGTCCCTGAGAAGGCAAGCTAAAGTCTTTCTTCCCTAAGTGTACGTCCAGCATTAAAAAATCACGCCCCGGCGCTCTTACCGGACCTTCTTTCTGTTCATATTGTCCTGAAATTACTCTCACAAGAGCACCATCACTTTCTACTTCTGGAATAGTCGCGGATGGAAAGTCATGCCAATCGGGTTCACTCATTTTTTCCTCCGACGGCAAGTTAACCCATAGCTGAAAGCCCCACATCAAACCTTCAACCTGCTTTGGCATTTCCGCGTGTATGATTCCTTTCGCTGCTTTCATCCATTGCACACCGCCAGCCTCGACGGCGCCCGTATTGCCCACAGAGTCCTTGTGCTCCATGGTTCCAGCCAGCATATAAGTCAAAGTACAAAATCCCCGATGCGGATGAGGTGGAAACCCTGCAATATAGTCATCGGGATTATCCGAACGAAATTCGTCCAGCATTAGAAATGGATCCTGATGCTTTAAGCCCGGCTGATTAATGATGCGGGTAAGCTTAACCCCAGCACCGTCCTGAGCCGGCATACCCCGGTGTTTAGCCAAAATCGCGCTCATGATTTTTCACCTCCATTTTGACCCCGGTTATGTGTTTGATGAAAGTCAATTTCAGGGCCTTTAGGCACCACCTGAGTCGGGTTAATTGTGGTATGGCTGGCATAGTAGTGAGTTTTTATATGATCCATCACAACCGTTTCTTCCACACCTTGGTGTTGATACAGCTCCAGCAAGTAGTTCCACATATTAGGGTAATCGACAATGCGTTTCTTATTGGTCTTAAAGTGACCGAAGTAAACCGCATCAAAGCGAACCAAAGTTGTAAACAACCGCCAGTCAGCTTCTGTCAGTTCATCACCGGCGAGGTAACGACTCTGGCTGAGAATACCTTCGACTTTATCCAGTGCAGCAAACAAAGACTGATAAGCCTCTTCGTAAGCCTTTTGCGTGGTAGCGAAGCCACTACGATAAACACCATTGTTAATGTCGTTGTAAACCCACTCGTTAATTTCTTCTATCTGCTTTTGCTTACTCGCCGGAAAAAAGTCCAGAGTATTTCCGGTCAGCTCATTAAAGACAGAATTGAAAATTCGTATAATTTCCGCTGACTCGTTATTGACTATGGTCTGGGTTTTCTTATCCCATAACACCGGTACCGTAACTCGCCCGGTATATTCCGGATCTGCTTTCAGATAAATTTGATAGAGAAAATCAGCGTCATAGAGTGGCTCGTTAAGAGGGGCTTCAGAAAATTCCCAACCATTCTCCAGCATCAACGGATGCACTACCGAGACATCAATATGATTTTCCAGACCTTTTAGCTTCCGGAAGATTAATGCCCTGTGAGCCCAGGGGCAGGCATAAGAAACGTACAGATGATATCGACCGGATTCGGGCTCAAACTCTGTACCTTTAGCGACTGTATTGCGAAACTGTGACTCGCTGCGCACAAAGCGGCCACCATGTTTCTCTGTGTCATACCACTTATCGTGCCACTGACCATCCACTAATAAACCCATAATAAATTCCTCTTGTTTAGATGCCTATATAATAGGGTCTATTTTTTGGAATTATTAGCGCAATGTATTCAGTTTTTATTTCTAAAAAATAGAACTATAGAAAGGAGTCTACAACATTAGCCGCTTTTTCGCTGGCTGAGACTTTCAACTGCTGATGAATCGTTTTGAACTGTTCAAGCAAAACGGTGTTGTCCCGCTCAATTAACTCAGCTAAGGCCTGCTCGATGCCTTCTTCAGACGCCTCTGACTGAGCGAGTTCCGGCACAATTTCTTTGCCCGCTAAAAGGTTCGGCAATGAAAAGAACGGCGCATGGAATAAACGTTTAATAATTTGATAAGACAACCAATGGAACCTATAAGCCACCACCATAGGGCGTTTAATAAGTAATGCTTCAAGCGCCACAGTTCCCGATGTCAGTAGCAGGTAATTTGATGCCGCCATAACCTTACGGCTTTCGCCTACAGGAAGCACAATGGTCAATTCTGGACTGTATTGCTTAATGAGTTCCTGAAACTGCTCAGCACGAGCCTGGCTTATCATCGGTGCCACGAAACGAAGGTTTGGGTATTTCTCTGCTAACTTTTTTGCAACTCGCAAAAATACAGGCGCCATACGAGCAATTTCACCTTTTCTGCTACCAGGCAAAATAGCCAAATACTCGCTTTCAGACTCCAGTTTTAGCTCTTTTCTTGCTAAATCTTGCTCCCAATGCATTGGAATGTCATCGGCCAGAGGATGACCAACAAAGGTTGCAGGTAACTCATGTCTATCGTAGAAGTCTTTTTCAAAGGGCAATAAGCACAGTACATGGTCTACCGCCTTTTTTATACCCTTAATACGGCCTTCACGCCACGCCCAGACCGATGGGCTTACGTAATGAATAGTTGATATTCCAGCCTTTTTAAGGCGAGTTTCAACGGTCAGATTAAAATCGGGAGCGTCGATACCTATCATCACATCGGGTTGTTCGGAGATAAGGTAACTGACTAAGTTCTTCCTGTGTTTCAATAACTTGGGAAGTTGTTGAAACACCTCAGCAATCCCCATAACGGCCAGATCATCCATGGGGAAATACGAGTCCATCCCCTGCTCTGCCATCAGCGGGCCACCAACACCAATAAAAACAGCATTGGGATGGCGTTTCAAGATTGCCCGCATAAGCCCGGCTCCTAAGAGGTCGCCAGAATGTTCGCCGGCGACAATTGCTATTTTAGGCCTCTGCTTGCTGATCATTAGGGACGAATAATGCCCCGCGAGCTGTTCCGAACAAAATGCGTAAAGCCCTCGAGTGCAGGCTCATTTAATGAAGCAATACTTTCCAATGCTTCATCAATAGTCAAACTGGAACGGTACAAGATTTTGTAGGCACGACGAACATTCTGAATCTGTTCAGAAGTATAACCACGTCGTTTCAGACCTTCCGCATTAATGGTTCTTGGTTTGGCATTATGACCCTGCGCCATAACAAAAGGAGGGATATCCTGAACCACAATTGAGTTAACTGCAGCAAAAGAATGTGAACCAATATGGCAAAACTGATGCACACCCGTCATGCCTCCCAGGATAACCCAATCCCCGACATGAACATGCCCAGCCAAAGTAACCTGATTAGCAAAAATATTATCGTTACCTATGATGCAGTCGTGCGCCACATGCACGTATGCCATAAACAGGTTGTTGTCACCAATTTTAGTCAATGAGTTATCCTGAACCGTACCACGATGAATCGTTACAGATTCACGGAACACATTATTGTCACCAATAACAAGCTCCGTTGGTTCTCCATCGTATTTTTTATCCTGACAGTCCTCACCAACCGAAGCGAATTGATAAATCGTATTGTTTTTGCCCATGGTTGTCGGGCCCTTAAGAACAACGTGCGAACGAATATCACAGTTGTCGCCGATAAGGACATCAGGACCAATAACCGTCCAGGGACCCACACTAACATTCGTGCCGAGCTTTGCACTGGGGTCGATAATTGCGGTTTCGTGAATCACTTAAACTTCTCTTCTTGCACAGATAATTTCGGCAGTACAGGCCACTTCACCATCAACTTCTGCTCGCCCGGTAAATTTCCAAATACCACGACGCTCTTTTTCAAAGGTGACGTAAAAATCAACGGTATCGCCGGGAATCACCTGACGCTTAAATCGGGCATTATCAATACCAGCAAACAAATAAAGATCATTTGCACTTTTTTTGCTTTCAGTAATCTTAAAGCCAAGTAAACCACAGGCCTGAGCTATGGCTTCCAGCAACAACACCCCCGGGAAAATAGGTTTCGCCGGAAAATGGCCATTAAACATTGGCTCATTAAACGTGACATTTTTGATCGCATGTAATGAATCTTTAGAGTTTGTTTCGATAACTCTATCGATTAATAAAAACGGATAGCGATGAGGTAATAGATCCAGTACCCCTTGAATATCAAATCCTGATTCCGTAATTTTCAAACCTTTCACCTTACTCAGTTATTATCGTCAGCTTGCTTCTCTAAGTCTTTAACACGTTTGAAGAGATCGTCCAGCTGACGGAATCTTGCCCCATTGCGGCGCCACTCACGATGACCGCTGGCAGGGATACCTGACGCATAAACACCAGGCTCAGTAATTTCCTTTATCACCATAGCAAATCCCATGATTTGCACGTCGTCACACACACTAATGTGACCATTTATGGCAGAAGCTCCGCCGATCATACAGCGCTTACCAATATGACAACTTCCGGCCAATACCGTACAACCTGCAATGGCAGTATCCTCATCAATGAATACGTTGTGAGCAATCTGACATTGGTTATCGATAATACAGCCCGACGATATAATCGTATCGTCAAGCGCACCACGATCGACCGTTGTGCTCGCGCCAATCTCGACATTATCCTTAATGACAACACGGCCCAACTGAGGAATTTTCAGCCATTTACCGTTGTCAGGCGCCCAACCAAAGCCATCGGCACCAATAATGGCACCTGAATGAAACAAACAATCATTGCCAATCACACAACGGTGGTAAATTATTACCCCTGACCACAATGTGCACCCGGAACCAATTTGAGTTTCGGGACCAATATAACAATGCGCTCCTATACTGCTATTATCACCAATTATAACGCCATCATCTATAACCGCATACTCACCAATACTGACGTTATTACCGATACTAGCCGACTGAGCAATTTTTGCAGATTGCGCTACGCCGGTTGCTGGCTTTGGAGTGGTATCTAATAGTTGTGCTATTCGCGCAAATGCTGCGTAAGGATTTTTTACTTTAAGCGCGTTATCAATTGCGTCACTATCGTCTTTTTCGGAAACGATAACGGCACCAGCAGAAGTCGATTCTAATTGACTTTTGTAACGACTGTTCGCCAAAAACGCGATAGCGTCGCCAGTAGCAGACTGCAAGGTCGCCACGCGCAAAATGGGGAGCTGCGAATTTCCTCGCACCTCCCCACCCACATGGTCAGCCAACTGCTGCAATGTGTACTCAGTCATAAATTAGTTACCTGAAGTCATTTTCTCGACAACAGCACCAGACAAGTTATTATCTGCTTTCATATAAGTAACAGCATTGCTTTCAAGAACGATGTCATAGTCTTCAGACTCTGCAACTTCAGTAATCACTTCCTGAACTTTACCAAGCAACTTGTTGCGTTCCTCATTCTGGCGCGCACGAGTGTCTTCCTGAAGTGCTTTGCTTTTCAGTTGAGCTTCTGAAATGGTTTGCTCCAGATCACGCTCTAACTGAGTTTTCTCAGAAGCTGACATAATAGACGCATCGCGTTCTTGTTTTTGACGCAGTTCCTGAACTTTCTGTTCAAGACGACGCATTTCTTCAAAGCGATCCTGAAATTCAGTTTGCAGTTGTTCTGAAATTTGTTCACGTTGTGGTAATTGTTGGAATATTTCCATCATATCGACCACACCAATTTTTTGCTGTGCCTGTGCCGCACCGGCAAAAAGTGCTGTTGAAACAGCGACAGCCGCAGCTGTTGATTTAATTAATTTTTTCAAGGTAAAACTCCTTCAAATTTTTGTAACTATTATGTAATTATTATTATCAGAATGTGGTTCCGATATTAAATGAGAACACTTGGGTTTCATCACCTTCAACTTCTTTCAGCGCTCGACCTAACGAGAAGGTTAGTGGACCCATTGGAGATATCCACTGCACTGACACACCTGCTGATGCTCTGAAATCTCCAGGAGAACTAAAATCAGTTAACGGTTCGCTTCCGGGAACCACTTCCAGATTTTTATATCTATCGTAATCGAATTCTGTATCCCAGACCATACCGAAGTCAACAAAGACACTGGTTCTTACACTATTTCGCATACCTTCATCGACAAAAGGTGTGGGGACAATGAGCTCTAAGCCACCAACAACCTTCGCATTACCACCAACAGCGTAACGACTGACCTGAACCCTCTCAGTACCATCGCCAGATGGCAATCCGCCCGGCGCACCGGTCACATCAGGCGGCGCTGGCAGTTGGCTTGCGGAACTGTATATAGCCCGCGGCCCGACTGTGTTCGGTTCAAACCCGCGTAAATCACCTTGTCCACCAACTCTGAAAGACTCCCAGAATGGCAGCAAATAATCATTACCGCGGTCATCCGACCCGTACCCATTACCGTAACCTAAGTTCAGGCGTGTCAGGAACGTCCATTGCTGATCGCGAGTTATAGGATAGTAATGTTTATAATCATAATTTGCCCGGAAGTACTGAACATCACTAAATGGCGCGGAAATTTCAATTCCGGCTTTCTGTGACGAACCACTTGTTGGGAAACGTCCTCTATTCAATGTCACTCGGGACCAACCCAGGTTGAACTCATAAATATCGAAAGCAACCCCGTCGTCCGGGTTTTCTCTATTCAGGTAAGCTGAATAGAATTTGCGTATTTGCTCATAACCATCAACATTGGTGACTTCTTGGTTTTTATAGCCCACGCCAAAGTTAAAACTGTTGATTTCGTCAACTGGGAAACCAATCCCGGTTGAAACACCAAAGGTTTTCTGATTATAACGAATTAAGTTCTCAGCCTGACCGGCATCAAACTCACTCATGTACACTTGACCCGATAAACTAACGCCATTCATTGTAAAGTACGGGTCTGTGTATGAAACGTTAACGTTTTTATTAAAGCGGCTGGTACTGACATTAAAACCAACCCGGTTACCCGTACCTAAAAAGTTATTTTGCTGAACACCCGCATTAAGCTGCAAACCAGAGTAGTCACCATAGCCAATACCCGCATTAAACGAACCGGATGGTTGCTCTTTTACCTTATAGGTGACATCCACCTGATCCTCGCGGCCCTCTACTCGCTCAGTAGATGTTTCTACGGTTTCGAAAAAGCCAAGTCGTTCAAGACGAACTTTACCTTGCTCGATATTGCTATCAGATAACCAAGAACCTTCAAGTTGACGCATTTCACGGCGAAGAACTCGATCTTGTGTTGCTCCGTTACCTTCAAAGCTTATCTGACGAACATACACTCGTTTACCCGGATTTACCGAAAACGTAATTTTAACCGTTTTGTCTTCATCATTATGTTCCGGAATTGCACGGACTTCAGGGTAAGCATAACCATAGCGACCATAAAAACGGCTGATCATATCTTCAATGTAGGTTACCTGAGCCGCATTGTAGAGCGTACCTTCTTCTATTTTTCCAATTCTGCCAACAAGTTCATCATGGCCTTTCAGATCACCTATAACATCAGTTTCACTAATATTATATTTGTCGCCCTCATTCACATTAACCGTGATATAGATGCCTTCACGATCCGGCGTCATCGAAACTTGCACGGACTCAACCTGAAATCGCAGATACCCGCGATCGCGGTAAAAAGATTCTAAAGTTTCTAAATCACCACTTAACTGTTGTTTCTGGTAGCGCTTTTCACCAATAAAGTTCCACCATGGGAGATCATCTCGAAGCTCGAACGCATCCAAAATCTGTTCATCCGAAAAAGCTTTATTACCGACGATATTAATTTGTGCGATTTCGGCTGCATCGCCCTCTTCAAAGTTCATTCTTAACTCAACACGATTTCGCGGTAAGTCAACAACCTGAACCTCAACCGATGCATTGTATTTACCGACACTGTGGTAAAAGTCTTCCAGACCTTTCTCTATGCCTGAAATCGTTGTTCTATCTAGCGGCTCACCGGTAACGATATTGTTATCTATCAAGCTTTCCTGAAGCTGCTCATCTTTAATATCACTGTTACCGTCAAAAGTAATTTCGGCAATCGTCGGTCGCTCACTAACGGTAAAGATTAACGTGTCGTCATCTCTGCGCGCATCGATATAGTCAAAGTGTGTCGATGAATACAGTGACCGAATAGCGCTACGAATTTGTAGCTCACTCACTTCATCACCAACCCTGACAGGGATGTAGGTCAACGCAGCACCTAGAGCAACACGTTGTAACCCTTTAACCTCGATATCTTCGACAACAAATTCATCTTGTGCGTAGGCTGGTGCTACTGCACCTGCAATCATGGCACTCACTAACAGCTTTTTAAACGTCATTATCACTAGCTACTTATTGTTAATTCGTGACTCAGAATGCGAAACGGGCGATGTCATTTGATATTGCTAACGCCATCAACGCGAATACCAGCACCCCACCAATCCTATAGCAAACGTCTTGCACTCTTTCGGATACCGGCTTACCACGTACCCACTCAATGCTGTAAAACATTAAATGACCGCCGTCTAACACCGGTAAAGGTAATAAATTAATTATCCCTAAATTGACACTCAACAGCGCCAAAAAACTTAAAAAATATACGAACCCGTTACTGGCACTAACACCAGCGCCTTCAGCAATGCTTAAAGGTCCCGCCAGATTCTTTACTGAAACATCTCCGGTCAGCAGTTTACCTATCATTTTCACGCTAACAACCATCAATTCCCAAGTTTTTTCTGCGCCTTTAGCTAAGCCCTCGAAAAAACCGTATTGATGCGTAAACACGTAATTATCTGGCAACGGCTCAGTTACCGGAACAACGCCAAGGTAGCCTATGACAGCATCCTGGCTTTCCCGTTCCCCGATTTGAACAGAAATTTGTTGCTCAACCTGATTTCTTTCTATGGTGAATAGCAGTTCCTGACCTGCAGATTCAGCAATAACTTCACGTATTTTTGACCAACTATCGACCCTTTTCCCTGCAATATGCGTAATTTTGTCGTCTTGCTTTAAACCACTCATATCAGCCGGTGAGCCACTTTCAACCTGGCTGAGTTCGGTATAAACTGTTGGTTGATAAACGCCGATACCCAAGCTACCAAACGTAGACTCTGTTTCTGGATCGAAATTCCAACTCGTTAAATCGAGCGTCCGCGTTACTTCATTCCCAGCTGGCGTTCGCAGAGTTAATACCGTTTCGTTATCACCAATTGCTGACATTAAACCCAGTTGCACTTGCTGCCAGTCATAAGCTTCAATATCATCCACTGAAAGAATTTGGCTACCCCGCTCAAGTTCTGCTTCAGCAGCAATTGACTTCTCTTTTATATCACCAATGACAGGTTTTACCGTTGGTACGCCAATACCAAACATTAACCATAGGACGGCTATCGCCAGAACAAAGTTTGCGACTGGCCCTGCTGCCACGATAGCAAAGCGCTTATAAACCGACTGTGCGTTAAAACTCACATCGCGTTCTTGTTCGGAAACCTCGTCAATGCGCTCGTCCAGCATCCGGACATAACCACCCAAAGGGATAATACCTAACTGATAAAGCGTGCCGTCTTTACCCTGACGTTTCCATATTGCCCGACCAAAACCAACCGAGAAGGTTAGCACTTTAACGCCACAACGACGCGCAACCCAAAAGTGACCAAACTCGTGAAACGCAACTAAAATACCCAGAGTTACTACGAAGGAACAAAAATACCAAATTGCGTCTATCACTGTGCGTACTCCTGCAACCATTTATTGGCCGCTAAACGCGCTTGTTTGTCTATGGCTAACAGCGTTTCTAAACTATCGGCCTCATCAGCTTGTATTGATTGTAATACCGAATCACATACCTTTGAGATATCAGTAAAACCAACCTGTTCTTGTAAAAATGCGGCAACAGCCACTTCATTAGCAGCATTTAATGCCGTGGTTGCCCATTGTCCTTCCCAGCAGGCTTCTATCGCCAGTTGCAGACAAGGATAGCGTTGTGCCTCCGGCTGTTTAAAGGTCAGCTGACTAATTTGCGTAAAATCGAGACCTGAAACGCCACTTTCTAAGCGCTCCGGATAACCGAGAGAGTGCGCTATGGGCGTACGCATGTCCGGTTCCCCCATTTGCGCCAATACAGAACCATCGGTGTATTGAACCATGGAGTGGATCACACTCTGTGGATGAATCACCACTTTAAGTTGCTCGCGTGAGCAGTTAAATAGCCAGCGCGCTTCAATGTACTCCAGCCCTTTATTCAGCATGGTTGCAGAGTCAACGGAAATTTTTCGTCCCATCGACCAGTTTGGATGTTTACAGGCTGAGTTTGGCGTTTGTTGAACCAGTTCGGCAATAGGCAAGTCTCGAAATGGACCGCCTGAACCTGTCAGTAATAAATACTGAATACCATGTTCAGTTAACGACATGGTTCCAACCTGCTGTTGAGCAGATTGCGGTAAGCATTGAAAAATAGCGTTGTGCTCACTGTCGACTGGGATAATTTTAGCGCCTGAACGTTGAGCATGATCGATAAACAACTGTCCGCTCATGACCAAAGCTTCTTTATTTGCCAATAACACGTCTTTACCCGCGTCTATAGCAGCCAATGTTGGTGATAGTCCGGCAGCACCGACAATCGCCGCCATAACAACATCAACTTCACTCGCTGAACTGACTTCTGCTAAAGCCAGCTCACCGTATATTACCTGAGTCGACAACTTAGAACCTAAAAGCTCTTTAAGTTCTGAAGCACTGTCTTGTGAACCCATCACTGCAAATTGAGGAGCATGCTTACAACAAAGTTCAGCCATAGCTTTAACCTGGCTATGCGCAGTTAAAGCAAAAACCTGAAAGTCATCCGGATGTCTTGCAACAACATCAAGAGTATTTTGACCGATGGAGCCTGTTGCCCCCAAAACCGTAATTCGACGCATAGGTTTAATGCAAGAACTCCAGATAAGCTAACGTAAAAATTGGCACTGCAGCTGTAAGACTATCAATCCGGTCAAGAATTCCCCCGTGGCCAGGTAAAATCGAGCCACTGTCCTTAACTCCGGCGCTTCGCTTAAACATACTTTCGTTTAAATCCCCGAAGACTGAGGCAACAACCGTAAACAGTCCCGTCAAATAGTAACCTGTAAACTGATCGGCCGGCACTTTGGTCCAGTGCGCAACAACCATCATCACCACAAAAGCTAAGGTCACGCCCCCACACAAGCCTTCCATGGTTTTTCCTGGGCTCACCGCAGGCATCATCTTATTTCGGCCATAACGAACGCCGGCAAAATACGCCCCAACGTCAGCAGCCCAAACCAGTAATAGAATAAAGAGTACGACCCAACCACCAAAGAAGCGTGATTCATCAAAATCAATTGAGCGCACTGTAACCAGAGCTGCCCAGGTAGGAATAAATATCAATAAACCAAATACACCGACAATCGCGCGCGTTCTCGACCACATACGCCGGCTGGAAGGATAGTTTACGATCATCGCCAGTGCGATAACCCACCAAACTCCGCCCGCCAATATGGTGTAATAAATGAGTTTAGAAAGTTCGCCGCCTTCCCATAGATGTTCATATGGTGCCAGCCACGACAATACGCCGATGATGGCACCAACAAACAAGGTGTAAGCAATACGCGCTGATACGCGACGCACCCCCATTAACGGAGACCATTCCCAGGCGCCAAGCATTAGCACGCCTTGGATAAACAGAGCGAAGCCCCATAGCGGCAGCATAAAAACCCCGTAAAGTGCCACCGGAACCAGCAATAGTGCTGTAATAATACGTTGTTTTAGCAAGTGTTATTCCTCTATCCGAGTTTCTATGCCTTGCATGAGCACGTTCAATTGTTCGCTCGTTAAGCCAAAGCGACGTTCGCGTTGGGCGAAATCAGTAATCGCACGAGCGAACACAGCATCATCAAAATCAGGCCACAGTGTCGAAGTAAAATAGAGCTCTGCATATGCCAGCTGCCACAAGAGAAAATTACTGATTCGACGTTCACCACCAGTGCGGATTAATAAATCCGGTAACGGTTGATCCGCCATCATCAATTCTTCAGCTATCGCCTGTTCGGTAATCTCTGATGGTTCCATCTCACCGGCTTTAACTCTGTCGGCCAACTTACGACTCGCTTGCGTAATATCCCACTGACCACCGTAATTTGCAGCGATATTCAAATTTAATCCGCTATTATTCTGAGTTTTTTCTTCTGCTTCATAAATACGTTTTTGCAGACGCTTTGAGAAAGCTTCTTTGTCACCAATAATGCGTAAGCGAATATCGTTATCATTGAGTTTTTTCACCTCGCTTTTCAGTACTGACATAAATAGCTCCATCAGCACTGAAACCTCTGTGGCGGGACGCTTCCAGTTTTCACTACTAAATGCAAATAGCGTCAGCGATTCTATACCATTACGGCGAGCAAAAGCGACAGCTCGACGCACCGCTTCTGCACCGGCTTTATGCCCGAAGGTTCTTATTTTACCGCGTTGTTCCGCCCAACGACCATTCCCATCCATAATGATGGCAACGTGCCTGGGAACTAACTGCTCAATTGACGGTAATTCTTTCATTAAATCTGCCGTAAACATTAAAAAACGCCGTGCGAGTATACCTGACACGGCGTCATAGACCAACGTAGGGAAGGTTTGATGACTAAATTTCCATCAAGTCTTCTTCTTTTGCTTTTAATGATTCATCAATTTGCTTCACATATTTATCGGTCAGCTTTTGAATTTCATCTTCAGCGCTACGCTCTTCGTCTTCTGTAATCTCTTTTTCTTTAAGAAGATCTTTGATGTCACCATTAGCATCACGGCGAATATTACGTACCGCTATACGACCATGTTCAGCTTCTGCCCGCACAATCTTAACCAAATCGCGGCGACGCTCTTCTGTCAAAGGAGGCAACGGGATGCGAATAACCGCACCAGCGGAAGCTGGGTTCAAACCCAAGTCCGAATTAATAATGGCTTTTTCAACAGCGGCTGAAGCAGATTTATCAAACACGGTCAGAGCCAAAGTTCTAGAGTCTTCTGTCGTAATGTTCGCTAATTGTTTCAGCGGTGTATCGGTACCGTAATAGTTCACCATAACACTATCCAGAATACTGGGGTGCGCTCGGCCTGTACGTACTTTTGACATCTGACTACGCAACGACTCAACACTTTTTTCCATGCGATCTTTAGCGTCTTCTATAATTTCTTTTATCACTGTCTTATACCCTTTTATTCAATAACTGCAGTTACTCTGCGTTCTTGCTGATCAGTGTACCTTCTTCTTCACCCATAATCACGGCTCGTAAAGCACCCGGCTTATTCATATTAAACACCCTGATAGGTAAAGCGTGATCTCGCGCGAGAGTAAAAGCCGCTAAATCCATTACTTTTAACTGTTTTTCCAGTATATCATCGTAACCAATGTGCTTATACAACGTCGCATCCGGGTTACTGACTGGGTCATCTGAGTAAACCCCATCAACCTTTGTCCCCTTAAGTACGACTTCAGCTTCAATTTCGATGCCACGTAAACACGCAGCTGAATCAGTAGTAAAGAACGGGTTTCCGGTTCCGGCTGAGAAAATCACCACACGACCTGATTTTAACAAGCTAATAGCTTCAGCCCAATTGTAACTGTCACATACGCCGGTCAATTCTATAGCTGACATTAAGCGAGCGTTAACAAAAGCACGGTGTAAAGCATCACGCATTGCCAAGCCGTTCATTACCGTTGCCAGCATACCCATATGGTCACCCACAACGCGGTTCATGCCGGCTTTTGCCAAACCTTCTCCACGGAATAAGTTACCACCACCAATGACTAAGCCTACCTGAACCCCTAATTCAACCAATTCTTTAATCTCTTGCGCCATACGATCAAGCACTTTGGCGTCAATACCAAATGGCTCGTCCCCCATAAGGGCTTCACCACTGAGCTTTAACAATATGCGTCGATAACTGGGTTTCGGATGGGTGCTCATCATTGCCTCTACTCTTTTCCTTTAGTTTAAAAAAAACCGCGTCCTGAACGCTCAAGACGCGGTTTACTATTTTCTATTTCATGGGGTTGGTCGAGACCACGCTATTAGCCTTTGCTCGCTGCCGCCACTTGTGCCTGAACTTCAGAAGCAAAATCTTCTTCTTTACGTTCAATACCTTCGCCCACTTCAAAGCGAACGAAAGTAACAACATCAGCACCTGCCTTCTTAAGTAACTCACCAACAGTCATTGATGGATCTTTAACGAAAGGCTGACCTGTCAGGCTGATTTCACCAGTAAACTTACGCATACGGCCTTCAACCATTTTTTCAGCGATTTCTTTCGGCTTACCGCTCTGCATTGCGATATCAACCTGAATTGCGCGTTCCTTTTCTACAACTTCAGCTTCCACGTCTTCAGGTTTAACAAATTGTGGGCTGCTTGCTGCAACGTGCATGCACAAGTCACGAGCCAAATCTTCATCGCCACCTTGAAGTGCAACAGCAACACCGATACGAGCACCGTGCGCATAAGTTGCAACAACATCACCAGCTTCAAGCGTATGAACACGACGAACGTTCATGTTCTCGCCAATTTTAGCGACTAAGTCTTCACGAGTTTTCTCTACTGTTTGACCATCGATTTCTGTTGCTTTTAGTGCTTCAATGTCATTTTCTTTATTAGAAAATGCCGCGTTAATCACTTTATCGCCAAATGCCAGGAAGCTGTCATCACGAGCAACAAAGTCTGTTTCACAGTTCAGTTCAACCAAGGTTGCCTGATTGCCTTCAGACTTAACTAGGATAACCCCTTCAGCTGCAACACGGCCTGCTTTTTTCGCCGCTTTTGCCTGACCGCTTTTACGCATCAGGTCAATTGCCGCTTCCATATCACCGTCGACTTCCTGCAATGCTTTTTTGCAGTCCATCATGCCAGCGCCTGTGCGCTCGCGCAGTTCTTTTACTAGAGCTGCTGTAATTGCCATGATTCTATTCCTCGATTATTCAGTTGCTTCGACGAAATCGTCAGAGTCTTTCGCTTCAACTTGCGCTGTACGTGCTTCTTTTACCGCTTCAGCAGCAGTGTTCAAGTATAATTGAACGGCACGAATTGCATCATCATTCCCCGGAACAATGTAATCAACACCGTCAGGATCAGAGTTTGTATCCACAACAGAAACAACTGGAATGCCCAGGTTATTTGCTTCTTTAATAGAGATGTGTTCGTGATCAGCGTCGATAACAAACAGAACGTCAGGTAAGCCGCCCATGTTTTTGATACCGCCTAAACCTTTTTCCAGTTTTTCCATTTCACGAGTGTTAACCAAGGCTTCTTTCTTGGTCAGTTTCTCGAATGTACCGTCCTGGCTCATGGTTTCAAGGTCTTTTAGACGCTTGATTGATTGACGAACTGTTTTCCAGTTAGTCAACATGCCGCCTAACCAACGGTGGTTTACGTAGTACTGACCACAGTTAATGGCTGCTTCTTTAACCGCTTCAGCTGCTGCGCGCTTAGTACCAACAAACAGGATTTTTCCTTTGTTTGAAGCAACATGCTGCATGTAGCTCAACGCATCGTTGAACATAGGCACAGTTTTTTCGAGGTTAATGATATGAATCTTGTTACGTGCACCAAAAATGTAAGGTTTCATTTTTGGATTCCAGAAACGAGTTTGGTGACCGAAATGGACACCTGCTTTGAGCATGTCACGCATTGACACGTTAGCCATAATATTTTCCTTTTTAGGGGGTTAAGCCTCCATACATCCCATAAGCCGACTTGTTCTTAGACAAGCACCCCGCCTTATGTGTCGATGTATGTGTGGATTATAATTTACATACAAGTGTACTTAGTCGGTGCTTCTGCTTTCAAATTTAGAATAGCAGTAAGGCCAAAAAAGCGTGCGTTTTATACCATAAACTAGATCCTCATACAACAAAAACCGCCACTTAACTTGTGTTTTGCTCGTCCTCAAAGATAGCGAATTTTATCAGTCACTGTTAAACTGTCGGCTTTTCCAGCAGTCATGGACAGGAAGAGAATGACCATCTCAATAAAGACGCCCGAAGAAATCGAAAAAATGCGCGCTGCGGGTAAGCTTGCCGCCAGTGTGCTTGAAATGATCGGTGACTACGTAAAGCCAGGTGTAACGACAGAAGAACTGGACGACATTTGTCACAAATACATAACGGATCATAATGCCTACCCGGCTCCGTTAAATTATCATGGTTTTCCAAAGTCAATTTGCACTTCGGTTAACCACTGTGTCTGTCACGGTATTCCTGGCCCGAAAAAACTGAAAGATGGCGATATCATGAATATTGATGTCACAGTTAAGCTGGATGGATATCACGGTGACACCTCAAAAATGTTCGTTGTGGGTAAGCCCTCGATTATGGCTGAACGTTTAATCAAAGTGACCCAGGAGTCGCTTTACAAAGCCATCGAAATGGTTAAACCGGGTATTAAACTGGGTGATTTTGCCGAAGTTATTCAAAAACATGCAGAAGGCCATGGTTATTCCATTGTTCGCGAATACTGCGGTCACGGCATTGGTTCGGTGTTCCATGAAGACCCTCAAATTCTTCATTATGGTCAAGCTGGCACTGGCGAAGAATTAAAAGCTGGTATGTGCTTCACTATTGAACCTATGGTTAATGTCGGTAAAAGACACACTAAATTAATGAAAGACGGTTGGACAGTCTTAACTAAAGACCGGAGCTTAAGTGCGCAGTGGGAGCATACCTTATTAGTTACCGATAACGGTGTTGAAGTACTGACACTGCGCAGTGATGAGCCTGACTTAGCGCGAGTTATCGAGCACAGCTAACGCATTTGCAGGGAGAGCCTATGGCTAACGTTCACAAAGATAAAGATTTTCACGGGCGTTGGCCTGATAAAACTCGCGCTCCCTGCATAAAAGACTATAAGACGCTTCTAGAGAGCTATCAAAACTGGTCTGCTGCACGTTTTGTTACCGCCGATATTGATGAGTTAGTCCACCACCGTTCGACGTTTTTCGACCAACTCATTGGTCAGCTTTGGCAACAATTTCAACTTGAAAATGAACCTGCCAGCATACTAGCGGTAGGTGGCTATGGCCGGGAAACACTGCATCCGGGTTCGGACATCGATTTACTCATTCTGATAAGCCCCAAGACGGAAAAAACTGAGACTGAATTATCTGACAAACTCAGTCAGTTCCTCACTTTTTTATGGGATCTTCATCTGGATATTGGCCACTCGGTACGTACTGTCACAGAATGTTTTAGTCAGTCTGAAAATGACATCACCATAGCCACAAACCTGATTGAAAGTCGTTTTCTTTCCGGATCAGAAAGCCTCTATAATGAATTCCATCAACAGCTCTTAAATGACTTTCCCTGGTCAAGTCGCGATTTTTATCAAGCCAAACTTGATGAGCAAAAGCAACGACATCAGCAGTACCATAGTACCTCCTATAATCTTGAGCCTAACATCAAATCAAGTCCTGGCGGATTGCGCGATATTCAAACTGTTGGCTGGATTGCTAAGCGTCACTTCCGCACACACTCTGATGAAAACTTAGTTGAATACGGATACATGACTGCCGATGAGTTCGTTGAACTTCGTGACTGCATGAACTGGCTATGGCGTATCCGCTTTGCACTTCACCTGGAAGCTGGTAAAAGAGAAGATCGTTTACTCTTTGATTTTCAGCCAGGCGTTGCTGTTCGGCTAGGCTATGGTAATGACGGTAAAGCGTCAGTCGAGACCATGATGAAGGATTATTTCAAAGTGGTTTTGCGCGTCAGCGAGCTCAATCAGATGTTGCTGCAGTTTTTCCACCAGGCAATATTAGGCACTCAGGATTTACAGCACGCCGAGCATATCAGCGACGATTTCGCCGTTGCTAATAAACTGCTAACGGCCCGTCATGACCAAGTATTCGAAGATCACTGCAATATCATCCGAGCTTTTGTTTGCATTGCTGAGCACCCGCAAATTACCGGTATTCATTCGAATACCATACGCTTGTTAAGGAATGCCCGTTCTCAGTTAAACGAACCACTGAGCCATGACCCAGTGTGCCGTGATTTATTTAACCAACTGATTCAGCATCCCAGAGGTTGCGGCCTATCCTTTGCACTCATGCATCACCATAGTGTGTTAGCCAGCTACCTATCTCAATGGCAACAAATTGTTGGGCAAATGCAGTTTGACCTTTTTCACGCTTACACTGTGGATGAACATACCTTTCGTTTAGTCAGAAACCTGTATCGTTTTAGCGACGAGGAATTTCAAGACAAGTTCCCCTTATGCGAGAAACTCGTGGCTCAAATGGACCGACGCTATTGTCTTTACTTGGCCGGTATTTTCCATGATATAGCCAAAGGTCGCGGCGGTGACCATTCTGAATTGGGTGAAATGGATGCGCGCAACTTTTGTCATCAACATGGTTATGACGAAGAGGATGCCGAGTTGGTAGCCTGGCTGGTAAGACACCATCTCACCATGTCAGTTACTGCTCAAAAGCGTGATATCCATGACCCTGAAGTGATACAAAACTTTGCTAATCAAGTCTCAACACTCGAACGATTAGACTATCTTTACTGCCTGACCGTAGCGGATATTCGTGCGACCAATCAGTCACTGTGGAATAACTGGAAAGCGACTTTATTGGAAGAACTGTATAACGCAACCTCCTATCTACTGCAGCAGGACAGCAACAAGCCGACTCTGGATATTCGCCAAAAAATTCAAGAGAATAAGGCCAGTGCTATGGCTTTATTGCTCAGTGCCGGCTTTGAAAAAGCAGAAATTATGGCGTTATGGGGACGTTTTACCGCCGATTATTTCTTCCGACATACTGCAGAACAAATCAGTTGGCACTCTCAACATATTTTAAACTTACCCACTGACCAGCTGCCTCTTATTTTAATTGGTGATGAAAACAACTACGGTACAACTGAGCTGTTTATTTATCATCATGAAGAAAGTCATTTATTTGCGTCTGTTGCTGGTGTTCTGGATAGCCAGCAGTTAAACATCCTGGACGCGCAAATACTTGCCACTCGTGACGGCTTCGTCATGGATACTTTTGTCGTCTTACAGCGAGACGGCAAGCCGTTAACTGAGCCTCATCGTATTGAAGAAGTCAAACAGCAATTGCTGGATGTTCTGCATAAACGGATCCCCGTTCCGAGCACAAAACGTCCGTTGTCGCGCCGCATGAAAAACTTTTCGGTAGCAACAGAGGTCAGCTTTATTCCCAGCAAGCATCATGGCCGAACAACCTTTGAGTTAGTAACACTAGACAGACCCGGACTGATTGCTAAACTTGCGGCTATTTTGCAACAACAAAACGTCACCTTACTTGCCGCAAAAATAACAACCATCGGCGAGCAGGCAGAAGATTTATTTATTGTCACAACCGAGCATCAAACCGCTCTGGACGACAAACAGAAAAAAACATTGAAAGCACAAATTATCAAAGACCTGGAGTTTTAAATTCTTATCATGGATAACATTAAACAACGCATCATCGATGCATTTGAACAACGCGACCACATCAATGCCCGCACAGAAAACGACGAGCTGCGTGAGGCGGTTCGGTACGTTATTGACGAAATTGATCGTGGTGAATTACGGGTTGCCGAGAAAGTTTCCGGCGAATGGGTTGTTCATCAATGGCTAAAAAAAGCCGTCCTGCTGTCGTTTCGTTTAAACGACAACGATCTTATTGAAGGCGGTGAAACCCGTTTTTGGGATAAAGTTCCGGCCAAATTCGCCGATTACGACAGCGCCCGTTTTCGCGCAGAAGGTATGCGTGTTGTTCCGCCAGCCATGGTGCGTAAAGGTGCATTCATTGGCCGCAATGTCGTCGTTATGCCGTCCTATGTAAATATCGGAGCCTACGTTGGCGAAGGTACTATGGTTGATACTTGGGCTACCGTTGGTTCGTGTGCGCAAATTGGTAAGAATGTACACTTATCCGGGGGCGTTGGTATTGGTGGTGTATTAGAACCATTACAGGCCAACCCAACTATTATCGAAGACAACTGTTTTATTGGTGCGCGTTCAGAAATTGTTGAAGGCGTTATTGTTGAGGAAGGCGCGGTTATTTCAATGGGCGTCTATATTGGTCAGAGCACCCGTATCTATGATCGCGAGAACGATCGTATTCTCTACGGCCGAGTGCCTTCAGGAGCGGTTGTAGTTCCTGGCTCATTGCCATCGGCGAACGGAACACACAGCCTGTACGCGGCCATTATTGTAAAACGAGTCGATGCCAAAACCCGTGCAAAAGTGGGTATCAACGCTTTGCTGCGTAGCGCGGAATAGTCATTATTCAATAAATGGCCGATGAAACTCATCCGGCAGTGGTAATTCCAAATTCATTGGCTCGCCACTGACCGGATGATGAAAGCTCAACGCCGTTGCAGCCAACAACAGACGATGAATGTCGAAGTGAGATCGAAAAAAGTTGTTGTGCCGCCCATCTCCATGATTCGTGTCACCCACAATAGGATGTCGAATGTGTGCCATGTGCCTGCGTAACTGATGTTTTCGACCTGTTTCTGGTTGCATCTGCACCAGCGAATATCGCGTGGTATCATGTTTTTTACTGACTTTGTAAGGCAGTTCGACCTGTTTCAGACACTCATAATGCGTTATCGCTGACTGCTTTTCTTTATCCGTATCAGCATCGGCATCGGCTAATTTATCCAACTCCTCTTTCAAGGAATAATCGATGGTGCCACTGTCTGACACATAACCTCTGACGACCGCATGATACGTTTTACGCACCTGGCGCGCTGTCATTTGTTCCGTTAAAGAACGTGCAACATCGCTATTCAAAGCAAAGATGAGTAATCCCGATGTTGGCCTGTCCAGTCGATGCACCGGATAAACATGACGACCCATTTGATTGCGCAACATCTGCATCGCAAACTCGCGGGCCCCGCTTGCTATTCGACTTCGATGAACTAATAAACCACTGGGTTTATTGATAACGGCAAGGTACTCGTCCTGATAGACAATTTCTAACTCATCCACCGTTAAACATCTTCCTGAAAAGGGTCTGTTCCGCTTAGCAAAACATCGAATTCACGTATTAGCGTAATTAATTGCTCATACTGTTCCAGCTCATTACGGTAGGTGTGCGCTGCCATTGGACTAACGGCAATACCTTCGGGTAAAGGTCGTTGGCTATCCACCAGGGCCCACATTCGGGGTAGCATGATAAACTGTAGCCACTGATGAAATTCCAGCGTATCAACAGCAAAAGGCTGCTGGCTTTCCAGTGCCTGCACCGGGGGCTGGTGAGACTGCCATAAGCCAAGACTGTTCAGTTCCCGCTCTATTCTATCCAGCAATCGAGCGGCTTTCTGATACTGCTCCATATCAGACTCCGTTACCACATCATTGTATAAACCGATATAATGGCGCCATAGTGATTTAATACGCCTTAAAATTCAAGAAAAAAGGGAGCGCCTGTGTCAGCACCGACCATCACCACCTTGGGTGAGTTTTTGCAAGCCGGCCAAGCAGAGTACAAAATTTTTGATATTGGCAGATGCCTTACTGAGCTGCCACGGGAAGAGTTTGCCGCAATTGAACAACAGCAACGCCCTTACCCCTACCCAATTGCACGTCAGGCTCAGCTAGCGATACTGTTCCAGCACAAACAGCATGACCAACAGCCGTTTCTATGGTTTCTGCAGTTTCCTCTGGACGAGCGCGGATTACTTAATCTGGCCGCGCGCAATCAGTATTTGGAGTACGTGGTCAGCGCTTTAGGGCATGAAATAACAGGAGAGATGACCGAGGAGCAGGAAAAACAGCTGCAACAAAACCCTTATTTACTCAACCCGAGTGAACAACAGCGCGCAGCTTTGCATGCCCTCGTGCAGCGCCAGCAAAAGCTGTCTCCCTCCATTCACTTTGAAACCGCAGAAGCTTACTTGAAACAACCTCAAAGTGGCATTGACTGGCAAAAAATCGGTTTACAGGGTTTACACGATTGCGCGGCAAGATTAGAGCAACTCCCGGAACTGAGTGAAGCTATTGCAAAACAGTTTGCACACTACCCTGCAGCTGTTAGGCAACCGCTTGCAATTGCGCTTGAGCAGCAAACTATTACTGCGCCAATAAGGGACTCACTGCTCAGACACCTCGCAGACGAAGATCCTAAACTTTGCACTGATAGCTTAAGAGCGCTGGCCTCAGTAACCCGCCACCCTCGTGTGAAAAAGTCGGTAAATGAGCTGGTACCAAAAGCTACAGCGGATCAGTTGGTTGTTATTGCTGCACGTCTATGGCCAATACTTAATGAAGAACAAAACCTGCTGCGTTATTTAGACGCCATAGCAGCTCTTGATAAGGTGCTTTTTGACGCGTTGTTTCAGGACATTATTGCACTACCAGACATTCGCCCACTGCTTTTGTCCATATTGGCACAACAAAAACAATCCGAAGAGGTTGGCAAGGCTCTCAATCGATTAAAACAACAAACTCAGGGCACCTAATGAATTTACTTGATGTCATTATTTTTCTGGTGTTAGCAACCGCAATATGGGTTTTCTGGCAGCATCGGCAACAATCAGAAAGCGCCCAAAAACATGCAGTGTTTTATTGCAAACAGCAAGGCTTACAATTTTTGGATATTCGCCGTGAGGACACTCGGTGGTCTTTTAAAGGAAGCCAGCCGGGCTGGCGAAGTACATTTAAAATGGGCTTTAGCAGTGACGGTGAAACCCGATACGAAGGAGAGTTAACACTTCATAACCAGCGTTTAGTGGGTGTTGAATTACCGCCGTTTCGAATTCCCGGTCAATAACTTAACCCAGGCATCTTTATACATAACCCAGTCACCCAGTAGACTGTACAAAGGATACTGAAAAGTGGCTGGTTTATTCTTTTCAAATATAAAATGACCAAGCCAGGCAAACCCGTAACCAATAACCGGCAACGCCAGCAACCACCAATAATTCGCACTGATCAGCGCGTAAATTAACACAGCTAATACCATGGTGCTGCCAATATAATGCAATACCCGACAACGCTTGTCTGAATGTTCTTGCAAGTAATAAGGATAAAATTCTTTAAAACTGGAGTAACTCATTCGCTTTACTCTTCTAGCCTAGGGTAAAAAAGTACTTCGCCAGGTAATTTCTCAACTTCTATCTGGGCCTGCAAGCGATAACCCCGTTTCTTAAAGAACGCCTGATAATCAGAGCGAGTAACATAAACGGCAATGCCTTGTGACTCAGGATCTTCTTCAAAAACAGTTTTAGCAGCCTCAACCAATAAATGCCCGACTCCCTGACATTGATACTGTGGCGCTACAGCAATAAAAGCCAGCATATGATAAGGCACATCGGGCATGGCTTCTTGAATTAAGCGTTCCTTTTCAAGCACCTGCCGGGTACTTAAAAAGCCAGCAGTCAACAACATACTAATGCGCCAATGCCAGAAACGACCAGGGCCAAAACTCTTACCAGGACGGGTGAGACAAGCAACACCTAACAGTGTGCCGCCGTCCCGAATCCCAATAATGGGTTGCCCGCTTTCCCAGAACGCATTCAAATCTTCCCGAATCGCTGCGCGCAGTCGCTTTTCGTAATCCGGTTTATCGGCACGAAAAATCTTTTGCAGTAATTCATCATCATAGTATGTCTGAAACAAAAGCGAAGCAGCTAATTTAAGATCTTCCGCAACGAGATAGACAAGTTTCCCCTGAATATGCTCGCTGCTGTTTTCACCTGCCTTATCAATTTCACTGTCTGTTTTTTCGGTTAAGCCTTGCATAACAACCACTGATTGGTTTTCTATCAGACCAAGTTAACCATTTTTAGGGATCCTGTCGAGAGCCATTTCTCCAGTTCCAGCCAGAGTATCGTCAACGAACACAATAGCAGTGCACTCATCACGGGTCGTCATACCATCAGCGTGTTTCCTGTGTGTGCGATAATACAAAACCTGATAGTTATGTTGCTCGGTTTTCCATGAGTCATTAAAGTCAGGTGTTCCTAATCGACTTAAGGCTTCGCTAACAGAAAGCGAGGGCGGTAATGCAGCAATAGAAGAGCGATTTCTTTGCTCTGACTGCTGCCCTTCATATTTTTCGTTATTTCCATCGTAACTCGACTCTTTAACAACAACACAGCCGGATAAAGTTAACGAGCTGAGTAACGCTGCGGCCAATAATGATTTTTTTAGCATGTTAAATGTTCTCCTGAGTATCCTATTTAATTAATGTGCTTCACTATTTCAGCAAAACATTTAAAGCAAACTTCGGGCCAAAACTAAGTCTTTGTTTTTAAAATAGTTTTATTTTACGAAGATTTCTAACCTACTAATTAATCGCTATTTTCACTAATTTGAGGCTCACATTGCTCAAGCCACTCGGTCAGAGAGTCAGCCAGAACTTCATGTTGCTCCTTGCCCACCCATTCCAATCCAACAACCCCACTCTGGTTATCTATACTCAGCAATAAGTCATCATTTTCTACGCCCAACCCGATAAACACCGTTTCGGGTTGCTTCAAGCGGCGCTTCATTAAAATGTGCCCAGTAATATTCGCGAGTAATCTCTCCCCGTCTTCTGCGCTTTGAACTTGCAGTAAATTAATTGGATGCCCCTGATAAGCAAGCGCTAAGTCCCCTGCATACCAACGTCCGAAGAGTGTTTTTATACTGTCATGAAAAATGAGTTCAAGAGCACTTTCCAGCTCGGCAAACTTTAAAGGTTCCGCTTGTCGACAAGGTGTCCACTCAACCGTATCCTCATCAAGAATTTCGCCATATATGGGGCTCGCCCACTCTTCTACATACTCTGTATGACGAACAGGAATCTTTTCTTCGTAACCTGCCATCAATGCATCTATCGATTCTTCTAACGTCTTCATCTGGTACTTGCACCTAATAGAATTTACAATCAGTCCATTGTACTTACGGAGCGACTTAAATGCCAAAGAAGGACGCATTAGATCATTTATCACTGGGGCAGAGCACAAATTACCCTAGTCAGTACGACCCTAAGCAATTGCGACCAGTGCCTCGTTCGCTGAACCGCGAACCCATAGGGCTTAAAGGCAAGCTGCCTTTTTCGGGCGTCGATTTATGGACCGGCTATGAAATCTCATGGCTAAATTTAAATGGGCTGCCTCAGGTTGCTGTCGGTTACTTTGAAGTGCCGGCAGAGAGTCCCAACCTTGTCGAGTCTAAGTCATTTAAACTTTACCTGAATAGTTTCAATGACTCTCGTTTTGACTCGTGGGAAAGCGTTCAGAAACTCATGGAAGACGATTTATCGTCCTGCGCAGGAGCTGCAGTTAAAGTCAGCCTGAAAACGCTATCCGAGCTAACTGGAGAATCTATTGCCTGCATGCCTGGCAGTTGCATTGATAGTCAGGATCTCACCATATCGCATTATGATTATCAGCCATCGTTGTTGGCAGCAGAAGACGGCGAAACCGAAGAGAAGTTGCACAGTCACCTGTTAAAGTCCAATTGCCTTATCACCAATCAACCCGATTGGGGATCGGTGTATATTCATTATATGGGACCTAAATTAGACCGCGCAGCGCTCTTAGCTTATCTGGTGTCATTTAGGCGGCATAATGAGTTTCACGAGCAATGCGTTGAGCGCATTTATCAGGATCTGAAAGCGCTGGGAATGAAGAAGTTAACGGTTTATGCCCGTTACACTCGTCGTGGCGGTCTCGACATAAACCCATTTCGTTCAGACTTCGAACCAGCGCTGCAAATGCAACGCATGGCCCGACAATAACGGATTAAGCGTTAGGGTGCGGAATTTGCAACCATTGCAGGAAACGAGCTTTTTGTTTAGCCGTAGGCTCGTCTAATGGTTCAATTTCCGCGTCAGTTGCAGGGGTTGGTTGCACCGTTAAGGTTTTCGTGTGCAACTGGTCGCGCCGGAAGAATGTCACTTCAATTGAGTCACCCGCTTTATATTCAGCAAAAGCTTCTTTAAAACGACCATCAACAACAGTCTGTCCGTCATAAGCAACAATGACATCGCCCGGCGTAAAGCCCGCTTCCCAGGCGGGACTGCCTTTGCTAACCCGAGTCAACTCCATGCCACCGCTGGCTTCATTAGCACTCCAGCCAGCCCAGGCTTTTTCAGTACTGTCTTCGTCCTCACCCTGCTCATACACCAGTGCTAATCCAACTTGTTCCAGTATGCTTTCAAACGGAATATCTGCCGCTGGGCTTTGCACATTTTCCTGCCACCAACCCTGCCAGGACTCACCGGTCAAATCTTTCAAAATAGTCAGCACATCGGCTGAAGTGAAGCCCTTCTCATCGGCGTCGAAGCGCTGATACAATTCATTATGCACGTCACGGTAACTTACTTCACCGTCGGTGGTTTTCAGTAATTCACTGTCCAGCATCCAGGACACCAGCGCCCCTTCTGAATAGATATTGACTGAATCGTTGTGAGCCCGGTCGCCATACTGATCTATCCATGCTTCAAACGACGCTTCAGCGACCGACATAACATCTCGGCCAGGCTTAGCTTTATGGCGGTCAATACTTTTTGCAACACGCTCAAAATACTCGGAAGGCTCCATGATACCGGCTTGCAACAACAGATGATTCTGAAAATAGCTGGTTGAACCTTCGGCTATCCAAAACAAGTCCGTATAGTTTTCTTTCTGGTAGTCATATGGAACCAAGCCATCAGGGCGATAAGCTTTTACGTTCCAGGTGTGTACAAATTCATGTGATGCTGTCGACATAAAGGACAAGTAATCATCACGACTGGCAAAACTGTATCGTGGCCGTTGAATGACGGTTGAATTTTTATGTTCCGTTGCGCCACCAGCACCGGTTGTTGCGTGAATCATAAAAACATAACGTTCAAACGGATAGTCACTCCATATAGAGTCCCCCGTGTCGACAAGTTTCTTTAGGTCAGCAACCGTCTGTTCTGCATCGTAATTACCCTCTCCCCAAAAAACCACTTCGTAATCCCGGTCACCTTGAGTAAATTCATAATGCTTGTTGATGCCTGTTTCTATCGGCGAGTCAACGAATACATCCCAATTTTCGGCAGAAAATTGATGCTCCCCCTCGCGCTTCATACCAGAATAACTTTTCCACTCATTCGGAACGTTCAAAGAGACTGAAATCGGCTCATTGCGCCAAGCATCGGCGTACATAAAGACGGCAGATGCGTCGAGATAAGCATGGCTATCATCAATATGACGGCTGCGCCGCCCCAGCTGGTTTGCGTAAATTTCATAATCGACCGTAACGTCACCGCTGTTTTCGGGCAAATAGACACGCCAGGTACTTTTATCCACTTTTTCCCAACGTAATACTTCACCATTACTTTTAACTTCAAAGTCACGCACACCATTTGCCAAATTTAAAATGCGATAATAGCCCGTTCTCCATGCAGGCATTTTCACATCCAGAAACTTAGCGTCACTAGCAGGGAAAGTAATAGACACCTCTCCTTTGTGATGCTCAGGCTGAGTCAGGTTAAGTTTGTAATCCGTATTTGCCAGGACAATTGAAGGTGCCAACATAACACCAACAGTGAGTAAGCTCTTGCGCACAGTTTTTCTCCGTTAATTTCGATTTTTTTGTTAGTCAACTTGTGCAAAGACTACCACAATCCACCAGTGGTAATTAAATGCAAATAGGTTAGACTTTATAACAGTAACTTACGTATTATGCGTATTGCATTCAGTATTGGGTAGGTGAGCATTGGCAATACCTGAAACACCACAAGAACAGATTCAGCACCTCAGCAAAAAGTTGCAGCAGAGCATTCAGTCACGCAAGCAGTTAGAAGATCATTACCTGCGTGATTCACAACGGTACTCGGAGTTTGTGAATGAACTTTGCTTAGCATTAAGCGGTGTCGATACTGAGTTAGACGGTTTGTTACATAAGTTGCGAGGGCACCTTCAGCAAAATGCCGCAGCAGCTGTACTCGAACCTATTATGCAAGGTTTAAGTGATGTTATTTCTCAGCATACCATTCGCTTACAGACTCAACTGAAACAAACCAATGAAAGCATTCGCCACGCTCTGACATCCATTAAGCCGCACGACAATGACAGCAGAAGCAAGCTAAAACGAATAGCTAATGAATTTGAGCAACCGACTATGACGGTTTCTCATTATATGCCATTGATTAACCAATTATTGGCGCTGGCCTATCAGCAGCCTTCAACTCAAACAGAAACCGAAGTAACCCAATATCAAGCCCAGCTACTCGATTTACTGAGCGAAGTTGAATTCTCGGGAAATGCTGCCGATACCCTTCAGCAAGTAAAAGTGGCACTGCAGAAGCCGCAAACCAGTACCACATTGTTGGCGATAACCTTAAAAGTGATGCGCCTGGTTTTTAGTAACATTAACGAAGAACGCCGATCAGCGCAGACGTTTCTGCAGCAGTTAAATGCGTCACTTGAATCTGTCCAGAATGTATTGGGTCAAACAATAAATCGGTCAGCTGACTTTGCTGATCAGCGACTTCACCTAAACCAGAAATTAAAAAACGGCGTATCAGAAATCAGTGCTTGTGTTACTGAAGCCTGTGAATTGCACGATTTAAAAGAATCGGTGGGCCTACAACTGCAAACCTTGAGCGAAACACTGAATCAGCACCTGAAACTGCATGAAGAGGAACGCCTGAGTTTTAGTAGCAACACACAAGCTATGGAACAGAGGCTCCGGGAAACAGAAGCGCAGGTTGCCCACTATAAACAAGAACTGGCGAAACAAAAATTTCGAAGCTTGCAGGATAACTTAACCAAGCTTCCCAATCGCTCGGCTTTTGAAGAACGCTTAAACCTTGAATTTCAACGTTGGATAAAAGGTGACACTGAGCTCACTATAGCAATCATAGATGTTGACCATTTTAAGAACGTTAACGACAACTTTGGTCATATAGCGGGAGATAAAACCCTTCAGGTTATTGCCGGAACTCTTAGCAAGGCCCTGAAAGATTCTGGCTTTGTTTGTCGCTATGGCGGCGAAGAATTTGCTATTATATTCTGTTCGAATGAGCAAGATGCTTATCAACACATAGAAAGCACCAGGGATAAAGTTGCAAATATCCCGTTTAAATTTAAAAGTGAAGACATCCGTATTACTATTTCTTCAGGAATCGCAAAATTTAAATACAACGAAGATACGCCAACGGCTGTTTTCGAAAGGGCCGATAAGGCACTTTATGATGCAAAAAATAGCGGGCGGAACCGGGTCATGACGGCAAAATAAAAGCAGAAACTCATGACCAACGCCGGCACAAGGATGACGCCGAGTCATCGTTATTACAGGAGTATTAAAAAATAATGAGAGCAAGCATTTCTCCAAGAGGCACGATGTCTCTTTTGTCGCAGCTGGAAATAGAACGTTTAAAACAATCCTCAAACAGCCAGCTTTATAAATTGTTTCGTAACTGCTGTCTTGCGGTATTAAACGCCGGAAGTAATACCGACAGTAGTGCTGAAATCTACGACAAATACAAAGACTTCGCCGTTAACATTATCCGCAAAGAGCGCGGTATTAAAATTGAACTGATTGAACCACCAGCAGAGGCCTTTGTTGATGGCGAACTGATTGTTGGTATCCGTGAGCTACTCGAGTCAGTCCTACGCGATATTCTTTTTACCGGAGAGCGTTACTCTGAAGAAGAACTGAAGGATGCCAGCAGTGCCACCCTCACCCATGTTGTTTTTGACATTTTACGAAACGCCCGCACAATTCAAGCGATGCAAGAGCCTGATATGGTCGTTTGCTGGGGTGGTCACTCAATCAATGAGGGTGAGTACAAATACACCAAAGAAGTGGGTTACCAGCTAGGTTTACGCGGTCTGAACATCTGCACCGGCTGTGGACCAGGAGCTATGAAAGGCCCAATGAAAGGTGCCACTATCGGACACGCTAAACAACGTATTAGTCGTGGCCGTTACTTAGGTCTTACAGAGCCAGGCATAATTGCTGCCGAGCCACCGAACCCTATCGTTAACGAGCTGGTTATTCTGCCTGATATTGAAAAACGTTTGGAAGCTTTCGTGCGCTGTGCGCATGGCATTGTCATTTTCCCGGGAGGTGCTGGTACCGCGGAGGAGCTGTTGTATCTTCTTGGCATTCTGATGCACCCTAAAAACCAACAGCAAAGCTTACCCGTCATTTTAACTGGTCCGGCAAGCGCTAAAGATTACTTTGACGCTCTAGATAACTTTATTGTAGATACCTTAGGTGATGAAGCCCGTGGATTCTACCGCATTATTATTGATGACCCTGCAGGTGTCGCCCGACACATGCATGCTGGAATGGCAGCTGTAAAACAGTACCGTAGAGATTCAGGTGACGCCTACTACTTTAACTGGACGCTGTTTATCGATGAAAATTTCCAACGTCCTTTTTACCCTACGCACGAGAATGTTGCTTCGCTTAATTTACACCCTGAGCAGCCCAAAGAAGAGCTCGCAGCCGATTTACGCAGAGCTTTTTCAGCCATCGTGGCGGGCAACGTGAAAGATGATGGTATCCGCCAGATTAGAGAAAAAGGTGTCTTCACTATTCACGGTGAAAAAGAATTGATGAAACGACTCGACGTCTTGTTAAGAGCATTCGTCGAACAAGGGCGTATGAAGTTGCCGGGTTCGGTGTATCATCCGTGTTATAAGGTTGTCACTGACTGAAGGATTTATGAAGAATAAGGTCTTTGTCATACTAGCCATTGGTACGATTAGTTATCTGGCTATTGTCGGGGCAGTTCTGATGTTGTATCAGGCTGACCCCGCCGATTTGCAGTGGCAGGAAAGAGAAACCTACAACGCCAGACAAATTGGCCAGTTGGATCTCGGTATGTCCAAAGACAGCGTCATTCGTATTTTGGGGTCTCCGGATATTAATGAAGCCAAAGCAGCGCCTAAAGGTGATATGCAAGTGTTGTTCTATCGTACTCATCATGTGACCTCTGACGGTATTACGACGAAGGACGAATGCACTCCTTTGGTTTTCCGGGACAACGAGCTCATTGCCTGGGGCAATGACTCTTACCGCGATTATCAGGACAATCAGAGGCGCGAATGAGAGAGCTGCCCGAATGTTGTGAAAAAGCAGCGAGTTTACTGAAACAACACGACGTTCGTCAGCTTTATCGTTTGGTTCAGTTTATTGATGAAGAGTACCAGCAAAACCGGTGGCCGGAATTGCTCCCGCTTTACGCCCAGCAAAACACCTCCGCCGATAATGAAGCCGTCAGTGAGCTACTCTCAGTTTGCATTAATGCTCTACACTGCGGTTACCATTGGTCGTTACATACACATTACCGTCGTATCCTGGCTGCAGCCTGCATCAGTGAGAAACTTAATTCTGATCCCAATTACTGGAAGCAACGCCAGTTAAGACAGCCACTATGGCTTACTGCATTAGAACCGCTGAGGTTTAACTCACCAGACATAGTGATTTTTCGGCACTGGGTCAACGCGCTAACTCAGGTTCAACTGGAGCGTAAGGAGCCCGCACAAGCCTTTTTTCCTTTATTAAATGGTCACTTCCGATACCGTTTTTGGATGCTGTTAAGCCAGCAAGATACCTTACCGATTAGACTGACAGGTCAGAAATTCTCTCACAAAAAGAATTCGCAGACCGCCGTGCTTTTGGGTTTTGAAGGAAAGCATCAAATTCTAGCTTTAATACACAAACTCGACAGCCCATTTTACGTGACACCCGAAGAAACTCATCACTGGGAACTAAATGACAAGCCTCTAACTAAGCAGCAGATGAGTGCTTTAGTACACCATAGGTTGCTAAAACATGAGCAAACCAGTGCAGCGCAACAAACACCTCGACAGTTATTAAAAGCTATTAATCGCTACGCCAATGCAAACGGTGCTTTAAATGCCGTTATCCAACACGTTAATCAGTTGCCTTTTTTAGCAAACAGCTTACATGCCGCAGTTCAGCAAAGTGAGCGCATTGGCTACAGTGAAGCGTCCCGTATGGATTTAAAACAAGCGTACTTATGGCTGGGATCAAAGCGATCCTCGGTCATACTCGCAACCGCTTTTCTCCAACACCAGTTTTCGTTGAATACAATTCCATTGCATAAAACCTTAATGCAGAAACTGGGCTTACTCACAACGATACTGCAACATCTATCGGAGCTTACTGGTATTAACCTACCAACACCTGCTCCGTTACTCGCTTTGCTTTCAGGCTCCGATCTTTTTCGCCATCCCGAGCTATTAAAGTCAGCCAAGTGGCCACGTCCGAAACAAGTAGAACATTGTTACAGTACCTGTTGGGTAGGTTCAGCTTTGGATATCAGTGATTTTCGTCGCAGTCGGCAGTTGGTTAAGCGCTGGCAGCTTCCACCTGCTACTGAAAACTTACTCGATCCAGATAAAACCGAACACAATTCATTAAGCGCACTTTTTTTTCTGGCCCATTATTTGACCTTAAGCACTTACTATCCCGAAGTATCATTAAGCAGTTCGGTTAAATCGCTGCTAAAATCGTCTTGTCAGCAACTGAAAATTGATGGTGAACAACTGACGCAAATCAAAACAAAAACTGCTTTTGACAGTCACTGTTACTCGCCATTATAACCCATATTCACCAGGTGAATAGTGCTTATCTAGTCAGTATCAGCGCAGCAATGGTAGAATCACTATTCCTGTTTTTTGTTGTAACACGGTTAAAGGAATCAATTCATGAGCAGAACTATCACAGTCATTCCAGGTGACGGCATCGGCCCGGATATCGTTAAGTCCGCAACCGCTATTCTAGATAAAGCGGGTTGTGACTTTCAGTATGAATACGTTGAGGCCGGTCTAACTGCTTTAGAGAAAACCGGAGAGTTATTACCTCAGGACACTCTTGATGCGATTGAACGTAACGGTGTTACCTTAAAAGGACCATTAACAACACCGGTTGGTGAAGGCTTTACTTCTATTAACGTGAGTCTACGCAAGCACTTTTCTCTTTACGCAAACGTTCGCCCTGTGTTGTCTTTTAAAGGCACACAAGCTCGTTACGACGATATTGATATCATCACCATTCGTGAAAATACCGAAGGTATGTACTCAGGTATAGGGCAAAAAGTGTCTGAAGACGGTAATGAAGCCGAAGCAGTAAGTAAAATTACTCGTGAAGGCGCAGAGCGCATTGTTCGTTTCGCTTACGAAACTGCACGCCGTGAGGGTCGTAAAAAAGTTACTGCGGTTCATAAAGCCAACATTCTGAAATCAACATCCGGTTTATTCTTGAAAGTCGCACGTGAAATTGCTGAAGAATACCCGGATATTGAGTCAACTGAGATGATTGTCGATGCAGCCTGCATGCGTCTGGTTATGAACCCGGAAGAATTTGATGTCATTGTCACCACAAACCTGTTTGGCGATATTTTGTCAGACCTTTGTGCTGGCTTAGTTGGCGGTTTAGGCATGGCTCCAGGCGCCAATATTGGTAAAGACTGTGCAATTTTTGAAGCCGTACACGGCTCAGCTCCCGACATTGCCGGTAAAAACTTGGCAAACCCAAGCTCAGTAATTTTGGCTTCCATTCAAATGCTTGAATATCTGGGTATGCAGGAACAAGCTAACAACATCACTAAAGCTCTGGCCGATGTTATTTCCAGCGGCGACCGAACAACTCGTGATTTAGGTGGTTCGCACGGAACAACTGACTTTACTCAGGCCGTTATTGAACGACTTTAAAAAACAGTTTTTCAGGCATAGCCGTTGTTTAATCGCGGCTATGCTCTAAAAACTAGCTGCGCGGCAACCAACGCAAATGTACGGTGATTTCTTCCCTATCGTGGTAAAGATGCTTGGCCTGAATTTCAAATGGCTTAGTGCCTTCCGTTTGTAGCTTATCGGTAATCTGACCCAAATACTCTTTCACTGCTGCGTAACGTTGACGCATCGGCAGTTTTAAATTAAATATCGCTTCTTCACAATCGCCATCAAGTAACCAATTGGTCATCAGCTCACCGACACGCGCGGGCTTTTCGACCATGTCACAAACTAACCAGTTGATATTTTTGCGTTTAGGACGAAATTTAAAGCCATCTTCTTTAAAATGCTTAACCTGACCGGTGTCCATTAATGAATCAGCCATCGGCCCGTTATCGACCGCCTGTACCATCATGCCTCGGCGCACTAACTGATAAGTCCAGCCGCCTGGTGCCGCACCTAAATCCACGGCTTTCATACCCGAATGTACACGTTTTTCCTGTTCATTTTCAGGTACAAACACCTGAAAGGCCTCGTCCAGCTTTAGAGTTGAACGGCTCGGTGCATCTTTTGGCATGCGCAAACGCACAATGCCACCATCGTGCGGCGTCTGATTATAGCTATACGAATACCCCACTAATGCATGCGCTGAATTAACAAAAAACACATGTAATATGGGTCGTTTTGCTAACGGTTTATTGCTTAAAAGCTCCTCTTTACGCAGAGCCTGACGCAATGGCACACTGAACTTACGACAAAATTTTGATAATTGATTCGCATCGTTCGTATCTGGAGTTTCAACTCGTAGCTCTCCCGCCAAACCAAAGGTTTCTTCGTGAGGTTTCAATACCTTAATGACCTCACTGGCACGATCTTCAATACCTGCCAATTTTACAGGCCCCAATAGAGCAAACATTTCACGAGCAAAAACCAAGTCCTTCAGCGCCAGTTTCCGGGCAATATGCTCTGCTTCTTCGTGCTGGCAGTTGTATGTAACATACGCTTGATCAGGCTGCGTCTGACAGTAACCGTAAATACCCAGGTTAGCTGTTTTATCCTGAATTTCTGCAGCGCAGTCGCCTTCAAACCCTGCACGACACAGCAATATGATGCCACTACCTTTGCCGCTAACAATGTCTTTCATTAACTACCCGCTCCTGACTTCACTGCACCAACCAGCAAACTGAGCCAGCCGACGATAAATAACAACCCACCAATGGGCGTTATGGGCCCAAACCATTTAATACCAGTCAGCGCTAATGCGTACAAACTGCCTGAAAATAAAATCACGCCCGCCAGCCACAAATAGCCGCTGGCAACAAACCAAACCGAATAGGACTGCTTTAACCAAAACGCTAAAGCAAATAGCGCCAAGGCATGATAGAACTGATAAGTAACACCCGTTTCAAACGCACTCAGCAGATCGTCGCTTAACTTCGATTTAAGTCCATGCGCAGCAAAAGCGCCCAGCATAACGCCTGTACCGCCTAAAATCGCTGACACGATCAAAAATAACTGACTCATTGAATAAATTCCTTAATAGCGTCTACCGCCTCTTGCCATAATTTGGGCGTGTTATCCGCCTTTGCTTTAGTGGCCGCAAAGCCGTGATCAGCTCCCTCAAGCCATTGCAGTTGCCAGTTCTCAGGTAACTCCACGCTCTCACCAAGTTCCATTTTCTTTCTTATGGGTTTGCTGAAAGGGTCTCTTGTTCCTTGCAGAATCAGTCCAGGTGCCTGCGTCAACTCCAACTCTTCAAAACGTGATTTCTCTGGTTTTTGAGGCGGATGAAAGGGAAATCCCAGAGCAATAACGGCTTTAACCTGATATTTATCCGCTAACCTTAACATCACCCGGCTTCCTAACGACTTACCCATCAAGACAACCGATTTCTTATCTTGCTGCAATTCACTCAGTAGCTCATCAACCGCATCGACTAACATCGGCATTTTATTCGGAGGTCGGGGCTTACCTGTTTCACGAACCTTTTCCCAATAAGGAAAGTCTGGACGCACAACTTCAGCATCAAGCGCAATGCCCTGTTCAGCAAAGAAGTTCATAAAAGCTGTGTCGGGACCGCCGCCTGAGCCATGCAAAAAAACGATGCGGAACGCCCCTTCCGGGTTCTGTTGTTGATAACGCATTATTGGTTAAACTCTTGCTCTTCTTTTTGCACCAAGTTTAGCAGCCACTGACGGAAGGTCGCGATTTTACCTATCTCCGCCTGATTGTCACGACAAACCAGATAAAACGCTTTATTCCGCTGCAGTGCCTGAGGGAAAATACGAACCAGGTGGCCACTGTCAATTTCGGACTTCACCAGCACGTTATTGGCTAATGCAATGCCCTGCCCGTGAACTGCCGCCTGCAAAGCCAGACTGGAATGGCTAAATACCGGCCCATTATCACCTTTATACTGGGGCAATCCTACCAACTGAAACCAATCCTTCCAGGCATTTCGGGTTTCATCATGCAGTAGCGTCTGTTTGAATAAATCTATGGGCTCTTTGATGTTGGCTTTGTCTAATAGCAAGGGAGAACAGACTGGCCATAAGTATTCTTCATGCAGTTGGTAAGCTTTTACCCCAGGCCAGCGGCCATCCCCATAGTAAATAGCAACGTCCACGTCGTCGGTTAACGAACCACTAATTTCATCTACGGCTTTAATGCGAATATCCATATCGGGATGCGCTTCGCGGAAACTACTCAGCCGGGGAACAAACCATAAAATAGCGAAGCTGGGAGGAACCGACACGGTCAAAGCGCCACGCTCCGACACTAATCGAAGTTTATCGGTGGCCTGTGCCAACTGCTCAAAAATATCTCGTAACTCTAAGTAATACTCCTGACCTTCTTCGGTCAACAGCAAAGAACGGTTACGTCGAATAAAAAGTTTGAGCTCGAGAAACTCTTCTAACGCTTTTACCTGATGACTGACCGCAGCCTGAGTGACAAATAGCTCTTCGGCGGCTTTGGTAAAACTGAGATGACGCGCTGCCACTTCAAATGATTTAAGTGCGTTTAAGGGAGGTAATTTCCGCATGCCATTAACTAAAAAGCGTCTCGGTTTAGTAGATAAACACTACTATAACAGAGACGCCCTTCGTTCGGCTATTTATCATTACTTAATCTAATGTGACTTACAGACGAACGCCGCCATCAATCTCGACCACTCGACCGCTGAAGAAGTCATTTTCAATGATATAACGCGCACTGTGAGCAATTTCATTGGGCTGGCCCCAGCGTTTGAGCGGAACCATAGACAACGCGCGATCAACCGCTTCAGGTTTCATCTGTGCCGTCATTGGAGTTTCGATAAAGCCCGGTGCAATGGCACCACAGCGAATGCCGTAGCGACCCAATTCACGAGCCCAGGTGACTGTCATGGCAACCACACCGGCTTTGGTCGCCGAATAGTTAGTCTGTCCCATGTTGCCAGCACGCGCGACGCTGGAAATATTGATGATAACGCCTTTCTTACCAGCTTTTACCATCTGCGCAGCAGCTTCACGGCCGCATAAGAAAGTACCGGTTAAGTTCACATCCAGTACCGACTGAAACTGCTGTAATGGCATCTTCTGTTTCAGTTCGCCGTCTTTGAATTTAATCAGCAGGCCGTCACGCAGTAGTCCTGCGTTGTTTACCAGCACATCAATGCCATCAAACTCTTGCTGAATTTGTTCAAACACGGTTTCTACCGACTCTTCGTCAGTAATATCCACTTCATAGCCAACTACTTTGGCAGCACTCAGCTTTTCGCAGTGCTCCTGAGCTTCACCTAATACGTCGCCGTTAATATCGATAAGTGCAAGTTTAGCGCCTTGTTTGGCGAAATCTTCAGCCATTGCAAGGCCCAGCCCCTGGGCACCACCGGTAATAACAATAACACTGTCTTTAATTTGCATGTGTATCCCCAATTCTTAGGTTACTTCTGTGACTTCGGTGCCACATAGTTAAAAATACTGGAAAAATCCTGACGACCATGGCCTTGCTCAGACCAGCTATGGTAAAGGTTGCGAGTCAACGACCCCATCGGGGTTGCCGCACCACTTTCTAATGCGGTTTGTTGCGCCAACCCTAAGTCTTTGGCCATTAAGTCAACCAGGAATCCGCCCTGATAGTCGTTACTTGAAGGTACGTTATCCATTACGCCCGGACACGGATTGTAAACCTGTAAAGTCCAGTTGCTACCCGAGCTTGCCAGCATAATTTCCGATAAAACTTTCGGATCTAACCCATTTGCCTTACCCAATTGCAAGGCTTCAGAAGTTCCCACCATTAATACCGACAACAACATGTTGTTGCAGATTTTTGCAATCTGCCCAGCACCGACATTACCGGCGCGGAAAACATTTTTCCCCATGTCGTTGAGAACCGTGCGAGCCCGGTCAACGTTGGTTTCTGTGCCACCACAAATAAAGGTTAAGGTGCCGGCTTTCGCGCCACCCACACCACCGGAAACCGGGGCGTCAATAAAGGCAATACCGGCTTTCTCTAGCTGTTCACCGACATACATAGCGGTATCTGATGAAATGGTACTGCAGTCAATGACAAGCTGATCTTTGGTCAGCTTATTGATTAGACCGTCGTCTCCGAGGTAAACACCTTTTACGTGGCGGTCTGCCGGCAGCATAGAAACCACAAACTCAACGCCGTCGATGGCCTCAGCTGCTGTTTTCGCTGCCTGTGCACCGTCCGCAACTATGGCTTTCAGCGCATCTTCCGATAAATCAAAAGCCTTAACTGTGTGGCCTGCTTTTGCCAGGTTGCTGGCCATAGGGCCACCCATGTTTCCCAGTCCAATAAATCCTACGGTTGCCATACAGGCACTCCTTCTTGTTAATTCGTTTTATTTATCAAGATCGGCTAATGGATGCGTTCGCTCGCCCCAGGGCGGTAAAAAGAATGCATCAACCTCTTCCGCTGGTACTTCGGCTACCGAGCTGTGCTGCCATTGTGGATTCTTATCTTTATCAATCAGCAATGCCCGAATACCTTCAGCAAAGTCACCACGAACCGCACAGTTACAAGACAGGGTCAGTTCCAGTCGAAAGCAATCTGCCAACGACAAATCAGAACCCTGCTGCAATTGATTCCAGACAAGGTGCGAAGTAAACGGGCAACCATTTGCGAGATTCTTACGCGCCCGCGCCAACCATTTATCATCGGTTTCATCATTTACAATACGCGTAACAATATCGCCAATGTCATTGCCGTCTGTCAGTTCTGTAATAAGTGACTGGTGCGGTTCCACCTGTGGCGTTGGTAGAGCGGTTGGGTCACTGCTAGCAATCGAACTCAGTAAATCCGACACTTTTTGCTTATTCAATGCTTCAGTATCGCCCCACTCCAATTCTTTTAACTGGGTCAGAATAGTTTCTTTGCTTTCATGACCCACAAAGTGATCCGCCAAGTTTAAATATAACGCATCATTTGCGTTCATCGTCGCCCCGGTAATGCCTAAAAATAGGCCACAACCTTGTGGCATACGGTTCAGGAAATAGGTTGCGCCAACATCCGGGTACAACCCAATCGTCACTTCCGGCATAGCCAGTAACGAACGTTCGGTCACAATACGGTGACTGGCGCCATTCATCAGCCCCATACCGCCGCCCATCACTATGCCGTCACCCCAGCAAATAAGAGGTTTAGGGAAGGTCTGAATAAAATAATCCAGTTGATATTCCTGCGTGAAGAAGTTCTCAACTTCGCTCACCAGCTTGCCAGGCTCTGCCTGCATAGCTTTATACATTGCAACAATGTCGCCACCGGCGCAGAATGCTTTTTCACCCGCCCCCTGCAACCAGACACAAGCGACATTGTCATCCTTAGCCCATTTTTTTAGCTGTGGTAACAGCTTTTCAGCCATTGCCAGGCTTAGAGCATTTAGCGATTTCTCGGAATTTAATGTAGCAACGCCGATGACCTTGTCACCGGCGTTCAGTTCTTCAAAAAGTACAACGTCTTGCATGGAGTCTCCTTACAAGATTTCGCGATCGTTATCCGCTAATATACGGCGGCCAATAATCATACGCATGACTTCGTTTGTGCCTTCCAGAATCTGGTGCACACGAACATCACGCACATGGCGCTCTAACGGATACTCTTTAATATAGCCATAACCACCGTGCAGCTGCAGTGCGTCGTTACACACTTTAAAACCAACATCGGTCGCAAACTGTTTTGCCATGGCGCAATAGGTCGTTTTGTCAGCATCGTTGTTATCGACTTTACTGGCTGCCAAACGCACCATTTGACGGGCTGCAACCAGCTCAGTTGCCATATCGGCTAACTTAAACTGTAGTGCCTGAAATGCCGCCAGAGGCTTACCAAATTGCGTACGCTCCTGCATATAAGCTTTTGCTGTATTCAAAGCAGCCTGCGCGGTACCGACAGAGCAAACCGCAATGTTAATGCGTCCGCCGTCTAAGCCCATCATGGCAAATTTAAAGCCTTCGCCTTCTTTACCCAGCAGGTTTTCTGCCGGAATACGAACGTCTTCAAACGTTACTAAGCGAGTTGGCTGGGCGTTCCAGCCCATTTTCTCTTCGGCTTTACCGTAAATAACACCTTTCGCATCCGCCGGGACAGCAAAGGCAGAAATGCCTTTAGGCCCGTCTTCACCAGTACGTGCCATCACCACCAGCACATCAGTTTCACCGGCACCGGAGATAAACATTTTAGAGCCGTTCAGAACGTACTCGTCACCATCTTTTTTCGCACTGGTCCGTAAGCTGGCAGCGTCTGAACCTGAACCGGGTTCTGTCAGGCAGTAAGAGCCCAGCTTCTCGCCGGTAACCAACTCTGGTACCCACTGATCAATCACTGACTGTTGGCCGAAGGAGCCAATCATCCAGGTGACCATGTTGTGAATGGTCATCATTGCTGTTGTTGCTGTACAACCACCCGCCAACTGCTCAAAAATGAGCGCTGAGTCCAGACGGCTCATTCCGAAGCCGCCAGCCTCTTCCGGCGTGTACATACCCATAAAGCCCATTTCACCGGCTTTACGGAACACTTCAATTGGGAAATGGTGCTCTTCGTCCCATTTTGCGGCATTTGGCGCCAGTTCTTTGTCAGCAAAAGCTTTAGCCGTATCAACAAAGGCTTGCTGGTCTTCTGTCAATTCGAAATTCATCGCTATCCCCTACTACCTTAGGTTAATTGACATGTTAGGGCCGGCTGGATCTTCCAGATCGCTCTCAAACCAACGAGCCGTTACTGTCTTCGTTTCACTGTAAAAACGAACGCCCTGCTTACCATAAGCATGAAGATCACCAAAGAATGAACGCTTCCAGCCAGTAAATGAGAAGAACGGCAGTGGTACCGGAATTGGAATGTTAATACCGACCTGGCCCACTTCAACTTCGTGTTGATATTTACGAGCGGCGGCGCCGCTGGCCGTAAAGATAGACGTACCATTACCGTATGGGTTGTTGTTCACCAATTCTAAAGCGTCTTCTAAGCTGTCTACTTCTGTGGCGCACAATACCGGACCGAAAATTTCCGTCTTATAAATTTCCATATCCGACGTTACGTTAGAAAAGACCGTTGGGCCGACCCAATTACCGTTTGGCAGCCCGTCAACTTTGCAATTACGACCATCAACCAACAATTTCGCGCCTTCTTTTTCACCCTGAGTAATCAAAGCTTCAACGCGCTCTTTTGCTTGTGGGCTAATAACCGGACCATAAGCGGCATTTTCATCATTCCATGCGCCCGGACGAACTTTCGCAATGGCTTCAGCAATTTCAGGAATCCACTCTTTTGCCGCACCAACGAATACTGCGACAGAAATCGCCATGCAACGTTGACCCGCTGCACCAACAGAAGAGCCAACCATGTTGTTGATCACTTGCTGTTTATTGGCATCTGGCATAATAACGCAATGGTTTTTCGCACCGGCAAAGGCCTGTACACGCTTACCATTTTCTGTACCACGACGGTAGATGTACTCTGCAACCGGCACAGAACCAACAAATGACAAGGCACGAACTGCCGGATGATCCAGTAGAAAATCGACCTGGTCTTTATTGCCATGCAAGACCTGCAACACACCTTTAGGTGCGCCAGCTTGTTCAAATAATTCCACCAAACGATTTGGCGTTAATGGATCTTGCTCAGAAGGTTTAAGGATGAAGGTGTTACCACAAGCAATTGCCAGCGGGAACATCCACAGTGGGATCATAGCCGGAAAGTTAAACGGCGTAATACCTGCACAAACCCCAAGTGGCTGAGTGTAGCTGTAAGAATCAATTTTACGGGCAACGTTTTCAACGGTCTCGCCCATTAATAACGAAGGAATATTGGCTGCGTGTTCAACCACTTCGATACCACGCCAGACGTCACCTTTTGCATCTTCAAAAGTTTTGCCGGTTTCCTGCGCCAGAGTTTCTGCTATTTCTTCCTGATGTTCTTTTAACAAGGCCTGATAACGCATCATGACACGAGCGCGTTCAGAAACAGGCACTTCTTTCCAGGTTTTAAAAGCTTCGCGAGCACTCTCAACCGCTGCTTCCATTTCATCTTGGGTAGCAACTGGCACTTGTGCGATAACTTCCTGTGTCGCAGGATTGGTGACAGGGATCCACTGTTCTGACTTCGAGGCGACAAATTCGCCATCTATATACAGAGGCACTTTCTTAGACATAATTCACCTTCTTATTGTGTTATTTTGTCATCTATCGATGAGCTAAATTTAGTTAAGTGAGCCTTAACGTGACCCTCTTAATTCTGATTACTTTACTTTGGGCCGCCAGTTTTTCGCTAATCGGCGTTTACCTTGCCGGCCAGGTTGACGGTTATATTGTTGTGTTTATCCGCATGATTTTAGCACTGATAACCGTGTTACCGTTATTTCGTTGGCGGCATCTGTCTCCCAAAAGTGGGCAGCTACCTCAACTGACTAAACTGGCCGTTATTGGCGCTATACAAATTGGCGCCATGTATTTGTTTCTTTACCATGCGTTTTTGTATTTGAGCGTTGCCGAAGTGCTTTTGTTCACTATTTTTACACCGCTCTACATAACCCTCATTGATGAACTCATACTTAACCGCAAGCATTTACCTCTTTTATGGTGGATTGCCGCGGCAGTGTCCGTTTGCGGTGCGGCCATAATTCGGTATCAACCGCTGTCTGATGATTTCATCACTGGTTTCCTTTTAATTCAGGCCGCCAATGCTTGCTTTGCCTTAGGTCAAGTTGCTTATAAACGCTTACCGACCGGTAAGACATTGGCGCAAAGTCAGCAGTTTGCTGCGTTTTTCTTTGGTGCCAGTGTTATTGCCGGCCTGGGTGTTTTGCTTTTTGCTGACCTAAACATGATGCCTGCAACTAACCTCCAGTGGGGCATTTTACTGTGGCTAGGTATTGTCGCCTCAGGCCTTGGTTACCTTGGCTGGAACCTTGCCAGTAAATGGGTCAACACCGGACAGCTTGCCACTATGAACAATGCCTTAATTCCCGCTGGAATTCTGGTTAATGTCTTATTCTGGGAACAATCCTTTGACTACACCCGTTTAAGCATCGGAGCTTTAATCATCATACTCGCTGTATGGCTGGCGGGACGAGCTCAAAAATTGAAGCCCGCCCGCTAGTCAGCCGGTATTACATCATCTCTACCGCCAGAGCAACGGCTTCACCACCACCGATACACAGTGAGGTGACACCACGCTTCTGGCCTTTTTGTTTCAATGCATGTAGCAAGGTAACCAATAAACGCGCACCACTTGCGCCAATTGGATGTCCCAGAGCACAAGCTCCGCCATGCACATTGACTTTAGCCGGGTCTAACTTCATTTGCTGAATAGCCAGCATGGTCACCATGGCAAAGGCTTCGTTAATTTCCCATAAATCGACGTCGTCTTTTGTCCACTCCAGCTTGCTCAACAATGAATTCATTGCACCGATTGGTGCAACGGTAAATTCAGACGGTGCCTGCGAGTGTGTCGTGTGGCCCATAACTCGTGCCAGCGGCTGCAAGCCTTTCGCTTTTGCTTCGCTTTCACGCATTAAGATAAGCGCCGCAGCACCATCAGAAATGGAGCTTGAGTTAGCCGCTGTGATAGTACCGTCTTTCTTAAAGGCAGCTCGCAGTTGAGGAATCTTATCCATGCGCGCCTTACCCGGCTGCTCGTCAGTATCTACCGTGACTTCACCTTTGCGGGTTGAATAGGTAACAGGCGTAATTTCACCCTTAAAAAGCCCGTCTTTAATCGCTGTCTGAGCCTTAGTTAATGAGTGAATGGCAAAGTCATCCATCGCTTCACGGTTCAGGCCGTACTCATCAGCAGTGTCCTGCGCATAACAGCCCATCGCTTTATGTTCGTAGGCGTCTTCAAGGCCGTCCAGCATCATATGATCCAGTACTTGCCCGTGCCCCATGCGGTAGCCGCTGCGACCTTTCGGTAACATATAAGGTGCATTAGACATGCTTTCCATGCCGCCCGCGAGCACAACATCAGCAGAACCAGCTTTGATTAAGTCATGAGCCATCATCGCGGCTTTTAAGCCCGAGCCGCAAACTTTGTTTATCGTGGTAGCACCGGTTGAGCGCGGTAACCCCGCATAGAGCATAGCTTGACGTGCAGGAGCTTGACCTAAGCCTGCCGGCAGCACGTTGCCCATGATAACTTCCGAAATATCATCGGCGGTTAAGCCGCTTTTACTCAACGCTGCCGTTATAGCTGCTGCGCCTAAATTAGGAGCGGAAACTTCACTCAAACTACCCTGAAAACCGCCCATTGGCGTACGGTTGGCCGCCACAATCACGATGGAATCGCTTGACATCTTTCCTCCAAATGCACTTTACGTTAACGTAAACTTCCTCTAAGCTTAGATCCCAGAGCAACCAAAAAGCAAGTACCGATGGACAATAAAGTGACTTACAGTATTGGTGAACTGGCAAAACAATTTGACATTACCACCCGCAGCATTCGTTTTTACGAAGACGAAGGCCTGCTCTCTCCCAGACGCCAGGGCCAACAGCGCATTTACACTAATAAAGACCGGGTTCGTTTAAAGCTCATTTTACGCGGTAAGCGACTAGGCTTTTCACTCGCTGAAACAGGTCGGTTATTTGAGCTGTACGATGCAGATAACAGCAGCGCGGCGCAGTTACAAAAAGTACTTGAGCTAATCAGCGAGAAAAAGCTCTCGCTCAAACAACAGATGGAAGATATTAATGTATTACTGACTGAGTTAAGTGGTCTTGAGCAGCGTTGTCAGGACGAGCTCGAGACTATCCACTCATCAGTTTCAGAAGTTCATTCTCAGGAGTCGTTATGATCAGTCAATACACCACCTTTAACTTTGGGCTCGGCGAAACTGCCGACATGATCCGTGAGCAAGTCAACGCCTTTGCGCGTGACGAAATTGCCCCTCGCGCCGCTGAAATTGATGAAAAAAATGAATTCCCAAGCGACTTATGGCGCAAACTTGGCGATATGGGTCTGCTCGGTTTAACTGTTGCTGAAGAATATGGTGGTTCTGGCATGGGCTACCTTGAGCACGTTATCGCAATGGAAGAAATTAGCCGCGCGTCCGCCTCTGTCGGTTTAAGCTACGGTGCTCATTCAAATCTCTGTGTAAATCAAATTCACCGCAACGGTAATGAAGAACAAAAACAAAAATACTTACCGAAGTTATGCAGTGGCGAGCACGTTGGTGCATTGGCAATGAGCGAACCCAACGCCGGCTCTGATGTCGTCAGTATGAAGCTGCGAGCAGAGAAAAAAGGCGATAACTACATCCTTAACGGCAATAAGATGTGGATCACAAACGGTCCTGAAGCCAATGTCTTTGTCATTTACGCAAAGACTGAACCCGAAAAGAACTCTCGTGGTATCACGGCCTTTATTGTTGAAAAAGACACACCAGGATTTAGCCAGGCGCAAAAGCTCGACAAACTGGGTATGCGTGGTTCAAATACCTGTGAACTGGTGTTTGAAGATGTTGAAGTGCCGGCAGAAAATATTCTGGGGGAGCTTAACGACGGCGTTAAAGTGTTGATGAGTGGCCTGGATTACGAGCGGGCCGTTTTAGCAGCCGGTCCTTTAGGTATTATGCAAGCGTGTCTTGATACTTGCGTACCTTATATCCATGATCGTAAACAGTTCGGTAAAGAAATCGGCGAATTCCAGCTGGTGCAGGGAAAAGTGGCTGATATGTACACTCGCACTAATGCCGCGCGGGCTTATGTTTATGCGGTAGCCCAGTCTTGTGACCGCGGCGAAACCACACGTAAAGATGCCGCCGGCGCGATTCTTTACGCAGCCGAATTAGCTACCCAGCTTGCGCTGGACGCCATTCAGTTATTGGGCGGTAACGGCTACATTAACGAGTATCCGACAGGCCGTCTGCTACGCGACGCGAAGCTTTATGAAATCGGCGCTGGTACGTCGGAAATTCGTCGTATGCTCATTGGTCGTGAACTGTTCACTGAATCAAAATAATAAGGAGGCAACGCCGTGGCGATTTTATCCAGTAAAATCAACACCCGCGATGCACAATTTGCGGCTAATAGTGAGTCAATGCAGGCCGTCGTTAACGACTTGCAGGAAAAAGCGGCAAAGATCCATCAGGGTGGCGGTCCTAAGTATCAGGAGCGCCATTTATCCCGTGGTAAATTGCTGCCTCGCGACCGTATCAATAAATTGTTGGACGCGGGCTCGCCATTTTTAGAAATTGGCCAGTTTGCCGCCTGGGAATGTTACGAAGACTACGTTCCCTCCGCTGGTGTGGTAGCCGGTATTGGTCAGGTTGAAGGCACTGAGTGCATGATCATCGCCAACGACGCTACAGTTAAAGGTGGCACTTATTACCCGCTGACCGTTAAAAAGCATCTACGCGCTCAGGAAATTGCTGAGCGTTGCCACCTGCCCTGTATTTACCTGGTGGACTCTGGCGGTGCCAACCTACCCCGTCAAGATGAAGTTTTCCCGGACAAAGAGCACTTTGGCCGCATTTTCTTTAATCAGGCGAATATGTCAGCCAAAGGCATTCCTCAAATTGCGGTGGTTATGGGCCTTTGCACTGCTGGCGGGGCGTACGTACCCGCGATGGCGGATGAAAGCGTTATTGTTAAAGAACAAGGTACTATTTTCTTAGCCGGTCCCCCGCTAGTTAAAGCGGCAACGGGTGAAGAAGTTTCAGCCGAAGAGCTTGGCGGCGCCGACGTGCACACACGTATTTCCGGTGTTGCGGATCATTTCGCTCACAACGATGAACACGCCTTAGCTTTAGCACGCCGCTCGGTAGCACGCCTTAACCGCGGTGAACCAACCAAACTCGATCGTCAACCGGCTAAACCTCCGCGTTACGACGCAAAAGAGTTATACGGCATTGTCGGTACCGACCTGCGCAAGCCATACGATGTGCACGAAGTGATTGCGCGCATTGTTGATGACTCGGACTTTGACGAATTTAAAGCTAATTATGGCAATACACTGGTGACAGGCTTTGCCCGCATTGATGGTTATCCGGTGGGTATTGTGGCCAATAACGGTATTTTGTTCTCTGAGTCGGCACAAAAAGGCGCCCACTTTATTGAGCTTTGTGCCCAGCGCAAAATCCCACTGGTTTTCTTACAAAACATTACCGGCTTTATGGTCGGTAAAAAATACGAAGCCGAAGGCATTGCCAAGCACGGCGCGAAAATGGTGATGGCGGTTTCCTGTGCCAAAGTGCCTAAGTTTACCGTGTTAATTGGTGGTAGCTATGGTGCCGGTAACTACGGCATGTGTGGCCGTGCTTATGATCCCACCATGATGTTCATGTGGCCAAACGCCCGTATTTCGGTCATGGGTGGTGAACAAGCAGCCGGTGTTATGGCACAGGTCACCAAAGACAATTTGGCGCGTAAAGGCGAAAGCTTAAGCGAAGAAAAAGAACAAGAACTGAAAAAGCCCATTGTTGAGCAATACGATAAGCAAGGCCACCCTTACTATGCGTCAGCACGCTTGTGGGACGACGGCATTATTGACCCGGCACAAACGCGCGAAGTTCTGGCATTGAGTCTTGCCGCTTCACTGAATGCACCGATTGAAGACAGCCGCTTCGGCGTCTTCCGCATGTAATCGGAGGTTATTAATAATGGCGAAATACACAGAGCTTGATATCAACAGCCAAGGCGTTGCAACGCTGACTTTAAACCGCCCGGATGTTCACAACGCTTTTGACGATGTGATGATTGCGGAACTACTGCAGGCATTAAAAGAAGTTGAAGAAAGTGATAGCGCGAGAGTGCTGGTGCTTCGCTCAGAAGGCAAAAACTTCTCAGCCGGGGCCGATCTCAACTGGATGCGCTCCATGGCCGATAAAAACTACCAGCAAAACGTCGATGACGCTGGCGAGCTTGGGCTGTTAATGGAGCGTCTGGATTTGCTCAGCAAACCCAGCATTGCTTTAGTACAGGGGGCAGCTTTTGGCGGTGCCGTGGGCCTTGCCGCCTGCTGCGACATTGTGCTGGCGCAACCGCGCAGTAGTTTCTGCTTGAGTGAAGTCAAAATTGGCCTGATTCCTGCGGTTATCAGTCCTTATGTTGTACGCACTATTGGCGAACGCCAGTCGCGTCGCTACATGCTGACTGCAGAACGTTTCTTTGCCGACAAGGCTCTGGAGCTGGGTTTGGTTAACGAAGTTGTTGAAAATTTCGACGAGCCCCTGAATAAGCTATTAGAATCTCTTTTAGCCAATAGTCCACAAGCGTTAGGTGCCTGTAAGCAATTGATTCGCAATGTCGGTTCACGTCCTATTGATAAAGACGTACGTAAACACACCATTAAAGCCATTGCCGAAATTCGCGTCTCGGACGAAGGTCAGGAAGGACTCAGCGCGTTTCTTGAAAAACGCTCCGCCGCCTGGCTTAAACAGAATTAACAACAGGTCTCATTATGATCAAAACATTATTGATTGCGAACCGTGGTGAAATTGCCTGTCGTATTATCGCCACAGCTAAAAAAATGGGTATCCGAACCGTAGCGGTATTTTCTGATGCCGACCGCAAATCACGCCACGTGAAGCTGGCAGATCAGGCCGTGCATATTGGCCCGGCAGCCAGCACCGAAAGTTACCTGCGTGGTGACAAAATCATTGCTGCAGCTAAACAAACCGGCGCTGAAGCCATTCACCCTGGCTATGGTTTTCTTTCAGAGAACGAAGATTTCGCTGACCAGTGTCAGGCTAACGATATTATCTTTGTTGGCCCGCCAGTAGCATCCATTGCAGCTATGGGCTCGAAGAGCGCAGCGAAATCTATTATGCAGGACGCCGGCGTTCCACTGGTTCCGGGCTACCACGGCAGTGAACAGGATATTGAAACGCTAAAAGCCGAAGCTGAAAAAGTCGGCTTCCCGTTACTGCTGAAAGCGGCGTACGGCGGCGGTGGTAAAGGTATGCGTGTGGTCGAAAATATGAGCGAATTTGATGAAGCTCTGAATTCGGCGAAACGCGAAGCAAACTCTTCTTTCGGTAACGATAAAATGCTGATGGAGCGTTTTATTCGTAACCCTCGACACGTTGAGATTCAGGTGTTCACCGATGAACACGGTAACGCCGTTTACCTGGCAGAGCGCGATTGTTCAGTACAGCGCCGTCACCAAAAGGTGCTTGAAGAGGCTCCGGCTCCGGCATTAACCGAAAAAACACGTACGGAAATGGGCGAAGCCGCCATTCGCGCCGCTCAGGCAATAGACTACGTTGGAGCAGGTACGGTTGAGTTTCTGTTTGACCAAAGTGGCGAATTTTATTTCATGGAAATGAACACCCGCTTACAGGTTGAGCATCCGGTTACAGAAATGATCACCGGGCAGGATTTAGTCGAATGGCAATTATTGGTTGCATCCGGTCAGCCACTACCTTTGGCACAGAATGACATTCAGGTAAACGGTCACGCGTTTGAAGCACGGATTTACGCTGAAGATCCGGACAACGACTTTTTACCTTGCACCGGTACCATTAAGCACTTGCGTACCCCGGAAGAAGAAAACGGTGTTCGTATTGATACGGGCATTGAACAAGGCGACGAAATTTCTGCTTTCTACGACCCAATGATCGCAAAGTTGATCGTCTGGGACACTGACCGTACCCGTGCCCTGCTGCGCTTACAAAAAGCCTTACGTGAGTACCGTTTAACCGGCCTGACGACGAACGTCGACTTTTTGCATCGTTTGGCTTCTCATCCGGAGTTTGTGAAAACTAATCTCACTACTGAGTTTATCCAACAACATCAAGAAAAGTTGCTGCCGGATAGCTCTGTGAATTATCAACAAATTGCGACCGAAGCCGCTTTGTTTGATATTAGCCAACGCCAGCAGCAACGCGGCACATCACCGTGGCAAAGTGGCAATGCGTTTAGAATGAATTCAGCGGCGACACACAACGTTCCATTGCAGTTTGGCGAAGAAACTTATGCTATCTCATTAATTGAAACTGCCTCAGGTGAATTCCTGCAACAGATTGATGAAGAAAGCATTCGTTGGCAAGCGTCTTTAACCGACGACAAACTCACGCTAACTGCAGGTAGTATGCGCTACCATCGTTACGTCAGTGCCGATGACCAGCAAATTACCATTTTTACTGATAATGGCCCGGTCATTTTCCATCGGCACCGTGTGACGGATACCCTATCCGACGAAACTGCCCATGGTGGCCATGTTGCACCAATGAACGGTACCATCATGGAAGTGCTTGTTGAAAAAGGCGATACTGTTGAAAAAGACCAACCGCTTGTCATTATGGAAGCCATGAAAATGGAATACACCATTCGCGCGGGTCACGAAGGTGAAGTTACCGACATCTTCTTTGCCGCTGGTGACTTAGTCAGTGACGGTGACGAGCTTATTGCAGTTAGTGAAGCGGAGTAACCATGGCCATTGCAGAAAAAATAAAGATCGTCGAAGTAGGCCCGCGTGATGGTTTGCAAAATGAAACGGCCGTTTCTGTTGATGCAAAAGTAGCTTTGATTGAAGCGCTGGCTGATGCTGGCGTTTCCTACATTGAGAGTGCCAGTTTTGTTAGCCCTAAATGGGTGCCGCAAATGGCCGACAGCAGCGCGGTTATGGAGCAAATGACGCGCCGTCCTGGCGTCACCTACGCGGGTTTAACACCCAATTTGAAAGGTTTTGAAGCAGCCGTTGCGGCCAATATGGACGAAGTTGCCGTATTCGGTGCAGCGTCTGAAGCCTTTACACAAAAAAACATAAACTGCAGTATTGATGAATCGCTGGAGCGGTTTAAACCCGTTATTGCAGCAGCCAAGGAAAAAAGCATACCCGTTCGAGGTTATGTGTCCTGTGTTCTAGGCTGCCCTTATCAGGGTGAGGTGCCGCTGGAAAGTGTGGTTAAAGTGGCCAAAGCACTTTATGACATGGGTTGCTACGAAGTTTCACTGGGCGATACTATCGGTGTCGGAACGCCGTTAAAAGCACAAGAAATGCTCGCTGCAGTAGCGGAAAAAGTACCAATGGAAAAGTTGGCACTGCACTTCCACAATACCTATGGGCAGGCTTTGGCTAATATTATGGCCTGCCTTCCGCTCGGCGTTGCCACTATCGATTCTGCCGTCGCAGGTTTAGGCGGATGTCCATACGCTAAAGGTGCCAGTGGCAATGTCGCCACCGAAGATGTCGTTTACATGCTAAACGGTATGGGGATAAAGACAGGCATCGATCTGAATAAGTTAATCGCTGCCGGGGTCGATATTTGTCAGCATTTAGCACATGGCCCTCGCTCGCAAGTTGCGATAGCAGAATTGGCAAAACAAGGGGACTAAAATGACTTCAGAAGCATTATGGCAACCGTCAGCAGATGCCATTGCCAATGCCCGCATGACGGATTTCCTGCAACAAGTGAATACAGAACAAGACGTAGCACTGGCCAATTACCATGATCTTTATCAGTGGTCAGTAGAAAACGACGAAAGCTTCTGGTCTCTGGTGTGGGACTATTTTGATGTCATTGGTGACAAGGGCTCAACTATCGTCACCGATAAAGCAAAGATGCCGGGTGCCAAATGGTTTCCTGAAGCTAAGCTCAATTTTGCCGAAAACTTGTTACGCCATAAAGATGACCATATTGCTCTTATTTTTCGAGGCGAAAACGGCGCCAGACAACAGCTGACTTTTGCTGAACTAAACCATGAAGTTGCCGCCTTTGCGGCAGGTTTACGTCAACATGGCGTCGAAGCCGGTGACCGTGTTGCCGCCATGATGCCTAACTGCATTGAGACCATTATTGGTATGCTGGCAACCACCAGCATTGGCGCTATCTGGTCGTCCTGCTCTCCGGACTTTGGTGTTCAGGGTGTGCTTGACCGCTTTGGTCAAATAGAGCCTAAAGTTCTGATTACCGTGGACGGCTATTTTTATAACGGCAAAAACCTCAACATAAAAAGCAAAACCGCGGATATTATAAAAGAAATAAAAAGCATTGAAGCCACCGTTGTGGTCAATTTCAGTCAGCAAAAAGACCGCCTTAAAGGTGAAAATGTTTTTGCCTGGAATGACTTCGGCGATGCCGAACAAACACAAATAGACTTTGTTCCTCGTAATTTTAATGATCCGCTCTATATTATGTTTTCATCTGGCACCACGGGCGTACCTAAATGTATTGTTCACGGTACCGGTGGCACGCTGTTGCAGCATTTAAAAGAGCACGGCCTGCACACAGACCTGGATCGTGACGATAACCTATTCTATTTCACTACCTGTGGCTGGATGATGTGGAACTGGTTAGTCAGCGGCTTGGCTGTTGGCGCAACTCTGACTTTATTTGATGGTTCTCCTTTTGCTCCGGAACCCGAGTTTTTATGGGACGTTGCAGACGAAGAAGGCATTACCGTATTTGGTACCAGCGCAAAATACTTAGCGGCACTTGAAAAAGCCGACGTTAAACCAAGAGAAAGTCACAAGCTGGAAAAGCTGCGCAGTATCTTAACCACAGGTTCCGTGCTGCCGCCGGAAAGCTTTGATTACGTGTACCGCGACATTAAAAAAGACCTTTGTCTTTCGTCTATATCCGGTGGTACTGACATTGTCTCTTGTTTTGCCCTTGGCTGCCCTATCCTGCCTGTCTACCGCGGTGAATTGCAGTGCCGGGGACTCGGTTTAGCCGTCAATGTTTATGACGATAACGGCAAGCCAGTTCGTGGTGAAAAAGGCGAACTTGTCTGCGAAAACTCATTCCCTTGTATGCCAGTAAGCTTTTGGGGAGATGATGACGGTAAGCGCTATTACAACGCCTATTTTGCTCGTTTTGAAAACACCTGGGCCCACGGCGATTTCGCCGAACTAACAGAGCATAATGGTGTGATTATTTACGGCCGTTCCGATGCCGTTCTTAACCCCGGTGGCGTGCGTATTGGCACCGCTGAAATTTACCGTCAGGTAGAGAAGGTTGATGAAGTATTGGAAAGCATCGCCATTGGTCAGCAATACCAGGATGACGAGCGTGTCGTTCTTTTCGTTAAGTTAAGAGAAGGTATAGAGCTTAACGACGAGCTGCGTCAAACCATTGCGAAAACCATTCGTGCAAACGCGACTCCACGTCACGTTCCTGCTGTAATTTTGCAGGTTGACGATATACCCCGTACTATAAGCGGTAAGATAGTCGAATTAGCGGTACGTAATGTGGTTCACGGTGAGCCCGTGAAGAACACGGATGCTCTGGCAAACCCAGAAGCTCTGGATTACTTCCGTGATAGAGAGGAGTTGCGTTAATCCATGATGTTCCTGCACGGATCACGGCAGGCGATCGTAGCAGCCATTGTTGGCTTAGTTATTACGGTTACCGCCTTTAGCTATTTGCGTTATCAAGAAAACCAGGTCGTTCACGACGCACTTGAGGCCGAAACCTATAGCTTACAACGTGATATTAGACGAAGCTTAGTTTCACACTTATTCGTCGCTGAATTATTGGCTCGAGAATGGGAGCGCAGTGATCTGACAATAAAGGAACGTTGGAAAGAAAATGCCGATATCGTTACCCTGTACTATCAGAACGTACAGGGTATTACCTGGCTTAATGAAAATCTCAATATAGAATTAATCTATCCTCAAAGCGAACAGCCCGAGCTGTTGGGCACTCATTTCGCTAAAACGCCGCTAGTTGATAAACTTGAGGCTTCAGAAGGAAACCGGCACGCCATGATGGGTTCAGCCGGGAATTTAGGTCGCATTAGCAGCGACATTGCCATCTTTGTTCGTGTCGAGAGAGAACAAAACCCCGGCTTTTTAGGCTTTGTCATTAGCTTACAAAGCCTCTTTAACAATGTTGTTCGCAGTAATATCAGTGAAGGCTTTCAGCTCAGTGTGCACAGCAATGATGAGCTACTTTATCAATTTGCCGGTGATTCCTCATTACGCGACGAATGGTCCCATTTCCATTCTTTGCAATTAGTTGGAAATAGCTGGGAACTCTCAGTCTGGCCAACCACGGATCATTTAGAGCAGCTACGAGGCGGGATCTCGCTCGCAGCCTTGGTTGCCGGTTTACTGGTTACCAGCATGTTAACGTTTGTCCTTTATATCTTGGGGCAAAGTCGGTTTAAAGCTCAGCAACTGGCCGACTCAAACATTGAGCTTTACAGTGAAATTGATGAGCGTGAACGCATTGAAAAGAAAATGGCCTACCTTGCCGAACACGACTCACTTACAGGTCTTGTCAACCGTAATGCATTAAAGCGTATTCTTGGCGAATGGTTAGAAACCGAATCACCCCAGAAAAAAGCCGCATTACTTTTTATTGACTTAGACCGGTTTAAAGAAGTTAACGACGCACTCGGTCATACAGTTGGTGATGAACTGTTGCGCAGAGTGGCCCGGCGCATTACCAAACTGGCGCCTAAATCGAGCGTATTAGCCCGGGCGGGAGGTGATGAATTCTTACTGGCTATCGCAGAGCCAGATGACCGCGAAAGTGTTATCAAATTGTCTGAGCAGTTGCTCCAGGCACTGGATACGCACTTCTTTGTTGACGTTTATGAGCTCTTTATCAGTGCATCAATTGGTGTCACCTTTGCAGACGATGCCGACTTTAATGCTGAGTACTTTATTCGTAATGCCGATACTGCGTTATATCAGGCAAAAGAGCATGGCCGTAACACTTATAAAGTTTACGACAAAGCCATCCACCGCGACTTGACCAAAAAACTTGAGCTGGTCAAACGCCTGCGTCATGCCGTTTCTAAACAGCAGTTAACGGTCTACTATCAACCGAAAGTTGAGTTAAGCAGCCGTCGTATCAGTGGCTTAGAAGCGCTGGTACGCTGGGTTGATGAAGACGGTACCATTATTCCTCCTGACGAGTTTATTCCTCTGGCTGAAGATACCGGTCTGATCATTCCTATATCAGAGTACGTTATGGAAGAAGCCTTCTTACAGTTAAAACAATGGCACGAACTTGGTTTTGACGAACTGAGTATGGCCATCAACATTTCAGGTAAGCAAATACACTTACCTGAACTGGTTGACGATATTATGGAACGGGTTAACGAAGCTCGGATACCGCCCAATAAGGTAGAACTTGAGCTTACTGAACAAGTCTTTATAGAAAACATTCAGTCACATACCCGTTTCATGCACTCGGTACGTGAGCATGGAATGTCGCTGGCTATTGACGACTTTGGTGTGGGTTATTCATCGCTGTCATATTTGAAGAACTTCCCAGTAACGTCATTAAAAGTTGATCGCTCTTTTGTAAAAGATTTACCACACAATGAAGATGACGCAACCATTACCCAGGCTATTATCAGTCTGGCTCGCAACTTAAATATTCAATTGGTTGCTGAGGGTATTGAGACAGAAGAACAAGTCGAGTTTTTATTACAACGTGAATGCAGTACCGGACAAGGGTTCCTTTTTAGTAAGCCCGTACCGGCCCGGAAAATTACAGAATTATTACAGCAGTATAAAGGGCTTATCCCTATCCAGATTGCCTGAATATAGCGGAGGTTAACGTGGAACGCGAAAGCATGGAGTTTGATGTCGTAATTGTTGGTGCTGGCCCATCAGGGCTTGCAACCGCTTGTCGACTCGGCCAACTCGCACAAGAAAATGAGCAAGAGCTCATGATATGCGTTGTTGAAAAAGGCGCTGATATTGGCGCTCATATTTTATCCGGTGCGGTCTTTGAGCCACGTGCCCTGAACGAGCTTTTTCCCGACTGGAAAGAACGCGGCGCACCGCTTAACACGGAAGTGACCGGTGATGATATTTTACTGTTAAAAGACGAGAGTCATCATACCCGCCTGCCTGACTTTACCGTACCAAAGACTTTCCATAATAAAGGCAACTACATTGCCAGTATGGGTAACCTTTGCCGCTGGATGGCAGAACAAGCCGAACAACTTGGCGTCGAAATTTTCCCAGGTTTTGCCGCTTCAGAAGTACTCTATAACGAAGATGGCAGCGTGGCCGGCATTCAGACCGGCGACATGGGTGTGGCGAAAGACGGTAGCGAAAAAGACGGCTATATGCCCGGCATGGAACTTCGTGCCAAGTACACCTTATTTGCGGAAGGCTGCCGTGGCCACTTAGGCAAAGAGCTGATCAGCAAATTTGAGCTGGATAAAGACAGCACACCTCAGCATTACGGTTTAGGCTTTAAAGAAATTTGGGATGTCCCTGAGGAACTGCATCAGCCGGGTAAGGTTGTTCACACAGCAGGCTGGCCGCTAACCGATAGTAACGCCAGTGGCGGTGGCTATCTTTATCATGCCGAAGATGGACAGGTGTACTTAGGCCTGATAGTTGATCTGAACTACGCTAACCCTTACCTGAACCCGTTTCAGGAGTTTCAGCGTTTTAAAACACACCCGGCTATAAAGCAGGTGATAGAAAACGGTAAACGCGTCTCCTACGGTGCTCGTGCTATTACTAAAGGTGGTTACTATTCGCTACCAAAAATGACATTCCCAGGCGGATTACTGATTGGCTGCAATGCCGGTACCTTGAACTTTGCCAAGATAAAAGGGAACCATACCGCCATGAAATCTGGCATGGTGGCTGCTGAATGCGTATTTGAACAACTGAAAAGTGGCCAAGCCAACGATGATATAAGTGGCTTTAAAGAAGCTTTTGAAAAATCTTGGGTATTTGACGAGTTGTATCGTTCACGTAACTTTGGTGGCGCAGTCCATAAATTGGGCACAATGCTTGGTGGTGCTTACAATATGGTCGATCAAAATTGGTTCGGTGGTAAGTTGCCCTTTAAATTCAAAGAGTGGACCCCCGATTACAAAGCCACGGGTAAAGCTGAAGATTTCCAATCAATTAATTATCCCAAAGCGGATAATAAACTCACGTTTGATCGCTTGTCTTCAGTATTTTTGTCTAATACTAACCATGCGGAAGATCAACCTTCTCATTTGCAGCTCAGTGACGCGGATATCCCGTTAGAAGTTAACCTGCCTAAGTACGCTGAGCCAGCTCAGAGATACTGTCCCGCAGGCGTTTATGAAGTAGTAGAAGAAGACGGTAAAAAAGTTTTTCAAATTAATGCACAGAACTGCATACATTGTAAAACCTGCGATATTAAAGACCCGAGCCAAAATATTACTTGGGTTGCTCCAGAAGGCGCTGGCGGACCAACCTACCCCAATATGTAAACACTTTGTAAAATTGATAACAAAAAACACTAAAGCATGCTAAATGTTTTAGTGTTTTTTCGTTTTAGGAACTCATGGAATTTAATTTAGTCGACTAATTAAGTCTTAAATGTACTTTTCCAAAGAGGTTTATTATGAAGATTTTAGCATCATTAACCGTGTTATCTTTATTAGCATCCCCCTTCGCATTGGCTCAACAGTCCGATGATAATAAAAGTGAGAATGAACAACGCAGTGAAGAAGTTCGCGAACAGCAAGAAGAACTAAAAGCCGACATGGAAGCTATGCGTGAAGAGCGAAAGGCCGAAATGGAAGTCATGCGTGATGAACACAAAGTTAAAATGGATCAACGCAAAAAAGAGCGTAATGAAGAAAAAACTGAAAAGAAAGAAAAATGGAAATCAATGAAGGAAAAGCGTCAATCCGAAAAAGAAGAAATGAAAACCAAACGCCATTCACTTAAAGATAAGTCTGATGACTCTGATAAGAGCAAGGACGAAGATGATGACGACAATGGTAATAACTAATCGTTAATAAATAACGGTATGAAAGCGGATCAATGATCCGCTTTTTCTATTTCGTGAGTATTTTTATTTAATACAAAAAGAAAAGTTCTATTAAAATTTTTATTATCGCTATAATAAGAGTTAGTATTCAGTTAGACCAACGAAACAAGGTAAGCAACAATGAGTGATTTTATTAATATCCTTCGTCATGAACGCCGTTTAAAAGCTGCATTAAAAGAGCTTGATTTAGGTGAATTAGAAAACATTAAAGAAAAGTTCGATTCAGTTATTGCTCAACGTCGCGAAGAAGAAGCTGAAAAGCAACTTCAGCAACAAGCCAAACAGAAAAAGATAGATGAGTTTAAAAGTGCAATGGCAGAAGCAGGCATTGAGCTATCAGATATTCTTGAGCAAGAGCTTGGCGGCGAGCCGATTGTTAAAACTCCTCGTAAAAAAAGAGCACCTAAACCACCTAAATATGAATACACGGATGAAAGTGGTGAGAAACAAACCTGGACTGGTCAAGGACGTATGCCAAAAGCCATGAAAACAGCGGTTGATAATGGTAAGCCTTTAGAAGCGTTTTTAATTAAGTAACGTTAATTAAGCGTAGTCGAACACCAATAACGGTTTGAGACTACGCTTTTTGTTGAACAATAGGCTCAGCTTGATTAGGCTATAGAAAATTCAAACTGGCAAGGATCGACATTGCGCTATCGTTTCATAGCATTCGTATTAACGCCATTATTCGGCCTTTCTGCTTGCAGTATTTTACCTCAAATGGCGGGAGGATCTCATCAAGTTGATTCTGGTGATATCAAAATTTATCGCGCTGGGGAAACCCCTTCTCGTGCATATGAGCTCATTAGTATTGTAAATGGTGAAAGCTGCCAAAGACAATTTGAGGGTCCCAAAGCTTCAAATGACGATGCCATCAGGGAACTACAAACAGACGCTGTACAGTTTAAAGCTCATGCCATTATTGGCACTCAATGTTTTTCATTAAAGCCCGGAGCTGACTCCATCTGTTACAGTGAAGTCAGCTGTGTGGGTCGTGCTATTCAGTGGCGTGATTAATTGCTTTTACTCAATGTCACGTCACCAACGCCTACTTCGACTTGAATGCTTACGGAACCATTACCCCGGTAACTCGACTCCGATGTAACAATCATTCGATTTTCCTGTGTGTTGCCAAAGTTTCGCAAGCTAGTGTCGCCAACGCCTACCGATGCCTCAACTCGTTTGTACTCACCGTTGGCCAGATTGAGTGAGATATCACCAACACCTAAATCAACATCGACGTCGGTAAACGGCAAATCGCCTTCAATTTCTCCCACGCCCAAATTCACACTAAGCGAGCGAGTTTTCGGCACTGAAACTATCCAGTGTTGAGACATGTCGTCGTTCGGTGTTGCTGAAATTTCAAGACGATTCCCGTCGCGCTCACCCTTTATCAGAACTTTCTCGAGTTCTCCTCCACTGGCAAACCAGCCATTATCATCAGACTCAACACGAAGTTCTACTTCAACCGCATCACCGTCAGTAACGCTGAGTTCAACCGTTCCAACCGTGGCATCCAGATGAATGTCGGTATCGCTGTTAACGATATAACTGCTGTTTAACGTACGCTCACTCTCAGTAGCAGAAAAAGCTGCTGTACTGACAGTCACCAAACCAATAAAACCTAAAGTTAAAGGCCAAATTTTGTGTTTCATCATTTTTCTTTTCCTATTGTTATTAAAACGATTCATGCCAAATCCTAAAGCACGTAAAATAATTTCAGAGAAGCTTTTGCAACGCGTATGCCAAAGATAAAGTATTTATTTATCAATAAGTTAAAATCTAAAGACTTTGTTTGGTTAGCGAATTATCAAACTATGTGGTCAAATTGGCTATCACAATTAGAGAATTCGCTAACGGAGGCAGAATGAAAAGCCAGCAGCAACTGACACCTATCGCTATCATTCGTACGCCTTTTCCTGAAAAATTCAGTGTTCCCAGACAGCCGGGCTTGGTTCCCGCAGCATTAGCAGAAGTTGAACTGGTTGGTGACTATCAGCACGCTAAGGCAATACAAGGTATTGAGCAGTTCTCACATCTCTGGTTAACCTTTGAGTTCCATCAGCACAGTTCTTGGCAAGAACGGGTGCGCCCGCCCCGACTTGGCGGGAATGAACAACTGGGTGTCTTCGCTACCCGCTCACCGTTTCGCCCGAATCAATTAGGTTTATCAGTGGTTGAGCTGGTTGCTGTACAAACGGAGCCCAAAGTGGTGTTAACGGTTCGCGGAGCGGATTTAGTGGATAACACGCCTATCGTCGATATAAAGCCATACATTCCATATGTGGACGCAATTAACGACGCTCGCGCCGGGTTCGCTCAACAAAGGCCAGAGCAGAACCTCAACGTTCAGTTCTCAGGGGCATCAGAGGACGCCCTTAGAGCCGATACTTCGCACTCGCTTGATCTCAAAACCCTTATTACTGAAGTACTCCGGCAAGACCCCAGACCCGCCTATCACAAGGCGCAATCGGAACCGAGAAGCTACGGCACAGCACTTTTGAACTACAATATTCGCTGGTATGTACAACAAAACACCGTTTTTGTTGAAGAAATCTCGCTAAAACAGCCGTAAAAGGCTTTTGAGCTGAGTCAGACACTGCTAAACTTCGCTCTAATTTTTGACCACTATAACTTGCAGAGATGCCGGACTATGCGCAGCAGCCAATATTTATTATCAACGCTTAAAGAAACACCTTCTGACGCTGAGATCGTGAGTCATCAGCTAATGTTGCGGGCAGGCATGATCCGAAAGGTCGCTGCCGGGCTTTACACCTGGACGCCCACTGGCTTGCGTGTACTGCGCAAAGTTGAAAACGTTGTTCGCGAGGAAATGGAAGCCATTACTGCATTGGAAATATTAATGCCTATGGTACAGCCGGCGGATCTTTGGCAGGAATCCGGCCGCTGGGATGACTACGGCCCGGAGTTATTGCGCATAAAAGATCGCAACCAACGTGACTTCTTATTGGGTCCAACCCACGAAGAGATCATCAGTCAGTTAGTGCGCAAAGAAGTCAACAGCTACAAGCAACTGCCGTTAACCTTATTCCAGATCCAAACAAAATTTCGTGATGAAATTCGCCCTCGTTTCGGCGTTATGCGTGCACGTGAGTTTATGATGAAAGACGCTTACTCTTTCCACCTCACTGACGAGTCGCTGCAAAAAACCTACGATGACATGTACAAAGCGTACAGCCGTATTTTTGAACGTCTGGGCTTAGACTATCGTCCTGTCATTGCCGATACCGGTTCAATTGGCGGAAGTCATTCGCATGAGTTTCATGTGCTGGCAAGCTCCGGTGAGGATGCCATCGCGTTTTCTGACTCTTCAGATTATGCCGCCAACGTGGAAATGGCAGAAGCACTGGCTCCTGCTGGTGAGCGCCCTGCTCCGAATCAAAAAGTAGAAAAGCATGAAGTGCAAGGCGACGAGCTAGCTGCTGTGCTACAGCCTTTGTCGGTAGAAAGCCAGCAGGCAACCAAGTCTTTTATTGTCAAAGCATCAGACGAAATCGATGCTGAATACGTTCAGCTTGTGCTTCGGGCTGACCACGAATTAAATACGGTCAAAGCTGAGAAACTCATTCAGGTCGCCTCACCATTAGAAATACTGACACAGACAGAAAAAGCGACCGGAACAGAAGCCCCTTACGTGGGAGTAGTGAAAGCGAAATTGCCTTTGCTGGTTGATCACAGCGCCGCTCACCTGTCCGATTTTGCCTGTGGAGCAAATGAAAACGGTCAGTGGTTAACTGGCGTAAACTGGGAACGTGATACCGGCGAGTACAGCGCGGTCGACATTCGCAACGTGGTTGAAGGTGACCCCAGCCCTTGCGGGCAGGGCAAAGTAAAGATAGCCCGCGGCATAGAAGTTGGTCACATCTTCCAATTAGGCAAAAAATACAGTGAAGCCATGAAGGTTGGCGTACTGTCTGAATCCGGTAAACACGAAACCTTAACCATGGGTTGCTATGGCATTGGTGTTTCCCGCATTGTGGCAGCAGCCATTGAGCAAAATAACGACGACCGTGGTATTTGCTGGCCAGACGCTCTGGCTCCTTTCCAGGTTGTTATTGTGCCCATGAATATGCACAAGTCAGCACGCGTTCAAGAGGCCGCTGAAACGCTTTATAACGATTTGAAGGCTCAAGGTATTGATGTTCTGTTTGATGACCGTAAAGAACGCCCTGGGGTCATGTTCACGGACATGGAACTCATCGGCATTCCACATCAAGTGGTGGTTGGGGAACGTAACTTAGATCAGAACCAGGTTGAGTACCAAAGCCGTAAAGGCGGAGAGAAGCAGAAAATAAGCTTGGATGATTGCGTCAACTTCATACAGCAACAGCTCTAAACTCGCTAAAAACAAAAAGGGCCTGATAGGTTTTGCTATCAGGCCCTTTTTTTATACCTTAATCCTTTTTACCTTAACGATGGAGTTTTAAGACTCCTGTCCTGCCAAAGGCTCTATATAATGTAAATGCATATCCCAGGGAAAGTGAATCCAGGTATCCTGAGCCAAATCAGCCACAAAGTCGTCAACTAATTCCATTCCAGCCGGCTTTGCATAAACCGTAACAAATTTCGCTTTAGGCAAGCGATCACGTAAAAACTTCAAGGTGTTACCGGTATCAACCAAGTCATCAACAACCAAAAAACCTTCACCATCAGTCGTTGCGGTAACGTCTTTCATTACCTGCAAATCATCACGTTGTTCTGTGTGGTCATATGAACTAACAGCCACACAGTCGACAACACGAATATTCAGTTCGCGAGCGACGATTGCTGCCGGCACCAGACCACCCCGACTAACAGCAATAATTCCCTTATATTGCTCGGCCGGTAATTGACGACGAGCGAGTTCGCGTGTCGCGCGGTGCAACTCTTCCCATGATACAAAAAACTCGCGGTTTGAATGCCATCCCATAATTTTTTTACCCTAACCAAATAAATTTAGCGACAAAAAGTGCGCCTAAAAAAATGACGCTTGGTGTTAAATCCTGATAGCGTCCGCCAAGCAGCTTCACCACAACGTAACTAATAAAACCTAATGCGATACCGTCTGCTATCGAAAATGTCAGAGGCGTCATCAGTAAAACCACGGCAACCGGTGCGGCTTCGGTAATATCGTCCCACTTTACATCTTTAAGCGTAAACAACATTAGCACCGCAACATAGATGATAGCTCCAGCTGTTGCATAAGCTGGAATCATACCAGCCAACGGGGCAAAGAACATGGCCAATAAAAATAAAATGCCGACAACGACCGCCGCAAGTCCCGTTTTGCCTCCCGAAGCGACCCCAGCCGCCGACTCAATGTAGCTGGTGGTGGTCGACGTACCCAGCATTGAACCGGCAACTGTTGCCGTGCTGTCCGCCATTAATGCTCTATTTAGACGCGGCATTTCGCCGTTGGCTTTTGCCAAACCAGCCTTTTGCGCCACCGCCAGTAAAGTTCCCGAAGTATCGAAAAGATCAACAAACAAAAAGGCGAAAATAACAGACAACATGCCAATATCAAAAGCAGCGGCTAAATCCATTTGCATAAAGGTTGGAATCAAGCTTGGCGGTGCAGACACAATGCCATTGTATTCGACCAACCCGGTTGCCCAGGCAATAAGCGTGACCAGTAAAATGCTGATTAACGCTGCGCCCTGCACCTGTCGTGCAACTAACCCAATAATGAGAAAAAAGCCCGCTGCAGCTAACAATACCGAGGGTTCAGACAATGAACCTAAGGTCACCATGGTAGCGTCGTTGGCCACAATAATATTCGCGTTCTGTAATCCGATTAACGCCAAAAAGGCACCGATACCAGCTGCGATGGCTAAGCGTAAGGTGGCCGGAATTGATTTTATTATCCACTCGCGAATGCGAAAAGCGGAGAGTAAAAAAAATAAACACCCAGAGAAAAACACTGCTCCTAAGGCGGTCTGCCAGGTATAACCCATGCTAAATACCACGGTGTAAGTGAAAAACGCATTCAGCCCCATTCCAGGCGCCAGCGCGACAGGATAATTAGCCCATAACCCCATAATTAAGCAGCCAATAGCCGCCGCCAGACAGGTTGCTACAAATACAGCTCCGTAATCCATACCCGTTTCACTTAAAATAGACGGGTTAACGAAGATGATATAAGCCATGGTCAAGAAGGTTGTTAGCCCGCCTATAACCTCAGACTTGACCGAACTACCACTTGCTTTTATTGAAAACAGCTTTTCCAGCATGAGAAACCTTGAAAGTTTGGCGTTGTGGTTAAAAGGCAGGTATTTTATCCTAACTACCGCAAGATTTGTTGTTCACTTTTCATTTTTTAACAGGATACAGAATTTATCATGCCAACCGTTTATTTCGTCGATGCCGATGGTAACCAATTTGAAGCCACCGTCGATTCAGGAACCAACGTTATGGAAGCCGCTGTCGAGAACTTTGTTGACGGTATTATTGGAGAATGTGGTGGCGTCATGTCATGTGCAACTTGCCACTGCTACATCCCACCCGAGTGGCAGGACAAGCTTCCGGCTCCATCAGAGCAGGAAGAAGACATGATAGATATGGTACTAGAGCCCCAAGACAACAGCCGCTTAAGCTGTCAGATAGAAATAACCGACGAATTAGACGGTTTGGTGGTGCATATGCCTAAAACTCAGTTCTAACAGACTGAAGTTAGTCTACGGTTGCCACGGGCATGAGAACTTCGTCGTGGTAGCCGGTTATAACCCGGATAGTTCCGGCAAGCTCGCGGTCTAATTCGGAATCGCCAGTGTCTACTCGCAACGGTTTATTATTCAGTGCTTGCAACTTCTTTTTAGTCGCAATGACCCAAATATTGTCTTTACCAATATGCCGAAGTACGCGTGGACTCAGCTGTTGATTACCGCGACCAAATAAATGCCCCTGCCCGCCTATCAACGTTATCACCAATTTAACCATTCCGTTTGCCTGCTGAGATACGGTTTCGTATAAACGGCTCTCGGTCACATCACTGGCCAGCAGACCGCCCTGCTGAACTAAGTCAATGCCGAGCAAGGTATTTTCATGCCCCATAGTCTGCATAACAGCGGCTACCGTTGAGCCCGACCCCATTACGAGCAACTCGTCGTCAACACGCTCGACAATTTCTGCGGCAATGTCATCCAAAACCATCTCGTCGCTTTCTTTACCACCCATTTTAACGGCCTGAACGTATTCCAGTTCAGCCGGTACCGACATTTCCCCAAAGCGTCTTGCACGCACAGTGCCTTCTCTGAAGGCCTCTTCATCAATATCCATCACGTCGGCATTATGGATGCTGGATAGCTCGCCCCTAAGAATCTTCTCAATCACCCGTCCTGCAGCCAGTGGACTGATAGCATAGACTCCTGAATGAATCTTTACACCGGCGGGGATGCCCAACACCAGTTGGTGTTCAGGAACAACTTGGTAAATATCACGGGCGGTACCATCACCTCCGGCGAACAAAAGAATATCGACCTTATGATGAATAATTTCTGACACCGCTCTTTTGGTGTCTTCAGGAGAGGAAGGGGACTCAGCAGCAGAGTAAGCTGACTCAAATGAAAAGCCCATAGCTGCAAGAGTTTCGGAGCCCATTTCATTATCAGCAGTGACAAAGTGCAATTGTTTTTTGTAAGGCTGGAGAAGTTCTAATGCGGTCTGCGCGCGTTTGGCGGCCTTTTTTTCAGCCCCGGCCGCTAATGCCTGTTCCCGAATATGGGCGCCGTCGCTTCCCTTCAAAGCTAGGGCGCCGCCAATCCCCGCATATGGGTTAATAATAAAACCAACGGTTAATCGACTACTTGTTTCCATTACTACTTGCTTCCATTACTACTCGTTTTCAGCTTCTTCAGCCTCTTCTTCAATTTCTTCACCGGCATTTTCTATATCCTGACCTGCGCCTTCCATTGTTTCACAGGCACTTAAACCCAGTATTGAAATTGTTACTAACAATGCTCTTAAAAACATAGATTGCTCCTTCTCAAGGATTAAGAATTAACTACCTGACCACTAGGCCAACTACAATTAAAGTCGTGACAAAGTGCTTTTGCAAACTTTGCAGCTCGCGGCGGTAGTGTCTTTTCTTCCAGCAGATGATTTAACTGCTCAGCTACCTTAGCAGTAAATAACTGTCTGTCTACCTCAACCCCGTTCAGGTTGTCTACACTGACCTGGAACGGAAAGCCGCAGCATAAAGAAAACAGCCACTCCAAAGCCTGCGGCTTGCGCTCAACCTGTTCAAAAGACTGTTGCTGGGCTTCGTTTCGCCCGTCAGGTTCATACCAGTAACCATAGTCAAACTGCTTGCGACGCGCTTCCCCCGCTATACACCAATGTGCTGTTTCATGTAGTGCTGAAGCAAAAAAACCATGGGCAAAAACCACTTGGTTTGGCTCACCCTCTTCCGTTGCTGGCTGATAATAAGGTTCGTCGTTACCCGCAACTAATACTGTGTTGTGATCTTCTTTGAAACAGCGCTCAAAAACTTCAATCAAGCGCTGATAATGATGTTCTGACGTCTGACTCATACCTGCTTTAACGACTAATGTCCGGTGTTTCAGTTTGGGCTGATACATTGTGCGCGCGCTGACGTAACCAATGGTCTGCTAAAACCAGACTGGCCATAGCTTCTACTATAGGAACCGCGCGGATGCCGACACAAGGGTCGTGACGGCCTTTTGTCACTATGGCCTGCTCGTTACCCCAGCGGTCAATTGTTCGGCCACTAATGGCTATACTGGACGTTGGCTTTAGTGCGATATCGGCAAACACGGGTTGTCCGCTACTTATACCGCCCAAAACACCACCCGCGTGATTTGATAAAAAACCTTCAGGTGTCATTTCATCACGATGCTCACTGCCGCGCTGGCTGACCACTTCAAAACCGTCGCCAATGCTGACCGCTTTCACCGCATTAATACTCATTAAAGCTTTGGCTAGATCCGCGTCTAACCGGTCAAAAACTGGCTCACCCCAACCCGGTGGAACACCTGTAGCCTGCAACCGAATTTTAGCACCGACCGAATCGCCTTCCTTTTTCAGCTGACGAATAAGCTCCTGCATAGGTTCTACCGCATTCGCATCGCCGCAGAACAACTCATTTTCGCGTACCTGTTGCCAGTCAATGTTGCTAGCCACAACATCACCCATTTGTGTCAACGCTGCCTGCACCTCGATACCCTGCTGCTGCAGTAGCTTCTCAGCTATAGCCCCGGCAGCCACCCGCATTGCCGTTTCGCGAGCGGAAGAACGACCGCCGCCACGATAATCTCTTACTCCGTACTTATGCTGATAAGTGTAGTCGGCGTGACCCGGACGGAAAGTATCTTTTATGTCAGAGTAATCCTGACTGCGCTGGTCTGTATTTTCTATCAGCAGCCCAATAGGGGTACCCGTCGTAACACCTTCAAAGACGCCGGAAAGAATTTTAACTTGATCGGCCTCCCGGCGAGCTGTGGTGTAGCGGTTCTGACCCGGCTTACGTCGATCCAACGCCTCTTGCAAATCGGCTTCCGTTAGCGCCAGACCAGCTGGACAGCCGTCCACTACCGCGCCTAATGAAGGCCCGTGACTCTCACCAAAAGTGGTGACTTTAAATAACTGTCCAAAACTGTTTCCTGGCATTAGCTGGCCTTAGTTTCTCGTTGTTTATGTTCAATAAGCTGTTCTTTTGTCAGCAAGAAAACCCCGTCACCACCATTGGCAAACTCAAGCCAGGTAAAGGGCGTTTGTGGGTACTTTTCGGCAAGCGCTAGCATCGAGTTACCGACTTCACAAACAAACAAGCCGCCGTCGTTTAGCAAGTCGGGCGCCTGTAGCAGCATGTCATCAACCAGAATCAAACCGTCCTCACCCGCGGCTAAGCCCAACTCTGGCTCGTGGAGGTATTCCGGCGGTAAATCCGCCATATCTTCAGAATCAACATACGGCGGATTGCTAACTATTAAATCGTACTTTTCAGCTTTTACCGCGTTGAATAAGTCTGACTGAATGGGGGTGACTTGATGGGTTAAGCCGTGCTGCTCAATATTAAATTCTGCCACTTCCAGCGCTTCGGTTGAAATATCCAGCGCATCAACTTCGGCTTCAGGAAAAGCGTAAGCACAGGCTATTGCAATACAGCCCCCGCCTGTACATAAATCTAAAACACGGTGTGGCTGTTGCGTCAGCCAGGGCTGGAACCCGTTTTCAATCAGTTCTGCAATGGGTGAGCGAGGCACCAGCACCCTCTCATCAACATAAAAAGGCAAACCGGCAAACCAAGCCTGATGTGTTAGGTAAGCCGAGGGAATATGTTTCTCTATGCGCTGTTTAAGTAGCTCAGTAAACTCTTGCTTTTCTGATGCCAGCAGCCGGCAATGACCCATATCAGCCAATTGAGCACTGGTGAGCTGTAATACATGGCTTAATAAAGCCCGCGCTTCATCAATCGGATTGTCCGTACCATGACCGTAATACACATCGGACTGATTCAACTGCGTTACACTCCAACGGATAACGTCATCAATGCTGACCAACTCTTGAATGGCTTGTTCCAGATTACGCACTTGCAAAGGCTGTCTCCCGACCACTGAATGTTTTATACTGAATAAACTTAATGCCTTAAAGATACCTTAATTCAGCGCGGTTTTCATCAATCATGGTCGCAAACAAACATCAGTCATCATCACTTTCGGAAGACGATATCGAGCTTTTTCGTGAAGCCGCGAGAGGAGCTTCACGTATCAAGCAAGACAAACTGCCGCCGGAGCCGCCAAAAATTGCTGAGCTGCGTAAACGCAGGCAGCTCTCAAATCGCCCCAGTGCACAGCAAATAGCCGACGCCAGTCGTTCAGCCAGCCATTACTTTTCCGACGATTTTGAAGCGCATTTTGCCGAAGGACCGATACGCTTTGCTGCCGAAGGTGAATCGGCTTACCTGGTTAAGCAATTGCGCCGGGGGGATTACACGCCAGAGTTGTTATTGGATTTACACGGCATGACACTCGCCACGGCTCGACAGGAGCTGGCCGCCTTGCTACTGGCATGTGAACGCGAACACATTGATTGCTGTTGTATTATGCATGGGCACGGCAGTGGTAAGCTCAAGCAACAGTTGCCGCACTGGCTGGTGCAGCACCCGCATGTGCGGGCATTTCATCAGGCTCCGCTGGAATGGGGTGGCGCAGCCTCGTTGCTGGTTCTGTTAAACGTTGCGAGCTAACCTTTAGCCCGCACAGCGCTCCGCTATTAATAACTGCTGGAATTTGCCGCGTAACGTTTCTGGCGAGAAATCAACAACCGCAATGCCTGCCGTCGGAAAAATAGGGGGTTGTACACTGGCGTCCAGCTCATGCACTAAATAACTCACCAACGGCATATGCGATACCAGTACCACACTCTCAAAGTTATGTTCCTGAATTTCTGCTGCAAGCCAACTGACAACCGACGCCGCGTGACCGTCGGGCGTAATATCATCGCAGTCCTGTCGCTGCCCGGTCTTAAGGTGCGACAGTAAAATAGAGGCTGTTTGTTGCGCCCGTAAATAAGGGCTGACGTAAACACAGTCAACTTTCGGCTGCTTGTCTATCAGCCAAGTGGCCGTGGTCACAACTTCGCGTTCACCGTTGGTGGTTAAACGGCGTTCGCGATCAGAATAACTACCGTGTGGGTAGTTTGCTTCACCATGACGCATAATATACAGCTTCATTCTGGCTTAGACTCCTCAGCCTGCGCTCGACGATTCGCGTCAGGCCGACCACCGGTCACCCTATTTGCCCGGCCTGACTGCTTGGCTTCCTCCGCACGACGTTTGCGTACGGCTTTTGGATCGGCAATTAACGGACGATAAATTTCAATGCGATCGCCATCTCTTAGCTGCGCATCTAATTTGACCGTCTTATTCCAAATACCCACTTTTTGCTGTTCAAGATCAATTTCGGGAAAGTGCTCGAACACATCCGACATTTTGATGCACTCTTCTACCGTCGCGCCCTCTTGTGGGTGCACCGTTAGCAACACTTGTTTTTCCGGCGTAGCGTACGCGACTTCAATGGTTAATTTATTACCCATGCTGGTTGCCATACACTTGTTCTGCCCGTTTGACAAAAGCGTCGACCATACGCGAGGTCACCTCACTGAATATTTTACCGAACGCCATGCCCAGCAAACGACTCGAAAATTCGAAGTCCAGCTTCAGCTCGACTTTGCAGGCATCGTCAGCCAGTGGCGTAAACACCCAGCCGCCCGTTAACTTTTTAAATGGGCCGTCTACCAGGTCCATATCAATACGTTCCGGTTCATGCAGTGTATTGCGCGTGGTAAAAGTTTTGCTGATACCCGCTTTGCTAATATCTAATGCTGCCACTTTTTGTTCGTCAGATGACTCCAGCACCCGCGACGCGGCGCACCCGGGCACAAACTCCGGATACGCTTCAACGTGGTTAACAAGGTCGAACATTTGTTTAGCGCTGTACGAAACTAAAGCACTTTTTTCGATACTGGGCATTTTTCTACCTACAACTAAAATCAACTGCGCAATAATAACGCAACCAGAAACGCTTTGAAGCCCTTAAAGCAATTTTCTTTTCAGTGCGCATAGGTATAATAGCCGCCATGAGTAAAAAGAAACCACAACAATCGTCCAATACCATCGCTCGTAATAAAAAAGCGCGGCATGAATACTTCCTTGAAGACAAGTTCGAGGCAGGTGTCAGCTTGCAAGGCTGGGAAATTAAGAGCATAAGGGCTGGCAAGGTAAACATTAGCGACAGCTACGTCATTATAAAAAATGGCGAAGCTTACCTTTTGGGTGCCGAAATTCAGCCACTTAACCAAGCCTCAAGCCACGTTTATTGCGAACCCGACCGCAGCCGTAAACTGCTGCTGAAGCGCCGCGAGCTGGATAAGCTTATTGGCGCCTCAGAGCGTGAGGGTTATTCCATTGTTGCCACAGCCATGTACTGGAAAGGCCCGTGGGCAAAACTGGAGATATTTTTAGCCCGGGGTAAAAAGTCACACGATAAACGCGACACCATTAAAGAGCGCGACTGGCAACGCCAGAAGGCTCGGATAATGAAGCATTCGGTGCGTTAGAGACCTCAGGTACGTCCTTCAAACGTACCTTTTGGATCCTCAATAGCTCATTGAGCAACTTCTCAAGCTCTCCGTCAAATGTGTCCAGTTCAACACGAGCATCCATAAGAACGTTTGTCGTTTGACGGAGGTTAAGTAAAGCTAAATTGAACCAGACATTCTTATCTGAAGCATTGAGCTTCAGCGATTTCCAATAGGCTGGTTCACTAGCTTTAAAGCGATACTGCCTAAAGTAAATATTGCCAAGCAACGCCCAACTTTTATCCGTTCCAAGCCCCTTACGGTGTAGCCATTGCAAATGCTGTTCTGCTGATAGAAGATCTCCATTGCTATACCAGTTAACCGCCGCTTCCAAACTCTGCTTCCTAACCTGTCTCTCTTCTACTGTCGCGCTACAGCCTTGATTAATTAAGCTCAATAGCAATACAGCAATCAAAATACTTGTTTTCATTTAGCTCTCCATGCCTATTAATAAACTTTAATTTTTTCCCAATCCATTTTTCTAAAGGCCAAAAGTTTCCAGCGGCCATTTCAACCAATCCGTGAGCCCCCTTAAAACGAGCAATTTCGTTGGGACAAATGAATCGACGAACCTCTATAATTCTGCTTTCTTTGTCAAAGGCAACAACATCAATTGGTTCTTTCATTCCCCAAGTATGTATTGATTTACAAAATGGAAACCAGAAGGCCATTTCTGTCGTTGGCTGCTGCTCACCAAGCATGCCGATCAACCTTTGATGGAATTTTTTCATAGCCTTTACTTTGGGCCATAAAACAATATCTTTCTCGCTTCTCATCCAAGCCCTCCTTGGCCTATTTGAACAATTACTGGACCTAGAATAATCAGAAAATTTACCGGAAAAAAACAAGTTACCAGTGGAAACAAAAGCTTTACTGGCGCTTCCTGCGCTCTCTTTTCGGCTGAGTTGAGTAAATCCTGTCTTAATTGATTGGCATAAAACCTTAACGACTTCGTCAGGCTAGTTCCTTGCTGATAGCCTTTTATCAGCATGGAACTCCACTCATGGAGCTGCTTCGTATCATACCGCCCAGACAGTTCATCCATTGACTGAGCAAAACTTGTACCTCTTCGTAGCCGACTGAGCATCGATCTAATTTCCCGCGCCAGCAGAAGGTCGTTGCATGATGTAGATACCGTCTCCAAGGCCGAAATGAGAGGAATTCCTGACGCAATCATCATAGAAATTAGATCGCAAAAGTCAGGAAGTTGGCGAACTATCGCTTTATTATTTTTTAGAGCTAGTTGCCTTTTCTTGTTTATAAGCATTAATAAAAAAAGGAAATAGATAACACTTACTAGCCACCATCCCAAAAACAGTGAAAAAAATATTGATACACACGCCGTAAAAAACCAGAAGAAAAATGATTGAGCAGCTCCTTTTAGAAAATCAATTTCCAAGTAGCGAACCGTCCATATCTTGATTCTTTCAGGTAAAATTGACCACATTTTTAATACTGCATAATCCAGCTTTTTCCCAAGTGATAAAATTTTCCAGACAGCAAAGACTAAAAACGAAAAGCTAAGCGTCGTCAGAAATGTTAAGAAAGCAACTATAATCATTTCTCATCTTCCGGGTGCATAATTCGTTTAACGATCCATCCACCAATGAACATCAATATAATGGCTGCTATAAGCATTAAAATGCCAACGCGTGACTCGGTGAAAAGAGCAGTATGCTCTGGCTTAATCCAACTTAAAAGAAAGTACAACCCAACAGGCATCATAACGAGAATTTTAGCCTGCATTCTGGCTTGTGAGGTCAACGTCATCTGCCGTTCTTTAATGTGCTGCTGTTGTTGAAGGTTATCAGCCAATCTCAGAAATAAGTCCGATTGTTGCCCTCCACTTTTCAAACCTAAAACTAAAGACTGAACCACGAGTGTAATGGAGAAAGCCGGAACCCTAAGCTGCCAATCCTCTAAGCAATCAGCTAAGGGTTTACCAACTTTTTCTTGCCTCAATAGCTCGTCCACTTCTTGTCCTAAAGGAGGTAATAAGGTTCCTTTTAAATTCTTTAAAGCTGAACCGACACTTGTACCACTTCTTAATTGATTACTGAGCCCAATCAACATTGCAGGCAATTGTTTCTCTATCTTCATATAACGTTGCTTTTTTAAATGACGATAGACAAATGGCGGTGCTACTAAAGTTAAAATAAACGCCGCTACCGCCCATAGTTTACTGACAGATAACCATACAATTAAAGGTATTAAGATCGTCACAATGAGGTAACCTCTGACGAGAATTGTTACCGGCATTCTCAAGAAGAACTCTTCCAAAGAACGCACTGTTGATAACCTAAGCTTTTCTTCAAGAAGCTGATATCGTTTTGGTGTTAAATGCGAGAGAATCCATAGCCAGCACAGCCCGCTGCAAACTATCAAGAACGCTAATCCGAGAATGAACATAGCCCATCTCCCATAAGTGCTTCCCAGACTTCCTGACGAACATTTTCCGTTTGTTCCTCTGCGAATTTACATAGGATCTTATTGCTCATTAATGATTGAGCCGCGTTACTTCTCTCAAATAATGGTGACAACTGTAAAACATTGTCATCTATCCCTGTAACTTCACTGATACTAAGCACCACCCTTCTACCATCGGAAAGGCGAGCTATCTGAATGACAATATTAACGGCACTGGCTATTTGTTGTCGTAACGCAGAAATAGGGAGTTCTATTCCACCCATCAAAACCATAATTTCAAGGCGCCTTAATGCATCTCGGGCACTATTCGCATGAACCGTACTCAGAGATCCTGCGTGACCAGTATTCATAGCCTGTAACATGTCTAAAGCTTCTGACCCTCGGCATTCGCCAACAATAAGCCGATCGGGACGCATCCGCAGTGCATTGATAACGAGCTCTCGAATACTTATAGCGCCGGTCCCTTCCTGATTCTTGGGTCGCGCCTCAAGACTTATCAAATTGTTGTGGTTTAACTGCAGTTCAGCCGCGTCTTCGATACTTATAATTCTTTCATTTTCCGGAATTTCCTGAGATAGAATGTTTAGTAAGGTTGTTTTCCCCGTTCCTGTTCCACCAGAAACAATAATATTTTGGCGACAGCGAACAGCAAGTTTTAGAAATCCAGCAGCCTGTTCTGTCAATGAATTACTATTAACCAAGTCCTCGACCGTTAAAGACTTATTGATAAATTTTCGGATAGTGAGACATGAGCCTTTGGTCGCTAATGGCGCTAGTACTGCATTTACACGGGAGCCATCCGGTAAGCGAGCGTCTACCATAGGTGAAGCATCATCGACGTGGCGACCTAAAGGCAACACAATCTTATCGATAGTGCGCCGCAGAGAGAACTCATTGCTGAACTGCTCTAAAGCTTTTTCCAGCCTACCAGCGCGCTCCACATAGATCTGATCATAACTATTAACCATAATTTCAGTGACTGTCTCATCTATTAGAAGCCGTTCAAGGGGTCCCAAGCCGATAACTTCCGCAACCGCATCTATAACCTCATTTTCTGGAGCTCCTACTTTTTCTTTTAAAAAAGACTCGGCGTAACGCCTCAACTCACCTTCGTTCATCTCCTCGAAACGAGGGTCTCTGTTATCTAAATGTTCTTTTAGGGTGTCGATTAAGTTTTCTGATGTCATCGAAATGTCTCTCTCAGCTGTAGAACCGAGTCGTTCTGATACCAGTTATCTTTTTGCACCAGTCGCTTTTCTTTATCCCGAAACCGCTGCCCTGCTGTATCCATACGCTCGGCAGTAACCATAATAATTAACTCTGTGGTTTGCTCCCGATTCTGTTGACTTCTGAATGCATTCTCTAAAATAGGTAATGACCCTAACCCTGGTATTTCATCTTCTTGAGCTGACTCATCCGTACTTAAAAGACCAGATAGGACCAGCGTATCCCCATCATTTGAGAGAAATACTGATTCAGTTCTACGGCTAAGTATTCCAGGTACCCCAGACACGGAGACAGCTGGATCAATATTGCTCAACTCAGCGTGAAGTTTCGTCTTTATCCTATTGTCATCCAAGACGACAGGTTGAATAACCAGTTTTATACCGTACTCCCGGAACGTCACATCCTGCATTCCCTGAGCCACAACTTGCGGAATAGGGAGCTCTCCTCCCGCAAGAAACGTTGCTCTTTCACCACTTTGTGTAGACAAAACAGGATTAGCCAGTAATTTCGCAAGGCCGTGGCGCTGCATAAGCATTAATTGGGAATTAATTTCTGCGTCCCATTCAAATAAACCAGACAAAGAGCTCGAGAATGTTGGGCCGCTAGTCGCACCTTGCCAACGAATACCGAGCTCTTCCAGGTACTGACGCTTTGTTTCCAGAATATTGACTCTTAGTGTCAACATCGGAGGCTCTTCCTGAAAAGGTTCAGTTAAATTCAATATTTCTTCATGATCCTGAGAAATTTTTTCTAATTCATCGTGATGCTTCTTAGAAATCTTCCCCGCCAAAACAATGATCCCCGATTTCTCTGCTTTAGTGAGAGCTTCTTCTACATCAGATATCGCTTCGATACGCCCTTCCAATGAAAGATCGAAACTAGCTGTTACACTAACGTTTAATTCCTTTAACGCGTCTTCAGATTTCAGCCAGATATCAGCCTGACCAACGTTAAGCGCCCTTAGAATAGCCTCGTTATTACTTAATAAATGAACATCGGCAACACTCTCATCGCTAATAAGAATATCGGTACCGGGTTCTATATTGATAATTTGAGTTTGCCCTTTTTGAAGTCGGTATAAGGCGTTTTCAACACCGGCTTGAGCACTAAAGGCTACAAATATGAATAAAGTTGTAAACAGATAACATTTTAACTTTATTGGACCGTCCATGGTTCCACCTTGCTTTGTTTAGATTCTTGATGCCAAATTTCTATTTGATCTGAGTGACGCCCTCTCGCCCAGACCAGCATTGGACTTCCAATAGCCTGAGTGAAGGCCTTTACTTCCAAAGGATCTATCAATAATGTCAGTGAGTATGAGCCATACCCTTCCTGTAGTCCGTGAATATCGAAAACTTCAATTTCTTCAAAAAAATCGTACTTCCGGAATTTTTCATTAAACTCACCAACAAATACAATATCGACTACATCCCCTTCTTTTAGCATTGCATTATGGTGCCCTAAGTTATCCGTGCTAACTGTGATAGCGTAATATCCGCTAGGCAATTTTTCCGATAATCCACTGTTTTTGTTATTCAATAAAAAACGCTCAGAAACTGGCTCTCCGGGTTGTACAGAACTTCGAAGTTGCCGACCTATAAGAAGGCCTGCTGAGCTTTCTATATACCAATCATTGTTGATTAGCTCTTGAGGGTAACTTCGAGCCAGCAAGTCACTTACCTTGATAATATCACCTGCCTTCAACTCCCTTGAAAAGACGACAACACTACCGGCATTTCCTGAAGCCTCCTGAAGTCTACGATGCGTTTCTTGCTGCAAATATTGGTGAATTAGAAAAATAGTTAAAATCGAAATTATTGAGCTAAAAATTACGGCAAAAATCCATTTCGCCTTTTTTTTCATGAGCTCCCTCCTGGAATTAATACTAAATAGCGCCAGATAAAATAATAAAATTCTCTTGCCTTACGACCGGTCTCAATTAAGTACTCAATGAGTGAGAGTTGTTCTTCAACAATAAATAAAGCGGTCATTATTAAAAGAGAGATTAGTAACCACTCTGTCGATGCCTGACCGCTTTGCTTCTTGTTCATAGAACATGAACCAAAATCACGTACTCACCTTGCTCCGAGAACATTAAACGACCCATATCTTCTTTGAATATCCATAAATCATGGGACTTCTCGATTGATTTAAACGAATCAATCTTTTGGCTATAAGTTAGCTTTAATATATTTTGAATGTCATTGAACTTGAATGTAGAGAGGTAAACCCATACCTCTTTTCCGTTTTTCTGGCTCTTCGAGATTGCGTGAAAAGGCCCCTTCAGTTTAGGTTTTTCTGTATACGGCAAAATTATTTTGCTCAATATCCAGGAGCCCCCATCTCCTTTAAAAAAAGTCCAATTATCCTCTCCGATTGGACAGATCCAAAAGTCTCTATGGGGAGCAGGACAGTAGGAATAAAAATCTTCCACAAGGTTCCAGTCCGGGGTTTGGGGACTTTGCAAGAAATAGGCTGTTACAGCCGAATTTTTTGAAAGTGGCATTTTAGACCACTCCCATTGATCAAACCCTGCGGGGACATCAGCAATCATATGAACACTCCTCTAATAAAGCTTCATCCGGCACAACGTCGGAGTCTATATGACCAAAACTCAGAGATCCTGACCTCAACTCACGTGATAGAAATAGAGAACCCAAACCATCCTGAATGACATTAGTAATACTCCCAGACAAGACATTATTTATGACTAATCTGGCAGGCCTATTGCTAAGCCCATCCCTACTCTTTGTTTCCCAGCCGTCACTAAGTTTTGCCATGGCGAAATAATTTTCTCTTGTTTGCCACAAATTCTTCATTGGCAGATCAATATTAATTATTTGATCAATAGGGCTAATTATAATTCCCAGCCTTCTTGCCAACCTATAATCATCACTTTTAAGCATAAACTCACCATCAAAATGACTATTCCAAATCAGGTTTCTTGCATTAATTAGTTCTTTTTCAGAGTTTTTTTGTGAAATCATTAGTTCATTAAATGCAGATCCTATAATTACAACCAAAAAAGAAATCGAAATTAAAAACTCAATAACCGCCTGACCGTTGCTAAATTTCTTCACGACTAATTATTACTCCTTTATCCAGACCTGATAGAGGAATTACTTTGGGCTCCCATAGTGCATTAAATAAATTTTCGCGTTCATACTTCTGATCTTTTCTTGGGAAAACTGTGCCTGCTCTGGAGAACTCCGAAATCGCTTTCGCATGCGCCACCTGCTCGTTGTCGTCCCTAACAGAAATTAAAACTGTATTGTCTCCAAACTCATTTAAGTTTCTCAGGCCCATATAACCAAATGGCTTTTGCCTAACACCAATCGACTCCATTTGGGCTAATCCCAAACGTGAAGACATTGAATTACTGCGAAAAGCGCCTCCATAGCCTGCGCGCCGGGAACGGCGTTGATCCTGTGCCTTAGCCCCCCAACCTAATGGCAGTTGCTCTTTAAAGCTTCCTATAAACCAACTTCTTCCGTGAAGTGACACTGAATCCAAAGCGTGCCAGTCCCAACCACCATTTCGGTTTCTTGATAGTTCCGTTCCACCACGCTTAACAATCTTGTGAGTGAAGATATTGACCCAGTTATATCCTCTATTACGACTAAACGGATCCAAACTCTTTAAGGTCAGTTCTTCTAACTCCTTTGATTCTTCACTATTACTGGTATTGCGTACTTCTGTTTTGCGCCACCAAAGGCTAGGGAACGGAGCTATGCCACCACCTTGGTAAGCTTCCCAGCTAAGATCTGTAGAGTGTTTAGAAACGATATCTTGAATAAGAAGAGGTAACTCCATAACAAAACTTGCGTCTAATAATCGCTGCGCTGCTGATATTCCTTGAATTACAGCCACCTGAAACCTGATAAGTACTTCTACTATCTGCTCGAATCCTTCTTCAATACGCTCAATAACAGTAGATAGAGCCCGAGTAATTTGCCCTAGGTAAGGAATAAATGACGTTACAGCCTCGAGATTATCAGCCGTTCTGTCTAACATTGATAAGTAACTAGCCAGTCCCACCCATTGAGCAATTGCTACTTGATTGCCAATAAGTGCACGGTTTGTTAGCGCAAGAAAGTTCATCTGCCGAGACATTGCGACGGCCGCACTATACGCTGCGTTATCTGCAACGCTTTGTAGGTACCACTGACGCCTGGCGTGTTTTCCCATATCAGTCACAGCGAATAAAAGCAGAGAAACCAGCAACAGAACCCCGACCATTAAAATCAGGGTTTGCCCTTTTATTCGTGAGTTAGTATTTGAGAAAGTCATCGCTACTGATTGCCTTGCTCTGTCGCCTCGTCATAATTTCCGAGGTTGACATCAGTATTAGCTACAGTTCCTGCTCGTCTTGAAGACTGGCGCGCTCTATTTAATTGCTGGGAAGACGACTGCCCTGTCATTTCCTGAGCAAGACCGGCGACCTGGTTACGTATGGACTTACCAAAAAGTGAATAGACTCCAATTGCAGCAACGGCAATCAAAGCGACAATAATAATGTATTCCGTCATTCCCTGACCACGAGAACGCCGGGCTAAATGCGTATTCATAACTCCCTCCTGGCAACATTCAACGCCAAAATTAACGTTGACGTCAGGAAGTATAGAACGAGTTTTTGGGGGTCAGATCAGAAGTAGCAAATGTCTCACTCAATATTAAGATATTTATGCATCTGCACGGAAAGGCGCCAGTTGCGTGCTATGCAGGTTTTCATGGCAAGCTCTGTGGCGCGTGGCCGCTGGCTTATAGGTTGCAGGCAAATAATGGCATCGGCTTTGGGTGGGCTGCGTTTTAGTAAGGAATCTAACGCGTCTATGTGCTTTTGCATGGCTATGGGGTGCTTTATTTCATTAGCGCGTGCCATGCAGTCGGGGCGCACCAGGTAGCCGCCGGGCATATCCAGCTTGGGCGATACCGTTACCCAAGTGCTGTCGGTTACTTTTAGCTCAAAGGTACCGCTGGTTTCTATTTGCAGTTGGTAGCCTTTGGCTTCTAAAGCCTTGCCAAGCGGCAGTAAATCAAACATAGCGGGCTCACCGCCGGTTATCACTACGTGTTTGGCGGCGTAACCTTCTTGCTCAAAGCGCACAATAATGTCCTCGGCGGTCATTTCTGACCATTTTGACGAGGCTTCGTTTTTTGCCATTAATGCGTCTATGCTTACCTCGTCGCTGGGGTTGGTCTCCCATGTGTGCTGAGTATCGCACCAGGGACAGCCCACAGGACAACCCTGCAAACGCAGAAAAATGGATGGCACGCCGGTAAAGGTGCCCTCGCCTTGCAAGGTTTCAAAAATTTCGTTGATGCGGTAAGACATAGCTTCCGTTAAAATGGCTGTCGTTAAAGTGAGTGAATGCAGATTATACGGGGAGTTACAGCATGTCGCAAAAGGTCGTTGTTATTTATTCGGGCGGAATGGACTCTTTTACCGTTTTGCACAAAGCCCTGGCCGAGGGAAACGAGGTACTGGCACTGTCGTTTAACTACGGCCAGCGCCATGTCAAAGAGTTAGAAGTTGCGGCTAACGTCTGTAAACAGCATGGGATACCCCATAAATTAGTGGATATTACGGCTATTAACTCGCTGCTATCGGGTAGCTCGCTCACCGACAACATCGACATTCCTGAAGGCCACTACGAAGAAGAGTCGATGAAATCTACCGTGGTGCCAAACCGCAATATGATTTTACTGTCACTGGCCATTGGTTACGCGGTGTCTGAAAACGCCTCTGCGGTGTATTACGGCGCGCATTCGGGTGACCACGCTATTTACCCGGACTGTCGGCCGGAGTTTGTACGGCAAATGGATGTAGTCAGTAAAATGGCAAACTACGAACCGGTCGCGGTTCATGCGCCGTATTTAGACGTAGATAAAAACGCGATTCTAGCCGACGGCATTAAAATGGGGCTGGATTACAGCCAAACCTGGACTTGTTATAACGGTCGCCACGAAGCCTGTGGTAAATGCGGTGCCTGCCAGGAGCGTTTAGAGGCCTTCGCCGCCAACGGCATTGAAGACCCTCTTAGCTACGAATAACCGAATAAGCTTAAAGCTAACTGACCTACAGCCAGCGTTGGGCTTGTTCCCAGCGCTGGGTGCGTTTTAACTCTTCAAGCGATACCGCACTGGACGACATTAGCATTCGGTTCACACGTTGTGCGCTTTCCGGCTCAGTGGCGGGCAAATCAGCGTCCAGCACTTGCACCGCTCCTGCCCTGTCGTTACACACCAGTATCATGTCGCAACCAGCTTTTAGTGCCGCCACAGCGCGTTGTTCCATGTCACCGGCAACGGTTGCGCCCTGCATAGACAAGTCGTCACTAAAAATAGTGCCATTAAACTGCAGTTCGCTGCGCAGTATTTGCTGTAGCCAGAACTCACTGAAACCCGCAGGCTGTGGGTCTATTTTCGGGTATATAACGTGAGCCGGCATGATGCCGTCCAGTTTCTGGCTTAATGACAAAAACGGCTTTAAGTCGTGCGCGCGAATTTGCTCTAGCGTGCGATCGTCTTCCGGAATGGCAATGTGGGAATCGGCCTGAACAGAACCGTGCCCGGGAAAGTGCTTGCCGGTACAGGCCATACCGGCTTCGTGCATGCCTTCAATAAACGACGACGCCAGTTTAGAAATTTCCGATGGCATTGCAGAAAATGCGCGGTCACCAATCACGTCACTGCAGTCGTCTACGTCCAGTACCGGTGCAAAACTGATATCAATGCCCACAGCCTGAACTTCTGCCGCCATAAGCCAGCCTAAGTCACGTGCAGCGCGTTGCCGTTCGTCTTTATCTTCAATTTTTTGCAGCGAACCCATAGCCGGTATGGCGCTAAAGCCCTGTCTGAACCGCTGAACACGCCCGCCCTCATGGTCTACCGCAATGAGCAAAGGCTTAGCGGCGGCCTCTCGTGCCTCCCGTGTCAGCTTTTGCAACTGCTCTAATGACGCAAAGTTACGCGTAAATAAAATAAGTCCGTTAACGGAAGGGGCGGCAAGAAGATTTTTGTCTTCAGCGGTCAACTCTGTGCCCGCAATATCTATCATCAGTTGTGCCATAACAGCGGCTGTCTCGTTTGGTTTTCAATAGTCAGCAGTTTGCCATGAGTTCAGTAAAGACGCCATGTTCCCTGTTTATCTTTTCGCATGCTGTGGTAAATTAACATTTTTACAACAGAAAAAGAGACGGGATATGAAACTCGAAAAATCGCTTTTGTGCATCGGTATTACTCTGGCTCTGGCGGCCTGTGGCGGCTCGGGTTCAGATAGCGGCGGAACGGATAACACGGGCGGCACCGACAACGGTAATGATTACGCTTTTTGCTCAGCTGAAGACCAAAATGAGCAATTTTTCGAGTACATGAAAGACGACTACTTTTGGGCTGACCAATTACAGGACAGTTTAGATCCCGAAGCCTTCGACGATGTTTACGCGGTTCTTGAAGAGTTACGTGTACCAGAAGACACCTACAGCTATATTCTGACAGAAGAAGAATATGATCAGCTGTTTGTCAGCGCCACTTACTTTGGGTTTGGCTTTTCTATGGAACAAATTAGTGAAAGCCGCGTTAAGTTTCGTTTTGTCTATGACGACTCCCCTGCCGATGCCGCAGGCATTGACCGCGCAGATGAACTTATTGCTATTGAAGGTGTAGCGGTTTCTGAACTGCTTGCCAATGGTGAATTTAATGACGCGCTGGGCCCTAATGAAGAAGGCCTGAGCCGCGAAATTACCTGGCAAAAGCCAGACGGTACCGAGCAAACAGAGTTACTGAGTAAAGTTGAAGTAGAAACCAATACGGTTATGGGTGCGCAAACTTATGAACAAGACGGCGAGACCGTTGGTTACTTTACTCTGGATTCTTTTATTAATCGTACCGGCAATGACTTAAATAATGCTTTTGACCTGTTTGCCGCCGAAGGTATTAACCACTTAGTGATTGATGTTCGCTATAACGGTGGTGGCTTGATCCGCTACGCCAACCAAGTAGCCACTCAGGCGGCCGGCACTAATGTTCAGGGTAATACCTTTTTGCAATACCGTTTTAACGAGCAAAACAGTAACATGAACCAAACCATACCCTTTAATTTGGTCGATGGTGTTGAACAGCTCGACTTAGATCGCGTTTTCGTGCTGACCACTGGCAGCAGTTGTTCATCGTCAGAAATTATCATTAACTCGCTAAATCCTCATATTAAAGTCGTTACTATTGGGGAGCCAACGTGTGGTAAGCCGGTAGGACAACAACCAGAAGAGTTATGCGATAAAGTTACCTTTGCCATTAACTTTGAAACCGTAAACTCAGAAGGCGAAGGCCAGTATTACGACGGCATAGCACCAAACTGTGCGGTTGATGATGAAATTGTTGCTGACTGGGGGAGCTCTGAAGATCCACTCACTGCAGCGGCAAACACTTATATCAGTACAGGGAGTTGCCCTGCCGAATCGTCGGCAAGCGCACAAACGAAAAAGAGCGCTCTGGAGCGCTCTTTTGAGAAACCTATTCATAACATGAAAGATAAGCGAGAGTCTCTTCAGTAAGAGACTCCGTTAAGCGGCGGTTAGTCTCTAACTGCCGCTTTTCTTATGTCACCTTTAGCCGTGTAAAACTGATTATTTTCAATAATACCCGGAGCAAAGCTGTCAACGCCTATAGCCGTTAAACGCAGCTCTTCGGTTTCAGCCAGTTTTACGGCCGTTTCTTTGTCTACCAAGCCTTTTTCCAGAGCCGCATCGGCCAGTTCTTTACCATTGAGATTTGATGATAAATCACCACGTTTTTGCGCCTTCCGCAACGTTTTGTACACCGGCTTCATTTCCAGCATAGACAGAAACGCTTTTTCCATGTGTCCGGTAGCGTCGCTGATGCTGTCTTTCCAGTAGCACAAGAAAGTGTGGCGATCACGAGTAACGCCTGGCTCCATCATGCTGGTACTGATGTTCTGCAAAATTTCATCCGACGGCTTTTTGAAGTGATTGCCCAGAGGGAAAATTAATATCCGCATAGTCCACGCCATAAAGCGGTTCGGAAAGTTATCAAAGAAGCCATAAAACGCATCAGCAATGGTGTGCAAGTGATGTTTCAGAGCGTAATGAACATAAGGCAGGTCAGCTACCTGACGACCTTCATCTTCAAATCGCTTCAGTACCGCAGAAGCCATGTACAGGTGGCTTAAAACATCACCCAAACGAGCTGAAATCATTTCTTTACGTTTTAAATCGCCACCCAGCATCAGCATTGATATGTCTGATGCCAATGCCAGACCACGGCTCATACGACCCAGCTTACGGTAATAGTGAGCCGTTTCACCACTTACCGGTGATTCACCAAAGCGAGCACCGGTAAGGCCCAGCCATAAACTGCCAAACACGTTACTTGCAGCAAAACCGATGTGTTTAAGCAACAGGCTGTCAAACTCGCGCATACCTTCGTCTTCATTTGGGTTAGCCGCAGCCTGCATTTCTTTTAACACATAAGGGTGGCAGCGCGTTGCGCCCTGGCCAAATATCATCAGGTTTCGAGTCAGAATATTTGCACCCTCAACCGTGATAGAAACCGGCGTCGCCATGTAAGCGTGGCCCAGATAGTTATGCGGACCTAATTGAATGCCTTTACCGGCATGAATATCCATGGCGTGCTCAAGTACTTCACGACCCATTTCTGTCATATGGTACTTGGTCATTGCCGTAACAACCGATGGGCTTTCTCCCTGACACAAAGCAGAAATAGTCAGTCGGCGTGTTGATTCCAGAATGTAATTGGTGCCGCCAATTTTACCCATTGATGCCTGTACGCCTTCAAACATTCCTATTGGCATACCAAACTGTTGACGCACATAGGCGTAAGCACCGGTCATACGTTGCGTGACATGGCCTGAGGCTGTTGCCAATGCGGGCAATGAAATACCGCGCCCCGCTGACAAGCACTCAACCAGCATACGCCAGCCTTTACCGGCATAGTCCGAACCACCGATGATCCACTTCAGCGGGATGAAAACATCCTTACCAAAGGTTGTACCGTTTAAAAACGCCTGATTCAGTGGAAAGTGACGATCGCCAATTTCAATGCCTTTATGCGAGGTAGGGATTAACGCACAAGTAATACCAATTTCTTTTTTATTACCTAACAAGGCATCCGGATCGTAGAGTTTAAACGCTAAACCTAACACCGTTGCTGAAGGGGCTAAGGTGATATAACGCTTAGACCAGTTAAGACGAATACCAACAACTTCTTCACCTTCGTGCTCGCCTTTACAAATAATACCTTCATCCGGAATAGCACCAGCGTCTGAGCCTGCTTCAGGCCCAGTTAAGGCAAAACACGGAATATCGGTTCCATCTGCAAGACGCGGCAACCAGTAGTCTTTTTGCTCTTTGGTACCATAATGCGTTAATAACTCGCCCGGACCTAAAGAGTTCGGAACCATGACAGACACAGCAGCGCTAATAGAGCGGCTAGCAATGCGAGAAACAATGTAGGAGTTTGCCGCTGGTGAGAAATCAAGCCCACCGTAGTCTTTACCAATAATCATCGCAAAGAAGTGCTCTTTACGAAGATAGTCCCAAACGGGCTTGGGTAAATCGCGATCCTGTTGAACAATTTTAAAATCATCCAACATATCCATTAGCTTCGCTAATTGATTATCAACAAAAGCTTGCTCGTCTCGTGTCAATTTCGGTTCAGGTACATCCAGCAGCTTTTGCCAGTCCGGACGACCACTAAACAGTTCTCCATCCCACCAAACGTCCCCCGCTTCCATGGCTTCACGTTCCGTGTCGGACATGGGTGGCAAAATGCGCTTAAAAATAGCAAATACAGGTTTAGTCACCAGGCTGCGGCGGATATCTCCGACTGCAAACACCAGTACCACTAAAACCACTAACAGAATAATAATTTCCATGGTTATCTCCAGTGCACCATCACAATAAAAGTGTAGTCAAATCTCGAACTCACGACAGTCTCTTTACGCCTCTTCGAGCCCGCCCGAAACAAAAGGAATCAAATGATCAATGACATCCTGCGCGTTGACTTTCTGATTAAATTCCGCCTGCGCAATTTCTATCAGCGCCTGCCCAGATACCTGAGCAAAAACAGCCGCTCCTAAAATAAAGTGTAGACGCCAGAACATTTGTTGCTCACTCAAATGAGGATTGGCTCGTTTTAGTAAAGCCAACAAGTGCTGCAATACACCACCGAATTCTTGCTGGGTGTATTTGCGCAAGTGCCCCTGAATTTCTGAGTACGCAAAACCCAGCAACCTTAAAAATATATCCGGGCCGTGTTTATTGACCTCGGTTAACTTCGCTAAGGGTATTTTGAAGCGCTTAAACAGCTCTTCTGTTTTCAGCTCACTCTGTTGTTCTGCCAGCTGTAACTGTTCCTCCAGTACCGGCATAAAAACAACTAAATAGCGAGCCATAACAGCCTGTATAAGCGCCTTCTTTGAGCCAAAGTGGTAATTAACAGAAGCAAGGTTAACTCCTGCCTCCTGCGTGATCTGCCGTAAAGAGGTCTGCTCAAACCCATCGCGGGAAAAGAGCGTCTCGGCGGCATTTAGTATTTTCTTTTGAGTTGAAATGCGTGCTGTCATGTAATAAATAAACGCATGATTTAAACATGCGTTTAATCTAATTCATGTCGTTTCAGCGTGCAAGTGTTCGCTGAATTTAATTTCCATTAACAGCGTAAACTTAAATGTATAGAACTTAATGGCGCCAGTAATGGCGGTGGAACAAGATAAGTACCGTCATAATTTCCAGACGACCTGCTAACATGGCAAAAATTAACAGTAATTTAGCGCCTGAATCAAGGCTCGAAAAGTTACCCGCCGGTCCAATGATCTCACCGAGACCCGGACCCACATTACCCACTGCGGAGGCCGCTCCGGATATTGCCGTTAAAAAGTCGAGATCAAATAGCGACAACCCTAAAGCAATAACGGCTATTAGCAGAAAATACATAAAGCAGAACGCAACCATTGACCCCAATAAAGAGTCATTTACCCGACGATCTTGATAAGTTTGCACACTCACCAGATTAGGATGAATTAATTGACTAAACTGTTTTCTCAGTAGCAGTTGAGACAATTGGAAACGGAAAATTTTCATACCACCGGAAGTTGAACCGGTACAACCACCAATAAACATTAAATAGAAGAAAACCATTAACGACCAGCTTCCCCAACTGCCGTAATCTTCGGTCGCGTACCCCGTTGTTGTTACCACCGAAACCACGTTAAAAGCCGTGTGCATTAACGCATCACCGAATTCGCGGCCTTTAACTATCTGCACCAACGTAATCAACGCAATAGCAATAATCAGAAAGGTCACGAAAGCGCGTACCTGAGTATCCTTCCACAGCGGTTCAAAATCTCTTTTTAGCAAGCGGATATAGAGCACAAAAGGTAATGCCCCGGCAACCATAAAAATGGTACCGGTAATAATCAAAAAGGGCGTATCAGAAAAGTGCCCAAAAGACGCATCGTAATTTGAGAAACCCGCAGTACCAATGGTTGTCATACCGTGAACAAAAGCATCAAAACTGCCCATTCCGCCCACTAAATACAAACCGACAACAGCAGCTGTCAGTATGAGGTAAACTCGCCCTATTGCCATCACCATATGGCTTGAGCGTGGCATGAACTTTCCGGACATGTCTGACGATTCCGCCTGGAACAGACGCATACCACCCACTTGCAGGAACGGCAAAATGGCCATGGCCATAACGATAATTCCAATACCACCTAACCACTGCAGCATGGCTCGCCACAGTAAAACGCTGGCAGGTAAATCGTCCAACCCTGAAATCACCGTCGCGCCGGTGGTCGTAATGGCAGACATGGACTCAAACCAGGCACTGGAAAAATCCATATACGGCTGAGCAAAAATAAAGGGCAAGGTTGCAAACAAGCTGGCAGAAATCCAACACAATGAGGTTAGCAAGAACACTTGTCGTGCTCGTAGTTTGGCATCGCCAACCGGCTGCAAAAATAGCAGAAGACCAACGACTAACCCCAAAATAGACAGGGTAAGGTAAGTCCATTGCTCTTTTTCACCATTTACCACAGCCATCACAAATGGTGCTAAAAGCGCAATCGAAAGCAAAGCAATAAGACCACCCACCGCCTTGAGCAATAACTTAATTGCCTGCCGGCTATCGAGTGGTGTTTGGCCCAATGATTGATTTGCTTGCAGTGACATAGTGTCAGTTAGATGTATCTAAAGGTGCAAATGACTTAACCAAATCGTCAATTGCTTTCATTTGCTGCAAATACGGTTCCAGTGCATGCAAAGGCAACGCACACGGACCATCACATTTCGCTTCATCAGGATTCGGATGTGCTTCAATAAACAAGCCGGCAATACCCAGCGACATACCAGAGCGCGCCAGTTGCGCGGCCTGGGCCCTGCGTCCATCAGCAGAATCGGCTCTACCGCCAGGCCTTTGTAAAGCATGAGTTGCATCAAAAATAACCGGGGCCATCGGTTTCATTTCATCCATGCCAAGCATATCAACAATCAAATTATTGTAACCAAAGCTGGAACCGCGTTCGCACAGCATCAATTTATCGTTACCCGCTTCAGCAAATTTTTTAATGATATGCTTCATTTCCTGCGGTGCAAGAAACTGTGGTTTTTTAATATTGACCATAGCGCCTGTTTTCGCCATAGCAACCACTAAATCAGTCTGTCGAGCAAGGAACGCAGGGAGTTGCAGTACATCGACCACTTCCGCTACCGGAGCAGCTTGATGCGGCTCGTGTACATCGGTAATAAGAGGTACATTAAACTGCTGTTTCACCTCTTCAAAAATGCGTAATCCTTCTTCCAGGCCTGGCCCACGGAAAGAGTGAATGGATGACCGATTGGCCTTATCAAAGGACGCTTTAAACACGTACGGTATGCCAAGCTTATTGGTAACTTCCACATAATGTTCAGCAATCCTCAGGGCTAAATCACGAGATTCCAGTACATTCATGCCGCCAAACAAAACAAAGGGTTTATCATTGGCTATTTGAATGTCGCCAAGCTGCAAATCTTTAATCATCATCAACTCCCGCGGTTAGCTACCGACAACTCTTAGAATCTGGCCAGCAAAGTACGCCATATAAGTTCCAAGCGCATAGCCCATAACCGCTAATAATACCCCAACCGGTGCTAAAGAAGGATGGAATGCCGAAGCGACAACCGGTGCCGACGCTGCGCCACCCACATTCGCCTGGCTACCAACGGCCATATAGAACACCGGCGCACGAAGCAGTTTTGCCACTAATAACATCAGCCCTGCATGAATCATCATCCAGATAGCACCGATTAAGAAGTACTTAGGCGCCTCTACAATTTTTGTCACATCCATATGCAGCCCGATACTGGCAACCAACACATAAACAAACACTGAGCCTATTTTTGAAGCACCAGCGGCTTCCATTGACCGTGCCCGGGTAAAGGACAGCGCTATACCACCGGCAGTGGCCAGCACAATGACCCAAAAGAATAAGCTATCAAGACTAAACTTACTTAATGCTGGATAGTGAGTCGCAATGGCGGGCGCAATCCAGTCCGCTAATAAATGCGCTAAACCAGCAACACCAAAACCGATAGCCAGAATGAGCATTAAATCACGCAGGCTGGGGTTTCTGACATGTTCTGCTTCATACCGCTCTACTTTGTGGCGGATATTGTCGATAGCCGATGTGTCAGCGCCGGTACGTGCATCAATTTTTTTAGCGTTTGCGGCCATATAAAGCAGCACGGCCATCCATAAGTTGGCAACAATAATATCCACGGTCACCATGGCTGAGAAAATATCACCACCCACTTCATACACTTCTTTCATTGCGGCCTGATTGGCGCCACCGCCAATCCAGCTTCCGGCAACGGTTGTCATTCCCCGCCAGACAGCGTCCGGTCCTGCACCACCCAACATGTCAGGGAATATCGCAGACACCAATAACAAGGCTATTGGGCCACCAATGACAATACCGAAAGTACCAGTTAAAAATAAGATCAGAGCTTTTGACCCAAGACCCATAATGGCTTTCAAATCGAGGCTTAAGGTGAGCAATACCATACAGGCCGGTAACAGATAATCCATTGCAATATCCGTTACTGCCGTTTGATTCCCGTCAACGATGCCAAAAGTATTCAGCAACGACGGTAAAAAGTAACAAAGCAATAAAGCAGGAACAAAGCGGTAGAACTTCTTGAAAAACGGATGATCACTGCTATTGGTATAAAATACAAAACCAAGAATGGCGAATAGTAAGCCGGCAACGACCCCATCGTTAGTGATTAAGGCATTCGTTTCCGAAACAACAGACTCAGGCGCTAACATAGGTAATCCTTTAAATTAACCGGCAATAAGTGCTTGTTTTGACATTGCGACGTGCAGCAGGAAGGCAATCCACCCCAACGCGCCGATAAAACCCAGCCAGCGCGCTCCGGCGGTTTTCCCTTTCATAGCCAATACGCCAAAACCGATATAAGCAATAAGCCCGATTACTTTATCAGTTAGCCAGGGAACCTGAATTGGATACATACTTAAGGTCACCATAATACCGACCGCACTGAGCAATAGCAGTGTATCGTTAACGTGAGGCACTATTTTTAACCACTTCTTCTTTAATAGAGGTGAGTCACGAAGCTGAAGTACAAAACGAAATAAAAACAGGCTAATCGAAATTAGCACGAACAATACATGCAAGTGTTTAAAAGCAGTGTACACAAGTAACCTCTTATAATTTAATTAAATAGTTCTTAATTCAGGCAGGGATTTTATCACTACATCAAGGAATTTAGGTGAATAATAACGGCCTCTTTCATCGTTTAAGCGTACAGCAATGTCATCATCGCTGATGCCACTTTCCCACCAATCCAGCAGTTGTTCAGTCAACAGCAAAGTCTGGGTACTGATGGCTATATCAGAACCTTGCTTACCTTCTGGCAAACCCAATCCATCCCAACGTTCCAATCTTTCAATTAACGCCCGGTGTGCGCTTTGTGTTGCTTCATGCTCACCATGAGCTAATGCTCTTAATGAGCGGGCTACTCTTTGCTGGCATGTGGTTTCCACTGCTGCAGCTGCGTCTGAGGCACAGTTCAGTAAAGGTCGAGCCTGTGCGAACAAAGACCAGGCCAACGCCGTGGTCTCCGCATTGTCTGCCGTCACTCGTTGAGCTACAGCGTAAGCTAAACGAACCTCACTATTCTGCTCAATAACGGCATTAAAATGACTCGCATGATGAAGCATTAATTGATCGGCCAAACGCGCCAAAAATTGATCGGAATCTTCCAGACAGACGACATTATCCTGTGCTAGCTGAACATTTTCCGAAAACAGCTGCAAAACATGGTGATCGTCAGCCGTTAGCGACCGTGACAAGCCACCGATAAATAGCACGGAACCGTGTGCCCGACAATGACTTCGGCAATATAAGAGCACGAAATCATCACCATAATAGGAACCATGATTAGCAATAATATGCTCCAGTTCAGACAGAGCTTTTGAAGGGATCACTGAACGTAATGTCTGACCCACACACACTTTAGAGTCTTCGCCGTGTGCAGCCAGTACTTTATAAGTGGAACCGTCCTCGTTTGAGGTTGCATACAAGGTTTGTTTGGCGCCACCAATAACCCAGCTCAATTGCTGAACTAGCCCATCAACAAAACTATTCATTGGCTGTAAAGCGTACAAGTTTGCTGAGGCTGATATGATTTTTTCAAGCCCGTGCCGGCTCTGATCAATCGACATAATATCGCGGTATGAGCGCAACGACGACATTACGGCAGTAAAGAGTTTTTGCGCGGTAAGTTCGGTTTTCGATTTGTAGTCGTTAATGTCGTAATTAACGATAACGGTGCGCTCTGGCGCCTGACCCGGCTGCCCAGTTCGCAGAATAATTCGGGTAAAATGATTATCCGCTTTTTCGCGAATATAACGAGCAACCTGCAAACCAGCGTCATCAGTTTCCATGACGACATCCAGTAATAGTATTGCCGCATCAGGGTGTTCATCAATGAGTTGCTTTGCCTCTTCACCAGAGAAAGCACTGTAAAACTTTAAACCACGACCTAAAAAATTAAAGTCATTAAGTGCCAGTTTGGTTACGGCATGCACCTCTGGTTCGTCATCGACAATCAGGATTTTCCAGTATTCTGTCGGTAATTTTGTGGTTTGCTGGCTGGCTTCGTCAGCAAACATAAACTGATTGCTCATTATTATTCTCTCTCCGCCCTGACTTTCGTCCCACCGGTAACTCGTTCTACCCTAGCATAATCCTGCCAACGGTTAACCTTTTTATAACCACTTTTAAACAGTAGCTCAACCACGCTATCTGCTTGCTGCCATCCTTGCTCAAGTAACAACCAACCCTGGTCAGCCAAATAGTCTTTAGCTTCTTTTATAATAGTCTCTATATCGGCTAACCCTTTATTTTCTGCAATTAAAGCCGAGTGAGGCTCAAATCTAACATCGCCTGTAACCAGATGTGGATCGGCTGCATCAATGTAAGGTGGGTTCGATAGAATTAAGTCAAACTTAGAAGACTTTGGCACAGATTGGAACCAACTACTGCACAAAATTTCAACATCTAAGCCTAAATTTTGACTATTACGGCGGGCCAAGTCCACGGCTTGCTCATTGTTGTCACAAGCCATTATCTGCCAGCCAGGACGTTCTGATTTTAACGCCAACGCAATGGCGCCTGTGCCAGTGCCTAAATCCAGTACTTTCGCATTGGCGGGGAGCTCCAGGCCCAGCGCCACTTCAACCAGGGTTTCGGTATCTGGCCGAGGGATCAATGTACTGTCATTCACCTCGAGCATCAGCGACCAAAATTCACGGCAACCGATTATATGGGCGACTGGTCGACCTTGCTTACGCGCAACGATGCAATCCTGATACAGCTTTTGCTGCTCTTCTGTTAATTGCCTTTCAGGCCAGGTCAGCAAGTAGGCTTTGTCTTTATCCAACACATGACAAATTAAAGCCGAGACATCAGCATTAACGTCTTCACTTTGACTTAACTGCTGTCGCCCCCAAGTTATCGCTTGCTGAAGCGTCATTGTTGCCCTTCAGATAAGGCCGCCAGCTGATCGGCCTGATGCTCTGTAATAATCGCATCCAATATGAGATCAATATCGCCAGTTAACACTTCGTCCAACCTGTATAATGTCAGATTGATACGATGATCAGTGACCCGACTTTGTGGATAATTATAGGTACGAATACGCTCAGAACGATCACCACTGCCCACTAAGTTTCGACGCGTGCTATCTTCTTCAGCTTGACGCTTTTCATCTTCCAGACGTTGTATTCTTGCCTGTAAAACCGACATCGCTTTAGCCCGGTTTTTATGTTGCGAGCGCTCTTCCTGACACTCAACCACCACACCAGTTGGTATGTGGGTAAGACGAATAGCAGAATCGGTACGGTTTACATGCTGACCACCAGCGCCTGAAGCACGATAAGTATCAACACGTAAGTCCGCCGGGTTAATTTCAACGGCTTCGGCTTCTGGAATTTCCGGCAACACGGCAACAGTACAGGCGGAGGTATGAATACGCCCCTGTGATTCGGTTTCAGGAACACGCTGTACCCGGTGACCGCCAGACTCAAACTTCATGCGTCCGTAAACACCCTCGCCGCTCATGTGTGCGATAATTTCTTTATAACCACCATGCTCACCTTCACTAGCGCTGACAATATTGACCTTCCAGCCATTTTTTTCAGCGTAGCGGCTATACATACGGAATAAATCGCCGGCGAATATTGACGCTTCGTCACCACCCGCACCGGCACGAATTTCCAAATAGCATGAGCGGTCGTCGTTCGGGTCTTTAGGTAACAATAAAAGTTGCAGGCGATTTTCCAGCTCTTCTTCGGCTTTTTTTGCTTCTTTTAGCTCTTCTTCCGCCATTTCACGCATTTCAGCATCATCATCTTCAGCCATATCTTTTGCGGCCGCCTGATTGTCCTGATTCTGGCGATACTCTTCAAAGCAACCAACCACTTCTTCTAATTGAGAGTACTCTCGCGACAATGAGCGGAAACGGTTTTGATCACTGATCACATCGGGCTCACCCAATAAAGCCTGCACTTCCTGATAACGCTCAACTAACCCTTCTAGTTTGCGTTCAATGGATGGATTCAACATGTTTTATTTGCCTTTTGATGAGTCAGAGGATGGCTCTGACCAAAGTTGTTGCAAAACGGCCAGCGTATATTGATCGTTATTTTCGCCGGCAGATTTCAATAAGTGTGTCGGTTTGTGCGTTAACTGCTGTACCAGCCTATGACTGAACTTCTGTAAGACCTCGGCAGGATCCTTACCTTGCTCAAGCTGCGCTAGCGCTTTTTTCAGCTGTTCATCAGCTAACGTTCTTGTATGTGTACGATACTCTCGCACCAACTCCACGCTATTAAGAGATTTCAGCCAGTCATTAAACTCTTGTGTCTGTTGCTGAATAATAACCTGAGCTTCACGTGCGGCCTGCTCTCGATTTCGAATATTCTCGCTAATGATGCTCTGTAAATCATCAACGGTATAAAGGTAGGCGTCATCAAGTTCATTAACCTGCTCTTCGATATCTCTTGGAACCGCTAAGTCTATTAGCAGCATGGGCCTGTGACGACGCTTCTTCAGCGCTTTTTCAATACTGCCCTTCCCTACTATAGGTAAGGTACTAGCGGTTGAACTGACAACAATGTCAGCCTGAGGTAGTAGCTCCGACAGTTCGGATAAACTATGAGCTGTCGCGCCAACCCTGTCAGCCATCTCGCGCGCGCGTTGCAAGGTGCGGTTAGCAACAATAAGCTCAGTCACACCTTGCTGTTTCAAATGTTGTGCAACCAGCTCGGAAGTATCCCCTGCACCAATTAGCAGAACCTTTGATTTATTTAAATTAGCAAAAATATGACGGGCCATAGAAACAGCAGCGTAAGCTACCGAAACGGCATTCTGACCCACCGCGGTTTCATTTCTTACCGTTTTTGCGACCCGAAAGGTTTGTTGAAATAAGCGTTCCAAAATACCGCCAACAGAAGCTTGACGTTTAGCTGCCTGATAAGCTTGTTTTACCTGCCCTAAAATTTGCGGCTCGCCTAAAACCAGAGAGTCTAAACCACTGGCAACCGACATCAGGTGAGTAATGGCTTGTTCATTTTGGAAGAGATAATGATGATTTTCGAGTGCATCCGGTGCCAAACTGTGAAAACCAGTAAGCCAGCCGAGTAATAAATCACCAGAAACATCACCGCGACAATAGAGCTCTGTGCGGTTACAGGTAGAAACAATAACCGCTTCCTCAACCCCTTGAAGATGACATACGGCTTGCAGTGCGGTGTCTAGCTGTTCAGCACTAAACGCGACTTGCTCACGCAAATCTACCGATGCTGTTTTATGGTTAATTCCAAGAGCTGAAATGGTCATCTGACTGTGAAACTCGTTATCCCAACGCGGCCAAAATCTAAGTTGTCCGATTGTACGTGAAAGCCTTAGTCATTGAAAGTCACAGCGCTTTCTGGTCAACTACTGTCATTCCGATTGCGCCAATAGAGAAATATGATTCAACGTCGAATTTTCTGGGTTTATTTTGTTGTCATAACATCGTTAACCGGTTGTGCCCTGCCCACTCCGTCAGAACAAGCCAGGAGCACCGAAGTAAACCAAAGTGTGGTCAACTCTCATCAGCAGAAGCTTGAGCAGTTACAACAATGGTCATTAAGCGGTCGTATGGCTATTATCCAAAAGGAAAAAGAAGAGAGAGACAGTTTTTATATTAACTGGCGCTACTTGCCGCACCAGCAAATCATTCGGTTTTCTCATCCTTTAAAAGGCCAGTTAGCAAAATTGACCATTGATGATAGCGGCGCTTTACTCGTCGATTCTGATGATCAAGAGCGCTGGGCTCCCTCTGCCGACGCCTTACTGTATCGCTTATTAGGTGCCTCGGTTCCGTTTGAGCAATTACATCATTGGGTTTTGGGCCGAAAGACCACCACATTAGAGTCTCTTAGTTACCATAAAGATGGCACGCTGGCCCAGGCAAACGTACAGAACCAGGAACAAAACTGGCAGCTTAACTGGTTTTACAATCAGGAGAGCAGTCAAGTCCCCCTCCTGCCGGGACAAGTCCACATAGAAAACCCCGCTCTTCTAATAAAGGTGCAAGTGAATCAATGGCAGTTAACACACTGACGCTTCCTGCTCCGGCGAAATTGAATCTATTTTTACACATTGTCGGTCGCCGGGCCGACGGTTATCACAACTTACAAACCGTTTTCCAGTTTCTGGATTATGGCGATACTCTTAAGTTTCATCCCAATGATGATGGCGATTTCAATTTAGCCGATAAAAGCAGTCATATTCCTAACCAAGATAACTTGGTGTGGAAAGCGTTAATAAAACTTCAAGATGCGTATCACAGCAAAGGGGTGACTCAACTGCCCGGCTGTACTATTGAGTTAATTAAAAAGCTCCCTCAAGGGGCCGGGCTTGGCGGTGGCTCATCCGATGCCGCGACCACTTTAGTTGGGCTCAACCAGCTGTGGGGTGGTCATCTGACTCATACGGAGCTGCAGGCTATAGGAACAAAGTTGGGAGCCGACGTGCCCGTATTCATTCACGGAAAAGCTTGCTTCGCTGAAGGTATTGGCGATATTTTTACTGATATATCACCACCGACTCCATGGTATTTAATTGTTAAACCTGAGGTTTCGATTAGCACCGCGGCATTATTCTCTCACCCCGAATTACAGCGGGACAGCGCCCCGGTAACCGCGGATAACTGGCTTAATAAAACAACCTCTAATGCATTTGAGCCTGTGGTTTGCGATTTGTATCCTGAAGTTGCTATGTTACGCCGTGCCTTGCTAGAATACGCACCGACTCGGCTCACTGGCAGTGGAGCATGTCTTTTTTCAACGTTTGAAACAAGACAAGCCGCAAAGGAAGCGCAACAGCATGTCCCTAAAGGGCTTAGCTCATTTATCGCTCAGGGCCAGAACCGTTCACCACTTATCCAGACATTAACCCAATAAAAGTCGAGGTATGTTGTGCCTGACATGAAACTTTTCGCCGGCAACGCTACTCCTGAGTTAGCCCAGAAAATCGCCGATCGTCTTTATATCAAACTTGGTGAAGCCGCCGTAGGCCGCTTCAGTGACGGCGAAATTAGCGTCGCTATTAACGAAAACGTCCGCGGTTCAGACGTCTTCATTCTTCAGTCCACTTGCGCCCCAACGAATGACAATTTAATGGAACTTATTGTTATGGTGGATGCATTACGTCGTGCGTCAGCTGGCCGTATTACTGCTGTTATTCCTTACTTTGGATACGCTCGCCAGGATCGTCGAGTTCGTTCAGCTCGTGTTCCTATTACCGCAAAAGTGGTTGCAGATTTCTTATCAAGCGTCGGTGTTGACCGCGTACTCACTGTCGATTTACACGCGGAACAAATTCAGGGCTTCTTTGATGTTCCTGTCGATAACGTTTTTGGAACCCCCGTGTTGTTAGAACACATGCGCCAACAAAACTTCGATAACCCGGTTGTCGTTTCTCCTGATATTGGTGGCGTTGTACGCGCTCGTGCCTTTGCCAAACTCATGGACGACACAGACTTAGCTATCATCGATAAACGCCGCCCTTCTGCAAACGTATCGCAGGTTATGCACATTATTGGTGACGTTAAAGGTCGTGACTGCATCATTGTTGATGACATGATTGATACCGGTGGAACACTTTGTAAAGCCGCGGAAGCTTTAAAAGCTCACGGTGCAAAACGTGTGTTTGCCTATGCTACCCACCCGGTATTTTCAGGCAATGCGGTGCAGAACATTAAAGACTCTGACATTGATGAAGTCATTGTTACCGACAGCGTTCCATTGAGCGATGCGATGAAGGCCACGGGTAAAGTCAGTCAGTTAACCTTATCAGGCATGCTGTCTGAAGCCCTGCGCCGAGTCAGTAACGAAGAATCAATTTCGGCAATGTTCGATTACTGATTGTTGTAATTAATACCACTCAGTGCTAGTATTGCGCGCCCTTAGAAACCGGCCATGTTGTCGGTTTCTAAGTTTCTGGGTCAGCTCTTGGTCGCGAGCGCTGACAAATAAAAACCTTAAACATTGAGAGGCCACATCATGGCTGAATTAGATTTTAATATCCAAGCTACCGTCCGCACGGACAAGGGGAAAGGTGCGAGCCGCCGCCTGCGTCACGAGGACAAAGTACCAGCGATTTTATACGGTGGTAAAGGCGAGCCAATCGCATTAGCATTGGATCACAACAAAGTGAATAACATGGCAGACTACGAAGCCTTTTATTCGCACATTCTGACGCTTGAGTTTGATGGTAAGAAGCATCAGGCAATTCTTAAAGACATGCAGCGTCACCCGTATAAGCCAAAATTGACTCACTTGGATTTCCAACGTGTTGAGAAAGGCCACAAACTTCACACCAACTTACCATTGCACTTCTTAAACGAGAAGACAGCTAAAGGTGTTAAAGATGAAGGCGGTGTTGTCGTTCACCATGTGAACGATGTAGAAATCACTGTATTGCCAAAAGACTTACCAGAGTATCTGGAAGTTGATATTGCTGAACTCAACATTGGTGACACGCTTCACCTGACTGACTTAAAACTGCCTAAAGGCGTTGAGTTAGTTGAACTGACTAAAGGTGACGACCACGACCAGGCGGTTGTGTCTATCACTGCTCCTCGTGTCGAGAAAGAAGAGACAGAAGAAGAGACAGTAGCACCTGGCGACGTTCCTGCTGAGAACAGCAAAGACGACGCTGACGAAGAATAAGTCAGTCTCCTGTTATGGGAACTGAAGTGAAATTACTTGTGGGCCTGGGAAATCCAGGCCCCGAGTATGAAAGAACTCGCCACAACGCTGGTTTCTGGTTAGTCGAAGACTTCTGCAGACGCCACGCAATTACACTGTCCCCTGATTCAAAAAGCAAAGCCCTGATTGGACGCTGGCAACAAGGCGCTCACGATCTCCGCATTGTATTACCGCAAAATTTTATGAACCGCAGTGGCTTTTCAGTCGCAGCTCTGGCTAACTTTTATAAAATACCAGCCAATGAAATTTTAGTGGCTTACGACGAGCTCGATTTACCCCCTGGCATTGCAAAGTTTAAGAAAGGTGGAGGTGCTGGCGGGCACAACGGAATTAAAGACATTATTGCCCAGACCGGCAGTCAGGACTTTATGCGACTGCGTATTGGCATTGGCCATCCGGGCGATAAAACGAAAGTAACAGGTTTTGTATTAGGCAAAGCCTCAGCTAATGAACAGCGGCTTATTGATGATTGCATCGATGAGGCCAGCCGCAGTATCGACACATTAATGGTGGACGGCTGGGGACCTGCATTGCAGCGCCTCCACAGCTACCGCCCTGAACAGAAAGGCTAAATTCTCATGGGATTTCGATGTGGTATCGTTGGTTTACCAAACGTGGGTAAATCCACACTCTTCAACGCACTGACAAAAGCAGGCATTGAAGCTGCAAACTTTCCGTTTTGTACCATCGAGCCAAATACCGGCGTTGTACCTGTACCTGATCCACGCCTGGACAAGTTAGCCGCTATAGTTAACCCTCAGCGAGTCATTCCGACAACCATGGAGTTCGTCGATATCGCAGGGCTGGTAAAAGGCGCTTCGAAAGGTGAAGGCTTAGGTAATCAGTTTTTAGCAAACATCCGCGAAACCGACGCTATTGGTCATGTGGTACGCTGTTTTGAAGATGACAACATTGTGCATGTTAGCGGCGGCATTGATCCAGCCGATGACATCGATACTATCAACACTGAGTTAGCACTCGCTGATTTAGACTCCGTTGATAAATCTCTCTATCGTTTGGCTAAAAAAGCTAAAGGCGGAGATGCGCAGGCCAAAGCAGAAATTGCGGTACTGGAAAAACTGAAGCCAGCACTTGATGAAGGCAAAATGGCCCGTTCTGTTGATTTAAGCACAGATGAGCGTGCAACTATTCGCTCGTACAACTTGCTGACTTTAAAGCCTACAATGTACATTGCCAATGTGAACGAAGACGGCTTTGAAAACAACCCTCATCTGGACAAGGTCCGTGAGATTGCCGGAACGGAAAACGCTGTTGTTGTTCCTGTGTGTGCGGCTATTGAATCAGAGATTGCCGAACTGGACGAAGCAGACAAAGAAGAATTCTTAAGCGAACTGGGTCAGGATGAGCCCGGGCTTAACCGCGTCATTCGTGGCGGCTATGAGCTACTAAATCTGCACACCTACTTCACTGCCGGCGTAAAAGAAGTTCGCGCCTGGACGGTTAAGATTGGCTCAACGGCTCCACAGGCAGCCGGACGTATCCACACCGACTTTGAGAAAGGTTTTATCCGTGCTGAAATCGTTGGTTACGATGATTACATTGCCAACAATGGTGAGCAAGGCGCTAAAGATGCCGGTAAATGGCGCTTAGAAGGGAAAGAGTACATCGTAAAAGACGGCGATGTCATTCACTTCCGCTTTAACGTTTAATGAGCGACAAGTGGCTCGCAAAGGCGAGCCACTTTTTCATTACTCTTCGACAATATCGCCATGCATTGGCGCCAGCAAACCTAATAGCTGATTCTGAGCTGAAACTGGCACATCCTGCTTTTCCATTGCAACAATTAAATGCTCAACCAAGGCGTTAAAATCAGCATTATCAACGCCCATATTACGGTGAGATGTTTTCATATCTTCACCGCTGTAATCGCAAGGTCCACCACTTAAATCGCAAACCTGCTCACTGATTAGCTTATGGACACGCATAATATCCACACCATCAAAATGATGAGCAATGCGGTCGTCCCCACCAACACGATAAAGCATTTCTTCGACGATGGTTTCGATGCCTTCCTGCTCACCTAACTGCTGATATAAATTCTGTGCAAACGTCAGTGGTGTAAATAACAATAACGCCAATAACAAACCTACTCTCATAACGTCTCCTTAGAAGGCTGCCTGAACTGATAAATACCAGCCTGTTTGATCATCTAATCCGGCAATAGAGCCTAAATCTGTATAGGCCCCCACCACCGACACATGCTTGTTTGGAAAGTAGGCCACAAACACATCTTTCCAATCTTGTTCTTCCGCAAAGCTTAAATTGTCCGGCTTCTGTCGATACTCAACACCTACAGCCCAATAACGATTAATAAAAGCCGCAACTGAAGCTTCGGCTAACCAATCACGATCATTTTCTTTATCACCGCCAAAGCCTAGCAACCCAAGTTGGTTGGCTTTACTTGAACGCACCGTTAGGTTCGCAACCCAGGTACGATGGAAAGGACCATCTAACCAAGCTTTTGCCGCACTGACATACCAGTCGACACTGCTATCGTCCTGAGAGCCGACTGCTGACGGCAGTGCGTAATCGTTATTTTCTTTGTGTTGTAATCCCACACTAATTTGAGGTAAATCGCCATAAATAAGGTCACCCGCTACGCGTACTTTCGCACCAAGAATGCTTTGACTCAGTTCACCACCAATGGTCGACAGGTCAAAGGTTTGTTCGGCATAGGACACTTCAATTCGGTTACTCCAGCTTAAACTGGCTCCCTGCACGCTCAGGCGAAAGTCATCAACACTCACTTCACTTAAATTTATCGTCGCACCAAACTGATCCTCGCCAGCATAACTGCTTAATGTTGCCCAGGGCACGATCCCACCACCTCCGGAACCTTCAAGCGTACTGGCACCTCCGGTCGCTAATAAACGTGCGCCTTGGTCTGCAAAAGTTAATGGGGTAAAACATAAAGCACAAGCCAGCAGAGTGCTATTTCCAAATAATAAGCGCTTTCTCATAGTTCATTCTCATCTGTTCACATCATGGTTATTTAAGTAATCGGCAAAATCTGAAATTGGTAAAGGTTTGCTAAAGAAATACCCCTGCAGCTCGTCACATTGTAGAGCCTGCAAGACTTTCCAGCTGGCCTCGTCTTCTACCCCCTCAGCAACAACGTGAAGGCCAAGTTCATGCGCAAGTTGTATGGTCGAGCGAACAATGGACTTATCCATTGAGTCTTCGCTTAAGTGCTGCACAAAAGCTCTGTCGACTTTTAATTCTTCCACCGGAAGACGCCTCAACTGCGCAAGCGATGAATGGCCTGTGCCATAGTCATCAATCGATATGGAGAAGCCAATACGTTTCAATGTTTCTAACCTTGCTATCGCCTTTTCGGGATCTTTCATAACGGCACTTTCAGTTACTTCCAGAACCAGCAGTTTGGGCAGATCAGGAAAGTCTTTTATCAATTGTTCAAAAAGTAGCGGCAGAGCATCACTTAATAAGTCAACCGCCGATAAATTGATGCTCAATTTCAGCGCCCGACCTTGCTCATGCCATTGATGAAGCAGCTTGGATGATTCCCGACAGACCCATTCAGTGAGCTCTGTAATAGCGCCCGACTGCTCCGCTAGCGGAATAAACTCGTCGGGACCAACAAAGCCAAGAGTCTCACTCTGCCAACGCAATAATACTTCAGCACCTACAACGGAGCCTGTTTGGCAATTAATTTTGGGTTGCAAGACCAAATGCAACTCTTTTTCTTCTACCGCATTTTTCAGCGACTCGATAATTTGCAACCGACGCATGTGCTGCTCATCGAGCCCTGTTTGATATTCAACATAGAAGCTTTGTTGAAGTTTCGCTTGCTGCACACTCACCTGCGCACGGCGAATAAGCAAATCGACATCACTTCCTTGTTCAGGGAAATAAACAACACCCAGGTTAAACGCCAATCGATAATCGCTGTCGCCGACTTTAAAAGGAGACTTCAGAAAGGCTTTTAGCTGCTCAATTCTGTTATCCAGATTAAGCTTTAACGTTTCGTTAGAATACAGAATAGCGAATTCATCACCACCAACCCGAGCCAGTAGTTCAGAGTTATCACAACATTGCTGTAAACGGATTGATAATTGGCGCAGAATATCATCACCGATTTCTTGCCCTACACTGTCATTGAGCACTCTGAACTGATGAATATTTAGCAGCAGAAGACAGCCTCGTCCTTTCGTGTCACTGAGTAAGTTCTGTAGTTGCTCACGGAAGAACCGACGATTCGGCAAGTCGGTTAAATGATCATGAGAGGCTTGATAGGAAATTCGTTTTTCGCGTTCTGAAATAGCCTTTCGCATACTACCGAAAGCATTGGCTAAATCACCAAACTCATCGTCATTGAGCGACAAATTCGATTCACTGTAATCACCTTGCTGTAGTTTTCTCGCCGCCCCCGAAAGCTGTTGCAAAGGACGCGAAACCCCTCGTCCAATAATCGCTGCCAACAACATAGCAACGATTAAAGCTGCCAAAGCAATTAAAATTATCTGCCAACGGAGACGAGTAAACTCCGCCGTAGCGGCATCGAGTGAGGTCGTTAAAACCACATGAACGGCATCGTTTGAGCCTGCCTCGAGTATGACTTCATTTCCGGCAAGGTCGTATTTCAACAACCAGTCATCCATCGCCTTATCGTCATTTTTTAACACTTCAGATAAGGCTGATACATATTCATCTTCCAGACTCGATGCAACCACGTCCTTCGAGTTTTCCAGCCACAAACTAATATCAGCATTAGCCAGACTTTTTAATTCCTGAGCTAAATCTGAGTCTACTTCAAAACCTAAAGTCGCCCAGGCAATTAAATTAGGCGCATTAACAGGCACCGTAACCAATTGGAACAGCTCCTCTTCAACAACCGCCAGTTCACGGTTTAACCCCGCAGTTCGGGGGTTAATACGCAGTTGTTCAAAGGTATGAGAAGAAGCTATTTCACTACCATCCGGCGTCTGCAAAACCATAAGCTCAGCTTCAATGCGTTCACCATGGTTTACTAGCGCCGAAACAATCGTTTCCCGGTCCTTTGAAGAAACCGCTCGTTTAAACCCAAAGTCACCCGTCAGCACTTCAGCTGCCTGCAACAATTGAGCACTGCGGCTATCGAGTAGCTCTCTAAAAACTCGTTCGCTGACCCCAAGCTCTCTTTCAATCGAACGTTCAAGTTGGTTTTCTGTTGCAATCCAGACTGCGGCCAGGGCAACCAATAAGGCGCCAGCTACTAACCCTGCAAGGATGACGGTTAGCCGGGTTCGAAACCGTGTGATCATTGGTTCCCTTTGCGGTTAAACCGCTGCTCTAAACGCGAGGGCTCTTTTTCATCTTGCTGCGGAGGTGACACCTGAACTTGCCCCGTCAGTTTCCCTTCATTTGATGTTAATACCACACTTTGAGCTCGTGACAATTGATCCCCCATCCAAAAATGCCAGACTCTTACTTTTTTCAATTTTTCGCCTTTAGGCAGTTGTAGTTCCGTTATCCCTTTTTCATCCGTCACAGCAATGTCGTAATCGTCACTCACCAGGACATAAGCAATCATCTGATCATGGATGTTACAGCCTAAAGTGACTATGCCTTCCTTATCGAAGTTAACGCTCGGTTGCTCTTTATCCGAATAAAGTTTCAGCTCAAAATTCTTGGCCTCGGAAAAAGAATAAACATTATGACGAATATTATCACTGTTCGGGAAAACGACATCGGTACCCGAGTCAACCGCACTGACAGTTGGGGTAAATTGTTTATCAACCTGATCCACAATTGCCTTCTTACCGCTTTCGGTTGACGACATTTTCTTATCAATTAATACGGCGGCATTTTCTAATGGCTTTCCGTTTGCGGCCAAAATTTCAACTTTTACAGTTTTGGCAATCACATTGGGAGAACTAAAAAAAAGCAACATAACAGCGACCGACCAATATTTCACAGGTAACCCCTTTTAAAATTTATCATGACGTTTGCTAGTCTCATTAAACCGTAACCGAAAAAACGAAGTTGCGCTATGATTGGTTTACGTATTAATGATCCACAATGGTTCATTATTGGTAGTCTAAACAGAGAAGCTTTCACCCTTAAGCTCGATGACAGGAGGGATATTAATGAGTCAGGATTATCGCACTGAGAAAGACAGCATGGGCGAAATCAAAGTCCCCCAAAATGCACTGTATGCCGCACAGACACAGCGTGCCGTCGATAATTTTTCGATAAGCGGGCTAACACTTCCAACTCAGATGATTCAAGCCATTGCAATGATTAAGGCGAGTGCTGCTGATGCAAATGCTAAAATCGGACAGCTCACAACAGCTCAAGCTGACGCTATTATTAAGGCAGCTAAAGAAATCATTAACGGGCAACACTTAGAGCACTTCCCTGTCGATGTATTTCAAACGGGCTCGGGCACGAGTTCTAACATGAATATGAACGAAGTCATTGCCAATTTAGCTAAACAAGATGGCATCGAAATTCACCCTAATGACCATGTCAACCAAAGCCAGTCGAGCAACGATGTTATTCCTACAGCTATTCAGGTTTCAAGTGTACTGGCTGTAGAAAAGCAGTTGCAACCGGCCCTGAAAAGCCTTATTGACACCATTCGTAGCAAAGCCATTGAATTGCGTGACGTGGTAAAAACCGGCAGAACTCACCTAATGGATGCCATGCCCATGACGATGGCACAAGAACTGGAAGCTTGGGCTGGTCAGCTAGAAATCACCTCTGAGCAACTTCCACAGTTATTGCAACGCAGCCGAGTTCTCCCACAGGGCGGTACGGCAATAGGTACCGGAATTAATGCGCCAAAAGAATTTGCCGCTAGGTTTGCCGACGCCTTAACTCAGTTAAGTGGTAGTGAATTTAAGCATTCAACGAATCCCTTTACTGGTATTGCAGGACAAGAAGTCAATCTGCAGCTCTCGTCTCAACTCAATACCCTGGCAACAACCTTACTGAAAGTCAGTAACGATTTACGCTGGATGAACAGTGGTCCACTGGCTGGTTTGGGTGAAATTCAGCTAACCGCGTTACAGCCAGGAAGTAGCATTATGCCGGGTAAAGTAAACCCAGTGATTCCAGAAGCTGTTGCTATGGTTGCGGCGCAGATTAACGGCAACCACACCACCATTACCACCGCAGCACAGCAAGGTAACTTTCAGTTAAATGTCATGCTGCCGGTTATTGGCTACAACTTACTGCAGTCCATTGAGTTACTCAGTAACAGTTGTCATGCTCTGGCAACCAAAGCCATTGCCGACTTTCAGGTAAACGAAGAGCGACTGCAACAAGCGTTATCTAAAAATCCTGTTTTGGTCACCGCCCTTAACCCCGTCATTGGCTACAATAAAGCAGCTGAAATTGCCAAGGCAGCTTATAAAGATGGACGCGCCATTATTGATGTTGCCGATGAAATGACGGATTTAGGCCGCGAGCGACTCGAACAGTTGCTGAATCCGAAAAAGCTAACCGAAGGTGGCGTTAATGAATAACACCGTCAGAGTTTGGAGTAAAAAATGAGTCAACAACAAGTTTTAATTACGGGTGCTAACCGTGGTATAGGCTATGAGTTTGCCCGTCAGTATGCCCAGCAAGGCGATAAAGTCATCGCTGTTTGCCGTAACAGCTCAAAGCAACTGACTGAGTTAGACGTCGATATTATTGAAGGCATTGATGTCACAAAAGCATCTGATCTGCTTCGTCTTGCGGAGAGTCTCGGCGAAAAGAAAATCGACCTACTGATTAATAACGCAGGCCTTTTACACAAAGACGTATTAGGAGAAATTGACGCTGGCAATATACGCGCTCAGTTTGAAGTCAATGCACTAGCGCCACTAAGAGTAACCGAGGCTTTATTACCTAACCTTCATAAAGGCAGCAAAGTCGCGCTGATTACCAGCCGCATGGGCTCCATTGCTGACAATGGTTCCGGCAGTCGTTACGGTTACCGTATGTCAAAGGCTGCATTAAATGCCGCCGGGAAATCTCTCGCTCTGGACTTAAAAGATCAGGGAATTTCCGTGGTTTTATTACATCCGGGTTTTGTGCAAACTGATATGGTTAATCATGCTGGCGACATTCCCCCGGAAACGGCAGCAGAACGTTTAATGCTGCGCATTGAGGAATTGAGTTTAGACACCACTGGACAGTTTTTCCATAGTAACGGAGAAAGCTTGCCCTGGTAATCTGATGCCTTTTTAAGCAAATAACTGTTTTTTTGCTCAAACGCGTCCGTTAATCTCGTTTTTTCTTAAAAATAGGTTGACGGGCTGCAGAGCGATTTGCATAATACGCGCCGCACTCACAGAGAGCGGTAAGTAAAAAGGTAAGGCTACGTAGCTCAGCTGGTTAGAGCACAGCACTCATAATGCTGGGGTCGCAAGTTCGAATCTCGCCGTAGCCACCAACCTTTAACTGATCATGATGCGGACGTGGTGGAATTGGTAGACACGCTGGATTTAGGTTCCAGTGCCTCACGGCGTGAGAGTTCAAGTCTCTCCGTCCGCACCAACTCTCAGAGCAGCTAAAATTGGGGCATAGCCAAGCGGTAAGGCAGCGGGTTTTGATCCCGCGATTCCCAGGTTCGATCCCTGGTGCCCCAGCCATTAGTTGTTTCCAAAACGTGATTGCGGTCCTAGTAGGATGGGGCATAGCCAAGCGGTAAGGCAGCGGGTTTTGATCCCGCGATTCCCAGGTTCGATCCCTGGTGCCCCAGCCATACTAACTACTGTTGCGGTGGTGGCGGAATTGGTAGACGCGCTAGCTTCAGGTGCTAGTGTCCGTAAGGACGTGGGGGTTCAAGTCCCCCCCTCCGCACCACATTACTCAAGTGTTATTCTGCTTAAGTAAGAGTGGAAAAACAGAAAGGCCACCTTAAGGTGGTTTTTTTGTGTCTACTATTTACCTACAGCCTGCTCTAGCAACCAACGCTTAACCCAGGGTACACCCGCTACTTTCAATGACGCTGATGTTGCCAGCTGCATTAATGGTTTGCTGTTGCGCCAACCAAACTGTATCGCATCCATCATTCGCATCATTTTTGCATTTTCACCCTGACGAATGCTTTCATACTCAATCAACGCAGAACTTTGCGAGCGTCGCTGCAAAACATCTGTTAAGCAACGAATATCAGCAAAGCCAAGATTAACACCCTGCCCGGCCATCGGATGAATGCTATGCGCCGCATCGCCCAATAACGCTACAGAGCCTGATTTCACGTAGCTTTTAGCGTGTTTTCTCTGTAGCGCAAAACTGGCACTTTTGAGTAAACAAAAGTCACCGACATGGGGCAAGAACGCCTTTTTCAAATGCTTTTCAAGCGCATTCTTATCTTTTTCAAGACGATTAATATCATCTCGTAAGCCATAGTCAATAAGACAGGCCTGCTGTTCAGTCAGTGGCAATAGCGCATAAGGCCCTTGGCGACGGAACACTTCCCAAGTTTCAGGTCCTATTGGCTTTTCTAAACTGACATTGGCCAATAAACAGCGCTGCTCGTAATCCCAGCCGCGATAGGAAAAACCAGCCAGTTGAGCGACTTTAGAATTAGCGCCGTCACATCCCAGTAAAAGGTCATAATTCAGCGCATCCCCCTGACTTAGAAGCGCGGTTTTTGAGCGAGTATCAAGCTTATCAAGAGTTTCTCCGGTAACTAAATTAACGTTTCTAAGAGTGCGTAATTGAGCCCAGAGAGCGAACTGCAATGCGTTGTTTTCAACCATGACACCCAGCCTGGTTAAGCCAGCTTCTTTCGCGTGAAAACTCAAACGTTGACCGCCCAGCGACGTCACAGTTAACTGCTGGTAATCAAATACTCGTTGTGGACGCAAACAATCGCGAATACCCAGCGCCAACAACCACTCCCAGTTGCTGTTATTAACAGAGGAGATGCGTAAATCCCAATCAGGCTCCTTACTGTTGTCGGCACTTGGTGGTTTCGGTTCAAGCAAGGTGACATGCGCCCCTTTTTGAGCTAATGCTAAAGCTGCTGCTGCGCCGACCATTCCGCCGCCATTTATCAATACAGATAGCTGTTCCATGTACCTCGCTCTCACTCCTGACATTCCTTCTAGCCCTTATAAATAACACATCTCCTTAAGAATTTCCGTTATCATAGTCAATAAGACGATGTTCAGAGTGTTTTTTATGCAGTCCAGGGAAAGTTCACAAAAAGCGGTCATTATTGCTTCTTTGCTTATCTTAAGTGCGGAGGCAAGTTTTGCAGGCGTGAGTGCCCTGGTAAAGTACATCAGTCAGGATCAACCGTTTGAGCAGTTGGTCTTCTTCCGAAATGTAACCGCTTTTCTTGTGTTACTCCCCTGGTTATGGCGGAAGGGACTGGGTAACTTAAAAACACAGCGCCTAAAGCTACACCTTATTCGGGGGGCTGCCGGTATCACCGCGATGTACTTGTTTTTCTACGCCATTGCGACCATTCCACTGGCGCAGGCAACCCTGGTTCTGTTGTTATCGCCCTTCTTAATTCCGGTGATTGGCTGGCTTTGGTTGCGGGATTATGTAGCCAGACAAACCTGGCTAGCCATAGCACTTGGCTTTATCGGCGTATTTATCTTTCTTGACCCTATGAACAGCGAACTTTCGCCTGTTATTGGTTTGGCCTTTTTAGCAGCCGCCTTAGCCGCTTTTACAAAAACGGTAATACGTCGAATGTCGAATACCGAGTCGACCAGTAAAATTGTGTTCTACTTTTCCACTCTGGCAACTATCGCTTCGGGTATTCCTCTACTATGGCTATGGCAGCCCATTCCTACTCAGCACTGGCTGGGCGTTATCGCTATGGGACTCCTTGCTGTATACGGTCAGCTCGCTATGACCAAAGCTTTTTCCATTGCACCGCCAGCAAAAGTTGGCGTGTTTACCTACAGCTCGGTTCTATTTGCCGCGTTACTTGGTTACTGGTTGTTTGGTGAAGAGCTGGCCTGGCACATGCTATGGGGCGCGTTAATCATTGTTGTTGCAGGCTATTTTGCTATACGAACACGGCGTAAAAGTTAATCACTGCAAACTTGGCAATCTGCTCCAATACACGATAAAATAAGCGCCTTATACGAAATCCATCAAACATCGAGTGGTCATGAGTAAGAAGTTATATATCAAAACCTGGGGTTGCCAGATGAACGAGTACGATTCTACCAAAATGGCGGAACTGCTCCATTCAACCCACGGCTACGATGTCGCCGAAGAAGCTGAAGAAGCTGACTTAATTCTGTTAAATACCTGCTCCATTCGTGAAAAGGCGCAGGAAAAAGTCTTTCACCAGTTGGGTCGCTGGAAAAACCTGAAAAAGAACAACCCGAATTTGTTGATAGGGGTTGGTGGCTGCGTTGCTTCTCAGGAAGGCAATGAAATTCGCGCTCGTGCGCCTTTTGTCGATATTATCTTTGGCCCTCAAACCCTGCACCGTTTACCAGAAATGGTTAATCAGGTCAGTGAAACTCATGCGCCAATGGTCGATGTGTCCTTCCCGGAAATTGAAAAATTTGATCGTCTTGCGGAACCTAAAGCGGACGGCGCCAGTGCTTTTGTTTCTATTATGGAAGGCTGCAGCAAATACTGCTCTTTCTGCGTAGTGCCTTACACTCGCGGTGAGGAAGTCAGTCGTCCGGTGGATGATGTCATTTATGAAATTGCTCAACTGGCAGAGCAAGGCGTTCGCGAAGTGAACTTGTTAGGGCAAAACGTTAACGCTTACCGTGGTGAACATTATGATGGTGCCGTTTGTCGTTTTGCTGAATTGCTGCACATGGTTGCTGCAATCGATGGTATTGACCGCATTCGCTATACCACTTCACATCCGGTCGAATTTACTGACGACATTACTGAAGCTTACAAAACCATTCCTGAACTGGTCAGTCATTTACACTTACCGGTTCAAAGCGGTTCCGACCGTATACTAACAATGATGAAGCGCGGCCACACCGCTTTAGAATACAAATCGAAAATTCGGGCCTTGAAAAAAGCGCGTCCTGATATTGCCATGTCATCAGACTTTATTATCGGTTTTCCCGGTGAAAGCGATGCTGATTTTGAAGCAACCATGGATCTTATTCAGAGCATTGACTTCGATATGAGCTTCAGCTTTATTTATAGTGCTCGTCCAGGAACACCGGCAGCTGATTTACCCGATGATATTAGCGAAGAAACAAAGAAAAAGCGTTTACAGCTTTTGCAACAACGCCTGAATCAGCAATCTATGGCCCACGCTCGTCGAATGCTGGAAACAGAGCAGCGCATTCTGGTGACCGGACCGTCGAAGAAAAACCCGATGGAGCTGACCGGACGTACTGAAAACAACCGGGTTGTAAATTTTGTTGGTCAACCCCATATGATTGGACAGTTCGTTGATGTACGTATTACCGAAGTGCTCCCTAACTCTCTGCGTGGCGAGTTAATTCGTGAAGAAGCGGATATGGGTCTTCGTGTTGACACGGCACCAGAAACTATTTTGCAACGAGGTAAATCGAGCGAACCTGATGAGTTAGGTGTTGTTCGAATCCCCCGACAAGCCAGTTAAGTAAAGAGGAAACGATTGAGTCCACAAACACAGACACTTGATTTTGAGCTAGAGCCGACGGATTCACGTCGGCTTTCCAATCTTTGCGGACCTTTAGATGAAAATCTAAAGCATGTAGAACGCCGGTTAGGCGTAGAAATAACGCATCGCGGCCATGAGTTCCGGTTGATCGGTAACGCTGCGAGCGTTTCTGCTGTACATAAGCTATTGCTTGATTTATACGTTGAAACCGCAACGGTAAAAGGCGAAAAAGGTCAGATTGAACCAGAACAGGTACATCTTGCTATTCAACAAGCCAAAGTTCTCGAGCAGAGCGGTAACCAGGGCGATCCTGCAGCCGAGAAAATGACGCATATTAAAACGAAGCGCGGTTTAATCAAGCCTCGCAATCACAACCAAGCCGGTTACGTTCGCGCCATTCTCGCTCATGATGTCAATTTTGGTATCGGCCCTGCAGGAACGGGTAAAACCTACCTGGCAGTCGCTTGTGCAGTGGACGCTCTAGAACGTCAGGAAGTGCGTCGTATCCTCTTAACTCGTCCAGCAGTAGAAGCCGGTGAAAAGTTAGGGTTCTTACCGGGAGATTTAGCCCAAAAGGTCGATCCTTACCTGCGCCCTCTTTACGATGCGTTATTTGAAATGCTTGGTTTTGAAAAAGTTGAAAAACTGATTGAACGTAACGTAATTGAAGTGGCTCCTCTGGCATATATGCGCGGTCGCACGCTTAACGACGCTTTCATTATTTTAGATGAAAGCCAGAATACCACTTGTGAGCAAATGAAGATGTTTCTGACTCGTATCGGCTTCAACTCACGGGCAGTTATTACTGGTGATATTACCCAGGTAGATTTGCCTCGGGGACAACGCTCGGGCTTAAGGCATGCGATTGAGGTACTGAATAAAGTACCTGACATTAGCTTTACTTTCTTCCAGGCCGGTGATGTCGTGCGTCACCCTGTGGTACAGCGTATTGTTCAGGCCTATGAAGAGTTTGATAAAAGCTAATGGCTGATCTCACACTCGATTATCAATTAGCGGACCGCATCACCCAAGCCCCGGACGAAGAAGCTATTCATGCTTGGGTGGTAGCGACTTTAGACTACCTACAGAAAAATGAAAAAGCGGTAGAGTTAACTGTGCGAGTCGTAGCGACAGAAGAAGCTCAGCAATTAAATCATGAGTTCCGTGGAAAAGACTACGCAACCAATGTTTTATCTTTCCCTTTTAACAGCCCGGTAGAATTACCCGTGGCACTTTTGGGTGATCTGGTTATCTGTCAAACGGTTGTCGAGCGTGAGGCTGAAGAACAACAAAAGTCAGCCATCGCCCACTGGACGCATATGGTCATACACGGTACTCTCCATTTATTAGGTTACGATCATATTGAAGATAACGAAGCAGAAGAAATGGAACAAATTGAACGTAACATCTTAGCGAGTTTGGGACTATCAGACCCGTACCAAATAACAGACAACATGGAGCTTAATACTCAATGAGCGACGACAACCCGCACTCAGCCAACGGCTCGTCGGGAAAATCCTGGGCAGCAAAACTGCTACAAGTATTTGCCGGTGAGCCGAAAAGCAGAGAAGAACTCGTCGATTTAATTCAGGACGCCGAAGATCGCGACCTTATAGACAACGATACCCGGGAGATGATCGAAGGCGTACTCGATGTTGCTGAACTCAAAGTCCGCGACATTATGATTCCACGCTCGCAGATGGTCACTATCGATATCCATCAAGGCGTTGACGAATTCTTACCTATCGTTATCGACTCGCAACACAGTCGCTATCCGGTTGTTACTGACAACAAAGACCATGTTGAAGGTATTCTGTTAGCAAAAGATCTACTCAGCTACGGCTTTAATATGACTGACGAGGCTTTTTCACTTGAGAAGGTTATGCGCCCCGCAGTTATCGTTCCTGAAAGTAAACGAGTCGATGTGTTACTCAAAGAGTTTCGCTCCAACCGCTACCATATGGCTATTGTGGTCGATGAATATGGCGGTGTTTCCGGTCTGGTGACTATTGAAGACATTCTGGAAGAAATTGTTGGCGAAATTGAGGACGAAACAGACGCTCAGGGAGATGATGAGAAAACGAACATTCGTCGCCTTAGCCCAAGTCGATATTCAATTAAAGCCTTAACAACCATTGAAGATTTTAATCAGTACTTCAACACCAACTTCAGTGATGAAGAACACGATACTGTTGGTGGTCTGGTTGCACACGGCTTTGGACATTTACCTCAGGCAGGTGAAGAAGTCACACTAGGCAATATGACGTTTAAAGTGACCAACGCAGATAAAAGACGTATTCAACAGCTACAGGTCAGCATAAACTCTGACACAGACGCCACACCGGAGTCGACACAGTAATGATGAAGCCTTCAGGAAGCGCTGTTCGCTCTGTGCTGTTACTGTTTTGTGGCGCTCTCCTGACGCTGGCCTATTCGCCTTTCCACTGGCATTGGTTGCCCTTTATCATATTGCCCTTGGTTGTCAGGCTCATATGGCCGCTTGCGCCCAGAAGAGCGTTTCGCGCAGGCTTCGTGTTTGGGTTAGGCTGGTTCGCGGCTGGGTTAAGCTGGATTTACGTCAGTATTGACCAATATGGCGGTGTCCCGCTTGCGGTAACTCTGCTACTTCTGGTGCTTCTCTTTGCTTATTTAGCGTTGTTCCCGGCCATCGCGTTTTGGTGTTGGCAAAAACTGTCACATCGTAAATTCGCCTGGCGTTTTAGTCTTCCCTTTTTCTGGCTTATCGCGGAGTTACTTCGGGGTTGGTTATTAACCGGCTTCCCATGGCTCAGCCTTGGGTACAGCCAAACCGATGGAGTCTTTGGCGGGCTGGCCTCTGTTATTGGAGAAACCGGCATTACCGTGGCGTTATGGTTTACCGCGCTAGCCGTTGTCTCTGCTCTGCGACTTAAAAAGCCTGCGTTGTTGATGATTCCACTGGTTTTCCTAACCTGTGCCGTAATATTCCCTCAAATACAGTCTACTGAGAGAAAAGCGGAGTCAATGTCAGTACTACTGGTACAAGGCAATATTCAGCAATCGTTGAAATGGCAAGCAGAGCAACAATGGCCAAACATTTTGCGCTATCTGGATTTAACTCGTCCCCAATTTGATCACGACCTGGTTATTTGGCCTGAGTCTGCCATTACTGCACTTGAGCCTTATGCGAGCGACGTACTCAATACGGTAGAGAAGTCAGCAAGTATCAATAATTCAGCGCTAATAACCGGCATTATTGACTACGACCGACTAAACGACGACTTTTATAATTCCGTCATTGTGCTGGATGATGACAGCTACAGTTATGGCAATGCAAACCGTTACCAAAAGCATCAATTGCTTCCTATTGGCGAGTTTGTTCCTTTCGAAGACCTCATACGCCCACTGGCGCCTTTATTTAATTTGCCCATGTCATCGTTTAGTCGAGGCGGATATCAGCAACCTAACCTCGAAGCTAATGGCAACAATTTAGCCATGGCGATATGTTACGAAATAGCTTTTGCAGGACAGGTTCGCAGCAATACCTACGACGATACAGACTATTTGGTCACCATCAGTAATGACACTTGGTTCGGGGATTCCCACGGTCCCTGGCAGCATATGCAGATAGCTCGTATGCGCGCTATGGAAATGGGGAAACCTCTGTTGAGAGCAACCAATAATGGTGTCACTGCGGCTATTGATGAATATGGACGTTACATTGCATTAGCGCCTCAGTTTAAAGCGACCGCACTGTCCGCTGAGGTCTACCCTGTTAGTGGCTCAACTGTATTTAATCAAATTGGTAACTGGGGCGCCATAATTCTGGCACTGTTTGGATTGTTACCGATAATCGCTACAAAACGTGCTAAGAAACGCGCTCAGACATAGTCATCGGCCGTGAAAATCAGTACACTATTAAAGGCTAAGCAGAACTAATCTGTTGCTGTTCTTTTCCATTTTTCTACAGGGATATCACTATGGAAAATATATTTGATGCCATTCTTTTTGCTGTGCTTATTGCTGCAGGTGGTCTTGGATTAAGCTCCTGGCTAATGCTGTTCGCCATTAACAAGTCAGAGCCCGCCGAAGTCAAACAACGCTCTGTTTTTGAAAACGTTTTTTTTGGTCTGGCCGGCATTATCATCATGCTTCTTATGTGGTACGCAATTAGCTAACCGATACTTAAATTCAAACGGAATCAGCAGGAATTATGCAAGAACAATACAATCCGAGCAAAATCGAATCTGCCATGCAAAAACGCTGGCAGGAACAAGACGTATTTACGGCAAAAGAACAGCCGGGCAAAGACAAGTTCTACTGCCTGTCCATGTTCCCCTACCCTAGTGGGAAACTGCATATGGGGCATGTTCGTAACTATACTTTAGGTGATGTCATTAGCCGTCATCAACGTATGCTCGGAAAAAATGTCATGCAACCTATGGGCTGGGATGCGTTTGGGTTACCTGCTGAAAACGCTGCAATACAAAACAAAACGGCACCAGCCAAATGGACATACCAGAATATCGATTACATGCGCGAGCAACTAAAAAGTCTGGGCTTCGGCTACGACTGGAATCGTGAACTGGCAACGTGTTCGCCTGATTACTATCGCTGGGAACAATGGTTCTTCACCAAGCTCTATGAAAAAGGGTTGGTGTACAAAAAGAATGCAACCGTTAACTGGGACCCTGTCGATCAAACCGTGTTAGCTAATGAACAGGTTATTGACGGTCGCGGCTGGCGTTCCGGTGCCAAAGTAGAGCAAAAAGAAATCCCTCAATGGTTTATAAAGATTACCGACTACGCTGAAGAACTGTTAGACGATCTTGAGCAGCTTGATGGCTGGCCAGAACAAGTCAAAGCAATGCAGCGTAATTGGATTGGTCGCTCGGAAGGTGTTGAAATTGACTTTAAAGTTGCTTCGACCGAGCAAACCCTAAGCGTTTATACGACCCGTCCTGACACCTTGTATGGTGTCAGCTATATGGGCGTTGCGGCACAACATCCTTTAGCTATTGAAGCGGCAAAAACCAACCCGAAGCTGGCTAACTTCATTGAAGAATGCAAAAACAGCAAAGTTGCTGAAGCTGACATTGCTACGATGGAAAAGCTGGGCATGGACACCGGTATTAAAGCCATCCATCCTATGACCGGTGAAGAAATTCCTATTTGGGTCGCTAACTTTGTTTTAATGGATTATGGCTCCGGTGCCGTTATGGCTGTACCCGCGCATGACCAGCGCGACTGGGAGTTTGCAACAAAATATCGACTAGAAATTCGTCCGGTAATCGAGCCTATTACTGGCGACAGTGATATTGAAAAAGCCGCCATTACTGAAAAAGGTACCGTTATTAACTCAGAGTCTTATAACGGCATGAGCTCTGCAGAAGCCTTTGACGCTATTGCAGCCGAGCTAAAAGAACAAGGTATTGGCGAGCGTAAAGTGAATTATCGCTTACGCGACTGGGGAGTCTCGCGTCAGCGCTATTGGGGCACGCCTATTCCGATGTTGAATTTGGAAAATGGCGAATCCGTGCCCGTTCCGGAAGACCAGTTACCGGTTAAGCTGCCAGAAGATGTGGTTATGGATGGTGTTAACTCACCGATAAAATCCGATCCTGAATGGCGTAAAACTGAATATAACGGTCAACCTGCGGAACACGAGACCGATACCTTCGATACCTTTATGGAGTCATCATGGTACTACGCGCGTTACTGCAGCGCACAAACCGATGATGCGATGTTAGATCCGGAAAAAGCCAACTACTGGCTACCCGTCGATCAATACATTGGTGGTATTGAACATGCAATTTTGCATTTACTGTACGCTCGTTTTTTCCATAAATTACTGCGAGACACTGGCTTAGTTGAATCTGACGAGCCATTCAAACGCCTGTTGTGCCAGGGTATGGTACTCGCGGACAGCTACTACCGCGAAGATGAAAAAGGCGGTAAGCAATGGGTCTCGCCTCTTGATGTCGACATTGAACGTGACGACAAAGGCGCCATTGCCGGAGCCAAACATAAACAAGACGGAAACCCAGTCAATATCGGTGGCATGAGCAAAATGTCAAAGTCGAAGAATAACGGTATTGACCCGCAAACCATGGTTGAACGTTATGGTGCAGATACCGTACGTTTATTTATGATGTTTGCCGCGCCCCCCGAGATGACATTGGAATGGTCAGACTCAGGTGTTGAAGGTGCACAACGCTTTTTACGCAGACTGTGGAAACTGACTTATGATCTGACTAACGCTGGCGGCGCTTGTTCGGGCCATAGTCTGAACGCAGATCAGAAGCAATTGCGTCGCGAATTGCATAAAACCATCGCTAAAGTCAGCGATGACATGGGACGCCGTCAGCACTTTAATACTGCCATAGCGGCTATTATGGAGTTGCTTAACCATCTGCAGAAAGCACCGCTGAAAAGCGAGTCTGACCGTCAGGTATTGGCTGAATCCATTGACGCTATTGTGCGGATGCTGGCGCCAATTACACCACACATTTGCGAGCAATTGTGGCAAGAGCTGGGACATCAAGAACCATTATCTTTCGCAGGTTGGCCTACCGTTGATGAAAGTGCGTTAGTTGAAGACGAAAAACTCATTGTGGTGCAAATTAATGGCAAAGTTCGGGCTAAGTTGACCGTGCCTGCCGACGCTTCCGCAGAACAGGTTGAGCAAATTGCTTTTGATGAAGAAGCCGTGCAAAAGCATACTGAAGGCAAAGAAGTTCGTAAAAAAATCTACGTGCCCGGAAAAATTCTCAATATTGTTGTTGGATAAACTATGCGCGTCACTTTAAACCTAGTACTCACTCTATTGCTGATAGCCACCCTTAATGGTTGTGGCTTTCAGTTGCGGGGGAATTATCAACTACCAGAGACACTTCAGTCGGTTTCATTACAGAGTCAGGTGTCCAAAGAGTTGAGTGAGCATATGCAGCAACGTTTTGCGCATTCGGGTATCAAAGTTTCTGACACCAGCCAGCTTATTACAGTCCGGCTTATTTCCGACAAGCTGGAGCGAAGAACCTTATCTTTGTTCGAAAGTGGTCAAGTCGCCGAGTACGAATTGTTGTATCAGGTCAACTATCAGTTGTTTGAAAATGAACAACTCTTGCTTGACCGCAAAGTAGAAGTCGCCCGAGACTATCAGGACGACCCAAACTTTGTGCTGGCGAAAACTCGCGAGCGTGAAATGCTGGTAGATGAGATGAGAGCAGAAGCGTCTCGCCTTATTCTGCAGCAAATTATCTCCGAAATGTCGGAGTAAATGACTCAGATTATGCAAACTCTTTATCCTGAAAAGCTCGAAAGTTACCTGCAACAAAATGGGGTTCCTCCAATTATGCTGGTATTTGGTGACGACCTGCTGCTCAGGAACGATGCTCTTTCCAGTATTCGTAAACACTTAGCCAGTGACGATCTTGAACGAGTACACTGGCTGCAAAGTAAGGATTTTGACTGGCAACAACTGTCATCAGGTGAGCAGTCAATGAGCTTATTTGGTAATTTACGCCTGATCGAGCTCGAACTACCAGAGAATAAGCCGGGCAGGGAAGGTTCAGTCGCTTTAACGGAATACGCGCAAAGCCAAGCTGAAAGCGAAGTACTGATTGTTATTGGCGACAGGCTTAAAAAGGAAACCCAAAATAGTCGCTGGTTTAAAGCGTTGGCCGAGCACGGGCCGCTGGTTCGTACACAAAGCCCCGACAAGTCACAACTACCCGCATTTATTCACCAACGTGCGCAACGCTATCAACTCACTCTGGCAGCCGGTGTTCCGGAAAAGTTATCAGATTGGTTTGAAGGAAACTTGTTAGCTTTAGATCAAGAGCTCAGTAAATGGCAACTGCTGACAAACGACGGTGTCATTACAGAAGACTTCTTGAAAAACTCGATTGATGATGTCAGTCGCTTTAGTGTTTTTGCACTGCAGGAAAGCATCCAGCAGCAAGATTTTGAAGGTGCATTACATCGACTGGATCGTTTACTGGACGAGGAAAATGATTTTCATAGACTGATTTGGATATTACAACGCGAAGTTCAGTTGCTAAGTTCCCTACAAAAATCTCAGCAGACAAAAACAGATACTACGGCCTTGTTTCGACAGTTTATGATTTGGCCTAATCAGCAGCCGGGCTATCACAGCCGTGCCGCTCAATTAAACCAACAAACCCTGCTCGATGCACAAAGGCTTGTTGAAAGAATAGAAGCCGCACTGAAGCTGGATAGTGGAGAGTCCCCTCTTATATTGACAACGCACCTACTCAGCTTACTTTGCTGCAGTAATGCAGATGCAATCAGTCAGGCACTTTCTGAACTAAACCACGGTATTGAACCAAACGAACAATTTGTTCACTTATGATGCGTGCAATTTTCGGTGGGACCTTTGACCCTATCCATAACGGTCATTTAGAAACAGCCGCTGCGCTGGTAGACGAACTTAACATCTCAAGCTTATCGCTGATGCCAAGCGCAGTGCCCCCGCACCGACCACAACCCGTTGCCAGTGCAAAACAACGACTGGAAATGGTCGAGATAGCTTGCCAACAAAACACGGCTTTTAGTGCGGAAGACTGGGAATTAAAACAAGAAAGGCGCTCTTATACGGCCAATACACTAAGTGAATTTAAAACACGTTATCCGACTGATATCCTCCTCTTTGTCATGGGCATGGATTCTTTGATGAGTTTCCATTGCTGGCATCAATGGCGAGAGCTGACAAAGCACGCCCATTTGGTGGTTATGCCAAGAGCCGGAGTCCCTTTTAATCCTCAAGATCAAGAATTAGAGGATTTTATCTCAACGCATTTGACAAGAGATAAAAATAACTTAGCGCAGCAAGATTCAGGGCTACTTTATATTGCACAAACTCCCATGATCGATGTTTCCGCGACTGAACTTCGTGAACGGTTACAACAACGAGAACCTCATCTTCCATTACCGACCAGTGTTTATAACTATATAAGAGAACATCAGCTGTATTTGTGACTGAACACTTTTCTTAATTTCTGTTAAACTTCGGGTTTTAGTTCTTAAATCGGAGAAAATCTTTTGCAGGCAGAAGAATTGCGTGAATTTGTCATTGATAAAATCGATGACCTTAAAGGTCGTGACGTTCAAATTTTAGATGTTCATGATAAAACTGACGTTGTTGACTATATGGTTATCTGTTCTGGCAGTTCAAAAACGCATGTACGAAGCATTGCTGAACATGTCGCCACAGAAGCCAAGCATGCCGGAACACCACCCATCGGTGTCGAAGGTGGTGAACAGTCAGAATGGGTTTTAGTTGATCTCGGTGATGTCGTTCTACACGTTATGCAGGACAGCATCCGCGACTTCTATCAATTAGAAAAGCTCTGGGGTTAGTCAGTGCAAATTCAATTACTCGCCGTTGGCACGAAAATGCCCGCGTGGGTTACTGAAGGCTTTAACGAATATAAAAAACGGTTTCCGGCGGATTGTAAACTGGTTTTACATGAAATCGCTGCGCAGAAGCGAACTCGCAAAGCTGACTTAAAGCGCGTTATGCAGCAAGAAGGTAAATTATTGTTGCAGGCAATACCCAAAGGGAACCGAATTGTTACTTTAGAGGTCACAGGCCAAGCTTGGGATACGCCTAAGCTCGCTCAACAACTAGAAAAGTGGCAAATGGATGGCAGAGATGTCACTCTGCTAATTGGTGGGCCCGAAGGCCTCTCCAACGAATGTCTGGCTGTTGCTGAACAACGTTGGTCATTGTCTAATTTGACTCTGCCCCATCCTGTCGTGCGATTAATCGCTGCTGAGAGCCTATACCGGGCATGGAGTCTAAATAACAATCACCCGTACCATAGAGAATAAAAATAATAATGCGTCACCGCACCCATATACGTGATCATGATACTGAAGCAGCCGTTTTTGGCCGACGCGTCTTAGTCGCGATGGTGGTTGTTGTAGCGGCTTTTGTCGCTTTAGCGTCGAACATGTACCATTTACAGGTTAGTGAGCACAATGAGCTTCAGACGCGCTCTAACGATAACCGGATTAAGTTATTGCCTTTGGCTCCAAACCGAGGCTTGATCTACGATCGCAATGGCATCCTTTTAGCTGAAAACACCCCAATCTACAGCCTGGATGTTACCCCTGAAGAAATCGACGACCTTGAGAGCACCTTAAACCAACTGCAACAATTACTCGGTTTTCCAGATTCGACAATTGAACGTTTTTACCGCAACTTAAAAAATCAACGGCGCTTTAATAATGTACCGTTACTTGATGATGTCAATGAACAACAACTTGCTATTTTCGCTGCACAGCAACACAAGTACCCCGGTGTTAGCATTGAAGCGCGCCTGATACGAAACTATCCCCATAAAGAACTACTAACTCATGCTGTCGGTTATGTTGCCAAAATTAACCGTAGTGATGTCAATAGACTACGGGATAGCGGAGAGTTAGCGAACTATGCCGCCAGCCGCACTATAGGCAAACTCGGCATTGAGAAATACTACGAAAAAGATCTACACGGCGAAGTCGGTTATCAAAGTGTCGAGGTCAACAATCGCGGACGAGCAGTAAGAACGCTGAGTATAGAGGCGCCCGAACCCGGACAGGATATTGTTTTAGAGCTTGACCTTGAGCTGCAGAAAAAAGCCGCTGAATTACTGGGCGAACAAAGAGGATCAATTATTTTGATGGATGCCACCACTGGCGGTGTCCTGGCCATGGCAAGCACGCCCAGCTATGACCCAAACTGGTTCGTTAATGGTATTTCAGTAAAGCAATACCAGTCACTATTAAACTCGACACAAAGTCCGCTACTTAACCGCGCCACCCAAGGCGCCTACCCCCCGGCATCAACAATTAAGCCGCAAATTGGCTTGCTCGGATTAGAGGACGGAATTATTACCGAAAAGACCCGAATATGGGATCCGGGCTGGTTTGAAATTAAAGGTGTCGACAGGCGTTACCGAGACTGGCTTGCATGGGGACACGGCTGGGTTGACGTTGAAACAGCAATTACAGAAAGCTGTGATACCTTTTATTACGACTTAGCGTTGAAACTTGGGGTAGATAAAATTTCAAGTTTCATGGGCAGGTTTGGCTTTGGTGAAAAAACCGGTATTGATATTCACGAGGAAGTTTCCGCTTTGATGCCCTCACGTGGGTGGAAAAGAGCCCGCTTTGGTCAACCCTGGTACGCTGGCGAAACGCTTTCGGTCGGAATTGGCCAAAGTTACTGGACAGCAACGCCTATGCAATTAGCTGTTGCTACTGCAATGGTTGCGAACAAAGGTGAACACCTTGTCCCCCGCCTGCTGCGCGGTAAAATGCAGGATGGTGTATTCGAAGAGTCCCTGATTACTCATCGTGAACCATTAACACTCTCCAACAGTGATAACTGGGATATCGTCACTCGAGGCATGCGTAATGTTAATATGTCTCAAAAGGGAACCGCACAAAGCGCTTTTAAAGACGCACCTTATTCTTCTGCCGGGAAAACAGGAACCGCTCAGGTAAGAAGCCTGGGGCAGGAGGAAGAGTACAACGCTGAAGATATTGCCGAGCGTTACCGTGATAATGCAATGTATGTCGGTTACGCTCCTGCAGACGAGCCTAAAGTCGTGGCCGTTATTGCTATTGAAAATTCATTAGGTGGCGGCGGTAGTATTGCCGCGCCGGTAGCACGAAAAATGCTGGACCTTTGGCATTCTCGATTTAACAATGAAAAAAAACAGCAGGTAAAAATCAATGCTGACAACTGAAGAGCGCCAACGAAATCCACTACTGAAAAAGCTGCATATAGATGGCCCATTACTGCTTCCGTTGATGATCCTTTCAGTTGTGAGCTTATTTGTTATCTTTAGCGCTGCCGGCCAGGATATTGCCGTCGTGCAACGACAATCTGTACGCATCGGTTTGTCTTTTGTGGTTCTTTTTGTTGTCGCACAAATTCCCCCGAGAGCCCTTTCACGATTCGCTGTCCCTGCTTTTATTGCTGGCGTACTCCTATTAGTTGCCGTACTTGTCTTCGGCGAAATGGGTAAAGGCGCACAACGCTGGCTTGATATTGGCCCTATGACAATTCAACCATCTGAGATAATGAAGCTTGCCATGCCTCTTATGCTCGCCTGGTATATGAATCAACGTCCTATTCCACCATCAATTTACCGCTTATTCGGTGCTTTGGTTCTGGTCATTATTCCGACATTACTGATTGCACGGCAACCCGATTTAGGCACCTCTCTGTTAGTTGCCTGCGCTGGAATTTTTGTTATTTTTTTGGCCGGTCTCAGTTGGAAGTTGGTTACGGCAGCCGGTATTTGCGTTGCAGCTTTTACCCCTGTTCTCTGGTTCTACCTTATGCATGACTATCAACGTCAGCGAGTTCTTACCTTTTTAAACCCTGAACGCGATCCACTTGGTGCGGGTTATCACATTATTCAGTCAAAGATTGCTATCGGTTCGGGTGGTTTGGACGGCAAAGGCTGGTTACAAGGTACCCAGTCACAACTTGAGTTTTTACCCGAACGTCACACCGACTTTATTTTTTCCGTTTTTAGTGAAGAGTTTGGTCTGACCGGCGTTGTTCTTTTATTGGCATTGTACGGATTTGTCATTTTGCGAGGCTTGGTTATAGCGCTGCAAACTCAGGATATCTTTAGTAAGTTATTAGCGGGTTCACTCACTCTGACCTTCTTTGTCTATGTGTTTGTAAATATTGGTATGGTTTCAGGACTATTGCCTGTGGTTGGGGTACCATTGCCTCTGATTAGTTATGGTGGCACCTCGATGGTGACACTTATGGCAGGCTTTGGCATGTTGATGTCTATCGCCACCCATCATCGCTTAGTTATGAAAGATGGTTAGCACAGGGGAACTTTATGCGCGCTTTATTTGGGCTAGCTTTGCTAGCCACCACTACCAGCTTATATGCGAACGCTCAAGAACAAACATCTGAAGTTGAAGAGTTTATTCAACAACAGGTAAAACAACATCAACTCGACGAAAGTAGAGTTCGTCAATGGCTGCAGCAAGCACAAAAAAATGATGACGTTCTAGAGGCAATTCAACGTCCCTGGGAAGCAAAACCTTGGTATCAGTATTACCCCATATTTTTGACTGAAAAGCGCCTTCAAGCCGGAATTGAATTTTGGCAAAAACACCGGGAGACATTACAACGGGCAGAAGACGAATACGGTGTCCCGGCACAAATCATTGTCGCAATAATTGGTGTGGAAACTTTTTACGGCAATTATATGGGTAAATACTCCGTACTGGATTCACTTTACACTTTAGGATTCCATTACCCTCCCCGCCAAAAGTTCTTCCGCTCTGAACTTAGCGAGTTCTTTCAATTAGCTTCAGAAGAAGGTTGGAATGTATCTGAAGCCAAAGGCTCTTATGCAGGAGCTATGGGCTTCGGACAATTCATTTCATCCAGCTATCGCCATTATGCAGTTGATTTTGATGGCGATGGACAAAGAGACATTTTAACCAATCCGGTCGATGCCATCGGCAGTGTCGCTAATTACTTTGCCGAACATAAATGGCAGCAGGGCCAACCAGTCGCGCAACCTTTATCCGATTCACAGGACTGGAAATCTCTGGCTAGTAAAGGGATGAAGCCAACTACTGAACGTTCTGAGATAAAACGTAAAGGCTATAAGCTTCCGAGTCATGCCGCAGTCGATGAAGGCACAAAAGTCCGGGTGTTCGAATTTGAAACGGAAGAAGCCCATGAATATTGGTTGGGTTATAACAACTTCTATGTCATTACGCGATATAACCATAGCCCACTATACGCAATGGCTGTTTATCAGTTCAGCGAGCAACTCAGAAATGAAGTGGAATAGTTTATTCACCTTTATACTGAGCCTGGTTTTGCTCAGCGGCTGTTCAAGCAGTCCAACTGGCCGATACAGCCAACATACCGACAGCGCTCCGACCCGTTTGCCGAATGAGTCGGAATTGCGCAGCGCCGTTCCAGTTCACGAGCCAATTAGCCCACAGGGAAATCGCGATTATCGGGTTCTTGGCAATGATTACGACGTTATGGAAAGTGCTGCAGGATATGTAGAGGAAGGATTCGCCTCATGGTACGGCAATAAGTTTCATGGGCATCTTACGTCAAACGGTGAGTATTACGATATGTATAGTATGTCAGCGGCTCACACTCGCTTGCCTTTGCCTACTTATGTCAAAGTCACAAACTTACGAAATGACCATAGCGTCATTGTTCGAGTCAATGACCGCGGACCGTTTCACCCTGAGCGTATTATTGACCTTTCATTTGCAGCCGCATACAAATTGGACATGCTCGATAGCGGCACAGCGCCAGTGAGAGTTGAGGCCATTAATTTGAATACGCCCATGCGTACCGAAGAAACAAGCAACGTGCATCAGGCAAAATACCATATTCAGGTAGCGGCCTCTTCAAATATCAACCGTTTGTCGCAGTTAAAACACGACTTACCGCCCAAGTTCCAAAAAATTGCAACTACTGAACAAACTCACGGTCTACATAAATTAATGCTGGGGCCTGTTTCCGAAGACGAAAGTCATGATTTACTCGAACAGATACGATCGTCTGGATACCCTGAAGCTTTTCGCGTAAAGGCGGCGCAAAGTCAGGCTGATACTCCTGACGCGGAGCTTCAGAACTGATATAATCTGGCTCCTTTACGCACATGTTTCACCTTTTGACCGATAAGATAAAGATAACTCCAATGAAAAAAATTTGTCACCTTTTTACCGTCGTAACCCTTCTATTCAGCTCAGTCAGTTTTGCCGCTCAGTCATTGGTTCCCAATGCGCCATCGGTTAATGCTAAAGCTTACATACTTATCGATCACACTACGGGTAAAGTTTTAGCCCAGGGCAATGCCGATGAAAGTCTGCCGCCTGCCAGCCTGACCAAAATGATGACAAGCTATATCATTGGTAAAGAAATGTTGGCAGGACGCATTAGCTCAACGGATAAGGTCACTATTAGCGAAAATGCCTGGGCAAAAAACTTCCCCGAATCATCCAAAATGTTTATCGAAGTTGGAAAGGAAGTGAGTGTCGAGGACTTAAACCGCGGCATTATTATTTCTTCTGGTAACGACGCGTGTGTTGCTATGGCTGAACACATAGCCGGCAGTGAGGACGCTTTCGCCGATTTAATGAATAACTATGCTGAGCAGATTGGTATGGACAGCAGCCATTTTGCTAACAGTCATGGTTTACCTGACTCTGAGCAATATGTCTCAGCTCGTGATATGGCGACGTTAGCAAGTGCTCTAATTGAAGAAACTCCGGAAGAGTATGCTCTGTATGCAGAGAAGTCTTTTACCTTCAATAATATTAAGCAATACAACCGGAACTCACTACTTTGGGATCGCAGTTTAAACGTTGACGGCATCAAAACGGGTCATACTAACGAGGCTGGCTATAGCCTGGTGACATCGGCTGTCGAAGACGGCACTCGTCTAATTGCCGTTGTCATGGGCACAAACAGCGAACAAGCGCGAAAAGTAGAAAGCAAAAAACTGCTAAATTACGGTTTCCGTTATTTCGAAACAGTCAAAGCCTACGGCGCCGGAGAGAGTTTTATTTCTCACCGCATTTGGGGTGGTGATTTAGACGAAGTTGAGCTAGGTATTAGTGAAGATGTGGTTATTACTTTGCCTAAAGGCCAACGTGATAAATTAAAAGCTAATTTCGAGCTTGAGCAGCAATTGCAAGCGCCTCTTTCGAAAGGACAACATGTTGGAACAGTCTATCTCCAGCTAAACGGCGAAGATGTTGCATCGTTCCCATTAGTCACGCTACAGGCTGTTGAAGAAGGTGGCTTCTTCAAGAAAATCATGGATTATATTAAGCAACAATTTACTGAAGAATAAAGGTTAAGATAGATGCAAAAGACTCGCTTTGACCAACTGGTCGACTTCCCTTGTCACTTTACTTTTAAAGTGATGGGAGTTGCCAGTGACAGCCTTCCGGAGCAAGTAGTAGAGGTATTACAAGAACATGCCCCGGGTGATTATAGTCCCTCTGTTAAACCGAGTAGCAAAGGTAATTATCATTCGGTTTCTGTTGCTGTGCGTGTCGAAAGTCAGGAACACATCGAAATTCTCTACCGTTCTTTGTCTGATATTGAGGATGTTCGCTACGTTCTGTAGCAGCAGGGCTAGCCGTTGTTGCTGACAAACGTTATAATGTCGGCATGAACGATACCTTAATTATTCGTGAATTAGGCAGGCAGCCATACGAACCCGTATGGCATGCTATGCAGCAATTCACTGACCAGCGCGACGAACAGACTGCCGATGAACTGTGGGTAGTCGAGCATGACCCTGTTTTTACTCAGGGTCAGGCTGGTAAAGCCGAGCATATTTTGGCCCCCGGTGATATTCCGGTTATTCAAGTCGACAGAGGCGGACAAGTGACCTACCACGGTCCTGGTCAACTCGTTATCTATTTCCTTCTTAATATCCGTCGCCTTAATTATGGTGTCCGTCAATTAGTTAATCATATCGAAAACACCGTTATCGATACACTTTCTGATTACGGTATTGATGCAAAGGCCCGACGCGATGCTCCCGGTGTCTATGTCGATACAGATAAAATCTGTTCACTGGGACTGAGAATTCGTAAAGGCTGTTCGTTCCACGGATTGGCATTAAACGTCAACATGGACATGGAGCCCTTTTCCCGAATAAACCCTTGCGGTCTGTCGGGCATAAAAATGATTCAAACCAAGGATCTCAATGGTCCTGAAAGCTTTAGTGAAGCCGCTAACGCAGTGATAAAACACTTTACTAGCTCGCTTTCCTACAGCGACATTCTTCAACAAACGGGACTCGCTCAAGATTATGTCAAAGCCAGTTAGAGTTGAACCTGGTGTCAAAATGCGTGACGCCGATAAAATGGCACTGATACCAGTACAGATTATTCCCACAGAACGCGATCAGATGTTGCGTAAGCCGTCGTGGTTGAAGGTTAAGTTGCCTTCTTCAACTGAGCGTATTGATGAAATTAAGCAAGCAATGCGCAGCCATGGCCTGCACTCTGTTTGTGAGGAAGCATCCTGTCCAAATTTGCCAGAATGTTTTAATCACGGCACAGCCAGCTTTATGATTCTGGGTGATATTTGCACACGCCGCTGCCCATTCTGCGACGTTGCCCATGGTCGCCCTCTTCCACCTGACCCCGAGGAAGCAGAAAAGCTAGGTGAAACCATTCGCGACATGAAAGTAAAATATGTGGTTATTACTTCAGTTGATCGCGATGATTTACGTGATGGCGGAGCTCAGCATTTTGCTGACTGTATTCGTGCCATTCGCAAGCACAGCGAAAATAATATCCAGGTAGAAGTATTAGTACCTGACTTTCGTGGTCGTATGCAGGTTGCACTTGATATTCTTAAAGGTGAAGCCCCTGATGTATTTAACCACAACCTTGAAACCGTGCCACGGCTGTATAAAGCCGCTCGGCCAGGTGCTAACTATCAGTGGTCTTTAGATTTGCTGCAAAAGTACAAAGAGGCTCGCCCTGATATCCGCACTAAATCAGGGCTTATGGTCGGCCTTGGCGAAACCAAAGAAGAAATACTGGAAGTCATGAAAGATCTTCGTGCACACGATGTCGATATGTTAACTATCGGCCAGTATTTACAGCCTAGCCGCCACCATATTCCGGTTGCACGCTACGTTCATCCGGATGAATTTGAAGAGCTGCGTGTTGCCGGCGTTGAAATGGGCTTTAGCCATATTGCCAGCGGACCATTAGTACGTTCTTCTTACCATGCTGACCTACAGGCAGCGGGTGAAACCGTACGATAATGAGGAAAGAGTAACCATGAGCCTTTTACTGTGGTGTTTATTGATTGCCGGAGTCTTGCCAATTTTGGCTAAGGCTCCTGTGGTTTATTTTCAGAATCGTGATAATGGTTACGACAATAAACACCCCAGGGCTCAACAGCAACGCTTACTTGGGCGTGGAGCACGGGCCGTTGCCGGTCACTACAACGCCTATGAAGCCTTTCCACTTTTTGCTGCAGCAATTTTAGCCGCCATAGCAACGTCTCAGGTCACCGAGCGAATTGAGTTTCTGGGTATCTCATTTATCGTGCTAAGAGTGCTTTATCATATCGCTTACTTGAGTAACTATGACAAGCTTCGTTCCCTTATTTGGTTTTTAGCAACGCTCTGCCCAGTCTTAATTTTGGCTCAGGTTGCACTTGCCGTATAACCCTAAAGTCTCATTCTTAAGGGTTAATTAATAACTTCAAATAAAGCGCCGGCCACAAACCAGTATCATGTTGCTTCATTGCGGTACTGACATTAACTGGACGCCAGGCTTGTTTATCATTAATAGCGTTGCAGGTGTCTGCCTTAAAAAGCCCTATAGCCTTGTTTTCAGGGCTTCCTAAACGCCAGCCGTCACTCTCACGACTTGCAATTTCGTCCCACGAGCTCAACTCACTTCTCCAGGGAAGACGGTGGTAAATATCTTGCACTTGAGCTGCCGTATAGCGTTGATCTTGTTCTGTCACAATAATATTTAAGCTTTTATGCTTATAATGACCATCACAAAACTCCCGGGCAAGAAGCTCTGACATTTCATACTCATCCGCAAACCCCATCCAATGACCTAATTCATGCTGAATAACATCTTTAGAACTATCAGGCGTTAATATCAATGTGCGGTTGTTCGCACTTGCAATACCTTTGTCAGCCAGCACAACCTGCTTATCAAATTGCGTATCAAAGTGACAGTTAGCCCGGTTGCGCTCAGTACGAGTCACGCACGACAAGCTGTCATCTAATTTCAAACTAATACACCAGTTTTCACTATCAAAAGGGGAACTTTCAACAGCCGATAGAAAGTGGAGGTAACGTTCTTTTTCGGCTTGGTTGGCAGCAATAACTTTGATAGTCATTTCACATTGTCGAGCAGCTTGGTAGCGTCTTAGCAGAGCCACTTGCTGCTGTAACCAGGGGTCAGTGGCCTCTTCCCAGCGACGTTGCCATTCGTCTACAGAAATATCTCTACTCGCTAATTCGTTTTTAGCCACCTGCCGTTGAGCCGTCGAGTCTCCTGCGGAGGCAGCCAACCGAAGCCATTCATCGTTCGCTTTCGGGAACTCGCTAATTAGGTTATCTATCGCCGGAAGGTATTGCTGCTCTGCCGAGCGTTGCCACCAATAATGAGCAACAGTTCGGTTATCCTGCTGCCAATGACTATTTGCCAACTGGTATTGTGCTTTGACATTACCTTGGTGCGCGAGCCATCTTAACTGCTGTTGCTGATTGTAAACCTGATGCGACCATCCACTCACTCCCAGCAACAGTAACAAAATTAGTAGCCGTGCTTTCATCGGCTAGCTCTCTATTGATTACTGAGTATGGCTTCGCGAATACGCGTTAGCTCAACTGACGCATAGCGGTGCTCAACAAACTCATAAACATTTGTCATTAAAGCCAATTTAAAATAATTCATAGCTTCCAGCTGCTCACCCTTTATCTGCATATACTTTCCCAGATAAAAGTAAGCTTCACATAAACGCTCTGTCAGTTTTTCAGAATCATCCAAATTACGGGTCATACGCTGTAAAAAAGCTTCTTTAGTAAGCTTGCCCGCATACAGCTGGGTAATTTGGTAACCCCATTCGCTTTTATCAAGCTTGGCGGCGTTTTTGTCCAAACTCATCTGTGCCTGTTCAGGGTCATTTTCATATTCTGCCAAAAATAACCAAATAACCCGATAAGGGTCTTCCGGCTCTTTTTCTAAATGAAACTCTAAATCTTCCTGAGAGAGTTCAGTTCTTGCGTCGTAATACTCGGCTATTCCTCTATTCAAATACGCGTACCGGTGCTCCGGGTCCAATTCAATTGCGGAATCAAAAGCTTCATACGCGTAGTCGAACTCTTCTAACTGTGTGTATTGAATACCTAAAAAATTATAGGCATCTGCCAACCTGGGGTTGTACTCCAGAGCACGAGTGAAATCCATTCTTGCCAGAGTTCTGAGTCCGACTGCATCGTATAAAGCGCCTCGGCGATAATAAAGCTCAGCTTGTTGCTCCTGGGTTAAGTCTTCTCCCAACATCTGCGCAATACGCGCAAGTTCTATCTCATAACGAAACTCTGCGCGCTCGGGTTCCGCAAGTACAACATTGTCAGGCAATTGATTAACTGAATTTTGCGAAGCACATCCCGTCACCGCTCCTAATAACAAAAGAGCTCCAATGAATGCACTACTTGTTCGCACTTGCATAATGTTTCCTTTGAATTAACCTATAGCTCTATTACAGCACACTCGAAGCCAAACAGGCAAAAGCCAGACATAAAAAAACCCCGTTTACACGGGGTTTTTAACAAAGCTGAGAAAATCTTTACGATTATTCTTCGCTTTTGTTTTCTTCTTCAGCTGCTGGCTCTGCCGGCGCTTCAGTTGCTGGTTCTTCTTTTTTCTCAGCAGCTTCTTTCATGCTTAAACGTACGCGGCCCTGACGGTCAATTTCCAGTACTTTTACCGGAACAACATCACCAACTTTCAGGTATTCATTTACGTCGTTAACACGTTCTTCTGCAATTTGAGAAATGTGAACTAAGCCGTCTTTACCTGGCAGAACAGTAACAAAGGCGCCGAAGTCTACGATACGCGCTACTTTACCCTGGTAAATCTTACCAACTTCAACGTTAGCCGTTAGCTGTTTGATTTTTTCAATAGCAGCGTCAGCATCAGCCTGGTCACTAGCGGCAACTTTGATTGTACCGTCATCACCAATTTCAATGTTGGTATTAGTTGACTCTGTCAACTCTCGAATGACCGCTCCGCCTTTACCGATAACGTCTTTGATCTTGTCCTGATCAATTTTGATAGTGGTAAAGCGAGGTGCATAAGTAGACAGTTCTTCACGGTGACCGCCAATAGCTTCGTCCATCACTTTCAGAATGTGCAAGCGAGCTGATTTAGCCTGCGCTAAAGCACTTTCCATGATGTCGCGAGTAATGCCGTCAATTTTAATGTCCATTTGCAACGCAGTAATACCATCGGTGTTACCGGCTACTTTAAAGTCCATATCGCCTAAGTGATCTTCATCACCAAGGATATCGGAAAGAACAACGTGCTTGTCGCCTTCTTTAACCAAGCCCATAGCGATACCCGCTACAGAAGACTTAATTGGCACACCAGCGTCCATTAACGCCAATGAAGAACCACAAACTGAGGCCATTGAACTTGAACCGTTCGATTCAGTAATTTCTGAAACCACACGAATGGTGTAAGGGAATTCATCGTGGCTAGGCATAACTGCCTGGATACCACGTTTGGCCAAACGACCATGACCAATTTCACGACGTTTTGGCGAACCCACCATGCCCGTTTCACCGACACAGTATGGAGGGAAATTATAATGCAACATAAAGCGATTCGTGTTCATACCGGTCAGCTCGTCAATCATCTGAGCATCACGATCGGTACCTAAAGTCGCCGTTACCAGCGCCTGAGTTTCACCACGGGTAAACAGTGATGAACCGTGGGTACGCGGTAATACACCAGTCGCCACGCTAATAGCACGAACCATGTCCGGGTCACGGCCATCGATACGTTTTTCGCCAGCGATAATACGGCTACGTACAATGTCACTTTCCAGATCGTGGAAGATTTTGCCGGCTTCTTCTAAATCGACATTTTCATCTTCAGCAGTCAGTTTCTCGACCATCTGGTCTTTAACCTGGTCAAGCTTGCCTTTACGCTCTGCTTTATCAGTAGTGCGGTAGGCTTCGCCAATACCTTGCTCTGCCAACTCACGAACTTTAGTCTGTAAGCTTTCATCTTTTGCAGGTGCCTGCCAGTCCCACTTCTCTTTACCCGCTTCAGCGGTAAATTCAGTAATGGCTTTAATAACGTCCTGCATCGCTTCGTGACCATACATAACGGCACCAAGCATTTGGTCTTCAGACAGCAATTCAGCTTCTGATTCAACCATTAAGACTGCTTTATCCGTACCGGCAACGACGAGGTCCAGTTTCGAGTTTTCTAACTCATCGGCTGTTGGGTTTAATACGTATTCATCGTTCACGACACCAACACGAGCTGCGCCGATAGGACCTGCGAAAGGAACACCGGAAATAGACAGCGCTGCTGAAGTACCAATTAAGGCCACAATGTCAGGATTAATTTGAGGGTTTACAGAAACGACAGTGGCAACAACTTGCACTTCGTTCATGAAACCATCAGGGAATAATGGGCGAATTGGACGGTCGATTAAACGACAAGTCAGTGTTTCGTTTTCGCTTGGGCGGCCTTCCCGTTTAAAGAAGCCACCTGGAATTTTACCAGCTGCGTAGGTTTTCTCTTGGTAGTTAACCGTTAATGGAAAAAAGTTTTGCCCTTCGCGTGCTTCTTTTTTCGCGACCACAGTGACTAAAACTGTTGTGTCATCAATGCTGGCTAGTACAGAAGCAGTCGCCTGACGTGCTATTACGCCAGTTTCTAATGTGACTGTATGCTGACCGTACTGAAATTGTTTAGTTATTGGATTCACGTTGCTTTCCTTTACCTTCAAAATATAGAGTATCCGGATTGATACTCGTCTTCTCTCTTTATTTATTTCACCGCATAGTATAAGGGAAACGTGACAAAATTAAGACCCATAAGCCGAAAAAGAATACAAAAAAAGGGCCAAAAGGCCCTTTTCAATTAATTCTTTTCAGTCGGCATGTCTTAGCGACGAATGCCTAAACGTTCTACAACAGCTACGTAACGTTTTTCATCTTTACGCTTCAGATAATCAAGAAGCTTACGACGGCGACTAACCATACGTAACAGACCACGACGCGAGTGGTGATCTTTTTTGTGCGATTTAAAGTGGTCTTGTAATTCAGCCAGGTTCTTTGTTAATAGCGCAACCTGCACTTCAGGAGAACCGGTATCGTTCTCGCCTTGACCAAATTCTTTTACGATTTCAGCTTTCTGTTCAACAGTTAGTGACATTATAACTCCTAGTTTTGTCAAAATGATCGACGCCAATCACTAATTCAGCATCGATATGAAGGCGGCGATTATACTCGCCGGCCACCATAAAAACAACTATAAATCCGCATACTCTAATGCAATAACCCGACGTGGCCATAATTCCGCATTTTTTACGCGCCCGACGCCCAGAAACTGAGACTTATCATTAATCACTCGCCATTCATCCGCCTCACTCGCACCGTCAGAAGGTAGTGGAAGAGGCTGACCATGTAAAAAGTCGCGCGTTTGCTGTTGTGTCACCGTAACCTGAGGCAACTCACCTAATAACAGGTCGGCTGGTTGCAGCAGTTGATCCAGAGTTTCATAGCCCTGCTCTGCTGCCGCTTCCAGTTGTTCTGGAGTGACCATAGCTTCTTCATCGATGTCTGCCACCGCATTACGGTGCAAGCTAGACACATGCGCTCCACAGCCTAATAATTGCCCTAAATCATCCACTAGGGTACGAATGTAAGTACCCTTGCTGCAACTGACTTGTAACGTCACTTTATTGTCCTGAATATCTACCAGGTCAATTGAATGAATCGTAATTTTTCGTATTTTCTTCGGTACCTCAATACCTCGCCGCGCATAGTAGTATAATGGACGGCCTTCGTGCTTTAAGGCTGAATAAAGAGAAGGAGATTGTTCTTGCTCACCGATAAACTCTTTTATTGCATCGGTAATGGTATTGGCTTCAACCGACACAGGCTTTTCTTCAACAATTTCACCTTCAGCATCACTGGTGGTGGTTCTGACACCCAGCAAGGCTTCAACGCGATAAGCTTTATCCGCATCGAGCAAATATTGTGAAAATTTAGTCGCTTCGCCTAGGCAGACTGGCAGAATCCCGGTAGCCAGTGGGTCTAAAGCTCCGGTGTGGCCTGCTTTTTGGGCATTATACAGGCGCTTAACACGTTGCAGGGCATGGTTTGAACTCATGCCCTGCGGTTTATTCAGTAACACTACGCCCGTGACAGCACGGCCTTTGCGTAGACGAGCTTTAGACATTAATCGTCTCCGCTGTTTTCGCTGCTTTTCTTATCCCGTTCGCGCGCTTCAGCAACCAATTTACCCATACGAATTCCCTCGTTTAACGAGGCATCGTGCTGGAATTTAAGTTGCGGAACAATGCGCGCCTTAATACGTTTACCCAGTAAAGAACGAATAAAGCCCGAGGCTTCATTCAGTACTTTTAACGCCTGTTTTACTTGCTCAGGGTCATCCTGGAAAAAGGTAACGAACACCTTGGCATAAGCTAAGTCACGAGAAACTTCCACATCGGATACAGTGACCATACTAACGCGAGGATCTTTTATCTCGCGTTGCAGGATCATTGCTATTTCTCGTTGTAGTTGATGCCGTACCCTTTCGGTACGGCTAAACTCTTGAGCCATAAATTACTGTGTCCTTGATTACAGCGTACGTTCAATCTGGATGGTTTCGAAGACTTCGATTTGGTCGCCTTCTTTGACATCATTGTAGTTTTTAACACCGATACCACATTCCATGCCGTTACGAACTTCCTGAATGTCATCTTTAAAGCGACGCAATGATTCCAGCTCACCTTCATAGATCACAACGTTATCACGCAATACACGAATTGGAGCTGAACGTTTCACGACGCCCTCGGTCACCATACAACCAGCGATTGCGCCAATCTTAGGTGATTTGAAGACATCACGAACTTCTGCAAGACCAATGATCTGCTGTTTGAACTCAGGCTGCAGCATCCCGCTCATTGCCGCTTTAACTTCGTCTATCAAGTCGTAAATAACGCTGTAATAGCGAAGGTCTACGCTTTCTTGTTCAACCAGTTTTCTGGCTGCAGCTTCAGCACGAACGTTAAAACCAACTACAATCGCATTTGATGCACTGGCAAGAGAGATATCAGTTTCAGTGATACCACCAACACCGCTACCAATGATGTTCACTTTCACTTCATCAGTAGACAGTTTAGTCAGAGCATCAGAAATCGCTTCCAATGAACCTTGCACATCGGACTTCAGGACAATGTTCAGTTCAGCAACGTCACCTTCAGCCATGTCCGCAAACATGTTTTCCAGTTTCGCTTTTTGCTGTTTCGCTAATTTCACGTCACGATATTTACCCTGGCGATAGTTAGCAACTTCACGTGCTTTACGCTCGTCCTTAACAACGGTCGCCTCGTCACCTGCCTGAGGCACACCGGACAAACCGAGTATCTCTACAGGAATAGATGGACCGGCTTCTTTAATTTCTTTACCGGTTTCGTCTCGCATGGCACGAATACGTCCGTACTCAAGACCACAAAGTACGACATCGCCCTGCTTCAACAAACCACGCTGAACCAGAACAGTTGCCACTGGTCCGCGACCACGGTCCAGACGGGATTCAACGACAATACCTGACGCCATGCCGGTTTTCTCTGCGCGTAAATCCAATACTTCGGATTGCAGCAAGATAGCCTCTAATAGCTCGTCAATACCCTCGCCGGTATGAGCCGACAGTGGGATAAATTGTACGTCACCACCCCAGTCTTCAGGAATAACATCTAGTTGAGACAGTTCGTTCTTAACGCGATCTGGATCCGCACCTTCTTTATCCATCTTGTTGACAGCAACAACCAATGGGACGCCAGCTGCTTTCGCGTGCTGTACGGCTTCTTTGGTTTGTGGCATAACGCCATCATCGGCTGCAACCACCAGGATAACGACGTCCGTCGCGCCGGCACCACGTGCACGCATCGAGGTAAAGGCAGCGTGTCCGGGAGTATCCAGAAAGGTTACCATTCCGTGACCGGTTTCAACGTGATAAGCACCAATGTGCTGCGTAATACCACCCGCTTCGCCTGATGCAACTTTGGCTTTACGAATGTAATCCAGCAAAGATGTCTTACCATGGTCAACGTGACCCATAACCGTGACAACCGGAGCACGAGGCGCTTCTTCACCGCCTTCCTGACGATCAGACAACACTTCTTCTTCTAACGCGTTATCTTTTACTAACGCCGGTTTATGGCCCAGTTCTTCAACCACTAGCGCGGCTGTGTCCTGGTCAAGAATTTGGTTAATCGTCACCATCTCGCCCATTTTCATCATGGTCTTGATGAGGTCACTGGCTTTCACTGCCATACGGCTTGCAAGCTCACCAACCGTAATGGTCTCGCCAATTCTGACATCACGTTCAACCGGCTGCGCTGGTTTATTAAAACCTTGTTGTAGCGATGAACCACGACGAGCACCCTTACGACGCTTCTCGCGACGTGGCGTTTCTTCGTTTTCTTCATCTTTACGACGACGTTTTTTACCACGTTTACGGCTTTTACGCTCTTCATCAAAATCTTGCGCATCTTCAGCTTCTTGAGCGGTAGAGGACGTTGTAAAATGCACGTCTTCTTTTTCTTGCTGCTTACGTTTCTGCTCTTCTTCTTCCCAGCGTTTTGCGTTCTCTTCCGCTAGTTTACGAGCTTCTTCCGCTTGCGCTTCCGCTTCTTTTTCTGCTTTTTTCCGTGCTTCTTCTTCCTGTTGACGTTTCAGTTTTTCAGCATCCGCTTTCGCTTTATCTGCTGCTTCACGTTCTTCAGGTGTCATTGCTGCACGTTTTTCAGCTTCAGCTTTCTGACGCTCTTTCTCTTTTTCTTTACGCAGCTTTTCTTTTTCTGCTTTTTCTTTCTCAGCCTTTTCGCGCTCTACCTTAGCCTTAGCCTCGGCTTCTTTACGCTGTTGCTCTTCTTCGCGTTGTTTTTCTTCTTCGCGAAGCTTCGCTTCTTCCGCTTCTTTCTCTTGTGCTAAACGTTCCTGTTCTTCACGTTCCTGCTCTTCGCTTGCTGAACGTTTGACATAAGTTCGCTTCTTGCGCACTTCTACCTGAACGGATTTAGAGTCTCTTCCGCCGCCAACGCTTAATGTACTTTTCGTTTTGCGTTTTAACGTCATTTTGCTGGGTTCAGAGCTGCCGCCACCGCCATGTTGACGGTTCAAGTGAGCCAGTAATTTCTGCTTTTCATCTTCATTAACAGAATCACCCGCTTTCTTGGTCATGCCCGCTTCAGCGAACTGCTGAACCAGACGATCAACTGTTGTACCGACATCTTTGGCCAGCTTATCGAGCGTTACTTCTTCCATAGTCTGTTGTACCTCCGCTGATCGTTCTACTGTTCTTCATTGAACCAGCAAATATTGCGGGCTTTCATAATCAAATCGCCAGCCTGCTGTTCATTTAATTCTTCAATATCGGCTAAGTCGTCAACGCCCTGTTCCGCTAACCCTTCCAGACTGGTAACACCTTTACTAGCTAACACATAGGCTAAGTGGCGATCCATTCCTTCCAGGTTCAACAGTGTGTCGTCTGGTTCTGCCGATTCCAGAGATTCTTCCGTAGCCAAAGCCTTTGTCGTTAAATAGGCGCGTGCTCGACCACGTAATTCTTCTACGATATCTTCGTCCATTCCTTCAATATCAAGGAATTCTGCAACAGGCACATAGGCCACTTCTTCCAGCGATGAAAAGCCTTCATCAACCAGAACACTTGCAAAGTCTTCATCGATATCTAAAGTCGATACGAACAAGTTCAATAAGCGCTGCGTTTCAGCTTCGTTTTTCTCGTTGAACTCATCTTCTGTCATGACATTCAGTGTCCAGCCTGTCAGCTGACTGGCCAGTCGAACATTCTGTCCACCTTTACCAATAGCTTGCGCCAGATTGTCTGCAGCAACGGCAATATCCATCGTATGTGCATCTTCATCAACCACGATAGAGGCGACTTCTGCAGGCGCCATGGCGTTAATCACAAATTGTGCTGCATTATCATCCCAAAGGACGATATCAACTCGCTCGCCACCAAGTTCACCAGAAACTGCCTGAACTCGAGCGCCGCGCATACCGACACAGGCACCGACTGGATCAATGCGCTTATCATTACTCTTCACAGCAATTTTAGCACGTGAACCCGGATCGCGGGCAGCGCCACGCAATTCAATCATTTCTTCGCCTATTTCAGGCACTTCGATACGAAACAGTTCCAACAAGAAGTTAGGATTTGTTCTGCTAACGAAAAGTTGCGCACCACGAGCTTCTGGGCGCACATCGTAGAGCAAACCTCTGAGTCTGTCGCCAGGGCGAACCGATTCACGCGGTAACATTTCGTCTCGATAGATAATCGCTTCTGCGTTGTTACCTAAGTCAAGAATGACGTGTTCACGATTCGCGCGCTTCACAATACCGCTAACCATTTCACCTACCTGATCACGGTACTCATCAACCACTTGAGCTCGTTCCGCTTCACGTACCTTCTGTACGATAACCTGCTTCGCAGTTTGTGTGGTAATGCGGTCGAATTGAATCGAATCAATTTGTTCTTCTACGTAGTCCCCGGCTTGTACCGATGGATCTTCGTACTGCGCTGCTGACAAGCTGATTTCGCGGTAAGGATGTTCTAATCCAGTATCCGTATCCTCAACAACTAACCAACGACGGAAAGTATCAAATTCGCCTGTATTGCGATCAATATCAATACGGACTTCAATATCGCCGTCGTATTTCTTTTTGGTCGCATGAGCCAATGCCGACTCTAACGCTTCAAATATTTTTTCGCGTGGTACTGCTTTTTCGTTTGAAACCGCTTCTGCGACTAACAGTATTTCTTTACTCATGAGTGCTGCCTCGCCAACGCAATCTTTTAATCAAATGCCGGAACCAGGTGAGCGTTTTTCACATCACGCATATTCACCTGAAGAGTATCGTTATCTACGGAAAGGGTCAGTTCTTCACCCTCCACCGCAATCAATTCTGCCTTGAATTTTCTTTTATTCTTCTGCGCCGCTACTAACTCAAAAGCAACGGTTTCATTTACATAAGGCTGCATTTGTTCGGCATTAAAAAACGGTCTTTCCATTCCTGGCGATGAAACCTCCAGGTTGTATTCAACGTTAATAGGGTCTTCAACATCCAGCAGCGAGCTGACCTGATAACTGACGTCCGCACAATTATCCACACTGATACCTTCCGGATGATCGATATATACCCGTAATGTTGAAAACTTACCGGCGCGAATAAATTCTACGCCCCACAATTCAAAATCCAGCGCTTCTACCGCTGGTCGAATCATATCGGTTAACCGTTCTTGCAAATTTGCCAATTACTGCCTCCTGAAACAAAAAAAGGGCGCAAGCGCCCAGTGTTCTGGCTATCCTAGGATAGCTAAGGCCGCATAGCAAAAAGCCCCGAGCTGCTGCGGGGCTTTCTGAACACTGGACCCTTTGTCAGTTATTTTAGCAAAAGCGTCGTTCTAATGCGAAGCGCTGCTACTAAAATTGGTTGCGGGGGCAGGATTTGAACCTACGACCTTCGGGTTATGAGCCCGACGAGCTACCAGACTGCTCCACCCCGCGTCCGAAACTTGTTGCACATTATACGTATTTTTCGTTTATTTTCAACCTCTGACGCAACAATCAGAGAGCTAATTTTGGTGCAGAAGGCGGGACTTGAACCCGCACGCCCGTAAGAGCACTACCCCCTCAAGGTAGCGTGTCTACCAATTCCACCACTTCTGCAAATTTTTAGTCTATTGGCGGTACGTCAGACTCTGGTTCTGACTTGTCATCCGCTGGCGGTAACTGTTGCTCTTCTTCTGGTACTGAAAGATCAGAAAAGTCCGTAGAGCTTTCATCAGTTGACGTCGACAAGTTACCCAATACCAAACTCAAGATAAAGAAGACTACCGCTAACCCGGCGGTTGCGCGAGTCAGGAAGTTGCCTGAGCCTGATGAACCAAACACAGTATTCGATGCGCCGGAACCAAAAGATGCGCCCATGTCCGCGCCTTTACCTTGTTGAAGCATAATAAAGCCAATCAAGACCAAAGCGACAACGAGAAATGCGATCATCAAAATTTCGTACATAATTTTACCCTTGAGCAGCTTGGCAAATGGCAACAAAGTCTGATTCTTTCAGACTTGCGCCACCTATCAGGCCGCCATCAATGTCTTTTTGCGCAAATAATTCGGCAGCGTTGTCAGCTTTAACTGAGCCGCCGTACAATAACGGCATTTTCTCACCAATCGCGCCAAATTGCTCTACCAGTAACGCTCTTAATTTAGCATGAACGTCCTGTGCTTGTTCCGGTGATGCCGTTTCTCCGGTACCAATTGCCCATACTGGCTCATAGGCCAAAACAACCTTCCCGGCTTTCTCTTTAGGGAGATTAATCAAAGCTGCTTTCGCTTGCTTTGCTACCACTTCCCACGTATTACCCTCATCACGTTGTGCTTTATTCTCACCAACGCAAATTACCGCTGTCATACCCGCATTAACCGCCGCTAATGCTTTTTCATTCACCATGTCGTCTGTTTCTGAAAACAGTTGCCGACGTTCTGAATGTCCTACTAACACGTAGCTAACGCCAAACTCTTGTAATTGAGCAGTTGAGACTTCGCCCGTAAAGGCGCCACTGGGGTGTTCAGATACCGTCTGTGCACCAATGGCAATGTCATCATAATAACACTGGCTTGCAAGCTCACCGATAAGGGTAAACGGAGGACAAACAACTAACTTAACTTGCTGAAGCTGGCTAAGTTGTTCTCGCAAAGCCGCCGACATTGTTTTCGTTAGCTCGCGATTTCCGTTCATTTTCCAATTTGCAATCACTAGTGATGCATTAGGCATAGTTTGTCCTCTACTTCAGAGCGCGGGAATAGTAGCGAAACACTCACCAACTTACAAGCGAGATTTTCATTGCTACCCGCTAACTGTTTAATTTGTAGCCGCTTCAACTTCATTCGCGATTTGTTGAGCGAAGGCTTTGACCTTGGCTTCGTTTTCCCCTTCAACCATCACCCGGATCAAAGGTTCTGTGCCTGACTTGCGCAATAAAACCCGACCGCTGCCTGCCAAGGCTTTCTCAACTTCCCGAACCACACTTTTTACATTGGCTGACTCAAGGGGCTGCTTGTCACTATCAAAACGAACATTGACCAAGACTTGTGGCAGTTTATGAAAGTCACAACTTAGCTTTTCCAATGACTTTTGCTCTTGGTACATCGCTGCCAGGACTTGCAAGCCAGCCACAATACCATCGCCTGTTGTATGATGTTGACGATTGATAACATGCCCTGAATTTTCTCCACCAAGGTACCAGTCACGTTTAACCAGCTCTTCGATAACATAGCGGTCGCCTACTTTTGCCCGGACAAAAGGAATTCGCCGCTTATCCAGCTCTTTTTCCAGTGCAAAGTTAGTCATCAACGTACCAACGACACCTCCTTGCAGCTGCCCCTGATTCTGTGCGGTAACGGCAAGCATATAAAGAATTTCATCGCCATCAATTGGCCGACCGTTTTCGGTCACCATCATGATCCGATCGCCATCACCATCCAGTGCTATACCTAAATCTGCATTAGTTTCCAGAACTTTACTCTGTAAAGCCGCCAGGTGGGTCGCACCACATTCTTTATTAATATTAAGTCCATTCGGCTGCGTGCCAATTTCAGTGACTTCTGCGCCCAGTTCACGAAACACGTTAGGTGCGATGTGATAAGTTGCACCATGAGCACAGTCAACTACAATGTGCAGTCCTTCCAAAGTCATCTCATTAGGAAAAACACTTTTACAAAACTCAATGTAACGACCTGCGGCGTCGTTAATACGCTTTGCGCGACCTAATTCTTCCGAGATAACACAATCCATTGGTTCATCCAGCAAGCGCTCAATTTCTAACTCAACGGCATCCGGAAGTTTGTGACCATTATCCGCAAAGAATTTAATCCCATTATCGTAATAAGGGTTGTGCGATGCACTAATAACGATGCCTGCAGCGGCTCGGAACGTACGTGTCAGGTAAGCAATTCCCGGGGTTGGCATAGGGCCTAAGAAATCAACGCCAACGCCTGCTGCTGCAAGTCCGGCTTCCAGTGCAGACTCCAGCATATAGCCTGAAACACGGGTGTCTTTACCGACCAGAACACGACTGGTACCTTTAGCAGCCAGTACACGGCCAGCAGCCCAACCAAGCTTAACGGCAAATTCCGGGGTAATCGGAAATTCTCCAACCCGGCCACGAACGCCATCCGTGCCGAAATATTTACGCTCACTCAAAGGTGTTCTCCTTCTAAAGTTGCTGCAACCACTTTCATTGCATCAACTGTCTCCTTAACATCATGAACGCGAATTATACGTGCTCCTTTCATGGCTGCAATGGTTGCAGCCGCTAAACTGCCGGCTAATCGCTCATTAACATCCCGCCCGGTGACATGCCCAATCATGCTTTTCCGCGACATTCCGACTAAAAGCGGAAGTTGAAGTTCATGAAAAGCCTGAAGACGTTGCAATAATTGATAGTTGTGTCTTGCCGACTTGCCGAAGCCAAACCCCGGGTCGAGCCAAATTCTTTCTCGCTGAATTCCAGCACTTTCACATGCCTGAATGCGCTCTTGCAAAAAGGTTTTAACATCGCAAATTACGTCATCGTAATGTGGGTTCAGCTGCATACTTCGTGGCTCACCCTGCATATGCATTAAACAGACTTTAGCGTTTGTGCCCGATAGTGCTTCCAAAGCCCCATCTTCTCTCAACGCATTAACGTCATTGATTAAATTTGCACCGGCCTTTATTGATTCACTCATTACTACGGGTTTTGTCGTATCCACTGAAATAGAAACATCAAAACGCTGGCGTACCGCTTTTACCAAAGGAATAACCCTATCCAGCTCTTCTTGTACGGCTACCGCATGAGAACCCGGCCGAGTTGATTCACCACCAATATCCACCATATCAGCGCCGTCATCGATTAACTGCGCAACGTGATCAATCGCGTCATCTAAGCGGTTGTATTCACCTCCGTCAGAGAACGAGTCCGGTGTGACATTAACAATTCCCATCACTTGCAAAGGCTTCTCATTTTTTGGCATAGCTCGGCTCCGCTAATTACTGTTTCTTACAAAAAAGCCACCTCTCGGTGGCTTTTAAAAAGAGTCAACTTTAAGAAGTCGCATCCCCGGGCTTGTCGACATCAATAGGTCGTTCCGGACGTTTCTCGGTATTTTCTGATTTAGCAGCACCGCCATCCGAATCGTTACCATCACGGTCCCTGTCATCCCAGTCTTTTGGTTGACGAACATCTCGACGATTCATCAAGTCATCAATCTGATCGGCATCAATCGTTTCATATCGAACCAGCGCATCTTTCATTGAGTGAAGAATATCGACATTTTCTTCCAACAATTTTTTCGCACGGTGATAATTACGGTCAATAAATGATTTAACTTCTTCATCAATAGCACGTGCCGTGTCATCAGACATGTGCTTGTGCTGAGTTACTGAACGCCCGAGAAAAACTTCATTCTCATCTTCTGCGTACAGTAATGGGCCCATTTTTTCAGATAAGCCCCACTGAGTCACCATTTTACGGGCTATTTCTGTGGCACGCTCAATGTCGTTAGAAGCACCTGTGGTCACTTTTTCATCACCATAAATAATGGCTTCCGCCAATCGACCACCAAACAGACTTGAAATCATGCTTTCAAGGTGTTGTTTACTGTGACTTACACGATCTTGTTCCGGCAGATACATGGTCACACCCAAAGCCCTGCCTCGCGGAATGATCGAGACTTTATAAACGGGATCATGTTCTGGAACTAAACGTCCAACAATAGCGTGCCCCGCCTCATGATAAGCAGTCATCGCTTTTTCATCGTCAGTCATGACCATTGATCGGCGTTCGGCACCCATCATAATTTTGTCTTTGGCTTTATCAAATTCTTCCATTGAGACGACACGCTTGTCACCACGTGCAGCAAATAATGCAGCCTCGTTAACCAGATTGGCCAAATCTGCGCCAGAAAAACCGGGTGTACCGCGCGCAATCAGTGACGGCTTAACATCATCACCTAATGGTACTTTACGCATGTGTACTTTAAGAATTTGCTCACGACCACGAACATCCGGCAAACCAACAATAACCTGACGGTCAAAACGGCCTGGACGCAGTAATGCTGGGTCTAGTACGTCTGGGCGGTTAGTTGCGGCAATAACGATAATGCCCTCGTTACCTTCAAAACCGTCCATTTCAACCAACATTTGGTTCAATGTCTGTTCGCGTTCATCGTGCCCGCCACCAAGGCCGGCACCACGTTGACGGCCAACAGCGTCAAGCTCATCGATAAAGATGATACAAGGAGCCGATTTTTTTGCTTGTTCAAACATGTCACGAACACGAGAAGCACCGACACCAACAAACATCTCAACGAAGTCTGAACCCGAAATACTAAAGAAAGGCACTTTTGCTTCGCCAGAAATGGCTTTAGCCAGCAAGGTTTTACCTGTGCCCGGCGGTCCAACCATGAGAACGCCTTTAGGGATTTTCCCACCCAAACGCTGGAACTTAGAAGGATCTTTTAGGTAATCAACTAATTCTGAAACTTCTTCTTTAGCCTCATCACAACCGGCAACATCTTTAAATGTTGTTTTCGATTGCTCTTCATTCATCAATTTCGCTTTACTTTTACCAAACGACATGGCGCCACGGCCACCTCCGCCTTGCATTTGACGCATGAAAAATATCCATACACCAATAAGTAATAGCATTGGGAACCAAGAGATAAAGATAGACGCTAAAATACTCTGCTCTTCGGGCGGAGTACCCTGTGTTTCTACGTCGTTTGCCAACAAGTCATCCAGAATTTTTGGATCATACTGAGTGGGCACAACGGTTTTATAAGATTGACCATTGCGAGTCATACCTGAAATAGTGCGTCCATCATCACCAAATTCAGCACGGCGAATATTGCCATTATTAACCTGAGATACAAATTCATTGTATGTCATAGTTGCAGACGGCGTTCCGCTCGGACTGAAGCTCTGAAAAACGCTCATCAGTACGACGGCTATTACAAGCCACAAGATGAGATTCTTTGCCATATCGCTCAAAGCCTATTACCTCTATTAAAAATCAACTACCCAACAGGGTACTACAGTTTATAGTCTGTCGCTACCAAGTAGACCTCTCTGGAACGTGCCCGGGAGGACTCCGGCTTTCTCGTTTTTACATCTTTAAATGCCGCACGTACATCTTTTAGGAAAGGTTCAAAACCTTGACCTTGAAACACTTTGACGACAAAACTTCCGCCTGGTTTCAAAACCTGGTGGCACATATCCAGCGCCAGCTCTACTAAATACATAGAACGCGCCTGATCGACCGTGCTATTGCCGCTCATATTCGGTGCCATATCAGATAGCACCACATCAACATTTTTCCCGCCAATACGTTCCAGTAAAGCGCTTAATACCGATTCTTCTCGAAAGTCGCCTTGAAGGAAATCGACCCCGGCGATTGGGTCCATCGCTAAAATATCACAAGCAATGATCTGACCGTCACCATTAAAATAGTCAGCAGCGTACTGCGACCAGCCGCCAGGGGCGGCCCCTAAATCAACGACGGTTTGACCTTTTTTGATCAGTTTGTCCCGCTTTTGTATCTCTTCCAACTTAAACACAGCTCGGGAACGCAGCCCTTTCTTCTGTGCTTTTTGGACAAACTGATCGTCAAAATGTTCTTTCAGCCAGCGCTGACTGCTCACACTGCGTTTTTTTCCCATGATTTAACGAAGTTTCCTTAATTGTCTGGCCTGAATACCTGATCTGGCGTTACAATGTTAAAAAATCAAGCTCTAAAACGGATATTATCGAATGTCATTAAGTAATAAGCAAAAACAGCATTTAAAAGGTTTAGCGCATCCGCTTAAACCCGTCGTACTACTTGGGTCTAACGGCCTGACTGAAGGTGTTCTTGCAGAAATTGAACAAGCACTTGATCACCACGAACTGATTAAAATAAAAGTTCCTGAGGAAGACCGCGAGCTCAGAAAGCAAATGATGGCGACCATTGTACATGAAACGCGGGCGTCTGAAGTGCAAATTATCGGTAAAACCCAAGTAATATACCGCCCCGCAGAAGAACCTAAAATCCGCCTTCCACGCGGCTAGCTATTCTTTGGTCGCAGGCTTAATAGATAGCGCCTTAGCTACTAGTTCTAATGCCTGCGACTTCTCTATCCACTTATCTGTAGTGGAGAAATACACATCTAACATTAAGGCCAGACATTGCTCGTCATTTTCAAGACCATACGGCTTTAATAACGGTTCAGTTTTTTTATGTGCCTTTAAAAACTCGATCCGTCGTTTACGTTCTTCCTCGGCAACGCTGTACTTAATGTAGTCAGTTTGGTTATAAGCATACTGGGGGTCATGTAAAGTGTATCCCGGAGCGAAAAACCAATTAAGAGACACTCGTTCTTGTAACAGTTTCCGGATAATTTCAGCAAAAGGTAACTTTTGACTGCGCTTCCAGTTGGCATAATCGTTTGGATTTCGACCTAGCCATAAAGAAACGTCTTTGTATGTTCCCTTTTGCGAAATAAGCTTTAAGCGATCAAAACACTCCGCTACGGTTAACTCGTCAAGAGGTGTATGTTGAGTCGTTTGAGATGGTAATGACTGTTCCTTGTCCATTGCAGATCTTCTTTTGTAGATTTAATGTTAAAAAAACAAAATAAGCTGCGAACTATACAATATCCGGTACAAAAAACAAACGACGTTCTTATGAAAAGAAAAAAGGCTGGTAAACTTTCGTTTCCAGCCTTTTCAATAAATAACATTTGATATATTACTTATATTCTACGGCAACCACTTCATACTCAACTTCCCCATTTGGGGTTGTTACTGTGGCAATATCATCAATTTCTTTACCAATTAATGCACGAGCGATGGGAGAGTTTACCGAGATCAAGTTCGATTTGATATCCGCTTCATCATCACCCACTATCTTGTAAGTCACTTCTTCATCAGTTTTCGTGTTGTATACCGTTACGGTAGAACCAAAAATAACTTTTCCATTGTTTGGTACTTTAGTGACATCGATAATTTGAGCGTTCGAAAGTTTGGATTCAATTTCCTGAATCCGCCCTTCGCAAAAACCTTGCTGCTCACGTGCGGCATGGTATTCCGCATTCTCTTTTAAGTCGCCGTGCTCTCTAGCATCAGCAATAGCTTCAACAATGCGCGGACGCTCAACCGTTTTTAAACGCTTAAGTTCATCACGTAATAATTGCGCGCCATGTTCCGTCATTGGAATCTGGTTCATATTAACGATACCCTTTTATGTAATTCCTGTACCGAACTCACTCGAGCTCGATCATCCGCTGTATTTGCTTTAACGGTAGCAAAAGCAGCATTTAATGTTGTGGTGTAAATGACTTTATTCAATAGTGCCTCGCGGCGAATATAGACCGAGTCTTCAATTGCCTGACGGCCTTCCACCGTATTAATAATATAGCAATATTCACCGTTTTTAATAGCGTCAACGATATTCGGACGGCCTTCCTGCAGTTTATTCACGACACTGCAGTCAATTCCTTCCTCCGCAAGCATTTTTGCGGTGCCCCGTGTCGCTTCTAAACTAAAGCCTAAAGCCAGTAAACCGCGGGCTAAATCCATCAGACGCTGCTTATCACTGTCTTTTACCGAAATCAGTGCCTTACCTTTTTTAGCCAGCGCTTCTCCGGCTCCCAGGTTCGCTTTAGCATAAGCTTCTTCAAAGCTTTCACCCACGCCCATCACTTCGCCGGTTGAACGCATTTCAGGTCCGCGAATAGGATCCACGCCCTGGAATTTAGCAAAAGGAATAACCACTTCTTTAACTGAGTAATACGGTGGAATAATTTCTTTTACATAGCCCTGCTCTTGCAGTGACTGGCCAACCATTACTCGTGCTGCCACTTTAGCCAACGGCACACCCGTTGCTTTAGAAACAAAAGGTACGGTTCGAGCAGCTCTTGGGTTTACCTCAATAAGATAAATCTCATCGTCTTTAACCGCAAACTGAGCATTCATCAAACCATTCACATTCAGTTCAAAAGCCAGTTTCCGCATTTGCTCGCGCAACTGAGCCTGAATGATGTCACTCAAAGAGTATGGTGGTAATGAGCATGCTGAGTCTCCTGAATGTACGCCAGCTTCTTCAATGTGTTGCATAATACCGCCAATCAAAACATCGGTACCATCGCAGATGGCATCAACATCGACTTCAACGGCGTTATCAAGGAAACGATCCAGTAGTACCGGCGCGTCATTTGACACTTTGACCGCATCGGTTAAATAACGTTGCAGGTCGGCTTCGTCATAAACGATTTCCATCGCACGGCCACCCAACACATAAGATGGGCGCACGACTAAAGGATAGCCGATACGTTTTGCTTCAGTTAATGCTTCGTTAAAGCCTGTGACTGTTGAGTTCTCGGGCTGCTTCAACCCTAAACGACGCACTGCAGTCTGAAATCTTGAGCGATCTTCGGCTCTGTCAATAGCGTCAGGCGATGTGCCGATAATCGGGACTCCATTGGCTTCTAATTCACGAGCCAGCTTCAACGGAGTCTGACCACCGTATTGAACAATAACACCCTTAGGCTTTTCAATACGCACAATTTCCAGAACATCCTCAAGCGTAATAGACTCAAAATAGAGACGATCTGAGGTGTCATAATCCGTGGAAACCGTTTCCGGATTACAGTTAACCATAATGGTTTCGTAACCGTCTTCACGTAACGCAAGCGAAGCGTGTACACAACAATAATCGAATTCAATACCCTGTCCAATGCGGTTAGGGCCGCCACCGATGACCATGATTTTATCATTATCAGATGGTGCAGCTTCGCACTCTTCATCATAACTTGAGTACATGTACGCAGTACCGGATGCAAACTCGGCCGCGCAAGTATCTACGCGTTTGTAGACCGGATGAATCTTATACTTGTGACGCTTCTTACGGACCTCGGCTTCGCTCACATGCAAAACGTCAGCAATACGCGAGTCCGCAAAACCTCGACGTTTTAATACTGTCATCACGTCAGCGGTTAACCCAGCCAGGCCAAGTTCATCAACCTCTTTCTCTAGATTGACAAGCTCTTCAATTTGAATCAGGTACCATTCATCAATGCGTGTTAATTCAAACACCTCACGCACCGTCATTCCTAACCGGAACGCGTCAGCAATGTACCAAATGCGCTCCGCTCCCGGCTCTTTGAGCTCACGGATAACTTTTGATCGGGCGTCTTTGGCTTCCAGGTCAACAAGAGGGTCAAAGCCCGAGGCCCCGAGTTCTAAGCCTCGCAGCGCCTTTTGCATCGATTCCTGGAAGTTACGGCCAATAGCCATCACCTCACCTACCGACTTCATTTGTGTAGTCAACCGGTCATTACAGTTAGCAAATTTTTCAAAGTTAAAGCGCGGTATTTTTGTGACAACGTAATCTAATGCTGGCTCGAAAGATGCCGGTGTTTTACCACCTGTTATCTCATTTTCGAGTTCATCAAGTGTGTACCCAACCGCTAGTTTCGCTGCAACCTTAGCAATTGGGAAGCCTGTAGCTTTTGATGCCAAAGCGGATGAACGCGAAACCCGTGGGTTCATCTCGATAATGACCATACGACCCGTGTCAGGGTTCACGCCAAATTGTACGTTCGAACCACCAGTTTCAACACCAATTTCACGCAACACCGCCATGGCAGCGTCGCGCATTAACTGGAATTCTTTATCGGTTAAAGTTTGAGCCGGAGCGACGGTAATCGAGTCTCCGGTATGAATACCCATCGGATCAAAGTTTTCGATGGTACAGACAATAATGCAGTTATCGCTTTTGTCTCGCACCACTTCCATCTCGTATTCTTTCCACCCAAGCAGTGATTCGTCAATTAACAGTTCATTGGTTGGAGAAAGATCTAAGCCACGACGGCAAATTTCTTCAAACTCTTCGCGGTTATAAGCAATACCACCGCCACTGCCGCCCATAGTGAACGACGGTCGGATAATACACGGAAAGCCCAGTCGACTTTGGATATCAAAGGCTTCATCAAGACTGTGCGCCATTTCTGCGTTTGGCGTATCCAGACCGATAGCTTTCATCGCTTTATCAAAGCGATCGCGGTTTTCTGCTTTATCAATAGCGTCCGCATTTGCGCCAATCATCTCGACCTTGTAACGCTCAAGAACACCATGGCGGTCTAGATCCAGCGCACAGTTCAGAGCGGTTTGTCCGCCCATGGTCGGTAAAACAGCATCAGGCCGTTCGCGCTCAATAATTTTTTCTACCACTTCCCAGTGAATTGGCTCAATGTAAGTCGCATCAGCCATTTCCGGATCAGTCATAATGGTAGCAGGGTTAGAGTTAACCAAAATGACTCGGTAACCTTCCTCACGCAGCGCTTTACACGCTTGAGCCCCGGAATAATCAAACTCACACGCTTGGCCGATAACAATAGGGCCTGCACCCAGAATCAGAATGCTTTTAATGTCGGTACGTTTTGGCATAAAGTCGCTCTATCTGTCCTTTCGCTACGGATGACGGTATCGAATATAATTCGACAAACTAGGCCTTGGCCTGCATCAATTCAATAAAATGGTCAAACAGTTCACTGGCATCGTGTGGTCCTGGGCTAGCTTCCGGGTGTCCCTGAAAACTAAAGGCCGGCTTATCTTTACGGCGAATACCCTGTAGCGTTCCATCAAACAAAGATACATGAGTCACTTCCAGGTTATCCGGCAGCTGTTTCTCATCTACGGCAAAGCCATGATTCTGACTGGTAATCATCACCCGTTTCGTTTTTAAATCTTGCACAGGGTGGTTAGCACCGTGATGACCAAATTTCATTTTCATTGATTGTGCGCCACTGGCAATAGCCAATAACTGATGCCCAAGACAAATGCCAAAAATTGGAATGTCTTTGTCCAATAAAGTTTTTATTGCGGTAATAGCATAATCACAAGGTTCCGGGTCGCCAGGGCCATTCGATAAGAAAATACCATCAGGATTTAACGCCAGAACATCTTCAGCAGATGTCTGAGCTGGCACCACTGTTATTTTACAGTTTCGATCAGCCAGCAAGCGTAAAATGTTGTGCTTACACCCATAATCGTATGCAACCACATGGTACTGACTCTGTTCTGGTTTGGTGTGCCCTTCGCCTAGTTGCCAACTACCGCCGGACCACTCGTAAGGGTTTTCACAACACACTTCTTTGGCGAGGTCCATGCCCTTTAATCCGGGAAACTTCTGCGCCAATTCCTGCGCTTTGTTTTCGTCCAGTTCACCGACCATGATGCAGCCATTTTGCGCTCCGTTTTCTCGTAGAATACGAGTTAAACGACGCGTATCAATGTCCGCAATACCCACCACATTGTGGCGCTGTAAATAGCCGCTCAGTGTTTCCTCACTACGGAAATTGCTGGCTTTCATTGCCAAATCTCTGATGATGAGACCTTTCGCCCACACCTGATCAGATTCCTGATCTTCTGAGTTAGTGCCGGTATTGCCAATATGGGGATAAGTGAGAGTAACGATTTGTTCAGTATAAGATGGGTCGGTAAGAATTTCCTGGTAGCCTGTCATGGCCGTGTTGAAGACCACTTCGCCGACTGCGGAGCCTTCGGCTCCGATAGCGGTCCCGCGAAACACGGTCCCATCAGCAAGCACCAGAATCGCTCGTTTAGCGGATTGACTCGCTAGAATACTCAAGGGCAACCTCCGTACATAAAAAAACGGGTGAATCAATAATTTGACTTCCCCGTTTAGCGTCCTGAACCGCGCATTTTTGCCAAATCACGCCAGCCTTCGGACTGATTCAGGCAAATTGCGCTTATTCTACGATTTTTTACGAAAATCGTCCAGCGGTATTTATCGCTTAAGCATGCGTTGCAGTATGTTCTGCAAATCTAACGTATCCTGCAGGCTATATAAACCAGGCGCTTGTTCCTGAAGCCACTTACCAGCGCGTAACGCACCATCGGCAAAAATTTTACGGTCACTTACACGATGACCAATTTCAATTCGTTCACCAGCAACCGCAAGAGTGACTTGATGTTCACCGACGATATCGGCAGCGCGCATTACCGAGAAGCCAATGCCATCATCGCTACGCGGCCCCTCACCGCGAATACCGTCGTTTACCTGCTCCCAACGCTGGTTTCGCCCCTTTGCTGCAGCTTCCCCTAAACTGATTGCCGTTCCAGAAGGACCGTCTTTTTTATGCCGATGGTGCGCCTCAAAAATTTCAATATCCGCATCGGGCAACGCCGCACTGCTTAATCCGACCAACTGCTCCAGTAGCGCGATGCCAATACTGGTGTTACTTGCATATAATACCGGTACGGTCTCAGCAGCCTGAGCCAATCGCTCCTTCTGCTTGTCGTTTAACCCCGTAGTACATACAACAATGGGCAGTTGATACTGTTCGGCGAGTTTCAAGTTTTCAGTGAGTGCCTCAGGTAAGGAAAAATCGATTAAAACATCGACTTCATCGGGTTGCAGTTCCTCTGCGCTAATAAAGTGAACGGGTTCATTCTCTGTTGCACTCTGCCCGTAGCTTGAGCTGTTTTTTCGGACTATCGCCGCCGCCAGTTTGGCGTCGCTGTCATTGGTTAAAGCCTGAATGACAGCTTTTCCCATTCTACCAGATGCTCCGAACACGCCCACATTAATCATTAGTTTGACTCCGTCGCTAAATGAGTTTGATTGTCCAACAGGTTTTCGCTTCGCGCAACGACTCTGGAAACCATCATATCACCAGTCACATTCGTCAGAGTTCTGGCCATATCAATGATCCTGTCAATAGCGGCAATAAAGGCAATGCCTTCCAATGGTAACCCGATAACATTCAACGTAACGGTTAACATCACCAAAGCCGTACCCGGTACTCCGGCGGTTCCAACAGAAGCCAGCGTTGCTGTCAGCATGATCAAGCCGTAATCCATCCACTCTAACGGTATTCCGTAAAGCTGTGCAATGAAAATAGATGCAACGGCTGGGTAAATACCACCACAGCCATCCATATTGATGGTTGCGCCCAGCGGCAACACGAAACTTGCGTAGTCCTTAGATACGCCGAGACGCTCAGTCACAGCACGGTGAGCCGCCGGCAAGGAGCCAAATGAACTGCAAGTGGTGAAAGCAACAATCTGCGCATCAAATACTGCTTTAAAAAACTGCCAGGGGTTCATGCCACCGGCAGTACGGATTAAACCACCGTAAACCACCACAATATGAATAAGACAAGCTAAGTAGATAACGCCGACAAATTTCGCCAGGGGTAACAACGTACTGAAACCGTACTCACCAATAACCCATGACATTAACCCAAGTACGCCGAGCGGGGTTAACTGCAATACCATACGGGTAATTTCATACATCACCTCGGCACCTGATTTAATGGTCTTACGTAAAGGTTCGCCTTTGTCTTTTAAACGTTGAATAGCAATACCAACCAACGCCGCAAAAACAACAATTTGCAGCACATTGCCCTCAGTTAAAGCAGCAAAAGGATTACTTGGTACAAAGTTGAGAAATACCTGTGCGACACTCGGAATTTGCTTTTCGGTTTGTTCCGTAGCGGTTAGAGTCGTTACAGGACTCATATCAATTAAGCTGGCCAGAGTTAATCCAATAGCGCTGGCGATAACAGCGGTAAACATAAATAAGCCAATCGTTTTTGCACCCAGCCGGCCCAGCTTTTTACCATCATTAAGGTCGGTAATCGCGCTGACAATGGCGCAAAAAATAAGCGGTGCAACCAGCATTTTAATGGCTTTTATAAATAAGTCGCCAAGTGGTTTTAGCGCCACACCGAATTCCGGCGCTAAGCCACCAATCAACATGCCCAGGACAAAAGCCCCTAAAACGCGCTGCCAAAATGGAATAGCAAACCAAGCTTTAAACATAATTCCCCAACGACCTTTACCAAAAGGTCGTTAGGGTAAAGCGATAAACTAAGGGGTAAAAAGAATAAATTGAACTAGGTTATAACTTTTTAAAAGGCAAAAGCAGAGGGGGCTCTCGTGCGACTCCCCCGGCAGCTTTCTTAGTCGGAACTCCCTATGGAAGCAGGACGCTCGCAGGCTGGTCTTTTTCCTGCAGCACGTGCAGCTTCATAGCGATCTTTTAAAGAGGAAATTTGTGCTTCCAAAGCCTTAATTCGTGTTTCCGGATTCGGGTGAGTTGACAATAACTCAGGTGGAGCTGCGCCTTCGGAAGCCGCTTGCATGTTACGCCATAACTCAGGAGCCTGATCCAATTTAAAACCAGCATCCGCCATATATTCCATACCGAGCTCGTCTGATTCTGACTCATGAGTACGCGAATAAGGTAGCAAAATACCCACCTGAGCGCCAACACCTAAGGCAGCCATTAACAGACCCGCTTCGTTGCTATCTAACTGGGTACTGGCGAGGATGCCCCCAAGTTGCAAACCAAGCCCTACCATCATGTTACTGGAGATACGCTCGTTACTATGCTCCGCAATCACGTGACCTATTTCATGTCCAATAACCGCAGCCAGCTGGTGCTGGTTTTCGGCAACCTCGATTAAGCCATCGTACACACCGATATACCCTCCCGGCAAAGCGAAGGCATTCACTGTGGGTTCCGCAAAAACAGTCACTTGCCAATCCATTTGGCTGTATTCAGCGGGTAAGTTTTCAATTAACGCGTCGCTGATGCAACGAACATACGCGTTGACTTCAGCATCTTGGTTAACCTTTTCCTCTTTACGCATTTCCTCGTAAGAGGCAGCCCCCATTTTATTCAGCTCACTACTTGAATAAAGCTGCAACTGTGAACGTCCAGTTGGAGACTTTGCACAACTGGCAACAACGAGCAACATGCAGACGCTTAAAGTGACTGTTTTCCAATTCATGGACTGCCTCCGGTTTTTTTATCCGTAACACTTATATAGTGATAGACAATCTAGCTGCGTAAGTCATCAAAAAATTGCTTCACCCCATCAAAAAAACCTTTCTCTTTAGGACGAAACTTTGCCGCCTCATCCCCGGTACCCATTGAGTCTTCAAGCTCTTCCAACATATCACGCTGTTTAGACGACAAGTTAACCGGTGTTTCAATCACAACTTTGCAAATTAAATCGCCGACTGCACCTGTACGTACTGATTTAACACCCTTACCACGCAATCTGAAGTGTTTACCGGTTTGTGTCTCTTTAGGCACTTTCAGTTTTACTTTACCTTCTAGCGTCGGTACCTCGATATCACCGCCGAGTGCAGCCTTGGTGAAGCTAACAGGCACTTCGCAGAACAGATTATTACCATCACGAGCAAAAATCGGATGTTCACGCACATGAACCTGGACGTATAAATCACCAGCCGGAGCGCCATTTTCGCCAGCTTCACCTTCGTTAGCTAAACGAATGCGATCACCCGTATCAACACCCGATGGTATCTTAACCGATAAGGTTTTGGTTTCTTCTTTGCGTCCCTGACCATGACAAGTGCGGCATGGGTCACTAATAATTGTCCCTTTACCACGGCATTGCGGACAAGTTTGCTGGACGGCAAAAAAGCCTTGACGCATTTGAATTTGCCCGGCCCCATGACAATGCCCACAGGTCTGCGGTTTACTGCCTTTTCTGGCGCCGCTGCCACCACAGTCACCACATTCAACCAAGGTTGGAATCTCCAGTTCAACGGTTTTACCGCGAACCGCTTCTTCCAGAGACATATCCAGGTTGTAGCGCAAGTCTGCTCCGCGTTGAGCACGAGATTGCTGACGTCTGCCGCCACCAAAAATATCACCAAATACGTCGCCAAAGATATCAGCAAAATCAGCACCGCCGCCGAATCCGCCGGCACCATGGCCTCCGCCGCCCTGACGTGCCTGTTCGAAGGCCTCGTGCCCATATTGATCATACATCTGGCGTTTTTGAGGATCGGAAAGAACTTCGTACGCCTGTTTAATTTCCTTAAACTTTATTTCCATTTCTTTATCACCCTTAGTTCTGTCCGGGTGATACTTCATCGCCATACGTTTGTAGGCTTTTTTAATGTCACGTTCGTTAGCGTCTTTCGATACGCCCAGAACCTGGTAAAAATCTTGCGTCGCCATAATTCTTCGTCTTCTATCTGTGCTGTTGTGTCAGCCTGATACAAATACACGGGTATTACCTTGCGGCAACACCCGTGTGCTTTTGCGAAGTTGCCTTAATGCTTACTTCTTATCGTCGTCTTTGACTTCTTCAAATTCAGCATCAACGACATCGTCATCTGCTTTGGAAGACTGTTGTTCGCCACCAGCAGCGCCTTCAGCACCTTGCTGAGCTTGTTGCTGTTGAGCCGCATCCATCAGCTTCTGTGACGCTTCCATAAGCGCCTGCGATTTTGTGTCGATGGCTTCTTTGTCACCATCTTTAGACGCTTGCTCTAACTCTTCACACGCTTTTTCAATTGCGTCTTTGTCTTCCTGCGACAGCGCATCACCGACTTCTTTCAACTGGTTACGGGTTGCGTGAACCAAACCATCCGCCTGGTTACGTGCCTGAACCATTTCTTCAAACTTCTTATCTTCCTCAGCATGCGCTTCGGCGTCTTTGACCATTGAATCGACTTCCGATTCGTCCAGACCAGAAGATGCCTTAATAGTGATCTTCTGCTCTTTACCGGTGTCTTTATCTTTGGCTGATACGTGCAGGATACCATCCGCATCAATGTCGAAGGTGACTTCGATTTGTGGTACACCACGAGCTGCTGCGCGAATGCCTTCCAGGTTAAACTGACCCAAAGATTTATTATCTCCAGCGCGCTTACGCTCACCCTGAATAACATGAATCGTTACTGCTGACTGATTATCTTCAGCGGTTGAGAAAGTTTGAGATTCTTTAGTCGGAATCGTCGTGTTTTTCTCAATCAGCTTGGTCATTACGCCGCCCATCGTTTCGATACCCAGCGACAGAGGACATACATCCAGCAGTAAGACATCTTTGACATCACCCTGCAGTACACCAGCCTGAACCGCAGCACCAACAGCAACCGCTTCATCAGGATTGACATCGCGACGTGGTTCTTTACCAAAGAAATCTGTTACCGCGGCCTGTACTTTCGGCATACGAGTCTGACCACCGACCATGATGATATCCTGGATATCACTAACCGAAAGATCCGCATCGGATAGCGCCTGCTTCAGAGGCTCAAGCGACTTCTTGATTAAATCTTCAACCAGTGATTCCAATTTCGCACGGGTCACCTTGATGGCCATATGCTTAGGACCAGCGTTATCTGCAGTAATATACGGCAAGTTTACTTCAGTCTGTTGCGCTGATGACAACTCAATCTTAGCTTTCTCTGCCGCTTCTTTAAGACGTTGCATTGCCAGTGGATCTTTCCGCAGATCCATTCCTTGGTCTTTTTGGAACTGCTCAACCAAGTAGTTGATTAAGCGGTTATCGAAATCTTCACCACCTAAATGCGTGTCACCATTAGTCGCCAGTACTTCAAACGTATGTTCGCCTTCAACTTCATCAATCTCAATAATGGAGATATCGAACGTACCACCACCTAAGTCATACACAGCAATCACGTTGTCGCCGGACTTTTTGTCCATGCCGTATGCCAGCGCTGCAGCGGTTGGCTCGTTAATGATACGTTTTACATTCAGGCCCGCGATTTTACCCGCGTCTTTCGTTGCCTGACGCTGAGCATCGTTAAAGTATGCCGGTACGGTAATAACAGCGTCGGTTACCGATTCACCTAAGAACTCTTCGGCAGTCTTTTTCATTTTTTTCAGAACTTCAGCAGAAATTTGTGGTGGTGCTTTTTTGTCACCATCAATTTCTACCCAGGCATCGCCATTATCTGCCTTAACAATTTTGTAAGGCATAATGCCGATGTCGCGCTGTACTTCTTCGTCCTGAAAGCGACGACCAATGAGGCGCTTTATCGCAAACAAGGTTTTATTTGGGTTAGTTACAGCCTGGCGTTTTGCCGGTGAACCTACCAAAATTTCGCCGTCATCTGTAAATGCTACGACTGACGGCGTTGTGCGATCGCCTTCACCGTTTTCAATAACACGAGCTTTACCGCCATCCAGTACAGCAACACAAGAGTTTGTTGTACCTAAATCAATACCAATCGTCTTACCCATGATTCGTCTCCAACTTCTAATTCATGTAATTTGTTTCGATACCCCTTATCTGGGGTGCCTATGTCTAAATTTCAATACCCAACACAGGGATAATTTTCGATTTTATTACGCTTTTGTATCGACACCAGAGTTCGAGTTGCGCGCAACCATCACCATCGCCGGACGCAATAAACGCCCATTCAGCTCATAGCCTTTTTGCATAACGGCCATAATGGTGTTGTTCGAATGCTCTTCCGATTCCTGCATGGACATGGCCTGGTGTTGATCAGGATTAAAAGCTTCGCCTTCTTCACCGATTGCTTTGACACCAAACTTTTCCAGCGTTGAGGTTAAACTTTTGTAGGTCAGTTCGATGCCTTCAACAAAGTTTTTATTCGCCTCGTCTTCTTTATCTGCTAATTGCAGTGCGCGCTCCAGATTATCTACCGAAGTCAGGATCTCGTTAGCAAACTTTTCCAGCGCGAACTTATGTGCCTTTTCAACATCCTGACTGGCGCGACGACGAACGTTTTCCATTTCAGCCTGTGTGCGAAGAACCGAATCACGCTGATCGTTCACTTTTGCTTCGGCTTTACTCAGAGCAAGCTCCAGCTCAGCAATGCGGTCCGTTTGCTCGGACGACTGACTCGCTGTTTCGGCTTCATCCGCAGTGATATCCTGCTGTAAAGCCTCTTCAGCAGCTTGTGCTGCTTCCTGCTCAGCTTTTTGCTGCTCTACCGTCGGTTCATTAGCCGTTTCAGCTTTTTGCTTCGACTCTTTTTTATCGGTCATAAGTGACTCTCTTTAACCAGTTTAAAATTAAGGTTGCAGAGTTAATGGGGGCAAGTTTTTTTCTTTCAAGGGGATTTCTCTCTCTTGATAAATTTTCTTGCCCATCGTAGCGTAAGCACATGACCGCATAAGGATTCTACGAATGAGTGCTTTTAAAAAAATTGGGTTACTTGGCAAAGCCAATGACCGTGGTACCCAATTAACCCTAGAAACCATTACCACAGCTTTAATCCACCGCGGTTTTGCTCTGCGCCTGGAAGCACGCACGGCTGAGCAACTCACTTTACCGGAACAAGTTGACACATTGAGCCTGCAGGATTTAGGCGAATGGGCGGAAATCGCCATTGTTGTTGGTGGTGACGGAAATATGTTGGGTGCTGCCCGTGCCTTATGCGAACAAGATGTTGGCGTGATAGGCGTCAACCGGGGTAACTTAGGCTTTTTAACCGATTTAGACCCCGACGAAGTCATGACCCCCCTGCTTGCCGTCTTAAACGGAGATTATCATGTAGAAGAGCGTTTTCTGGTTTCGGCTGAAGTTATAAGCGGTGGTAAACCTTCTGGCACCGGCCGTGCAATTAATGAAATCGTCTTGCACTCCGATAAAGTCGCTCACATGATAGAATTTGAACTTTATGTGGATGACCATTTCGTTTTTAGCCAACGCTCAGACGGGTTGATTTGTGCCACTCCAACCGGCTCCACCGCGTACTCTTTATCAGGTGGCGGTCCCATTCTACATCCCGGTCTTGACGCTATGACGTTAGTTCCTATGTTTCCGCACACGCTGAGTAGCCGACCTATTGTTGTAGACGGAAGCAGCGAAGTCAGGCTTAAAGCCGCTTATGACAACGATTTACTCCAGATAAGTTGCGACGGCCACGCGCGCATGACGGTGCACCCCGGAGATGATGTTATCATCAAAAAATACCCAAAAACTTTACGATTGATCCATCCAATAGACCACAACTATTATCACGTATTGCGTAACAAACTTGGCTGGGGCAGCAGACTTTTTTAAACGGGAAACTTGCATTTCAGCATATCTACTGTATAAATACTGTATAACCTGTATATATCAACAGTATTGGAGCGAAGTCTATGTTATCGCAATTAACTATTCGCAACTTTGCCGTCGTTAAATCTTTAGACATTGAGTTTCATAAAGGAATGACAGCTATTACCGGTGAAACCGGCGCCGGTAAGTCTATCGCTCTTGATGCCCTGAGCCTTTGCCTGGGGAGTAGAGCCGATGCTAATTGGGTTCGCCCCGGTCAGGAAAAAGCAGAAATAACCGCAGTTTTCACACTGGAAAGCGACAGTCCGGTGTTTCAATGGTTGGCGGCAAACGAGTTTGATGCAGACGATGACTGCGTATTACGTCGAGTTATACAACGCGATGGCCGCTCCAAGGCCTGGATAAATGGTACTCCTGTCCCCGTAAGCCAACAAAAGTCGCTGGCACCACTGCTGGTCAATATTCATGGCCAACACGAACACCAATTGCTATTAAAAGAAGAGCATCAACTGACTCTACTGGATAGTTACGCACGTCACCAGCACTTACTGGATGATGTTCAGCAAAATTATCGAAACTGGGCTTCAGTTGAAAAACAATATCAAAACTACCAACAACAAAAAGAAGAACTGGAAGCTCAACGTCAGTTACTCGAATACCAGGTTAATGAACTGAACGAATTTGCACTGGCAGATGGTGAATTTGAAGAATTGGAGCAAAAACACACACGTTTAAGTAACAGTAAAGTTTTACTGGAAGCCGGAGTATTCGCTTTAAATGCGCTCTATGAAGGTGAGCACAATAATGCCTCAGGTCTCGTCCAGTCTGCCAGTCAGCGACTAGCCGAAGCCGCAGAAATGGATGCCACGCTCTCACCTATCCATCAATTGCTGCAACAGGCAAAAGTGCACATTGAAGAGGCCGCATTAGAACTGCGGCAGTATCAGGATGATTTAGAGCTTGATCCCGGCGAACTTCAATTGGTAGAAGACCGTTTAAGTGCAGCTATTCATTTGGCAAAAAAGCATCAGATACCGGGTTCAGAACTTAGCCTGCAACACCAAAAATTAATCGATGAACTGAATAACCTGGAGCAAGCTGGAGAGCAAGCTGAGAAGCTCGATGCAGACAGGCAGCAAGCGAAAAAAATCTATCGTGAAAGTACACAGAAGTTATCCGCCAGCCGAGAACAGGCTGCGGCAGAATTGAGCCAGAAGATAAGTAGCTCAATGCATGAGCTTAACATGCCACACGGTCGTTTCGTTATTCAGGTAGAACATGATGCTAATGCCAGAGCAACTCGCTTTGGTACTGATCAGGTCGATTTCCTGGTAACAACCAACCCCGGACAACCCATTCAGGCACTTAATAAAGTCGCTTCAGGTGGTGAACTTTCAAGAATCAGCCTTGCCATACAGGTGATGACCGCAACGCAGAAAACGGTTCCAACCATGATGTTCGATGAAGTTGATGTTGGTGTTAGTGGTCCTACAGCAGCAATTGTAGGCGCTATGCTCCAAGCGTTAGGAAAAACATCTCAAGTTATCTGTGTCACACATTTACCGCAAGTTGCGGCCAAAGCCCATCAACAGTTGCAAGTTAATAAGACGACAGATGGGGCCGAGACAGAAACTGCTGTTGTTGCACTATCTAAGGAACAAAGAGTCATTGAACTAGCACGTTTGCTGGGAGGCGACAAAGTTACTGACATGGCAAAAGCTAATGCCAGAGAACTACTCGCGAGTTAAATTCGTTCTATGCTGGCGTTCGGTGAAGTCATTGTTTATCATCAACGCCAATACAATCAATTGAGATTAATTTTAATAGGTATTTCATGTCAAGATTTGGAGTTTTTCTAGTTGCCGTTATTGCCTTAAATGGCTGTTCTCTACTCGACAAAATGGTTTATCGCATTGATATTCCACAAGGGAATTATCTTGAGCAAGAAGATGTTGATAAATTACGTATCGGTATGACCGCAGAGCAAGTCGTTTTCGTACTAGGAAACCCGGTTGCTGAAAACAGTTTTGATTCTGACCGCTGGGTATACCTTTACGAAATGGACCCAAACTCCGGCGAGGATTATCGCAAAGAGCTAGTGCTAACCTTCAATAATAAACAACTACAGGGCTTTGAAGGTGATTTTGATAAACCAGAAGATTTTGATCAACCACTGGATCAATAACTCGCTTTAAAAAATATACGGCAAGGAGAATTATGGCGAACTCTTCACCCACTGATGAGGTCGTCCGTGTTGTCCGCAGTTCTGGAGACAAACGAGACTATCAACACCTAACTCTGGAAAACCAACTTAGGGTGTTGTTGGTTCACTGCCCCGATAGCCCAAAGGCCGCAGCCTCTGTTGCGGTCAATGCTGGGCACTTCGATGATCCCGAGCATACACAGGGCTTAGCTCATTTTCTTGAACACATGCTGTTTTTAGGAAGTGAGAAGTACCCTGAACCCGCTGCTTTCGGCCATTTCCTAAATCTACACGGTGGTCAGCATAATGCATGGACAGGCACTGAATTTTCAAATTTTCACTTTGATTGTAATGCTAATGCCTTACCTCGTTCTTTAGAGTTTTTTTCTGCCATGCTGAAAGAGCCACTATTATCCGAAGCCTGGATTACTAAAGAAAGACAATCTATAGAATCCGAGTTTCGGCTAAAACAAAACGATGAACTTCGTCGCCTGTACCAAGTGCATAAGGTTACAGCCAATTCCGAGCATCCTTTCAGCCAATTTTCAGTAGGAAACCTTAAAACACTTAAAAGTGATGAATACGGTAACCTAAAAGCTAAGCTAAAAAGTTTCTTCGAGGAACATTACGTTGCCCAAAGAATGCGACTGGTTCTTGCCGGCCCACAATCTATTGAAGAACTTGGGCAACTGGCACAGCACTATTTTTCTCAGATAAAGCAAGAAAGTCATAGAAAGAATCCAATTACAAAACCTTTGTATTTAAAACGACAAAGAGGCGTATGGATCAAGGTGAGACCTATCAAAGTTGCGTACCGCCTTATTCTTACGCTGCCCTTGCCAAGTATCGACGCCGATTATCCACATAAAACAACCAGCTATATTGCTCATTTACTGGGTTACGAAGGCCCGGGCAGTTTATTCAATGCATTGCGCTCAAAAGGATGGGTTAATTCATTGTCTGCAGGCGGAGGCATCAGTGGAAGTAACTTCAAAGACTTTAATATCAACTTGCAGCTTACCGAGTCGGGACGCCACAAAGTTGAGCAGGTTGTCCAATGGATTTTTGCTTATATTCGAAAAATTGAAGCTGAAGGTATTGAGGACTGGCGTTACGAAGAGAGGCGCATCACCACGGAAATGAGTTTCCTCTACCAAGAGCCCACGCCGGTTGGTGAGCTTACTAATCAATTATCAGTTAATGCGTTTCACTATAAGATGGAAGATGCGTTATATGGTGATTACCGTATGGATGGTCTAAATCCCTCCTACGCGAAACAACTGCTGCGACAGATGACAGCGGAAAATGCTCGTATAACGTTAGTCGCCCCCGATGTAACGACAACAGAAACTGCGCCTATATACCACACAGAATATAGTTTGGAGGCTATCAGCACAGGGCAACATAAAAGCTTTCAAACAACTCCACAGGATTTTAATTGTGCATTACCTAAGCCTAATCGTTTCTTAAACTCACGTTTTGAACCTTTGCCCCTGGAAGTTGGGGGGTCAATACCGAAGCTGATTGAAGACAGCGCGCAGTTGCAATTATGGCATTTGCAAGACCGCGACTTCAGAGTCCCTAAAGGTCATATTTACCTATCATTGAAGTTACCAGCAGTGACCAGTTCCGCCTTCAACTTTGCCATCGCCAGATTATGGTCAGAGTTAATGATAGATGCATTAAACGACGATCTTTACGACGCTGAAGTTGCTGGCCTGCACTTTAATATTTATCCGACGCAAAGTGGAATAACAATACATACAACGGGTCTGTCTGCTGGTCAGATTCCTTTAATGCAACATCTTATTGAACGCTCATTAAAAACGCGCTTCGCAAGACGCCGTTGGAATGACCTTAAGCAAAGCCTCCTAAGCAACTGGCTCTCCGCTCACCAGAATCAACCACTGAATAAGCTGTTTGCTGAGTTGAACCAACAACTGCAGTCCGGCTTATTTCGACTAAGCGATTTAGCCTGCGAATTAGCCCCTGTTTCATTTCGCCAATTTACGGTAGAAGTCGCTAAACTTTTTTCACCTATCCATGTAACCGCATTTGCTCACGGTGACTGGCAAAAGGAAAATGCATTGCAACTTGGTCAGCTTATTAAAGCGAATTTGCCAAGTTCTCAAAACGCCTCCACAAGAAGACCCCCTATAAAACGTGTTCGCGACTTTGTTGCTCAGCAGCTCGATGTCCCGTCTGAGCATTCCGATACCGCTTTGCTTCTTTATTACCAAGGGGTAGATGACACATCAACTGAGCAAGTAAGTTTTATGCTATTGCAGCAACTGATCCATCAGTCTATTTTTCAAACCCTGAGAACTGAAAAGCAACTTGGGTATGTTGCCGGTAGTCAGTATTTCCCAGTACAACGATTGCCAGGAATTTTATTCTTCTTACAATCACATGAGTTTACCGCTGATGAGATTTTTCAAGCAATGCAAGAGGTTATTGAACAACAGCTAGAAAAACTTAATAACCTGACGCTTAAAGAATGGCACCATGCTAAATCCATACTCAAACAACAAATTAAGACTGTCGATCGCAACCTTAGAGTTCGAAGTCAAAGGCTTTGGGGAGCGATTCAATTAGGCGATACCGAGTTTAATCGCCAACAACAGCTGTTATCAGCGCTGGAACATTGTCAGTTAGTAGAGTGGTTAGAAAGAATAAAACAACGCTTAACTGATAAAACGCAGGCGCTAAGGCTTCAAACCTGATAACCGAAAGCGTAGAATAGCCTTTGACAGTAAGCAGCTCTATCGCTATCTTAACGATATATTAACAATAAAAGCTGCTAAAGTAGCCACTCATTAGGTTTTTCGTGACTTTTACTTTGCCTATCAGAACATTATGCTCTGCTCTTTTTCTATGCTTTTTGTTATTTAAAAGCTATAGCCCCGATGTTTATGCACAAGAGCCTTTTAAAAGTTCCCAAACGAAACAATGGTCTTTTTCAGATGGTCTGCCGAGCAATCGTATCAACGATATTGCTGAAGGTCCGGGTGGCTTTCTCTGGATTGCGACAGCAAACGGCCTTAGTCGTTTTGACGGGACTCAGTTTTACAATTATCCAGTAGCGTCTGGTACCGATAGCAATCTGCTTTCAAGCAGTATTAATCAACTGTTTTTTGATGAATCAGGAACGCTTTGGCTTAGCACAGCAACAAGTCTTGCAAAATTCTCACCGTCGTCGGGTTCAATCGTTATTGTCGACCTTCCTGGGGTTCAATCGGCAAGTGAAGCCAACATAAGACACATTTCAGAAGATTCCAGCGGTCGTCTACTTGTTACTACTGAACATTTCGTTTTCAGGAGCAACGCACTTTCCAGTCAGTTTGAACGACTAACCTTAACCTATAATAACGACCCCATTACCAAGGTTAATTATATTTATCGTGGAAAAAATTGGTATTGGTTGAGTACTGATGAAGATGGCGTGTTCGTTTGGGATGGTTTTTCCCGGGAAGTTTTTGCTCTTAATAAGCAAAACCCCATTACCGATAACATACCAGGTAGCCAGCTTCATGCAGCTTCGCATTATCAACAGCAACTTTGGCTAGCCACTGATCAAGGAGTCATCGTACTTGATAAAGATTTCCGTTTAATATCTACACCCGACGCTATTAGTGAACTGGATAATATTACTGACATACAAATAACCAAAAGTAACAATGTCCTCTTCAGTACAACCAACGGTCTTTATCAACTAACTGATAATCAGCTCACGAAACTTCATGATTTCGCCGTTAGCGGAGCCGAGCAAATTACCCGGGGAGATATTTTTTCTCTCTCTAAAAAACAGGGCCTTTTTCAAATAGAGACACCTTTTGCCCCCGCAGCATTGGGACAAGCACAACTAAGTCGCTCAAGCACCCTGTCAATTAATGTCCCTAAAGTCATGCAGCAAGTTTCGTCCGCAACTGAAGACAACAATGGTAACTGGTGGCTGGCTACTGACCTCGGCTTATTATTCTACGACACTCAGCAAGGGGAAATATCAGAACTCAACCATTACCCTGACGCCAAAGTTCAGGTTAATGAAATGCGTTTATTCTCTAATCAGTTATATGTAATAAGTAACTCTGAGGCGCTGTATCAATACGATATTGTTGATAAAAATTGGAATAAATTGAACGTGCCTGAACTACCGACAGAGCTGGCTGATTTTAATTTAACAGAACTTGGCCATACGCTTTGGCTGCACACAAGTGAATACGCATTAGAGATTAATCAATTTGGCGTGATTTCCGAAACAAAAGCTATCACTAAAGGAAGTTCAATTTATCTTAACCCACTGCATGTAGAAACAAAAAAGATAAGTGAGAACAGCTACTTATTCAATTTCACAATGCCTTTTGCAGTTGCCCCTAATCAACTTATCTATCGCTACAAAATAAGCAGTACAAACGATAATTGGCAAATGCTAAGTAAAGGCCATAGCTCAGTTCAGTTTTCATCCATACCTGCGGGTCTGAATGAATTCGAAGTTCAAGCGTCTTATGACGGTGAAAGATGGTCTCCATCGACCTTAAAACGGTTCAACGTAACAGTCCCATTTTGGCAAAGTCCGATTGCCTGGGCGGGTTATATTCTTTTTGTTTTACTGGGAGCAGCGATCTACTGGCTTAACCACCGTCGACGCCGAGCCACATTACAACAGGAACTTCAACAATTCCAACGACAGACTCATAGCCTTCAGTCGAGCCAATATCAATGTTGGGAATGGGATTTAAACTCCGGAGAACTGATTCGACAAAACATCTGGCAAAACTGTCCGGCTTTTCCTATTGATGGTAAGCGACTCGGCTTTTCCGGTGGCAAATCAAATGTCCATCCAGAAGACTTACAACGCTTGCAGAAAAACCTTGATGAGCATTTACAGGGTCAGTCGGATTTATTCGAATGCAGCTACCGCTTAGATAACCAGGGCAGCTGGCTTTGGGTTTTAGATCGTGGAAAGTTGCAGAGTGATGGCGAAAGCCACTTGATGTTTGGTACATTAAGCGACATTAGCAGCTTGGTAAGTTCTGAGGAACGGATCAATATGCTGGCATCATCCATCACCAATATATCGGATGGAATCTGTATTTTTGATCGCTTTTTCCGCAAACGGGAAGTCAATAATGCGTTTGAGAGCATCACCGGCTTCCAGCGTGATCAAGTGCTCGGTCAGTTATTAACACTTCCCTGCTATCCGGAAAGCTTTGTTAATCAAATAAAACGCGCTGTAATAAAAGACGGAACCTGGCGTGGCGAACTCACCGATGTTAAAGCTGATGGCGGTGAGTTTCTCATGGAGCTTACGCTTGATGCCGTTCGCGACGACAATGGAGAAGTATCTCTAATCGTTGCCAGTTTTTCTGATATTACCGAAAGACGGCATACTGAAAATGAACTGCGTCGACTTTCAAATACTGACACCTTAACGGGTTTACCTAACCGTTCTTACTTTCAGGTGAGTCACTCAAATTTAGTCCGGAAGAAAGTTTCTCATACTTTATTACTCTTTGACCTCGATGACTTTAAGAAGATTAACGACTCCCTGGGGCATGAAATCGGGGATGAGCTCCTATGCCAGGTGGCCGAGCGACTAATGGACATTGGACGTAGGCAGGATACGCTTTATCGGTTGGGTGGTGATGAATTTGGGCTACTTATTGAAGACAGCGTCGATATTAACCTGATTGGCGATTTAGGAAACCAAATAAATCTTAAAGTATCCGAACCTTATCTGATACAGCAGCATGAAATTGTCATTGGCAGCTCCATTGGTATTGTACTTTATCCTCACGACGGACAAACCTCGCAGGAGCTTTTACAAAAAGCCGATATGGCGATGTATCATGCCAAGCAACGTGGAGGAAACTGCTACCAGTTTTTCAGTCAGTCGATGAACGAGAATGCAGTAAAACGACTCAAGCTGGAAAACGTGCTGAGAACCGCACTAAAAGCCAACAATATAAAAGTTTATTATCAACCTAAAATTGAAATCAGCTCTGGTCACATTGCCGGACTAGAAGCTTTGGCTCGCATTGAGAACAACGACGGGTCAATGATCAGCCCAGCTGAGTTTATCCCGTTAGCAGAAGAAACCGGACTGATCATTCCTTTAGGTGAACAAGTTTTGCGGCAGTCCTGCCGTGACATGAAGGAATTTATGACTTACCCGGGCGCGCCAAAGAGCATTGCAATTAACTTGTCGGCTCGTCAGTTTATGCAGTCGAGTCTGGCGTTACAAATTGAGCAAATTCTACGCGAAGAAGCGCTCCACCCTCGTCATGTCGAGTTTGAAATAACTGAAGGTATGGTTATGAGTGACCCTGAGCGCGCCATTACTATGATGGAAAACCTGTCAGATATGGGGGTCAAACTGGCACTGGATGACTTTGGTACCGGCTATTCTTCGCTCTCTTATCTTAAGCGATTTCCGATGAACAGCTTGAAGGTCGATAAGGCCTTTGTTGACGACATTACCGTGAACGATAAAGATCGTAATATGGTCGCTTCTATCATTGCCATGGCACACAACCTGGGGTTAAAAGTGGTTGCGGAAGGCGTTGAAACCAAAGCTCAACTGCAGACATTAAAAAGCCTCAAATGCGAATACATTCAAGGCTTTTATTACGCCAAACCGATGCCAGCTGACGCGTTAATTAAATTTATTGAACAGCACAACAATGTTGCTGCTCAAGTATAACTCACTGCTGACGCATATCAGTTACTGATAGAAGCTCCAGCCATTCTCTACCATCTGTTTGAGTAATGGCGCTGGCGTGTAACGCTCGCCTCTCTCTGTAGACAGTTTTTCCAGTTTATTCACTATGGTTTCAAGCCCTTGACTGTCCATGTAACGGAAAGGACCACCAAGAAACGGTGGGAACCCGATACCAAAAATAGCACCGATATCGCCGTCACGCGGACTCCGGATAATTTCTTCTTGCAGACAGTAAGCAGCCTCGTTCAGCATCGGCAACAAGCAAATATCAATAATCTCTTCAGCCGACTTGTTTCGCTCGGGGTCAATATCTAACAGCGAATAAACTGACGTATCGACAGGTTTACCTTTTACGCCTTTGCCGTATTGATAAAAACCTTTTTGGTTCTTCTTACCTTTGCGATCGTCATTAATCAGCTTTTCAAAGGCATCAGGCGCTTCAAAGCGGTCACCGAGTTCTTTCACCAAAACCGGAGCGACTTTTGCCGCAACGTCAATACCAACCTCATCGAGCAACGTAATTGGACCAACCGGGAAACCAAATTTAACCAAGGTTTTATCCAGATGTTCAATAGGCTCTCCGGCTAACAACAGACGGGCCGCTTCATTCATATAAGGAGCAAGAATACGGTTAACGTAGAACCCGGCACCGTCTTTTACCACTATCGGTGTTTTGCCCTGCTTCTTCGCCAGAGACACTGTCGTCGCAATGGTCTTATCCGATGTTTCCGGGTGAGTAATAATTTCTGCCAATGGCATTTTATCCACCGGAGAAAAGTAATGAAGACCAATAACCTGCTCTGGACGCTTGGCCGTCGCTGCGATTTGAGTGATAGGCAGCGAACTGGTATTGGTGGCAAAGATGGTAGATTCATCCGCATGTTCTTCAACATCAGCCACCATTTTCTGCTTCAGGTTAAGATCTTCAAAAACCGCTTCAATAACCACATCGGTACGCTCAAACCCACTATAATCAAGCGAACCGCTTAGCATCAGCATGGTTTTTTCAAGCTCGGCGCGGCGCATGTGACGACGCTTCACTTTCTTGTCCAGACGCTCGTAGCTGTAATGCAACGCGTGACGGATTCCATCTTCACTGATGTCCTTGATACGCGCCGGAATGCCCGCTTTAGCCGCGGTGACATAGGCAATTCCGCCGCCCATCAAGCCACCACCTAACACACCAACCCGTTTGACTGAGTCCGGTTTAACACCATCCGCGCCAGTTTCTTTCTTCATTTCAGTTGTAGCAAAGAAAATCTGACGTAATTGGTAAGACTCAGGCGTCATTGCCAGCTCGCCAAAACTGCGGGCTTCCTTATCTAAACCAGCCTCACGTCCACGTTCAACACCTTCGCGGACGGTCTGAATGATCTTGTCAATTGCCGGGTAGTTGCCCTGCGCTTTTTTCTGCGCCTGCTCACCGGCCTTTTTAAAGATAATGTCACGACCAAAACGAGTTGCTTCCAGCACTTTGCTCATGCCTTTAAGCGGCGGTTTAGTCGATTTTGGTTTACGCTTCAGTGCGTGCTCTACCGCAACATCTAAAAGAATACTTTGCGGTACCATCTCTGTTACCAAGCCCGCTTTAAGAGCCTGCTTAGCGCGCAGTTCTTTACCGGTCAGAATCATCGTCAGTCCTTGCTGCACACCAACCAGTTCAGGCAGACGCTGCGTACCACCACTGCCCGGTAACAAGCCTAATTTCACTTCAGGTAAACCCAAAGCTGTCTTGCTGTTGTCGGTACACACCCGAACATGACACGCCATGGCCAGTTCAAGACCGCCACCTAAGCAAGCACCGTTGATTGCTGCAACCACAGGGACATTTAACTGCTCAATACGATCGAACATAGCCTGACCTTTTCGTGCCAAGCTCTCTGCATCCACCGCATTTTCGCAGCCGTCTATCATGTTGATATCAGCGCCAGCAATAAAAGAGCCAGGCTTACCACTGATAAATACAACTCCTTTGACAGAATCATCGCTTTCTAATCGGTTCATTAAACTACCGACTTCATCGGCGAATGAGTCTTTTAAGGTATTCATCGACTCACCAGGGACATCAATCGTAATTACCGCGACTCCGTCGTCCCTCACTTCCATAGTGAATGCTTTATCCTGACTCATTATTCTGTCTCCACAATCATTGCTGCGCCTAAACCACCGGCAGCACAAGCTGTTGTTAAACCAACACCTCCGCCGCGACGGCGCAGCTCATTCAAAGTTTGCGTGATCATTCTGGTACCGGTTGCGGCAAATGGGTGACCATAAGCAATGGAACCGCCCAGTACGTTAAATTTATCCATGTCGATGTCACCAATGGCTTTATCGCGACCCAGCTTGTCTTTTGCAAACTTGTCGCTCGCAAACATCTTTATATTCGCCAAAGTCTGGGCTGCGAACGCTTCGTGCATATCGATAAGATCCAGATCGCTTAAAGTCATACCCGCGCGGTCCAATGCAACCGGAGTGGAATACGAAGGCCCCATCAGCATGTCTTCTTCAACCTGTAAGGCCGCAAACGCATAACTACGCAGATAACCCAGCACCGGCAATCCGAGTTCTTTGGCTCGGCTTTCCGTCATCATCAAGACCGCTGATGCACCGTCGGTCAACGGCGTACTGTTTGCCGCTGTTACTGAACCGTGTTTGCGGTCAAACACCGGTTTTAACTTTGCTAGTTTGTCCACCTGACTATCGCCGCGAATATTATTGTCGCGAGTTAAGTGTTTTTTGTATGGCTCCGGATAAGCAGTCATGACTTCATCATTTAACCAATCAGCCTCCCATGCGGCATGAGCTTTTTGGTGCGAGCGGACCGTTAACTCATCTTGATCGGCGCGGCTGATATTATGCGTTTTTGCCATTTGTTCCGCGGTATCTCCCATACTTAAACCCGTACTGTATTCAGCAATAGCAGGAGGTACTGGTAACAAATCTTTAAAACCCAGACGCTTCAAAATAGACAACCGTTGCCCCAGAGTTTTGGCCTTATTCAAATCAACCAAAGCCCTTGCCAGGCGTTTACTAACACCAATAGGTAATACAGAGGAAGAATCCGCGCCACCCGCTATACCACCGCGAATATGCCCGGCTATCATCGCTTCTGCAATGTTTGCCGCAGACTGAAAACTGGTCGCGCAGGCGCGGGAGATACTGTAAGCATCGGTATTCACCGGTAAGCTGGTCCCAAGCACGATTTCACGCGCAATATTAGGGGCTTCGGGCATCTGAACCACTTGCCCAAAAACTAACTGTTCAACCCAGTCACTTTCAATACCTGTTTTATTAACTAATTCCTGAACAACCATTTTGCCTAAATCAACCGCAGGTATGCCGTGAAAGTCTGTTGCCTGCTTTGCAAATGGCGTTCTTAAGCCCGCCACGAAAGCAATTCTTTCACCATTAACGGTTAGCAAGCGTTGCGCTGCTGTCATAATAATTCCTCACTTCAAAAACCAATACTGGTCTGACCACAAATTATGTTACAAATTCTAGCCCGTAATAGAGCAGATTAAAACCATCGTTTTCGGTAAAGTATGCTGTAGAGATTGAAAATTCGGAACAAAGGCAGCATTGTTGCTGTCATTGCTATGCGGTACTGACAGCATAGTCAGTTTTTGCCGATAACGACAGCCTGGAGTCAACATGACCGCGACAGCGTTTCAACAATTACAAAACTACCTGAATCGACAAGTTCTTGGACAACCCGATTTTACCCAAAACCTCTTAATTGCCGTACTGGCTGATGGTCACCTGCTTGTCGAAGGCCCGCCTGGCCTCGCTAAAACACGCGCTGTGCAAGCCTTAGCAAAAGGCATCGAAGGTGATTTTCACCGTGTACAGTTCACTCCTGACCTATTACCGGCAGATTTAACCGGAACCGATATCTTTCGTCCCGAAACGGGTCAATTTGAGTTTCAACAAGGCCCTTTGTTCCATAATTTAATTCTGGCCGATGAAATTAACCGTGCGCCGGCGAAAGTTCAGTCCGCTTTATTAGAAGCAATGGCAGAACGACAAATTACCGTGGGTCAGCGCAGTTACCCGCTTTCTGACCTGTTCATGGTATTAGCAACACAGAACCCGCTGGAGCAGGAAGGAACTTATCCGTTACCTGAAGCTCAGCTCGACCGGTTTTTATTGCATTTGAAGCTCGACTACCCAGATGCCGAGACCGAACAGCAAATCCTTCGCCTAACTCGGGGAGAGGCTTTGTCAGGCGATCTCGACACTCCCACACCATTAACGCAAAAAGAATTGTTTAGCGCCCGGCAGGAAGTCTTGCAGTTATATTTAGATGAAGCTGTCGAAAACTACATCGTTCAGCTCATTATTGCGACGCGCCAACCACAACGTTACGATCAAAACTTAGCGCAATGGATTGGGTACGGTGCCAGTCCTCGTGCCACCATCGCCCTGGAACGTTGTGCCAGAGCAAAAGCCTGGCTGGATGGTCGCGATTTCGTCACACCTGACGATGTTATCAGCGTCTTTCACAACGCTTTACGCCACCGTATTATTTTAAGCTATCAGGCTGAAGCAGACGGTGTGTCGCACGATCAGATTCTGGATACGATTTTAAAACTTGTACCGGCACCATAATGTTAAAAGCTGAAGTTGAACAATGGCTTAAACAATTGCACTGCGATGGTATTAGCCCCGGTATTCAAGAGCTGCTTTACTATCGCAGTAAAATTAATGCGTTTGCGCGCCATCACAAAAGTCTGCCGCGCTCAAGCCAAGCAGGCCCCTTACTTAGTAAAAGCCGCGGTCGCGGAATGGAGTTCGACGAAGTTCGCCACTACCAGCCAGGTGATGATATTCGCTCTATTGACTGGCGGGTAACAGCCAGAACCGGTAAAGCTCATACGAAGCTTTACCGTGAAGAGAAAGAACGCCCGGTATTTATTTGGGTGGACTTATCTCTGACTCAGCTCTTCGGCAGCCAGTTTGTATTTAAATCGGTTCAAGCCTGTCACTTAGCCGCAGCACTGGCCTGGCAAGCTCAGCACAAAGGTGACCGCATTGGCGGGTTAATAGGCAACGGCTGGCTTCATCAGGAATTAAAGCCAGCGGCCAGACAAAAAGGTGTGTTGCGCTTATGCCACGCGCTACTGGAAGTTCATCAGGACAGTCTGACTCGCTGGAAGGACAAACAAAAACAACAACAAAACGCTTTGGATGACAATCTGAAACGTTTACGCCAACTGGTGAAACCAGGCAGTACCATTCACGTTATCAGTGACTTTTACAGCGCTAGTGAACATTTCCTGGACGGTTTACGTGTTTTGTCTCGACACAACTCCATTCGTTGCTTCAGTCTTTACGACCCAATGGAACACGAATTACCGCAAGGATACTCGTCACATCCTTTGGCGATTACAGATGGTCAACAACAGGTCAATATCAATCTGGCAGACCAGCAACAAAGAAAAACGTACCAACAAGCGGCTGAACAACGCTGGCAGAGCATTCAGCAAGCTTTTAGAAAGCGACAGCTGTCGTTAACTCCAATATCCAGTGCCTTGCCATTAGAACAGCAGTGGGCGGAGGTGACATGACGCAACAGCCCTCATTAGAGCAGCTAAACGATATTGTTGAACCCAATGATGCCAGCTGGTGGCCACCATCGTGGGTAACTCTTGCCGTTGCAATTATTGTTCTTGTCGGTGTGACGATTTTTCTTATCTGGATGCTTCGTCGCTGGCAGAAGTCCAGGGTACGTAAGACTGCCATGGCTCAGCTTTTGCAACAGAAAGACTGCAGTGTCGAACAGCTCACCGTGTTGCTTAAGCGTATAGCACTTGCTTACTACCCCAGAGAGTTAATAGCAGAGAAACACAGCCAAAACTGGTTAAATTTCTTATTCGTTCCGCTATCTGATAAGGAAAAAGCATTGTTCGAACCGTTACTGGAACAAGCCGACAAAAACTTTTATGGCATGGCCGATGATGCGTTTAACCAAAGTTACTACCAGTTAGCAAAAGTTTGGCTGAGTAAAGATTTGAGCAAACAACCAGGAGCTGACAATGTTTGAATTTGCCTGGCCCTGGATGTTTTGTCTGTTACCCCTGCCTTTCCTTATATGGAAGTGGGTTCCTGCGGTTCAAAAAAACAGTTCAGCCATACGTATTCCTAGTACCTACGGATTGGTCAATACAGGCCAAAGCACAGGCAAACGCCGACTGTTATTACTGCTCATGAGCTTATGCTGGCTCCTGCTGGTCACCTCTGTCGCGAGACCTCAATGGCTGGGAGAGCCCTTAACGGTTCGCGCCGAAGGAAGAGAAATTATGCTGGCAGTCGACTTATCGGGCAGTATGGAAATTGCAGATATGCAGCTTGACGGACGTTCTGTCGACCGTTTAACCATGGTTAAGCATGTTCTAAGCGACTTCATTGAGCGTCGCGAAGGTGACAGATTAGGCCTGATTTTATTCGCTGATACCGCGTACCTACAGACACCCATGACTTACGACCGCAATACCGTAAAACAGATGTTAAATGAATCTGTACTCGGTTTAGTCGGCGAACGCACAGCAATAGGTGATGCCATCGCCTTATCAGTCAAACGCTTTCGCAGCGATGAGGAGTCTAACCGAGTGTTGGTACTCCTCACCGATGGACAAAATACGGCTGGCAATCTGACACCTGACCAGGCACTTGAGCTTGCACAGGCTTATGATGTCACCATTTATCCTATTGCCGTTGGTGCTGAGGAAGTGGTTGTCGACAGCTTTTTTGGGCAACGCAGAGTGAACCCAAGCCGCGATCTGGACGTTCCATTAATGCAAAGTATTGCTGAAAAAACCGAGGGTAAATACTTTCGGGCGCGCAGCACGGATGAGCTTGAAGATATTTATCAAAGATTGGATCAGCTTGAACCGATTGCAGGGGATCCTCAACAGTTACGGCCACAAGTCAGTTTATTTTACTGGCCGTTAGCCATAAGTTTTCTTTTATTCGTCATTATTGTCATGATGCATTATCGCCCCTGGGGGAGACGTTCATGAGCGAATTACACTTATTACGCCCCTGGTGGTTACTCGCGTTAATTCCGGTAGCCTTACTTTACTGGCGTTTACTTTACAGCCAAAAACATCAAGCAGGCTGGCATCAATGGCTTCCCGGACACTTATCAAAAGTATTGGTAAAATCGGGGACTAAACCATCACTATGGCCAATCCATCGTTTCCTATTAATGACCTTATTAGCAACACTGGCGCTGTCTGGCCCTACCTGGGAACGACTGCCACAGCCGGTATATCAGCTTGAATCAGGCCAGGTTGTTATTATGGATATGTCACCTTCTGTCTTAGCCGATGACGTTTCCCCTGACAGGCTAACCCGCATGCGGTATAAAGCCATCGATTTGGTCAGAGCCGGTCTGGATGGTGACACAGGCCTTATTGCATACGCTGACGATGCTTTTACTATCAGTCCGCTCACCGCCGATAATCGTAATTTGGTTAACCTTATCCCCTCATTATCACCCGAAATTATGCCTGCAGCAGGCAGTGAGCCCCTACTAGCCCTGCAATTAGCAGATGACTTGCTAAGAAACGCAGGTTACCCACAGGGCGATATTTATTGGCTTACAGATGGCATCAGCAGTAGCGAACTCAATCAACTCAGTCGCTACCTGCGTTCATTAGAGCATCGGGTTTCTATTCTTGCAGTAGGTACTGAAGAAGGTGCAGCGATACGTGACAGTTCTGGCCGTTTATTAAAAGACAATAACCAGGTTGTGATTGCGAAAACGTATCCTTCTCGGTTAGCCGATCTAGCGTCAATCACAGGTGGTGTTTTCACATCAGTCACAGCGGATAATAGTGATATTGATAAACTGATAAATCAAGCGCCTTTAACGCGTGAAGGCAAAGACAGCGACGACCAGCAGCAAGGAGATGCCTGGCGTGATATGGGTCCTTATGTCGCGCTTTTTATCTTACCTTTAATGTTGTTTAGCTGGCGTCGGGGCACAATGCTGAGCCCATTGATCCCCGCAGTACTTGTGCCACTGGCAAGCTATAGCCCAAACCTTCATGCCGCACAAGAATCTACCTGGGAACAACAGTTTCTGAATAACGAGCAACGCGCACAACGTCTGTATCAGGATAAAGAGTATGAACAAGCCGCTAGTTTAAGCAAAAACCCTATTCGACAAGGTGCAGCCTTGTACCGAAAAGGTCATTTTGAAGAAGCCGCGAGCGTCTTCTCACAGCAACAGTCACCTCAAGCCTATTACAATCTAGGTAATGCACTGGCTCAACAACAGCAATATGACGCCGCCATTGATGCATACGAAAAAGCATTGGAGCAACGCCCGAGTTGGTCACAGGCTGCAGAGAATAAGCAATTAATGGAGCAACTAAAGCAGCAGAACAAGAAAGATTCTGGTGATTCTGGTGATTCTGGTGATGCTTCAGATGAGTCCGATTCAGAAAACAAAAACAGTCAATCTAATCAAGACTCTGAGCAAAGTGATGATGGGCAAGAGCAACAGAGCAGCGAAGCCAATAATAACGACGGCCCGCCAAACCCGAATGAGTCAGATCCGCAAGATGCTCAACCCGAAAAAGATGAAATAGAGCAAGAACCTGAAGAGCAACAGAAAAAAGAAACGCAGGCTGAAGAAGGAGACAGTAATGAAGAATCCACTCAACAGCTTCAACAGAAAGTTGCCGAAGGCGATATTGACCCCGAAAAAGCTCAGCAACTGGAACAGTGGATGAACCGGGTTCCTGATGACCCTAGCATACTGCTACGCAACAAAATGCTTCTGGAAAGCCAACGCCGTCGTCAACGTCGAGCTTCAGAACCACAAGGAGAAGATAAAAAATGGTAAGAGCATGGCTACACACCATCTTATTGATTAGTTTTTTACTTGTGAGCCAACTCGCTCGCGCCGATGTCTCCGAAGTAACGGCGACAGTCGACCGCAACCCGGTTACCGCTAATCAATCTTTCGTCTTGACCGTTACAGTTGATGACGATGTGGCGAATGAGAGTTTTTCTCCCTCCAAACTATTAAAAGATTTTGTTGTAGGAAGAACGTCGGTCAGCCGCCAAACCTCGATGATAAATGGTCGTCTCAGTAAACAAACTCGATTTACTACGGTACTCATTCCTCAGTCAGCAGGGGAATATAAGATCCCTGAAATCACCATCGCCGGTGTTTCGTCAGAACCGATTTCTTTGCAAGTTCTTGAGGCAGGAAGCAGTCAGGATACGGAGCAAAAAGTGGCCTTTCTGGAAGCTCAGGTCGACAGTGAGCAAGTGTACTTGCAACAACCCATCACTTACGTTGCCCGGCTGTTTTTGGCTGCCGATTTAAATAAAGGCAACTTAATACCCCCTGAAGCTGAGAATGCCGACGTTCAGCAGATAGGCAGAGACGAAGAAAGTACACAGATGGTCAATGGCCGTCGCTATAAGGTCTATCAACGTATTTACCAAATTACTCCCAGCAAATCAGGTCCACTCACTATTGTTGGTGCACGTTTCGATGGTGAGGTCTTTACTCAGGGTCAGCGCTCTATATTTTCGTCGTTCTCAAATACGCAACCTGTCAGCACAATAGCTGAAACCATTGATGTTGAGGTACAACCGGTACCTGATAATTGGCAGGGTCATTGGTTGCCAAGCGAGTTAGTCAGTATCACTCAATCGGTTTCACCCGAACAGGAAAACTATACGGTCGGTGAACCATTGACCATTTCTTACATGCTAACCGCAGTTGGCGTGAAACCGGAACAGTTGCCGGAGATAAAACCTAACTTCCCTAATACCGTGCGGGTTTATCCTGATGGTGAAGAAACGGATCAATTTACCCGCAACGGTGTGGTTATATCTCAGAAAACAGTTAGTTTCGCAATTGTGCCGAATCAACCCGGCCCGTTAACTGTTCCCGCACTTAGACTTCCCTGGTTTAATACAAAAACTGGGCTAGCTGCTTCCGCTAAAACTGAAACATTAGACTTTTCAGTGGATATGGCAGAGGGCATGCAGGCTATTCCCACAGAGAAACCAAAAGGTGAGTCCCCCGCTCAGTCATCACAAGCGTCTGCCCAGCAACCAACCAAATCAAAAGCTTCAGTCGAGATAGCGTGGTGGAAGCAAGGCTGGTTTATTGCATTAATCAGTCTGGTTTTACTCGTGTCCTTAATAATCAACAGTTATCTTATGTGGAATAAGGGTTCGGCTTCAGCCAGTAAAACCAATTTACGGAAGAAAACTGAGGAAAAACACGAGTTAAACAAAGATAAACTGTGGCGTGAATTCCAGCAAGCTTGCAGTAAGAATGATGCTCAAGCGGCCAAAAACTCATTATTAAAATGGGCAGCTCGTTATTTCGACAAATCATTTAATAGCTTAACTGAGTTGTCTCAGCACCTCTCAATAAAAGAAGCATCCCTTGCGACTCTACAACAATGTCTGTATCAGCCCGGAAATAACTCCTGGAATGATGGAAAGATGTTATATAAAGAGGTTAAGGTATCCATAGAAAAAGGTAAAAAGAAAGCTGCTAGCGGCGACAAAAGAGGCTTACCAAAGCTATACAACCGTTAACTTCATACCTAATAAAAAAGCTCAGACTTTTACGGTCTGAGCCTTTTCAGTTTTAACGGAGTCAAAGTTTTATCGCGTCGATAGACGCTTAATATCCGCATCACTTTTTAAGTTGCTAATGAAAGCTTGCAACATAACTTGCGCCTGACGATTCTGCAACTGAGCCTGCAACTCGTCAATCTGACTTTCATTCTCGCTCCCCTGAGACACTTCAGTCAAAGCGACTACTGCCGCATCGCCATTTGGTAACGCCACTGTAGTAAAAACAGCCTCGCTGTCTGCCGCTGGAGACATTGAGAAAAGCTCCTGCACGATGGCTCTTGGATATTCGCTATTATTACGAGAAATACTATCCAACCAAACAATATCATTGCCAACGTCTTCATCAGACTGCCAAGCTTGCATCCATTCTTCAGCTTTCTGAAGAGCTAATTGCTGAGCTTTTTCAACACGTAACTCCTCAACAATTTGTCCCCGAACTTCATCCAACTCTTTAACCCGAATAGGCTGATGTTCAGTGACTCGTACTACCAGTGAACGATCATCTGATGTTTCGATGATATCGCTGTTAAGCTTTTCTTCAATTAACTGTTCTGAGAACAAATTATTCAGAATAACATCGTCGCTCAATGGTGTAGGCGCTCTCTCGCGAGTGAATAAGTCGGTTCGACGCACAGTCGCTCCAATCTCTTCAGCCGCTGGCTCTAAGGTATCCGGTTGTTCAAAGCTGATTTCCGCAAGTTTTTGCTGCTTTTCAAAGTAAAGGTTTTCAGCTTTCTCCGCGAGTAACTGCTGGCGAACCTCTTCTTGCACTTCACTGAATGGCGTCACAGCCCCTTCACGCAAGTCGGTTAGCTTAATAATATGATAACCAAAACTGGTTTCGACAATACCGGATAAATCACCAACACTTTCTAATTCAAAAGCGGCAGCATCAAAATCTTCGTCCATCATGCCCGACTCAATCCAGTCAAGGTCGCCACCCTGCTCGGCAGAGAAGGTATCATCGGAATACGTTTTCGCTACCTCAGAAAAATCTGCGCCTTGCTCAAGTTCAGACAAAGCCTGCTCTGCCTTTTCTTTTGCATTGTCAGTATCAAACTCAATCAGAATATGAGAAACGCGACGTTCTTCTTCCGTTGAATATTGCTGCTGACGCTGTTCATAGTACTCGCGCACCTCTTCTTCAGAGATTTCAGCATCAGACTCAATTGCGGCTAACGAAAGCTCGACATAAGCGACACTCAGTCTTTCTTCAGTACGGAACATGTTCTGATTTTGCTGATAGAACGTTTCGATGTCCTGCTCTGCGATTTCTACCTGATCTTCAAAGTTTTCATTGCTGGCAACCACGAAGCCGCCTGAACGAGATTGGTTTTGCAGACGCAAAAACGCTAAAGCTTCAGGCTCTAGTACAAACTCAGACTCAGATAAACCCCGAATTAATTGATTTCGAGTCATATCCTGTTGCATAACACTTGCAAAAGCTTCTGGGCTGTAACCTGCATTACGCAGCGACATCAAATAGACGTCGTTATCGAACTGACCCGCCGTACGAAACTGTGGAATGTCTCGAATGGCCGCTTTTACCTGCTCAGAGCCTACACGCATCCCGTTCGCTTCGGCATATTGCACCAAGAGCTCTTGCTCGATAAGTCCTTCAAGTACTCCACTACGTAAATTACGCATATAGTCTGGATCGGAAGTAATAGCAGAAAACATATCACCAAACTGCTCTTGTAAGCGACTGCGCTCATTCTCGTAAGCACGATCATAGTCACTACGAGGAATTTCTTCTCCATTAACTTTTGCAACGGCATCTTCTGTGTCACCCGTGATATAACCACCAACACCTGCCAGGGCAAAAGTTAGAATGATTAACACAAGAATGGCCTTAGCAGTAAAACTCTGCGAGCCTTCCCGAATCCGCTCTAACATAATAAGGCTTTCCTTATTTTACCTGAATAATCGACATCACATTATAAGGTGATTCGTCTTAAAACTCACCATCCATACAAAAAAATAACCCGAGGTTTATAAACCTCGGGCTACTATTATTATTCTTTAAAAAAAGCGCTAATGCGCTTTAATTAATTTACTGCGTCTTTCAGTGCTTTACCTGCTTTAAAAGAAGGTACTTTAGCTGCAGCGATCTGGATAGTCTCACCCGTTTGAGGGTTACGACCAGTACGAGCAGAGCGCTCACGCACGCTAAATGTACCGAAGCCAACTAATGCGACTTGGTCATCTTTTTTTAGAGCATCAGTTACTGCATCGATCATAGAGTCCAGAGCACGACCAGCAGCAGCCTTAGAAATATCTGCACCTGCCGCGATTTTGTCAATAAGCTGAGACTTGTTCACAGTATCATCCCCTTAGATTGTTATTATCAAGTTTCCGTGGTTCCATTCGGATTTAAATGGGCCAAAACGGTTATATCAAGCTTGATTTAATTGTTCAAGCACCATTATTTCCAAATAGCTTTCCTATCCAGCTGTTCTTAATGTCATACATCTGAATCAGCTTTAAACTCTAGGCTACCACAGTCGTTTCGATTGAAAACCCTTTTTACTCACTTTTTAACGAAAAAATGCGGCCTGAAGCATGATTTCTCATCCGCAGACCGCATTCTAGCGTCCAAATATGACTTTAGTATTAAGCGACTGGTTATTCTTTAACCAAGGCAACATCCAATACTTCATCAATCCATTTTACGGGTTGGATCACTAAGTCTTCTTTTACGTTATCCGCTATTTCTTTTAAGTCGCGCTCATTCTCTTTAGGAATTAACACGTGCTTAATTCCGCCCCGATGCGCCGCCAAAAGCTTCTCTTTTAAGCCACCAATAGCCAGAACTTCACCGCGCAAGGTTATTTCACCTGTCATTGCTACATCGGAACGCACTGGCTTACCGGTTAAAGAGGACACCATAGCTGTCACCATAGCAATACCAGCACTAGGGCCATCTTTTGGCGTAGCCCCTTCAGGTACGTGAACATGAATATCGCGTTTCTCATGAAAATCATCGGCAATACCGAGCTTATCGGCACGGCTACGAACTACGGTCAGGGCCGTCTGAATCGACTCCTGCATAACATCGCCTAAGGACCCAGTCGTGGTTGTCTTACCTTTACCTGCAACATTCGTTGCCTCAATGGTGAGTAGATCGCCACCGACTTCAGTCCAGGCCAGTCCAGTAACCTGTCCAACTTGATTCGCCTCTTCAGCTTTACCGTAATCAAAGCGTTGCACACCTAAATAGTCGCTAAGATTGTCACCATTAATCTCAACGTGCTTAATGGATTTATCCAGCAAGATTTCCTTCACCGCTTTGCGACACAGACGCGACAATTCACGTTCCAGGTTACGCACACCCGCTTCGCGCGTGTAGTACCGGATAATGCCAATAATTGCGCTGTCCTGAACCGTAATTTCTTTCTCTTTTAAACCGTTGCGCCCAATTTGCTTAGTTAACAGGTGCCGCTTAGCAATATTTAACTTCTCTTCTTCGGTGTAACCCGATAAGCGAATCACCTCCATACGGTCTAATAAAGGCGCAGGAATGTTCATACTGTTGGATGTCGCCACAAACATCACATCGGACAGATCGTAATCCACTTCAAGATAATGATCGTTGAAATTAACGTTTTGTTCGGGATCCAACACCTCTAGCAACGCTGAAGCAGGGTCACCACGCATGTCTGCCGACATCTTGTCGATTTCATCCAATAAAAACAGTGGATTGCGGACACCAACCTTCGACATTTTTTGAATCAACTTACCCGGCATTGAGCCAATATAAGTGCGACGATGCCCTCTTATCTCAGCTTCGTCGCGTACGCCACCAAGAGCCATGCGAACGTACTGGCGGCCGGTCGCTTTTGCTATTGACTGCCCGAGAGACGTTTTACCAACGCCTGGCGGGCCAACTAAACAAAGAATTGCACCCTTCACTTTGGTGGTTCGCTGTTGCACCGCCAAGTATTCAATAATGCGTTCTTTTACTTTCTCTAAACCATAATGGTCAGCGTCCAGTACCTTCTCTGCATGAGCCAAATCTTTCTTTATACGCGACCGCTTTTTCCAGGGAACCGACACCATCCAGTCAATATACCCCCTGACAACCGTTGCCTCTGCCGACATCGGCGACATCATTTTCAGCTTTTGCAATTCAGCTTCTGTCTTCTTCTTAGCTTCAGCCGGCATCTGAGCATCATCAATTTTTTTCTGCAGTTGCTCAAATTCATCGACGCCGTCTTCGGTTTCACCCAGCTCTTTTTGAATGGCTTTCATTTGCTCATTCAAATAATACTCGCGCTGGCTTTTTTCCATTTGCTTTTTAACACGGCTGCGAATACGTTTTTCTACCTGCAGGATATCAATCTCGCCTTCCATTAACGCCATCAGGTGTTCTATACGATCACGCACGTCGGTAATTTCAAGAATGGTCTGCTTTTCTGCAAGCTTTAGAGGCATGTGAGCGGCCATAGTGTCCGCTAAGCGATCACCATCCTCAATACCAGATAACGACGTCAGTACTTCCGGTGGTATCTTTTTGTTCAGCTTCACATAACCTTCAAACTGGTTCAGTGCCGAACGGATAAGCACTTCTTCCTCTTTTTCAGGTAGCTCTTCAGCGGCCAGATAATGAATACTGGCTTTAAAGTACTCTTCGTTATCCTGCAACTCGTCCAGTTGCGCTCGCTGCTTACCTTCAACCAGAACTTTTACCGTACCATCGGGTAATTTCAGCAGTTGCAGTACTGTAGCAACAGTACCCACCTGGTAAATATCCTCATTGGTAGGTTCGTCTATTGAAGCGTCTTTTTGCGCCGCGAGAAAGACTTGTTTATCTTCGTCCATCGCAGCTTGTAAACATCGAATCGATTTTTCCCGACCGACAAATAGCGGAATCACCATATGCGGGTAAACCACTACATCTCGTAACGGCAGAACAGGCATCGTTAATTGTTCGGTGCGTTCTTCGCTCATTAAATTCTCTCCCGACCTAGGTTTACTTTGTTATATGCGGTCTTTACCTGAAAGTTCAATCCCTGACAGAAAAAAAGGGCCATTCCGGCCCTTTTTTTGAACGCTTTTAATACAGTTTCGGATTATTCCCCCGAAGCCTGCTTGTTCTTCTGTTGGTTGGCGTAAATCAAAATAGGATCAGATTCACCTGCAATCACAGACTCATCAACCACTACCTTAACGACACCTTCTACAGACGGTAACTCGTACATTGTTCCAAGTAAAACGCCTTCAACAATTGAACGCAAACCGCGAGCTCCGGTTTTACGAATCATTGCCTTTTTAGCGATGGCTCTTAATGCATCCTCACGAAACTCAAGCTCAACGTCTTCCATTTCAAATAACGCTGAGTATTGTTTCGTTAACGCATTTTTAGGCTCACGCAAAATTTCAACAAGGGCTTCTTCATCCAGTTCATCCAGAGTTGCCACAACGGGTAAGCGACCAATAAACTCAGGGATCAACCCATAGCGAACCAAGTCTTCTGGTTCTACTTTGGCAATAATAGCGCCCTCTTCACTTTGCGTCTTACTTTTCACTTCAGCACCAAAACCAATACCGGTTCCGGTGGACAAGCGTTGCTCAATAACTTTATTCAAGCCGGCAAAAGCACCACCACAAATAAACAGAATTTTTGATGTGTCGACTTGCAAAAACTCTTGTTGAGGATGTTTGCGACCACCTTGTGGCGGTACAGAGGCAACCGTCCCTTCAATCAGTTTCAACAAGGCCTGCTGCACGCCTTCACCACTAACGTCTCGAGTGATTGACGGATTCTCTGACTTGCGTGAAATTTTGTCTATCTCATCGATATAGACAATGCCACGCTCCGCTTTTTCAACGTCGTAATCGCACTTTTGCAGAAGCTTTTGAATAATATTCTCAACGTCTTCACCAACATAACCAGCTTCGGTCAATGTTGTCGCATCCGCCATAGTGAAAGGCACATCCAGGTAACGAGCCATAGTCTCAGCAAGAAAAGTCTTTCCTGAGCCCGTAGGACCAATCAGCAATATATTACTTTTACCCAACTCAACTTCTTCTTTGCCTGAGGCGCGTAAACGTTTGTAGTGATTATAAACCGCTACTGACAACACCTTTTTCGCTCGGTCCTGACCAATAACGTAGTCGTCTAAGTGCTTACGGATAGCTTTGGGTACAGGCAGTTCATCCTGATCCGGCACCGGGGAGAGTTGGTGAATTTCTTCTTTCAGAATGTCATTACAAAGCTCCACGCATTCATCACAGATGAATACGGACGGCCCGGCAATGAGCTTCTTAACTTCGTGCTGACTTTTGCCACAAAAAGTGCAATATAGCGGCTTATCGCCGTCACCTTTGGACTGATCCGTCATGCTTATCTCCTAACTACTAAGTGCCAACTCAGGACTCTTCGCCACGCTGGCTTAAAATACCATCAACCAGGCCATAATTGATTGACTCTTCTGCCGTCAAAAAGTGGTCGCGATCGGTGTCTCTAGCCACTTTCTCATAATCTTGGCCTGTGTTCTCAGATAACATACGGTTTAAACGCTCTTTCAGATCCAAAATTTGCTTCGCATGGATTTCGAAATCTGATGCTTGTCCCTGAAATCCACCTAATGGCTGATGAATCATGACCCGGGAGTTAGGTAGGCAATAACGTTTCCCCTGCGCACCACCAGCTAATAAGAACGCGCCCATACTAGCGGCTTGCCCCATACACACGGTACTCACGTCCGGTTTAATAAAGCGCATGGTATCGTAAATAGCCATACCGGCCGTAACGACACCACCAGGCGAGTTAATGTATAAGTAGATGTCTTTATCAGGATTATCTGATTCTAAAAACAATAGCTGCGCCACAATAAGGTTGGCCATATGATCTTCAACCTGACCACAGCAAAAAATAACACGCTCTTTTAACAGGCGTGAATAAATGTCGTAAGAGCGCTCCCCTTTTGACGTCTGTTCGACAACCATAGGGACTAGCTGTGCCATTGGATCCTGAATATCGCTCGACATGTGTTATAAAGCTCCTGAAATAAAAATGGCTCGTATGAGGTCATACGAGCCATTAAACCAAGCTGTAGCGGGACCCGTCAAGGATTCCGTTACACGAGATTACTGCTGCTTCGGATTCATGATGTCGTCAAAGCTTGCTTTTTTCTCTTTAACTGAAGCTTTTTCCAACACGAATTCGATTGCTTGCTCTTCTAACGCTAAGTTACGAACTTGCTGCATCATATCGTTGTTTGATTTGTAATACTCAACAACTTCCTGCGGGTCTTCGTAAGCAGAAGCGGCTGTTGCAATGATTTCATCTACTTTTTTATCATCAGCTTTAAGCTCGTTGCCACGAATCACTTCACCGAGTAACAAACCAACTTTAACACGCTCTTTCGCTTGTTCTTCGAATAGCTCAGCCGGTAAGTCAGGCATTTGCTCGGCATTACCACCAAAACGTTGAGCAGCTTGCTTACGCAGTTGATCAATTTCTTGGTCAATCATTGATTTAGGCAGTTCAACATCGTTGTTTTCAACAATGCCTTTAAGCACTTGTTCTTTAACTTTTGCTTTCACGGCATTTTTCAGTTCGCGTTCCATGTTCTTGCGAACTTCTTCTTTCAACGCTTCAACACCGCCTTCTTTTACACCAAACAACGCCACAAACTCATCGTCTAATTCAGGCAAGTCGCGTGCTTCAACCTTCTTAGCCGTAACAACGAACTGCGCTTCTTTACCTTTCAGGTTTTCAGCGTGGTAGTCTTCTGGGAAAGTGACTTCAATCGTCTTTTCTTCACCGGCTTTAATACCTTTAATTTGATCTTCAAAGCCTGGAATCATGCGACCTTCGCCTAATTCCAATGCGAAATCTTCGGCCTTACCGCCTTCAAATTCTTCACCGTCGATAGAGCCAACAAAGTCCATCGTGACCTTATCGCCTTTCTTGGACTTACGTTTAACTTCTTTCCAGTCAGCGTGTTGCTTCTGCAAAGTTTCAAGCATGTTGTCGACATCTTTCTCTGTGACTTCAACAGCGGGCTTTTCTACTTTTACTTTTTCCAGATTTTGAACTTCAACTTCTGGATACACTTCAAACGTTGCAGTGAACTCAAGATCTTTACCTGGCTCATTGACTTTAGGTTCAATTGCAGGCGCACCAGCAGGGTTCAATTTTTCCTGCATCACCGCTTCAAAGTATTTACTTTGCATGACACTTGAAGCTGCACGTGAGCGAGCTTCGCGACCAAACAGCTTTTGCAGGACGTTTGGTGGAATTTTCCCTTTACGGAAACCATTCACACGACGATGGCGATATTCTTCTTTTAATAAGCGTTTAACTTCGCTATCAATTGCGTCTGCCGGGACTGTTACAGTCACACGACGTTCTAAACCTTGAGTTGTCTCTACAGAAACCTGCATTGCTTCATTACCTCGGTTTCAATCAATGAATGTTACTCGTATCAACTTATCATTATAAAATTAGGATACGGCAACGGCGTTGACCTTTAAAAATGACGCAGCATTATAGCGAGGTGACCGCCCGGAGTCGAGCCCCCAAGCGGCAATTTTTAAGCGACTCTTTAATCGATGAGGAAAATAATTAAGATTTGTCTTTAAGCTCAAGCAATAGATTATTGATTTCACCCAACTTATCCGGCTTATCTCCAGCCATATTTTCTTGATCGGCGACTTCAGTTTCAAGCTCATCATAACGCCACTGCGTCAGCACTTCGATTTTTTGCTCTGTTGTGAGCTCAGCATCATTCACCACGTCTTGTGGAGACGCGAACGCTTCAGCGGGATTCCTTAAACTTTTCTTAAAGTCCATAACAATAGCTCCAGCCAAGGATTAACAATAAAATTATTGAATTATTTATAAGTTAAATGTAGCAGTAGTGGCTTAAAAGAAAAAGGATAAAGAGTGTAATGGTCGGCGATGCAGGATTTGAACCTGCG
>NZ_PIQC01000006.1 GCF_003987255.1 Idiomarina ramblicola
GCGAGAGTAGGTCACCGCCAGACTACAAATAAATAACCCCAGCCCAATCGGCTGGGGTTTTTTATTTCTGGTGGTGACCTACTGAGAGTAGGGTGAAGCGGGTCCCTGGTAAAGCCAACCATTTGGCTTTACCCCGCTGAACAGGTTGAGCTCTGCGAAACCTTGTCCAGACTACAAATAGGAAGACCCCGGTGCTAACGCGCCGGGGTTTTTTTATGTCTATATTTCAAACTCAAAGATCTACTGTTGTTCTGAACATGCACCTGATGCAAAAGCATCAGGTTACTATAACTTTTGCTTATACCTAATTGCTTTCCAGACTGAACCAAACCCCGCATAGCCTGCTATATTCATTGTATAACTATAGTGGGAGAGCAGTATGAAACGTTTTAATGCGATTACACTTGCTTTAGCAAGTTCATTTTTCATCACACCAACTGTATCAGCTCAACAAGACTCGGCAGCTGATGAGGTTGAAGAAGTTATTCAGGTAGTTGGATCCCGATTGTCGATGCGCACTGCGACAGATGGTGCTGCACCGGTCGATATTATTAGTGGAGAAGATCTAGCGGCGACAGGCATTACAGAAACCGCTAAGGCGCTGCAATACGCGGTACCGAGCTTCAATTATCCATCATCATCTGTTACGGACGGAACCGACGCCGTACGACCTGCCTCTTTGAGAGGGTTGTCGCCTGATCATACCTTAGTACTTATTAACGGGAAGCGCCGCCATAGTTCAGCTTTAGTGCACTTGAACGGAACGACAGGACGAGGAAGCTCTAACGTTGATCTCAACGCTATTCCAATGGCTGCAATTAAACGAATTGAAGTTTTAAGAGATGGTGCGGCGGCACTGTACGGTTCTGATGCGATTGCTGGCGTGATTAATATTGTCTTAAAAGATAATGACAGCGGGGGGAGTGCAAATTTTCAAGTAGGTCAGACACATAAAGGTGATGGAGAGCAATGGAAGCTTTCCGCTAGCTCAGGGTTTGCTATTGGCAGCGATGGTGCTTTTACATTATCCGGCGAATTACAGCATAAGAACCGAACCAACCGAGCTGGACTCGACCCTCGTCAGCAATATCCGGAGCTGCCGGGCGGCGCAGCTGATCCAAGGGAAGAAACGTTTGATAGAAAAAGTTTCCATGTTGGCGATGCGGAATATGAAAATGCCGCTTTGTTTGCAAATCTTGATGTAGCTATCGGAGAAGGGAATTTCTATGCTTTCGGTGGTGTTAGCGATCGCACGTCACAATCAGGAGCGTTTTATCGCAGGGCCTTGCAGAGTAATACATTAACTGAAATTTATCCTGATGGTTTTTTGCCTATTTTAGCTCCAGATGTTGAAGATCATTCAGTTTATGCTGGTTATGAATGGTTAGTCGGGGAATGGACATTAGACTTCAGTGGCGGCTACGGCTTTAGTAAATTTCAATATAATGTCGAAAACTCATTAAATGCTTCTTTAGGTCCAGACCTTACACCGACTTCTTTTGAAGCCGGGACACTAGAAAATAGTGAATCGAATGTGACTTTTGATGCGCAGAGATTTATTCCATTTGCCAACAATTCAGAGATTTCTCTGGCAATGGGCATCAGTTACCGTGAAAACTCTTATCAGGTAATTGCCGGTGATGAAGCATCTTATATTAATGGTGGCTATCAGGATCGCCCTGCGGGTAGTCAAGGTTTTACCGGCTTTACTCCGGAATCTGCTGTCGATGAATCGAGAGACAACATTGGTGTGTATGTTGAAGCTGAAAATCAGCTAACCACGGACTTTATGTGGGGGGCAGCGATTCGTCATGAGGATTACTCAGACTTTGGCAATAACACCAGCTGGAAGCTTTCAGGTCGGTATGATTTAACTGACAGAGTGGCGGTGCGCGGTGCCATCAATACAGGCTTCCGAGCTCCTAGTGTACAGCAATTGTATTTTACCAACATTTCCACTCTGTTTGTTGATCGTGGGGACGGGCTAGAACCAGAGCAGTCAGGCACATTCAATAATATTAGCCAGGTAACTCAGGCTTTAGGAATTGGTAATCTGCAACCCGAAGAGTCTGAAAGCGTGAGTCTTGGAATGGTCTGGAATGGCTATGATGGGTTAGCGATTACAGTAGACGCATTCCAGATAGAGATAGAAGACCGGATTATCCTTTCAGGAGATGTTGCACCTACCGATTCACCTGCCGTTGAAGAGGCTTTGGCCGGAACATCGGCGGAGAATGCGCGCTTCTTCCTGAATGCCGTAGATACAACAACCAAGGGGTTGGATATCGTGGCCAGTAAAAGCTTCGGTATCGGTGATTATGGTGATCTGAAAGCACAACTGGCTTATGGCTATAATACTACGGAAATTGACTCTATTAACCTGCCGCAGCTATTGGACGGTTTGGATGATGTCTTGTTCGATAGTGACGAACAAATACGGATGACGCAGTCGACCCCTGATCATTCAGGCTCAATCGGTTTAACCCATACCAAGGATAAATGGACGACGAACGTTCAGTTTAGTTATTTTGGTAATTACTCAATAGGCTATACAAGCGGAACTGAAACCTATGGTCCAAACTGGATAACAGATGTAACCGTTAATTATCAGTGGAACGATGCGTTAGCGTTAAAAGTGGGAGTTCAGAACTTGTTCAGTGAATACCCTGACGAACGGGCTGAAGGTAATCAGTTCAATGGTATTTTTAAGTACCCGTTGACGAATTCACCGGTTGGCTTCAATGGCGGGTATTTTTACTCGGAAGTCGAATATAAATTTTAGTTACTAACCAAAACGAATATTAGTAAAAACCGCCAAATATTGGCGGTTTTTTTATTTTAACCGAACCGTTATTTATATAAGTATATGAAAATAAATAACTAAATAGTTGGCACGGTAGTTGTACTTAAACGAGTAAGTATTGTTATATTGCTCACTATTGGGGTTATCGTTATGTCTAATCGCAGCTTTGGTTGGTTACTGGTTTTATCTGTCATCGGTCTGTTATTTTTTGCTGAAGAAATATTTTCAGTCTTTGGAATGGCAATTGGCTCGGTGATAGAAATCTCTGTCACGCTATTAGTTAGTCTCTTTTTTGTGGGACTGGTTTTCTTTATTGTTACAACCCTATTTGGCAGTGTGCTCTTCGGAATTGGTGCTGCCTTTATCGCCTTGTTGTTAAGTGGAATAGGACTTTTCTGGCCTTTGATCCTTTGTGTTCTGGTTCTTTACTTTATCTTTCGCAAACCAAAGGTTTCTAGAACGGGCTAATCACGTGTAATATACAGCCTTAGTTAAATAAAGAGGCTAGGGCAATGTTCAAAGTAATTCTGGCAGCGCTGTGTTTTTTCCCGGTTGTCGCTACGGCTGACTCGCTAAATGCGACTGAAGGTTGGGCTCGTGCGAGTATCCCCGGAACTGAAAATGGCGCTGCATACGCAACTCTTGAGAATCCACACGACAAGACCATCCATGTCACGCATATTAGCTCGGATGTGAGTAAGACTGCAGAAGTTCACCGTCATGTTATGTCAGGTGATGTCATGAAAATGGAGGCGGTAGAGCCGTTATCAATTGAACCTGGCGAGGTTATTAAATTTCAGCCCGGCGGTTACCATTTCATGTTGTTTGGATTAACCTCCCGTCTTAAAACGAATGACACGTTCTCTCTGATTCTGCACTTTGACTCAGGTTCAAAGCAAGAAATTCAAATTTTGGTTAAGTAATAAAGGTTCGAAACCTTATAGGAACAATTATGTATAGAAAAACCATGCTTCTAGCCGCAGCGTTAGCGGTTGCTCCTAATGCGTTGGCCGATACGGTATTTGGTGTTTATGCCGGCGGACAAATTTGGAATGCCAATAATGAAGGTCAATATGCGGTTGGTTCTAATTTAATAGAACCTAATTTCGAAAATGAAAACCACAACAGTTACTATATTGCGCTTGAACACCCAGTCCCTTTAATTCCTAATATAAAAGTAAGGCAGAATACATTAGAAATTGAGGGTGGTTACGGAGAGAATGACTTTAGTCATAGAGATTACATTTTATACTACGAAATTTTCGATAATGATTTGGTGTCTTTTGACATTGGTGTAAACGCAATGGATTTTGACGGTACTTTGCGTACCCCGCTCAGTAATAATTTTGCTCGTCAGGATTTCTCAGTTATCGTGCCAACAGCGTACGCCGCAGCTCGAGTGGGAATACCCGCAACTGACTGGACATTCTTCGCTGACGTTAGTGCCCTTAGTGTGAAAGATAGCAAAGTTCAGGACGCTCAAATTGGTGTGGAGTATCGTATGGTAGAGAACTTAGCCGTGGATATTAACCTTAACGCAGGCTACCGCCACTCAGTTATTGAACTTGATGATGTTGATGAAATTTACTCCGATGTGACCTTCAAAGGGCCATTTGTTGGGGTAGAAGTTCACTTTTAATCGATTAATTAGGTTATTCAGAGCTTGCAGGCCATTCATTATATAAGCTAAATTGTTATATGTTTGTATTTAATTATAAATGGATGGCCTCGGCGAATGGTCAGTAGTCAAGACGAACCTCTATTTCTTCACGATGATGATGAAGTAACTCAGGCAGAATACAGTAAAGGTTTTTGGAAAATCCTAATTGTCGATGACGATCAGGAGATTCATGCTGTGACGAAGATGGCCTTGGCAGATGTGATCATTAGTGGTCGTCAGCTTGAGTTCCATCATGCTTACAGTGGGAATGAAGCGCTTGACCGACTGAGTGAGCATGATGACATAGCGATGGTGTTACTTGACGTTGTCATGGAGACCGATAACGCAGGTTTAAAAGTGGCTCAGGCTATTAGAGAGCAGTTGGGCAATGATGAAATAAGAATTGTCTTACGCACTGGACAGCCAGGTTACGCGCCGGAAGAAAGTGTCGTTAAAAACTACGACATTAATGACTACAAAACAAAAACAGAACTCACACGAAGCCGATTATTAACCACCGTATTTTCTGCCGTTCGCTCCTATCAGCAACTCTGTACCATCAATGAAAACCGCCGAGGTTTACGTAAAATCATTCATTCCGCCTCAAACCTTATGGAGAAGCACTCTATTGTTAATTTCTCCGAAGGTGTGGTGACGCAAATTGCGTCATTGCTTGGTTTAAGTGCTGAGGGGATTGTGGGCGCCAGAGCACCGCATAAAGACAATGATATTCTGGTATTGGGAGCCGCAGGACATTTTGCTGATAGCATCAATAAGAGCTTATCAACACTGAATTCAGATGAGATAGAAAACAGTGTCCGGCAATGTCTTAATGAAAGACGGCATATTCATACTGAAGATGCGACCGTCTTTTTTATTGATGGCCAGGTGCATCAGGCGGCTGCCTATATAGAAACAAAGAACATTGTCGCCGAATACGATCAAGAGCTTTTAGAAGTGTTCCTGGCAAATATCGCCGTTGGCTTTGAAAATGCGAACTTATTTGAAGAGTTGCAAACTGCCGCCTACCTTGACCCCTTAACGAGTATTCCAAACCGCGCTGAATTCACTCGTAACCTTCAAGTTTTGTCTGAAAAACCAGATAAAGATACGATGATTGCCGTCATCGACATTGATCACTTTTCCGATGTGAATGATGGTCTAGGTCAGGATGTGGGTAATTTATTGTTACGTTCAGTTGCGTTGCGCTTAGCCGATCAGCTTGGTCGTAACGTGTTTGTTTCGCGCATTGCGGCCGATGTTTTTGGTATTTTTGGGCCGACAGATATTGTCACACCTAATGCGTTTACTGAGCTTTTTTCGCTGCCCTTTAGAGCCGGAGAGCATTATATTCCGCTGCGGGTAACCTGCGGTTTTGCATCCGCTGGTAATCCGGAAAAGGTCAATGGCAAAGGGCTATTGAAACAAGTTTATATTGCTTTAAAGAATGCGAAGAATAACTCTTTTGACCGCTACAACTATTATGAACCGTCGATGGAGCAAGATACCCAGCGTCGGCTTCACTTGGTACGTCGCCTACGGGCGGATTTTGCTAACAGGAAACTGGAAGTTTGGTATCAGCCCCAGGTGGAGTTAACAACCAAAAAGGTGATAGGGGTAGAAGCATTACTGCGCTGGCCTCAAAGCGATGGCTCTTTTATTTCTCCAGCGGAGTTTATTCCTTTAGCTGAATATTCGGGACTTATTGTTGAAATTGGATCCTGGGTTATTGAAGAGGCTTGTCGACAGATCAATGCATTTGATGAGATTGGCCTGCCACAACTAAGAGTTGCTGTTAACGTATCGGTACCTCAGTTTCGTAAACGCGACTTTCCTGAACTTGTCGAAAAGCAAATTGAGCAGTGGGGGATTGATCCAGAACGAATTGAACTGGAAATAACCGAAAGTATCGTTATGGAAGACCCTGACTTGGTCGCCGATATTTTAAGGCGTTTAAAGCAGCAAGGCATTAAGGTTGCCATTGATGATTTCGGCGTTGGCTTTTCCTCGCTGAGCTATCTCCAGAAATTGCCGCTCGATCGAATTAAGATAGACAAAACCTTTGTTAATAATTCCGATCAGACGAGCGGACAAATCATTATAGAGACTATTGTTGATATGGCTGGGCGGTTAGGGTTAAATGTTTTAGCTGAAGGTATTGAAGAGCAAGCCCAGCTTGATTACTTTTTGGGTTTAGAGTGCGCTGAAGGGCAAGGTTATTTCTTCGCTAAACCTATGCCCGCAGATCAATTAATCAGCTTACTGCAACAGCAAAAGAGTTAAGCTTAGTTGTAAACTTCAACACTATCGGCGTCCATTTGATAGCCGACAACGGCAAGTTCACCCTCTTTGCGCTCGACTTTGATGGTACCTTCTATCCAAACCGCATCATAAGTGTTCTCATACGGAACACCTTCTTCGTATTGAACGTGAATAATTTGGTTCGGTGGCGGTGGTGGCACATGAATGCACGCGCCGAAGTAAGGAACTAACAAAAACTCAGTGACCTTGTCGGCATCACCTTCTAGTTGGACAACATAGCCGGGAATACGAACTTTCTTACCGTCCAGAGCTTCGACGACAGGCGCATCCAGGTTAGTTTGTCTATCTTCTTCAGGGTTCGCGTCATAGTAAGACTGAGGTTTAACCGGAGGCGGCGTAAAACCTTCGGGAATTAAATCTTTCCAGCCAATTTTTTCAGCAGCCGCGAACGAGGGAAAGGTTAGCATTAATAATACAACCGCTAATAACTTCTTCATATCTTCACCGTGAGTCCATCTGCAAGAGATTGGCGATAAGCTCGCCAAGCCGGAATTAAACTTAACATAAAGCCAGCAGTAATAACGAGCGCAATACGCCACCATTCACTAATGCTGGGCCAGGTGGTGTTGAATATTAGCCCGGTCTGAGACTGAATAACGCCAGCTAAGGACCACTGCAAGCCATAAAGCAAAAGCAGGCCTGAGAAAGCGCCAACTACGGTCAATACCAGAGCTTCACTGAGCAGCAGACCAAATATGGTTCCGGGACCGGCACCAACGGCTCTTAAGACCGCCATTTCGCGACGACGTTCCCTTAAGCTGGCAAGCATAATCGTCAGCATACCCAGTAGACCAATCAGCACCACCATAGCTGAGATGGCCGTTAAGGCCTGCTCAAAGACTCGCAGTGTTTTCCAGAGTTCCTGCAGGGTCATACCGGGTAAAAGAGCCGTTAACGGCTCTTTGTCGTAGGTATTTATTTGGCGTTGCAAGCGCAAGGCCAGAGGCTTCGCTTTTAAGCCAAGGAGAGCGGCACTGATGCTCTCCGCCGGAGCCTCGTTGTGGTGATCATGTTCAGAGTGTTCATGCTCACCGCTGTGGATCATGTCGAGACTGTGCAGTGTCACTAGTACCGCCTGATCAACCGGAGTTCCGGTGCGTTTCAGTACGCCGGTAACGGTAAGCGGGTGCTCTTCATGTTCGCTAAAGCTAATGCCGCCACTGCCGTGGGCAATAATAATTTCATCGTCAATGATTTTGGATAGCTTCTCGGCAGCATCGGCTCCTAGTACGACTTCCTCATCTGAAGCAAAAGCACTACCTTGAGAAAACTCCAGAGCCTGCTTGTCGCCGTACTTAAAATGCTCGAAATACGCATTGGTTGTTGCGACAACGGGTAGCCCCTGAACACTGTCACCTAATGACATGGGTATTGCCCAACTGACTTCCGGACGTTCACTGATATCGACGAAGCTTTCCCAGCTCATATTGTTGGTCATACTGCCAATATGGAAAACCGAAGACAGTAACAACTGTGTTTGTCCGGTGCGTGCGCCAATAATTAAGTCAGTGCCAGAAACCGTGTTAGCAAAATGGCTTTGCACTTGTTCACGAACGCGCTCAACGGCTAACAGTAAGGTAACGCTGACAGCGATAGCGATAACCGTCAGAACAACACTGGCGCGCCGATTCATTAAGCTTTTTATGGCCAGGCGGATCATGATTGAGCTCCTGCCTGATTGAGTGTGTTGAGCTCAACATGCTGGTCAAAATACGATGATAATGCCGCGTCATGAGTAACAAAAATAACGGTGGTGTTATTTTGGCTACTGAGCTCAAGCAGTAATTGAATAAAGGTATCCCGGTGCTCTGCATCCAGTGCAGAAGTTGGTTCATCCGCTATAAGAAGCTTAGGCGCACCTAACAAGGCTCGTGCCGCGGCAACACGTTGCTGCTGACCAACACTGAGAGTATGAGCCGGTTGCTCAATTTGTGTGGAATTTAACCCTAAGCGCTGCAGCATCTCAGTTGCGGTAGCTTCAGCAGAGCTGCCTTGTTCTGCGATACGTTGCCGCCTTTTTTTGGAGAATTGACAGGCGAGCAGCGCATTATCTAAAGCCGATAAATAGGGCAGCAAATTAAATTGCTGGAATATATAGCCAATATTGTCAGCACGATAACGGTCTCGTTGTCTGCCTGACAAATTAGAAAAAGCGGTTTCAAACAGATTTAAAGAACCACTTTGTGGGGTATTAATGCCGGCCAGCAGCGATAGCAGTGTCGATTTTCCACTACCGCTGGGGCCGCGTAGCAGCACCGTTTCACCTTGCTTTATTTGCCAGCCAGGAATATCCAGGGTGGGTCGTTGTCCTGCCCAGGAAAAAAGCAGATTTTCTATGCTGACAGCATGCATTATGTCGGTGCTACGATTCACTCTAAATTAAGACTTTTTCGCACGCTCAAAAGAAGACACAATTTCTTCTTTTGCTGCAGCGGCATCACCCCAGCCGTCAACTTTAACCCACTTACCTTTTTCCAGCTCTTTGTAACGCTCGAAGAAGTGAGTGATTTGTGCTTTCAGCAACTCAGGCAGGTCATCAACGTCATTGATGTGATCGTATTCTTTTGTCAGCTTACTCACCGGCACGGCGATAACTTTTGCGTCTTCGCCCGATTCGTCGGTCATCTTCAATACGCCAACCGGACGGCATTTAATAACAGAACCAGCCTGCAGCGGGTATGGAGTCGGGACGAGTACGTCAACCGGGTCACCATCCAGAGACAGTGTCTGGTTAACAAAGCCATAGTTGGCCGGATAAAACATAGCGGTCGCCATAAAGCGGTCAACCCACAATGTACCGGTGTCTTTATCAACTTCGTATTTAATCGGATCGGCGTTTGCCGGAATCTCGATGATGACGTTAACTTCTTCTGGCATGTTCGCGCCAGCCGTTACGTTTCCTAAGCTCATAGTACTTCCTGCTGTAGTAATAAAATAATAAAAGGTACTGCGCGATTATAGCGGCTCGGAGGACTCACGCAATAGCCGCGCACTATCGACATCAGTCTAATAAGGTTTTGGGTGCTGTTTATGGTAATCCATGCACACATCGACTTCGTTAGCGGACCCCATAACCACCGAAACACGCTGGTGAATATGCTCTGGTACAATTTCCATTAAACGGCTGTACCCGTCTGTGGCTTTTCCGCCAGCTTTTTCTACCAGCATAGCCATGGGCGAGGCTTCGTATAAAAGACGCAGTTTAAAAGGTTTTTCCGGCTTGCGTGAATCCCAGGGGTAAGTGAATAAACCGCCACGTGAGATAACGCGGTGCACATCAGAGACCATCGCTGCATTCCAGCGCATATTAAAGTTCTTACCACGGGGCCCTTCTTCGCCTTCCAGCAAGTCGCTAATGTAAGCACGGATAGGGTCAGCCCAGTGACGGCGGTTCGACATATTAATCGCGAACTCTTTGGTGTCTTTGGGAATTTCGGCTTTTTCCTTGGTGAGTAAGAACTCACCGACGGTTTGGTCGAGCGTATAAATTCGTACGGCTTTACCGGTTGTCATTACCAGCATGGTCGATGGGCCATACAATACGTAGCCGGCTGCGACTTGCGCTTTACCTGGCTGTAAAAACATACTTTCGCCTGTCTCTTCACCCTCAGGTTTGCGCAAAATAGAAAAAATAGTACCCACTCCACCGTTGATATCGATGTTAGAGCTGCCGTCCAGTGGGTCGAACGCGACCAGATAATGCCCTGAGTTCGGGCTCTCCACGATGGAGTCTTCCTCTTCAGAAGCTACCGCATGAACGTTAGGTGATTCCAGCAACAGGGTTTTTAATAGCTGATTTGCAACAACATCGAGTTTTTTCTGTGTCTCGCCCTGAATGTTTTCATCCAGCGTCGAGCCTAATACACCAGCTAATGCGCCCTGATGCAGACGGAAAGAAATTTCCTTGGCTGCAATTTGAATGGTGTTAATAACAGAGATAAGCGATTCGCTGGTCTGATCCGCTCTCAGTGTTGGTAATAAACGTTTCATGAAAGTTCCTGCAGCTCTGGTTGTTGGATGCTTACAAATGTATGTTCAGAGAGCGCAAATGATACCTTATTTTTTGGTAAAAATCCTGCTTGTCAGCGACGACGGTGGTACACTTTCGATATTTTTTAAACGAACGGGTTTGGATAACGCATGCACATTCATATCGTCGGGATTTGCGGTACTTTCATGGGGGGCGTTGCCGCTATTGCACAGCAGCTAGGACACCGTGTCACCGGGTCTGATGCTAAGGTTTACCCGCCTATGAGTACGCAACTGGAAAATCTTGGTATCGAATTGATGCAGGGCTACTCCCAAAACAACTTAAAGCCGCGCCCCGATATCGTGGTTATTGGTAACGCGTTAAGCCGCGGTAACGATGAAGTGGAAGCGGTTTTACGTGAGCGTATTCCCTATGCTTCAGGCGCTCAATGGCTGCATGATAATGTATTAACTGAACGTTGGGTTCTGGCGGTTGCCGGTACGCATGGTAAAACCACTACGGCCAGTATGCTAAGCTGGATTTTACAAGATAATGGCTTCGATCCCGGCTTTATGATTGGTGGCGTACCTGGCAACTTTCCTGTCAGCGCCCGCTTAACCGATTCGAACTTTTTCGTTATTGAAGCCGACGAGTACGATACGGCGTTTTTTGATAAACGTTCCAAGTTTGTTCATTACGCACCGGATACGTTAATTTTGAACAATCTGGAATTTGATCACGCGGATATCTTCCCTGACTTAGCCGCGATTCAGCGGCAGTTTGCGCATTTATTGCGGGTGGTTCCCGATACCGGACAAGTGATTTTACCCAGCGACGATGCTGCGCTGGAAACGGTTCTTGAGCAAGGCTGCTGGAGCCCGGTGGTGCGCATGGGTGAGCAGGGTGAATGGCAGACTAAACTGCTAAAAGCGGACGGTACTGAATTTGAGGTTCACTACCAGGGGCAATGTGTTGCACGGGTTAACTGGAACCTACTCGGGATTCATAATGTGAATAATGCCATGATGGCCATTATTGCGGCAGCCCATGTTGGTATTAAAGCAGAGCAAAGCGCACAGGCTCTTACCTTATTTAAAAGCCCTAAAAGGCGTATGGAATTACTGGGCGAGCACGGCGGCATAAAAGTCTTTGATGATTTTGCCCATCACCCCAGTGCAATTAAGACAACCGTATCTGGCTTGCGTCAGCATCAACCGGAAAACCGTATTATTGCGGTGCTGGAACCGCGTTCCAATACCATGAAAATGGGTGTTCACAGCGAGACTCTGGCTGAAGCGTTGACTGATGCTGATGAGATTTTTGTACTTCAGCCTGAAGGGCTCACGTGGCAGCTGGCCGAGAAAATGCCAGATGCGCATTTGTTTGAGTCCACCGATGATTTACTGGCGGGGTTGCTAAACGACGTAAATGCAGGGGATTCCGTACTCATTATGAGTAATGGCAGCTTCGACGGTTTGCACCAGCGTTTTATTACAGCGCTGCAACAACGGGATGACACAGGAACCGAATAATGAAGACAGACAATAGAATCACTGTTGCGATAACTGGTGCCTCGGGTGCCCCTTATGCGTTGCGTTTGTTACAATGTTTGCTTGATCAAGATCAACAAGTGCTGTTGCTAATTTCAAGTGCCGCGCGGGTGGTGCTGGCGACAGAGCAGGACATGCAAATTCCGGCATCACCTGAAAAAGCAGCCGCTATGTTGCGCGAGTATTTCTCGGTGGACGCCGAGCAACTCAAAGTTTATGGCAAAGAAGAGTGGTTCTCGCCGGTTGCCTCCGGTTCTGCGGCGCCTGCGAAAATGGTGGTTTGCCCTTGTTCAACCAGTACCTTGTCGGCTATTGCTCATGGTAGCAGTAATACGCTGATCGAGCGGGCCGCGGATGTCGTAATGAAGGAGCGAGGACAACTCATTTTGGTTCCGAGAGAATCGCCGCTTTCGACTATCCATTTACAGAATATGCTGCAACTCAGTCAGCAAGGCGTGACCATAATGCCGGCTGCACCAGGCTTCTATCATCAACCTGAAAGTATTGATGATTTAATCGATTTTATGGTGGCCAGAATTTTGGACCACCTTGGCCTTGAGCAGCGTTTAGTTAACCGTTGGGGCTACGGAAAGGAGTCATAAAGAGGTTTATGAAAGCTTTAGAAATTAAAGACTTGCGCAAGACATACCGAGGGGGCTTTGAAGCCTTAAAGGGCATTAATCTCGTAGTTGAGGAAGGTGACTTCTATGCGCTGCTGGGTCCTAATGGTGCCGGTAAGTCGACCACGATTGGTATTATCTCTTCGCTGGTTAATAAAACGTCAGGTTCGGTGAAAGTATTTGGTTATGACCTGGATACACAACTTACCGATTTAAAACGCCAAATTGGGTTGGTGCCTCAGGAATTTAACTTCAATCAATTTGAAACGGTTCAACAAATCGTGGTGAACCAGGCAGGGTATTACGGTGTGCCGCGCTCGTTGGCGAAAGAGCGTTCCGAAAAATATCTGAAGCAGTTGGGGTTATGGGATAAACGCAATGAGCCGGCTCGTTCTTTGTCTGGCGGCATGAAACGTCGTCTGATGATTGCCCGTGCACTATTGCATGAACCTAAGTTATTGATTTTGGATGAGCCTACTGCAGGTGTTGATATTGAGTTGCGTCGTTCAATGTGGGACTACCTGACCAAAATTAACCAGCAGGGTATTACCATTATTCTGACCACGCACTATCTGGAAGAGGCTGAAATGCTGTGCCGTAACATTGGCATTATTGATAGTGGCCGAATTATTGAAAACACCTCGATGAAGCGCTTGCTGGCGCAGTTAAGTCGCGAAACTTTTGTACTGGATTTAAAACCAGGCCATAACGGAGCTGAGATTAAAGACTTTAATCATCGTTGGACTGACGAACAGACGCTGGAAGTTGAAGTGGATAAAAATGCCGGGTTGAATGCTGTGTTCGAACAGCTTTCTGCGCAAAACGTAAAAGTGTTGTCGATGCGCAATAAAGCCAACCGTTTAGAGGAGTTGTTTGTTTCTTTAGTCGAGCAAGGACGTCAGCAGGAGGAAGCGAAATGAACCATTCTGCCGCGAATTTTATTGCGTTAAAGACCATCTGGATAAAAGAGTGCACTCGTTTTCTTCGTATCTGGGTACAAACCTTGGTACCGCCTGCTATTACAATGACATTGTATTTTGTGATTTTCGGCAGCATTGTCGGCGAGCGGATAGGTGAAATGAGTGGTGTCGGCTACATGGAGTTCATTGTACCCGGGCTAATTATGATGTCAGTGATCACCAACTCCTATTCTAACGTGGCCTCATCGTTCTTCAGCGCCAAGTTTCAACGCAACATTGAAGAGATGTTGGTGTCACCCGTGCCAACTGCAGTTATTATTGCGGGATATGTTGGTGGTGGTATGGCAAGAGCTTTGATTGTCGCCGTGGTTGTCACCTTCGTGTCGTTCTTGTTTGCTGATATCCAGATTGCCCATATTGGTTATGTCATATTAACGGTGATTTTAACCTCCACATTATTCTGTCTGGGCGGACTGATTAATGCTGTTTACGGCAAGACTTTCGACGATATCTCTATTGTGCCGACATTCGTTCTGACACCACTGACGTATTTGGGCGGAGTGTTTTATTCCGTTAGCTTATTACCGGAATTTTGGCAGAAAGTGTCCATGGCAAATCCGGTGCTGTATATGGTCAATGGTTTTCGTTACGGCTTTTTAGGTCAATCTGATGTGGGCATTGGTGTCGCAATAGCTGTTTTGGTTGGCTTCAATATCCTGTTTTTTGCTGCGGCTTATTATATTCTGGATAAAGGTATAGGGATCCGCTCCTGATGCAGCAGGCAAGACCGGTTACAACAAACCAGAATGGGCCGCATGAGGATACTGAAGCGGCGGTTCGTCGCCATTTACAAAGCGAGTTTCTAAAGCCAATACAGGCTCATAACCAGCAGGCGTTTGACGAAATCAACACACAAGTTGAAAGCTGGGGTGGGCCAATCATTCTGGATTCCTGCTGTGGCGTCGGAGAAAGCACCGCTAAGCTGGCAGAGCTTCACCCTCAGGCAATGGTCATTGGAGTGGATAAATCAGCACACCGGGTCGACCGTCACAGCCATTATCAGACAAGTGAGAATGGTCAACGTTATTGGGTGGTACGGGCTGATTTGAATGATTTCTGGCGACTGGCCAATCGGGCGAACTGGCAGCCGCAGAAGCACTGCATTTTTTATCCGAATCCGTGGCCTAAATCCGCCCACTTAGCGCGTCGTTGGCATGGTAGCCCGGTATGGAAAGACGTTGTTGCACTGGGCGGCACATTACAGATGCGCTCTAACTGGAGCCTGTACTTGCTTGAGGTTGCTCAGGCGCTTAAGGTGAGCGGACATTATGCCGATATTTCATTGTTGGCAGACGACGCCGACCCAATAACACCGTTTGAACGTAAATATAAAAACAGTGGTCAGGCGTTATGGCAACTGCATGCGAACTTATCTAAGGAGCCCTGATTGAGCCCGAAAAATGATATGGCGGAAGTCAGCCAAGAGTCTCTGTATCGTATTTTTACTATACCGGAAGCTCCTGATTCTACGCTGGGTAAAATCGAAAAACATCTTTCAGAGAACCTAATGGGGTTTCTGGGGGAACACATTGTTGCGCGCGAGAAGCCGTTACAGGAAATTGAGAGGGATTTCGATAAATCACAGATCCCTGAAGAACCTCAGTTTGTTTCTGATCATACTGAGTTTCTGTTGGATAAGTTGGTTGCGCATTCTGTACACACAGCGTCGCCGCGTTTTATTGGTCATATGACGTCCGCTTTGCCGTATTTTCTACTGCCATTAGCTAAACTGATGGTCGGGCTCAATCAGAACCTGGTAAAAATTGAAACATCCAAAGCCTTTACGCCGTTAGAGCGTAACGTTATTGGTATGCTGCATCACTTGGTGTACCAACAGGATGCACCGTTCTATAACCGCTGGATGCACAGTGCCCAGCATTCTTTGGGTGCATTCTGTTCGGGTGGAACCATCGCCAATATGACCGCGCTATGGGTTGCGCGTAACCGCTTGTTACAGGCTGATGGTGATTTTGCCGGCATTGCAGCGGATGGATTAGCCGCCGGTTTACAGCATTATGGTTATTCCAAATTAACCGTAGTGGTGTCCGAACGAGGCCACTATTCTTTAAGCAAAGCAGCCGACGTACTGGGTATTGGCCGTAAGAATTTAGTTTCGGTGGCAACGGACAGCGATAACCGTATTTGCATTGATGAGCTGCGTAAAACCTGTGAGAACATTGCAAAAGAAGGTGGCAAGGTGCTGGCGCTGGTTGGCGTCGCCGGTACAACGGAAACCGGTCATATTGACCCGCTAGACGATATGGCAACCGTTGCGGAAGAAGTGGATGCTCACTTTCATGTTGATGCTGCCTGGGGTGGGGCAACGCTATTGTCTGAACAGCACCGTCCGCTACTGGCGGGAATTGAACGGGCAGACAGTGTTACCATTGATGCTCATAAACAAATGTATGTGCCCATGGGTGCGGGTCTGGTGCTATTTAAAAGTCCCTCATTGGTTAAATCCATAGAGCACCACGCGGAATACATTATTCGTCAGGGCTCTAAAGATTTAGGCTCGCATTCAATGGAAGGGTCGCGAGCGGGTATGGCAATGATGGTATTTTCCGCCATGCACGTTATAGGCCGTCGGGGTTATGAATTACTGATAAATAACAGCATTGATAAAGCGCGCTATTTCTCAAAACTTATTGCTGAGCAGGATGATTTTGAGGTGATTACGGAGCCGGAGCTTTGTATTTTAACTTACCGTTTTGTGCCGGTTAAAGTGAAAGCGGCTCTTAAAAAGGCAACGCCTGCTCAATTAGCGCGGCTGACCCCTCATTTGAACGCCCTGACCCGCTATATTCAGAAGCGTCAGCGGGAAAGTGGTCAGTCTTTTGTGTCGCGTACCAAGCTGACGCCAGCACAGTATCATCACGAGCCTACAGTGGTATTTCGTGTGGTTCTGGCTAACCCATTAACGACAGATGAGATGCTGCAGGAAGTTCTGGATGAGCAGCGTCAAATTGCTTCAAAAGCGACCAGCCTGAGGGGTGCGTTGCATACCGAGATGCGTGAACTCGGTATGCTTACTTAGAGCTGGTATTGATAACCCGCAGGTTATCAATTAAACGTGTTTTCCCCATAAAAGCGGCGGCCAGGATCACCCATTCAGGGTTGTCTGCGGTCGCTTCCTGCAAATCCGCTGCATTACGAATACTGAAGTAGTCGGGGACAAAGCCCGCGTCAGTTAACTCTTTAATTCCTGAGCGCTCCAGTTCAGCGAAGTGAGCATTTGAGCTTAATTCCGCCTTGGTTTTCTGAAGTGTACGGTAAAGAGCTGAAGCTTGCTGTTTCTGTTCGACCGATAAATAGCCGTTGCGAGAACTCATCGCTAAGCCGTTGGTTTCACGCTGTGTGGGTGCGCCCAATACTTCAACGGGTAAGCTTAGGTCTTGTGTCATTAAGCGAATGACCTGTAGCTGCTGGTAGTCCTTTTCGCCAAATACGGCCAATTGCGGCTGCACCATATTAAACAGTTTGCAAACAATGGTTGCGACACCGGTAAAGTGTCCCGGGCGACTGGCTCCACAGAGAATATCACTGATACCCGGGACTTCGATGCGAGTTTGCTTATCGAGTCCTCGGGGGTAAACGTCACGGACTTGCGGCGTAAATACGGCAGAAACGCCAAGGGCATCCAGTGCCTGGCAGTCGGCTTCTAAGGTGCGCGGGTAGCTGTCGAGATCTTCGTTTGCGCCAAACTGCATGGGGTTAACAAAAATACTGGCCACGACATTATCGCAACGCTCCAACGCGGTCTTTACTAAATGCAGGTGTCCATCGTGCAGGTTGCCCATGGTCGGTACCAAAGCAACTTCTGACTGTTGCTGGCGCCACTTTCGAAGTTCAGCCAGTGACTTGAGTATTCTCATTTGTAACTGTGCTCTGACGTTGGGAACTCGCCTGAACGTACTTGTTCTGCAAATGAGCGAAAAGCATCGGCAAGAGAGCCGCCCTGGCCTAAGAAATCTTTAGCGAACTTAGGCAAGTAGTCGCTGTTCATACCCAGCATGTCGTGCATGACAAGAATTTGACCGTCGGTATCCGCACCCGCACCAATACCAATGGTCGGAATCGATACCTGCTCAGTAATGCGTTTGCCAAGTGACGCCGGAACACATTCCAACACTAGTAGCTGCGCACCGGCCTTTTCAAGCGCTAATGCCTGGTTGAGTGTATCGTCAGCTTGTTGCTGCTCTTTACCCTGCACTTTATAACCACCCAGAACATTGACTGACTGGGGCAATAATCCCAAGTGAGCACAAACCGGAATGCCGCGAGTTTTTAAGCCTTCAATGGTCTCGACTAACCATTGTCCGCCCTCTAATTTAACCATGTTGGCACCGGCCTGCATTAAGCGGGCGGCAACCTCGTAGGCTTGCTCGGGCGTGCTGTAAGTCATGAAGGGCATATCAGCTATAACAAAGGCATTGTTGGCGCCACGACGAACACACTGCGTATGATAAACCATATCGTCGATGGTGACCGGTACAGTGGAGTCTCTGCCCTGTACAACATTGCCGAGCGAATCGCCGACCAGAATAAAATCGACGCCCTGTTCGGTCATGAGCTTGGCAAAGCTTGAATCGTAGGCGGTCAGGGAACTTATTTTGGCCCCTTCTCTTTTCATTTTCTGTAATGTTGCAATGCTGGTTTTGGTTGTTGCCATAACGCACCTTCAGCAGTATTAGATTATTATTTCAGACGAACAGATTATCACGTCTAAGCCGTCTTCGGTAAGTGTCTCTGTCTGTTGCTTAACGGTATTTCCGTTTGGAAGAAGCTTGTCAGGCGCTATTTCGGCTAAAGGGAAAAGAACAAAGTTGCGCTCGTATAAGCCCGGATGGGGTATTTGTAACTGTTGTGAGTGATGTTTCTCTTCGTTAAAAAGCAACAAATCAAGGTCCAGCGTGCGCTCGCCCCAGTGCCTCACTCGTTTGCGACCAAAGGCGTCTTCAATATCGTGCAAAGCTTGTAGAAGTTCGGCTGCTGCTAGCTCAGTTGTTACCGAACAAACTGCATTGACGTAATCGGGTTGATCTTGCGGGCCCATCGGCTTACTACCGTATAGAGATGAATAAGCCGATAATTGCCAGCGCGGGTTCTCATTCAGTGCTTTTAGAGCCGACAGAAGGTTTTCTGTCGGCTTGCCCAGGTTACTGCCCAGTGCAATAAACGCTTTATGTTGCGTCATTACCTTTATTTTCCTGAGGTTTACGGCGCGGGCCACGACGACGGCGCGGTTTACGACGCCCGGGAGCTCCAGCCCCTGGTCCTGGCTTGGCGGCTTTTAACTGGCCCGGATTATCTTGTGCTTTGCTCCAGTGGGCCGCAAGGTCAGACAGTTTTTTGTCGCCACTTTCTGCGTGAGAGCGCAGTAGTAAAAAGTCGTACGCGGCGCGGAAGCGTTTGTGCTCCAGAACTTTCATGGCACGAGCGCCTTTTGTTACATTAAGCCTGCGTTGTAACTGCCAGATATCTCTGGCTGGTAAACTAAAGCGTTTAGGCAGTGACAGGCGTTGTGACTGTCTGTGAATAACGTCAGCCGCAGCAACATTCAGCGCATCCATTGGCGGCAGACCGCCTTCGTTCTCAAGTTGCTCGCGCCGCGCCTGTAGTGGCCACCATAACAATACCGCAATTAAGTAAGCTGGCGTAACACGCTGTTCTTCGGCAATACGCTTGTCAGTATCCTTAAAGGCTTTCAGCATCATCTGGTAAGGCGGCGCCTGTTCATCTTCCAGATAAATTTTCAGCATAGGGAATAATTGCTGGAACAGTCCAAACTCGGTCATCATCAGGAAGTTAGCTTCGGCTTTTCCCGACATAAACATTTTCAGAAACTCGTCAAATAAGCGAGCCGGAGGGATATTGGTCAGTAGTGGCGCGAGCTCTTTTAACGGACCGCTGACAGAATCGTCCATCTGCATATTCAGCTTGGTAGCAAAGCGTACTGCTCGTAACATTCTTACCGGATCTTCACGGTAACGCACTTCCGGGTCGCCAATCATGCGCAAAATACCGGCGTTAATGTCGTCGACACCGTTGGCAAAATCGTAAATGGCAAAATCGGCTATATTGTAATAGAGCGCGTTGGCGGTAAAGTCACGACGCTCGGCATCTTCTTCGATGCTGCCATACACGTTGTCGCGAACCAGTTGACCATGTTCGTCCTGGTCTGCCGTTCGGTTTTTCTTATTCTCTTCCTGAGGGCTGTCACCATGATGTCCACGGAAGGTGGCAACCTCGATCACTTCCCGCCCAAATACAACATGGGCCAGGCGAAAGCGACGACCAATTAAGCGACAGTTACGAAACAGTGACTTTATCTGTTCGGGTGTGGCGTTGGTCGTAACGTCAAAATCTTTGGGTTCAAGTCCTAATAAAATATCACGGATACAGCCGCCGACCAGATAGGCTTCAAAGCCACTGTTATGCAATCGGTAAAGAACCTTTATGGCATTTTTACTGATAGCATTACGGGATATTGGATGCTTGTCCCTGGGAATAATTTGTAATTTGGGTAACCGGCTGGATTCAGGCTCTGCCGTCTTACTGGAAAAGGCTCGCTTCGCCAGTGCTTTAATTCGCTTAATAATGGTGGTTCTCCCTTACCATTGTTTTTATTCAGAATCAGTTGTTGTTTGGATATTGTACCGTTAACGACCCGTTATATGCCACTTTTTGCGCCAATTTTGCAACGCCAGCTGCAATATTTCGGTGGCAGAGCTGTGTTGCAGTTCTGGTTCAAGGTCAATGTCCAGGTAATTCAGTGCGGTGAGCAGGTTGTGGCTGACCTTGCCAGAGTCTATTGGCGGTGCGTGATTCTGCTTGCTCAGCTTGCGTCCGTCGTCATTCATTATCAGGGGTAAATGCATCATTCCGGGTTGTTTACCCGTGAGCTCCTGCCATAAGGTCAGTTGCCAAAAGCTGGGCGTGATTAAGTCGCTGCCACGGACAACATCGGTAACTCCCTGTTCAATATCGTCAACCACAACAGCCAATTGATAGGCGTACAGACCGTCCCGGCGTCTAAGCACAAAGTCTTCGCTCACCGATGCTGAGTGGTCGGTGATTATGCCATGAGCGCGGTCATTAAATTCATTGACTGGGTTCTGGTTAACAAAGCGTAAGGCGAATGGATTGGAGCGGGGCTGGCGGCTTCGGCAATAACCATCGTAATGTGCGCTGCGGGCACGGATAGCCCGGCGACTGCAATCGCACTGATAAAGGCGCTGCGCCTGTTGCAACAGTTCTAGCTGATGTTGGTAAACAGAGTCACGTTGGCTTTGATATAAAATGGATCCGTCCCACTCTAAACCGTGCATTTCTAACTGGTTTAAAATGGTATCTGCCGCTCCGGCAACCGCACGTGGCTTATCAACATCTTCGATGCGGACTAACCACTCACCGTCGTGTGCTTTTGCATCTAAGTAACTGCCGAGGGCAGCAACTAATGAACCCAGATGCAAAGGCCCTGAGGGTGTCGGCGCAAAACGGCCACGATACATGAGCCGTTAGGCTCCGGTCATTTGTTTCTCTTTGATTTCGGCCAGCGTTTTACAGTCGACGCACTGGTCAGCTGTAGGACGAGCTTCTAAGCGGCGAATACCAATTTCAATGCCGCAAGAGTCGCAAAAGCCAAAGTCGTCTTCTTCTATCTTTTGTAAGGTCTTTTCAATTTTCTTAATCAATTTACGTTCGCGGTCGCGGGTACGTAATTCGATGCTGAACTCTTCTTCCTGAGCAGCGCGGTCTACCGGATCAGGGAAATTCGCCGCTTCATCTTTCATATGATGCACGGTGCGATCAACTTCTTGACGTAATTGACGACGCCATTCTTCCAGAATACGACGAAAATGCGACCGTTGCGCATCGTTCATGTACTCTTCGCCCTGTTTCTCCTGATACGGCTCTAAGCCGGCCATCGCCAGGATGCCATGGGTTTTCTTATCCTTGCCTTGAGGCATCATGGATCTCCTACATTCTCTATTAAAGAGTGCTTTAAAAGCGTGCGTTTAAAAAAAGGACGCTACGTATACCAGAAAGGATTCTTGTTGGCAACGTTATTAGCATCAATTTTCGTGCCTAAAATCGCGAGTGCACTGAGTTTCAAAGGGTTACAGGTACTGGTCTCTCCAGTTTAATTTCCTGTGGTGTTGCAATACACTTCACTGCGTAAAATTCAACGCCTGCTGACTCCGCTTGTTGGCAAAGTTCGGCGTATTTCGCATCAATATGCGATGCTGGCATAACGCTGTCGATACCTTGGTGCATTACCATGTAAAGCTGTATCGCACGATGTCCGTCACTAACCACCTGCATTAACTCGTTCAGGTGTTTATGAGCTCGCTGGCTCACCGCATCAGGAAAGTAACCGCGTGAACCATCCGCCAAAGTGACACTTTTGACTTCGACAAAACATTCGCGATTGTCTGAGTCTCTTCCCCACCAGTCTATGCGGCTCTTCTCATTGCCGTAACGCTGTTCTGGTTTGTGCTCCTGCCATTCGCTAAGCTGAGGCATGAGCTCTGTTTTTAATAGTTCGCCAGCCATGCGGTTGGCGTGCTGCGTATTAACCACAATCATTTCGCCCTTACTATTCTGGGCTAACTCCCAGGTCAGTGAGTATTTACGTTTGGGATTATTGGAAACGCTGCACCAGACTTTGGACCCTGGTTCAGCGCAGCCGGTCATGGCACCGGTATTGGGGCAGTGGACGGTGGTAATATCACCATCGCCAAAGTCGATGTCGGCCAAAAAGCGCTTGTACCTTTTTTGTAAAACTCCGGAGCGTAGGGGCTTGTTAAATTGCATCAGCGACCTCATAACTCTAGTATAAACAGATAGCAAATTATCGGTAGAGGTACAGAATGTCCAGCGCACTAGCAATTTATTTAACTCAGGAATCCCCCGCAGACTATTGGAACCCGAAATCAAACTTAGTATTCGGTGAAAATAAAGCACAGATCATATTAGTCGATGACGAAGCAGAGAACTTGCGGCGTATCCAAAAAGCCGGGCGCACCTTGGACAATACCGGGGCCGTAACTATTGAAGCTGCTGGTAGTGACTGGAACCTGGAGCGTCAGTGGGCGTTGTCTCAAGGCTTCACATCAACCTTGTCGACTAACCAGGTGATCTGGAGTAAAACCGATGAGCCCGCAGCCAAAGAGCTTGATGCCATGCGTGAGGCGACACGTTTCAGCCGCGAACTCACCAACTTATCAGCAGAAGAAATTTATCCGGAAAGTCTGGCCAAACGGGTCACCGAGCATTTTAAAGCTCTGGCGCCGGATGCTGTTAGCGCGGAATTCATAAAAGGCGAAGCACTGAAAGATGCCGGCTGGATGGGAATCTATACGGTGGGTCGTGCCAGCCAGCACGCACCGGGTTTACTGGTGCTGGATTACAACCCAACCGGTGATAAGAATGCGCCAGTCGAAACGGCTCTGATTGGTAAGGGGATTACTTACGACAGCGGTGGTTACAGTATCAAACCCAGCGAAGGCATGTTGTCGATGAAGTGTGATATGGGCGGTGCTGCGACCGTATCCGGTGCGTTGTCACTGGCGATACGTCGCGGCCTGAATAAACGGGTGAAGTTACTGCTTTGCTGCGCTGAGAACATGATTGATGGCCGCGCTTACAAGCTGGGTGACATTATTCGCTATAAAAACGGTTTAACAGTTGAAGTTGTTAATACCGATGCAGAAGGTCGCCTGGTGCTGGCCGATGGCTTACAAGCAGCGGGTGAGTTTGGTGCTAAACAGATTATTGATGCGGCTACCCTGACCGGCGCGGCGCAAATGGCGGTTGGTAATGAGTACAACGCATTGTTTAGTGTGGATGAGGCTGCTGCGACTAAAGCGTTGGCCAACGCCGATAAAGAAAACGAATTATTGTGGCGCTTACCGTTGGCTCCATGGCACAGTGAAAACTGCCCGTCGCCTTTTGCTGATACGGCCAATAGCCGCCCTCAAAAAGGCGGCGGGGCCGGTGGTGCCAGTAATGCCGCGGGCTTTTTACTCCGCTTCGCGCCCAATAAAGGTCAAGGTTGGCTGCACTTTGATTTAGCGGGCGCATACCAAAAATCGGCTACTTCTATGTGGGCGACAGGCGCAACGGCTGCTGGTGTTCGTACCATAGCCGCTACCGTAAAAGGTGATTAATTTGGCATGACCTTGCCGATTGAGAGCGTACTGCCGGAGTTGGCGAAAGCCTTCCCGGCAGCGCGTGTCGTTATTGAGGCGCCGCCCGGTGCCGGAAAATCAACACAGCTTCCGTTATTTCTGTTGCAGCAAGGTATTGCCAATGACGGCCTTATTGTCATGCTGCAACCCAGGCGTGTTGCTGCGCTGAATATTGCTCACTATTTGGCTAAACAGCTGGGCGAGCCAGTGGGTGAGCAGGTCGGTTACACGGTACGCGGTGACAGCAAGCGCAGTAAGTCCACCAAGTTACTCATTATTACCGAAGGCGTGTTAGTGCGATGGCTGCAGGACGATCCTGAGCTTAGCCGCATTGGTACACTGATTTTCGATGAATTTCATGAACGTAATTTACACAGTGACTTGAGTCTGGCGCTGGTTATTGACGCGCTGCCCCTGCGTCCGGATTTAAACCTGTTGATTATGTCGGCCACCTTACCGGCAGAAAGTCTTAAGGCCTGGTTAGAGAACTACTGCGACGACGTTCGGGTTCTGCGCAGCGAAGGCCGGAGTTTTCCTGTTGAGTATCACTATCGGCCACCACCTCATATCACTCAATGGCTGACTGAGTTACCCAAAGTGGTTGTCGAAGCCCTTGCAGTGGCCGAAAAAGGCGTTTTGGTTTTCCTGCCCGGTGTCTATGAAATACAAAAGGTTGCTACGGAACTTAGCCAACGACTCCGTCCGGGAACACTCATTTTACCTCTGCACGGGCGTATCCCGTTGCAGCAACAGCGGCAGGTATTAAAGGCTGAGGACGAAAAACGCATTATTCTGGCAACCAATATTGCTGAAACCAGCTTAACTCTGGACGGTATTGATGTGGTCGTCGATAGTGGTCGAGAGCGGCGTGCTCAGTATCTGCCTCAGTACGGATTAAGCCAGCTAATTACGCAGCGTATTGCTAAAGCTTCGGCAACACAGCGTGCGGGGCGTGCAGGCCGTCAGCAGGCTGGGAAGTGTTTTCGTCTGTGGTCGCGTTCCGATGAACATGGCTTTGCCGATTACGCGCCGCCGGATGTTGCCACTCAGGATTTATCCGCATTAGTACTGGATGTGCTGCGTTGGGGCAGTGAGGTAAATCAGCTGGCCTGGTTTTCTCAGCCCGACCCCGGCCATTGCGCTGCGGCTATCGACTTTTTAGTCAGTACCGGCTTAATCAAGCAGGGACAGTTAACCGCAAAAGGCAGACAGCTGGAATCTGGCGGCTTTGATCCCCGAACTTTACTGGTAGCTGATGCAACCAAAGCGTTGGGTAAAGCTCAGCAAGCTGCTATGGCTCGTGTTCTGGCTACACTGGAAGAGCCGCAAACCAGCGTTAAAACAGTCGATCTGTCTGAACGCACCCAGCAGCATTATCAACAACGAAACCAGGCGCCTTTGTGGCAACAACGCTGGCGCTATTGGTTAAACCATTTTGGGCTGAAAGAAGTTGCAGAAACCGCAGAAGCCAGTGCAGAAGGCCTCGCCGTCGCCTTACTGCAGGGTTACCCCGATCGAGTCGCAAAGTACGATGCCAGCCGGGATGACTTTCAATTGGCCTGTGGTGGTCGTGTTAGTGGCGACAACAGTCGTCTGAAGCAGCCAGCTTGGGCGATTATTTTTGATGTCACTTTTCATGAGCAAGACACGACAGGGCGCAGTCGCTGCTTGTTACCTTTGGGCGATGTCTCGTCGTTGCTGAAAGAAGCCAGTATTCCTTCAAAGACCTTACAAACGGCTGAATGGGTGGGAGAACAGCAACAACTGCGACAAATAACCCGTACTCAGCTGGGCTCAGTCGTACTGAGCCAGACGACGAATAGTGGCCCGGTTTCTAATGAACAAAAAGCCGAAGCTTTTTGCGGGTGGCTGCGCGATAAAGGCCTGGATAAGCTCAATTGGAGTCAACGCGCTCAACAGCTGCGACGGCGGGTCTACTGGCTGCAACAAGCCGGAGAGCTAAGTGTTTACGATATGAGCCATGCAGGGTTACTTAATAACCTGGAGCAATGGGCTGCACCATACTGGACGAATTTCCGCTCATTAAAGCAATTGCAGCAGTGGGATCCCTACGAGGCTTTGTGTTATTTTCTCGACTATTCAGACTTACAGAGACTCAACTCGGCCTGTCCCGAATGGTGGCTGACGCCGACAGAGCGTAAAGTGTTTATAAATTATCTGGACGAGAACCCCCGGGTTGAGGTCAAATTGCAGGAAATGTTTGGTGTCTCTGAGTCGCCCAAGATTATCGATAATCGGCAAGTGGTGACCGTTGATCTTCTGTCGCCGGCGGGCCGGTTGTTGCAGCGAACCAATGACCTTGCCAGCTTTTGGCAAAACGCTTATGCCGACGTGCGTAAAGAAATGCGAGGTCGTTATCCGAAGCATCCCTGGCCTGAAGACCCGCTGAATGCAATTGCAACGTTTAAAACCAAAAGGCAGCTGTAGTGATTAAAAGTCGGTGGTTTCAATACCTATTCTGGACAAGTTTTAAGATAGGGCTGGTGCTTATCGCCGTCGTCGGTCTTTATGCTATCTACCTGGATGCCAGCTTATCCCGCCATTTTAGTAACGACCGCTATCAGGCGCCTGCGCTGGTTTATGCCGGAGAGGTAAGGCTTGAACAAAACCATCCTATGCGTTTACAGCGCTTAGTCGACATTTTGGAACGGGTAGGTTACCAGCGCAACAGCAATACTGAACAATCAGGTTATTATTCGGTGGGCGAAAGCAATGTCATGGTGCACCGCCGCCCCTTTGATTTTTCAGACGGGCCACAAATGGCTCAACGAGTTCAAATTAACTTCCGGGGCGAACGTATCGCGTCTTTGAAAAGCTGGCCCAGTGGACGAGAAATAGAAAGCTTCCGGTTGGAGCCTGAACTGATAGGGCGTATTAGTACTTTGAGTAAAGAAGATAGGCTGCTGGTCGGATTGGAAGTGGTGCCAAACTTACTCATTGAAACGTTACTAAAAGTTGAGGATCAAGCGTTTTATCATCATCAGGGCGTATCGCCCTGGTCTATTTTACGGGCTCTGGCTGCCAACGTTAGAGCAGGCAGAACGGTGCAAGGTGGCTCCACCCTCACTCAGCAGTTAGTTAAGAATCTTTATCTGACCAGAGAACAAACATTGTGGCGTAAATTTCATGAAGCCATGATGTCACTGGTTATCGATTACCGATTTGATAAAAATACGATTTTAGAAACGTATCTGAACGAGGTTTACTTCGGTCAGGATGGGAGAAATGCCATTCATGGTATCGGACTGGCCAGTCAGTTTTATTTTGGTAAGCAAGTTCAGGAGCTCAACCCAAGCGAAGTAGCTCTGATGGTGGGAATGATAAAAGGGCCTTCTTATTATGATCCCAGGCGCTTCCCTGAACGCGCAAGACAGCGGCGGGATACGGTCCTTAAAGTCATGTTTGAGAATGACTTAGTCGGCAAAGATAACTATGTTGCAGCCGTTGAGCAGGAACTGGATGTTAAGGAAAGCCGTCGTCTGGTCGAGCATCCATACCCACATTATATGGACCTGGTGCGGCGTGAAATGAAGCGCATTGTCTTACCGGAAGACTGGCAGGACACTGGGTTAAAAATCTTCACACATTTGCAGGTGGATGTACAAAATTCGGTGCAACGCTCGTTGGCACAACAGCTGATGGCTGATGGTGAAGATGCGAAGTTAGAGGGCGCCATGGTGGTGGCGGATTACCGTAATGGTACCGTCAGCGCACTAGCCGGAGGGCGTTTGGGTCAGGCATTAGGATATAACCGTGCATTGTTAGCCTTGAGGCCTATAGGTTCTTTGATGAAGCCGATTATTTACGCTGCGGCTATGCAGGATTCGGGTATTGGTTTGCACACTCCGGTTGCCGATGAGCCTATTATTCTGTCAGATAAAAATGGCAAAGAATGGCAGCCAAATAATTACGATGAAACCTTTAGCGGCAGTCTGCTACTTTATGATGCGTTGGTTCAGTCAAGAAACTTGCCCGCCGTCAGGGTGGGCATGGAAGTTGGTATTGACCAACTGGTGAGTTACTTACGCGAACTGGGGGTGACAACGCCGCTGCAAGCATACCCCTCATTGACTTTAGGCTCCGCATCTTTGTCGCCTATGGCCGTGACACGAATATACAGTGCTTTAATGAACAACGGTCATTATCAGCCTTTGGCGGCGGTTTCTTCTATAACCACTCATCAGGGGGACGTTTTGTATCGTCGCCAGTCACCCGAAGCAAAAGAAGTGTTTGACCAAAGTGTCTCTTATTTAACGCGCTATGGTTTACACGGTGTGGTGGCTGAAGGTACCGCCAGCCGTTTACAGAGCGCACTGGCGGGACAGACTTTGGGCGGAAAAACAGGGACGACCAATGATTATCGTGACAGTTGGTTTGTTGCTGTCGATGGAGAGCAAGTGGTCACTGTCTGGTTAGGGCGTGACGACAATCAACCTGTGGGTCTGACCGGAAGCAGCGGAGCGCTAAAAGTGGCAGCTGACTTCTATGGTGACTTACCGCCATTGAGCATGTCGCTGGATGTACCCGAGCCTTTGATGATGCAGAACTTTCATCCAACAACGGGACAAAAAATTCCAGATGATTGCGCTAATGGTCGCCGGTTACCAGCAGAGGAAATCAGGCTTCCCGAGGATATTACCTGTGAAGGAAATATCCGCGAGAAAAACTGGTGGGAACGTTTGTTCGGTGGCTAAAAGCGCCCAGGCCAGGGCCAGGCGCTATAGCCGCAAAGCTAGACTAACTTAGCAAACGCTTTTTCAGCCGCATCCAGTGTTTGTTGGATGTCTTCTTCGCTGTGTGCCGCAGACATAAAGCCGCCTTCAAAAGCAGAGGGTGCCAAATAAACACCTTGCTCTAACATGGCGTGATAGAAGGTTTTAAAGTGTTCCATATTGCACTGTGTAGCCTGAGCGTAAGTGGTTACTTCAGGCTCTTCGGTAAAGAAGAAACCAAACATGGAACCCGCGCGATTGGTTGTCATTGGAATACCGGCTCGGTCGGCTCGTTCTTGTAAGCCGTTAAGTAAAGTATCAACCCGTTGGTAAAGTTGATCATACAGACCTGGTTGGGATAATTGCTGCAACGCCGCTAAGCCTGCAGCCATAGCAACCGGGTTACCTGATAAGGTACCCGCCTGATAAACAGGACCGACCGGAGCAATGTAGTCCATCACTTCTTTTTTGCCACCAAAGGCGCCCACTGGCATACCGCCACCAATAACTTTACCCAAGGTAGTCAGGTCAGGTTTTACATTGTAACGTTCCTGGGCTCCGCCGGGAGCCACGCGGAAACCGGTCATGACTTCATCAAAAATTAAGACCGAACCGTGCTCGTCGCAAATGCTGCGCAACCCTTCCAGAAAGCCTTCAACCGGTGGAATACAATTCATGTTGCCGGCGACAGGCTCAACAATAATGCAGGCAATTTGGTCGCCCATTTCAGCAAAAACTTGTTTCACTGATTCAATATCATTGTAATTCACGGTGAGGGTGTGTTTAGCAAAGTCTTCCGGAATGCCGGGCGAATTAGGTACACCCAGAGTCAAAGCACCTGAACCGGCTTTCACCAGCAAAGAGTCAGCGTGACCATGGTAGTTACCTTCAAACTTCAGAATTTTATCGCGGCCAGTGTAGCCACGAGCAAGCCGAATAGCGGTCATAGTGGCTTCAGTGCCCGAGTTCACCATGCGTACTTTTTCAATTGAAGGCACAATTTTTCGAATCATCTCCGCCATGGTGATTTCAACTTCGGTTGGCGTACCGAAACTCAGACCACGTTGAGCGGCTTGTATTGTTGCTTCTAAAACAGAAGGGTGGTTATGACCCAGAATCATAGGACCCCATGAGCCAACATAGTCTATGTAACGTTTGCCGTCTGCATCGAACATATAAGCGCCTTCAGCGCGCTCAAAGAAGATGGGTGTACCACCAACGCCATTAAAAGCCCGAACCGGCGAGTTAACGCCGCCAGGAATACTGATTTGTGCTTGAGTGTATAAATCTTCTGAGCGACTCATGTCGTAACTACCTCTTTACTGTTGGCTTTTCTCGCTGTACCAGTTGACCTCACATTGGTGCTTATCAACTTGATCAACGACCCCAAGTGTTAATGCAAACAGAGCCATACGAATTAATACGCCGTTGTCTGCCTGGCGGAAAATAGCCAGGTTGGGGTTTTGGTTTAAATCATTATCCAGTTCATTTGCCTCGGCACGCGAGTCTCGCGGCAGCGGGTGCATAATGACGGTATTCGGTTTGTAGTGCTTAGTGTATATATCCTGGTTTAAACGAAACTTGCCGCGGTACTGATCTGCGTCTTCCGGGCTGGCAAAACGTTCTTGCTGAATGCGAGTCTGATAGACAATATCAGCGTCGACAATACCGTCGACTTTCTCTGTGACATTGACACGGTGACCTGCGTTTTCCAGCGTATCTAATACGGAGCCGGGCATAGAAAGTTCACGTGGAGAAATTAAAGTGAACTTAATATTTTTGTACATGGATAGCAGCGTCGATAGCGAGTGAACGGTACGTCCATATTTTAAATCGCCAATCATGCAAATGTGCATGTTATCAATGCTTTGCTGATGATATGCCAGTTCTTTTTGAATGGTGTAAAGATCCAGTAGTGCCTGCGTGGGGTGTTCATTTGCTCCGTCACCGCCGTTAATGACAGGTACCCGGCTGCCTTCGGCAAACTCCCTCACGGAACCTGATTTTGGGTGACGCATAGCAATAACGTCACTGTAGCTGCTTAGCACACGAGCGGTGTCGTAAAGCGACTCACCTTTGGCTATGGCAGAACTTTCCATTCCGGTGGTTTCCCGTACTTCGCCCCCTAACAGGTTGAACGCAGTACCAAAGCTGACCCGGGTGCGGGTAGATGGCTCAAAGAACAGGTTGCCGAGAATAGCGCCGTCGAGAACGCGGGTGCGTGTTCTGCGCCTTGCATAAGGTTGCATCTTGTCAGCAACGGAGAAAATATAATCGATACTGTCGCGATCGAACTGGTTTACAGAAAGAATGTTGGAGCCGGTGAAATTCATCTTTAGGTGCGCCTCTGCCGCAGAATGTCACTGGGCGCACACTATAGCAAATCATGTGGCACAAGAGAATCTAATAAGGCTTAACCACGGCCAAAATTATGATCGCGAACAGTGCCAGTACCGGAAGCTCATTGAACACGCGATAAAATCGATGGCTACGACGATTGGTACCGGTTTTAAAGTCTTTCAACAGCTTAAAGCAGTATCCGTGGTAAATATAAAGCAATAAGACCAGCACCAGCTTGGTGTGCATCCAGCCACTGGCGGCAAACCAGGCAGAACCGTAAGCAAAAATAAGTATCACGCCGAAAATCAGAGTGAGAATCGCGAAGGGTGTCACAAAATAGAGCAAGCGCCTTTCCATAACGCAAAGCTGTTCGTCGACAGCGGGTTTAGCGTTCATGGCGTGATAGACAAATAAGCGGGGCAAATAGAAGATGCCGGCAAACCAGGCAACCATAAAGGCAATATGCAGCGCTTTAACCCATAATATCCATGTCATGACAGTTCTCTCTGTAAGGCTTTTCGGACGATTTCCCAAGTCACAATACCACAGGGTTGGCCGTCATCGTTTTCATAGATGTAAACCGCGCCACGGCGTTGCTGACCGATTTCATCATAAACCTCTGCCAGGGTGGATGTCACACGGATGCCTTTAATGGGTGTATAGCTTAGGCTGGGGCTATCTCCCGCATTAATATCATAAGAAACCAGTCGGTAGATGGCTTGATTGTCTTCATCCACTGACATCACGATAACGGTTTTTGCCTGCGCCGATTCAAGTGCGTCGACCAGTTCATTTTGAGTGGGCTCAAGCAGCAATTTAAAGTCTGTTTCCATGACATTCTCAACGCCTGTTTTTTGCAGAGCAACATGCACTGGCGCCAATTGATAAGGCAAACCCTGCAATTCGAGCTGGGCGATAAAAATCGATTTAGACTTTAAGAGTTGGCTTGATATCAGATAGGCTGGCACGATAACCAGCATGGCGGGAATGATGATCTCCACGCTACGGGATAATTCAACAATCGCCAATAGAGCCGCCATGGGGGCATGGATACAAGCGGCTAAAATTCCAGCCATGCCCAACAGGATAAAGCTGTCAAAAGACAGTGCCTGCTGAATTCCGAGGCCGTTGACAGCACCAACAAACACGGCTGCGATGATTGCGCCGATACCAAACACGGCACCAATTAACCCCCCGGGTATGCCCATTCCTAACGCAATAGCAGAGGCAAAAAGTTTGGCAATCAGCAAGGTGGTCAATAAGGACATGTGCCCCTGATGGTTCAGTACTTGCTCAATAGCGGTCAGTCCCGGCCCTAAGCTGGTGGGTATAATCACTGCCAGCATGGCGGTGATAAGGCCGGCAAACAGCAAACGAGTAAACAATGACATGTCCTTTACGGTTTCCATGACATCCAGCATGAGCTTTTTAAACAGTACGCCGACTAACCCAAGCACAACACCGAGTAAAACCACCCAGGGCAGCTGTGTGGTGGGAATATCTTGCGCTGACAACACGGCCAGCTCGGATGCCACACCAAAAATCTCTTCGGTAATGAGCGAACCGGCAACTGCTGAGAGCATTACCGGAATGAATACGTGAACTTTATACTCCCGGAGCACCACTTCCATGACCAGAACCATAGCGGCCAAAGGGGTATTAAAGGATGCAGCAATGGCAGCTGCGATACCGCAGGCGGCAAGGGTGCGAAGAGCATTTTTGGGGGCGTCAAAGTGAAAGCCGAGCCAGGTAGCTGCCGCGGCGCCTAAATGCACGGCAGGGCCCTCTCGGCCGACACTAAAACCTGCTACAAGGGCAATGATTCCACCGAAAAATTGGTTAACGGTACTGCGCCAGGGCAGCATGCCATAATGTTGCTTCATGCGGTGAATGACATAAGGGATCCCCATCCGTACATGCTTAGATCCTGACAGTCTGAACAGGCCATACACGAGTACTGCAGCGATTATGGGCAGTAAGAACCGGTAAGTGGTTGGTAAAGGTTGTTGCCAATAGCCGTCATTACCGACAAGATAGGCGCCTTGTTCAATGGCAAAGCGAAAGCCGGCGATCATAAGAGCAGCGAGAATGCCGCCAGTCAGTCCCAATAGACAAATTGCGATGGTGGTCGACGGCGTCGCCAGTTGTTTTCGCAGTTGTTGTCGGAGTGCTGATCTAGAGGCCATTGAAATTAGGATCCTTAACGTAAACCGTGGGATGTCGCTTGCATATTTATCAATAACATATCAGCATAAACGCTTGATGGAAATGAGCTGGAAGTTATGAAGCCCTATTTTAACCTGAAATATTGGCAGCAACGCTGGGGAGCGTTCCCTGTGTTTGCGGTCATGATTTTGGTCGCTGTACTGGTTACCTACTTGGCGTATTTGGCCGGTGTATGGCATGCGAAAGCACTAAAAGAAGAAGTTGCTGAACAGGAGCAACAGCTGGAACAGCTGTATCAACGACTGGAGCAGATGGAATATCAACGCCATGTGCTGCAAGTGGAGTTGGATATCGAGCGCTCGGCCAACCAAAGTTTGCAAGACGAATTGAGCGCACTGCAAAACGATAACTATGGCTTGCGACGTGACTTAGCCTTCTATCAGAAAATTATGGCGCCGGAGTTGCAGGAGAGTGGTGTTACTATCGATTCGCTGACAATTACGCCGAATCGTTCTGAAGATCACTTTCATTTTTCTTTGGCACTCTTGCAAATTGAGCAGCGCCGTAACTTTGTTCAGGGTAACGTTACGGTAGAGCTTGTGGGACGCATAGATGGCAATAAAAAACGTTACGATTTACTCGAGTTAGCTAACATAGGTAAGGATGACCGTAGCTTTTCAATGCGCTACTTTTCGTTGTATGAAGGCGACTTTTTTATGCCTGAAGGGCTTGCGCCTGAACGGATTGAAGTTAAAGTCCGCCTAACTAAGGGTGGCAATGGTACTCTGGACAGAGCGTTCTTCTGGAAAGAAATTAACCGGGGTGATGCGACGCCCAGTGTGCGTAGTGATGGTGATACTTGACCAAAATACTCAGGTAAGAGAAAATAGTCGTAGAGTTCAACAAGGGTAGAGAAATCATGAGCAGTGCAGCAGAGCAAGCAATGCCGATTGAGTTCACTGAACAAGCGGCGAGCAAAGTGGGTAAGCTGATTGCTGAAGAAGAAAACCCAAATTTGAAGTTACGTGTCTACGTAACCGGAGGCGGATGTTCTGGCTTCCAGTATGGTTTTACCTTTGATGAAAAGAAAAACCCGGGTGATATGGAAATAGAGAAAGACGGCGTCACTCTTTTAGTGGATCCTATGAGCCTGCAATATCTAATGGGTGGTGTGGTCAGCTATGAAGAGGGACTACAAGGCTCTCGCTTTTTTGTCGACAATCCAAATGCCACAACAACCTGTGGTTGCGGTTCAAGCTTCTCAATTTAAGACTAAGCTTCTATCCGCCCGAATGGCTGAAAGTTTTAAGCTTTTCCGCTAGAATAACCTCACAATTTTTTGTGAGGTTTTTTTATGGGCGCGTACGCAGAACACATCAAGACAGTTTGTAACCGCTTTGATAAGGCGTTAGACGATAATCATTTTGAATCGGTACTGATTTACTCGGGTCAGCCCCGCGTGGATTTTCTTGATGATAACGCGCCGCCGTATCGGGTTAACCCACTATTTAAGTATTGGGTTCCGGTCACAGAAAGCCCCAAAAGTGCTATTTTTTATCGTAAAGGCAGCCAACGTCCAACGGTTTATCTGTTTCAGGCTCGTGATTTTTGGCATGCCGCAGTCAGTATTCCGGAAGAAGAATGGCAGCAGCATGTCGATTTAAAAATTATTGATGACTTAAGCATGCTGACTGAGGACTTAGGCAGCGAATTAGAGCAATCCGCTTTTATTGGTGAAGACTTCGCTCAACCAGTGAGTGACTGGAAAGTGAAGGCACGTAATCCTCAGGCGTTAATCGATCATTTGCACTTTCACCGTTCAATAAAAACGGAGTGGGAAGTGGATAACCTGCGCGAAGCGAATAGACTAGCAGCGAAAGCTCATGTTGCCGCGAAAGAAGCTTTTTATGCTGGTAAAAGTGAGCTGGAAATACATCATGCGTACCTGGGGGCTATCGATTTTCGTGAGTCACAGGTGCCTTACAACAGCATCGTTGCATTGAACAGTCATTCTGCCATTCTACACTACGATGTTTACGATACAGTCCCACCTAAGCAAATTCGCTCGTTCTTAATTGATGCTGGCGCACGGTACCGCGGCTACTGCGCCGATATCACCCGTTCTTATGCTTATGAAGAAGGTTTTTACGCCGATCTGGTGGAGGCTATGGATAAAGCTCAACAAGAGCTACTGAGCGAGATTAAGCCCGGCGCGAGTTATTACGATTTGCATGTGTCAATGCACCTTAAGGTCGCACAAATACTCAGTGACTTTGATTTTATTAAGGGTGATGCACAAAGCATTTACGACAAAGGCTATACTAGCGCCTTTATGCCGCATGGACTGGGTCATTTTATTGGTTTGCAGGTGCACGATGTTGGTGGCTTCCTAAAAGACGATAAAGGTACCAGTTACGAGCGCAGCGAACGTCATCCGTTCCTACGCTTACTACGTGATATTGAAGTGGGTCACGTATTTACTATTGAACCGGGCCTGTACGTGGTTGATCAGTTACTGGAAGAACATAAAGACAGTGCTGATATCAATTGGGATAAAGTGGATGAGCTTCGTCCGTACGGTGGTGTGCGAATTGAAGACAGTATTGTCGTTGGAAGCGATGGCAATGAAAACCTGACGCGTGATGCGTTTAAAGAGCTTGGCGCTGAATAAACAGGCTATTGATGTAGGACTTTAGCGCCTAATACGACCGGGTGACTGGCTCCTGTTACAGCAGGCTGGTTACCCGGTTTTTTATGTTCGTAACACCATCCTAGCCAGGCAAATGCCATCGCCTCGACCCATTGTGGGTCTACTCCAAGACTTTTCGTGGTATCACATTTAGCCGGCGATAAGAGTTGAGCTAAGCGTTCCATCAATAACGGATTATTGGTACCGCCGCCACAAAAATAAATGGCGTCTGGCTGTTGTGGTAGTGTTTTCAGAGCGTCGGTGATGCTGGTAGCGGTAAGCTCCGTTAATGTGCGCTGGACGTCTTCAGAAGGGACTTCCTGATCTGCTAGTTGTAGCTTCAGCCAGTCCAGATTAAATTCTTCCCGGCCCGTGCTTTTCGGTGCAGGCTTTGAAAAGAAAGGGTGCCGTAACAACTGTTCTAGTAAATCAGTCTGAACTTGGCCTGCGCGAGCAAACTGTGCGTCTTCGTCGAAACTCTTATCCGGATAACAATAGTGAATCCACTGGTCGAGCAAGGTGTTGGCTGGGCCTGTATCAAAGCCTAAAACTTGTCCTTTAGGTCCAAGCCAGGTAACATTGGCTATGCCGCCCAAATTTATCACCACAATACTTTGTTTTTCACGGGCAAAAGTCTGTTGATGAAACGCCGGAACCAAAGGCGCACCCTGACCACCTACTGCAATGTCCTTGCGGCGAAAGTCATATATGACATCAATACCTGTACGAATCGCCATGCGGGTAGGGTCGCCAATTTGATACGTATAAGACGGAACTAAATTGGGTTTATGCCGTATGGTTTGACCATGGCTGGCAATGGCGACGACTTCTTCTGGCCTGACTTTGGCGATTCGAAGAAGCGTAAGGACGGCTTCAGTACAGTGTTCTGAAAAAGCAATATCCAAACTGGCCAGTTCATCTGCAGACCAGGCATTGGTATGGCTGATAGTCAGTAATCGAGTACGCAGTTCCGGTGGAATGGGTAGGGAGTGCTGAGCTTCAAGCTTAAGCGAACCTTGCGCGTCTATCTGGACTAATGCCGCGTCTACTGCATCCATACTGGTGCCCGACATCAGTCCGATAAAGCGCTGAAACATTATCGCATCGCCAGATAAACGCGCTTATTGTCGTTGAGTATTGCCATAACCTGATCAGCGTGCTGACGGAAGGAGGGTAGTTCTGACTCAGCTAATGACTTGGCTTTAGGTAACTCAACAGTGCGGGGGTTACGGTGTACGCCATCGACCAGGAACTCATAGTGCAAGTGAGCGCCGGTGACACGGCCTGTTGCTCCGACACGGCCAATGACCTGACCCTGCTTAACGCGATCGCCTGTACGTACATGCTTACGGCTCAAGTGCAAATACTTGGTGACGTAGCGCTCGCCGTGCTGAACAAAGATGTAATTACCATTTAACGATGTATAACCCGCTGCAACGACTTTACCATCACCGGATGACATCACCGGGGTACCAGTAGAGGCTGCGTAATCAATACCATTGTGTGGGCGTACTCTGCCGGTTACCGGGTGTAAGCGGCGAGGATTGAAGCTCGAGCTGATGTAGGTAAAGTTAACCGGTGAACGCAGGAAGGTTTTACGCATAGCACGACCATTCGGTGTGTAATACTGTCCGTTGTCATGCAAAATGGCTTGAAAATTTTCGTCCCGGTTAACAAATTCTGCAGCTAATATTTTTCCGTAACCGACAAACTCTCCATCAACGTAATGGGTTTCATAAAGCACACTGAACTCGTCGTTTTTACGCAAGTCCAGGGCAAAGTCGATATCCCAACCAAAAATATCCGCAATGCGCATAATTTGGTTGTCGGTAAGGCCTGAATCAATACCGGCATTCCAGAAGCTCGAGTCAATGACGGCATGAGTAAACTCAGTACGAACTTCCACTTCTTTGGTTTCAACTTCGGCGACAAAATTATCATTCTGACGAGTGATAATGAGTGTTTCGGTATCATTTATTTGATGAGCTAACTGGACAAGCTGGTCTTCGCTGTCCGTGGCAAAACGCAGCAAGTCGCCTGGGTGAACCTTACGCAGAAGTTTGGCTTCGTCTCCAGACTCGGTAACGCGGTAAAGCTGTTGAGCGCTGAAGCCCACTTTACTGAATATTTTGGCTAAGCTGTCGCCAGATTTAACTTGATAAGTTTGCCAGGTCAGCTCTGAACTTTCTGAGCTCTCGCTCGCGCTTGATTGCTCAAAGGCCAACTCTAACTGGTAGCGCTTGCCCGGCATGAGTTGTTCTGCCGAGGTACTGTTCTTAGACGCAGTGGCAGGTTCTGACGGAATGATCAGTAACAACAATAGGGCAACGCTGATCGCACTGATCAGAATTTTATGAGAGTGCGGAAGTTGCAGGAACATCCGCTGAATTTGGGTGACAAATTTTAATGTCATATTATAGCGCACTTCACTTTCTTTATTGTGATTATCCAGTAAACAAGCGGCTTACCGCAACTGTTTACGACCACAGAATAACCTTATGGTTTCGAGGATAATACGAAAAAATGAAGAATACCAGCTTATTGAGCTTAAAACAGTGTTAAGAATGGCGTAAAATGGCTGGTTTATGAGTTTTTACAGTTGGAGAAAAGGATGAAAACCGAAGTGGCGGAAGCTATTGCCGAGATTACTCGCGGTGCCGAAGAAGTTTTACTCGAGCAGGAACTGGCTGAGAAATTAGCGAGTGATAAGCCGCTGATAGTGAAAGCCGGCTTTGACCCAACTGCACCTGACCTGCATTTAGGGCATACGGTTTTAATTAATAAACTGAGAGTGTTCCAGGATTTCGGTCACAAAGTGGTTTTTCTTATCGGTGACTTCACTGGCATGATAGGTGACCCGACAGGTAAGAATGTCACCAGAAAGCCGCTGACCACAGAGCAGGTTATTGCTAACGCAGAAACTTATAAAGAGCAGGTTTTCAAAATACTCGATCCGACTAAAACGGAAATTCGCTTTAATTCCGAGTGGATGTCGAAAATGGGGGCTGCCGATATGATTAAGCTAGCGGCCCGTCAAACCGTCGCACGTATGTTAGAGCGTGATGACTTTAAAAAGCGTTATCAGAATAATCAATCCATCGCAATTCACGAATTTTTGTATCCTTTAGTACAGGGGTGGGACTCGGTTGAGTTAAAAGCCGATGTTGAGCTTGGTGGTACCGATCAGCGATTTAATCTGCTGATGGGACGCGAACTGCAAAAAGAAGAAGGGCAGCGTCCTCAGACTGTCATCATGACACCGTTGCTGGAAGGATTGGACGGTGTGCAGAAAATGTCGAAGTCGCTGAATAACTATATTGGCATTACCGAACCGGCGAATGACATGTTTGGTAAAATCATGTCAGTGTCCGATGAGCTGATGTGGCGGTACTTCCAGTTACTCAGTTTCCGTTCCATTACTGAAATTGATGAATTGAAAGCAGCGGTCGCCGATGGCAAAAACCCGCGCGACGTCAAAGTCCTGTTAGCGAAAGAGATTATTGCCCGCTTCCACTCTGAGGATGCTGCAGAAAAAGCTGAACAAGATTTCATTCAGCGGTTTCAAAAAAATGCCTTGCCCGATGATATTCCTGAAAAAACAGTGAATGTTGGCGCCGAAGGCATGGCAATTGGCAATGTTTTAAAAGCAGCCGGGCTTGTCGAATCAACCTCTGAAGCGTTGCGGATGATAAAGCAAAATGCCGTTAAAGTGGATGGTGAGAAGTTCAGTGACTCTCGTTATATCTGTACGGAGAATGATTCCGGAGTGTACCAGGTAGGCAAACGGCGCTTCGCTAAGATTAACTTAACAGCTTAACCGGTCGATGATTCCGACAATAAAAAAGGCGCCAGTTGGCGCCTTTTTTGTTTCCATGCTTTTAGACTCTGAAACTTTTGATGGAATCTTGCAATTCATCGGACAGTTTCGCAACTTCGTTGGAAGCCTGGGCGGTCTGTTTTGAACCAGAAGCGGTTTGTTCTGCAATCGAAACGATAGACTCAAGACGCTCACTGATATCGTGCGCCGTGCTGCTTTGTTCTTTCGCGGCATTCGCAATGTGATTACTGCTGTCAGATGCCTGGTGTACAGACTCTGTAATGGATTGCAGTGCCTGAGCGGCTTCATCAGATTGTTGCACGCTTAATTCAGCTTGTTCACGGCCTTTGTTCATGACGGTCACCGCACGTTGCGAGTCATTTTGCAGGCTTTCGATCATGTCCTGAATTTCTTCGGTCGATTCCTGAGTACGGCTGGCCAGGGTACGAACTTCATCGGCAACGACGGCGAAGCCTCGACCTTGTTCACCTGCTCGAGCAGCTTCAATAGCGGCGTTTAGGGCCAATAAGTTGGTTTGATCCGCGATGCCACGGATAACATCCAGAATACCACCAATGTTTTTGCTGTTTTCGGATAACTGGTCGATAACCTCAGATGCACTTTGAATCTCGCGGGCCAAGCCTTCGATAGTCGAGCGGTTTTTATCAGAGATTTCACGAACACGCTTCGCTTCATCATCAGAGTGTTGAATTTCACGTAATGCCTGTTCGGCACCATCAGCCATTTCGCTGGCGGTGCTGTTCATTTCTTGAGTGGCCGTTGCAACTTGTTCAATTTGGCGGCGCTGCTCATCTATGGCGTTGGTGGTTTCGTCAGAAACATTGGATGACTGCTCAGCGGCAGTCGCCAACTGAGTCGCACGATTTGCAATACCTTCGATTAATTTACGCAGGTTGCCTGTCAGCTTATTCGTGTTGGAGGCTAACTCACCAAATTCGTCCTGAGCGTCATAGTCAACTCGCTCGGTCAGGTTACCGTCGGCCATAATGTTCAGCATGTGGTTAACGCGAGATAGTGGCTGGCTAATGCTGCGAACTGTATACCAGGAAATGAGAACAGCCAAAGCGACAGAAACAATCGTAATAATACCATTGAGCCAGCTGCTGGTAGAAATGGCGTCGGTCACTGAAACACGGGTGTCTTCAGCAATTCCCTGAACAGCGTCCTGGAGTTCATCCGATTCTGTCATTAGAGTATTTAGCTGAGTTTGTGACTGATCAAGTGAGTCTTCTGCATCCAGTCGTAACTGCTGGCGACGAATCACGTTATCAGGGTAGGAACCACTGCCTTGAAGACTCTCCAGAGCATCGCGAACCGTTGTAATCGCATCAGTAACCATTGTTTCGGCGTTGCCGGCGGGCTCGCTGCCCAAAACTTCTAGACGAGGACGAATACTGTCAATGTTGATATCGATTTCACTGCGAATCACTTCGGCTGAGTCTAATTTGTTCGCTTTGTTTAAGTCATACATTAAGGTAATAAGGCTGGACAACGAGGACTCGATATTATTGGCTTCTCGAGAAATGACATCATTATCAGACATATCCATAGTGTCCAATAACATAATAGCGGCGTCATCAATGTTAAATGCAATTTCATCCAATTGAGAAGCTGTGACCGTTTGCAGTTCCAGGTATTCGCGCTGTTGACTAAATAAGCGATCGATTAAATCAACGTACTGTTGAGAATCCTTTTCAATGGTATTAATTAGGCTACTCTGACCGGCGCCTTTAATCAGTCTTTTCAGTTCCTCAAGAGAGGAGAAGAGGGAATTACGGGATGTCTCAAACTCTTCTCTGTGCTTATCAACCTGGGCCACATCCTCATCGTAGAAAGTTTCTAACTGCACGCTGGCCAGTTCAAGAATATCGACTTTAGCCGCAGCAACTTCATTGAGTGCGGGCACGGCTTGGTCGTTGAGATTATCAACCGATGAGCCAATGCTGTTGATATTAAACAACGAGCTTAAGCTAATGATGAGTAACAGCAATGTAATGATGGCAAAGCCACCAATAACTCGCATGGCAACAGTAATTTTCATGAAACTTTCCTCAGCACTGCATGATGATTATCACTTTCCGGAAAAAGCCGGTTGATGAAAGAATGTTTTACTTTCAACGTTATATAACGTCATATGCTGACCCCAGACACAGCCAGTATCGAGCGCTATTACATCTTGACGTCGGGTTTCACCCATTAACGCAGCCCAGTGTCCAAATACTACGCGACTCTCAGATTCGGGCCAAAAGTTAAACCATGGCTTTAACGAATTCTGCGATGAACTTTGATACGGATTATCTTTTTTCGAAAATTCGAGTTCACCGTCCGGGCTGCAGTAACGCATTCTGGTAAACGCGTTCACTATAAAACGGTATCGGTCGAATTCTTGCAGACTTGAGTCCCATTTTTTCGGAGAGTCGCCAAATAGTTGCTGCATACAGCTTTCGAACTGCTCTCCAGCGAGAACATTTTCAACTTCGTTAGCGTATTTGGTTGCCTCACCCAGCGTCCACCACGGGTAAATCCCTGCGTGAGCCACCACCGTTTTTACGCTGTTTAATGGTTTTAGCAAAGGTTGATGGCGAAGCCAGTCAAGCCAGGCAAAGCGTTGCTCATCGGCCAGCAGTTCATCGAGTTTGTCTTTCGGGTTAGGCTTGCGAAAACCAAGCAGCACAGCCATTAGGTTTAAATCATGATTACCTAGTACGGTGTGTACTGAGCCACTATTTTGGTAAAAGAATTTCAGGGCGTCGCGGGAATTGGGGCCACGTGCAACAATATCACCGACACACCATAGAGAATCAACCGTCGGGTTAAATCCAACCTGACTCAACAGGGCCTCAAGCTCACGAAAGCAGCCCTGAATATCACCGACAATATAGTGGCTCATAACTAATGAATAATATTAGGGATAGCCAGACGAAAAGATGGAATTGGGGCTTTAAATTGTGAGCCCTGCTCATCAATCATCAGGTAATGACCTTCCATCGTACCAATCGGCGTTGCCAGCACCGTGCCACTGGTATAACTGAAAGATTCCCCTGCTTTCAGTTTAGGTTGCTGTCCAACCACACCGTCACCAGCTACGCGGGTGATTTTATTGTCGGCATCGGTAATACGCCATTCACGGGCGAGCAGCTGCACCAGTTGACTGGATTGGTTGGTTATCGTGATGGTGTAAGAGAATACATACTGGCCTGCATCAGCGTTTGACTGTGCAGCCAGGTACTGTGTTTTAACGTCTATTTGAATATTACTGACTGTCATTCTGTTCCGCTTGTTCAGTGAGCCAATCGGATATTCTGCAGTAATCGTCAACCGATAAGGTTTCCGGTCTTGCGCCGGGATTGATACCAAGCGCCTCTAACTGTTCTGCAGGAACCAACTGTTTAAGGTTATTTCTTATTGTTTTACGGCGTTGATTAAACGCTGTCAAACATAAGCTATGCAGTTGTGCTTTATCTTTAACCGGGTGTGGGCTATCACGATAAGGTTCTAAACGAACAACGGATGACTCGACTTTAGGTGGAGGCGTAAAGGCTGAAGGTGGTACTGCAACGACAGGAGTCACTTTACAGGCTTGCTGAACACCGACGCTGATTCGACCATAGCTTTTCGAACCGGGCTCTGCAGCCAGCCGATCGACCACTTCCTTCTGTAACATAAAGTGCATGTCTTGCAAGTGGTCAGCAAATTTCAATAGATGGAAAATCAACGGTGTGGAGATGTTGTAGGGCAAATTGCCGAAGACTCTTGCCGGATTTTTTTCTGCAAACTGGCTGAAGTCGATGCTTAATGCATCCGCCTGAATGACTTCCAGCTTTGGACCCAGAAATGGGTGGTGCTGAAGCCGTTCCACTAAGTCACGATCAATTTCTATAACTTTCAAGTGACCACTACGGTCCGCTGTTGGTTCTGTTAAAGCCGCTAACCCTGGACCAATTTCAATCAGGTTCTCACCCGGTTGAGGGTTAATTGCATCAACAATTTGTTCAATAACATAATCGTCATTCAGAAAGTTTTGACCGAAGCGCTTACGCGCCCTATGGCCTAGATGGGTTTTGCTCCCGCCCTGGTGTTTATTCCCACCTTGGTTTTTACTCATAGTACGCTGCTCTTGCCATATCGATAGCGGTTTGCATTGCCAATCGGCAACTACCGTCGTTAATGTTGCCTGTTCCCGCCAGCTCAAGTGCTGTGCCGTGATCGACAGATGTTCGGATATAAGGTAACCCGAGTGTAATGTTGACTGCCTGACCAAACCCTTTGTATTTTAATACAGGAAGACCCTGATCATGATACATAGCCACTACGGCACTGGCATCTTCCAGGTACTTAGGTTGAAAAATAGTATCGGCCGGGTAGGGACCATGCAGATTCATCCCTTGCGCTTTAAGTTGTTCAAGCACCGGTGATATGGTTTCTATTTCTTCCCGCCCTAAATGCCCCGATTCACCTGCGTGGGGGTTAAGCCCACAAACGAGAATTTTAGGTGATGATTCGCCAAATTTTTTGGTCAGGTCATTGTGCAGAATCGTTAGAATATTGGTCAGACGCTCTTTGGTCACCGCTTTGGCAACATAAGCCAGCGGAATATGAGTGGTCACCAGAGCGACTCGTAAGCCTTCGGTAGCCAGCATCATGACCACGTCGTTACAGTTGGCTTCGTGGGCTAAAAATTCCGTATGTCCGGAAAAGGCGACACCAGCCTGGTTAATCACACCTTTATGCACCGGGCCTGTGACAATGGCATCAAATTCGCCTGAAAGGTTGCCATCGGATGCTCGTTTTAAGCAATCGACCACATAGTGGCCGTTAGCTGTACACAGTTGGCCAGCAACAACCTCCTCGCAAACCGGAATATGTTCAACCCATAAATGCCCTGGCTGATGCTGTGGCAGTTCTTCACCTTTTCGGTACCGGTGTAACGTAATAGACAAACCTAATTGTTCTGCGCGCTGCTGCAGTAAATTCTTGTCGCCACAGACAACCACAGCAGCCGACCAGGGCTGCTGTGCAATTTTGATAATTAAGTCCGGGCCAATACCTGCCGGCTCTCCCGGTGTAAATACAAGTGTGGGTATACTCACTCAGCGACTCTTCTTATGTAAGCCTGATCGCGCATTTCCTGTTGCCAGTTGTCGAGTTCTTCACGGAATTTACGACTAAACAACATTTGATAAGCGCGCTCTTGTTTACTTTCTTGAGTGGCGTCCTGAGTTCTTCGCTCAGTGACTTCAACGATATGCCAACCGAACTGTGTGCGGAACGGCTCGCTTATTGTGTTTGCATCGATGGTTTCAACTTTTTGCTTGAATTCAGGCGCATACTTATCAGGACGAGCCCAGCCTAAATCACCGCCGCGTGATGCAGAACCCGGATCTGCAGAGTGTTCACGAGCTAATTCTGCAAAGCTCTTCTCGCCACTAGCCACTTGCTCGCGATACTGATTCAGCATTTCTTTCGCTTTATTGTCCGACAAAATAACGGAAGGTTTGATTAAGATGTGTCGAGCTTTTACTTCCTGAACTTCGACTGTTTGCTCACCGCGCTTGTCTTGTACTTTCAGAATGTGGAAGCCAATACCGCTGCGGATAGGACCAACGATTTCGCCCACGTCCTTGCCATCTATGGCCTCAGCGAATAAAGTTGGCATACCGTTAACGGTCATCCAGCCCATATCACCGCCATCAAGAGCTGCTGAGCCTGATGATGAGCGCACCGCTAAATCAGAAAAGTCGCGGTCTTTATCAAGTAAACTTAAAACGGCGTCTGCTCGACTTTTGGCTTCTTCAAGTTCTGTTTGTGAGGCGTTTGAATCCGCTGCAATCAAAATCTGTGCGAGACGATATTCTGTTTGAACTTCCTGGTTATCATCAATCAGCTTGACCAGGTTATCAATTTCTTGTGGCGTGACCGAGACTCTTTGCTGCACAGCGGCTCTTTGAACTTGTTGAATAATCAGTTCATTGCGAATGTTCTCGCGATAGGTTGCCCAGCTCATACCGTTACTGACCATTTGCTCGCGCAGTTCAGCGATGGTCATATCTTGATTACCTGCAATTTCGGTAATGGCTTGTTCCAACTGGCTATCGTCAATCTCAATACCCATGCGATCGGCCATCTGCAATTGAATTTCCTGCAATATTAAGCGTTCGATTGCTTGAGTTTCTAATACTTCGTCCGAAGGCGCATTATCAGCATTAAAATTTTGACCGCTTTTAACCTGCTGAACCAGGTGATCAATTTGGCTTTGTAATACGACGCCGTCGTCGACAACGACAACAACACGGTCCAAAATTTGCTGAGCATGAACCGTATTATTCAGCAGAAAGGATGATGCGATCAGCACGGCTGCTGAACAAAACATTGCTATTTTTTTCATTATACCTACCACTAGTTACTGAGATAAAAAGGACGGCGATAGCCGTACGTACTTTTCTCAAGCATGTTAATTAGACCACTGTTATCAGAAGCTAAGCCACTGATGATAAATTGTATACTAATGCCGTTGTCAAACTGCGTGTCACCGTTTATCTGCGGTGCACTGAATGCGGGCTCAAGGTCACGGTTTATGCGTCTGTAAGCACTCACCCGTAAGGCCCAGCAACAACTGCTGTATTGGACGCCCACCATAGCATCATTTAGACGGTCATGTGTGAGATCGTAAAAGACGTTTGCCGCCACTTGCCAGCGCGAACTGGCCGACCAAACGGCTTGGGTTCCAACCTGTTCTATATCGTTGTTTAAAATGTTCGTTGCTGTGCGATGGCTCACCTGCACCAGGTTTGAATCATCTTTACGGAACTCTACCGCGGTCTGACTCTTACGAGTGCTGTTAAGTTCCGTATCGTACTGAATCGAGCTGCGTAATGACCAATTTTCGTCAACAGCCCAGTTGATGTCAGCAACCCATTCACTGTTACTGGATGTTGTGGTCTCTTCATTTGCCGCAAACAACTGAGTTCGGCTTTCATCAATGTTGTATATTTGGCCAATACTGGCTCTGAGTACTTCACGCTCATTCTGCGTAAATAAACTGCTGCTCACGCCATAAGTTATTTGGTTTGCTTCTGCTATCCGATCCAGTCCTGAGAACCGCCGACTGCGGAACAAACCGTGGTAATCATCCTGCAGAAGGGAGGTATCATAAATGCCAATGTTCTGTTGGTTTTCATAAGGCACGTACAGGTATTGAATTTGCGGCGACAGAGTTTGTCTGTACTCGTCATTACCTATTTCGACGGCTCGTTCCAGGTGCATGCGCGCACGAACTCTGGCACGGGGTAACGTCCGGGTGACTTCCTCACTGATGGTATTGTCAGGGCTCTCCTGCCAGTAACGCGTATACAGGTAAGATAATTCGGCTTCCGTATCAAATGCAGGCTTTTCGTAACGATATTTCACACTGGGTTCGATGTGCGCACGAGTGGCGTATTCGCGTGATCGGTCCTGATTCTGGAAGTAAGTCAATTCGTTGTAAAAGCGAGCGCTGAAACCGGAAAAGTTATTGGTGTTATAGTCGACACTTAACTGCGGGAGCGTACGGTATGGGCTTCTATAGTCACCAATAAGCTCATAATCTTCGGTGCGCAGCTGTGCTGTCCAGTTCTCATTATCGTAATCCAGTTGAGCCACTCGATATAAGTGCGTATCTGCCCGGCCGGCAAAGTCACTGCCAAAGTCATTGAGATAGTTGTCATCACTAATTTCGGTGGCATTAAGATAAAAGCTCAGGTCTTGATTAATTTGTGCCGCATGCTGGACATGCCAAAGGTAACGCTTTTTATTTTCAATCCGGGTGTCGTCATTGCCCAGATATTCTAAGTTGAACTGACCTGCGTTTTGTTCAAACAGGTAACGGTATTCACCTTTTAACATGGTGCCGCGTTCGGACATATAGACTGGCGCTATCGTCGCGTCCATATTCGGTGCAATATTAAAGTAATAGGGCACCTCAACTTCAAAACCGCTGTTTGATGAAGAGTCAAACGTTGGATAGAGCAAACCGGTTTTACGCGCGTCACTCAACGGAAAGTTAAAATAAGGCAGGTAAAGAACCGGCACATCGAAGAGTTCAAAACGGGCGTGCCAGGCTTCACCGAAATCGCTGGTTTCGTTAATTTCAATGCGTTCTGCTCGTAATTGCCAGGCCGGTGAGTCTCCGGGGCAAGTCGTGAAACTTGAGTCTTGTAACAAGACCTCTTGCCGGGACAGAGACAGCAGTTCTGCGTGCCCCCGAGCGTTATGGTTCTGTAAGCGATAGTCGCTGTTATAGAGCTCGGCTTTATCTTCGTTAAGATCAAGAAATAACGAGTCGCCGGTTACATTGAGGTAGCCATCACTAAAAGTCATGCCATCTGAGGCAAAAATTTCACCTTTTTGCTGATCGATGGTGGCTTTTGATGTGGACAGCCATTGCCCGTTACGTTGAATAATAACGTTACCGGTAAAAAAGGCTTTGTCGTTGGCAAAGATTTCCGCTTTGCGTGACTCCACACCAATGGTTCCCGCCTCAGTTTGCTGCAGTTGTACCGCACCAATCACATTCTCCTGTGTCTGTGCGGCAGCGCAGGTCATGTTTTGTTGTACGTTTTGATTCTGTAAAGCCGCTAGCGCATTGCCGGTAAAGGACAGTAGCATCAGCGGAGTAATAAATCGTAGCAGCAATTGAATCTTCCGTTCGTTGTTATTAAATGCATTTATTCTGTTTTGCAGCGCGTGGGTATAATAAAGCAATTTTGTTTGTTTCGCTATTTGGTACACTGCTAGTTTTAAGGCTTTACGACAATATTTGGTGGAGGGTATTTTGGAAGACAAACGAGAAGTGGCTCTGCAGGCATGGTGTGAAGCCCAGACTGGGGTTCCCCAGCCGACTTTAGAGGTTGTATCCGGTGATGCCAGTTTCCGTCGTTACTTTCGGGCTACAAACGGTAAAAATAGCCTGATAGCGGTCGATTGTCCGCCGGAAAAGGAACCCATGAAGCCATTTTTGGCCGTTGCTGACGCCTATGCGGACGCAGAGGTCATTGTTCCGGAAGTTATCGCTGCAGACCTCGAGCAAGGTTTCATGCTGCAATCGGACTTCGGTCAAATTCTTCTGCTGAGCAAACTCCATCCTCGTAACGTCCGACAGTATTATCAACAGGCATTAACTGCGCTACCGAATATCATGTCCGTGCGGCGCACAGAGCAGGGGGAACTCCCCGCTTTTGATAAAGCGCTGCTGGAGCGTGAGCTATCGTTGTTTAAAGACTGGCTGCTGCAAACGCACCTGGCGTTAGACTGGAACGATGAAGATGAACGCATATGGGAAAAATTTAGTCAGCAGCTTATCAATAACGCGTTGGAACAACCGCAAGTGGGCGTACACCGAGACTTTCACTCGCGTAATTTAATGCTACTGGATGATGACCGCATTGGTGTCATTGATTTTCAGGATGCGGTTTTGGGGCCGGTGACATACGACGCAGTGTCGTTATTGCGCGACTGTTACATTGAGTGGCCTGATGATTTGGTTAATGAGTTGAGTCAGGGGTTGAGACAACAATTAATTGAGTCTGATCAACTGGCTGCTCAGATTGAACCACAGCAATGGCAGCATTGGTTCGACTGGATGGGGTTACAGCGACATACTAAAGCCGCCGGTATTTTTGCGCGGCTGGCGCACCGTGACCATAAACCGGGGTATTTGCAGGACGTCCCCAGAACTCTGGGTTATCTGCAGCGAGTAAGTGCTAACTATCCGCAGCTTGCTGACTATAACCAGTGGCTAGAACAGCGTGTTGTACCAGCCTGGAAGGAAACCTTATGAGAGCGATGATTTTAGCCGCCGGGCGGGGAAACCGGATGCGTCCGCTGACGGATAATCAGCCCAAACCGCTGTTACCGGTGGCCGGGAAACCGCTATTGGCGTATCACTTAGAGAAGTTAGCTGCCGCCGGAGTTAATGAGGTGGTGATTAACCATGCCTGGCATGGTGAGAAAATTGAAAACTTTGTGGGTGATGGCAGCCAATGGGGGCTGCAAATTTCGTTATCAGCAGAGCCGGAAGGTGGTCTTGAAACTGCCGGTGGCATTATTAAAGCATTGCCGTTATTAGGGGATGATCCTTTCTGGGTTATCAATGGGGATATTTGGACTGACTGGAATTACCAGGATTTACCGACCCATTTAGAGGATGAGCAGCTTGCGCATTTGATCATGGTGGACAACCCGGTTCATCATTCGGAGGGTGATTTTGGTGTTGAGAATGGCCGTTTGATTAGTAAAGGCTCAGAAAGGAAAACGTTCTCCGGTATCGGGTTGTACAGAAAAGAATTATTGGCACCTTTTCCTCCGGGAAAGCAGGCGCTAAAAGCATTTTTTGATGCGGCAATAGAGCAAAAGCAACTGGTAGGAACCTGCTGGAATGGTCTTTGGACGGATGTCGGCACGCCGGAGCGTTTGCATCAACTTAACCAGCAGTTGGAGAAATAGAATGGTTTGGGGAAAAGTTGTCGGCGCACTGGCAGGTTTTGCATTTATGAAATGGCCTGGGGCTATCCTGGGTGTTTTGATCGGTCATTGGTTTGATCGGGGAATGGCTCAGGACTTTTCCAGAAAAGGTGCCTGGGGACGCTTTCTATACGGTGCGGAACAGGCAGCGGGTGACGCTAATTTTATCTATACCTTGTTCGCCGTAATGGGCCATGTTGCTAAAGCTAAAGGTCAGGTAACGTCGAACGATATTGCTCAGGCGCAGGAACTCATGCGCCGCCTGAACCTCAGTTCAGACGCAACCCGGGAAGCGCAGGAAGCCTTCAGAGAAGGCAAAGAACCGACATTCCCATTGCAGCAAGTCATGAAAGACTTTAGCGCCTCTTTCTATGGTAACCGGGATGTATTGCAGTTGTTCATGGAGCAGCTCATTGGCCTGGCATTGAACGACGGGATTCTGGAGAAATCAGAACATGAAGTTCTGGTTAACGTTGCGAAGCACCTTGGTTTTACCCGTTTTCAGCTGGACCAGTGGTTGATGATGGAGAAAGCGGCGTTTCGTTTTCATCAGCATCGTCGGCAACAGCACCAGCAGCAGCGTAAAACCTCCAGTCAGGATGAAATTAAAAACGCGTATGAAGTGCTTGGTGTAACAGCGCAAAACAGTAACGCTGAAATTAAGAAAGCGTATCGTAAGCTGATGGCAAGACACCATCCAGATAAACTGGCATCAAAGGGCTTACCTGAAGAAGTTATGAAACAGGCCCAGCAACGTGCTCAGGATATTCAGGCCGCCTATGAGAAAATCAAAGAAAAGCGCGATATTCGTTAGAACAAGTACTGCTAAAAGCCGTGAAATTCCAGCCAGCCTTTTATGGTGGAGGTTAATTCACGTTGCCCGGCGTTACCGGAGTTAACCAGTTGTCGCTGGCGGTACGCTGGGTGCTGATATTTATTGGCTAGTTTTTTACGTTGTGACCAGTGCTCACTCACCCAACGGTTCCCCTCTGCACTGCGAATATCCAAAACGGGCAACTGCGACTGGCTGATACGCTCAGCAAGCTCCCGGTTGTATTGAAATTGCGGCACATAGGCATTAATCAGTACAATAGCATCGGGCATTATTGAGGGTTCATTCTCCAGTAAGCGCAAGGCAATATCGGCCGTAATACCTTCAACCACCCACACAGAAAAACCGGGGCGGCTTATTGTCTCCTCAAGCAGCAGAGTCATGCGTTGCTGTAAGGCGTCAACAAGAGGTGTGAAGACTTCTTCATCTGCTGCCTCGGGGAAGTGCGTCGCACTGGCCGGCGTCTGCAAGTTGTCGGTACGTATATCGTTGTCGGGTGGCGTTAATGCCCAGGTAGTCCAGCCGAAGTCCGGTGCGTTTTCATAAACGGGTCGAATATAGAATGACTGCAGCGGATGATAGTGCCAGTCTGGTAATAGTACGATTTGACCGCGTTCAAAAGCCTGGAGATACTCTTTTTTCAAAGCCAAATAGCGCTCGTCGTCATCACCTGACAACCAATGTAACTGGTCTTGTGGTAAATAACGTTGTAAGTCGTCCTGGCCTACTGCGGGCGCGATAAAAAGTGCAGCCAGCAGTATTAATAGATAGCGCTTCATGCAGCTTATATCGGCCACAGCACGGACAGCTTGAGTGTAAAGTCTTAAAACGGAACGGGACTATAGAACGCTATGGGTTGTTCGGTTTGCGGATGCGATACAGAAAGGTATTCGGCGTGCAGCAATAACCGTTCAGCGGCAGAAAAGGCGTCGCTGTGTGCGTAGAATTTATCGCCTAAAATGGGACAGCCAATAGCTTGCATATGAACTCTGAGTTGATGCGAACGGCCAGTATGAGGTATGAGTTCAACACGGCTACAGCAGCCGTCAAATTCAATGACTCGATAAAAAGTGGTGCTGGGCTTGCCAGTGAAAAAGTCCATGTGCTGCCTGGGCCGGTTAGGCCAGTCGCAAGATAATGGCAGCTCGATTTCTCCCTGCTGAGCGGGCGGCTTACCCCAGACTCTCGCCATGTATTTTTTGTTGGTAGTGCGGTTCTGAAATTGTCGGTTAAGGTGGCTTTGCGCCGCTTTGGTTTTTGCCAGTAATAAAATACCTGAGGTGGCCATATCCAGCCGGTGCACGACTCTAATGTCTGGATGTGCTCGCTGAACCCGGGTGTAAACTGAGTCTTTATGCTCTGGCCGCTTACCGGGAACACTGAGTATCCCGGCGGCTTTATCAACCACCAGCAACTGGCTGTCCTCATAAAGTACGTTGAGAAAAGGCGTTGTTGGTGGCTGGTAATGAAGCAGCGTCATTAATGATTATTAACCAGAATACGCACGGCCTGTAGCGATAGCTGCGGGCGTTCTAGAGCCGAGGTAATCTGCTTTTCACGCCAATCTATCGCTTCTATTTCGCTGGTACGTACCGACGGGTTTTTCTTCTGTAACTCGAGTAGACGGTTTTGCTCATGCTGTAATGCGTTCAGTGCATTCTGTTTTACCTGCTCAAGCTGGCTATGTTGCCAGTCACGTGCTTGTTGCTGACCCGAGTGAATGAGCTTTTGCGCGGGCTCACGCAGCTGACGCAGCACCTGGCGAGCGGTTTTCTTATCGATGAAACTCGCCTGTTGATCCAGAAGCTCGCGCGATACTTTGGCGGAAAGCTCCTGACCCTGACCATTAAACAGCAGACGTAAGCTCTTTAACGGGCAGAATTCCTGCAATGCCGCTGCTTTTGGCGCTGGCACAATGCTGGCAAAGTCCAGTTCCAGGAACCAGCTACCCGCTGGAATCGCCGGGTTTTTCAGCTCAGCTACGCAAGTACTGCCAAAGTCGTCTGCCGTTAACAGTTCCAGTGCGGCCTGCACCATAGGGTGATCCCAGCTTAGGAAGTCGGTATCTTCAAAGTTAAGCGCGGTAATCCGGTCAAAAGTAACGGTGATGCCGTCATCCGGTAATCCCGGCAGGCTACCGATACGCATATGCTCGCCCGGACGAATAAACCAGCGTTCTTCATCCAGCACTTCGTTGTTAATGCCAAAGCGGTCGCAAAAGGCAATCATAAAATCTGCCAGCGTATCGGTATCGCTGTCACGATGAATTTGCTCTATGATTTTTTCTGCAGTTTCGGGGCGACAGGCATTGAGTGCCTGAAGCTTATCCTGACCTTCGCGGTTGTGCTCCAGCCAGGTTTTGTGCAGCTCTTTCGTCTGTTCCAGCAACTCGGTACTTAAAGGCTGCTGCTCAGCAATAGCCTGTTCAATTTCAGCGGCGAAGGCATCATACAACTTACGGCCTATCGCATTACACTGAGTGAAGGCGTTCATTCCCTGTTCATACCAAGGCAGCAGTATGGCTTCGGTTGATCCTTTGCTGTAAGGAAGGTAAATATCAATGTCCTGTTGTTGACCAATGCGGTCTAAACGGCCAATGCGTTGTTCCAGCAAGTCAGGGTTAGTCGGTAAATCGAATAAAATCAGTTGGTGGACAAACTGGAAGTTACGACCTTCACTGCCAATTTCTGAGCACAGCAGAATCGGGCTGCCGTCTTCTTCGCTGGCAAAAAAGGCAGCGGAGCGGTCACGTTCGGTCAGCGTCATACCTTCATGGAAGGTTGCGGCTTGTACACCGGCCAGCACCCGCAGGGCTTCCGATAAATCGAGAACTTGCTCTGCGGTTTTACAGATTAACAGTGCTTTTTCCGAACGGTTTTGTTTAATGTGGTCCAGTAACCAGTCAATACGCGGATCTTCCATCCACCAGGGCATGTCTTCATCGGCTTCAAATTCATCCAGCTCTACCGGATGAAAGTGGCGCGAAGGAAAGCCGCCGATATCGGCACGGCGATTACGGAACATGACGCGGCCGGTGCCGTGTTTATCCAGTAAGTCATCGAGTTCGGCGGGGTCAGTGACTGATTCGGCCTGCTCTGCCAATTCTTTGTAGTGCGCTTGCTCTTTCTGAAAACTGGCAAAGTTGGAGAACCGGTCCGGATCCAGTAACTGCAGCCGTTGGAAATGCCCTTCAGCACCTTCCTGCTCCGGGGTTGCGGTTAACAGCAACAAGCCGGGCACCGCTTCACAAAGGTTTTTAACGGCACTGAATTCCGGCGCACTGGGTTGTAGATGATGAGCTTCATCGATAATCAGCAAGTCGAACTCGGCTTCAAGCAACGCCTGACTCCAGCGAGACTCGTGCATAAAACGGCTACTGATGATGATGTGTTGTTCGGTCAAAAAGGGGTTTTCACTGTCGGCTTCGGCCTGTTCACAGCGTTCGTCATCAAATAGCGTAAAGTTCAAGGCAAAACGGCGGCGCAGTTCAACCAGCCACTGATGCATCAGAGATTCCGGCACAACAATCAGTACACGTTGCGAACGGCCCGTGGTCAGGCGGCGCTTAATGATCATGCCGGCTTCAATGGTTTTTCCTAAGCCCACTTCATCGGCTAAGAGCACACGAGGGTGGTAACGATCGGCAACGGTTTTGGCAATATACAGCTGATGCGGCAGCAAATGGGTGCGAACACCTAATAAACCGGCAACCTCGCTGGCTTGATGATGCGCCAGGTGTTCGCTGGCTTCGCAACGCAACTGATACATATCGAGTCTGTCGGCCTGACCCGCCAGTAAGCGAGTTAGTGCTGGGTTGCTATCCACTTGATGAGAGAGCTGGGTTTCGGGGACAACAACGGACTCCTGGTTGTCATCACGTAACCCGTGGTAGGTCACAATACCCTGTGACTCGGTCAACTCCTGAATAGTGAAGCTCCAGCCGTCAGCGTGTTTACCTTGCTGCTGCACTTGCAACTGATAGCGAGCTAAGGGGGCTTCCTGGGCCGAGTACAGTCGCACCTCACCGGTGGCAGGGAACATCACGGTTAAGTGACGCCCTTCGGCCTGGGTGATCATGCCTAGCCCTAATTCGGTTTCCGTTTCACTTAAGTAACGCTGTCCAACTCTAAACTCGCTCACTACACACTCCCGCGCGCCATTTTCTAAGGTCGCAATGGTACTTAATTCGCTCGCTAATTCCGAGGAAAAATTTATTTCTGTAACCGTTGTGTCATGAATTTTAGGCTAAGCTGTAAGAAAAGAATAACCACAAGCAAAGGTACGCGCTAATGACTAAAAGCACCGGCAAGTTCTTTATCCTGGATACCAATATTCTTCTGCACGACCCTCTCGCCTTTCTTAACTTCGACGAACACAACGTGATTATCCCCATGGTGGTTCTTGAAGAGCTCGACAAAATAAAAGATCGAAATAAGGATGTGAGCCGGGAAGCGCGGGTGGCGATTCGTTCTTTAGAGGAAGTATTAAAAGAAGCAACGCCAGAGGAAATTGTGGCAGGTGTGCCATTAAGCCGAATGCACGGTGAACATAAGGCAAATGGAACCCTCGCCATTTTCCCCGACTATCAGCTGGAGCAAACCGATTCGATGCTGTCGTTAACAGAAAACGACCACCGAATTATTCAGGCGGCTCTGGAAATTCAACGCGAGCGTGCGCCCGCCGGCGTGGTGCTGGTTACCAAAGATATTAATATGCGCCTGAAAGCCAAGGGCGCTGGTATGAAATACGTGGAGGATTACCGAACTGACCAGCTTATTGATGACATTCGTTTGCTGACTAAAGGTTTTTATAAGTTTGAAGGCGACTTCTGGTCACAGGTGGGTGAGGTGAAAACGCAACAAGAAGGCAGAGATGCCTACCATACGGTGAGTCGTGAATTGCTACCTCAAATTTTTGCGAATGAATACATTATTGATTCCACCAACAACTTTGCCGCCCGGGTCGAAGCGTACGACAACGACACGGTGACGCTTATGGATTTAGGCGTGGAGCGCATGATGTCCTATGGTGCCTGGGGTGTGCATCCGAAGAATATTTATCAGGCTATGGCGTTACATGCTCTGCTCGATACCAGTATGGATATGGTGATTTTGACGGGCCCGGCAGGTAGCGGAAAAACCTTCCTTGCCCTTTCGGCGGCGTTGCAAATGGTGGTGGAACAGGGAATTTACGAGAAAATTATTGTGACTCGGAATACGCCCGAAATTGCTGAGTCAATTGGTTATCTGCCGGGTACGGAAGAAGAGAAAATGGCTCCCTGGTTGTCTGCTATAACGGATTCACTAGAGGCTTTGCATAGGCACGATGAAAGTATGGAGTCGAGCTTAAATTATATTATGAAAAAGGCGAACATTCAGTTTAAGTCACTGAATTTTATGCGTGGACGCAGTATACAAAACGCCATCGTTATACTAGATGAAGCGCAAAACTTAACCGCATCTCAGTTGAAAACCTTAATCACTCGCTGCGGTGAGAATACGAAACTGGTCGTGTCGGGCAACCTGGCGCAAATTGATAGTTATTATTTAACTGCAGTGACTTCCGGCTTGACCTATATTGTCGAACGATTTAAAGATTATCCCGGCAGTGCGACGATAAACTTAAATGGTGTGGTGCGCAGTCAACTAGCGCAGTTTGCAGAAGAACATTTATAGTCAGAATCAGTTAAGTGGTACGACGCTGTATTGTCCGGTGTTGATTTGAAATTCCGTTTCGTCACCCACCTGGCCCAAAGGCATTGCCGCCGGGCCAGTCACATCAACCAGGATATAATTGACACCATCATGCTCAACCGTAGTGTCCCCGGAACGTCGACTAATAGCGATGCCAAAGACGGCGTGTTTCGGCAGATAAATGATGGCCATTTTGGGTGTGTCGATAATTTGTTTTATAACTGCCGTCATTAAAGTCACTTTACTGTCGCAGTCGCCCTGATTGTAGTAAAGCAACTGGTTAGGCGGCACGAAGCCATCTCCGCGGCTATCCAGCTTACTGTTCAAGTCGTTATAAGGAATTTGCTGGATAAAGCTGGCAATGTAATTGATGTAATTACGTTGCGTATTATTACCCAGTTGTTCACCAATTGCCTGTATCAGTGGGCGTATAGTGGGAGTTACTTCGCGTGCAATGGCCGGATGGTCAGGAATAATACCCTGCTCGCCCGGGGGTAAAGTCAGTTGGCGGTAGAAGTTAGCTTCCAGATAATCGTTCCAACGCTCATGGTAGTATTCGCGCAAACGCTTCTTATATTCCTTAAGCTGTTGTTGCTTTTGTTCGGTCCTGGCATTGGCGGTCACCAGTTCAACGGATTGCTGGCGAGGAGTTAAACGTGCCTGAATACCCTGCCATTGTTGTTGGCGAATATAGCGATTTAATTGATGCGCAAGTTCACGTTGACTGCGTTCAAGGTTAAAACCACGATAACGTTTTAGGGGCTGCAAAAACTCTTTTTTATCAACCTGAAAGTCAAACGTTTGCTGATGGTCATCAAAATCACGCCACTGGTAAGAAAAAGTCAGTTGGCCGTCATCGGCGCTTTCGCTGAGTTGAAAAAAATTTTGGCTATTAGCGGTTAGGGGAAGGAGTAAGAGTAACCAGACAGTAGCACAGAGTTTATGTGTCATTCTGGTTACTCCTGTCAGCCTCTAAAACTTCATTTCAGTAATAGGGCTGTCTTCAAATTTAAGGTCAACTTGATATTCAACACCGCCGGCACGGATGAAAAAGTACGTCTTGTCCTTTTTAAAGACTTCTTGTAACGAGACCAGTCTTAACCCGGGGCGACGTTCAGCCGGTAGATCAGTAAACTCTACGGAACCTCGCGAAACCAGTATGTTTTGGTAACGAGGACCAGTAATTAAAAGCAGTTTTTTATTTTCGTCTTTCAGTAAAATAGTATTACCTGTTACTGAATAGGGTTCTTCATTACCAAACAAGGCCAGCTCCTGTCGCGTCAACTTATTACTGACGACACTATAACGAATTATCGCTTTTTGGCAAATAACCGTTCAGAAAATCTTCAACAATAATGAGCGCCGCTTGACTATCGACCAAGCCCTTTTCCAGTTTTCGGAAACCGCCGTTGGCAAATAAGTTTTCGCGGGCCGACGTTGAAGTGAGACGCTCATCCTGGAAAGCAACGGGTAAACCGAAACGCCCATGCAAACGATTACCGAATTTTTTTGCCCGCTGAGTAAGCGGTTGTTCGGTACCATCCATATTTAGCGGTAAGCCTACGACCAACTGCTCTGGTTGCCACTCCGCAAACAGCTTTTCAATAAGTTGCCAGTCGGGTATGCCTTCTTTCGCTTTGAGCGCGGCTAATGGCGAGGCGGTTGCCGTAATGGTTTGCCCAACCGCAACACCAATGCTTTTGGTACCAAAATCAAAACCAATAACCGTACTCATGCGTGGCCGACATCCGGTCCCAGCTGCCACACATCAAAACCAAGTTGCTCTGTGGCTTTTTGCCAGCGCTCACTTGCGGGTGTATTAAACAGCAGCGCAGGGTCTGCCGGAATGGCGAGCCATGAGTTCTCGCCCAGTTCTTCTTCTAACTGACCGGCTTCCCAGCCGGCGTAGCCTAAGGTCAGTAAAAACTGAGGCGGAGCCGCAGACGAACCCAAGGCTTCCAGGATATCCCGTGAGGTTGTGACCATGATGTCATCGCTCAGCTTCTGACTGGCACTCCAGTTATCCTGAGGTGGGTGAATCACAAAACCGCGTTCACGACCAACAGGACCGCCTTGGTAGACATTGCCCTGCAGGTGCTGGTTATTTTCCGGGTAAACAATTTCCAGCTTATCCAGTAGCGAGGTCACGCTTAAATCTGCCGGCTGATTAATGACCAGCCCCATTGCACCTTCTTCATTGTGCTCACAGATGTAGGTCACGGTCCGTTTAAACATGGGATCGTCCAGCATGGGTGTTGCTATCAAAAAATGATTCTGCAAATTGTTCATCGATTCACCGACTCCTTAACGATAATCTCTAATAACGATATGGGGGCGTCTAACGGAAATTCAATTCAATCTCTCTTCAATTGCCTGGAAGACCATTTCGGCAATATTGATATCATAAGCGTTTTCAATTTCACGCATGCAGGTTGGGCTGGTGACGTTAATTTCCGTAATACGGTCGCCAATAACGTCCAGCCCAACGATAATGAGCCCACGCTTTTTCAGTTCAGGTGCCACTTTACGGGCCAGAGCCCAGTCACTGTCCGACAAAGGTTGAGCCCGTCCGCTGCCGCCGGCTGCGAGATTTCCGCGGGTTTCTCCGGCGCTGGGAATACGCGCTAAAGAATAAGGCACAGGCTCACCATCAATAATTAAAATGCGCTTGTCGCCGTCTTTAATCTCTGGCAAGTATTTTTGCACCATGGCGTAGCGCTGACCTTTCTCAGTCAGAGTTTCAATAATAACACCCAGATTGTTGCCATCGGCGCCAACTTTAAATATCGAAGCGCCGCCCATGCCATCTAATGGTTTTAAAATGATATCGCCGTGCTTTTTATGAAACGCTTTAATCACGTCAGCACGGGAGCTGACCAACGTATCGGCAATAGAATCGGCAAACCATGAAGTGAAGAGTTTCTCATTGCAATCACGCAGGCTCTGCGGTTTGTTCACCACCAAACTACCGCGCTGCTCGGCCAGTTCCAGAATTTGTGTGGCGTATAAGAACTCGCTGTCAAAGGGCGGATCTTTACGCATCATAATGACGTCAAATTCTTCAAGCGGACGGTACTGACTGTCGCTTAAGCTGTAAAAGTCGGTTTTTTGATCCTGAACGCGAACTTCCCGTGCAAAGGTCATTGGCTGGCCGTTATCAATGACTAAGTCAGCCATTTCCAGGTAAAAACATTGATAACCACGCACCTGAGCTTCCAGCAGCAGACGAAAACTGGTGTCCTTTTCGGTTTTTACAGCGGCGATTGGATCCATCACCATAGCTAACTTCTTCATGTAAACTCCTTTAACCTAAGTCGCCAAACTGATATTGCACGGTTGTGAGCGCAGATAGCGCGGCGGTTTCTGTTCTTAATACGCGAGGGCCCAGACGCATTGGGTTAAACCCTTGTTGCTCGGCGGCAGTGACTTCTTCGTCGGTCAATCCACCTTCGGGCCCAATGAGTAATTGTATACCTTTGTCGGCGTGTTGAAACGACGAAAGTGGCTTTGTTGCCGTCGGATCTAAGGTCAGGCGAAGCCCGGCAAATGTGCTGTCAATAAAGTCGCTGAACTGCTGAGCCGGCTTAACTTCAGGAACCACACTGCGGCCACACTGTTCACAAGCCGAACGCACAATTTTTTGCCATTGTTGCTGCTTCTTTTCGAGCCGGTCGCCACTGAGTTTAACGCCACAGCGCTCACTAAACAGCGGTGTAATTTCGGTCACCCCAAGTTCGACTGATTTTTGCAGAACAAAATCCATGCGATCACCGCGAGAAATGACCTGAGCAAGATGAACGCGGACAGGCGACTCCGAATTATTTGTCTTGCTGTCAGTGGCAATAAAATGGGCGGATTTTTTTTGGACCGACGTTATCGTTGCCTCGTAGTTGTGACCGTCACCGTTAAATAAAACAATGTTATCATTTACGTTAAAACGCAATACTTTGATCAAGTGCTGGAATGCATCCGGGCTCAATTCGGTTTTAGTTTGTAAGTTTATCGAGGCGGGGTGATAAATCCGCGGTACTCGCATGTCGTCAGCCTTATTCGGACTTTTAGACGTCCAGAAGTAGAAAAAAACAGAGTGATCGGTTACATTATGCAACCAGTATTGAGTGATTTCATCAAAATAAAGGAATAGTGGGCATATGTCACGTCACCTGTTTACCTCAGAGTCAGTGTCCGAAGGGCATCCGGACAAAATTGCCGACCAAATATCCGATGCGGTTTTAGACGCCATTTTAGCAAAAGACCCTAAAGCCCGTGTAGCCTGTGAAACCTACGTTAAAACCGGCATGGTGCTGGTTGGTGGCGAAATTTCGACAAAGGCCTGGGTTGATGTTGAAGACCTGGCCCGACAAACGGTAAAAGACATTGGTTACCGGCATTCTGATATGGGGTTTGATGGCGCATCGTGTGCGGTATTGAACGCTATCGGTAAACAAAGTGGCGATATTAATCAGGGCGTTGACCGTGCTAACCCGGAAGAGCAGGGCGCAGGGGATCAAGGTTTGATGTTTGGCTATGCTTCAAATGAAACGTCAGTTTTAATGCCTGCTCCTATTACTTACGCGCACCGTGTTATGCAGCGCCAGTCAGAAGTGCGCAATAACGGCACGCTGGACTGGTTGCGCCCGGACGCCAAAAGTCAGCTGACCTTTGTTTACGAAAACGGTAAGCCGGTTGCCATTGATACTGTCGTGTTCTCCACTCAGCACCGAGAAGACATCACACAGAAAACTCTGCGTGAAGCCATCATGGAAGAAGTTATTAAGCCAGTATTACCGGAGCAGTGGATTTCAAAAGATACCCAGTTTCATATCAACCCAACCGGGCGCTTCGTCGTCGGTGGTCCTATGGGTGACTGTGGCCTTACCGGCCGTAAGATTATTGTTGATACTTATGGTGGCATGGCTCGTCATGGTGGCGGTGCATTTTCTGGTAAAGATCCCTCAAAAGTTGATCGCAGTGCGGCTTATGCGGCGCGATATGTCGCTAAAAACCTGGTGGCTGCCGGTTTAGCCGAGCGTTGCGAGCTGCAAATTTCATACGCCATCGGTGTTGCCGAACCAACCTCTATCAGTATCGACACCTTCGGTACATCTAAGCACTCAGAAGAGCAACTCATTGCGCTGGTACGCCGACATTTTGATTTACGCCCTTATGGATTAATTAAAATGCTTGATCTGGAGCGTCCTATCTATAAGCAGACGGCGGCATATGGACACTTTGGCCGGGATAACTTTCCGTGGGAGAAAACGGATAAAGCAGCGGATTTACAGGCTGATATTTAAACAAAATATTGCCTATAAATTTGCTTGTACCCCCTGAAATGTGGAGAATACGCGCATCGCAAGTTGCTCTTCACCTTCCAGGGGGTTTTTCATGTCAGATCGTCAATATCTCGCCAATGCCATCCGTGCGCTCAGTATGGATGCGGTTCAGAAAGCCAAATCAGGCCACCCCGGAGCGCCCATGGGTATGGCAGATATCGCAGAAGTTCTTTGGCGTGACTATCTAAAGCATAACCCTCATAACCCGGGCTGGGCCGATCGCGACCGCTTTGTGTTATCTAACGGGCATGGGTCAATGCTGATTTATTCTTTGTTGCACCTGTCTGGTTATGACCTCAGCATTGATGATTTGAAGCAATTTCGTCAACTCGACTCAAAAACCCCGGGTCACCCTGAGTATGGCTACACGCCAGGTATCGAAACCACCACCGGGCCGTTGGGCCAGGGGCTTGCAAATGCGGTTGGTATGGCACTGGCCGAGAAGGTATTAGCCGCGCAGTTTAATCGTGAAAACCATGAAATTGTTGATCATTACACTTACACCTTCCTGGGTGATGGCTGCTTAATGGAAGGCATTTCTCACGAAGCGTGTTCACTGGCGGGTACCTTAGGTTTAGGTAAGCTCATCGCGTTTTACGATGACAACGGCATTTCCATTGATGGTGAAGTCGAAGGTTGGTTTACCGACGACACAGCGAAACGTTTTGAGTCTTATGGTTGGCACGTCATAGACAAAGTTGACGGACACGACTCGGCTGCCATCACCCGGGCAATTGATGAAGCGCGAGCTTACGAAAATAAGCCGACTCTTATTATTTGCAAAACCGTGATTGGTTACGGTGCACCGAACAAACAAGGCTCTGAAAGCTGTCACGGCGCGCCTCTGGGTGATGATGAAATTGTCGCTGCACGTAAGCAGTTGAATTGGCCACACGAAGCTTTTGAAGTGCCGGCCGATGTTTACCAAAAATGGTCTGCGGTGGATAAAGGTGCGGCGGTTGAATCCTCGTGGAATAAGCGCTGGGTGGCTTATGAGCAGGAACACCCGCAGTTAGCAGAAGAATTAAAGCGCCGCTTAAATGGCGAATTACCGGAAGGTTTTGAGAACTCTGTACACAGCTATGCGAAGCAGCTGCAAAGTAGCCCTGAAGCAATAGCGACACGTAAAGCGTCACTGAATGTACTGAATGAATTTGGTCCTAAATTACCTGAGCTATTGGGTGGTTCTGCCGACTTAGCCGGCTCTAATTTGACCTTATGGAAGGATGCAAAAGGCATTACTGCCGACGATGCCAGCGGCAACTACGTATTCTATGGTGTCCGTGAGTTTGGTATGTCCGCTATTATGAATGGCGTAACCTTGCACGGTGGCTTTAAAGCCTACGGTGCAACCTTCCTGATGTTTATGGAATATGCCCGCAACGCCGTACGTATGTCGGCGCTGATGAAACAGCCCAGCATTTTTGTTTACACCCATGACTCTATTGGTTTAGGCGAGGACGGACCTACCCATCAGGCGGTCGAGCAGTTGGCTAACTTGCGCCAAACCCCGAATCTGCAATGCTGGCGTCCTTGTGATCCGGTTGAAACCGCCGTTGCCTGGGGTGCTGCAGTACAAAGCAGCAAAACACCGACTGCGCTCGTTTTCAGCCGTCAGGGCATGCAGCAACAAGAAAGAGATGAAGATCAGCTAACCAATATTGCTCGTGGTGGCTACGTGCTGAAAGATTGTGACGGCGAGCCGGAAGTGATTCTGATTGCTACTGGCTCTGAAGTTGATTTAGCGGTTGCTGCTTTTGAGCAACTGTCAGAGCAAGGTCATAAGGTGCGCGTTGTCTCTATGCCATCAACCAATGTGTTCGACATTCAGGATTCTGAATACAAAGAGTCTGTGTTGCCTTCCAGCGTGACCCGCCGTGTTGCGATTGAAGCCGGTATTGCGGACTTTTGGTACAAGTACATTGGCCTTAACGGCGAAGTCGTTGGCATGACGACTTTTGGTGAGTCTGCGCCAGCTGCCGATTTATACAAGCACTTTGGTATTACGGCAGAAAACACTGTGGCAGCTGCTAAACGACTGCTGGGAGCATAAATGAGCAAGCCAGCTCGTATTGCGATTAATGGTTTTGGCCGTATTGGTCGAAGCTTTTTGCGTGCTTTGTATGAAAATGGCTATCGCGACAGCGTGCAGGTGGTTCTGATTAACGAACCGGCAGCGTCGGAAGCGATAGCGCATTTACTTAAATACGACTCGAGCCATGGCCGGTTTGGAGAAAAAGTGTCTCAGCGTGATGACACCTTAACCGTCGCCGGTGACACTATTGCTTTAACACACCAGACTGAGATTGAAGCCATTGACTGGCGTGCTCATCAAGTAGATTTTGTCATCGACTGTACCGGTGTCTTTGGTAGCCAGGCAGACGGTCAGCTTTACCTGCAGCAAGGGGTAAAGCGGGTACTGTATTCTCATCCCGGAAAACCGGATGTTGATTTTACGGCTATTTATGGGGTGAATGAAAAAGAGTTAAAAGCCGATCATAAAGTGGTATCGAACGGCTCCTGCACAACCAATTGTATTGTGCCGGTCATTAAAGTATTGGATGACACCTTTGGCATTGATTCCGGTGCTATTACCACCATTCATTCGGCTATGCACGATCAGCAGGTTATTGATGCTTATCACCCTGACTTAAGGCGTACCCGCGCGGCGGGACGCTCCATTATTCCGGTAGATACCCGACTGGCACGAGGTATAGAACGCATACTGCCGCACTTAGAAGGGCGTTTTGAGGCCATTGCTGTACGTGTGCCAACGACTAACGTCACCGCTATGGACTTAAGTGTTACGCTCAATAGTGATGCTACAATAGAGCAAGTAAATCAGGTTTTACGTGAGCAAAGTGAGCATCAGCTGGCGGGCATACTGGACTATACTGAAGAGCCATTAGTTTCAATCGATTTTAACCATGACCCACATTCATCCATTGTTGATGGCACCCAAACCCGCGTAAGCCATAAGCGCCTGGTTAAGTTGTTGTGCTGGTGTGACAATGAGTGGGGATTCGCTAATCGTTTGCTGGATACGGCCAAAACGATGGCTGAACAAATAGAACACTAAGTTTAGAGAGGATACCGCATGTCTGTCATTGCTATGACCGATTTGGATTTAAACAACAAACGCGTACTCATACGGGAAGATTTAAACGTCCCGGTAAAAAACGGCAAAGTCACTTCCGATGCGCGTTTAAAAGCAGCAATGCCAAGTATTCAGCAAGCGTTGGAAGCTGGCGCTAAAGTGATGGTGATGTCGCACCTGGGGCGCCCAACCGAAGGTGAATACGACGAGCAATTCTCTATGCAACCGGTTGTGGATTACCTAAAAGAAGCACTGGATTGCCCTGTCCGCCTTTGTAAAGACTACCTGGATGGTGTTGAAGTCAGTGCCGGAGAACTGGTAGTTTTTGAAAACGTTCGTTTTAATGTTGGTGAAAAGAAGAACAATGACGAGCTTGCTAAAAAATTAGCCAGCTTGTGTGATGTTTATGTGATGGACGCGTTTGGCACCGCGCATCGTGCTCAGGCGTCCACTCATGGTGTGGCTAAGTACGCGCCGGTTGCCTGCGCGGGACCTTTGCTGGCCGGTGAGCTGGAAGCATTAGGTAAAGCACTGGAAAACCCTAAGCGTCCGTTAGTGGCTATTGTTGGTGGTTCAAAAGTTTCGACTAAGCTTACCGTATTAGAGTCACTGTCTGGTGTAGTCGATCAGTTAATCGTGGGCGGCGGTATTGCGAATACCTTTATTGCAGCTGCTGGCCATAATGTAGGTAAGTCTTTGTATGAAGCCGACTTAACTGACGAAGCCAACCGTTTAATGGCGCAGGCGAAAGCCAAAGGTGGCGATATTCCTTTACCGGTGGACGTGGTAACAGGTAAAGAATTCAGCGCAGAAGCTAAAGCGGAAACCAAAGCCGTTAACACCGTTGCAGATGACGACATGATTTTCGATATTGGTGTTAAAACGTCAGAGCAACTGGCAGCAATGCTGAAAAACGCAGGCACTATTGTCTGGAACGGTCCGGTGGGAGTGTTTGAATTTGAGCAGTTTGGTCAGGGCACAAAAACCATAGCCAATGCGATTGCACAAAGTGACGCGTTTTCAATTGCCGGAGGTGGTGACACCCTGGCTGCAATTGACCAATACGGTATCGCTGATAAGATAAGTTATATTTCAACAGGTGGCGGAGCGTTCCTGGAATTCCTGGAAGGTAAGACATTACCAGCCGTTGCAATTTTACAAGAACGGGCTAAAGACGCCTGAACACAAGTTTTTAATTAAGGAGTATTTTTTATGGCCTTGGTGTCATTACGACAGTTACTCGATCATGCTGCAGAGCATGACTACGGTGTACCGGCGTTTAACGTCAACAACCTTGAACAGATGCGTGCAATTATGCAGGCAGCTGACGCAACCGACAGTCCGGTTATTGTGCAGGCTTCAGCCGGCGCTCGCAAATACGCTGGTGCTCCTTTCTTGCGCCACTTAATTCAGGCGGCCGTTGAAGAATGGCCACATATTCCTGTCGTTGTGCATCAAGATCATGGTACTTCTCCGGCAGTATGTCAGCGTTCAATTCAATTGGGCTTTAGCTCAGTTATGATGGACGGTTCTTTGCTGGAAGACGGTAAAACACCTGCTGAGTATGACTACAATGTAAAAGTGACCAAACAAACTGTCGAAATGGCGCACGCGTGTGGTGTTTCTGTTGAAGGTGAGCTGGGTTGTCTGGGTTCATTGGAAACGGGTGAAGCAGGCGAAGAAGACGGTGTTGGCGCTGAAGGTAAATTGTCGCATGAACAACTGCTGACCGACCCTGAAGAAGCGGCTGAATTTGTTAAAGCGACCAATGTTGATGCGTTAGCTATTGCGTGTGGCACATCGCACGGTGCTTACAAATTTACTCGCCCACCAACAGGTGATATTTTAGCCATTGATCGCATTAAAGAGATTCACCGTCGCATTCCGGGTACACACTTGGTTATGCATGGTTCATCATCCGTACCGCAAGAGTGGCTGAAGATTATTAACGAATTTGGTGGCGAGATCCCAGAAACTTATGGGGTGCCAGTTGAGCAAATTCAGGAAGGTATTAAGCACGGTGTGCGTAAAGTTAATATCGATACCGATTTACGTCTGGCTTCAACCGGTGCTATTCGTCGTCATTTGGCGGAAAACCCGTCAAACTTTGATCCGCGCAAATTCTTTACAGCAGCAACAACCGCTATGGAAGATATTTGCCGTGCGCGCTACGAAGCTTTTGGTTGTGCCGGTATGGCCAGTAAAATTAAGCCGATTAACTTAGAATCAATGTTTCAGCGCTATGAAAACGGTGAGTTGGACGCCATTATTAAGTAACGCGGTACTTTATAAAAGACACAAATAACGAGGTTAGTGTGCGATTTTCTTTATTATTCGCTAGTTTGTTTTTACCTGTTGCAGCGAGTGCACAAACATTTATGTTTGACGATGCTGACGACATTGATACAGAAACGGTTGAAGAGTGGGAAGCCAGTGCTGAATTTGGCTTGCTTTACACCTCTGGTAATACCGAGACAGAAAGCCTGAAGGGCAAGTTTAACGCGTCGCGGGATATTCAAAACTGGCGCCATAAAGGTGTTTTTGATTATTACACCGCTGAACAGGAAGACCAGGAAACCGGAGAAAGTGTCGAAACCGCAGATCGCATGTTCATATCGGCTCAGAGTAACTATAAGTTCGATCCCGACAGTCGCGATTCGCTGTTTGTGTTCGGTTCCTATGAAGAAGACGAGTTTAGTGGTTTTGAGTACCAGGCAACGGTAGCAACCGGTTATGGTGCCCGTTATCGCTACGATGAAGACATTTATGCCGACTACGAAATTGGTCCTGGTTATTCCAGAACGAAGCCAGTACAGGTTGAAGGCGAACCGCCGGTTGAATCAGATGGCTCCATGATTTTGCGTCTAGCGGGCGGACTGAACTGGAAAATTAGCGAAAACTCACGCTTTAACGCGTTGTTGTCATCTGAAATTGGAGAAGACAACACAAAGAGTAAAGCGGAGCTTTCGGTTTCTGCGAATATTAACAGTTCACTGGCAATGAAGTTCTCAATTGGCGCAAATCACAACTCGCATGTGGCCGATGAGAGCCTGGAGAAGCTGGATACAGAAACTGCGGTAACGCTAGTTTACTCTTTCTAAAACCTCTTAGTTGTTAACGACAAAGCCGTGGCTTATGCCGCGGCTTTTTTCATTAAGCTGTCATAAAACCGTCTTAAACTGTCGCAGTATTCTCAACTGGACTGATTTATGCGGGTTTCAACATTTAGTCGTGTCTCTTCCTTTTCCTTGCTGGGTTTGTCGCTGCTGTTTTTGTTTGTGCTCGCCTGGGCAAATAATCAGTTACAGCATTTTGAACGGCAACAGACTGTCTATTCATCCATAAAAGAAAAGTTAATGGTTGAAGTGGTCACTGAGCTCAGCGGTTACCTGCAGTCAGGTAATGCGCTTTTGCTGAACCAGGCTGAAACCTCCGTCAACGAAGTGAATGATGAACTTAATGCATTAAACTTAGTATCTACCGAGGTGATGCAAGAACAGCTGAATGTTATTCGTAGCCGAATTTCTAATGACTATCGGGCGATAGGAAAACTGTCTGGTCAGGAAGTGGCGTTGTTGGTAAATGCTGAGAGGTCGCTGTTTAATGAATTGTCTCGGCTGTTCGATTATGTGCAAAAAGGCAGTGGCAACCGTCCCTCTACAGCGGAGAGTTATCAGAGTATCGGCAGCGACTTAGTGTTATTAATTGCCCACTTGGTCCACACGAGGGAACGGCTGTTCAGTGGAGAAGTTGAAGAACAGGCTCTCAACCAAGTGCTTAATGCCATGCAAAAGGAAGTAGAGCGACTGCAGCAGTTACCTGAACTGGGCGTAAAAGAAGAGTTGCCCGATCAGTCAATGATGCTGGTAGCAAGAGAGGCAAAAGAACTGGGTCCAAAGATCATCTCGGAAATGAACAGTCTGATTAAGCGTTACCCGCAAGAGCTGTCTTCAACGTTAAAACTCATTGAGTCACGCCGTGAGGCTTTTGCTTCAATATCAGACGACATTGCTAATATTCAGTCCTTAGCGGTAGAAGTCGAGCAGGCTCTTTTACAGAACCAGCAGGCTAACTTGGTGCAGATTAAGTGGATTCTTATGGCATTGGTTGCCGCGCTATTGATATTTTCGGTGCTTAATTTTGTGTTATTAAAACGCATGGTTCTGACACCGTTAAGAAGCTTGCGTGACGCCATGGAAATCTTGCTCGTCAGGCAGGAACTGAATTATTTACCCAATGCTGACCGCGATACTGAGATGGCTGAGATTGCCCAATTTTTTAACGGCATACTGGAGCAGACCCAGCGTCGCGATGAGGAAAAGTCTCAACAAATGACGGTCGTCAATGAAGCATTAAAACGTGTCATACAAGAGTTACAGCAAATTGTTCAATCATCTGCTAATACGCAGGCGTCAGCGTCGACAACGATCAATGGCATTGCCGAGCTAAGTGAGTTAACCGAAGAACTAAATCAATGCACCAATACGCTGGAAAAAAATGCGTTAGATACGCAAGACTCAATGAAATTAAGCCGTCAGCATATTCTTAAGCTCAGAGACGCTTCAGAGCGGAATGAAAAAGCAATCGAAACAGCAAAACGTTCCGCTGTGGAACTCGACCTTTCCGTTAAAGAAGTGAAAGATGCGCTGTCCATTATTTCAAGTATTGCCGACCAGACGAATTTGCTGGCGTTGAACGCAGCAATTGAAGCGGCGAGAGCTGGGGAACAAGGTCGGGGCTTTGCGGTTGTCGCTGATGAAGTCAGGCAGTTAGCCCAAAAAACACAATCCTCACTGGGAGGTATCAACGACTCTTTAAATCAGTTGACTGAGGCGTCGTTGTCTATCGAGAGTGGTTATCGGGAAATTGCTCAGGCAAGTACCTCTCAGCAGCAATTTGTTGAACGCTTAGTGGAGACGTCCAATGAAGTTTCCGCGCAAGCTCAAGCTTCGACAGAAGAAGCAAAAACATCATTCAGGTTAGCAGAGCAACAAACTGAGAAAGTGGACGGGTTTTCAAATCAGTTAGAGCGACTGGTCACCGAAATGGACAATGCGCATCAGTTACTAAGACAAGTAGAAGCTCAAGTTGATACGCAAAGAATTGAGATAGAACGAGCGTTCAATTCATGAATAATTAATCAAATCTTACGGTTCCCTTTGTCTTTAGATTTCGCTAACATTCGCGGCAGCTAACATCGGCTGAAAAAAATCGGATAATGTTATGTCAGTGAACTCATTTCTTGGGGTTTTTGCTAAGTCCCCAATTAAACCGATGATTGACCACATGGACGAAGTGCACCGCTGCGCTTATGCGCTGAAAGATTTCTTTAAAGCGGTTTATTCAAAGGACTGGAAGAGCGCAGAAGTCGCTCGCGCAACCATCGTGAAGCACGAATCAAACGCGGATGGAATGAAACGCAAAATCCGTCTGAACCTTCCGGGTGGCTTATTTATGCCGGTAGAGCGAGCTGACTTGCTTGAGCTCGTTTCCCAGCAGGATAAAATTGCGAATAAAGCCAAAGACATCTCCGGTCTGGTTACCGGTCGCGAATTAACCATTCCTGAATCCTTGGTAAAAGACTTTGACACCTATTTAAGTCGCTGTCTGGATGCCACTGACAAGGCTCGCGAAACCATTGGTGAGTTTGACGACTTGCTGGAAACCGGTTTTAAAGGGCGCGAACGCGATCTGGTTGACAATTTCATTGCTGAGCTCGACGCAATTGAAGCGGATACCGATCAGCTTCAAATTAAGCTACGTCAGGATCTACGCAAAATTGAGCTTGATATGAACCCTGTGGACGCGATGTTCTTATACCGTATTTTGGACTGGGTTGGCGACTTAGCTGACCTGGCCGAGCGAGTCGGTGCACGTTTCGAACTGATGCTAGCGCGCGTCTAAGCGGAGTCTGATTTATGGATATTATTTCTAGTTACAGCCTCCTGCTTATCGGGATGGCAGCGGTTTTTGGTTTCTTCATGGCCTGGGGCATTGGCGCAAATGACGTGGCAAATGCCATGGGTACGTCGGTTGGCTCCAAGGCACTGACAATAAAACAGGCGATTCTCATCGCGATGATTTTTGAGTTTGCCGGCGCTTACCTGGCCGGCGGGGAAGTTACCTCAACCATCCGTAAAGGTATTATCGACTCTGGATACTTTGTCGATCAGCCGGAATTGCTCGTGTTTGGTATGATATCAGCTCTTTTAGCCGCAGGCTTTTGGTTGCTGATAGCCTCTTACCTTGGCTGGCCGGTATCGACGACTCATTCCATTATTGGTGCCATTGTTGGTTTCTCTGCTGTCGGCGTCAGCATGGAATCAGTTCAGTGGATGAAAGTTGGAGGTGTCGTTGGAAGCTGGGTTGTCACCCCCGCCATATCCGGGTTTATTGCCTATCTCATATTTATGAGTGCACAGAAGCTCATTTTTGACCGATCGAATCCGTTAGCAATGGCTAAGCGCTATGTGCCTTACTATATGGGGCTAGCTGGTTTCGTACTGTCGCTGGTCACGATTAAAAAAGGCCTTAAGCACGTTGGCCTGGATCTTGGCAGCATTGAAGGTTATCTGTGGGCGCTGGGTATCGCGGTACTGGTTTTTGCTATTGGTAAAATGGCAATCGGGCGTCTTAAGTTTAACCCGTCAGACGACAAAGACATGCATTACACCAACGTGGAAAAAGTCTTTGCGGTGCTGATGGTGGTCACTGCCTGTGCTATGGCTTTTGCTCATGGTTCTAACGACGTTGCTAACGCTATCGGGCCATTGGCCGCTGTAGTGAGTGTGGTTACCAGTGGTGGTGATATCGGCAGTAAAGCGACATTAGCCTGGTGGGTTCTGCCTTTAGGCGCCGTAGGTATCGTGGCGGGTCTGGCTATGCTGGGTAAACGTGTTATTGCAACCATTGGTAATGGTATTACGCACTTAACCCCAAGCCGTGGTTTTGCGGCGGAACTTGCCGCTGCGTCAACCGTAGTTCTGGCGTCCGGTACCGGGTTACCGATATCAACCACTCAAACGCTGGTCGGTGCGGTATTGGGTGTTGGCATGGCGCGCGGTATAGCTGCTCTGAATCTTGGTGTTGTTCGCAACATCGTTATTTCGTGGGTGGTGACATTGCCTGCAGGGGCCATTATGTCGATTGCTTTCTTCTACATTTTAAAAGCCATTTTCGGCGTCGAGTAAGCTTGCGATAAACAGGCAGCCTGTAACAGTGACAGGCTGCCTACTTTCCAGTAAAATCCGCGCTTCATTACATCTCGTAAGTGCAGCACGGATATGTCAGATACCAATCATTCTTCTTTAAAAGTCAGTGACTTTTCATTTGAGCTACCCGACGAGCTCATTGCCCGCTACCCGCAGGAGCAGCGCAGTGCAAGCCGTTTACTCTCGGTTAAGTCGAGTGAAAACAGTGTTGAGCATAAGCACTTCAAAAACATCGTTGATGAGCTAAATGCCGGTGATTTGTTGGTATTTAACGACACCCGGGTTATTCCTGCCCGCTTGTTGGGTGAAAAAGTTTCCGGCGGTAAAGTCGAGGTTTTAGTGGAACGCTTGCTGGACGACCATCGCGTGCTAGCCCATGTTCGAGCCAACCGCGCGCCGAAAGCCGGGGCAGAGTTGTTGCTGGAAGGTCATGTGAAAATCACTATGCTGGCGCGGCACGATGCACTCTTTGAATTAAAATTTGAACACGATGAAACGGTACTCGAGCTGCTTGAGCAATACGGGCATATGCCATTGCCACCGTACATTGATCGTCCGGATGAAAGCTCTGACAAAGAACGCTACCAAACCGTTTATAACCGCGAACCGGGGGCCGTTGCTGCTCCTACCGCGGGTCTGCACTTTGACGACGACATACTGCAACAGTTGCGCGATAAAGGCGTGAACTTTGCCTATGTTACCCTGCACGTAGGCGCCGGAACCTTCCAGCCGGTGCGTGTGGAAGACATTAACGACCACGTTATGCACAGCGAATACGCCAAAGTCAGTGCTGAAACCTGTCATGCCATTAAGCAGACCAAAGCCTCGGGTGGCCGGGTTATTGCTGTAGGTACAACCTCGGTTCGTTCGCTGGAATCAGCCGCTCAGGCTTCAGCCACAGAAGACATCGAACCGTTTTTCGAAGACACCGATATTTTTATCTTTCCGGGTTATGAATTTAAAGTGGTCGACAGTCTGATAACCAATTTTCATTTACCTGAGTCCACGCTCATTATGCTGGTTTCGGCATTTGCGGGTCGTGATTTGATTATGAAGGCTTATAATGAAGCCATTAAAGAGCGCTATCGATTCTTTAGCTACGGCGACGCCATGCTGTTACAGCGCTAAATTTAATACACTGAAGTGAACACTTATGACAATGAAATTTGAATTAGATAAAACCAGTGGTCGCGCGCGCCGTGGGCGCATGGCCTTTGAACGTGGAACCGTAGAAACGCCAGCGTTTATGCCGGTAGGTACTCTGGGTACTGTAAAGGGTATGACACCAGAAGAGGTAAAAGACACCGGCGCGCAAATCTGCCTGGGCAATACTTTTCACTTAATGCTGCGCCCGGGTACGCAAATTATCCAGCAGCATGGTGACTTGCATGATTTTATGAACTGGGACAAGCCTATTCTGACCGATTCTGGCGGCTTTCAGGTGTTCAGTCTGGGTGAACTTCGTAAAATCACCGAAGAAGGCGTGACTTTCCGTTCACCTATCAATGGTGAGAAAATTCTGTTGACGCCTGAAAAATCCATGCAGGTTCAGCGTGAACTGGGTTCCGACATTGTCATGATATTTGACGAATGCACGCCATTTCCGGCTACTCAGGCTGAGGCACGCAGTTCAATGGAACTGTCGCTGCGCTGGGCTGAACGCTCAAAGCAAGAGCACGGCGACAACAAAGCGGCGCTATTTGGTATTATTCAGGGTGGCATGTACGAAGAGCTGCGCGATATTTCTCTGAAAGGTCTGACCGATATCGAGTTTGACGGTTACGCTATTGGCGGCTTGTCGGTCGGCGAACCGAAAGAAGACATGATGCGCATTCTGGAGCACACGGCGCCACAAATGCCTGAGCAAAAACCTCGGTATTTGATGGGTGTGGGTAAACCGGAAGATTTAGTGGAAGCGGTGCGTCGTGGTATTGATATGTTTGACTGCGTTATGCCCACCCGTAATGCCCGTAACGGCCACTTGTTTATTAGCTCGGGCGTGGTAAAAATTCGTAATGCTGTTCATCGTACCGATACGTCGCCGTTAGATGAAAACTGTGACTGCTACACTTGTAAAAACTATTCTCGCGCGTATCTGCATCATCTGGACCGCACTAACGAGATGCTGGGTTCGCGCCTGAACACCATTCATAACTTACGTTTTTATCAAAAAGTGATGAGTGACATGCGTGATGCCTTAGATGCGGGAACATTTGATGAATTCGTACAAGAGTTTTATCGGCTAAGAGATCAATCCGTACCGCCTCTGGATTGATATTGGCGTATCTCATTTTGTAATTCCTGGTAGCGGTCAACATCAGGCTGATGCTTGATCGCTGCGTTCACCGAACGTACAGCAGAGTCCCTCCACCTTTCGACCAAATGCGACTGTTCCTTATTCAGCCGGGCGAGCCCTAAATACATTTTTGCTAATAAGTAATGGGCTGTTGAAACATCGTCATAATTTTCCGGCTCCCCAAACTCGTTAATGGCATTGAGTAATATAGTGGTGACTTGAGCGTTACTAAACACGCGGTCCAAATTAAGAATAAAGTCTGCGCGTTCCATGTGGTATTGCAGTTTGTCTGGTCTGTCAGAAACCGAGTCATCAAAATGATTCAGCGCAAGCTCAGCTTGTTCGGCTGCCTTTTGAGTTTGACCGTCGCTAGCCAAATGTTGAAAGTAATGGGCGAAGACCAGGGCGTGCGCGTAGTGATTCTGCTCAGTTGAATAACCGTCTAAAACGTGTTCAGTGGTTGGCTCTCGTAAAAAAATAAACATGAGAACGGCAATGACAGCAATAACGGCATTGGCTGCTCCCAGTTTAATAACGCGCTGCCTAAACTGATAGCGATGAAGCCAGCGACCGAGTTCTTGCTGCAGAGCATCGCAACTGCGGGAGCGTGAGTTTGGCTCCAGCGAAAGCGCTTTCTTAATAATTCGGCTTAACTCGGACGGAAGCCTGTTCCGATGTGTCATCGGCTGATTAAAGAACTGCTCTGGCTTCATTTCGGTTAACAATGAGAGCAGCAGAGAACTTAGCTGGTAAACATCTCGTTGGATGCTAGCTGGTGAACTTGGTGCCGCAATGCTGAGATCAACCAAAACTGGCTCTTTATTGGAGGGATGCTTACTTGTCGCCGAAGAGCGCAGCATAATGTTATGTGGATTAATGTCATTATGTGCATAGCCAGCTGCATGCATACGACAAACGCCTTCCGCCAGAGAGTGAACGATTTTCACCGCGTCATACACTGACATGAGCTTTTGCAGTTTGCTGAGAGGTTTACCTTCAATGTATTCAAGCACCATAAACAGCGATGATGAAGGAATTTCAGGCTCACCAACATCGAAAACCCGGCAAAGTGCAGGGTGATCAACACTGGATAATAAGCGGGCTTCGTTCACCAGCCGGTGACGGCTGACAATAGAAGGTGAACGTGCAAATTTAATAGCGACATCACGTTTTAAACGTTGGTCGTAGGCTTTATAAACCAGACCACTACCCCCATGCCCCAACAGCTTAATGCACTGATAACGTGCAGGTATTGGGTAAGGGAAAGTTGTGTCCGGATGTGCTTCAGCCAAAATCATTTCCTTACTGTTAAGCTCAAATCCAGTCTAACGATGACGAGCAGCAAACAACAGGTTTAGCGTAGGCGCTTACTGGTTACTTATAAAACGACGTCAATTGACATCAATGAAAATTAATTGGCCTACAGCTTAAAAATTAGCAAATTTAAGCTATGATAAGTTTCATAAAAATAATAAAGCAGGGGTTAGCACTGATGCGGGAAAACAGTGATGTTTTAGCAAACAGTGGATTCAGGCAGTCTGTCGAAGTCCAAATTAAACAGAATGACGGCTACAAGCGCTTAAATATGACGCTGGTGGGGCTACAATATCCAGACTATCTGATTTTAGAGCTTTCCAGACAATATTGTTGGCAAGATACCTTGCCACTTTTGGTTGCGGAAAAATCGGTCGGTCTGAAGACGGTATCTCCTGCTGGAGAACAGGTAACGGGTGTGGTCGATATTTTGCATATTACCCAGTATCCGCAAAAACTGTTATTTGTCAGCTACCCCAGAGAAGCTGATGTCCAGGTATTGCGATCGTCACCAAGAATATCAGTGAACTGTGAAGCAAAACTGCAGTTTCAATTGAAAGATACACTCGGTGACCCATTATCAGGAAAGGTAGTCGATATTTCTGATAAGGGCATCGCTTTTAATTACCGAGGCACCTTGCCTGTTGATACCCACGCCAATAGAGAATTGCCGGCCGAAGTAAAAATTAAAACCGGTAGTGGCACCATTGTTTTTAATGAGCTTTTAACGAGAAGTACAAAATCGGTCGGCCCTCAGCTATGGCAATTCGGGCTGTCTTATAAAGAAAAACCAACTAATTTGCAGGATTTAGTCAGTAATTTGTTACTGGAGTCTACGCCAGTCCGCGAATTGCTTAGTGATAATGACCCTGGATGGGAAGCGTCGGATAACACTTTACAAGGCGAATCTGAGTCGGTACAATTCAGCACCAATTGAACCCGTAGTGGTTAATTTTTAACCGAAACAGATAATTTATCCGAGGTGATTTTTTAATGCCAGTCGTTAAAGTGAAAGAAAACGAGCCGTTTGACGTAGCTTTGCGTCGCTTTAAGCGCTCTTGTGAAAAAGCAGGTGTTCTGTCTGAAGTTCGTCGTCGCGAGCACTATGAAAAGCCGACTTCAGAGCGTAAGCGCAAGAAAGCCGCTGCGGTAAAACGTCACGCCAAGAAACTGGCTCGTGATAACGCTCGTCGTACTCGTCTTTACTAAGACCCTGTTTACGACAATTTGAGTGTTCACTTTTCCGTAAAGTGCTGAAAGCCGTGACTCTATTGTCGCGGCTTTCGTGTTTCTGCTAGTTTCTGTTTTCGCAACTCCGGTATTGAGACAATATGGCAGGCTTGATCCCCAAAAGCTTTATTCATGATTTGCTTGAACGAGCAGACATCGTTGAGATAGTTGATAGCCGTGTTCCGTTGAAAAAGGCCGGTAAGAACCATCAGGCGTGCTGTCCGTTCCATAATGAAAAGACACCTTCATTTACAGTAAGTCAGGACAAGCAGTTTTATCATTGCTTTGGCTGTGGACAGCATGGCAATGCCGTAGACTTTCTGATGGAGTTTGATGGCCTGAACTTTCCCGATGCCGTAGAAGAACTTGCCGGTATTATGGGCGTTGAGGTTCCGCGTGAGCAGCCGGAAAACCCAGAGCTGGCACAAAAGAAACAACAGCAGGTGCAAGACGACGCCGAGCTAATGAATAAAACGGCTCGTTTTTTCCAGCATCAGTTAAAACATCATGAAAACTCAAAGCGGGTTATCGATTATTTAAAAGGCCGGGGCTTAAGCGGTGAAACGGTAAAACGTTTTCAAATTGGCTATGCGCCCGACGCCTGGGATAGCTTGCTTAGTACGTTTGGTGGCTCAGCCCAGCAACGCCAGCAATTGCTGGAATTGAAGCTTATTAATCGTAATGAGAAAGGGCGGCACTACGACTTTTTCCGTGACCGGGTGATGTTTCCTATTCACGACCGGCGCGGGCGGGTTGTTGGTTTTGGCGGTCGCATTATTGATGGCGACGGACCGAAATATCTAAACTCTCCGGAAACCCGTTTATTTCATAAAGGCAGCGAGCTTTACGGTTACTGGCACATGCAACAAGCGGTGCGCAAACCCGAACAAGTTTGTATTGTTGAAGGCTATATGGACGTTGTGGCTTTGTCGCAAGCGGGTATTCATTATGCCGTTGCTTCGCTGGGAACCGCTACTACTAGTGAACAATTGCAGCGTCTGTTCCGTACAAGTGCCCGGATTGTTTGTTGCTATGATGGCGACAGGGCAGGCCGGGATGCTGCCTGGAGAGCGTTAGAAAATGCCTTACCGTTATTGCGCGACGGGTTGGATATGGCGTTTCTGTTTTTACCGGAAGGGGAAGACCCGGACTCCGTGGTCAGCGAGCACGGTGCTGAAGCTTTTGAACGTCAATTGAAGAAGGCAACGCCATTCACTGAGTATTTCTTCGAGCATTTGCAGACGGATATTGATGTTACTTCTGACGCCGGACGGTCGCAATTACTGAATATCGCGAAACCGTTGATTGAAAAAGTGGCGAGTGACTACTATCGCGACACCTTAATGCAGAGACTGGCAGAGAAGCTTCGTCGCGAGACATCGCAGTTGGAACGTCATTTTGACAAACCACAGCGGCAGTCACGGCCTAAAGAAAGCGTCAAAATGACGCCGCTAAGAAAAGCCATTGCTCTGTTACTGCAGTATCCTCAGTTGGCGCAGTCCATACCGGTCAATGAAGAACTGCGGGCGCTGCGGGTTAACGGCATGGATTTACTTATCGCCTTACATAAACAGTGCGCAGAACGACAAATGACCACAGCACAGGTATTAGAAGGTTGGCGCGATACTGAGTATTACCAGCCTTTGCAAAAACTGGCGCTATGGCAACATCAGCTCGACGAAGAAAACGTTGAGCAGGAATTTAACGATATATTTATTTATCTTATTGACCAATACTTTGAGCAACGCGCGAATGCGCTTTTAAAGAAAGAGCAGGAAGGGGCTTTAACCCGAGTCGAACGTCAAGAATATCAGACGCTCATTCAATACTTGAGTAAGGCAAGATAGTACATCCCCATGCGCCTTACGCTAGCTTAAAAGTCAGTATTCTGTTATACTGTTTGGTCATTTTGGATACTCTACATTCACAGTCACAGGTGGAACGTCTGTATGCAGCAGAATCGGCAATCGCAACTTAAGGTCCTTATTGCGAAAGGCAAAGAACAAGGGTTTTTGACATTTGCTGAAGTCAATGACCATTTACCGCAAGAAATTGTTGATTCCGATCAGGTTGAAGACATTATTCGCATGATCAACGACATGGGGATTCGCGTTTTTGAAAGCGCTCCTGATGCCGATGATTTGATGATGGCAGAAAGTGCTGCTGATGAAGATGCCGCTGAAGAGGCCGCTCAGGCGCTAGCCTCTGTTGATGGTGAAATTGGTCGTACGACTGACCCAGTGCGTATGTACATGCGCGAAATGGGTACGGTTGAGCTACTGACCCGTGAAGGCGAAATCGATATTGCCAAACGCATTGAAGAAGGCATTAATCAGGTTCAGTGCTCTGTTGCTGAATACCCTGAAGCCATCAACTTCTTGCTTGAGCAATGGGACTCCTACGAAGCCGAAGAACTGCGTTTAACCGATATCATATCTGGGTTCATCGACCCTGACGAAGTAGACGAAGCCCCGGTGGCTGCTACTCACGTTGGCTCTGAGTTACCAACTGAAGAGCTGGAAGATGAAGACGACGATGACGACGATGATGACGAAGAAACCGATACAGGTATTGATCCGGAATTTGCGCGCAGCAAATTTAATGCGCTCCGTGAACAATACGAAGTAACTCGTCAGGCAATTGCTAAGCACGGCCGCGATGGTGCCGACGCCCGCGTCGAAATCGATAAGCTTAGTGATCTATTTAAACAGTTCCGCTTAGTTCCTAAACAGTTTGACCGTTTGGTTAAAGACATGCGCGCCATGATGCAGCGTGTGCGCGTTCAGGAACGCATTATTATGAAGCTCAGCGTTGAGCAGGGCGAAATGCCTAAACGCAGCTTTATGAAAGCCTTCGCCAGCCATGAAAACAATATGGCGTGGGTTGATGAGAAAATTAATGCAGGCGAAAGCTACTCTGACTCATTGAAAGAAATTCGTGGCGAGATTGAACGCTGCGTCAACAAGCTGGTTGATGTAGAAAAAGAAACTGGCTTGACCATCGGCAAAGTAAAAGACATTAACCGCCGTATGTCGATTGGTGAGGCAAAGGCCCGCCGTGCGAAAAAAGAAATGGTTGAAGCCAACCTGCGTTTGGTTATCTCAATTGCTAAAAAATACACCAACCGTGGTTTACAGTTCCTGGACTTAATTCAGGAAGGTAACATTGGCTTGATGAAGGCTGTTGATAAATTCGAATATCGCCGTGGTTATAAGTTCTCAACTTATGCAACCTGGTGGATCCGTCAGGCCATTACTCGCTCAATTGCAGACCAGGCGCGTACTATTCGTATTCCGGTTCACATGATTGAGACCATCAACAAGCTGAACCGTATATCGCGCCAGATGTTGCAGGAAATGGGTCGCGAACCGCTGCCGGAAGAACTGGCAGAGCGCATGATGATGCCGGAAGATAAAATTCGTAAAGTATTGAAAATAGCGAAAGAGCCTATTTCAATGGAAACGCCAATTGGTGATGATGAAGATTCACACCTAGGCGACTTTATTGAAGATAACACCCTGGACTTACCGATTGATTCGGCAACGTCTGAAAGCTTGCGAAATTCCGTTCGCGATGTTCTGGGTGGACTAACGGCTCGTGAAGCAAAAGTATTGCGTATGCGCTTTGGTATTGATATGAATACCGACCATACTTTAGAAGAAGTCGGCAAGCAGTTTGATGTAACGCGTGAACGAATTCGTCAAATTGAAGCCAAAGCATTAAGAAAACTTCGCCATCCAAGCCGCTCTGAACAGCTGAAGTCGTTCTTGGATGAGTAAGATATTCTCTGAAACAGGAGGCACCATGGGTTACAACCGTGACAATTGGCCGAAGCGTATTATTGACTCTCATTTGCACATTTATGATGACGAGTTTCCGCTAATTGAAAACCAAGGTCATATCCCTGAGCCTTTCTACATCGATGATTACCGTAACCTGGTACGTGGCTTACCTGTCGAAGGTGGTGTTATTGTTTCAGGTTCATTCCAGGGTTTTGAACAACGCTATTTGAAAGCGGCGCTGGAAAATCTCGGTAATAATTTTGTGGGTGTTACACAGTTACCGGGCTCGGTAAGTGACGAAAAAATTCAGCAGTTGAATGAACATGGTATTCGCGGTGTGCGTGTGAACTTAAAACGCGGTGTTCATCGGGATATCGAAGGTATCGTTGAGTTTGGTAAGCGTATCTGGGATTTAGCCGGCTGGCACCTGGAAATTTACGTCGATAGCCGTGAACTGGACGACATGGTTCCCACCCTGCTTAAACTGCCAAAACTTAGCGTCGATCATTTAGGTATGGCAAAGTCAGGACTGTCGCAGGTTCGGCGTTTAGCGGAAGGCGGTGTTAAAATTAAAGCCAGTGGCTTTGGCCGCACGGAAGTGAACGTTGCAGACGCTATCAAGACACTGAACGAAACCAATCCTGATGCGTTGATGTTTGGAACCGATTTACCGGGTACGCGCAGTAATCGCTCGTTTGAGCCTTCAGATATAGCAACAGTAGTGCAGGCTCTGGATGAGAACGAAGAAGCGGTTGATAAAGTGTTTTATCAAAATGCCCGCGACTTTTATAAACTACCTTAGCAAAATGAGAATGAGGTAAGTGCAGTCTCTCTCCTCCCACACAAAACATAACCGCTGGTTGGCTATTGCTCTAATTGCAGTAGCAGTCGGCGGTTTGTTAGTGGCATTCTGGTTTTCCGCAAGCGAAACTCTGGAACGCAACCAAACCGCTATGAGCCATGCATGTAAAGATGCCCAGCTTGCGGTTAATTCCCTTTTTCCCTCCTCAGAGTCGCCGCAGCAACAAGTTGCAAATCCGGACTTAATGCACCAGGCACTCAGCGACGCAATAAAAAATAATGATGGGACAAAAGGTGGCTTCTGGCATACCGCTCAAGGTTTTATGGGCTTCACTTTCCCTTCAGGCAGCCATAGTAGCAACGAAATGGGTGTGAGCAACGACGATGTGTCAATTGTCCGTTCGGCGGTTCAGCGCTCATTAGAGCAGCAGCGAGAGGTTGTTTCGGTTCAGTCAAATGGCCAGGCTGTGACAGTGGTTGCGGCGTGCCCGGAGACAAATCACTATAATCTGGGTATTTGGCTCAACAAAAGTGTACCGCTGGTACCTCCAAACTTTACCATTATTGTGAGCGTGTTGTTTGTCTTGCTGGCTATCATTGGCGGCGTGTTGATTGTACGTGAGTCGGTGTTTAACCGAAACTGGCACTCAGAGCGTGATCGTATCGTTAATCAAGCAGAAGATAGTTCTCAGGCTGTTTCGGTGACAACTGAAATTCCTGAAATACAACCATTATTACTATTGTTGTACCAAGCTCGTCAGCAGATTCAATCTAAAGAACGGGAACTGAGCCAGCAAATGAATAAAGTGATTATGGCCAACCAAAAGACGTTAATTGGCCGTATAGCTCGCTCCATGACTGCGCTAGCTTTAGCTGAGCTGGAAGATATAAAGCGTAAATTGCCACAAGCAAACGCAGAAGACATTAAAGAAAAAGTATCTCAGTTGACCGAATTGTTTAGTTCATTTGAGAGAATCACTGACGACGTAGGCAATAGCCGGGTGACATCGATAGATGCAGAAGACTTTCTGCAGGACTTGTCTGACTATCATGAAAAGCATGGAAACGCTAAAGACATAACCTTAACGGCTATAGCCGAGAAAGGCCTTAAGTTTGAAGCAGAGCCCTTGCTCATACGTTTTGCAATGGATTATTTAATACGTCATATCATGAGCTTTGTGCCAGCTAATTCCGAAATTATGCTGCAGGCAATGGTGGAAGATAACTTTGTAAAAATTGCCGTTAGCGACGAAAGTTCGGGTATAGAAAGTAAAAACAAACATTTACTGTTCCACGCCGATGAACTGGCACCGACGCAATACGGCATAGGACTCAAAGTTGTGCGGGATACCCTGCATAATCAGAATGGCGATATTAGTTATGAAAAAGTCGAGAAAACTTCGCGATTTAACGTGCTGATACCCATGACAAAAGCTTAAAAAGTTCGTATAATCTGCGCCGCTTCACAGCTTCCAATCAAGAATGGCCCCTTAGCTCAGTGGTTAAAGCACGAGTATAGGGGTAAAACTTACGAAATGTCGTGAGTGATTGAGTGAATAAGGGATTGGCTTGTGGTAAGGTTACCAAAAATATTTTAGAGATTACGAAAGTACAAGTTATCGGCCCCATAGCATAGCGGTTAATGCAATCGACTCATAATCGAGAGATCCTTGGTTCAAATCCAAGTGGGGCCACCATTTTTTTAAAGAACTTTTGCCTAGTATCACAGCAGTCTTATCATTCAATCTTCGCTACAGATAAAATATTTAGTTCGCAATTAGCTTCTTCTCTGGCGGACCATATTGCTCAGAGTTGACCCATACTGATGACTGAAACGTCGCTTATACCAATTCCTTTTAGCTTATTACGATGCCCTTCCTCATCATCAGGATTATAGAAAGTTGCCACCCATTTAGCATTAGGCTTGACTGATTGGGTTAACTTTTTGAAGTAGGGTAGATCTACTTCAGCTAACGAGTGGCCTAGGATATACACTTCATCGATTTCATCGAGTTGTGTAAAAAAATTTTCGTTATCTTTTATTATTTTCTCGGTTCCTTTAAATGTTGCTGAAAAGTATTGGTTGATAGTTTCTTTGCCACGCTCATATGAGTAGTCATATTGATCGGATTGATATTCCATCCAGCGTTCTAAATCTTCATCACTTAAACCTGCCGGCGGTTTAACAGGTTCTTCGTTAAAGTTATCAGGATCAATACCATGTCCAAGAATCAACTCATCAACATCCGGGTCAGCTTTCTTGTGAATGAATAGAACGTTTTCGTCAGGGATGTCGTAGTATTGAGCAAGCGTATTTGTGTAGTTAAACGAGAGATAAATCGCATCTCTATCAAGATTCATAGCTTTACTTTGGTCAAATTCAGGAATTTGTACCGATAGAATGAATTCTTTGAATGCTTTATAAAGTTCAGTGGTGAGAAAGCCCAGTATCCGCTCCATTTCTATCTGAAGTGTATAGCGGTCTCTATCTCGAAAGCTATCTGAAGCATAGTTTGGCATAGCATCCATGTTTGCCTCTAGAACATTATCGGTATCGAGCAATGATAGACTTGTTTCAAAATCTGACCAGAGAGGGTCAGACATTGATGCTGAATTGTTAGGGTCGAGGTCGCAAAAGCCATGATAATCAACGAGGAGGTCGTACGTGTTCCTATAGTTATTTTTCAGATAAAGGCCAAAAGACGTATACCTTGTGTCGAGACCATAATGAATATCGAAGCCGTTACCAATTACATATAGTTTCATATTATTCACCGTAAATATCCAGCTCTTGGAAAAATAACACTTCCGAATCATCATTAGTCAATTCAAAGTAAGTGGCTGGGAAGTACAACTCTTCAATATGGGCGTTTGATTTTAAACCATCATCATAGGCAAGAGTTAAGTGGGCAGTGTATACTTCCTTGTGCTTTACTATTGATTCATTACTTAAGATGAATACATATTCTTTCTCTTCAGGATCCCAAGGTGATCGGTCGTAGTCCGCAACGTGGTAGTGTGCTGTAACTACTACCTCAAATTCAACTTCGTATTCAGCCCACTCAGCATCAACATTCTGTAAGCTTTTTTTCTCAACACGCACCGAGTTAATTTCTATAGATTTGATAATCTCATCGAAAGGATCTGCCTCCTCATAGTTGAATTCTCCATTTTCTAACGACTGCTGGGCATGAGATATGATTTGTTCTAAGAGTCCATCGAATACTTCATCCGAAAATTTTGCGGGTTCTTCGTATGCTTTGTCGCTACGAAGAATCATATCAATTAAATCATCTACACTTTCAAGATAAATGAAGTTGTCTTCTTTTTCACTGAATGACTTCATATCACCATCTGAACTGACGATGTAGACAGAGTATCCTCTATACAAGCTTATTTTTTTAATGGCTTCTAGTGTAAAAGCATCAGGGAATTGATGCTTCTTAGATTCCTTGTCGAAGGGAGGGTAGTTATTGAAATAGGCATCAAAGACCACTTGGGGGTTAACTGTACTTACATCAATTGTTTCAACATAGCCGTTTTCAACGAACTCATCGAATTTTTTACTGATAACATCATAAATGTCTTTGCTTTTGACTGAGGTGAAAATGCCATGACAATCAAGTTCGGGAGTGTTTCTCAGGAACATTGCGTCTTTTTGAGTCTTCTTTATTTTGGCAGCCGACTCTTCAGACTTGCGTTTAAGGTGTGAATCTATCTCCTTTCTTGTAACGTCAGTAATCAACAGGTGGATTTTCTTTTCCTCTACAAGCTCTTGAAGTCGGCCAAGAGCGTATTGCCCAAATTGATAGTTTTTGTTTTCGTAAGTACTTGTATCGATAAACACTAGTCTAGTTTGCAGATCCATGGTCACTCACTCGAACATGTGATGAGATTAAGTAAATTCATGTTGCCTCACTTCGTCAATTTCGACAATCAATTGCTCGAATAGGGTTTAAGAATGGCAATTTAGTGTCAGATAGAGTTTGAGCTAATACAACTGAGGTGTCGTTGCTAATGCAGGTGCGTTCTATAGTCCACCATTTATGATAAATTCGAATCTCCGTTAATTGCAGTAAACAGCTAGTCTGTTATGAGCGAGTTCCAGTCATTGGCTCGCACGGATGAGGGCGTCAGCTTCAGACAATATCCGGTCGGTCATGACTGCCCGATTAGCGATCCGGCAGTATCGGACTTCGCCAACACTTTCAACAGTCAATTGAAGGATTAAAAGGATACCAGTACTCTTGGAAACTAAGACAAGTATTAAAGAATAGGAATCTAGTGTTATGTCTACGTGGGCAGGCGTTGATCTGGGAGAGTACTCTATTGAGGAATGGCAAAATACCTATCATAAGTGGCTCTTCAACGACACCGATCGGGTCAGAGAAACACCTGAAGATTCTTTCATTGGCTATCGTATAGATACCGCGACCCTTAGGCGAAGGTTGGAGCTTCAGGGAGTTAACAGGTTAGCAGTTGAGACAGAAATGGATGAGGTCAAGCTCTTATGGATCAAGGAAATGAAAGAACTATTGAGTGATACAGACTTTAGAGAGCACCATGATAATTATTTATGTTACATCGACGGACTACTGAACTGTTCTATCGATAGTTGGTTAAAGCTTATTCCAGTCGCTAGAGCCATTTCCATATCTGAACACAAATCTACTCAAAACAAATCACATGAAACTGAAAATTTAACAGCAGCAGAACAAAATCTTCTGAAGTTTATGTGTTCTAATTACGATGAGTATCCGAATTACTCTGCTGGAGCTTATCATTTTCCTTGTAAGTCATCTTTTAGTTACGCATGGGCGATTCTTCATGTAGTAGAATCAGATGTCGTTTGCGAGCTGGATATATCAGGCCTGATTGATAGCGGTTGGGTTGAGGATTTTGATGATCTGGCAGAGTATCAAGCTGGCCAAACTAAGTTCTATGAAAGAGCGAAAGTAGAAATTAATGAGATCACTCAACTCAGTAGGTTGGATGAAGCTAACAGAGTTTTACAACGCATCTCATATAGCGGACTAGTCACCATACTTGAAGCCTATTTGTCAGATATCGTAAAACGACAAGTTCTGAACAAAGAATCCATCAAGAGAAGATTTGTTGAGAAATTCGATCCTTTTGCTAAAAGTCAAAAGAAATTGGAGATAACAGAGATCTACTTCAGAATGGAGCAGCTTGATCAGTTAATTATCGATTGCATTGATAATTTATCCTTCCACAGTGTGAAGACAATCAAGGACTTCTTTTCCTCGGTCTTATTAATCAGTATTCCTCATGAATTGAGTGACAGCCTTGCCAAAGCAATAATCACTCGACATGACATTGTTCACCGAGCCGGGAGGACAAAAGATGGTGATTCCAACGAGGTTTCTCAATCTGATGTGCAAGCTTTATCTCAATTGCTAATGAAGGTGATGGCTTGTATAGATTCTCAAATCGTTGATGGTTTATTAGGCGACTGATAGTTGCAAAACTAGTAGCAGTGAAATTCTTCTTCGCTGTGAAAACAGTCATCCTAGAATAATTATCTCAGCGTCTGCTTCACGCACAGAGCGGTCGTTGTGGCCAAACTGATTCAAGTTCAGAAATTGGCACCGAGCAGACGCTTCGGTTTAGTTATGAATTGTCTTCAGAACTATTAGATAGTTCAAGCAAATCTAATAGGCACCCGTCGAAAGTGTGAACCTCCCCTTTGTCATAGAGTCTCGTTAAAACAGAGAGGGTTTCTTAGCCTTCATTCGGCAAAGAGCTATTATGACTAAATAGGTAATGCGCTGGGATTGATCGGAAAACTCACAGGTGCAATCCCCTGCTTTAAAGGAGTTAACGGGTTATTTGACAACCGTAGGCATTCTTTTATTGCTTTTTTGGAATGAAATAATAACCTAACCTATTGTTTATAAAGAATTAATCAAATAACTCACAGGTTCGTTGTCGTTCCTGCGCTAAAAGATTAAACTCCCCAGTATCTTGCTTAGAGTGTCAGATTGTTTCATATTGATAGGGGTAGGCTGCTAACCAGTCCTATGGAAGCAGTAAGTTTCGGTAAGGCTTTGATTTGTCGTGAGAGAGTGCTCGTAATGATAAGAGAGTCTCGAAAAAGCCTGAGCACTACAACCAATTGGGGTTATCAACGAAGAGATGAATAAGGGGCATAAGATGACCGACGATCAGTCAGAGCACTCAACAGTAAATCTCGATACCTCCCTGCTGAAAGATGCGCAGACCCTTCTTGATAGAAAACCTGCTTCAGTTGAGGATGTAATAGAAGGATGGGCGAGACTAGGTCAGGTTGTAGCGAGTCAATTGACTGAGCGAGAGCAGATGCTCGTCCTTTTAGGGAGTGGTTTCGTAAAAGTCATTGAACCCGAGTAATTGACACATCGAAAAATTATTCGCTTAAAATCGTCAAGTTTCTGTAATGCTCTCTAGCTAATAAATAAATTGAGATTCTGTTGCGCCTTCTGCTGTTCGTTAGCCATCTCTACTCATATCTCCATCTACTAATGCAAGTAAAGCATCTTGCAGGTCGTCTGCTGACAATACTACTCCTTTTGAAATAGCCCTCTTAGCATATAGCCTGCCTTTATCATCAAAGCTTAGAAATGAGTTTCCTCTCAAAAATTCACGTATTAAATCTTGGTTATATTGAAGAAGAGGCAGAGACTGGGGTGAGTCACTTTCGATAGCTTCTGGTTGAGAATTGGACATTATCGGCAACTCTTTAACCTGCCTAATTAGATCGTTCTGTCTCCGTAAAGACTTAACTTCAGCATTTACAAGCGCAATTTTGTATCTCAATACAGGATTGCCTATCTCTGCTAGTTCTTCATCTTTTAATGAAGAATCACGCCGAGAGTCAGCGGAAGCCGCTGCCATTTTCGATGCTTTGTTGGAGCCATACGACTGCCATGCTGAGTAGAGCAACTTATAAGGATTGGCTTTTTTACCGGATTTGGGGTTGTATAGAGATTGTTCGCTTATTGACACTCCCGCTTCAGTCAAATGCTTAACTAAAAGGGGAACAGTAACATCAACTTTTTTTATTTACTAGCTTTTTACAGACTGAATGAATAGCGTCCAATTTTCGATTAACAGCCTTGCTATTTTCAGAAGTCAAAGATGTAAAAAAGGAGTCTACTTCAGCCTCACTGTGGTATATCGTTTCTTCTCGCATAATTAGCTCTCAATCTCCTGAAGTCAATAACATATCGCTACTTCCAAGATCTGTTAGCTCTTTAAATTTCGTGTCTGTAATAAGTGTCTCCAGACTAACTGTTTGGTTTGATTCGAGAGCTGTAAGTTCGCTATCGCTCAACCTTGAAATTAAATAGTTGCCAAAAGCATCGGCAGCCGCTCGCTTTTCATCATCAGTTAATGGTGCGAATGATATGGGAGTCTTTCCTAACTGAAATAGCACCTTGTCGATAAACTGATCTCGTTCTCGTTCTAAGTCGGGATCAACAATATGAGGATATAATCGTGCAGCTTGAACTAAACAATTCATCTGTTTAAATTTTGAGATATCCTCATAACCTATATCATCCTGTGTGTCACCTTGGTATTCAGTCAAGTCGTTGCTTTCTGAAATACCTTTTCTGATGGACGAGATTATCTTGTGCGTAGGGTGAAGATTATTTAGCACGTTATCCAAGTCAACTGAACTTTTCTCGACAAGCCGCTCTGTGGCATTTATTTCCACTTTCAAATCTTCAGGTATGTTCCCAAAACCACGATCTTTAGCAAATTTTGCTCTTTGACTGTAGAGATCTTCAAGACTGTTTCGATGCTTCTCTTCAATAGCAGAGAGTTTCAAAGCGTCAGCAAGCAGTTTGTTTCCATACAGGAATAGAGGAATCAAAAATGGCCTTCCGGTAATGAGGAATCGGCAACGGATGCAATTACCGTCGCCTCCTTCGACTGGGCCAAAGATTGCAGGCTTTGACTTACTCTCTTTCTTAATCATCGGTCCGCCTTCTTTGCATTTAGTCCCAGAGTTTGGACAGATGCCGAGATTCGTTACTTCCCAAAGCCCTTGTCTGATTGAGTCCCAGCTATCGCTTGGAAAATGTTTCTGAGTATGGATATATTTCTCAGCTTCTTTATACGAGGTTGAGAGTAGAAATTTTTTGAATTCAGATTGTTGGTTGTTTTCTATTTTCTTACGGGCACTAGTGAGGGTTTCAGTTATATCTTCACTACTAAGCTTGAGGTAGTAAAATGTCATAAATATTGATTTATGTCCTGCTACAAGCTTGCTCAATATTTCGATCGGTACTCCAGCCTTATAAAACGATGTTAAGCCCGCGACACGCAAACCATGAGGAGTATAGATAGATATATACGAATTGTTTGAGACAGCTTTTTTTGTAATTATGTCGAAACTTTCACCTAGCTCTTTTAAACGACTGTTCAGTTCGAGCATCAACTGATTCCAAAATTCAACAATTAAGTGTTCTTGTGGGGGGCCGTCAGTAGCATGATAGCTGTTCAGCATACATCTGAAGAGATAAAACCTGTCAGGAATAAGTTCTAGTGCTGCCTTCGTAGGATCTTTACTAAATACTGTTCTGGGTAGGCTGGCAAAGTCTTGTGGTGCATCAACAGGGTGGTAGGTAGAGAGCCAGTCCATCTGCTTCTTCACAATATCGATGACCGCATTATTTTTCCATGGAATTTCGTAACCAGATAATTCGGAAAAACCATGCTCCCGATCCTGTGTTTTATTGGTATTGATATAGAGTACTAATGAGTCACCTTGTGGAGTCTCTTTCCTTCTTAAAAAGCCTCGACTATGGGTGACAGCTCGGCTATCAGCCCAATACCCCGCATGTTTGGCTTTGTTCTGAACCCAACTTTGAGATGACACATCATATTCATATTCGTCACCTTCCCCAGAATCTAATGATTTTGCCTGAATTTTGCGTAAAGGAAGTTCTAGAAGAAGCAAGATCAAATTGGTAATAGATGGGCACCAAGTTTTAATTTGATTGCCGCCTTCGTCAACTCGATAAAAGTACTGACTGCTCAATGATTTAGGCCATTTGTAGTCTTCTGCCACTAGTATATCTTTACACATTAGAATTAGCTTAGTCGGCATTATTTCCTTCGTACTCTCAGAGGGCCTAGCTCTTTTTGACCCCTTTCTGATTTTATTCCTTATGACACGATCATACTCTGAAGGAGATAAAAGTTGTCGAGCTAGAGTGGTATCCTCACCATCTTCACGAATGGTTAAGTGCTCTCTAATAATGTGTTCACAGAAGTCATACATTAATGTTGCTGCCGGTTTAATGCCGCGTATTTTGTTATCTTCCAGAAACTGTAGGAATGAATAATTCGGTAGGTTACATAGAAATGCTTCTGGATCGCTTTCAGCGTCAACCAGAGCTAAATATGCAATAAATTTTTTGAATGCAGCTCGTGGTTCTTTAGTAGATGCTAAAAGAAGGGTGCCTAAATAATCCTCAAAATATTCATGCCATTTCACGTTCATTTTTTTCTGGGAGCCGGAGCCTATCAAAGGTCGAACGCCTCTCGGAACAGATACAATACTGAAAAAACACTTGCCGGAACGTCCTTTTAGATCAAGTGAATTCAAGACTTTTGCTAAATGTCTCGCGCTTTGTTGATACCTCTCGGGGAATTTATCTTCAAATGTGCCAAGTTCAGTTTTGACTTGTAATAATGTGTTGACTAACTCGTTTTCGCTGATTTCTGCAATTGACGAAGCTTCGTTTAACCTGATAACAACCCATGAAAATGTTCTTAAAGATGCCTCTTGGCCCGACCGTGTGGCTTTACTAGCGGACAAGCAATTTAACTTCTTTGCCGTAAATATAATTGATTCAATCGCTTCTTGCTTTTTCAAAAAACTAGCTAGATTCATTTTGTAAACGTGCGTTGAAGAAGAATTGAATGTATGAAAAATATCAGTCAATGGACGCGCATCAGGATTACTCTCTGCGTAATCTTTAACCTTTTTAACGGCAAGATCGAATTCACTGCCTAGAATGTCCAGATTATTGGCAATAAAGGTAATATTCTCATCATAAGTCAGCTTGTTATCTTTCACTTCCATTTAGGACATCCCTATCGCATCGAAAAAGTCATTAGCATTTCTCGCTTTATTAAGTTCTGCACTTACAAATGCAGCTGTAGGCTCTGTATAAGCCTCTTGAGAGGCTATACTTCGCTGGCGTAAGCAGTTTTGAATAACCTTTGGATCAACCCCAGCCTCTTTTAAAAGGCGTGCAAAGCAATGGCGAAAGCCATGCGGGGATGTTCCGTAATTCTTGCCATACTTAATGTTTAAATTGTACTTTTTATTCAATCGTTTATATGCTCTTTTTAATGCATCAACGTACGCAGAAATTGAGTATGGAGCACCGGTATCTTGGTGTTTTTTTACAAATAAAAAAGGGTGGTCTAATCCGTTGTGCGTTAATCTGTATTTTTTGAGAAGTAACTCACGATAATCTAAGTAAGAGAAAAACATATTACTGAGAAGCATTTCGATGTTTTTGTGAAGAAAGAACAATTCGGCAGACAAAGAAGAATCGACTTTGAGTTCTTTCCAGCCAGCGAAATACCAGTGAGGGTTTGCAATATCGTTACGTGGTAACAAACCTCTTTCTGCTAAGTATTCCCTGCGACTTTTGTTGCCTTCGCCAATGATGTTGCAGTAAGAATCAGACGGTTCTCTCAGAAATCCCTTAAGTCTTCCGTCGGGAAGAGGAACAAGATCATTGAACCAAAGATGGCAAAACTCGCTTTCTCTCATGCCTGTGAACATTAGGAGAGTAGTTATCATTTTTGCTGTTATATCTTCTTCGCCTGTTTCTTCGTCTAATAAAAAGCCATCCTGTATCAATTTAGGAATCCACTCTGAGGGGAATGCTTTATCAAAGGAGTGAGTGCCCTGCCGGTTTCTAAATTTCACAACTCGTTTGTTCTCTCTGTAGACGATGGAGCGAATTAGAGATTCTTTCTTCATTAAGTGCGAAAAAAAAGAAAATTGCTTAGCTTTACTTGCTTCATGAAAATACTTTGCCATAGCTCTTTCATTTGTCGGTGAGGTTAGACCTTGCTCCAAAGCTGAGCTGTAAAAGCCCTCAAGGCTAGCCCAAGTAATAAAGTCTTGTATTGCGCTAAGGTATCTTTTTGCGGTAGCTACACCACTTGCGGGCCAATATAGACCTAGTGGGTCTATTTTGGATTCGTCTTTATTAGTTCCTATCGCAACGGCTATTGCGAAATTTCTAAGTAACTTGAATGAACTTAACTTGACGGTAGGCGAATTTTGAGACTGTATTGCGACCGAGTAATCGAAGAACAAACCAATAGCTCTGGCAACTGTTCTTTTCCAAGTAAGGCTTGAGTCAAAATGGTACTCAAAATATTCAACCAACCCTCGAAAAAGTATTGGCTTACCCTCGATATTTAAATAGAGAAAAGGAGCTTTAGCGAAAGCAGGAGAGAGGATTTTTTGAATAACAACTACATGGTGCAATGGATAACAGTAGTTTCTCTCCTTAATATCCATTGCTCACCTCTTGGTTAGTAGGTTTTCGTAACTTACGCTACACCTCTACGCAAAACATATCAAGCTCTTTATTTCTCAATTGAATGACAAATAATATTAGTTATGGTAAGTTTTGGTAGGTGATTTTAGGGGGTATATAGGAGCACCCGACTCATAATCGGTTGGTCCCCAGTTCAAATCTGGGAGGGGCCACCACTTTTAAAGGCTTTCAGCCGAAGTTCCTACTAACTTACATCCTTTTCTATGTAGCATGTCGCTTATGTGTCGCTTTTTAAATGTGTCATTTGCTTGATTTGTAAAGAAACTTTATGATGGTTTTTTAATCATTAGATGGGAAACCTCATGGAAGAAATTATTGTAACGGATTTGACCCGCTTTTCTGAGGGAAGTAAATACGTATGTTTAGCTGGAATTTCTACTGAAACAGGCAAGCTCATTAGACCTTTGCCCTATCTAACTATTGTTGATAGTGAAAAGTTAGACATAAGACCCGGGACTAAGCTACAAGGTGTTTTTGAGCTTAGACCTCATTTGGAAAACCCGCACACAGAAGATCACAATTATGATGAAGGGCTAACTGGAGCGGGGCGAGTTACTTCAGATGAGTTTCGACGTGTGCTTGAAAACTCTTCTTTTTTGACGCTTAACGAAGGATTTGGCCTTCCAGTCGCACCCAAAGAAAAATCATATAGTCCAGAAAACTGTCCTCAACGTTCAATTATAACTTTGAAAGTTGATCCTAAATTAGTACAAATTGTTCCTAATCAATACGATTCAAATAAACTAAAAGCGCATATTACAGATGGTGAAGGCGTTGCTCTTAGCTTTCTTTCCATAACCGATAAAGGCTTTTATCATTTTGCTCAAGATCATCACAGATTCGACCAACTTGAAGAGATTAACGCATTTATACACAACTCTCAGGAGGTCTTTGTGCGCGTGGGACTGGGCAGAGAGCATAAAGGCAAGTACTGGTTGCAGGTTAACGGAATTTATACCTTTCCAGAACCGTTTGTTGACTTAAGAGGGGAGTGACGAATGGAGAAGCCCTTTTGCTGCACTATTGGCTTTACGCAAACTAGAGCACAGGAATTTTTTGAAAACTTAAAAATAAACGAAGTTAAAAAACTAATAGACGTACGTATTAATCCAACTAGCCAGTTGTCAGGGTTTGCCAAAGCCAAAGACTTAAAGTTTTTTTTGAACGAAATCTGTGATATTAGCTATCAGCATGAACCGTTATTATGCCCTGAAAAAGAACTACTAAAAGAATACCGCTCTGACATGTTGTCTTGGAATCAGTATGAGATTAGATTTCTAGATTTGATGAGCAAACGAAAAATAGAAGAAGAGTTGTCATTGGATTATTTTGATAGCTCGTGCCTGCTATGCAGTGAGAAAAAGCCTCACAATTGCCACAGACGGCTAGTGGTTGAGTACTTAAATAGTTATTGGAATAATAGATTAGTGGTGAAGCATATATGACAAAAAAAACTGAAGTGCCTAAGGTGTTAGTAGCGTACCCAGACGACTTTAAAAGGCCAGTTTTTTTTGAACGGACATTGAATAAGGTGTTGAGTGGGCTTGAAGATTATCAGATACAAAGTCTTAATGATGTTCATTTGTTTACTGAAGAACTTTTTGGCGACAGAGTAACGAAAATTGAAGGGATAGACGAAAGTGCACATTCGAAATTGTCTGAGTTAACGGCAAATGCTGATTATGCCGTTATTTTTTGGAATGGGTACGAGTTTAACTATCTAGTACACCAAGCACTTTCTTTGCCTATACAGAGCAGAATCATACCAATCTCGACTACCAAAGTTAGAAATAAAGATGCTGGAGAACAGTATGATGTCTATATAGGTAGAAGATCTCCGTGGGGGAACCCTTTCGCTATAGGTGACGATGGTATGGATAGAAAGGACGTAATTGAGAAATATAAAAAGTACTTTCAATCTGAGATTCTATCTGATCCATCTAAAAAGAAAGCTCTGCGTTCTTTAAAAGGGAAAAGACTTGGCTGTCATTGTAAACCTATGGCTTGCCATGGCGATGTTATTGCCGATTACCTCAACAGCTTAGATGATTGAAGGTGATAATTTAATGCGTACAGTTATTCCCAGTACTCCAAGTGGAGCGGGTTAACCCGCTCCTTTAGGTAAAGGCCGCCAAACATGATGACGGGTTTTTAGCCGTTGATCGCCAGCTTTCACACCAATTAGTTTTTTCCGAATGTCTCCATCATAGCGGGTGGTTGATATTTCCCCCGTGTCGGTATCAAACTTAACTTCGTAGTCCAGTTTTAGCTTATGGTCTTTACGTGGCGTGTTTATATCGCCCATGGCTCTGTTGTATTCCGCCCAGTTTCCGGTGTCGGCTGCTGCTCTCGCAGCTTCAAAAGGTGAATCAGGGGCTTGTTCATGCCTTGCACGTCTTAGCTCCCTATAAACGGACGCAGAAGCTCCGCCTTGCTGTTGAAACTGTCGAATAGACCAACATGAAGCCCATGCCTCAACATGCCTTACTGTCGTTTTAATGGGCTCGTCATAGCTGCCCGTTTCTAGCTCCACTCCATCGATATTTTTTGAGACATACTTTGCAAGGTATCCCGTAGCCCGACCTTTTGTCTTATCAATAATTTTAATATCGCAACGGTTTTCAGCCGCGCCTTTTTCGTCTCCATCTTCCATTAGAGCATAGTGCGCAATTATCTCTGAAAAACGTTTAATATCCGTTGGCAAAATGAAAACTAAAATATGCCAATGCGGGGTTCCATCATGTTGAGGCTCAGTAACCCGAATGCCGAACATTGTAATTTTATCTCGTTTGAGTTGAGCCCTAATTTTGCACCAAACAGAGTTCAGGTACTTTTGTGACTCTTTCGGTGTATAACCGCCCCAGTTAGGGTTTGGCTTACCTGATTTCGAATAGTTATTGTGATACTTAGAAGGGCAGGTAATAGTAACGAAAACACCTTGATACCCTTCTTCGTCAGCCATTTTCTCAAAACCACTGGCTCGGGTCATTAAGTCGGCGCGTCTGTTTACGGGATTAGCGATTGTTGACTGGCTAATCTCGAATAAACTCAGTACTTCTCCTTCCTCGTTTACGACATATTTGTCCTTGAGAAACTTTTCATTTCTCAATTTATCAAGCTCGCGATCTTTTACGGTCGGATTACTACAATAAATATCCTTGCCTTTGGATACTCGCCCGAGAGTTATCGCCGTATACTCTCTTGCTTGTTTAAGGCTTTTCCTTATACGGCGAGCCCACCATTCAGGGCATTGTAATCTTTGTATACAGCCTTCTAATGTTTTCTGACTGTTAGGCTTTGGCGGTTCAATATTAAGTTCTCGTATAAACGAGGACATAACCTTATACAGGGATTCGAGTTCTTTCGCTTTGTCTCTATACGGGGATTTTGTTCTCGATTTTCCCGTATAGGTATAAGGGTACTCATTAGCGAGCTTAGAAAACTTCCTTGATTGGTAAGCTGCCCATTTCCGTATATCGGTAGAATAGAAATTGATGTTATCAACAAATGCCGGAACCTTTGAGAAAATCGACTTTTTCAGTTTACGTATAAACAGGTTTTGTTCCCGTATAGTTGGTTTTTCAAAATAGGCTTTCAGAATGTGAAAACTGTGCTCCAAAGGAAGCACAACAATATGATCCATCAGGAACTTAACGCTACCCGAGTCAACTTGATCAATAAACGGTTTTAGCTCGGGGTAACTCTCTTGGTAATATTGCTTTTCGGCTTCATTCAACATGAGACACCTCCGAAAGCTCAAGAACCAAATACCAGACACCGCAGATATGGCGGTAAGTTGGAGTAACAACCCCTGATTGCCGTAAATGGAAAAGATCATCAGATGTAACTTTTAGTTCGTCATCATCGGTAATCACCTGTCCCATAGCAGGGAACAAATCAACGACTATATGAATAGGTTTACCTGATGACAGGTGTTCAATGATTAGCTTTTGGTTTGTACTTAACTCAGCCATGGTTCACCTCATGGTCAGTTAAGTTTGAAGCCTTATAGAAGCTTTCTAGCCAAGTGTCTAAGTCCTCTTTCAGGTAGCGGATTGTGCGACCAATTTTTATAAATGGCGGAGCAGGCTTCCGCTTACCCAGTTGACCATCCATACGTGATTGACGCAGATAGGAACGGCTCATCCCGATATACTCGGAAGCCTCTATTTCAGAAAATGCACGTTTCGCAACGTTCATGGTATTTACCTCAGTAGTTAAAAGTTCACTGAGATGCTAGATCGTGTTTGTCGGCAGAGAGGAAATACGAGATTTTGAGATAATATAGGAGATTTTCACCCTAATTTTCTTAGTTTTGTTAGCCGGTCCTCAAGGGTCTTGAATTTATTCCTTCTGTTCTTACCTGAGCTATCTTCCCAATATAAGTAAATATCGGTTATCTCGGTTATAGTGTCTGCAACGTTAAGCTCTTGTCCCTCTGAGTAGAAGTCTTTCTCAATGAGATTAAATATTGCTTTAGCCGATTTATCCTCACTAGCTTCCATCACTCTGTATAGAACTTGGTGCAAGCGTGTGGGTTTTAAGCCCACGGATTCTAGCTTCCTATTTAGCGACCAACGTTCTTTTCCTTCAGGGTCTTGGTGTGAAGTTTGTGAACTCTCTATGGGCTGCACTAACTCTTTTAATCGATCTAAGTCGACTAACAAATCTAACTTGTGTATTTCGATTTCACGCATATTCAAGGCTGCTTTTGTGCCTTTATTAGCGTTCTTAAGTACCTGGGATGCCTTTGATAAAAATTTGGTAAAGTCGTTATCACCGTTCCCTGAGTTTACCGCTCTGTCCAATTGGCTTAAGACAGGCTCGTGGGCTGTTGGGTTGAACAGGGCATGGAGCAATTCAGGTTTTTTAGGTTTATCCAGTGGTTCCCATTTTTCGATATAGGATATTGGGAAGTCTATTTTGAAAGGTGAGTCAGTTGACCAGTCGATAAAGCCTTCGGTTGAAACTCTACTGGCAGTGATTTTGGCACTACCTTTCCGCAAACACTCAACGGCATCTTTGTTATACAGGTAACAATAACCATTGAAGCGACCATGGGCTCGGGCATACCAAACCTTTCCCTCTTTAGTTATTACCAGAGCTTTGCGAGCTGATACTTTACAGAGCAGCGATATCTTTTTATCTGAAATCAGTTGAGCGATTTGGCCTTCAGAAGCAATTTCGGAAACTGCGCTGTGGTCAATTGGGAGCATTGTAATTCTCTATTGAATCGGAGGTTAGGTAGTACTTTAGGCCATTGATAACTTTTGATCTATCAGTTGTTTTTAAAAGATTAAAAAAGTCTATAGAAGACGCTTTCACGCAAACTCACACCGGTCAAAGGCTAAGAAAAAATCAAGGCTTTTAATACAAAATTATCCGGTTTTTGACTGTTAAACTTACTTGATCAATCAGAAGGTTAGTCCTAGCATACAGGTAGCTATACAGTACTATATGTGGTGTTAGTTTGTGATTTTAATGATTAGATAACACAATATGTAGTGCTTTAGCTGAAGGGTTTGCTCACGGGGTGTGACCCGTGAGCAAACAAAACGGACAGCTAAGAGCAGCCCGAGTTGACGCTTGTAATCTTAGTAGTTGTTGGAAGTTGATACAACAAAAAATTGTAAAGACTGAACAGCGCTACCTGCTCTTGGTTTGTCCTCCATTACTGAACTACGGAGGCCAACATGCCTACCCAGAACAGCACTGAAGACGAATATGAATATATCTATGTCCCATACTTTTTTCATAAAAAGTTAGGTCGGAGGATATACGCTCATAAGTACGGTAAGAAAGCATTTCGCATTCGCGTGAAAAAGCGTAAACATTAATGCTCAAACCACAGCGGTGCTCACGCACCGCTTTTGCTTAGCAAACTCATTGCATATAAACCCTTAGGCATGCCGGAGTATTAATGTTGAAAATTAAAAAAACTAATTTATAAGACCAAGTTCTTATTCGCCTTAAAGAAAACTCTCGAGATAGAGCTAGTAGGTCGGGAGACCCAGAAGTTTTATTAAAAGGTAAAAACAAAAATATTATTCTTGGTTATAAGCGAACTATGTCTGAAACTTGAAGAAGAGTTTTCTCGAACATAATAGTTAAACCATAACCTATTGATTTAAGACGGCTCTAAATTTTTCATTTAGGAAAACCGTACCTCTTTGTAAGGGGCCGAGTCGCTCAAAAAACTCAAACAACATTTTTTTTAGTTACCAAGCAAATTTAGATTGTCAGCTAACCTATAGGTGTCGTTAAACTTGCTAATAGCCTCAAATGCCGTGTTCGATACTGTTGCAGCTCGTCGCATTATTTTTCTGTAGCGGTTCATCGGTTCAGAATCCTTACCGTCACCTCTCAAAGCCTCATCTGCGTCCTCTGACATAGGAATATCAACTACTGCTTTTTTGACTGCATCACATACCGCTTTCTCACCTTGAACATTGAATGCTTTCAAGCCCTGTTTTAGTATCCCGATCTGGCTTTTTAAGAAGTTTTCCTGAGCAGGACTAAAACTCTGCTGGTCTAAGAGCTTTTCAAGCTCATTAATTTCAGAAAGAAGACTTTTTACATCATCACCAGAAACATCGGAGTCTTCATTCAGATTAAAAGCCAACCACGCTAAATCTCGAAGACTACCCTCTGTTATTTTGTTCCCTTTTTGACTCCATGCTTCTGATAAGTTTCTCGCATTCATCAAATCCTCTAGGCGAGCAAGTGTATCTTTATACAAATGACTAGGAATTCTCTGTTCTTCCGCCTCAATTTGAATGACTTCTAATTCGTGAAACGCCAGTTTAAGAAAGGATGTTATGGAGTGGTTGTCTTCCTTATCTAGACCGAAAACATCTGCCCATACAAGGTACTGCTGTCTGTTAGTCTGACCTGAACGGCATTTATCTATGATTCTTAGTATTCGACCTGCTGAGTTGTTTTTATTCATTTTGTCTTCCGTTTTTCTACTTTCATTGTAAAGTCGCAGACTAATGTTGAACAACCCAGTCTAACCAAAGAATGCAGCCTGTCTATGTTTAACCGAAATGTTTTAGCACAAAAATCTGAGAGTAAAAATCGACAATAGCAAATTCAAAAATCCCCCTTATAGCTCCTATTAGGCGAACACAGAGACCACTGGCGCGAACTTTTGACTGTCTTTAAGACTTCCGTTGACCTAACCAAACGACAACGCATGAGCTCTACTGATTGATTTGAGTTTCCTTAATCTCAAAGAGTTTAGTAAGGAAGAGCTTAAAGAAGTGAAACCGCCCGAGCTTTATGCTCCGGAGCTAAATGAGCATACCGAAGGGTCATCTTGATATCAGCATGGCCTAGTAGCTCCCGAACAGTATTAAGGTCGACTCCGCGCATGACTAGTTTACTGGCAAAGTGGTGCCTTAAATCGTGAAAGCGGAACTCTTCAATATCAGCTTCTTCCAGTACCTTGAGGAAGCCTTTTTTAATATCAGTTAAAGGCTCCTTATCTTTACCATGAAATACGTACTGGCTTTGGCTAATTGGCTTCCAGTTCTCTAATACGTAAAAGGCGGTATCGTTAAGGGGAATAATGCGACTTTTACCCGATTTGGCGTTACCCGCTTCAACTGTCAGCGTTTTGCTGTAGAAGTCTATGTTTGACCATTTAAGTTGAAAAATTTCGCCTCTACGCATTCCGGTGTTCATGGCTAGCAAGACAATAGGCTCTAAATGATCGGAATACTCCTGTTCTCTCAAATCTGGTTGGGTAGGGTAGTTTCTGACACGTCTAAACTCATTGGCTTGATCTCGGGCTGTTTTAAGTCGCTCGTCACGCTCTCTTAAGGTTGATAGCAGAGATTCTTCTTCGTCTGGCGAGAGGTAGCGTAAACGGGTGCTTTCAACTTTTAGCGTTTTCACTTTTTTTAAATCGTGACTCGGTATTAAGTCCCATTCTACGGCTCGGCTCATAGCCCCCTTAAGAGAGTTTACGTAGTGATTGACGGTAGCCTTACCCATTTGGGCTTTCACTTTTTGGTTTCGCCACTGTTCAACTTTACGGGCTGTTATTTCAGAAAGTGGGGTTTTAAGGAAATCGGCAAAGCCTGACTGAATGGTTTGAATAATTCGATCAGCCGTTTTCGCATTTCTAGCTTCTAACCATGGCTTATAGTGCTCTACTAAGTATTTACATAATTGATTAGCTCGCTGGCGTTCGGTTTCCTGCCTTTCGTCTAAGCGACTCTTTTGAATGTCGATGCCTCTAGCAAGCTCGCCTGATTTCACTTTGGCTATTTCGCGAGCTTCGCTAGGCGTTAGTTGACCGTGGCTACCTATTTTAAAGTTACCTTCACGACCATGGGTTTTGTAGTACAGGTAATAATGGATGTTACCAGAGGCATGAATTCGAGCATGAAAGCCGCGAATTTCTGTATCAGTAAGTCGTTTGTCAGACGGCTTGAGCTTCTTGATAGAAGACGTGGTTATCTTCGCTTTAATTGCCATTGCAAATACCCGTGTCGATAGTATGTCGCTTATGTGTCGCTTTTTGATTATGCTTCAACGAACGGGAATGAACAATGGTGATTAACCTTTGTTTTCACAAGTTATTGTATTCAAAGGTTATAATATATTTTCTTCGTTCTTTTTGGTTCATACTTGTTCATGGTTAAATACCTTTAAATAGCCGCTCATAATCGGTTGGTCCCCAGTTCAAATCTGGGAGGGGCCACCATCTTTCAAAAATTTACGCTTGCTTGATCCTAACAGTCCCATAAACGGCTTGCGCTTTATTCCATCTTTACAGGCGGACGTCTATCGGTTTCGCCTATTAACGGCTATGCTTTGAACTATTCTATAAGCTCAAAGTTAGGAGAATAAGTATGGATTTGATTCGAATTATAATTGCGATTCTTTTGCCACCGCTGGGTGTTTTTCTTCAGGTTGGGCTTAGCGGAGCCTTTTGGCTTAACATCCTGTTGACTATATTAGGATATATCCCTGGCATTATTCACGCGGTATGGATTATTGCTAAACGTTGATGGCATTAACGAACAACAGGGAAGCGATTAGCTTCCCTGTTTGGCTCGCGCGCTGTGCAATTTCTTGTAACTCTCTAGTAGGCGTAAGTGCCTGTCCAGACCTTCCAACTGCATATTGGTTGGCTCCAGTCCGTAAAAGCGGGTAGTGCCGTTAACAGAGCCTATCACCGCTTCAATCGTCTCTTCGCCGTACATCCGGCCTAAGTTGTAGCGATAGTCTCCTAATTCCAGCTCTTCATCCAGAGTAATTTCCAGCACGGCTTCAATGGCACGATAAAACAGCGTGCGTTCAACGGTGTTGTCGTTGAATTGCAGGAACATTTCAACGTATTCGAAAGCGTCGTCATGGCGTTGCAGCGCAAGATAAATTAAGAGTTTTAACTCAAGAATGGTGAGCTGACCCCAAACCGTGTTTTCATCAAACTCAATGCCAATCAGCGTGATAATGTCCATGTAGTTATCAAGCTGGCTGTCTTCCAAGCGCTCAACTAAGTCTTCTAGTTGTTCATCACTCAATCGGTGCAAATTCAGAATGTCTTCACGGTATTGCAAAGCAATATTGGTGTTGTCCCAAATAAGGTCTTCCACGGGGTAAACTTCAGAATAGCCCGGCACAAGAATACGGCATACCGGCGCGCCTAAATCTTCATGCACGGCTATGTAAGCTTCTTTGCCCATGTCCTGCAAAATACCAAACAGCGTATCGGCTTCTTCTTGGTTAGAGCCGCTGAAGTCCCATTCAACGAATTCAATGTCGGACTTAGCGCTAAAGAAACGCCAGGACACCACACCCGACGAATCAATAAAGTGCTCAACAAAGTTATTTGGCTCGGTTACGGCCATGGAGTTGAAAGTTGGTGCCGGCAGGTCGTTTAAACCTTCAAAGCTGCGGCCCTGCAACAACTCGGTCAGGCTGCGCTCCAGCGCCACTTCAAAGCTTGGGTGCGCACCAAAAGAAGCAAAAACACCGCCGGTGCGTGGGTTCATTAAGGTAACACAGGCCACAGGGAACTGACCGCCAAGCGAGGCATCTTTAACCAACACCGGGTAGCCCTGTTGTTCCAGGGCTTTTATCCCTTCCAGAATATTCGGGTATTTGTTAAGTACGTCTTGCGGTACATCTGGTAGGGCAATTTCTTCTTCAATAATCTGCTTTTTGACGGCGCGCTCAAAAATTTCTGACAAGCACTGAACCTGTGCTTCGGGCAGAGTGTTACCCGCACTCATACCGTTACTTAAATACAGGTTTTCAATTAAGTTCGACGGAAAATAGACCGTCTCGCCATCGGAATGACGCGCAAACGGCAAGGACACAATACCGCGGTCAGCACGGCCTGAGTTGGTATCAATTAAGTGTGAACCGCGCAGCTCGCCTTCCGGGTTATAAAACTCACGGCAGTACTCATCCAGAATTTCGGTGGGCAGCTCGTCGTTTGCGCCGGGTTTAAACCATTTTTCGTTGGGGTAGTGTACGAATTCGGCGTTTGCTATTTCGTCACCAAAGTATTGGTCGTTATAAAAGAAGTTACAGCTCAAGCGCTCAATAAACTCACCCAGCGCGGAGCATAAAGCGCTTTCTTTGGTGGCGCCTTTGCCGTTGGTAAAGCACATAGGAGAAGCGGCGTCGCGAATGTGCAGCGACCACACATGCGGAACGATATTACGCCAGGAGGATATTTCTATCTTCATGCCTAAGTCCGCCAGAATCGCCGTCATATTGGCTATGGTTTGTTCTAGCGGTAAGTCTTTACCTTCAATAAAGGTCTTGCTGTCGCTGTCAGGTCGTATGGTCAGTAACGCCTGAGCGTCTTGAGTAATGCTTTCAACCGCTTCGACGTCAAATTCCAGATCATTTTCGATAACGCGCTTAACGGCGCAACGCTCGGCCGCCCGGATAATGGCTTTGCGGTCTTTCTCGGAAATATCGGCCGGTAACTCAACCTGAATTTTGAACAGATGCTTGTAGCGATCTTCCGGGTCAACAACGTTGTTTTGTGAAATGCGGATATTCTCGGTTGGAATGTCGCGGGCGTCGCAATACAAACGGATAAAGTGCGCGGCGCACATAACGGAAGACGCCAGAAAGTAGTCAAAAGGACCGGGGGCAGAACCATCGCCTTTGTACCGAATAGGCTGATCCGAAATAACTGTGAAGTCATCGAATTTCGCCTCAAGGCGCATGTTGTCGAGAAAGTTTACATTGATTTCCATTTAGGGGGCACCGCGGTTGATAAGTTGACTACTGTCAGCGAGCAATAGGTGCCATTATCCCATTTTTTTACTTATTGATCATTATCCGCGTAACCGCTGCCAATAGCACTGAAGGGCAGTTTCAGGCCAAGTTCCGGAACTTGTATGGCTATCCAGGCAGGAAAGGTGTTGCTGTTAGGGCCCGGAAGCACCTCGTATTGGTCGGTCCAGGGGTAGCGGGAAGCCGCTTCTTCAATGCGTGAGATCATTCCGGCGGCCTGAGTTCCCGATACTGAGAGTATTTTTTCCGGCTTGGCACCATACCAGTAACGGTCAGGTGTGGCTGTCTGGTAAATACGCAGTGCCGGTCGGCCGTGTTCGACACCCCAGCCGACCACTTCGTAGACAGTGTATTCGCTGGCATTTTCAGGTTTTACCGCCAGCCAGGTGTGAACCGCAAACCAGCCACGCCAGCCAAAAGCATCGGCGGCATAGGCTTCTATTACCGCCTGCTTTTCTATTTCAGGATCAGGCGCAATGCCCGCTGGCTCTCTAGATGCATCGCGCCAGTCTCCTGACGAACACCCAAAAAGAAATAGCGCAGTAGCCGCCGCGATTACCATCCTGACCATATCGTTGAACCTGTTCTAAGCAAAAATCCTGTTTCTTTTACTGAGAAATTACCATAAAGGTTCACACACGACTATTGAGGTGACTTAGACCCCGGGACCTTTGCCGTCGGTTTCAACTTTATGTATAATCTCAACATAATAATTACAATTCACCTCTATAAATGAAAGGACTACTATGAATAAGAAAGGACTCCTCGGCGGCGTCGGTATTGTCGTTGTTGCTGCTGCTTTAATTGGCCCTCGCTTTGCAGGTTCTCACGTTGAAGACTCATTGAAACTGCATGTCGATGCATTAAATAATGTGCCTGCTTATACAGCGCAAGTTGTGTCATTTGATAGAGGCTGGTTCGGTTCAACCGCAACCGTTGAGTTGGGAGTTGATTTCAGTGGGGCTTTCCCTGAAGCAGAGCAATCAGAAAAGCTGTCTTTTGAAATGGCTATTGATGTTCAGCATGGCCCTGTTCTTACTCAGTTTTCTCCGGGTCTTGGTCTGGCATCAATTGAAGCCAGTACCAAAGATGAAGGTTTGCGTGAGTTTCTGGACTGGGAAGATGAAACGCCTTTTTATCACTTGGTTGGCTTTGTCGGTTTTTCCGGTAACTTTAGCTACAGCGATTCCATTTCTTCATTTACCTTAGTACCAAATAACGCGCGACAGCAGATTTCAGTGTCCCACTACGAAGGTAGTGGAGATATTGCGTCAAACAACTTCAGTTATGAGGGTGTATTAGACGGCGCTAAAGTTCTTATGGAAGGACAAGCTGTCAGTGTTGGTGAGATGAAGCTAAGCACTGAAACTGAAGGCGACCTGATGAGTATTTTGCAAGGTGGGCTATATGAAAGCGAGATGTCTATGAAGCTCGAAAAGGTCACCGCGCGCGATCCTGATGACGTCAATTTGTTCCATTTAGAAGAGCTGGATGTCGAGTTTATCAGCGCATTTAGCGATGATGAAAAAAGCATGAATGTGGATATGAACTATTCAGTTAAATCATTGCAGTTTGACGACATGAACTTTAATAATCTGGTCTTGAACATGGCGTTTAATAACATTGATACTGGATTCTTGCAGGCCTATAACCAGACTATGCAAGATATCTATGATCAGGGACCGGAAGAAATAGAAGCGGCAACCCAGAAACTGGTAAAACAAAATTTACCGCAGCTATTAAAAGCAGAGCCTGAGTTTGCTATTAGTGACTTTAGCGGTGAAATGGATGCGGGCAAATTTGGCGGTAACATGTCAACTAAATTGGTTGGTGTGACTCAGGTGCCTGATAATCTGGATGATGCTCAGTTCTGGCTCTCGAGTCTGACTACAAACTCGTTGCTGACTATTGATAAACCGTTGTTACAGTGGTTTGCTGAAAAGCAGATGCTCGCAACAATGCGTATGCAATACCCTGGTGCTGATGAAGCTGAAATACAGAAAATGGCAGAACAGCAAGTTCCAATGATGATCAATATGTATTTGCAGCAAGGTTTCCTAAAAGAAGCTGAGGATGAGTACCGTAGCGAATTCCAGATGGAAGACGGCGAAGCTATGCTCAATGGTCAGAAAATTCCATTAGGCAACATGATGTAAGCCTAATCGTATTGCAGTAAAAAGCCTCAACAGACTGACGTCGGTTGAGGCTTTTTTGTTTTAGGTGACGGGATTACGCTGTTGCCAGCGTGGATCAAGATGTTCTTTTTCTGCGATCACTTGCCGTAGTTGCTCGGTTGCCCGCCAGATATCTTCGAAGCTGTTGTAGAGCGGCGTGAACCCAAAGCGAATGTAGTTAGGTGCACGGAAGTCGGCAACAATGCCTCGTTGAATCAGTGCCTGACAGAGGCCGTAGGCGTGTTCATAGTGATAAGACAACTGGCTACCGCGCTCTTCTCTTTGCTGAGGAGAAATGAGCGTCAGGGTTTTATCAAGGTTGTGTTCTTTCAACAACTGATGAAAAACATCACCCAGTTGCAGTGATTTTTCTCTCAGTGTGTCCAGATTGACCTGCTCAAACACATCAAGCGCTGAATCGACGGCGGCCATTGCGATAACGGATGGTGTACCGGTGAGCATCTGTTGAATGCCACCTGCCGGTTGGTAGTCTGGAGTAAAGTCAAAAGGACGTGCGTGTCCGAACCAGCCACTTAGAGGTTGCGTCATGGCTTTATGGTGGCGTTTTGCAGCGTAGATGAAAGCGGGAGCCCCGGGGCCGCCGTTTAAATACTTATAGGTACATCCAACCGCAAAGTCGGCGCGCCAGTTATCCAGATGCACAGGCATTGCACCGGCACTGTGGGCTAAATCCAGAATAACCAATGCGCCTTTTTCATGTGCGGCGGTAACTAACGGCTTCGCATCAAGACGTCGGCCGGTGCGAAAGTTAACTTCGGTGGCCAGTATAACCGCGGTTTTATCATCAATATGTTGCTGCAGTTCACTTTCTTCAACCAGTTTTAACTGACACCGATGCTGGCCCAGGAAATGAGAAATGCCCTGAACCATATATAAGTCTGTCGGGAAATTGTCTTTGGTGGATAGCACGATGTTGCGCTCAGAGTCATGGCTTTGAGCCAGTGCAAGTGCTGCCGCCAAGGCTTTAAACAAGTTGACCGATATGGAATCGCAGCAAATGGTTTGCTCTGGCCCGGCACCTATCAGACGCGCAATTTTTTCACCGACGGTTTGTGGCAGGTGGATCCAGTTATGCTCATTCCAACTACTGATAAGGTCTTGTGACCACTGCTGGCTAATGACGTGCTGAAGGTGTTTTTCAGTCGCTGTGGTCATTGCGCCTAACGAATTGCCGTCCAGATAGATGGTATTTTCCGGCAATTTAAATTGTTCACGGTACTCTGCCAGTGGGTCTCTATTGTCGAGTGCTTGTACGTCAGTCAGGTTCATGGGTTAAGCTCTTTATTGAGAAGCTGGATGATGGGTTGCCATGCAATTGAGTGAGGGTGTATGAGGTCAAAATGTCCGGCGCCCTCAATCATTTTAATGTGTACGTTAAGGCCCTGAGTTTGGCTCACGGGAACAATATTATCGGCAGAGCCCTGTATCAGCCAGGTGTTTGTGTGCAAGTCATAGGCGTCAGGGCTGGCTTTCTTATAGTCGCTTTCTTCTTCGTAGGCCGTGTTCATTAGGTTAGCCGCCGCGCGGTTACAACTGCCTTCAGCTTGAGTGTAGCTAACTATGTCGGTAATGGCGGCCAGCCCAACAACCGTCTTGATATTCTGCGCCGCAGAGCCTGCGCCCGATGCTGCTAAAAGGGCGAGATGACCACCCGCTGAGTGCCCCATAACGGCAGCGGGTTCACCATTAAGCTTTTTTTGTATCTGCTTTATCGCGGCTTTTACATCGTTTAAGCTGGCAGGCCAATCTCCGCCTTCTTCTCCCAGCCTGCGATATTCAATAGACCAGACATTAAAGCCGGCCTCTGATAACGCGCTACTTGCCGGGTTGGTATGACTCATGTCGTACTCTTTTAACCAGCACCCGCCATGAATGAAGATGACATGAGCGGCAGAGTCTATTTGCGTTGGCGCAGGCCAATAGTCAATGTACTGAGAGTGGTGCGAGCCATAGGTATACCTTTTTGTGGACGCGTTTGCCGGCAGTTCAAGCACTTGTTGAAAAGTGACCTGTTTCACTAAATTGGTATCGTCTGCGGTGCTATTAAAAGCGACAAAAAAGCCGATCAAGAAGCCGAATTGAGTTCGTTTTGATAAAACCGTCATTTAGCGATACCACCGTTGTAAGTTCATTGACATTAAAGGGGTAGACGACCATACAAGTATTTTTTAACGGACTCAATAGAATACTTTATTGATTACTAAGGATATTTATTTCAGGAAAAAAAGACAGGGGGGTTCTACACTTAATAATGAGCTGCATAGACAGTTCAGGAGGCTATTATGCGTATATTATTCGTGGTGTTACTCAGTGTTTCCACCCTGTTATTGACAGGCTGTTCCAGCCGAAGTCAGCATTCCGGTGTTGCCCTGTATGAGATTGATCGCGGCTACGTTGACGCCGTTAATCGTGAAGCTCGTATGGGCGGAACGAGCAAAGTCGATGTGTATTGGGTGAATCCTCCGGTCAAGAAAAAAGCCGAATCTAATGAACCGCCGTTATGACGGCTCATCACCGATCTGCTTGAATTGCTGAACCGCCATACGAACATCTTGCCCTGACGTTTCCTGATACACCTGCAGGTCAAACTGAGGCAGTATGGCAAAAAGGTGATCGAAGATATCTGACTGGATGCCTTCGTAGGTTTCCCATGCCGTATCGTTGCTGAAGCAATAGATTTCTATTGGCAACCCTTGAGGTCCGGGACTTAGCTGGCGAACCATTAAGGTGAGCCCTTGATGCACATCGGGACGGCTTTTAAGGTACTGTTTGACGTATGCGCGAAAAGTACCAATATTGGTGACTTGACGGCTGTTTATGGGGTCCAGGCCTTGTTTCTCCAGCCCTGAGTTCCATTCTGATATGTCTTTTTCTTTTTGCCCCAGATAGTCGTAAAGTAATGAAAAACGCTTGAGCTTTTCCTTTTGTTCTGCGGATAAGAAATGGATGCTGTTCTGGTCAATGTACAGCGAACGCTTTATACGCCGTCCGCCGCTTTCCTGCATGCCACGCCAGTTCTTAAAAGACTCGGAGATAAGGCGTTTAGTCGGGATGTTGGTAATGGTTTTATCCCAGTTTTGTACTCGTACGGTATGCAGTGCAACATCAATGACATCACCGTCAGCATTCAGTTGAGGCATTTCAATCCAGTCGCCTACCCGCAGCATGTCATTAGAGGAAAGCTGAATACTGGCAACTAACGACAGAATAGTATCCTGGAACACCAGCATGGCCACGGCACCCATCGCTCCAATGCCAGACAGTAAAATAACCGGGGAACGGTCCAGCAACGAAGCGATAATGAGGATAGCGGCGACCACATACACCACAATTTTGGCAATTTGCAGGTAACCTTTAATGGGTTTTTCGTGAGCATCTGGCTGGCGGTTGTAAATTTCGTTAACGCTGGTCATGGCCGCGCTAAATGAGCGTGCCAAAGTCAAAATCAAATAAGCGATACTGATATTGCGTATTATGGTAGTCGCTATTTCCGGTAAATCGGGTACCAGATAAATACCGGCTGACAAGACTAACGCGGGAACGACTTGAGCTAGTCGGTGCACAATAACGCGTATGCCAACACCCGGGTCACTGCCTAATTCGGTTTGTGACAGGAGTCTGGAAATACCACGTAGCAAAATATGCTGGGTAATTAATTGGGACAACCAAACCGCAATAACAAGAATAATACAGGCGCTAAAGGTATACGCCCAGGGCTGGGTATCAGCCCATGCCTGAAACCACTGCGGATATTCCAGGTTCATCATAATTTTTGTTCCACAGCGGCTTTTAAGTCTTTTCTAAAGCCCAGCATAAAAACCACCTCTGCAACTACAAATAAGGGACCAATGGCCAAACCCATAATGTCATCAACGAAAGCAGGCTTTCGCCCTTCAAAGTAATGACCAATAAATTGAAATACCCAGCCGACCACGAACAAGCCGATGCTCCAGCTAAGCCACAGGCTGGTGGATAATGCGGCGATATCGCGGCCCAGAGATAAAGACAACCATAATAGTAAGGTCATGAGCAGCCCAAGCTTGATATCCAGCCGAATATAAAAAATAACAGCGGCTAAAACGACTAAGCTGGCCGGGGTGATCAGCAGATAATCTAAAGGTAGCGCTGGTCGGGATAAGAGACTAATGATACCAACAACAATCAGAGGAATACCGACAATGTGGGTTGCTACATTCTTTCGGTTACGATGATAAGCCGCATATTGTGCTAAGTGATCAACGATGTTCTTCATAAGTTTTGCCAGTTGGTGCCTAAATAGAAGGTTAGATTGCTACTCGTGTCGTTTGATGTCAATGGAATGAGTGGTTCAAATACTGAGAGAAAACCGTCATTCAGATTTGCATTGTGCTACCAAGGTCGTAGTGCGCCGTTATAAAGTTTCGTGGAAACTGTTCGATAAATAGACATGGTTTGTCGCGGTGTCTGCGCCTTATGGAAACAGAAAAATGTCCACAGTTGATGTGAAACCACCGTTATTAATAACGGCTTTAGCGATAATTGGCAGTTTAATCGTTACCTCTTTTGTTCCCTGGCCCTGGCTTCAGCTATGTATTCAGTCTTTGCTGTTTATTAGTTTAAGCTGGTTTTATATTAATTACTTCCGGCGTGCTCTGACTTCTGCTGATGAGTCCGAAGAAGCCGACGTCAGCACAGACCATCTTGCCGAAAACTCAGGCAAGAACGCTATTGCTACGGCAGAGCTTAGCTTTGCAATTACCCGCTTTAAAACCGTACTCGCAGACATTGTCGAGCGCCTGGAAGAAAGCGTTGATAATTCGTCTCGGGTTAGTGAACGCGCGCAAGGTATCGAGACCTTCTCTTCGGAAGTAGCGGTTGCTGCTGAGCAAACCAAGCAAATAAGCCGAGAGGGAAGGGAAAAAATAAAGCAGCTGACGCGTGAAATTGATTTGGTTGTGTCAGACAGCCGGGAAAGTGCAGAAGCGGTTAAAGGTTTGCAGAAAAAAGCCAGCGATATTCGAAAAGTAACTCAGGTTATCGACAGTATTGCCGAACAAACCAATTTGCTGGCGCTTAATGCGTCAATAGAGTCAGCCCGCGCTGGTGAACATGGCAGAGGTTTCGCCGTGGTTGCCGATGAAGTTCGAACGCTGGCGGGAAGAACATCCGATGCAACGGTAGAAGTCAGTAACCTGGTCGAAGCGATTCATACGGAAACCACGGCTGCTGTGAAAAATATTGAGCATTTATCGAAGCACATTGAACAGCAGTCTGAGACTACCGCAGGTATTGTTGAGCAACTGGCGAGTATTGTGGAGCAAGCGGAAACGGTCGAGCAACAACTGCAGAAAATAACCGCATTAATGGGAGAAAATGCGCATGACCTCTCCCGTAATGGCGAGCTGTTGCACTCGGTTAATTCAGACCTGTCGGAGCAATATCAACAGCTTGATGATGTGAGTGACCAGGCCGGGCAACTGGAAATGCAGTCTGAGCAATTATTTGCGCATTTAGTCGAAAACGATGCCGATGCAGAGCATAGAGTGATTTATAAAGCGGCAACTGATGCGGCACAACAAATTGAGCAGCGCTTAGAGCAGGCACTTGAACAAGGTGAGCTCAACTCGTCTGAGTTGTTTTCACGACATTATGAGCCAGTTCCGGGAACAGAGCCGGTGAAGTACAAAGCCGCGTATACCGAATTTTTTGATAATGTACTACCCGCCATTCAGGAACCTATACTGAAGCGTCACGAACATATTGTGTATGCCATCACAACGGACCCGAATGGATACGTTGCCCGGCACAACGACGCCTTTAATAAGCCGCTAACGGGCGATCCCAAACAGGACCTGGTGGGTAATCGGTCACGGCGGTTATTTAATGATAAAACGGGTGCACGTTGCGGAGCCCACACGCAGGCGTTATTGTTACAGACCTATAAGCGCGATACGGGGGAGGTTATGCACGACTTATCGGTACCTGTCTATGTTAACGGCAAACATTGGGGCGGTTTCCGTATCGGCTACAAACCTCTGTAACTGAAAAAATGGACAAGTGAGTTGTATGTCACACGATACCATCGCAATGAATAAAGAGCGTCAGGATTTAAGTGGACTGGAAGCGGTCTGGTTATTTGGTTATGGGTCACTTATTTATAAAGTTGACTTTCCTTACCTGGAACGTGCGCCGGCTTCTATTGAAGGTTGGTCGCGGCGGTTTTGGCAGGGCTCTCACGACCACCGCGGTACACCCGAAGCACCAGGAAGGGTGCTGACATTAATTGAGACACCGGGCGAAGTTTGTACCGGTATGGCTTATAAAGTGTCACCGGATGTGTTTGAGCACTTAGACCACCGGGAGAAAAACGGCTACTTACGTTTTACAACCGCAATGACGTTTCGCGATGGTTCTCAGCATGAGGGATTGGTTTACATTGCAACCGAAGAGAATGAAGCGTTTCTTGGCGAGGCTCCGGAGTCTGAAATAGCTCAGCATATAGCTTGTGCATCGGGGCCCAGTGGGCCAAATACCGAGTACCTGGTAAAGCTGCAACTGGCGTTACAGCAACTGGGTGTTAATGACCCACACGTTACACAGATTTATAATGCGTTAGTAAACGACTAATTCAATCGCTGATAAAGATATCGTCGGCTGTTTGTGGGAGTTTATAAAGCCGCCCTTGCCAGTAATGACACCCGAATTCCGTGAGTTTATCTAATTGAGCCTGATTTTCTACGCCAACCGCCTGCACTTCCAAACCCAACTCTGAGGTCATGCGGATAACTGCTCTGACCAAGCTTTGTGAGCGCTCGTTGGTATCGAGGTCACGGATAAACTCACGTTCAATTTTAATTTTGCTGACCGCCATGGTTTTTAAATGCAGCATACTGCCGATGCCTTTACCAAAGCGGTCGATGACCAGAGTGATACCTAATTCGTGCAGTTGTTCAATAATATCCAGCGTGTCCGGTAACGGCTCATTCAAGCTACTCTCACTTAAATCGAATTCAAATTTTGCCACAAGTTCAGGGGTTTCTTTAACTAACCGACTCATGGTTTGGTAGAGCCGCGGAGATATTTGCTCGGTGGCCAAATTAATGGCTATTGTGCCCGGAGTGATATTTTGTTGCTGCCATTTATCAACTTGTGCAACGACGTTCTCAATGACCCATATACCCAGGGTGTCTAACAGACCGTTAGCATCAAACTGGGGTAAAAATTGTATTGGCTGTAAAGTACCAAATTCGGGGTGTTCCCAGCGTAGCAGTGCCTCAACACCCACAACCTGCTTCTCCATATTGAGGACTGGCTGATAGACCAGTTGCATCTGTTCGCTCTGGAGAACACTGTGGACATCCTCTTCTAATTGAATGTCATCGTACGACCGGTTTTCCAGTTCTTGTTTAAAATAACTCTGATTGACGTTTTGTTGGTCTTTGGCTGAGTTCATTGCCAGGTTAGCTTGCGCTAATAGTTTGCTACCATCGTGACCATCCAGCGGATAGACGCTGGCGCCAATACTGGCTGTTAAACTAAGCTGTTGGTTATCGCTGGTCAGTTCGAAAGGGCGCTCATACGCCTTTTGGATTTGTAAGATAATATTCTGAATATCGATATATTCGACGACATGATTCAGAACGACGGCAAACTCATCGCCTCCCAAGTTATATAACTTAGTACCAAAAGGTGTGACTTCTTTTAGTCTCTGGGTTAGACGCTGTAAGATTTTATCACCAATGTGATGACCGTATTTGTCGTTGACCTGGTGGAAGTGGTCGACATTTATTACTAATACCGCTGCCAGACGGTCACTGGGTAGTTCATCCAGCAGTTTGGACAAGTCTAATGCCAGTGAGTTGCCGTTAGGTAATCCAGTCAACTCATCAGAAAAAGCTAATCGTTGCAGCTGTCGCTGTTGCTGCTTCATTCGGGTTACGTCACTTAACGTAGCGATATACGTCGCTTGCCCGGAAAAGCCTGAAATGGCTTCCCGAATTGTCAGAATAGCTGAATAACGTTTTTTGTCAGCATTGCGACCAACAATTAGAATACCTTGGTCATAGGGAAAGTGACTCGCCAGATCGTCGATTTCTGTGGTGGTCAGCAACTCTTCCAACTTTGAGTTAACACAAAGAGATTCGTTTAATCCGGAAATTTCAGTGAACGGAGCGTCCACGCTGATAACCCTATGATGTTTATCGAGCAAAGCAATACCTGACAGGACGCCATGTTCCGAGATATTTGGGGCACTGGTATTAGAGTCATCAATATAATCTGTAGAGATATTGGTCCAGGAACCCTGAAAGCTAAGAGGGCGTTTGCTCGTGCGGTGTAGTTCATCTCGCACCCAAACGTAATGCCCTTGTTTGTGACGAAAACGATACTCGTAAACAAACTGGGTTTCTTCAAAGCCTCTTAACGCTCTCTTCGTCACCATTTGAACATCATTAGGGTGAATATTGTGTAACCACCAATCGGGAGCTTTCACTTCCTCTGGTGAGTAACCCATAATGCGTTCGCAATTTGGACTCACCCAATCGACGCTAAAGTCTGATCCAACTGCACGGATTTCGTAATGCACGGTTGGGCTATTGGCAAGGTACCGGTGCAATAACTCGCGCGATTTCCTGAACCTGAGGATCCAAATACGAGCAAAGAAAAATAAAAAGACGGCAGATAAAGCAACAAATCCCCAGGGTTCCCAGCGAGCTAAAACCTGCTTAACATCATCTTCTATGGTTAAACGAAGAATGACGGCACTGGTTCCCAGCTCCCAAATAATAGCGGCACAAAGATAGGCAATCACCAGAATGATTGCTGGGCGATATAAGAATGGTTCGCGCCATTTTTTCTGTGTCGTTAACTTGGTGTCTTTCATTATCTTATCCGGGCCCAGGGTATATCTGCTTTCTTCAATGACTTGCTGAGAATGGAGCCTTGCAGTTCTTCACAGCCAATTTGTTTTAACAACAGCAGTTTCGCTCTATCATTTATGCCTGTCGCTATAGTTGTTAAGCCACGTGCTCTGGCCATTTTTACCATAGACGCAAGTTCTCGTTTTTTATCGCTGTGTGACGTTGCTTTTTGGACCAGCTCTTCAGATAACTTTACCGCATCCACGGGGAGCACGAAAAGTGACTGTATGGTTGAGCGTCCTTCACCAAAATGAGCCGCAATGACATTACAGCCAACGCTGCGTAATCTTTCCAGGTAACGCTTCGATTTGTCTGAGAGTGACATCAAAGCTCGTTCACTGACTTCTATATTAATATTTCGTGCCGGAAATTTCGTTTCCTGAAGCTCATGAGCCAGTACATTAAGTACGATAGGGTCAACAATATCATTAATGGTAATATTAATAGAAACTCGCACTGTGACTTTTTGTTTATGCCAAATTTGAAGATCTTTAAATGTGCGCTGAATCATCCAGGACGTAAATTGCTGGGTGAGCGATGCTTCCTCTATCATGGGCTTGAATTCATCTAAATTCATGTTGCCCCGCTTCGGGTGAACCCATTTTGCCGACATTTCTAGTACTGAGAAATAACCAGTATTGGTGTTAAGGCGAGGCTGATAATAAAGCTGGATATCATTGTTCTTCATGGCCTCGCTAAACTGTCGCGAAAAGGTCACTTCTTCAATTTGTTCAATGGCGTCATCACTCTGCTCCAGAAATGAAAATTGCTGCTTCTTCTGGAATGCATTAAAGGCATGTGACTGAGCCTCATCGAATACTTTTTGGTGATCCTCTTTAAGCTGATCCTTTTTGACCCTGAGTACGCCAGCGGCACTGTCCATTTGGTACGAAACGCCGTCAACCACTATGGGCTGCTCTAAAAAGGTTTCAATTTTGTTCTGCAGTTCTTTCGTATTCTTTTCTGCGTCAGCGCTTACGCCCACTAATTCGTTTTTTGATGTTTGCCCAACATGAACTTGATCGCCAAGTAGCTTTTTAAGCTGTATTGCCATTTGTTTTACCAGCTCATTGGCTTTTTCCGTTCCCACTTGCTGCTGAATTTTTTCCATATTCTGCAAGCGGAAGTTAAAAATATCGATAAGGTCATCGGGGGCCCCTTCCTTGCTGTGGCCAATCGTCTTCAACTGCTCCAGTAAAGCATAAATGTTAGGCAAGTCGGTGCCCTGGTATTTGAACTTCGCACTTTGTTCGGCGCCGTTAAGCTCTCTTACCACTCTTGCGATAATTCCGGCTATGGTTGCTATTAGCGTGTAGGCCAGTAAGCGAAGAACCCAGCCTCCGGCTATTTCGTTGCTACTAATTAATGAATCGGAAAATGAAAATGGGCTTAGTAATATGCCACACATAAGGCCAGCCAGAGCGCCTATGCGAGGGCCGAGCAATAAGCCGGTTAACATTAAAGGGAAATACAGCAAATGCTCGAACAGGCTGGGAATTCCGCCTGTCATCTCAATAACCCGAATCAATGTAGCAATGAGGATGGCCAATACAAAGCCAACGAACACCTGTTTTTCGGCATTCATCTTGGTAAAGTTTATTAAGCTTTCCTTGCACCAGCTAGCAAAGCTGTATGGATCTTCCGATTTAGGCATTTATTCTTATCAGTTGTGATAAATTAAGGCGTTAGCTATGTTGAGATTGTTAGTTAATGGTTAGTCTGTCAAGTCTTTAAGTAAAGAATTACCAATGCCAAGGAAGCAATTATGCGTGAATCACTAGAACGGCGATCATTTTTACTCACTCTGATTATTGTCAGCATCGCCTTTGCCTGGGTATTAATCCCTTTTTGGGGGGCCATTTTCTGGGCTTGCGTAGTCGCTGTTATTTTTTCGCCGTTGCAACAACGGCTGAAAGATAGGTTTGGCGACAAGCCGAATCGGGCGGCACTGGTCACTTTATTGATTGCATTAGTTATTGTGGTGATACCGGCTCTGGGCATTGCGTATTCTTTTGTTCAGGAGGGCGTTAGTTTTTACCAGCGGCTGGACGAAGGGAAAATTAATCCGGGCAAACTGTTTGATGAAATTCAAACTGCTTTCCCGATTATTAATGATTTACTGACTCAGTTTGATATTAAAGCCAGCGAAGTGAGGGATAAGATATCGTCGGGTGCCGCTAGTGGCAGTAAGTTTTTAGCTGAAAAGGCGTTAACTTTTGGCCAGAATACTTTTTCTTTTCTTATCGGCCTGGGTTTGATGATTTATCTGACCTTTTTTCTACTGCGAGACGGACAGCACTTAATTAATCTCATGGTTAAGGCGCTACCTTTAGGCGATGAGCGGGAACGGAAACTGTTTAGTAAGTTTGCGGGGGTGGCGCGAGCAACGGTGAAAGGAAACATCGTTGTAGCGATAGTTCAGGGCGCGTTAGGCGGCATTATCTTCGCCTTGCTGGGCATTCCGGGTGCGTTGCTTTGGGGCGTTGTGATGGCCTTCTTATCATTGATACCGGCCGTGGGAGCTGGTTTAGTGTGGTTGCCAGTGGCTATTTATTTATACGCCACCGGCAGCTGGATAGCGGGAACCATTCTGGTTGCTTATGGTGCGATTGTGATTGGTTTAGCGGATAATGCCTTACGCCCAATTTTGGTTGGCCGTGATACTAAGCTACCCGATTATCTGGTGCTGTTTTCGACCTTAGGCGGGATGTCGTTATTTGGCATTACCGGCTTCGTTTTAGGGCCGCTGATTGCCGCCCTGTTTTTAGTATTCTGGGACATCTTTATGACCGAATTCTAAATTGTAGAATCTAATCTGGAGTGGGACACGACCTCTTAAAGCTGAGGTCGTTGATATCCACCAACCTGGCCTTTAGGGGACAATACCCATTGCCATAGTTGAATGTCGCGCGCACGGAATGCGCCGGCACAAGACAGCAAGTAATATTTCCAAATACGATAAAACTCGTCGTCAAACTGTGACTTGAGTTGCGGCCAGGCGTTATCAAAGTTTTCAAACCAGGCCATTAACGTCTTATCGTAATCTGCCCCAAAGTTGTGCAAGTCCTCACAGACAAACTTTTCTTCCAACGCATTACCAATTTGTGAAATAGACGGGACTTCTCCGTTGGGGAAAATGTATTTGCTTATCCAGGGGTCAGCGGCGGTATCGCTCACGTTCTTGCCAATGGTGTGCAGTAAAAACAGACCGTCTTCTTTGGTGCAACGTAAAGCGACATCCATGTAGTCGTCATAGTTTTTCTGACCAACGTGTTCGAACATCCCCAGGCTGATGACGCGGTCAAATTGTTCATCAAGGTCGCGGTAGTCTTGCAGTCGGAATTCCACCGGAAGGTCTTTACAGCGTTCTTTTCCGAGCTCGACCTGTTCTTTTGATATTGTCACGCCAACGCATTCAACGCCGTAATTTTCAGCGGCGTATTGCATGAAACTGCCCCAGCCACAGCCGATATCGAGAATGCGCATGCCTGGTTTTAGACCCAGCTTCTTACAGCACAGCTCGAGTTTGTTTCTTTGTGCTTCATCGACATCTTTTGCCTTTTCCCAATAGGCACAGGTATAAACCATGCGCTCATCGAGCATCGATTGATAAAGATCATTACCCATATCGTAGTGGTGCTGACCAACTTCCCAGGCTTTCGATTTGCTCTGTAAGTTGAAAATGCGACTTTTTAGCGAATGGAAGATAAGACGTGCGGGGTTAACTTTATCCTGAATACCGGAACGGAGGAGTTTGAAAAAAAACTGGTCGAGCGCTTCGGCGTCCCACAAACGAGCCATGTAAGATTCACCCAGGCCAAGGTTTCCGCGGGACAATGCTTGGTCAAATACGGTTTGATCATGAACCTGTATATCCCAGGCTCTGTCGCCGTTAATGCGAATATCTGCTTGAGCTAGAAGCTCTTCAACATACTCTCGTGATGTCGACATGTTTGTTCGCCCATTCCTGAAAATGATGGCATAAAACCGTATCAAGAATGGACGAACCTGGCAATAAAAAGCATTTTAACCGTCTTTTTTAGAAGTAAATTCCGGGTAAGCTTCCACGCCACAATCCACTTGATCCAGGCCGATGTATTCCTGTTCTTTGGTTACGCGAATTCCCCATGTCAGCTTCAGTAAAGCCCAGATAATGAGGCTACTGACAAACACCCAGCAAAAAATGGTAGTAACACCGGCTAACTGAATAAGGAAGCTGGCACTCTCATCACTTACCGGAACCACCAAGGTACCGAAAATGCCAACCACACCGTGCACTGAAATAGCGCCGACAGGGTCATCGATATGAAGTTTATCCAGCCCGATAATAGACACCACCACAATCAGTCCCGCAATGAACCCGATAACGCCGGCAAGCCAGGGCTCTGGCGTTACAGGCTGTGCAGTGATGGCAACCAGGCCGGCTAGAGCTCCGTTCAAAATCATGGTCAAATCCGCTTTTTTCCATAGCAGCTTGGTAAATAGTAAGGTGGCTATGGTGCCAGCTGCCGCGGACGTATTGGTATTCACCATCGCACGGGCAATGGCATTGGCGTCATCAACCGAACTTAATGCCAATTGGGACCCTCCGTTGAAGCCGAACCAGCCAAACCAGAGAATAAACGTGCCAAGTGCGGCCAGTGGCATGTTTGAACCGGGTAACGCATTGATGCTGCCGTCACTCAGGTATTTACCCGAACGGGGGCCGAGCAAGAGGACAGCCGCAAATGCGGCAGAAGCACCGGTTAAATGCACAATACTGGAGCCCGCAAAGTCGACAAAGCCCCAGTTGGCAATCATGCCGCCACCCCAGGTCCATAACCCCTGAACGGGATAAATAACGGCACTAAGCACCACACAAAATAACAAAAAGCTCATGAGCTTCATGCGTTCTGCTACGGCTCCGGAAACGATGGACATAGCGGTGGCAACGAAGACCATTTGAAAGAAGAAGTTGGCGTCGGCAGAGTAAGCTGAGGTTGAAGGATCCGGGTACATGACTTTGTATCCGATAACCAAGTAAACAATGCAAGCAATAGCGTAGAGCGCAATGTTCTTAGTCAATATTTCAGTGGTGTTTTTGCTTCTGACCAAGCCTGCTTCCAGCATTGAAAAGCCAGCAGCCATCCACATCACCAGCGCCCCGGAAATGAGTAAATAAAAGGTGTCTACCGCGAAAGTGAGTTGTTGTAGAGGTTGTGCTTCCATGATGAGCTCCTTAAAGGGCGTCTTGATCGGTTTCACCGGTGCGTATGCGAACGCAGTGCTCCAGCGGCATAACGAAGATTTTGCCGTCGCCTATATTGCCGGTATGAGCTGCGGCAATGACCACTTCCAGTGCGCGTTCAACCGTGTCGTCAGGAATGGCGAGTTCAATTTTCATTTTGGGTAAAAAGTCGACCTGGTACTCCGCACCCCGGTACAGTTCGGTATGGCCTTTTTGCCGGCCGACGCCACGCACTTCAGTTACTGTCAGGCCTTTACAGCCAATTTCAAACAGCGCCTGTTTTACGTCTTCTAATTTGAACGGCTTAATTAAAGCCACGAGCATTTTCATGGTGCTTCCTTATTAAAATAGTGTTAAGCAACTCTCTACTTCACGAAGCGTGCCAGTTTTTAACTTTATGATATTTAAGGGTAAATAATATTTTTGCTAGTTGGTTGCACAAAAAACGTGCGCAGCCGCTGTGCATTGCACCAAAAGTGCTATTGAACCGAAGCGGCGCAGGGGAGATACTATTTACCTACGGTAGTGAATGATTAAGGGTGCAGTAGCATGAGAGTTGGCGCACGACAGAGTGACCTTATTGGTCAGACAGACTTACTTCGGATACCGTCGCTGTCAGATTTGACCGGATGCGATATTTTTATTAAGTGCGAGTTTCAAAATCCGGGTGGCTCTATAAAGGACCGTGCGGCTAAACAACTCATTGATGATGCTATGGAGCGTGGCGAGTTAAAGCCGGGTATGACGGTGGTTGAAGGCACTGCAGGGAATACCGGTATTGGTCTGGCGGTTGTGGCAAAGTCTTATGGGTTACGTATGTTAGCCGTGATGCCAAACGACCAGACGCCGGAAAAAGAGCGAATGATACGCCTGCATGGCGGGGAGCTCATGGCGGTTGATCCGGTTCCTTTCAAAAATGAAAACCACTTTTATCATACCGCACGCCGCGTGGCAGAAGAGCGCGATGACTGCTGGTGGGCTAATCAGTTTGAAAACACCAGTAATGCACGCGCGCATTATCTCCATACTGGCCCTGAGATATGGGAACAAGCCGAGGGTAAAATCGATGTATTGGTTTCAGTAGCCGGTACCGGTGGAACCATTGGCGGGAACTCTCGTTTTTTAAAAGAGCAGAACCCGGAACTGGATGTTTGGGTGGTTGACCCGGATGGTTCCGGTATCTACGAATTTTTACGCAGTGGCGACTATGTGGCTAATGGCGGCTCGATGACCGAAGGCATTGGCATTATGCGATTAGTGGATAATTTCCGGCAGGCTCGTATCGATTATGCGGTTAATCTGCCGGATCAAGACTTAGTGACCTTATCGCGTTATGTCCGGGATGAAGACGGTATTGTGTTGGGTAGTAGCTCTGCGCTCAATGTGGCGGGAGCACTGGCTGCGGCTTTGCGAAAAGGGCCGGGGCACCGCATTGTGACGTTTTCTTGTGATTTAGGTGAGCGGTCAGTAAGCAAACTGTACAACCCGGAATACTTACGAGGCCGTGGTTTAAACCCTGACCCGGAACCAATTGAAGTATTAATGAAGCGCTATCGTGAGCTTGGCGATAAGGTATTAGAGGTTAATTGGAATAATGATTAAATTTACCTGTAGGTGTTTGTTTTTACTGGCAGCGGTAACAACGGTTCAGGCGCAGGAAGCAACACCGAATGCTCCGTTCCATGATCTTAAGGTGCCGCAGTTTCTGGACATCGCGCATCGTGGCGCTTCCGGGTATTTACCCGAGCACACTCAAGCCAGTACGGTGATGGCTCACGGACTGGGAGCGGACTACATAGAGCAGGACGTGCAGTTGAGCCGAGATGGTGTTCCGGTGGTTCTGCACGATGCAACCCTGGACCATGTCACCAATGTGTCAGAAGTTTTTCCGGAAAAGCACAGGCCCGATGGTCAGTATTATGTGGTGGACTTTTCGCTGGAGGAACTTAAGCAATTAACCATTGTTGCCCGGCACGAGGATTATGAGTTGGTTTATCCCAAGCGTTTTTCTCACCCCGATGTACGCTTTCCAATACAAACTCTGGAAGAACAGATCAAACTGATTCAGGAGCTCAATCGCGTTCGTGAATTGTCGACGGGGATTTATGTCGAGCTGAAATCTGCGCGCTGGTATCAGCAGCAGGGGTACGATATTACGTCGGCAGTTATGTCGGTGCTTGCGCAAAATGGCTATCACGACATGCGACCGACTCCGGTTTATTTGCAGTCATTTGATCCAGAAGTATTGCGTCGCTTAAAAAGAGAATTTAACTGGGACTTTCCGCTTATTCAGTTAGTCGGGGATAACGACTGGGGGACAACTGACATAGATTACAGCGCAATGCGTACTAAAGCTGGGCTGGAATCGGTTAAAAGCTATGCCGAAGGCGTTGGTTTGTGGCTTGATCATGTGCTGACAGGAGTTACTGAAAACGGCGAACCGCAATGGGGCGATGTTTTGAAGTCTGCCGAAGAAAAGAGCTTGAGCGTTCACGTTTACACGTTGCGAGCCGATGATTTGCCTAAAGGTGTGGAGTCTCATGCGCAACTACGCCAGTGGTTAAAACAAGCTGGCGTAGAAGGGGTTTTTACAGACTTTCCGGATAAAAAGTAAAACGCATTTTAAAACCATCGCTGCCGTCATCGTAGTATTCCGGCAGAATATCAATGGTTTCAAAACCACAACTTTGATACCAGTGAATGGCGGCTTTATTGTCGCTTTTCACCTCTAGTGACATGGCGGTAGCGCCTTTGCTTTTAGCCGTGTTTAAAACCTGCTTCATGAGTAGGTTGCCAACCCCTAACCCACGAAAACCCTGTGCCACGGCTATTGAGTATAAGCGCCATACTTTGCTGTTACGTCGGGTAAAAGCAATGGCGTACCCAGCGAGTTCGTTGGCAGAACGCACAACCCAACAGTCATTGTGGCTGGAGTCAATAACCTGCTTAAAACTGCGACGGCTAATACAGCTGTAATTAAACGTTGCTCTTTCTAATGCGACCAGTTGGTCAAGATCAGCGAGTTGCGCTCGCTCTACACGAAAATCAGTACTCATCCAGGCGGCGTCCGAAATCGGCCATTATTAGCCGGTAAAGTTCATAACCTAAATGCTTGTCTTCAACACCAGATTCAATCGATGGGTTGTCATTAATTTCGATAACAACCGGGCCTTGTGGCGTTTGTTTAATATCCACGCCGTACAGACCGTCACCAATTAAGCGAGTTGCCTGTAATGCCAGCCGAACGACATCTTTAGGCGCCTGATGCACGCCTAAAGTGGCAAAAGAACCGCTCTTACCGCGCGAGGACGACTCGCTGTGGTTATAAATTTGCCAATGGTTACGCGCCATAAAGTACTGACAGGCGTATATAGGACGGTTATTCAGCACGCCAATACGCCAGTCGTAGTCGGTTCTCATGTACTCTTGTGCCAGCAGAATAGTAGACTGCTTGAATAACTCTGCAGCCACTTGCTTAAAGTGCTTCAGGTCTTCTGCTTTTTCTACGCCAATAGAAAATGAGCCATCGGGTATTTTCAGAACCACCGGGTAGCCCAGGCGCTCGCCGATTGCTTCGTAGTCAATCTCTGACTGACTCAGCAGAAGTTCTGTTTTTGGAGTCGGCACCTTATGTTTATCCAGTAATTCTTTTAAGAAGACTTTATTGGCACATTTAACAATGGAGTCAGGATGGTCAATCACCACCATACCATTGGCTTCGGCTTTTTTGGCAAAGTGATAGGTGTAGTGATTAATACGGGTGGTTTCCCGAATAAAAAGCGCATCAAACTCCAGCAGACGGTTGAAATCGTTTGCGGTAATCAGTTCTGCTTCAATATCGGCTTCTTTCGCGGCTTTGATAAACAACGACAATGCTTTTTTGTCACTGGTCGGAATCGCCTCGTCCGGGTTATAAAGAATCGCTAAGTCAAAACGATACTCTTTACGGGTGCGCGCTTTGCGCCAGACACGCTTGCTGAAATGGTCCAGTGAGTTACCAAAAAAGCTTTGTTGCTCATCATTCAGCTCATTAAGCGCCCCGGAGGTCAGTTTGTTGATATGCCAGCGGCCATTAAATTCCAGTTCTACCCTTAAAATGGGGCAGGGGTAGCGCTCAAAAATCTGTCGCGCGAAAGACGCCAGCTCTGGCTGCTCGCACAAACCGAAACAAATCAGTAACGATAATGACTTTTCATTATGGCTCTGCAAATACTTTGTGAGTGATCGGTCGGGGGTATTAATCAGTAATTGATAATGGGAGAAGTTAGTCAGGTCGTTAATGGTAGCGACAGATGGCATGACTCTTTGCCCGCGAGCTTCTGCGAGTAAACTGACGTAATAGCCCGTCGACAAATAAGATAAGTCATTACACAAATTCAAGACGTGATAACGACTTTGCAAGTGCGAAGACTGTAAGTATTCACTTGCGGTGAGTAGACTTTGACTTGGGTAATAAGGCTGCCAGTCGGCGGCGTTATCTATGATAAGGTGAACGTGTTGTTGCATGTCGTAAGGTACTCAGAAGTCGTTAAAAATTATGTAAGTTATTGGCTTATTATTTGCGTAATAAATGCAACTGACACTATATTAGAAAGACGACGGATAACAAGCAGATTTGCTGTTTTATCTTTTTCAAAGGAGTCAGGTAAATGCTGACAATTCTGGCAAAGTTGTTAAAGGCTTTGAATTCTGAAACCAGCGCCTGGGCATTAGCATTAGCTGTGGTGTTGGGAATGTTTATGGGAATAACGCCGCTATGGCGAATTCATAACTTAATTATTTTATTGGCGGCATTAGTCTTTCGCGTCAACCTCAGCTTATTTATTGTGTCATTTGGTATTTTCTCTGGCATTGCTTACCTGTTAGACCCTTGGTTCCATAGCGTCGGACTGAGCTTGTTAGAAGCGTCAAGCTGGCAGGGTATTTATGAGGCCATTTATGCAACGGCATTGGGGCGCCTGTCTATGTTCAACCACACCATCACCATGGGCAGCTTTATCATCGCTCTCATTGCAGCGCCGTTTGTTGCCGCTGCGAGTTACTGGGTTATTGCTAATTACCGCAAACGGATTCAGGCCAAAATAATGAAACTGCGGGTTGTGCAGGTTATTCGCGGCAGCCGTTTCTGGCAAATCTATACGGACTTGAGGGGGTGAGTATGAAGCGCAGTATCATTCGCTGGCCGGGACTGGCTGTATTTGCCGGGTTCGTACTGTTTTTAGTCGCTGTCTCCTGGCTGTTTTTGGATGCCATTATTAAGGTCACATTAGAGCACACGCTGGGACGACTGAACGGTGCGGAAGTGAACATTGAGCGGGTTGAGCACAGTTGGGTACCGCTATCACTAACGCTGGCGGGCATTCAGGTGACTGATCCTAATGTGCCGAAAAATAACCGTGTCCAAGTTGGTGAGGCTTCGGCCGATATCAGTCCGACCGAAATTGTGTTGGGCAGAACCTTAATTGAACAGCTCACCATGACTGGGGTGCGGGTGAACCAACCTCGGGAAAGTGAAGGCGAGGTTTATGTCTTACCGGATAAAGAAGACATGCAAGGTTGGGCAAGTCAGTCATGGGATAAATTGACCACCTCGCTACCGTCGGTGGATGAGATTGTCAGCCAAGTCGATTTGCGTACAGAAAAAGTGATTGATGAAGCAAAAACGGCTTATGAGCAACAAGAGCAAGAAGTAAAAGTCTCTCGGGAAGCTTTGCCTAGTAAGGAAAAGATAAAAGAATACGAAGAGAAAATTAAGCAAATAACCGAAGGTAAGGTTGAGGGCCTGAGTGATATTGCGGCGAGAAAAAAGGCCTTAGATGAGTTAAAAGACTCGATTCGGTCCGATAAGGACGCTGTCAGCAACTTTCGTGATGAAGTGAAACAAGCGAAAGACGTGGTTCAGAAGCAAATTGCCGAACTTAAGAACGCGCCGGGGAACGACATCGACCGAATTAAATCGTTTTTCAGCATAGACGGTAGTGGTTTGCAAAACGTCACGGGTTTGCTTCTGGGTGAAAAGGCCCGGGAGTGGAGTAAGTACGTACTTCTGGCTTATGAGCAGCTAGGACCTATGCTGGCGCGCTCTGATAATTCTGCCACGGTAGAACCGGTGCGCGGGGAAGGCCAGAGAATCTCTTTTGCCGACGATAATGCACCGCCGGAGTTTTTAATTAAAAAGGCCCGTACAGAATTTATGATTGGTGGCACGGTTATCGACGTTGACTGGCAAAATATTACTCATCAGCATAATTTGTTGGGTCAACCGACGACCTATCAAGCCAGAGCCGACAATAGCGACTTGTGGAATGCGTTTAACCTAAACGGTGAGTTATCACTGACTAATTTGGGTATTGATGCGAAGCAGCAATGGCAGCTAAAAGGCGCCCAACTACAGAACTTAGGCCTTAGCGATAGCAGCGAGCTGAGCGCTCGGGTTGTTTCGTCTTTGCTGGACAGTGACGGTACGGTTTTGGTGCGTGAGAATAAGTTGGATGGTAAAGCCATGGTGCGGATGCTGGAGCTTGACTTGGCAGCTGAGGGCAGTAGCAAACTGACTTCAGCCGTTGCTGGCGCTTTGACGCAATTGCAACGGTTGGATATTACCACCAATATTGGTGGCGACATTCAACGGCCGTCGCTGAGTTTTGAATCTGATTTGGATGATCAGTTAGGCGATGCGTTGGCTCAATCTGCGATGGGTGAAGCCGATGAGAAACTGTCTGAAATAAAAGCTGATCTTACCGCCAAAGTTTCAGAACAATTGGGCGGTCAGCAAGGCCTGCTTGAAAACCTGACACAATGGGATAATGAGTCAGGTGAAACGAGTAAGCAATTAAAGGAGCTGTTAAAAGCAAAAATTGAAGACAGTCTCAAAGACAAGCTTAAGGGCCGCCTGTTCGGCGACTCTTAAGCCTTTGCCGGGGTTACTCAGTGGTTAAAAACTCGCTGAGTAACTCGGCTTTTTGTTGAATTGAAAACAGTCCATTTAAGTGTCCCCACGGACCATCAATTTCTTCGTACTGAACCTCTTTACCCATTTCCCTAAGTTGATCAGCTGTGTTTTCTGCCAGATACGGCATTAACAACAAATCGTTACTGGATGGCAAAAATAACGTTTTTGCAGAAATGTTCTTTAATCCTTTTTCCAAAGTATCCTGATGACCGGCAACAAACAGTTGATTTGCACGCACCAGATAAAGAATATGGTTCGCGTCAGCCAATGGCGCACGGGCACGGCTGGCACTGTATAACCATTCCACAGCCGGCAGTTCATGAGTAACGGACTCAAGGCCTTTTTCAGGCAAGGTTTCCTGTTTCGGCACGGCCTGATTAATGTATTCCGGATGCATAGCACCCTGTGTGATCATCGCCTGTGCCATAGTAACGCCTTCTAAAGGTGCGTCGCCTTCGTAGTAGTCACCACCGTTCCAGTTAGGGTCCAGCTTAATTGCTTTTGCCCACTGCTCCAGGCCCATTATGGTCCAGGCGTCTAACGAACCGGCACCAATAACCGACACCATACGCTCAACCCAGTCTGGGTAAGCCGCCGCCCATTCAATAGCCTGCAAAGAGCCCATAGAAGCGCCAACCACTGCGTGCAATTTTTTAACGCCCAAGTCCTCCAGTAACGCTTTTTGCACATTCACAAAGTCGCGTATGGTCACCACCGGAAAGTCTAAACCATAGGGCTTACCGGTATCCGGATTGGTACTGGCAGGACCCGTGGTAATGACATTTGGCAGGTTAGGGTAAGCGTTGACTAACGAGTCAACGCTGATGACATAGTACTTGTCAGTATCAATGGCTTTGCCTGAGCCAATAATGGCATCCCAGTAGCCAGCTTGCTGGTCATCTTTACTGTATTTACCGGCGGCGTGGCTATTCCCGGAAAAGAAGTGAGTGATCAGAATAACGTTGTCTTTAGCTTCATTGAGTTCGCCATAGGCTTCCCAGCCTACTTTTACGTCTTTAATTGTTTCTCCTCCATGGGTGGTGTAATTATCCATGGTAAAGCTTTGTTTTTCGACCCACTGGTCAGCGCTTAGCGGTAAGCTGATGAGCAGCACCGTAAGGCTTATAAAAGTTGTCCATACTCGTGTCATGACACATTCTCCTGTAAGTAATTTTGGTACTGCTCACGCAATGTATTTTTAACCAGCTTGCCAGTGCCGGTATGGGGTAATTCATCCACAAAGACCACGTCATCCGGCGTCCACCAGCGGGCTATTTTTCCGGTTAGAAAATCTTTGATGTCTTGTTTTGATAGCTGGTGTCCTTTATTCAACACGACCAACAATAACGGGCGTTCGTCCCATTTCGGGTGTTTAACACCAATGACACAGGACTCGTTAACCGCTTCGTGCTGGCTGACAATATTCTCTATATCCAGCGAACTGATCCACTCTCCGCCGCTTTTAATCACATCTTTTTTGCGGTCGACTACTTTCATAAAGCCTTCGGAATCGATGACGGCAATGTCGCCGGTCGCCAGCCACCCATTAGGGAAGCTACTTAAATCGTCGTTGCGAAAATACTGTGACGCAATCCAGTGTCCGCGAACCTGCAATTCGCCCCGGGTTTCGCCGTCGTTAGGCAGTGGCTTATCGTCGGCATCAACAATGCGGTGTTCAATGCCAAACACCGGACGGCCAGCGGTTGTCTGCAACTGGTATTGTTCGTCTTTCGGGCGATTAACAATATCCGCTTGTGGCGGTACCGAGTGAACCAACGGGCCGGTTTCTGTCATTCCCCATATCGGCTGCCAGTAAACGTCGTATTCTTTATCGTAAGTTTTGACTAAGCCGATAGGTGAGGCTGCGCCGCCAACACAAACTCGTTGCAATGACGGAATATCCAACTGATTTTCGCTGAGATAATTATGCAGGGTCAACCAAATGGTGGGTACGCCCAGGCCGACCGTGACGTGTTCGTCGCGAATCATGTCAGCCATTGCCACGCCTGATGTTCCGTCGCCAGTAAACACTAACTTACAGCCGGATAAAGGACCCGCATAGGGCGCTCCCCAGGCCGCGACATGATACATAGTGACCATTGGCATCAATACGGTATCGTTGCGTAAATCTAGCATGTCGGCACTGACGGTTGCCTGTGCGTGTAACACCATGGCGCGGTGCGAAGCGAGTACGCCTTTGGGGTTGCCCGTGGTACCCGAGGTATAACAAAGCAGAGCTGCGCTATCTTCATCGACGTCCGGCCAGTCATAGTCTGTAGGCTCTGACGCTAAAAGCTCTTCATAACAAAGCACATTCTTAAGCTTGGTATTCGGCATGTGGTTTTGGTCGGTCATCACTACAAAGCCTTTTACCCCGGGCAACTCGTCTTGAATGGACTCTAATAGCTCGACGAAGCTTAAGTCGACAAACACCCAGCCACTGTTCGCATGGTTCAGTATCCAGGTAATTTGTTCGCCGAATAAGCGAGGGTTTACCGTGTGCATAACAGCACCACTGCCACTCACCGCATAATACAGCTCCATGTGGCGATAGGTATTCCAGGCCAGGCTGGCAACGCGTTCGCCAGGCTGCACCCCCAAATTTTTCAGCGCATGGGCTAATTGCCCGCTTCGTTGCCAGCAATCGGCATAACCGTAGCGATGAATGTCACCTTCCAGCCGTCGGGTGACAATTTCCTGTCGTGGGTGGCGGCTTGCTGCAAATTTCAGCAAATCAATAATTTGCAGCGGCCGTTTCATCATATTTCCTAACATGGTCAAATCCCCTTACTGCCGGGTTACAGCATGAACAAGCCAATGGCCACGGCCAGACCCATTAATGGCACCACAACGGTTACTGCGGCAACCGCCCAATAAGCCGCGCTGTGTTTCTCGTTACAAATGGCACGAATGGTCGTCACTACGTAACCGTTGTGCGGCAGCGAATCCAGCGCACCAGAAGAAATCGAAACAATACGGTGCAGTTGTTCCGGGTTCACGCCAGCCGCCATATAGTGCGGGCCGACTTCAGGTAAGGCGATAGCTTGTCCGCCGGAAGCTGAACCGGTTAAACCGGCAATAACACTGACAGCAACGGCAGCGCCAACTAATTCATTCCCCGGCAAACTGGTCATCGCATTAACGGCGGTATCAAAGGCTGGAGTGATTTTTGCGATACTGCCAAACCCAACCACTGCCGCGGTGTTACCGATAGCGACTAACGCGCCAGTTGTTGCTTCGTGAATGGCAGTTTGTGGCTTATGAAAATGCTTAAAGTTGATGATAGCAATTGCTATGACACCACCTAACAGTGCAACGATGAGTGCGTTTTGCTGCAAAGTATCGTGAAAGGTGAAAGAGAGGCTTAGAACCACCAGTAACGGAATTAACCCGCTAACAGGAGAAGGCAGCTCTCGTTCCAATAGTATCGGGTCACCTTCACGTGCTTCGAATTGCTCTCCGTTTGCTATCGCACGGTTAATAATTTTTCTTAACCACCAGTAACCGAATGTTGCCATTAACACCGCGACTACCAAGCTCACTTCCCAGGCGGCATAGGGTGAGGTGCCTAGGTATTTAACCGGTATCCAGTTTTGAATTTCTGGTGAACCTGCGGAGGTCATGGTAAAAGTGACGGAACCAAAGGCCAGCGCAGCCGGAATAAAACGGCGAGGTAAATTGGCGTCTTTGAATAAACTAAGCGCCATTGGGTAGACCGAGAACGCGACAACGAAGACGCTGACGCCACCATAGGTCAGAATAGCGCAGGCCAGAACAACCGCAAGAACCGCTTGTTTACGACCCAGCTTGTTGATGATCCAGCGTGCGACGCTGTCGGCAGCACCGGTGTCTTCCATAAACTTACCGAACATAGAGCCCAGTAAGAACATAAAAAACCAGGCCGCAACAAAACTGGCGAAACCGTCCATGTAGGCACTGACAAAGTTCACGTCACCGGTGAGTAACGGTACACCGCTACACAAAGCCACGACAACGGCGCAAAGAGGGGCACTGATAAACAGGTTCATCCCTCTTAAAGTGAGTATGATGAGCAACACAAGGCCGCCGATCAGACCAATCATACTTAACATGAGTTACCTCGCAACGAAAAAAGAAACGGACCATGCTCTGAATCGCTGCATGGATGTATTGTGCGTGATAAAGGGATTTGCCCCTATAGTACTATGGTACAGATCACAATCTTAACAATTTGCGCTAGGTTAGTAAGCAACCATGACTCTGAACCGTTAAATTGCTGTAAACGGAAATAATAAATACAAACGACATAACCTGTCAGGGGAACAACAATGAAACAACCCAACTTTCAGAAATCACTGATTGCAGCAGCGGTGGCTACTTTGCTAGGCAGCCCCGCCGCTTTAGCGCAGCAGAATGAAAATACTGAAGCGCAAGACGGCAAGCTGGAGCGAATTGAAGTCACGGCACGTCGTACAAACGAGAGCTTGCAGGAGGTACCTGTTTCTGTCAGCGCATTTGGCGAACAAGAGCTGGAGCAAAGCGGTATTGAAGACATTACAGAGCTTCAGTTTAAAATGCCGAACACCACTTTCCAGGTCAGCCGGGGCACTAACTCGACGCTGACGGCTTACATTCGTGGTATTGGTCAGCAAGATCCACTCTGGGGCTTTGAACCGGGCGTTGGCATCTACATTGACGATGTTTATGTTGCCCGACCTCAGGGAGCGGTATTAGAAGTATTGGATGTGCAGCGTGTGGAAGTTCTGCGTGGTCCGCAGGGAACGCTGTACGGCAAAAACACCATCGGCGGTGCGATGAAATATGTGACTCGTGAACTGACCGGCTATAACGAGTTTGAAATTAAGGGCACAGTCGGTAGTTATAATCAGCGTGATTTAAAAGTGTCGGGTCAAACCGCATTGGCTGATAACTTTTACGTCGGTGGTGCGTTTGCTACGTTGAACCGCGACGGTTTTGGTGAATTCGTCAATACAGGTGATGAAAACTACAACAAAGAATTGATGACGGGCCGTCTGAATGCCAAATGGTTAGTTTCCCGCGACGTGTCAGTAAAATTTGCGGCAGACTGGACAGAAGATGACTCGAACGCTCGAGGCGGGCATCGTTTGCTGCCAAGCTTGTTGAGTACGGAACCGGCACTGGACGATGTGTTTGACTCCTATACGGCGATGCCGACCGACAATACGGTTGAAACCGAAGGTTACTCGGCCACGGTAGACTGGAATATTAACGACGCCTGGGCATTTAAATCAGTAACGGCTTATCGTGAAGGTTACACCGATACCAATATCGATTTCGATTCAACAGTCAACCCCGTACTGCTGGTGCCTGCAATTTATGAAGACGAGCAGACGACCCAGGAGTTTCAGTTAAGTTATGGCAGCGACCGCTTTGATTTCATTGGCGGCTTATATTTTTACGAGGGTGAAGCCTGTGGTGTCTTTGGCACCGTACTTGGCTTACTGGATTTGACCATTGATAACGGCGGTTGTGTTGATACCTCCAGTGCGGCCTTATTTGGTCAGGGAACCTATCAACTCGATGAGCAATGGGCGGTAACTCTGGGCGGACGCTATACTCGCGATGAGAAAGACGCTGATGTTTATCGCTATACCTACGCCGGTGTGAAGTTCCTTGATCGTGGCGATTATTCCGCCGACCCTATTGTGGTTAATTCGGATTTCAACACCAAGGAAGACTGGAGTAAGTTCTCGCCTCACGCGAGTATTCGCTATCAAATGGATCCCAGCCTGATGTTTTACGCCAGTTACAGCAATGGCTTTAAGTCGGGTGGTGTCGATATGCGCGCTGATGTATCACTGAACCCCGATGCGCAGAATCCTTACGACCCGGAAGTTGTTGATACCTTTGAAATTGGTGTGAAAAGTGAGCTGCTTGATGGCCGTTTACGTCTTAACGCTTCAACCTTCTATTCTGATTATCAGGATATGCAGGTGACCGTTCAGCGGGCGATTCCAAGCGGTGTTGCATCGCAAGTTCTGAATGCCGCAGATTCGACCGTTAAAGGGGTGGAAGTTGAAGGTACTTTTGCCGCAACATCCAGTTTAAACTTCACCGGTTCCATTGGTTATATTAACGCCGAATTTGACGAAGTGGCGTTCTTTAACCCGGATACCCAGCAAGTGGAAGACGTATCCGGATTGTGGTCTTTTGCGAATACGCCGGAATTGACTGCGAACTTAGGCTTTAATAAAGAGTTCAGCCTGGCGAGTGGCTCATTAGTCTGGTCAGCAGCGGTTGCCTATCGCGATGAAACGCAGATCTTTGAAGTGCCGTCACCACTGGATGAAGAGTCTTACAGCATCGCCAACACCAGTGTCGTTTGGTACTCCAATTCGAGTAACTGGACGGTCGGGCTGCATGCCAAAAATGTATTCGATGAAGAATATCGTTTATCAGGCTATAACTTCGGTTCTACTTTTGGAGAAAACATTGTGACCGGTTATTACGGCGATCCCCGTACTGTATCGCTTTCTGTCGGTTATCGTTTTTAATCCCCCGGCCAGCGTTACCTGATAGATGGGCAACGCTGGCTTTTTTCTTCTAAGTCGCTAGCATGGTCACTAACTCACAGTTGAATTCAGCAGGAACTATGGCCAGAGCAATTATTGCTGATGATCATCCGCTTTTTCGGGCGGCAATGAAGCAGGCGTTAAGTGATAGTTTAGATAGCGATATTATTGAAGCCTCAAGTTTTTCTCAGCTAGAACAACAGCTAAAACAATACCCTCAAATTGAACTGGTGTTTCTTGATCTCTCCATGCCGGGTAATCGGGGCCTTACCGGGCTGACGGTTTTACGCAGTCAGTTTCCTGATATTCTAGTTGTTATTGTTTCTGCTAATGAGGATACTCGGGTAATACGCCAGGCGATGGCACTGGGCGCCAGTGGTTATATTCCTAAATCGGTACCGTTACCAGAGTGGCAAACGGCAGTGACAACGGTGTTATCTGGAGACAACTGGCTACCTGAGTCCATGCGCACCATAAACCTCACTGAACCTGATGCTGAAATGAGTGACTTTGCCAATAAACTTGAGCAACTGACACCGCAGCAATTCAAAGTGTTGCAATGTATAGCGGATGGTCTGCTGAATAAGCAGATTGCTTATGAGCTTGGGGTACAGGAAACCACCATCAAACAACATGCTTCAGCCATCTTACGTAAACTAAAATGTGTGAATCGAACACAGGCCGGCATTCTCTTCCGGCAAATGTTAGATACTTCGGATACGCTTGAGTAGCCTTTTTAAAGCGCCACTTTTTAATGGTTTTGGAATAAAGTGTGCATTCGCTTCCAGGGCCTGCTCTCGTAATAGTTCATCGGGATCAGCCGAGTTGATAATAGCTGGTGTGTTGGTGTTCCAGGCTTTGCGCATAGCAAGGACCAGTTCAATTCCGGTGTTGCCATTATCCAGGTGATAATCCGCTAAAATAAGATCACAAGGTTGATGCAAACGAGCCTGGTTTACATCAGCAGCGGTGAGTGTTTCAGCTCCCCAGTCGGCCAATAAACCGGCGGTTGCTTCCAGTACCTGGGGGTCGTTATCAATGACTAAAACACGGACGCCCTGCAGTAGCTGTTCATTAACGGCGAGTCTCTGGGAAACGATGGGGCCAGATGTTTTCTCCCAACCCACAACAGGCAATGTCAGGCTGAAGGCCGTTCCTTTACCCAGCGATGACCACAAGCTCAAGTCTATCTTCAACAGTCGGCACATACGCTCAACAATCGACAGTCCAAGCCCAAGCCCGGGATTATCGCCACTGGATTGCAACTGGTGAAACTCACGGAATATATCCTGTTGCTTGTGTTCAGGAATACCGGACCCGGTATCAATAACACAAATGGTCAGATGGTCTTGCTGTCGTCGGAAACCCAGCACAATGCGGCCTTGTTCGGTATAGCGCAGAGCGTTAGAAAGTAAGTTTTGTACAATGCGCGTGAGCAGCTTTCGGTCAGTATTAACCAGAGCAGAACTTTTGTGGTAGTTCAGTTGCAGCTGCTTTTCTGTTGCCATCATCTGATAACGTTCAACTAAGGGTTGCAGGGCCTGATCAATAGAGAAACGTTGATAGTCCGGCTGTAAGTTACCGGCATCCAGTTTGGTCATATCCAGCAACATTGTGAGCAATTCTTCAGCGTGCTCAAGTGAGCGATGAATGTTTGATGCCAGAGGTAAATACTGCTGCGGCAGTCTGGACTGCAGCATTTCACAAAATAAACTGGCCGCGTTAAATGGCTGCATTAAATCGTGGCTTACTGCGGCAAAAAAACGTGATTTACTTTCATGTGCCCGTTCTTCTGCTTGCTTAGCGGATAATAACTGGCGCGTACGTTGGTCAACTCGTTGTTCCAGCTCTTGATTAATTTTTTGCAGTTGCTTTTGCGCTTCAATGCGCTCAGTAATATCGCTGTAGGTGGTGACAAAGCCACCGCCTGGCATAGGGTTACCTTGCAATTCTATTGTTAAAGACCCTTGCTGGCGCTGATAGCGATAAGCGCTTCCGGTGCGCAGATAATTAAGGCGCTTCTGAATTTCCCCCTCTGCGTCGCCATTCTCCGCCGTACTAAGCAACCCTCGACTGGCGTTGTAGCGCAGCAGTTCTTCAACCGCCATACCGGAGCGGACCAGGCCATCAGGGTAAGCAAAAATTTCCAGATAACGTCGGTTCCATGCGACCAGTCTGAGTTTCTGGTCGACTACGCTGATGCCTTGAGGAATGTTTTCTACAGAGGCTTGCAGTAATTCGCGGTTAAACTGATACAGTTTTGACGCTTCGGTGGCCCAGTCTACGACTCGGGAAACCGGGAATTCCTGTTGTTCCGACACGGTATCGAGCAATAACCGGCTGGCGGAGGTGCCAATGACAGCGGACAGCTCACGTTCAATACGAACCAGCATCGGTGCGGGCACCATCGATTGACCTTCCGGGGTTAACAGATCCATTCTCAAGCGTTGTTGAATAGCGGCAAGCTGCTGATCGTCATAAAATCGTGATAACAGGGAGCGTAACCGAGCCCAGGTTAGGCTGGGCTGCTGCGCGAAGCTGTCACTGCTATCAATAAGTGGGGTTTCTGCCTGAACATTTCTGCTAATCAGAGAAAAGAGCCAGAAGCAGGCGATGTTCGCACCAAGACTTATCAGAACACCGTTGGCAATATCAATATCAGTGACTTGCGGTTGGCGGACGATAGAGGGGATAAGGAGGAGTGTTAGCCAGAGCGCTGTGCCGACCGCGAGACCAGCTAACACGCCGGTTTGTGTTGCTTTACGCCAGATAACAGTGGCCAGAATAGCCGGAGCCAATTGAGCCAGCAGTGCCAGAGACAGCAGTCCTGAATTAACCAACGGCATCGATTCAATGGTGGCCTGGTAGTACAAATAGGCCATAAACATGACCACCACCATTGTCATACGTCGAATAGATAAAATGCGGGTTGGTGTGAAACTAAATTGTCGGAGTTTTTGTCGGGTCATGCGCAGCCAGACGGGCATAACGACATCGTTAGAAACCATAATACTGAGCGCGAGTAATGCGATAATGACCATACTGGTGGCCGCCGACAAGCCCCCAATAAAGGCGATAAGAGTAATATCCGGGCGATCCATCATTAACGGAATGGCCAGCAAAAAGGTATCCTGGCTGGCCTGCTCAGGAGCCAAATGCAGCGCGCTTAATGCTAATGGCAGTATAAAAAAGTTGATAGCGAAGAGATACAGCGGGAAAGCCCAACGTGCTGTTTTTAATTCATCAGGGTGCGTGTTTTCTACGTAACCAACATGGAATTGCCGCGGCAGGCAAAACATGGACAAACCACCCAACAGCATATGGACGGCAAAGACATACCCGCCTTGTTCTCGTCCTGCGAGAACGTCCTGGGTATGTGCGGTTTGAAAACTTTTTTGAAAAAGGTCGGCCAGACCATCAAACACGGTGTAGCTGGCAAATAAGCCAACAATAATAAAAGCAGCCAGTTTGACCAGCGACTCAAAAGCAATGGCGTCCATTAAACCGGAATGTTGTTCGGCCAGACTCAGGCGACGGGTACCGAACAAGAAGCCAAAGCCAATCATAGTTAAAGCAACCAGAAAAGATAAATCAAATAACCAGGAAGGGTTGTTATCAAATCCGGTGACGGCGGCAAAACTTGATGTGACGGCGCGCAGTTGCAGAGAAATGTAGGGAACGACAGCGATAAAGGCTGTAATGGCAACCACGCCCGCTAATAAAGGCGATTTGCCATAGCGAGTGCCGATGAGATCGGCAATTGAGGTGATATTCTGATGCTTGCAGTAATTGAGTAGTTTCAGCTGTAAGCCGTGGAGCACAATAAAGACAATAATTGCCCCAATGTAGGTTGGTGCGAAGGCCCAACCGTAATAAGCCGACTGGGTTATGGTGCCGAAAAAGGCCCAGGAAGTGCAATGCACACCCTGAGCTAGAGCGTAACGGTAGGGTTTTACCCGATTGGATGCAGCGCGGTCACCGCGATAGGCAATGCTGAATAAAATGGTCAAATAAGCAATTGCCGCAAAAACGGTGACTTCGATGCTTAACATGGCTAGTGATCCTGATGGTCACGGAAGACAGTGAGTGACCAGTTATACTTTATTGCTCCGAGACGAATGAGGAGAGTCGATGCCATGCCAGCAGCTAATGCAATCAGAGGTTGGTAGGGCACAAGCACCACATAAACCGTAGCACCTACTATACAGGTGGTGGCATAGAGTTCACTTTTTAAAACCATGGGTATATCACGTGCCAGAACGTCACGCAGCATGCCGCCAAAACAGGCCGATATGGTTCCCATAATGATGGCAATGAAAGGCGAAAACCCGGCAGATAAGGTTTTTTCTGCGCCCATGGTGGCGAAAAAAGCGAGCCCAAAGGCGTCTGCAACCATCAAAGTGGCCATGGGAATATAAGCTCGAAACCTTAACCAAATAATGGTCAGCAGGGCAGCGATAATAATGGTGTACAGGTAATTTGGGTCGTGGGTCCAGAAAACCGGTAAACCGAGAATGAGATCGCGCGTTGTGCCACCGCCAATAGCTGTTGCTGATGCTAAAACTAGTACGCCAAAACCATCCATTTTCTTACGAAACGCTAATAACGTACCAGCTATCGCAAAAACCGCGACACCAGCATGATCAGTCCAGTAAAATATCAATTCCATGAGTAATCAAAATGTAGCAATGGTATAACTTAGTTTGTCATTAACCTTTATTGATTCCCAGCACAAATTGATTGGCTATTTGCCATTCATAATTTTATCATGGCGCCAACTTCAGAGAGGCTGTTGGGCTAAGGATTAGCGAGAATGAGCGCAACTCAATACACGACAAAACACGCGGTTGATGAACTCGTCAATAGTTACCAGCGGGTACCCATGTTAGTTATTGCAACGCACCCGGACAGAACACGGATTGGTGAACGTGCCGCATTAATGGATTTGCATAATCAGGGCAATGATTATTTGAGCCGGGTGAAGCCGGAATTTGCTAAAAATGGCAATGTCGGCAGAGCCTTGCTTGACGAATTTATTAGCCGTTCCCCCATTATTTTCCAGCGAGAGCCAGGCGGTCGAATCAGGCTCAAAGCTCATAGTACTAAAACCACGGTAACGATTGCGGGGCGGGGTGTGCAGGATGAATACATTGTGCAAGAAAAGGAGCTGGATAATGGTGTTGTCATTGGCTTAAATCACCGCGTCGTTCTACTTTTGAAGTTATTACCGCTGCATGACTCGGCAGTCGATGATAATGATGTGTTGTTTGGTATCAGTGCTGACATCAGGGCAATTAGACATCGTGTGGAGCAGCTTGCCGGGATGACGTTGCCGGTCATGATAAGAGGGGCTGCTGGTGTTGGGAAACAGCAAGCCGCTTATGCTATCCACCAAGCCAGCAACGGTAAGAGCCGGCCTTTTGTCAGCGTCAATCTTGCAGCAATTCATGACGCCGTGGCTGAGGTTGAATTATTTGGCAGTGCCCGTAATGAAACTCGACAGCCGGGTTATTTTGAACAGGCCAATGGCGGCACAATTGTATTGGAAGACATAGAAGATGCATCAGTGAGTGTGCATCGCTTACTTTATACCATTCTTCAAAGCCAATCGGTGGTTCCGGTCGGTACCGACGAAGCACTGCCTATTAATTGTCGTATCATGCTGACCAGTCATCACGATCCGGCCGGCATTGAAGAGAATTCCATTTTGTCGATGTTGATTGAAAAGTTATCGGCTTATCAGCTATTTATTCCTCCGCTGACAGAACGCCGGGAGGATATCGGCTTGTTATTTGACTATTTTGTGCGAGAACAATGGCAAAAACTTTATAGTGGTCGTGTTCATGATGTTAAAATTCCTGGTGAACTCATGAGTCAGTTGTTGACTTTTCATTGGCCAGGTAATGTGCGTCAGTTACGAAATGTCGCTCGACAGGTGGTTATTGATAGCCGCGAACAGGAACAGTTGCATCTTGATCCGCAGCTATTGTCTATGCTGAAGCCTGGCGCAGCGAACGGCCATTGGGAGGAAGAACCCGGGGTTCAACGCAAGCCGAATAGTGTCAGCCGTAATGAGTTGTTAGAAACCTTGCGCAGCTGTCGATTTGAATTGCAGGCAACAGCAAAGAAGCTGGGAATTTCCCGGGCATCGGTCTATCAACTGATTCAGCGTTTTGAAGGCGTGCGCACAGCGCAAGATTTATCTGAAGATGAAATTAAAGAAAGCTATGAACTAAATCGCTCCGATACGGAAAGAATGATGTGGGACTTACAGGTGTCGCAGATAGGCTTAAGACGCCGACTAAAAAGTTTAGGCTATGATATTTGATAATACTGAGTGCGGTTAAACTTTCTGATAGTATAACGGGCTTATTAAAATTGAATTGTATTTTGGAGTAACTGTCCCCATATCGTGAGATGGTTGTTCAAAGATTAATAATAAATTTAATTTAACTGAGGGAATTTTATGGACTTTTTTATTAGCTCAGCCTATGCGCAAGACGCAGGTGGCCAAAGTGGCGGTGGCATGGAACTGATTTTCATGCTGGTGATGTTTGCCTTAATCTTTTATTTCATGATTTATCGTCCACAAGCAAAGCGTGTTAAGCAACATAAAGAATTGATGGGTGCGTTGAGTAAAGGCGATGAAGTGCTGACTCAAGGTGGTTTGGTCGGTAAAATCACGAAAGTAAGCGATGAGCAGGATTTTCTTGTTATTGCTTTAACCGATGAGCTGGAAGTAACCATCCAGAAAGGTTCTGTGACTTCCGTTCTTCCTAAAGGAACAATGAAGTCTCTCTAATCTCTGACATTAGAAACAGGGGCACGACGTGTTAAATAAATACCCGTTGTGGAAAAACCTGCTGGTTATTTTTGTCGTTTTAATGGCAGCGCTTTATGCGCTGCCAAATATTTACGGTGAAGACCCGGCAGTTCAAGTTTCCGCAAACCGAAATGCGACCATCGATACCAGCACCATGGATCGCGTAAAAAGCAGTCTGGAAAACGCTGACATACAAGCAAAAAGTATCGCGTTAGAAGAAGAACAGTTACTGGTTCGCCTTAATTCCGATGATGAACAGTTAAAAGCCCGGGAAACTATCCTGGAAAGTTTAGGTGACGATTATATCGTTGCGCTAAACCTTGCGCCTGCGACGCCGGGATGGTTGAAAAGTGTTGGCGCTCAGCCAATGAAGCTGGGGCTTGACCTGCGTGGCGGTGTGCACTTCTTAATGGAAATCGATATGGACGAGGCTGTCCGTAAAATTGTCGATGGTATGAAAGACACGATACGTACTGAACTGCGCGAAGAGCGAATCCGGTACAGTGCTGTGCGCGTTAATGATACAACCGTGGAAGTTGAGCTTCGTAATGAAGAAGCTTACGCAGCGGCTGCCAGCTACTTAGATGGCCGTTATCAAGGTTACACTCTAGTAGAAGACGACGAAAATCAGTTGCTGCAGTTGCAGATGACGGATCAGAAGCTTGCTGAAACACGTGATTACGCTGTATCTCAGAATATTACTATTATGCGTAACCGGGTGAATGAGCTGGGTGTTGCTGAACCCCTTATTCAACGTCAGGGCGCTAATCGCATCGTGGTTGAGCTGCCGGGTGTGCAGGATACGGCCCGGGCAAAAGAGATTTTAGGTGCTACAGCAACGCTGGAGTTCCGTATGGTCGACTCCGAAAACGATGTGCGTGATGCGCAAAATGGTCGTGTACCTTTTGGTAGCGAACTATTACCAATGCGTGACGGACCTCAGCAGTTGCTTAAAGAAGACGTCATTTTAACCGGTGACCACATTGTTAACGCTGGTGTCGGTTACGATGAATACAATCGCCCCCAGGTAAACATTACACTGGATGGCGTTGGCGGCAATAAAATGTCGATGGCGACCAAAGACCATGTTGGTCAGCCTATGGCAACGGTCTTTATTGAGTATAAAGCCACAGATGAACGTGATGCTGAAGGTAATCTGCAATTTACCAAGAATGCCGAAGTTATCAACGTGGCGACCATTCAGTCGCGGTTAGGTGGCAGTTTCCGTATTACCGGTGTTGGCGCTAACGAAGCGCAAAATCTTGCATTGTTGCTACGTGCTGGTGCCTTGATTGCCCCCATACAAATTGTCGAAGAACGTACGGTCGGCCCAAGTTTGGGTCAGCAAAACATTGACTCTGGTACTCAGGCTATTTTCTGGGGCTTCATATTAGTACTGGCGTTTATGGTGGTGTACTACAAAAAGTTCGGAATCGTTGCAAACTGCGCTTTGGCAGCCAACCTGATTCTTATTATTGGCGTCATGTCGATGATACCGGGAGCCACTCTGACCTTGCCGGGTATGGCGGGTATTGTACTAACGGTGGGTATGGCGGTAGATGCGAACGTGCTGATTTTTGAGCGCATACGTGAGGAAATTAAAGCCAAGCGCAGCCCTCAACAAGCCATTCATCATGGCTATGACAGCGCGTTATCGACCATTGCCGATGCCAACGTTACAACCTTGATTGCGGCGCTGATATTGTTCGCTATTGGTAACGGGCCGATTAAAGGCTTCGCCATCACTCTTGCTATCGGGATTATCACATCCATGTTTACTGCGATAGTCGGAACCCGAGCCATTGTTAACTCAGTTTGGGGCGGCAAGAAGCTGTCTAAACTGCCTATTTAGGGGGAGCCATGCAAGAGATTATTAAAACGAATGAACGACTTCCCTTTATGCGTTTTCGTGGAATTATGGGCATCATCAGTGCGTTACTGGTGGTTGCTTCCATCGTTTCATTGTCGGTTAATAAGCTGAATTTTGGGCTTGATTTTACCGGCGGAACGTTACTTGAAGTTGGTTTTGAGAAAGCCGCAGATTTAAACCGCGTTCGGGGAGCTCTCGATCAAAACGGCTTCGGCGATGCTGTTGTTCAGAACTACGGTACGCAGGAAGATATCCTTATTCGTCTGGAGCCGCGTGAAGGGGTGAAAGCGGAGCAGTTGGGTACCGACATCCTAAGCTCGTTGCGCAGCGCATTTGAGCAAACGGTGGAAATGCGTCGTATTGAATTCGTTGGCCCGAATGTGGGTGACGAATTTATTGAGCAGGGCGGATTGGCTATGCTAACCGCTTTAATCTGTATTTTGCTCTACATTGCGATGCGTTTTGAGTGGCGGTTGGCTGTCGGCGCGGTCTCAGCTTTGGCGCACGACGTTATTCTGACTTTAGGGTTGTTCTCCATACTCGGACTTGAGTTTGACTTAACGGTACTGGCAGCGTTGCTAGCCGTTATCGGTTACTCAATTAACGATACGGTGGTGGTTTGTGACCGAATTAGGGAAACCTTCCGTAAGTTCTCTAAGTTGACGCCGATTCAGACGGTTAACCGCGCGTTAACAGATACTCTGAGCCGGACATTAGTCACCTCATTAACAACCATATTGGTGTTATTAACTTTGTTCTTCCTCGGCGGACCATTGATTCATGGGTTTGCTACGGCGTTATTATTTGGTGTGGTTATTGGTACTTATTCATCCATTTATATCGCCAGTACCGTTGCTCTGGCATTTGGTGTCAGCCGTGAAGACTTGATGCCACCAGAAGTGGAAAAAGAAGGCGCGGATCAAGATCCTCTGCAGTAATAGGGGTATGCCGTATCATTTGAATGGAGTGTATTAGACATGTTGGCCGTTGTTTCACCTGCTAAAAACCTGGATTACGAAAGTGACTTGGCAAAACTCAGTGTTAGCCAGCCGCGCTTGCTGGATAATGCTGAGGAGTTGGTCAAAGTCTGCCGCGAACTGAGTCCGCAGCAACTGGGGTCGCTAATGAAAATTAGTGACAAACTGGCAGGACTGAATGCGGCACGCTTTGAAGAATGGCAGCGGCCTTTTAACGAAGAAAATGCACGTCCGGCTATGTTTGCATTTAATGGTGACGTTTATACGGGGTTAGATGCGGCGAGCCTGAGTCAGGACGCCATTGATACGGCCCAGAAACAGTTACGCATTCTTTCCGGCCTTTATGGTGTTTTAAGACCACTGGATCTGATGCAGCCGTACCGGCTGGAAATGGGGTCTAAGTTGGAGAACCCAGAAGGCAAAAACTTATATGAATACTGGGGCGATACCATCACAAAGGTGTTAAACGATGACTTAGCTGAGCTGGGAAGCACAACATTAGTTAATTTAGCCTCTAATGAGTATTTCTCAGCGGTTAAGCCTAAAATGCTGAATGCGGATATTGTGACTCCAGTATTTAAAGATGAAAAGAATGGCCAATACAAAGTCATTAGCTTTTACGCGAAGAAAGCCCGAGGACTTATGGCGCGATTTATCGTGAACCAAAAGCCACAATCCGTGTCTGATCTAAAAGAGTTTGATGCAAATGGCTACTGCTTCAACGAAGCAATGTCGAGCGACAAAGAGCTGGTTTTCTGTCGCGCTGAGCAAAAATAGAGGAGCGCACAATGAGTGACGATCGGGTTGAAACATCACCGGCAACTGAAGAAGCCAGTCGTAAAACGACTTGGGTCGTGGTTACGCTGATTGTGTTGGCCGTTATTGCCGCTATCGTATGGTGGTGGTTACCGGCTTCAGATGACAAAAAGCAGCAGACTGAAACCGTAGAGGTTGATCAGCAACAGTCTTCCGAAGTAGAGGTTGAAGGCTATGGAGAAGCAGTAGAACCTGAGCCTGAAATTGATCCGGAACCGATTACGGAAGAGCCAGAACCCGCACCAGAACCTGAAACTACTGAGCCAGAGCCTGAACCGGTTGCCTTACCTGAGCTGGATAGCAGTACGCCAACGGTATTGCAGAACCTGGATTCAACTGACGTCAATATTCGTCCGTTGAAAAGCTCTCAGCTTATTCGGGACGCGGTGGTTCTAATGGACAATATCAGTAATGGCAGCATTGTGCGTGAGCGGACAATCGTTCAACGCCCTGATGGTCGATTTAGCGTTTTAGAAGTAGACGGTGAGCTTTATATCGATGAAAGCAGCTATCGTCGGTACGATGCGTTAGTCGACTGGTTCGTCAGTTTACAGCCTGAAGCATTAGTTGAAAACTATGAGCTATTTAAGCCGTTAATACAGGAAGCTTATGCAGAAATTGGGTATCCAGAGTCTGATTTCGATAGTACCTTGTTAGAAGCTATTGAGACTGTCCTGGAAACACCGGTACCAGACGGCTTGGTTCAGGTAGAAGACGATAGCGTCATGTATACTTTCGCAGATGATTCCTATGAATCCTTGCCTGCAGCACAAAAGCAATTAATGCGTATGGGACCTGAGAATATTCAGCGTGTAAAAAAGAAGTTGCGTGAAATAAGACGAGCGTTGCAGTAACTTTATGAACGATAAACAAGTCATTCCTGAATTTGTAAAAGGCGAGTTTCCGGTTAGCCATAATCGCTTCCTGCGTTGGGTAGGCCGACTGGGTATGCGCGTTCTGGGCGGCTGGAAAATTAATGGTGAAATGCCTGATGTAAGAAAAGCCATTCTCCCCGTTGCCCCTCATACCTCTAACTGGGACTTCCCGGTTGGCGCTTGCGTCATGCTGGCCATGGGGTTAAAGCTAAACTATTTAGCCAAGAGCAGTCTGTTTCGCTTTCCGTTAAAAGGCTTGCTGACGAAATTGGGTGGAATTCCTATCGACAGAAGCAGCGCCAATGGCGTGGTCGGCAATATGGTAAAAGAGTTCAGAGAAAAAGATGAATTGATCCTGGTGATAACGCCGGAAGGAACCAGAAAACGCGTACATGAATGGAAAAAAGGTTTCTTGCACATGGCGAAACAAGCGAGAGTACCGGTTGTGCCGATAGTGTTTGATTATGCGCGTAAAGCGATTGATATCGGTCCGGCACTGATGATTGGTGATGAAATTGAGAAAGAATTGGCCAGAGTAAAGTCTTACTTTGAGCATGCTGAGGGCAAGCGGGGAGAAGCGTGTTGAGAACTCTTCTCCGGTGCTGTTTTCTGCTCGTTATTCTGCCGTTTTCATATTCGGCTACGGCCGCAGATTTTTGGCAAGAAGATTGGGTATTACCTGAATATGCTGAAGGTAATAGCTTAATTATTCGTCCAATCAAGGCTTCAGATAAGGCTCGTTTTTTTCATAGTTATATGACCTCGCAGAAGTGGCTTTATGATCGCCTCGGCTGGGCGTGGCCCTCGGAAAAAAGCACTATGGAACAGAATGAAACCATGGTCAATTATCATCTTGAGCAAGCCAATGAGCACACGGCTTTTACTTATTTAGTAATCGATAAACAAGACGAGTCCATCATCGGTGCCGTTTACATGGTTCCGGTAGCGGCCAGCCGGGAAGAGAAAAGCGGTATTCCCCGCAGCTCGTATAATGCAGAAGTCAGTTGGTGGTTGCTCGAGTCCGCCGTTAACGACAATTTGCATAACGATTTTTTTGCCTTATTAACCGACTGGTTAGAAGCGAGCTGGCCCTGGCGTCAGGTGTTGTTCCCCGTATCCGAAAATAACGAGACAGCGTTACAGCTGTTGGAAAGTAGCAGCGCGCGGTCGCTGGGCCGTGACTTGGATGCCAAAGAAAAGTATTTCTCCTACGCAATTTCACGCAAATAGTCCCGTATTGTGCTATCATCGCGCGCAATTAACGAACGGTTAATAAGGAAAACTCATGCAGGTAATTGAAGGCGGAATAAACGGAGCTGGTAAAAAATTTGCCATTATCGTCTCTCGTTTTAACCATTTTATGGTAGAGAGCTTATTAGATGGTGCTGTGCAAACGCTCAAACACTATGGTGAGGTAGCCGATGAGGACATCACGGTTGTGCGTGTTCCCGGTGCTTATGAAATGCCGGTAACGGCTAGACGCCTTGCCAGTTCTGGTAAATACGATGCAATTATTGCTGTCGGTGCCGTCATTCGTGGTGGAACGCCACATTTTGAGTTTGTTGCCGGTGAATGTAACAGTGGTTTAGGTCGCGTGGCGACAGAATTTGATTTGCCAGTGGCATTTGGTGTTATTACTACTGACACGCTGGAACAAGCCATTGAGCGTAGCGGCTCTAAAGCTGGTAATAAAGGCTCGGAAGCTGCACTAAGTGCGCTTGAAATGGTTAATGTACTGAAACAACTCTGAGATACAGCAAATGAAACCCGCAGCAAGAAGAAAGGCCCGTAAGCTGGCCGTGCAAGCAATTTACTCATGGCAGTTATCGCAAAATAGCTTTAGCGAGATTGAGGCGCAATTTTTAACGGACAATGACACCAGTAAAGTGGATGTTGACTACTTTCTAGAGTTGGTTCGTGGTGTTGGCGGGCATTACCGGACACTGGACGACGCTTTAGAACCGTTTTTAGATCGACCCATTAAAGAGCTTGATCCTATTGAACTGGCGGTTCTGAGACTGTCTGCTTACGAGCTGCGAGAGCGAGTTGATGTTCCCTATAAGGTGGCTATCAACGAAGCGATAGAGCTTGCCAAGTCTTTCGGTGCGGATGACAGTCATCGTTTCGTTAATGGCGTACTTGATAAAGCAGTCGATACTTTCCGGCCAACCAGGCAGTAATTTATGCCCCGCGATGAATTTTCGCTCATTAATGAATACTTCGCTCATCGCTCCGCAAAACGGGGCGATGTTGCTATGGGCATCGGAGACGACGGAGCGGTCGTGCGACCAATCCCTGAGCATGACCTGGTTATTGTGACGGATACCCTGGTTGAGGGTGTTCATTTTGATAAAACGACACCACCGCGCTCAGTCGGTCATAAAAGTGTTGCGGTAAACTTAAGTGACTTGGCGGCAATGGGAGCTCAGCCTTGTTGGGTCAGTCTGGCACTGACTCTGCCGCAAATAGATGAAGACTGGCTGAAAGAGTTTAGTAGCGGGTTAGATGAAATTTGCAGCTACTACGATTGCCAGCTTATTGGTGGTGATACCACCAAAGGCCCGCTGACAATTACCATTACCGCGCATGGTCAACTGCCTGAAGGAACAGCGATACCGCGTTCAGGAGCCAAAGCCGGCGACTGGATTTATGTCAGTGGCTCGTTAGGCGATGCAGGGCTTGGCCTACAAGTGACCCAGGACAAAGTCAGTACAACAGGCCGCCATTTGCAGCAAGTGATTGAACGTTTGCATTATCCCACTCCCAGAGTCGCTTTAGGGCAAAGCTTGCGGGGCGTTGCAAGTTCCTGCATCGATGTTTCTGACGGCTTGCTGGCGGACTTAGGGCACCTGATGAAAGAAGCGGGTGCGGCAGCACAACTCGAATTAGAGAAGCTGCCATTATCACTCGCCTTAACTGAAACACTCAATGTTGACGATGCACTCGCGCTGGCTTTAACGGCTGGCGACGATTACGAGCTGTGCTTCACTTTGCCGGAAGAGCATCGGGGGCGAATGGAAACGTTAACATCACATCTTAAAACTCGCCCGGTCTGTATTGGTCGTGTTGCCAACGGTGGCCACGGCGATATTCAGCTTCGCTATCATGGCGATGAATGGTCTCTTGCGGATGGCTACCAAAGCTTTAATCACTTTTCGCACAGTGACATGAGTCAGGAAGAAAGCTAAGGAGCCGCCCGTCTATGCCTCAATCTAAGTTATCCTGGTTTAATCCTGTTCATTGGCTGGCTCTGGGCTTTGGTTCAGGCTTAGCGCCGAAAGCTCCGGGTACCTTTGGAACACTGGTCGGTATTCCCCTTGTCTTTTTATTAGCGTCTCTTAGTTGGTGGGAGTATCTGCTGGCCTTGGTTGTTATGACCCTGGCTGGTATCTGGATATGCCAGTACACCGCGAAAGCGATGGGAGAGCATGATCATCCCGCTATCGTTTGGGATGAAATTGTTGGTTATGCTGTTGCCATGTTTGCGCTACCTGTGGAACCTGTTTGGTTGTTAGCTGCCTTCATCTTATTTCGCATTTTTGACATCTGGAAGCCGGGCCCTATTGGTTGGGCAGATAAGAAGCTACACGGCGGAAGCGGTATTATGATGGATGATGTATTCGCTGGTATTTTTTCAGCTGTACTACTGCATTTAGGCTGGTGGCTGTCAGGCTTGGTGAGTTAAAGCCAACCTGACAGCGTCGGTGTTCTAGCCTTTCTTAATAAAGTCATTTACCTGGCGTTCAATTCCAGCGACATCAAGCCCCAGCTCCGCTCGCACTTCTCCTTGCGATCCGTGCTTAACAAACTCATCTGGTAACCCGAGAGTTAATACCTGAGGATTACTAGCCTGCCTAACGACGTATTCGCTAACTGCGCTGCCTGCGCCGCCCGCTGTGACGTTTTCTTCTACCGTAACGAATACTGAGTGGTCTTTCATTAATTGGTCCAGACACGCGGTATCCAGAGGTTTAACAAAACGCATATCAATGACGGTGGCATTAAATGCTGAAGCCGCTTTTTCGACTTCCGGTAACAACGCACCAAAGTTAAGGAATGCAATATCCTTACCCTGATGGATGGTTTTTGATTTGCCGATATCGATGGCTTTGCCCTGACGAACCTCAAGGCCAATGCCTGCTCCACGAGGGTAACGCACGGCTGCCGGGCCTTTATACTGGTAACCTGTGGTTAGCATATCCAGACATTCTTGCTCATTGCTGGGCGCCATGACCAGCATATTGGGTATGCAACGCAGGTAACTCAAATCGAAAGCTCCCTGGTGGGTCGGCCCGTCGGCACCGACAACACCAGCGCGGTCAATCGCAAATAAGACATCAAGGTTTTGCAACGCGACATCATGAATCAGCTGGTCGTATCCGCGCTGTAAAAAGGTGGAATAAATGGCTACGACAGGTTTCATTCCTGCAATGGCTAAACCGGCGGCATAGGTCACGCTATGTTGCTCGGCAATAGCCACATCAAAATACTGTTGCGGAAAGCGTTGCGAAAACTCAACCATACCTGAGCCCTCACGCATTGCCGGAGTTACTGCCATTAGCGACGGGTCGCCACTTGCGGTATCACACAGCCATTGGCCGAAAATTTCAGAGTAGCTGGGAACGCCGGCCGCTTTCTTCGGTAAACTGGACTCTGCCGGGTCAAATTTAGGCACCCCGTGATAACCAATCGGGTCTTTCTCGGCTGGTTTATAACCTTTGCCTTTTTGAGTAACAATGTGCAGTAACTGCGGACCTTTTAAGTCGCGCATATTCGATAAGGTATCCACCAGGGTATCGACATCGTGACCATCGATAGGACCTATGTAATTGAATCCCAGCTCTTCAAAAATAGTGCCCGGTGCCATCATGCCTTTCATGTGCTCTTCAGCACGGCTGGCAAAATGCCGAATATGGGGCAGGGGGCTGAGCAGCTTTTTACTGCCCTCGCGTAATGAGGTATAAAAACGCCCGGATAACAGGCGCGCAAAATGATGATTCAAGGCGCCGACGTTTTCTGAAATCGACATATCGTTGTCGTTTAATACCACCAACATATCCGGTTTTATGTCACCGGCATGGTTCATCGCTTCGAACGCCATACCGGCGGTCATGGCTCCGTCGCCAATAATGGACACAACTTTTTGCTGCAGACTTTGGCGCTGTGCGGCTACAGCCAGGCCTAAAGCCGCTGAAATCGACGTACTTGAATGCCCCACCGACAGAACATCGTATTCGCTTTCTTCCCGCCATGGAAAAGGGTGCAAACCGTCTTTTTGGCGAATAGTGTGTAACTGCTGTTTACGTCCAGTCAGTATTTTATGCGGATAAGCCTGATGGCCAACATCCCAAACCAGTTTGTCTTCAGGTGTGTGGTAGATGTAATGCAGTGCGACTGTTAATTCAACCGTACCTAAACCGGACGCAAGGTGCCCGCTGCTCTGGCTGACAGATGTCAGCAAAAACTGACGAATTTCGGCACACAATTCGGGTAATTGCGTTCGCGGTAAGCGGCGCAAGTCAGCGGGAGAGTTAATTTTATCGAGTAACGGGTATTGTTGAGTCATTCAGTTAGTGGTCCCGCTTTAACAGCAAGTCGGAGAATTGTTTGAGTATGTCGGTATTGTAAGGGATATCGCTTAATGACTGTAGTGCTTTATCGTGTAAGTTTTGTAAGCGCTGTTGAGCACCTTCAATACCTAACAAACGCACGTAAGTTGATTTTTCAGACGCGGTATCTGAGCCCTGAGGTTTGCCCAGCGCTTCGGTGTTACCTGTCACATCAAGAATATCATCCTGCACTTGAAATGCCAGCCCCAGGTATCGGGCAAATTGCTCGAACTTTTGTAACCATTGCTGCGCATCGTTGCTGCCACATAAAACGCCCATGCTGGCCGCTGCGGTTATGAGTGCGCCCGTTTTACTCAAGTGCATTTGCTCCAGCGCACTTTCCGTAACGGTTTTAGCGGTGGCTTGTAAGTCGATTGCCTGACCCGCACACATACCCTGAGCGCCACTTGCTTTGGCCAGTACATTGACGACTTGCAGTTGACGCTCTGCCGATAAGCCTTGCATGCTGCCTTCGGTCAGTATGTCAAAGGCCAGTGTTTGCAGTGCATCACCGGCGAGAATAGCTGTCGCCTCATCGTACGCAATGTGGCAAGTTGGCTGACCGCGACGTAAATCATCGTCGTCCATGGCCGGTAAGTCGTCATGAATTAATGAGTAAGCGTGTATTAGCTCAATGGCAGCTGCCGCACGTATGGCGTCGGTTTCGTTGGCAGCGCAGATATCGGCAATGGTCATGACCAGATAGGGGCGAATGCGCTTTCCTCCGAGCAATACACCGTGCTGCATTGCCTGATTTAAGCGTTTATTTAACGTCAGGTGTTCAAGCTTTTGCTGTAAAAACGTGTCGACTTGTTTTCGCGTTGCTGCTGTTAACGAATCAATCGTCACATCAGTTCTCCATCGCTTTCTTCATTGTCCGGCTGTTGTTGCTCGGCCAGCAAGGTGGTGACTTTTTGTTCAGCCTGCTGCAGTTGCTGTTGGCTGGAGCGTGAAAGTTGAATCGCCTGCTCAAACTTTTTCAGGGATTGCTCTAAGGGCAAATCGCCTTGCTCAAGTTCATTAACCAGTTGCTCTAACTGCTCCAGCGCTTGTTCAAAGGATTGCTGCTTCTGTTCTTCTGCCATAGCTGAGTCTGCCTTAAAATCTGTTTTGAGCCGCATTGCTACAAGAATGAAAGTTAATTATCCGATAAAGAATCCCGAATGTCAGCCGATGATCTCATTATTCCTGTGTAAGATGATCAGATGTCGCTTGTCAGAGCGGCGCTATTGTTTAAGAATGAGCACAGCAGCATAAGCGAAAACGCAAATCGGGGAGGAAAGCTGAGTGGATATAGCAACGCTCATAGGAATTATCGGCGCCATCGGCTTTGTCGTTGTAGCTATGATCCTGGGTGGGGACATAGGGCTGTTTTTGGATACTCGCTCGTTCTTTATCGTATTCGGTGGTTCATTATTTATTACCTTAGCTAACTTTTCTTTGAGCCAATTTCTGGGTACAGGGAAAGTGGTCGTTAAGGCATTTTTCTTTAAAATTGAACACCCACAAGAGCTTATCGATACCGCGGTTGAAATGGCTGACGCTGCTCGTAAAGGCGGCTTTCTGGCACTGGAAGAGGCGGAAATTCCGAATAAGTTTTTTCGTAAAGGCGTCGACATGCTGGTTGACGGCCACGATGCTGAGGTTGTCCGTCAGACTTTGTCGAAAGACATAAAAATGAGCTTTTCCCGCCACGAAGAAGGTGCCCGCGTCTTTAAAATACTCAGTGACGTTGCACCGGCCATGGGTATGATTGGTACCTTGATTGGTTTGGTCGCCATGCTCTCCAACATGGACGATCCAAAAGCCATCGGTCCGGCTATGGCCGTTGCGTTGTTAACCACGCTTTATGGTGCGTTCCTGGCGAACGTTATTGCCATTCCTATTGCGAATAAGTTGCTATTGCGTGCAGAGCAAGAAAAGCTGAACCAACAACTGATACTGGATGCAATCTTAGGTATTCAGGATGGTCAAAACCCTCGTGTCATTGAAGGTATTTTGCGTAATTACCTGGCTGAATCTAAGCGTATTGGTAATGAGGATGAGGACGAGTAGTCATGGCCTCAGAGAAAGTCAGAGACGAAGAAGAAGAGGATTGCAACTGCCCGCCAGCCGGCTTGCCTATGTGGATGGCGACTTTTGCCGATCTCATGACCTTGCTCATGTGCTTCTTCGTGCTGTTGCTGGCTTTCTCCGAAATGGATGTACTCAAGTTTAAGCAAATTGCCGGCTCAATGAAGTACGCCTTGGGCGTACAGAATAAAATTGAAGTGAAAGACATTCCTAAAGGAACCAGTGTCATTGCTCAGGAATTTCGTCCTGGCCGTCCGGAACCCACCCCCATTGAAACCATCCAGCAACAAACGGTCGAGATGACTCAGCAAATGCTGGAGTTTCAGGAAGGGGAGTCTGATTTTGCCGGAGGACAGCAAACCGAACGTGGTGGTCAGGAAGCTGACAGCACAGAAGATCAAAAAGAGGCAGAATCCGAAAACACCGAAGCCATAACTCAGGTGTCTAAAGAGCTTATGCGTCGTATTGAGCAGCAGCTCGAGAATGAAATTAAAGCCGGAACCATAGAGCTGGAACAGCATGGTCAGCAAATTATCATCCGTATACGTGAACAGGGGTCTTTCCCTGAAGGTTCGGCATTTTTACAGCCACAATTCCGGCCGATTATTCAACAAGTTGCTGGTGCACTGAAAGATATTCCAGGCGAAGTGACCATTTCCGGGCATAGCGATAACGAACGTCTGGTTTCAGAGATTTACTCATCACGTTGGGATCTCTCCAGCAAGCGCGCGGTTGCTGTTGCAGAAGAAATGCTCAAAGTTGAAGACTTTAGCGAAGATCGACTGGTGGTTATGGGCTATTCAGATACCAAGCCATTGGTACCGAATAACTCAGAAGAGAACCGCAAACGAAACCGCCGCGTCGAAATATCGGTGATGCAGGGTAAAGCAGCAGAATCGGATCCAGTCGACGTTATCGACTGATCGCTGGTTTCTGTCGGGCAGGACACGTATAATTGCCCACTTTCCTAAAGACTTGACGATTTTGCTATGAAGTTTGTTGTTCGCCTGCACGCCGAAATTACCATTAAAAGCCGCTCTGTCCGTAAGCGGTACGGGAAAGTATTAACCAATAACCTGCGAAAGATTTTGGCTCCGGTTGATGACTCAGTGTATGTGAAGTGGCTGTGGGACCGCATTGAGGTTTCCGCTGCTGGTGATGACTCTCAAGTACGCAATGAGATCAAAGAAGTCTTGCAGAATACGCCGGGTATCTCGTGGTTTGCCGAGGTTATTGAGCAGCCTTTAACTGACTTTGATGCGATTGCAGAGTTAGTGGGTGAGCATTGGCTAACACGCCTGCCGGGGAAAAGCTTTGCAATGCGAGTGAAGCGCAAAGGTCATCACGATTTCACTTCTCAACAGCTTGAGCAATATGTTGGCGGTTATTTATTGCAGCGCGTTCCAGATGCGTCAGTCAATCTATCAAAGCCCGATGAGGACATTGCACTTCAAATTACCAATAAGATCGTTCATCTAGTCGGTGAACGTATTACAGGCTTGGGCGGTTTTCCTATTCCGACTCAGGAAACCGTATTGTCACTACTAAGCGGCGGTTTTGATTCCGGCGTGGCCACTTATGAGTTTATCCGTCGCGGCGCGCGGACGCATTTCTGTTTTTTCAACTTGGGCGGTGATGCCCATGAAGTGGCCGTGCGTCAAATAGCCTATTATTTGTGGAAGCGTTACAGCGCGTCGCATCCTATTAAGTTTATCAGTGTTGATTTTGCCCCTATTGTTGACGATATTCTGACAAACGTGGATAACGGTCAAATGGGCGTGGTGCTAAAACGTCAGATGCTGCGGGCTGCGGATAAAGTCGCTCGGTATGTAAAAGCGCAGGCGTTGGTCACCGGTGAAGCTATGGGGCAAGTATCCAGCCAGACGCTGTCAAATTTACGGGTCATTGATCAGGCAACCTCAGCGTTAGTTTTACGGCCGCTAATAACCAAAGACAAACAAGAAATAGTGGATGAAGCGAAACGCATTGGTACCGAGCCTTTGGCAAAGTCGATTCCTGAATACTGTGGGGTTATTTCTAATAAACCAACGGTGAAAGCCATTCCAGAAGTCATTGAAGCGGAGGAAGCAAAGCTTAATCCGGACTTGCTTAATCAAGTGGTGCAGGCGTCTAACGTGCTCAGTATGCAGGATATTGCCACGCAAACCGATGAAGAACTGGCATTACCCGAAACCACAAGGGAACTCAAAAGTCATACGACCATCATAGATATTCGGAATGATGACGAAATTGAAGCAGCGCCTTTGTCGGTAGAAGTAGAGGTTATTGAAATTCCATTTTTTAAATTAGCCACTCAATTTGCTGAACTGGATCAAAGCCGTGAATATTTGTTGTATTGTGATCAGGGTATTATGAGCCGGATGCAGGCGTTGTTGTTGCACGAAAATGGCTATAACAACGTATCGGTTTATAAGCCTTAATTTAAAGAGATGTAAACTATGCTGGCGAGAGTCCTGTTTTTTGTTGTTTTGTCGATAGCCACGTTTTTATTTTTATGGCAGTTTCCAAGTACCGGAGCTCAAAGCATTCCGTACTTAGACAAGCTGGTTCATTTTGGCATTTTCTTTGTTTTGGCTTTGATGTTTCACCGAGCCTTCGCACTGTCGGCTAAGTTATCGCTCTTGTTTTTAGCCTGCTACGGCTTAATGATTGAATTGGCTCAGGCATACGCGCCGGGGCGCGGCGCTGATGTTTATGATTGGTTGGCGGACGCCAGTGGTGTCATTGCTTACTTTGTCCTGCATCACTTGAGAGAAAAGTACTTAAGAAAAAAGTCGCGTTAACGCGACTTTTTCTTTTTATCTTTTTTCTTCTTGTCTTTTTTCTTCGATCGGGACTTTTCGGTCGACGGAAACTTATACTGAGGTTTTAGACCTTCAATGGTTCTTCTGTCGAGTTTGGCATCTAAATAACGCTCAACGCGTCCCAGTAGTAAGGCGTCGTGAGCCTCCACTAATGAAATGGCGATACCTTTTTGTCCGCCTCGGGCGGTACGGCCAATCCGATGCAGATAAACATCGGCTTGTTTTGGTAAGTCGTAGTTAACCACGACGGTAATATCATCGACATCCAGCCCTCTTGCTGCAATATCAGTCGCCACCAAAGTGATATCGGTGGTCTGTTTTAGCTCGTTCATGATGCGTTGACGATCACTTTGTGGCATGTCGCCACGCAGGGTGACAATTTTGCGTCCGGTACCAAACTGACTGCGCAAAAAGTTGGCAATGAGCTCCACACGCTCACGTGTTCTGACGAACACAAATTGTCGACCCGGATGCTCTTTAAGCGTGCTCATTAAAAGCTGGCGTTTATGCTCATCGGTATCGGCTAAGTGTACCCACTGGAGAATCTTGCCGCGCTCACGTTTGGGCGGTTGCACGTCAATGTACTCTGGTTCCGTCAGTAGCTCGCGGGAAAACTTAATAACGCCAGAGCTGTTCAGTGTCGCCGACAATAACAGTGACTGCTGGCGGTGCCGTGCCTGCAGAGCCATTTCTTTTACCGTGGCCGCAAAGCCCATATCCAGCATGCGGTCGGCCTCATCAATAATCAGCCATTCGATGCCTTCCAGGTTGTATTGTTCCGCTTCCAGTAAGTCCATCAGGCGGCCGGGTGTGGCGACCAGAATATCGTGTGTTTTTTCCAGCAGAGACAGTTGCGAACCGTAGTTAATACCGCCGGTGACCACAACTGACGACAATCCGGTTTTACCCTCGAACTGCTGCGCCTGTTGGTGAATCTGTTCAGCCAGCTCGCGAGTTGGAGCCAGAATCAGAATGCGAGCCGGGCCGGGTTGTTGACGTGGGAAATCCAGCAAATGCTGTAGTGCCGGTAACAGAAACGCTAACGTCTTACCCGTTCCTGTTGGCGCACTGATAAGTAAGTCGCGGCCATCAAGAGCGGCGGGAATACTTTGTTGCTGTACTTTTGCTGGTTTGTTTAGTTCGGCATCCCGCAGGACCGCAATTAAGCGGTCATCAAGATCAAACTCTTCCCAGTCTGGGGTCATAGTATTTTCCTTGAAATCATCATATCTGTGATTAACGCAATAGTAATAAAGCGGAATTGGTCGTTTGCAATAAACTGGTTGTGGTACTGCCAACTAAAAACTGACGAATACGGGAATGACCGTAAGCACCCATCACCAGCAAATCGATATTGTGTTCTTGCTGATAAGCATGAAGTGCTGGCTCAACTTCGCCGGAACGTATTTCAAAGCGCACGTTATGGCCCAATTCATTGAGATGGTTTGCTGCAGCCTCAATAGAGGCGCGGCTGTCGTTGGTATCGGCGCCCACCATAACCAAATGCAGTGGCAAGCCTCTGAAAATAGGGCTTTCGGCTAATAAACGGATGCCTTTGCGAGAAGAGTCGCTGCCATCAAATGCCAGCATGACACTTTTCGGTTCTGTAAACTCTTCTGGCGCGACTAGAATCGGTCTGTGCATGGTTCGCACAACGGTTTCAATTTGACTGCCTACACGGCTCGTGCGGGTGGTGTCTTCGCCATGAAGACCCATCACCAGCAGCCGCATGGAATCTTCAATTTCATGCAAAGAATCAGCTAAGTCGCCGTGTCGCTGGCGTAAGTTAACGTCTTTGACGCCATCTTGCAGAGCGCGTTTTTTCGCGCTTTCCAGCATATGGTGGCCTTGTTCCAGGGCCAATTTGCTGCGTTGTTGATCAAGTTCGGCTAATTGTTCAAGTAAGGTTTCCCGGCTACCTAAGCCAATATTGCCGGTCATATCCGGCTCTGTTGGGTAACGAGCTTCATCCAGAACATGAAAAAGTGTTAAGGGGGTTTCTAAGCGTAACGCTGCCCAACTGGCATAATCACAGACGGACAGTGTTGACGCAGAGCCATCGATACAAGCAACGACGTGTTTCATTGTTAAATCCTTTTCCATTAGTGACCACCCATTAATTTATCGACAGCGTCGGGTTTATCATGGACGCCGAAGCGGTCAACGATAGTGGCACTGGCTTCGTTCAGGCCAATGACTTCAACTTCCGCACCTTCACGGCGGAACTTCACTACGGCGCGGTCAAGCGCATCAACGGCGGTGATATCCCAGAAGTGGGCCTGACTTAAGTCGATGACCACTTGTTCAACCCCTTCTTTGAAGTCAAATGCGCCAAGAAACTTCTCAGACGAACTGAAAAACACCTGTCCGATGACTCGGTATGTGCGCTTAATACCATCGTTATCGATGTCTGACTTAATGTACAGATAATGCCCGATTTTGTTCGCAAAGAACATGGCTGCGAGAAGTACCCCGACTAGTACACCATAAGCCAGGTTGTGTGTGGCAACAACAACGGCAACGGTGGTGACCATAACAATATTGGTGGACAGTGGATGCTTCTTTAAGTTCTTAATGGAGCTCCAGCTGAAGGTACCAATAGACACCATGATCATGACGGCAACAAGCGCCGCCATAGGAATTTGTACCAGCAGTTTATCCAGAACCAAAACCATAACCAGCAAGAAGATACCAGCCACCAGAGTTGACAGGCGTGTGCGGCCACCTGACTTTACGTTAATGATAGATTGCCCAATCATAGCGCAGCCAGCCATACCTCCTAGCAAGCCGGAACCGATATTGGCAATGCCCTGGCCTTTGCATTCGCGGTTCTTATCGCTGGAAGTGTCGGTTAAGTCATCAACGATAGTCGCGGTCATTAATGATTCCAGAATACCAACAACCGCAAGTGCTGCCGAGTATGGGAAGATAATGGCTAAGGTTTCAAAGTTTAACGGAACGTCTGGCCAAAGAAATATTGGCAACGTATCGGGTAGGTCACCCATATCGCCAACCGTACGAATATCCAGGCCTAAGAAGACGGCGACAATGGTTAAGGAAACGATACAAACCAGCGGAGAGGGCAGTATTCTCCCGATTACCGGAACATAAGGGAAGCCGTAAATAATGGCTAAGCCAGCGGCTGTCATCGCGTAAACATGCCAGGTTACGTTGGTTAATTCCGGCAGTTGCGCCATAAAAATTAGAATAGCCAGGGCATTAACAAAGCCCGTGACCACCGAGCGCGAAACAAAGCGCATCAGCTCCCCAAGTTTGAGGTAGCCTGCAATTATTTGCAATACGCCGGTCAACAGGGTTGCGGCTAGCAGGTACTCAAGCCCGTGATCTTTGACCAGGGTGACCATTAGCAGGGCCATAGCGCCGGTTGCGGCAGATATCATACCCGGGCGGCCACCCGTAAAAGCGATAACAACGGCAATACAGAAAGAAGCGTACAAGCCTATTTTCGGATCAACACCGGCGATAATAGAGAATGCGATAGCTTCAGGAATGAGCGCTAGAGCAACGACAATACCTGAGAGCAAATCACCACGTATATTAGAAAACCAGTTCTGCTGGATAGACTTCAACATAGTTAAATGACACCAAATTTTAATAGCAAACATAAAGCGGCCGGAATGGCCAGAAAAGCAGTGAACAGCCTACTGCGCACCTGTGACAGGGAAGTGACGGCTAGGGTGGCGTAATACGCGTCAGCACGTAGGTGGCTCCTTATGGTTTGAGGCTGGTCAAAAAAAGAGCGCGAATTTTAGCATAAAATGTGCCAACTACAAGTGATTTCCACATCGGCGTAGCCTGACATATCAGACGCGATGCTGCTCCCGCTGGGGTAAAAAGCTAATTGCAGCAGTGGATAATAGCAATAACAGCGTTGATATCACTAAACAAGCAACCAGCCCCCACTGCTGATACACCCAACCCGATAAAATGGTGCCTAATAGTCGCCCGGCGGCATTGGCCATGTAGTAAAAGCCAACGTCCAGCGATACGCCGTCGGCGCGTGAGTAGGAGACAATAAGGTAACTGTGCAGCGACGAATTAATGGCAAACAGAATCCCGAACAGCCCTAAACCAATGATAATACTTTGGGCAACCGGCAAGTGCTGCCAAAGTGCCAGAGCAAGCGCTAGTGGACTCAGCGTCAGTAGCGCATTCCAGACAATCGACTGCGTTTTGGGGACGTCATTGCCACTTTTTGTGAATTTAGGGGCAATGCTTTGTACAAAGCCGTAGCCAATAACCCACAAGGCCAAAAAGCTGCCCACCTGCCAGTGGTTCCAGTCTAGCTGGCTGGCTAAGAACACCGGTAAGGCCACCACAAACCAGACGTCGCGGGCGCCAAAAAGTAAAAAGCGCGCGCCCGATAATATATTGATAGGCCGGCTTTTAGATAAAATGTCCTTAAACTTAGGTTTGAACTTGGCCTTGCCCGACTCCTTTTTCAGGAAGACTAAACTACCTACCCAAACCAGACTCAGCATAACCGCCATAGCCAGCACTGCTCCCTGAAAGCCAATTAACGTTAGCAACAAGCCACCCAGGAAAAAGCCAACGCCTTTTAAGGTGTTTTTTGAGCCCGTTAGTATCGCGACCCATTTGTATAGCTGCCCCTGCTTGTCGTCAGGCACCAGTAGCTTAATGGTGCTTTTGGCGCTCATTTTATTGAGATCTTTGGCAATGCCAGACAGCGCCTGAGCCGCCATCACCCAAATGACGGTGAGCATAGAACTTGGTACCAGCAGCATGGCGAGTGCCACAATTTGTATGCCGAGCCCAATGTTCATGGTGCGATTGAGCCCCCAGCGAGCCCCCAACCAACCACCAAACAGGTTGGTAACCACACCGAAAAACTCGTAAAACAGGAACAACATGGCCACTTCCAGCGCACTGTAACCCAACTGATGGAAGTGCAGCACCACCAGCATGCGCAGCGCGCCGTCAGTCAGCGTAAAGGCCCAGTAGTTACCCGTAACAATTAAGTATTGACGTATCGCCGGCGACAGCTGACTCAACATTAGCCGACCTTAGCAACCAGTTCGGCAGCGCGGTTAGCGTAACCCCATTCATTGTCGTACCAGGCATAGATTTTCACGTGCGTGCCGTTAATGACTTTGGTGGACAGCGCATCCACAATGCTTGAGCGAGGGTCAGTTTTGTAATCTATAGACACTAACGGACGCTCTTCATAGCCCAGAATGTCTTTGAGTTCGCCTTCAGAAGCTTCTTTCATCCAGCCATTAATTTCTTCAACTGAAGTGGCTTTTTCTACTTCGAACACGCAGTCGGTTAAAGACGCATTAGCTAAAGGTACACGTACTGCATGCCCGTCAATTTTGTCTTTCAGTTCCGGGAAAATTTCCACAATAGCCGTTGCCGAGCCAGTAGAAGTCGGAATTAAGCTCATGCCGCAGGCGCGGGCACGCCGTAAGTCTTTGTGTGGCGCATCCAGTATGGTCTGCGTGTTGGTTAAATCGTGAATGGTAGTAATAGACGCGTGCTTAATACCAATTTTGTCCTGCAGGACTTTAACCACAGGTGCCAGACAGTTGGTGGTGCAGGACGCTGCGGTGACTATCTGGTGTTTCTCAGGATCATAAAGGTGGTCATTCACACCTATAACAATGTTCAAAGCGCCGGGCTCTTTGACCGGAGCCGATACCACCACACGTTTAACCCCCTGTGCCAGGTAGTCGTTCAGAACCTTCATGGTTTTCATCTTACCCGATGCTTCCAGAACTACGTCGCAGCCACTCCAGTCGTTTTCAGTAATGGTTTTATGCTGAGTGAAAGCGATACGTTCAGCGCCAATTTGAATCGCATTATCCAGACCTTCAGCTTCATAACTCCAACGACCATGCACCGAGTCAAAATTCAGTAAGTGCGCAAAGGTAGCTGCATCAGCGCCCGGATCATTCACCTGAACAACCTCTAACTCAGGGTTTTCCCATGCTACGCGTAGCGCCAAACGACCAATACGACCCAAACCGTTAATTCCAACTTTAATCGTCATAAAAGACTCCTTTTAATGTCTCACCCTAGCGTTATTTCAGGGATTAGCGACGCATGATAAGTCGCCGTGGTTTTAATCATAGTCGCCATCCAGTCCTGCAGAGCTGGGTTAATTCGATAGTATACCCAGCGCTGATCTTTACGGTCGGCCAATAAGCCGTATTCGCGCAGCTGCGCTAAATGCCGTGACACCTTAGGCTGTGACATGCCGGTCGCGTCCACGAGCTGACAAACACATAATTCGCCATGGTGTTGAAGCATTAAAATCATTTGCAGACGCAGCGGGTCAGCCAAAATTTTGAAGAACTCATGCGGTGCATCAAACAACTGCGGGCGGTCAGTTTTTTTACGCAAAATAAGCAGCAGCATTTTTATGCGATCGCTTAATTCATGTGCCGTTTTTTTAAACGCATCGGCTTTTTTGCTGGTTACTGGGTCAGGAAAATCCCAGGCAATGAAATGCTGGTCGCCGGATAAAGCCTGGCACTCGGTGCGGGCCCGATCACACAGGCTTATCACGTAATGAAAGTTATTGAGATTAATTTCATCAAGCGCTTTTGAATGCAGCCCATCAGTTTCAACACCCAAGTGCTCTAATGCCGCTAAAGCCCCCGGCTCAGGTTGTGTCGGCTTAGTACCGGCACTGGCAACCTCAAAGTCATCACCGGCAAACTGCCGAAAAATAGCCTCCGCCATCAAAGACCGCGCAGAATTCGCTGTACACAGAAACAAAACTTTCGTCATCATGGCCAACATTATATATTCGATAATCCATATATATGCTAGATCGAATATATTTGCAGTGCAATAGCTAAGTTGGGAGGTTAGGGCCGGTTGTCACTTGTTTCGCTTGCACATTGAGCCCCCTGTGACGGAGACTTGGTAGCCTGACGTTCTACGTCAGGTGAGGTGCTCGACTATCTCACCTGATGCAATAGCATCAGGCTACGCGAAAAGGCTCAATATTCATAACGCTTACAAGTGACAACCGGCCCTATCTGCCATTGGTATTGGGTGGGATATTGAGCCATGAGCGCGCTCAATGGTTACAGGAGCTACTGAGGAGGTGTGCAGCGCCATGGATGGCGCTGCCCAAGCCCTACAGGGATGTATTTACGGGCGTCCTCCACAGTAGTTCCTGTAACATCAGCGTTCGTGGCTCAATGTTCAAGCGAAGCAAGTGACAACCTGCCCTATAGCCCTAGCACGTCTTTGCCTTGTTTGAAGGTGACGTCAACAGGAATGCCGGCGTCGGCGAGTTTGTCTAAGTCGGCTTGTAGTTGTGGGCTGACAACGCCAAGCGTCGCAACCAGTTCAGCGACACCGTTGTAGTCACCGTCACCTTGCAGCGTCAGAATCTTTTCTGAAAGGCTGTTCATGGCGGCTCGCATTTTGTCCATATCAATAGCGTACTGCCCTTGCTCATTACGCTGGAATGCACCGGCGTCAGCAAAGTAGTTAAAACGAATCATATTGGCTTTGCCATGAGCACTGGAAGCACCAAAGCGCACTGAACGGAAAATGCTCGCCATAAAGGTGGTGTAATAGTCTTCCAGCTCACCCTCTGCCAGAACGCCTTGTTCAAACAACTGAGTAACCATGTAAAGGCCCAGAATATCGGCTTTGCCCTCTTCTAAAGCCGAGGCGTGCTCTTTTAAAGCGGAGCGCACCGTGCCTTTGTCATTCAGAGTGTTTTTAATGCCCAGACCGTGTGCCACTTCATGAAACATGGTGTTGGCGAAAAACGCATTAAACGTAATGTTGTCACGCTGTTCAGGAACAATTAACTGCTTTGAAATAGGCAGCAGAATTTTATCGAACTTAGCCTGCATGGCATTTTTAAGCTGCAATCGGCGTGTACCTTTCTCTAACTGAACTTCTTCGTCGTTCGGCAGGTTAATGGCAATGGTTTTGCTGCCGGCATTTGAGTGCCCGGCATAATAGACCGCGTCATAGGCATTCAACTGGGCGTTCGCTCCGGGCATCTCGGCTTTATAAGCCGACTCAACCGGCAGGCCTTCTTGTAATTGCGGCAGATATTGAGCGTATTTGTCCAGACGCTGGCTCCATTCTGTGTCCTTAATTAAAACGTAGGACTCGAACGCCGTCTTGTAACCAAAGAGGTGATCTTCGTAATTTTCGATGGGACCAATAACCACATCGACGTCGTTATCGGTCATTTCCATCCAGGCCATATCGGATGGCTGATATTCATTACTCAAAAAAGCATCAGCGCGAAGGCGCAAGTAGTTGGCAAAGTCCTCACTTTCGGCTAAATCGGCTGCTTTATGAAGTAAATCTGAGGCTTTGGTTAAAGCGTCTTTAAAGGCTTCTGAGTAGGGTACGGTAATTAACTCACCTTGCTCATCACGGCGCAGCAACGTGTATAAACTGTCTTTGTCAGCAAGGTCGGCATTTTCAAATTCAGTTTTGCTCATGTCCGAAGGATAAAAATTAGCCCCTTCAGGCTTGTCGTCAAAGCCTGTTAAGAAAGGTTTATTATTATTCAGTCGATCCCAGGGGCCGTAGTTAATCGCGGTAAATTCACGCACGTCACCTTCAACACGGTTTAAAAGGTTTTCTCTATTCTCGGGGAAAGCCTGCTGCCAAAATAGGTTATCCATAATTTCAGACGCATCGATGAGTAAACTGACCATCTTTTTCTGGTCGTCTGATAGGTGCGATAAGTCGGTTTTGAGCTGATAAGGTGTATAAATATCGAGCCTTTGTTCAGCGTCAGCGACTAATTCGTAATTCTGCGTTGATTTGCTATCGACCGGTTCTGGATCGCTGCAGCCCATTAAAACCAGCGCCAGTGGAGCTAAACTAAACAGTGTTTTTTTCATAATATGACTTTTGTTTAAATTGTGTTGTTGGCAAGTTCTGTTAATCTACTTCCAAGCTTTTTGAGAAGCAAGAAAACCATAATAATAAGGAATCAAAATGTCATCGCAAAATGCGTTATATCTGCTAATTGACGAGCGGCTTAAACGCGATGAGCTGAAGCTTCCGGGCTTACCTGAAACCGCAGAACAAGTGCGTAATGCCACCATGGATCCGGACTGTAACCTGCATGATCTCAGTCATATTATTCAGCAAGATACCGTATTGAGCGCCCGTCTGATTCGTCTGGCAAACAGTGCGTATCTGGGCGGAAGAAATAAAGCCGAGAGTTTGATGCAGGCGTTGACCCGTATCGGTATGCGGCGTATTCGGACTCTGGCACTGGCAATGGCTATGGAACAGGTGTTCAAACCCGATAATGACATAGTCAAAATGTTCTCTGAGCAATTTATTAAGGAAAGTCGCGAGATTGCGGCGGCGTCGGTTGTTATCACCCAGGACTTACAAAGAAGAGGCATTGGTCACCGCTTGCACCAAGATGTATCGCTGTTGGCGGGTATGGTTTCGCGCATCGGCGTTGCGCCAATTTTACGTATGGCGAACGAATTTGAAGACAGTTTTGCAAATCCTTCGTTTATTAATGAGTGTATTACCCAGTTCAGTTCGGCGCTAGGCAGTAATATTCTAAGCTACTGGCAATTCACACCAAATTTGGTGCAAGTGCCGCTGCATTTCCACAAAGGCCGGCTGGAACTAGACGATGCGATAACGGTGAACTACTGCGATATTGTGCACTTGGCCAGCTTATTAACCGGCAATGCACAATCCAATAAAAACAGCGTGACGGTTGTTGAGTACCAAATGCGGGGCATTATTAAGACGGATGATTTTTGGCAGCAGGAAGCGGTTCAGGAATCCTACCGCCAAATGCTGGAGTTACTTTCTTAGCCAAAGGCTCGCTTTAAATCGTCAAATAAAAGTCCGACTTCTGCACTGACTAAGGCAAAGTCGGCATCAATTTTTTCTTCCGGGCTCGGATCAACTAAGTCATCTTTGGCGTCCAGCAAACGATCGGTCGGCTTTACTCGCTTTAGGGCCATATCCGATTCGATAATAAACTCTAAGTTTTCCTGCCATACCAGACCTAAACGAGTAACTTGCTTGCCGCCCGCTAAGTGCGCCTGAATGTCTTCGCGGGTTAAGTCTTCCTGCTTGCAACGAATAATACCGCCATCAGCTTGAGGAGAACGCAGTTCGGCTTCATCACCAAACTCGAAGGGTTGCGGTAACTCAGTGGTTTGCAGCCAGTGAGTCAGGTAGGTTTCAACGGCATCGCCAGGGCTTACCGGGCGCACAGGCAGAGAACCAACAGAGGAGCGTAGTAAGCCTAAAAAGTCCTCGGCTTTATTGGCCGCGGACTCATCAATAGCGATGATTTGTCGGTCAAGGTCAATGTAGCCCCAGCTTTGGCGAAAACGACTGAATGCCTGTGGTAAAAGCTGGTGAATTAAGTCTTCTTTAAGATTCTGTTTTTCTTTACGCGGAACCGAACGGCCTTCCGCATCGCTTATTTGACGGACTTTTTCGTCCAGTTGCGCGTTGACGACGGTGCTGGGTAATACCTTTTCTTCGCGCTTTGCACAAAGCAGCCAACAGTTACCCAGGCTATGGGTCAGTACGTCATTGTCTGCGCCAAAAGGCGAGGTCCAGCCAAACGAGCTTTGGTCCGATCGCGAACAGGGGTGAAAGCTGTGTTCAGCCAATTGCTCAGAGAAGTTATCCGGCAGTGAGAAGGTTTCGCTGAATTGATAAAACCGAAGATTTTTAAACCACATAGGTAAGCTGTTCCTGTCGCAATATAGTAAATAAAAATAACCGCTGCGATTGTATCCCGTTAGGGCAGGTCTGTCAGTTTAAAACCTGTACAGGAAACGAAAAGAAATAGCTCAAACCTTTGCCGGGTTCACTCTCGGCTCTAATTTCACCAGACAAGGTTTGGGTAACCAGGTTTCTGACAATGTGAGTTCCCAGTCCACTGCCGCCCTGGTCACGTTTTGTCGTAAAGAAGGGGTCGAATAAGCGATTAAGCTGAGCGTCTGATAAGCCGTTACCGTTGTCGGAATAGCTTACCTGCAGCGTATCGCCATTAAGCTGGATAGAAATTGTCATGATGCCTTCTTCAACACCTTCAAACGCATGGCGTAAAGAGTTGAGGATTAAATTGGTAAAAATTTGCGATAACGCACCCGCCGGGCAGCGTATGAAAATGTCATCGGCGCACTCAAGTTGTACCTGGTGTTTGGTTTTCTTTAAATGCGGCTGCAGTGACTGCACGAGATCTTCGATATAACTTTTCAGATTAATATCGCGGATGGCGTCCGATGCCTGATCGACCGCCACTTGTTTAAAGCTGCTGATGAGATCGGACGCGCGGTGTAAGTTATTGTCCAGTAAGTTAAGGCTTTCGCGCCCTTCGTCAATAAACTTCTTCAATTGCGCCTGAGTCAGCTCTTTGTTAAGCAGGGACTGATCCAGCGTATCCAGTTTTTCGCGTAAATAAGAGGAAGCGGTGACACTAATGCCAATGGGTGTATTCACATCGTGAGTAATGCCAGCCACTAAGCCGCCTAAAGACGCCATTTTCTCTGATTCAATCAACTGTTGCTGGGTTTCCCGTAGGTGGTTAAGGGAAGACTCTAAGCGTTGGTTCGACTGGCGTAAGGTATTTTCAATGGCTCGCCGCTGACCCACTTCTCGCTCCAGCTTTTCCTGACGCATTTCCAGTTCGTTTTTTCGTTGTTCCAAATCCAACATAACCTGGCTTAAACGCGATGTTTTGCGCGCGACTTCCTGTTCCAGTATCGCGTTCTGTTCGTCCAGTTGTCGATTGGCTGCTTTGAGTTTCTTCTGTGTTCTGTCTAAGTCTGCCTGGTATTCTTCAATATTATCGAGTAACTGGTTATAAGCCTGCTCGACTAATACCAGCTCATTATTGTGCTGATCGTTCAGGCGGATTCTGGAGCGCTCCAGATTATCCAGCCGGAAACCTTTAATTTGCTGGGTCAGGTCACTTAACGGGCGGCTTAACATGCGGTTAAAAGCAATGGTAAAAAGCACAATAAGGAAGGTACTCTTGATAATGGCGTTACCGATAATAAAGCCGAGACTGACTTTTATACGGTCAATGGCAATGTCACGCGTTGAAAACAGGCTGACATCGCCGACTTTAGTGGAGTGACCAGAGAACTCAAATATTAAAGAATCGTAGTAACCAAAAATGCCTTCGCGCTCCGGTAATAACATGCCTTCGCTGTTGTCATCGGGTAAGTCGCTCATTTCTGTTGTTTCGCCCAGCTGCACCAGAATATTTCCGGCGTCGTCACGAATAAGAACACCGGCAATAGCGGGGATGCCGATAAGACCGTCGGCAATAGTATCAATTTGATTACTGTTGAATTCCCACAGTGAACGAGTCAGGGAACCATTAAAGGTACTTTGCTGGTTTTGTAGTTCGGCAATCAGTACGCGCTTAGTATCGAAGTATTCAGCTCCTATTTGCACCGCAGTGACGATCAAAGTCAGTACAAAATAAACAGAGAGTACCCGGGTTAATAAGGAGGAAGAAATACTTTTGATTGCCATAGACTAATGTCAACGAATTGAGCCGATACGGATAAACTAATTCATTGCCTGACATAACGCAATAAAGCATTCCAAACCACTTCAAGAAAGCCACTGACATAAAAATGACATACTTTAGTCATTAAGCTGTCATGAAAAGTCACTAAAGTCGCCACAAATTAATTCACAAAGGTCATAGTTTATGAAGTTAATTACTTCTGTTGGCGCTTTAGCTGTCGCTATCTTAATTGCTGCTCCGGCGCAATCGCAGCAGGATAAACTGGAGCCTGTCGTCGATCAGGCGTCCTCTATCAATGAATCTGCGCGTCAGTCTCAGCTCACCATCGATCAAATTTCCGATGATATGCAGGAACGCCTGCAACAGTATAAACGCATCATGAAAGAAATTGATGGATTAAACGTTTATACCGCACAAATTGAACAACAAATTGGCAGCCAGGAAAGCGAAAAGCAAGACATCAGTAACTCTATCGATCAGGTGAGTTATGTCGAACGCCAAATTACCCCATTAATGCTGCGGATGATTGACTCACTGGAGTCCTTTGTCGAGCTGGATGTGCCTTTCTTGCAGACCGAGCGAAGTGAACGCTTACAACACCTGAATGATTTAATGGAACGCGCGAACGTTGATGTTTCTGAGAAGTTTCGTCGGGTGATGGAAGCCTATCAGATTGAAGCTGACTATGGCCGCAATATTGAAGCCTATACCGCGGAACATGAAATTAATGGTCAGCAGCAAGATGTCACTTATCTCCGTATCGGCCGCGTTGCGCTGATTTATAAAACGCGTGATGGTCAGCATTTAGGCCTTTGGGATCAAGAAGAGCGTAGCTGGCAAGAACTGGATAGTAAGCACTTACCGGCAGTAGAAGAAGCCATTCGCATCGCCAGAAAACAACTGGCTCCTGACTTACTGATGATGCCGCTGTTTGCTAATAAATCGAGCAGCTCAACTCACAACAGCGCCGGCCAATAAGGAGTGGTAGCCATGAATTTAACACAGCGTATTACCAAGTGGTTTTCAGTAACGATGCTGGCATGTGCTTCTGTTACTGCCTTATCGGCTCCGGTTCCTCAGGACCCGATTAATTTAGATGAGCTATTACAGCAGTTGCAACAAGGCCAGTTTTCTCAATCAGAGAGCAACAAAGAGCGTGAGCAGCGTTTCCGCGCTCAAGAGCAAGAGCAAAAAGCCATGTTGGCGGATGCCATTGCCGAGCGCAATCGCTTAGAGCAACGTGCAGAAGAGCTGGAAACTCAGTTCGAGCAGAATGAAGTTGATTTAGGTAACTTAAGCGACACGTTAACCCAGCGTATGGGGTCCCTGAAAGAGCTGTTCGGTGTGCTGCAGCAGGTGGCGAATGATGCGTCCAGTAACTTTAATAACTCTGTGATATCGGCTCAGTATCCGGGGCGTGTAGAACAGTTATCTGAGCTTGCTGAAAGAATGGGGTCATCGTCTAAGCTGGCGTCTATTGAAGACATCGAAAGTGTCTGGTTTGCTCTGCAACAGGAAATGACAGAGTCCGGTAAAGTCGCTGAGTTTAACACTCAGGTTACCGCGGCAAACGGCGACAAGTCAGAAAAAGAAGTGGTTCGTGTCGGTGCATTCAACCTGGTTGCGGACGGCAAGTATCTGGAGCGTGTGGGTGAAACCGGTTCAGTCGCTGAATTAGTACGTCAACCATCGGGCCGTTATCTGAATACCGCGGAAGATATTCAACAAACCGACAGCGGCATTGTGACCTTTGGTCTGGATCCTACCGGTGGCTCGATTCTTGGTTTGCTGGTGCAGGCACCTAGCCTGAGCGAACGCGTCGATCAGGGCGGAACTGTTGGTTACATCATTTTAGCATTGGGTGCTATTGGTCTGCTGTTCGCGCTGGAGCGCTTTGTCTCACTGATGTTACTGGGTAACAAAGTGAAGCGTCAGTTGAAGAAAGACAAGGCAAGCGATGATAACCCGTTGGGTCGTGTCATGCTCATTAAGGAAAAACACCCACAGGCAGATACCGAAACGCTGGAGCTCAAACTCAGCGAAGGCATTATGCGTGAAGTGCCGAAGATTACTCGTAACCTCACGTTCATCAAGATTATTTCAGTGGTCGCACCGCTGATGGGTCTGTTAGGAACCGTAACCGGCATGATCAAAACCTTCCAGGCAATTACCTTGTTTGGTACCGGTGACCCGAAACTGATGGCGGGTGGTATTTCGCAAGCTCTGGTAACAACGGTACTGGGTTTGGTGGTTGCGATTCCAATGACATTATTGTTCGCAACGTTACATACCCGCAGCAAAAACCTGATTCATATACTGCAGGAACAAGCATCCGGCATTATCGCGGAGCGGTCTGAGCGAGGAGAGTAACCGTGTTATTCCTCATTGAATTCAGTAATGCGATTAGAGACTTCATCGAGGCCGGCGGACAAGTTCTGCTGGTCATCGGTATCCTCATTTTTACTATGTGGCTGATGATTCTTGAACGCATTTTTTATTACCTCAACGGACACCGTAAAAATGTGAAAGAAACGCGGCAACGTTGGCAGCAGCGCGAAGATAAGTCTTCCTGGAACGCTGAGCAAATTCGGCAGGCGATGATTTCACGTGTGAGCCTGGCATTAGGTGGCAATTTGCCGGTGATAAAAGCGTTAGTCGCGCTGTGCCCACTGCTGGGCTTGATGGGTACAGTGACGGGCATGATAGAGGTATTCGATGTCATGGCGGTGACAGGAACGGGTAGCGCACGTTCAATGGCATCCGGTGTATCCAAAGCCACCATTCCGACCATGGCGGGTATGGTTGGCGCTTTGTCTGGTGTGTTTGCCGCAACCTGGCTGCAACGAACAACCCGACGTGAGCGCATGAAGCTGGAAGACAAAATTTTATTGGAACGTCACTAAGGTGATGTTGAGGACAAGATTATGAAGCAACATTTTGCCAATTTAATTGAAGAAGAAGAAAGCGCTATTGATATGACGCCGATGCTGGATGTGGTGTTCATTATGTTGATTTTCTTCATTGTTACGGCGTCTTTTGTGAAAGAAGCGGGTATTGATGTTAACCGCCCGGATGCTGCAACAGCCGTGCAGAAAGACCGTGCCAATATCTTAATTGCGATAAGTGAAAGCAACGAAATCTGGATTGATAAGCGCCAGGTGGATGTACGCGCAGTACAGGCTAATATCGAACGTTTGTATGCGGAAAACCCGCAGGGCTCGGTGGTGATTCAGGCGGATGAGGAATCGAACACCCGAGTGTTGATTAAGGTAATGGATGCAGCCCGCTCAGCGGGGGTTTACGACGTTTCTGTAGCAACGGATGAAGAGTAAATGATGAGATTCCTGGCAGCATTACTGGTTGCAGCTTTTGTCACCATTGGTTTGTTTTACCTGATGCAGTCTTTGATCAGTGGTGGCGAAGGTGCAATGAGCGAACCGCCGCGAGGCAGCGTGCTGGACTTTGTGCGTACACCTGAACCTGAAGAAGTGCAGGAAAAGGAACGCAAGCCAGAACGTCCTCCAGAGCCTGAGCAGCCACCGGAAGATTTACCTCAACCGCAGATGGATAACGATGTTGCGGATACTGATGGCGGATCGGGTTATGACTTTTCGGCCAACATGGACAGTGGTGCAGACATTGGCAGTGGCATGTCACTGCAGGCAAGCGATGGTGAATACCTGCCTATTGTGAAGGTTCAGGCAGCGTACCCTCGCAGAGCCCTGCAACGTGGCATAGAAGGTTATGTGGTGGTTGAATTTACGGTAACTAAACAAGGCTCGGTGCGAGATCCGGTAGTGGTACAAGCAGAACCGGAAGGTATTTTTGATCAGGCTGCGATGGATGCCGTACTGAAGTTCAAATACAAACCCCGGGTTATTGATGGTGAAGCGGTGGAAGTGGATGGTGTCCGCAACCGCATGACCTTTGAAATGGACTGAATGGGTGACTTATGAAATTGAAATTCATTGCTTTAGTGGCTTGCGGTTGTTGGTTGGCTTTTGCCCACCCGGTACTGGCACAACAAACAGAACGAGTGCCTGCGCTGCGGGAAAAAGTCTACGGACAATTAGCCCGGGCTCAGGAACAGGCTGATAACGGTAATCTGGCCGAAGGCATTTCAATACTGGGCGAAGTGGCGGAAAAAGCAGATAGCATGAACAGCTACGAGCGCGCCATGATGTGGAACTTTTACGGTTTCATGTATTACGAGCAGGGGAATACGAAGCAAGCGATTAACTATTTTGAAAAGGTCGTGAAAGAGTCTCCTATTCCTGAGTCGCTGGAAAAAAGCACCTTGTTCAGTTTGTCTCAGCTGGCCTTAAGTGACGGTCAGTTCGAACGCGCTATTGGTTTTTTAAATCAGTGGGAAGGCCTGGCGGAAGAAGATGAAATGGGCAAAGCCTGGGTATTGAAAGCGCAGGCTTATTACCAGGCGGATAAACATCGCGACGCTTTGCCACTTATTGACAAAGCCATTGCAGCTGCCGATGCAGCAAAGAAAGTACCGGATGAAAACTGGTTGATTTTAAAACGCGCATTGCACTATGAGCTGGAACAGCCAGAGCAGGTTGCTAAGGTAATGGAGCGCTTAGTCACAAGCTACAGTAAGCCTGAATACTGGCTGCAACTGGCGGGCGTTTACGCTCAACTGGAGCAGGATGAAAAACAGCTGGCGGTACTGGAAGCTGCGCATCAGCAGGGGTATATCGAAAAAGGCAGTGAGTGGCGGCAACTGGCTCAGGCTTACTACTTTAATGAATTACCTTATAAAGCGGCTGAGACCATGCAGCAAGCAATATCGAAAGGAAAAGTGGATGCCTCTGTCGATAACCTGAAGTTTGTGGCTCAGGCGTATACTCAGGCAAAAGAATATAAAAAAGCCATTAGCGCTTATCAAGAGGCGTCGGATAAAGTTGAGCATGGCAAATTTGCGGCGCAAATAGCGCAACTTTATTTAACCCTGGACAACAATGAAGAAGCACTGAATTACGCCCAACGCGGCCGCAGTAAAGGCAATGTGGACAGTGAAGGCAACCTTTATCTGATAGAAGGAATGGCATCGCTCAATTTAAACAACTACGAGCGGGCGGTTGAAGCTTTTGAATTGGCGAGTGGCTATAAAGAGACTGCTCAGTCGGCCAAACAGTGGCTTAAATACGCCAAAAGTCAGCACAAGCAACAGCAGCAGGTAGCAAAACTGAAATAAATAATTAATAAAACTTAAACCTGTCATATTAGTGTCATAAAAAAGACATAAAATTGACTCACGATAGAAAAATAACTGCAATAAATTTTGCGGGCACTATAATGTGCCTGAAATTTAGTCAGTTCCAGCTTAGATCTCGTGAGGATGATTATGAAAAGGTACTCGGTTCCGCTATTGCTTGCTGCCACTGCGGCCAGTTTTTCGGCTTTTGCTAACGATGACGACAGTTTAACGGTTTATGGTCGCGCGAATGTGTCGCTGCAAAGCAACGACTATGGTGACAATGCAGACACGGAAGTGGTCAGTAACTCGTCGCGTTTTGGCTTTAAAGGTGCGAGCGAGCTGGAATCTGACTTAGAAGTGTTCTACCAAATTGAATTTGGAGTGGACTTGGCGGACTCCGATGACGACGAAGATGCGGTCACTAACAGAAACCAGGTGGTTGGTTTACGCGGTAACTTCGGTGAAGTCATGATTGGCCGTTACGATACCTTTTTAAAAGACTCTCAGGGCTCTGTGGATGAGTTTAAAGACTTTGAGGCCGACCTAAAAAGCTTGTTCCGTGGCGAAAATCGTCCGGATAATACACTGACCTACTACTCCCCATCGTACAAAGGCTTCAGCTTTGGGGTCACTTATATTGCCTCAGAAAACGACGCAGTTGACGATGGCTTATCTTTTGGTCTGATGTATGGTGACAGCAAGCTAAAGAAAACGAATTATTATGCGGCACTGGCCTTTGATCGTGACGTCAATGGTTATGATATTACGCAGCTGACGGGTGCAACTAAGTTGGGTAAAACTCGGGTTGGTGTTGTATTACAACAATTCGAAACCATCAGCGGCTTAAATGATTCAGACGGCTACTTAGTCAGTGCGGCACATCCGTACGAAAACTGGGTCTTTAAAGCACAGTATCAAGCCGTTGATGACGGTAACGACAACGACGCGTCTTTGTCTGTGGGAGCCGACTACTTCTTTAGCGGCGATACCCGTGTTTATGCCTGGTACACAGGTCGTGAGTGTGACATCGCGTCTTACTCAACTCGTGGTTGCGGTGCAACTCCCGGCGTCGGTCAGGACTTTATTGCGGTGGGCATCCGTCACGATTTTTCCTGGTAAGCGCTTCTTTTAAAGAAAACACAAAAGTAGCCTGACCGTGGTTGTCAGGCTACACTGTAGCGGTCACTCTCAACCTTTCTGTACGCTATGATCAACCTCGCCGTATTGGGGCTCTACCTACTTATTGGTTTTATCCTTAAGCGTACCGGCAAATGTCCGGATAACACCGCACAAGTTCTTAATCTCTATGTTATTTATGCAGCATTGCCCGGCGTTATTTTCAGTAAAGTTCCGGCACTGGAATTTTCTTCTGATCTACTGATTCCGGTTGTTATTCCCTGGGTTCTCCTGATAGCCAGTGGCATTTTTATATGGCTGCTGGGGCGCGCTTTTAAATGGCCACGCGAAGTGGTCGGTGCGTTACTCATTTGTGTACCACTGGGTAACACCTCGTTTTTTGGCTTCCCGATGATAGAAGCCTTTTATGGCAGTGATGCGATAGTTTATGGCTTATTGTACGATCAGTTCGGCTCCTTTTTCGGTTTGGCCATTTACTCGACCATTATTATTGCGCTTTATCGTGACCAAGACGAAAAGCCGACAATAGGCAGTGTTTCCCGGCAGATTTTGACGTTTCCACCGTTTATTGCGTTAGTCATTGCTCTGTTGACTAAATCTATGGTCTACCCCGAAGTATTCCAGCGACTCATTGATTCACTCGCTGTGACCTTAGTGCCCGTAATTATGATAGCGGTCGGTTTTCAACTGAAGTTTCGCCTACCTAAAGGCAGTAAAACGCCGCTAACCATTGGTTTATTAACCAAGTTAGTATTGATGCCGGCGCTTACGATTGGACTATTGTACGGTTTTGGTTTTGACAGTACCTTGGTTCAGGTCACCGTGTTCGAGAGTGCTATGCCTCCTATGATAACAGCGGGGGCGGTGGCAATTATGGCTGGGCTGGCACCGCGTCTTTCGGCGGCTATGGTGGGTTATGGCATTTTGTTTGCCTTTGTTTCTCTCCCTATTGTTTACGAGTTATTGCAGTGGCTCTCTGCTCAATGATATAAGAAATTTGACAGATATGTGTCCAGGTTCATAAAAGTGTCATATTCTTTAGTAATAATTGCAGCATCAGTTCATATTAGGGAACCAATGCATGTCACGTAGAATTCTAATTGTTGAAGACGAAGCACCTATCCGTGAGATGTTAAGCTTTGTGATGGAACAACATGGTTATCAGGCCGTAGAGGCCAATGACTTTGATGCTGCTGTTAGTAAAATTGCTGAACCATACCCCGATATGGTGCTGCTGGACTGGATGCTGCCCGGCGGTTCCGGTCTGCAGTTGGCAAAAAAGATAAAGAGCGATGATTTTACTCGCAATATTCCCATTATCATGCTGACCGCAAGAGGTGAGGAAGAAGATAAAATCAAAGGGCTGGAAGTTGGCGCAGATGACTATATTACCAAACCGTTTTCGCCGAAAGAACTGATGGCTCGTATGCGTGCTGTTTTCCGGCGTGTTGCCCCAACGGTTCTGGACGAGCCGCTGGAAGTTGAGGGACTCAAACTCGACCCGGTATCGCACCGTATTTCGGTGGATGATAAAGGTGTGGATATGGGCCCGACTGAGTTCAAGCTACTTCATTTTTTTATGACACACCCAGAGCGGGTCTACAGCCGTGAACAATTGCTCGACCATGTTTGGGGAACCAACGTTTATGTCGAAGACCGGACTGTCGATGTACACATTCGCCGCCTACGTAAAGCTTTGACTGAATACGGCTATGAGCGTTTGATCCAAACGGTACGAGGTGTTGGTTATCGTTTCTCAAACCGCTAAGTTCAGGTTGATTTAGTATGGACCGGAACTACTCTAACTGGCAGTCTCTGACTAGCCTATTTTTATTCCTGCTGCCGTTTTTATTTGTGGGCTGGCTGTTCGACTTATTTTGGCCGATAACCGCTCTGGCTTTGCTGGGGCTGGTGTGCTGGCATTATTACTACCAGCAAAAGTTAATTAAGTGGTTGTGGCAAAGCCGCACCTTAATGCCACCGTCTGCGCCGGGTAGCTGGTCGTATATCTACGACGGAATTTATCGTTCTCAGCGACGCAGTCAGAAACGCCGCAAAGCCTTAGCGCGTTTATTAAGACGTTTTCGTGAAGCAGCCGAAGCCTTGCCGGACGCGGCTATTGTCTTTCGTGCCGATGGTGCTCTGTTGTGGAGTAACAAGCTGGCGCAGTTCTATTTCGGTTTACGTTGGCCTGACGATGCCGGTCAACGATTATCGAATCTGATTCGGCACCCCGAATTTTATGCCTATCTGAACGAAGGTAACTTTGAAGAAGAGCTGACAATTCCATCGCCCATACGCGAAAGCCTGGACATTGAGATTCGCATCATGCCTTACAGCGAAGACCAGTTTTTATTGGTTGCGCGCGATGTGACTCAGGTAAAACGACTGGAAAATTTGCGGCGCGAGTTTGTGGCCAATGTCTCGCATGAATTAAAAACGCCATTGACGGTTCTGCAGGGCTATCTGGAAATGATGGATGACCCTCAGCAAACGCCGCCTGCCATGTTGCAAAAAGCCGTCGAAAACATGAATGCACAAAGTACCCGCATGTCTAATCTGGTTGATCAGTTGCTGACCTTGTCACGCATGGAAACCCCCAGTGACGACGTATTCGATCATGAAGTGGATATGCCTGCGATGCTTGAACAATTGCAGGCTGAGGCCAAACGCTTAAATGAAGCAAAACAGCATACGATTGAGTTTCAGGTAGCCCCTGTCAGAATTTATGGTAAAGAGAACTTGCTGCGCAGCGCGATGCAGAACCTGATAACCAATGCTATTTATTATACGCCAGAGGGCGGCAACATTAATGTTTCGTGGAAGCTGGTGGCCGGCGGTGCGGAGTTCAGCGTAACCGATAACGGTAAAGGTATACCGGCGGAACATCTCCCCCGTTTAACCGAACGTTTTTACCGGGTTGAAGATGATCGTAACAGTGCCAGTGGCGGCACCGGGCTGGGCCTGTCTATTGTTAAGCATGCAATAGAACATCACAACTCGCAGTTGGACATTAATAGCTCACTGGAAAAAGGCAGCCGTTTCTCATTTCGTATACCGAGCGGTTTGTTAGTCAATTAGTCATAAATTTTTCACATTGTCATAAAGCTGTCACATAACTGTCTTAAACTGAGCTTAATTCGAAAACAGTTCAATAACCCTTAGAGGTGAATACACTATGTTTCAATCAACTTTGAACAAGACATTAACTGGTTTAGTGGTTGCAGGTTCACTGGCGTTCAGCTCGTTAGCTGCGGCAACGGACGATTTACCCAAATACGAAAAAGTCAGTGGCTTATCAGGCAACTTGTCTTCAGTGGGTTCTGATACCTTAGCGAATATGGTGACCTTCTGGAGTGAAGAATTTAAGCGTAACTACCCAAGCGTGAACATTCAGGTGCAGGCAGCCGGTTCTTCTACAGCTCCACCGGCGTTAACTGAAGGTACATCAAACTTCGGTCCTATGAGCCGTGCAATGAAGTCAAAAGAAATCGAGTCTTTTGAAAAGCGTCACGGTTACAAGCCGACGCCGGTCCGTGTTGCTATTGATGCATTGGCGGTATTCGTGCACAAAGACAACCCAATTGAAGGTTTGACGATTCCTGAAGTAGACGCAATATTTTCATCAACTCGCAAGTGCGGGCTGAACCAGCAAGTAAACCGCTGGGGCGACCTGGGTATGGACGGCGAATGGTCGAACCGCGACTTGCAGCTTTACGGTCGTAACTCGGTATCCGGAACCTACGGTTACTTTAAAGAAATTGGCCTGTGCGACGGTGATTTTCGTTCTAACGTGAACGAGCAGCCGGGTTCAGCATCGGTTGTGCAGTCAGTTTCAACCTCAATTAATGCCATTGGTTACTCGGGCATCGGCTACGTCACTTCAGGCGTTAAAGCGGTGCCTATCGCAAAAGCCGAAGGTCAGGAATTTATTGGCGCAACTGCTGAGAATGCGTTGGCCGGTCAGTACCCATTAGCCCGTTTCCTTTACATTTACGTGAACAAACACCCGACAAAACCGCTGGGTAAAGCGGAAGGTGAGTTTCTGCGTATGATCCTGTCAAAAACCGGTCAGGATATCGTCAATAAAGACGGTTATATTGGGCTGCCGAAGGCGGTGGTTGAAGCTGAACTGAAAAAGCTTGGCTTAGATTAATTTGTCCCTGTGCTTGTTTAGCCGGTAGCTTGCTGCCGGCTTTTTTTATAGCTATTGCTGCATTATTAAGAAAATATGACAGTGGTGTAACAATACTGTCATATTCTTCAACTAAACTGTTTGCAGACTTTTAGTAACGCATATTCAAACCTGAGGTTTCTGATGGCATCACTGTCAGCTCAACAATTAGCCGCTAACCGGGGACGATTATTTAAAGATCGTGCCGCTCGCTATGGGGTCACTCTAGGTGGCGTTATGGTATTAGTGGCGCTGTTGCTTATCTTTTTCTATCTGCTTTATGTTGTTCAGCCTATTTTCGAGTCGGTTTCCTTAAAAGAGGAGCAGAGCTTTTCATTGTCTAACAGTGAAGATGTCGAAGCACTGGGCATGGAAGAGCAGGCCGAGATTGGTTACCGTCTTATGGAGTCGGGAAAATTTGAGTTCTTCGCTCTGGCCGACAAGCCTATCGTTAATCGTAAGGCCGGCGAGATCATAGACTCAAAAGAAGTGGTTTCTGCTGACAAAATAACCAGCTTTGCGAGCACTCTGCCGGTTAATAAGCAGTACGCATACGGTCTGAACGACGGTACAGCGATAGTCGCTGAGCCTAAATTTAAAGTGTCTTTTGCTGAAGACCCTCAAACAGGCGCACTTGAGCGCACTATAACGCCGCGTGTGGAGTTATTGAATAATGGCGAACCATTAGTTGTCGATGAAAGTGGGCAGGCGTTAGAAAAGCTGGCTTACGAAAGCGACGGTGACACCATGATGTTTGCTGCTGTGCAGGGCGGTAATAACTTGCTGATTACCAAATACGCGGCAGAAGAAAACTTTATGACAGGCGAAACGACGTTAAAGCCGGTGTTTCATAAAGTCACGCTAAACGGCACTATCGATGACTTAATTGTCACCCCGGACTTGCGTCAGGTTATGGCGCGTCGTGGTAACCGCATTCACGTCTTCGATGTTGGCGTGTCGGGTCAGGTCACTGAGCGTGAATTAATGCTGGTTAATGCGCGGGAACAGGGTAATGCCACGGGCCTTTATTTATTGGCCGGAGCAAGTTCGATATTGGTGACTCACGATACCGGGTTGGTAACGCAGTGGTTCCAGGTATCGACAGATGAAGGTCGTCAATATCAATATATTCGCTCTTTTGATGCGGGCTCGCCGGTTAAAGATATTGAAGTTGAATATTATCGACGGACTTTTTATACCGTTTCAGAAAACGGGCAACTGGGTATCTTCTATACCACATCAGAGGCCGATCTTTACCGAGGCAACCCACTTGAGACGAGTTTAGAGCATGTCATGGTCGACCCGCGTGCTAACTACCTCATCATGCAAAGTGGTGATCGCTTCAGTGTGTTTGATATTAAGAATGAACACCCTGAAGTTACCTGGAGTGCGATGTGGCAGGAAGTCTGGTATGAGGGGTACCCTGAGCCTGACTACACCTGGCAGTCGACCTCTGGTTCCGATGACTTTGAGTCTAAATACAGTTTGGTTCCTATTGCTTTTGGTACCATCAAAGCCGCAGCGTATGCAATGCTGTTTGCGGTGCCTATTGGTTTGGCAGCGGCCGTTTATACGGCGTACTTCATGTCACCTTCGGTACGAAAGTACGTCAAACCAACCGTTGAAATCATGGAAGCCTTACCGACTGTGATACTCGGTTTCTTAGCCGGGCTTTGGCTGGCCCCTATCATCGAGAGGTACCTTCCGGGCCTGATAGCCGTGTTGCTGCTGGTGCCGGCAGCGATAATACTGACGGCATTTTTATGGTCGAGGTTACCTTCCCATATTCGTAACACCGTTACCGATGGGCGTGCCGCTTTGCTGCTCATACCTATTGTTATTCTGGTCGGCTGGTTGTCGTTTGGCCTGAGCCCCTGGGTTGAGCAAGTGTTGTTCGATGGCAATGTGCGTGGTTATTTAACCAATGAGCTGGGTATTACTTTTGACCAGCGTAACTCCCTGGTTGTTGGTATTGCGATGGGCTTTGCGGTTATCCCGACCATTTTCTCCATTGCGGAAGATGCCGTATTCAGTGTGCCAAAGCATTTATCCAACGGCTCACTGGCACTGGGCGCGACACCATGGCAAACCCTGACGAAAGTGGTGCTGCTAACAGCCAGTCCGGGGATTTTCTCAGCGGTTATGATGGGGCTGGGACGCGCCGTAGGCGAGACCATGATTGTACTGATGGCAACCGGTAATACCCCCATCATGGACTGGAACATTTTTGAAGGTATGCGCACCTTGTCAGCCAATATTGCGGTCGAGATGCCAGAGTCGGAAGTTGGAAGTTCACACTACCGAATCTTGTTCCTGGCAGCATTTGTGCTGTTCATATTCACCTTCTTCTTTAACACCATTGCTGAATTTGTCCGCCAACGTTTGCGTGACAAATACAGCTCGATGTAATTCCGGAACAGAGGTTTAATTCAATGAATACATGGTTTAAGTCCGGAAAGCCCTGGATCTGGTTAACCGCCGGTTCAGTTAGTATCAGCTTAATTGCGGTTATTGGACTGGTGGTCATGATTGGCTGGCGCGGATTGTCGTTTTTCTGGCCTGCCGCCATTCATGAAATGTCGATTGAACAGGCTGACGGTTCAACCCGCACACTCATTGGTGAAATTTATGAGAGTGAGTCGGTTCCGACATCACGAGTCAGTAATTCGGGTACCATCATGGATGGTTACGAAGACGAGGAAGTGACCCGTTACTTGATGAAAATTGGTAACCGTGAGTATGTACCTCTGGATTTCGCCTGGGTGCTGGGTCCTGCGATTCGCTCCGATGAAACACCGGCTGATCTGGCGGTTATTGAACGGACCAAAGATGGTAATTTCTACGGTTACCCAATTGCCGTTGAGCAGCAAGGCGAACGCGTTGCGACTCATGGCGATTTGCGAGAAGAATTGTTTAAGCGGGCTGAGCGAGCCGTCGAGCTGAACGAGCAGGCGATGCAACTGCAGGAAGGTGAAATTGGCGCGATTAACTATGAGTTAACGCAATTGAACCTGCAACGCCGTGGCCTTGAGCTTAGCGGCACCTTGACTGAAGAAGCGATAAACGACATTGAACGCCGCCGCGAAGAGCTGCAGAGTCAGTATCTGGAATATGAGAAAGAGCTGTTCGCATTGCGTGATAAAGCGGGGCGCGATTCGCTGATCATGCGCGACATGCGTGGCGAGGAAATAAAAGTGCCTATGTATCAGGTGCTGGACGTTAACTTCCCTAATGACATGGGCTTTTTTGCCAAGCTGGGTCACTTTTTCCAGCAAATTGGCAAGTTTGTGTCAGAGCCACCACGCGAAGCGAATACCGAAGGCGGAGTTTTCCCTGCCATTTTCGGTACCGTATTTATGGTGCTGTTGATGTCAGTAATTGTCGCTCCGTTTGGTGTTATTGCGGCAGTCTATCTGCATGAATACGCCGGTAAAAATGCGGTTACTAAATTAATTCGTATTGCTGTCATTAACTTAGCCGGGGTACCGTCGATTGTTTATGGCGTATTTGGCTTAGGTTTCTTTGTTTATATGGTGGGCGGTAGTCTCGATCAGATTTTCTACCCCGAGGCACTACCGAATCCGACATTTGGTACGCCGGGTGTTCTATGGTCTGCCGTGACTCTGGCGATACTGACATTGCCCGTGGTGATTGTCGCAACCGAGGAAGGACTTTCGCGAATTCCGCCGACATTGCGTGAAGGCAGCTTGTCGCTGGGGGCAACGAAATGGGAAACCATTTGGCGCATTGTTCTGCCTATGGCATCACCGGCTATTATGACGGGTCTGATTCTCGCGGTCGCAAGGGCGGCTGGTGAAGTTGCACCACTGATGCTGGTTGGGGTAGTTAAGTCGGCGCCAATGCTGCCGGTGGACGGAAACTTCCCTTACTTCCATCTGGATAGAAAATTCATGCACCTTGGTTTCCACATATACGATGTTGGTTTCCAGAGTCCAAACGTTGAAGCGGCCAGGCCGCTGGTTTACGCCACGTCATTCTTGCTGATCACCCTTATTGTTGGTTTGAATTTAACGGCAATTGGTGTGCGTAACCATTTACGTGAAAAATACCGCTCACTTGAGCACTAACGTTGAACACGACAGTTGAACACGAAAGTTTTGATGAATTAGCGAAAAGGTCTGAACTTATGATTTCGGTAAACCCGAGTACAAACAATTTAGAAAAGCTGGACTTACACAATTTGCCAGCAGAACAGACTGCTTTAGATATTAAAAACCTGAACCTTTACTATGGTGAAGATCAGGCGTTGCACGATATTTCTATGCGCATTCCCAATAACCGCGTAACCGCGTTTATCGGTCCGTCGGGTTGTGGTAAATCAACACTGTTGCGTTGTATTAACCGCATGAACGACTTAGTGGAAATCTGTCGTATTGACGGCCAGATTGATATGCACGGTCACAATATTTACGATAAGAACGTCGATGTTGCGGCTTTGCGCCGCCGCGTAGGCATGGTATTTCAACGTCCTAACCCGTTTCCTAAATCCATTTATGAAAACGTGGTTTATGGTTTACGTTTGCAGGGCGTGAAAGATAAACGGGTATTGGATGAGGCGGTAGAAACCTCACTTCGTGGTGCGGCGTTATGGGATGAGGTTAAAGACCGCTTAAACGCCAGTGCGTTCAGTTTGTCAGGCGGTCAGCAACAACGTGTGGTTATCGCACGCTCTATTGCCATTGAGCCTGAAATTTTATTGCTGGACGAGCCAACTTCGGCGTTGGATCCTATTTCAACCCTGACCATCGAAGAGTTGATTACTGAGCTCAAGGAAAAATATACCGTTGTTATTGTGACGCATAACATGCAACAGGCAGCGCGCGTATCAGACCAGACCGCGTTTTTGTATATGGGTAAATTGATTGAGTATGCCGATACCGATACTTTATTCACTACCCCGTCTGAAAAGCAGACAGAAGATTATATTACTGGTCGTTACGGTTAAGGAGCGAGTCATGGATAAGATGAATATGGGTAAGCACATTTCCGGTAAGTTCAATGACGAACTGGAAGCTGTGCGTAACCGTGTGTTAAGCATGGGCGGATTGGTTGAAAAACAATTGCAGGATTCACTTCTGGCGATTCAGAAGGGTGACATCGATTTGGCTGAGAAAGTCCTGACCAGCGACCATAAAGTGAACAAGCTGGAAGTTCAGATTGATGAAGAATGCGTCCATATTATTGCGAAACGCCAGCCAACCGCCAGCGATCTGCGTTTAGTCATTGCTATTATCAAAACCATCGCTGATTTAGAGCGTATTGGTGACGAAGCAGAGCGTATCGCAAAAGTTGCTAAGGAAAGTTTCAGTAACGACCAGCAGCAATTGCTAGTCAGTCTCGAAAACTTAGGGCAACACGTATTAAGCATGTTGCGCAATGTGCTGGACGCCTTCGCGCGGATGGACCTGGAATCGGCTTATAACGTTCACCAGCAGGATGAACAGGCTGATCGTCAATACGAAGCGCTGACACGTCAGTTAATGACTTATATGATGGAAGATTCACGCTCTATTCCAAAAATCATGAATGTATTGTGGTCGGCACGTTCGTTAGAGCGCATCGGTGACCGTTGTCAGAACATTGCCGAGTACATTATCTTCTTTGTGAAAGGTAAAGACGTGCGCCATGTCTCACCAGAGAGCATGGAACGCACGGTTATGGGCAAAAAAGACTAGAATAAGCGCCGGGTACGAATGGTGCCCGTAATGTCTTTCAGTTGTTGCAGTATGTTGGCGCCGTTGTCGCTGTCGATATCCATTACCACGTAGCCCACACTCTCATCGGTCTGTAAGTACTGACCCGCCACGTTAATTTCATTGTCGCTAATAATGCGGTTAATGGCGTTTAGCATACCTGGTTGGTTTTTATGAATATGCAACAAACGCTGGGCAGTTGCGTGTGTGGGTAAGCTCACCTCAGGGAAGTTGACCGCAGACAGGGTGGAGCCATTATCGGAATAACGCACCAGTTTGCCCGCAACTTCAACGCCAATGTTTTCCTGGGCTTCTAAGGTTGAGCCGCCAATATGCGGCGTTAGCAGACAGTTCTTTAAGCCGCGCAGAGGTGACAGAAACTCGTCGTTATTACCTTTGGGTTCAACCGGAAACACATCAATTGCGGCACCGGCAAGCTGACGGGAAGCCAGAGCCTGAGCCAGGGCATCAATATCCACCACGGTTCCGCGTGAGGCGTTAATGAGCAGACTGCCCGGCTTCATGCGTTCAATTTGGCGACGGCCTATCATCCACTGCGTTTGCTCGGTTTCCGGTACGTGCAGGGTGACAATATCGGCCTGTGTGAGCAAATCGTCTAAAGTAGGAACGGACTGAGCGTTCCCCATGGGCAGCTTGTCTTCAACGTCGTAGTAGCGAATGTGCATGCCCAGTTGCTCGGCTAACACACTCAACTGGCTGCCAATGTGACCGTAGCCGACAATGCCCAGTATTTTCCCGCGCGCTTCGTAAGACTGTTGCGCCGATTTCAGCCAACCGCCCTCGTGTGCAACGGCATTCTTTTCAGGAATACCTCGCAGCAACATAATCGCTTCTGCTAAAACGAGTTCGGCAACACTGCGGGTGTTCGAAAAGGGCGCATTGAAGACAACCACACCGTGCTTTTTAGCCGCATCTAAGTCAATTTGATTGGTGCCGATGCAAAAGCAACCTACCGCGATCAGTTTTTCCGCAGCGGCAAAAATTCGCTCATTCAGCTGGCTGCGGGAGCGGATGCCAAGAATGTGCGCATCCTTAATTTTTTCACAGAGCTCATCTTCACTCAGAGAGGTCTGCAGTATTTCCAGATTGTGGTAGCCGTGGTGGCGAAATAGCTGGATGGCGCTGTCATGAACCCCTTCCAGCAACAAAACTTTGATTTTGTCTTTTGCCAGCGAGGTTTGCATCAGCCACTCACCTTCAAAGTCTGGACCCCGTCTTCACGGGCAATAAGCGCGATATTTGCACCCCGCTGAGCAAACAGTCCGTTGGTTACTACGCCGACAATGTTGTTCAGTTGGGCTTCAAGCTTCATGGGCTCCATGATGTCAAAGTTATGTACGTCGAGGATCCAGTTGCCGTTGTCGGTGGTAAAGCCCTGACGCCAGACCGGGTCGCCGCCCAGCTTCACAATTTCGCGGGCAACGTATGAACGTGCCATAGGAACCACTTCAACGGGCACAGGAAACTCACCTAAACGGCCAACGACCTTGCTTTCATCCGCCACACAGACAAACTTTTTAGCCACGGCGGCAATAATTTTCTCACGGGTCAGCGCGCCGCCTCCGCCTTTTATCATCTGGCCGTGTTCATTAATTTCGTCAGCACCGTCCACATAAACGGGCACATCGGCGACTGAGTTCAGTTCAAACACTTCAATACCATGAGCTTTCAGGCGTTCAGTTGAGGCGTCAGAGCTTGAAACGGCCCCTTCAATGTCATGCTTACGCTCGGCTAAGGCGTCGATGAAAAAGTTGACCGTTGAACCGGTGCCGACTCCGACGACGGTGCCGTCTTCAATGTATTGCATAGCAGCTTCTGCTGCCGCTTTTTTGAGTGCATCAGCGTTGCCTGACATGAGTGTTTCTCCGTGAGTATTTTTTAAGCTCAGTATAAGGAATTTGTTGTTTTTTATCGATCTTTCTTTTGCTTTAAAAGTACCAGTGTTTCGCCGGAGTAATCACTTCCGGTAGCGGAATATCCCAGCTTTCAACCGGAATCTGTTCCACCTGTTGTTCGTTATAGCTTAATCCAATGGGCGATAAGTTGGGTCTATTGCCGTTATGCCATTGGGCCAATGTCCGGTCGTAATAGCCACCGCCCATGCCCAATCGGTTGCCTTGATTGTCGAACCCAACAAGAGGCATCAGCAACACCTGAATATCCGACAATGGCACCACATTCTGAGCATTCAGTTCGGGTTCGGCAATACCGTACTTATTGGTTGTCATGGGGGTGTCCGGGCCATAGCGCAGGAACAGTAAATGGCCTTTAGCGAAAGGGTGCAGAACGGGTAAAACCGTATGAAAGCCCAAATCCCAGAGTTTTTCAATAATGGCCGAGGTGGGTAACTCACCGGAAAAACTTTTATACACGGCAACCGTGGTTTGTTGCGGGACTGAGTCGCTCAGACGTTGCTTCAGCTTATCGGCAACCCGGCATGCTGCTTCACTCTGTTGTTCGGCGGTTAAATTGCGGCGAATTTGCTGTAACTTGCGTCGGAGGTCGTGTCGAGTCATGCTAGAGTCTGCTTTATCTAAACCGCTGAATTATTGTCCGAGGATAACCCATGAAAACAATAAAAACGATAGCTTTTGCCATGGTAGCGATGGCGTTTACGGTTGCAGCCCATGCTGTGCAGACACCACCTCAAGCGCCGGAACGTGACCGTGGCGAAGGTCCTTACGAGCGCCTGATTTTGCGCGGAGGCACATTGATTAACGGCGAAGGTGCGCCCCCGTTTGGTCCTGTGGATATTGTGATTGAAAATGATCGTATCGTGAATATTGTCAGTGTGGGTAATCCGGGTGTCCCCATTAAGCCAGAAGGCCGTCCTGAAGCGGGCGCGAATGACAAAGAACTGGATGTCAGCGGACAATACATTTTGCCGGGCTTCATTGATATGCATGCGCATATTGGCGGCTCGGCAAAGGGAATTCCGGCGGAGTACGTGCTAAAACTGTGGCTGGCGCATGGCATTACCACCATTCGTGAGCCGGGCAGCTTTAATGGTCTGGACTGGGTTCAGTGGCATGAACAGCGGGCGGCTGATAACCGTATTACGTCGCCGCGAATTATACCTTATGTCGGTTTTGGGCAAGGCCGGGATGAGCCTATCTACAACGGTGAGCAGGCGCGCGAGTGGGTTCGCTATATTAAAGGCGAGGGCGCAAAAGGCATTAAGTTCTTCGGTGCTTCGCGCAAGGTGATGGAAGCGGCGCTGGATGAAGCCGGCAAACAGGGCTTAGGTACCATGATGCATCACGCGCAACTGAACGTGATGTCAATGAGCGCGCTCGACTCAGCGCGCCTGGGCTTAACCTCAATGGAGCATTGGTATGGTTTGCCGGAAGCGTTGTTTGAAGAGCAGCGCGTTCAGGACTACCCGGCAAACTACAACTACAACAACGAACAACATCGCTTTGAAGAAGCGGGCCGTTTATGGAAACAGGCCGCGGAACCAGGGTCAGAGAAATGGAACTCAGTGCGTGATGAGCTGATTGAGCTGGACTTCACTATCAACCCCACCTTAACCATATACGAAGCGTCGCGTGATTTAATGCGTGAGCGCCAGGCTATCTGGCACGACGAATACACCTTGCCGCGGTTGTGGGAGTTCTTTGAACCGAGCCGTTATGCTCACGGTTCGTACTGGTTCGACTGGACAACCGACAACGAAATTGCGTGGAAAAAGAATTACCAGAAGTGGATGGCCTTCTTAAAGGATTACCACGCCAATGGTGGTCGCATTACGGTCGGTTCTGATGCTGGCTACATTTATAAGATTTATGGCTTTGGTTACATTCGCGAGCTGGAGTTACTGCGTGAAGCCGGTTTGAATGCGTTAGAGGTGATTCACGCTGCCAGCCTGGCCGGTGCCGAAGCACTGAATATGGAAGATGATATTGGCTCCGTTGCCATTGGTAAGAAAGCCGACATGGTCATTGTGAATGAAAACCCCATGGATAACTTTAAAGTGTTGTATGGCACGGGGCACTTCAAACTGGATGATAATAACCAGCCAATGCGCACTGAAGGCATTCAGTACACCATTAAAGACGGCATTATTTTCGATGCTCAGCAACTGTTGCAAGACGTCAAAAGCATTGTTGCTGAAGAAAAGGCGGAGCGCCAAAAGTAAGGGTGGTTTCCCAAGGTGCCGCTGCTGGCTGTAGCCCTTGAACCCATTGGTTCAAGGCGGGGAGCAAGTGGTATCTGCCGTAGGCTTCCCGGTGCATGCCGGGCTTGCTCATGGCAGGCCAGTGATCCCCTTTTAATACAAGCATCGGCTCAGGGACATAAGCCTGCTGGCAAACACCCCAGGAAACCGCAAAAGGGTTACAATGTTGCTTCAGGTTAACGGTTACGTTGTGAGCGTTGCTCACTCATCGCTTGTTCTATCGTGGCCTGAAGTAACTGAATCTTTTCTTCCAGTTTAGCCGTTTTAGCAGCCTGATCGTTTTGATCACGGATCCATTCGTGACACAAGTTCAGGGCTGTCATGACCGCTATTTGTTCGACATTGGTCAGTTGTGTCCGTTCCTTGGTTTCCTGAAGCCTTTCATTAAGTGCATCTGCCGCTTGCTGTAACGCGCTTTCCTGACCGACAGGACAAGCCACCTTATAGTTACGTTCCAGCAATTTTATATCCATAGTTTTTGCGGTCATTCAAAGACTCCTTGCAACTGACTCAACAGCGTTGATAACCGCATTATGGCATGAGCCACCGGTGTTTGTCAGCTAGCGATTATGTAAAGCCAGTGTTAGGATTAAGGCAAGATTAACCAAAGGCAGAATGTTCATGTCGACACGTTTTAATTATGACCGTTTAGTTGAGCTTTATGCACAATACGATATGACGCCAAGTGCGTCAGAAGTGCAGGGCATGTTAACCGGGCTAATAGCCACCGGTAGCGATGCCAAAAGCAATGAATTAATGATTTTAATGTCAGACCTGGCCTACGACGGTCAGGGCTTGCCCGTTGAATTAGAGAACTTGCTGCAGCAGCAGGCTGAAGAAATCGAACACTCGTTAGGTGATGAGGAGTTAGGCTACCGTTTGTTATTACCTGAAGACACGACGCCGCTGTCTGACCGCTTAAGCGCACTGGCGGGCTGGGTGAATGCCTTTTTAGTGGGTTATGGTGTGAATCAGGAAAACATGACCAACTTAAGTGGTGACTTAAAAGAAGCCATTGAAGATATGGTCGAGTTGGCAAAAGTTGAATTTACCGATGACGGTGACGAAGAAGAAGAGCGAGCGTACTTCGAAATTGTCGAATACCTGCGTATTTCTGCCATGATGTGCTACGCCGAATTGGGCCGTAATGAGCAACCGGCCAATCAGCCACCCAAAATTTTACATTAATCACTGACGGAGTTGAGGTCGTTGATGAGAGACGTTATTCCTCAGGATGAATTTAAACAACGCCGGCACCAGCTGCTGGAGTCTTTGCCGCCACACTCGGTGGCACTGGTGGCTGCTAACAGTGAAGTTACGCGCAGCAATGATACCGAATACCCTTTTCGCCAAAACAGCGACTTTTTCTATTTAACCGGCTTCAATGAACCTGACGCCGTGTTGCTGCTCATCAACGACAGTAACCCGCGCAGTGTTTTATTCTGTCAGGACAAAGACCCAAAGCATGAAGTCTGGCATGGGTTGCGTTTAGGCTATACCAATGCTGTTGAAGCCTTAGCCGTTGACAGCGCGGAAGATCTCGGCACTTTGCCGGAACGTTTACCTGAGGTGCTGGAGGGCATCGAATCGGTTTTCTACCCCATGGGTGAAGACTCGGTACTGGTTGAGCTGGTTAGTGACGCGCGCGATGAAGTCAGTGTGAAAGCCAGACGAAGCGGAAAGCTGGCGCCGCAGAGTCTATCGGATCTGAGACCTCAACTGGAAGCCATGCGCCTTATTAAGTCAGCCAATGAAGTGGCAGTGATGAAAGAAGCGGGCCGAATCAGCTCGGGGGCATTCCGCCGCATTATGCGCTTTGTCGAAGCGGGCAAACACGAGTATCAGGTGGCGGCAGAGTTGCATCATGAGTTTGCTATGAACGGTGCACTGCATCCGGCTTACGGTATTATCATTGGTGGCGGTGCCAATGCCTGTGTTCTGCATTACACCGACAATCAAGATGTTTTGCGTGACGGTGATTTACTGCTGGTGGACGCGGGAGCCGAATATCAAGGTTACGCGGCTGACATAACCCGTACTTTCCCGGTAAATGGCAAGTTTAGCCAGTCACAGACCATTCTCTATAATTTAGTGCTGGAGGCTCAGCAGGCCGCGTTTGCCGAAATCAAACCCGGTAGTAATCTGGTTCGGGCCAGTGAGGCTGCCGCCAGAGTCATTAGCGATGGTCTCACCGAGCTTGGTATTTTAACCGGCGACGCCGAAGACAACTTCAAAGAGCAGCGCTGGAAAACCTACTTTATTCACGGACTGGGTCATTGGCTGGGTCTGGATGTTCACGATGTCGGTCGTTACCGCGACAGCGACGGAGAACCTGTTTCCTTTAAAGCGGGTATGGTGCTGACGGTTGAGCCGGGTATTTATATTCTGGAAGACGCCGAAGTGGAAGAAAAGTGGCGCGGCATTGGTATTCGCATTGAAGACGATCTGGTCGTGACGGCGGAGGGTTTCGACAACATGACCGCAGACGTACCAAAGACCATTGAAGAGATTGAAGCATGGATGAAAAGCCAGTAACCCATGCGGATGTCGCAATAGCCGGAGGCGGCTTAGTGGGCGCCTTAACCGGCTTAATGCTGGCGCAACAACGGCCCGACTGGCACATTGTTGTCTGTGAGCCCCGGGCAGAGGGTCCGCCCGCGGATAAACGCATTATTGCTCTGGCTGCAGCTTCGGCGCAAAGACTACAAAGCCTCGGCGTACTCGACAGCATTGACACGACCCCAATAAAGCATATTCACATTTCCGACCGGGGCTTTGCCGGCGCAGCCGAGCTGCATGCGGAACATGAACAGGTTGAGGCGTTAGGACGGGTGGTTGCTGCTTCCGGGCTGGTTAATAACTTGTACCTTAACTGTCAAAAACAGACCAATTTAGAGTGGTTGTCCGGAGTCCGTTTAGAGTCACTGCAACAGCAACGAAAACACGTGGAATTAAGTCTGGATAACGGACAAAAACTGTTGGCTCAGTTACTCATTGGTGCCGACGGTCAGAATTCACGTGTTCGTGAGCAGTTAGGGCTAGAATCTGATGTGTATGATTACGGCCAGTTCGGTTGTATTGCGACACTGGACTTGGAACAGCCATTAGACGGCTGGGCGTATGAACGTTTTACCGACGCCGGGCCCATTGCGTTATTGCCCATGCAAGGCAAACAGGCCTCTCTGGTCTGGAGCTTTACTGAGGCGCAACGCGAAGCAGCAGAGCAATGGTCAGAAAAAGAATTTCTGCGACATTGCCAACAGGCGTTTGGTTACCGCGCAGGAATTTTCTCGGGTGTGTCTAAGCGGGTCTTTTATCCGCTGATTTTACGCCGGGCTAAACGTTCGGTGCATCATCGCAGCGTGATCATTGGTAATGCCTCGCATGCCTTGCACCCCATAGCGGGGCAGGGCTTTAACCTGGGCCTGCGGGACACGGAGGAGCTGTGCGAGTCACTGGCAACAACCGATGACCCAGGCAGTTTTAAGGCGCTGCAGCGTTATGAACAGAGCCGCGAACGTGATTACCAGGCCATTATTAAGCTGACCGATGGGTTGGTGCGTGGCTTTTCGAATCAATACCTGCCAACCGTTATCGGGCGTAACAGCGCGTTGATGTTACTGCAGCATTGTACGCCACTGAAATCAGCGTTTGCGCGTTTAACCATGGGAATGCAGGTATGAAACGGTTAAAAGTCGACAGTGTGATCATTGGCGGCGGCATGATAGGCCTGGCGTTGGCTTGTGGGCTGGCGCGTCGTGGTCAGCAAGTGGCTGTTATTGAGCGTCACAAACAACCCGAATTACCACAGCAGCCAGCTTTGCGAGTCAGTGCCTTAAGTCACCGCAGCCGCAGCTTACTGAAAGGTTTGGATGTCTGGTCAAAAGTAGAAGGTTTCAGAACGGGTCCGTACCAGGCCATGCACGTATGGGACAAAGACAACGCCGCAACTATTCATTTTGACGCGAAAGAAGTGAACCAGCAGGATATTGGCGCCATAGCTGAAAATGCGGTAGTGGAGCATTTTCTTTGGCAGGTTGCAGAAGAAGCCGGCGTGCACATAATTGAAGCTGAAAAATGGCAGCTGAGAACGCCGGTCAGCGAGCAACAAGAGCACCCGAATGATCCGGTTCGGCTGATGACGAACGATTACGAAATTGACGCCGGTATGCTATTCGGCGCCGATGGCGCGCGTTCCCGGGTTCGGCAACTGGCCGACTTACCTATAACCTTCTGGGATTACGAGCAGCAGGGCATTGTTGCTAATATTCGCACTGAACAACCCCATCAGGGCGTTGCCCGTCAGGTGTTTTTACCCAGCGGGCCACTAGCCTTATTACCAACTTATGACTCGCATTTGTGCTCCATTGTCTGGTCAGCCGACACAGAAGTCGCTGCCGAGCTCATGGCATTAGCAGATAACCCGGAAAAGTTTGCCTGGCGCGTGCAAATTGCCAGTGACAATGTACTGGGACACTGCCAGCTGGATTCCGAGGTAGCCGCTTTTCCGCTGCGCATGCAATACGCGCGGCAGTGGTACGCAGGCAGTACGGTTTTAATGGGAGACGCCGCACACAGTATTCACCCACTAGCCGGTCAGGGTGCCAACCTGGGCTTTGCCGACGTAGACACCTGGTTAAGGCTATTAGACGAGGGTTTAACCGGACAACGTTTGTTTGCCGCTTATCAGCGTGAACGCAAAGCCGACTCATTGGTTATGATAAGCGCCATGGAAGCCTTTAAATGCGGTTTCGGTTCAAGCAATCCGGCGCTGAAACTGATCAGAGCAGCTGCTTTTGCCTTGCCGGCGGCTATAGCACCGGTTAAACGCAAATTTGTACAAAAAGCACTCGGTTATTGAACTTGTAATTGACCCACCGCAGAGCCTATAATCTGCGCCCATTAAACAGAGCCAATTTGGGGATGATTTATGGGCAGCAAAACGCCTTTGTACGACGCACATTTACGCGCTGAAGCGAAGATGGTCGACTTTCACGGCTGGGATATGCCGTTGAACTATGGCTCGCAAATTGAAGAGCACAAAGCAGTACGTGAGCATTGTGGTGTTTTTGATGTGTCGCATATGACCATTGTGGACGTTGAAGGCGCTGAAGCGCAGAACTTCTTGCGTTATTTGCTGGCTAACGACGTTGCCAAATTGAAAACCCCGGGTAAAGCACAATACACCAGCATGTTGAATGAAAACGGCGGTGTTATTGATGACCTTATCGTGTATTTCTTCTCTGAAACTGCTTACCGTTTAGTCGTAAACTCTGCCACTCGTGACAAAGATCTGGGCTGGATTGAAAAAGTGGCCGCAGACTTTGATGTCAGCGTAAAAGAACGTGATGACATGGCAATGGTTGCCGTTCAGGGACCTGAAGCCGCTGAGAAAATGCAACAAGTGCTGTCCGCAGAGCAGTTTGCTGAAATTGACGGCATGAAGCCGTTTTTAGGCAAAAACGTAGATGATTATTTCATCGCAACGACCGGGTATACTGGCGAAAAAGGCTATGAAATTGTGGTTCCGGCGGGGCAAATCGAAACCCTTTGGAATCAACTGCTGGAAGCCGGTGTGGCCCCTTGTGGTTTAGGCGCCCGTGATACGCTTCGTCTGGAAGCCGGCATGAATTTGTATGGCCAGGACATGGATGAAGAAATCACGCCGCTGGAAGCCAATATGGGCTGGAGCGTAGCTTTTGACCCGGCGGAACGTGACTTTATGGGTCGCAAAGCACTGGAACAGAAAAAAGCCGAAGGCCACGACAAGCTGGTTGGTCTGGTTATGAAAGACAAAGGTGTTCTACGTCACGGCCAGAAAGTACTGGTTGAGGGTGGCGAAGGCATTATTACGTCAGGTTCGTTTTCTCCGACGCTTGGTTTTTCTGTTGCGATGGCGCGTGTGCCTGCTAGTGTGGGTGATACAGCCGAAGTAGAATTACGTAAGAAGAACGTGACGGTACAGGTAGTGAAACCAGGTTTCGTCAGAAACGGTCAATCTGTTTTATAATCGAACAAGATTCAATACATTCCGGGCTAACCGGGTAGAAGGAAAGCAATATGAGCAATATTCCAGCAGATCTGAAATACGCGTCAACCCACGAATGGGTTCGCGATGAAGGCGACGGCACTTTTACCGTAGGTATCTCTGAGCATGCGCAGGAGCTTCTTGGCGATATGGTGTTTGTTGAGTTACCAGACGTGGGTGACAAAGTGGCAACAGGCGACGATATTGCGGTTGCTGAATCAGTCAAAGCGGCATCAGACATCTACGCGCCAATGACCGGTGAAGTCGTTGCGGTTAACGAAGACCTGGAAGACGCCCCTGAAACCGTTAACAACGACCCTTATGGTGACGGCTGGTTATTCCGTATAAAAGCAGAGGACAGCGGCGAGCTGGATAATTTGCTGGACGCCAATACTTACGAGGCTTCAATCGACGAAGACTGAGGCCATTGGCGCACCGCACCAATGACACAGAGCGTCCTGAGCCCCGGAATTTAGCCGGGGTTCATTGTTTTTTGTATCCGATAAGTTTTCGATAAATTTCCGATAAATGTACGAGGCTGAGTTAAATGAGCAGTACTACCCTGACGCAATTAGAGCACCACGATGAATTCATTAGCCGCCATATTGGCCCAAGCGCTGATGAGCAAAAAGCCATGCTGGCTGAGCTGGGTGTAGATTCTTTAGAAGCATTAACCAAAGACACTGTGCCTGGTACGATTCTTCGTGAACCGTTCCTGCAAACCGGGGAGCCGCAAACCGAACGCGAAGCTCTGGCTCGTCTTAAAGACATCGCGAAAAAGAACCAAATTTGTACCTCGTACATTGGTATGGGCTACTACGACACCGTTGTGCCGAACGTTATTTTGCGTAACGTGCTGGAAAACCCGGGCTGGTATACAGCGTACACGCCGTATCAGCCAGAAATTGCTCAGGGTCGTTTAGAAGCACTGCTTAACTTCCAGCAAATGACCATGGACTTAACCGGACTGGATTTAGCCAGCGCCTCATTGCTGGACGAAGCCACTGCCGCCGCCGAAGCTATGGCCATGGCGAAGCGCGTTTCTAAAAACAAAAAATCCAACGCGTTTTTCATTGCCGACAACGTTTACGCGCAAACCATTGACGTGGTGAAAACCCGTGCGGAATACTTTGGTTTCGACATCATTGTCGGACCGGCGCGTGAAGCCTCTGATCACGACGTGTTTGGTGCGTTGTTGCAGTACCCGGACAAACAAGGCCAGTTGCACAACATTGAACAGTTAATTGGTGAGTTGCAGGAGAAAAAGGCCATTGTCGCCGTTGCTTCTGACTTAATGAGCCTGTTAATGGTGAAATCACCGGGCGAAATGGGCGCCGACATGGTGTTCGGTAACGCGCAGCGCTTTGGTGTGCCAATGGGCTATGGTGGTCCTCACGCTGCGTTCTTTGCTACTCGTGACAAATTTAAGCGTTCCTTGCCTGGCCGTATTATTGGGGTTTCTAAAGACTCTCGTGGACGCCCTGCATTGCGTATGGCCATGCAGACGCGTGAGCAGCACATACGCCGCGAAAAAGCGAACTCGAACATTTGTACCGCGCAGGTGCTGCTGGCGAACATGGCGTCGTTTTACGCTGTGTACCATGGTCCTGAAGGCTTGCGCCGCATTGCCAATCGCATTCACCGTTTAACCGACATTGTCGCCTTAGGTATGCAGGACAAAGGCGTGAAGCTGGTGAACAGCCACTGGTTTGATACCTTAACCTTTGAAATGAAAGAAAACGGCGCAGACGTACTGGCGCGCAGTAAAGCGCTGGGTCTTAACCTACGCGTTGACGGCGAAGGCGTATTTGGTATTAGCCTGGATGAAGCCAAAACGCGTGACGACGTTGAAAGCTTATTTGCCGCGCTGTTTGGCGACAACCACGGTTTAGATATCGACGTACTGGACAGCCGTGTAGCTGGCGGTGACGTGGAATCTATTCCTGCTGATTTAGTGCGTACTTCTCAGTATTTACAGCATCCGGTATTTAATGAATACCACTCAGAAACCGAAATGCTGCGTTATATCAAAAAGCTGGAAAACAAAGACTTAGCGCTGAACCATTCGATGATTTCTCTGGGCTCGTGCACCATGAAGCTGAACGCCACTGCCGAGATGATTCCGGTCACCTGGCCTGAGTTTGGTCAGTTGCACCCGTTCTGCCCGGCAGAGCAGGCGCAGGGTTATTACGAGTTGGTTGAAACCTTGTCTGAATGGTTAATTGACGTAACCGGTTACGACGACATGTCGATGCAGCCGAACTCCGGTGCGCAGGGCGAATACGCCGGTCTGTTAGCTATTCAGAAGTACCATGAAAGCCGCGGCGACGGGCACCGCAACATTTGCCTTATCCCAAGTTCTGCCCACGGTACCAACCCGGCTTCAGCTCAGATGATGAACATGAAAGTGGTGGTGGTTGACTGTGACAAGAACGGCAACGTGGATATGGACGACTTAAAAGCCAAAGCAGAAGAAGCGGGCGAAAACCTGTCGTGCATTATGGTGACTTATCCGTCAACGCACGGTGTTTACGAAGAAGGCATTAAAGACATTTGTGACCTGGTTCACAACTACGGCGGTCAGGTTTACATGGACGGCGCCAACATGAACGCGCAGGTGGGTGTAACCTCACCGGGTTACATTGGCTCGGACGTATCGCACCTGAACCTGCACAAAACCTTCTGTATTCCGCACGGTGGCGGTGGCCCTGGCATGGGTCCTATTGGTGTGAAGCAGCACCTGGCTGAGTTCCTGCCAAACCACTCCATTGTGAATATCGACGGCCCTAAAGCAGGCAACGGCGCGGTATCTGCTGCTCAGTTTGGTAGTGCCAGCATTCTGACCATTTCCTGGATGTACATTGCCATGATGGGCGGACGCGGCTTACGTGAAGCTTCAGAAACCGCTATTTTGAACGCCAATTACTTAGCTGAGAAGCTCAGTAAGCATTTCAAAATTCTGTATCGCGGCCGCAACAACCGTGTCGCGCATGAGTGCATTATCGACTTGCGCCCAATGAAAGACGCCGCCGGCATTGCTGAAATTGATGTAGCTAAGCGCCTGCAGGACTACGGCTTCCACTCACCTACTATGAGCTTCCCGGTAGCGGGCACCATTATGGTGGAGCCGACAGAGTCTGAGTCTAAAGCTGAGCTGGACCGCTTTATTGAAGCCCTGGTCAGCATTAAAGCCGAAGCCGAGAAAGTAGCAGCAGGTGAATGGCCAAAAGACAACAACCCATTGGTAAATGCACCGCATACATTGGCTGACATTACCGATGCAGAGTGGGACCGCCCCTACGATCGCAAAACGGCAACCTACCCGGTTGAAGCCGTTGGTTACGACAAGTTCTGGCCAACCGTTAACCGCATTGACGACGTATTTGGTGACCGTAACCTGATGTGCTCATGCCCGAGCATTGAAGAGTATCGGTAGCCTGACGTTCACGTCAGGTGAGATGCCTCAATGACATGAATCTCGAGCCCGCTTTTTAGCGGGCTTTTTTATCGCTAATAGCCTTTCACGCAGTCTGGCGCTTTCTTTCAGCTGATAAGCTGGTTCTGGCCCAACGAAAAAGGTAAAGAATAATTAGTTTGGTACAGGCACTCACTGTTGCTAGCAGCAGTAGAGGCCGACCTTCTTCAAGCTCCATGACAATTCAACAAATGCATCCGGGTAAAGGTCGAATTGAGTCCAAGCGGCTTGCCTGATCCGCTTGAATGATCTGTTAGGAATTACAGCCACCGTAATATGAATCCCGCAATGACAAGCGTAATCCCGACGTAAGAAAGGTATTCGGACCAGAGCGCTGCACGAGTGCTAGTAGATGCTTTCTTGAAGCTATACGCACTGGGGTAAAAATAGGCCAAAGGTACCATGAGCAAAAAGCCGATCCCTTTCAGCAAGTCATCGGTGTGGAATGAATCCATATATACATAGTCTACTATGCCAAGTATGCCCAAAAGCGTGAACACAATGGCCAAAAAGTAACTATGCTTTTCCGAAGCTGTTTTTGCCATAGAGCCCTCCATTTAAAACTATTGAATGTCAAAGTGAAAACTGGTTAAGTACGTTAACCATTCTGAGCGTCTTGCTCAAGCTGATAGGAAATCAATAATGAAGTTAGTTTGGGTGCTCATCCTATTCATCTTCTGCCCAGTAACCTTCGCCAATGACGCCGTAGAAATCCCCAGAAGCAAGACAGTTGAGTTAACTGACCCCGCGAGTAAACTCGTCTATCCAGTCTTCATTAAGACGCCGCGCTCATATAGGTCTAGTACTGATAAGGTCTACCCCGTTATTTACCTGACCGATGGTATGTATAGCTTTCAAATAGCCTCTGGTGCCACAAGATTTCCGATGAATAGTGGAGCAATGGAGGAAGCCTTTATTGTCAGCTTGTCATACTCCAAAGAGTCGAAAGGCGCATCGAGCCGTATTCGTGACTACACCCCAAGCCGTGCAGATGATTGGAAGTTGCCAACTGGCAATGCTGAGGGGCACGCGCTTTTCATACGAGAAGTGGTTTTTCCATATATGGCGGCTAATTATCGAGTAAGCGCAACTGAGCGCACCTACGTGGGAAACTCGTTGGGCGGGTTGTTAGGTGCTTATATACTGTTTAAACACCCAACTATGTTTAGTAGTTATGTGCTTGGTAGTCCGTCAATTTGGTTCAACAACCATCATTTGTTGAGCTTAAAACCGAATGAATCACGCAGCCCCGTTAAAGTCTATATATCAGTTGGAAGCCTTGAACGTCCACAGTTTGGAGAAAAGCAGGATATGGTTGCAGGAGCCACCAAACTGAAGGACAAAATTGTTACCGAAGCCGGTGAATCTGTCACGCTCAAGTTCAATATTATCGAGGATGCAAAGCATGCTACCGCATTTCCGACTACCTTAATTCAAGGTTTAGATTGGATTTATGGGAAGCCTAAGGTAGAGCAGCGCTGAAATTTATCACTAGCCAGTTATTTGCGCTTAGTTAGCTATGAGCGACTTGCCGATGCCATTTGAGTTGCTAGTTAATTCTGCTTTGTGCCAATTGCGGACGTTTACGCTCGTCTAAACGGCGAGCAAATTGTTGCCAATCCGGTGGCCAAAGGCCGCGACGTTTAAGGCGCTTGTTACGTTGTATTGCCCGATACAAGACCACCTCCTGTTGTATAAGCATGATACTGAACTTCGGAATCTTTCAGTTCAATAGGAGCAACACCTTTTTCTGCTTCGAAATATTTCGCGGAAAGTTGTTTTGATAAACCTTTATCTAGTGCATAAACGCTAGATGACTTGCTTTTAGTAATCGTAACAAGCCCGTAACGAGATAAGTCTTCGTAATACTCTGTTACCTCGTATGGTATCAGACCATGTTGATTCTTTAATGAGTCAACATCCCGATTAAAAAACACTGCAAGATACTTAGCAATGTTTCCGTTGAAATTTTGTACCACACCTAATTTTTGTTGATTTTTTAACTTCTTAAATTTTAACTTAACGAAAGCAGTAGCAAACCAATTCAGAAGTAAAACCTTCGAATTAACATCATGTTTCCTGACCCCAACACACTTTGAGATTATTTTTTTAACCTCATGATGGTTCCGATAAACGCCATTCTCATCAATACATTTATTAAGAATAATGGCTTCGTCGTCGGATAGGCATTCAACGGCTTTAATCGATGAAAAAATACGATGGCAATAATTAGATGCTCGTAATGTGCAGCGACACATGATTAGCACAACTTTTGCTAAGACAAAATATACGGCACTATAGAAAACCAATAAAATCATAAATTTAGTTAAAATTGGTAGTTCAATAGCTATGGGGAGAGACACCGAAAGCATACTCGCAACTAGCACAAAAATTGCTCCAATCGCTTTATTGGTAGTCCAATCCAAACTCAGGATTTCTTTTATGTCCGATAATTTCAACGAAACGACCTTGTAAACTTAACAGTGTATTATGCCGACCGTGCAAGGTCAGCTTCCTTGCAAGCTAGATTACCTTGTGAGGTCAAAAAGTCCAATGTCTGCTCTTCGCTCAGAGCCGACATCGTCGATGATTCTCGGTCCACCCCAAAAACGGTTACTGAGTGTCCGGTAAACTAGTGGCGATTCAGAAGGATATGATGACTATGAGGTTTATGTAGCTCGCAAAGAGCAACTACTTAAACTATTGGTTCAGTAACTGTAATTTCAGAGTCAGTTCCAGAAGCACAATGGCCGAAAGTGTGAGTTTAATGTCATTCTGGACATTGATGTTTGTGTTAAAGTTCACAAATCCTCGCTAACTAGAGACCATGATGATTGCAGTTGGGATTGTAATTTATCCAGATATTCAGGCGATTGATCTTTCAGGTGCCTTGGATTGTTTTGGTCAGGCCAATCAAACTCTAATCGCAGCAGGGCGACAGCCCTGTTACCGCATGTTCACTTTGTCACAAAGCAAAAGTAATTTAAAAGCCGAGAATGGTTTGCAACTGTGTGCCGAATTCACACTGGAAGATTGCCCGGCCATTGATTATCTGGTGATTCCTGGAGGCGCAGGTGCTCGTGCGTTAACGGCGGATCCGATATTCATGGCGTGGCTGCGTGAGCAAGGTTCAAGTGCACAAAAACTGCTATCCATTTGCACTGGTGCATACCTGCTAGCCCATAGTGGTCTAGTGGATGGCTTAACGCTCGCTACTCACTGGCGCTTTGCCGAAGATTTACAGAAACGTTATCCCAAAGTACGCGTCAATCCGACCGAGCTGTACGTGAAGACCGGTAAATTCTACTCTTCTGGAGGTATGACTGCGGGTATAGACCTTTGTCTGGCTGTAATAGAGCAGGATTTAGGTGTTGCTATTGCTCAGTCAATAGCACAAGAGTTCGTCATGTACTTGCGACGAAGCGGTAACCAATCACAATATGCTAGCCCTTTAAAAATACAACATAGTGTAGAACAGCGTTTTACTCAGTTGCAGAATTGGCTTCTTGAGCATCTGGATCAACCACTGACCGTCGCTGATATGGCAGTACAAGTCGCATTAAGCGAACGTCAGTTTCGCCGGGTATTCCAAACCAGGTTTGCGATGTCACCAATGCAATATTTGCTGCACTTGCGGTTAGACAAAGCCAGAAGTCTGCTTTTATGTGATGGTTATTCCTTGCAGCGGGTTAGTCTGGCAGTAGGGGTTAAGGATTCACGTAGCCTAATCCGGTTATTTAACAAAGCTTTTGGTTGCACACCGGGCGAGTATAAAAAGCACTTCTGTTAAGTAGGCATCTTTAAATCATATTATTTGAAGCATTTTATGCATGCTGGAGTGATTTCGTTGCGGATTGCTTCTTTAGTGCTCAATGTAAAAGTTAATTTCAAAATCAGGAGTTTATCGTGGGCTTTGTTAAAGTATTTTTGTTGATGGTTGGTATTCTTTCGAGTCTTGCTCATGCGAGGGGAGACTACGAGTTTGTGGAAAGCGGAATAACGTCATTTATGCAAGAGCAGAACGTACCAGCTATTTCTGTTGCCGTAATAAAAAATGGCGAGCTTAAGTTTGCAAAAGCCTATGGCACTCTAAATAGAGAAACCAACGCTCCGGTAACTACAACGAGCTTGTTTCAAATAGGTTCTCAGTCAAAGGTTATCACCAGTATGCTAGCACTGGCGTTAGTTGAAGAGGGTCAGTTAAAGCTGGACAATAATATTGATGATTTACTCCCGGGGCTATTTTCATCAATCGATAAAACAACGTTACGGAAAATTACCCTTGATACTCTGCTTAGTCATCGTTCAGGCCTTCCTAACTACCCTGACAATCTCACTCGTGTGGATGGCGACCCCTTAGAAGGTGGTTACACTGAGTCGCAGTTATTGGAGGCATTTAAATCGACAACTCTGGATTTTGAACCCACCAGTAAGTTTGCTTACTCTAACTTTAATTATGCCGTGATTGGCTACATTCTCAGCACAACAACAGGCAAGTCTTATGAAAAGCTCGTCGAAGCGTATTTGCCGAACAACCTGGGTGTTAGTGGTTTCTACGCTAGACTCCCCCGTGCTAAGCAGTCAGCTATGGTTACGCCATACCGAAAAGACGATCGCAATATAGCAACTAAACCCTGGGACATGGGATTGCTGGCACCACATGGTGGGTTGTACTCTTCAACCAGCAGCCTTTCAAAATTAATGTTGCAACAGATGACCATGTATCAAAGGTTTATTGAAAACGAAGAAATATCACCTTTAATTTCAACACAAGCAAGTTATGCAACAGGTTTGTATGAAGGCTTAAATTATGGTTACGGGATGTTCGAAGCCACTCCGGAATTAGGTTTGTATCCGCAAACCGTTCTGTGGCATGGCGGCGATCTTGATGGTTATGGGTGCGAATATCTTTTCTCACCTAGTTCCCAAACGGGTATCGTACTTTTGACATCAAGCGGGGGTAGGGAGTTTGTGCTCCTAGGCAGAACGTTAATGCAAAACCTGCTGGCAGAAGAGGCTAACACTTCAGAGTCTGCGACTGCCCGGTAATAGGCTGATTGAATCGTTATGTTGGTTATCTCAAGATCTAAGGCGTCACTGGTCTAAGTTCTCAAACCACCAGATCTCTATTTTTCGGAGTAAATCGAGCATTTCGTGAGTCAAAGGTTCACGCAACCTGATCCGGATATTTAACAAGACCTTTAGTTGCACTCCAGGTGAGTACAAAAAGCATTTTTGCTAAAGCCTCTTGGCTTTTAACCACACTACTTGAAAAGGTTACCCTATGTTTAATGTTTTTCGGTTACTTTTTATCAGCGCATTACTTTGGTCTGCCAACAGCTATTCACATAATCAGGAGATCACTAAACAGACAATAGAGGTAGGCAATATCAAACTACACTACGAGTTTGCAGATGGGCAGTCGGAAGCAAATCAAGCTGCATTTACTGAAACCATCGTTGCGGGATTTGAATATTATCAACAATTGTTTGGCGGTTATCCGCGCGATCTACATGGTGAAACCTACAACGACATTACGGTTAGGATTCGTTATGGAGATTTCCTTTCTGGGGAGGCAGATCCAAAGTTGATAATGCTAACCTGGTCTGACGCTGTCATGTTTGGTGTTCACAACTGGCGCACCATGCTGTTACATGAATTATTTCATTTATGGAGTGCTGAATCTTTCCGTTATTCGGATGGTCGTGAGCATTGGTTTAATGAAGGATTTTCTGAGTTTTATGCTTTTAAAGCCGCTACGAAGCTTGGAATGATTGATGGGCGTGATGCTCTCACGATAGCGTCTCAGCCAATCGGATTCTATTATAGTGCAAATGGTTTAGGCAAAATTTCTCTAAGAGAAGCTGGTAAGAATAATAAATCGAAATTTAATAATTACTTTTTTGTTTATCATGGGGGCTGGGTCGCAGCTATGTTGCTAGACCACGATATTCGTAGTAAGACTGACAATAATTGCAGCTTGGATCAAAGTATGCGCTTCCTGTATCAAAACTATCCCCGTAATGAAAAGCTATATGACAGCGATACTATCGTTGCTGCAATAAAGGATTGCTACTCTTTGGATTACAGTGTGTTTTTTGAACGCTATATTGATGGCACTGAAATTATGCCTGTATCTGAATATTTTGATGTTGGTAAAGCCCTTTGGAACTATGAATTTGGCTCTGAAAATATACAGCAGCATAGGTATCTATATCAGTCACTCGGCTTAAATTGAGTGAGTTGAGTTAATACAGTGCACCATCACTATGTTGTTTAGGTGCTTAGCCATACTACTAACCTAGAGCTATTCGGTCTTGCCGCCTTGGATGTACTGGTTGCAGTGCCGAGCACTTACTTTTAGTGGAGTGGTTGCTATTCCGTGTCAACGGTCGCTTATGCACTAAGTAGAAGGTCGGCTCAGAGCGAAAAGCGGACATCTCCACATCCGTACAGGTTGGAAACTTCACTGAATACAGATTATTTTAGCCTATTGCTGTTCGGGTATTTTTTGTTTAAGAAGTGAAGTGGTTTAGGAGTACTTACCGCTGTGGCAACGATGTAACTTTATATTTAAAAGGCCGTAACTATGAAATTCGGGTTTCTAATCGACAAAAAATCATTTGAGTGCAGTTGCTTTAGAGTAGCTCCGATTCCAGAGTTTAATAGCGTTGTGGAAGAGTTTTATCAATCAGCTCGTGTTAGCAATGGCTGGTTTTACGGACCAGAACAAGAACTTAAGAAAACCGCAAATGAGAATAGAAAGTTTAGAGAACGCGGTCCTGTTAACTGTTTGTCATTCTTTCGTATAAGCCCGACGCATGAAATAATTTCAAATACGTGCACAGAAGAGCATCTCCGGTTCTTAATACTGGGTTATGGTTTTTTACAAGGCATATACCTAACTCCAGAAGATTACTCATATTTAGGTCGGACAGCTTATGAGCTCGGTAAATTAAACGGTTTACGCCTATCAGGTGATGATTACGTTAATGGCATGGAGGCTATAAACCAGTTTTATCTTTTGAACGATAGTGAAGTAAGGAAACAGATGTTTTCCTCTATTCATTGGCATTTAATCGGCCAATCGTATTACTTCGATTGGGATAGATTTGATTCACAGTATAAAACGCTCGACGGCCTTTATAAAATGTCGGGGATTAAAGCTAAATTTCATGCCGAGCGCCCCGTAGAGCTTGCAAAAAGGTATAATTTAAAATTGCCATCGTGGGCTGAATTAGATTCAACGGGTAGAAAAAGCGTACTCAGCATACAAAGAAATGAACTTGTGCATGAAGCAAAGTACGGTGGATATCCGATCGGATTCTCCTACCCAGATGAAAACTACAGCCTTGAATTGACCTCATTTAACACAAAGCTTATTGCTGCTATGTTGGGTATTGACACTCCATATTTGGCTGCAGAACCTGACAACCGGGATTACTGGGGATGGAACATAAAGAAATAACCGCATAACGTCCGCTCCTGGCACGAAGCGGACTATCGATTCATACTCAAATCAAGTGTTATTAACAACCCTCTTTAAATAATACTTTATAGCCCTTAAAAAGGCTTATAACATGAATTAGCCACTTTACAGTCCATATAAAGTCTTTTATATAAAAGCAATTACGTCCCTTAAATAGTCTGTTACACTCTAAATATCATATTAAAGTCTATTTAAGGTTCCGTTATATGGATTATGATCACATTTCAACCATCATTGGTCAGCGAGTCAGGCAGTATCGGTTGAATCAGGATTTAACTCAGGAGGACTTAGCGACCTTAGCTAATGTCTCACTGAATGCGGTTAAATCCGCGGAGGGTGGTAAAAGCACCTTACCGACCTATGTCGCAATTCTTCAGGCTTTGGGGCATATCGACAATTTACTGGCCGCATTCCCGGACGAGGGCGTTTCTCCTGTGCAACTACTCAAAAGCAGCACCAAACAGAAGAAACGAGCCAGCGGTAAAACGCGTGTGAAACCTGCTGACAATGAGGAGCTGGACTGGTGATTAATACCATTGAAGTTCGCTACAAAGGTGAGCCTGTCGGTGCCTTAAGTTATAACAAAGGCGACACGGCTGCGCGGTTCGAGTACTTATCTGAGTTTGTCGAAAAAAACATTCCGCTTGCGCCTTTAACCATGCCCGCCGAGAAGGGGCGAATTTACTCCTTTCCGGGGTTAAACTGGGATACGTTCAGAGGCCTTCCGGGCATGCTGGCGGACTCTTTGCCCGACGACTTCGGTAATGCGGTGCTGAACCAATGGGTTGCGCAACAGCCCGATCGCATAGAACCTCTGAGCCCGCTTGAACGGCTTCAGTATACCGGCGAGCGGGGCATGGGCGCTCTTGAGTATCACCCCGCGCGTAAGAATCAAACCAACGCTAAAAACAAAGACATTGAGCTTGAGAGCTTAATGAGGCTAGCGCAGGAAGTGCTTGATGCGCGAAAGGGCTTTCGCCAGCGTACGCACTTTGACGACACGGCAGACAAAGAAATGATGCAGGCCTTATTAGCGGTTGGCACCAGCGCCGGTGGCGCAAGGCCAAAAGCGGTACTGGCATTTAATAAGGACTTTAGTCAGGTTCGTTCCGGGCAGGGACTTGTGCCCGAAGGGTTTGAGCATTATCTGCTGAAGTTTGACGGAGTAAAAGAGCGCGACCCTTCTCAACAAACCTTTGGCGACCCGCTAGGTTACGGTGCCATGGAGTATGTGTATTACTTAATGGCCACAAAAGCGGGTATTCATATGATGCCATGCCACCTGCTGGATGAAGGCAACCGCCGCCATTTTGTGACCAAGCGCTTTGACAGAATAGGTAATGAGAAAAAGCATATTCAAACGCTAACTGCTATTAAGCACGTGAACTACCATGACATTGGCGCGTTTTCTTATGAAGAGCTGTTTCAGGTTGCCCGTCAGCTACGGCTGCCGCGGGCGGACGCTATAGACTTGTTCCGTCGTACGGTGTTTAACCACGTAGCAACCAACCACGATGATCACTCCAAGAACTTTGGTTTTATGCTGGAGGACAAGCAATGGCGGTTGAGCCCCGCTTACGACGTTGCCTTTAGCTACAAACCCGGAAACCCCTGGGTAGAGCAGCACTGGATGTCTTTAAATGGCAAGCGCAGCGGCCATACCCGTGACGACTTTTACGCGCTGGCGGACGTTCAGTTACCAAAGGTAGAGCGCAAAGAAATTGATGCCATTATTGATGAGGTGATTAACGCGGTGTCTCAGTGGCGGGAATTAGCCACTGAACATGAGGTGCCCAAAGCGCTTGCCGATTCAATAGAGGGTCATCTCAGGCTGAAAGACTTTGCCTGAGAGACGTTTAGGCGTTATCTGATTTAACTTTATGAATGAGCTCGCGCATGACGTTATTGTTGTATGCATGAACAATTTGTTGTGACTTAAACAATTGCGGCAGCTCTACAATGACAATACCGACAAGAATAATAACCCCGACTATAGGCAAGAAAGGTAAGAAAACCAGGCCAACCAGCATGACACAGAGGTTGATAACCCCGCGCTGCGTGTTGCCTAAATAAAAGTGATGCAAACCGGCCATAATGAACCAGTTCAACACCGCGTAGGTGTCTGGGTCTTTTATTTTTTGACCTTCAAGGCGGTAGTATTCTTTTCGCTGCTCAGACGTTAGCTCGCGTATTTGTTTACGCAGAGCTTCTTCTTCATCGCGCAACTGCTCAGAAGACATATCGTAAGACATAAGGGCTACCTTATTTAAGGAACTGGATCATGTTTTTTATTAACGCAGTCAGGGTCGTCACAACGCTTCATGCGTGCTACACCGAGTTTTATACCTCGCCAGGTACCGTATTGGTTAATGGCCTGGTAAGTATAGTGCGAACAGGACGGCTCAAAATTACAGTCGGTATTAAAAAAGCGACGCGAACCGCCACGCCGCTGATACCAACGAATTGACGCTAAAATGAACCGCTTTACCATGGTCGGTTCTATCGGGCCAGAGTTAAAATTGCGGCTTCACGTGTCCAGAACAGCCAAAAGCGTTTTTGTTCCAGCACCTGAAACACCATTTGCCAGCCGTCGGCCGCTTCCTGGTTCAAAGTCGATTCAATTTTCTTTAACGGCAGACCACTTGAGCCCAGTAGCAGAGTGCCACAGCCACCTTCAGCAACGTGAATGACTTTGTATTCCGTAAATTTAGACATGGTTTTCCTTATTTTATTTTGATTATTCTGACCATACTGCGTATTCGTTGCCGCTAGGGCAAGTAAATTGAAAGCGTCGACCACCGGGAAAATCAAATATCGGCTTGATGATTTTACCGCCCGCATCCTCAACGTTTTTCAAACTTTGCTCGAGGTCTTTGCTGTACAAAACCACCAACGCGCTGCCCGTTGACGTTTGAGCAACCAAATCAGATTGGTAAAACCCGCCATCGAGTCCGGCATTTTGAATCGCCGCGTACTCCGGACCATAGTCTACAAACTCCCAGCCAAAGGCTTGCTGAAAAAAGCGCTTAGTTGCTTCAAGGCTCCGCGCCGGTAGTTCAATGTAATTAATTTTGGTTGAGTTCATTGTGTGCCTCGCTTAGGGCTTTTTGGAAAACGATTTTGCCTTCCGTAAGCGTATCAGAGTTTTCGTAACCCACCACTTGATAACCTCTGGAAATTAGAAACTGAAGCATAGCCGGATAGCGGTTCATGGTTTTAACCTGAATGAAGCGGTAGCCTTGCTGATAGGCCCAGTTCTCCTGATAAATTCGCAGTTGGTCGGCAATACCTTGTTGGCGGAGTGTCGGGATCACACCGCCAATCCAACTATAAAAAGTGCTCTTGCTCAGTTCATAGCCGACCTTAAAGCCGACCAGTTGGCCACCCTCAGACGCAGACAGAATAAGTGCGTTTTTGCCATGCAAGCGCGCTTCGACTTTGTCGGGGGTATTGCGACCATCAAACTCGGGTATTTGCGCGTCTATGGTGAGAATATCGTTAATGGTGGCGGTTTGAATTTTTATGGTCATGTAAGAATTTCTAAATTTTGTTGGAACTTTTGAGATTAATTATAGCGGCGCGCATGAGTATATGCTGGAGCTTCAACCGTTAATTGCTCTACTATGCGGCAACGAGCTTCTTAACCTTGAGTTCTTTACGATGTTGCTCGGCATGCCAAAGTTCATATTGAGACTGCTGGTTTAGCCAGCTTTCCGCCGAAGTATTAAATGCGATTGAGAGCCTGATAGCCATTTCAGGGCTAATACCAGCCTTGCCGTTCAGCAACGCACTTAACGTTTTCCGGCTTACGCCCAAAGCTTCCGCTGCAGCGGTTACAGATAAACTAAGAGGCTCGAGACAAAGCTCTCGTACAACTTCACCAGGGTGGGGTGGATTGTGCATTAACATACGAATACCTCAGTGATAATCTTCATAATTTACTATCTCGGCGTCTCCATCCTAAAACTGTACCCTGTAACGTATCGGGTGTCAGTATTTCTAGTTTCTGTATATTACGTATGAACATCTTGCCTGGAAAGTCATTCACCTTCCCCACCCTCCCTAATTCGTAAAAAGCTGGCAAAGCGCGGCACGCCATTATTGGTATAACCGTGGTACTTGTAGGTAATGATACTCCCGACAGGCGGAGGGTTAGCGCGTTCAGCGTCGGTGAATCCGGTGCCAATAGAAAACTCAACGTCTTGTTGATTGCGCACGCGCAGCGCACCGAGCATGTCGGTGTATTTACCTTGGCCGGGTAAATGCGCGATGACCTCGGCCTCATCGTCGAAATAGGGCTTTAGCTTCAATAAAGCGTCACTTCTGCCCGACTGATGAAGCGCCGTTGCCAAGTGTAGCATTAGGCCTTCTGCGCCATGCTCAACCACAGCTTTCAGGTGTTCGCTTAACTCATGGTTGGAGTGAAACCGTTGCTGCTTAACCGGCTTAATATGCTCAGCGTTTATTTGCGCAATTAAGTTGGAATAGTTTTTGTATCGCTCTTCAAAAGGCTGCTGTGCGTCAGGCATATCAAACACCATATATTTCACTTGTCGCCAGCGATTATCCTTTGGTGTTTGGGTGCGCACAATAGAGCTTAAAGCCTCAAAGTTCTGACGTTTTGTCCACAGTTCACCGTCGAGCCAAACAGCGGGTAGCGGTTCAGTAAACCATGCTGGAGCTGATATCATGTTGCCTTGTCGGGTCAGTAGTTGCGAGCCTGTCCAGATAGCCCGGATACCGTCGTATTTTTCACTCACCAAATAGTCGCTGATGGGGTTGCTTGTGTCCTGTTCATACACTTTTGCGAGCTGAGTTTGCGTTGAAGCCTGCAATGCGGCTGCAGGCAAGGCACAAAAGGCAGCGATAAAAAATGCCGCTAAGTAAACGAGACGAATTTTAGAGAGTTTTGGCATCCTTGCCTCTTATTTTGGAGCGAGTTACAGCGCGTCTGCGCCAGGTATCATAAAGAGACTAGCATTGCCTATTAAGTCTGGCTGCTCGGCAATATCGTATTGTGGGCTAAGCAAACCGATTTTAGCATTACGTTATGAGTCAAATACGCAAAAACAGCGTATAAGAAGCTGCAATTCGCAAAACGGTGGTTCTAATGTCAGAGCAAAGTTCGAAACTTGTTATCTTCTTCGACGGTGGATGTCCGTTATGCGTGAAAGAGATGCGTCATTTAAGGAAGCTGGATGAACAAAGAAAGATCCAGTTTGAGAATATTAACGAGCCGGATTTTAATCAGCGCTATCCTGCAGTAGACGTTGCTAAGGCTAACCAGTATTTACACGGGCAGACTCGCTCTGGTGAAATGATTTATGGTCTGGATGTCACCTATACGGCCTGGTCGCTGGTGGGGAAAGGCTGGATGATTGCGCCTTTACGCTGGCCTGTCATTCGTTGGTTTGCCGATAAAGCGTACTTATTCTTTGCGCGTAACCGAAACCGTATTTCTAGGCTACTAACAGGTAAAGAGCGCTGCTCGCAGTGCTCTATTGACTGATATACTCTAACCGAAAAACTGATAACAAGAGTACTTTCAATATGAAAAAACAATATCTGGCGTTATTGCCTAACGCTGTTTATATTGTGTTGGGCAGTAGCCTCGCAGCACTCCGGCGGGGTGCAGTTTACGATGTTTAGTATTGCGCCCCGACACACGTTCCCGCCACAAGCGAAAGCTGCCGGGCTTAAGTTGCGAGCGCATAAACTTAATAACCTGCTTCTCCTGCAGGCCAAATTGTTCTTCAATAGCTTCAAATGGCGTGCGGTCTTCCCACGCCATTTCTATAACGCGCGATACTTCAGATTCAGTCAGGTTCATAAACAGGCTACTTAATGTCTTTCACTTAACTACGTTAGCCTTTATGCATCAGATCTTCACGACTACACCTACTCTATTCTACAAACCGTAAAGATGCCCCGCGTATCTTTATTTTAAGATGTGTTGTACTAGGATTAATAGGAGAGGAGGCCCTTATGCCGGACGTTTGGCGCGATAAAGACGAGCGAATGTATCAGCACATCAAGCAGTCACAGCTGGATGATGGCAAGAGTGCGGATGAGGCGAAAGAGATTGCCAGCCGCACTGTGAATAAGCAGCGACGCGAAGAGGGGCTTACCGATAACACCACTACTCAGGGGACAGGTAACCCCAATACAGGGCTGGAAGAGCGCACCAAAGATGAGCTTTATAACCGGGCGCAGCAGCTTGATATTGATAACCGCAGTGAAATGACAAAAGACGAACTGATTGAGGCAATAAGGCAAAAGCAGTAATGGATAAAGCTGACGAATGACGGCTTTGATGGTTTAATATGGCACCAGTTTGGGAAATAAAGCAGTCAAATTGTCATGGCCGACACGCAGTACATAACCAAAAATCGTCTTTCGCAAGAAGTGAATAAAGCCCGCGTATGGGTCGCTATTATTGGCGCGCCTATTGCGGGTTTTTTAATGTACGAATTACCAAACCTCTGGTGGATTGTTGGGCTAGCCTATTTATTCAGTGTTATTGGAGCGGCATCCACTAAGCGTTCAGGTGCTAAGGGTGAATTAAAAACACTGAAGCTTTTAGAAAAACTCCCCGATAGCTATGTTTTGTTTAACCAGGTTGATGTGCCCAACTCGCGAGCAAAACGCGGGTTTACGGAGCTGGATTTAATTGTTGTGGGCCCTAACGGTGTGTTTGTAGTAGAAGTGAAAAACAATAACTCTAAAGTAACGGGAGATGAGCTATCCCCTAATTGGATAGCCCATAAAGTAGGGCGCAAAGGTGGTCGTTATACAGCCAAAGTTCGCAATCCAATAAAACAGTTAAAAAAACAGGTTCATGTTTTAGCTGAGCACCTGAAGAAAAACCGCGCATTTACCTGGATAGACGGCGTTGTGTTTTTCTCACATCGCAGCGCACGGGTTAAACTGTCTTCACCACCCAGCGTGCCTGTTCTTGAACGTAAAGGACTGGTCGAATATATATTGAATTATCAGCCCAAGCGCGCACCGTCGAATTTAAACACGGCGGCTCAAGAATTAGCCAAGTTGAAACAAAAGTCTAACTAGATACCCGTTTGAGCTTGCGCCATCTGATTTCCAACACGGCAATGGCGAAAATATAAAGTGCCGCAATAACCAGAGAAACAGCCAAAAAACGATGCTCAGGAAAGGCATACCATGCTGCAACAACAAGTATTGTGCGGGCTAATCCATGAGCAATACCAATCCAATGCTGGATTATCCATGAAATTGGGATCCACATGAGGCCGGTTAAAACGCCAATAGCTAAGGGTAGGGACGTATAGTCTTCAAGGAAAAAGGGAATAGCGATGGCGTATACCGATGCTGACATAAGCACGGTTAGCATAAAGAGTTTGTCGAAAGTGTTCTTCGGCTTACTCTTATCCAGCATGTTTTCGCCTGTAAATTTAGACAAGAAAAGTGCTAAATAGACAATAGAGCCCGTTGCTATGAAGGTAACGAGTGACAGGGGGAATGGCTCCAGAAATAAGGAACTGGCAGCAATAACACACCAGGCAATAAGTCCTGACAGAGGGGTTGCCAGCAAACGTCGCTGCTTAAACTCTTCTCGTTGAACTTCTAAAGACCGTTCTTGGCTCATTTTTATTTTTCCTTTGCACTTTTAGCTTTAGTAAATAAAAAGCGTCGTCAGTAGTCAATTTATAAAGTTACGAATTTGTAAGTAAATGAGACAGATCCTTGTTCCCCCAGCTAAAAGCGGTTTAAAATTAAGGTTCTACCCGCAAGTTGAGTTGATCACCTAATTCTTCACACCTTTGCCATACCCTGTTAACAAAAGCGTAACAAAGTTCTTTTAATGTGACCGGGTGTGTGGTACTTATGAGTTGTGGTTTTTTTGTTAATAAACAGATTAACTGCAGCGCTAATACCATAATTAAAAAAGTTGTATCAAAATAGCAGAGGGTCATACCATGGATCATTCAGAAGAACTGCAAAAGGTAAATGACAAGTCTGGAAAGGGCCGCGCCGCAAAACGTAAATGGCGTGAAATAGAACAACTAAAAGAGAAGTACCGGTTGCGGGAAGAACTCTCTGAAATGGATTACTCGCTAGAGCTCGATTTAGAAGAAATCGAATTATAAAAAAGAACGCCGTCTGGGTTACCTCAGACGGCGTTTTGCTTTATGGGCTTACTGCTCTTGTTTTTAAAAACAGCTTAGCGAATTTGTGCCAGCATTTGTTTTAATGCTTTTGGCGCACCGGCTGCTATGTTGCCTGACTGAATGTAGTTGTGACCGCCCTGAAAGTCACTGACTATGCCTCCGGCTTCGCGAACCAATAATTCGCCGGCTAACATGTCCCAGGGCTTAAGGCCCATTTCCCAGAAAGCGTCGTGGCGCGCTGCGGCTACGTAGGCTAAGTCTAATGCGGCTGCGCCTGCACGACGAATATCGGCACAATGTTCAAACAGCTTGCTGAACATTTCCAAATATTCGGGCGTACGGTTTTTCATTTTGAACGGGAAACCCGTTGCCAGAATAGCGCCTTTTAACTCCACCTTAGGTGAAATACGTAAACGACGGCCATTCAACTGCGCGCCTGCGCCGCGCGATGCGGTAAACAGTTCTTCACGCATAGGATCGTAAACAACGGCCTGTTGTACAGAACCTTTGTGGAGTAACGCTATAGAGATACAAAAATGGGGGATACCGCGCATGTAATTGGTGGTGCCGTCGAGCGGATCGATAACCCACTGGAAGTCATTTTCTTCTCCAGCCTGGGTGCCGCTTTCTTCTGCAATGATGCCATGGTTCGGGTAGGACTTTTTAATGGTGTTGATAATAGCCTGTTCAGCGGCTTTATCCATATCGGTAACCCAATCATTTAAGCCTTTTGATTCGGCTTCAACAGGGCTTCCCTGGTCGAAATTTTTAACTAAAATTTTGCCGGCCGCACGCGCTGCGCGCACCGCAATATTTAACATCGGATGCATACCAATTACCTGTGCTGTAAAAGAACAATTTTCGGTCGCGGATCATACCAGTGTTACGGTATCATGCCAAACTTTTCCATAAGTCGAGAAATATCCAAGGGAAACGCCATGCTTGATAACATTCGTATTGTTCTGGTGAACACGTCGCACACCGGTAATATAGGCTCAGTCGCCCGTGCCATGAAGACTATGGGGTTGTCTCAGCTCACTTTAGTTGATCCGGTGCAGGAGCCAGACAGTCACGCTTCAGCTTTGGCCGCCGGCGCAACCGATATTCTGGCTTCAGCAACTATTGTCGATACTCTGCAAGAAGCGATTGCTGATTGTGGCCTGGTCATTGCCACCAGTGCCCGTAATCGTACGTTGGACTGGCCGCTGCTAGGCCCGCGGGAATGTGCCGGTAAAGTATTGGAAGAAGCAGGGCAGCATCAGGTAGCCTTGGTGTTTGGTCGTGAAAACAGTGGATTAACTAACGAAGAGCTACAGCAAAGTCAGTTTCACTTACACATACCGACGAACCCGGACTACAGCTCCCTGAACCTGGCTATGGCGGTACAAACGGTGTGCTATGAATTGCGCATGCAGTGGCTCGAGTCACAACAACGTGCTCCTGAAGACTTACCGGAATACCCGCGTGCCGAAGATTTAGAACGGTTTTACGAGCACCTTGAGAAAACCTTAGGCGAGACTGGGTTTATTGTTCGTCAGCACCCGGGGCAAGTCATGACGAAATTACGTCGCTTGTTTAATCGGGCGCGTCCGGAAGAGAATGAAATTAATATTTTACGCGGCATTTTAGCCTCTGTGGATAAATCGACAGGCAATACTTGACTAAAATAGTCGGGAATGTAGAATCACATTACATTAACGATGAATTAAACAGCAGAGGAAATCGCCATGCGCCTGACGTCAAAAGGTCGATACGCAGTAACAGCTATGCTGGATGTTGCGCTATTTACGGCAAATGGTCCCGTACCGTTAGCGGATATTTCTGAGCGTCAGGGAATATCACTGTCCTATTTAGAGCAGCTATTTGCACGCTTACGCAAGCATGGGTTGGTAGACAGTGTTCGTGGCCCTGGTGGTGGTTATCGTTTGGGGTGTCCGGCCAATGATATTTCTGTCGGGGCGGTTATTCATGCAGTGGATGAATCGATTGATGCAACCCGCTGCCAGGGCAAAGCCAATTGTCAGGGCGGTGAGCGTTGTCTGACCCACTCCCTATGGGAAGGCCTGAGCGATAGAATCTCTGACTTTCTGGACGGAATTACGCTGGCTGAGCTAATGAAAAAGAAAGATGTTGGCGATGTTTTGAGCCGGCAAAACGCGTTGCATAAAAGCAGCGAAAAAGAGATTAAGCTAAACTCTCACCTATAAATTTTATTCGAAACATTATCCATTAGTTAATAGTTGTCAGGAGCGACGAAGTGCCTAAGTTACCCCTTTATTTTGATTATGCTGCAACCACGCCGGTCGATCCTGTTGTAGCAGAGAAAATGATGGGTTGCTTAACTCAGGACGGCCTCTTTGGTAATCCGGCGTCGCGTTCGCACAAATATGGTTGGCAGGCCGAAGAGGCCGTCGACGTTGCCCGGCATCAAATCGCCGATCTGATTAATGCCGATGCCCGCGAAATTGTTTTTACGTCCGGAGCGACTGAGTCAGATAACTTGGCAATAAAAGGTGCCGCTCAGTATTACTCGGCTAAAGGCAAACACATCATCACGTTGAAAACCGAGCACAAAGCGGTATTGGATACGTGCGCTCAGTTAGAAAAAGAAGGCTTTGATGTCACGTACCTGGATGTCGGTAGCGATGGTTTGCTGGATATGGATATGTTCCGTTCCGCCCTACGCGAAGATACGGTGTTGGTGAGCGTCATGCTGGTGAATAACGAAATTGGTGTGACTCAGGATGTCACCACGATTGGTGATTTGTGTCGTGAGAATGGCACCGTATTTCATGTCGATGCGGCTCAGGCGTCCGGCAAAATTCCGATGAATATGGCCGAACTGCCCATCGATTTATTGTCACTTTCCGCGCATAAAATGTATGGACCTAAAGGTATTGGGGCGCTCTATGTACGTCGGACTCCCAGAGTGCGGTTGCTGTCGCAAATGCACGGTGGTGGACACGAGCGAGGCATGCGTTCAGGCACCTTACCGACCCATCAAATTGTGGGTATGGGGGTTGCTGCTGAACTTGCCCGTACTGAGCTGGAGCTTGAGCCTACACGGGTTGAAAGCTTGCGTCAGCGCTTATGGAAGGGAATTAACCAGTTGGACGGTGTGACGCTGAATGGCTCTGACCAGCAGCGCGTGCCGCATATTACCAACATCAGCTTTGCCGGGGTTGATGGCGAATTGCTGTTAATGGCGTTAAAAGATCTCGCGCTTTCTTCCGGATCGGCCTGCACGTCGGCTAGTGTTGAACCTTCGTATGTGCTCAGCGCATTAGGGGTTGAGCATGAGCTGGCAATGAGCTCACTGCGCTTTAGTATTGGTCGTTATACGTCGGAAGACGATATCGACAGTGCAGTAGAGCTTATCCACCGCACTATTAATACCTTGCGAGGGTCCGCTTAGTCTTTCAGCAAGCCGGAAAAGGTTCTACGGAATTTAGCCAGCTTAGGTGAAATGACTGCCTGACAATACGGGTTTTCCGGATTCCTGGCGTAGTAGTTTTCATGATAGTCCTCTGCCGGGTAAAACGTTCCTAACTCGGTGACTTCGGTTACTATCGGCGCTGCAAAGGCGTCATCCGCTTCCAGCTCGGCAATAATTTTTTCGGCTTCTCGCTTTTGCTCATCGTTATGATAAAAAATCGACGTGCGATATTGCGTACCCACATCGTTACCCTGACGATTAACCTGAGTCGGGTCGTGCAGGGTGAAAAAGATTTCTAAGATTTGACGGTAAGAAATCTGCTCTGGATCGTAGTGGAGTTGAGCGACTTCCGCGTGTCCTGTGTTTCCCGTGCAAACTTGTTCGTAGGTTGGGTTCACAGTATGCCCGCCAGTGTAGCCCGATTTAACCGACTGAATGCCTTTTACCTGAAGGAAAGCAGACTCAACACACCAGAAGCAGCCGCCGCCGAGGGTTGCTTGTTCGTATTCATTGTTCGCCATGTAAGAACTCCTTATCGTCAAATAGACGTCTATATGGCTAATCTGTTTTAGCATCCTAGCTGAGAATCAGTGAAAAAACAATCACTGGGTATTCGATTTCTGTGTTGATCTCACGTATAATCCGCGCGACTAACTTATCCCTTTATTTTATTGGAGTTTATAACCATGGCTTTAGAGCGCACTCTATCAATTATCAAGCCTGATGCAGTTGCAAAAAACTTAATCGGCGCTATCTACAATCGTTTTGAATCTGCCGGTCTTCGCATTGTTGGTGCTAAAATGATGCACTTAAGCAAAGAACAGGCGGAAGGTTTCTACGCAGAACACAAAGAACGTCCTTTCTTTGGCGCTTTGGTTGAATTCATGACCTCAGGCCCTATCGTGGTTCAGGTTCTTGAAGGTGAAGACGCTGTGCGTAAAAACCGCGACATCATGGGTGCAACGAATCCTGCTGAAGCACTGGCAGGAACCATTCGTGCCGACTATGCTGAAACTATAGACGAAAATGCGGTACACGGTTCAGACGCAACTGAATCTGCTGCACGCGAAATTTCGTATTTCTTCAGCGACGAAGAAGTGTGCCAGCGTACTCGCTAAGACTGTATTTGAATGTAGCCTGATGCTCTTAGGTAGCCTGACGTTTACGTCAGGATCTCACCTGACATGAATGTCAGGCTACAGTACGTCGAAGCACATCAAAGAACCGGAGCTTTATGACCAACGCAATAGATAAAAAAGTGAACTTACTTGACCTGAATCGTGAAGGAATTAAAGAATTCTTTCGTGAAATGGGTGAGAAACCGTTTCGTGCCGAACAGGTTATGAAATGGCTGTATCACTTTTGTGTCGATGACTTTGATGAGATGACGAATCTTAATAAAGCCTTGCGTGAAAAGCTCAAGCAAGTGGCTGAGATTCGCGCGCCGGAAGTGCGTGAACAGCAGCAGTCGTCGGATGGCACCATCAAATTCGCGATGACCTTGTTTGACGGTCAGGATGTTGAAACCGTCTGGATACCCGAAGGTGACCGCGCCACGTTGTGCGTGTCCTCTCAGGTGGGTTGTGCATTAGAGTGTACTTTCTGTTCAACCGGAGCTCAGGGCTTTAACCGTAACCTCAGTGTGGCGGAAATCATTGGCCAGGTGTGGCGAGTGAACCAGCTGTTAGGGGCTTATGGAAAAACCGGAATTAAACCCGTAACGAACGTTGTCATGATGGGCATGGGTGAACCCTTGCTTAACTTAAACAATGTGGTTCCATCCATGGAATTAATGTTAGATGACCTGGGTTTTGGTTTATCGAAGCGTCGCGTCACGTTAAGTACCTCAGGTGTTGTTCCTGCGTTGGAGAAGTTGCGTGAACGCATCGATGTCATGTTGGCAATTTCGTTGCACGCACCAGACGATGAACTGCGCAACGAGATTGTACCGGTTAATAAAAAGTACAATATTGAAGAATTTCTGGCATCCAGCCGTCGTTATGTTGAGCAGTCAAAAGCTCAGCGTAAAGTCACGGTAGAGTATGTCATGCTGGACCATGTTAATGATTCAACCGATCAAGCGCATGCGCTGGCAAAAACACTCAAAGATACCCCAAGTAAAATTAACCTAATTCCGTTTAACCCGTTCCCGGGCTCGGACTACGGCCGTTCCAGCAACTCGCGTATCGACCGTTTTGCTAAGGTGCTGATGGAGTACGGTTTCACTGTGATGGTAAGGAAAACTCGCGGTGATGATATTGACGCAGCCTGTGGGCAATTGGTTGGTGATGTTGTTGATCGTACAAAACGTATACTGAAGCGTCAGCAGAAACAACGTGGCGGGGAAGCCATCGCTGTAAAGACCGCGTAAATTAACAGAATCGCAGGCACAAGGAGTGTGATAATGCGAGCCGCTTTATTATTGATAGCCTTAGCGCTATATGGTTGTACCGCTAACCCTGAACAAACGGTGTCTGAGGGTAATGATGTACGGTTGCAGCTTGGGCTTGCTTATTTAGCGCAAGGGAAACTAAAGCTGGCTCATCCGCATTTGCAAACAGCATTAACGAATAATCCTCGGTCTCTGGATGCCTCATTAGCCTCAGGGCAATGGTATTTAGCGACAAATGATGTTGATTCAGCTTTGTCACTTTACCAACAGACATTATCATGGCAACCTATGAGCGGTGCATTGTTCAATAACTATGCGGTTGCACTGTGTGTGGCTGGTGACTGGAAAACAGCACTGACGTATTTTGATAAAGTGACATTGGATCCAGCGTATCCACATCATGCCAGAGCGAAAGCCAATAAGGCCGAATGTCTGGCGCGGACAAGTCACGATGCAGCTCAACCTTAACAGGGAAACCCCTTACAATCATGACTGCTGAAAACGAATCAACCAAAGATAACGAAAAAACAGAACCAGAAGCGGTAGAAGAAACAGAACAACAGCCGAGTAAAGGTCCTGGTGAAATACTAAGAGAAGCTCGCGAAGCCAAAGGCTTAAGCCAACGCGAGGTGGCAGACCAATTGCGTTTGCGAAAACAGATTATTGAGTTATTGGAAGCTGACGACTATTCAACTTTTTCTACGGCAACCTTTATTAAAGGTTACCTGAGAGCTTATGCCAAACTGCTCGACTTAAATGACACCGAGCTGTTTCAAGCATACAAAGCGAAAGGCTTTAAGGAAGTTGAAAGCAGCCAGATGCAAAGTTTCTCAAGACGAAAGAAACACCAGGAAAATGACAACCGTTTAATGTTGATTACCTATGTCGTCATTATTATTGTGATTGCCTTAGTTATTTGGTGGTGGCAAGAACCTGATCTTGGTTTTAATGAAAACACAAACGGTACGCAGGAGAGCTCCGAAGTTGTTCCTGCCAATGACAATGATGAAGCGGATAGTGTGGGTGGAATTGAAATTTCAAACCAGCCAACGGAACCGCAAATTCGACCGGACGAAGACGAAGCAGTATTGGAATCAGAAGTTGAAACCGATGACACCAATGTCGCCGTAGAGTCGGTGCAGGAACCTGTCAACGAAGAAGACAGTACTGGTGACGTTGCTGATAACGCAAGCTCATCAGAAGCGACGCCTACGGACACCGGCGCTGCTGATACGAATGAGGCTTCCACTGATAATAACGAACCGGAAGAAGCAGAACCAACAGCAACTGAAGTAGCTAGCACAGAAACAGACGATACCCAACAAACGCCAATTGAGCCGTCACCGCAACCGGAGGTGAGCTCGCCTAGTTTGGTCCTGGACTTTAATGAAGAATGTTGGGTTAAAATTGATGACGCCTCGGGTGAAACTCAGGCTGTGGGTGTAAAAGCCGCAGGTTATCGCATGCCGGTTCCGGGCGAAGCACCGTTTTCAGTGACACTGTGTAAACCGGAAGCTGTTAGCGTAAGCTTTAACGGTAATGCGGTTGATATGAGTCAGTTCCGCAGTGGCCGGGTAGCGCGCTTTACCGTACCGTCAGAAGAGTAGTAGAGGTCAACTTAACGTTATGATGCACGAAAATCCAATTAAACGCCGTCCTTCACGCCGCTTGTATGTAGGTAATGTACCTATTGGCGATGGCGCACCGATTGCTGTGCAGTCTATGACAAACACTGAAACCACCGATATCGATGCGACGGTTGCTCAGATAGAAGCACTAGCTCAGGCGGGTGCCGATATCGTTCGGGTGTCTGTTCCGACGATGGAAGCCGCAGAAGCGTTCAAATTTATAAAGCAGCGCAGCCCTGTGCCGCTGGTAACTGACATCCATTTCGATTATCGCATTGCTTTAAAAGTTGCTGAGTACGGCGCTGACTGCTTGCGTATTAACCCCGGTAACATAGGTCGTGAAGACAGAGTGAAAGCGGTTGTCGATGCGGCTCGTGAACGGAACATTCCAATCCGTATTGGTGTTAACGGTGGCTCCTTAGAAAAAGACCTTCAAGAAAAATACGGCGAACCGACGGCCGAAGCTCTAGTTGAGTCCGCTATGCGGCACGTTGATATTCTCGACAAACTCGACTTTCACGATTTTAAAGTCAGCGTTAAAGCGTCCGACGTCTTTTTAGCGGTTGAATCGTATCGGTTACTTGCGAAAAAAATAGACCAACCACTGCATTTAGGTATTACCGAAGCTGGTGGTAAACGAAGCGGTGCCGTAAAGTCATCGGTAGGCTTAGGCATGTTGCTGGCTGAAGGTATTGGCGATACGTTGCGAGTGTCATTGGCGGCGGATCCAGTTGAAGAAATTAAAGTGGGCTTTGACATACTGAAGTCTCTGCGCATCCGCGCGCGGGGAATTAACTTCATTGCGTGCCCAAGCTGTTCACGTCAGGAATTTGATGTTATCAGCACGGTGAATGAGCTGGAACAGCGTCTGGAAGACATCACCACACCTATGGATGTTTCGGTGATAGGCTGCGTGGTTAATGGTCCGGGCGAAGCTTTAATATCGCATGTAGGTCTTGCTGGTGCTAAGAATAAAAGTGGTTTGTATATTGGTGGTGCGCGCCAAAAACTGCGATTAGATAACCATAATTTGGTGGATGAACTGGAAGCGCAAATTCGCGAGCAAGTGAAGTTTATTGAAGCTAATAAAATTGACGTAAAAGAAATTAACGGTTGATTTTACCCGCATCGACAAAGTCCTTATAATACCCGCTTATTTTCTGTATCGATAACCAGACGAGAAGGCTCCGTGGCGAATACAATACAAGCAATTCGTGGCATGAATGATTTGTTGCCAGAACAAAGTCCCGCCTGGCAGCAGGTGGAAGCCGTAATACGGCGTGTTGCCGCAAGCTACGGTTATAGTGAAATCCGTATGCCGGTGCTGGAAAGCACGCAACTGTTTAAACGCTCAATTGGCGAAGTAACGGATATTGTCGAAAAAGAAATGTACACCTTTGACGACCGTAACGGTGAAAGTGTCACCCTACGCCCGGAAGGAACGGCAAGCTGTGTTCGCGCAGGAAATCAACACGGTTTGCTCTATAACCAAATTCAGCGATTGTGGTACATGGGGCCTATGTTCCGTTACGAGCGCCCGCAAAAGGGACGTTATCGTCAGTTTCATCAATTTGGCATAGAAACTTTTGGTTTAGAAAGTGCCGATGCAGATGCTGAAGTCATTCTACTCTCTGCTCGATTATGGCGTGAGTTTGGCATTTTGGACCAGGTTGAGCTGCAGTTAAATTCTCTGGGTTCTAATGAAGCGCGTGCCAATTATCGAGATGCGCTCAAGAGTTATTTGTCTGATTACAGTGATGAACTGGATGAGGACAGTAAGCGACGTCTTGAGAGTAACCCGCTGCGGATACTGGACAGTAAAGACCAAAACACCCAGAAGATTCTTGAGGGAGCGCCACGTTTATCAGAATACTGGGACGCGGAATCGAAAGAGCATTTTGATAAATTAACAGCGCGCTTAGAAGCTGCCGGCATTTCGTACACTCTGAATGAACGTTTGGTTCGTGGTTTGGATTATTACAACCGCACGGTGTTTGAATGGGTCACTACCGCTTTGGGCGCACAAGGCACTGTTTGTGCTGGTGGGCGCTACGATGGCCTGGTGGAGCAACTGGGTGGCAAGGCGACTCCGGCAGTAGGTTTTGCCATGGGTATGGAACGCTTAGTGCTGTTATTGCAAGAGCAGGGTAAACTGACGCCAAGACGCACAGTTGATGCTTACTTAATGCCGTTAGGTGACGAGGCGGAACTAAACGCGCCGCGCATTGCCGAACAGCTGAGAAATGATTTACCGGAACTGCGGCTGGTCAGTCACTGTGGCGGTGGTTCCATGAAAAAGCAAATGAAGAAAGCAGATAAATCGGGTGCGGAAATTGCGCTGATTATCGGCGCCGATGAAATCGCTCAGCAGCAGGTAACGGTCAAGCCGTTGCGTACTGCTGAAGAACAACAAACTCTGGGCTGGCAGGACCTTATTGAGACTCTGCAGCCACTGACAAGAGGGTAGTCAGGTGGATAATACCGAAGAACAACAAGTAGAACGTTTAAAAGAGTTTTGGAAAGAACACGGCAAAGGTATTGTTGCCGGCGTTGTTATTGGTTTTGGTCTGTTTTATGGCTGGCGCTATTACGACCAGCACACGTTGGAAACTCAAGAGCGTGCCTCAGCAAACTACCAGCAACTGACGACGGAACTGTCTGAAGGTAGCGAAAATGCTGTGCTTGAAGCTCAGGAATTTGTCAGCGAAAACCCAGAAAATATTTATGCACAACTGGTTGCTTTGGAATTAGCAAAACACGCAACAGAGCGAACCGATCTGGCAACCGCGGTGACGGTTTTACAGTCGGTTGTCGACAATACTGATGATGAAAATATGTCGGCTTTAGCAAGTATTCGCCTGGCCCGGGTCTTAATTGCTCAGGAACAACTGGATACGGCTTTAAGCTTAGTTCAAAAGCCTTTGCCGGAAGCTTTCGCAGGTTTTGCTGCGGAACTTGAAGGCGATATTCTTGCCGAGCAGGGTAATACCGCAGAAGCTCGTGCAGCTTATGAACGCGCATTGCAGGCAGGTGAGTCACTGACTCCGGCTCTGCAAATGAAACTCAACAGCCTGGCTAAGTCATAATGCAATTGATTAAACGCTTTACTAAAGGCAGCTTGCTATTTACTGCTGCCATTCTTGTTACCGGATGCTCAGTTTTCGGTGACGATGATGAAGAACCGAAGTTTGCTGAATTGCAGCCTATTTCAGAGCAAGTTCAGCCAAAGGTTTTATGGGATGCTTCTGTTGGCAGCGGCATTGGTGAGCATTTTTCCCGGCTTAATCCTGTGGTTGAGTATGGAAAGGTTTTTGCCGCCGATAGAAACGGACTGGTTAGCGCATTTGATAAGTCGACAGGCGAACGCTTGTGGCGTATTGATTTGCGTGAGTTGATTCAGTTTGATGAAGCAACTGATGACGGCTGGTTTAGCGGTATTTTCTCAAGCCCTTTCCCGGCGCGTATAGCCGGTGGTTTGGTTGCTCGTTATGACCGTATTTTTCTGGGCACAGAAAATGGCGATGTTGTAGCGCTTAACGCCGAAAATGGCGAAATTGTCTGGCATACCGAAGTGAATAATGAAGTGATGTCAGATCCCGCAGTCGGAGAAGGTCGCGTTGTTGTGCATACGGGCGGCGGAAAGGTTATTAGCCTGGATGCTGAAACCGGTGAACAGCAGTGGGAATATGAATACCAGACACCTATGCTGACGGTTCGTGGCGCATCAGCTCCTGCTATTGTCAGTGGTGGTGTGGTTGTTGGTGACAGTAACGGCGCCGGCATGGTACTGATTGCAGAAAACGGTCAACAGGCGTGGAGTCAACCGATTGGTAAGCCAAGTGGCAGTACTGAACTGGAACGCTTAGCTGATGTTGACGCGAAACCAGCCACTCAGGGAACAACCCTGTATATGATCGCTTTCAACGGCGAACTGGTTGCGCTGGAACTCATGAGTGGCGAAGTGCGCTGGAAGCGTGACTACAAAGCGTTTGAAAATATGCTGGTGACGAATGGCCGGATTTTCTTAACCGATGTTCAAAGTCATGTTTACGCCTTAGACCAAAGCGGTGGTATCGAACGCTGGAGTAACACTCAACTGTTCGGTCGTAAGTTAAGTGCCCCTGCATGGCATCGCGGTAATGTTGTTGTTGGTGACTTCGAAGGTTATTTGCATTGGTTAGATAGCGAAAGCGGCACTATTGTGGGTCGTTATGAAGTTGGCGGTGACGGCGTGTATGTTGAGCCCGTTGTTGATAACAACATTCTATATGTACAGACTCGGGACGGTGATATCATCGCGCTCGATATTCAATCAGGAAGTTAATTAGAGATGTTACCTGTTGTCGCGCTGGTTGGGCGCCCAAATGTGGGAAAATCCACGCTTTTTAATCGTTTAACGCGGACACGCGACGCACTGGTAGCGGACTTTCCCGGCTTAACCCGGGATCGTAAATACGGTCAGGCAAACTACGACGGTTTTCAGTTCATCGTTATTGATACCGGTGGTATTCACGGTGATGAAGAAGGCATTGACGAAGAAATGGCGAAGCAATCACTGCTTGCTGTTGATGAGGCTGATGTCGTTCTTTTCATGGTGGATGCCCGCGATGGTGTCACTGTTGGCGATCAGGCGATTGCAAAACACCTGCGTAAGCAAAACAAAAAAGTTTATTTGGTCTGCAATAAAATTGACGGTATTGATGCGCATTCGGCTATGGCTGACTTTTACTCGTTATCTTTAGGTGAACTGTACGGTATTGCAGCGGCTCACGGTCGTGGTGTTGAGCAGTTACTCGAGATTTGTTTTAAGCCAATAGCGGAAGAGTATCCCGACGTTATCGTGCCCAAGGATGTTGAGTCTGAAGATCTGGAGCATGATGAAATTGACTACGATAAGCTGCCACTAAAACTGGCTATTGTCGGTCGCCCTAACGTGGGTAAATCTACTTTAATCAATCGCATACTGGGTGAAGAACGGGTTGTCGTTTATGACATGCCGGGCACCACTCGTGACTCTGTTTACATTCCTATGCAGCGCAATGAACGCGAGTATGTGTTGATTGATACCGCCGGCGTGCGTCGGCGTGGACGTATTGGTGAGGCTATCGAGAAGTTCTCGGTGGTTAAAACCCTGCAGGCCATTGAGGACGCAAACGTTGTTCTTATTGTGGTTGATGCACGTGAAACTATCAGTGATCAGGACCTCAACTTAATTGGCTTTGCGTTAAACGCCGGTCGTTCAATTGTTATTGCAGTGAACAAGTGGGATGGTTTGCAAAACGACCACAAAGAAGAAATAAAGCGCGAGCTGGATCGTCGCTTAGGCTTCGTCGATTTCGCCCGATTGCATTTCATTTCCGCTTTACACGGTACCGGTGTCGGCCATTTATTTGAATCGGTTGAAGAAGCGTATACGAGTGCCACTCAGCGCATCAGTACCTCTAAGCTGACCCAAATAATGGAAATGGCGCAGGAAGAACATCAACCGCCACTGGTCAGCGGACGCCGGGTGAAATTAAAATACGCGCACGCTGGTGGTTATAATCCGCCTCGTATTATTATTCATGGTAACCAGGTAAAAGACCTGCCCGGTGCTTATCAGCGTTATTTAATTAACTACTTTCGTAAGGCCATGGGCGTTATGGGTACGCCAATAAAAGTTGAGTTCCGTGAGCCGGAGAACCCTTATGAAGGTAAGAAAAATAAACTGACTTTGTCACAGCAGCGAAAGCGCAGACGTTTGATGAAGTTCCTGAAAAAGAAAAAGTAGTTTTAAAAGAGAAAAGCCTGCTAATTATGAAGTGACCCCCAATAGTTGGACATTCCA
>NZ_PIQC01000007.1 GCF_003987255.1 Idiomarina ramblicola
GTGCTAACGCGCCGGGGTTTTTTTATGTCTGCAACAAAAGTGATTTGACTTAATTACCTCAGGCTACGACCAAAGTCCAATTTCCCCTGTTAACAATCCCACTTACATTTGTTAACGACCCAAAAACAATAATGTTGAACAACTGGAGGGGACGTTATGGCATTCGAAAGCGAATCCCATGCCAAAGCGTATTGGAAAGAAAACCTCAGCTTGATGCTCAAGCTGCTAGTCGTCTGGTTTATCGTTTCCTATGGCTTTGGAATTATATTAGTGGACGTGCTTAACGAAATCACTTTCTTTGGCTTTAAGCTGGGATTTTGGTTCGCACAGCAAGGCTCCATTCTGACTTTCATCGTGCTCATCTTTATTTATGTGAGGGGCATGGCCGCATTAGATAACAAATACAATGTACACGAGGACTAAGGCGCTATGGATATTCAAACGCTCACCTTTATAATCGTCGGCCTGACCTTCGCGCTATACATTGGTATCGCAATTTGGTCACGTGCTGGCTCAACGAATGACTTTTATGTAGCAAGCGGCGGGGTTAACCCTATTGCCAATGGTATGGCAACAGCCGCAGACTGGATGTCAGCTGCTTCTTTTATCTCAATGGCGGGTATCGTCGCTTTCGCCGGTTATGATGGCTCCGTTTACCTCATGGGTTGGACCGGTGGTTATGTACTGTTGGCAATGTGTCTTGCACCTTACTTACGTAAGTTTGGTAAATTCACTGTGCCGGACTTTATTGGCGACCGCTACTACTCACAAACGGCACGTACTATTGCCGTAATCTGCGCTATCTTGATCTGCTTTACTTACATTGCCGGACAAATGCGTGGTGTTGGTGTCGTGTTCTCGCGATTCCTTGAAGTTGACATTGCAACAGGTGTTATCATTGGTGCAATCATTGTTTTCTTCTATACCGTACTTGGTGGCATGAAAGGGATTACCTACACACAGGTGGCACAATACATTGTATTAATGTTCGCCTATGTTGTACCTGCCGTTTTCATTTCTTTATTAATGACAGATCATATTTTACCGCAAACAGGTTTTGGCGCGACTATCGCTCAAGACGTTCCTGGCGGAGGAAACTATCTACTAGACAGGTTAGATGGTTTGTCTCAGGAGCTTGGTTTTGCCGCATATACTGAAGGTGTGCGTAGTAAGGTTGACGTATTCTTCATTACTGCCGCACTAATGGTTGGTACTGCAGGTCTACCTCACGTCATTGTACGCTTTTTCACGGTACCTAAAGTACGTGATGCACGCCGCTCTGCGTTCTGGGCATTGACCTTCATTTCGATTGTTTACCTAACGGCTCCAGCTATCGCTGCGTTTGCGAAGGTGAATATGTTTAATACCATTAACGGCCCAGAGCTGACCGGTGTTGAATATGAGAACGCCCCGAGCTGGATTAAGAACTGGGAAAAAACCGGTTTGATCACTTGGGAAGATAAGAACGATGACGGCAAAATGTTCTACTCAGGTGATGAGCGTAACGAAATGACCATTGACCGTGACATCATGGTATTGGCCAACCCTGAAATTGCGGATTTGCCTGCTTGGGTCGTTGCACTGGTCGCTGCGGGCGGTGTTGCCGCTGCATTGTCTACTTCCGCAGGTCTATTATTGGTTATTTCGACATCGGTATCACACGACTTACTGAAACGAAATTTGGCGCCAAATATTACGGATAAACAGGAGCTGTTGTATGCGCGGCTTGCAGCTGCCGTAGCAATATTTATCTCCGTTTACTTTGGTATCTATCCGCCCGGCTTCGTGGCGCAGGTGGTCGCCTTCGCGTTCGGCTTAGCCGCAGCAAGCTTCTTCCCTGCGATCATCATGGGTGTATTCCATAAACGCATGAACCGTGCAGGTGCGGTAGCAGGCATGGTTGTCGGTATACTGTTTACCTTCTGCTACATTGTGTACTTCAAGTTCGTTGCTCCGGAATTGAATACTCCAGACAATTGGTTATTTGGTATTTCTCCTGAGGGTATTGGTACCTTAGGTATGATCATCAACTTTGTTGTTGCTGTTATCGTACATAAGTTTACTGGTGATGCTCCGGAACATATTCAGGAACTGGTGGAGTCAATTCGTTATCCGAAAGGCTCAGGTGAAGCTCAATCTCACTAAAGAAAAAGTAGTGTACTTAAAGCCCAGCCTTTGTGCTGGGCTTTTTATTGACTAAGTCAGGTTAATACACAAGACTGAAATCGACTGTTTCTACAAACAGGGATTAGCCCCATGGAAGTTAATTCATTTTTAAAGGACTGCCCTCCTTTTGACACCTTGTCCGAAGAGCAACGAAGTTGGGCGGTGTCGCAATTGCAATCTGTTTATATGAACGAACAAAATTGCAATGAGATACTAAGGGATATGCGGCCAGCACTGTTTATCGTGCGCTCTGGTGTTTTCGATTTAAGAGGTGCCGATGGGCGACTCGTTGAAAGGCTGGAAAACGGTGATTTGTTTGGTTATCCGTCATTACTCTCCGGTCGTGAGGTGGTAAATAAACTTCAAACCATAGAAGACGGTATTGTTTACGTTCTGCCACAATCGGCATTTGATCGACTCCGCAATGTCTCCAGAACCTTCGAGCAGTATTTTATTCGAGCCCATGGTCAGAGATTATTAACAGAGCAACAAGGTGATGACGAGACGGGCAGTGACTGGAGCGAGCAGACGATTGGCAGCGTAGTGACAATGCCTCCTGTCAGTTTACCGAGTGATACCTCTGTTCAGGAAGCGGCTAAGTTAATGGCAAAGCACGGTATATCGTCAGTTTTGGTTGTCGACGATACCCAACTGGTCGGCATTTTAACGGATAGAGATCTGCGGAATCGGGTTGTGGCAGAAGGCTTACCTTTGGATATTCGGGTTTCGGCTGTAATGACACAGCTACCGGAGTCGGTTTATGAGAATCGCTCTTTAATGGATGCATTAACCACAATGACCTCCAGCAACATTCACCATCTGCCTGTGGTGAATGATCAAAATCAACCCGTGGGAATGGTAACGGCAACTGATTTAATTCGTCAGCAACGCAGTGACCCAGTGTTTCTTATTAGTGCCATTCGTAAAGCCAGTAGTAAGTCGCAGTTGATAGAAGAGGCGCAAAAGCTGCCTGATTATCTGCAAACGTTCGCCAGTAGAGTGAAGCAAACCTCGATGCTCGGTCGACTTATGGCGTCAGTTACTGACGGAATGACGCGTCAGCTTATACAGTTATACGAACAGGAACACGGTGCAGCGCCTGCCGCATATAGCTGGTTGGCCTTTGGTTCTCAGGGACGGGAAGATCAAACACTAAGTTCGGACCAGGATAATGGTCTTTTACTCAGTAATGGTTTAACAGATAAACAGAAAGATTGGTTTGCAGGATTGGGGGACTATGTCTGCGAGGGGTTAAATGAGTGTGGCATTCCTTCGTGCCCGGGCAATATTATGGCCTCGAATCCAGACTGTCGAGGAACGATTGATCAGTGGAAAGAGCGCTTTCAGGGGTGGGTTGAGAGTCCGACACCTAAAGCCTTGATGTATTGTCAGATATTCTTTGATAGTCGACCGGTCGTTGGTCCTGGACGATTCTATCAGCAGTACCGTTCGGCGATTGCAGATCTCGCCAAAAATGAGATGTTTTTAGGCAACTTGGCTATTTTGGTGAATCGGATAAGCGTGCCTCTAGGTCTGTTTAATCGATTACGTACAGAGGACACCACTGATGGTGATACCATTGATATTAAACGTTACGGTATTGCGTTGATTAATGATATAGCACGCATTTACTCATTACAGGCTGGAATCACCTCTCCCGGTACGCCAGCGCGTTTATCTGCGTTAAAAGGGAGCCGACTGCTGAATCGACAGGATAATCAATCGTTGCTGGAAGCCTGGCAATTTTTAACGCAACTTAGGTTAAACCATCAGTTAAAAGTGTGGGGAAGTGATAAACCCAAGAACGCGATCGATCCTGATGAATTGAGCACATTGTCTAGACGTCAGCTTAAAACTGCATTCAAGATCATAAAAGAAGCGCAGCAAGGTGTTGGCCTTAAGTTTAGCCGGCAAGGTTACTAGCTATGGCTCAATGGTTGCAGAGACTCGCGCATTGGTATGATAGACGCCAAAAGCTGAAACAGCCGTGGCAAAATTTGCGATATGTTGCTGTTGATATCGAAAGCACTGGGTTGGATCCTAAAAAGCATCAAATATTATCAATAGCCTGGATGACTATCCATCCGCCGGTAATGCATTATGGTAATGCCCAATATCATGTTTTCTCCCATGGTCAGGAACTTGAGTTAGGTCAGAGCCCGACAATACACGGTTTAACTGAGCAGGATTTTTTGCATAGCTCAGAACCTAAGCAGACATTTGGCATGCTAAGCCGGGCCCTGAACGATGCTGTACTGGTGTGTCACCATAAAGGGATGGACTGGCGATTTCTGAAGTACATTGAGTCGCAGTACGGAACTTCTTTTAAGCCTCTGGCAATTTTCGATACGCTAGCCTTTGAGAAGAAAAAGCTGGAAAAGGACCCTCAACAACCTATTCAAGGTGGACAACTGACGCTCAGTGCCTGCCGACAACGCTATAACTTACCAGACTACCATGCTCACCACGCGTTAACTGACACTGTTGCCTGTGCAGAACTGTTCTTAGCTCAATGCTATCAGGCTCGTCAGAAAAATGAGCGGTTATTAACTTTTTAAGATCGTCATTTTAACCCCGGATATTCCTTTTATAACCTTTTTTTAAACAATTGATATAGTAATTAAATCAAAAGATCTAATACATTTTGTTTACATAAAAATAACTTGTTGCTAAATTCTATACTGTTAGAGGTTAATCTCTGACCAATAATAATAAATCTCCGGGGGATTTAACTTATGAATAACATCAAGTTTCGCAAAAGTTTAATTGCGGCAGCAGTGGCGGGAACCATCAGTTTTCCTGTTCTGGCTCAAGACCAAGATCAAGAGTCTACTGATGCTGCGGTAGAAGAATCGGTTGAGCGAATTCAGGTTACGGGCTCACGTATTCCGCAGTCTGCTAACGTCGTTAGCTCTAGTCCTATTTCCCAGGTTACTTCTGAAGAGTTTGAATTCAGTGGTAACGTCCGCGCTGAAGATTTGGTGAATGATTTACCTCAAGTCTTCCCGGGTCAAACATCAACAGATTCAAACGGCGCTACTGGTACAGCAACGGTTTCTCTGCGTGGTTTGGGACCTCAACGCACCTTGGTTTTAATGAATGGTCGCCGTCTGGTTATGGGGTCTCCATTAGTGGGGGGTATTTCTCCTGACTTAAACCAAATTCCAAGTGCTTTAGTTGAAAATGTGGAGTTGCTCACAGGTGGTGCATCTGCAACTTATGGTTCAGACGCAGTAGCTGGTGTTGTTAACTTCATCATGAAAGACGATTTCGAAGGCGTTAAGCTCGATTATCAACACAGTTTTTATCAGTATGATAATGATAATGACAACGGAGTAGCACAAGCAGCCGAAGAAGCCGGATTTCCTCTAGCCCCCGGTTCTGGCCGAGATGGTCACATGAACGACTTTTCAATCATCATTGGCTCTAACGCTGATAATGGGAAAGGCAATATTACAGCTTACGCGACTGTTCGCGATATTAAACCAATCACTCAGGATAACCGCGATTACAGTATTTGTGCTTATGACCGCGACCCTGATACCGGCGAGTATTTCTGTGGTGGTTCCGGTACTATTCCGGATGGTCGTTTAACTGACTTTACTGCAGGCGGCTATGACTACTATATTGATGAAGGGACTTTACAAGAGTATGACGGACGTTTATATAACTTTGGTCCGGTAAATTACTACCAACGCCCGGATGAACGAGTGACTTTAGGCGCTTTCGGTAAATATGAATTAAATGACAATATTGAGTTCTTTGCCGAACTTGGTTACGTGAAAGACCGTAGCGTTTCTCAAATAGCCGAGTCAGGCGCTTTCTTCCCTCAAGTTGATTTAAACTGTGATAATCCGCTTTTCTCAGATCAGCAAAGAGATACTATCTGTGGTGCCGGCGGACCAGCACAAGCCTCAGGCGATCCTAATGTCTGGGAAGGTGTTTATATTGGCAAGCGAAATGTAGAAGGTGGTCCTCGCCAACAGGATCTTCAACACATTTCACATCGCGGCGTATTTGGTATTCGCGGTTTCCTAAACGATACCTGGAGTTACGACTTATCAGCCAACTTTGGTAACGTCAGTTTGACTTCGGTATACGAAAATGACTTTAGTATCACTAATATTGGCCGTGCTCTCGATGTGACAACGGATCCGGATACCGGTGAAGCCGTTTGTAGTGCAGCACTCAGTGGCGTCGACCCAAGCTGTGTGCCGTGGGATATTTTTGGCCCTAACATCTCTGATGAAGCGTTAAGTTATTTGACCCTTCCATTGTATGCGACAGGTGAAACAAACTTACGCGATATTACTGGTTACGTGATTGGTAACTTAGGTGATTATGGCGTCAGAACGCCTTGGTCATACGGTGGCGTAGAGCTGCTTGCGGGTGTTACAAGTCGCGATGAGAAGCTCATATTCCGTCCGGATAGCAACTTTGAATCTGGTGATGGTGCAGGACAAGGTGGTCCGACTATTGGTACTGAAGGTTCATTAGGTGTTGAAGAGTTCTTCACCGAAGCGAAAATCTATGTTGTGGATGACGCTGACTGGGCTGATAGTTTTGTTGTTGACTTGGGTTATCGTTATTCAGATTACACAACAGACAAAACAACGGATACTTACAAAGTGGCTGTTGGTTGGGATGTTAACCAGGAAATTAAATTACGTGGTAGTTTCCAGCGCGCGGCCCGTCATGCGAACATTCGTGAATTGTTCGATCCGCAAAGCTTAGGCTTGTACGACATGGATAGTGACCCATGTGCCGGCACAAACCCTGAAGCGACTCTGGAAGCATGTCAGAACTCTGGGGTAACTCCTGCTCAGTATGGTTCAATTCCACAAAGCCCTGCGAGTCAGTATAACGCTATCTTTGGTGGTAACCCGGATTTGGAACCTGAAACTTCTGACACGATATCTGCTGGTTTTGTTTATCGCTCGTTAGATGGCAACTTCGATATATCGGTCGATTACTTTGATATTAAAGTAGAAGACGCTATCGGTACGGTTGCTTCAGAAACAACACTAGACTTGTGTCTTGAAACGGGTGATCCAACTTTCTGTGACTTAATCAGTCGAGGTGAAAGCAGTGGTTCACTTTGGTTAGGTCAGGACAGTATTGTCGAAACCAACGTAAACATTGGCTTTGAACAGCGTTCAGGTTTTGATATCAACTCAACGTATACTCATGAGCTGAACAATGACTGGGGTCGTTTGAAATTTAACTTAGTGGGTACTTACTTTACTAAGTTTGATACACAGCCTGTTGTTGGTCTTGCGACAACTGAGTGTGCTGGTAAATGGGGTGGTACTTGTGGTTCACCAAACCCTGAGTGGCAGCATAACCTACGTGCAACATGGATGAACAATGATGGCGTATCAGTGTCAGCCAACTTGCGTTCTCTGGGTGCAACTGAGCATTTGACCGGCACGTCACGTGACATCAGTAACGAAAGCTACTTAGATCTGACAGGTCGTTACATGTTTGCAGAAGGCGCAACGGTTAGCATTGGTGTTAACAACATCCTGGCTAATGATCCTCCTTACCTGACTGGTGCAAATGGTAGTAATGGTAACACTTACCCAGGTTATTTTGATGCGTTAGGTCGTTATGTATTCGCAAGCATTTCTTACGAATTCATGTAACAGTTTGAACTAAGTATTAACTTGTTAAAGCCAGCTGCTTGCAGCTGGCTTTTTTGTATACAATGGGCTTAACCTTTGTTTTATATTTTAACGTTTAAGTTTAATAATCGCGCTAATTGTCTATGATTTGTTCGATCAAATTCTCCGCGTAAAGAAACCCCTCTATTTACTCTTGAAATCTAATTACTACAGCGTTAAAAGGTTGTCACCGAATGTCGTGTGTCAATTCAAAAATGACTATTTACACCATCGGTTTCATGTTGCTTTTCGCCAATCAAGCAACGTTAAAAAAATAATGTTCCAGGGAGTAATCTCATGAATAACAAACTGTTTCGCCGCAGCGTAACTGCGGTTGCAGTTGCGTCTACGCTTGCGTTTCCTGCGTTAGCGCAAGACAATACTGATGATCAGAATAAAATTGAACAAATTGAAGTCACAGGTTCTCGTCTGAGCAGAGCGAGTATGGAAACCCCAGTACCTGTGACTGTTCTCGGACGTGACGATATCGTTCAGACAGGGGCAATTAATGTGGCTCAAGTACTGAATATGTCACCCGTTGCTATTGCTGGCTCTGATCAGTCGAACTCTGCATTCAGTACAACAACCGTTGGTTTGAATACAACGGAATTGCGTAACATGGGTGCGGCCCGCACCTTAGTTTTGGTTAACGGTCAGCGTTTTGTTTCAGGTGTTGATCCATCAACCGGTTACGCTGTTGACTTAAATGCTATCCCTACCGTAATGATCGAACGCATTGAGATACTGAAAAGCGCTTCTTCTGCGGTTTACGGTTCAGATGCGGTAGCGGGTGTTGTGAACATCATTACTCGTAAAGATTTCGACGGAGTCGAGGTTAACGCTCAAACGGGTATTTCCGGACAACACGATCGCCAGACTCAGAATATTAACCTAACCACAGGTAAAGACTGGGCTGACGGTAATGCGTGGTTTTCTTTCGGTATTGATAATGACGAAGGATTAAAATCTACTGACCGTTCATTCTCTGCTGTTGATCGCGCTATTCTGCTTGACGATGACGGTAACGAGTACGTCGGTGATGTGCTGTCGTCTTATCCATCTCAGGGACGCATCACTACTGACAATAATAGCTATAATGGTGACGGTACGGAATACTCAGGTGGTTTCAACCGCGCTAGTGCGCGTCAGTTAGTGACTCCACTGGAACGCCGGTACGTTGCTGCTGAAATTCGCCAGGACCTGGAAAGTGATTTAAGTGTCTTCGGTTCTGTCCACTGGAACTCGGCTGAAACTCAAGGCTCAACCATTGAACCAACGCCTTTCAACATTGGTGAAGACTTATGGATGAACCATCGTGTAGAACAACCTATCGATGGCCTGAGTGTGAACTCTCCTTTAGTACCTGATCTGCTACGCCAGAACTTACAAGCTGAAGGTATTGAAAATTTAAATGAAACCACATTTGTGCGTCGTATGAGCGAGTTCGGTCAACGCTCTACCGATGTGACTCGTGATACGTTACGTATTGCCACGGGTTTCAATTATGACATTAACTACAATTGGACCTGGGACACTTACATGACCTGGGGACGTACCAACCAAGAACAGTTAAACGGCGGTCAAGTTAATACCGATCGTGCTCGTTTAGCGTTGGATGTTGTCGAAGATGGTAACGGCAATTTGGTTTGTGCTGATCCAATTGCGCGCATGCAAGGCTGTGTTCCTTTGAACTTATTTGGAGAAAACTCCGTTTCTCCAGAAGCAGTTGACTATATCTCAACTCCAGCTAAAGCAACGGGTACGGCGGAACAGTTTGTCGTACAGAGCGTTGTTTCTGGTGATCTGCCAATCGAAATGGCTGGTGGCTTTGTCGGATTAGCCGGTGGTCTTGAGTATCGCGAAGAGAAGGGTACCTATAGCCCGGGGGACTTGGCTCAGACAGGCGCATCAAGCACGAACCTTTCTGAACCAACTGATGGTCGTTACGATACAAAAGATATTTTCGTGGAAACTCGCCTTCCTGTCCTAATGAACCTATCGGTTGATTTGGCTGCGCGTTACTCTGATCATTCAGCGACTGGGTCTGCAACGACCTGGAACTTAGGTACGGAATATGAGCCGGTTGATGGCTTTAAACTTCGTGCGTCAGCTGCGACCGCTATCCGTACACCGAATATCTCTGACCTGTACTCGGGTGCCGGCGAAACTTTTGCTGCGGTTTCTGATCCTTGTGTCGATGTTACTGCCAGCACCACAGGCAACATAGCCGAAAACTGCCGTTCTATTGCTTCGGTTGATAATCGTATTCAAAATGATGGTTCTTTCACGTTGACGCAAGCTGAAGCTCAGGGTACCGGTGGTATGATCGGCGGTAATCCGAATGTCAAAGAAGAAACTGCTGACACTTACAGCTTAGGTGCAATCTGGCAGGTGACTGATGAATTATCAGCAACAGTTGATTACTACAACATTGAAGTAGAAGACGCGATTGCAATTACAGGTCGTTCTACTGTACTTCAACGTTGCTACTCAGTTAACCCGGATAACTTCGATGCAAGCTGTAATGATCAAGTTTTCCGCAGCTCTGACGGTGTTTTGGTTGATGTTGACAGCAGCTCTTCAAACGAAAATATCATCAGCACTTCTGGTGTTGATCTTGAGTTGAACTACCGTAAAACTATTGCTGATGGTCAGTTTTCAGCGGACCTTATCTGGAACTACATCGACGAATACTCAATCGAGTCAATTTATGATGGCAGTGTTGAAAATTATGAAGGTGAGATTACAACACCAAATCATAGAGCCAACTTGAACTTGGCTTATTCTCTGAATGACTTGTCATTCTCCTGGAGAATGCGTTATTGGGACAGCGCTAAAGATTCAATGAACGGTTATAACTATAACTTCACGAATTATGCGCCGTTGGAAGAGTTTAATAACGTGGGTTCGGTAACTTATCATGACATTTCCGCTCGCTATTTCATGAACGATAACTATGAATTCAGCGTTGGTGTTCGTAATGCCTTTGATAAGAAACCACCTATGTTACCGCAAGGTACTGTGAGTGGCGGAACAGGCATTAATACGGCGTCAGAAGCCTATGATGTTACTGGTCGTTACTACTTTGCCGGCGTAACAATGCGTTTCTAAAAAACTTTCCTTAAAGTTTTAAACCAGCTAAAGCCAGTCGATGTTTTCATCGACTGGCTTTTTTTATGCCGGATTATTGATTGAAAGTTGGCTGACATAAAATTTGCTGCATAGTATGCTCAGATAACAATTATGCTGATGAAGAGTGGAGTATCCATGACAACAACAAAAAATCCGTGGAATAGTTATTGGCAAAAAGGCGCTAAAGCCAGCTTTTTAGATGAGAAGTCTCGTTTACAAATCTATCAAATGAGAAAGTTCTGGTTTGAGCGGATGGAAGAGTTTGAGCCCAAGCAACCCATTGTCGATGTCGGAACGGGTAATGGCATCGTTGTGGAATGGCTCACTGAGTATGCTGGGGAAAAGACGAAAAAGTTGACCCTGATGGGCATCGATTCAGCTGATATTAACCCACCGAACAAAGACTTAAAGCTTTCTGGTAACACGCCTTATGAAACGTTCAGGCTCCCTTCTAATAAAAAAGTGGGTACTTTCGTGTCCCATTTTGGGTTGGAGTATGGTGACGTCGATGCTGGCCTTAACAATCTGTTTGCGCAACTAAAGCGTGGCGGGTCTTTAGTCGCTTTGGTTCACTCTAAAGAATCGGTTATCTACCTTAAAAGCCTGGCAATCTACGACTTTATTCCATCTGCAATCAAGCAGTTACGAAAGTCTGTACAAGTATTGCAAGAAGCTCTGTTGAAACATGGTCCCGGTAACCTGCCAAAGTCTGCGCTGGAAGCACAGCAGCGGCTAAATGAGTTTGCCCGCAAGCATCAGCGTAGCCCGGCTTTTCATGCAATGAACTTTGTTCCTGCGACTAAGCATTTATTGCAGGCCGCAGCTTCTGGTCAAAAAGACGAGTCGCTGAAGGTATTCGAAGACTATCTGAACAATATTACAGAACATAAAGGACGATTAACCACGCTCTTAAAAGCGACAGACGAATTGGAAGGCATCGACGCCATCCAAAAGCGTGTAGAGCAGGCAGGTTTTAAACAGGTCAAGGTACAGCAGGTGCAGTTTCCTGAAACGGGTATTGTCGGGAACTGTATACAGGCAACCAAATAGTTTCTGTCAACCCAAGGTCCTGAAATGGGATTGGGTTTATCGGGTACCGTTGAACTCAAGGGCTCATTAAGACTTAGGTAGCGGATTCGTTACATTGAACAAACATCCTCAACAAATTCGATACGAAAAGTTTACAAGCATTTAACTTCCTGTTAGATTCTAACCAGCTTCTAACAAAAGAAGCGATATAAAAAAAACGTTCCAGGGAGTTTTTACTCATGAAAAATATGACATTTCGCAAAAGCTTAACGGCTGCAGCAGTAGCTGCGTCTTTAGGTTTTCCAACGTTAGCCATTGCGCAAGACGCGCAAACTGACGTGCAGGCAGAAGAAGAAGTAGAACGCATCCAGGTTACTGGTTCACGTCTAAACCGTACTGACGTTGAAGGCGCAACACCAGTTATGGTCATTGACCGTGCTGACATTGATGCAACTGGTTTCCAATCCGTTTCTGACGTTCTGCGTAACAACAGTTTCAACGTTCAGGGCTCAATTCGTGAAGAATCGGGTAACACCGCTCAGGGCCAAGCTCAGATGAGCTTACGCGGTTTAGGTTCAAACCGTACGCTGATTCTTTTGAACGGTCGCCGTCTGCCAGGTTCTCCGGTAGGTGATGGTCAGTCTCAGAACTTGAACACCATTCCTTTCGCTGCGGTAGAACGTATTGAAATTCTGTCTGATGGCGCATCAGCGGTTTATGGTTCTGATGCTATTGGTGGTGTTGTTAACATCATCATGAAAGAAGATTACAACGGTCTACAGATCACTGCTGATAAAACCATCAGTGACCGCGAAGGCGGTGACGAAAAATCTGTTAGCATCGTCGGCGGCATCGCAGGTAAATCTGGTAGCATCACTGTTGGTTTAGAGCACGACCGTAAAGACATCATCTTCTCACGTGATCGTTTCTTCTTTGAAAGCTATAACTTCAACGATGAGTCGACTATGTTCGAAGGTCGTCCAGACTACCGTGAAACAACTGGTTTCTCGCAGTATGCGCGTAACATTGTTGACCCTAGCACTGGCGTACTGAGCTCAATGGTCAGTGATGACTGCTCCGTTTATGGCGAAGAGTACTCAGGTGTTTGGTCTGATAGCGCGTACCCGGGTGATACCACTTGTGGTTACGAGCATACATTATCATCTGCTGCATCAGCATCTTTGGATCGCTACAGCCTGTTTGTAGATGGTAAGTACAACATCAGCGATGACCACCGCTTCTTTACTCGTGCGCTATCTTCGCGTACTAAAAGTTTTGGTCGTTATGCACCAGCAGCCGGTTTCTTCGTTTGGTCTGGTGAAACCTTACCAGAAGAAACACTAAGCGACGGTCAGACGCTTACCGAGATGAATCCAGGTGACTACGTTTACTACCGCTTTGATAACACCGGTCCGGGTCGTGATACTAACCAGTATGACTACCTGAATGACTACACTGTTGGTTTTGAAGGCTACATTGGCTCAATGAATGTTGACTATGAAGTTGCTTATAACCGCAGTATTTATGAAATGCATGAGTGGGGTGACGGCTATGTCAACACTCGTGGTCTTGACTATGCCGCTGCGAACGGTTGGGATCCTCGCCAGCCAGACCAAAGCGAATACTCAGACTTAGTTGCTCAAATGCGTGAAAACTCAAACCGTCGCGCGTCAATGATTGTTGACCGTATCGATTTCGGTTTACAGGGTGATGGCCCAGGCATGAGCCAATGGTTTGTCGGTGGTGAAGTTCGCCGTGAACAATACCGTGACCAGGCTCAGGCACAGAACGAAGCGGGTAATATCATTGGTACCTCTGGTGGTACATCTGGTGGTGACCGTGAAATGAAAGCGATTTTCACCGAGTGGTCAATTCCATTAGCTGACAACTGGGATATGGATCTGGCAGCTCGCTTAGATGATTATTCAGACTTTGGTGATGCGGACTCGTACAAAATCTCGACTCGTTACCAGCCTCTGGATAACTTAATTGTTCGTGCATCAGCAGGTACCGGTTTCCGTGCTCCGTCACTGGACATGTTGTATCAACAGCCAGCATTCAGTGCGTCGTTTGGTCGTGATATCCCAACTTGTATGGGTGGAACCATTTCTCAGGTTCAGAACGATCCTAACTTCGCTGACGATATTGCAGCGTGTTTAGCACAACCAGAGCAGCAGTATGACACTTACATTGGTTCTAACGAGAACTTAGGTCCTGAAGAGTCAACTCAATACGCTCTTGGTGCGGTTTATGACTTTGGAGCAGGTCAAGACTTTGACTTAAACTTCTCTGTCGATTACTACTACACTGAAATTGATGACACTATTACATCAATCGTAGCGCAAGACGTCATGTGGTTGCAGTTTATGGAAACCATCGATACCTATGAAGGTCTTGAATATGACGTAAGTGCTGGTGGTAACCACGTAGTTCAGCCTACTAACTATCAGTCATTCGATACATCAGGTTTTGATGTCAGTGCTAACTATGCACAAGGCATTGGCCCTGGCGTGTTAAATGCTGATTTCACAATGAGCTATGTACTTGAATACAACGGCCAGTTTACTCCTGCTTCAGCACAACAGGATTACACTGAGCTGACGTTAAACGAGTACCGTGCAGACATTACGGTTGGCTATCAGTTGGGTAACCACTCAGTAAACTGGCACACGTATTTCATCCCAAGCCGTTGTCACAGTACTACGCTTGATACCGACACACTTGAAGACGCAACTTTCCAGGCGAAATGCACCACCGATGGTGATGGAAATAAACGTATAACAGGTGGTTGGGCGCATTCAAACGTTCAGTACAACTACAACACACCATGGGATGGTAAAGTGACTCTGGGTGTAAATAACGTATTTGACCGTGACCCAGTATTGGATGACAACTATGAATTTGATACAAGTCTGTATCCATTTACAGGTCGTCAATTCCAGGTTAGCTATACTCAAAACTTCTAATAGTTAAGTTATTGAGTAATAAAAAACCCAGCCTATGGCTGGGTTTTTTTATGGCTGCTGCATAAATTTATTAATTTATTTCGTTGCGGTTAACAACCAGCCCGTGACGCCTTCTTCTAACGCAATTTCAGTCGCATTCAAGTTCAATCCGTGTGTTTTGAATTCTGACGTTAACTGCTCAATGTCTTTTTCCGACAGCGCAACATTGGCCTGTTCTTGAATTCGTTTTTGTTGGCCATTCAGTTGTTCATAATGAAAGCCTAGAAAACGACGAATATCAGTTAAGTGCTTACTATCCAAATTATTGAATACCGTTTGAATGCGGCCTTCTACTTCATCTAGCCAAACTTTATGGCCCGCACTATTAAACTGCTTTCTTAAAGTTTGAATAATCCACATGACGCTATTGCGCTGCACACGATAGATTTTGTATTCCTGAAAGCCTTTGTCACCAAGTTGAGGAATCGCCTGTTCAGCCAGTGTAAGAATCACTTCTGTTAAAGGGAAAACGGGGGTGTGATTGAGCAAGTGGTCGATAAATTCAGCGCCCGCACGACACTCCTCAGTAATGGCACTATTTGAATTATGGCAAACAGCACCGAACACGCCGCCTTTTTTTAGCACCCGGTTAATTTCTGTTATAGACTTTTTACTATCAGAATATTCAAAACCAAACTGGCTAACCACCGCGTCCAGTGAGCCGTCCTCGAACTTAAGCTGCTCTGCCGGCATGTCACTATGAAAGGTTATTTTTTCCAGTTTTTTGGCAATAGCGGGTTGCTGTTGGAACTGTTGAACAGGATCAATTGAAGCGGCATCGGCAGCTTCTATTTTGAAGCTTTTGTTCTCGGCGTCACTAACTTCTGTTGCAAGTAAAGCCAGACCGCCATTACCACAACCGAGATCTAAAATTCGGGAGCCTTTGTTTAGGTCTGAAAGTAATGACTGCCAGGTTTTATGTACCGTACCTCTATAGCCTTCATTACTTTCGCCTTCAGCGAAACTGTTAAGAACACCCGGAGAATTCCAGTATTGATTCCAATGATCCATTATTACCTCTTTACGTGAAATGAATTGTGTTAATAAAGTGTATTAATGATACCTGAAACTAGGGGGGAGGGGCTAATTGAGGTTTCGAAGTTTTAGTCTATAGATTACAAAAGGAGAGTCTATTGATCAGCGAGTTTTTTACTGAGTTAGGCTAAACTCCAGGAAAACGACTTCTTCTACGTATTATGGTTTTTATCCCTAAAAATGAGCAGGAAACTCACTATAATGTTCTTTTAATCACAAAAAATCCTTATCTCGTCTGGCTTCCTTACCATCAGTCTTATTATGCGATGGAAAAGGGACTGCAGGTGCAGCACGAGCCAAAGGTGGTATTGATAAGCCAACGGAAGGATCTGGCCAGCTCGCTAAGTACCACCTTTAAAGAGTTTAAAGTCAGCTTTAAGCATTTAACGACTACCAATGAGTTAAGTTCCGATGCGGAAAGTATCGACTGGCTTATTTATGATGCTGTGGGAGAAAGAGAATCGTTTGAAGAGACTTTCGAGCGGATAACTTTCTTTAATGCTGAAAATTATGCTGTCCTGGGCCACTTTAATCATCAGCATCAATTGCAGTATGACAATAAAAAACTGCTGTTTATCCCGTTTCAGTTGTTGCCCGACGATATTCTAAGCCTGACAGAGTTGATTCAGGAGTCCCGTTCGCAGCGTGTTTTCACCCATGTCTTTCCCATCAAGAATGTTGGGCGTATTGAGCTTTTACCCGTGCAGGATGTGTTGTGGATAAAGGGGGCCGGAAACTACGTTGAAGTTTATACAGAAGACGATAAATATTTACATCGCACCACATTGCATACCTTGGTTAAGCAGTTAGATACCACAAAATTTGCACGCATCCACCGTTCGACCATTGTTAACCTGTTAAAGATAAAGGAACTTAGCAGTGAGCTGGGGCGCTTTACACTGGTTCAGTTAACCGACGGAACCGAACTTAAGATAGGGCATGCTTACCGCAATAATCTGTTCGAGCAGCTAGGCGTTTCTGCATCGCTCTAATTAAATCTCACTAAACCTTAACTAGAACTGGCCGATAACAAAGTATGAACGAAACTAATTAAGGTAAGTGCTATGCTTTATCGGTTTATCGCCATTATGGCGCTCTGTACACTGATATTTTTTCCTCTTAGAGGACAAGCCCATGTATCTAATCCACATGAAGTCATCGCGGATGATTTGGCCGCACAATTAGCAGAGCAGCTGAGTGCTAAAATGAGAGAGTACCCTCAATCTCAGTTGGGAGTCACTCGCTGGGTTTTAGCCGAAAGCCTGACACAACCGGAACAAGGCGATTCGTTATATGATTTAAGTCATCAGTTGAGCGAAGGGATATACGCACACCTTGAAGAGCGAAACGTTGCATTGGTTGAGTTCAGATCTCAGAGCTATGTCAGTCTGAGTCAAACCGGGGCTCTGGCATTAAGCCGGGACGCTGATAATCTCAACGACGAACCAAACTTAGACTGGATTTTAGTCGGAACGCTGTCTCGTAAAGACGGGGGCGCGATGGTGAATCTACGGGTTGTCGATCGTCGCAGTCAACAAGTATTGGCTGCTGCCAATCGGTATGTTCCTAAACACCTATATTGGCCAAATAAGCAGGCTGAGTTGGTCAATGGCCGTTTGCAGCGCAATTAAGAGGTTTTGATGATGAAATTATTCGTAGCCACATTACTGACAGTAACCTTATCAACCGCCTGCACAATTTTACCGGCTAAGCAGGCTGCTCATCAGCCAGAAGAACAAGAGCCAACACCTTATCAGCAACCTTATAGTGCCAGCTTTACAGCAGCACTCGCACAGCAATTGGTGGATAACGCCAGTATTGAAACGAAAGATGCGAAAGTGGGTGTGACTCACATGGTCGGTGTTACCAGTCAGTACGATAAGAGCTCGGCATTAAGTCAGGTTTTGTCAGAACAACTGATGCTGGAGCTACATCGTCGGGACTGGAACGTTATGGATTTTAAAACGACCGACTTTATTCGGGTAACCGAGAGCGGTGACTTTGCGTTAACGCGCGACTACCTGGAACTGGATGAAATTATGCCTATTTCGCATGTTGTGGTGGGAACACTTTCAAACCATCGCAACGGAGTGATGGTTAACACGCGGTTAGTTGATATTAACTCTAAAAGCGTCGCCAGTGTTGCTCAGGTATTTATTCCTGATGCTGTGATTCGCCAGTTAGATGAGAATGACGGGCAACCGGTTCTTAGAAAATCCCCATAAGGGTACGGCCTGACGAAATAGCGTCAGGCCGCTCATTGTTTATCGCAATTCAGGTTTCAGTAGTGACAGAAATTCGCGGATCCTTTCAGCGTTCTTACCCACATCGCTGCGACCCACTCGCGATTTACTGCGAATATCCAGCGCGCTGCCATCTGCGGTTCCACGCACACGAATCACCACGTCGTCTTTAAAGCCAAACCAAGTGGTCGTTGCTGTAGCTTCTATACGGCCTTCCGTTTCTGAACTCTCGACTAACTCCCAGCCCATTTTATCCACGGCGACTAAAGCTGCTGAAAATAACTCATCCGGTGACTCTAAAGACTCGAACGTTGTCAGCTCCGGGTAAGCTTTACGCTGCTGCTTAGCGGTGTCTTCGCCAGCGTATTCTACTGGGTTGGACGCATCAGCGCGTAGCGGGGCAATAGCAATAAACTCAGGTGGGTTCTGGGTATCTGTCGAAATGTCGTGGATTGCGGGTACATTCTGTGCTTTCAGATACTGACTGAAAGGCATATAGAAAGCAAAGCCTCCGGCAATAATGGCTAACCCACTGAGGCCGGCAACAAGGCCCTGCGGTCGACGAATTAAATACCAAATAATATTCAGAACGAAGGCCGCAGCACCAATATACGCAGCCCAGCGAAGCAATAAAAACGCCGTGCCAAGCTCCGCTGTCCCGCTTTTGTATAAAGGCCCTGCAACCGCCAGTAACAAAACAGACAAAAAGCCCAGGATAATAAACAGACCGTGTAATGCTTTCATAAAGTTATCCTCAGAATAATGTTGCCTGATATTACGTCACTATACCGGTTTTGGGTCAATGAGAATTTATTGATCGTGGACCGATAACGAACAACGATAGGGTCCAAACTCTAAATACATGGCTTGTAATCGTTCGAAATTTGTCTCGCTTTAATAATGATCCGATCTGACTACAATACTTCTGCATTTTTGACATTTTTGCAACATATGGTTTAGTGTCCTGTTAATAACTGATTTTTCAGCGACGGAGTGACTGTTTTATGAAATCATTGTTTAAACTAGTATTTTTCTCAAGTTTGCTATTTATGGCGAGCTTTGCTTACGGTGAAACTGAAAAAATTCAGTTATTGGCTTGCTATTGCGAACCTGAAGACTTTGCGTTTGAAGCATATAAGGCTGATGAAGGAAAAGTTTATATCTATAATAAGCCTGAGGATGGTGTGAAGGCCTTTCAGGTAATAAAAGATCGTGAAGACGGAAAGCCTTCTGTTGATGTTATTGAAATTAACAACCCCGACCAGCAAGTGGTATCGGCATTAACCTCTGTGTTAAAAGTAATTCCTAAAGTTAAAACAACTCAAGAGGCCGGTGACTTTGACTCCCTGAAAGGTATGGAGTCGGTGCTTGACTTAGCGGGACGGTTAAGAGCGCAGGGCCAGTTAAGTCTCGAGATTAGCAAAGCAACGCAGTCGACGATCAGAGCAGACATTCAGTTTCTATTGTCTCGGGCTCGATACGCAGGACAAGTTTCTCAGTTGTTGGTAGGAAAGGTTAAAAAAGGAAAGCGCATAACATTTGAAGATGGTAGTTATGCTCTTTTAGTATTATCTGATGCGATTATATATGATTACGACGAGGTGGATCTGAAGTTTGAAATACTCCGCCTCATGGATTCTGAAGATCGTTTGGTTGGTGAAACAAAAATGTTCTATAGAGATCATCAATTTTCAGGGAATGAAGACTATATTAACCATTACAAAAACTTAATGTCCCAAATCGGTTTTTCGGTCAGTATTGACTGTACTACAAGTGATGAAGCGTCTATATCGTGCGAGGGCGAGAGTTGCACCGTTGCTTATCACAAATCCTCGTGCTGAATGCAGTAGCTTGCTATTTTTGTCTCTTAAAGTAAACGCCTTGTTCAGTCTTTGAGTAGAGGCTGAGCAAGAAACCTCCTACAGCGTCATTTTCGTTTAATTAAAAACTCACTTACTAATCCGTCCTATTGACCACATCGTTATTCAATCTCCTTATCGTACTATCACAAAATTCTAACCTTAGTGATTTTAATGTAGCAGAACCTGCAGAGTGCCTTCCAAGGGAACTATACAATTTCGATTTTTTAGGTTAATAAAATGTTGTAATTGTAAATATAATGTAGTCTACTTCTAGGTAAGGCTATTATTAAAAGGCCTTGCCGTTTGAGCGGAGACTTTCATTTTTCGCCTTAGGCTATACAACTAAAATAAGATAAATTCAGGGAGACTGAACATGAACGAACAGTCATTATTGGCTCGCTCTATCAGAAACATTTTGATGGCGGGTGTTGGCTCTGCACTTTTAGCAGTACCAGCGATGGCTCAGCAGGCAGATGTTACTTCGGGTTCTGAAGAAGAAGTCGTTAACTCTGCATCAGAGCAACGTCAAGCTGAGAATCAGGACGTTGAAAAAATTCAGGTAACAGGTTCACGCATTGCGCGTATCGGCGCAAGCGCGCCATCACCGGTTACCGTTATTAGTGGTGATGACCTGGTTGAAACCGGCGCTATGAACATTGGTGAGGTGCTGAGTCGCTTACCAGCATTGGCAACCACCTTTACTTTGGCTAACTCCGGTCGCTTTATCGGTACTGCCGGTATCAGCTCGCTAAACCTTCGTAACATGGGAACTGACCGTACCTTGGTGTTAGTGGATGGCAAACGCCATGTAGCGTCAACTCCAGGTTCGTCTGCGGTAGATACCAACACAATCCCTAGTGCGTGGATTGAACGAGTTGAGATTATCACCGGTGGTGCTTCAGCCGTTTATGGTGCTGACGCAGTAACGGGTGTTGTTAACTTCATCCTGAAGAAAAACATTGAAGGGTTAGATGTTTCGGCGACTCGCGGTTACGCTGAAAACAGTGACTACAGCAACGAAAAGTATACGTTCTCGTACGGTACTAACTTTGCTGGCGGTCGCGGTAACATTGCATTCTCAGCTGAGTACAATGCTCAGGAATCGTTGAATGCTTTAGATAATCCCTGGACTGCAACTTCATATGCTGGTTTTGCCTGGGATACGCTTTATGAACCGCGTACTGCCGATCAAATGGATGATCCGGCATATCCTGACGTAGTAACGCTTCCTAACGCGGGTTATTACGCAATTTCAACAGCAGGTACAACATGGAACCCGTTCACAGGCGGCGTACTTGGTACGTTTAACCCTGATGGCAGTTATCGCGATGTTTACACCGGAGATGTTGTTGATCCGTCTGCTTTATACTGTCAGGACTGTGATTACATTAACTTGCGTCAATTCAGTGAGGTTCAGCCGGAATTTTCACGCGTAAATTACAACGTTAAAGGTAATTACGAAATCAACAATGACATGAACTTCTACTACGACGCTAAATACGTTAAGAGTGAAGGTCAGAACATTGGTCAGCCATTCTTCCGCTTCTTTGCACTTGGGGCAGCAGCAGACAACTACCCCTACGCATTTAAGCGTGATAACGCATTTTTGCCTGAAGGCTTGGCAAATCAAATGGACGAACTTGGCGTTCCGTTCCTTGGTTTGAGCCGGATGTATAACGATGCAGGCCGACGTATTGAAGAAAACACGCGTGAAACTACTCGTGCAGTCACTGGTTTAGAGGGAATGTTAAACCAAGACTGGTCATATGATGTTTCATTAGTTTGGGGCAAATCTGAAATTGAACGTGTTAATGGTGCTAACGTTATTCTTCAGAATATGGAATGGGCACTGGATGCGGTTGATGATGGTAACGGTAATATCGTCTGTCGTAGCGAAGAAGCCCAGGCTGATGGTTGTGCACCTTACAACCCGTTTGGACAGGGTATGGCCAGCGATGCGGCTCAAGATTACGTAACCACCACATCTATTGGTACGTCTGAAATTGAGCAAGTGGTATTTAATGCCACATTCAGCAACTCATTCTTATACGAATTACCTGCAGGCTTCATCGGCTTCGCTGGTGGTGTTGAGTATCGTGATGAGTCAAGCGTAACCGTAGAAGACGATTTCGCAAAAACAGGCGCGACTTTCTTTAACGCGCTAGGTGAAACCGACGGTTCTTATGATGTGTCAGAAATCTTTGGTGAGGTAACGGTTCCGTTACTGGCGAATGCGCCACTGGTTCAACAATTGAACCTGGATGCTGCGGTACGTTATGCAGACTACTCGACCATTGGTGGTGCGACCGCATGGAAACTGGGCTTAGACTGGACAATCAACGATGAGTTACGCTCGCGCTTTACTTATTCTGAAGCGATTCGTGCACCAAACATTGATGAGCTGTTCTCTGGCCAAAGCCAGTCATTCGCTGACGTTGACGATCCTTGTAAAGTCTCGAATCTGGCTGACCAAACTGCAGACAGTCGTGCTCAACGTGAAGCGAATTGTGCTGCGTTAGGTGTGCCTGCTGGTTTTGACTCGGCTTATGACTCGGCGACACTAGAAACCTTAGTTGGCGGCAACCCTGACTTGATGGAAGAGACATCTGAATCTATTACCGCCGGTATTGTCTACTCGCCATCTTGGTTTGAAGGTTTCAGTGCCACAGTTGACTACTGGGAAATTGATATTGAAGACACCATCAGTAGCATTGGATTCCAGACCGTTCTGGATCGCTGTGTTGATGCTGAATCTGTCAATAACCAGTTCTGTGATCTGGTAACTCGTGACCCTGCGACAGGCGAAATCACTCTAATCCGCGGTTTTGCACTTAACATTGCACGTTCACTGAATTCTGGTGTTGACTTCGAAATGAGCTATGACTTCGAAGCGTTGGGTGGTCAGTTTAATACGAACTTAATTGGTACGAAACTGATTGAAGCAAAAGACTTTCCTTTCGCGGACGAGCCTGAAAACTTCACCGACTACGCGGGTGTTATAGGTGACCAGGAGCTTCAAATCCAGTTTAACGTCAACTATTCGATTGATAACTGGGCGTTTGGCACGCGGACTCGTTTCTTAGATGGAGTTGACCTTTATACGCCAACCTCTTTAGAGAATAACCCGAACCCAAGTAACTATATGGAATATGGTAGCTATGCTGTAACTGACGTAACTGCTGGCTATACCTTCGATAATGGTCTGGGTTTGACGTTAGGTGTTGATAACTTCTTCAACCGAGGATTACCAGGTACTACTACAGGTACTGGAGCAGGCTCTGCAATTTACGACAACATTGGTCGTTTTGCGTACTTGCGTGCATCATTTAACTTCTAATTTATATATTTCTTCCCTGGAACGATAGAGATGTAGAAAATTGGAGTTAAGTAAGTAAAGCCCTTCTATTTTTAGAAGGGCTTTTTATTTTGGATCGCAAGAGTAAGTTCGGAGGCATGTGTGTCTGGGTCATGCAGCCTCATATTAGGCTAATTGTCGATGCGGTTATTTAAAAATCAACGGGTGGAGCTTACTCCGTTGCAATTATCAGCGATAATTTAAACTATTGAGTTGCCAGTTATAATTAACGTAGCGGATGGAAATTTCCTGATTGAGTTGTTCTTTCTCTTCAGCGGTGTTGGCTAAAGCATCGTCATAATGACGCATGTAGTCACGGATATTGCCAAAATCCTCACTATACCAATCAAAAATCCTGGATAAATAAAGACCTTTTTCATCTACACCATTTGTATCGCGGTCACTTAAAAAGGTCAGCATTTGATCTTCTAATTGTGAGTCGAGCTTTTCTGCAGTAAAAGCCTCTGCCCGAAGTTTAGGACAACTGACGGCTGCACAGACAAGTGCTGCGTGTATACGTGGTTCATCAAAATCTACGCGGATTTTTTCGTGCTCAACCCAGTCTAGCGTGCGCTTCTTGCCCAGCAAGGTGAAAAACGCTCGCTCCCAGGGGCTGGTAAAAAGGCCGCCTAAATCTCGTATGGACTCGGCATTGCCAGATTCAAACTGAGCGATATTGTCGATAATTAATTGTAAGGTGAAGGCGTTATAAGCGTTGATTAAGAAGCTTAACTGTTGGTTTTGAGTCCAGTTTTGATATTGGGCTTGCTCAACCTGAGATAGCGATGTTAAGTAGCCATCAAGCCTCTGTCTGTCTTGACTTAGCTGTTTGTAATCAACGGCTGACTTTAAGTTATTGTCATAGACAACAACATACTTTTCTAAAACTTTGTTGAAGGCGTTGTGTGCATGATCAAATGACTGCGCGAACGCAGCCATCTGAAAGCATAAGCCAAAAATAGCCAGTGTTAATCGCATTGTCTTTTCACCTTAAAAACTTAACTTAGTGTCGTAGTCGCGTAATAGAAATAACGCGATACAAGCAGCCAACATAGGCCAGGCGGCAAAAAACAATAAGTTACTAAAGGCATCTATATACTGGGGGAAAGACGATAATGTCGATACACCATGCAATACCAGAATGATACCGTAAGTGATGGTTTTCCATAGGCCTAACAAAAATGCCAGGCATAGTAGCACTTGGGTGGCGCCTAAAACGGCGGCAATGGTTGCAGAAAGTCCGCTAATACCATAAAAACCTTCGAATACGACGGCAGTGTGTCCGGGGTTAACAAACTTATCCAACGCCCACACAAACATGACGATAAAAATGCCGACCCGCAGCACCAGGAGTGCCCACGGGAGTTTTTGTTCAAGTGATTTTTCCATTATTTTATCCTAAGCGAACTTCTTAAAGGGTTTGTCGATGGGTGTGTCAGCAACGGCATTAGTGTAATTACTCATGGTTTTTTGACTAATACCTAAAATCACTTCCAACACTTGACGGTTGCCATAGCCCGCATCAAAAAAGTCTTTCAAGTCGGTTTCAGACACTTGGCCGCGTTTTTCCAGCATAGCCTCAGTAAATAGTCTCAGTGCCTGTAACTTACTATCACTAAGGGAAGCCCCCTTTTTTAACTGCTCAGTAATCGAATCATCGGCTCCCATCTGTTTTGCAATGGCAGTGTGTGCGGGTACACAATAGTGGCAGCTGTGATAAATATTTATCGTTTGCCAAACCACAGTAAGCTCATTCTCATTGAAGCTACTGTTCACAAAAAGCTCGTGCTCTTGCTGGTAAGCTTCAAGAATTCCAGGGGCTTCGGCCATAACGGCGTGTAAGTTCGGTACCATACCGAAGGCTTTTTCCGACGCGTCTAGCAGCTTTTTACTGCTCTCCGGTGCTGACTCTTTATCATGCAGTTTAAAATCGCTCATAGTGGCTCCTGTCCGTTAAAGTTGTGATTTTTAATATAGAATAAAAACTCAAAAATAAAAGCGAGTAACGGCAACTCCCCTGTTTTGGTAATAAGGACAGGTGTTTTGTTGTGTGGTGATGCACGGTAGGCTACGAATGATTTTTGCTACGATAATTAGCAGGAGAAACTCCTGTATTCTTTTTGAAGAATCGGCTGAAGGCTGTAGCTGATTGATAACCGAGTTGATCTGCAATTAAATCTAGCGCTAGCTGTGACTCATTGAGCAGCTTACACGCTCTTTGAAGTCGAAGTTGGTCGATCAGCTTTTTGGGTGTTAGACCGGTTTTCTTTATGCATCGTTCGGCAAAGGCACTGACGGACAAATAAGCCTGTTCGGCTAGGTGTTCTACTGACCAATCTGCCCCAGGATCTGCAATGACGGCAATAACAACGGAGCGCAGCTGTTTGTCGTTAAGTGCGGCGAGAGGGCCGCTGAGCTTCTCACCCTGACCGATAACCTGCCTTAGTAAATGAAGCGCAAGTACATCACTTAATCGACTAATGACGGTTTGGTAACCTGGGGACTGTTCTGTTGTTTCTGCCCTAATGAGTTCAATGATGTGAGAGAGTTGCTGAGACTGGTTTCCTTGTTTCAGAACCAGCCAGCTTGGAAGTAACTGAAATAAGGTATCGTTTGCGCCGGGCGCTGAATTGACATCATAACAAACAACACCCGCTTGCTGATGACGTTGCTGACAGTATTTAGGGATGTCAGACTGATTAACATCGGATGGTATTTGGGTTTCACTTAAAAAATGCGAAACGCCTTTGTTAACAAAGATAATGTCGGACGTATTTAATTTTATTGGTGCAATAGAAGAGTCCGGAACTCCAAACCAGCAGACGCCCTTGGTCACAATATGGAACGCAACTTTTTCAGGGCTTTTTGCCATCAAAGTCCAGTCTCCGCAAAGACCAGATTCGAAGTGAAGCTCGGTACCTTGTGCGACTTGCTCTAGTAGTTCGTTTAGGGCTTTCGTTGTTTGAGTTGTGTGTTCTGTTGTTTTTGTCATTCCGTTATCAATTCAATTAGTTGATACTAACTATTATGCTTAATGGCCGCCAGGAGTAAACATTTAGCGGTTTTGCTATTGATTCTGGTGACTTAATAGAGAAAAAACGATCTTATTGTTAATTAAAGGCGTAATCGACTGGCGCGGCTAATAAAAAGCTTTTCGTACTGTTTGCTAAAGACACTGTGTTAATAAGGAAAACAAGAATGAAAAAATGGTTGTGGCTCGGGTTGTTACCTTTAACGGCGGTTGCACAAGAAAAGCCCATGGAAGTAATTGAGGTGATTGGTCGCGATGACGGTAGCGTGGTCTTACCGTCGGAAGAAGAAACCGACGGTTTATTCGGTCTGGCCGAAAGCTTGCAGGACATTCCGCGCGCTGCCACCGCAATTAGTGGTTCCTTAATGGAAGAAGCCGCAATTAATGACTTACATGATATTGCGCGTTTCGCACCCAACAGTTTTGCCGCCGCTGGCTTTGGTAACCCATCATTACCCACAATCCGTGGTCAGCTGGGTGAGCTCTATGAAGCCGGTATGCGCCGTCAGGCCGGCAATAATGGCCTGGGAATTCCTATGTCATTTAACGCCATTGAAAGTATCGCTGTGGTTAAAGGCGCGCCGCCGGTTATGCTGGGTACTTCGCAACGTGTCGGAGGCTTTGTGAATCTGCAGCCTAAGACCGCCCGCGTGACGGAGTCAGACTCGACATTAAAAGCACAGTTTGGCGAATGGAGTCAGCACCGCTTGCAGCTTGATCACAACTGGGTGTTAGAAGACAACGAACAGGGTCTGCGCATTAGCGCTGAGTATGTGGAGGAAGACAGCTTTTACGATTACCACCATCATCGCAGTGACGATATTCTGGTGGCTTATAAATTTGCCCCGAACGATGACACACAGTTGGATGTCTCGCTCGAGTACTACGATGTCGAGTGGACGGATAATGCCGGTATCAACCGGCCAACGCAGAATCTCATAGACAATAACTTATACATTACCGGGCAGGGTGTTCAGCCTAATGGTTCCCGGGTTCCGGGGGCCGGCGCGGTTGTCAGTCCAACCGGAGAGGTGGAAATTGATCGCAGCACCACACTGACCGATCCTCAGGATACGAATACCGCTGAAACAACGTTACTGCATGCGAAACTTCAGCATTGGCTGAACGACGATATGGTTCTGGTTAACCGAACCTACTACCAATACCTGACTCGCGAAGGCATTAACCAGAATAGTTTTGTCGAGATTATTGATGACGCGCATACTTTCGAAAACCGTACCGAACTTCACATTAATAAGAAAACAGTGGTGGGTGTGAATTTACGCGTTAACGATGTGCTTGGTTATAGCCAGTTTACGACTGAGGCGGATAACCCTATAGACTTAACCGGACCGCTCAGTAACCGCCGAATCCCTTTAACCAGTGAGCAGCAAGCGCGTTTAATTGAGCTACGACCCGGGTTATTTGTGTCGCCGGGTGGACAGTACGATCTTGACGGTGATGGAGCCGGTGACTTCAATTTGTCGGACACCACCGATTCAACCAGTTACCAATGGGGCGTTTTCGCTCAACACGAGTTGGAGATTACAGACAAGTGGCGCATTACCGGTGGAGTAAGAGCCGATTACTATGATGTAGAAGCTGAAGATCCTATCGCTCCGCAGGGTGTTGAAGCGGCTAATGATACCTATACTGACTGGTTGACGGCAGTTAGTTTATCAACTCAGTACAACTGGACGCCTGAGCTTACGTTTTATGCTACAGCTTATGAAAGTGACTCGACATCAAACTCGATGGCCGGAGGCACTGTGCTTAATGCTTCCGGCGACATTGACGCGCAAAACTTCGCGACAGAGAATTCGCTTTATGAACTGGGCGTGAAATACGCTCCGAGTGATACGCGCTGGTACGCCGACGCCGTGGTTTTTGACCAAAAACGCAGTCTGCGAAATCGCGATGGCTCTAATAGCGGTATTCGCACCGAGGGTTTTGAAACTCAGTGGCATTACAGTCATGAAGCGGGTTACTGGTTAACTCTCGCGGCTAGCTATATTGATGCGCGCTGGGACGATTCGGCTGCCTCACAGGGAACAGGTCAGGTTGCCGATGTGTTTGACGACTCTCGGCCCGATATTATAGATGGTACGGGGGTAGGCTCTCCGAGCTTTACTTTGTTCCCGGCTTCTAATCAGCAATTGCAGGGTATTCCGGAAGTGCAGGCGTCGGCTGTTGCCGGCTGGCAAATTACGTCTAAGTGGTCAGTTGGAGGCGATTTCAGCTATACCAAGCACTATCCGTTGGATTATCTACAGACCGTATTTATACGTGATCAGCATACCTTAAACCTGAACGCGCGGTATCGGTTTACCCCGCAGTTAAGCGCACGTATTGATGTGTTTAATGCAACCGATCAGGATAACTGGTCTCCGGTATTTGAAGGCGGCTATTTTGGTGCAACCCTGGCGTTTCCATCGCAGCCAAGACATGCCCGTTTAAGCGTTAATTACAGATTTTAAGGAAGCCTTATGTCAGCCAAGAAGCTGTTGCTATTACTCGTTATTATTACGCTGTTTGTCAGTGCATTTGCGTTCGACTTAACGCAATATTTGTCACTGGACGTATTAAAAGAAAAGCAGCAGCAGCTTAATCAGCTTTTCGTTGATTACCCCTTTACTGTCTTTGCAATTTATTTTGTTATTTATGTGGTGACAACGGCGTTATCACTGCCCGGCGCGACTATTTTGACGCTGGGGGCTGGTGCTATATTCGGGCTCGGCTGGGGCTTACTTCTGGCAAGTTTTGCTGCGTCTTTTGGTGCCTTTCTGGCTTTTTTAAGCGCCCGCTTTATTTTGCATGACTGGGTGCAGGAAAGATTCGGTGATCGTCTAACCGCTATCAACCGCGGAATGGAGCGAGACGGCGCGTTTTACTTACTGAGTCTGCGTCTGGTTCCGCTGTTCCCGTTCTTCGTTATTAATCTGGTTATGGGCCTGACCAAAATCAAGGCGTGGACTTTTTACTGGGTCAGTCAAGTGGGCATGCTACTGGGTACTGCTGTGTACGTTAATGCAGGAACCCAACTGGCCCAGATATCCAGTCTGGGGGATGTTGTTTCTGCAGACTTAATTGGTGCCTTTGTTTTACTGGGCATATTCCCGCTAATTGCTAAAGCTGTACTGGCCTTTTTGAAACGTCGTAAGGCATTTAAAGGTTATAAAAAGCCCAGCTCTTTTGACAACAACATGGTGGTTATTGGTGCCGGTTCAGCTGGGTTAGTCAGTGCTTACATAGCGTCAGCGGTAAAAGCAAAGGTTACGTTAATAGAAAAGCATAAAATGGGCGGCGACTGCCTTAATACCGGGTGTGTGCCCTCCAAGGCTTTGTTGCACGTAGCGGAGCTCGCTCACAACGCACGCAATGCCTCTCGTGTCGGTGTGAATGTTGGCGAGGTGTCGGTCGATTTTAAACAAGTGATGCAGCAAGTGAAGTCGGTCATTAAGGACATTGAACCGCACGACTCGGTTGAACGTTATACCAAGCTGGGTGTGGATGTCGAGCAAGGAGAAGCACGCATTGTCTCGCCCTGGGAAGTCGACGTAACCAGCGATGTCGACGGTAAGAAAGAAACAAAGCGTATTACCACCCGCAGTATTATTATTGCGACTGGAGCTAAGCCGTTAGTACCCAAATTTGAAGGCTTGGATAAAGTTGATTATTTAACGTCGGATACGCTATGGGAGTTAGAAGAGCTGCCTAAACGCTTATTGGTACTGGGGGGCGGGCCCATTGGCTGCGAATTGTCACAAGCGTTTCAGCGTTTAGGCTCTCAAGTCACTCAGGTGGAAATGGCTGATCGGCTTATGGGTCCGGAAGACGACGATACAGCCAGACTGCTGAGCGAGCGTTTAAATGCTGAAGGTATCGATATTAAATTGAACCATAAGGCGCTACGATTCGAGCAACACGATGGCGAATCGATTCTAATTGCTGAGCATGAGGGGCAGGAGACTCAGTTGCCGTTCGACAAAGTGATTATTGCACTGGGTCGGCAACCTAATATCTCCGGCTTTGGGTTAGAGGAACTGGGGGTACAGACCAATAAAACAGTCAGTACCAATGAACTGCTTCAGACTAACTTCCCAAACATATACGCCTGTGGTGATGTTGCCGGGCCTTACCAGTTTACCCATGTGGCATCGCATCAGGCCTGGTATGCTTCAGTGAACGCGTTATTTGACCCCTTTAAGACATTCCGTGCTGACTATTCTGTTATCCCCTGGGTGACTTATACGTCACCTCAGGTAGCCAATGTGGGCCTAACTGAGCAGCAGGCCGAGAAAGCCGGTACGGCGTACGAGGTGACTGAATACGACATTGGCGATTTGGACCGTGCTATTGCTGATGATAATGCTTTTGGTCGGGTGAAAGTGCTGACCAAACCTGGTAAAGATCAATTGCTGGGTGTGAACATCGTCGGACCGCAAGCCGGAGAGTTGCTGGCAGAATATGTGCTGGCAATGAAACACGGCATTGGCCTGAATAAAATACTGGGAACGATACACAGCTATCCGACACTGGCAGAAGCCAATAAATACGTTGCCGGAGAGTGGAAGCGCGCCAACGCCCCGCAGAAGCTGCTAACATGGGTTGAGAAGTTTCATCGCTGGCGCCGGAGTTGAAATGCGTTTTATAGCAGCCATCAGTTTATTGTTAGCGACCCTTTGTTTTGCCTTACCGCTAAAAGCGAGTGAGGTGAACTTTTATGCCTGGGGTGGCTCGCCGGAAGTAAACAATTACTTACGTTGGGCTCAGAAAGAACTCAGAGCTGAAGGCATTCAACTTCGCCACAATAAAGTGGCCGATGCATCTGAAGTGGTTAAGCAATTAATTGATGGACGCTCCAATGCTGACATTATCTGGGTAAACGGCGAGAACTTTCACGCGTTGAAAAAAGCCGGAGCCTTACGTCCCATCGCCGATGAAATTAAAGCGCTAAATAACATCAGCCCTGAACTTAACTGGCAGAGTGACTTTGGCGAACCGGTTGATGGACTGGAAGTGCCCTGGGGTGTCGGGCAGTTTAATCTTATTAGCCGCCCTGGGCTTTTCAGCCAAAAAGCAGTGAGTGCCGAGGCTTTACTGGACGCTGCGTGGGAAAATAAAGGCCGTATCAGCTATCCTAAACCGCCGGACTTTCATGGCACCACCTTCTTAAAATCACTGTTGTTGTCATTGCATCCACAACAGAGTGAAGTTTTTCAGCAGCCCGTGAAGACAGCCAATGCAAAAAAGCTGACTGAGCCATTATGGGACTATCTGAACAAACTGCATCCCTTATTATGGCAGCAGGGTGAAAGCTTCCCGTCGTCAGCCGGTGAACAAATTTCTTATCTGGCAAATGGGCAACTACTGATGGCCGTCAGTTTTAATCCCAATGATTACAAAACCCTGGTAAACCATGGGCGCTTGCCAGCGGGCGTTCAGCGCCATACATTGTCAGATAAAGCCATAACCAATAACCATTATCTGGCCATTCCGGTCAGCTCGAATAATGCCGAAGCCGCAAAAGCCGTTATCGAATTCCTGCTGTCTGAAAAAGCTCAGCAAAGAAAAGCCGATACCAACCGCTGGGGCGATCCGTCCGTTTTAAAACGCACGCAAAAAGGTGATAAAAGCTCTGCTTTATTAGCGCCTACCGATGATTTTCATGCCAGCTGGCAGAGTTACCTGGAGCAGGAATGGTCCGCACGTTATCAATAACAGTCTGGTTATTGCTGATTCTTCTGCCGGTTGGCAGCGGTGTGCTTGTTCTGTTGTTGACATCATTTGATACGAAAGCAGGGGTTAGCTTAGCGGTCTTTAGTGACCTATTACTGGATTACGAATCGATACTGTCGAGCTTTTTGCTGGCAATTGTGGCGCCTCTGGTAGCCTGCTATCTGGCACTGTGGATGGCTCCCGGGCTATTACGGAAGCCGCGTTTGCAGCAGCTTTTGTCTCCTTTATTGTCTATTCCGCATGTAGCTTTTGCGGTTGGCTTTATGTTGTTAATGAGCCCTTCCGGATGGCTGATTCGGTTGGTTGAGACCATGACCGGACTTTTCCCGACGCCTCCGGCAGGCTGGCCTTTACCAGAAAAGTCGTTAGTGACCGTGATGGTGGTTTTGATAGTAAAAGAGTTGCCGTTTTTGTTACTGATGATATCGGCTCAGTTAAAACAGTTACCCGTTAACTCCTGGCTGATCCGAGCGCAAAGTTATGGTTATAGCAACCGTCAGGCCTGGTGGCGTATCGTTACGCCGGAATTACTGCGGCGACTGACACTTCCGATGGCGGCAGTCATCATCTACTCATTATCTGTGGTAGACATTCCGCTTCTGGTTGGTAATAACACGCCGGGTTTGCTGGCACAGAGGGTGTATGAATGGACTTTTCAGTTCTCCGTCGAGAGTCAGGTTAAAGCGATAACCGGTGCCTGGATTTTACTGGCAATGGCTTTGCTGTTATTGCTAATGAACTCTGGCCATTCTGCACTTTATCGTCGGCTGGCACTGAATAAAAAAGTGATTAGGCCGGGAAGATTCAATTCGACGAGAGCCGGAGGTTATGCTTGGCTGATTCTGGCGGCCCTCTCATTAGGGGTTCTTGTTGTTCTAATTTTGCAGAGTCTGTCATCGCATTGGTTTTATCCGTCTCTTTGGCCTGCGTCTTTGAGCCTGGAGCGCTGGCAAACAGAGTCGCATTATTTATTTGAGCCTGCTACTCATAGTTTATGGTTGGCTATACTCAGTGCTGTTATCGGTACCGTGGCTGCCATTGTTTTACTGCAAAGACAGAGACAAAAAGCGAGACAGTCTTTTTACTGGCCTGTGCTGATGGCTTTATTTGTTCCGCAGGTGCCTCTGGTATTGGGTTGGCAACAGGCGCTTGGAGAGCAGCTCACAGATGGTTGGCTGTTGTGGTGGGTCTGTTGGTCCCACACAGTTTATACACTGCCTTATGCGTATTTGGTTTTGCACGGAGCGTATACCCGCTTCAACGGTCAATGGTTAGTTCGCGCTCAAAGCCTCGGCTACTCTGCACGGGGAGCCTGGTGGAGAGTTATGCTGCCAATGTTAAAGCAACCTATAGCCGTGGCTTTTGCGGTCGCTTTTTCAGTCAGTATCGCCCAGTATCTGACAACGCAATGGTTGGGGCAGGGCTTAACACCCACTTTAACCACTGAAGCTGTTAGTGTTGCCAGTGGTGGCGATTGGCGTATGGGGAGCCTTTATGCCTTGTTACAGACGTTGCTGCCATTGGTGGTGTTCATTTTGGTCGGACTGATCAGGACAAAAAGCTATGCTGAATATTCGTAACCTGACTATTGAAAGGTTAACCGGTGGCGGTGCAGAGCCACTGCTCAGCCTGAAAGAGTTGACAATAAAGAAGTCCGAAATTGTGACGTTAATGGGTCCAAGCGGGACGGGTAAATCAACTTTCCTGCGGTGGCTTTTAGGTGAATCATTGCCGAACTTTCGTATTCAGGGGCAGTTAGGCTTAAACGGTGAGGATATCAGTGAGCACTCAATTGCCAAGCGCCAATTAGGGATGTTGTTTCAAAAAGGTGGTTTGTTCCCTCATTTAACCATAGAGGAAAACTGTTATTTTGCACAAAAGCCAAGATCAGCATTAACCCGTAAACAACAAAAAGAAAAAGCCCTGGAAATGCTAAAAGCCTTGGGCCTGGAAGATAAATGGACAGCGTATCCGGAGAGTTTAAGTGGCGGGCAATATGCCCGAACGGCCTTGTTGTGCTCATTGTTGGCAGAGCCACGGGCGATGCTGTTAGATGAGCCGTTCTCATCCTTAGATGCCAGTTTGCGTGAAGAGGTCAGGCAGTGGACTTTTGCACAGTTACAAAGAAAAGAGGTACCGACCTTGTTAGTGACTCATGATCGTGCGGATGCTTTTGGGCGGGTACTCGAAGTGAAAGATTCTGAGGTAACAGGAGAAACTGAGAATGTTTGATCCTAAGCTGCTACCGATAACCCGCAAAGTCGTGGATATTCCGGCTCGCTTTTTGGTTCGTTTGGGGGTTAGTGCAGATCAGGTTACTGTAGCGGGTTTTCTTATCGGTTTGCTGGCTGTGCCTTTGTTGGCACTTGAATACTACACGGCGGCATTGGTCGTTATTTTACTGAATCGTTTAGCAGACGGTCTGGACGGAGCAGTGGCGAGGCGCACGCAATTAACCGATGCTGGTGGCTTCCTTGATATTGTGCTCGACTTTATTTTTTATAGCGCTGTAGCCTTCGGTTTTTTACTGGCTGCGCCAGAGCAAAATGCAATAGCGGCCGGGGTCTTGCTTGTTACTTTTATGGGAACCGGTGCGACCTTTTTGGCTTTTGCTAGTGTGGCCGGCAAGCGTGGCATTGAAAATCCGGCGTACCCTAATAAATCTCTGCATTATATGGGTGGTTTAACTGAGGGTTTTGAAACCATTCTGGCGTTTGTGGTGTTTTGTCTGTGGCCGCAGCACTTTGCTGTTCTGGCTTATGTCTTTGCTGTGGCATGCTGGATTACGGCGATAACACGTATCATCGCCGGTTACCGAACACTGAAACAGCCGGTGACATCGGGGCGCTCAAATGTCTGAAGTCACATGGCGTCTAAGCGTCTTTATTGGTGTTTTACTGGTTATGGCTTTGTGGGAGTTTCTTTCTCCAAAACGAAAGCCCCGGTACAGTCGTAAACAACGTTGGCCTGCTAATCTGGCTATTGTTGCGGTTGATACCGTGTTGCTGAGAATGATTGCACCTATCGGTCTAACGGGAGTTGCCGTGTGGGCGAGCGAAAAGGAGTGGGGGCTGTTTCATTATTTCAGCAGGGCAACAGACAATGAACTGCCGTTTGGGTTAGTTTTTCTGGCAAGCCTTGTGGTGCTGGACATTGTTCTTTATTGGCAACACCGACTGTTTCATCGCATTCCTGTTTTATGGCGGATGCATCGGGTGCACCATGCCGACCCCGATTTTGATGTGACCACGGGTTTACGCTTTCATCCTGCAGAAATTGTTCTCAGCTTTTTTATCAAAGCCGCAGCCATTCTCGCGTTAGGTGCACCGGCACTGGCGGTTGTTGTGTTCGAAGTAATTCTCAACGCCTGCTCCTTGTTTAATCATGGCAATGTCGCATTGCCGAAACCTCTGGAGCGAGCTGTCCGTAAGGTGCTGATTACCCAGGAGTTACACCGAATTCATCACAGTGTGGAGAAGGAAGAGACCAACAGCAACTACGGCTTTAGTGTCAGTTGGTGGGATCATCTGTTTGGCAGTTTTACCGCAAAACCCCGATCGGGTTCTGACCAAATAGACATTGGTTTAACAGAGTACCGAGATGCCAGTATCACGACCAGACTCTGGGGGCTGTTAAAAATTCCTTTCCGTAACTAGCCTGCGGCTTCAGACTTACCTTGCCTTACCCAATAAACTTTGCTATCAACGCTTACACTGTATGTTAAGAGATTGTGAAGATTATGGATCGGCGACAAATAGCGATTCGAAATAACGTTCGGATCCGCGGAGATGGGAGTAAGACACTACTCTTTGCTCATGGCTTCGGCTGTGAGCAGCGTATTTGGGAGCCGGTTATTAAAGCACTTCCGGAAGGTTACAAGATAGTGACCTTTGATTATGTCGGCTGTGGGGAGTCTGACTTCAGCAATTACCTCAGTAAACGGTATCAATCACTTGAAGGTTACGCACAAGACCTTATTGAAATTGTCCAAACCCTTGGTCTAACTGATATTACTTTGATTGCACACTCGGTTAGTGGAAGCATCGCCTCTCTCGCTTACCCGGAGCTTGCCGAAAAAGTCACAAAAATTGTCATGTTAAATCCGTCCCCGCGCTACATTCATGATTTACCCTCTTATGAGAGTGGCTTTAGTCGCAGCGATGTTGATGAGCTTATGGTTTTGATGGAGCAGAACTTTTTTCAATGGGCTGAATATATGAGCCCTAAGGTTATGGAGAACAATGATAACCCAAAACTGGCTGATACTTTAGAAAATTACTTTATTGCCGGTGATGCCCAGTTAACCCGTAATTTTGCTAAAGCAACGTTCTATTCTGATGTGCGGGATACCTTACCCAACCTCAAATGTCCGATACTCATTTTACAAGCTAAAGCGGATATTGTTGTACCACTGCAAGTATCAGAGTATATGGCGAAAAAGCTGTCTTTAGCTAAGCTTGTGGTTATGGATGCTCGTGGGCATTACCCACAACTTAGCGCACCGCAATTAGTGGCGCAGCACATTAATGAATTTGTTTAGACGGTAGATGGAATGGCGGACTATGGAAAGGGGCAGTGGCCGGTTTTGGCATTGGAATGCAAACTTGAGCAGCTTATTGTTACAGAGGTTACTGAGCGACTTTGCCTGTGCCTTCAGCTCACTCCGAAAGATATGGTCGGCAAAGCGCTGGATGAATTATTAACGCCGGCATCAAAGCTCTACTTTCTAGCCGCAATTGAACCTAATCTAAGGCGGGGCAAAGACTGCGAACAAGTGACGCTCTACTTAAAAGCGGCCGGAGGCTCCTGCATGTTTATAGTAAATGCGGTTGCCGGTAATGGAAACCGTTTTTCTCTTATTTTAGTTCAGGCCGACCGACACTTAACCTTAGAAAGGCAACTGATTCTTGAGCGTGATCAGACGCAAGAACTTAACCGGGAATTGGAGCGTAGAGAAAAAGAACTGCTGGAGCAAAGGGAGCGTAAATCCGAGTTGCTAAGCCGAATGGAATCGGTCAGTTCGGAGTTATTGCAAACGGAGAAACTGGCTGCTTTGGGTCAGTTAGCGGCCGGTATTGCTCATGAGATTAACAACCCTATTGGCTATATACGCTCAAATCTGAACACGTTAAGTCAGTATAGCCAGCAACTATTGGAATTAGTGAATGAGAACCCGGTTATTACCGATGAGCAAAGAGCGTCTGCTAATTTGTCTTTTTTACAGCAAGATTTGCGGTCTTTACTCAATGAAACCAGTGAAGGCGTGCAACGCATTACTCAGATAACCAAAGCCCTTACTCAGTTTACGCGCAGTTCAGGGCTACAGGACTGGTGTGACATTCACAAGCAAATTGATACGACGTTACAAGTCATGCGTGGCGAGCTACGGAGTAAAGTGGATGTTAACCGAAACTATCTTCCGGATTTACCGCTTGTGTATTGTGACCCCGCCAAGGTCAATCAGGTTCTGATGAATGTCCTGCTAAACGCTATAGATGCAATTGAGCGTTTTGGCGTTATTCGCATAACCACAAAATACAATCACGAACAAGTTGAAGTGATTATTGAAGACAACGGTTGTGGCATGAGCAAAGAGACCGTAAAAAAATCACTTGAACCTTTTTATACTACAAAGGCAGAGGGAGAGGGAACGGGTCTCGGTTTGTCAATTAGTTACAGCATTATGATAAGCCTTGGCGGAAATTTGACGATATCCAGCCAGTTAGGCGAGGGAACTCGAATTTATCTGACCTTTCCCGTACCAGTAAATAACTTAGAGAATGAGAATGGAATATAGTTGGTTACGTCTGGTTGCCCGCAGCTATTGGCGCTCTTTAACTCTGGCGTGCTTGTTGTGGGGGAGTATCGGCTGCTTCGTTATTAGTGTGGGTTTGGTCAGCGTGAGTTTCCGTATGTCGTTAGTGGACGCTTTATTTTCATTTGGCGTCGGTGCTTTGGGCGCTGTACTCTTGTATCATCGTCGTCTGCGTCTTCTTATTAATCGTCAGCAGGCACTTTGCTGGTTAGTGGCTTTGGCGTGTTTTCTCTTAAGTGGTTGGCAACTGTACTTTGCTTTTCAAACCGATTTGTACATTTTCCCCGGTGTTTTAGCCGCAGTAACAGGAACCGGACTCATTTGTCTGCCTTTTTTCACCGTTTCTAACAGTCAGAAGAACGACGGCAACGGGTTATGGATTATGTTGTTGCTCTATATCCTGGCTGGTATTTGGTGGCTATACGCCTTAAATCAGCCTTTGCACGGCATGAGCATTTTACAGAATTCAGTGCCCGGGATCATTCTGGTCGGACACTTTGTCATGTTAACCCTGTTGTACATCAGTCGAGATGTTATTTTGGACTTCCATGAGCTGACAACACAGCGTGATAAAGCGTTAGAAGGGCTCCACCGTTCAGAGCAACACTATCGTTCCTTGTTCGATCATAACCCCAATGCTGCTTTTTCGCTGGATTTATCCGGCCGTTTTACCGACTTAAATAAGTCGGGCGAAACCTTTCTGGAAAGAAAAAAAGATAAAGTGATAGGCCAGCATTACGAGAATGTGCTGGTTTCAAATGAATTGCCTCGTGTCGCGTTGTTTTTTGACAAAGCCTTAAAGGGCGAGCCAATGCATTATGAAACCATCATACAACGGCACTCTGGCGAAAGACTCAACTTAAGTGTCAGTAATATTCCAATGCAAGAAGATGGCAAAGTGGTTGGTGTATTCGGTATAGCTCAGGATATTACGGCAATTAAGCAAACCTATCATGAACTGGAACAGGTTAACGATGAATTAGAAAATTTTGCAACCGTTGCTTCGCATGACTTACAGGAACCGTTGAGGAAAATTGTCAGCTTTGGTGAGTTACTAAAGCAGTCTCACTTAAAAGAGCAGGAAAGAGATTATCTGGAGCGGATGGTTTCAGCCTCACGTCGTATGCAGCAACTCATTGCAGAGGTACTCGAGCTGGCAAAATTAGGGCGGGACTCCTTACAGCTGGAACCCGTTGATTTGCAAAAAATTGCCAGTCAAGTGCTGGGCGAGCATCAAGCGAAACTCTCTGCTATGGGGGCCCAGGTTGAAATAAATCTTAGGCATGAACTAACAGCAGATGCTAAATTGCTTGCCAGAGTGTTTGAAAACTTGCTGACAAACGCAATGAAGTACGCACGGAAAGACAGAAAGTTGAAAATAGAGTTAAACTCCAGTTCAACGGCTGCCGATAGAGTGACGATTGCATGTTCAGACAACGGTATTGGTATTGAAGCAACTTATCATCAAGCCGTTTTCCGCCCATTCAAGCGGCTGCATTCACGCAGCGAAGTATCCGGCACCGGAATGGGATTAGCTATTATTAAGAAAATCGTCGATTTACATCACGGCGAAGTCAGTTTAACGAGTCATATTGGCCAGGGTTCAACCTTTAAGTTGGTTTTACCGAAGTAACTTTTGCGCTGGGATACCTATGAATTTATCAGTAACAGAAGCATTGAATATTCTGCTGATTGAAGATGACGCAGACGACTACATTTTGACTCGGGATCTCTTGCTCAAAGGTGCGCCTGAGTACCAGCTCAGTTGGGTAAAATCGAAACAAGAAGCTTTGGATAAGGTAAGGCAAGAAGACTTCGATCTTATTTTATGTGATTTCCATTTGGGCGCGGATGACGGACAAACCATCATAAAGTACTTACGAGAGCACCATGTTGAAACCCCAGTTATATTTCTGACGGGGCAGGGCACGGATGACTTGAGTAAAAGAGCGATTCAGCTGGGAGCTGAGGATTATCTGGAGAAATCAGAAGTCACTCCGTCGGCATTAAAGAAAAGTATTTATTACACACTGGAGCGGCGTAATTATCAGCGAGACTTATTAGATAGCCAGCTGACGTTTGAATATTTACTTGAAGACAGCTTACAGCCGGTTATTTTGGCCGATCAAAAACGGGTGATTATGTATGCCAACCCGGCGGCTGAAAAGCTTCTTTTGCAAACCAACGCAGAACTGCGCGGACGTAAGTTGCCGTTAGAATACAGTAGTAATTATGCCTTTAGCCATGAAGCCACTTTAAATTTGCCTGACGGTAAACAAAAACTCGTACGTCACTACAGCATTCAAACTCACTGGCAGGGTCAGGCGGTTCGTTTAGTGCATTTTGAAGACATAACCAATCGCATTGAACTTGAGCAAAAGGTGGCGTTTTTTGCTAACCACGACACGTTGACGGGACTGCCTAACCGAGTTCTTCTTGCTGACCGGCTGCAACAAAGTCTCACTTTATGTCGGCGTAACGACGTTGAACTGGCCGTGGTGTTTATCGGTCTTGATGGTTTTAAACCCATTAATGACACCATTGGACACAAGGTTGGTGATAAACTGCTACAGACTGCAGCAGAGCGATTAAACGAGTGTTTACGTCCGGGAGACACGCTGGCCCGTATGGACGGCGATGAATTTGTTGCGGTTCTGCCTGAGCTTACCCATTCAAGTGACGCTGTGGTAGTGGCGGAGCGCTTAATAAAAGCAATACAAAATCCTTTTGTCATTGATGATACTGAATTACACCTGTCAGCAACAGCAGGGCTTACCATTACCAGCAGCTACAAGGACGACCCGCTTAAGCTTGTTCAGCAGGCTGATATTGCGATGTATGAAGCCAAGCGCTTTGGCATAGGGAGTTACCAGTGGTTTGATCAAAAGTTGGACAACCAAGTTTCAAAGGATCTAAAAATACGGAACTCGTTGCAAGCCGGCATAGAAAAGAAAGAATTTGAACTGTTTTATCAGCCACAGTTTTATCTCAATAATGGTGAAATGACGGGAGTTGAAGCTCTCATTCGTTGGAATCATCCTGAGTTGGGTATGGTTTCACCCGGCGACTTTATTAAAGTGGCTGAGAACACCGGTCAAATTGTGCCGTTAAGTGGCTGGATACTTCGGCAGGCCTGTAAAGATTTCCTTGTGTTGTCAGCGAAAAGAGAAACTCTCACCACGGTGTCTGTGAATATCTCTACGCTGCATATTCTGCGAGCTGAGTTTGTTGATACGGTGCGTGACGTGATTAATGAAACTGGAATTAAACCCGCCCAACTGGTTTTAGAAATTACGGAATCGGTGTTCATGCGTAACCCGGAGGTTGCGATTAGCAAACTTCATGAACTCTCTGAGCTCGGTGTTAAGATTGCTTTAGATGATTTTGGAACGGGTTATTCAAGCTTAAGTTATTTGAAAAACTTACCGGTACATTTACTAAAAATCGATCGAAGCTTTGTGAGTGACATGGTCTCAAACAGCCATGACTCAGCCATTATTGAAGGCATTATTTCTATGGCTCATCATCTGGGCCTGAAAGTATTGGCTGAAGGGGTCGAAACGACAGCGCAACAAGAATACTTACGTCGCTGTCATTGTGATGCGATGCAAGGCTTCTTACTCGCTAAACCAATGCCGAAAGAGCAAGCACTGAGTTTTCTGAGTGATTATCGCAGCACCATAAATGAAAATCTTAATCAGCAAGAGCATCAGGTGGTTCTTATTGTTGATGATGAAGAAAATGTACTGAAGTCGTTGAAACGCCTGCTGAGGCGTGACGGTTATCATATTTTTACCGCGACCAATGCCGACGAAGCATTTAATGTGCTGGCACATCAACCGGTGGATGTGGTTATTTCTGATCAACGGATGCGTAACATGCAAGGACTGGAGTTTTTATCCAATGTGCGTTCAATGTACCCGGACGCGGCACGAATTGTACTAACGGCTTATCGTAATGAAGAGAATCTGACTCAGGCAATTAACGAAAGTGAAGTGTATCGATTTTTAGATAAGCCCTGGGATGATGAGGTCTTGCGGCAAACGGTGAGAAACAGTTTGCGTCCCCGGCAGGAGTCGAACCTGCGACCTTTCACTTAGGAGGCGAATGCTCTATCCAGCTGAGCTACGAGGACGTGCCCGCGATTATGCCAGAAGCTGACGCGGGTTTCACCCTCAGTTAACCGGCACCACCCAGTCGTTCACCTGAATATTGTGTAACATATTTCCTTTGGTCAGCTCAGCGACAGCTGTAGATTGCTGTACTTGAGAAACTTCCACCTCAAACTCACTGACCTGCCACTTTTGACGGTAACGACCCTGGTCATCAGTAAAATGACTGGGTTGAACAATTTTAAGCTTGTCGCCTCTGTTAACACCGTGCTTTTCACCTAAATTGAACTGAACCGTGTTCTCATCGACCGCTATTATTCTGGCTCGTACAGGTTTGCAGACAACCTGTTCTTTTACTCCGGACGCTAAGTCTCGCAAGCCACTATCAAGTGCCGCGCCGAAAGGCTCATTCCAGAACTGTGCCGTTGCCACATCTACGTCTGTCGTGCGACCAAAAGTCCAGGGCTGGGTGTCTTCAACTCTGGCTCTGGTAACCAGTTGTCCTGTGGTTGCATCAAGAAGGTAAAGTGTTAAAGCGTAATGGCGGTTCGGGTCGCTGGACCAAAACCAGTTAGAGCTGGTGTCCATCATGGCCAAGTCGTCAAACATACCAAAAATAACAAACTGACTGTCATTCGCTAAACCAAGGCTACGAGCCATGCGGCCTAGTTCTTCCAGATTCAGACCACTGAGCGCGTTATTTAAGCCGGCATGACGCTGTAAAGTGTGGGCAATATGCAACTGGCTGCCAACGCCCCCCAATTCACGTGCAAGACGTTCTGATGCGACCTCACCAATTTCCCAGATTTGTCCCCAGGTACCGTGGGCTCTATCGCGTAATTCAAATGGAATAACCGTGACTGAATTTTTGTAACTGCTGCGGGTGCAGTCGCCCTCACGATTCCATATATCGGCACGGAGCCGGACGATGACGCGGTCGTCACGAACTTCTTCTCGAACAATAGTGACTTGATCAACATTACCCTGACTGTTCCATTGGGTTTCAGTATTTTGTAGAACGCCATCAACTACTTGTTGAATGCTGGAAATGTTTCCACCGGACGTTAGCAGTGCTTGCTGCAAAGCATTTTCTATCGCTTTTTGGCGTGCTTTATCGATATCGCCATTGATGATGCGTGCGGTGCCTTGAGCTTCCACCCAACGTGCTTCGCTTGGCATAGCGATAAAGAAAACAGAGGTGATTAGCAGCAGGATTTTCCAGTTCATGGTGTCATGCATCCCAAGTGTCAGTGTTTCGTCGTTACGTTACTATTGAGATTAACTGCAAAAACCCTGCCATGTTTATCTAAAAAATTTTGACTTAGTAATAAACAACACGTTTTACTTTTTGCTGGCGGTTGGTGCTTTGATACAAGCGGTGTACTTTCTCGAAATCAAGTCGTAGCTCGGTAGCATAGTAATCACCAACCGTGTAGGTTTTGACAACTTCTGCGCCACGGATCACACCGTCAACAGAAGCCTGGAAGCTATCCTGGTTTAATGCCCAGTCTTCAACTGAACTGCCGCCGGCAATGCGCTGGCCATAGACTTGTTCGGCAAGCTCCCGGTACGCAGCCAGTTTGGAGGCGCGCATCGCGTTCAAGTCTTTTAGTTTTGAGTTTTCGCCTTGTTGAGTTTCAATAGGGGCGTAGCCAACCGCATTCAAAACCGGAAATTCGTCTGGGGTCTGAGTTTCCCACTCAACGTGCTTTTGATCATACGCTAAGTTGTTGTAGGCACTACAGCCGCTTAATAACAGTGTAGATGCGAGTAAAGCGAAAGAGAGTAGATGCTTAGCCATAATGACCTCTGATTGAACAAAGTACTTATGGTTATAGCGGCTGAACTGTCAAAATCTTTAGCGGATTTTGCCTTTGCTATTGTAGGTGAGGCTATCTTTTCGTGCGGACTGTAAAATGGTCTGTTTCAATTGCTCAATGCTATTCAAAGTCGATTGAACGACGTGTTCATTAACCTGACTTTGGTGTTGAACTTCTTTCAGGTTTTTTTGAATGACAGCAACCGCTTCGGACAATTCTGGATCGTCTTTTAACTGTTCTTTATCAGGGTGTTGATTAAGCTGCTGATCAAGCTCATTAATGCGAGTCAGAACTTTATCTTTATCCGCTGTAATAAGGTTAACATCGGCGTGTTGGCGGTCAACTATGGCGTTTAGCTCACGTTGTTGTAACAACGCAAGAGTATCTAGCGAGTCCGCCATTTCCTGCAACAGGTCATTGACAGGCGCCAACACGGTCATTACTCGTTATTACCGTTGCTGAATAAATCAGACTCGAACTGAGCCAGTTTATTTGCCAGCTGCTCAACATTAATTTTGTAAGAGCCGCTTTCGATATCTGCTTTGATTTTGTCAACTTTGGCTTGGTCAATACCGCTGCTGTTCATCGCTTTTTCCTGTAAGCCGCCAAGCTGTTGCGCTTCGCTTGTCAGAGAAACAGCGTCTCCGCCTTTTTGCGATACAGACGCAGGTTTTTGCTGAGTCTCACCTTGTACTTGGCGATTACTGGATTTGCTGTCAATGTTGGCGTTTTTCAGGCCGGTATTGTTAATGTTAATTGGCATTGTTTTTAGCCTCGCTAGATAGTATGTCTCGGTTACTTATCGACCATATCTGAATAAACTTAAGAAAAAATTTCAGAATTTTATAAAAGTTTTTATAAATTGACGGTCACTTCATTCAGTCCTGTGACAACGGCTTGCAATGATTTGTTCGAACGCTCGTTCTCAACAACAACCGATTCACCTTTGAGACCATCAGCCAATGCCCTTCCGGCAGCAGTAATTCGCAATGTTTTATCTTGGGCGACTATTGTAACGCTTTGTCCTTCACATACAAGACAAGTATCGCTGGCGCTAATTGCCTGACCAGCTGCAATGCGTTTTTTTATACGGGCCCCCACTAAGACGCTCATATCTGTGAATACATTGGAGCGGACACGATTGAGATCAACTTCAGAAAACACTAAGTCGCTTTCGCCAATCATTTGCCCGGGGGACATCGGCCCCGCCGCTGCGACGACATTTTTGTAACGGTAGATGCGGACGGGCACATAGGTGCGCCAGCCAGAGGCGGCTGAACACTCAATCTCTATGGTGGTATAACTGTCGAGAGTTGCGTTCGTCGCCAGTTCAACTTTGGGTCGTTGCGAGCACATTTTGGGCGCCATTCGAGGATCAAGGTTATTGGCAACCACCTCTACGCGGCCGTTGTCGGGTGCTGAAACGCGCTGCTCCACATAGTTATGGGCCATTTCCTGTAATGCTTTGTAATTAAAGCGTAAGCTGTCATCTTGCTTGTTCGAATTGGCGTTAACGACATTAATACTGGAAAAAAATACACCGACAAAAAAAAGCGAACTGATCAGTAGCGATTTACGTACTATCATAAAATATCCTGATGTAATCCGTTAAGGTTCTCTGGTCGAGTGCCGAAAAAAAAGGTATAACGTCAAAAGTTCGGCAGTTCGATAGTTTCAGTATGGTTATTGTTGGAATAAGCAAATACCGTGCCGAAGTAGAGGTAGCCTGCCATATAACAGGAGTGAACAATGGCCAGCATTCTTGATTCAGTGAATCAGCGCACACAAATGGTCGGACAAAACCGACTGGAACTATTGTTATTTCAGCTAAACGGTAGACAACGCTTTGGGATTAACGTGTTTAAAGTACGTGAGGTGTTGCCTTGTCCCAAACTGACTTCCATGCCTCGGCGAAACCCCCTTATTCGTGGTGTTGCTCATATTCGGGGGCAAGCCATTTCTATTATTGATCTCAGCATGGCGACTGGCGGACCTGAGCTTACGGGTATTGAAAATCGCTTTGTGATTATTGCCGAATACAACCGGACTATTCAGGGATTTTTAGTCGGTGGCGTTGACCGCATTATGAACATTAACTGGGAGGACGTGATGCCGCCGCCGAAGGGTACAGGGCGGGGGGCGTATTTGACTGCGGTCACCCAGATTGAGAATGAGCTGGTTGAAATTATCGATGTTGAAAGAATCTTAGCTGATATTATGCCTGCCAACATGGATGTGAGTGAAGAAGTTGCCAACGCACCCATCAACGTTGCAAAAGAAGACCTAACCATTCTAATTACCGATGACTCCTCTGTTGCCCGCAACCAAATAAAGCGGGCTTTGCAGTCTTTGGGAATTACTCTGGAAGTAAAGAAGAATGGCAAAGAAGCTTTAGATTATCTGAAAGAGAAATCTAAAGAAGTCGATGGTCTGGTTCATCCTCATGTCCCTGTGTTAGTTTCGGATGTTGAGATGCCGGTGATGGATGGATATACCTTAACCGCCGAGATAAAGGCTGATCCTAATTTACGTGATATTCACGTTATTTTGCATACATCATTGAGTGGGGTCTTTAATCAGGCTATGGTGAAGAAAGTTGGAGCCGATGATTTTATTGCAAAATTTCATCCAGATGAACTAGCGACAGCTGTTCAAAAATGGCTTAATACAGAAATAACCATCAAAGAGTAGTTGTTTATATAACGTGTTGAATCGCGAATTAAGTTTATCGGAATATCAAGAGTTTCGTCAGTTCCTGGAACATCAGTGCGGAATTGTACTGGGTGAGAGTAAGCTCTACCTGGTTAAGAGTCGGCTGAGTCCTCTAATGGGACGGTTTAATGTCGACTCTTTGGCTGAGCTTGTGAAACGCTCAATGAAAATTAGTGAGCGAGCTTTACGTGCTGCAGTTATTGATGCGATGACGACCAACGAAACGTTGTGGTTTCGCGACACCTACCCGTTTGAAATTTTGAATGATCGAATTCTCCCCGAATACAAAAAACACCCGGGACCTTTGAAAATATGGTCTGCAGCATGTTCATCCGGGCAAGAGCCATACTCTATTGCAATGACGTATTTAGAGCATAAGGCGAAAAACCCGGGCGTGCTCAGGGCTGGTATAAAAGTCACTGCAACGGATATTTCAAATAAGGTTCTGGAACAGTGCGCCACTGGTGAATACGACAGTCTTGCTTTGGCTCGTGGTTTATCCGCGGAACGGCGAAAGAAGTTCTTCACCGATGCCGCCAGTAAAGCAGGCTCGATGAAAATCAAAGATGAGCTTAAGCAGTTCATTCATTTTCGTCATTTGAATTTACTGGACAGCTATTCGTTGTTGGGTAAGTTTGATGTTATTTTTTGCCGCAATGTCCTTATTTATTTTGCCCCGGAAGTGAAGCGGAAAATTATTGCCCAATTCCGGCAATCACTAAACCCGGGTGGTTATCTTTTTCTCGGTGCCTCAGAGTCTATCTCCGGACTCACCGACGATTTCGAGATGATCCGCTGCCAGCCCGGCATTATTTATAGAAGAAAGTAGCTCTCCGAAGAAAATAATCTGCTCCTGTTGAATAATCCGCTCATTTAAACTGGCACGCTTCCTGCATTGTCTTCACCATCGAACACTGTGGAGACAAAAATATGGCACTTTCCATGGACAAGCTTATGGGAATACAGCAACACACGTTGGGCGTACGCACCCAGCGCGCGGAGCTTATTGCCAATAACATCGCCAACGCCGACACTCCGGGTTACAAAGCTAAAGGTCTGGACTTCCAGCAAGCCTTGCAACAAGCGCAGCGCGGTATGGAAAATCATAAAATGGCACGTACTCACGAAAAACACTTCAGTGTTGAAATAAAACCGCAGGGAACTGAGAAGTTTCGTACTCCATCGCAACCGGATACCGGTGACGGTAATACCGTTGATGTGCAGTTGGAACAAAACTTGTATGCACAAAATGCACTGGAATATGAAATGACCATGAACTTTCTTGATGGCCGCATCAGCGGAGTGAAGAAAGCCTTGGGTGGACAAGGGAGATAACACGTCATGAGTCTATTTAATATCTTTAATGTGACCGGTTCTGCCATGAGTGCGCAGTCAGTACGACTGAACACAACGGCAAGCAACCTGGCGAATGCCAACTCGGTCAGTAGCAGTATTGATGAAACCTACCGAGCCAGAAATCCGGTATTTGCAACAGCTTTAGCTGACGCAAAGGGTGATTACCGAGGCAACAGCCTGACCAACCAGACTCAGGCAGGGCAGGAAGCGGGCGTTAAAGTAATGGGCATCGTTGAAAGCCAGGACCCGTTGCAAATTGAGTATGCGCCAAATCATCCAATGGCTGACGAGAGCGGTTATATCTACCGTCCAAACGTCAACACAATGGAAGAAATGGCTAATATGATTTCGGCTTCGCGTTCCTACCAGACAAATGTGCAGGTAGCGGACACTGCCAAAACAATGACACAGCGTTTATTGCGTCTGGGTCAAGGGTAAGCAGGAGATAACAAATGGAAGGCGTAAGCAATAATTCCTACATCGACGGCATGAAATGGAAGAAAGATGAGGGCGCAGAGTATGTTGATCCAGAGGAGCAGGGAAAGTTAGAGCAGGAAGATTTTTTCAAGCTGCTAACGGAACAACTGAACATGCAGGACCCTTCGAAGCCGGTCGAGAATGATCAGATGATTGCTCAGATGACTAGCTTCACTATGGCGGAAGGCATTAGCGGCTTGTCAGATCGGTTCGATCAATTTGCGACAGACATGACATCAAACCAGGCTTTGCAGGCTTCAACTATGGTGGGGCGCAAAGTGCTGGTACCGACTGACCAGGCTAACCTGGAGACCGGGGCTGGAGTCACTGGCATGATCGCGACACCGCAGACGGCACAAAATGTCAAAATTAGTATTAAAGACTCAACGGGCGCAACGGTTAAGACCATTGATGTCGGTGATATGGCTCAGGGAACAAAAGAGTTTGAGTGGGACGGCGTGATGTCTAACGGCGAAGAAGCGCCTGCCGGAAACTATAGCTTTTCAGTAAACGCCAATGTGGGCGGTCAGACTGAAGAGTTACCGATACAGATGCACGCTCGCGTGCAAAGCGTCAGCACCGGCGGTGACCGCGGTGTGGTTTTGAATCTTAAAGGTTTAGGCGGCATCAAGCTTTCTGATGTCTCTGAAATTAGCTAACAGGTGAGGTGACTTATGTCATTTAATATTGCACTCAGCGGAATCAATGCATCGCAGAAAGATCTGGATACAACCGCGAATAACATTTCAAACGTGAAAACAACGGGTTTTAAACAGTCTCGCGCGGAGTTTGCGGACGTTTATGCCAGCAGCATTTTTAATGCCGGTAATAGTAAAGTAGGTGACGGTGTTCTAACTTCGAGTGTTGCGCAACAATTTAGTCAGGGAACTCTGGACTTTACTGAAAACTCACTCGATATGGCTATTTCAGGTAATGGCTTTTTTGCAACGACCGATGGTTTGGGGTCGCGGGATATGACATATACGCGTTCAGGAGCGTTCAAGTTAAATGACGATAAATTTATTGTCGATAATCAAGGAAACTACCTGCAAGGTTACCAGGTTGATCGCAATAGTGGGACAACGTCTTCGACAGCCCTGGCAACAACACAGCCAATTCGGGTTCCGGACGTTGCGGGTGCCCCACAAAGTACTGATAACGTGTTTACAGCATTTAATGTTGACGCACGTCGTTCACCTATTGATGGTGCAGCAAATCCGTTTGATCCAGAGACTCCAAGCACTTATCACAGCTCAACTTCTGCAACCGTTTATGACTCTCTTGGGGAGTCTCACACTTTGTCGACTTATTATGTGAAACGAGGCAGTAACCAGTGGGATGTTTATTCAACCTTCGATGGTCAAGAGATTGATATGGACACGACTGGCGGTGGTACGGCTTCGGCAACTAACTCTGTAAACGGTTACAGTGGCCTAGAGTTAGAGTTTGAAGGCAGTGGTGACCCAGCAGTAGGGGCTGGTCAATTAACATTTGATCCTGGCTCAATTGATTTATCCGGTAGTGGTGAAGATGGTCCGTATTTAGATAATGGAGCTGACGCCCAAACCGTACAATTTAACTTTCAGGATCTGACTGGCACCACGAGCCCAACACAGTTCGCCTCCGACTTTGAAGTCACTAACCTGGATCAGGATGGTAGCACGGTTGGTCGTTTGACCAACGTTGATATCGAGAAAGATGGCCTTATTGCAGCAACTTACTCTAACGGTGATGTACAGTATTTAGGGCAGGTTGCGACAGTACGCTTTGCCAACGAACAGGGCCTGACGCAAATTGGTGGTACCAAGTGGCGTGAAAGTATTGACTCTGGTGAACCTTTGGCTGGCGAAGCGAATACGGGCACTTTTGGCGCCATTGAAGCCTCTGCGCTTGAAAACTCAAACGTAAACCTGACCAAAGAGCTGGTTGATTTGATTTCTGCACAGCGTAACTTCCAGGCGAACTCCCGTTCACTAGAAGTTAATAACACCATTAATCAGACCATTCTTCAGATTCGTTAATCGTTTTTATCTGTCGATTAAAAAGACGCCTCCGGGCGTCTTTTTTTGTTTCTGGCATGAAATCTGCATTATCAAACCCAGATGACAAAATTTTGGCTGGAGGTCAGCTATGGACAAGATGCTGTGGGTAGCGATGAGCGGCGCAAAGGAGAATATGAACTCCGTTGCCGTACGTGCCAATAACTTAGCTAACGCCAATACCACGGCGTTTAAAGCCGACTTGCAACAAGCGCGGGCAATGCAGGCCTTTGGTGAAGGGTTGCCGACCCGTGTTTTTTCTATGACAGAAAGCCCAGGGCAAAACTTTGCCAGTGGGGCAATACAGACGACCGGACGCAACTTGGATGTTGCTATTAAGGATCAGGGCTGGATTGCGGTCGATGACGGTAATGGCAATGAGCGCTACACCCGAAACGGCAGTCTGGAAGTTGGCACCGATGGCATGTTGAAGAACTCCAATGGACAAACGGTTTTGGGTGACAATGGACCGATTTTTGTGCCCATGCCAATCGATAATCTGGTCATAGGCTCTAACGGCAATGTATCCATACGTCCTATGGGGGCTCCGGCTGACGCAATGGAAGTGATTGATCGGATCAAGTTAGTTAACCCGCCGAACGGCAATATAGAGAAAGGTAATGATGGTCTGTTTAAATTAAAAGATGATCAACAGGCTTTTGCTGACGCCAATGTGAAACTACAAATTGGTGCGCTGGAAAGCAGCAATGTGAACAGTGTCGAAGAAATGACGCATATGATTGCGCTGCAGCGGCAGTACGAAATGAACGTCAAACTAATGAAAACAGCAGATGAGAACGCCCAGCGTTCTGAATCGCTGATGAGAATGAGCTAATCCGAGCCCGAGGAGAAATAGCATGAACCCAGCATTATGGATAAGTAAAACCGGACTGGATGCGCAACAACGCGATATTTCAGTCATTTCCAACAACCTGGCGAACTCCAGTACGGTTGGTTTTAAGAAGAGTCGTGCCGTATTTGAAGACTTGCTGTACCAGAATATAAACCAACCTGGCGGGCAGTCGGCACAGGATACTGAGTTACCAAACGGTTTGATGCTCGGTGCCGGTACTAAAGTCGTCGCTACGCAAAAAGCGCATACTCAGGGTAATGTTCAGACAACGGACAACTCGCTGGATGTGATGATTGATGGCAAAGGCTTTTTCCAGGTGTTGATGCCGGATGGCAATATTTCCTATACCCGCAACGGCCAGTTTTCACTGAATGAAGAAGGTGAAATGGTGACGTCAGGTAACGGCTATACCATAGAACCGGCTATTCAGATTCCGGAAGACGCTATGTCGGTAAGCATTTCGCAAGAAGGTGAAGTGACGGTCACCCAGCCTGGAAACCCGGATAACGTCGTTGTTGGACAGTTAAACCTGGTGAACTTCATTAATCCGGCCGGGTTACAACCTATGGGTCAGAATTTGTATAAAGAGACGGCCGTGAGTGGTGCGCCTCTAGAAGCGGTTCCTGGTGTTGATGGAATGGGTAATACCATTCAGGGTGCACTGGAAACGTCAAATGTGAATGTAACTGAAGAGTTGGTGAATTTGATTGAAAGTCAGCGTGGTTACGAGATGAACTCTAAAGTGATTTCGTCCGTGGACCAGATGCTGAGCTATGTGAATCAGCAGCTTTAATTGAATTAATGGCGGGTGAGTTTATGCGTTTCTTACTTTTTTCCTTAACAGCATTGGTTTTGATTGGTTGTGCACAAACGCCGCATAAACCGATGCCAAATGACCCATATTACGCACCCGTATTACCGGAAGAGCGTGCGCAACCCGTTGTACCAACCGGGTCCCTATTTCAAGACGCCTACGCGGACAATATGTATTCCGATATAAAAGCGCGTCGGTTGGGTGACATTATTACGGTGACCTTGCAGGAACAAACAACGGCCAGTAAAACCGCAACCACTGAAACCTCTAAAGAGAGTTCGGCGGAGCTTGGTGCCCCAACGATGTTCGGACGTGACATTACCGTCGGTGGCAATCCTTTATCTGCCGGGGTTAATGGCACCAGAGAATTCAGTGGTGATGGTAGCTCCGATCAAAGCAATCAACTCAATGGTGAAATTACCGTAACGGTCATCAAAGTTTTACCAAACGGTAACCTAATTGTTCGTGGTGAAAAATGGATGCGCATTAATACGGGTGATGAATACATTCGTCTAACCGGCATGATCCGTCCACAGGACATCACCGCAGCTAACCAAATCCCGTCAAATCGTGTTGCTAATGCACGCATTGAATACTCGGGTACCGGCAGTTTGGCGCAAGTTCAGGAACAGGGTTGGTTAACCCGTTTCTTTAACAGCCCGATATGGCCATTCTAAGGAGTATGGTATGAGAACGGTTAAACTTTTGGCGCTGTTACTGAGTTTATTCTCAATGCTGGTAGCGCCAGTGCAAGCTTCGCGTATAAAAGATATTGCCTCGGTACAGGGCATTCGCGATAACCAGCTTATTGGCTATGGTTTGGTCGTCGGCTTACCCGGAACGGGTGAACAAACGCCATTTACCGATCAAACCTTCCGTACCATGCTGGGCAACTTCGGGATTAATATTCCGGCGAATGAGCGTCCTAAAATTGATAACGTGGCGGCGGTTGCCGTGCATGCCGACTTACCGGCTTTTGCTAAACCCGGGCAAAAGATTGATGTGACGGTTTCTTCTGTAGGTAGTGCAGATAGCTTGACCGGCGGTACCTTACTGCAAACCTTTTTGAAAGGCGCCAATGGTGAAGTCTACGCCGTCGCGCAAGGAAGCCTGGTCGTTGGTGGTTTAGGGGCCGAAGGCAATGACGGTTCACGTATCGTGATTAATACGCCGACGGTTGGAAGAATTCCTAATGGCGGGGTTGTTGAACGCGAGGTTCGCTCCGGCTTTGGTTCGTCAGATTACTTTACCTTTAACCTGCACCAGTCCGACTTCACAACGGCTAAACGGATGGCCGAGACCATAAATAACTTAGTGGGCGAAGGCGCGGCTGAAGCGGTTGATGCCACCTCTGTTCGGGTACGAGCTCCGCGGGATATGAGCCAGCGCGTGAGTTACATGTCCACGCTGGAAAACTTGGAAGTACAACAAGCATCGGCGGCGGCTAAGATTATTGTGAACTCCCGCACCGGAACCATAGTGGTTGGACAGAATGTCGAGCTGCGTCCGGCAGCGGTGGCGCATGGCAATATGCAGGTCACCATTGCTGAGGACGTGAATGTGGATCAGCCAAACCCTTTCGGTGAAGGGGAAACGGCAATTACAACGCAATCGATAGTGGATATAGACCAGGATGATGCACGTATGTTTGTTTTTCAGCCAGGTACCACATTGAATGATTTGGTTCGCGCGGTGAATCAAATTGGGGCTGCTCCCAGCGATATGATTGCTGTGTTGGAAGCACTAAAGCAAGCCGGTGCGTTATCCGGTGAGTTAATAGTCATTTAACGGCAGCTTAAGCTATGACGGTTTCAGACTCGCATCTAAAACAAGCGCAACACGCGATGGATACCCATAGCCTGGATGGGTTGCGGAAGCGTGCGTTTAAACCTGATGACAAAGAAGCGCTGATGGAAGCCGCGCAGCAGTTTGAAGCCATATTTCTGAATATGGTGATGGGCAGCATGCGTAAAGCCAACGCCGTGTTTGAAAAAGATAACTTGCTGGATAACCGTTACACCAATATGTACCGCGATATGTATGACCAGCAACTGACCTCAGAGCTATCCAGTCAGGGAAGCCTCGGTTTGGCTGAGCTGATGGTAAAGCAGTTAGGTGGGGACGACAGCTACGTTCCTGCATCAATGAATCGCAATGGCGCGAACCTTGACGACCCGCGTATGAAAAACCGCGTGGATATGAACAATGCCTCGCAGAAAGTGAGTGATCAGGGCGGTATTGATGCCGGTCTGTACTACGGTAATCAGCGGGTCAATACGGCTAAGCTGAGCGATGGTGATGCCACCTTTAACTCCCCGCAAAGCTTTATTACGGCATTGAAGCCTCATGCTGAGAAAGTAGCGAAAGAAGCCGGTTTAAACCCGGATGTACTGATGGCGCAGGCGGCACTGGAAACCGGCTGGGGTAAGCGCCTTGTACCAGGGCGCCATGGTGGTTCCAGCAATAACCTGTTCAACATTAAAGCCGATACGCGTTGGGACGGCGATAAATCGCATGTCAGCACCCTGGAATTTGATGGTGAGGTAGCCCGCAAAGAACGCGCAGCGTTTCGTTCCTACGCTAATGTGGAACAGAGCTTGCAGGACTACGTGAGTTTTATAAAAGAGCACCCGCGTTACCAGCAGGCACTGAAAGTCGCTGATGACCCGAAACAGTATATGCAAGCTTTGCAGGACGCTGGTTACGCAACGGATCCTCATTATGCACAAAAGGTTCAGTCGGTATTAAATAACCCGGCTTTTGTTGATAAAGAAATGTAGGGATGCGGCAGGCGGCAAAAAATTGCCGGCTGGCTAAATAATATTCGCTCGGTGCCGATAACAGTCACAGAGTAACTGGAGAATCATCGATGAGTTTCGACTTATTAAATATCGGTAAGAACGGGATACTGGCACACCAGCAAAGCCTGCAGACAACCGGTAAGAATATTAATAATACGAACACGGACAGTTACGTTCGTGAGCGCACCGAATACTTCGAATCGTCCTATGGCGGGCTTGAGCGTGTTCGTGTGCAGCGGATGATCGATGAATTCTCCAATCGTCAGTTACGTACTGATATTTCAAAAGTCAGCTATTACGAAGCGAATCTGCAGCAAGCTGAACAGTTAGATACTTTATTAGGTGATAGCACGACCAATGTGGCGTCTTCCGTAGAAAGTTTCTTCAATACGCTGCAAGATGCGAATAATGATCCTGGATCGGTCACTGCTCGCCAGTTGGTTTTGGCTGAAGCTGATGCCATGACGACTAAGTTTAATGACTTTTCCCAATACTTAGATCAGCAAAAAGATATTATTAATGATCGTCTGACATTATCGACTGATCGTATAAATTCTATTTCGGAAAATTTAGCTGAATTGAATTCAAAAATTCAGTCCTCAGCAGGTAAGAACAGTGATAACGGCGATATCAACGCTTTACTGAATAAACGTGATGAACAATTGCGTCAACTAGCAGAGTTGGTTCAGTTCAGCACGGTTGAGCAGAAAAGTGGTGCTGTTACGGTTAACTTAAAAAATGGGCAACCATTGGTTTTAGAAGACGGTCGGTTTAATGCGGTTGCGGTAAAAAGTAATCCTGATACCGAGCGTTTAGAAATGGTGCTTCAAAAAGAGCATGGCGACGGTAAGAAAAGTGAGTTTTATGTGCCAACGGATGAAGTCGGTGGTTCTGTGGGTGGTTATCTCGAGTATCGGGACGAAGTGTTAATGCCAACGCAAAAGCGTTTAGGGCAATTGGCTATACGCATCGCGGATTCAATGAATACGCAGAACCAAAAAGGTATGGACTTAGACAATCAGTTAGGCCGGAAAATTTTTGATCTGACTAAAACCGAGTCGGAAGCTATTCCTTATTCTGATAACGGTGGCACTGGAGAAATTAGCGTAAGTGTTTTAGAAGGCGATAGTAAGTCGTTTCCGTCAGAAAACCTGCGTATTACTAAAACCGGAAACCCTGATGAATATGAAATTGTACCCATAAACAGTGACGGTACGGTTGTCAGTGGTGCCGATACCATTACGGTTACTCAGGCATCCCCGGGTACGGTTGATATTGTGGAGCTGGGTATTTCTCTCGACTTAACCGGTACTGCTAATGCGGGGGATCAGTTCTTAGCAAAACCAGCGGAAAGTGCTGCGTCAGAAATCAGTTTGGCCATTCGCCGCCCGGAAGATATTGCATTAGCAAACCCTATTCGGGTTAAAGACGGTATGGATAACCAAGGCGCAGCCGCCATTGAAATAGCGGCTATTAATACGCCAGATAGTTATTATGATACTACTAACAACACACTGTTAGACAGTGCTCCCGCCCGTATCGAAGTAACAGGGCAGACAGGTAATGCTTATGACCTGGAGGTCTTTGCTAAAGACGGAACCAGCTTAGGAACTATTACCGGCACGACCGATTTAAACGGTATTTTAGATCAAGCCAGCTTAGCCAACCCAGACTACGAAGTTGACATTAATGGCGAACCAGCTGTAGGTGATGAGTATTTGATTGAATACAACACCAACGGTTTTGATGACAACAGTAACGGACAGTCTATGGCTGACTTGCAACGTCAGCAGTTGGTCCGCCGCTCTGGTGGGGAAGAAGCAGAGCCGACTATGACTTTTAACGAAAGTTACGGTCGTCTGGTATCGGATGTTGGCAGTCGGGTGAGTCAAAACCGTGTGTTACGTGATTCAGCTGAAGCCATTAAATCACAAACCGAGGCGCTGTATGACTCACAAGCCGGAGTGAACCTGGAAGAAGAGGCTGCGAACCTAATTCAGTACCAACAAGCGTATACGGCGTCGGCCAGAATTATCACCACGTCGCAAACTGTTTTTGACACGCTGCTGAATTCACTGAGGTAATTATTATGCGCTTAAGTACCAACTTATTTTTCCAGCGTGGTCTGGACAGTCTGCAAACCTCTCAAGGTCAGCTGGATAAAATTCAGCAAATGCTGACTAAGCAAACCAAAATTTTAAGTCCTGCGGATGACCCAATTGGTAACTCCCAGGTGCTGGCACTGAATGAAAAAATTGGCCAGAACGAACAGTTTGAACGTAACTCGGTAACGCTTGAAAACAATTTACGCCGGGAAGAAAGCGTTTTAAGTAGTATTACTGATGCGATTCAGAAAGCACGTAGTCTGGCTGTGCAAGCGGGTAACGGAAGTTATGATCAAACCAACCGAAAAGCGATAGCCTCAGAGTTGCGAAATATTGAAACCTCGATCTTTGACTTAACCAATGCACAAGATGAGTCCGGGGAGTATATTTTTGCCGGGTACCAAAACCGTACGCAACCGATGGAGTTTGATGACGCCACGCAGTCATATCAATATGTAGGCGACCAGGGGCAGCGAACTATTCAGTTGTCACCGACCTTATACCTGCCCGCTAACGACCCGGGCAGCCGCGCGTTTTCAAATGTGTCTAAGCGGGTGGACTTTGAGCTAACGGGCGGAAACAACTTTATTGAAAAAGTAGAAGTAACCGACAGAAACGCGTTAATTGCGGATACTGAAGCGCGTATCGATGCAGGCGATTCGACAGACTTTACTGTGAATTTTACCGGGCCAAACGATTATGAAATTACAGACGGCACTAATACGGTAACGGGGACCGTAACTGACGGCAAAGTTGAATACAACGGCATGACACTGGAATTAAACCCAGACAATATGCCAACAACTGGTGACTCGTTCAGTTACTCTGTTGGCGAGCCGGTATCGCGCAATTTGTTAACGCAAATTCGAGACTTGGCAACCGCACTGGAAGAGTCAGGCCCAGAAAGCAAAAATTTCCATGAAAGTGAAATTGCGTTTGCGCTAGATGATTTTAATACCGTTGTTGGGGATTTAACGGACACCCAGGCTTCGGTCGGCGCAAGGTTAAATGTTATGGACAACGCTAAACTGAGTAATGCGGATATTGAAATAGTCAATAAGAAAGCGCGGGCAGATATTTCCGACGTTGACTATTCAGAGGCTGTTACTGACTTAGTCAAAAATGAAACAATTTATTCAGCGGCCCAGCAGGTCTTTACTCGTGTCAGCCGCTTGAGTCTGTTCGATTACTTATAATGTGTAATGTAGCCTGCCGTTATTACGGCAGGCGAGATGCGAGTCCATTGTGCACACCGCAACTCAAACCGATTAAAAGACTTCAAAATTTTTCAAAAAAATCCTAAAGCTCCCAAAACCCCTGCCGATACCCTTTGTGAGAGGAAATTTTAACCAGGCGAAACACGAAGCCGAACACTTCCTCCGGCTTGGCAACAACGATTGAATCCAAGCTTAGGCTAGAAACTGAGGAGCAATACCATGGCACTATATGTAAACACTAACGTCAGCTCACTGAACGCACAGCGTCAGCTGATGGGCTCAGGTAACTCGCTTGACCAAGCATTCGAACGTTTGTCGTCAGGCTTCCGTATCAACAGCGCTGCAGATGATGCTGCAGGCTTACAAATCTCAAACCGTTTAGGTTCTCAAATCAATGGGTTGAACCAGGGTAACCGTAATGCGAATGACGGTATCTCTATGGCTCAGACCGCTGAAGGTGCGTTGGACGAATCAACCAACATCCTGCAGCGTATGCGTACACTGTCTATCCAGTCGGCTAACGGTTCAAACTCTGATACAGACCGTGCAGCGCTGCAGAAAGAAATCGGTAACTTGCAGCAAGAGCTTACTCGAATAGCTGAGACTACCAGTTTTGGTGGTAAAAACTTACTAGATGGTTCTTTTGGTACTGAGCAGTATCAAGTTGGAGCAAACGCGAACGAAACTATCTCTGTTCAGTTAGGTAATATGTCGGCTGACGCGATTGGTAGTTATAAAGCTGATGGCGCATCTACTAACTACTCTGGTACTACTTCTCAAGTTAGCGATGGTCCTGCTGAAGACTATGCTTCTGTAGATGCATCGGGTGATGCTTTTGACTTCTCGATACAAGGTTCGGAAGGAACTGCAGACTATACTCTTAATGGAGCTGCTGTAACAGCTACCGATAAAGCGGAAGCTATTAATGCTAAATCGGCAGATACAGGAGTTACAGCAACTACCAAGGTTACCGCTACGTTGTCTGATCTAAGTACCGATGCTAATGGTGTCCTAGAAGTAGGTGATAAAACCTTCAATTTAGAAGCTTACGGTGGTGATTTAAGTAAACTATCGGAAGATCTTGGTAAGGCAGGAATTCGCAACACAGTAAACGACGATGATTCACTTGAAATTACTGCTGAAGGGGTTAATGGAGTAAAAGTTTCTGGTGGTGATACTGGAACAGTAGATTTAGCTGGCTCTGATGGCACAGCAAACGAAGTTGACTTTGCTACTGCTGATAACGCGGGCGTTGTTAATGCCGAGCTTCAATTGACATCTAATAATGATTTCGCTGTTGTCGATAATTCAGGTGGAGCTCAAGATATCGCAAATTCGTTAGGTGCAACTTCAGGAACGTTGTCAGATGTTGCTTCAGTTGACATTTCTAATTATGAAGGCTCGCAAGATGCACTTGCTACGATAGATGCCGCAATCTCTCGCATCGACTCGCAACGTGCCGATTTAGGTGCCGTTCAGAACCGCTTCCAGGCGACTATTCGTAACCAGTCGAACATCGCAGAGAACCTGGAAGGTGCGAAGTCTCGAATCAAAGATGCGGACTTTGCCGCTGAAACTGCAAAACTGACTCAGTCTCAGATTCTGCAGCAGGCGTCTCAGACTATATTGGCGCAGGCGAACCAGCGTCCACAGGCGGCACTGCAGTTACTGGGCTAATAGCTCAACTAACTTAACCGTTACTAAAAACCGGAGCTTTGGCTCCGGTTTTTTTATGTCTATAACTCAATGATTTAACAATAAAAACGATACCGCTTAAAAAAACTTCGATTAAACGCTAAAGTTTTCAGCAAGGCTTGCCGATAACATACATGGATAATTGTTTTAGTGCTAAACTGCATAATAACTAAGGAAAAGGTGAGTATCATGGCAGACATGTCAGTTGAAAGCCGCGCGTTAAGTCCCTTAAGTAGTGCAGCGAGTGGTTCATCGAACAAGGCAGAACGGCCGCAGGACCAAAAGGTCATGGATGCCGTCAGCCAAGTTCAGGAGCGCACCGCTGATAAAGTGGAAAAGCAAGCGAGCAGTGAGAGCGTTGCAGACAAGGTAGAAGAAATGAATCAGTCATCGACGATTCGTAATACCAGCTTGCAATTTGTGTTCGACGAAAAAGGCGAACCACCGGTGGTTAAGGTTATTGATACCGACAACGGTGAAATGATTCGTCAAATTCCGTCAGAATTGGTTGTGAAGTTATCTAAAGCTATTGACGAAATGGCCGATAACGAGAACAGTCGGATGGGTTTTTTATTCGACAACCAGATTTAAGTGAGGTGATGATATGCCATTAGTTTCATCGACAGGTGCACGTTCAGGTTTAGACCTACAAGGCATTATAGATGCTACATTAGAGGCTGAGCGTACCCCTAAGAAAAACCGCTTGGACCAACAGGAAGGCCGCTTGACAGTGGAGCTATCGGCTGTTGGTGAAATGCGTTCGGCACTATCAAAACTTCAGGACAGCGCAGAAAAACTGACCGAAGGCAGCTTGTTTAGTGCCATGAAAGCGTCAGTCACTCAACCAAGCTCTGGCGACATCGTTAGTGTTGAAAGCTCGGAAGAAGCCAACTCGGGTAACTTTGAACTGTTTGTTCAACAGCTCGCAAAAGGTAGTCGCGCAGTGTCTGCAGATGGCGCTTTTGCCAGTGCGGATGACGAAGTTAACACCAACGCAGGCGCTTTAACTTTTGGAGCCGGTGACGAGAGTTTCACGCTGAATATTGAGGCGGGTTCAACGCTGGAAGATATTCGTAAAGCCGTGAACTCTGCTGAGGATAACTTCGGTGTAACTGCCGATATTATCAATACCGGTACAGAAGCGAAGTTAGTCTTCCGTTCAAATGTGAGTGGTGCGGGTAATGACTTAACGGTCACTAATGACAGCGCTGAGTTTGACGCGATTTCAACGCAGGCAAACGGTGGCGGAGCGGGTGGCATGACCATAGCTGCCAATGATCAGGCTACAGATGCCGTTATTGAAATCGATGGTATTCAGGCGACCAACGACACCAACACCTTTACCGATGTTATTCAGGGCTCGACCATTACAGCACTGAAGGAGTCAGAGGGCACTGAAAAGGCGCAGTTGTCGATAGCTCGTGACGACGCCGGTGTTCAAAAGTCCATAGACAGCTTTGTAAAAGCCTATAACAGCACGGTTGACTTGCTCAGTGAAATTGGTGGCGAAGACAGCATGATGCAGGGCGACGCAACGGTTCGTAGTTTGAAAAGCCAGTTAAACAACGTATTAACCAGCACCTTTGGTGAAGGGCAAACCTTATTTGATCTAGGTTTTGGTTTAGATAACGAAGGCCGGTTGCAGCAGGAAAACCCTGTGACTAATGTTAAGGACGTTTTGGCTGCTGATCCATCGGCATTGCAAAATGTGATTGGTGGCGAAAACGGTATGGCGTCGCGCATGGAAACTTTACTAGACGGTTATGCTGGTGCTGGTGGCTCCCTGCAACTGCGTCGCGACTCTATCAATGAAAGCTTGGACCGTGTCGAAGAAAGCCGAGAATCACTGGCACTGCGTATGGAATCACTGCGGGAAACACTGAACTCAAAATACCAGGCACTGGACTCGCTAGTTGGTCAGTTACAAAGCCGCGGTAATCAAGTCAGTGCACAGCTTGCAAACCTCCCGGGCTTTACTCGGGACAATGACTAATTAGAGGTAATTACGTATGAACGCAAAACTTAAAGGCTACACCAAAGGCTCACTAGAAACCCGGGTAGCGGGTGCAGACCCTTACCAGTTGGTACAAATGCTGATGGCGGGTGTGTTAGAGAACCTGAATTACGCCAAAGGAGCGATTCAGCGTAAAGACCTTGAGAAAAAGAGTCATTATTTAAGTAAAGCGCAGGCTATTGTTGACTCTCTGCGTTACAGCTTAGATGACACGGCTGGAGCGCAGGCGACTGGGAACCTACGCGAATTGTATATGTACATGAGTGCGCGTATTGCTGACGCCTCTATTGATATGGATGTAGATGCGATTGATGAAGTAGCACGTTTAATGCTGGACATTAAAGGCGCATGGGATCAAATTCCTGTTGATCAGCGTGACGTTGCTATGAACCAAATGCAGCAGGCTTCCGGAGCGTAACTTGTCAAAAGAGCAACGCTCACCAGAACAGTTAAACGCGCTCTACGAGCAGCTAAAACAACAAGTGGCAGACTCAGAGTATGAGTCTGCTGCCGATACTCTACCTAAAATACTTTCTTTTCTAGAACAGCTACCTGATGATTGGACGGAATCTCGTGAGTGGATTACTGTTGTTGCTGCAGTTGACGACTACCTCAATGAACTGCAACCAGAGCTGGAGAGTGTTCAAAAAGAAACTAACGCAGCGATTACCAAAATAGGTAAAAGTAAAAAAGGCGTTAAGGCTTATACCAAATAAAAAAACCGGCTAATAGCCGGTTTTTCTTTCCCTGCGCCTAAGCACAGGTCAGTAATTCTTCTTACAGTGCTTTGATCTTAGCATTCAAACGGCTTTTGTGACGTGCCGCTTTGTTTTTGCTGATAAGACCTTTAGTCGCGTAACGATCCAGCATTGGGGTTACGTCTTTCATTGCAGTGTTTGCTGCTTCTTTGTCTTTTGTCTCAATTGCTGCGTTTACACGTTTAAGGTAAGTACGCATCATTGAACGACGGCTTGCATTGTGGCGGCGATTTTTCTCGGCCTGAATCGCACGCTTTTTAGCAGACTTAATGTTAGCCAAGGTGAACTCCTAAATTCATTAACAGAACGCTTCTCTTATAAAGGCCGCAGATTATGCCTTTTCTGCTGTAAAAGTCAACAGTGAAAAGGGAAAAACTCAGTGCTTTAACGGTGGTTTTGATAAAATAGCATCCATCATTGGTCTCAGTTACAATCAAAAACAGAAACTTAGCTGTCAGCCGAAAGGATCTCTCGTGTCAAAAGCTTTGCTCCGCTCAGGATTTATTGTCAGCGCTATGACCCTGATTTCGCGCGTATTGGGTTTGGTACGCGATGTGGTCATTGCAAACCTGATGGGGGCCGGTGCTGCAGCGGATGTTTTCTTCTTTGCGAATAAAATCCCTAATTTTTTACGCAGGCTTTTTGCCGAAGGCGCTTTCGCGCAGGCGTTTGTGCCGGTATTGACTGAATACAAGCAAGGGAAAGAACTACCTGAACAGCAACTGCTGATTGCCCGAGTTTCGGGCACTTTAGGCACCATTGTTACTGTGGTAACCCTATTCGGTGTGGTTGCGTCTCCGGTGGTCGCTGCGCTTTTTGGTATGGGTTGGTTTTTAGACTGGTGGAATGATGGTCCGCAAGGAGACAAATTCGTGCTAGCCAGTGACTTACTCCGCATTACTTTTCCCTACTTATGGTTTATTAGTTTTACCGCCATGGCCGGTGCCATACTTAATACGCTGGGCAAGTTTGCGGTGGCGGCTTTCACCCCAGTCTTTCTGAATGTCGCCATTATTGCGGCGGCTATCTGGTTGGCGCCGCAACTGGAGCAACCAGAATACGGACTGGCCTGGGGCGTATTTTTTGGTGGCTTGATTCAGCTTTTATTCCAACTGCCGTTTCTTAAAAAAGCGGGACTGCTGGTTAAACCCAAGTGGGGCTGGAAAGATCCCGGCGTAACTAAAATTCGCAAACTGATGCTACCGGCTATTTTTGGGGTGTCGGTCAGTCAAATTAACTTACTGCTGGATACGCTCATTGCCAGCTTTTTAATGACCGGCTCCATAAGCTGGCTCTATTACTCAGACCGTTTGCTGGAGTTTCCGCTGGGTTTGTTCGGTATTGCCATTGCAACGGTCATTCTGCCAGCGCTTTCATCACGCCATGTGGATCAATCTAAAGAGAACTTCAGTGCAACGCTCGACTGGGGCATTCGTATGGTGCTGTTGTTGGGTGTACCGGCCATGGCGGGCCTTTTTGTATTAGCAGAGCCCATGCTCATGGTGCTGTTCATGCATGGCGCCTTCAGTCCGGACGATGCGCGTATGGCGTCGTACAGTCTTATGGCGTACTCCACCGGCTTGTTGAGTTTTATGATGGTGAAGGTGTTAGCAACAGGCTTTTACTCGCGGCAGGACACTAAGCGACCGGTGAAATACGGCATCATTGCCATGGCAGCGAACATGGTGTTTAACATTACGCTGGCAATTCCGTACAGCTACGTTGGACTCGCCTTGGCAACGGCGGCTTCCGCGGCTATTAATGCCGGCTTGTTGGGAGTGACATTGTGGCGCGAAGGCGTATTAAAAAGACAGCCCGGTACCGGACGTTTTATTTTGCAGGTGCTTTTCGCGACAGTTTTGATGATAGCCGGTGTGCTGTGGCTGAGTCCCGATATTGCCACCTGGCGAACCAGCTCGTTAGTGGAACGGCCCTGGCTTTTGGCGCAGGTGATTGGGTTCGGTGCCCTGGTTTATGTTGGTGTTCTCTTCATCACAGGAATGAGACCACGACATTTCCGTGCGCGTGAGTACTGATTATCGGCTCAGTATCAGTTATAATCGCGTTTTTCCGGAAACTAGTAAGATTGTGCGGGCATGGAACTGATTCGCGGTACTCATAACCTCAGAGCTGAGCATCACGGCTGTGTATTGACCATAGGTAACTTTGATGGCGTTCACCTAGGGCATCAGGCGGTGTTGAGTCAGGTTCGTGAGCAAGCAATGCAGTTAGGTGTCCCCTCGGCGGTTATGACCTTTGAGCCGCAGCCGCAAGAGTTATTTCAGCCAGAAGAAGCACCGGCGCGTTTAACCAATTGGCGTGAGAAGTACCTGGCTTTACAGGCTCAAAATGTCGACCGACATATTGTCATTGAATTTAATAAGAAGTTTGCCAGCCAACCCGCGCGTGAGTTTATCGAGCAGACCCTGGTTGGGAAGTTAGGCATTAAATTTTTAGTGGTGGGCGACGACTTCCGCTTTGGCTATAAACGAGAAGGTGATTTCGACCTGTTGCAAAAGGCCGGTAACGAACTGGGCTTCGAAGTGGTGGATACTCGCAGTTACCGCCAGCAACAACAACGTGTCAGCAGTACAGCTATCCGTCAGGCATTAGATGAAGGCGATTTTGCGCAAGCGGAACATATGTTGGGTCGTCCTTATCAAATATGTGGAAAAGTCGTACACGGACGTAAAAATGGCCGAACTATTGGATTTCCGACTGCAAACGTACCGCTAAAACGTTTAAAAAGTCCATTACATGGGGTTTTCGCGGTAACCGCTCAGCTTGGTCAGAACGGAGAAACTTATTCCGGAGTTGCTAACCTGGGAACCCGGCCGACATTAAATGGCGACGAAGTACAGCTGGAGGTGCATTTGTTTGAGTTTTCAGGCAATCTGTACGGTCAGCAGATGACGGTCACGCCAGTGGCCAAATTGCGTAACGAGCAACGGTTTGCGTCGTTACAGCACTTACAAGAACAAATTGAAAAAGATGCCGCCCGCGCACGTGATGCATTAGCGTGCCGGAGTCAGTAACTATGCGGAAATGGAAACAGTGACCCATGAGTGATTACAAACACACCTTAAACTTGCCAGAAACAGCATTTCCAATGCGCGGCAACCTGGCTCAGCGCGAGCCAAAAATGCTGGAGCAATGGTATGCAACTGACCTGTACGGTCAAATTCGTGAAGCCAAAGCGGGCAAGCCAAAATTTATTCTGCACGACGGCCCTCCGTACGCAAATGGGCAAATTCACATTGGTCACGCCGTAAATAAAATTTTGAAAGACGTTATTGTTAAAGCGAAAACATTAAGCGACTTTGACGCACCGTATGTACCTGGCTGGGACTGCCATGGTCTGCCCATTGAGTTGCAGGTAGAAAAAAAGCACGGCAAGCCGGGCAAGAAACTGAATTTAGCGGAGTTTCGTGAAAAGTGCCGCGAATACGCAATGACGCAAATTGATCAGCAACGCACAGACTTTAAACGTTTAGGCGTGTTAGGTGACTGGGATAATCCCTACCTGACTATGAACTTTAAGCAGGAAGCAGACAGTGTGCGGGCTTTGGCAAAAATCATTGATAATGGCCATTTGCATCAAGGGTTTAAGCCGGTTCACTGGTGTACTGACTGTGGCTCCGCGCTAGCTGAAGCGGAAGTGGAATATCAAGACAAAAACTCACCAGCTATTGATGTGCGTCTGCCGGTTGCTGCAGTGGCTGAAACGGTCGAACGTTTCAGTACCCCGGAAGGGCATGTGGGTGAAGGTAATGTCAGCATGGTTATCTGGACCACCACGCCGTGGACCATTCCGGCTAACCGCGCGGTGACTTTGGCAGAAGGGCTTGAGTATACTTTAGTGCAAGTTGAAGCCGGTGATGATCAGCCTGCAGAGCGTGTAATTTTGGCTGACGATTTGGTTAGCGACTGCATGGAACGCTGGAATATTACCCATTATCACAAGCTGGGTTTCTGCAAAGGTAAAGACCTGGAAGGTTTGCAATTGCAGCATCCTCTGTTTGAGTTGCAAGTACCCGTTATTTTAGGGGACCACGTAACGACCGAAAGCGGTACGGGTTGTGTGCATACCGCGCCAGGCCATGGTGTTGATGACTTCTTAGTCGGTCAGAAATACGGTATTGAAGTTTATAATCCGGTTGGTGATAACGGCGTGTACAAAGACGATACGCCGCTGTTTGCCGGACAGCATGTGTTTAAAGCGAACGAGCCTATCGTCGACACGCTACGTGAAGTGGGTAACTTAATGCATGCAGAAAGTTACCGCCATTCTTACCCGCATTGCTGGCGCCATAAAACCCCCATTATTTTCCGTGCTACGCCGCAGTGGTTTATCAGCATGGACAAGAAAGGTCTGCGCGCAGGTGCTTTAGAGCAAATTAAGAAAGTGGGCTGGTTCCCTGAGTGGGGGCAAAGCCGCATAGAGTCGATGGTAGAAGGGCGCCCTGACTGGTGTATTTCGCGTCAACGCACCTGGGGTAACCCGATTGCTATTTTCGTCAACCGTGAAACGGAAGAACTGCACCCGAACACGCTGGAGTTGATGGAAAAAGTCGCTCAATTGATTGAAAAAGACGGCGTTCAGGCCTGGTTCGACTTAGAACCTGAAACGCTGCTGGGTGACGAGGCTGACAAGTACCGTAAAGTGACTGACACCTTAGATGTCTGGTTTGACTCCGGTGTCACGCATCACTGTGTCTTACGTGAATTTGACGGTTTGCGTTGGCCTGCCGACTTATACCTAGAAGGTTCTGATCAACACCGGGGCTGGTTCCAGAGTTCATTAGTCACTGGTGTGGCTATGTATGAGGAGGCGCCATATCACCAGGTATTAACGCACGGCTTTACGGTGGACGCACAGGGCCGGAAGATGTCGAAGTCTATCGGTAACGTAGTGGCTCCGCAGGACGTGATGAACAAACTGGGTGGCGATATTCTTCGCTTGTGGGTTGCTTCGGCGGATTACTCTGGTGAAATGACGGTTTCCGATGAAATTCTTAAGCGTTCAGCGGATGCGTACCGTCGCATTCGTAATACTTCGCGCTTTTTACTGGCCAACTTAAGTGGTTTTGACCCTAAAACTGACTTAGTTGCCAGAGAAGATATGGTTGAACTGGATCGCTGGATTGTGGGTCGTGCGGCCGATTTACAGAAAGAACTGCTGGAAGCTTACGATAACTACCAGTTCCATAGTGTGGTGCAGAAGCTCATGCATTTTTGCTCAATTGAACTGGGCAGCTTTTATCTGGATATCATTAAAGATCGCCAGTACACCGCGAAATCTGAAGGACTGGCTCGTCGTTCATGTCAGACGGCGTTGTACCATATTGCTGAGGCACTCGTGCGCTGGATGGCCCCAATTTGCAGCTTTACTGCTCAGGAAATTTGGGACTTGTTGCCCAATGAGCGCAGCCGGTATGTCTTTACCGAAAGCTGGTACCAGGGCTTTCATGAGTTTGCCGGCGTTAAAGACGATGAAAACGCGTTCTGGATGCAACTGCTGGAAATTCGTGATGTCGTTAACCAGGCGCTGGAGCAGTCCCGCCGTGATGATGTCATTGGCGGCTCACTTCAGGCTGAAGTGACCTTGTATGCTGAAGACAAGCTGGCCACCTCTCTGAATCGTTTGGGCGAGGAGTTGCGCTTTGCACTGCTGACATCAGAAGCACAAGTGGCATCCATTAACGACGCACCAGACAATGCGGTGAAAGCTGAGAAGCTGTCACTGGCTGTTAGTGTCGCTAAGTCGGAACATAAGAAGTGTGAGCGTTGTTGGCATCATCGTGAAGAGGTTGGCACGTTAGAAAGCCATGACGATTTATGCCAGCGTTGTGTAACCAATATTGAAGGTGAAGGTGAGGAGCGTCGTTTTGCCTGATTTTGCTAACCAGACTAACCGTGCAACCGGGCTGCGTTTTTTGTGGCTGACGTTGTTTTTGGTAGTTGTCGATCAGATTACGAAGATTTGGGTTGCAGGTGAATTTGAGCTTTATGAAAGCCGGGTTATCATTGAAGGCTTGTTTAATTTTACCTATGTGCATAACTACGGCGCTGCATTTAGCTTTCTAAGCGATAGTGGCGGCTGGCAGCGTTGGTTCTTTACGGCTATTGCTATAGCTATCAGTGTCGTTCTGCTTATCTGGATGCGCCGTAACCCAGTCAGTTTATGGCGTCAGAATTTAGCCTTTTCACTGATTTTAGCTGGTGCTATTGGTAATGTGGCTGATCGTTTAATGTATGGCTATGTTATCGACTTTTTTGACGTGCACTATCAGGGCTGGCACTGGCCGGCTTTTAACGTAGCGGATATGGCTATCACTATTGGTGCGGCACTTATGTTGCTGGAAGCTTTTTTCGATAACCGTCGGGATAAAGCCGAGAACGGTCAAGAGCAGTAAGGAGTTTTGTTTGAGTCGTTTACCTATTGAGCATGGACGGGAAGTGGTCATGCACTTCACCATAAAACTGGCCGATGGCTCGGTCGCCGACAGCACCAAAATGTCAGGCAAGCCTGCTAAGTTTCGTATGGGTGATGGTAACCTAACGGAAAACTTCGAAGCTTGTCTGGTGGGCTTACGTGAAGGCACCGAGCGAGAGTTTACTCTAGAGCCTAAAGACGCTTTTGGTGAGCCGAATCCGGACAATTACTATTATGTGGACTCGGCAAAGTTTAGCGATGAAACCAAACCGGAAGTTGGCGCTATTCTGGCTTTTACCCAACCGGACGGTACCGATTTACCGGGAATTGTTCGTAAAATTGAAGGTCCAACAGTGACCATTGATTTTAATCACCCGTTGGCCGGACAAACGGTGGTTTTTGAAGTAGAGATTATCAGTGTTGAGCCGTGACAGGTTAATGAACCCGGCTGAGCGCAGGAGGAAATGATGCAGATTTTGTTGGCGAACCCACGTGGCTTTTGTGCCGGAGTTGATCGCGCGATTACTATTGTAGAGCGGGCTTTAGAAATTTTTGAGCCGCCGATTTATGTGCGTCATGAAGTGGTCCACAACAAATATGTGGTCAGTAAACTGCGCGACGCTGGAGCGGTATTTGTCGAAGAATTACACGAAGTACCGGACGATCAAATTGTAATTTTCAGCGCACACGGCGTTTCTCAGGCGGTAAGACAAGAAGCCAAAGACCGCGGTTTACGAGTGTTTGATGCCACTTGCCCATTGGTGACCAAAGTTCATATGGAAGTGACTCGTGCCAGCCGCAAAGGGCACGAATGCATCCTTATTGGTCATGCCGGACATCCGGAAGTTGAAGGCACCATGGGCCAGTATAAAAACGATGATGGCGGTATCTATCTGGTTGAGTCGCCTGAAGATGTGAGTCAGCTTGAGGTAAAAGATTCCAAGAACCTGCATTACATGAGCCAGACAACCTTGTCGGTTGATGACACAGCCGATGTGATAGAAGCCTTGCGTCAGAAATTTCCTGACATTAATGGTCCGCGTAAAGATGATATTTGCTACGCGACCCAAAACCGCCAGGATGCTGTGCGTGAGTTAGCCAGTGATGCTGATGTGATGTTGGTAGTGGGTGCACGCAATAGCTCAAACTCGAACCGCTTACGCGAGCTTTCAGAGAAAATGGGAACCCCGGCTTACTTGATTGACGACGCCAGTTGCATCGACAAAGCCTGGTTAGAAAGGCACGACAAAGTCGCGGTAACTGCCGGCGCCTCTGCACCAGAAGTGTTGGTAAAAGAAGTGATTGCTAAGCTGCAGGAGTGGGGCGGTAAAACAGCAGTAGAACTCAGTGGCCGCGAAGAAAATATTACCTTTTCAATTCCGCCAGAATTAAGACCGCATCCGGCTGCTTAACCGTTATCGGGAAAGCCAGAGCTGTTGTCTCAGTTTGCTCTCATTTCCCCAGGACACGGTGACTTCGGCAGTCGCAGTGAATTGATCCATGGGGATGAGTTCTGATTCGATAAGAAATGAATCAACTTCGACAACAGAAGGCAGCCCGTTTTCTTGGCTCCAGGCTCGTTGAGCATCACTCGTGTAAGTCATCATAAGCTCTGCTGCTTGTGCTTTTTGGGAAGCTCTTTCAATTGCCGATAAGCTGGTTTGTAAAAGCTGCAGACTGGTTACGGACCAAACAGACACTAATGCGGCACCTGCGAGAACCTCAATCAAAGAAAAGCCTTTATTCTTGTGCCAGTTCATAAGCTTCCTTCTGTGCCTGAAAGTCCTGCTGGAGTTGTTCAGAAAGCTGTTGCCATTGATGCTGTTGCTGAGCCTCAATCATTTGTGCGTAGAAGAATAATGCCGCTAAGCTTGCCGAGCTCAGGCTGATAAGCGTTACTAAAGTCAGTATCAAAGCAAAGCCTTTTGCGTTCATAACAATTTCCTTTGTGGTTAACCGGGCTTAAGAGTGACTAAGCGTTTGAACATGTGTGTCTGCTCGCGGCGAGTGACGGTTAAGGTGACAAACAGTTTCGATAATCCATTACCAGAACCAGGGAGGTAGGCGTCAGCGGCGAAATGAGTCATTTCAAACTGAGATCTATCTGTAAGTGACTGCCAGCCATAACCAGAGCAATTGAGCGTCATGGAGTTGTGCTGTAACTGCTTATTTCTGACTCTGAAACCAACCGATCCACCGTTCTGTTGAGAGAACAAATAGCAGCTTTCTGCAGGGTTAGAAACTTGTGTGACCACAGTGCTTTGCAATGCTTTGAAAAACTGATTAGCCGTTGCCTGAGCGTTGAGTAAGAAAGCCGCTTGCGATACTTTTCGGTACTGCAATCCAGTCTGCCATTGCAGTTGCTGCTGAACGGCGAGAATAATGAGAGCACCCATGGCGGAGGCAATAAGCACCTCAACTAAAGTGCTGCCGCGTACTGAGTGATTTAACATGTTGCTACTCCTGGTAGCGAATGACCTTTACTCAAGCAACTACGAATGCGGCCCTTACTGCTGATGATCACTTTTATCTGCTGATCGCGCTTATTGAGTTTTATATGGCCCGGAACAGCTGCTGCGGTCCGTCCATAAAACGTGAGAGGCGATGATAAGCTGTAGGTGGAACTGGCAACGACCCCTGCTTTGCCGGAGTCACTGATTAAATGAGATAAATCGGCATCGATACTCTCGTTACTGCTTTGAGATTTCGCCTGTATTTGTTGCAAATAAGACAGCCATCGCCCAGCCTCCTGTTGAAGCAGTAATGAGGATGTTTGCTGATGAAAAGTCGGTACAGCAAAAACCCCCAGCGCTGCGCTAATTGCCAGTGCCACCAGCAGTTCGATAAGTGAATAACCGCGCATAAAGATTTCATGGTGAATGTCAGTGACAAACGAGTATAGAGTCTCCCTGAGTCTTGTCTGTAAGCCGCAGATTAAGCGAGTGTCAGATAACAGAAAAATAAATTGAAAGCTGGCTCGATTCTTGAATAAAACACCGCAGGTTCAACTTTTTGACGCAACAGGAAGATGTATGGCGGGCGGTGCCGAAAAGTTAGTAAATTTTAGAAATTTCACGCAGAACAATGCGCATCTGATTAAGGGATTCGGGACGCCGGTGGCCATTATGGCCATTTTGGCAATGGTGGTTCTGCCCATTCCGGCCATGGTGCTGGACATTCTGTTCTCGTTTTCAATTACTCTGTCACTGGTGGTAATGCTGGTGGCGGTTTATACCCAGCGTCCGCTCGACTTCGCCGCGTTTCCAACGGTATTGCTTATTGCCACGGTCTTACGATTAAGTCTTAACGTTGCCTCAACTCGTATTGTTTTGCTGGAAGGTCATAACGGACCCGGCGCTGCGGGCTCTGTGATTGAAGCTTTCGGTAGCGTGGTCATAGGGGGTAACTACACTGTGGGTCTGGTGGTGTTCGCTATACTGGTTATTATCAACTTTGTGGTTATCACCAAAGGTGCCGGGCGTATCTCTGAAGTCACCGCTCGCTTTACTCTCGACGCTATGCCGGGTAAACAGATGGCCATTGATGCTGACCTTAACGCGGGTCTAATCAACCAGGAAGAAGCCAAAGCCCGACGCAGTGACGTGACCCGTGAAGCCGACTTCTACGGCTCTATGGATGGTGCCAGTAAGTTTGTTAAAGGGGATGCTATAGCCGGTATCCTTATTCTCTTTATTAATATTATTGGCGGGCTGTTGATTGGTATGATCCAGTACGGCCTGACATTTAATGAGGCGGTTGAGGTTTATACGCTATTAACCATTGGCGACGGCCTGGTTGCGCAAATTCCATCGTTGTTATTGTCAGTTGCGACCGCCATTATCATTACTCGCGAAAACGACAGCAAAGACATGGGCGATGCGGTTGTACTGCAACTGCTGGACAATCCGAAAGTTTTAGTTATTACCAGTTCTGTACTGTTTGCTATGGGAGTTATCCCTGGCATGCCGCACCTGGCTTTCTTAAGCATGTCAGGCGTGCTGGCTGGTGCCGCTTACTTCAAGCTGAAAAAATCAAAAGCCGAGGAAGGCGAACTGGTTGAAAAAGAGCAAGAGCAACAAGTTCAGCAAGCACAGCAAAAAGAGCTTAGTTGGGACGATGTACGCCATGTCGACACCATTGGCCTTGAAGTCGGCTACCGCTTAATTCCACTGGTGGATAAGCAGCAGGGCGGCGAGCTCCTGTCACGCATAAAAGGCGTGCGTAAGAAGCAGTCACAGGAATTTGGTTTCCTGGTGCCCGCTGTTCATATCAGAGACAACCTGGACTTAGGCCCCAACAGTTACCGAATTACCCTAATGGGTGTGACTATGGGCGAAGCTGAAATTCGCCATGACTGGGAAATGGCGATTAACCCGGGTCAGGTTTTCGGTGAACTGGAAGGTGAGAAAACAACCGACCCAGCCTTTGGTCTGGATGCGGTCTGGATCCGCCCAGAACAACGAGAGCATGCGCAAACCCTGGGTTACACCGTGGTTGATGCTGCCACTGTTGTCGCCACGCATTTAAGCCAGATAGTGACAAACCATGCGTCACAGCTGCTGGGGCATGAGGAAGCGCAAGAGTTGCTGGATCGCCTGGGCCGCACTCATCCTAAGCTGGTTGAAGGCTTGATTCCGGATCTGCTGTCATTGGGCAATTTTGTGAAAGTACTGCAAAACCTATTGGATGAAGGCATCGCGATTCGTGACATGCGCACCATTGTACAAACCCTGGTTGAGTACGCGGGGCGTAGTCAGGACCCAGAAGTATTAACGGCTGCGGTCAGAATCTCACTACGGCGTTTAATTGTTCAGGACATTGCTGAAGGGGCGGCGGAACTGCCTGTCATAACTTTGGCACCAGAGTTGGAACAGATGTTGCATCAGTCATTGCAAATGGCTGGTAATGACGGAAATCAGCAAGGCGCCGGAATCGAACCTGGTTTGGCCGAACGCCTGCAACAGTCATTACGCGAAGTGCATCAGCAGCAGGAAATGAACGGGGAACCTTCAGTACTGCTGACTTCCGGGCTTCTACGGTCAACCATGGCGCGTTTTGCGCGTCACGCTACCGACGGTATGCGAGTGTTGTCCTATCAGGAAGTACCGGATGATAAACAAATTCGCATTGTCAGCTCAATTGGTGGACAACAAAACGGTGGTGAACAAACCGCCACACAAGAGTAACGGGAGTCGCTTGTGAAGATTAAACGCTTTTTTGCCGAAGATATGCGCCGTGGTTTGCAGCAGGTTAAAGAAACTTTAGGTCCGGATGCTATTATCCTTTCTAATAAGAAGGTAAACGGTGGTATTGAGCTGGTTGCAGCTATTGACCCCGATGCGCAACAGCCACAGCCAATGGCTGAGCAGGCACCGAATGAGCCGGCCGCGTCAAAGACACCAGAAGTGCCGGCAGAGTCTTTGCAAGAGTTGTTACAGCGTCAGGCTCAGGCTGAACAGCCTGCACAAAGCGCCGCTGCACAGGCGCTCGCGGAGCCAGCGCCTCAGCCTGCACAAAGCGCCGCTGCACAGGCGCTCGCGGAGCCAGCGCCTCAGCCTGAACGTAAACCAGAGCCACAAGAGTTCGCCGATTCTCAGTTAAACGACGATATCTTTCCGGAACAAATGAACGCACCAGCAGCGGACGACTCCCAAGCCATTGCTGAACTGCGCTCTCAGGTAAACGGTATTCGTCACTTACTGGAGCATCAGTTAAGTGGTTTGATGAAACAGGAAATGGATCGCGAAGAACCGACTCGGGCTATGCTGATGAATCGGTTGATGGCAATGGGCTTAAGTGAGCGGGTTGCAGACCAGATTGCCTGCTTTATTCCCGAAGGTGGCTCAGATGATGAAGCTTGGGAACAAACTCTGCATTTGTTGGAAGGTCAGTTAAATACGACCTCCGACGATATTTTGACACGCGGCGGTGCGGTTGCTTTAGTCGGCCCAACCGGCGTGGGTAAAACCACTACTATTGCGAAACTGGCTGCTCGTTACGCTCAGCGCCATGGTGCTGATAAAGTGGCATTAATTACGACCGATACTTTCCGTATTGGTGCCAGTGAACAATTACAGACTTACGGCCGTATAATAGGCTGTCCGGTAAAAGTCGCTAAAAATGCACAAGAGCTGGCAGATGCGCTGTTGGCATTACGTCAAAAAAGCCTGATTCTGATCGATACGGCCGGCATGGGCCAAAGAGATAAGCGTCTGAACGAGCAGTTAGGTCAGCTTATCCAGAACTCCCGCTTACGTATTCGTCCTTATTTAGTACTCTCTGCAACCTCACAGAACCAGGTGCTCATGGATGCGGTTAAGCAGTTCAAAACATTACCTTTATCTGGGTGTATTTTTACTAAACTGGACGAGTGTTTGAGTTTAGGGGAAAGTATCAGCGTGGCAATTGAACACGGGTTGCCAATAGGCTACTTAACGAATGGTCAGCAAGTGCCAGAAGACATTCGGGTAGCCGATGCGAACTTTATGGTCGCGGAGGCAGAACGGTTGCTTGATAAAAGCATTTGTTCCTCAGTGCCAGACGTGCCAAAATCGTACTGGAATGCGGCGTTTTCTCGCTGAACGAGCCGATATCATATGAAGCTGTTGTCAATTTAGTCAGAAAAAGAGATACGCCCGATGGATCAAGCAAGCGGTCTGCGAAGAATGAAACAATCAAAAGTAAAAGTGATTGCGGTAACCGGCGGTAAAGGTGGCGTGGGTAAAACCAACGTGTCGCTAAACATGGCTATTGCAATGGCAAAACAGGGCAAGCGAGTATTGGTACTGGATGCCGACTTAGGTTTGGCTAACGTGGATGTCATGTTAGGTCTTCGTGTTGAGCGCAATCTCTCCCATGTGTTGAGTGGTCAATGCGAACTGGAAGATATTCTGATAGAAGGCCCGGCTGGAATAAAAATTGTTCCGGCAACGTCAGGTACTCGCTCTATGGTCGACCTGAGTGAATCTGAACATGCCGGTTTGATTAGAGCGTTCAGCCAATTGCAGGGCAATTACGACGTATTGATTGTTGATACAGCCGCCGGTATCGGCAATACCGTTGTTAGTTTTGCCCGAGCCTCGCAGGATGTGTTGGTTGTGGTTTGTGATGAACCAACATCGATTACCGATGCTTACGCATTAATCAAAGTATTGAGTCGTGAGCAGGGTCTATTTAAATTTAAAGTCGTTGCCAATATGGTGCGCAATATGCGTGACGGGCAAGTACTATTTAATAAGTTAACCAAAGTAACGGATCGGTTTTTAGACGTTGCTTTAGAGCTGGCTGCGATCATACCCTTTGATGAGAATCTGCGTTTGGCTGTTCGAAAACAACAGTCTTTCGTCATGGCTTACCCAAAATCGCCAGCGTCATTAGCGATAAAAGCGCTTGCTAAGAAAGCGATTGATTGGCCTGTTCCAGCACAAGCTGGCGGTCATTTAGAATTTTTCCTTGAACAATTGATAACTTCTGCCGATAACGAGATTACGCGGGATGTTGCCAATGAATAAAGCTGCCGTCTATGCCGCTACTGCTGACAACCGGAATGCGATTATTGAACAGCATACCGGCCTGGTTAAGCGTATTGCACACCACATGATGGCTAGATTACCAGCCAGTGTGCAAGTGGATGATTTGATCCAGGCTGGCATGATTGGCTTATTGGAAGCGGCGCGCAACTTTGATAACAGTAAAGGTGCCAGTTTTGAAACCTTTGCTGGCATTCGCATTCGTGGTGCGATGTTGGATGAAATTCGTCGTGGAGATTGGGCTCCTCGATCAGTACACCGTAATCATCGACGTGTGTTGGAAGCGATTCGTCAGGTCGAAAATGAAACCGGACGTGATGCAAAAGATACGGAAGTTGCTGCGAAACTGAATATGGGAATGGATGAGTACCACCATATTTTGCGGGACGTAAGCTCTGGACGAATTGTTGGTATTGAAGATCTTGGCGTTTCGGAAGATGCGTTAATGCCAGAGCAGGTAACGGGTTCAGCTTATGAGCCACAACGAGATGTTGAGAACGCTGCGTTTCACAAAGCACTGGTTTCAACAATTTCATCGTTACCAGAGCGTGAAGCCTTGGTGCTTTCGTTGTATTATGACGAAGAATTAAATTTGAAAGAGATAGGTGAAGTGCTGAGCGTGAGTGAATCACGTGTCAGTCAGATTCACAGTCAGGCAATGTTGCGACTGAAGTCGCGAATGCAAAATTGGGTTGAATAAACTTTGGTGGTAATCGAGAGCCTCAGTGGAGGGTGCTTTGGATAAAAATATGAAAATTCTTGTTGTGGATGACTTTTCTACAATGAGACGAATCATTAAGAACTTACTTCGTGATCTTGGCTTTACCAACATACAGGAAGCTGATGATGGTAATACGGCATTGCCCATGTTGCAGAACGGTGATTTCGACTTTGTCGTAACCGACTGGAATATGCCGGGTATGCAGGGAATTGACTTGCTGAAGGAAATTCGCAAGGACGATAACCTGGCACATTTACCGGTTCTAATGGTAACGGCTGAAGCCAAACGTGAGCAGATCATTATGGCAGCTCAGGCAGGTGTAAATGGTTATATTGTAAAACCGTTTACCGCCGTAACGTTGAAAGAAAAGCTCGATAAGATTTTCGAACGTATTAGCTAAAGGGCGAATGACTATGTCTGACAACGCCCATGATATTTCTCTGGAGCAAGCTCAGGAGCTCGTAGCCTTGCTTGAAGACGGGAAACAACAACAGGCTAACCAGCTGCTGGAAGATGTCTACAACCGTCGAAATGACAAATTGTTTACCTCTGTAGGCCAGTTAACACGAGATCTCCACGAAGCGCTTCAGGACTTTCAGGTTGACCCTCGTATTGTGCAAATGACACAAGACGAGCTTCCCGATGCGCAAAACCGTTTGCTGTATGTCATTGAAAAAACGGAAGACGCAGCCAATCGCACAATGGATGCGGTAGAAGCTTGTCTGCCCCTGGCTGATGAGATGCATCAGCGGGTGGAGAAAGTCATGCCAGCCTGGAATCGGTTGATGAGTAACGATATTGAGATAAATGAATTCAAGTCTTTATGCCATGAGGTCGATGATGTACTTAAACGCTGTGGTGAAAATATGCCACAAGTGCATGGGTTGATGACTGAAGTGCTCATGGCGCAAGACTTCCAGGATATTACCGGGCAAGTCATTCGTCGCGTGATTCAGTTAGTTGAAGACGTTGAGAAAAATCTGATTGAGTTACTCAAAATATTCGGAAAAGAAGAAGAGCGTCGCAATGAAGCAAAAGCGAGTTCTTCGGCCAAGAAAGATGAAGGGGTTGCTGAAGGCCCAATTATCGATGCTGATCAACGCGATGACGTGGTTGGCGGACAAGACGAAGTGGACGATTTGTTGTCCAGCTTAGGTTTCTAGGAGCATCAGTCGATGAGCTTTGATATGGACGAAGACATTCTGCAGGATTTTTTGATCGAGGCCGGAGAAATCCTCGAACAACTATCTGAACAGTTAGTTGAACTGGAAAACGATCCAAACAACAAAGACCTGTTGAATGCTATTTTCCGTGGTTTCCATACCGTTAAAGGCGGCGCAGGCTTTCTGTCGCTAGGTGCCTTGGTTGATACCTGCCATGGTGCGGAGAATGTGTTCGACACGTTGCGTAATGGTCAACGCAGCGTCACTTCAGATTTGATGGATGTTATTCTGCAGTCGTTAGATACGATTAATGTTCAATTTGCGCAGGTGCGTGCTAAAGAAGAACCTGAAGCGGCATCGCCGGAATTACTGGAGTTGCTCCATAAACTCAGTCAGCCGGAATCGGAAGATGAAGAACCGATAAAAGCGCCGGAACCAGAAGAAGAACCTGCACCAGAAGCTACGAACACCGGCAGCGAAGGTATTGATGAAATTCAGGATGACGAGTTTGAAGCGTTACTGGATGAATTGCATGGTGAAGGCAAGGGACCTGGTAAGCAAGAAGAAAGCGAAGCAGCGGCGGATAAATCTGCGGAAAATGATGACAGTGATGAAATAACTGATGACGAGTTTGAGTCATTACTGGATGAGTTGCATGGTAGTGGCAAAGCGCCTCAAAGTGCTGAAAAAACGCAAGAAAAGCAAAAAGAGCCTACGAAAGACGACGAAATTACGGATGACGAATTTGAGTCATTGCTGGATGAGTTGCACGGCAGTGGCAAAGCGCCAACGCCAAAAGATGATAAGCCAGCCAATGAAACTCCGGTCAAGAAACCAGAGCCAAAACCTGAACCGAAGCCTAAGCCCAAGCCGAAGCCAGAACCTAAGGCAAAATCAGAGGATAAACCTTCGGCAGCTAAAGCAGCTGATAAAAAAGCTGCTGCCCCGGCACCGGCAGCAGCCGAAACAACTGTCCGGGTTGATACTAAGCGCTTAGATGAAATTATGAATATGGTCGGCGAGTTAGTTCTGGTTCGGAACCGTCTACTAAGCCTTAGTAATTCTGAAGAATCAGACAGTGATGAAATGGGTAAAGCCATTTCTAATCTGGATGTTGTTACTGGAGACTTGCAAGGCGCGGTGATGAAGACCCGCATGCAACCCATTAAGAAAGTCTTTGGACGATTCCCCCGGGTTGTGCGGGACTTAGCCCGCAGTTTGAAGAAAGAAATTAATCTTGAGATGTACGGTGAAGACACCGATTTGGACAAAAACCTGGTTGAAGCCCTTGCGGATCCTTTGGTGCACTTGGTTCGTAACTCGGTTGACCACGGTATTGAAATGCCGGATGTACGAGAGGCAAACGGTAAACCGCGTGCGGGAACCGTCACTTTATCGGCTTCTCAGGAAGGCGACCATATCATGTTGTCTATTAAAGACGATGGTGCGGGCATGGACGCAGAGAAGCTGAAAGGGATTGCTATCAGTAAAGGTATTCTGGATACCGATGCTGCTGCGCGCTTAAGCGATGAAGACGCTTATAACTTAATTTTTGCCGCAGGCTTCTCGACCAAAGAAGAAGTTTCGGATATTTCGGGTCGTGGTGTTGGCATGGATGTGGTGAAAACCAAAATTGCTCAACTTAACGGCAGCGTCAAAATTCAGTCTGAGTTAGGTAAAGGTACCGAGCTTCTGATAAAAGTACCGTTAACTTTGGCGATACTGCCAACACTGATGGTTGCTGTAAGAGATCAGACATTCGCCTTACCACTGGCGGTTGTTAGCGAAATTATCGATCTGGATATGAAGCGGACTAATACCGTTGATGGCCAGTTGACCCTGATTGTACGTAACCGCGCCATTCCGCTGTTCTTCTTAGAGAAATGGCTGGTGCGTAATCCTGATGGCTCGAGTCGCAAAGAACAAGGTCATGTGGTGGTTGTGCAAATAGGCAACCAACAAGTTGGTTTTGTGGTGAACGCACTTATTGGTCAGGAAGAAGTGGTTATAAAACCATTAGATAAGTTATTGCAGGGTACGCCGGGAATGGCCGGAGCAACTATTACCAGTGATGGCGGTATTGCTCTGATAGTGGACGTACCAAGCATGCTTAAGTATTACGCAAAACGATAACGGGACAAACCGTTCATGACTGTAAAAGTTCTCGTGGTAGATGACTCGGCGTTTTTCCGACGTCGGGTTACTGAGATTTTAGAAGACAATGCCAACATTAAAGTGATTGGTAGTGCTAATAATGGTGAAGAGGCTGTCGCACAAAGTCGCGCCTTGAAACCGGATGTGATTACCATGGACATCGAAATGCCGGTAATGAACGGCATTGACGCTGTTAAAGCGATAATGAGCAGTAACCCTTGTCCCATTTTGATGTTTAGCTCGCTGACTCACGAAGGCGCAACAGCGACGCTGAATGCGCTGGAAGCCGGTGCAGCTGACTTTCTCCCGAAGAAATTTGAAGATATCGCGCGCAACCGTGACGAAGCGGTGAAAACGCTGCAAGACCGCGTGTTGGCCATTGCTCGTCAGTCCGTTAGCCGCACGCCCACGCGGCCTTCACCAGCACCTGCAATAAAGAAGCCAACAGAACGTCAGGGTGAGCCAACGACAGCGCTTGAGCGTATTCGTCAGCGCAACCAGGAATTACAAAGTCAGCGTGAAAGTGATGCGCGCACCGCTCGGTCTGTTGGTTCAATAACGATTAACCGGGCATATCAAATTTTGGCAATAGGTACCTCAACGGGCGGCCCTGTGGCTCTGCAAAAAATACTGACTCAGCTACCAGCGAATTTCCCCTACCCTATTGTTATGGTTCAGCATATGCCGGCAGCATTCACTAAAGCTTTTGCGCAGCGTCTGAATGGCTTGTGTCAGGTGAATGTGAAAGAAGCAGAAGACGGAGATGTACTCAGAGCTGGCACAGCGTATTTAGCGCCAGGCGGGAAGCAGTTAATGGTAGAAGGACGGTCCGGTAGTGCACGATTACGGGTAAAAGATGATGTCAGTGGACGCATTACTTATAAGCCCAGTGTCGATTTAACGTTTGCCAGTATATCAAAATCCTATATGGGAAAAGTCCTTGGTGTCATTTTAACTGGTATGGGGGCTGATGGCCGTGACGGAGCGCGTATGCTCAAGGAGCAAGGCGCAACAATTTGGGCTCAGGATCAGGCCAGTTGTGTCGTCTATGGTATGCCGCAAGCTGTGACTCAGGCCGGAATTTCAACCCGCAGTATCAGCCTTGACACAATGGCTAAGGCGATTATGAAAGAAGTCGGTTACAGCGGCTTGTAACAGGATGAGTGAATGATCGTATGGACGGTAGCTAATCAAAAGGGTGGGGTCGGTAAGACCACCACAACCGTAGCTCTGGCCGGCCTTCTGGCTGAACAGGGTAAGCGGGTGCTTTGTATTGATACCGATCCCCATGCCTCATTGACTTATTATTTTGGTATTGACTCTGAAGAACTGGAATCCAGTGCGTTTGAAGTCTTTAGTGCCGGTAAAGCAGTCACTGCTGACATAATGCGACGCAGCATTCTGCCAACCGAGTTTAAGAATCTGAGTGTTATGCCTGCCACCATGGCTCTGGCAACGTTGGATCGTAAATTAGGGACGCAGGATGGTATGGGTTTGGTGCTAAAGCGTGGCCTGGCAATGGTGGCCGATGACTTCGACTACGTATTGATTGATGTTCCACCTGTGCTGGGGGTTCTTATGGTGAATGCACTCGCTTGCTGTCAGCGAGTACTGATTCCGGTTCAGACGGAGTTTCTGGCACTTAAGGGTCTGGATCGCATGATGCGGACATTGACACTTATTCATAAATCGCGTGGTGAAAATTACGCTTATACGATCATACCAACGCTTTATGACAAACGAACCAACGCTTCTTTGCAAACCTATAAAAAGCTCATTGCTCGTTATGGGCGTTCAGTGTGGAATGGCATGATTCCGATAGATACCAAATTTCGGGATGCGTCTAATGAGCAACAGCCACCTAGCGTTTACGCGGCGAAGTCGCGTGGCGTATTGGCTTACCAATCATTACTGACCAATTTACAGCAGTTGGCAGCAGGTTGATTATGAACATTAAACGTGACCACAGTGAAGCCGCCATGGCAGAGTACCTCGATGCGTTATTGCTCGAGGAGGAAACGGTTGAGTTTGATAATGAACCGGTTAAGCGGTTGCTCGAACAAGCGGCTCCGAAAATTCAAGCGGTAGCTCAGGAAGAGAGAGTAAGTTTAAACCGTGAACAGGATTTATTACCTTTAGTTTCTGTAAAAGCGGACGATAGCTATAAAGAGCCGGACGTTGAAACCGTTCAGAAAACGGAAACAGAAATAGACAGCTTAGAAGTTGAAGAAGTCGAAGCTGACATCGCAGAAGAGACCGAAACGGTAAGGCAAGCGACAACGTCGGAACAAGTTGAAGTGCCCGAAGAGTCCTTGCCAGATGCTATGTCTGAGTACATGGAGCATGACTTCCAGGCGTTGTTTTTTAAGGTGGCAGGATTAACACTGGCGGTACCATTAAAAAGCCTGGGTGGTATTCATCAACTGGGTAAGATCAGTCCCTTAATGGGAAAACCTAAATGGTTTCGCGGTATTATGACTGAGCGGGATAATAAACTTCAGGTGGTTGATACCGCACGTTGGGTCATGCCGGAAAAGTGTACACCAGAGCTGGAAGAGAGCCTGGACTATCAGTATTTGATAACACTGAATGACAGTCCCTGGGGATTGTTGTGTGAAGAACTGGTGACCAGCGAACCACTGCAGCCACAATCGATTCAGTGGCGTAAAGAGACGAATAATAAGCGACCCTGGCTTGCCGGGGTTGTCCGTGACAGAATGTGTGCATTGCTCGATGTTAACGCATTGATTACACTTCTGGATAAAGGTCTGGGACATATCCAGCAGGATTAATAACGCATGGCGGAGTAATACATGAGTAAAGACAATCGCGCTATCAAGAATGAAACTGACGTTGATAGTAATGACGAAGTTCTGCAGTGGGTCACTTTCCAACTGGAACAGGAAACTTACGGTATCAATGTAATGCAGGTTCAGGAAGTTTTGCGTTACAGTGAAATTGCTCCAGTACCGGGTGCACCGAGTTATGTTTTAGGTATTATTAACTTGCGCGGTAACGTTGTGACGGTTATTGACACTCGCCTGCGTTTTGGTTTGCAGACAACAGAAGTGACAGATAACTCTCGTATCGTGATCATCGAGTCTGAACAGCAGGTGATTGGAATACTTGTTGATAGCGTCGCTGAGGTTGTCTATCTGAAAACCTCAGAAATTGACAGTGCGCCAAACGTAGGCACTGACGAAAGCGCGCGCTTTATTCAGGGGGTCAGTAACCGCGATGACGAGCTGCTTATTTTAGTCGACCTGGATAAGATGCTGACCGATGAAGAGTGGGATGAAATTTCCCGCCTGGGTTAAATGATGACGAATTGGTTATTTGTTATTTCGGCGCTGGCTCTTGGGCTGGCGCTTATTGCTTTAGTGGCGGTGGTTATCACTTCACGGCGACAGGCTGAGCTGATTGAACGCCAACAGCAACGTTTGCTTATGCTGACGGAAACCGCCAGTGAAGTTTTGTCGCTACGAGATCAGTTCAAACAGCAGCCTGACCCCTCATCTAAAGTCGATTATGCCCAGCAGCAAGTTGTTGCTCAGCTACAACAGCAGGTCGCCCAATTAAACGATGAGCAACAACAGTTGCAGCAGAAACTGCAGGAAGTGTCTGAGCAGGACCCTGGCAGTAAATTGTACCAACGAGCAGCTAAATTGGTTGCCAGTGGCGCTAGTGTAGAAGAACTCATGCAAGAGTGCGACTTACCGCAGGCTGAAGCGGAACTGCTTATTTCGTTACATAAAAAGGGCGCTTAGCCACTTCTTAACCTTCTTCCCATTGTCTTGGAAACTTGCCATCCAGTAAGTACGCGAAAGCGATAATCTCAGCGATAATAATGTAAAGCTCTCTTGGAATTTCATCGCCAACATTCAGTTTTGCCAGTGAATCCGACAATAAAGGATCTTCGTGCACTAACACGCCGTACTCTTTGGCGACCGCGATAATCTCTTCAGCAAGCTCATCAAACCCCCGGGCGATAACTTTTGGTGCATTGAAACCGTCGTAAGACAGACCGATAGCTTGCTTTTCCTTTTTATCACTCATACTGTCACCCGAATGATACCGCTGTGTTGTTGTGCCAGATTATCCGGAATTTTCCCCTGCTGCACTCTCAGTTTAACGCCGTTAACCTCTAATTCCTCCAGTCTTTTTTCCAGTTTTTCTACGTTGCTCTCGACAACCTTCTGTGCCGCTTTTGTTTCTGTGTAGAAGTCAATTGACGAGCCGTGTGGATGATAGCGTCCTTTGACCAGCAGCGGACCCGTGCTGTCCAGCTCAAACCGCAAAGTAAACAACCATAAGGTCCGGCCATTGTTCTCTTTATTACTGTTGTCCTCTTCCCTACGAATAAGAAGCTCGTGCTGTTGAGGCTTTTGAGAGTCAGCAGGTAACAGTATGTAATATTCCGGCTGTTGAGGTGCAGAATCTTGCAATCTGGCCTGACTATTCTGGGCTGAATTAAGCATACCGGTAAAAAGTTGTAATAGCCGCTGTAACTGCTGCTGAGGTAACTGTTGTAACAAAGCGTTTATTCTTTCCCTGACCTCGCCTGAATTTTCAGGCGCCGGATTGAGTACTTGCTGGATCAGCGCCTGAGTAAACTGAGTAGGTAACGTTCTGGGTGCAGATTGACTGGTTGTTGTTTCGGGCTTCTGCATGGCCAGACCTAATAAGGTCATTAGCATTTGCCCCAGCCCTCCCATTTGCTGGCTCGGTTGTGCACTGACAGGGCGTGCCGCAAACCAGTCACTGACCCAGCTTTGCAACGCTTGTGGGCGTTGCATAGATTCAGCTGCGGGCATCTGTTGCAATACCTTAATTAACAGTTGTTGCAGGGCTTTAGGCGGAGATTGCATCGCCTCCCGGGCGGCATCAGCAGATAATCGATTTGGTGCTTGCTGGGCTCCTTCAACGGGGGCGGTTGAAGAGGGTTTTGGTTTGATGTTTTCAGGAATGAAATTTTGTAGTACTTGTTGAAATTGCTTCGGTGTTATTTGCTGAGCCTGCTTTATTGCCAGCCCACTAGCCACTGGAGTCGACAGTTTCTGCGCTGGTTGAGCGGGAGTATTCGTTTGAGAAATTGGTTGTGCATTGAGTTTCGTCGCGTTTGCCAAAGGTGTTGATGATTGTGAAGACGGTAAAGGTGGCGACGGCACGGTTGCAACTCGTCCCTGTTCAACAAAGGCTTTAACCAGCTTCGCTGGCAACTGAGTTAATGGCACCTCTGCCACCGCAACAGGTTTTGCATTGCCTGCGTTAAGACTTAATTGTACAACCGGCAGTTTCGGATCCGGCAGGCTAACCGTTAGTTGCAGTTTGGCGGGGGCAGCCAACTGAGGCTGCATATTTTTGGGTGGATTAGGCCACTGCCAGTTATTTCCCTGAATACGTGGTGGTTGCTGACCTTTAGCCGGCTCGTAAGTTATCGGTAAACTGATTTGAACCAATAGCTTTGAGAGTAATTTTGCGGTGTTTGGTTGAATAGTAGGTGTACTACTTCCAGGCGTCGGGTTTATCTGGTTTGGTTGGCTTATCTGGGGGGACCCGGTTGATAAACTACTAGCACTAGAAGTGTTAGTTGTACTCGTAAAAATTCGCATCAGGCTGGATAATTGCTGCTGTTCGGCGCGAGCTAAGGTTCGTTCCGGAGACGCCATCATTTGTTGTAATAGTTGCTTAATATCAGCCATGCGCTTTACCTAATTTTTATGGTAGAATCTTGGGCATTTGCGTCAGCTTACCAGTAAGGTTTCGGTTGTAAAATCCGCATGACACAAGTTACTTCCACCAATAGCTCACTATTGCACGCAGAGCAGCTAAGCTCAATCCGTGGTGGGCGAGTATTGTTTGAAAACCTCAACTTTTCGGTAAGTGTCGGCCAGCTGTGGCAAGTCAGTGGACCTAATGGTGCCGGTAAGTCATCATTATTAAGAATTTTAACGGGGTTGCTAGAACCTTCCAGCGGAGCTGTCTATTTTAATGGCCAGCCGCGGAATCAAAATTGGTCAGAGTTTTGTCAGCAGTTGCTGTTTATTGGACATAAAGCGGCAGTGAAGGGCGAATTAAGTGCGCTGGAGAACTTTCACTGGCAACAGCAATTATCCTCTGTCAAAAACGTAGATGCCTGGGAACTGCTGGAAAAGCTGGGGTTACTGGGATTAGAAGATGAGCTAACGGCGAGATTGTCTGCCGGACAGCAGCGCCGGGTTGCATTAACCCGGTTGTGGGCGACGAAAGCGTCACTTTGGATTCTGGATGAACCTTTCACGGCTCTCGATGTTCAGGGCATTGCCCTGTTACAGCAGCGCTTGGTTGAACATTTACGCGCTGGCGGAACCATCATTTTCACTTCGCATCAGTCACTGACGTTGTCAGATTTAACCCCTGAAAAGCTCATTTTAGAATATCAGGGAGAGTCGTTATGAGTCAGCTATCTGGCGGACAAACCTGGCTGACACTGCTCAAGAGAGACTTGCGTATAGCAGCTCGCCGCCGCAGCGACGCGTTGAACCCTCTGCTGTTTTTACTCATGGTTGTGACTTTATTTCCGTTAGGAATTGGTCCGGGACCGGATATATTGGCTCGCATAGCGCCCGGTATCATTTGGGTCGCCGCTTTACTCGCCAGCTTACTGGGGCTGGAACGATTATTTCGCGATGACTTTCAGGACGGTACGCTGGAGCAGATGTGTTTGTTGCCGCAACCTCTGGCTTTCAATGTGACCGCAAAAATGATGGCGCACTGGTTGTTAAGTGGTTTACCGTTAGTTATTTTATCGCCTTTGCTGGCGTTGCTACTGAGTTTACCCGTACAAGGGTGGTGGGCGCTGGCTTTAACGTTATTGTTAGGAACCCCGGCTTTAAGTGCTCTGGGCGCTATTGGCGCAGCTCTTACCTTGCAGGTTCAGCGCGGAAACTCTTTAGTAAGCTTGATCCTTATTCCACTGTTTATTCCGTTGCTTATATTTGCCACCGCTGCGGTGGAAAATGCCTCAATGGGACTTGCAGTTCACGGCCAGTTGGCGATACTGGCGGCAATTTCTGTGTTAACCGTAACATTGGCTCCGCTGGCTGTAGCTGCTGGCATTAGAATGAGTGTGAATTAATATGTGGCGATGGTTACATCCGTACGCGAAACCCGAAGCAACCTATAACTTGTTGCAAAAGCTTCTGCCCTGGTTTGTGGCATTAACGTTAGTCACGCTTGTCACAGGCGTCGTTTGGGGGCTGGCTTTTGCTCCGGGCGATTACCAACAGGGCGACAGCTACCGGATCATTTTCCTGCATGTGCCCGCGGCTATTTTTTCCATGGGTGCCTATATGGGTATGGCTATCATGGGAGCCGTCGCACTTATCTGGCAAATTAAAACCGCGGAATGGTCGATTCCTGCTATTGCGCCTGTGGGGGCGGCACTAACCATTGTTGCCTTATTAACCGGGGCTATTTGGGGCAAGCCCATGTGGGGCACCTGGTGGGTGTGGGATGCGCGGCTAACATCAGAACTTATCCTATTGTTTCTTTATGTGGGTGTCATGGCGTTGTATTTTGCGTTTGATGATGCCAGAACCGGTGCTAAAGCTGCGGCTATTTTATCGTTGGTTGGGGTGATTAACTTACCGATTATTCATTTTTCGGTTGAGTGGTGGAATACGCTTCACCAGGGTGCAACGATTACAAAATTTGAACGTCCGTCAATTGCGACCAGTATGTTAATTCCTTTATTAATCTGTCTGACAGGTTTTGCTTTTTTGACGGTATCGCTAGTGATGATGCGCCTAAAAAATGAGATACTCAGGCAGGAATTACACCGTCCGTGGGCACAGCAGAAACTGGAGCAAGACTAATGGCCTTTGACAGTTTTACCGACTTCGTTTCGATGGGTGGTTATGGACTTTATGTGTGGTTGTCATTCTTTTTAAGTTTTGTTGTGCTTGCCGGGGTGGCGTTAGAAACCTTATTAGCAAAACGGCAATTGGTTAAGAAAAGTAAGCAGTTACAACAGCGCCAACAACGCTTGGCGAGACGCAAAGCAAGCCGTGCAGCAGTAGGAGACGGTAATGAATCCAAGACGTAAACAACGGTTAACCTGGGTTGCGGTTTTAGTCATCGGGGTGTCTATTGCTTCTGGGCTAATGCTGTATGCGTTGAGCCAGAGCATTGACCTGTTTTATACACCAAGCGAATTGGTGGAAGGCAAAGGTGACGATAAGCAAAAGCCTCAGGTCGGCCAGCGTATGAGAGTCGGCGGCATGGTGGTTGAAGGCTCGGTAGAACGTAATCGCGACACGCTCGAAGTTTCCTTTAAAGTCACGGATATCGGGCCAGAGGTCACGGTGCTTTATCAAGGTATTCTGCCGGACTTGTTCCGTGAAGGGCAGGGTATTGTTGCTCAGGGCGAGTTGATAGAACCTACGGTGTTAAAAGCCAGTGAGGTCTTAGCTAAGCACGATGAAGAGTATATGCCGCCGGAACTGGCTGAGCAGATGAAAGGAATAAAACACGTAAACCCAAACGACGTTGAATACGGTGACGGGAAATGATTGCTGAAGCAGGACACCTTGCCATAGCGATTGCGCTGGCTTTTTCTGTATTGCTGGCTGTTTACCCATTATGGGGCGCGGCCAAAGGAAACGGCGGTATGATGGCATTAGCCAGGCCGTTTGCCTATGGTCAGTTCTTTTTTACCGCTATTGCTTTTGGCTTATTAGTCTGGGGCTTTGTCAGCAACGACTTTAGTATTGCTTACGTTGCTGCAAACTCAAACAGTCAGTTGCCAGTAGTGTACAGGGTTACGGCTGTCTGGGGCTCGCATGAAGGATCGTTTCTGCTGTGGATGTTGATGCAGGCAGGCTGGATAGCGGCAGTAGCGATATTCTCCCGATCAATGCCATTACCAATGATAGCCCGCGTGTTGGCGATTCTGGGGCTGATAAGCATTGGTTTTTATTTGTTTATGCTGACGGTCTCTAATCCATTTGACCGAAGTTTGCCCATGATTCCGGTTGACGGAAGGGATCTCAATCCGCTGTTACAAGACCCCGGGATGATCATTCATCCGCCATTGCTGTACATGGGCTACGTCGGGTTTTCTGTAGCCTTTGCTTTTGCGATTGCCGCGTTATTGTCCGGCAAGCTTGATGCAGCCTGGGCGCGTTGGTCTCGTCCGTGGACTCTTGCCGCTTGGATTTTTCTGACGCTGGGCATTGCTATTGGTAGCTGGTGGGCTTACTACGAGCTTGGCTGGGGTGGCTGGTGGTTCTGGGACCCGGTGGAAAATGCGAGCTTTATGCCCTGGCTGGTGGGAACCGCATTATTGCACTCTCTGGCGGTGACAGAGAAGCGGGGGAGCTTCAAGTCCTGGACTGTTTTGTTGGCAATATCTGCCTTTAGTTTGAGCTTACTGGGTACTTTCCTGGTACGTTCCGGTGTCCTGGTTTCTGTGCACGCGTTTGCTTCTGACCCAACCCGGGGACTGTTTATTCTGATTCTTCTGGGTCTGGTGGTTGGTGGATCTTTGATTCTTTATGGTCTGCGTGCCGGGAAAATGCAGAGTTACAGTCGCTACGAATTGCTTTCCCGAGAAGTTATGCTGCTAGGCAATAATGTGCTGTTAATGGCAGCTATGGTGGTGGTGTTTTTAGGAACGATGCTGCCTTTGGTTCATAAGGAAATTGGGCTTGGAACGATTTCAATTGGCGAACCTTTCTTTAACGAACTTTACAGCTGGCTGGTAATTCCATTTGCGTTAATGCTTGGCATGGGACCGTTAATGCGTTGGCGCCGGCAAGCCATGAAACCACTTTTAAAGCCAGTGGCATTGGCACTGGCGTTAGCAATAGTGTTGGCTTATACCTTGCCTAAAATCTGGGCAGACGAGTTGCCTGCAATGGTTGTCATTGCTCTGTTTCTGGCGTTCTGGGTGGCGCTGGCCACCTTAACGGAAGTGCAGCAAAGCGTCCAACAGCGTAAGCAGGGCTGGTCCGGTCTGAAGAAAATTTCTGGTAGTCACTGGGGGATGGTGCTGGGGCATTTAGGATTTGCCGTAACCCTAATTGGTATTACCTTAGTGTCTCACTACGAGCAAGAGAGAGACATTGCGCTGGCGCCCGGGGAGTCAGTTGAGGTCATGGATTACAATGTCGTGTTTGAGAGCCTGCAGCACCGCGAAGGGCCTAACTACGATGCCGACGAAGGGGTATTTACTGTCTACAAAGATGGACAGAGAGTTACTCAGTTAACCAGTGAAAAACGTTTCTACCGAGTTCAGCGAACCAGTATGACGGAAGTTGGCTTGGATGCCAGTTTGTTGCGCGATGTTTATATTGCTATGGGGGAACCCTTAGATAACGAAACCTGGGCTATCCGTTTCTATATTAAGCCTTTTGTGCGCTGGATTTGGCTGGGTGCCATCATTATGGCCGTAGGCGGTGTTATGGCATTGGCCGACAAGCGATACCGTAAACGCGGTAAGAAGGAGATTGCCAATGACTAAATTTCGCTGGTTAATCTTGTTCGGACCACTGGTTTTATTTGCTGCATTGGTTGTGTTTTTACTGAAAGGGCTAGGCAGTGATCCAACCGAGTTGGACTCGGCGTTGATAGATGAGCCTGTGCCTCAGTTTGAGGCCAGTGATCTTTATGATACCGAAGTGCTTTACGACCAGTCGATACTGCAGGAAGGTCCGGTTTTAATGAATGTATGGGCGACCTGGTGCCCTACGTGCCGTGCCGAGCATGAGTTTCTGAATGAACTGGCATCGAGAGGCGTTCCCATTGTTGGTCTTAACTATAAAGATGATTCCAGACAAAAAGCGGTTAAGTGGTTAAATACACTGGGTGACCCCTACGTTATTAATTTATTTGACCCAAAAGGAAAAATTGCTTTTGAGTTTGGCGTCTACGGTGCTCCGGAAACCTATTTTATTGATCACAAGGGCGTTATTCGCTATCGCCATGTGGGTGATGTCAATCAACGCAATTGGTCAAATAAACTGCAAGGAATTTATCAGCAGCTAGTGGAGGAAGCCAAATGATACGGGGTTTGCTAGTGGCTTTTTCTGCTGTCTTCATGTTGGTTTTCACTGCGTCAGCAGAAAATGAAAACAGTTATCAGTTTGAGAACGAACAGCAACGTGCAACTTATCGGCAACTGATAAAAGAACTTCGTTGTCCTAAGTGTCAGAATCAAAATATTGCTGATTCGAATGCGCCATTGGCTGAAGATATGCGCGATCGTACTTATCAGATGTTAAAAGAAGGCCAGTCGCGAGAAGCAATAATTGAGTTCATGGTTGCTCGTTATGGTGACTTTGTGCATTACCAACCGCCATTTACGACGATAACCAGCATTTTATGGTGGGGGCCTTTATTCATTGTCATTATTGGCATTGGCACTGCAGTGGGCTTAACCAGAAAGAAAAAGGCGGCTGTAGAATTAACGCAGGAAGAGCGTCAGCGTCTAGAGCAACTGAGGAAGTCCGGCGATGAGTAGTTTGTGGTTACTAATGTTATTGATGTTACTCGTTGCGGTGGTATTTGTCTTGCTGGCAACCGGGAAACAACGGCGGTATCAAAGACGCCAGGATGAAAACCAACGTTGGTACGAGCAACGTTTGGCAGAGCTAGAAGAAGAACGTTCTCAGTTTGGTTTACCGGAAGAAGATTATCAGCACGCGAAGCAAGAGCTGGATAAAACCTTTTTGAACGATAGCCAGGATGTCGAAGAAGATATTAAGTGGCAACGAGCGCCGGTTACTGTTCCTATTGTCTTGCTGGTTGTTGTATCTGCGGTATTGTATTGGGCTTTTGGTAGCTGGCAGTTACAGCTGCAAGCAGAAGATGCGCGTAAGCAGCTACCCGAGCTAGGGAAAACTTTGTTACAGCAACAGAACCAGCAAGCTGACCGTGAAGATTTAAATACCTTCGCTTTAGGCTTGCGTCAAAAATTAATGCGAGAGCCCGACGATGCGGTTGCTTGGTGGATTTATGCCGGGATAATGGTTGATCTTGGCGCTCAGGAAGAAGCGAACGAAGCTTTTCAGAAAGCATTGCAGCTTGAACCCGATAGGGTCAACACTTTAGTCAGTTACAGTCGCTTCTTATTGGTGTCGGGCGCCGAAGAGGATCAGCCTAAAGCCGCTCGTTTGTTGGCTCATGCGTTGCAGCAAGATCCTGGTAATATTGAAGCTTTATCCTTACTGGGTTTCGTTGCATTTGAACGTCAGGACTGGGAACAGGCAGTAAGTGCCTGGCAGCTATTAAAAGAGCGTTTGCCCCAAAGTTCTGAGCGCTATCAGGCGGTAGCCAATGCGTTAGAGCGTGCAAAAGAACAACAACAGAAGGCGCAGGTGCAGCTACAAGTGACTGTTGAGTTAAGTGATAGCATGCGCCATCACCTGCCAACTGACGGTACTCTTTTTGTTTATGTAACCGGAGCTGAGCAACCTATGCCGGCGGCCGTGGTTAGGCAACCGCTTAGTGAGTTTCCCGTTACTGTAACCTTGTCGAATCAAAATGCGATGTTGCCGGACTATAAATTAAGTGACTTAGAGCAATGGTTAGTCCATGCGAGAATTTCGCAGGATGAAAAAATAGATAGCCAAGCTGGTGATCTCGAAGCTGAAACGGTCACTATAAAAGCTAATGGTTCGACTGATTTAACTTTGACTTTATCAACCCGGATTAACGAATGAAAAAATATGGATTGTTACTGCTAGTTTCTGTGTTTATGGCAGGATGCTCATCAACACCCGATGACTCTTATGCTGACCCACGTGACCCGTTCGAAGATTTTAACCGGGATATGTGGGAGTTTAACCGCGACGTGGATAAAGCGGTAATCAAACCTGCGGCCGAAACCTATGAATATGTGCCGCAGCCCATCCGGACCTCCTTATATCAAGCGGTAGAAAACCTGGAAGAACCCTCTTCTTTTGTCAATAATCTGCTGCAATGGAAAATTGCGGATGCCGGCATTTCTCTGGGGCGTTTTGTGGTTAACTCTACGGTCGGTTTAGTTGGCTTATTTGATGTCGCTACCCCTATGGGTCTGACCAAGCGGGAAGAGAGTTTTGGCCAGACGTTAGCCGTTTGGGGCGTGCCTGAAGGCCCTTACCTGATGTTGCCGCTTATGGGTCCCACTGTGGTGGTTGACCGTGGCGGTGACTATGCCGATGGCCAATATTTTCCATATCCGTCGTTAAGCTGGCCTATAGATATAGCTCGTTATGCGATAAAAGGTCTTGAAATGCGCTTACGCTTGCGTGAACAGGAACGAGTACTGGAGAACTCGCTTGACCCTTACTCCTTTGTTAAGGATGTTTATTATCAGCGTTGGCAGGATCAGGTCTTTGATGGTAACCCTCCGCAGGAAGAAGAAAATTTCGACGAATGGGACGATGAATTCGACGACACAGATGACTCTGAAACTGAGTCTTATTGACGATTAGGCATTCCTGAACGATGCTTAGGGTATGAGTCATAATTAAGAGTTGACGATGCCCCGAGCTCACATCGCTTTAATTGAAGATGATCCGGTATTTCAGTCTGTCGTCAGGCAGTATCTGCTGAATACCGGTTACGATGTGTGCTGTGCAGACAGCGGGCGAAAAGGTATTGAAATATGCCGCACTGAATGCCCGGATATTGTTCTGTGTGATTTAAAACTGCCTGATATTGATGGTCTTGAAGTTATAGAGAAACTTCTCAAAGTATGTGCCCATACGCCTATTATCGTTATTTCTGCCTCCGAAAAAATGTCTGATATCCGTGAAGCTGTCCGTTTGGGAGCCTGGGACTACCTGGTGAAACCGATTCAAAGTCTCGATGTGATTGAAAATGCAGTAGAGCATTGTCTGCAACGCTATCAGCTTGAGGAAACCTATGTACATGATGTGTGGGAGCTTGATGCACACATCGACATTCTGTACCAGGATGACTTAATTGTCGGACGTCTGGTGGAAGAGCTGCTTCCTGAAGGTGAGTTAAGGTTAAACAATTATCGGTTTGAGTGCTGTATCAATGACGCCGGTCAAACGCCGCTCTGGATCGATTATCGACCTCTGACAGAGGGTAAGGTGTTGGTTATTATGGCCGCCGCGCAGAACGCAACAGAACAAGACTTACTGCCTTTGCTGGTATTAAAAACGATGATAGATCCACTGATACGACAGCATTTATCTGGGCATGACAACACTTTGCTTTCACCCGGAGCTCTACTGAGTCATTTGAATCATGAACTTTGTCATTCTCAGGTCAGGACGGCATTCGATACGTTAGTCGGTGTTGTTGATACGATGAAGCACAACTGGCTCTGGGCTCAGGCGGGAGACAAGTTTCAGCCCGAGCCGGGAGCTAAGCCTGATCTAGCGTTAGGCATATGGCAACATGCGAACTTCCGGGAGCACAAAATGGAGCACTTACATAAGATACATTGTGCTTTTAAAGGCACTGAGCTTATTGTGACCGCTGTGCCTCAAACTGCTTAATGGCCTGATCCAGATAGGGCAATGACATATTCAGGTTAATAGGTTGAGTGAATAAAGGATAACCAATACCTGCTGCCAGCAAGGCCGGAACTTTCCACCATCCTTCAACTTCGACAATAAAGAAGAAAATAAGACAGATAGGTACCAGTTTGGCCATATTACAAATGAGGCGACGGGGTACCGGCATTTTTTGCTGTGCCATGGACAAAATCATAGCGCGTTCAGTAAAGCTGTACTGGGATAATTGCGGAATATTACGCGAAGAAAAATACAAAGCCATAGTCAGTCTTTCATTTGAATTTTGTTAATTGGGTTGCATTATAACATGGGAAAAGGTTATAAACTTCCGCTTCTGAAGTGAACAGAATTTAAGGACAGCTGTTATGGTCAAAAAAGTCGTTATTCCGGTAGCCGGACTTGGAACTCGGATGTTACCCGCTACCAAAGCCATTCCTAAAGAAATGTTGCCATTGGTGGACCGCCCACTTATTCAGTACATTGTTGAAGAGTGTGCTGCTGCGGGTTTAACGGATGTCATTCTGGTTACTCATTCGAGTAAAAACTCGATAGAAAATCATTTTGATACCAGTTTCGAGTTGGAAACGACGCTTGAGCAGCGGGTGAAGCGTCAATTGTTGGCCGAAGTTAAAGCTATTTGCCCGGAGAGTACGACTATAATGCATGTCCGTCAGGGTGTGGCGAAAGGCTTGGGTCATGCTGTTTTGTGTGCTCGTCCTTTAATTGGCGATGAGCCTTTTGCGGTGGTTTTGCCTGACGTTCTGGTGGACGAGGCCAGCTGTAAACTGAATAAAGACAATTTGGCGGAAATGGTCAGGAATTTTGATGAAAGCGGCCATTCGCAAGTTATGGTCGAAAAGGTACCACAGCAGGATGTGAGTAATTATGGTATCGCAGACATTAACGGTGTTGAATTAAACCCAGGTGAGCAAGCTGGTATTACACAGTTAGTTGAAAAGCCTTCAGTTAAAGATGCGCCGTCGGATTTGGCGGTGGTTGGACGCTATGTGTTTTCAGCAGACTTGTGGTCTCTGCTGGAAAAGACGCCGGTCGGTGCCGGCAATGAAGTTCAATTGACAGACGCTATGGCCATGCTGCTGGAAAAACAGCCAGTCAAAGCTTATTACATGAAAGGTAAAAGCCATGATTGCGGCAACAAACTGGGATACGCCCAGGCCTTTGTTGAACATGCTTTACGCCACCCTGACTTGGGTGCTGATATGAAAGCCTATATTCAATCTTTGAAGTAAGCTGTTTAGCGGGGCTGATGCTTAAGTATCAGCTCTGCTAACGTTTTCGCACAGGGGCCGGTCTGTTCTGCTTTGGGTAAAACCATATATAGACTGCCTTTACGCGAGCTGCTTCCTTCAACTTCTATACGACTGAGTCTGCCCGAATCTAAGTCCTCTTGTGCGACGTAGCCAGGTAACCAGCAAAACCCCAAACCGTTACGAATCAACCTTAGAGCTTCGTCAAAGTGACTGACAGTCCAGCGTTGTTCTGCTTTTAGCCAGCCTTCGTCTTCCACAGGCTGACTCCCGGTATCCTGAATAACAATCTGCAAGTACTGTGACAGTTCATTCTGATCAATCGGTTGTTGCAGCTGTGCCAGAGGATGATCTGGGTGACAGACCAAGTCCATACTGTATTGACTGATGGGTTCGCCGATAAAACCACGAGGTAAATGGTGGGTGATAACCACATCTGCACTTTGTTGTTGAATTTGTTCAACTGTGCCGGTTAAGACCGTGTCATTAATAATTAAGCGGCTTCCCCGACTCTGTTGCTGAAACTCGTTTAGAACCGGAGCTAACTGGTTGCGGTCAAACACCATTTCTAAAGCAAGTTGTATCTCAGGTTCCCAGCCTTGTTCCAGGTTATCCGCCAATTGCTCTATCTCTTTAGTTAAACTGGTTAACTGCCGGGATCGACGGAGTAAAACCTCGCCAGCGGCCGTTAAGTGCGCTTTACGACCTCTGACTTCTAATAATTGAACACCGACGACTTGCTGCAGTTTAGCCACAGCGTGGTTGAGAGACGACTGACTTTTATTCAAAGCATCTGCTGCATGTGCATAACCGCCGCAGTCGACGACCGCCTGCAGAATACGCCATTGTTCAATGGTAGACTTAGGTCGATAAACGCTCATTTTGGTCCACTCCGGTGGGTATTAAACCCGAGCGGTAATAACGGCTCGAATTGGTGCTTGGTAACCTTCAATAGTCTTTGTAGCGTCATTTGGATCAAGAAAATTTGCTAAGGACTCCCCAGTCATCCAATCCGTTCGTCTTTGTTCCTCTGTTGAAGTTGTATTATGGTCGACAACACAGATATCTGTGAAGCCTAATCGTTCTAGCCAAACTGACAGTGCGCGGGCGCTGGGTAAAAACCAGACATTTCTCATTTGTGCGTAGCGTTCGCCCGGCATCATTACTGTGGTTTCATCGCCTTCTACAACAATGGTCTCCAGCACCAACTGACCTCCGGGACGAATTAAAGACTTCAATTGCTGTAAAAACTCGACTGGTGAACGGCGGTGATAAAGTACGCCCATGCTAAACACCGTATCGAAGCTTTTCAGCTCCGGCATATGTTCAATACCTACCGGGAAGAAGTGCGCGCGTTGCTGCCATGCTAATGGCATTAACTGGCGGATTGCCCGAAACTGCATCAGAAAAAGTTCACCAGGGTCGATTCCCCAAACAGTGTCTGCGCCGGCTTCCAGCATACGCCACAAGTGATAGCCACTGCCGCAACCAACATCCAGTACCTGACGGCCGCTGAGATCATCTAAATGCGGTGCAACACGTTGCCACTTCCAGTCAGAGCGCCATTCAGTATCGATAGAGACGCCAAATAAATTGAAAGGGCCTTTACGCCATGGCTGAAGTTGCTGCAAAAGCCCCGTTAAACGAGCTCTGTCAGCATCAGAGGCTTCATTTGGGCTACCAACCTGAACCGTATCGGATAACGCCACGTGCCTTGCGGTGAGTTCAGGCAACTGCGTTAAGATACGTTGCCAGCGTTTTAAATTACCGTGAGGGTTATTTTTAAATGCCGTCAGCTGTGGCGCCAGAGTGTCCAGCCATGGCGCGTGCGGGCTGTGTAGAAGAGCCGAAAGTTCTTTACTGAAGTCAACCATGGTATCCCTTATTTAACGGCCAGCATGGCGGCGAAGTTGAAACATTGAAACCAGACCGCACTGTGTCGAAAACCGGCCTTGTTAAAGCGTTGTTGATGAACTTCAAGCGTATCGACTTTCATCACATTTTCGATAGCGGCGCGTTTCTGGCTAATCTCAAGTTCACTGTAGCCATTAGCCCGTTTGAAATCGTGATGTAGGTCGATGAGTACGTCATTCATTTGGGAGTCAGAGTGACGGATTTTCTCTGCAATTAATAAAGCTCCGCCTTTATTCATACCGTTATAAATGTTTTGAATAACCTCATCTCGTTTATTTTCGGGAATAAACTGTAAGGTAAAGTTCAATACGACAACCGATGCGTTCTCTATCTTAGTTGCCGCTAAATCCTGACAAATTAGCTCAACGGGTACGTCACTTCTGTAACCGTCTAAATGCAACTGCGCACGTTCGATCATGGGTTGAGCGTTATCTATACCAATGATTTTACAGTTCTTTGTCTGTTCGCACCCTTTGCGCATAGCAAGGGTAGCTGCGCCAAGAGAGCAACCAAGATCATACAAATGGCTATTTGGCTGCACATACTGAGTAACTAACTGCGGTAGTGTCTGCAGAATACTTGAATACCCGGGAACTGATCGGTTGATCATATCAGGGAATACCTCAACCACTTGCTGATCAAAACAAAAATCGGAAATGCTGGGAAGAGGCTTTGAAAATATTGTGTCGTGTTGCGTCATAAAAATCAGCTTTGTCAGATAAACGGCTCATATTTGTTGGTATTTTACCGATAAATGATACTGACGCACAGGTAATATTAGATTAAAATCCACGCACGATTACTGGAGGGAAAAACGTTGAACCGAGCTTTAGCGATAGTCAGTGCCATGTCAGTCATGGTAGCTTTTTCATTATCGAATAGTTATGCCAGTCAGCCAGAGGGCTGGCTGGAGGACTATGAAGAAGTTCGTGTAGGCGTGCCTGAACAACTCGCTCCGTTAGTTTCAATAGAAGATGGTGAAGCTAAAGGGTTGGATGTCGATTTACTGAAAAAATTCACCAGCGAGTTTTCTGCGAAAATAGTCTGGAAACCTTGTGGACAGTGGGCCGATTGCCTGGATGCTATAAAAAATAAAGAAATTGATGTATTAACCAGTGTTTCCTATTCCGTTGAACGCAATCAGTTCATGGACTTTACTCAAAGCTATTGGTCAATGCCCTGGGCGGCAATTTCCCTGGAAAATCAACAGGTCAGCAGCGGCAGTATTGCTTTAGAGCAGCTAAGTGATAGTAACGTTGGGGTGGTCGAAGGCTACAGTATCGAATCGCAGATTTCCCAGTTGAGTGGTATTCAACTCATCCGGGTTAAAGGTATTCGCGAAGGCATGAGCGTGTTACGCGGCAGAACAGTCGATTACTATGTCGACGGCTTGCCGATGTTGGTGCATGAGTTGCAACAACGCCCCCTACCCACGGCAAAACTCTCCGTTATTGATGATGCAAAAGGGGAAGAACTTTATTTGGCCGTCCGCGATGACTGGAAGCCCTTAGTTATGGCGTTAAACCGAGGAATTGACGCTGTTGGCGACAGCGAACACAATCAATTAAAACAAAAATGGTATGGTTTTGAGCTTGAGCAGGGCTGGAGTAATGAAGAATTGCTCGATATTGCCATGAAAGCCGGCTCGGTTGTGTTACTCGTTATTGTCGGTTTCGCTGTTTGGAATAGCCGGTTACGTAAGGAAATTAAATTACGTAAAGCCGCAGAGCGCAGAATTAGACACATAGCGACTCATGATGAACTGACAGGGTTACCTAATCGAAATTTAATGCAAGACCGGCTGGAGCAGACGTTAAGTCAAAACGAGAGAACAGGCAGACCTTTTGCTGTTTTGTTTTTGGATCTTGATGGTTTTAAAAAGATTAACGATGATTTTGGTCATAATTGTGGTGATGAACTCCTAATTCATGCGGCGCACAGAATGAATAGCCTTTTACGGCGCTCTGATACAGTTTGTCGTCATGGTGGTGATGAGTTTGTCATTATCTTGCCTACCGCCAATACGATCGGATCGGCTTTAGCTGTGTCGCGGAAATTAGTGGTTCAGCTAGCTAAGCCGTACAAAGTTAAGAAAAAGACACTGGAAATCAGTGTTTCTATTGGTGTGGCGGTTTATCCAAAGCACGGGAAAAATACTGACGACTTACTTCGTTCTGCCGATAAGGCGATGTATACCGCTAAAGCGGCGGGTAAAAATGATGTGCGTCTGGCTGGCGACGATGGATGACATTCGGCGTCAGTCCGCTATAATGTTGCGCTTCGTGAAAACATTCATTGCAACAGCTAGCAGGATAAACGCGCATGCGAACTCATTACTGTGGACAAATAAATGCTGAACTGGCGGGACAAGACGTTACGCTGTGTGGTTGGGTTAATAAACGTCGTGACTTAGGCGGCTTGATTTTTATCGATTTGCGCGACCGGGAAGGGTTGTTGCAGGTTGTTTTTGACCCCGATCAAAAAGCGTTATTTGATACAGCGAACAGCCTGCGCCAGGAATTCTGCGTGCGCTTAAGCGGTAAAGTTAACCGTCGCCCGGAAAGTCAGGTGAATAAAAACATGACGACCGGCGAAGTTGAACTGCTGGCAACCGACTTAGAAATCTTGAGCCGTTCTGAACCGCTTCCAATCGACTTCAATCAGCAAGTGAGCGAAGAAGCCCGCTTGCGTTATCGCTACCTTGATTTACGTCGTCCGCAAATGAACGAAAAACTTCAGTTTCGCGCTAAAGTAACCAGCGCAGTACGTCGGTTTCTGGATGACAGCGGTTTTCTTGATATTGAAACGCCAATGTTGACCCGCGCAACACCGGAAGGCGCGCGGGACTATCTGGTGCCAAGCCGTACCCACAAAGGTCGTTTTTTCGCGCTGCCACAAAGTCCTCAGCTCTTTAAGCAGCTGCTTATGATGTCGGGCTTTGACCGTTACTACCAAATTGTTAAGTGCTTCCGCGACGAAGACTTACGTGCTGATCGTCAACCTGAATTCACTCAAATCGATATTGAAACTTCTTTCATGACGGCTGAGCAGGTCATGCAAATTACCGAGCAAATGGCTCGTGACCTCTTCAAGCAACTACTTGATGTGGACCTGGGTGAATTCCCCAGCATGACCTGGCACGAAGCCATGCGCCGCTTTGGTAGTGATAAACCCGACCTACGTAACCCATTAGAGCTGGTTGATGTTGCTGATGTTTTAAAAGACGTTGAGTTTAAAGTCTTTTCTGGCCCGGCGAATGACGAAGATGGCCGTGTTGCTGCTATTCGTTTACCGGGACAGGCTGAGAACGTTTCACGCAAGATGATTGACGAATACACACAATTTGTCGGCATTTATGGCGCAAAAGGTTTAGCCTGGATCAAAGTAAACGACCGCAGTGCAGGCCGGGACGGATTGCAGTCACCTGTTCTTAAGTTCCTGCCGGACGAAGTTATTGAGCCATTATTAGAGCGCACTGAAGCGCAAACTGGCGATGTCCTGTTCTTTGGTGCCGATAAAGCGAACGTTGTTGCTGAAGCTTTGGGTGCTTTACGCCTGAAGTTAGGTAAAGACTTTGAACTGGTCAGTAACGAGTGGAAACCGCTATGGGTTGTAGACTTCCCAATGTTCGAAGTTGCAGACGACGGCAGCCTGGCCGCGTTACACCACCCTTTCACCGCACCGGTCAATGTGACTCCGGAAGAGTTAAAAGCCAACCCGGCCGCCGCCATTTCAAATGCCTATGACATGGTATTGAATGGTGTTGAGTTAGGTGGTGGTTCGGTTCGTATCCACGAGAATGCAATGCAACAAGCCGTGTTTGAAGTATTGGGTATAGAGAAAGACGAAGCGCAAGAAAAGTTCGGATTCCTGTTAGAGGCTTTAAAATACGGTACACCGCCACATGCCGGCCTAGCTTTCGGTTTAGACCGTCTGGTTATGCTGATGGTAGGTGCAAGCTCAATTCGCGACGTTATTGCCTTCCCGAAAACGACCACTGCGGCCTGTGTTTTGACCGATGCTCCGAGCGCTGCCAACCCGCTTGCATTGCAAGAGTTGGGCGTAAAAAGTATTGTGAAGGAAGACGAGTAATCAACTGAGGTGAAATATGGCTGGTCATTCTAAATGGTCTAATATTAAACACCGAAAAGCCGCGCAGGACGCTAAGCGCGGTAAAATTTTTACCAAGTTAATTCGTGAAATCACGGTCTCTGCCCGCGAAGGCGGCGGAGACCCTGAAACCAACCCGCGTTTACGTGCGGCTATCGATAAAGCCCTGTCGAATAATATGAAGCGCGACACCATAGATACTGCCGTCAAACGTGGCTCTGGTGACCTTGAAGGTGAGAACGTAGATGAGCTGACTTATGAAGGTTATGGCCCCAATGGTGTAGCAGTCCTGCTTGAATGTATGACGGATAATCGCAACCGGACGGTGTCAGATGTCCGTCATGCGTTTAGTAAATTAGGTGGTAACTTAGGTACCGACGGCTCTGTTGCCTACTTATTTAATAAGAAAGGCGTTATTAGCTACTCTGATGGCGTGTCCGAAGAGCAGGTTATGGAACCGGCGCTGGAAGCTGGCGCGGAAGATATTCTTGCTTATGACGACGGTAGCATTGATGTCATTACATCACCGGAAAATTTTGGTTCAGTTAAAGATGCCCTGGACACTAAAGAGCTAGAGGCCAGTAACGCTGAAGTAACTCAGGTACCCGACACCCGGGTTGACTTGGATGAAGAATCAGCGCGAACCTTTTTAAAATTACTCGATGCTTTGGAAGATTTGGATGACGTCCAGAATGTCTATCATAACGCCGATATCTCCGATGAGATTATTGCGCGACTGGACGATTAAGTGGCTATTATTCTGGGTATTGACCCGGGTTCACGACTAACGGGTTATGGTGTTATAGAGCAGCGAGGCCGACAGTTAAGTTACCTTGGTAGCGGTTGTATAAAGGTTATTGGTACCACTAAAGAGCCTTTAACCCTAGCCGAAAAGCTGCGTCGTATACACGACAGCGTCAGCGAATTGATTACTCAGTTTAAACCTGACGAATTCGCGATAGAACAAGTGTTTATGGCAAAGAACCCTGATTCGGCATTAAAACTGGGTCAGGCGCGCGGGGCGGCTATTGTTGCTGCCGCTTGCGCGGAGCTTCCGGTAGCGGAATATTCAGCGCGCCAAATCAAACAGTCGGTGGTTGGCAATGGAGGGGCTGAAAAGTCCCAGGTACAGCATATGGTAATGGCTTTATTGGATTTGCAACGTTGCCCACAGGAAGATGCGGCAGATGCGTTAGCGGTTGCCTTATGTCATGCTCACAGTTCACAAAATCTGATTAAAATGGCAGGTGCAGCGCGTAAAACAGTTCGCGGGCGTTTGCGTTAACGGAGTACAAAAGTGATAGGTCATATTCAGGGCGTACTTACCAGCAAGCAGCCGCCAGAAGTGGTTCTAGATGTACAAGGTATTGGTTATGAAATTCAATTGCCAATGACCTGCTTCTATCAATTACCGCCGGTGGGTGAAACGATAAAATTAATCACGCATTTTGTTGTACGCGAAGATGCTCAGCTATTGTATGGTTTTATTTCTGCTTCAGAACGTTCGCTGTTTCGGTTACTACTGAAAACTCAGGGGGTCGGTCCGAAACTGGCTCTGGCTATTTTATCGGGGATGTCGGCAGATGAGTTTGTTCTGGCGGTGAACCAGAACGATGTCACCCGGCTGGTGAAGTTACCCGGTGTGGGTAAGAAAACCGCCGAACGGCTGGTGATTGAAATGCGCGACCGACTTAAAGACTGGCAGCCGTCTACACCATTTACTGATAAAGCTCCGGTTGATAATCAGGGATTGGATGCAAGAGAACACCCAGCCGATGCACGAAGTGATGCCATCAGTGCTTTACAGTCACTTGGCTATAAAGAAAATCAAGCTGAAAAAGCCCTGCAAAAAGTGTACTCTGCAGAGCATAACAGTGAGACTTTGATTCGACTGGCGTTAAAGCAGCTGTCGTAAGGAAGCCTGATGATAGAAGCCGACCAAATACCAACTCAGCGGCTCATCGAACCCGATGTACAGGGTGAAGATGAAGCGGTTGATCGCGCCATACGGCCTAAAGCTCTGGCGGACTATACAGGCCAGAAGCACGTTGTTGAGCAAATGGGCATTTTCATTGAGGCTGCGCGGAAACGTCAGGAAGCACTCGACCATCTTTTAATATTTGGCCCTCCGGGCTTGGGTAAGACGACTCTGGCGAATATTGTTGCCAATGAGCTGAACGTTAGTATTAAAACAACCTCTGGTCCGGTTCTCGAAAAGGCGGGTGATTTAGCGGCTTTATTGACCAACCTTGAAGCGCACGATGTGTTGTTTATTGATGAAATTCACCGATTAAGCCCCGTTGTTGAAGAAATCCTGTATCCGGCCATGGAAGATTACCAACTGGATATTATGATAGGAGAGGGGCCGGCCGCACGATCCATTAAATTGGATTTACCGCCTTTTACGCTGATTGGTGCCACCACCCGGGCCGGAGCTTTGACGTCGCCGTTGCGGGATCGCTTCGGGATAGTGCAGCGACTTGAATTTTACGACGTGAACGAACTGACGGATATCGTGGCACGGTCGGCACATTTTATGAATGTTCGAATGCTTGACGGTGGTGCGCGAGAAATCGCGCGTCGCTCCAGAGGCACGCCCCGAATAGCGAATCGGCTTTTGCGCCGAGTAAGGGATTATGCTGAGGTTAGAGGTAATGGAGATGTCGATGAAGCCACCGCAAATGCGGCTTTGACCATGGTGGATGTTGATCAGGCCGGTTTTGATTATATGGATCGGAAACTGTTATTGGCGATAATGGAAAAATTCATGGGTGGGCCTGTAGGATTAGATAATTTGGCGGCAGCTATTGGTGAAGAAAAAGACACAATAGAGGATGTGCTGGAACCTTACCTTATTCAGCAGGGATTCCTTCAGCGTACGCCGCGTGGACGAATTGCCACACCCCGAGCTTACCAACATTTTGGGTTACAGCCTGAGAAGTAAAAAAAAGCCCGCACAATGTGCGGGCAAATAGAACAACAAGAAGGAAGTTAAATCCAGGGAACAATCTAAGAAGAAGTGACAACCAATCTCTTCGTCTCTGATATGCTGGGTATTATAAGGCTAATAGGATTCTGATCAAACAAGAAAAATTAGATGTTCGCATTACTAAAAGTAATCCGGCGGCAATTTTTTTCGGTTAAAAAAAGCACAACATATTTATAACAAAATAAAAAAGTTTATGAAAAACATTGTGTTGTTATTTTAGTGTTTCAATTCTGTCATAAAAAAAAGTCTGTTGATAAAGTAACCAGTGACAGTTTTAGGGGCTTCTTTACAAAATATTACACAACTGTAACTTTTCGGAACTTTACTTGAGGTGGTAATGTCTCACTGTGACTTTGAATGGCCTATTCGTGTTTACTACGAAGATACGGATGCTGGTGGTATCGTTTATTATGCAAACTATCTCAAGTTTATTGAAAGGGCTCGAACAGAGTGGTTAAGATCGTTAGGGATTGAACAGGATACCTGGTTGGCTCACAATATAGCCTTTGTTGTCCGTAAGGTTGAATTGGATTTACGGCAGGCTGCCAAGTTTAATGCTGAACTAACGGTAACGGTCAAAGTTCAGAAAATAAAGAAAGCCTCATTGGTTTTCGAACAACAAGTTTTGGCGAAGGATGGCAGTGTGCACTGCCAGGCGACGGTGTTAGCTGCCTGTGTTGATAATCAGGCAATGCGGGCTATCGCAATTCCGGAACCGATAATTTCGCGTATTCAGTCAGGGGTTTAAAGCGTGCAAGCAGAATTATCGTTTATTGATTTATTCATGCAGGCCAGCTTATTGGTCAAGCTGGTGATGGTTATGTTACTGGCGATGTCGGTATGGGGCTGGGTGTTAATTTTTCAGCGCAAAAAAGTGTTGAAACAGGCTCGAAATGACGCGTTAAAGTTTGAAGATCGCTTCTGGTCAGGTGTTGATCTTGCGCGTCTGTATCAGGAAATTTCTGCACGGGCTAAAAACGCTCGTGGGATGGAACTGTTGTTTCACGCAGGCTTTAAAGAGTACGCGCGGTTGCGCAATCACTCCACTATTAATACGCAAACAATGCTGGAAGGCGCCTTTCGCGCCATGCGGGTTGCTCACGCACGAGAAACTGAAAAACTGGATAACAATTTAGGGATTCTTGCCACTATCGGTTCTATTAGCCCATACATCGGTTTATTTGGGACCGTCTGGGGTATTATGAATGCCTTTATCGCTTTAGGTGCTGTGCAACAGGCCACTTTGGCTATGGTGGCTCCAGGGATCGCTGAGGCACTGATAGCAACCGCTATGGGTCTATTCGCTGCGATACCTGCTGTTATTGCTTATAACCGATTCACTACCAGTGTGGAAAAGGTTGATAATCAGTATATGAATTTTATTGATGAATTTATCTCGATTTTACAGCGACAATCCTCGGCCCAGGCGGGCAAAAGCAAAGCAGAGGGTGAAACGGTATGATGGTGATGCCGCGCAAGCGTCGTAAGCCGGTTGCGGAAATTAATGTGGTTCCCTATATCGATGTGATGTTGGTTTTGCTGATCATATTTATGGTAACAGCACCTTTGATCACTCAAGGGGTTAAAGTTGACTTGCCAAAAGCAACGGCGGAACCACTTTCTGAGGAAAGCAAACCGCCTTTAGTTGCATCTGTTGATGCTGAAGGTCGGTACTACTTAAATCAGGGAGATAGTAAAGATACTCCGATGCAGGCGGATGAGTTAGCGACGTTAGTGGCAGCGCATCTGCAGGTTGAACCGGACACGCCGGTTATGGTCAATGGAGATGGCGCAGTGTCTTATAATGAAATTGTGCAATTGATGGTGTTACTGCAAAGAGCAGGTGTACCGTCCGTTGGTTTAATGACAGACTCGTCGGATAATTAGTTGTGGAAAAATCAGACAGTTTAACGTTACCGCTGATATATTCGATTGTCATACACGCTGTGATAGCCGGAGTGTTGCTGATCAGTTTTGAGTTTACCCCATCAACGCCTGAAGCGATGGAAGTCAACCTTGATCAAAGCGAACTGGATAGCTCGGACGAAATTGTTAGTGCGGTAACCGTCGATAAATCAAAAGTCCAACAGCAAGCGGATAAGATTCGTCAGCAGAAAGCCGAGCAGGAAGCTGCTGAACAGCGTCGAATTGAACAGCTAGAGCAGCGTGCTGCAGAAGCTCGAAAGGCGCGTGAACGCGAAGAGCAGCGCAAAAAAGAAATAGAGCGTGAGCAGGAATTAGAAAGACAAGAAGCTGCGGAAGCTCGTAAACAGGCGCAGCAAGAGAAAAAAGAAGCTGAACGCTTAGCGCAGGAACGAGCTAAAGCTGAGGCGGCGGCCAAAGAAGCCGAGCGCCGTAAACGCGAAGCCGAAGAAGCAGAGCGCCGCGCAGAAGAAGAACGACGTAAGCGTGAGGAAGCACAGCGCAAGCGCGAACAAGAGCAGCGAGAGGCAGCAGAACGTGAAGCTCAATTGCAAAAAGAAATGGAAGAAGAGCGCGCTCGCCGACAGGCGGCACGCCAGCAACAAGTGTTAAGCGAAGTTGAAAAGTATCAGGCTTTAATTCAGCAAACCATTCAGCGAAACTGGAATGTTGATGACTCAATGCGGGGTAAGTCATGTGAGTTGACTATCCGCGTAGCGCCTAGCGGATTTGTTAAGTCAGTGGACACGGGCAGTGGTGACGCAAGTGTCTGCCGCTCCGCGCAAAACGCGGTATTAAAGGCGACAACGCTACCGGTTTCTGAAGATCCGGAAATTTATGAACAGATGAGTACGATAAAACTGACTGTTAAACCGCAGTTGTAACAAGGTGACCGATGAAAAAAATATTAATTAACAGCGTATTGCTCTTTGTCGCGCTAACGGCTTTTGCTCGCGCGGGTGTTCTGGAAATCGTCATCACGGAAGGTATCGATACAGCGCGTCCAATTGCGGTTGTGCCTTTTCAGTGGAAAGGTGAGGGAGAAGCGCCCAGCGAGCTCACCGATGTAATTGCAGCTGACCTTATGCGCAGCGGCAAGTTCAACCCTATTCCTTCAAGCGCGATGCCACAAAGGCCTGCAGCCGATGGGGACATTGACTACTCTGCATGGGCTAAAATGGGAGTAGAGGCGATTTTGGTTGGTTCGATAGAACCTTATTCTGTTGATCGCTATATGGTCAAGTTTGAAGTTATTGATGTACTGAGAGGTCAAATTACTGGCGGTAATTCGCAAATGCTGCGAAACGGCGAACTCGTACAGAGTAATGATCATATTCTTGATTCGCGCTCTAGTGTTATTGATGGTGATCAATTCCGCTCATATGCCCACCGAATTTCGGATGTTGTTTATGAATCATTAACGGGAGAGCGCGGTGCTTTTATGACCAAGATTGCTTATGTCACCGTGAACCACGATGATCGCTATCCGTACAAATTGGCGGTAGCGGATTACGATGGGGCTAATGAGAAAATTCTTTTACGCAGCCCTGAGCCTTTGATGTCACCTTCATGGTCACCCGACGGAAGTAAGCTTGCGTATGTCAGCTTTGAAAATAAAACGGCGGAAATATTCATGCAGGATATTTATACCACCCGCCGGGAAAAGCTGACGTCGTTTCCAGGAATAAATGGCAGCCCAGTTTTCTCGCCAGATGGCGAAAAGTTAGCTATGGTTTTATCAAAGGATGGGAATCCTGAACTTTATGTCTTTGATATTAATACTAAGGACTTGCAACGTATTACTCGTAATCGTAGGATTGATACAGAGCCGAGTTGGACACCTGATGGTGAATCTTTGGTGTTTACCTCAGAAAGAGGTGGCAGACCGCAACTATATAGCGTAAATTTATCATCAGGTCAGGTTCGGCGTTTAACCTTTGAAGGTGAACAGAATTTAGGTGGTACAGTATCACCGTCTGGCAAAGATATGATTTTAGTCAATAGAACACGTGGTAATTATCATATCGCTAAGCAAGAGTTCCCGCGTGGAACGATGCAAGTTTTAACTAAAACGGCATTGGATGAGTCACCCAGTGTGGCGCCAAATGGCAGTATGGTCATTTACAGTACAACCCATAACAATATGCAAGTACTGGCTTTGGTTTCTATCGATGGACGTTTTAAAGCACGATTACCGGCAACCGATGGTGAAGTTAAATCACCAGCTTGGTCGCCATTTATGTAAAACAAGCCTGAATGGTTGAATTGTTCGATAAAACGATAAGGACGAAAAGGATGCAGCTTAATAAACTTTTTAAAGCTCTGGCAATCGTTGTACCAATGGCAACTCTGGCCGCTTGTAGCTCAAACCAAGAAACCGATTCAGGTGCGGGCGCAGGTCAAGAGACCAATCAACAAGCTGAGCAAGACTCTGGTGTTGAAGTAGGCGCAGCAGATCGCGCACAGACTCCTGAAGAAGAGCGTCAGGAAAAAATGGAAGCGTTACGTAAAGAACACATCATTTACTTCGCTTTTGATAAATCTAACATCCAGTCAGAATACACTGACCTGTTGTCAGCGCATGCTGACTACTTAGTAAAAAACCCATCTGTAAAAGTTGTTATTGAAGGTCATACCGATGAACGCGGTACGCCTGAATACAACATCGCACTGGGTGAACGCCGTGCTAAAGCGGTTGAAAGCTATCTGCAGAACCTAGGTGTTCAGGATTCTCAAACTTCGACTGTTTCATATGGTGAAGAGAAGCCGATGGTGAACGAATCAAACGAACGTGCGTACTCTAAAAACCGTCGTGCCGTTTTAGTTTACTAATCTAAGAAATACGGATAGTTCATGAGAAAAACGCTGTTAGCTGTATGTTTGTGTGTGCCTGGAGCTGTTATGGCCCAGGCACCGGTTTCTGGATTGTCATCTTCAGGTGACGTTGAGCAACGACTAGAGCAAATTGAGCGTATGCTTGAAGCTCGCTCGGATGCTCAGCTGAAAATGCTGAATCAGTTAGGTTCTCTACAGCAGGATGTTGCTGAATTAAGAGGAATAACGGAAGAGCATGAATATCGCCTGGAGCAATTGTTAGAACGCCAGCGCGAGCTGTATCAGGAAATTGATCGTCGTTTCAGTAACTTGAAAGAGAACAATAGCCAGAGTAATAATGCTGGTGATGAGTACGATGAGCTGAACCAGGTTCCAACACAAACAGACAGCAGCAGTTATTCTCCAAATTTAAGTGAGAATGACGCTTACGACAAGGCAATAGCTTTAGTGCTTGAAGATAAGCGTTATGATGATGCTATACCTGCATTTCAGTCCTTTCTGAAAAACTTTCCAAATTCGACGTATGCCCCTAATGCTCACTATTGGTTAGGACAGTTGTTTTTCGCAAAGCGTCAATACGACGAAGCAAAACAACAGTTTGAAACTGTCGTAAATGATTATCCCGACAGTAATAAACGTGGTGATTGTTTATTAAAATTGGGTGCTATTGCCAGCGAGCAGGATCAGTCGGCAGATGCAACGGCATATTACCAGCAAGTTATTGAAGAATATCCCGATAGTACCGAAGCTAATTTGGCAAAACAGCGCCTGAATTAGTAACAACTCAGCAACATGTGTTCGTGAATTAAGCAGTTGCACGGTTTTTTTCAATTTTAAGTTGCATAAGCGCACTATTTCAGTAAACTATGCCGCCGTTGCCAAGCAGAATCGGCAACATTATTGGCGTTGGGTTGTTAGCTCAGTTGGTAGAGCAGTTGACTTTTAATCAATTGGTCGCAGGTTCGAATCCTGCACAACCCACCACGTCGCCAATTAAAATTATCTATCTGAATATGGGTTGTTAGCTCAGTTGGTAGAGCAGTTGACTTTTAATCAATTGGTCGCAGGTTCGAATCCTGCACAACCCACCACTTCCAATTACTTAGCTACAAGCACATCTTGAATTCAGCTATAATAAGCCCCACTTATCAAGAACACTTGGAAAATAAGCCGTAGTATCATGACCGAGATTCAAACGCTGGATAGCCTTGATTATACTTTTCCGCTTAAACCTAAACCGTTAAGTGCGGAAGAAAAATCAGAGACAATTGAACGCATAAAGCAGCTTCTTATTGATGAAGAAGCTGTTTTGGTGGCTCATTATTACACCGACCCTGATATTCAAGCATTAGCTGAAGAAACCGGTGGGTGTGTGGCTGATTCATTAGAGATGGCGCGATTTGGTCGTGACCACCCTGCAAAAAAATTGATTGTAGCCGGTGTTCGCTTTATGGGGGAAACGGCGAAAATTTTAACGCCTCATAAGCAAGTGCTGATGCCAACGCTAAAAGCTGAGTGCTCGCTGGACCTTGGTTGTCCCCCTGAGAAGTTCGCTGAGTTTTGTGATCAGCATCCTGACAGAACTGTCGTTGTCTACGCAAATACCTCTGCAGCTGTTAAGGCGCGAGCAGATTGGGTGGTCACATCCAGTATGGCACTTGAGCTTGTTGACCACCTGGATGCTAAAGGTGAAAAAATACTCTGGGCCCCTGACCGTCATTTAGGTGGTTATATCGCGCGTGAAACCGGCGCAGATATGTTGTTATGGCAGGGAGCCTGTGTGGTGCACGATGAGTTTAAAGCAAAAGCGCTGGAGGACATGAAAAAGCTTCATCCGGATGCCGCTATTCTTGTGCACCCTGAATCACCAGAAAATATTGTCGCTATGGCAGATGCGGTAGGCTCTACATCGCAACTGATTAAAGCGAGCCAGGAGCTGTCAAACGAAACGTTCATTGTGGCAACTGATAAAGGTATTTTCTACAAAATGCAGCAGTTGCAACCGAACAAAACCTTTATTGAAGCCCCGACAGCAGGGAATGGTGCAACTTGCCGTAGTTGTGCACATTGCCCCTGGATGGCGATGAATGGACTAAAAGCCATAGAAGAAGCGCTGAAAGATGGCGGTGAGGCGCATGAAATCCATGTTGACGACGCTTTAGGTAAAAAAGCTATGGTACCACTGGATCGAATGCTGGAATTTGCTGCAACGCTCAAATAATTAACACAGGCTCCTTCGGGAGCCTTTTTATTTTCTGTCTATACAACATTTTTATAACGATCATAACCTCGGTGTCTACCGAAGTAGATGCCTGCATGGTAATCTAGCTTTATTGAATAATTATTCGGGTGGCATTTTCATGGGGTTTTATGATCCGGCTGAAGTACGCGACAACTGCGGCTTTGGCATTATTGCTAATGTTAAAGGCGAAGCCCAACAAGGCCTGATTTCCACAGCGGTTAAGGCTTTGGATCGGATGCAACATCGTGGTGGTATTGGTGCGGATGGAAAAACCGGTGATGGTTGCGGTTTGCTCTTGCAAATGCCTGAACAGTTCTTTCGTCAATTTGCAGAAGGAGAAGGCTGGCAACTGAGCAAAAAATTTGCTGTTGGTATGGTTTTCTTCTCTCGCGACAACGATAAGCGTGAAACTGCCCGTCAGCTTATTGAGCAGGAACTTCAGAAAGAGACCTTAGCCGTCAATGGTTGGCGTAAAGTTCCGGTCGACAATCAAGTGCTGGGGGAAGGTGCTAAATCGTCTGAGCCTGTTATAGAGCAAGTTTTGGTGTCCGCTCCTCCGGGCTGGCGCAAAAAAGATTTGGAAAGGCGCCTGTACATGGCGCGCAGACGCATTGAGAAGCTGATTCCTAACCAGGAAGAGCTCTATATTTCGTCGTTATCGAGTTTGGTACTGGTTTATAAAGGACTGATGATGGCGGCGGATTTGCCCGCCTACTATGCGGATTTAGCCGATGCCAATATGAAAACCTCTATCTGCGTATTCCATCAACGTTTCTCAACCAACACCGAACCGCGCTGGCCTTTAGCTCAACCCTTCCGGTTTCTGGCTCATAACGGCGAAATTAATACCATAAGGGGCAATCGGCAATGGGCGCAGGCGAGGGCTTATAAATTTCAGACCCCTTTGCTACCGGATTTACAGGATGCCAAACCGTTAGTTGGCTTGTCTGGCTCCGACTCTGCTTCGTTAGATAATATGCTGGAATTGTTGTTAGCCGGCGGTATGGATCTATTTCGGGCTATGCGTCTGTTAATTCCACCTGCCTGGCAAGGCGACGCGACAATGTCTGATGAAATGCGCGCTTTCTATGAGTTTAACTCGCTGCACATGGAGCCCTGGGATGGACCGGCCGGCGTGGTAATGAGTAACGGCAGACATGTGGCTTGTAGCCTGGATCGCAATGGTTTGCGGCCGGCCCGCTATGTTTTAACGCGTTCTGGTGTTCTGACTATTGCTTCTGAAGTGGGCATTTGGGATTACGACGAACAGGAAGTCGTAGAAAAAGGGCGATTAGGTCCGGGGCAAATGATGGCGGTCGATACTTATACCGGTAAAATTTGGTATAACGACGAAATAGAAGATGAGTTAAAGCAGCGCCATCCTTATAAGCAGTGGCTGGAACAGCATCGGCGTCATTTAATTCCATTTGAACGCAGTCACGCCGACAAGCTGGGTCAGCGCCTGTATGACGATGAAACCATGCTGGTTTTGCATAAAGCTTACCTGTACTCAGAAGAAGAATTACAGCAAATCATCAGCGTTTTGGCAAAAGATGGTCAGGAAGCTGTAGGCTCAATGGGCGACGATACACCGACCGCGGTTCTCTCGAAACAACCCCGTTTGCTCTACGACTACTTTCGGCAACAGTTTGCGCAGGTGACAAACCCTGCGATTGACCCCATTCGCGAGCGGCACGTGATGTCTCTTTCGACCATAATTGGGCGCGAACACAATGTGTTTAACGAAGCCTCTGGTGATGCTGATAGGGTGGTGTTCGAATCACCTATCCTGATGTATACCGATTTAAAGCAGTTACGTGAACTGGATGAAAAGCATTATCACGCAACGACATTGTCGCTGGCGTTTAAATCAGAGGAACACAACCTGCAGCAGGCTATAAAAAGCCTTGTTGATGATGCAAAAAGTGCGGTTAAGGACGAGCAAACTGTTATTCTGATACTGAGCGACAGAGGTCTGCAGCGTGAACAGCTGATGATACCGGCTGCTATGGCGGTTGGTGCTGTTCAGCAGGCTTTAGTGGCTGATGACTTGCGCTGCGATTCGAACATTATTATTGAAACAGCTTCCGCGAGAGATCCTCATCACATGGCTGTATTGCTGGGTTTGGGGGCGACTGCAGTCTACCCTTATCTGGCTTATGAGACGGTGGAGCAGTTGGTTGCTTGTGGTAAATTGACTCTGGATATTAGAGAAGCGTTGCTGAACTACCGTAAAGGTCTGAATAAAGGGCTTTTAAAAATACTGTCAAAAATGGGAATAGCCACGGTGGCAGGATACCGGGGGTCCTCTTTGTTCGAGGCGGTAGGGCTTAACGAAGATGTTCGTCGTCTTTGTTTTGCAAACGTTCCTGCACGTATTGACGGTACCGGCTTTGATGATATTCAGCAGGATCTCCAGCAAAGTTTCCACAAGGCCTGGTTAAAACGCAAACCTTTGGCTCAGGGCGGTTTGCTGAAATATGTGCACGGTGGGGAATACCATGCGTATAACCCGGATGTGGTCACGTCATTACAACGTGCGGTAGCAACAGGTGAGCAGCGGGACTACGACGTTTACGCCAAGTTTGTGAATCAAAGGCCGGTTACCCACCTTCGCGATTTGTTGGGTATTAAATTGCCGGAAACGGCAAAGCTGATGAAAGAAAAAGTTGAAGCAAAAGAACGTCTGTTTCAGCGGTTTGATACGGCGGCTATGTCGATAGGGGCATTGAGCGCCGAGGCGCACGAAGCTCTGGCTATTGCAATGAACCAAATTGGCGGGCATTCAAATTCTGGTGAAGGGGGTGAGGATCCAAAACGGTTCAATAACGCTAAAAATTCCCGAATTAAGCAAGTAGCTTCAGGCCGTTTTGGAGTGACACCGCACTATCTGGTCAACGCCGATGTTATTCAGATAAAAGTTGCACAGGGGGCAAAACCTGGAGAAGGAGGGCAGTTGCCAGGTGAAAAAGTCACTGCTGAAATTGCACAGTTACGTTATGCCGTAGCCGGTACCACGTTAATATCACCGCCGCCGCATCATGATATTTACTCCATTGAAGATTTAGCTCAACTGATCTTTGATTTAAAACAAGTTAACCCAAAGGCATTAGTTTCAGTGAAACTGGTCTCTACGCCCGGAATTGGCACCATAGCCACGGGCGTTGCGAAAGCGTATGCGGATTTGATTACGGTATCCGGCTACGATGGCGGAACCGGTGCAAGCCCAATGACGTCGGTAAAGTACGCTGGCTCTCCCTGGGAATTAGGATTGGTCGAAGTGCACGAAGCCCTGGTGGCGAATAACTTGCGTCACAAAATTCGCTTACAGGTCGATGGCGGATTAAAAACCGGCATGGACATAGTAAAAGCGGCGATATTAGGTGCTGAGAGCTTTGGCTTTGGTACTGCTCCGATGATAGCTCTGGGCTGTAAATACTTGCGCATTTGTCACCTGAATAACTGTGCGACCGGAGTGGCAACACAGGACGAAACATTGCGCCGTGAACACTTTTCAGGCTTACCGGAACGCGTGGTGAAATTATTTGAGTTTATGGCTGAAGAGGTTCGTGACATTCTTGCTCACCTCGGCTTAGCTCAGTTAACCGATGCTATCGGACGGGTTGATTTACTGGAGCGCTTGCCCGGCGAAACTAAGCGTCAGCAGCAATTACAGTTGACGGCACTGCTTGAATCGGCCGGAGTTGGGTCTGAACACGCATTGTATTGTACTGATAAGAACCCGCCATTTGACCAGGGTAAACTCAACCAACGCCTACTGGAACTGTGTAGAGAGCCGATTGATGCACGCAAAGGCGGACACTGGTCACTGACCATTCGTAATGATGATCGCTCTGTTGGCGCAAGTGTGTCCGGTTATATTGCCAGCCAACATGGCAACCAGGGAATGGCTGTGGCGCCAATCACTCTAGGTTTTATTGGTACCGCCGGGCAAAGCTTCGGCGCATGGAACGCTGGCGGCTTAAAGTTGCACCTGACCGGAGACGCGAACGATTACGTGGGTAAAGGTATGGCTGGAGGCGAAATTACCATTAAACCGCCTGCGGGCTGCCGTTATAACAGTCACCAGGCGGTTATTATGGGGAACACCTGTCTGTATGGCGCAACCGGGGGGAAACTCTATGCTGCCGGTTGCACCGGCGAGCGCTTTGCGGTGCGCAATTCGGGGGCCACAGCCGTAGTAGAAGGCATTGGCGACCACGGTTGTGAATATATGACCGGCGGTATTGTGGTGGTGCTGGGGGAATGTGGCATTAACTTTGGTGCCGGTATGACCGGTGGTTTTGCCTATTTAAGGGATAGCGATGGCGATTTACACCGTCGGCTTAACCATGAACTGGTTGAGGCGGTGTCACTGGATACTCCAATTATTCAAGAGCACTTACGCGGCTTAATTCATGAGCATCACGAAGCCACGGGTAGTCAGTATTCCCGCGAATTACTGCGCAATTTTGAGCAAGTTGTGGATAGCTTTTATATCGTCAAACCGAAAGCGGCCGATGTCAAAGAGCTGTTAGGGCATCGAGCGCGGTCGACCGCAGAATTACGTGTGCAGGTGATGTAATGAACAAGAATATTTATCAATTTTTAGATGTACAACGCATCGATCCGCCTAAACGCTCGGTTGAAGAACGCCGAATTGAATTCAAAGAAATTTATGATCCGATGCCGGGTGTGCAGCTAAAAGGTCAGGCGGACCGCTGCCTGGACTGCGGTAACCCTTATTGCGAATGGCAGTGTCCGGTTCATAATTATATTCCTCAGTGGCTGGAGTTGGCTAACGAGGGTCGGGTTATTGAAGCGGCGGAATTGATGCACAAGACCAACAGTCTACCGGAGGTCTGTGGTCGGGTATGCCCGCAGGATCGTCTATGTGAAGGAGCCTGTACACTCAACGACGGCTTTGGCGCAGTGACGATTGGTAGTATTGAAAAGCAAATGGTCGACGAAGCCTTTAAACAGGGATGGCGTCCGGACCTAAGCGGAGTAACACAGCGTCAGGAACGGGTTGCGGTTATTGGTGCAGGGCCTGCGGGTCTTGCCTGTGCTGACGTATTAGCTCGCAATGGTGTCAAAGCCGTGGTGTATGATCGCTACCCGGAAATTGGCGGGCTGCTAACTTACGGGATTCCGCCATTCAAGCTGGATAAAGCTGTGATGACGTTACGGCGTGAAATATTCACTGATATGGGCATTGAATTTAAGTTGGGCGTTGAGGTGGGTAAAGACATCAGCTTTGCCGACTTGGAGGCCAGTTACGATGCGGTATTCTTGGCTTTAGGAACTTACAAAGCACTGGACGGAAAGTTGAAAGGCCTGAATGCTGACGGTGTTTATCCGGCATTGCCGTTTTTAATTGGCAATACACAACGACTTATGGCTCATGAACCGATGTCCCAGTATCCGCTTATTGATGTTAAAGATGAGTCTGTGGTTGTGCTGGGTGGTGGTGATACGGCTATGGATTGTGTCAGAACCTCGATAAGGCAGGGAGCTAAGTCGGTTGTCTGTGCGTATCGTCGAGACGAAGGCAACATGCCGGGGTCGCGCAAAGAAGTGCAGAACGCTCGAGAAGAAGGGGTAGTTTTTGAGTTTAATTTGCAACCATTAGAGATCGTAACGGACGAGACAGGTAAAGTCAGTGGCGTGAAAATGGTTCGCACGGAGCTCGGCCCAGCCGATGATGAAGGTCGGCGCAGGCCGCAGGCGGTAGCCGAATCAGAGTTCCTGATGCCCGCCACCGCAGTGATTATTGCCTTTGGTTACCAGCCCAACCCACCAGAATGGTTACAACAACATAAAGTGGAATTGAGCAATTGGGGTACTGTGTTAGCAACGGGTGATACTGAGTTTGCTATGCAAACCAGTAACCCTAAGATATTTGCCGGCGGTGATATGGTACGTGGTGCCGATCTGGTAGTGACTGCCATAGCCGAAGGGCGTGACGCAGCGGAGGGAATACTGGACTACTTTGACCGGCTTTAAGCAGCGCTATTGGCGCTGCCATTGTTCAATAACGGCGGCATAACCCTCGCGGAAGCTGGAATATTGCAGTTGGTAGCCACTGTCTTTAAGACCTTTATTCAGGCAGCGTTTAGAGCCTCTGGGTCCTACTGTAGTATCGATATGTTCAGGTAGTTCAAGCCCTAACTGCTGGGCAAGCCATTGATAAACTTTGTATTGTTTAATGGGTTCATCGTCGTTGACTAAATAAACAGGAAGAGGCTGGGTAACTTGTGTCAACAGGTGGACGATAAAGCCTGCGACATCGTCCTGATGTATGCGGTTGGTCCAGCTGTCGCGTAACTGTGCTTTCCCTTGACTGAGCTGGCGCAGTAAAAAGTCACGTCCTTCGCCGTAAATACCGCTGCAACGAAGAATTGAAGTTTGGCCGGGTAATGCATGGATCAGTGACTCCGCTTGCAATAACGCCTTGCCGGAATCAGAATTGGGCTCAGTTAGGCTGTTTTCATCAATCCACTCTCCATCACGTTGCGCATAAACGCCGGTGCTGGAAACGTAAATAATATTCGGTTGATGAGTTTGCTGAGCTAAAACTTGCTGCAGGTGTCGGCAGGGGACCACATAACCCTGATGATAGCTATCTTCTGCATCTTTTGTCGGGGTTAGAGTAATAACGACGTTGTCCCACTTCTGCTTAAACAGCTGATAGAGTTCTTGTTCATTGTTTAAGTCAGCCGCAAGTAAGTCGACACCGGGGCGTACGGGTTTATTTGTGGGTGTTCTGCAAACTCCGGTAACCTGGCTTTTAAATGCGCTAAGCCTTTGCGCAACGCGGTCTGCAAGATCACCGTAACCGAGTAAAAGCGTTTGCATGAAGATCCTCTTAGCGTTAATGTAAATTAAATGTTGGACAAAATAATAATGATACTGATCAGCAGCCCATTATGAGCAGTGACGCCCTAATTGAGACCTTGGTTGACGAGCTTAAAACAGATTACCACCGCTCTCAATTTGAATCTCTTTTTAAACGTAAAACAGCGCACCTAAGCGGGCCCGAAAAGCTCAAGCTTCGCATGCAAATTACTGAATTAGCAAAACCGGCGCTGGGTGTTGTTGATCTTCGTAAAAAAATCCCGGCTGAGGTTGAGCCCTATACCTTTCAGGGGCGCACGCACTATTTCGATTTAACCGCCAGAAAAATATTTGAAGAAGGACTGCGTGCTTATAAAGGGGTTTTTACTAATGACACCAAAGCAAAAATACTGGCGTTAAAAGCACACCATCAAAAACTGGCAGAGCACAAAGCTCAGACTCAGGAAGAACAAGACAAAGCTCTGGGCAGCTTTATCGCTGGCTATCAATATGAGCGTCGTGAAGAGCGGATGAACCTTGTGACTTCCGTAAAAATGGAGCTAGCTGACGGCCAGAAGTTAAACGCGATGACCGTGGACGTTTCACTTTCAGGTTTACAGCTAAAGCTTCCTTTTGAGCAACAACTGGCTGGACTGAAACATGCTCGTGTCACTTTGTCTTTTCATGGCTTTTCAGATGATTTTGTTTTTGATGCTAATACAGGTTATGAGTATCGTGTTGTCGGCGTTAAAGAAAAAGAGACGTTTTTGTACCTGCGTTTAAAACGTTTTGACGAGTCTATGGATGATGAACTCAGCAAACTTCTGTCCGAGATTGTGACGAAGTCCAGACGTCGTTACAAAATTAATGTTGAGCATGTCGCGCAACGAGTGATTGCACGCGGACATGAAGACTACTGGTTTCAAGCGATTCAGGCTTTGCCTGTCCTTTTTAGCGATAACTCCAGTACCTTTGCTGTAATAAAAACAGTAGCAAACCAAACACTGTTGAATAGCTGGCAACAACACCAGGAAGACTTACTTGCTGAACTTTTTGAACAGCAGTGGGTGCAATCCAGCATTTCGTTATTAAAGGACTCCCGCAAAGCAACTCGTCGACAGGTGACATTTTTTCGTATTAGCTTGCCGGTTAATAAGGTCTGGCGCGAGTACTTACTTCCTCTACAGGCATTACAAACAGATAAATCTCTAATGGTGACGCTTAATGCGCTACGGGTCGCAGGCTACGTTACGCGCTGTTACCAACTGACAATAACTTATAGCAAAGAAAAGCAGCTTATTTACGCGGAATTAAATTCAGTAAAAACACCGCTTCGGAAAAACACCGCGAATGAAAAGCCGGATTTATCTAAGTTGCAGGGTTACCGCAGTAAAGGCGCAGAAAAATTAAACGTCAAACTGTTGAGTGATGCGTCCTCGGCAAAGCATCGGGTTTTCCCCCATGTGCTATCAAGTGCGCTCTTTCTTTATAAACAAGGGGTTGAATGGGAACCTCAACTTGCTGGGCTAATGTCGTTAACAGATGGTTTGCCTTCGTTGTTTAATGAGGTCGAATTTTGGTTAGCCAATGGCGACCGAATTCTTGGTGGGCGCCGCCTGAGCTGTCAGTTGAGGAAAAAACTGCGTCAGTTATCGGGCGAGGACAAGTTTTCGTCTCGCATTTTACTTTTAAGAGTGAGCAGCTCGCTTCAAAAAGAAGCCGTCATGGGACGCGATATTCAGGAATATGAGAGTTTTGAAGAAGCCGCCGAATACATACGCTTTTTAAATGACAGCAGCCACTTTGTTGCCGTTCTGGTGTCTGCTCAGCCCTGTGCTAACCGCTTTCCTGCGGAGTTGATGGAAAGTCTGTCCTATATTCAGCGCTACTTACCGCATCGGGCAAAAGAGCTTGAAGGAAGCTTTTCTCAACTGCAGGCGGTTATGACGTTGACTGACGTGACTCAGACTCTCATTGATCTGTCTGAATTGACTGTTTCGTCGTAAATCCGTTACCGGCAGGCCTTACTGTCGTGGCTTTTCATCGTTGGGTATTTGCCGCATAATCAAAATTGGTTCATTTATTAACAGGTATTCAACTATGTTCAAATCATGGGCAAATCCCTTATTGGCAGTCGGTTTTGGCTTGGCATTGCCGCTTGCAGCCGTTGCTCAGAACGGGATTGATTACAAAGAACAAGAAAAGTTACACGAAATAGCTGGCGCAATGCAGGCTGACCGTATCGAAAATGACATTCAGACGCTGGTCGATTTTGGCACTCGTCATACGTTATCCGAAACTGAATCGGATACACGCGGCATTGGCGCCGCAAGACGTTGGATTTTTGCTGAGTTTGAACGTATATCAGAAGCCTGTGGAGGCTGTCTTGAAGTGATGTACGTCAGCGACACGATTTCGGGAGAAGAGCGCATACCCGACCCTGTGGAAGTAAAAAGTGTCATTGCGGTTCAGCGTGGCAAAACAGACCCTAATCGTTATGTGATGATGTCCGGGGACATCGACTCGCGCGTTAGTGATGTTATGGATTACACCTCGGATGCTCCCGGTGCGAATGACAATGCCTCTGGTGTCGCCGGCGCGTTAGAAGCGGCACGAGTGCTGACCCAGTACGAATTTGATGGTTCTATTGTTTATGCGGCACTGGCAGGCGAGGAACAAGGTCTGTTTGGCGGAAAAATTCTGGCAAAAAAAGCCAAAGATGAGGAATGGCATCTGACCGCTGTGCTTAACAATGACATGATTGGTAATATTGAAGGTATTAACGGGGTTATTAATAATACCACCGCGCGTATTTTTGCTGAAGGCACCCGTATGAATGAGTCGGAGCGCGAAGCAACCATGCGTCGTTTTTATGGTGGCGAAGTGGACTCACCTTCACGCAACTTAGCGCGCTACATTGATACCGTAGCTGACCGCTATATAGCGAATTTAGACACCATGATTGTTTATCGTTTAGATCGCTTTGGTCGTGGTGGGCACCATAGACCTTTTAATGATTTAGGCTATGCGGGTATCCGCATTATGGAAACCAACGAAAACTATAATCGCCAGCACCAGGACCTACGCGTCGAAAACGGGATTGAATACGGCGATACCATCGATGGCGTCGATTTTGATTACGCAGCGAAACTGACGGCGTTAAACGCGGTTTCCATGGCGAGCATGTCGTGGGCACCAAGACCGCCTGCAGAAGTAGAAATTGAAGGTGCAGTGAAACCGGATACAACCTTGCGCTGGACACCGCAGGCAGAAGATAAAGAAAATATCGCTGGTTATAAAATTTACTGGCGTTTAACCAGTGCCCCACAGTGGCAGTTTAGCCGTTACGTCGGTAACGTAAATGAGTACACACTGGAAAATGTGGTGATCGATAATTACATTTTTGGTGTAGCTAGTGTCAGTAATGATGGTTTTGAAAGCCCGGTTGTATTTCCGGGACCAGCAGGGACATTCTCTATTGAGTAAAGCGTCGTTTAAAGCATTAACTGAGCCGCTAAATTATGAAGGGGAAGACCGCAAGGTTGGTTTTGAACTGGAGTTTAGCGGTTTAACTCTGGAACAGACTGTTGATGTTTTGCAGCAGGAATTGCCGGGCGAGTTAGTTTCTGTCTCCAAAGCAGAGCAAAAAATTGAAGTGAATGGCCTCGGTTCGTTTAACGTTGAAATCGACTGGGATTATTTAAAGCGAAAGGCCAAAGCGGAAGGCGGAGACGAATCGGCCTGGGTTCGTGAGTTAGGCAGTCTTGCCGAGAATCTTGTGCCAATTGAAATTGTCTGTCCGCCGCTGTCACTCAAACAATGTGAGCAGTTACTTCCGTTGACTGAGGCATTAAGAAAAGCGGGAGCAAAAGGCACGGACGAATCCTGGATAGCTGCTTATGGTGTTCACATCAATCCCGAAGTGCCGTCATTAGATGCCAATGTTTTACTCCGTTATCTGCAGGCGTTTTCCCTATTGCAATGGTGGTTGGTTGAAGCCCACCGTGTTGATACAACGCGTAAACTCAGTCCTTACATTGATAAGTACCCAGAAGCCTATACCCGACTGTTGGTGACCCAGCATGAGGTAACTCAGGAACAACTTATTGACGACTACCTGAAACACAATGCGACCCGCAACCGCGCTTTGGATATGTTGCCGCTGTTCGCTTTTTTGGATGAAGAAAAGGTTATGGCTGCGGTGGATGATAATAAGATCAACGCGCGTCCGACATTTCATTATCGCTTGCCAAATTGTCAGCTTGAGCACCCGGACTGGCAATTAACGGAACCCTGGAAAATGTGGTGGGTAGTCGATGCCCTGGCTGATGACCAACAGGCGCTAGACTACTGGAAACAAGCGTTTAAAGACGCTGAGCGTCCTTTAATGGGGGTTTCTGAAAAAGACTGGAAGAAAAGGCTGGAGCAATGGCTGCAAGACCGCGAGTGGTTGTAACTGGAACAGCCAGGCGTTGGTCTCCGTCCTGGTGGTGTACCTGGCTTATTCTGAAATGTCTTGGTGCTACGCCTTTGCGGGCAAGTGTCAGACACCGTTGTGAGCAAAATAATATCGATGCGGTGATTATAGGAGGGGGCGATGACATTAGCCCTTCCCAGTATAATCAGCCCCCCGAACCTGATGGCGAGTATGATCCTGATCGTGATGAACTGGAAGTCAGTTGGATACGCTGGGCTCTGGAGAATAAAAAACCATTGCTAGGCATTTGTCGCGGGTCGCAATTAATTAACGTGGTACTGGGGGGCGCGCTTGACCAAAATATCCGAAAGCTACGACAGCTAACCTATAATCGACCGGGGTTATTACCAACTAAGCAGGTGTTCATTGAGCCTGAAAGCCGGTTGGCGAGAATCTGTAAAAAGCAAAAACTCCGGGTTAACAGCTTGCATTCGCAAATTGTAAAACAAACCGGTGTCGGTATGCTTGCTGTGGGCTGGGACTTAGATGGTTTTTTGCAAGCCTCCGAAGGCCAGGACGAACAGACAATCATTGGCGTACAGTGGCATCCTGAATATTTATTTTACGTTCCCAGCCAAGTTCGAATTTTTCGTTGGCTTATAAAACAATAATTGAACATTTCGATTATACATGCCTCATTTCATCAGTTTTCCTGATCCATCCTAGGTTTTAATCTGTATAACCATTCAATTACTTAGAAAGATATTTAAATCACTTTTGGAGCACAAAATGACGATAGCAAATCGTTTGTATGCGGGGTTTGTCTTTATTCTCCTATTACTTGTTATAACCACCATCGTCGGTACATATCAGGTCAGCGAAATTGATAAAACGCTGGTAAGAGTTAATGAGGTGGGTAGTGAAAAACAGCGGTTTGCTATTAACTTTCGGGGCAGTGTGCATGACCGCGCAATAGCTCTTCGTGATTTAGTCCTGGTTGAAAATGCCGACCAACGCGCGCCATTACGTGACTTAATTGCTGACTTGAAATCGGATTACAGCAAAGCTGCCAGCGGTATGGCGGATATAATGTCTGATAATAAATTGGTCAACAGTAAAGAGCGCGAGTTATTGAGTGAAATTAACAATATTCAGACTCAAGGTCTGGCGGCGGCTAAGGAAACAGAGCGTTTATTAACGTCCAATCAACGCCAGCAGGCTCAAGAATACGTTCTGAGTGAAGTATCGCCACTTTACGCTGAATGGCTAAATCGCATTAATACCTTTATCGACTATCAGGAACAAAGTATTTCTGTTGGTACGGAAGACGTAATGAGTCGTAGTGAAAACTTTGCGACTTTGATGTGGTGGGTGACGGCGTTTGCCATTATTAGTGGCGGGTTAGTCGCCTGGCAGATTGTCGTGAAACTGACACATACTATCGGCGGCGAACCAGAAGAAGCTGCAGAAGTATTGCAACGTATTGCCGATGGTGATTTAACGGTGTCCACCCGAACACGTTACGAAGACAGCATGATGGCGGATGTTAACCGCATGGTTAACCAGTTAAGAGACATTCTGGGAGATGTTAATGGGTCAGCGGATACTATTTTGAAGTCATCGAATGAACTTGCCGAAACAGCGGGGAGTAACCAAAAGCTGGTGGTTCAGCAGCAGGAGCAAACGACTCAGGGCGCAACCGCGATTCATCAAATGTCGCAAACGGTTCGTGAGGTTGCTCAGCACACTGAGCAAGCGGCGCAGCTGGCCGATGATACCGATAAAGAAACGTTAGCTGGCAGCCGTGAGGTAGAAGCGACGGTTCGTTCAATTGAAGAGTTAGCCAGCCAGGTTGAAGGTGCTGCTAAAGTCATTGGTGAACTGTCTGACAACACGGCAGAAATACACAAGGTGCTGGAGGTTATCGAAGGCATTGCTGATCAGACCAACCTATTAGCACTGAATGCCGCGATAGAAGCGGCACGAGCGGGCGAACATGGCCGAGGCTTCTCTGTGGTTGCCGATGAAGTGCGAGCTCTGGCAAACCGGACGCAGGACTCTACCCGCAGTATTCAAAGCTTAATAGAAACGATGCGCGGCAGTGCGACAGATGCGGTTTCAGTCATGGAAAAAGGCCGGGAGAAAGCGGCGGAAAGCGTGACGCAAGCACGTTCAGCTGGTGAGTCCTTGCACGCGGTCAATAATTCTGTGGCAAAAATGAGTGACATGAATGCACAAATTGCTACTGCAGCAGAAGAGCAAACAGCGGTTGCTGAGGAAATTAATCAGAACTTTACCTCAATTACAGAAGCCGCGGAGCAAACAGCAGCAGGCTCAGAGCAAATTAGCGAAGCCAGCCGTGAGCTGAATGAGTTAGCAAAACGATTAAATAATGGTATGAAGCGCTTTAAAATTGCTTAAACCCCTTGATTAGAACGGCCAAAACCCCTACCATAGCGGCCGTTCTGGAGAGGTGGCCGAGTGGCTGAAGGCGCACGCCTGGAAAGTGTGTATACGGCAACGTATCGAGGGTTCGAATCCCTCTCTCTCCGCCAGATATAAAAAAACCGCCCTTGAGGCGGTTTTTTTGTGTCTGCAGAAAGTGAGGACTTGATGATAACCCTACCGGTTCGACAAAACGGCAGGAAAGCCGTTTTGAACAGCGCTTCAGCGCAGCCCGAAGGGCGAGGGCCATGGAGGGCCCGAGTTAATCCCTCTCTCCCCGCCAGATACAAAAGAAACCGCCCTTGAGGCGGTTTTTTTGTGTCTGCAGAAAGTGAGGACTTGATGAGAGTCTATCGTCTTACATCATACTTTGTAGGTAAAGATCCTCACCCAGGCGATCCATCAAGTTTAGTTGAATTTGTAACCAGTAAGCATGGTCTTCTTCGGTATCTCTTAAAATACCAACCAGCATTTCACGAGTGACGTAATCATCAACTTCTTCGCAATATTGGATAACTTCCCGCAACGTTTTTGCATTGTTGTGCTCCAGTTGCAGATCATTCTCCAGCATTTCCCTGACATCCGAACCAATGGTATGAGCCTCGCGGTTATCCATTTTCGGCTTACCTTCAAGAAATAGAATTCTACGAATGAGTAAGTCTGCATGACCCCGTTCATCGTCAATTTCATGATTAATACGCTCATAAAGCTTCATTAAGCCCATATCTTCGTATTGACGAGAATGTGATGTGTACTGATCAATTGAAGTCAACTCAAAAGCCAGTAGACGGTTGAGCTGCTCAACAACGTTGTTATCTCTTTGCATTACTCAGCTCCTTGAATCTTTGTCTGCAAGTAAACTTCATTACCCAGGCGTGATATTAGGTCAATCTGGGTTTCAAGCCAGTCAAGGTGCTCTTCCTGAGAGTCGAGAATATCGCGTAACGCGTTGCGGCTGACGTAGTCCTGATGCTGCTCACATTCCTTAATGGCTTCGCGTATTGCCGTAACATCATTAAACTGAACTTTATGATCCAGTTCCAGCATTTCACGGGGGTCTTCACCAACGTATAATTTACCGAGTTCCTGTAAGTTGGGAATACCTTCTAAAAAGAGAATACGCTCGATAAGAACATCGGCGTGTTTCATTTCATTGATTGAAGCTGTGTAGACGGGCTTGTTCAGACTTTCGAAGCCCCAGTTGCGATACATGCGGGCATGAAGAAAGTACTGATTTATGGCGGTAAGTTTCAGCGTTAATATTTTATTCAGTTGCTGGATGACCTTAGCATCACCTTTCATAACCGTATTACTCCTTAATTCATTAGGTATGAATTAAGTGTAGCATACGGAAACTGGAAGTTGAGTCCCTTTACCGGCCTGATTGGAACGTTGTTCGAGTGCTTCATGCAAAACGTCTTTGGCACAGCTTTTACAACAGCCGCACTGTGATGCCACACCGTACTGTTGGCGCAAGTCTCGCATAGAGTTCACCTCACCAGAAACTACGGCCTGATGGATGACTTTATCGTTGACACCTTTACAAAGACACACATACATAAACTATCACCTCGGTTAATGATGATAGTCTATGTTAAATGCGAACGATTTGCAATAGTGTTTTATTGTGGTGCGATAAAGCCTGTTTTCAGTAAGTACAAGGTGTAAATCAGGTATAAGCAAATAAAGATAACACCATGTATGCGGTTGATTCGTCCCTGGCGTGCTTTGCGAATACCAAAGGCCATTAATAAAAGAGTCAGCACTGCCATGGCGACCCAGTCACGACTTAAGACCAGAGGCTCCAGCGAGACTGGCTCAATTGCACCCGCGATACCAACTACCGCTAGGGTATTGAACATATTGGAACCAATAACGTTGCCGAGCGCCAAATCATGTTCGTTCTTACGGGTGGCTGCAATTGCCGATGCCAGTTCCGGTAGAGAGGTACCAATAGCAACCACAGTTAAGCCAATCACCAGATCACTGACCCCCAGTGATACGGCAATGTTTACCGCCCCCCAGACTAAAGCGCGCGAACTTACAATAAGGAGTACGAGTCCCACAATAAGCCAAATGATAGCGGGCTTCATGGGCAAAGGGTGGGAGTCGATTTCTTCTGTGTACTCCGCTGCTAAGCTGTCATCGCTGCTTTTTGACCCTATCCATATGGACCAGCCCATATAGCCAAGGAATACAGCCAATAAAAGTACGGCTTCAAATCGCGTTATTTGATAATCGAGAAGGAAAACGGCGCTTAACAGGGTAATGCCTATTAAAACTGGCATTTCACGGCGAATGACCACAGATTTTACCGCGATAGGCGCAAGCAAGGCGGTTATGCCCAGAACCAGAGCAATGTTAGTGATGTTTGAGCCGTAGGCATTACCCAAAGCCAGCGCGGGGTTACCTTGCATAGAGGCTAAGGCAGACACCACCATCTCCGGTGCTGACGTGCCAAAGCCAATAATGACCATACCGATAACCAAGGGTGCCATACCCAAGTGTCGTGCTACTGCTGCGGCCCCTTCAACAAAGCGGTCAGCACTCCAGACTAAAACTGCTAACCCGAGCACAACCGCAACAATCGATAATGTCATAACACCCTGTTCCTGTTAAAAAGAAAGGGCGCTAGTTTAACGCAGAGTTTCCTTAATAGCATCAATACTTGTTGGGTCGTCAATGGTGGATGGAACGGCGACGTCATCACCTTGCAGAACTTGCCGAATAAGACGTCTCAATATTTTCCCCGAGCGAGTTTTAGGCAGCCTTGGAACAATATGTAAGGTCTTCAGGCAGGCGATTGCGCCAATTTCGGAGCGAATCGACTGAATCAGTTCTTGTTGTAACTGTTCATGCTCAATAGTGGAGGCGTTTTTAAGAATAACGAAACCTACTGGCAGTTCTCCTTTAAGTTCATCGGGCTGAGCAACCACCGCGCATTCTGCAACGTCTTTATGATTGGCCAGAATTTCTTCCATTTCGCCAGTGGATAAGCGGTGACCAGCAACATTAATAACATCGTCTGTACGACCCATAATAAAGACATAACCGTCATCATCAATATGACCGCCATCGCCACTGCAATAATAACCAGGGAAAGCATTTAAGTAACTACCATGCAGTCGCTCCTCATCACCCCAAATGGTGGTTAAACAGCCTGGGGGTAAAGGTAAGCGCACACAAATTGCTCCTTCTTCTTTACTGTTTAGACTTTTGCCCAGTGGGTCCAGCACGCTGATCTCATAACCCGGAACTGGGAAAGTTGAGGAACCGGGCTTCACTTTAACCGCGCTAACTCCCACAGGGTTTGCACACATCGGCCAGCCACTTTCTGTTTGCCACCAGTGATCGTAAACCGGCAAGTCGGTGAGCTCGGTGGTCCACTCGTACGTGGCTGGGTCTAAACGTTCGCCGGCCATATAAATGCGTTGCAGTGAACTCATATCGTAGCGGTTGAGATGTTCGCCTTCAGGATCTTCTTTTTTTATCGCACGGAACGCAGTGGGTGCGGAGAAAATGGCATTAACTTTATAATCCTGGACAATGCGCCAGAAGGCTCCGGCATCTGGCGTATTGACGGGCTTTCCTTCATAGAGAATACTGCTGCAACCAAAAATAAGAGGACCGTAAACAATATACGAATGGCCAACTACCCAGCCAACATCTGATGCGGTGAAAAAAACCTCTCCCGGAGTTAACCCGTAAACGTAGTTCATCGAAAAGTTTAAGGCGACAGCGTACCCCCCATGATCGCGTACGACGCCTTTTGGTTTACCGGTGGTACCTGAAGTATAAAGAATATAAAGGGGGTGAGTTGCCGGCAGGGGAAGCGCTTCTATTGGCTTGGCTTGACTTAATGCTTGTTCCCAGTCGGTATCCCGACCTTCGCGTATTTCCGCCTGACATTGTTCACGCTGGAATACTATAGTGCGGGGTTGGTGCTGTGCTTCTGCCAGCGCCTTATCGACAATCGGTTTATAAGGTAAAACTTTATCGCCCTCAATACCGCAGGAGGCCGTTACGATGAGCTTAGGTGCCGCATCGTCAATGCGAACGGCCAGCTCATGTGCTGCAAAGCCACCAAAGACAACCGAGTGAATCGCGCCAATTCGAGCACAAGCCAGCATAGCAATAGCTGCCTGTGGGATCATGGGAAGGTAGATAATGACCCTGTCACCTTGCTCAACGCCTTGCTGTTTCAGCACATCGGCGAAGCATGCAACCTGGTGGTGTAATTCGTTAAAGGTGTAGCTTGCTTTACTTTGGGTAACCGGAGAGTCGTAGTAAAGAGCGACTTGCTCTCCACGGCCGGCGTTAATCTGAGCATCGAGTGCTAAGTAACTGACATTAACTTCGCCGTCCGGGAACCAGTCTGCCATGCCATTTTTCCTGACATGCGCTGCGACCTTAGGGTGTTTGAACCAATCTAAACGACGCGCCTGCTCAAGCCAAAAACCTTCTGGATCTTGTTGAGCTTCTGAGTAGACTTTTTTGTAGGGTTGCATAGCACTACCTCAAATCCTTTTATGCAGAGCCTTTTAGCATATTCTGTTGGCTTAAATTTCCTATTCGACTTAGGTCTAAATTTGCTGAACTCAAATGGGCGTTACCAAAATCTCAGGCGTCGTAGCAGTAAGAACTCAACAATGGCAATAATCACCAATGAACCACAGAAAATCATGAAGGCGTCGGTATTTTCCACGCCCGGCATGCCGCCAATATTAATGCCAAAAACACCGGTTAAAAAGCTTAGTGGTAAAAATACACCGGCAATAACCGAAAGCCAGTAGGTATTTCGGTTCATTTTTTCGGCGATGGCCTGCTGTAGCTGCTCGCGCTGCATCCAGACCTGTTCAAGCATTAAATCAATTTGTTCGAACAGCCGTTGGGTTGTGTCGCGTTCGTTGATTAGCCATTGGTGCAATTCGGGTGTCATGATTTTTTCAGCTTCGGTGCTGAGCTTTTCTAAAGCCGCCAATTGAGGGCGAATAAAACGGTTCAGACGCAATAGGCGACGATGCAGGGCTGTCAGCTTTATCTGAACCGATGCGGTGTTATCAAAGCCTTCCCCCTCAATGGCTTCAAGTTGCTCCTCTGCCGATGAAACGACATCTTCAATTCGTAAGTTGATTTGCTCAATTAGCGCGACGATAAAATCGTGTAATGACTCAGGCCCTATCTGTTGCTGGAGTTGTTCTCTTAGTTTTGCTATGGATAAGAACGGACGTTTACGGAAGCTGTATAATGCCCCTTTATAATACAGTAGACGCAAACTGAGCATGTCTTCTGGTGACTCACCCGTATTTAAGTTAACGCCTCGTAGTAACAACATAAAACCATCAGGCAAGCGTTGGAACCTGGGGCGGGTATCTTCTTCGAGCACTGCATCAATAAGAGGTTCGGGGATTCCGGCCTGAGTTAACCAATCAGTCAGGCCTTCAACGTCGCGCTGGAAGTGAAACCAAGTGTTCTGTTCGGCTCCGGACGGTGTCTGAAGTTGTGTTGCGGGATGTTGATTGAAATCCCAGGCATCAATTAAAAAATCCATAGAACTCTCACTTTAAGACTATTATCCAAAGTCTATAGCGAGGCGTTTAACTTGTCATTGTTTTACGCATCACTCAGTCAGGAAGTTCACACAACGATGAATCAAAGACGACTAAATGATCAAAATCGATATCGATACCAATTTGCTCACCGGTTTTCAGGGGTTGGTGAGACGGACCAACGGCTAACACATGGCTGGTATCCGTTAATTCCAGGGTATAAAGATAATGGGAGCCGCGGAAGCCGCAACCGACAACACTCGCTTTCATAGAGCTGTCATTATTAATCAGTATATCGTCGGGACGAACTAAAAAGTTAACGCTCATATCGGGTTTGCCGTGCAGTTGCTGATGTTCAATAATGCCAAATGCGCAATGCAATTTTTGGTCTTTTATTTCACCATTGAGCAAAATTCCGCGGCCAATGAAGTCGGCAACCAGTTGATGAGTCGGTTGATGGTAGAGCGCATAAGGGGTTTCCCATTGCAGTAACTGACCTGAGTACATGACCCCGGCTTTATCTGCCATAGCGAACGCTTCTTGCTGATCGTGGGTAACGAGTAAAGCCGTAATACCTTCCTCTTTAAGCAATCTTCTGACGTCGTGAGCTAAAACTTCTCGCAGTTCTGCATCAAGGCTGGAGAAAGGTTCATCCAGCAGCATCAGTTTGGGTTTAGGTGCCAGAGCTCTGGCTAGTGCCACGCGTTGTTGCTGTCCGCCTGATAACTCGTGAGGGTAACGATTTTGGTATCCATTAAGGCCGATACGAACCAGCAATTCACTGATGCGTTCTTCTTGCTGCTTTTTAGGCAACCGGTTAATACCAAAGCGGATATTGTCGCCAACGGTTAAGTGGGGAAATAGCGAGAAGTCTTGAAACATCATGCCGACTTGTCGTTGTTCGGTGGGCCATTGTGTTCTCTCGGAAGAAACGGTCTTGCCGTGTAACTGTATGTTGCCTTGTGAAACCGGTATGAAGCCTGCTATAGCGCGTAAGAGAGTTGTTTTACCGCAACCACTGGGGCCGAGTAGGCAGCCAATATCGCCAGGCTCTAATGATAAGCCCAGCCTATCGACAATGAGATCACCAGAAAGCTGGATGCTGACTGCGTCGATATTCAGTAGTGTGCTCATTTACTCTCCTGTTTTAAGCGAGTTACTGCGTAAAGCCCGGGATAACATAATGACCGGAATTAAGCCCACAACGACAATCATCAGTGCCGGGGGCCCGGCATCGGCGAGTCTCTCGTCAGAGGCCATTTCAAATGCGCGTACGGCCAGCGTATTGAAGTCGAACGGTCTTAAAACCAAAGTAGCAGGCAATTCTTTCATGACATCAACCAGGACTAAAATAAGTGCGGCCAGCAATGGACTGCGCAATAAAGGTAAATGTATCCGCCATAAAATACGCTTACCGCTGGCACCTAAAGTGCGTGCGCTGTCGTCCATTTGCGGCGTGATTTGTTCGAGCCCCGAGTTCACTGTTTGCAGTGAAACCGAGAGAAAGCGGACGCTGTAAGCAAATAAAAGTGCCATAACGGTACCGGAAAATAATAAGCCGGGATTAAAGTCAAACAACCATTCGCTGATAGTGATAAGTTGATTATCAATCCAGGCGAGCGGCGACAGTAATCCGACAGCAATAACAATACCCGGAATAGCATAACCCATACCTGCCAGACTGATAGCTGCACGTAAGGGCCGGGTAGGGTGGCGGCGTCGACCGTAGGCAAGCCATAATGCCAGAGCCACGGTGATTAACGCCGCTAACAGTCCTAGCCAGAGTGTGTTAAAGGTTAAGATCCAAAAAGCACTTTGTTGCCAGATGTCTGACTTTTGAATAGACCACCACAGCAACTGTGCTGCGGGTATGGCAAAACCAAGCACAACCGGCAACCAACAGATCAGTGACGCTACAGCAGCTCGCCATCCGCTAAGGGGGCGTCGCTGTGGTGGTCGGGTGGCAGAACGCTGTTGATAGAACCGAGCCCTGCGTCGGGAGTAACGTTCAACCATAATCAGTATGATGACAAACATCAATAACAGGGCGGACAGTTGTAAAGCGCCCTGAGCGTCACCAATACCATACCAGGTCCTGAATATTCCTGTGGTAAACACGGTAACGCCAAAATATTCCATGGTGCCGTAATCGGCCAGAGTTTCCATTAACGCGAGGGTGACTCCAGTCGCGATAGCTGGCCGTGCTAACGGTAAGGCGACTTTCCAGAAACTTCTTAGTGAGCCGGCTCCAAGGGTTTTTGCACTTTCAAAAGCGGTGGTTGATTGCTGCATGAAAGCGGCGCGGGTAATGAGGTAAACATAGGGGTAAAGAACAATGCAAAGAACAAAGATAGCGCCACTGAGGCTTCTAATCTGAGGAAACCAATACTCACCAATGTTTACAGAAAATATATCCCTGACGAGCCCTTGCACCGGTCCTGCGTAATCAAGCAGGCCAGTATAAGTATAAGCTGTGATATAGGCAGGCATTGCCAATGGAAGTAATAATGCCCAGCTTAGCCAGCGCCACCCTGGAAAGTCGTATTGGCTAATACACCAAGCTGTGCTGACCCCTAATAGAGTGACACCGAAACCGACAGCGAATAATAAGATCAACGAATGACCGATGTATTCGGGGATCACGGTTTGCCACAGATGGTACAGGATGTCCCACTGAGGATTCAATAACGATAAAGCTACCACAATAAGTGGTAGCCCAATCAACACCGCGACGGCAAACAGCAATAGCGTGCCACGGTTCATTTACGCATCTCCTGATACAAATTAACGCCAGCCGGCGCGGTTCATCAGACGAACGGCATCACCGTTATTTTCACCTAGAATATCCATGGCGATATCATCCTGCTTAAAGTCGCCCCATTGCTGTAGCGTTTCACTCCACTCAACACTTTCCCGAACTGGGTATTCATAATTGGCTTGAGCGTACCATTTCTGTGACTCTTCAGAGACCAGGAACTGAATGAGTTTTTTAGCTTCGTCGACGTTTTTGGCGTGTTTGGTAACACCGATACCAGAAACATTAACATGAGCGCCCTGTTTATCCTGAGCTGGCCAGAAAATCTTAACCTTTTCCGCCGCTGCACGCTCTTCTGCGTCTTCTGAGTTCAGCATGTGACCAAAGTAGTAGGTATTGGCAACAGCGATGTCGCAAACTCCGAAGGCTACGCCTTTAATTTGATCGCGGTCACCACCAACTGGTTTACGCGCAAAATTTTCAACAAAGTTTTCTGCCCATTTCTCTGTCTTATCTACACCGTGATGTTCAATCAGGGCGGCAACTAACGATTGGTTATAGAGGTTATTAGAAGAACGAATACAAATGCGGTCATTCCATTTTTCATCCGCCAGACTTAAGTAAGACTGCAATTCGTCTGGATTAACCCGTTCAGGCGAGTAGAAAATGGGACGGGCACGCAAACTGAGTCCGAACCAGAGATTATCCGCTGAGCGGAAATGAGCAGGAACGGCCGAATTAATCGTATCGGAAATGACGGGCTGGAAGGCGTTTGCTTCAACAGCACGGTGAAGAGCTCCTGCATCGACCGTTAAAAATAAATCGGCCGGTGTATTTTCGCCTTCTGAATTCAAACGAGCAAGCAAGGCATCGGCTTTACCTGTTAATAAATTAACTTCAATACCGGTTTGTTCGGTAAATTTTTCTAAAACCGGTTTAATCAGGGCTTCTTTTCGCGCTGAGTAAATATTAACTTCAGCGGCGGCGCTAGTGAAAGACACCAGTGTCGCAGAAGTCGCGGCAAGTATTGCGAGTAATGAATTAAACTTACGCATTTCAAATGACTCCTTAACGAACTCTACGTGGTCGAAACGCGATGATTATATCAAACAAAACAAATAATGATAGCCATTCTCATTTAAAAAATAGTCATCTAAATTCGTTATTTGAGGGTAGTCAAGGTATTAGCTTCTGCTATTCTACAAAGACTTACTTTCAGCGGAGAACTTATGTCTGAACTATCGTTGCTTGCCCTGATTGGTGTGCTGTCCATTTGTTGTCAGTGGTTAGCATGGCGCATTAAGCTGCCTGCAATATTGCCATTACTAATTTGCGGGTTATTACTGGGGCCTACTCTTGGCTTATTGAACCCCGATGCATTATTTGAGGACTTACTGTTTCCTTTCGTGTCCTTGGCGGTAGCCGTTATTTTGTTTGAAGGCAGCCTCACGCTGAAGTTTGAAGAAATTCGCGGACATGGCCGTATGGTAACCAACCTGGTCAGTATTGGAATGTTGGTTACCTTCATTGTCATCGCTATTTTGACGCACTTTATTATGGGCTATGGCTGGGAAATTTCTGCTTTGTTCGGTGCGTTAGTGGTGGTAACCGGGCCAACGGTAATTCAGCCGATGATACGCTCGGTTAGACCCATTAATAAGCTCGCTAATATTTTGCGCTGGGAAGGCATTATCATCGATCCGCTGGGGGCTTTACTGGCAGTACTGGTCTATGAATTTATTATCGCCAGTCAGGACGTTGCTTTCCTGCATGCCCTTCAGGCCTTTGCAACAACCGTCGCTCTTGGTTTTGCGTTAGGTTGGGGAGCTGCACGTTTATTAGGGCTCGCTTTGGGACGAGGTTGGTTTCCGCATTACTTGCAGAATGTCGCAACCTTAACCATCGTATTAGGTGTTTTTGCGCTATCGAACGCGATTCAGCATGAGTCCGGGTTATTGACCGTTACCGTTATGGGGATGGTCATGGCAAACACCCGCAACTTGAATATGGAAGAAATATTGGAGTTTAAGGAAACGCTGAGCGTTCTGCTTATCTCTGCTCTTTTCATTATTCTGGCCGCCCGACTTGATTTTGCTGAGTTTGATGCACTGGGAATGCCTGCGGTTGTTCTGCTCGCTATTATTTTGTTTGCGGTACGTCCTTTAGCTGTGTGGCTATCGGCAATCGGCACTGAACTCAGGTTTAAGGATAAAGTTTTATTATCCTGGATTGCGCCCAGAGGTATTGTGGCAGCAGCGGTTTCAGCATTGTTTGCGTTAAAAATGGAGGAATCAGGCTGGACGGAAGCGGCAGCTGTGGTGCCTTTAGTTTTCCTTGTGATCATGACAACAGTCGTGTTGCAAAGTTTGACTGCGAAACCGCTGGCAAGATTGCTGGGGCTATTGGAACCCTCTGCAAATGGCTTTTTAATTTTTGGTGCAAACCAGATGACCAGAGCTGTTGCTAAAAGCTTGCAGGAAAGAGGTATTCCGGTACGCCTGGCAGATACAAACTGGGAGAACATTAAGTTAGCGAGAATGGATAATTTACCGGTGTATTTTGGCAACCCGGCCTCGGAACATGCTGCTAACAACATCGATTTGACCGGTCTTGGAAGGTTGTTAGTGATGTCGCCTTATAAGCAGTTGAACCCTTTGGTATCAATGTATTATCAGGATTGGTTTGGCTCGAAAAAAGTTCATGGTTTGAATGGTGGCGAGCAAGACTATCGGGCCAGCCATCAATTGACAGAAAGTTATCGGAAAACGCTCAATCTGTTTGGCGAAAGTGTGACTTATTCAAAGCTTGCCAGTTTGCACTTTAAAGGCGCAAAAATTAAGTCGACACCGATTACCGACAGCTTTAGTTTTGCGGACTACCAGCAAAAATATGGCACTCGGGCACTACCGATGTTCGCATTGGATGATGCCGAAAAACTCCATATTTTTACAACTGAACGAGAACTCATACCGCAGTCCGGGTGGACGGTTATTGCTATGATTTCAGCGGAGTCTGAGGAAAATGACGACGAGCAGGGCAACGCCACACGAAAAGACTGAAGTGGTCGGCTGCCCTCAATGTGACTGGGTAAGCCGGCGCGTTCCGCTCCTGACAAATGAGCAGTCGGAGTGCCCGCGCTGTGGGTACATTCTGGAAGATGGGAATAACGCTGGGCAGTATACTCTTTTAGCTGTTGCCATCGCCGCGTTGGTGCTTTTGTTTGCAAGCTTGTCTGTCGATTTTATTCGATATTCGGCTGCTGGTGTCGAACAATCAATGACCTTAATGGATGCGGCTTGGCAACTTTCGTATTTTCACGAAAAGGTATTGGCGGTTCTGGTTCTGTTAACTGTCATCATTATTCCCTGTATCTACCTTTTATGTCTTATTTGGGTATACAGTCAGCTTGAAACGTCCGGTCCAAATCGATTGAACCTTTATTTGTTGCGGACAATGGAACATTTAAAGCCTTGGTTAATGACGGATATCTTCCTGCTCGGTACCCTGGTAGCGCTAGTGAAAATATCCAGTCTGGCAGAGGTTCGCTTGCTTGAAGGGTTCTGGGGATTCAGCGTTTTTGTGGTGTTGTTACTGTTTGTTTATGAGCGGGCTAAGCGAACACCTGTTTGGCAGTATTTTTCCGTAATGAATCGCCCCGACTTGTCTGCACAAGCCGGTCTTACCGCCGGTGAGCAAGGGTTGATGACTTGCACACTCTGTCATGCACTTAATTCGCGGGACAGCAGAAACTGTTATCAATGCACTGAGCCGCAAAAAACATCTTGGTGGCGCAAGCCGGGGGCAACGTTAGCATTAATTACGGCTGGCGCTATTATGTTAATTCCGGCGCATTGGTTACCGGTTATGGAAACCGTTCGGTTTGGAAACGATCAACCGGCTACCATTATTGGTGGGGTAACAGAATTATGGCAAAGTGGTGACAAGCCCATAGCTATTATCGTTTTTGTGGCCAGTCTGGTTATTCCTGTCGCAAAGGTTCTGGTGCTGGGAGTCTTGCTACTCTTAGCGCGTTGGCAGACTCCGGCAATGGTGCGGAATCGGTTATTATTGTTTAAAGTCACTGACTGGATTGGTCGTTGGTCAATGATAGATGTTTTTGTGGTGGCGATACTGGTTGCTCTGGTCCGCAGTGGCACTGTTATGTCGGTGTACCCGGGCAGTGCTGCGGTGTCGTTTGCAGCAGCTGTCGTTCTGACGATGTTGGCAGCGATGAGTTTTGATACACGCTTATTCTGGCGAGAGGCGGATAGATGACAGAAAATTCAACAAGCAAGGTTCGTCAAGCTAATGGTGTTTCCCCAGTCTGGATTGTACCGTTGCTCGCTTTTGCTGTCGCTTTGTGGATGGTTTGGCAAGACACGCGGGGTACCGGACCGACCATTACGGTGGCAGTAGAAGATGCTGAAGGTATTGAGGCTGGAAAAACTCAGGTAAAGGTTCGTAATGTAGATGTTGGTCAGGTGACAGAGGTCCGTTTATCTGACGATTTTTCGTCAGCCGTTGTGGAAGTTGCAATGAATGACGGCACAGAGCGAATGCTGAATGCAGAAACGCGGATATGGGTGGTTAAACCCAGGATAGGAAGACAAGGTGTCAGCGGACTCGGAACATTATTATCGGGTGCATATATTCGTCTGCAACCGGGAAACTCAGAAGAGCAGCAATCACATTTTGAAGCATTAGAACAGCCGCCAGTGACGTCTCAGGAAACGCCGGGCAAACGGTTAATATTGACGAGCGAAGGCCAAACGACAATTACGGTTGGTGACTCGGTACAATATCAGGGATTCACCGTTGGTCAGGTAGAGCAGGCCGAGTTCCTGGTAGAGGAGAGGGAAACGCGTTATCAGATTTTCGTAAAAGCCCCATACGACGAGTTGCTAACTGAAAATACTCGATTCTGGCTGCAGCGTGGTGTTTCAATTCAATGGAATTCGCAAGGCCTGGACTTAGCGTTGGGTTCACTGGAATCATTGCTGGGAGCGAGCGTCACGTTTGGTGTTCCGGAAGGTCAGCCCCGGGGTAAAAAGTTAACAGGCGACCAAAACTTTGCATTGTTTGAAAGTTTGGAAGATGCAAAGCAACAAGGCTATATCCATGGTATTGATTACGTGGTTTTATTGAATGAGTCAGTTTCCGGGCTTGAAAAGGGGGCTCCGGTTCAGTTCAAAGGAGTCAGAGTGGGTACGGTCCGGGAGGTGCCGCTACGCTGGTTCCCTGATGAAAGTGAAGAAGCCCCGTTGAAGCGTATTCCGATTCTTATCCGTTTTGAACCAGAACGCTTAAGAGGATTGGTTGCTAATACCGATATCAAAAACTGGGAAAAGCGGTTGCCTGAACTGTTTGAAGATGGACTCCGAGCCAATATTCGCGCCGCAAACTTATTGACTAACAGCCTTTTTGTTGATGTTCGGTTTTACCCGGGTGACGATAAATCTGACGTTGGTGAGAGATTTGCCGGCTATCCGGTGATGCCTGCTATGGCGAGTGACTTTACCCGGTTGGAAGAGAAATTGACGGAGTTAATGGATAAGTTTAATCAGTTACCGCTCGAGCAGGGACTAAATGACTTTTCAGAGGCAATGACCTCCGTTGATAACACAGCACAGAAGTTGGATAGCGTCTCACAAAGCCTTGCCGCAATTGTCGAGCAACCACAAATGCAGCAACTGCCGCAGTTATTACAACAAAACCTCATTCAATTAAAGGAATTGACCGGCAGCTTTAATGAAGGGTCGCCTACACGACAGCAGTTGAACCAAACACTAAGTGAAATTGAACAACTCTCTCGTGAGCTGAAACCCGTAATCGAGTTGTTACAGGAACAGCCGAACTCTCTTATTTTCAGTCCGTCTATCGAGCCCGATCCGGAGCCAAAAGCTTATGAACAATAAAGATGTCATTGCAAGAAGAATAAAACCGCTTGGTTTAGCTATGGTGGTAGCCCTAATGGCTGGGTGTTCTTCTAATACTTACGAAGTCACTCAATACCGATTGCCACATTTGAGCCAATCGGCTGAAGCTCTTTGTCAGGCGAATAGGCGGCCTGTGTTCGTTGGTGATTCTGCGGCCAAACCGGGATTGCAGCTGCAACAAGACGAAACCCGCTGGCATAGCGCACGACAGCACCGCTGGAGTACACCTTTGGCTCATCAATTACAGCGCAGTGCGCAACGTCTGCTCCTGGCTGACAATTGTGATGGAAAACTGACTATCTGGGTTGATGACTTTTACGGAAGTAATGACTCCCGGGCCGTTGTGGCAGGTCATTGGGAATACAAAAGTCACGAGAGTCAGATGTTATTAGAAGGGGCTTTTACAGAGAGAATGCCATTGAAAAGCGATGGCTACCCTGCATTGGTTAATGCATTTGATGAAGCCTGGCTGAATGTTATGAATACTATCAGTCTGGGAGTCAGTCAGAAACTGGCGCGTTAAAAGCGCCATTCTCCGCTTAACTGAATACCAACGTCACCGTCGTAATGACTGCCATCAAGGTATTGCAGAGAAAGTTTAATTAACCCGGAGAACGCCGGTTCTGTGCGCCTCAGCAGTGCCCTCGATAGGGTGTCATCATTTTTTTCTTTACTGTGACTAAGTAACGCTGTCCAGGCTGACCCATCTGCAGAAAAATTCCGATAACTGGCTGATAACGTTTGGCTTTCTCGCGGAAAAGGAGAGCCTGGATTACGTTGATGATTCAGGAAGTATTGTTGCTGGTTTTTATCAAGTGAATAGAAATCGTGCTCATCGCCGCCGTCTAGCTGGCTGTATTCAAGAGTAACGCTATGGCGGTGTTCTTCAGAACCTGTCATCCACTGTGCGCCCAACGTGTATACCGGCTTATCATCGGTCTCCAGTTTTCGGTCAATTCCCAGTTCGGCATAGGCTGAAAACTGATGTGAGCCCCAGTCAAAACCGGTACGCGCATCAGCGGTTAACATTCGGTTATCCGGGCGGTTGTCGGCGGTTTGCTCTATAGCACTGACACCAAACCATAAGTGCTGAAATAACTGACTGGAAAAACGAATGCCGCTAACGCGATTATAATGGCTGTAACCGTCGTCCTGATAAGCACTGAATAAGCTAATTTTAAAAGGATTCATACCGGCTGGCGGATAATCTGGAGCGTAATCAATGCGAATTTTTGGCATAGGACGAGCGTTGTTGGAAAAGAGCAAGCTGCTGTGTTCTGCTGGCCCCCAACGCAGAGGCAGTGAGTCCAGACTGAAGCTCCAGTCATTGAGGTTATAGGCTAAGTAACTACCATCCAGTGTTTTTTTATGATCCCCTTCGAAAGGGTCCTGACGATAATTTACCTGAATTCTTGCTGCCCAATTTGTGCCATGCATGCTTCGGCTTAAGCTGATTTTTCCTTCTTCATAGGTATCATCACCATAGTCCTGAACTGCCTGTTCACTATCCGTCGCTCCTATATACCAGCGTGTTTTTGGGCCGCTTTGAGCTTGCGACAACTGATGACGTACATGGCGCAGGGCCAGCTGTTGGGTAGCTGTTAACTTTTTCAGTTCAAGAGCGTCTAGTTCAGGTAGTAAACTTTTCCAGGTAATTGGAAACTGCTGAATGGGCGTTTTAATCAGTCCTGACTCAGCTAGAACAATCAGACTATTCCGTAATTCTACGTCATTTGCTTCAATCCATACGGAGCTAACCGCAGAAGGGGCCATCAGTAAGCTAAGACCGCTGACAATGATTGTGTTACGAAAAAAGGAAATGGGTGACATGAAACGTATTTGAATCCCTATGACAAATTGCACTCTATACTGCCAGAAATTTTAACACTAAGACAACGGTTTATCTGAGCTTTTCAGTTATAATATGAGGCTTCGGAGGTTTTACTTATGACTTTTAAACAATTTTTGTTAGCCGGAGTGTTTCTTGCGCTTCTTAACGGCTGCGGGCAGGAGCGCACAACGGATTTACGTAGTGCCGAAATTAAAGCTTTGGACGAACAACTGTTGCCCAACGCCGATTGGCAATTGAGTCAAGCGACAATTGAGTTGAGCTTTTGCCGTGATCGCATTAATGAGGCCTTGCTGGCTTCTAAATCAGAGCTCAGAGGGTGGCGGCTATCAGGAGAAAGTACTGCGTTTCCGCCATACAGGGAGGAAGGTTTAGATACATTGTCAAAGCTGTTTGAAAAAACAGACGTTCTGCTTTGGCAAGTCGAGGGCAATGTGAGCGCGCAACGTTATCATGTTGCTAAACCGGAGAACGTGTCAAAAGGGGAGGTTGCAGATGCGGTATTTCCTGCTGTTGTCGCTTTGTCTTCCATGCCACAGGTTTGTCATGCGGCAGTTGATGATTCCCAATATTAAGAAAACTTTATTTGTTGAAAATTCGTAGAGTTAAGTTGTTATTTGTAAAAATTTTCTGTGATTCGGTATAAGTAAACTAAACTTGTTATTGAGGCGAACGCAGAGGGAGTCAGTTATGTCTATTGGGTTGAATATCGAAAATAAATTGCGAGAAGCGTTTACGCCAGTTCACCTGGAAGTAGAAGATGAAAGCCATATGCACTCGGGTGGAGCGAACGCAGAATCTCACTTTAAAGTGGTATTAGTGACTCCAAAATTTAGTGGGGAAAGGTTAATTAACCGGCATCGTGCGGTTAATAAAATCTTGGCTGATGAATTAATGAATCATATTCATGCGTTGGCATTGCACACCTATACCCAAGGCGAATGGGAGCAACTGGGTGAATCCAGACGCTCGCCAAACTGTCTTGGCGGGTCAAAAATAGCGGCAAATTAAGAAAAATTACGCATGTCTGATGTGTTCCTGCGGTTGCATTGGTTACAATAGCTAAAATAATGCGAACAACAGGGATACATTAATATGATCATTAAGCCAAAAATTCGCGGTTTTATCTGTACTAATGCCCACCCAGTGGGCTGTGCCGAAAACGTAAAGCGTCAAATCGACTTTGTCCGTAGTAAGCCTGCTATTAGTGACGGGCCTAAGAATGTTCTGGTGATAGGCTGCTCAACAGGATATGGACTTGCTTCAAGAGTGACGGCTGCCTTTGGCAGCGAAGCTCACACTCTAGGCGTGTGTTTTGAGAAAGAACCTACAGAAAAGAAAACAGCAACAGCAGGCTGGTACAACACCGCCGCTTTTCATCAGCAAGCGGATAAAGCCGGTTTAGCTTTCCATTCAATTAATGGTGATGCATTTTCTGATGAAATTAAGCAGGAGAGCATCGACTACATTAAACAGAATATGGGCAAAATTGACCTCGTCGTTTACAGCCTGGCCTCGCCTAAGCGCAAAGATCCTGAAAGCGGTGAAGTCTATAGCTCTGTGTTAAAGCCTATCGGCAAACAATACACCACCAAAACTTACAACACGGATAAAGATCAAGTGCACGAAATAACGCTTGATCCGGCAACCGATGATGATATTGCCAATACGGTAAAAGTTATGGGCGGTGAAGACTGGGAGCGCTGGATTAAAGCATTGCACGAGGCCGGAGTATTGGCTAACAATTGCCAAACGACAGCTTATACCTATATTGGTAAAAAACTGACGCTTCCAATTTACGGACATGCAACTATCGGTCGGGCTAAAGAAGATCTTGATCGTGCCGCGTCCGGGTTAGTTTCAAGCCATGATGATCTTAACTTAAAAGCTTATGTTTCTTCGTTGAAAGCGCTAGTGACTCAGGCAAGTTCAGCCATTCCGGTTATGCCTCTGTATATTTCATTAATCTATAAGGTGATGAAAGAAGAAGGCACACACGAAGGTTGTATTGAACAAATCTACCGACTCTTCACTGAAGGACTGTATGCAAATAACCCAGAGTTAGATGAAGCGGGGCGCCTGCATATGGATGGTTATGAAACCAATGACAAAACGCAAGCTAAGGTGGAAGCGCTTTGGGAGCAGGTGAATCAGGATAACTTCCACCAACTCTCCGATTATGAAGGGTATCATCAGGACTTCTTGCAATTATTCGGTTTTGGCTTTGATAACGTTGATTATGACGCTGATATTGATCCAAAAGTAAACTGGTAAGCGTTGTGGGAAAAATGCTAAAATCCCACCGATAAGTGTGGAAAATGTTTCAGGTTGCCGATGACAAGCCCCTCTGAAGGCGGTTGCTTGTGTCGGTAACTATTTGATTATTCAGGTTTCCAGTCTTAGCGGCTGGTTGTGATGAATCTTCCCTTAACGAGTAGTGCAAACGCATATGATTACGATCAAGAAAGGGCTGGACATCCCTATTAAAGGGGCGCCCCAGCAAAAACTATCCGACGGTAAGGCTGTGACGACGGTCGCTACCCTAGGTGAAGAGTACGTGGGTATGCGCCCAACCATGCACGTGAAAGTCGATGATCAGGTTAAAAAAGGTCAATTGATTTTCGAGGATAAGAAAAACCCTGGTGTCAAATACACAGCCCCTGGTGCTGGTGTAGTTAAAGACATCCTGCGTGGTGAGCGTCGAGTGTTGCAGGCGGTTGTTATTGAGTTGAAAGGTGATGAGCAAGTTACTTTCGACAAATTTGATAGCGACAAACTTAATTCATTAGGTCGTGAGAAAGTTCAGGACATTTTGGTTGAGTCAGGTCAATGGACTGCGCTTCGCACCCGTCCTTACAGTAAAGCTCCGGCATTAGATGCAGAAGCGAGCGCAATCTTTGTCAATGCAATGGATACAAATCCATTAGCTGGTGACCCAACTTTATTTATCAATGAACAGAAACAAGCTTTTATTGATGGTTTGAAGGTGTTGTCGAACCTAACCGAAGGCAAAGTGTTTGTTAGTAAAGCCGGTGATGCAGAAGTTGATACCGGCGATGCCGATGTCACACTGGAATCTTTTTCCGGTCCTCACCCTGCTGGATTGGTTGGTACTCACATGCACTTTTTGCAGCCAGCGAGCATTAAACGCCCGGTATGGCACATTGGTTACCAAGACGTTATTGCCTACGGTAAATTATTCACAACGGGTGAAATCTTTACTGACCGAGTAGTAGCTGTTGCTGGTGAAGGGGTTAAAGAGCCTCGCCTACTGCGTACACGCCTGGGTGCTAACCTCCATGAATTAACGGACGGCGAGCTAAACGGTGATAATCTGCGAATCATCTCAGGTTCTGTTTTGCACGGTCATACTGCAGATGACGAACACGCCTGGTTAGGCCGCTTCCATAATCAAGTGAGTGTTATCCCTGAGGGTAATTACAAAGAGTTTCTGGGTTGGATTCGTCCAGGCTCTGATTTGCATTCAGTAACGCGAGCTTATGCGGGGCACTTTAATCCGAAGAGATTATTCAGCTTGACCACGTCACTGAATGGCTCTTCGCGTTCAATGGTTCCAATTGGTAATTACGAGCGTGTTATGCCTTTGGACATTCTGCCTACCTTATTGTTGAGAGACTTACTGTCAGGCGATACTGATGAAGGCCAGCAATTAGGTTGCTTGGAATTGGACGAAGAAGATCTCGCATTGTGCACTTATGTTTGCCCTGGGAAATATGAATATGGCCCGGTGCTGCGTGACTGTCTCACTAAGATTGAGAAAGAAGGCTAACCCATGAGCTTGAAAGACACACTCGAGCGTATTGAACCGCAGTTCGAAGAAGGCGGTAAATACGAGAAGTGGTACGCGCTTTACGAAGCCGTAGCCACTATTTTATACACACCAGGCACTGTGACTAAGTCGGCTACGCACGTTCGTGATCGTATCGATCTTAAGCGCATCATGATTCTGGTGTGGATGATGACGTTCCCTGCAATGTTCTGGGGCATGTACAACGTTGGTAACCAAGCTGCGCTTGCATTAGTAGACGGTTACCAATTATCAGACGTTTGGCAGGTTGGATTATTTCAACTGCTGGGCGGTGAATTAGGAGCCGATGCCGGTTGGGGCGCAAAAATGTGGTACGGGGCATGTTTCTACCTGCCTATTTATGCGGTTACCTTCTTTGTCGGTGGTTTCTGGGAAGTACTTTTTGCGTCGATTCGCAAACACGAAGTTAACGAAGGCTTCTTTGTTACCTCGGTTTTATTCTCCCTGATTTTGCCGGCAACAACGCCATTATGGCAGGTTGCTTTAGGTATCACCTTCGGTGTCGTTATTGGTAAGGAAATATTCGGTGGTACTGGCCGTAACTTCCTGAACCCAGCGTTAACCGGGCGTGCGTTCCTTTATTTCGCTTACCCGGCAAGTATGTCCGGAGACTCCATCTGGACGGCTGTAGATGGCTTTTCTGGTGCGACTAATCTGGGTAAAGCGGCTCTGGGTGAAATGGATTACGGTAACACCCAGCTTTGGTGGGACGCTTTCCTTGGTAACATCCAGGGGTCAGTAGGTGAAGTTTCAACCTTACTTATTCTGATTGGCGGTTTAGCGTTAATTTATTTCCGTATTGCCTCCTGGCGTATTGTTCTGGGTGTCTTTGTCGGTATGGTTCTGTTCTCCGGTTTACTGAACCTCGTTGGCAGTGAGACAAACCCAATGTTCGCAATGCCTTGGTACTGGCACTTAGTATTAGGTGGTTTTGCCTTTGCAATGATGTTCATGGCAACCGACCCGGTATCTGCGTCCTTTACCAACAAAGGGAAGTTTGCGTACGGCTTGTTAATTGGTTTTATGACGGTCATGATTCGTGTCATTAACCCGGCATTCCCGGAAGGCATCATGTTGGCCATCTTATTTGCTAACGTATTTGCACCGTTATTTGACCATTTTGTAGCACAGGCAAATATCAAACGGAGGTTAGCGCGCAATGGCTAAGAAAAATGAAAGTTTAGGCAAGACCGTTGGTGTCGTGCTAGCGCTTTGCCTGGTTTGCTCAATTGTAGTTTCTGGGGCCGCTATTGGTCTTAAACCAATGCAGGAAAAGAATGCTGCACTTGATATGCAGAAAAACGTTCTGGACGCTGCTGGCATTCTGAAAGCCGATACCGACGTTGTCGAAACTTACCAGCAACGCATCGATACCATGGTTGTCAGCCTTGAAGATCTAACCGTTCAGGATGACATTGATCCGACATCTTTCAGCAACCGCAAAGCAGCGGGTGACTCTGAAAGAAGTAAAAAACTTGAGAAAAAGAACGATCCTGCTGGTTTAGGTACCCGCGAAAATTTAACACAGATTTATCTTGTTAAAGATGACAGCGGCGAAACAACAGGGCTTGTTCTTCATATTCGTGGCCAGGGTCTATGGGGAACCATGTACGGCTTGCTGGCGTTAGAAGGCGACTTTGACACGGTTAAAGGCGTTAATTTCTACGAGCACTCTGAAACGCCGGGGCTGGGTGGTGAAATCACTAATCCGGCCTGGGTAAAAACTTGGCAAGGTAAAGAAGTTTACGGCGAGGACGGTAACGTCCAGTTTGAAGTGGTAAAAGGCGGTGCCAAAGGCGAGCACGAAGTTGATGCGCTTTCTGGTGCAACGTTGACCAGTAATGGTGTTGAATACCTAGTTCAATTCTGGATGGGCGAAAATGGTTACGGTCCATTACTCAAGAAACTTCGTGAGGGAGAGTTGAACAATGGCTAATGTAAAAGAAATGAAGTCCGTATTATTCGGACCGATATTTGCCAACAACCCCATCGCACTGCAGATTCTTGGTATCTGTTCTGCATTGGCTGTAACGTCGAAAATGAGCAACACACTGGTTATGTGCATTGCACTAACCGCAGTTGTCGCCTGCTCTAACTTGTTTATTTCGATTATCCGGAATCATATTCCGTCAAGCGTACGTATTATTGTCCAAATGACAATTATTGCGAGCTTGGTTATTGTCGTTGACCAGATACTTAAAGCTTACGCTTACTCAATTTCTAAAGAGTTGTCAGTATTCGTCGGCTTAATCATTACTAACTGTATCGTCATGGGGCGTGCCGAAGCTTACGCTATGAAGAGTACACCTTTTATGTCGTTACTGGATGGTCTCGGTAATGGTTTAGGTTACTCTATTGTGCTGCTTGTGGTTGGCTTTGTGCGTGAACTCTTCGGTTCAGGTAGCTTGTTTGATGTGCAGATTTTGCCTCTGGCATCACAAGGTGGTTGGTACGAGCCTGTTGGCCTGTTACTGATGCCACCAAGCGCCTTCTTCATCATTGGCGGGTTTATTTGGGTACTGCGTACCTTCCGCACTGAACAAGTTGAACCTAAGGAGTAATGGTCATGGAACAATATATCAACCTGTTCATCCGCGCGGTTTTCATTGAAAACCTGGCATTGTCCTTCTTCTTAGGTATGTGCACGTTTTTGGCCGTATCTAAGAAAGTAAAAACAGCATTTGGTCTGGGTGTCGCGGTTATCGTTGTATTGGGTATTTCAGTACCGGTTAACAACTTAATCTACCATAACATTCTGGCACCAGGTGCTCTGGAATGGGCGGGCTTCCCGGATGCAGATTTAAGCTTCTTGAAATTCCTGACCTTTATCGGTGTTATTGCTGCATTGGTACAGATTTTGGAAATGACGCTGGATAAATATGTGCCCGCACTTTATAACGCACTGGGTATTTTCCTACCGCTGATTACCGTTAACTGCGCCATTTTTGGTGGTGTTGCGTTTATGGTTGAGCGCGATTACAACTTCGGCGAATCCGTTGTATTCGGAATTGGCAGCGGTGTGGGCTGGGCTTTAGCAATTGTTGCTTTGGCTGCAGTGCGCGAGAAACTGAAATACGCAGATGTACCGGATGGCCTCCGTGGCTTAGGTATCACATTTATTTCAGTGGGTCTGATTGGTTTGGGCTTTATGTCGTTTTCCGGCGTATCCTTATAACCAGTGTGTTGAATCGGTAAAAAAAGGTACGAATCGATGCAAGAGATATATCTCGGTGTAGGGATGTTCACCATTATCGTACTGGTTTTGGTTGCGATTATTATGTTCGCAAAATCCAAACTGGTACCTCAGGGTGATGTAGAAATCCTGATTAATGACGACGAAGACAAAAAAATCGTGACCCAGCCTGGTACTAAACTTCTGGGGGCGTTGGCTAACGCTGGTATTTTCGTGTCGTCTGCTTGTGGTGGCGGTGGTTCATGTGGCCAATGCCGTGTCACGGTTAAAGAAGGTGGCGGTGATATTTTGCCAACCGAGCTTGACCATATTACGAAACGTGAAGCCCGTGAAGGTTGTCGTCTTTCGTGTCAGGTTAACGTTAAACAGGACATGGAAATCGAATTACCAGAAGAAGTCTTTGGTATTCGTAAGTGGGACTGTACGGTTAAATCTAATGATAACGTAGCCACGTTCATTAAAGAGTTTGTTGTGCAGTTGCCGGAAGGTGAAGAAGTTCCTTTCCGTGCGGGCGGCTTTATTCAGATTGAAGCTCCGCCGCATCATGTGAAGTACAAAGACTTTGATATCGCGGAAGAGTATCACGCTGACTGGGATCGTTTTGGCTTCTTTGATGTGGAATCTAAGGTTGATGAGGAAGTTGAGCGTGCCTATTCAATGGCCAACTATCCGGAAGAGAAAGGCATTATTATGCTGAACGTCCGTATAGCAACTCCACCGCCTAACGACTTGAGCTTACCGGCAGGGAAAATGTCATCTTACATTTTCAGTCTTAAGCCGGGCGATAAAGTGACGATTTCCGGTCCGTTTGGCGAGTTCTTTGCTAAAGAGACTGACGCGGAAATGGTCTTCGTAGGTGGCGGTGCAGGTATGGCGCCAATGCGATCGCATCTTTTCGATCAGATGCGTCGTTTGAAGACTGATCGTAAAGTGTCGTTCTGGTACGGTGCTCGCTCGAAAAAAGAAATGTTCTATGTTGAAGATTTTGACATGCTGGCTGAAGAGAACGAAAACTTCGACTGGCACGTGGCATTATCTGATCCTCAGCCGGAAGATAACTGGGAAGGCGATACTGGCTTTATTCATAATGTTCTTTATGAGCGTTACCTTAAAGACCATGAAGCGCCTGAAGACTGTGAGTTCTACATGTGCGGACCTCCGGTTATGAACGCTGCTGTTATCAATCTATTGAAAGACTTAGGCGTCGAAGACGAAAACATTATGTTGGATGACTTTGGTGGTTAATTCATGATGCTATCGAAACTGTCGATTGCTAAAGTTTGGCTAGCCCTTATGGGGCTGGCCTTTTTAGTTTCTTGTTCTGACTCTCCTGAGAAAATCACGTTTAGCGACAGTACAATGGGAACGACTTATAGTGTGACGCTTTACACTAAAGATCCCAGACACAATAAAGATGAGATTAAACGGAAAGTCGATATCGTGTTAGAACGGGTTAACGCACAAATGTCGACTTACGATCCTGAGTCTGAACTGTCTCAATTTAATCAATTCGAAAGTACTGAGCCGATGGTTATTAGTCGTGACCTTGAACGGGTCGTGACTCGAGCATTAGAGATAGCAGAGCAAACTGACGGTGCTTTGGATATAACAATTGGACCCCTGGTCAATTTATGGGGGTTTGGCCCTCAGGCAAGACCAGAAAATGAACCATCAGAATCTGAGCTAGAAGCTGTTCGTAAAAGAACCGGTTACCAAAAGTTGCGTGTACAAAATCATCAATTGATTAAAGATGAATCCGGAATGTATGTGGATTTATCAACAATTGCAAAGGGTTACGGAGTTGACAGAGTAGGTCACTTACTAGATCAACTGCGAATAAAGCAGTACCTCGTTGAAATTGGTGGTGAAGTTGTTGCCAAGGGAGGCAAACCTGATGAAGCTTCATGGCGTCTCGCGATAGAAAAACCGGTTTCTACGGAACGAGCAGTGCAGCGTGTTGTCGAATTTAAAGACGGCGCATTAGCAACATCTGGTGATTACCGGAACTATTACGAAGAAGACGGACGTCGCTATTCACATATTATTGATCCTGCGACAGGCTCTCCGATACAGCACAATTTAGTTTCGGTTTCGGTCTATGCCGACGATACGATGTCTGCTGATGCTTATGCAACGGCCTTATTGGTTATGGGAACGGATAAAGCAAAAGCATTCTCAGAAAAACACAATTTGGCAGTCATGCTTATCTACAAAACAGAAGACGGTTTTGATGAGTATATCAGCGATGCATTTAAGCCGTTGTTAAATGAGCAGGAGTAGGAGTTTTAATGCAAACCTTTATAATGGTATTCGCCTTGTTTGTTATCGTTGTACTGGCGATGGCCATTGGTTATATCGTACAACGAAAGACCATTTCTGGTAGCTGTGGAGGCATCAGCACACTGGGTATGGAGAAAGCGTGCGATTGCGATGAACCTTGCGAGAAACGCAAAGAACGGATGAAAAAGGAAGAAGCCTGGAAAGAAAACCAGATTCATTGACCCTTTTAGTCATAAAGGTTATAAACATATAACTTTTTGTTTAGTTGGAGGGTGGCATGAAACCTATTGATATTCAGACAAATGCAAACGAGCTTTATCTGGACTGTAATGCTACTACTCCGGTACTTCCCGAAATTATTAAAGCCGTTTCACACACGATGGAAACGGTTTTTGGTAACCCTTCAAGTAGTCACATCACTGGGCTAAAAGCCCGATATATTTTGGATACAACACGTCAGTTAGCCCGAAAGGTTGTGGGTTTGGAATCTGGTCGTCTTATTTTTACCAGTGGCGCCACAGAAGGAATACAAACGGCTGTTGTGTCAGCGATATACGCTGCTATGCAAACGGAACCAGGTAAAAGAAAAAAATATTTACTCTATGGCGCAACTGAACATAAAGCGGTTCCACAAGCACTCGAACATTGGAATCAACTGCTGGGCTTAAAGGCTCAACTGGTTGCTATTCCTGTTGATGAGCAGGGGTTACTGGATAGACAGTTTATCGCCCAACACGTAAAAGACGCGGCGATGATATGCACTATGGCAGTTAATAACGAGACAGGGGTTATTCAAAACCTGGGTGAGTTGGAGAGGGTAATTCGCCAGCATGCTCCTGATGTCCCGTGGATGGTTGATTGTGTTCAGGTTTTGGGAAAGAAAGCGCTTAATTTGGATGAAACGACTATTGATTATGCGCCATTCAGCGGTCATAAACTCTACGGACCCAAAGGTATTGGGTTTATGGCGGTGCGTAGCTCAGCACCTTACACACCGCTGATTATTGGTGGGGGACAGGAGTCGGGTCAACGCTCCGGAACAGAGAATTTACCCGGTATTGCGGCGTTAAACGCATTATTTGAGTTAATGCTGGATACAAAAAGTCAGCGCTTTCAGACTGAAGCTACGTTGAAAGGCTATCGCTCTCAGCTGGTCGACGCATTGAGTTCTGCTTTTCCTTCTATTGTGTTTAACCACGATCTTAATCAGTCTGTTCCCACCACGCTCAACTTTTCTGTAGAAGGCGTTGCGTCGCGCGATATTATGGATGTTTTTGACGCCTGTCAGATAAGAGTGAGTTCAGGGTCAGCTTGTAGCTCAAAAGTGACACGGAGTTTTGTGTTGGATGCTATGGGTTTTAAGGAGTGGCGTAGTGGCTCGGCTATTCGATTATCTTTTGGCCCGGCGACGCAACAAACCGAAATCGATGAGGCTTGTTTACGTATAAAACAGGCTGCTGATGCTTTAAGAAATTCCTGCCTGATCGTGGCAGATACGAATAACGATAATGATGCAGAATTAGATGGCGTAATTCAGCTTAAATACGATGATCACTGCAGCTATTTGGTGATAGACCGACAAGCGAAAGAGATTGCGGTCATTGATCCGCATCCAGCTTTGGCAGGAAGAATTGAAAATATCGTCAGCTGCCAGAACTATCGAGTAAAAGCGGTTTTGGCGACAACTCCGGACCCGGTGATAAGCCAGTCTATTGAGCTGTTGACGCCGATACTCATGTCGTCAGAATCAAAAGGCCGACAGGATATGTTTGGTTGGCCGGAAATTGCGGTAACTCAATGTGACGTTGTGCCCGTAGAGTGTGAAGGGAATGTTAGCGGCTGTGTCAGTATTGGTGAGCGCCGTTTATTCCGGGTTGGTACTCGCAATCCTGTTTATGTTTTAAGTGAACCTGCGGCGCTTAAAAGCCAGGTTCACTCAGACTTTTTATTTACTGGTACAGAGGCATCACCTTCGGTTTACGAGTGCTTTACTGGTGAGAACACGCTTCTTTGTCCCGGACGAGATCCTGAACATCATATCGCTTATACTGCTTGTGAGTTAAGTGGTGACTGTCAGGTTGATGACGGGGTTAACATTCCTATTGGGGATACCGATGAATTTTGGCATCGCGACGATCTATTAATTATCGATGTTCGGGAAAGACAAGAGCACGTGCTGTCAGATTTACCCTGTTGTGCTGAGGTTATTAATGTGCCACTGACAGAAGTTATTCAATTTATCCATAACAATCCTCATCTGCGTGAACGGGATATTATTTGCTTATGTCGCTCCGGCAACAGAAGCCAGGTTGTGGCTAATGTACTGAAGCGGCATGGATTTAACAGTCGTCATTTGCTTGGTGGCCTGGCTTTATTAGGTGTTCCCGCGGCGTAACCTAAGAGCGTGTTAAAGCTGGGTGCGCTCTTGTGGAGCCTGCCATTGGAGGCGACCGACATACCCATCTTTACCAACTAGCCAGCAACTGATGTCATCGTGGCACTGAATGTTCCAGATATTGGCATCCGAAAGCTTAAACCACTCGTTGTTGTCCAAATTGAGTGCTGCTGAACCTTGCGGATTAGACGTTAATAACCAAGTACCGTTGTGATCAATCAGACTTAAACTATAGAGCGCACCCTTTATAGGGGGAGCTGGCAGGGCTTTAAATTCTTCGTTCTGGTAATGCCACAATCTATCTTCATTGCCAGAGGCGTCATTTAAATCACCGCCGGCAATATAAAAGGTCTCATCATCAATCGGCCATACGCTGGTAATGCCGGCCATAGGGCCAGCTTTCATCGGTGTCTCTATTACTCGAAAACGGATACCGAAGGAGCCTTTAATCAGTACTCTTGCTTTATCGGCATTACCCGTTGCTATCATCCAGTTATCGTTATTAAAACGGGCACAGCTGCCGCTTGATGCAAAACCACCTTCATTCGATTGAGGAGGCTCTGAAATGGCGCTACGTACTTGCATCCAGTTGCGGCCATCGGCACTGCGAACCATTCGCCATTCGTCACCTACGCTGTCGCCGTGAACCCAGGCCTCGCCACTGGGGGAAAGCGCCATGCAATTGAAAAAGCTGTCAGATTCGCCGCGATAGCGTAGACGCCAGCTATTGCCGCCATTTTCAGTGTAATAGATGCGTGACTGACCACCTGTACCAACACTTAAGGCGTAGGCCCGGCGGTCATCAATAGCTTCAATGTCACGAAAATCAAGATCGGCAGGGCCAGGCTGAAAATACTGCCAGCTTTTACCGGAATCGGTTGTTCTGGCTACTGTTCCCTTTTCACCGGAGAGCCATATGGTATTGCGGCTTACAGGGCTCACGCCTACCCAATGTTGTTGACGAACGTTATCAAAAACCTCTATTTCCGGCGGCTGAGCTGATGCCGGAAGACTTAATAACGTGCTGAAGGGCAAAACAAACCTGAGTATATTTACGGCTTGCTGCTGTAGCTTCGATGTCATAGACGTGGCCTAATTAATTATGCATGTCATTGAGTGTAACACGTTTCCTTTTTACCGATACGTCAGTTCGGGGGCTGCAGTTCACTGTGCATCGAAACATAATCCATTATCAGAAAGACTGTCATCACTCATTAGGTAGAGATACGTCGGCATTAACTCTTCAGGTGTCTTTAGTGATTTTGGATCTTCCGCCGGATAAGCTTTCGAACGCATAGAAGTGCGGGTGGCGCCCGGGTTAATAACATTGGTACGTAGCTTCGTGCCATCATATTCATCCGCAATAACCTGAGCCATACCCTCTGTTGCAAATTTACTGACAGAGTAAGTTCCCCAGAAAGCCCGGCCTTTGCGACCAACGCCGGAAGACGTAAATACTAAAGAAGCATGAGGAGATTTTTCCATTACCGGAATGAGTGCCTGAGTCATCGCAAACTGACCAGTGACATTGACCTGCATCACATCGTCCCAACTGTCTTTTTCGATATGGGTAAAAGGGGATAGAATACCCAGTAAGCCCGCATTGTGAAGTACACCATCGAGTTTACCGAATTGATCAGCAATAGTGGTGGCCATGTCACGGTAGTTATTTTCCGTTGCACCTTTTAGATCCAATGGAATAATTGCGGGTTGCGGACTTTCCTGAGCGATAATCTCATCATAAACAGACTCAAGCTTGCTAACGGTACGGCCTAATAAAATGACCGTGGCGCTATGCTTGGCATAGCTTAGGGCGGCTTGGCGACCAATACCATCGCCAGCGCCAGTAACTAAAATAACTTTATTTTTCAGTAGTTCAGGACTTGCCTGATAAGTATGTACAGTTTTAATTTGCATAACAGTTTCTTAATACCATTGGACTGTGGTCGGGTGAGTAGGCTATTGTAACGATAATCGAATAACTTCTCAGCAAACGAACGAAAAATCGGTAAAAAGCCTTTCATCTTAATTAAGACAGGTGTATAAAAATCGTTAAGAGAAGGCATAGAATAACAAAACATAAAAAAGGATTGGGGATACCTCATGAAGAAATTACTACTCCCACTTGCGATTGGTTCTGCGCTTAGCCTGGTAGGCTGCGGCAGCGGTGACGAAGCGCCTATTACGGAAAGTGAAGTAAGTGTTGCCGCGTCACGCGTGGTGTTTGACCCGTCAAACGGTGCATTATCTGCACCAACAAACATACTGTTAAGTGGTTCAACTGACGGAACATTGAATTTACCTGTTGCTGATGCAACAGATACCGCTAACCCTCAAGTTGCTATTAATGCGCTTGATGGCTGGGGTACTCACTCAACGTTAACTTTTGATTTCTCTCTACCTGTTGATGAAAACGGCGAGCAAGTCATTATTGAAGCAGCGAGTCTGGAAGCTCAGGGCTCTATACGTGTATTTGAAACCATTCAAGGCGGCAGTGATGTCTCGGCTGGTTGTGCGGCAGCTAACCCGGCTGCGGTATGCGCGGTAACCGGTGAGCTTGAGCATGGTACCGATTTCACTGTTAAAGCGACAGGTGAAGGCAGTGTAGCTGTTGTTCCTTTACGCCCATTTAAGTCAGCAACGGGTTATTTAGTTGTATTGACCAATAACATTCAGGATTCGCTGGGACGTGATGTGAAACCATCACAGACTTATACGTTGATGAAGCGTAATGCTGAAGAAAATCCAGTTTCAGGCGATGAAAGCGCCTTAGCTTTACAAGGCCTGGTCAATAGCTACGAAGGCGCTCTTGCGCAGTATGGCGTTGACCCTGAAGGTGTTATTTACAGCTCTAACTTTACCACACAGTCTGTGGGTGATGTGCTGGACATGACAAAAACATTACTGGGCCAGCAAATTGTAGCTGGGGCTCCGCCAGTAATGCAGGCTGCCCCTCAAGGTTATACCTTAGACGTTGTATTATCTGGCGTAACTGACGACCCTAACGCCTTGGCTGCGGCAAGCGCGGCTAAAGTCTATGGTGGACAGGTTGACTTACCTTATTATTCTCCATTACCAAGCGCAGAAGAGCCGACTGCTCCGGTAACGGGGCGCTGGACGGCGAAGTGTGATAGTCCTGTAACTATTGTTGGCGGTATTGAAAGTGGTCAAATCCCTGAGGGAGCTCTAGGTTTAGGAATCACTCAAGATGCCATCGCAGCTGACAAAGCGAGTGTTATTCGTTCTTTAGTACAGGCATGTATTGCTTCAGCTGATGGTATTGACTTGCCAGGTGTTGATGATGAACGTCACTTGACGAAGTATAACCCTGTTCCTGAAGTACAAGGAAATCCAACTATTAATGCGTTTGTAACTATCCCTGATCTAGCAACTGCAAATGCGGTTAGAGCGGGAATGGATCCTGCGCTTCCGGCTTTAACGGCCCCTGCTGATGGTTGGCCCGTTGTCATTTTTCAACATGGTATAACTCAAGATAAAAGCAACGCAGCAGCAATTGCAGGTACATTGGCGGTAGCGGGCTATGCAACAGTCGCAATCGACCATCCATTGCACGGTGAACGTGGCTTCGATATCGATGAAGACGGCGAGTTGGATATCACGGCAACGGGTCCTGCAAATGCAACCACTTATATGAACTTAAGCAGTCTGTTGACAACTCGCGACAATCTGCGTCAGTCAATTACAGATTTGGTTGCATTGCGTGTCAGCTTAAATAACTTTATGGCGGCAGATGGCCAGCAAATTGATGGGACGGATGTTCACTTTATTGGTCACTCGTTAGGTGCAATTGCGGGTACTGGTTTTACTGCTTTAGCGAACACACCATTTGCTGAAGATAACCCTCTGGCTGCTGCTGGGATTGACGGTATGTTTGAAATCCAGGCTTCCAGCTTAGGTATGCCTGGTGGTAGTTTAGCTAATTTCTTGTTGGCGTCGGAAAGTTTTGGACCAACAATTAAGGCAAGCCTACTGTACTCTTCTAACGCAGAGTTCAAGGCTGCAGCTGATGAGGCTATTGCTGGTGGTGCTACATTAGAGCAGTTCTACGCAGGTTTCATGGAGCAAGCATCTGCCGAGCAGGTTGCGCAAATCAATGCAACCTTTGAGCAGTTCGCATTTGCAGCACAAACTGTTGTCGACTCGGGAGACCCGGTTAACTATGCAAGTGATGTCGTTGCTTCTGAAACGCCTGTATTCATGATTGAAGCCATTGGTGATTCGGTTATTCCAAATGCCGTTGAGAACAAGCCTCTGGCAGGAACAGAACCTTTAGCGGCATTACTTGGCCTTGAAGGTATCTCAACCACAACAACATCTGAAGACGGTACTCCGGTATCGGGTATTGTTCGCTTCGGTGGTGATGCAGCGCACGGTTCATTAGTTAGCTCAGAATCATCTGCGGCTGTTACCGCTGAAATGCAGCAACAAATCGCATTTTGGTTTGCATCAGATATGTTGCAGTTACCAGTAACCAACGAAGAAGTGGTAGAATAACTTTCAGGTTATTGAACACTGAGCATTCAAAGGCCGGCAACTATGCTGGCCTTTTTCGTTTTAGGAGAGTGGTATGGACTTTGTTGCTGATATTGGAAGCTTTTTACTGAAAGCCGCCATTATTGTTGTCGCCGTAGGTTTTATAGTGGGCCTGGTGGCTCAGGCGGCGCAAAAGCAGAAGAAAAGTAAAGGTGACTTACAAGTAACGCATTTATCTAAAGAGTTGAATGAGCTCAGTGAGCAGCTAAAAATTGAGCTTATGGATAAAAAGGCGAAAAAAAAGGCATTGAAAGCCTTAAAGAAAAAGAAAGCGACGGAGAAAAAAGAAAAGCGCCTTTTTGTTATTGATTTTAAAGGCAGTATGGATGCTAAGGAAGTCGATAGCTTGCGTCATGAAGTGAATGCTATTCTTAACTTGGCCACTGAAAAAGATGAAGTACTGGTGAAGCTGGAAAGTGGTGGTGGTGTTGTCAATGGTTACGGTTTGGCTGCTGCTCAGTTACTGCGCTTGAGAGAGCATAAGCTAACGGTGAATGTGGCTATTGATAAGGTTGCTGCCAGCGGTGGTTATATGATGGCTTGTGTTGGACACAAACTCATGGCCGCGCCTTTTGCTTTTATTGGGTCAATTGGTGTGGTGGCACAAATACCGAATTTTCACCGATTTTTGAAAACGCATAATGTCGACTTTGAACAATTAACGGCAGGGGAGTACAAGCGTACGTTAACTCTGTTTGGTGAAAACACCGATGAAGGACGCCGTAAGTTTAAGCAGGACTTAGAGGCTATCCACCGTCAGTTTAAGTCGTTTGTTCAGGAAAACCGGGCAGAACTGGATATCGATAAAGTCGCTACAGGTGAAGTTTGGTCGGGTCAGGAAGCTAAAGATCTTGGACTGATTGATGAAGTCATTACCAGCGACGCCTGGTTAATGAAACAGCATGAAGGCTTTGATGTATTGCAAGTACAATACGTTATGCGTAAGCCATTAAGTGAACGTTTTGCCAAAGGTATGTCAGTTATAATTCATACCCTGAAGACTTCCTTAACTCGGTCGGATGTCGCACAATAACAGGTATTCAGCTTGGCTTTGCAGTTTTATAGCTGTTTCTTTAAAAGCTTTCTGCTAGGCTGTGGCAGTTTTTCAAGAATGAATAATAAAGGACGCTTATGAGCGAAAAGAAAAAACTCAGCCTGACTAGCCGCATTGTCATTGGCATGGTCGCTGGGATCATTCTCGGTACTTTTATTCGTTACGTTGCCGGTGATAACGCCTGGGTTTCGTTGTATTTAACCAATGGCCTTTTTGACGTTGTTGGTCAAATATTCATTACTTCGTTAAAAATGCTGGTTGTCCCGCTGGTGTTTGTGTCACTGGTTGTTGGTACATGCTCGTTAAGCGACCCTAGCAAGCTTGGGCGATTAGGCGGGAAAGCCGTGGGTATGTATATGATTACCACGGCAATAGCGATTACTTTTGCGATTACCTCAGCAGTTCTGGTACAGCCAGGTTCGGGAATTGAGCGTGCTTCCGACGCGACCTTTGAACCCAGTGAAGCGCCATCAGTCAGTGAAGTGATCGTCAATCTTTTCCCGGATAATCCGATCAATGCTATGGCCGAAGGCAACATGCTGCAAATTATCGTGTTTGCATTGCTGTTCGGTATTTCCATGGCATTAATTGGCAAACCCGGTGAACGCTTAAAAGGTTTTTTGATGACTTAAACGCCGTCATTATGAAGCTGGTGGTTATTTTAATGAGCGTAGCGCCATATGGAGTTTTCGCGCTAATGGCCAAGCTTTTCACGGAAATTGGCGTGGAAATGATTGGCAGTCTGGCGAAATACTTTTTGCTGGTTCTGTTTGTGCTGCTTGCTCACGGTTTAATTGTTTATCCGTTATTTATGCGCGTTCTGGCGCGGGTTAAACCGGGAATTTTCATGCGTAAGATGCGTGATGCTCAGTTATTTGGCTTTAGTACGGCTAGCAGTAACGCCACCATGCCGATTACTCTGGAATCGGTAACGCGACGCCTAGGTGTGAGTAACAGTGTCGGCTCGTTTACGGTGCCTTTAGGCGCTACCATCAATATGGATGGTACGGCTATTATGCAAGGTGTGGCTACGGTCTTTATTGCGCAGGTCTATGGACTTGATTTGGGTATTGCAGAGTACCTGATGGTCATTATGACAGCGACACTGGCCTCTGTCGGCACAGCTGGTGTTCCGGGGGTTGGCCTTATTATGCTCGCCATGGTACTACAGCAAGTTGGTCTGCCAGTTGAGGGCATTGGGCTGATTATTGGTGTGGATCGTTTACTGGATATGACCCGCACCGCCGTTAATGTTACCGGCGATGCCATGGTTAGCTGTGTGGTTGCGCGCTCAGAAAATGACTTTGATGAAGACGTATACTACGACAAAGACGCAGGTAAAAAACTCGAAGAGCTTTAGTCTGCCTGTAAAGAACCGGTGCACGCTTAGGCGTGCGCCGGAATTCCTGAGTGAAAACGTAGTTTGGTATCTTCTGCGGTAATCAACTCCGCTTCCCACGTCCTGAATTCATTTACCCTTTCCGTAATGTCAATGTCACTAAGCTTTTGAGCTAACTCCAGGTAATCCTGGTAATGCCGTGCTTCTGAGCGCAAAAGTGACACATAAAACCGGGCAATATCCTCTTCCAGATACGGCGCTAGTGCAGCAAAGCGCTCGCATGAACGAGCTTCAATGAGTGCCCCAATAATCAATTTATCGATTAAAGCCTGCGGTTCGTAGGTACGTACGTGGCGAATCAGTTGCGCGGCATAACGAGAAGCACTGAGTTTGTATAAGGGAATATTGCGCCGCTGCATAATTTCAAGAACTTGCTGAAAGTGATGCAGTTCCTCACGAATTAAACGAGACATCTTATCAATGATTTCGTCGGCGTAAGGTTGTGATTCAGCAGCCTGCAGCGCGTATGACAACTGCTTACTTCTCTTAAGCTGCCGGAAGTCCCCTAGTCCACGGTAGACCAGGTCCTCATAAGGTTGTAATGCGTCCAGAAGAGCCTGTCCGTGGTCTTGATTGACGGCATAACGACGGAGTAGTAATGCGGCACTTTGAGCGGCTTTAAGCTCGCAATGCAAGTGATCGAGTAAGATGACAGGCAGGTTTTCAGAAAGAGAGGCCTGTTGAACCCACTCCTGCGGTGTTCTGCAAAGCAAAAAGTCGTGTATTGGATTGAGCAGGTTTAAATAGGGTTCGATAACGCTATGATTCACAACGATCCTTCTTGATTTTAAAAGTGCAAAATAAATTAACAACTGCGGCATTGTTCTATAACAAAAGGCCTTGACAGAAAAGAGGTGGTGCTGAATATTAGACACATGGGGTGAATTTTTCAGCAGTACCCGCATCAAAATTATAACGTATTTAAGAATTTCGCGGTATGACCCGCGTACTATGGGGAAGTGAAGTTATGATACTGAATCATATTTGGGGCTTGTACGCCCATCCAGTGCAAGAATGGAAGTCGATAGACAGCAAGCGGGAAAGCTTCTTTTATTCCTGCTCTCATGTTTTGTTGGTTGCGATTTTACCGTGTTTAGCCGCTTATTATGCTTCAGCTCATATCGGTTGGAGCATTGGCATTCGCGACTCTATTTATCTGACGCAAAGCAGCGCCGTGATGATGGCTGTCGCAATGTATGTTGGTATATTAGGTGCAACTTTTGCACTTGCTTACCTCATTTACTGGATGGCAAAAACCTTTGGTGCTGATCCAAGTTATACGAAGTCTCTTGAATTGGCAGCTTATGCTGCGACTCCGGTTATTATGTCGGGAGTTGCTTCGCTTTATCCTGAATTATGGTTTGTTGCGGTGGTGTTCCTCGGTGGTGTTGCTTATTCCGTGTACCTGCTTTATTCAGGCCTTCCGGTAATTATGCACATTCCTGAAGAGCGCGGTTTTCTTTATGCTAGCTCAGTGGTAACCGCAGGACTTATTGCGATGGTGGTTCTAATGGCAACGACCGCTATTTTGTGGACCAACGGTTTTGGACCTGATTTCATTTCATAAAGTAAGTGTTGAGACAAAAATGCCCAACTCCATTTGACTGGACTTGGGCATTTTTTTATAGAGAAAATGGACTTTCTTTAAATCGAAGTTACTTTTTTAAGTAATATCCTGCTAGACAGGTTACTGGGGCGGCTGTCGGTTTGCCATGTTGCCAATCACCACCTTCAACACCACTACCGGCAATATCAATATGGATATAGCTGATAGGATGATCGCTGTCGATACCATGGCTGTCCAGGCCTGAGACTCCGGTCAGAAACGCCATAGGGAACTGATGTCCACGAGGTGTGGTTGCTGAAGGTCCGTTATTGGATGAGAGTAAGTCATCACACAAGGTGCGGCCTTTAACAAAGTCGAAGTCCTCACGACGTGACCAGGATATTTCCGTCGGATCGCCGTAAGTTTCGCCTGCATCAAATAAGGCTTGAGCCAGATTTTGACGACGAGCATGACCATTAGGCACCAAGGCACTATAAGGTCCTTTTGAAAGGGCTGCGTGGCCTGTCAGAGTGGCTACAGTATAGAGTTCGTGCTCGCCGTCACTTTTTGCCGCTTCCTCACGTAAATGTGACAGTAAATCAGCCATAATCAGGCGACCTTCAGCGTCAGTATTTCCGATGCGAACACGCTTCCCACTGTGACCGGTAATGATTTCGTCAGCGACAAAAGCATCTGAACCAATGCTGTTACGCACGGCGCCAATTTCAGCAACAACGTTGAGGTGTTCCGGTTGAAGTTCTGCTACGGTTTTGACGAAGCCAGCAACACCTGCGGCACCACCTTTATCACGGCTCATGCCTGCCATGTGACCACCTACTTTTAGATCAGCGCCACCGGTGTCGTAAACAATGCCTTTACCGGCAAACATCACGGTACGTTCCGGCTTACTACCATGGTATTCAAGACGAATTACACAAGGACGGTGACGTTCTACTGCTATGGAAGCACGTCCCACCGCAGCCAGTAACGGGTATTCGTGCTGGAGCTGCTGATAATCATCAATAACAGTAACTTTAACCGCAGTGTGAGCAAAAGCCTGGCGGCAATACTCTGCAAACTTAATTGGTGCCATACGTTCCGGCTCGGTACCCGCAAGGTCACGAGCAACACGTTTGCCGGCTTCAACAGCCATAGCCCAGTCGGCATCGAGTTCACCAACTAAAATCACGTTTTGAGTCGGTTCAATCGCTTCTTCGCCGTGAGCTTCACGAGCTTCCAGTGGCTGATAAAGTGCCTGGCAAAAGCCCAGATAAGCCGCTAAGAATGCTTGCTGGTAACGTTCATCGGTAATATTGACATTATTAAGTGCGATAACAGGGTGACGAGCGCCGGCATCTTGTGCAACTTTTGCTGCTGCGTGCGCCGCATCAAACACCTGACGAACATCGTCAAAGTCACGGTTTAATGGGCCGGTTGGTGCTGCGACCAGACGTTGGCCAGGAACTCCGTCAGCTTTCAACAACAAAGGGTGTTTGCCAACCCGTTGATCCGTAATTTGTGCCTGCTGTATGGTTTCAGCCAGAGCAGAATCATCAACAGAATCAAAGTTCCCAATCAAGATAAGTGCATCAGCACCATCTTTTGAGTATGCGTCAGCCAGTGAGCTGACAATTTGCAGTTGTGCAAATGCCATAGGTTAAACCTCTTAATCAGTTTGTAAGTTAAGCGCGACGCCAGCGGGTGCCTTCTGCACCGTCTTCCAGGACAATGCCCATGTTGGTTAATTCGTCACGGGCTTTGTCTGCTGCAGCCCAGTCTTTATCTTCCCGGGCTTGGTTACGCTTGGCAATCAGCGCTTCAATTTTGGCGACATCGTCGTCGTCGCCCTGTAAAAATTCTTCAGGAGACTGCTGTAGCAGCCCCATAACCTCAGCAAGCTCAATCAAAATATGCGCTAATTGAGCCGCTGTGCCAGCAGCGCTTTCACGGTTGCGGTTAATCTCACGGGCAACGTCAAATAACACGCTCATGGCTTCCGGCGCGTTTAAGTCATCGTTCATTGCCTGCTCAAAGCTCTGCCAGTACTTACTGCGCAACTCTTCGCTGGCGGCTTGCGGTGTTATGTCACGCAAGGCGGTGTATAAGCGTTCCAGAGCAGAATGTGCTTGATCCAGATTTTCCTGAGTATAATTCAGTTGTGAACGATAGTGACTAGACAATAAGAAGTATCGAACTGTTTCAGCGTCGTATTGCTCCAGTACGCTGCGAATAGTAAAAAAGTTGCCCAGCGACTTCGACATTTTTTCGTTATCGACCTGCACCATACCGCTGTGCATCCAGTACTTTACGTACTCAGACTGGTTTGCACAGCAGCTTTGTGCTATTTCATTTTCATGGTGAGGGAAAGCCAGATCAGAACCGCCACCATGAATATCAAAGGTGGTGCCTAAGTGTTTTTTATTCATTGCTGAGCACTCAATATGCCAACCAGGGCGTCCTTCTCCCCAAGGGGATGACCAGCTGGGTTCTCCGGCTTTTGCCGCCTTCCATAATACAAAGTCGAGCGGATCCTGCTTGGCGGAATCAACATTGACCCGGGCGCCGGCCTGCAATTGCTCTAAGTCCTGGCGACTGAGCTTGCCGTAATTGTTAAAGGTGGAAACATCAAACAGAACGTCACCGTTGCCGGCTTCATAGGCATTGCCGTTTTCGATGAGACTTTCAATCATCTGGATAATCTCATCCATATGGCCGGTTACGCGAGGTTCAATATCGGGACGGACTAGATTCAGTGCGTCAAAATCTTTGTGCATCTCGCCAATAAAGCGCTCGGTGACCTGATGAAAGTCTTCACCTTTTTCAGCCGCGCGTTTAATAATTTTGTCATCCAGATCAGTAATGTTACGCACGTAAGTCACGTCGTAACCAAGTTTACGCAGATAACGCACGACAATATCAAAAGCGACATAGGTTCTGGCATGGCCAATATGGCAGTAGTCGTAAGTAGTAACACCACACACATAAATACCCACGTGACCGGGTTTGATTGGCTCAAATGACTGCTTCTTGCGGGTCAGGGTATTAAAGACGGTTAATGCCATAATGTGATCTCTTACTTATCTATCGGTTAACGATGAAAACAAAGGGCTTATGATACCACCGATGGCGAGGCTCTGGTACACTATCAGCTGGTTTAGTCAATGAAACAGGTACATTCAATGCAAGTCGTTTTACATACCAATCATGGTGATATCACTTTAGAAATGCACAATGAAACCGCGCCTAAGACGGTAGAGAATTTTTTACAGTATGCCCGCGACGGTTTTTATGACGGTACAATTTTCCACCGCATTATTAATAACTTCATGGTACAGGGCGGCGGTTTCGAACCCGGTATGAAGCAAAAAGAAACACGCGATAATATCGAAAACGAGGCCCCGACAGCAAAGCCGAATGTGGTTGGCTCGGTGGCTATGGCGCGCACACCTGATCCTCATTCAGCATCGTCTCAGTTTTTCATCAACGTGAACGACAATGCCTTTTTGAATTTTCAGAATGAAACACCGAATGGTTATGGCTATTGTGTATTTGCTGAAGTCGTTGAAGGTATGGACGTGGTCAATAACATTAAAGACGTAAAAACGGGCTCAGCGGGCTTCCATCAGGACGTGCCGGTTGAAGACGTGGTTATTGAAAGTGTGTCAGTTAAAGACTGATTCCATGACCACCGGCTTTATTGCAGACTTACATTTAAGTCCCGGGCGGCCAGATATTCTGGCTGCCTTTAGTGACTTTTGTCAGCAACACCAGCACCTCGATGCGCTTTATATTCTTGGCGACTTATTCGATGCCTGGCTGGGTGACGACGATACCAGCGATTTTGCGGCTAAAGTTAAGGAGCAGCTTACGCGACTGACCGATAACGGTGTGCGTCTGTATTTTATGGCCGGGAATCGTGATTTTATGGTGGGTGAACGCTTTGCCAGCGACGTTGGTTTAACTATTCTCCCAGATGAAACTGTTGTCGACTTGTACGGTGAGCGGGTATTGCTTATGCATGGCGATACACTCTGCACATTGGATACCGGCTACTTGCGTTATCGTTCAATTATCCAGAGCTCTTTGGTTAAGAGTGTTATGCGCAACTTACCTTTGTCATGGCGTATGCGCATTGCGAATCGGTTACGGAAAAAATCCAGCAGTCAAAAGCGCGAGCTAACTCCCGCACAACTTTATAAAATGGATGCTCAGCATGCGGAAGTCTTACGTGTGATGGAACAACACGATGTTAATCAGTTAATTCATGGTCACACTCATCGCCCTGCGGTTCACTGCTTTACATTGAATGACGGTACTTCGGCAAAACGAATAGTATTGGGCGACTGGTATCAGCAGGCCAGTGCTTACCTCGTCTCTAAATAACGTTTGCGCTTCTTCGCACTGAGTTTGGTGGTATCGACTAACACCAGTCCGTCTATCGAATGATTAAAATCCGGATCAACGCCAAATTCTAAAAACTGCACTCCACCGGGTTCGCATAGCTCGGAGTATTGTTTGTAAAGCGTGGGAATGGCAGAGCCGATATTCGCCATGTAGCTTTTCAGCAGAACAAATTCATCGGCGTAGTTGTTACCGGTAAAGTCCGGAACTGTTGAGTCGGTGTTTAAACGATAAGGAATGTTCGCTCTGGCCATGGGTGTTTGGGGCGGAAAATGGCTGCTGTAAAATTTAACTAAAGCGGCCTGTGCATCCTTTGGTAAGGCGTTGCTAATACTGACAGAACCAAATAAGTAACGATAATTTGGATGCTTACGCAACAGCGCGCCAATACCAACCCAAAGGTAGTCCAGGCTGCGTTTACCCCAGTATCGGGGCTGAACAAATGAGCGACCCAGCTCTAGGCTTTGCGGAAAAATTTCCTTCATAGCGTCTGAGAACTCATAGAAGCCATCGCTGTAGAGCCCGTTTTGACCATGCGCTTCTATTATTTTTTTACAGTCACCCAAACGGTAAGCGCCGGCAATTTCAAGATCATCCGGGTCCCAAAGAATCAAATGCATGTACCAGGTGTCGTATTCATCAAGATCGCGCTTGCGCCAGGTACCTTCGCCCACGGTGCGAAAAGCAACTTCCCTTAAGCGGCCTATTTCCCTGAGAATAGGCGAGCTACCATTGAATTCATATAGATAAATCTTTTTGCCGCATGGGGTTTCACCAAGTAATTCACAGGCCTCTATAGCCGCTTTCAGAGGTTGGCGCGATTCAGGGCGGGCTATTGCTGTCTGAGTTGGGAAAATAGATTTTTTCTGAGTACCTAAACGGTACAAGTGCTTTTTAAATAGTTTAACTTGCTGGTTAACACTAAGCCCTTGTTGAAGAAATGCCTCAGTGGGTATTCTCTGACCAATGTGGCATTTCACTTGTTTTCGCTGTTGCCGAAACATCTCTTTAACTAACAACATTGTGGCTAACGGCTTATAAACCATTGAAGCGGTGTAAAACCAGGCTGAATTGTGGGCATCAAGACGTATTGGCAAAATGTCACTTTGGGTTGCTTTAGCTATTTTAAGAAAGCCGCTTTGCCAGTGTGTATCACGCACGCCATTGGGTCGTAACCGGGAAACTTCACCGGCCGGAAAGAGGATCACGCAGCCTTCGTCATGGAGGTGACTGTGTATATTGCGAATGTCTTTACGGCTGGGCTTTCCTGCAAATACGTTAATCGGCAGTAAAAGTGAATTAAGAGGCTCTAGTACCGAAAGCCATTCATTCGCGACTATTTTTACATCGCTACGTATTTCACTGACGAGCTTAAGTAATGCCAGTCCGTCAAGAGAACCTATCGGGTGATTAGCAATAATGACCAAGCGTCCGCTGACGGGAATATTGTCGAGTTCTTGTGACGAGTAAGCGTAAGTAAAATTGAAATAATCCAGAGCATGCTCAACAAAGTCGATGCCTTCGAGGGACGGAGCACTCTTCCCGAACTCTTGAATATCTTCTTCATGTAAAAGGTTTCGCAAAAACCAGGTGGTTGGTTTTTCCAGCCAGGGTTTACCTTTAATTTGAGGTAGCTTGTCATTAACCACTTTGTCTACAGATAACATCAAGTGCTCCGGCAGTGTAGTCATCGATATTAAAAGTGTAAGGCGCGTTAATGACAGTTTCATGACGCTAAGAAACAAAAAAGGGGCCTGCGGCCCCTTAGTCTTGAATCCTGTTTTCTTGGTGAGCTTAGTCGTTAAATTGCTTACCGAAAAACGAATCCTCTAACCACTGTGGACGTTGGTCAGCATTGGCAATCTCTTTACCAATAGCAAAGTTAATGTCGGTAAAACGGGCTCCGGCTTCGTAGTTAATATCCAGGTTCAGCCCGTCGCTTGGCTTATGGTAATGTTCTGCGAAAAACTTACCCCAGACTTCGCCGCCATCTTCGCCTTCAGTTCTCGAATTAAAGCCGGTCATCAGGAAGACAGCTGGAATGCCTTTTTTAACCAGAGTGTAGTGATCTGAACGAGTAAAAATAGCCTGTTCTGGCATTGGATCAGGGCTTTGTTCGGTATCAAACTGTTTTGCTGCTTTGCTAACGGTTTCACCTAAAGTCGAGTGCGAAGCACCAAAGGCAATAACATCGGCAAAATCATAAAGCAGTACTGGCATATCGAGGTTAACGTTGGCCACAATGTTGTTCAGTGGAACGGTGGGGTTATTAGCAAAGTAGTCTGCACCTAATAAACCTTTTTCTTCCGCAGTGACCGACAAAAACATAATTGAGCGATCAAACTTCTGTCCTGATTCAACAAATAAACGAGCGGTTTCTAACATAACCGAAACGCCACTGGCATTATCCATTGCACCATTATTGATGTTGTCTTCGCGGCTCATATCCTTAATAACGCCGATATGATCTGAATGGGCTGTATAGATAACGTATTCGTCTTTTAACGTGTCGTGAGAGCCCGGTAATACGGCGGCGACGTTAGGGCTAGTGATCTCTTCGTGGCGAGATTCTCGGGCCAGAGTCACCGAGCCGTCAAGTTCGAAGCCTTTAGGAGAAAAATCAGGGTCTTCCTCAATTTTCTCAAAAATATTACCCAGGCTTGTTGGCGCTTCAGCAAATAACTGTTTAGCGGGTTCGTCATCGAGGTAGGCAGAGCCCATGAGTTGCTGCTCTTCGCCTTTTGGTAATCCATTTGGACCAAGCCAGGTCATACGAGGTGTTTTGGTGTAATAAACGCTGGTCTCATATTTGCGTGTTTTTTCGCGTACCGGGGTATGTAGGGTGATGATACCAACCGCGCCTTTTTCACGAGCAATATCGCCTTTAATGTTGGCTAAGTGAGCGCCTTCTTCACTCGGCAAGAAACCCGGTCGACCGGTTAGCATCACAACAATCTTACCTTCAACATTCAGGTTTTCGTAATCGTTTAAGCCGAATTCCGGAGCTTCCATACCGTAGCCAACAAAGACTAATGGCGCTGTAATCTCGTCTTTCTCACTGTAGTGACTCGGGCCGGTAATGAATTGCTTAGGGAATTCAAAGTCAAGAACATCACCGTCACGCTCAAATCTCATGCTGGCGCTGTTTTCTTTCAGTGTGCTTTTGCGAAACGGGATGCGCTGATAAAAGGTGCCATCATCGCCTGCAGGTTCAAGGCCAAGCTTTTTGAACTCGGAAACAATGTAATTCGACGCAACTTCGTGCCCATCGCTACCAGTTTCACGGCCTTTAAGATCATCGTCCGCAAGAAACTCTAAATGAGCACGTAAATTTGATTCATCAGCACTAATATCGACAGTCTGTGATTTTGTTTCTGGTGCCCCACATGCTGCTACAAGCAGACTGAGTGTGACAGGCAGAAGAATATGGGATGGCTTCATATCATGTCCTTTGGTGTTATTTTTATCATAATAGCTGAGCTAGTGTACCGCAGCAGATAAAAGACAACCAGAGTAGATAGCCGAAAGAGTGTTGCAAAACGTATCAAGTTTTTGTAATGTTATATTATTACATTAATGACATGGCTTTACCGGAGTAGTCTATGAAACTGAATGCGTTAACCCTTGCTTTGTTAGCAACTAGCACAGTTGCGCAAGCGCAACAGGAAGAAGAGCATGAACACCTAAATGAATACGAAGTGATAGTGATTAATGCAAGCCCACTAGATAAAACCGCGCTTGAGTCAGCACAGCCGGTTAACATCATTTCAGGGGATGCTCTGAAGCAACTGCATGCCCATAGTCTGGGTGAGACATTGGCATTAGAACCGGGAATTAATAATACGCACTTTGCTAACGTAGCGGGTAGCCCAATTATTCGGGGCCTGGGAGGCCCTAGGGTAAAAATCACTCAGAACGGCCTTGATACCGGTGATGTATCACGGGGAAGTCCGGATCATGCGGTAACGACGGAAACCAGTACCGCACAGCAAATTGAAGTGTTGCGCGGCCCTGCCACTTTACTTTATGGCAGTGGGGCAATTGGTGGTGTCATTAATGTTGTCGACAACCGTATTCCTTCGGAGCCCGTTTATGGCTTACAGGGCAATGCTAATGTGTCAGCTTCGACCAATAATGACAATAAAGAGGGCTCTTACGACTTACAGCTTGGTAATGGCCGTTGGGCACTTTATACCGATGCCTTTATGCGTCGCGCGGATGATTATGAAACGCCATCTTTTATGAACGATGAAGGTGAAAGAGTCGATCAGGTTGAAAATACCTTCGTTGATGCTCAGGGCGGAACCATTGGTGCGAGCTATCAGTTTGACGATGGCTTTTTTGGGCTCTCTTATCAGGGGCTTTATCAGGAATATGGGATTCCTGGTCATGCGCATGGCGAAGAAGCGCATGAAGACGAAGCAGAACACGTTCATGAAGAGGGTGAAATTCATGCTGGAGAATCAGGTCCTTATGCCGATCTTGAGCAAGAACGAATACAGTTTGCCGGTCAGTGGCGTAATCCAGTCAGTGGCTTTAGTCGGTTAGACTTTCGTGCGGCCTTAACCGATTACCAACATCAGGAAATCGAACAAAACTTTGTAGCAACACAATTTGAAAATGAACAAAAAGAGATACGGCTGGTGGGTCGTCATAATGAAGTGGCAGGATGGAAAGGGGCTGTTGGCTGGCAGTGGGATATCAGTGACAAAGCTGCTTTTGGCGAAGAAGCCTTTACGCCCAACACCTCTCGACGCACTCAGGGACTTTTCTGGGTCGTAGAACAGGAATTTGGTCCGCATCATGTTGATTTAGGCTTGCGCCATGAGCGCACCTCGCTTTCCAGTGAGGAACAAAAGCTCGATACCTTTGACGCGACTTCGGCTTCGGCCGGTTATCTTTACCACTTTAGCGACCATACGTCGGTTTCGTTTAACCTGAGCCACGCAGAGCGAGCGCCTTCGGCCAGTGAGGTGTTTGCTAATGGCAATCATTTTGCTACCCGCACCTATGAGCTGGGGCTCGGTTATGAACTGCACGAAGAAGCCAGTGGCGAATATCACATTGAGCCAACGGATGTTCAAATAAAGACAGAAACATCAAATAACGTGGATGTTGGCTTTCATTTTGAGAGTGAGCGTTTTCATGCCAACCTTAACCTGTTCTACAATCGGGTTGATGACTTTATTTATGATAACTTTATCGGGTTAAATAGTGAGGAAATTCACGGTGATGAAGATCATGATGAACACGCCCATGAAGAAGAACACGAACATGAACACGAGCACGGCGAAGAGCTGCAAGTCGTTCAGTTTAGCCAAGTGGATGCTGAATTGTTTGGTTATGAACTCGAGCTGGACTGGCAGTTAACAGAACAGTGGTCACTGCATGGGTTCAGTGATTATACGCGAGCAAAGCAACGTGACGGTGACAACTTGCCGAGAATCCCCGCTCAGCGCATCGGCACAGAGGTACGTTATCAGGCGGTAAGCTGGGACGGTTCAATTGGCTATACCCGTTACTTAGAGCAGGATAAAATTGCTCAGAACGAAACGGTCACTGACGCCTATGGATTACTGAATGCACGTATTAATTTGTATCCTGACTGGCTCGCTAATTATGGTGCTACTTTGTATCTGAAAGGAGAGAACTTGACCAACCAATTAGGTTTTGTCCATAGCTCCTTTTTGAAAGATGATGCACCAGTGACAGGTCGCCGTTTCCAGGCGGGGGTTTCAATTAGTTTCTAAGTAGTCTTTTATTACGCTACCGCTGCAACTCGGCGGTGGCGTTTTCGTGTTATTTCACCGCACCGCACCGATTTTTACCCTGAACTTTGTTAGTATTATAAGCAATAGACTAACAACTGGATCGAAAATCATGCCTTTTATGCTTAACCGCCGAGTTCAGGCGGTTACTTTTGCCATCTGTAGTATTTTTAGCTTGTCTGTCTTTGCTGAAGACTTAACCATTGAGCGCCTGTTTAGTGGACCCAGTCTGACCGGTGAAACACCGCGAGCGCTTAAGTTTGCTCCGGGAGGAAACTATCTTTCCTATTTAAAAGGTAGCGAGCAGAATCCTCAGCGTTATGATTTATGGTTATACGATATAGAAGCCAACAAGCATGAATTATTGGTATCAGCTGATCAGCTTGCTACAGAAGAACGTGAGCTCTCTGATGAGGAAAAGGCGCGCCGAGAGCGCCAGCGGGTCAGTGGAAGCGGCATCATAGAGTACAGTTGGTCCGCGCAGGGTGATGCGTTGCTTTTTCCGTATAATGGCGATGTCTTTTACTACCAGCCGGGTAAGTCGAGTATCAAGCAGTTGACTAAAACAAAGTCTTTCGAGACCGATGCGAAACTCTCACCTAAAGGAAATTACGTTTCTTATATTCGTGAGCAAAATTTATACTTTGTTGATATAGAGAGTGGCAAAGAACGGGCTGTTACCAATGCCGGTGGTGGAACGCTTAAATTTGGCATGGCTGAGTTTGTTGCTCAGGAAGAAATGAAGCGTATGACGGGGTACTGGTGGGCTCCGGATGAATCAGCAATTGCGTTGACCAAAGTTGATGAAAGTCCTGTTCCTTTGGCTACTCGCAGTGAAATTTATGCCGATAGCATAGAAACCATACAACAACGTTACCCCTTTGCCGGAAGCGATAACGTCAACATTGATTTAGGGGTTTATCAGGTTGGTAATAAAGAAGTCGATTGGTTAAATCTTGATAGATTAGATGATGGCTATCTGGCAAGAGTAAAGTGGGTCGGCGATAGCAAGCATCTTAGCTATCAGTGGCAGAGTCGCAATCAACAGACACTGAGCCTGTTGGTTTATAACCGTCAGGATAAGACGGAGCAGGCGCTTGTGACGGAAACATCCGACAGTTGGCTGAATCTTCATAACGATTTGTATTTCTTAGAAGATAATAAGCATTTTATCTGGGCTTCTGAGCGAAGTGGATTTAAACACCTTTATCTTTACCGGCTGGATGGTTCTTTAATTCGTCAGTTAAGCTCCGGCGACTGGCAAGTTGACGAGCTGGAGGCAATTGATGAGAGCACAGGAACACTTTATTTTACGGCTCGTAAAGAGTCTCCTCTTGAGTCTCATCTCTACCGCGCACAGTTGAATGCCAGTTCGGCGGCAAATCCGACACGTATTACCGAGCGCGAAGGGATGCATGATATTGAATTTGCCTCGGACGCGCGTTCGTATCTGGATACTTACTCTTCCCCCCAGCAACCTAAGCAAGTGAGCTTGCATGGGCCAACCGGGAACCACCTGGCATGGTTAGCTGAAAATGAGATTACCGATGAGCATCCTCTCTCGCCCTATCTGCGTCAATGGAGTTACCCGGAATTTGGCGAACTTGAGGCTGCAGATGGCCAAACGCTTTATTATAAAATAACCAAACCTAAAAACTTTGATGCTGAAAAAACGTATCCAGTAATGGTTTACGTTTATGGTGGGCCGGGTGCTCAGCGAGTCACTAAAAGTTGGGGCAGTGAGTTTGTTCAATATATGGCGCAACACGGCTTTATAGTTTTCACGCTGGATAACCGAGGCTCAGCGAACCGTGGGAAACGCTTTGAAGCCCCCATTTATAAAAACATGGGAGGGCCCGAGGTCGATGATCAGGTCGTCGGGGTCAAGTATTTAACCGGTTTGCCTTATGTCGATGCTAAGCGTATTGGTATTTATGGTCATAGTTACGGCGGCTACATGTCTTTACTTGCAATGTTTAAAGCCCCTGAACACTTTCAAGCCGGAATTGCCGGCGCACCAGTAACTGACTGGCGCTTGTATGACACGCATTACACCGAACGATTCATGGGCATGCCGAATGAAGGCGATGCTTATGAAAAATCCTCCGTCTTTCCGTACAGTAAAAACCTTAAAGGCGATTTGTTGATTTATCACGGAATGGCCGATGACAACGTTTTGTTTACTCATAGTACAAAGTTATACAAACAATTGCAGGACAACGCTCAGTCTTTTGAAATGATGAATTACCCGGGGAAAAAGCATTCTATTAACGGGCGTCATACAAAAATTCATTTGTATTCAATGATTGCCCAATTTTTTCAACAAACCATTGGCGAACAATAGGTTATAATATGTTCATCTCTTCCACTTATAAGGAGTGACTATGCGCTTTTTATCTCGCCGGCTGGTTATGCCAAATGATCTGAACTTTGCTGGTTCGTTATTTGGTGGCCGTATTTTAGAATGGATTGATGAGGAAGCTTATATTTTTGCCAGCTGTCAGTTAGAAGCTAAAAGTCTGGTAACCAAGCACATTGGCGCCATTACCTTTGAAACATCAGCGTTTCAGGGCGATGTTGTTGAGTTCGGTTTGCAGGTTAAGTCTGTAGGTCGTACGTCGTTAGCTATTACTTGTTTGGTGCGTAACAAGCACACGAAGCAAAATATTTGTACCGCGGATGACATTGTTTTCGTTCATATTGATCCGGAAACACGTCAACCAACTCCACACGGTAAGACCAAAGATCAGTTAGACGATATGCCAGAGCCGCTGTAAGCGGCCCTGGTATTTTCGTTAGATTGGCGAACCCGGCGGCAACGCTTCGGGTTCGTATTGTTCCGGCCACTTCCCATCAGTTAAGAAACTCTCTAAATCATGAGCCAGTTGCTGCAGTAATAAAGAAGATGATTCAGCGAGCTGCTGTTGCTGTTTAACAAGCTCTGCCCGCATCATTAATCGAGTTTCCGCAGCCAGGCCAGCACTTTTTATTGCTCTGACTTCGGCATTCAACGCAGTCATCAATAAACGTTGCAGCAGAGGGTCGTTGGTAGCGTTTTCCCAGTCGTTGAAAACGGTACTAAAAATTTCCGACATTACCTGCGTTGGAGAAGGTATCCGTTCGTTGTCTGCGTGTTGCTGAACCAGTCTGTTCAGGCGCTGGCTGTTAAGCATCAAATGCAGGCTATGGTCGGCTGCGCTGGCTGCCATACTCACCGTATCCGGTATTAGTCCCATTTTTCCGTCAAAGTCTTCGCGTGATGAGTTTTGACCGTAAGCCACAGGAACCAGCCATTGCTTAACATGTGATGGTACACGCAGGTTGTCTGCCTGAATGGTTTTAAGCAACTGTTTTAGAGCGCTTTGTTGCCTGGCAGCACCAACCGGTTGGTAATCATCCGCGGTGTCGTTCGCCATGTAATAACGATAGTTAACGCCACCTAGCCACTTTACAGCAGCTTCTGTCTGGTATCTGTGCAGCAAATAAACCGGTACAAAGATCGCTTGTAGCTGACTAAGAGGCTGCTCTGGCTGCAGCATATCTTTACTGAAGCTACCCAGTACTTGTTGGCGAACGGAAAGCAAACGTTCCAGTTCAGTAACCGGGTCGCTGCCATTATCCCATAGATGAGCCAGTGGGTGAGCGCCGCTTGCAGGGCGGGCATCTCGATCCGAAATGAAGTGCAGATTAAGCGTTTTATTCTTTTCAAGAATACGAGCCAGCTGTTCAGATGACGATGGCATGCCGCCGAAATCGCTGTAGCCATAAGCTAATACTTGCTTATCCCAGATACCTAAGCCCTCAGCGTAGGCGTTATTTAAGCTTAAGGTACCCTCTGTGGTTAGGTTAACTAACGGATGTGGGTAATCCATAACCGAGGCTCGATCAGTGGTGCTGGCCGCAAAATTGTGAGCAATTCCCAGTGTATGGCCAATTTCGTGCGCGCTCAGTTGGCGAATACGAGCCAGAGCCATGCTTTTAACGGCTGCTTTCAGCTCGCTAGCGTCCTCAATAAAGGGGGTTAGCAAACCTTCAGCAATTTTCATATCCTGACGTACACGAAGAGAGCCTAAGGTGACATGACCTTTAATGATTTCTCCTGTGCGCGGGTCAATCACTGATGAACCATATGACCAACCGCGGGTAGCACGATGAACCCATTGAATCACGTTATAGCGAGCATCCATTGGGTCGGCGTCATCAGGCAGGACCTTTACTTGAAAAGCGTTATCGTAACCTAACTCTTCAAAGCCTTCAGTCCACCAGCGGGCGCCTTCCAGCAGCGCTGTTTTTACTGGTTCTGGTGCACCAGGGTCGAGATAGTAGACGATGGGTTCACGAGCTTCACTTTGTGAGGCAATGGGGTCTTTTTTATTTAAACGGTGACGCGGGATATATTGTACCGTCATTGATTCACCAAGAGGTGCCGCGTAGTCTTTAAAGCTGTGTGCCCAGAAACCGCTGTTGGGGTGAAATTCTCTAGGCTGGTAGGCCGCATCGGGCAGTTTAATAAAAGAATGATGAAGGTGCAGAGAAATCGCATCGGCGTTGGCTGCTACCTGGTTGATCCATTGGCCTTGTCCTTCGCCGACAAAAGTGACTTTTGCTTCTAACTCAGTATTTTCAACAAAAGCTTTACTGCGCTCCGGATAAACGACAGAGCGGTTTGGGTCGGCTTTGAACTGCCCTTGCTCGGTTTGTTGTAAGCGTTTACTTACGCCATGTACATCGCTTAGAAGGTACGGGGTATAGTCAATTAAAACGTGCTTGTCATTGCTTGCAACAACCTCGAAACCATAGAGTACGGCATCGGCAAAGGCTTGATTTACGCTATCTCTTTCAGCCTGGTTACGGGTTTGAGCACGGAACTCCGTATTGTGCTGAACCAGTAACGCCCGATTCCCCTCGATATGAAACGAGGACAGACGAGTTTCGCCTAGTTGACCACGGTCAAGACCCACATCATTAGAACCTAGTCCCCACGGGAGGCTGGTTTGAAAAATAAATTGTCTGCTGTCTTTGGGAACTTCCAGATAGAACTTACTGGTCGCTTTATCATGATAAAACGTGAAGAAACCCTGTTGCTCTTCAAATGATGAAGTGAACGCTTCAATGCTGTTGTTTTCAGTTTTTGCCAGAGCGCTTAACGACACTAACAGCGTTATCAGCAGCAAGGTTTTGGAAAGAAAGCTTTGCATTATTGTTATCCTAGTTGTTCGGCAATTTCTTCTAAAATTTGCGTGGTCCATTGTTCGATACGTTCATCTGATAGCTCATATTGTGAGTCTTCATCCAGTGATAAACCGACGAACTGAGTGTTATCTGCGGTTAACGCTTTGGAAGCGGCAAATTCATACCCCTGATTAGGCCAAAAACCAATGCGCTTGCAACCATGGGCGGCAATGGCGTCGTGCAGCATTCCCAATGCATCCTGAAACCAGTCGGTATAGCCTTCCTGATCGCCCATACCATAAAGTGCTACAACTTTACCGCGTAGGTCAACATCGTTAATGTCATCCCAGTGGCTTTCCCAGTCTTCCTGAAGCTCTCCGAAATCCCAGGTGGAAATGCCAAAAATCAGGACGTCAAATTGTTCAGCTTCTTTTAGCGGGGTGTCTTTGATATCAAATAGCTGAACAATGTCCTCGCCCATGGCTTGCTGAATTTTTTCCGCGGCAATTTCGGTATAGCAGGTAGTTGAACCATAAAACAAGCCAATTTCCAGGGACATAATAAACACCTCTGTCATGCGTTGAGTCTTTGATGCGGATGCATTGTAACAAAAAGACCGTTAGAATGAGCGCCTTTGTTTCCGGAAGGGAGCTTCGAATGGGAAGCAGTATGGACTTTGATCAATTAGTGGAACAACTTGAGACAGTTTTTGACGAGGCAGTTGTTTCGGGAACCGATGATGAGCTGTTCGCCAGCGGTTATTTACGCGGACATTTTGATTTGGTTGTTGCGCAGTTGGAGATGGCTGGTGAGACTCAGCCGGAGAATATCATGCCGGCCTTGCGCGAAGCAGTGCACAAGACCCGCCATGAACTTTCTCCAGCTGATCAGGCTCACATCAATAACGTAATCGATAAATTAGCGCTTAAAGCGACTAACGGCAATGCGGCGTAAGGCATCCTGAGTTAACGGGACCAACTCCCCGGTTAATTGGCAGGCAATAATTTCGGCCAGAATAGGAGCTGAGGTAAAGCCCCGCGATCCTAGCGCGGTAACAACGTGTAAGTTTTTAGCAACGGTTCCGATGACCGGTTGGTGATCGGGGCTGGTTGCCCTTACAGAAACCCGGTGCGCTGTTACCTCAAGTGATTCAGACCACGACTCCTGTGCATTCTGGTTAAGCTGCTGCAGGTTTTCTTCGTCATCCTCTGTTCTGGCCTCCAGATCGTCACTGTCTCGGTGAAAAGTCGCTCCAACACAGTGAGTGTTGTCATCTTCAGGAACTAAATACCCTTTAAAGCATAAAACCGTTTTAAGCGCGGAGAGCTCGGGCGTTGTTTTTACTAAGCTCACTTGACCGCGAACCGGCTGTATTGGCAGAGGCTCTATGTTTTCCGGTAATAACAAATTAACTTGATGGCCGCTGGCAACGACGACACGCTCAGCGGATAATAACTCCCCATTATTCAATGTAATCTGCCAACTGCCGTTTGCGGTTTGCTCCAATGCTTTCACCTTACCTTCAATAAACTCGGTATTTGCCTTCTCTAAAAGCGTCTTGACGACTTTCGATGGTCTTAACCATCCCGCTCTTGGGTAATGCAGTGCTGCAAAAGCCAACGAAACACCAGCTGCTTTCTCTGCTTCCGGTTGCTGTAAATAACGCACCGTTTCCTCGGCATAGAGATGGTCGGCTATGCGCTGGTAACGCCGGGCTCTGTCGTCGTTAAACGCCGGCTGCATAACACCCGTGGGGAACCAGTTCTCCGCACAAAAGCTACGGTAGAAGCTTGTGGCTGTAGAGAAGGCCTGCCAGTACAATCGACTGAGTGGTGTATGCTCGGCATGAAGCAGAGGGTAGACGGCTGCTTGAGGATTGCCGGAAGCGCCGTCGGCGATTTCAGGTGTAATGAGCCTGACGTCGACCCCCCTTTGTCTCAGTGCTAAAGCGGAGCAGGCCGCGCTGATCCCCCCACCAATAATGGTGACGCTGCGCCTGTCATTGTGTTTTTTCTTATCCGTTGCCTGGTTGTAAAGGCCACAAAGCATGTCTCTTTTACGCCCGAAACCGGGCACTTTTTTAACCTTAAATCCCGCTTGCTGTAGTTCTCGCTTTACGCTGCCAGCCGCAGTAAAAGTTGAGAATGTTGTGTCGCTATGCGCTGTTTGCGCCATCGCATCATACAATGCCGGTTGCCACATTTCTGGGTTTTTGGCGGGGGCAAAACCATCTAGAAACCAGGCATCAACTTGCTGTTGTGCCTGTGGTAGCCAGTCAGGCAGTAACTCATTTAGGTCGCCAATCCAAAGATCCAGAATGACGCGGCCTTGTGATAGGATGATGCGGTGACAGCCCGGATTGACCGCAGGGTAATGCTCCAAAAACTGAGAACTTAGCTGCGCGACGGGAGTTAGTAACTGGTAAGCTTGCTGAAGTTGTTGGCGTGATAAAGGAAACTTTTCGAAACTAACAAAGTGAAGTCGTGTATTCGCTGGTGCATGCTCCAGGAAGCGTTTCCAGGTCAGCAGAAAGTTCAACCCTGTACCAAAACCGGTCTCAGCAATAGTGAAGCAATAATGATCCGGTAGAGAGTGCCAGCGTTCAGGTAATCCATTTTGATTGAGAAATACGTACTGACTTTCGTCAACACCACTGTCGACAGAAAAATAAATATCGTCGAAAGTAGTGGAAACAGGTACGCCATGCTCGTTAAACTGAACAGATGAACTAGAATTCAAGCGGCTATTCCATGATTTATTGGTCGATGGTCGCTATAATAACAACTTTACGAACAACAGTGGACAAAGCAGACCACATTCACACACAACGTTGGTTAAGATATCGACGTAGAAATGTCAGACAGGATTAAAGAATGAGAAGAGCTGTTATCACCGGACTTGGTATCGTATCAAGTATCGGAAACAATCAGGAAGAAGTGCTGGAATCGTTACGTACCGGCAAGTCGGGTATTAGCCGTTCAGAATCTTTTGCGGAAATGGGGCTGCGCTGCCAAGTGTGGGGAGCTGTTGATCTAGATCCCAAAGACCACATTGATCGTAAAGCATTGCGTTTTATGGGTGACTCTGCAGCTTATGCCTATATCGCGATGGCACAGGCTATTGAAGATTCAGGCTTGAGCGAAGAGCAGGTATCTCACCCGCGTACCGGTCTGGTCGTTGGTTCTGGTGGCGCTTCTGGCGAACACCAGGTTGCGGCAGCCGATATTTTACGTGAGCGTGGCGTAAAAAAAGTAGGGCCTTATATGGTACCTCGCTGCATGGCTTCAACTACTTCAGCTTGCCTGGCAACACCGTTTAAAATTAAGGGTGTGAATTACTCTATCAGTTCTGCTTGTGCAACTTCTGCCCACTGCATTGGTCACGCTCTTGAACTTATCCAGTTTGGTAAGCAGGACCGTGTTTTTGCTGGTGGTGGTGAAGAATTGCACTGGACGCTGGGAATGGAGTTTGACGCTATGGGCGCGTTAAGCACCAAGTATAACGACACGCCTGAGAAAGCGTCACGTACATACGATCAGGGTCGAGATGGTTTCGTACCTGCTGGTGGTGGCGGTATTCTGGTTATTGAAGAGCTGGAAGCAGCTAAAGCTCGTGGCGCTAAAATTTACGGTGAAATTGTCGGTTACGGCGCTACTTCTGATGGCTACGATATGGTTGCTCCGTCAGGCGAAGGTGCGGTTCGCTGTATGAATATGGCTATGGAAACGGTGGATACGCCAATCGACTATTTGAACACGCACGGTACCAGTACACCGGTTGGTGATGTTAAAGAGCTAGAGGCCATTCGTGAAGTTTTCCCTGAAAAAACACCAATGATCAGCGCGACTAAAGCAATGACTGGGCACGCTTTGGGTGCTGCCGGTGTTCATGAAGCAATTTATTCATTGCTGATGCTTAAGAATGGTTTTGTTACACCTTCAATTAATATTGAAGCGTTGGATGAAAAAGCCGATGGTATGAATATCATTCAGCAAACAACTGAGGCACCGTTGCGGACTGTTATGTCCAACAGCTTTGGTTTTGGTGGTACGAACGCATCGTTAGTGATGCGCCAATACTCTGAGTAATAGATTAAGTCGGTTACTGCGATGAAAATCGTTGCCGACCAGAATATTCCTGCACTGTCAGATGTATTGTCGGGTGCAGGAACACTTTCTTACTTCTCTGAGAGAATCCCCCCTGAAGAACTTCTGGCAGAAGCCGATGCATTGCTGGTGCGATCGGTTACCAACGTTGATGAAAGCCTGCTGCGCAAAGCCCCTAAACTGAAATTTGTTGCCTCGGCGACCATTGGCACTGAGCATATTAATATTAATGCACTCACCGAACGAGGCATTGGCTTCGCGCACGCGCCCGGCGCTAACGCGCAGTCCGTTGGTGAATATGTCCTTTGCGCGGTTCTGAATTGGTTAAACGATCAGTCTTTGTCGTCTTTTGATGAAATTGATGTTGCTATTGTTGGCGCCGGACACACAGGAAAAGCGGCTGGGAAAAGGCTGGAAGCTTTAGGGCTTAATGTTCACTACTACGATCCGCCATTGTGTAAAAAAGGCGTTAAGTTTGTACATGACCACTGGCAGCGAGTACTGACCGCCGATATCATCTCTTGCCATGTACCCTTAACCTTTGAGGGTGAGTTTCCAACACGGCATTTGTTTGAAAATACGGCATTACAATCACTTCACGCGCAGCAACTATTGATTAATGCCAGCCGGGGAGCCGTGGTTGATAACCAAGCGTTACTGAATCGAGTGGAACAGGGAGAACGGCCTTCATTAGTCTTAGATGTTTGGGAAAACGAGCCTGAAGTCTTGAGGGAGTTAGTGCTTTACATTGATATTGCCACGCCGCATATTGCCGGACACAGTCTGGAAGGCAAAGTGGGCGGTGCCGTGATGATAGCAAACGCCTTGCTGAAACATTTCGGATATGAAGCCAATAAAACGTTATTCGAAGTTTTACCGCCGGTTGAATGGCCAGAATGCAAAGCCGAAGAACTCAATAAATTTGAAACGCTTTGTGCGTGGGTAAAAGAACACTTCGACCTGAGTCACGATGACAGTATGTTCCGGAAGCATGGCCTCACATCAAATGGTTTTGATCGTCTGCGTCGTAATTATCGCAAAGAAAGGCCGCGCAGAGAGTTCATTAATCAGGTGGTTACATGCCATAATAGCGAGCAATACATCCAGTTTTTACAGTTGGGCTTTAACGCTCGGCAATTGCCTAAGTAAGGAGTTAGCATGTCACATGGGTTTCGCGTTGCGGTATTAGGTGCAACAGGTTTAGTGGGTCAGCAGATGATCGAAATTTTAGCTGAACGAAAATTCCCGGTGGCAGAGCTTTTTCCTTTAGCTAGCGCTCGTTCGGCTGGCGCGACCGTTGACTTTAACGGTGAAGAAATCGAAGTGTTAGACGCTACCGAGTTTGACTGGTCTAACGCCGATATCGCATTTTTCTCTGCGGGAGGCTCTATTTCTCGTGAGTTTGCACCGAAAGCCGCTGAGGCAGGTTGCGTTGTTATCGATAATACTTCGGAGTTTCGCTACGAACCAGATATTCCTCTAGTGGTGCCGGAAGTTAACGCTTGGGCTTTAGCCGATTTCAGGAATCGTAATATCATTGCAAACCCGAACTGCTCGACTATTCAGATGATGGTGGCACTGAAGCCAATTCACGACGCGGTGGGTATTGAACGTATTAACGTCAGCACTTATCAGTCGGTGTCGGGAGCTGGTAAAGAAGCGATGGAAGAGCTCGCCAAACAGACGGCGGAGTTGTTGAATGGAAAGCAGCCTACGGTTGAGAATTTCAGTCGACAAATTGCTTTCAACTGCATTCCTCAAATAGACGTTTTTCAGGAGAATGACTACACCAAAGAAGAAATGAAAATGGTGTGGGAAACGCAAAAGATATTTAATGATCCCAGTATTCGAGTCAATCCTACTGCTGTCAGAGTGCCGGTATTTTTTGGTCATGCAGAAGCCATCCACATTGAAACACGCCAGCCAATTACAGCAGAGCATGCGAAACAGCTGTTAAGTGAAGCTCCGGGTGTTACTTTAATGGAACAGCGTGAAGAGTTTCCAACGCAAGTGGGTAATGCGGCCGGTAACGATGACGTTTTTGTCGGAAGAGTAAGAGAAGATATCAGTCACCCTAATGGTCTTAACTTGTGGGTCGTGTCTGATAATATTCGCAAAGGTGCAGCAACGAACAGTATACAAATCGCTGAAACTTTAATTCGTGATTACTGGTAATTTAAGCCGCTGTATGTCATAAAGTTTTCAGGACTGACGCCGTTAAAGATAAGAGCAAAGTGCAGGCAGAGACGAAGGAATGAGAAAAACGATAAGAGTGCAGGTACTGAGATATTTTTCGCTGGCAGCCCTAGTGTTGTCCGGCAGCATGACAGTCGCTGCGGCAAGTTGGCAGGACGGTGTCGTTATAAAAGGCGAAAAGGGCTCAGAAGCAACCGATGTGCGCATTGGGCAGGAGCGTTACGGCCCAATTAGCAGTAATGACACTCTGTGGGATATTGCCCGTCGTTATAAGCCACATTCCAGCGTGACTCAATACCAAACGATGGTTGCCATTGTTCAGGCAAACGACCAAGCGTTCGTTGATGGCAACATGAACCGCATGCTTGATGGTTTCTATCTACGCATTCCTTCTCTGCAAGAAATTCAAATGGTTAACCCTGAGGCTGCTCGACGCCAGGTCGTGGTTGATGGTCAGCTGAAAACCAAATCTCAAGAACTTTCACAAGCACAAGAGAGCACGGAAAGAACCCGGGCTGAGCAGCAACAGTTGCTGGAAGAAGCCCGAGCAAAAGCTGAACAGACAATTGAAGAAGTAGAGCAGCGCCAGGAGCAGAACTTTAAAGAGCTGCGCTCCGACATTCAGCAGTCTATGCAGGCTGTTGAACGTATGTATGGAGAGAATCAATCTTTACAAGAGCGAATTGATGCGTTAGCTGAACGTCTGGATGAACTTGCCGCCAGTGCGAGTAAAACTGATGAGCTGGAAGTTCAGTTTCAACAGGTATTAGCTCAGCAAAGGCAACTTCTTGAACAACAAGCCAGAGAAGAAGTTGAGCAGGACTCTGGTATTGCAGACTGGTTGCAAAGTCCGGTGAATATGTTGCTGGTGTCGGTTTTACCGGCGCTGCTGATTATTGGGCTGATTGTTTTCTTGTTTTTACGTCGTTCAGCAAAGTCAAAAGAAGAAGATGAGGAAGAGGAAAGCAAGAATAAAGAGCTAACCGAAGAGGAAGCTGCGGCAGAGCTTGATAAAGAATTACTTGGAGATGTACCGAAAGATAGCACGGACGGCCTGTTTGATATTGACGGGGAAGAAAGTACCGATGATGACGGCGATGACCTGAGCGCACTCGAAGCGGAATTGACGGGTCATTCAGAAGAAGATGAAAGTGACTTTAGCGTGCGGCTTGACGACGGTGATGATAATGATAAACAGCCGGAAACACCTTCTAAGGAAAGTTCAGATGATGATTTGGACGATGATGACGAAGCCGTGTTACCGGATGACGAAGCCGTGTTACCGGATGAGGAAGCCGATGAATCGGGTGAGTTATCTCAGGATGAGTTAGATCGATTATTTGGTGAAGCTGATGACGATGATGAGCAAGCCATTGACCTGTCTGTCGATGAGGCACAGGAAGACTCTCAGGAAGCTCCAGAGGAGAAAGCGGAAGAGCCGCAAGCAGATACTGATAAATCTGATGTCACAGATGGCGATGATATTGACGACATACTGTCAGATAACGCACCGGATGAAGAAACTCAGGTTGATGAGACGGTAACGGAAGAACCTTCGGAACAAGCTGATGAAGAAAGTAACGATTTGTTGCCGGATGATTTTGACGACAGCGAAGTGGATGATGTGCTTGCCGAATTAGGGTTGTCTGAAGCCGAAGATGAACCGACAGCCGAAGAAAGCGCGGATGAACAGCCAGCAGCTGAACCTGAGAAAGAAGAAAAGGCAGCACAGACTTCTGATCAGCAGGAAGAAGCTGAAGAAGATGATTTGGAACAGTTGCTTCAGGAATCTGATGAACTGACCCAGTCATTGGACGAGCTGGATGAGCTGGAGGAAGAAGTTCCGGAAGATGACGCGGAGCTTGAGCAAGCTGAAGATGAAGCTGATAAGGATTTAGAGTCACTATTTGGCGGTGCAGCAGAAGCTGACGAAAAAGACGATGAGCAGGAAGACGCTGACTCTTTTAGTGCCAAAGAAGATGAAGACTTTGTCGATATCGATTCATTAATGGCAGAGGCTGATGAAGAGGATGAAGATAATGATCGTTACCAGTCTTCTGCGGTGAAAGATGTTTTACCTGACGATGAATCTGGTGACGCCGAAGGTGCTCCCGAGGACGATGATCCGGCTGGTCAGTTGGATTTAGCCCGAGCCTATATTGAGATGGGCGAAGAAGATGAAGCGCGAGAAATTCTTCAGCAATTAGCAGAAGGTGATGATGAGGCGCTGGCAAAAGAAGCCAAGACGCTGCAACAAAAATTAAATTCGTAGGATAAAGCAGTATGCGAATGGCCTTATGCCTTGAATATGACGGTAGTCGTTATTACGGCTGGCAACGTCAACGTGAAGTGATAAGTGTTCAGCAATGTCTTGAGCAGGCTTTAAGCAAAATTGCGGACGCTCCCATAGCGGTCACCTGCGCAGGCAGGACCGATGCAGGAGTTCATGCTACCGCACAAATCGTTCATTTCGATGTTCCTATACCACGGCACGGTCCGGCCTGGACCTTGGGTGCTAACAGTAATTTACCGGCGGGTATTGCAGTACGTTGGGCTCAGGAGGTCGATAGTGAGTTCAGTGCGCGCTTTAGTGCAACCTCAAGACGCTATCGTTACATTATTGCCAATACACGATTTCGTCCGGGCATTCACTCGGCCGGAGTGAGCCATTATCATCAGCCTCTCGATGAAAAAGTCATGCAACAAGCAACGCCAGCGCTTATAGGCGAACATGATTTTAGTGCATTTCGTGCCTCTCATTGTCAATCACATACTCCGTTTCGTAAAATTTCTAATTTAACGGTAGAACGACGTGGCGATTACATTGTCATCGATATTACCGCGAATGCGTTTTTGCACCACATGGTTAGGAATATTGTCGGAAGCCTTATTGTCATTGGTCAGCACCTGCAGCCTCCTACGTGGCTTGGGGAGTTGTTACGGGACGGCGATAGGACAAAAGCGGCCGCGACGGCGAAACCGGATGGGCTTTATCTGGTAGCCGTAACTTATCCTGAGCACTATAATATACCGAGTGTACCTCCGGGGCCGCTGTGGCTAGGCGACTAAGAGTCACTGTTATGACCTCTTTGCTTGACCCATTTGTGGTACCATGTAAGCTACATCACATTGACTAATAGCAGCTTTTAGGCGGAATAGTATGAGCTGGATAGAAAGAATTCTTGCGAAGCCAAAAATTAACAAGCGGCGTGGCGTTCCAGAAGGTGTCTGGAGTAAGTGCACGGCCTGTGACAATATTATCTATAAGGCTGATTTAGAGCGTAGTCTAAATGTCTGTCCTAAATGCGATCACCATATGCGGGTCACCGGACGCAGTCGCTTGGATATTTTCCTGGATAAAGAAAACCGTGAAGAGATCGGCACCGATCTGGAACCGAAAGATGTTTTACGCTTTAAAGACTCGAAAAAATATAAAGACCGTATTGCTGCGGCACAAAAGAGTACCGGTGAAAATGACGCGTTAATTGCTGAAAAGGGGACTGTAAAGGGTGTTCCTTTAGTCGCTGTAGCTTTTGACTTTAACTTTATGGGCGGGTCCATGGCCTCGGTCGTAGGGGCTAAATTTGTGCAGGCCGCTGAAGTCTGCCTTAAACATCGTATTCCGTTGGTGTGCTTTTCAGCATCAGGCGGTGCTCGTATGCAGGAAGCGTTAATGTCGTTAATGCAAATGGCGAAGACATCCGCTGCGTTGGCACGAATGAGTGAGGAAGGGTTGCCTTTCATCTCGGTATTAACCGATCCTACCATGGGCGGTGTTTCAGCGAGTTTGGCGATGCTGGGTGATATTCATATCGCTGAGCCTAAAGCGTTAATTGGTTTTGCCGGCCCTCGGGTAATTGAGCAAACGGTACGCCAGACTCTGCCTGAAGGATTTCAACGAGCCGAATTTTTGCTTGAACATGGTGCTATTGACATGATTGTTGACCGCCGTAATATGCGCGATACCGTCGCCCGTTTGTTAGCGAAAATGCAAAACCTGCCCTCCACTGAAACTGCGGAAATAAGTGTAAGCGAATAATGACGGGCATACAGACATCAGCTCCTGCTGCGGCAGCGCCGTTGCAGGATTGGCTGATCTACCTCGAAACCATTCATTCCAAAAACATTGATATGGGCCTGGAGCGAGTTTCAGAGGTTGGGGCTAAGGCTGGAGTGTTAGAGCCGGCTCAATTGGTTATCACTGTGAGTGGAACCAACGGTAAAGGTTCGACCGTGTGCTATCTGGAAACGATTCTTCGTGCAGCGGGCTACACTACCGGGGTTTATACTTCTCCGCACATTACAGAATACCGTGAGCGAGTTCGTATTAATGCTCAGGAACTAACCGACGCTGAACATGTTGAGGCTTTTACTGCCATTGAAGTTGCGCGTAAACAAACGTCTTTAACCTATTTTGAGTTCGGCACATTAGCTGCGCTATGGTTAATCAATAAAGCGCGTCCAGATGTTGCTATTTTGGAAGTTGGCCTTGGTGGGCGTCTGGATGCCGTTAACTGTGTCGATGCTGATGTCGCTGTAGTGACCAGCATTGGTATTGATCACATTGCATTTCTTGGTAATGACCGCGAACAAATTGGGCGTGAGAAGGCGGGGATTGGCAGAGCCGGCAAGCCACTCATTTGTGGTGAAAAAAAACCCACGGGCAGTATTGAAGAAAGTGCCGAGCGTATAGGCGCTAAACTTTGGCAAGTGGGTCGCGATTTTCATGCGAATGAACAGGGAACGAGTTGGAGTTACCGTAGTCAGCATACCCAACTCAACGACTTACCACTGCCTAAACTGCCTCTTATTAATGCATCAACAGCCATAGCTGCCATTGAACAACTGCCCTTACCTGTTACTTTGTCCGCTATCCGAGAAGGAATAGCACGAGCAACGTTGCCGGGAAGAATGCAGTCTTATTTTTACCGCGAGTGTGAAGTGTTACTTGATGTGGCGCATAATCCTCAAGCTGCTGCTTATGCGAATCAATATGTCCGTAAGTTCTATCCGGAGCATAAGATATTTGCCGTCGTTGGTATGCTGAGCGATAAAGATCATGCGGGAGTGGCTAAGGCTTTGATATCACAAGTGACGAATTGGTACTTAGGCTCGTTGTCTGAGCCTCGTGGTGAAACAGCCGAACAACTTGGTGTCAGTGCGAAACTCCCGAAGGAGTCTTATGAGGTGTTTGAATCTGTCGAGCTGGCATTTACCGAAGCATTGAGAGCCGCACAGCAATGGCAAACGAATAACGGTAAGGCTCTGGTTTTCGGCTTCGGCTCGTTTTACACTGTAGCGAGAATTAACGCACACCTTAAAGGAGCTTGAGCTTTGTCCAGTCCTCTGCAAAATCGCCTCGTTGGCACATTAATACTTGTAGCGTTAGCCGTAATCATTATTCCTGATGTATTGGACGGAGAAAAGAAAGGGCCCGTTGAACCAATGGAAACAATTCCATTGAAACCGACTGTAGAGGAAGAGCTGAAGAAACCTCAAACCTTATCAGATACAACCGTAGCAGAGCCTGTAACCGTTAAAGAAGAACAATCCGCAATAGAAAAAACCGCCGACTCTGCAGCACCTGTTAATGACGATAACGATATCCAGGCTCCGCCGCGGCAACCCTCAGAGTATGCCGTTGATGGTAAAGCCTGGGTCATTCAATTAGGTGCTTTTAGTCAGGAAGACAGCGTCAAACAATTAATCTCTCAATTACAGGCAAAAGGTTTTGCTGCGTATTCACAAAAAGCTTCCGGCAGTTCATTGATACGAGTATTAGTGGGGCCGGATACATCTAAAGCGGAACTTGAGAAACAATTAGCTCCGTTAAAAGAACTAACGGGACTTGAGGGCAAAGTCATTACTTATCGGCCGTGAGTTTTGCAATATATGCGAAAAGAAAATCACATTGTGGCTCACATTCTGTTAAAATCCACCGCGTCTTTTGCGCAGCAATTGTGAGTTATTATGCTCTGGATTGACTATGCCATTATAATTGTTATCGGCCTTTCTACGCTGATCAGTCTGGTTAGGGGCTTTGTTAAAGAAGCTGTGTCCTTGGCCGTCTGGATTTCAGCATTTTTTATTGCCAGCCAGTTCTATCAAGATCTTGCGGTATATTTTACTCAGATCGGTGATCCCCTGGTCAGAAATGCCGCAGCTATAGCCGCATTATTTGTAGCGACGCTGATTCTTGGCGCAATTATCAACTACATTCTTTCTCAGTTAGTGCATCACACCGGCTTATCCGGCACCGATCGCGTTCTTGGCCTGGTGTTTGGCGCATTGCGCGGTGTACTGATTGTCAGTGCCTTATTATTCTTTATTGATTCCTTTACGACTTTATCGTCCAGCGAATGGTGGCAGGAATCTCTATTAATCCCTCACTTCGGTGTATTTATTCAGTGGTTTTTCAGTTATCTGGAAAACAGCTCCAGTTTTTTAGTCCCTCAACCTGTATAGAAAGGTGAAAAGACATGTGTGGTATTGTTGGTATTGTTGGTAAGCAGCCTGTTAACCAAGCGCTTTATGATGGGTTAACCATGCTTCAACATCGTGGCCAGGACGCCGCTGGTATTATGACAGTCGATGAGCATTGTACTTTGCGTTTAAGAAAAGCCAATGGCTTGGTGCGTGATGTGTTCCATACACGCCACATGCACCGGTTGTCAGGTAATGTTGGTATTGGTCATGTGCGTTATCCAACTGCTGGCAGCTCAAGTTCAGCGGAAGCGCAGCCATTCTATGTTAACTCGCCTTTCGGTATTGCGATGGCGCATAACGGCAACTTGACCAATGCAGTCGATGTTCAGGAGCACTTGTTTCAAACTGCTCGCCGGCATATCAATACCACATCAGACTCAGAAATTTTGTTGAATGTATTTGCCAATGAATTAGATAAAAATAAAAGCTTAACACTAAGTGAAGAAGATGTGTTTCGCACTATGACCGCCGTTCATCGTCAGGTTCGTGGCGCTTATGCGGTAGTCGCTATGATTCTTGGTCATGGTCTGGTTGCTTTTCGAGATCCATGGGGGATTCGTCCTTTAGCGTTAGGTAAACGTGATACTGAAGATGGCGAAGAGTACATTGTTGCGTCCGAAAGTGTTGCTATTGACGGCACCGGATTTAAATACCTGCGTGATGTTGAACCTGGAGAGGCAATATACATAACCAACGATGGTAAGCTGTATTCGCGTCAGTGTTCAGATAAACCGATGCATTGCCCTTGTATTTTCGAATACGTTTACTTTGCGCGTCCCGATTCATTTATTGACGGCATTTCGGTTTATGCGTCGCGAGTCAATATGGGACAGAAGTTGGGGGCGAAAATCAAACGGGATTACGCCGATCTCGATATTGATGTGGTTATTCCTATTCCTGAAACCAGTTGTGATATTGCACTAGAGATAGCCAATGTGTTGGATCTTCCGTACCGTCAGGGGTTCGTAAAAAACCGTTATATCGGGCGTACCTTTATTATGCCGGGGCAGACTCAGCGACGGAAATCAGTCCGTCGTAAGCTTAACGCGATTAGTGCGGAATTCCGCGGTAAGAATGTTTTACTCGTTGATGACTCCATTGTTCGGGGAACAACGTCAGAACAAATCATTGAAATGGCCCGTGAAGCGGGTGCTAAGAAAGTGTATTTCGCTTCTGCTGCGCCAGAAATTCGTTTTCCTAATGTCTATGGTATTGATATGCCAAGTGCCAATGAACTTATCGGTCACGGACGCGAGGCAATAGAAATTCAGGATATGATTAAAGCGGATGGGCTCATTTATCAGGAACTTGATGACTTAATTGACGCTGTCGGTGCAGAAAATCGTTCGATAAAACGTTTTGAAACCTCGGTGTTTAGTGGTGAGTACGTAACGGGCGATGTGAGTCAGGAATATCTGGATCGTCTGCATGCTGCCCGTAACGACGTTGCCAGGTCCGAGCGTGACGGCTCTGAAGACGCCAACCTCGAACTGCACAACGATAACGATTAATTCCTTCTGAAGCAGAAGACTGAGCGGCCTACGCTCAGTCTTGTTGGAACGGGTATACCGAACCCAGTTTCATAATTTGTGTTAGTTCATCCAGTGCTGAACGTGATTCTTCAAGTAGCGCAGGGTCACGTAAGTCGTCAACAGCGAGCTCATCACGGTAGTGTTTTTCTACCCACTGATTCAAACGTTTAAACAGTTTGTCTGACATTAAACAGTTTTGGTTCGCACCGGCTATTTCTTCATCGTTCAAGGCAACCCGTAAACGCAAGCAGGCAGGCCCACCACCGTTTCGCATGCTCTGCTTCACATCAAAAAATTCAACCCGCTTAATGGGGCTGTCATTGCTTTGCGTCAACTGCTCAAGATAAGACCGGACATTATCGTTTTCCTGACATTCTGTGGGCGCAATAATGGTCATTTGACCATCGGGCGGTGTAATTAGCTGAGTGTTAAATAAATAGGTGCTTACAGCGTCTTGAATACTGACTTGATCGGTGGCTACTTTAATAAAATGTAAGGGATGTTCGCCGAATTTACTCTGAATTTCGGCTAATTTCGACTCGGCATCAGCAAAAGCTTGTTCATGATAGAACAAGACATTTTGGTTACCGACTGCAATGACATCATTGTGGAACACACCTTGATCAATAACGTCTGGATTCTGTTGAATATAGACGGTGTTCTCTTCACTCAGACCATGTAAACGAGCTATTGCCTGAGAGGCTTCCAGAGTTTGCCGGGCAGGGAAGCGTTGCGGTGCAGGTTTTGAACTGTCAAACGCATAACGACCAAACACAAACACCTCAATTCCGGCATGACCATATTCACGGCACAAGCGGGTGTGGTTCGCCGCGCCTTCATCACCAAAATGCTCGTTATCCGGTAAATGCGTATGATGCTCAAAATAACGGCTGTTGTTGAACATTGCCTGCAAAATACGGCCACTGGTGTTTGGCTCTAAAGAACGGTGGAATTTATTAGTCAGATTGGCTGGGGTAAAATGAACTTTGCCATTGGCGGTATCCGCACTAGGAGAGACAGTAGCAGCATTTGCTGTCCACATGCTGGAGGCTGAACAAACAGCCTGGAATATAGCCGGGGCTTCGGTTGCCGCCTGATACAACACTTCAGCATCTGTGCCGGAAAAACCTAAGCGACGCAAGGCAAAAATATCAGGGCGCTCCTGGGGAGCCAATACACCTTGTTTCATTCCCATGTCGTGCAACGCTTTCATTTTTTTCAGGCCTTGCAGGGCAGCATGTTTGGGGCTGGAAGAGGCTTTAGCGTTGGCTAAAGAGGCAACATTACCGAACGATAATCCAGCGTAATTATGAGTAGGGCCGACCAGACCGTCGTAGTTGACTTCGAAGTGTTGCATGCTCACTTTTCGATACTCCCTGCACGTTCTGTGCACCTGACAATAGAAACTAAAGTCCCATTATACTGTTTTAGAACGGGCTTGAAAGCCTTTATTTTTCTGGACTGTAAGGCTGATAGCCTATATCTGACTGTTTATTTAGCTTGTGCGAATTTTTATCAAATAACCGAGTTATGGTTGTTTCTGTAGCCGATAACCGATATACCTAAAAAAGGTCGCTAAAGAGCAATTGGACTTGTAATTGTTACTGTTAGCACGTATATACACGGTCATCTACAACAAGAGAACGATTATTCTATGGCAAAATCGCTCGTCATTGTCGAGTCTCCGGCAAAAGCCAAAACGATTAATAAATATTTAGGTAAGGACTTTGTCGTTAAGTCCAGTGTTGGTCATGTCCGTGATCTACCTACCCGAGCTACTGAGACAATAAAAAGCAAGCCGGCAGCGGAAGTACGTAAAATGGCTCCGGATGCAAAAGCAAAATATCAAAAAGAACGCGATTATAAGCGACTGATTGCCCGCATGGGCGTTGACCCGGAAAACGACTGGGAAGCGCATTACGAAGTCCTGCAGGGAAAGGAAAAAGTCGTTAAAGAGTTAAAGCAATTAGCAAAAAAGTCAGATGAAATTATTCTGGCAACGGATTTGGACCGTGAGGGTGAGGCAATTGCCTGGCACTTGCGGGAACTTATCGGAGGTGACGACTCACGTTATAAGCGAGTGGTGTTTAACGAAATTACTAAGAAAGCGATCCAGGAGGCTTTTGAGCATCCGGCGGAACTGAATACTGATCGAGTCAATGCGCAGCAAACTCGACGCTTTCTTGACCGCGTTGTGGGTTTTATGGTGTCGCCGCTGCTTTGGAAAAAAATTGCACGAGGATTATCAGCAGGTCGTGTCCAATCGGTTGCTGTGCGTCTTGTAGTTGAACGCGAGCGTGAGATTAAGGCCTTTGTTCCGGAAGAGTACTGGGATGTTCATGCCGAGCTGAATACGCCGGCTCATGAGTCTCTGCGTATGCAGGTGATGAAACAAGCGGGGAAAAACTTTCGTCCGACCAACAAAAATGAGACGGACGCTGCTGTCGCATCATTGAAAACAGCGGGTTATGAAATTACCGCCCGGGAAGATAAGCCGACATCAAGTAAGCCCAGCGCGCCCTTTATTACTTCGACTCTACAGCAGGCCGCCAGTACACGGCTTGGCTTTGGGGTTAAAAAGACCATGATGATGGCGCAGCGGCTTTATGAAGCGGGTTACATTACTTACATGCGTACCGACTCAACCAATTTGAGTTCCGAAGCTGTTGATGCGTGCCGCGAATTAATTACGAAGGACTTCGGTAAAAACTATTTGCCGGATGCGCCTGTCCGCTACGGTGCAAAAAGTAATGCACAAGAAGCGCACGAAGCGATACGCCCGTCAGACGTAAAGGTTAAATCTGAGTCACTGGCTTCGGTTGAACGTGATGCTCAACGTCTGTACGAACTTATTTGGCGTCAGTTTGTCGCTTGCCAAATGGTACCGGCTCGCTATGACAGCACAACCTTGACGGCTACCGCGGGTGAGTTTGAATTGAAAGCTCGTGGGCGCGTTATGCGTTTTGCTGGTTGGACTAAAGTTATGCCTCCAGCCAGTAGTAAAAAAGACGGTGATGCCACTTTACCTGACGTGAATAAAGGGGATTCGCTTGAGCTTGAGCAGTTGTATCCTGAGCAACACTTTACTAAGCCGCCGGCCCGCTATGGCGAAGCATCGCTGGTTAAAGAACTAGAAAAACGGGGTATTGGTCGGCCATCAACGTATGCGTCGATTATTTCAACGATTCAGGACCGCGGGTATGTCAGAGTTGAAAGCCGCCGTTTCTTTGCCGAAAAAATGGGTGAAATCGTTAATGACCGCTTAATTGAAAACTTCACCGAGCTGATGAATTACAATTTTACAGCGGAAATGGAGCAAGCTCTGGACGATATTGCAGCAGGGAAACGCGATTGGAAAGAGACGCTGGACAAGTTTTATGCTGACTTTAAAGAGCGACTGGAGAAAGCAGAACTGGAGCCATCGGCAGGTGGAATGCGTGAAAATAGTTTAGTTTTAACGGATATCGACTGTCCCGAGTGTGGCCGGAAAATGGGGATACGGACGGCTTCTACCGGCGTTTTCCTGGGTTGCTCCGGTTATAACTTACCGCCCAAAGAGCGTTGCACCAAGACTCTTAACCTGACTCCGGGTGAAGAGGCGATTGAGGTGACTGACGAAGAAGAGCGTGAAACCGAAGCTTTGCGGGCGAAGAAGCGATGTCCTAAATGCGGGACCGCTATGGACAGCTACCTTATTGATGAGAAGCGCAGACTGCATGTTTGTGGTAACAACCCAACATGCGACGGGCAACTCGTTGAAGAGGGGACATTCCGTATTAAAGGCTATGATGGACCAACGATCGAGTGCGATAAATGTGGCTCAGAAATGCAATTAAAGAATGGACGCTTTGGTAAGTACTTTGGTTGCACTAATAGCGAATGCAAAAATACCCGCAAGTTACTTCGTAGCGGAGAGCCTGCACCACCTAAAGAAGATCCGGTACCGTTGCCTGAACTTCCTTGTGAAGAGTCTGACGCTTATTTTGTGTTAAGAGACGGAGCTTCGGGTATCTTTCTTTCTGCTAATACATTCCCGAAATCGAGAGAAACCCGGGCTGTTACGGTAAAAGAGTTGGCACAGTTTAAGAAGCGTTTACCAGAGAAGTTTAAGTATCTGGCGGAAGCGCCACAGGAAGATGACGACGGTAATGATGCTATTGTTCGCTTCTCGCGAAAGAATAAAGAGCAATACGTGGTTACTGAAATCAAGAAAAAACAAACGGGCTGGAAAGCGTTTTATCGTAATGGTAAATGGCAAATAGAAGAGAAGTAGTTAAAGGCTTACGGCAAACCACTCATTTTGCCAATAGTTAACCTATAGAGATTGGACTAACATAGTGGCGTGTCTATTGAGGGACACGGCACACTGGACACGGAGGTCCTATGTTATTGCCTCGCTTGAGCATAACATTTCCCGCTGCTTTCTCGGCAGCGGGCTTTTCCTTTTTGAATACCCTTAAAGTTCCCCGAAGACAAGCAGGGCAAGCTAGTGTCGAGCTGCTGATTGTCTGGCCGGTTATCGTTGCCAGCGTAATGACCTTTGTTCAGGCTTTGATTATTTGGTGGGGGCAGCAAACTCTGACTGTTGCTAACCAATACGCAGTGAGATCCGGTAGTATTAATCATGGTAAAACTAGCGCAATGGTCAACACTGTGGTTGCGGGAATGGCTGGTTTAAAGCCACAACTAGATACTGATAACCCGGTGGCTGCGGCTGCGCAGTCTATCGCAAAGCAACGGCTTCATTTCGCGCAATTCGGACAACTACACGTTCTGTCGCCAACCGAGAACGATTTTCGTCAGTTTTCCGAATGGCGTTGGGATGATGAACAAGAAAGAGAAGTACGTGAGATTTCCGTTGATCATTATCAGGCCAGAGCCGCTGAGAATGAAACTGAGCAATGGCATCAGGCACGTATATTAGTCATTGAAACGTATTGGTGTTTACCGCTGGAGATACCGATTGCAGGTGAATTTTTAGCGGCAACGCAACGTTTATTGTCTGGATCGAAAGCTGCAACCTACTGTGCGGGGCGCAGTCTTGTGTACGATCGACCCTTATGGGCCTTATCGAATACCGCTCAACATGTCATGTTAAGCGGCTATCGGAATTCGTTTTAACGTATGTCGTGATAGTCAACACAGGCTTGCAGTGTGTTTTCGATCAATGATGCGACGGTCATTGGCCCCACTCCGCCGGGGACTGGTGTAATCCAGCCAGCTTTCTCAGCAGCTGTTGAAAACTCGACGTCTCCCGTTAAGCGGCCATCAGGAAGACGATTCATACCGACATCTATCACAATGGCTCCGGGTTTAACCCATTCACCCGGAATGAATTCCGCTTTACCAACGGCAACTACTAAGATATCTGCACGTTTTACATGTTCAGATAAATCTTTAGTAAAACGATGGCAAACGGTTGTTGTAGCTCCCGCTAAAAGAAGCTCAAGACTCATAGGGCGGCCAACAATGTTAGACGCTCCGACCACGACAGCATTCAATCCATGTAAATCTACCTGGGTGTGTTCCAGCAAGGTCATGATGCCTTTGGGAGTACAGGGACGCAAAGCCGGAATCCGCTGTGACAGGCGCCCAATATTGAAAGGATGAAAGCCATCAACGTCTTTATCCGGACGAATTTTTTCTAGTATCGGTATAGCGTCTAGCCCAGCGGGCAGGGGAAGTTGCACTAAAATACCATCGATGGATTCGTCGTCGTTTAATTTTTCAATAAGTTTTTCAAGGTCCTGCTGGGTCGTGGTCGCTGGCAAATCGTAGTCAAATGAGCGAAAGCCAACATCTTCGCAAGCCCTGCGCTTGTTGCCGACATAGACTTCGGAAGCGGCGTCGCTTCCGACCAGAACAACAGCTAAACCGGGGGCACGCAGTCCGGAATCAGTACGTACTTTTACTTGCTGTTTAACAGCTTGACGAACAGTGGCAGCAATGGATTTACCATCGATAATTTGAGCTGGCATAGTGGCGTTCCCAAAAATGAGAGAATTCAAGGTGATATATGATGGGTATTGTAACTTTTTTCCGCCTTGAATGTCACCGGTTGTTGGTTTAGTCGTCAGGTTGTTGCAAAAGTAGCCAGTCGATACCGATAACCGAAAAAAAGTTTGACGGGTCAGTCTTCAGCAGGTAATATTCGCCACCGTTGTCGGCCAGCAATAGATTTTTTAAAAGCTGCGTCTGACACGGCTTTCGGAGAAATTCGGCGATTAGCGCAGTTTGGTAGCGCACTT
>NZ_PIQC01000008.1 GCF_003987255.1 Idiomarina ramblicola
GAATGTCCAACTATTGGGGGTCACTTCATTTTAGCGGGCTTTTTGTTTTGATAAGAGTTAAAAACTCTTATCCGTTCTTCGGTGGACGACCTAAACGCTTACGGTCGTTTTCTGTCAGAGCACGTTTACGGATACGAATCGATTCTGGCGTGACTTCTACCAGCTCGTCATCGTTGATGAATTCCAGTGCCTGTTCCAGTGTTAAACGAATTGGCGTACTCAGCGTTTGTGCTTCATCAGTACCTGATGCACGAACGTTGGTCAGTTGCTTACCTTTCAGGCAGTTTACTGTCAGGTCGTTTGAACGGTTATGAATACCAATGATCTGGCCTTCATACACTTCATCGCCGTGCGCTGCAAATAACTTACCGCGCTCCTGCAGGTTAAATAGCGAATAGGTCAGCGTTTTACCCTGGGCGTTAGAAATCAGTACGCCGTTAACGCGCTGACCAATAGTACCGCCTTTGTGTGGGCCATAGTGATCAAAGGTGTGGTACATAAGGCCTGTACCTGAAGTCAGTGTCATAAACTCTGTCTGGAAGCCAATTAAACCACGGCTTGGTACTTCAAAGTCAACGCGAACGCGACCTTTACCGTCTGGTGACATGTTGGTCATTTCGGCTTTACGCATACCTAACTTTTCCATGACCGGCCCCTGATGTTGCTCTTCGATATCAACTGTCAGAGTTTCATAAGGTTCCATTTTCTTACCGTCTTCTTCTTTCAAAATAACTTCCGGACGGGAAACCGCTAATTCGAAACCTTCGCGGCGCATGTTTTCGATAAGAACACCTAAGTGTAGCTCACCGCGGCCTGATACGCGGAAACGATCCGGGTTGTCAGTTTCTTCAACGCGTAATGCGACGTTGTGAACCAATTCTTGCTGTAAACGCTCAAGAATTTGACGAGAGGTTACGAACTTACCTTCTTTACCTGCGAAAGGTGAGGTGTTGACCTGGAAAGTCATAGTGACCGTTGGTTCGTCAACTGTCAGTGGTTTCATGGCTTCAGCTTTACCTACCGCGCACACGGTGTCGGAGATTTTTAGCTCGCCCAGACCGGTAATAGCGCAGATATCGCCTGCCGCCGCTTTGTCTGCTTCAATGCGGTCAAGGCCTAAGTAGCTAAAGACTTTACCAATTTTGCCGCTACGTTCTTTGCCGTCCGCGCCAACAATAGTCACTTGCTGGTTAACTTTAACGCTGCCGCGGGTAACACGGCCAATACCAATAACGCCCAAGTAGCTTGAGTAATCAAGCTGTGACACCTGCATTTGCAGGTCGCTTTCAGGGTCTGCGTCGGGGTGGCTTACCTGGTTAACAATCGTTTCGAACAGTGGCGTCATGTCGCCATCCTGCACGTCTATGTCCAGTGACGCCCAACCGTTAAGTGCCGATGCATAAACCACTGGGAAGTCCAGCTGTTCATCAGTTGCGCCGAGGTTATCAAATAAGTCGAATACCTGATCCATAACCCAGTCAGGACGCGCACCCGGACGGTCAATTTTGTTGATAACAACAATAGGGTTCAGGCCGTGAGAGAAGGCCTTTTGAGTGACAAATCGAGTTTGAGGCATAGGGCCGTCAACGGCGTCGACCACTAACAATACAGAGTCTGCCATAGACAGTACGCGCTCAACTTCACCACCGAAATCGGCGTGTCCCGGAGTATCCAGAATGTTAATGCGGTAATCTTGCCAGTTAACCGCTGTGTTTTTGGCAAGAATGGTAATACCACGTTCTTTTTCAAGATCGTTGGAATCCATAATACGCTCTTCGAGCTCGCCGCGGCTTTCTAAAGTGCCGGATTGTTGCAACAGCTTGTCGACGAGTGTGGTTTTACCATGGTCAACGTGCGCGATGATTGCGATGTTGCGTAGTTTTTCTATATCAAATACCTGAATTGTCATTAAGAACTGCCTGTAGTTGTCCGGGAATGTAACCCCGGGCAAGGGGTTTTATGAAAAATAGCGGCGTATTCTACCTTTTTGAGTTGGATTAAGAAAGACCTGATTGTTTTTTGTTCGCTATATTCTTCACTTTCCTTTTCTTATAACGCACCAATTTCGTGCGTTATGCGCTATACTGGTGCATATGAACTTTTTAAATACACAGTTAAAACCTCTAACTTTTTGAAATTTAAAACAAAAGTTAGTTGGCACAGGCTTTGCTATACTTAGGCTGTATTTTTAGACGCTGTCTACGGAGGACAACATGTCAGCTAATAAGATTTTCGATACCATTAAAGAACACGACGTAAAATTCGTCGACTTACGCTTTACCGACACGAAAGGTAAAGAGCAACACGTCACTATTCCGGTGTCGCAAATCGATGAAGACTTCTTTGAAGAAGGCAAAATGTTTGATGGTTCATCTATTTCCGGCTGGAAAGGGATTAACGAATCCGACATGGTGCTAATGCCAGACAATGAGTCTGCTGTTCTGGACCCGTTTACCGATGAAATCACGCTGAATGTCCGTTGTGACATTCTTGAGCCGGAAACGATGCAAGGCTACAGCCGTGATCCTCGCTCAATCGCAAAACGTGCAGAAGATTTTCTGCGCTCATCTGGCATTGCCGACGACGCCTATTTTGGTCCTGAACCCGAGTTTTTCCTGTTCAATGACGTGCGTTTCCACACAGACATGAGTGGCTCGTTCTATAAAATTGATGCGGAAGAAGCGAAATGGAACTCTGGCCGTGAATACTCAGAAGGTAACCTGGCCCACCGTCCTGGTGTAAAAGGCGGTTACTTCCCGGTACCTCCGGTTGATTCAGCACACGACATTCGTGGCACCATGAGCTTAGTAATGGAAGACATGGGTATGGTTGTTGAAGCCCATCACCACGAAGTAGCAACAGCGGGTCAGAACGAAGTGGCTACGCGCTTTAACAGCCTGACGAAAAAAGCGGATGAGCTGCAGGTTTATAAGTATGTTGTGCACAACGTGGCTCACTCATATGGAATGACCGCAACCTTTATGCCGAAGCCACTGGTTGGTGATAACGGTTCTGGTATGCATGTGCATATGTCGTTAGCTAAAGGCGGCGAGAACTTATTTGCTGGTGACCAATACGCGGGTCTTAGCGAAACGGCGTTGTATTACATTGGCGGTATTATCAAACACGCACGTGCTATTAATGCCTTTGCTAACGCGTCAACAAACTCGTATAAGCGTCTGGTGCCTGGTTTTGAAGCACCGGTTATGCTGGCTTACTCTGCTCGTAACCGTTCTGCTTCTATTCGTATTCCATTGGTCTCCAGCGCGAAAGGTCGCCGTATTGAAGTGCGTTTCCCTGACCCAAGCGCGAACCCATACTTGGCCTTTACTGCCTTATTAATGGCGGGTCTTGACGGTATTCGTAATAAAATCCATCCGGGCGATGCAATGGACAAGGATTTATACAATCTGCCACCTGAAGAAGCGAAAGACATTCCGACGGTTTGCCACTCGCTAGAAATGGCTTTGGACGCTCTGGACAAAGATCGTGACTTCCTGAAGCAAGGTGGCGTTATGGATGACGACATGATTGATGCGTATATCGATCTTAAGTACAACGAAGTAGAGACATTGAAGAAGACTACCCACCCGGTAGAGTTCGATATGTACTACAGCGTTTAATGGTTAATGACCGGGTAAGGTGTCTTGCTTTGCCCGGTTGCACCAAATTGGTGCGTAGCTTATCCTGCCTTCGTGAACGATAGCGCATTACTTAACCAATTACTCACAGGCATACTCATCCTCGATGATCGCCTGACCATTCGTTACGTCAATTCATCCGCCGAGTCGTTGCTTGATCACAGTGCCAAACGACTGCTGGGTGAGCCTTTTACCGCGGCTTTTTACCAATGTTCTCTGGCTTCAGAAACACTCGTGGAGTGCCTCAATAGTGCGCAAACCGTGTTAAATGCAGAGGTTCAGTTTGCCTTGCACTCTGGGCATGACATTCGTGTGGAAACCAGCATTCAGACAGTAGAAAAAGAGTTTGGCCGAGCGTTATTACTGGAGTTAAAACAAGTTGACCAGTTACGCCGGATAAATAAGGAAGACCAGCAGCGTAACCAGCTGTTTGCAACGCAGCACTTGTTGCGTGGTATGGCTCATGAAATAAAAAATCCGCTGGGCGGATTGCGTGGTGCGGCACAGTTATTAGCAAGACAGTTACCGGATGAAAGCTTAACTGAATACACCGACCTTATCATTAGCCAGTCTGATCGGTTGCGGTATTTGGTCGATAGGTTATTAGGGCCTGCAAAGAGGGGTGAGTCGCAAGCAACCAACATTCATGAGGTGTTGGAGCGAGTCGCACGAACGTTAACGTACGAGTATGGCGACTCATTGAAGCTTATTAGGGACTATGACCCGTCTTTGCCGGATATTGAAGTGGTTGCGGAGGGCTGCGAACAGGTTTTTTTGAATATTGCACAGAATGCGGCACAGGCAATGTCCGGTAAGGGGACTATTGTGGTTAAAACTCGGGTAGAGCATCAGCTCACGCTGTTTGGTCAGCGCTATCGACAGTGTGCGGTTGTGACATTGACCGATAATGGTCCGGGCATACCGACTGAACTGCACGATACCTTATTTTACCCATTGATTAGTGGGCGTGCGGAGGGAACCGGTCTGGGATTGTCACTGGCACAAAATTTAGTGCATCAGCACAAGGGCAAAATTGATTTTGATTCCCGCCCCGGGAAAACGCAATTTTCAGTGTATCTGCCTTATGTTTCAGAGAACGGTAATGAGGTGACGGATGACCACTAGTGCTCAGTTATGGATCATTGACGATGACGACTCTATTCGTTGGGTGCTGGAAAAAGCGTTTGCGGACAGTCGTTATCATGTGCGCAGCTTCGAGCACGGAGAAGACTTTTTCGCTGCGCTGAAAGGTGACAAACCCAGCGTTGTGCTGACCGATATTCGAATGCCGGGAAAAGATGGCCTGGCTGTGCTGGAGAAGTTGCAGCAGGAACAACCGCAACTGCCGGTGGTGGTGATGACCGCCCATTCTGATTTAGAAACCACAGTGAAAGCCTTTCAGGGTGGCGCGTTCGAGTATCTGGCAAAACCGTTTGATATTGATGAAGCCATAACCGCGGTTGATCGGGCCTTACAGCATGCGAAACAAAGTGATTCTTTGCCTGCTGAAACTGAGGAAAACTCGGTGCCTGAATTGATTGGCGAGGCGGCACCCATGCAGGATGTCTTTCGTGCTATTGGGCGACTGTCTGGTTCCAGTGTCAGCGTGCTGCTGACAGGGGAAACGGGGACCGGTAAAGAAGTGGTCGCGCGCGCTTTGCATAAGCACAGCCCTCGTTCGGACAAGCCATTTATTGCGCTCAACATGGCCGCTATTCCGGCAGACTTAATTGAATCCGAGTTGTTCGGACATGAGCGCGGTGCTTTTACCGGAGCTGACCGCAAGCGGATAGGCCGCTTTCAACAAGCGGATGGCGGAACGTTATTTTTAGACGAGATTGGCGACATGCCACTATCGGTCCAAACACGGCTGTTAAGAGTTTTAGCCGAAGGGCAGTTCTATCCGGTGGGGGCGCATCAGCCAATTAAGGTTGATGTTCGCGTTATTGCCGCGACTCACAGAGAACTTGAAGTTTTAGTGAATCAAGACAAGTTCCGGGATGATCTTTATCATCGTTTAAACGTGATTCGGTTAAGGCTTCCGCCTTTGCGAGAACGCACGGAAGATATCGCGACTCTGGCAAAGCACTTTCTTAAAAAATCGGCTGAAGAGTTGAAAGTGACTCCAAAAACATTGTTAAATGAATCACTTAGTCAACTGAAGGAATATACTTGGCCGGGTAATGTCAGGCAATTGGAAAATACCTGTCGCTGGCTGACGGTGATGGCTCCGGGGCAGCAAATTAGTGTTAGTGAATTGCCTGAGGATATCTTACTGCCGACTGAACCGGTTTCGACAAAAGTAGGTGATGAGACTAACTGGCTGTATTGGTTACAAACAGAGTTAGAGCAGCAGCCGTTAATGTCGCAGGATGTATTGCAACGTTATCAGCAACAGCTGGAACAAATTGCACTGCAGACAGCATTAAAACGTTTTTCCGGGCACAAGCAAAAAGCAGCAGCATGGCTGGGCTGGGGAAGGAACACCCTCACCCGAAAACTAAAAACTCTGCTAAAGTAAAAGTTATGTAAAGAGGGTCGTATCCATCCCCGGCATTTTGGATCATGGATTTATTTCTGGAGAGAACAGTAAGTTATGAGACATTCCGTACTACTCATTGATGATGATACTGAAATGTCAGTTATGCTGACTGAATTGTTTAAGCGCGAATCCGTGGATTTAAGTGTTGCTGAAGATGGTGTTACAGGCCTTGATAAAGCGCTTAATGGTGACTACGAGTTGATTTTACTGGATGTGATGTTGCCCGGTATTGACGGTATGCAGCTTTTACAGCGGTTGCGTCAGCAACACCGTGATACTGCCGTACTGATGCTGACAGCTCGGGGTGACGATGACGACCGGGTGATGGGCCTGGAGCTTGGCGCGGATGATTATCTGCCAAAACCTTTTAACCCGCGTGAACTGGTCGCCCGGGTTAGGGCTTTACTGCGTCGCACGCCAAACACGACCATGCAAAATGAAAGTTTAACGGTTTGCGGTATTGTACTGGATCCAGCGACAACCGAAGTCAAATGTGACAATGCAGAACTGATACTGACACCAACCGAGTTCGATATTTTGCGCTGTTTAATGCAGCAAGCGGGCCAAATGGTGAGTAAAGATCAACTGTCGGTCGCTGCGCTCGGACGGAAAATGGAACCTTTTGATCGTAGTCTGGATGTGCATATCAGTAATATTCGCAAGAAATTCCCAACGAAACCCGATCGTATACAAACCATACGAGGTCGTGGCTACCGACTGATCGCAAGCTTATGAAAAACCGGCGTACGCGGTGGTATCGATCGCTTGCCCTCAGATTACTTTTTATTTTTTGGGCGTTGTTGTCGGTCACAGCGGCCAGCGGCTATTTGTTAGCGGTTTGGAATAAACCAAAAGCAGAATTAAAGCCGCTGGAGCCGGAGATCCATCAAACACTAAAGCCTTTGTTAAGCGATGCATTAACTTTTCATTCATTGCAGCCAGGAAGGCTTATTGCCGGCGATTATCGCGTTGCTGCTCAGCTGTCAGTGCAAGGTACTGAAAAGCTGTTGATGGATGAAATGCTTCGTGTCAGTCACGGTTCGACCCTTCTGCGTATGCTCAGTCAGGAATCGCCTCAACAAATTCCTCTGGATGAACGTTTGCTGATGGGCCCGTTTGAGCTTGATGGCAATAAAATACTGGTCACGAAACCTTTAGGTATTGAAGAGCAGGTTGATCGTGAACAGCGAGAAAGAGAATCGACACGCGCCCGCCTGTTGACCTTGCTGGTCGGTAGCGGCCTGCTTGCGGTACTACTGGGTATTTGGCTTATCCGGCCGATACGCCGGATGATTCTGGCAATGCGGGAAGTAGCTGGGGGCAGTGCGACACCAGAGCTAAAACGTCTCCCCAAACGTGGTGATGAAATTGGTGAGTTGGCGCGGGCTCTGTCTCAGGGAGCGGTGGATTTAGCGACCTCGCGCGACGCTCAACGGCGCTTACTCAGTGACGTGTCTCATGAGCTTCGTTCACCGATGGCCCGTATGCAGGTTGCTTTGGATTTAGCCGATTGCGATGAGAACGATTCCAACTGGCAACAGTTACGCCGGGATACAGAACGTTTAAGTGTGATTATCGAACGGATTTTATCGTTATCCAGATTGGAAAATGGATTGGTTGGTCTGAACCATGAGAGTTTGGATAGCGGCGAGCTGGTGCAACAGCTCATCAATGATATGTGTTACCAGCAGCCGGAAGTGCGTGAGCGCCTGGTGCGTCAGGGCAATGACTGGCCTGTTATTGATACTGACCCGGAACTGCTTAGACTGGTGTTGGAGAATATTGTCCGTAATGCGCTGCATTATACTGATGAGAAGGTTGAGCTTGTTTACGACGATGACGGTGACCGATTCCAAATTCGCATTCGAGATCATGGTCCCGGTGTCGACGAAAGTACAATTAATAAACTCTTTGTGCCCTTTTATCGTGGCGACCCAGCCCGCCACCATAAGGCTGGCGTTGGCCTCGGGCTTGCTTTGAGTCATCGTGCCGCGGCGGTTCTGGGAGGCGAGTTAAAAGCGCATAATCATTCTGAAGGGGGACTGGAAGTCGTGTTAGACTTACCCAAAAGTCAGCCTGAACAGATAGAATGAATCAATCGTTTAACGTGCAACAACAGCGGCCCGCCGATGATACGCCAGAATGGCCGGAGTTCTTCAGAAGTGAAGTTGAGGTTTTTTGGCAGCAACAGGTAACCGCAAAGTACTTTACTGCGTTTGATGGTATCAAACTGCACTTCGCCTATTACAAGCACAGCGCTACCGCGCCTTTAGTGGTTATTGCTCCGGGTCGGATTGAATCTGCACTGAAATATCAGGAACTGTTTTGGGAGCTGGCGCAACAAGGTTTCTCTGTTGCCGCACTTGACCATCGCGGTCAGGGCTTATCCGCACGTTTAACGCATAACCCTCATCAGGGGCATGTGGAAGATTTTAACGATTTTGTCAGAGATTTTGCGGATTTTACCGACCAGTTAGCGACATTATTTGGCTCCGTTCCGAAAACGCTATTCTCCCATTCTATGGGGGGCACTATTGCCACAATTTATTGTGCTACCTATCAACACCCCTACCGTAAACTGATACTTTCTGCCCCTATGTTTTCTATTGAAACGGGTAAGGTGCCTTATTGGTTGGCGCGTGCGGTTGTGGCTGCCGGTGCGTGGATTAACCGTTATTTATCGAAGCCATGGTATTTTTTTGGCATGGGTGATTATCAAAAGGTTCCTTTCGAAGACAATGTTTTAACGCACAGTAAGCAGCGTTACGACACTTTTCGAAGCGTATACGATAATGTCACTGATGTGCAGTTAGGCGGGCCGACATTTAATTGGTTGTATGAGGCGATAAGTGCTGCGATGAATGCACAGAAGCTGGCTAATAACATTACCATTCCGGTTCTCCTGTTTCAGGCTGGTAATGATAAAGTCGTATCAGCTTCCGGGCAGAAAAAAGTGGCTGCAATGATTACCCGGAACCCGTTTAGATTTGAAACCATTGAAGGGGCCCATCACGAGCTGATGATGGAAACCGATAAATTTCGTCAACCCGTGCTGAATGCCATTATTGAAGAGACCCGGGAGCTTATTACCGCTTAAGCGAGCCTTCAACCACAGCAACAATTTCAGGATCCATGTGGACAATAATGTCGGCTCCCGGAAAAGCTGTCATAAGCTGAGCCTCAACATCGTCGGCAATAGCGTGAGCCCGAAGTAAAGACAACTCGTTAGCCAACTCAATGTGTAATTGAATAAACCGAACCGGTCCTGCTTCGCGTGTGCGCAAGCCGTGAAAGCCTCTCACGCCGTTCACGGCCATGGTAATGTTACCAATTTGCTGTTGCAGCTCTTCTGACAGTTCACGATCCATTAATGCCTGAAAGGCATCCCAGCCAATACGAATGGCACCAAGAATTAAGTAAACGGCAATACCAATGGCAAAGATGCTGTCCGCCCAAAGCCAGCCATAGCTGCTTAAAATTAAGGCGACGATAACGGCGACATTCAATAGTATATCGGATTGATAGTGAAGGTTATCTGCTTGCACAGCCTGCGAGTTGGTATGCCGTATAGCCATGCGTTGAATCACTATGAGTACAAAAGTAATGACGATAGCGATGGCGGAAACGGCGATACCGTAACCGACTTTCGGGACGCTGCCACCCTGCATAAATTGCTGCACGCTGTGGAAAATGAGCAGCATGCTGGAGCCGGCAATAAAGGCACTTTGCGCTAAAGCGGCCAGGGACTCTGCTTTACCGTGACCGAAGCGGTGTTCTTCATCGGCCGGTTGTAAGGCGTAACGGATAGCGAAAAAGCTGAATATTGAGGCGCCGCTGTCTAATATAGAGTCGGTTAGAGACGCGAGCATACTGGCGGACTCGGTCTGGAACCAGGCAAACAGTTTAATGGTGATTAACGTTATGGCTACGACAACAGATGCCGTACTGGCCAGACGCACCCAAAAAGCATAATTCTGTTGGTAGTTTTTCTGATTTGCCACAGCACCGATGCACATTTCTAAAAAATATTCTGCTATTCTACCGCTTTTACTGAAATGATGAAAACAACCATGTTGCACCTCGTACTGTTTGAGCCAGAAATTCCCCCTAATACGGGTAACGTGATTCGCCTTGCGGCAAATACCGGTATGTCCCTGCATCTAATTGAACCTTTGGGGTTTGAACTTGATGAAAAGAAAGTGCGTCGTGCGGGTTTGGATTATCATGACCTCGCTTCCGTGAAAATTCACAAAGACTGGCAAAGCTTTCTAGAGAGTACGGAAGTTAATCGTATATTTGCCTGCACAACAAAAGGCCGGACAAGCTATGCTGAGGTCAGTTATGAGGCGGGTGACGTCCTGCTTTTTGGCCCTGAAACCCGTGGCTTACCGATGGAAGTACTGGAAACCTTTCCCCAGGAGAACTGGTTGAAGCTGCCTATGGCAGACAGCAGCCGTAGCCTGAACTTATCAAACTCGGTCGCTATTTTTGCTTATGAGGCCTGGCGGCAGAACGGTTTTAAAGGGGCTTTTTAGCCACCGCATTATCAAACAGTTGGCGTAACGCGCGGCCCCGTTTGTTGTCCGAAAAAGCGACGAATAAAGGCTGCGGATCGGAGAGTTTCGTTTTCTGGTAAGGCTTTTCGGTCCAGTCTGGCAGGTTATCTTTATAATCGACCACTGCACTGACTCGTCCCATGTCTAATAACGCAAAGCAGTCAAGTGAATCCGATGCGCGGTAAAATGGCCGTTGGGTATCCACCAGGTTTTGCATAAAGCGAGGACCAGATATACAAACAGGCCCCTCATTAGTCTCCTCAAGGCTAAATAGAAAAATACTGTCGTCATAAGCAATGTGGTATTTCGACAGTATAATGTTATCTATTCTTTGATCGGGTCTGATACCGATTAGCGCGTCCGCGCGACCTTCTTGTATTAATTGAATACTGCGCTGCCAACTGCTCACCACCGTATTGAGTTGTGTTGTAAACGCGGGAAAAGTCGACTTCGCCAGTTGCCATAGCTTGCCGGTACCATCCGGATTGAGTAAGCCGGGGTGTATGGCTCCTACTACGGTCAGTTGTTCAGGGGCTGCAATCGGCTCTATCGGCGTCTCGCGTTTCACACCGTGCTGTACTCGCAACTCTTGCATACGGCCGCTATCCCGCATTTTCTGCAAGTGATAAGTCAGTTGCGGAATAAGTCGCGCGTGCTCTTCGTTGAGATAATGAAACCCAACCTCTGTTGACATTTTATGCGTAATTAAATGGGGATTGTTGCGAAGTTCAGAGCTTTCAAACTGGAAGTCGGCTATAAATGCGAACTGAACTCTGCCTGAGTCCAATAGTTTTAGCACTTGCTCAAGGTCAATAGGGGTTACAACCGACGGCTTTTCCGGAAGCTTATTAACGACTTTGGTTATAGAGTCCATTCCGTTGACATAAGCAAGGCTTTCTATATTCGAAGGGAGGCAGTAACCACAGTTGCGGCGATCGGCAACGGCTATAATATCGAATGTAAACAGGGGGAAAGGTACGCGGCGCAGATCGCGGCGTTTTTCTTCCAGTAGCTCAGTGCGGCCTAACTCACCTGCTATGGTTCCTTCGGTGGCTAATTGCTCACCTCGTGCCCGGGGCAGCTCGATGTATTCAAGCTTAATATCCAGCTTGGCATAAGATTCTTCAAGCACGGCTGTGACGTATTGCGTAAAAGGGCCCTCGTCGGGCGCACGAAAAAGCAGCTTCTGTTGTAAGACAGCCTGACTGGTTATTGGTACTAAACCCAACAACAGTAATAACACGCAAAAGCGCAATGATGACTTCATAACAAAAAGCGAGATCTTATTTCGTGAAATAGAAGCCAGTATAGCAGTGTTGACGATGCTATCACGACCACTGAAAACTTATTACTTTCAATAAGTTATAATTATTAACAGGGCGTCTACTAGTGGTTATTGCATTAGTTATTTATGCGAGAAATTAAGGCCTGTCTATAATAAATACGTTAATCTATTGTCCTATATTTGACAGCTGGGTAGCTGACGCTCTAGCGTTGCGGTCTGTCTATATTATTCATTAGAGTCCTTCAGCGGTGTAAGCCGCCGGTAACTAGAGGTTTTATTTATGGTCAAGTCGTTGTTTTCCTTGCTCTCTTTGGCGGCATTGTCATCGGTTTTTTCAGCGCCACTAAGCGCTGCCGATGATGATACTTACCGACATTTGCTATTAGCCGGCGGCGGATTAGAGGCTTGTTCGAGTTTCGCGTCGGATAACTGTGATGACGTTGACTGGATAGACAAGGACACCATGCGCACCGACAGATATTTAAATCTGTCGAAAAAGTTTCGTTCGAAAGCAACGGCCGAGTCAGTTTGGCCAACTTACCGCGAAGAAACTCGCAAGAAGGTGGCTGATGCTCTGGAGTTGATTCACGAACGTTTGAAAGAAGACGTTGTGCCTGAACGTGTTTTTCTACGTGAGTTTACCCGGCGAGCGACACAGCAGCTTTATAATGCGCTGTCAGATGCGGAGTGGAACCGGATTATCGATTTAATTGAGCTTCCCGTTCCGGATTCTGCCCGCGAAGTGGTTAATCTGGACGAAAACCTGAAAGGTGAATCGAAAGCGATTTTTCAGCGTTTTGTTGAAATGGCTCAGTCTGTTGCCGGAGATGAGCAAAAGCCGACCATTTACTTTCTGACCTCAGCATCACGTAACCCTTATGATGCTATCGATTTTTACAGCAGTGTACTTGAACAGTTGGGCGCTGAAGCGCGTTGGCTGCCTTTGGATTCGGCGCTAGTTAAAGCTCAGCGTGAAGGCCGCTGCGATGAGCTGGCAAAAGTTCAACAGGAACAATTGGGTGTCTACGAGCGTGACCGCGTGCACAGAGACTACTATCAGGAGCAGGTCGCGTTTTGCAAAGACTCTGATGGCGCCGCGGAAATGATAGCCAATGCTGACGGACTGTTTTTTAATGGTGGCGATCAGAACTTAACCCGTTCGACCTTTGTGAAAGCGAATAATGAACCCGGCGATGTGTTGAAAACGATTATTGCCGCGGTTCAGCAAAAAGAAGTGGTTGTTGGTGGCACCAGTGCAGGTACCTCGGTTATGACCTCTAAACCGATGATCTCTAACGGTACGACCGCTCAGGCGATAAAAGAAGGGGCGATTGCTTCTGACCCACCACCGTTTGGGTGTGACTTAGACACCACTTGTCCGCCTAATGTTGGGCCGGATAGCCTGACTTACCATCCGTTAGGTGGCTTGAGCCTGTTCCATTACGCAACCTTAGATACACATTTTTCTGAGCGAGGCCGGCATGGGCGCTTAATGCGTCTGGCGGCTTCAAGTTCAACGCCTTTGTCTATTGGGGTGGATGAAAACACGGCTATGGAAGTGAACCTTGAAAGTGGCGCGTTTGATATTATTGGCGAGCGCGGTGTTTTCTTTGTAGAAGATGCGCAGGGAACCGATAGCGCAGTAGCGGGTACTTTCCATTATTTGGTTGCCGGGGCTTCAGGTGTGATTTCCCCTTATGGCTTACAAACAGCTGAATTCGCTGAAGGCGATGACGTGGTGCAAACCGAGCCAACCACCAACTTTTTAACCGACCGTGGTTTAATTGATTCTATGCGTATTCTGTGTGGTGAGCGTAAACAGTTTAGTTTGCTGAATAAAGACTTTCGCTTAATTGCTCAGCGTGGAGAATCCAGTCGGGTACAGTCCTCAGGTGGTGAGTGTCAGATTATAAACGGCAGCATTGGCATTGCCTGGCAGCCACAGGAACAGCTGTAATGGCTGGGAAACTGGGGAAACGAGTGCTGAGGTTACGAGGGGTCTTTTGGAGGACGCCCGTGAATACATCCTTGTAGGGCTTGAGCAGCGCCATCCGTGGCGCTGTACACCTCCATAAGACCCCTCGCAACCGTTAGGCGCACTCTTATTCCCCGATATTCCACCTGACATTCATGCCGAGCGACGAAATACGTATCAAGCGACACCAAACTCGGCGCGATAAGCTTCAACTTTGGGAAGATATTCTTTAAAGGTGTCGTCATCTTTCAAAAAGGTGATGACATCATTTAAGCTCACAATGCTGACAACCTGAGCATTAAAATCACGCTCAACTTCCTGAATGGCGGATAACTCACCCTTGCCTTTTTCCTGACGGTCTAAAGCAATAAGAACACCGGATAATTCGGCGCCGTTAGCCTGAACAATCTCCATGGCTTCGCGAATAGCTGTGCCTGCGGTAATCACGTCATCCACCAGCATCACTTTGCCTTCCAGCGCAGAGCCCACCAGGTTGCCGCCTTCGCCGTGGTCTTTCTTTTCTTTACGGTTAAAGCAATAGGGTGTGTCCTGCTGATGGTGGTCATATAAGGCAACGGCTGTGGCGGTGGCAATTGGAATGCCTTTGTAAGCCGGGCCAAAAAGCACATCAAAACTGATACCGGAGTCGACCAGCGCGGCGGCATAAAAGCGGCCTAAGCGGGCTAAGTCAGAGCCTTTATTAAACAGCCCTGCATTAAAAAAGTACGGGCTGGTGCGGCCGGACTTTAAGGTAAATTCACCAAACTTTAATACGCCACGCTCTATGGCAAACTCAATAAACTCTTTTTGATACGCTTTCATTGCCTGCTTATTCCTCGCTTACGTTTATACTGAAGCTTACGCTAACGCTTGTTTCTGAATATCAATTAACTCGCGAATGCTGTGACGCGCCATTTCGACCAGACTGTTCATTTCGTCAAAACTGAAGGCTTCGCCTTCGGCTGTGCCCTGAATTTCGATAAACTTACCGGCTTCTGTCATGACAATGTTCATGTCGGTATCGGCTTTTGAGTCTTCAATGTATTCCAGATCGCTGACCGGTTCGCCGTCTAAAATGCCCACTGAAATTGCCGCGACCATTTCCTTTAACGGGTTCACTTTGACCATGCCCTGGCCGCGCATCCAGTTCAGCGCGTCAACTAAAGCGACACAAGCACCGGTAATAGAAGCGGTACGTGTGCCGCCGTCGGCCTGAATCACGTCACAGTCGATAGTAATGGTGTGTTCGCCTAAGGCACTCATGTCGATGCAGGTACGCAGTGAGCGGCCAATTAAGCGCTGAATTTCTAAGGTACGACCGCCTTGCTTACCGCGGGAGGCTTCACGAGCCGAACGGGTGTGAGTTGCGCGTGGTAACATGCTGTATTCAGCGGTAACCCAGCCCTGGCCTTTACCTTTTAAAAAGCGAGGAACACCTCTTTCTACCGAGGCATTACAAAGCACTTTGGTTTCGCCAAACTCAATTAAAACCGAGCCCTCTGCGTGTTTGGTAAAGTTACGGGTAATGGTTACCGGTCGAATTTGTTGTGCCGTACGGCCACTTGGACGCATGTCATCTCCTTACTGAGTGAATGTCGCAATGTTTAAATTGAGCGCAATTGTAGCAGAATTGGACGATTAATGGATCGCGATTCGCGCAGCAACGTATTACACTAGACCGAGTAGAAAAAATATGGACGGGAGGCAGTATGTCGCGTTCAAAAGATGAAGAATTTGAGCTGTTTCGTCAGGAAATGACTGACGTAACGCCCTTGGCGGGTGAAGAAGTTGCTTATATTAAGCAGGCTTTTGAACCGACGTTGGCGCAAAAAGAGCGCCGCCGCGCTGCAGAGGCGGAAGAGGCTGAAAACGAAAACTTTTTATCGACCGAGTACGTGGACTTAGTTGAGCCGGATGATGTTATTGAATTTCATCGCGACGGTGTCCAGGCGGGTGTGTTCAAGCGCCTGAAGCAGGGGCGTTACAGTATGGAAGCCAGCCTGAATTTGCACCACCATACATTGGCAGAGGCGCGCACGGCATTGTTTAATTTTGTGAAAGACTGCCATGCCGCAGGTGTGCGTACGGCTTTAATCATTCACGGCATGGGCAAGCACACAAAGCCGCATCCGGCACTGATAAAAAGTTACGTGAATAAGTGGCTGCGCGAGCTGGAGCCGGTACTGGCGTTTCATAGCGCACAGCGACCCCATGGTGGCCGCGGCGCAGCCTACATCATGATGAAAAAGAATGCCGAACAGAAACAAAAGAACCGTGAAAAGCACGCTAAGCGGTAACCCACAATGACCTGATGGTCGGCTACAGGCGGCCACTCATGATCAAGCCAGCAATGAAGGATATACCGCCGCCACCAAACCCCAGAATAGCGCCTAGATAACACCCCCATCGTTTGGACTTTGACGTATTAACGTGGCGCTGCACCTGGACTTGATAGTACATGATGCCGACCACTAACAGGCTGTAGGTGATGAGCGGAAGAATCCAGCCGGGATCCACTTCATAACTGGCAAAAAATAGACCGCCAATAATGACCAGAAATACGGCCGCCCGATTGCGCAGACGAAGCAAATGCTGCTTTGCTTGCGTTGTTTCAGCATACTTCTGCGCCTGATGTGAGCCGATAAACAAGCCAGCTAACGCTGCGAATAACCCCAGCGCAGCAACCCCTATAACCGCAAGCCACTTGACGCCGCTACTGAGTGCACCGGTAGCCGATAAACCCGCCGCTGCAGCGGGGGGACTACCAAATGTGAGTGCCGAACTGAGTATGGCAGTGACACTCAAGGACGGAGCACTCAGTAACGCTGCCTTGCCCACCCGGTTAAGTAAGTCCTCTGCCAGACTTTTTCGGGCACGTGACAAGCGTTTACGTACCGTTGCGGCATCAATACCCAGCAGTTCGGCAACGTGCTCGCTGGATTTTTGCTCGCGGTAATACAGCATTACAATATCGCGGCTGTCATCAGGTAGGCGCGATAACGCCTGAGCAATAATGTTTTGCCGTTGTTGTTCAGTCAAATCAGTGTCAGGCTGCTCGGTCGCCATTAAGTGGTCAAGCTCTTCGTCCAGCGGCTGTTGCCGTTGACGGTGGTTGTGCTTTTCTTTTTCCAGCCACTGGTAAGCGCAGTGGCGGGTTGTTTGGCGAAGCCAGGGCAAAAAACTTTGCGCCCGCTTAAGCTGTTTCATTTTTTGCCACGCCAGTATGTAAGCTTCCTGCGCGATGTCTTCGCTGGCTTTTACGTCATGCACAATAGCAAGAGCAACACTGGTAACTAAATTTTGCGTGCGCTGCACGATTTCAGCAAAGGCCGGCTTATTCCCTGCCTGCGCTTTTTCGACGTGTTGCGTTAGTACAATGAGTTCACTGTGCATGGCAACGCTCCTTGATGAAGTCGGTAGTTTGCTGAATAAAGGCTTGTGGCTGATCCCACATAATAAAATGTCGCGCCTGATCAAACTCTACCAAGGTTATCAAATCGCTACCACTGACTTGCTTTTGGTAATGCGTCATTGCTGACGAACGTTGCGTTTGTGGAAATGCGCCGGTCGCTGCCATCTGTAATACCGGAACCTTTAATTGGTTTAGTTGCGGCCTTAAGTCGGTGGTCATTAATTCATACATAGCACGACCAACGGTTTTCGGGTCGGATGACTCAGCCATAGTGGTAATTTTTTGCTTACCTTCAGACGAGGTCGTTTGTCGGGAAGCACCGGCCGCCGCTTGCCTGGCCATGGCAGGGGCAGATAATTGCTGATAAGCTGACAGTAACTGCCGTGCCTGTGGTTCTGCCTGTTTCGCAGTAAGCGCCGGGTTCATGGTGACTAATGCAGAGAAAAAAGGCACTCCGTCTACCGCGACCACACAACTGGCGTTTGGTGTGTCTTTTAGCGCCAGTTTATAGCCGATAAAACCGCCCAGACTGTGGCCGACAAGTGCAGCGTCACCAGACGTTTGTTCGCTTAAATAATTGTTTACCGCTTCGGTCACCGGCTTTATGAACTGTTGGCGTAGTGGCACGGCGTAAGGTTGGTTACCAAATCCGGCAATACTGAGTTGATGGACCCGGTAGTTTTTAGCTAACTCATCAACTGTTTGCTGCCAGACACGACTATCGCTCATCAGACCGGGAATCAGCACGACATCTTCGCCACTGCCAGATACCTTGCTGGAAAGAATATCCGAGGTTTCATTAGCGGACGCAAAATTCATGCTGGTGCATAACAGACAGGCTAAAAAAACGCTTTTAGTGAACTTCATTTTGAATTCCTTAAATTGGTGTTGTTTTGTATCGTGACTCACTACCACGATGCTCACTGGTACAGTCAGGTTGGAGACTAAAAGTGTGACAATTTATTTGTGACGGCTTTGGCTTCACCTTGGACAGGATCACAGGTAATATCAGCGCATTGTTATCCAAACGTCATCGGCAACGGCTGCTTTGCAGCAAAGGAACAAACTATGATCCAAAGTATGACTGGCTACGCTCGCTACGAAACAAAAGCCGACTGGGGCACCGCAGTTTGGGAAATTCGTTCAGTTAACCAACGTTATCTGGAAACTTACTTTCGTTTACCGGAAACCTTCCGCTCTTTGGAGAACTCATTACGCGAGCAGTTTCGTAAAAAGCTGCAGCGCGGCAAGGTTGAATGCAAACTGAGCCTGCAGGTAGATGAAGCCCAGCAAAGCGCCTTGTCTATTAACGAAGACTTGGCAAAAAGTGTGATCGCCAGTGCCAAGTGGGTGAGCCAGCACTCCGCTGCCGGACAGTTAAACCCAATTGATGTTCTAAAATGGCCCGGCGTAGTCGCCGCTCAAGACCAGGACATGGACGAGCTGCAAAAAGAGGTTCTGGCTGCACTGGAAAAGACCACCAGCGACTTTATCGAGAACCGCAAAAGCGAAGGCGCAGCTATTGATAAAATGCTGCAGGAGCGCCTGGACGGTGTGAGCACACAGGTAGCCTTTGTTCGCGAACGCATGCCGGAAGTTATGGCCTGGCAACGTGAGCGCTTACTAACCCGCTTTGAAGAAGCCAAAGTTGAGTTGGAGCCGCAGCGCGTAGAACAGGAAATGGTCATGCTGGCGCAAAAAACCGACGTAGCCGAAGAGCTCGACCGCTTAGACGCGCATGTTGAAGAAGCTCGCAAAATACTGAAAAAAGGCGGCCCCTGCGGACGGCGTCTTGATTTTATGATGCAAGAGTTCAACCGCGAAGCGAATACCTTAGCCTCTAAGTCGATTAATTCTGAAATTACCGCCGCCGCGGTTGAGTTGAAGGTTTTGATAGAGCAGATGAGAGAACAGATCCAAAACTTAGAATAATATGTTTTGACGTAGCCTGCGGTTCTACCGCAGGTGAGATCTCATATCTCTAATTTGGCTAACTTGTACTCAACTGATAGTTGACAAGAGTGAAATGATCGGCCAAACTTACGTCTAAATGGATTGGGCAGTCCCGGTCGGCGTCAATGCCTCAGTGGTTTCACTGGGGCTTTTCGCTTTTTGGAGTAGGGTAAACCATCATTCCTATTCCTTCATACCTTTCACCAACAGAACATCTTCCACCTTCACAGTAGAATTCCGGTTGTAGTGATTCAAACGCACGATTTTCTTGGTCTGGCCTTAATGTTTTTAACCCTATGGGGCGTGCGACCAAGTCTGCTAGTTGTAAACCTGATGACATAACCTGTTTGTGCGCGAAAATGATATCAAAAGGTAGATGGATTCCAATAGCATTATCACCATCACATACACGGCGGAACTCAAGCTCCAGTTCGTCGTCTTCCTTGTTTCCGCGTCGCTCAACGACTATATGAGTTCTCCTGTCATGTTGCTCCTTCTCCTTTAAGAACCCGTACAGTTTTTCCATACATAACGCTAACGCGAGGTGGTAGGCATTACCCTCGGGATTACTTTTTGCAAGATCACGCTTGTCAATTGTTGCGCTTATGAGAACGAAATTACTAAACTCGATTATCTCGGTTAGCTCTCCCATAAACGCAAGCTGATGTTCTCGACTTCTAAAAATATTGAACTGACCAGTACGGCGGCGAATTTCGTTTTCGTGCAATACAACCTGATCATGACCAAAATGGTTGAATTTGAATTTTTCTAGTGCTGGAACAATAACTTCACTGTAATGCCGTTTATGGAATACGCAAAAAGCGAGCACAAAGATAGGATATTGTGGATCAATACTTTGCAAATTGTGATCGCCACTTTCATCAACGTAAACAATGTATTTACTAAACTGACTATCTTGACCGTTCACGTTTGGTTGGTGATCACGCAGTTTATCTAAGTTTTCTTGATCAAATTCGAATAAGGGAAGCTGCTGGTCATTGTTTGACCTGGCTTGTTTTTTATCTGACATAAACCCGTTCCCTTAATATGTTCCTTGGTGACTGAAGACACTCCATGGCGCAATTGATAAACATAATTGCAACTATCACTAACTGACGATAATATTGAGCTGCTCCGTCTGTAGAGTCGGAGGTGTATCACAAGCTGTCAAGTAGCAATTGGAGCCAGCAACCATAACTGGTGACCACATGCCTTGAGCAGCCGCACATAACGATTAGCTGAAACATGCCGATAGTTCCCTGTGACGCAATGATATTATACATCATATGTGACATATGAGTGGCCCGGCGCGGAAGCGCTATGTATACGTAACAACTACGTTTGTTAAGCCCAAGACGGTACCGGATGGCCACAGTCTAAGCCGTTTTGGGTTTTGCAAAAGGATTCTTGCATGTCAAAGGATGAACCTGCTTGGTATAAAAAGCGAGGTTACCTTCACTTTGATGCACCTATTGGTGCAGCCAGAGCAATTAAGCTAGTCAGAAATACTAAGGCTGTCTCCAAACACGCCTTTTACCCATTGCTTCGTTACGAAGTCATCTCGAAAAAACTCAAACGTAATTCCGATGGTAAGTTAAAACCGGAACCAAAAATTCGGCCTATTTCTTATGCTGCGCATGCGGATTCTCAGATATATTCTTTTTACGCTAATCAACTAGCTGAAGCCTACGAGAGAAAGTTAGCTAGCCTTGAACTATCAGAATGCGTTTTAGCTTTCAGAAAGCTCCGTAAATCGAATATCGAATTTGCGCGTGATGCCTTCACAGAGATTAGTAACATGGGCCGCTGCTCGGCGGTCGCAATTGATATCTCAAAATTCTTCGATACGTTGAATCATCAGCACTTAAAAAAGTCCTGGTGTGATGTACTTGGCGAAGAGACACTTCCGAATGATCATTACGCAGTATATAAGTCACTCACAAAGTTTTCGTTTTGCAATCGTGACGCGGTTTATAAAGCTTTTCAGGTCTCACCAAGTAATCCATGGAATGGGCGCCAAAGGATCTGTGAGTCCGCTGAATTTAGAAAGCGAGTGCGTGATTCTGGTTTAATTACGACGAATAAAGACACTTTTGGAATACCTCAAGGTACGCCAATAAGCGCATTATTGTCGAACATTTACATGATAGATTTTGACCAGCAAATGAAAGCCTTAGCTAAAGAGTGCGGCGGCAGCTATCGTAGGTACTGTGACGATATGCTTTTCATCATTAAGCGTGGATGCGAAGCGCGTGTGGAGTCGCAAGCTGAATGTGAGCTTAAAAAATTAGGCGTCGCAATAAATCCCAAGAAGACCGAAGTAAGACAGTTTTGGCGATATGGCGGGGTTCAAAAGGCCAACGCACCTCTTCAATATTTAGGGTTTACATTTGATGGACAGAGAATTCTGTTGCGCTCAGCAGCATTGGCGAAGTTTTCGGGTCGAATGAATAAGGCTATTCGGCTGGTATCCAGGACACTAAATAGCCAATTAGAAAAAGATGAAAAAGCCCGCCTAAGAAAAAAGAAGTTATACGAGCGGTACAGTCATTTAGGTAACCGCAACTTCATTCGCTATGGGTTACGAGCTGCCGATAAAATGCAGTCAAAAGCTATAAAGCGTCAGCTTAAGCCGCTTTGGGGGAAGCTTAATAAGAAACTTGATGATTTCAGCTGATTTTTGAATTCCGCCTAGCCTTCTTAATTAGTTTCCGAAGTGGAAATTGAGAGGTAGGTAGGCATCATTTAACTGAAACGGTTTTATCCATTTGACGCTTGTCTATGTAGTCATGTGCATCGTCGGCAATATCGTTACCTAAAGCGGCTCTATCTAAGTTAGTGGCTGCGATCAGAGAAGATCCAGAGCCGAAGAATGGGTCGCAGACAGTTTCACCAAGCTGAGTACTTTGAGTAATCAGCTTTTCAATTAAACTTACCGGCTTCTCTGTTGGGTAGCCTCGCCAGACACGCTTCTCTTCGAGGACATCAGGCATGCCTAAATCATTAAGCTTTCGCTTTCCCTTTTCGAAGAAAAGGATGAATTCATATCGGGCGCGATAATGGTAGCCCATCCCAATTGCCTGCTTATCCCAAACCAAGGGCTTCCAAAATCTAAAGCCTGCGGCCTCAGCTATAGGTTTAATGACGAACATCGTTTCTTGATCACAGAATAAATAAAAGTGACGGTTATTTTTCAGGACTCGATATATTTCACTGACCAGCTCGGGAAAACGTTCGTTCGGGAAAATACGAAACCAGTTATTACTTGAACTTTTGCTATGACTCAAGCGAGTAGTTGTGCCGACCGCTCTATGCTTTTCTAGAGATTCATAAGGTGGGTCAGTGACGACAAGATCAATTGATTCAGAGGGCAGTGTTCGGAGCCAATCGACGGCATCTTGTCTAAATAGATTCATTTATTACCTTAAACTTGGTCGCATGTTCGAGCGTGAGTTAGATCTGCGACTTTATCACCTCTGCAGCAGGTGCAATAGCTTTGTGCACCTTCCGGATGCGCAGGTGATGAACGTTGAGGAGTGGTGCCAAATTTGTCGGGGTATCGATAGAATACATGCATTTGCCCGTTCGCTTGAGAACATTTCGGACAAGATTTCCAAGTATCGTTATGTTTGTATTGGCTTATTTTTAGAGATTTATCGCAGTTTTGGCATTTCATGGTGAGCTCCTTGTTCTCTGCACATAAGCCTCCCAATCTATTCTGAAAGCCAAAAATGATCAAATTATGAACAGCGCGGCACAGTATACATGCTCTCTCAAAGCTTAGGCCCGATATATCCGGCTTCTTTGAAGCGCTTATTCATCTTGTTTCTATAAGCATTAGCAGGCCAATTGAAATCTACATCTTTCAAGCTATCTATGCTTTCCGGGGAGACCAGAAACTCAGTACCTCCTATTATAAGGCCTTCAATCAGATATATGTAAGGCTCATGGTCTTCACAAAAATCTATTGCAAAAAGGCCCCAGCAATCGTTGATGAATGGATCAATTACTTCGTAAATGAGATCATTTGTGCTGTGTTCGAAATCACCGGGGGTTGCGAAATGTTGAATTGAGTTCCGAATAGCGCCGAAAGCTTTAAATAGCTCCACGTTGGGCAGTTTAATTCCAGTGGTAGCCCAAAGTCGCTCCGGCAAATCCGCATACTGAATTGTCTTAGCTTTTGATGTTAGTGATGTGAAGTCTAAAAACTCTGTGTCGACCTGCGTGGAGCGCGGGATTTGTTCGAATATAAGTAATGGGTGCTCTTCGGCGATACGTGCTTTTATTAAAATTTCAGCTGCATGCGCAGCTTGTAAAATTGAGAGTTCGTACCATTTGTCGTTCTCGAAGCTATAAAAGTTAGCGTGCCAATTAGCATGAGCTAGGGCTCCTAGCCCAAGCCGTTTCATATTGTCATGAACATTCTTTAGTTCTGGATGCATTTTTTTCCTTTTGATTCTTCAAGATCCAAATTATCAACAAACTCTGGTAATGTACGTCATAACTTACAATTTTAAAAACCATTACGTTTCTTCAATCAAAGCAGTTTGGGAAAGGTCAGGTCCGACTTGGATTAGTGAACATGGAGCACAGGGATGCAGTCAGAAGCTGATACTAGGGCAAATTATATTGGTTCCGCTCTTCCAACCGCAGATTTCCGGACGGATGCATGCTCTCCAGATAGTTTTGTTGGTATTTCATCCTCGGAGCTTGAGACTGGTTATCTTTATTAATTTCTGATAACGCGAGGTAGTAACTTGACAGCCAAGCCACTGCCGCAGCACAGAAAAAACCAAACTGAAATTTCTGAGAAAATAATAACGATGCAGCGCCGGAAAGCATCAATTCTCTATTTAGCCTTTAAAGGTAAAATCTAAGGAGGGAGTATGGCATTCGACGCCACTGTGTTTGAACAAAAAGAGTTTAGAGAGGCAATCAACAAACTTGAAGAGCTACTCTCACACTCTAAGGCAATTTTGCTTGGCGCTGGGGCTAGTTCTTGCGCAGGGTTACCATTGACGGATCATCTTACCGAAAGGGCGCTACAAAGTGCGTCACTCTGTGATGACTCAAAACAAATTTTGACTGCCATACAAAATTTTTTTGCTGGGGCAAATCCGGCTTCGCATATAGAAGATTATTTAAGCGAGCTTGTTGATTGGCTTGCCATTACGGCTCGCAGAGCTAACCGTAATGTTCCAAATAGTACGGTTGATATTGATGGTGTTGAATACAGTAAAGACCAGCTAATACAGACCATCAAAGAGATAAAACTCGCGATTTTTGGCGAGATTAATATTGAAGTTGATTCAGCTATGCATGAACGTTTTGTCCAGGCTCTTCACCGGCCTCTTCGGGATGGCAAAGATAACTACAGTACTATTGATTACCTGGTGATGAACTACGATACGTTAATAGAAGACGCCCTAGCGCTCTCTCAACTTCGGTACGCCGATGGCTTGGAAGGTGGTGTATCAGGATGGTGGAACCCTTCAACGTTTGAAGATGGTCATTTGGACGCACGTGTATTTAAATTGCATGGTTCAATCAATTGGGCAGAACATTCTTCTTCATTCACTCCGTTACGAATTGCTCCGCATTTGAAGCGCAACCAAGAGCAGCCCACAAAGATTATGATTTGGCCTGCATCGACTAAGTATCGTGAAACTCAGCTCGACCCCTATGCAAACTTACTGCATCGAGCGAGAGCGGTCTTAACTCCAAAAGGTGGAAGCCAACGTGTTTTACTGATCACTGGCTATAGCTTTGGTGATGCGCATATCAATCTTGAAATTGAGCGTGGCCTGAGAACTTCAAACGGTGATTTGACTGTGATTGCGTTTACCAGCGACGACGAACCTAGCGGTGTGTTGCAGGCTTGGTATCAAGATAATTCAATCAACGAACAAGTACTTATTTTTGCCGACAAAGGTTTTTTCCACGCAGAGAAGAAGGCCTTATCTGTCAATAGCATTGAATGGTGGAAATTTGAAAACCTAACTGAGATTCTTGAAGGAGGTATTTGACATGGATAATAAGTATATAAAACCCATTAAGAATCTATCTATCGGAAAAATTATCGAAGTCGATGGATCACGTCTTATCGCCGAGCTCGATCCCGCTATTTCAGATCTTTCTCGAGTTTTTGCAGGCGAAAACTACCCTATTGGGCAGTTTGGTTCAATTATCAAAATCCATTTTGGTCACCGTTCTATTTATGGCTTAGTGAGCCGGCTGCGCATGAAGGCCGATTATCAGATAGAAAAGGGTTTGCCTGTTGCCTCTTCTGATGAGCGTATTATTGAAGCAGATTTGTTTGGTGAGGGTGAATGGCGCAAGAAGGGGGAGGATGAATTTACCCTTGAATTTGAGCGCGGTGTTGCCACTTACCCACTGCCACAGCAAACCATTTACCTGACACCCAAATCAGAGCTTAGGTTTATTTACGGTGACGCCAAAGGTGCCGTTATTCAACTTGGCGAGCATGTTGGTTCAGGCGGTGCCCTTTGTTACGCAGAGCTGAACGAGTTGTTAGGCAAACATACTGCCATTCTTGGTTCCACCGGAGCCGGTAAATCAGGCACTGTTGCGGCAGTTATTCACAGTATTCTCGAACGTGGCCAGATAGCCAGTCATGAACACTGGCATCCGCAAATTATTATCCTCGACCCACATAATGAATATGGTAAGGCGTTTCCAGCACACCGACGCTTATCGACCGATGAGGGGTCACTGAAACTACCGTATTGGTTACTCGATTTAGAAGAGTCACTGAGCTTGTTTATCGGCAAGACTGAGTTTGCAGCAACGTCACAATCAAACATTGTTAAGAATGCCCTGATTGCTGCTCGTGAGGAGGCGGCTGAAAAATTAGGGCTTGATAGGAGCTTGCTGACAGTTGATTCACCAATTCCTTATGTTATCGGTGACAGTAGTGGGCTGGATAACTTCGGCAAAAAAGATGATGAGTTGTATACAGAAGGATTAATTGGAGCAATTAATCAACAGCGACCATCAAATAAATCGCAAAAAGATCACGAAGATTACAATAAAGTTATTCGAAAGATTGATTCCTTGCTAAAAGACGGTCGACTCAAATTTATGATGGAAAGTTGGGATGAAGCTGAAGATCCATTACCAACAATCGTCAATCAATTCTTAACGCAGCAAACCACAGTGCAAATTGTTGACTTGTCTGGTGTACCTAACGAAGTGGCTGGTGTAGCTAGCGCTGCCATCGCTAGAATCGTTTTTCAACTTAAAGTCTGGCAAACCGAGGCCGAACGGCAAAATAGTCCTGTACTTTTGGTGTGTGAAGAGGCACACCGATACGTACCAAATCGTGGTGAGGCACAGTATGAGGCTGCTCAATCTGCAGTTCGTCGAATTGCCAAGGAAGGCCGAAAGTATGGCGTAGGTCTATTATTAGTCTCGCAGAGGCCGAGTGAAGTTGAAGCGACCGTTCTGTCGCAATGTAATTCATGGATAGTACTTCGAATAACTAATGATGCCGACCGCGAGCATGTTCGCAGCGTGTTACCGGATTCGATGTCCGGCTTAACAAAAATGCTTTCAGGTTTAAGACGTCAGGAAGCTATCTTTGTTGGTCAAGCAGCCACGTTACCTACTAGAGTCATGATTCGAAGTTTGTCTGAGGATCAATTACCCAGATCAAATGACGTTGATTTTGATACGGGCTGGCAAAGTGAAGCATTGACCATAAGCCAAATTAGCGCGGTAGTTCGGAAGTGGCGTTATCAAAGTAAATAAGAGCTATTTGTTGTATGAGCCGAATGGCGAATGTAAAAACATACCAAGTATTCTGCTCGAAAATTGAATCTTATCAACAAAGTTGGGAGACTTGAATGGTGAGTCTTTTGGTCAGTTTTATTCAATAAGCATGCTGATAAATTAATAACTATTTGATTTAATATGATATTAAAAATTAATCAACAAGCAAATTCAAAACCTCGAGTAACTCTTGCCTCTATAATCTCTCTTTATTTGGCTCATTCTGTGAGCCAAATAACCTGCTTATTCGGCTCACGTTCTAAAAATAGAGAATAACGAGTCATTATTAGCAAGTAGTGCAGCACAACAAAGCTTTATCTAGCTTAACAACAACCACACCCCACCAAGATACAGCACCGTAATAAGTACGCTTTCCAGACCAATACGGCCGGGCCCCTCGCGTTCACGCCGAATGAGCCCCATGATAAGAATGGCTGACATTAACAGCGTCAAGCACACCCAGAACAAGGTACCGTCGGTCATTGTGTGATAAATCGATCCGTCGCGGTAGGCAATATCCGATGCGGCGGTAAATAAGGTATCAAAGGCATTACCACCGATAATACCGCCTACGGCCAAGGTTAATGCGCCACGGCGAACGGCTGCGACGGAAGTGACCAGTTCGGGAATTGACGTGCTAATAGCGGTTAGCATAACGCCTACTATGGTTTGGGTCAGTCCTGTCTCTGCGGCAATGACAGTTGCTGAAGGCTCCAGCATGTAACCGGCAAAACCGAGCACGACAAACAGCACAAGAAACTCACTTGTAAGCCTTACCATTGACGGCATAAGCTTTATGTCATCCGGCTTATCTTCACGCGTTTCGCGAGTTTTGGTCGGAGCCCACATGGGTGCATCGTGCGCCCGGTGCACAAGGTGAATACCGTAGATATAAACAAGAAACAGTATGGGCGTGACAGGGTGTAACCCCCAGACTGTGACATTAGGCAAAAGCGGAGTCATGAGAATAAGCGAAAGCAGAACAATAAGCAGTGCGTTCTGCATCATGTTCGGCACCGATGCTGCGGCGTGCTCGAGGTTAGCGCGCCGGTAGACCATATCGGCCACCGCCAGGAAAAAGGTTTGTACCGCAATGCCGCCCAGGGCATTACTCATTGCCAGCTCTGCATTACCGTTCCATGCCGCGGTAACCGACAACACGGAGCCGCCAATGGAAGTTGTACCGCCCAGTAACACCGCACCTGCTGCGGCTTCACCGATACCGGTGCGATCGGCAAGCTGATCGACAATACGTGTAATGCGGGTTCCGGCAATAGCTATAATCAGAGCGCAAACCCCAAATACCGCCAGTCCTTGAAATAACGTCCAGTTATCAGGGTTTAACAAATGCCAATGCCCCTTACTACGACTGATAAAATGAGTATAGCTAGCTAAATAGGCGGGTCAAACGTCAGGCAAGGCAACATTGCTGCTATTAGGTTATCCTATGGCTAGAAAGGTATTAAAGGTGTTTATATGCGAAAAACGGACAAAAAGCTGGAACGAGAGATCATCCGCGAATTGACTGAGATGTGCGAAGCGGCGAAGTTTGAACATGAAGGCTTTATTTGGCTCACGCATGAAGTGAACTATCAGCGCTTTTCGCAAAGTTTGAAGGTGACGCTTGTGTTTAACGAGAGCGTAAGCAAGGATGTATTGCTTGCCGAATTCCAGGCGTTAATTCCAAAAGTACAGTTGGCACTTGAACCTGTAATAGGTCTACTCTTACCTGCGGCTCAAATTGAAGCCTGTCGGGAACACACACTGCAGTAAATGAAAAGGATTTACCATGCGCCATTTAGCTTACTGTTTCATACTCTTATGCTTTTTCGTTTCTACTCCCAGCCTGGCGGATTCTGAACGCTCGGAACGGATTAAGCAATTTATTGCAGCGTTTAACGCGCACGATGCAGAGCTAATGTCACAATACGTGACCGACGATATTCAATGGCTGTCGGTAAATGGTGACAGAATTGTGGTTGAGACGAGTGGGAAATCAGACTTAATTAAAGCAATGGGAGAGTATTTTGAATCCTGCGCTTCCTGCCAAAGCGAGTTGGCGGACATAACCGTATTGGGCCGCCGCGTTAGTACAATAGAAGAAGCAAGCTGGCGGCAGAACGGAGAGCTAAGGTCGCAGAAGAGTCTAGCGATTTACGAGTTTAATAATAGTCTCATTCGTCGCGTTTATTACTTTCCTGCAGAATAATGGCCTTCAGGCGTCCGCCGTTTAACGCAGGCACACTAACTGGCTCGACTGACCTTAACAATTACCCCTGCGGTCGAGCTTGCGTTGACATCCTGTGCTACAACAGATATTAGTTTTACAAACCTGACAGGAGAGAACTATATGTTTGAATATAAGAAAATTGCGCTGGCTGTCTCGCTGGTGCTAATGACGACCGCTTGTTCAGACGCTTCCAAAGAAGAAGCGACGACGGCAAATGCTCAGTCTCAAACCGCAACGTCTGAAGACACGACTCAGAATGCTGAACAGACTGAATCTGAGAAAGCCAATAAGCTGTTTGAAGACATTTTTATGGAAAATGTCATGCGCAGCCCAATGTATCAGTCTTACCTTGGTATTAAGGAAGACCAGGACAAATGGGACGATATTTCTGAGGCGAGCGCTAAAGAAGAGCTGGCTCTACAGAAAGAGCAGCTTGAAAAAGTAAAAGCAATTGATGAATCGAAGCTAAATGAGCAGACGAAAATCAGCTGGATGCTGATGAAGCAACAGCTGGAACACGACATCGCTGATTTCAAATGGCGTTATCACAACTACCCGGTTAATCAGATGTTCGGTCTGCACTCAAGCGTGGCGTCGTTGTTGATAAACCAACATGGCATTAGCGAAGTGGACGATGCAGAAGATTACATTGCCCGTCTAAATGGCTTGCCGGGACTATTTGATCAACTGGCAGAGAATCTCGAACTGCGTGCAGAAAAAGGTATTATCGCGCCCAAATTTGTCTATCCGTACATAATTAGCGACAGCAACAACATCATTACTGGTGCGCCGTTTGATGATGGCGAACCCAGTGCGTTATGGGAAGATTTTTCGAAGAAACTCGACAGTTTGGATATTGACGACAGTCAGCGTGAAGAGTTGTTAGATTCTGCTAAAAAGGCCATGCTGGAATCGGTAAAACCAGCCTATGAGAGCTTAATCAGCTCCGTTGAGGACATTGCAGAACAAGCGAACACTAAAGATGGCGCCTGGAAGTTCCCAGATGGCGAAGCGTTTTACAATAACGCGCTGCAGCGTACCACGACGACTGACCTTACCGCAGAAGAAATCCATGAAATTGGCTTAAGTGAAGTAGAGCGCATCCATGAAGAAATGCGCGGTATTATGGAAGAAGTGGGTTTTGACGGTACGCTGCAAGAGTTTTTTGTGCACATGCGCAATAGCGATGAGTTTATTTATCCCAGCACCGAAGAGGGTCGTCAGCGTTATTTAGATGAAGCGAAAGCGTATATCGACAATATGCGTGGGCGTTTGGACGAGCTGTTTATTAAGAAGCCAAAAGCGGATTTAATTGTAAAAGCGGTAGAACCTTTCCGTGAGAAGTCTGCGGGTAAAGCTTTCTATCAGCAGCCATCAATGGATGGAACTCGTCCGGGTACGTACTATGCGAACCTTTATGATATGGACGCGATGCCAACTTATCAGATGGAAGCTCTGGCGTATCACGAAGGAATTCCGGGACACCACATGCAAATTGCGATTCAGCAAGAGCTGGAGGGGATTCCTAAGTTCCGTCGCTTTGGCCGTTATACCGCTTACAGCGAGGGTTGGGGACTATACACCGAGAAGTTACCAAAAGAGATTGGCCTTTATGAAGACCCCTACTCCGACTTTGGCCGTTTAGCAATGGAGTTATGGCGAGCGGTTCGTTTGGTGGTTGATACGGGTATTCATGACAAGAAATGGACGCGGGAAGAAGGTATTGACTTCTACGTGACCAATACACCGAACGCGAAGTCTGACGCGGTGAAAATGGTCGAGCGCCATATTGTTATGCCAGGCCAGGCAACCGCCTACAAAATTGGCATGAACAAAATTCTTGAGTTGCGTGAAAAAGCGAAATCAGAACTTGGCGAGAAGTTTGATATTCGTGAGTTCCATGACGTTGTGCTTGGCAGTGGTCCAGTACCTCTGAACATTCTGGAGCAATTTATTAACGACTACATTAGTGAAACGAAAAGCTCTTAGAAGTAGACTTTAAAATGGCAATAGCCGTGTCTTATTCAGCGCACCACCCATATCAGGGTGGTGCGTTTTTATACCAACTATTTACTTAATTGATTCCCGCCTTTCCTCTTGGCGCGGTACATCGCCTGGTCAGCTTGGTTTATTAAGGTGTCTATGGTGTCGCCATGTTCGGGCCATAAAGCCATTCCCATACTGCAGGTAATGATTTCGTCTCCATGCGGCAGTTGCAATGGAACCTGCATTGCCTGACAAATTTTGTCCGCCACTGCATGTACTATGCCGACGCCCTCGTCTATTACCGGAATGGCATCAATAAGCACCACAAATTCATCGCCGCCCAGTCGGGCCACTGTATCGGTTGCGCGGACGGCACAGGCAATACGCTGAGCAACTTCTTTCAACAAGTGGTCACCTGTTGCGTGACCGTGCTCGTCGTTAATGAACTTGAATTTATCGAGATCCAGATACAGTAGCCCTAAGCTGGTACCGTCGCGTGCCGCTCGCTTCTGAGCTGTACTAACTCTGTCATACAACAAAGCTCGGTTAGGTAGTTGCGTTAACGGGTCAGTGAGCGCCATATGCTCCAGACGGGCAATGAGGTTTTCGCTCTCATGTTCCAGCTGCTTTTGCTTGGAAATATCGCGAGCAACAGCCACTCTTCTTTGATCTCGCTCGGACCAACGAGCCGACCAAAGTATATGGGCAATGGAACCGTCTTTGCGCTGGTAACGGTTTTCGAAATGCACCACCGGCTCGCCGGAATTTATTTGCTGTGCTATAGCCATTGTTGACTGATGATCGTCGGGGTGAATGAAGTCGAACATGGAATGATCGATCATTTCGTCTGGTGTATAACCAAATACGCGCTGAGCGCCGGGGCTTAAGTAACTAAAACGGTGCTGCTGATCGACTACGCAAATAGCGTCGAGCAGAAGATCCATGTACTCGGCGAGTTCTGCAAATGCAGTTTTGTTCATGAGTTGGCCCCGTTCTTCATTGGAATTATAGCCATCTTAATGGAAGCGTTGCCATAAGTAACCTGTGATGATGTTGTGCGGTTCTTTAAAGATATTGAAAGAATTGAGTGAAGTCTTAACTTCTGTGCTATTCATTAAGTAGGTAATTTCAACTGAGAGTAGCGTTATGAAACAGACATTTTATTCCGGTTTGGTTTTAAGCGGCATATTGTTATTGGCGGGCTGTGCATCGCCTACTTCCTCAGTACTGATTGGGGACGCTCGCCCTGAAATTCCGGTTGAACAAGTTAAGGTATACGTGGAAAAGCCGGAAAGCTACGAAGAAATTGCGTTGATAGAAGCGACCAGTGATTCGTCCTGGAGCTTTGGTGAACAGGCTAAAGTAGAAGCTGTATTGCAACGCCTAAAAGAAGAAGCTGCAAAGGTGGGTGCTAACGGTGTTTTACTTGAAAAAACAGGTGAAAAAGAAGGTAACTCTGTTTATGTGGGGACTGGCGCAGGCAGCTATTCTGGCAACGTTGGCTTCGGTGTCAGTGTGGGTAAAGCCTTTGGACTAACGGACAAAACCGGAGAGGGCATCGCTATTTATGTAGAACCCAATGAAAAGGATGCCGACCCGGTTGATAAGCAAGAATAAAATCGACTTGCTAGCTGCGTGCAAGTATAGGCTTGCGCGGTTAACTTGCAGATTCAGGTGCAACCTGAAGTGGTATTTAATTTACTCCTGACCTATTTGCATTTGTATTCGAATTGTCATTGGTTTGTCGTTTTGTGGCGGATAACGCCAGCGCTCAAGGGCGGCAATTACAGCTTCATCAAAGATACCTGCTGGCTCTGAATCTACTACGCTGATATCAGTCGTGCTACCGTCGTTTGAAATAGTAAAAGACAGGTCAACGTAGCCTTCAATATTATCCTCCACCGCTTTTTTCGGGTAGCTTGGCGCGATCCGCACAATGGGGGTTATCGATTTATTATCAACTTTAGCTTCGGTTTCGTTTTTTTGTGAGTGAGCAGGAATGTGCCACAAGATCGCTAATGAACAGGCGAATAAGCTACAGATAACTGCAGGATATCGGCGAGTTGTGTGACGATGTTTGAGGTGAGTTAAACGTTCTTTCATCATGGTAAAGCTCCCTTGTTGATAACCATAATGAGTACTACAGGGGCTTAGTGAAATTAAACCTCTATCTCGGGGAAAAGGTTGGTTTATGGTGGTTTTAAGTAAGGCCTCAGCGTATGCCGAGACATTCGTTGACGTTGTTTTGCTGGCGCCGTTAAGCACATCGGCATCACAGGCAAGCTCCTGATCTGCACGAAAGCGGCGGTAACTTAACCACATTAATGGATTAAACCATTGTGTACCGAGCAATAACCAGGCAAGCAAATTAATTCGAGTGTCTCCACGACGCCAATGCATAATTTCATGAGTTAGAATTAGGCGGCGCTCAATAGCGGAGTAGCTAGAGTAAAAGCATGCAGGCAATTGTATCGTTGGCGCAAATAGTCCAAAAACTCCCGGGGTCTTGATTTGTTTGTTGCGTCGGACTTTTAGTGAACCTAAACGAGCACTTTGTTGGCAAGAGAGCGCAATCGCTTCAATAATTAGGAGTACGCTCATGATGACTGTGCCGGTGAACCAACTCATCAATATAACCGACTCAACTTCAGTCAAGGAGTCTGCAAGAGCCGTTTGGTTCTGGGTTGTAAATTCAATAATGGTTGTAATATTAGGCATTTGTTCGATGTTTAACAGCAAAACGCTGTTGGCGGTCATCGATGCTATCAGTGGGCTTAATAGAGTTAATATCGCAATTAAGGGCATGATAAGCCAGAGACTATATAGGGTTTTTGGACCTAAAAACCGTAACAAAGGCTTATGTAAGACGAGTAAAAATAGGCATCCGACAGAAGTCGCGATGGTATATCCCAGCAACAGGTCAATCATTGTTTTGCTCCTGCTGTTCTTCCCACTCAGCGATGATGCGCTTTAGTGATTCGACATCGTCCCGGCTTAGGTCACGTTGTTGAGCAAAACCGGAAACTAAACCCGAGAGACGACCAGAAAAAAGTCGGTCAACGAGAGTTGAGCTGACACGCTTTTGATAATCCTGCTGATTGACTCGCGGGGAGTAGCAGTAAGCCCGTCCCGACTTTTCAAAATCAACTGCCCCTTTTTTAACAAGGCGACTTAGCAGCGTTTTGATGGTTTTTTCGTGCCAGTCATGTGTTTTTTGTACATCGATGACGATATCTGCTGAAAGGCGTGGTGATGACTCCCAGAGTACTTTAAGAATAGTGAGTTCGGCGTTCGAAATATCGATGTTTGAGTTCATATGATTGCTTCCTTTAAGACTACAAGTGTAATCTTCAAGAGTTAAAGATTACAGATGTAGTCAAAAAAAGCAAGTTTTTACATGGATATTTAAATTTAGAGGCGCGTTATGCTCTAGCTGCGTGACAGAGTCTTAATCAGATGCCAGCCGAACTGAGTTTTGACCGGCCCGTGTACCTCAAGGGTGGGCTTGCCGAATACCACTTTGTCAAAAGCAGGAACCATTTGGCCACGGTTAAACTCGCCTAAGTCGCCGCCCTTTTTGCCGGAGGGACAAAGTGAGTGCTTACGTGCTAACTCAGCAAACTTAGCGCCCTGAGCAAGTTGCTCTTTGAGTTTTTCGGCTTCGTCTTTGGTTTCTACCAAAATATGTAATGCGTGTGCTCGTGCCATTCTTTACCTCCGGTGGCTATCCGCTTTATTCAGGGACTTCGGTTGCGTTCCAGTTAACGGCCTGCCAGCGACCATCGCGCTCAATCAGGACACCGGTATTGTAATAGTATTTTGTCACTTTTCCTTCTTCTTCGGCGGTTAGTGTGAAATTAAATACCACGGTATCGCCAAACTGTTTTACTTCAATGTCTTCGGCACCGTACCAGACTTTTACTTCATCAGGGTCTTTAGCTTCAGCCTTCTTCATGCCGGACATAAGGTGTTCTTTGCCAAAGCGGTTCCCACTGGAGCTGGTGTAGGTGAGCTCTTCCGCCCAGAACCGGTCGTGGGCTTTTGGTGAATTAATGCTGGCGCCATAGAGAAAGCCTTCCACCGCTTTCGTTGTGGCTTCTTCGACACTGTCTTGAGCTAAGCTTGTCACGCTGAATAAAAGAGTAAAAACGATCAGTAAGTATCGCATTGTCATGATTCCTTTAAGTTATGCCGTTGTTTTCGGTATGCTGTAAGCATATGGCAAGCTCTCACGTACAGCAAACAGGTTTACAAATGCTTATCAAACAAACGGAACTTCAGTTACGAGCCCAGTCGCGAGGTTTTCACCTTATTACCAGCGAGGTTGAGCAGGCTTTATCGCAGCTTGGGTCGGTGCAGGCAGGGCTGCTGCATGTGTTTATTCGACATACGTCGGCGTCGCTGACCATTAATGAAAATGCGGATCCAACGGTCAGGCAGGACTTTGAAAGCCATTTCAATGAAATGGTACCGGAGAATGCGCCCTATTATCGCCATACGTTTGAGGGGCCTGATGATATGCCGGCGCATTTAAAATCAAGCATTCTTGGTAGCAGTCTGACTGTTCCGGTTACCAATGGTGGTTTGAATATGGGAACATGGCAAGGTATATACCTATGTGAACATAGAGATCATGGTGGCGCCCGTACTTTAGTTTTGACATTGCAGGGTGAGTGAGGGGTAGCGAGTACTCACTTAGCCAAACCTGGCAATAAGAAAAATAAGCGCTAAAGCAGCAATCACCCCGACAATGGTGAAAATGCCGTGCTTGTAGATACGCTGGTCTTTCTGTTCTGTCGTCATGTTTTTTCTCTATGCTGATAATTTACGCATTGCCCATAAACCAATAACTGGGCCGGGCAGTAAAAGCCAGGTAACCCATTCGTTATGTATAGACCACAAATTACTGGTTAGCCATATGGCCGGTAATGTTAATGAAAACCCAATAGCATTCATTATGGCCAGCGCAGAACCAATATTTTCTTTGGGGGCAAACTGAGCGGCCAGCGCTGAAAATTGCGGAGAGTCAGCAATAACCGTAAGGCCCCACAACAGCAATAAACACACAAGTACCCAGGCGGGAAGCTCTGTCATTAAAGGGTATAGTAAGCAAATGGCACCGGAACTGAATAAAGCCAGTCGGGCAACGCGTAAACCACCTATGTTCTTACTCATGATGCCGCCGCCAATACAGCCCAGGCTGCCAATAGCAATAATACTAAATGCCAGCCAGGGTGCCGCGCTTAATGGCAGGTTTAGACTCGCTAGTGGGTGCAATACCAACAACGGTGCCAGCATCCAAAAAGCGTAGAGTTCCCAGGCATGACCAAAATAGCCTATTGCTATGGCACGAAATTCAGATTGGGTTAGTGCACGTAATCCGGAACGAAAAGTGTGGGGTGTCGTTACGCTAGGTAAATGAGGCCCACTACCAAGCCAACCCACTAATAAACCGCCAAGCAATGCTAGTAGCGAAGATGCCAGCAGTGGTATCTGCCAGGAAAAGTCCAGGGTTATGCCACGCATGAGGTGGGGCAAAGCCGTGCCCAGAGTCAGCATGGCTAGGAGCCAGGCAAGTGCACTGCCTGCATAGCGGGGTACCCAGGATATCACCAATTTCATTCCCATTGGGTAAATTCCGGCTAAGCACAGCCCGGTTAAAAAGCGCAGTAACCAGGCGATGCTGGCAATATCAACGGTTAGGATAAACAGCGCATTAACAGCTGCACCAACGATGCTTGAGAACAGGAAAATTTGGCTGGCCCGGTAGCGATCAGCCAGTCCGGTTAATGCCAGTGTCAGAGTACCGATAATAAAGCCCAGCTGTACGGCCAGAGTTAGGGCGCCTAAGTCTGACTCAGTAAGTTGCTGTTCTGCTGATAAAGGAAGCCAGACACCGTTAATGCTGAACCACAAAGACGTGCCCAGTAATTGCGAGAGAATAATTAAAGGTAAGGCAAGTTTCTGGTGCAGTTTGGTATTGCTTAGCATGGTGCTGTTAATTGCATCTTATGGGAGGTTATTTTCTATTGGCCTTACATTACCTTAGTCAACGAACTAATGCGACGTTAGGTTTTTTTCTGTGATAATTTACGTTGAAAATCCCACTATTCAGACAAAGAGCGATGCTAAAGAAAGCTGAAATCAACGAATTAAAAGTGGCACTGACCTGGCCTGAGAATGCTGCCGAGTTTCGCCTGTGGTTTGGCGATAAAGTTCGGTTTGGCAGCCCGGCAGAGGCTATTTGGCGACAGATTAAAGGCAATGAACGCGGGACTTTTGCGTTTTATCAGAATGAAGAGCTGGTTGGTTTTTCTCAGGCCTATGAAAAAGTAAAGAACGGTATTCACGTGGCGTGCCTTATTGTTAACCCAAAAGTTAGAGGCCAAGGCGTCGGTCGGTTGTTTGTAAAAGCATTGCTGGAGTATGCCTGGGCACAGGAGAAAATCAGATTTATTACATTGAATGTATATCCTGAAAATACCCCAGCCAGGTTGTTATACAAAAGCTTTGGTTTTAAGGAAGTTAGTGATAATCAGGACATGATTGCTATGAGCCTGAGGGAAAGGAAATAAAAAAGGGAGCAAAATTTGCTCCCTTAAACTTCGGTAACGATTAAACCATTGGCTTCGTGCTTTTACCGCTTTCGCCAGTTCTCCGCCACAAGCTGGTAATGCGAGCAGAGCGGACAATAAGCCAGGTCATGGCAAATAATCCAATACCTAACCCTAACGCTAACCAGCGGTTATAAATAGTGGCTGAATAAACTCCGCCATTACCAACCGGAACAACTTCAGGTGGCATTAACGGGAGGCCGTGTCGCTCAGCCATGGTTTTGATACCAATGAAGTGAATGCCGGGAATGTCTTCCTGCAGGAAGTAACCCATGACGGTGTCTACTGCAAAAGCTCTTGATGGAGCATCTTTTTGCAGGCCGGATTTGAACATGTCATCAATACCCGGAGGGCCGACAATAGTTGCACCTCCACCCACGTTAACGAACGCTTTGTATTGGCGGTCGGCTGAATACTCTCGAAATATAGCAATACGATCAGCAACCGCTTCCTGGTAATTAGCCGGTTCAATGAGGCTAATTCCTGAATTTTCAATGCTGTTGCGTATCGAGTTGATGCCTTCTTCAGGAATACCAATACCGCGGTCTTCTATACCGCCGATAGACGCATAAACCGGTTTTAATGTCAGTACTCCGGCTTCACGGAGTTCGCGCTCCATATCGAGCCACAGAAAGTTGGGCACATTAGCCCCCCACTGCGACGATGAGGCGGATGCAATAATGACGGCTTCAGCCCCCATCGCTTCAATGGCGGAATATACGGCAAGGTTTAATGCAGGGAAGGAACCCGATACGGTGACGGCAACCAAGTCCCCTTCTTTCACACCGGCATCGGCCATTAGTTTAACTGCAACGGCAGCCCAGTTAGGGTTCACTGTTGTTTGTTTCGATTCACGGCCACCATGGTTGGTCGTTACAATGCTATTTTCTAAACCAACGAATCCGGAGCGTTGAGGATCAAACTCCGGGTTAATTGGTGCTAATTGAGCGCGCAGTGGTTTCAGTACCTGCATGCCTTCACGCATTATCTTCGATGCGTTGACCATAGTAGCGTAGTTGTCGTCAACAATAGGATCTCGCTGCTTCACGTTTTCCGCAGCCACCATCACAATAACGGATAATACGATAAGAAAAATTAATCCCCAGGTTGGTACGCCCGAAGAACGCCAATAAATCTTTGTAAAACTACTCATGATTCGTCCTCCTGTTACCAGCCGGGCATCTTAAATGCTTGGCTTGCTTCGTACATTTGCAATGATTCCGGCATAATCACAATAAGCGCCAACCGAACCAGTACTGCGGTTACTGCTAGCCCGCACAGGGTTTGAAGTACGCCCTGTCGGTCAAACCAAATGGCGATAAGTCCGGGAATAATGTAGCCGATAATGCTGCTTTCCATAATGGACATCATAAAGCTGGACTCAAGTGTTGCGATTTGAGCTTGGGCGTTATCTCCTCCGGCAATCATTTGTAAATCGACCCAGTTAACCAGGTTACCAAGAAATAAGTCCATTAAACCGGCAATTAAATAGCCAGTGAGAATCATGATAATGGTTTGGCGGCGGCCGTAAATAATGGCGAAGCTGGCAATAATTCGGACAATTAAGTAGGTTATCAGTGCGGCAACCAAGGTAATGGCTAAACTTAAAGGGTCAGTCAATTGCAGTGCAACGTAGCCGGGAACGACAAGACCACCCGCGGCCAGGCCCAGGGTCTGAGTAAGTAAAAGCGTAAAGAATAAGCCGATTCCGATGGCAACGGCAAGAATGTTTAATGCAATCATACGTCTTCCTCCTTGATTGCCCGGTTCTGGAAGAAGCGAGCGACTTCTTCGCCACCACCATGAATATTGCACATGCCAACAACCAATGCGCTGCTACCAGACTCTTCTAAAATGGTTTCTGTAATTTCTGTCATATGAGCATTTTCCATGACCAGTAATTTCTCGGGATCCAGGCCGTATTTCACGGCATTTCGCACAAAGATAAAGGTGCCTGAACCCATTAATAAGTATTTATCAGCTTGGCTCCATTTTACCGCGTCTTCGGCCATTTGCTGGGACCGGTGCGGGCGGTCTGCCCGGCAATTAATCAGAACGATTTTGCGCCGATCCTCACCATATTTTTCCAGCATATTCTCCCAAATACGACCGGTAGATTCGGGATCATTGGCCGCAAAAGCGTTAACGAAGACAATTTCCCGTTTGAAATAATTAACATGGAGAACCTGCATAGCACCGGCTTCCGGCTCCAGTGCAACCATACCGTCTAAGGCCTTTTCTCTATCGACGCCAAGGTGCTCGCACACATTCAGTGCCAGGGCGACATTTTCAGCGTGCTCTGCATAACGAAAACGCTTCATTGTGTCTTCACTAATGGCGCCAACTTCTTCTTCTGTGACACCATGTAATTCACTTCTGCGGTCATGACACGAGTTTTTAAACACATCAAGTAGGTCACGCTCCGCAGTGAAAAGATCGCCTTTAACCGGGGTGCTGCCTGCCAGAGCCAGTGCGACATCGTTTTCGCCGGGACCCATCACATCAAGATGATCGGCTCGTGCGTTAGTAATGACACCAACCGTTGAGCGTACCATTCGGAGCTCACTTAATGACTGGTACTGCGGTTGCAGTGCCATGCACTCCATAACCACAATCTCAGGCTTTAATGCAGCCATTCTTTTTAGGGTGCGCATTTGTTCAATAATATTCGCGCCGCTGATGCGGTAAATAGGGAATTCTCGACCCTCTGGATCGGTAATTGCGGCAGCTGAGCCTGTTGTTTTCGCACAGATGCGTTTTCCACCGCTACGCAGCCCCGCAGCGATTAACCGGGTAACACTGGTTTTACCACGAGTACCGTTAACATGAACCCGAACAGGGATTCTACGGACAAGTGCCCAGTGCCGAACAGCCTCGAAAATGCCGGCGATGACGAGAACAACCCATAGCGCTGCAACAATTGAGAGCATGCTGGGTATTTCCACGGGAATCCTCCTGAAGGAAATTGTTTAAAACGTGACTATAATTACAGACTACTGGTTAAAAATGCTATTGTTTTTAGGCATCTTTACAAAAGGAAAATGCAAAATGCTGAAACAACGAAAAACAGAAATAAAATGGGGCGTTATTTTCATCATTGCCGGCTTGTTATGGATGTTAGTGGAAAGGTTAGTTGGCCTGCATGACAATTACATTGCCTACCACTCAACCTATACCAACTTCTTTGCACTGATTGCCATTGCGATTTATGTACTGGCCCTCAGAGAGAAACGTGAAAAAGATTTGAACGGATCAATGACCTGGAAGCAGGGTTTTGTCAGTGGTCTGATAATCGCTATTGTCGTGGCTATTCTCACACCAATTAGTCAGTGGGTAACCCACGTTATTATTTCGCCTAATTACTTTGAGAATGTCAGTAATTTTGCAGTAACTCAGGGCGAAATGAGTGCCGAGCAGGCTGAAGTTTACTTTCAGCTTGGTAGTTATATTGTTCAGTCAATGATTTTTGCTTTAGTCATGGGCGCTATTACTGCAGCAATCGTCGCGGTGTTCATGAAAACACCGCAACCTGATACCGATTAATTGGCCTCAAGAATTGGCCGGAGCACTTCTGCCCGGCCATCAATTTCGGTGAGCGTTTGCAAGCCCAGTAACTCTGCCATCATAGGGTAAATATGAATGTTTTCGAAACGCTCAATTTGCTGTCCCTGATTAAATGCCGAGCCCGTAGCAACAAATAGGCCATCCATATTGCGGGTGCCGTAATACCCGTGGGTACCGCCATCGGAGCGCTGTTCTGGTGGTCTGGTCGCAAAACTGTTAGGTGCGTCCGTTGCTAAGACAATAGCAGGCACACGAGGGCTGTTTACAAAGTTTCTCTGTGCCAGCGCGTTCCCGGTTTCTACATAAAAGGGGTGTTTCGTTGTTTGGTTTAAACGCTGACGGAGTGATTCAGTGTCTTCTTCTGACGTATTTTCTTTAGCGTAAATAAGCAAACGGGTTTGCGCGTTAACGACGGTAAACAGGTCAGAATTAATGTTCAGGTCATCCACCTCAATCATCTTTTCGGCCAGTATTGGCGTCATACCATGATCAGACACTAAAACTAAATTCACGGACGCATCCACTTCAGTCTGTAATCTTTGCCACAATTCTCCAATAAGTTCATCTATGTGTTGCACCGCTCCTTTTACTTGTTTGGAGTCCGGACCAAAACGGTGACCCATGCTGTCCACGACAGAGAAGTAGCCGGTAACCAACCGAGGGCGTGCTTTTTCAGGTAACTTGAGCCAGTCGATGATTTGCTCTACCCGCTGGCGGTTAGGCACCGGGTGACTGTAGTGATAAAAGTAACTGGGTGTCCGGCCATTGATGCGGGCATCAGATTCAGGCCAAAAGAAAGTGGCTGCTTTTACTCCCTGAAATTCAGCGAGGTTCCATAAAGGCAACGCGGTTATCCAACTGCTATCCTCTAAACCGTCGCCCATACTGTACTTTTGTTGGCGTTCAGTGTCGTAAAAGTTGTTATCGACCAGGCCGTGATTGGTTGGGTAGCGGCCCGTAATAATAGACAGGTGATTAGGAAAAGTCTTTGACGGATAAACCGGTATTAATCCCTCACTACGCACGCCTTCCTGTGCTAGTTTCGCAATATTTTTAGCGTCGTGTTTTTCAATATAATCGTGTCGAAAGCCATCAATTGAAATAAGCACCACAGTTTGTTCGTTACTTTTACCAAATGTAAACGACGAAAAAAGAACAAGGCATACAACCAATAGGTTTTTCATAATAAGTTCCGGTATCCGATTTCAGACCTTTTTAACAAATTCAGATTTCAGTTTCATTGCACCAATGCCGTCAATTTTGCAGTCGATGTCATGGTCACCATCAATTAAGCGGATATTTTTAACTTTGGTACCGACTTTAACAACCGATGATGAACCTTTAATTTTAAGGTCTTTAATGACAGTGACAGTATCGCCGTCTTCCAGTGGCGCACCGTTGGCATCGCGATAAGTGGGTGCATCGTCAGTTACTTCTGGTTCGTTTTCAGACCATTCGTGCCCGCACTCAGGACAAACCAATAAGGTGCCATCGTGGTAGGTGAAGCTTGATTTGCACTCGGGGCAGGCTGGGAAATCGCTCATGTCATATCCTTTTAAGGCGATGAAAGCGGGCGATTATAGCTCGTAAGCTGGACTTGTCACATCCATTTCATGTTTTACCCTGTAAGATAATAGAGAAGTGGCTGAATCACCAACGAAAGAAAAAAGGCAGTCTATGAATCAACAACTTGTGCGTTCCACCTCTATGGAGGGGGCTATTGTTTTAGGGTTGGGTTCCATTTTGGGTACCGGTGCGTTCGTTAGTGTCGGTATTGGTGCGGATATTGCCGGTGGTGCCGTTTTATGGGCCATTCTCATTGCGGCAGTAACGGCCTTATGCAATGGCCTGTCTTCGGCTCAGTTAGCTTCCGCGCACTCGGTAAGCGGCGGCACCTATGAATATGGTTACCGATTCCTGACCCCTGCTTATGGCGTAACCGCTGGCAGTTTATTTGTGGTAGCAAAAAGTGCATCAGCGGCGACCGCTGCACTGGCGGTCGGCTGGTACATGACCAATGCCATGGCAATACCGGACTATTTAGCTCAGTGGATAGCGGCTGCGGTATTGGTGCTGTTTACGTTATTAGTACTGGGGGGCGTTAAGCGCACAAATTGGGTTAATGCAGCCATTGTTACGGTGAGTATAGTGGCTTTGTTGGCTTTTATTATTAATGGACATCAACAGACCGCCGTTGTTGTTGAGCGGGCTTCGGTAGAATGGTGGCACGTGTTGCAGGCGGCAGCTCTGCTCTTTGTTGCCTACACAGGCTACGGACGTATTGCCACCATGGGTGAAGAAGTGCAAAACCCGCGTCGGGTTATTCCTCTGGCCGTCGTTTTAACTCTGGCGGTTGTGACGCTTCTGTATCTGGGAGTGGGGAATGCTCTGCTGCGTTTCCCCAGTATAACCAACTTTCAGGCTGAACATTTCTCTTTGGCGAGCTTACTACCCAGTGGACCAATACAATGGTTGGTGACCCTTGGTGCGGTGGTTGCTATGGGCGGAGTTATTCTGAACTTAATTTTAGGAGTGTCACGGGTGGTTTTGGCCATGGGGCGTCGCGCTGATTTGCCCATGCGCTTTGCCAATTTAAACGACCAACAAACCTCGGCGCCACCGGCAACTTGGTTAACTTGTATCGTCATGCTGGTGTTGGTCGCAATTGGCGATATAAAGACCGCATGGTCGTTCAGTGCCTTTACGGTTTTAGTGTATTATGGCATTACGAATTTAGCGGCACTGAAGGTCGCAAAAAGTGATCGTTTTGTGCCTAAGTGGGTATCCATACTAGGTTTAGTCAGCTGTCTTGGGTTGGCCGTTTTTGTTCCCTGGCAGGTGTTGTTGTCAGGGCTTATTTTTATTGTCGCAGTTCTGCTGATACATCAGCTGAGACGCTAAGAGGTAACCATGCGAGATATTGTTATTCTGCACGAGAACGAAGAGTGGCTGGTGCCGCTAAGAGCAGAGTTTGAAAAACGTGGTGTAGAAGCCAAAGAGTGGTTTCTGGATACAGGGGTTGTGCCTTTTACCGATCTTCCGGAAGATGCGGTTTACTACAACCGCATGAGTGCTTCTTCGCATACCCGGGGCCACCGGTTTGCACCGGAACTGACTCGTATGGCGTTAACCTGGCTGGAAAACAGCAACCGAACCGTGGTTAATGGCACCCGGGTGCTGGCGCTGGAAGTGTGTAAGCTGTCGCAATATGCGGCGTTACAAAAAGCAGGCCTTAATGTGCCGAAAACGCAGGCCGTGGTGGGAAAAGCTCTGCTGACAGAAGCGGCTGAAAAGTTTGCCGAGTGGCCGCTGATTTTAAAGCCTAATCGCGGTGGTAAAGGGTTAGGTGTTATTAAGTTTGATGATGTTGCTGGCTTAAAGAGCTATATAGACAGCGATGATTATGAAGAACCGTTAGATGGTATCTGGCTGTTACAGGAATACATTCAACCAAAGCAGCCGCATATTACTCGTAGTGAGTTTGTCGGACAGAAATTTGTTTACGCGGTTAACGTTAATACTGAACAAGGCTTTGAGTTATGCCCTGCCGATGTGTGCAGTGTAGATGATGCGTTTTGCCCAACCAATGAAGCGCCTGTTGATGACAGTCAGCCCAATAAATTCACTATTACGCCGCGCTTTAATGACCATGAAATTATTTTTGCGCTGGAAGCCTTTTTGAAAGCCAATGATATTGATGTGGCCGGTATTGAGTTTATTGAAGACGCAAAAGGTGAACTGTACGTTTACGACGTGAATACCAACACCAATTATAATCAAAGTGCAGAGCGTGAAGCGGGTGTTAAAAAAACCGGTATGGGTGCGTTAGCAGATTACCTTATTCGTTTAGCTCAATAAGGTTGCCCAAAAAAATGGCCCCATAAAAATGGGGCCATAACAAATCCAGGGAGGGATTGGTTTTTAGAAAGAGTATTCCACACCCAAAGACGCTGTTTGAGGTTTGTTCGGACGCGCACCATGTGGTGAGCGAGCAACAATCTTCTGTTGGTCGAACAGGTTCTCAACTTTGAAGTAAACTGCCATGTTGCTGTCCACTTCATAACGGCTGACAAAGTCGGTCACAAACAGTGATTCGGTTTTGTTAAAACGGCTGTTGTCGCGGTTACAGCCAACAGAAACACACATTTCATCAATGTATTTACCGACCACGTAATTTACCCAGCCTTTGTTGTTATCTAGCGCAACGCGAACACTGAAGGTATTCTGCGGAATGTCATTCAGCTCATCGCCGTCCATTAAACCGGTTACTGCGTTGTTCTGGCTGATTTCACCTTTGGTGTAGGTGTAAGCCAAATCAACTGGCATTAGGAACTGGCCAAGTTCAAAGGTATTGCTTGCCTGTAATTCCAGACCGGCTACCGTTGACTCACCCAGCACATAAGAGCCTGATTCAGAGCCATTGTCGCAAGGGTTTGCAATGGAACATTGTTGTGTGGTGTCGCTAAAGTCGCTGTAGAAACCAATGGCTTCTGCGAAGAAAGAGCCTTGGTTAAAACGAACACCGGCTTCGTAGTTGTTACTGGTCTCTGGCTCCTGGTTCTGGCTAGCTCCGCCACCTAAAGGCGAAAAGCCTTTATGTGCGCCTGCCAGTACCTGCCAGTTATCATTCACGTCATAAGTGAATGATACACCGGGCAACCACTCATCGCTGTCGTTAGAACGCGTGCTGTCCAACTGCTGGCGAGCTGAATCAGCAAATTGATTACGATAAGACTCAACGTCTTCATAACGCAGCGCAAAGTGTACGTTAAGGTTTTCAGTTGCCTGCCACTGATCGGTCAACCAGAAGCTGATGGCGTCAGCGCCTTCTAAACGGTTATTGCCGCCGGTTGGCATGACTTCGCCCTGATAAACGAGGCTACCGTTTACCTGGTCATAAATTTCAACTGGCTGAAAACGATCCATTTCGTCGCTGTGATCGCGAACACCGACTTCCAGGTTATGAGTCCCTAAAGCGAACTGAGCATTGGCTTCAATCCCTTTAGATTCATAGGCGCGGTTGTTGTTCTTGTAGTTTAACCCAGCTTCATCCTGAACGCCGTGTAAAATAGCTAGCGCATCGGCGTCGCCGTTATTAGCCGCGCTAACGTAAGCATTGCCGCCATCCAGCTTGAACCAGTTACGGGCAAACTCATTATAGTAGCCCAAAACATTCAAGGTCAGGTTATCGGTTGCTTCAAAGGCGTAGTTTAAACTGTAGCCTTTGTGCGAGTTATCCATCTGATCAATTTCAGAAAGTCCATAACGACGGTTTTCGTTTTGAGCGAAATCGGTATCGGTCAGGCCAAGGTAAGTTTCATTGGAGATTTCTTCGGAGTACTGCACTTTAGCCAGTAAACTCTGACGCTCGCCTGTCCACTGAAGCTTTGCAACGTAGTCTTCAATATCAAAGCCGGCATCACGACCACTGCGGTCAATGTCCTTAAAGCCGTCGCTGCTGCGTTGCACGGTTTCTAATAAAAAGCCCCACTGACCTTCAGTGCCGCCCACGTGAGCGTGAATGTCACGACTGCTGTTTTCACCAAACTGAGTCAGAACCTGGCCGCTAAAGTCCGCTGGAATAGGGGTTGTCACCAGGTTTAAAACGCCGCCGGTTGTCTGTGGGCCGTAACGCAGTAAAGGAGCGCCTTTTAATACTTCAACGGATGACATACGGAAGGTGGTCGGGAAGTAATAGGCAGCCGGGTTTGAATAAGGCGCCGGAGCCATCATCACACCGTCTTCCAGCAGAGTGACCTTGCTGACACGGCCAGCTGTTGCCGCGCGGATACCAATGTTTGGACGCAGGCCCTGACCATCTTCTTCACGGACGTAAATGCCCGGAATGGTTTTCATCAGTTGGTTGATGTCGCTTGGGACTTCAATGCGCATTTGCTCTTCGTCAATAACGGCACTTGAACCGGCTACATTGCGGGCTTCTGTTTTACTGCCAATGATTTTAATTTGTTCGATATCAGTATCGACAGCGGTATTTGCTAAAGCCGGAGCGGCAAAAGCTGTCAGTATGGTGCTGGCTAAGATTGTTTTCTTCATAACGGGCTCGGTTTACCTTTTTTGAAAAGTAATTTTAGTTTTAATGAATTAGGTGGTGGGAATGATAATTAAAATAAGAATGATTCGCAATAATGTTTTAGTATTCTTTTTGCTTTACGTCGCTGTTAGGTTGTGGTCTTGTTGATTTGAAAAAGACAGGCAAGAATGAATGCAATCACCAGCACATTCTATAGAATCATACTTCAACGGCTAACAATAACAGGATGGCAAGCATGCCTAGTATCACTATCAAAGGAAGTGTCTTTATTCTCGCTACAATGCTGTTGTCAGGTTGTGCGCTTTTATCTCCGGCCGATAAAACGACAACTGATTATCAGTGTGGTGCCAGCGAGTTCAGCGTGTTGCAACAGGAACAAGGTGTGTTGTTAAGCTATGGTGCTGAGCAAGAAGTACTACCTGGAGCAGTTAGCGCTTCCGGTGCCCGCTACTCAAACGATAAGGAGCCTGTTACTCAATATTGGAGCAAAGGGAATGAAGCTGATATTACCTGGCGTGGTCAGGAAATGCCGCTATGCGTTGAGCGCGGTACCTTACCGAAACACTTTACCGCGAGAGGCAATGAACCTTTTTGGCAAGTGGCAGTAAACCCGCAACATATGGCACTGACGACACCCGAAAGTGAAGCTATTATTGACCTAAAGCCAGCCGAAGTTGTGTCAGAGCAGCCTTACGAATGGCGCATTGAATCCACCACGAATAAACACCTGATTGTTATAGATAGATTATGCCGCGACTCAATGAGTGGCCGTTTGTATCCTTATCAAGTCGACCTGCAAGAGTCTGATCGTATGTACTCTGGTTGTGGTGGTGATAGTGAATGGTTACTTCAGGGAGCCAAGTGGGAACTGTCAAAATTTGAAGATTATGCACTCCACTCTAAGCCCGCAACCATTCAATTTTTGGAAGACAGTCAACTTGCTGGTTTTAATGGCTGTAACCGTTATTTCGGAAACTACAATATGGGTGGTGAGCTGGCCCAATTACGAATAACTGGCAGCACTAAAATGGCCTGTAGTGATGCAGCCAACGATCTTTCGCGACAGTTTAGTGACGTACTGGAGCGTGTTTACCAAGTTAACATTGATGACAAGGGTCGCTTGATACTCAGTACTCGAGGAGGTCGTCAAATGGTGTTTAAACAGCAAAACAACTAACGGTAAAAGGTACCGCCTGGCAACTGTCGTTAAAGACTCACCTTTGGTCGCAATAGAGCTCGCTATTATTGCAATTGGCGGTGGTTCAGAGTATCAAAGAATGAAGACTTGGACGATTATTAAGGGGTAAGTATGTTGAAAAAAATAGCTATCGGTTTAACTGTGGCCTTAGCAGGGCATTCGGCACAAGCGGGCGAGTGGCTGCATTGTGGGAATGTCTTTGATAGTGAAAGCGGGCGTCTGGCCGGCGAACGTTATATTGAAGTCACCGATAACAAAATTACCGCTGTAAAAGTGAATGAACCGGGCGGCGATGTTTCCGTAACCGACTTGAGTTCTCATACATGTTTGCCGGGCTTTATTGATCTTCACGTGCACCTTGACGGGCAGTCGGGTCCTAATTCTTATATCAAGCAGTTTACTGAGAATCCGGCAGACCTGGCTTTAAAAGCTCAGCATTTTGGTATGAAAACCCTGAATGCAGGCTTTACGACAGTAAGAAACCCCGGTGACTCCGACAACGTGACGATTGCTTTGCGCAATGCGGTGAATGCGGGCGTGGTTGACGGCCCCAGAATTTACTCCGCCGGTAAGTCTCTGGCGACTACAGGGGGGCATGCTGACCCGACTAATGGCTGGAAAGAAGAATTAATGGGACGTCCAACACCCAAAGACGGTGTGATTAATAGCGCCGCTGACGCGCGCGAAGCGGTACGTCAGCACTATAAAGACGGTGCTGATTTTATCAAAATCACAGCAACCGGTGGGGTTTTGAGTATGGCCAGCAGCGGCGATAATCCGCAGTTTACAGACGATGAATTGAAGGCATTAGTTGATATCGCTGACGATTACAACTTTCATGTGGCTGCGCACGCCCATGGTAAAGCCGGTATGTTGCGCGCTGTGAAGGCCGGAATTGCTTCAGTTGAGCACGGCACTTATATGGACGATGAAGTTATAGCAGCCATGAAAGAGCACGGAACCTATTTGGTGCCGACTATCCTCGCGGGTAAGTTTGTTGCTGAAAAAGCAGAAATTGACGGTTACTTTCCGGATGTCGTCAGACCCAAAGCACGGGCTATTGGTCCTCAAATTCAGGATACTTTTGCAAAGGCTTATAAGGCGGGCGTGAACTTCGCTTTTGGGACAGACAGTGGGGTATCAGCGCATGGCGATAACGCACTGGAGTTCCAGTACATGGTGGAAGCCGGCGTACCGGAAGCTGAAGCGATTCAGTCGGCAACAATAACTGCAGCTGAGTTTCTTAAAAACGATAACATTGGACGTATTGAAGAAGGCAAACTGGCGGATATTGTCGCAGTAAAAGGCAACCCTTTAGATGATATTACGTTACTGCAAAATGTTCACTTTGTGATGAAAGACGGCAAGGTTTATAAGCACCAATAAGCATGTGTCAGGGTCAGTCGAAGCGGACTGACCCTTCTAATTTTAATGACGTGTGGTCGGCACTGCGGACTTCATATTTTGTTTTGTCATCTTCTTCTGATGCCCATAGTTGCACCCGTGCGGGTAGAATAACCGGGCGCTTGAATGTCACATCAATATAAGTCACTGCTTTTTGCTCGCGCTTTTCAAGTTCAGCCTGAGCTCTTGCCATCATGTACATGCCATGAATAATCGGTTTTTCAAACCCAAACCAGCGTGAAACCAGTGGGTGTAAGTGAATGGGGTTAAAGTCACCTGATATACGGGCATAGCGTCTGCCCATACCACTACCTAACTGCCAGTGACTTAAGTTTTCCCAGCTAGCTTCCGGCTCAAATGGCTTTATTGGGGTTGCCGCCTTTTTTGCTGAACCTGAGCTTTGCCCACTCATCACCTGGTAGACACTCGAGCAGGTGGCAACTTTTTCGCTATTTTGCCAAAATTCCACCACAAATTGCGGGCGTAAACGCCTTGGAGAAATATCCGGGCCACGTTTAGGTACTTTGACTTTGGATACCAGCTGAAAAGGAGTTTGTGCAGAAATGACCTGGTGACGTTCTATTTTATTGCTAACGTGCACTAACCCTGGTGCTGGCCAGGGAAAACTGTCATCCAACATTTGTGATAAATGTGCTCTTTGAGCGATGCAATAGAGCATGGCAAGAGGAACGTCGCTGATGAAACCATCGAAAGCCTGTTGATAACGATTTAGGTGCTTAGCGGTAGGAGCAGGAATTGAATACGTTTTGAGTAACGTTTCTGATTCTGCTTCCGATTCATCGCTGCGTTGCAACGTCAGTAAAGAACGCAGCAACATGCTTGGCATCGGTGCTAGCTTTTGTGGGCTTGTATCAACACGTTCCATAGTGATCGTTAAACTCCATACTGACAATACGGCTATTCTCGCACATGTCTTCAGCTATCAACAGTCCGACCACTAAAAAGCCGCTCCGTAGAGCGGCTTTTTACGTTGCGTTTACTTTTTTGATTCGAGATCGTCATTCAGATCTTCGTCATGTTTTTCAAGGTCCCATGGCAGTACACCCGGACTGATATGACGGAAATGAAGGTAGTTTTCAAACTGGTTGATCACGTCATTGATAATATCTGTTGGCTCGAAACCATAGAGATCGTATGACTGACCGCCCTGTCTAAGGAAAACCTCTGCGCGGTAGTACACTTCTCTGTTCTTATCGTTACTTAAGGCGAACTCCGGCAGTAAATAGTCTCTTAGACGAATCTCGTAAGCGAAATCGAGCTCATTGTTTCGTTCAACACTGAGAATAATGCGGTTATGTTCCTCATCGGCCTTAAACTCAGCGGGCCAGTCCTGCCCTTTCAGTTCATCGCGGACACTTTTCATACTTTCCGTGGCTGGCCCATTGATAAACTCAAGTACTGACGCCTTGTTGGGGAAATTGACCAGTCCGGCCAAACGTTTTTTCCAATAGTCCGGGCCTTCGTTAACGCCACGACGGTGCGTGTGACGATGGTTCTGAAGACTGTTGGACTGATACCCTTCAATGATCAGCGCACGCCACATGCCAACCGCCGATATAAGAATAATGATGGCAAACGGCAGAGCACTGGTAATAGCGGCAGTTTGCAGAGCGCCTAACCCGCCGGCTATGAGCAATACAGCTGCGACAATTCCCTCGGTACTTGCCCAGAAAACACGTTGCCAAGTGGGTGTTTCCATCAGGCCACCTGAGGACAATGAATCGATCACTAATGAGCCGGAATCTGACGATGTAACGAAGAAGGTGATAATTAAAAGCACCGTCAGAAAGCTCAGAATGCTGGTCAACGGAAGATTCTCGTAGAGTTTAAATAAGGCTATTGCCTGATTGTCCTGAACCTCGGTGATTAACGTTGTGTAGCCTTCGTTCATGATCATATTCAATGCAGTATCACCAAATACCGCAAACCAGAAGAAAGTGAATATGGTTGGCACCAGCATAACGCCGAAAACGAACTGACGTATGGTGCGGCCGCGACTGATTTTGGCAATAAATAGCCCGACAAAGGGCGCCCAGGCAATGGTCCAGCCAAAGATAAACAGAGTCCAGTTACCAATCCAGTCACTGCGCTCATAGGCTTGTAAATTAAAGGTACGTTCGACAATGCCGCTTAAGTAAGCACCGGTGTTTTGCAAAAAGGTTTCTAAAATATGAATGGTGGGTCCAACCGCAAAAACAAACAGGAGCAGAAACACAACTAAGGTCATGTTAAGCAATGAGAGGCGCTTAATCCCTTTATCCATCCCAGCAACTACAGAAGCAATCGCGGCTATGGTAATGAGGCCTATGGAGATGACTTGAACCATGGTTCCAACCGGAATGTCTTCCCACAAATAATTGAGGCCGGCGTTAATCTGAATAACTGACAGCCCCAGCGTCGTTGCGATACCAAACATGGTGCTGAGAATGGCGAAGGTATCAATTGTATGACCAATTGGGCCATTTATTCTGTCGCCAATAAGCGGGTAAAGGGTTGAACGCATGGTCAGCGGCAACCCGTGCCGAAAGGAGAAGTAAGCTAGCACCAGACCCACCAGGCCATAAATTGCCCAGATATGGAAACCCCAGTGGAAATATGCGATTTGCATAGCTTGTTTAGCTGAGCCAACGGTTTCAGCCGCTCCTGTCGGAGGCTCCGCATAATGTAATATGGGCTCGGATACACCAAAAAAGAGTAAAGCAATGCCGTAGCCTGCAGAGAAAAGCATGGCAAACCAGGAGGTAAAGCTGTATTCGGGCTCGCAATGGTCAGGGCCTAATTTAATTTTGCCCCAGCTTGAAATAGCCACGCCAATAATGAACATGAGAAAGAGTGCGACCGCCAACATATAAAACCAACCGAAGTTGTCAGTAATGCCGGCCAGCGTCCAGTCAAACAGTTCACCGGCTTTGTCTGGAGCACTCAATGTGCCTATAACCAGAAGGGCTATAACAATAACCGCCGGAAGAAACACCGGGAATAAAATTGCAGAATGCCATTTGCGCTTTTCGGCTGACATAAAAGCTCCTGTTTTTATTATGGTTTATCTATGTATAGACTACTTAAAAAGATTTGTAATGGGTCACTTTGTATTAATTTGCTGTTTACTTTCTGGCCGCTGGGGTATCATTGCAAAGGTCGTTGCAGTAGATAAAGAGTGGCTTAGCGGTTATGAGTACGGAGAAAAGTTCGGTTAATTTAGAGCATCTGGCAAATGCGGTTCCCGGGGCGCTTTACCAACTCGAGCGTTCGCCCGAAGGGGAGTTAAAATTTAACTATGTCAGCCAGGGCGTAGAGGCTATTTATGGTTGCTCTGCCGAAGAGTTGGCAAGCGATATCAGTTTGCTAAGTCACATTATTCATCCTGACGATTTACAGTCCGTTTTAACCAGCATGCATGAATCCGCGCGTTACCAGTATTTGTGGGTAAAAGAATATCGGGTGATTCGAAATGGTAAAGAAGCCTGGATATACGGGCACGCCGTGACCATTCGTCAAGCAGATGGAAGCACTCTGTGGAATGGACAGATGCTGGATATTACCGAGAGAAAGCTGCTTGAGCTGAAAGCCGAAGAGCAGCAGCGCAATTTAATGTTGGCGGAGCGAGTCGGTGGACTTGGTCATTGGCGGCTTGACTTGGAAACGGGATTATCGCAGTGGTCAGACACTATGTATGACTTGCATGGTCTGGAAAAAGCGAAGGTAAAACCCTCGCTAGCCCTGGTTATGGAAAAGACCCACCCCGAAGACCGGAAAGCTTTAACCGAAGCTATTGAAGCTGTAAAGCAGTCCGGTGCGCGCGATGTTGAACACCGCGTCATGCTAGCCGATGGGGAGGTTAGGTGGTTACGTGCATCAGGAATCTACCAGACAAATGACGATGGTAAGGAAATTATTTTTGGTACCACTCAGGACATTACTGATTATAAAGAACTGGAACTGAAGCTAAGGCAGACTGGCGGTAGTGATGAGCATACTGGGTTTTATAACCGCCGCCTTATGTTGCAGTCACTGCAAAGGCGCTTTAGTTTATTTCAGGCGCACTCTGAGTATCAATATTATGTTTTGGTCACACACGTTGCGGATACCGCAGAAACGCTAAAAGTGGTGAGTCACATTGTGCGGCAAAATATCCAGGACTACGACATTCCAGGCAGCCTGGGTAACGGGCTCATTGTGGTGTTGATGTCTACCCTGTCTGCACAACAGAATACCGACTGTCTGAACGCTATCCGGACACAACTGAATGAGCATCGTATTGAGCATAAGATCGCTCTGGAATGTGCTCAGGTAACGGATCTCCGATTCGATGATATTTTGATACGTGCGCTGCGCTAATTTAGCGACTTACAGGCTTACCAATAGCCCAGTCTCGCGCTTTACCCATTGAGTTCAGTGGCAGTTGTTTACCAAAGCTGATGTGCTCTGGTATTTCAGCAGCAAGGAGGCGTTCAGCTAACCAGCTTTTGATGCTTTGTTCTGTTGTCGTTTCTTCAATGGAACTGTTCAGAACGATAAAGGCTTTTAACCCCGTCCCTTCATCTGATTTCATCGGCCTTACATTGACATCAATAACCGCTGGGTGTTGACGCAGCAATTCCGCAACGCGCGCCGGGAATACATTGCTTCCCCTTATTGAGATAGCCTTATCGATTCGTCCGGCAATCTTAAATTCATTTATCGTTTTCCATTCTGCCTTATCAGGCATCTCGTAGACAGCCCCACTTTGTTTTTCAATTAACTGCTGTGAGTCACTGCTGTTACTGCGCCAACGAGGCAGCAAACGATAAGTGTTTTCCGGTTCGCAACGATAGCCAATACCAGCGGTTTCGGAACTGCCATAAATTTCAACGGCTCGTGCAGCCCCCATGGCGTATAACTGATGCAGTGTACGTGGAGGACAACAACCGGCAGAGCTAATAAAAAGTACGCCCGAGGGAAGAGGAGAGATTTCGGTGGCGAGTTGAGTCAAAAGCTCTGGAAAGCCGACCACAATGTCGCCTGCCCGTAACCCCCCATTGCGCACGTGGCTGTAGGCTTTAAAACCTCTCAAGACAGGAATATCAACAACATGAGGCAGCAACACGGTAAACAAGAAGCCATAGATGTGATGACTGGGTACTAAGGCAATCACTCGGTTGGGAGCTATGTCATATTCACTATTAAAAATACCGACAAAGTCATTCACCTCCTCAACCAAACGACGCCATGAGTGCTCACAGGCTTTTGGCTGGCCGGTCGAGCCAGAAGTTGACACGGTTATGTTCTGGGAATGAATGTCTCGCGATTTAAGAACAACATCAGCCCACTCAGAAAGGCTATGGCGGCGCAGCAAGTAATCTTCGACGCCACTGTCTCCCATATGAAAGAACTGAACCACACGACCTGCCAGCGCCAGTCTTTCCAGGGAATCAACTGCGATCTCATCGCTATCATTACTTTTTTCGGACTGGTGTTTGGGTATCAGACAGTCGTCTTCGTGCCACTGGCGACGTTTCCATTGCTCGCCTTCGTCAGGGCGCATCCGCGCAAGTTCATCGGCGATGAGGTCGCCGATGACGGTGACGATAAAATGATGTTTAAGTGGATTTGTCACGTTATAGACGCTTAACAAACACCCAGTAGCTGTCGCCGGTCAGCGCTTTTTTCATATGAACTTTAACTTTGGTCGGCTTCATTTCGTAATCAAAAACGTACTCAAACATCGTATTTAAGTCTCCGTTTTTAACACCGTCGTCGAAACGGCCTTTAAATTCAGGACTATTCGTACAGGGGGCAACTTCTTTGAAAAAGTTTTTGCCGACTACGGCCCCCGGATCGCGACCCGTAATATCACCTTCTGCCGCATTGTATTGAATAATTTTTCCATTGCTGTCTAACTGGATAGCCCCGAACGCAATATCATTTAACTTATCGTCCGACATTTTCGCTAACGTGTTTTCAATATCATCAGAACCAAACTGAACTATTTCCATGGTGTTGCCCCTTTGTCTATGTGTCATCTAATAGTTGGCTTCGAGATATTTGGATCAGGTTTTCTTAACACTTCTTAAAGTGAAATTCATAGCAAGCAGGTCTATACTGCCTTTTAGGTCAACAATTAAGGATAAAAATAATGCCCAGAACGCCTAAATTTCACCGGGAAACCGCGCTTAATAATGCGTTAAAGCTTTTCTGGCGCAAGGGGTATCATGCGACCTCGATGAAAGACATTGAAGAAGAAATGGATATGAGGCCGGGAAGTATCTACGCGGCATTTGGTAATAAAGAAGCGTTATTTAAAGAAACTCTGGAAGAGTACTCGGTACTTGCGGCGGATGACTTTAAGCAGACGTTAGCGCAAAAATCATCGGTTTTGCAGGGGCTCAGTTTGTATCTTCGTAATCTTGTGGTAATGGATGCTGCTTGTGAGCCGACCAAAGCTTGTATGCTGGTTAAGACTTTGCTGGAATTTACGCCAGAAGATAAAGCGTTTAGCGATCCTGTTCGCAGTTACCTGCAAGAATTTGAGCAGCTCTTTACTGACGCATTTGAATTAGCACAGCAGCGAGGAGAAGTGGGTCGCTCTCAATCGCCTGAACGTCTTGCGCGCTTATTGCAAACAAATGTTATTGGTTTGCGTACCATGGTCAGAAGAGATATTCCTCAGGAACAACTGGCGAACTTAGCCGACGATATTATTGCGAGGATTATTCCTGCAAGTTAAATAAGCCTTTGTAACTCTTGGGGTCAAAACGCCAGGTAATCAGCAGAATCAATAAGCCGACAAGAATGTGTAATTGCCAGCCCAGACTGTAGTTGCCTGAAACGTCTCTGAACCAGCCGGTTAAAAGCGGCATGAGACTGGCAAACATAAAGCCAATACCCTGCATAAACGAAACCAGGCGTCCGGCTTGTACTGGGTTGTCGATATGATCCAGTGCCATGACAATACACAGCGGGAAGGCGCCGCCTAAACCGAAACCACAGAGTGCTGACCAGAGCCAGGGCGCTTCTGTGGGAAACCAGCTTAACCCCGCAAAGCCTATCATTTGCGTAAGAACAGCAAGTATTAACCAGAACCGTCTGTCTTGTGTTCGTGATAAGGCGGGCAGCAACAAAGCGCCAATAACCTGAACTAATGAAAATAGCGCCAATAAGTTCCCGGCTTTTTGGGCTGGCCAGTCAAATTCTGCGTAGAAAGGCGCTATCCAGGCGATAAACCCTGCATAACCTGCATTGACCAAGGCGAAATAAATGCCTAACAGCCACGCCCGGGGATAACGGTGAGCGCGCAATAGCAGGTGTCTTGGAGGGATACTGGCTACCGGCACCCGGTTAAAAGGGAGGTACCAAATGACCAGTACCAGTAGAGCTAACAGGGACCAACTGCCCAGAGCCTGGAATCGTTCCGGCAGCAAGTTTGCGGCCCAGGGGGTGGCAACAGCACCGAGTGCAGCGCCGCCCATCAGTGCAGCAGACCAAAGACCAGTGACCATGCCTAAGCGGTTCAGATATTTTTGTTTGGTCAGCTCAGGGATCACAATATGGAGCAGTGCAATACCAACCCCTCCAACCAGAGCACTACTAATTAAGCTTATATTTGTCGGCTCAAATAAGCGTGTTACCAGGCCTGCGCAAAGCACAAGCAAACCAAGACCTATGCCCTGCTTATAACCTAACGCCGTGGTTACCCGACCAGCGAATAAAGCCATTAAACCAATCATTAAAATGGGCAGTGTGGTCAGTAGCGAAACTTCACTAAAAGACAGTTTGGTAATGGTTTGTAATTCGTCGGTAAGAGGCCCTACCGAGGTTAGCAGCGGACGGAGATTCAGCCCCAGCAAGACCAGCACCAACAGGCCGAAAAGTAAGGGGAGTTTTGATGGTTTCGCCACAGGCGCTGATGAAGTCTGCAAATGAGTACCGCAAGTTTGTAAAAGCCATACTCTACTCAATTTTCATCGCGGTGTGAAACCGTGTTATTATTTCGCGCCAACAGTGATCGTCCGTTTCATAAAAAGAGAACCCGTTATGACCGCGTCTCCGGTGTTAGGGAATTTGTTTATCATTGCGGCCCCCAGTGGCGCAGGCAAGTCGAGCCTGATACGGGCTTTGTTGGAAAAACACCCTGATCAATCTATGCAGGTATCTGTATCGTCGACCACGCGTGCTCCGCGTCCGGGTGAAGTCCAGGGTGTCCATTATCACTTCCTCAGTACTGACGAGTTTGAACAGCGTATTGATGCAGGTGAGTTTTACGAATGGGCGCGTGTATTCGGCAATTATTATGGTACCTCTCGTAAAGTCGTCGAGTCTTTATTGGCAGAGGGCAAGGATGTGTTTCTGGATATTGACTGGCAGGGTGCTCAGCAAGTTCGTGAACACCACCCTGAAGTGCGCTCGGTTTTTATTGTCCCTCCCAGCCTGGAAGTTCTGGAAGAGCGGCTGCGTATTCGTGGACAGGACTCCGATCAGGTTATTGCTGAACGTATGGCAAAGGCTCAGGCAGAAATGTCGCATTATCATGAGTTTGACTACTTACTGGTCAACGATGATTTTGAGAGTACGCTGGCCTCGCTGGAGCATATTGTTTTAGCGCAGCGGCAAAAAATGCCGCATCAACAAGTAAGATATTCAAAGGTATTGAAGGAATTGCTTGGATCATAGGGCTTAATTCCGTATAATTCTTAGCCTTTCGAAAAATACGACTCACGCTTTATTGGGAGTAAACCATGGCTCGCGTAACTGTAGAAGATGCTGTAGACCGTGTTGGTAACCGTTTTGATTTGATTTTGTTAGCCTCACGACGCGCGCGTCAATTGGCTAATGGTAAAGAGCCACTAGTTGAAACAAAAAACGAAAAACCAACTGTTATTGCTTTGCGTGAAATTGAGCAAGGTTTAATCGATAATGAACGTCTGGATATTGAAGATCAGGCGGCTCAAAAGCAGCAGGATGCTGAAGAACTGCGTGCGGTAGACGCGCTGCGCGGTATCGAATAAAAATTTCTTTTCGCCAACGGCACCACTGCCGTTGGCAATTCTGTCAAATCCCCTTATTCTGAAAGTATATTCATAAGTCCGGTGTGACCCGGGGAGTTAACTGGTGTACTTATTTGAAGGCTTAAAGGCTCAAGTTAGTGAGTATCTTCCGTCTGAGCAGGTGGAACGTATTCGTGATGCCTTTGTTGTAGCAAACGAAGCCCACAGTTCGCAAAAACGCAGCAGTGGTGAGCCTTATATTACTCACCCGGTTGCGGTTGCCAGTCTGCTTGCTGATATGAGGCTGGACTGTGAAACGCTGATGGCAGCCCTACTGCACGATGTGATTGAAGATACCGAAACCAGCCGGGAAGACTTAGCCGAGCGCTTTGGTGCTACCGTTGCCAGCTTGGTGGAGGGTGTGTCTAAACTGGATAAACTGCAGTTTAACTCCAAAGAAGAGGCCCAGGCCGAAAACTATCGCAAGATGATTATGGCGATGGTGCAGGATATTCGGGTTATTTTGATTAAACTGGCTGACCGCACCCACAACATGCGAACTATTCAGCATCTCCGCCCCGACAAACGTCGCCGTATCGCCCGCGAAACATTAGAAATTTATGCCCCTTTAGCCCACCGCCTGGGTATGCACGATATTAAAAACGAATTAGAGCAACTGGGCTTCTGGGCGCTGTACCCCTGGCGTGGAAAATTGCTGGAGTCGGAAGTAAAGCGCGCCCGTGGTAACCGTCGTGAGTTTACTGAACGTGTGCAAAGCGAAATTAACTCCCGACTTGACGGTAATAATATTAAAGCGCGGGTATTCGGCCGTGAAAAGCATCTGCACAGTATTTACCGGAAAATGCAGGCCAAAGAAGTTAAGTTTGAGCAGGTCATGGACATTTATGCGTTCCGGGTCATTGTTGACAGTGTGGATACCTGCTACCGGGTACTGGGGGCGCTGCACAATTTGTATAAGCCCATTGAAACGCGGTTTAAAGACTACATTGCGATTCCTAAGTCAAATGGCTATCAGTCTTTGCATACCTCGTTAAAAGGCCCGCACGGCGTGCCGGTCGAAATTCAGATCCGCACCGAAGAGATGGATCTGATGGCAGACCGGGGCGTCGCAGCGCATTGGATGTACAAACAATCGGATGACTCGAGTACCACCGCTCAGGTAAGAGCCCGTAAGTGGATGCAGAGCCTGTTAGAGTTGCAACAAAGTGCAGGTAATTCCTTTGAGTTTATTGAAAGCGTTAAATCTGATTTATTCCCCGATGAAATATACGTATTCAGCCCTGACGGGCGTATTACCGAGTTGCCTCAGGGGGCAACCGCGGTAGACTTTGCTTACGCGGTTCATACCGATGTTGGTAACACCTGTATTGGAGCGAGAGTTAATCATCGTACTTATTCGTTAAGCAAGCCGCTGGAAACCGGACAAACGGTTGAGATAAAAACCGCACCGAATTCTCGGCCCAATATTGCCTGGCTCAACTTTGTGGTAACGGGCAAGGCCCGCGCTAAAATTCGTCAGTACCTGAAAAGTCAGGAAGCTGACGAAGCGCAACAGCTAGGTGAGCGTTTGCTGCGTTCCGCCTTAGGCCAGGTGAGTTACGACGAGATACCAGAGTCGGAATTTAACCGGGTGTTGCAGGAAACAAAAATGGATACCCGTGAGAACCTGCTAAAGCAAATTGGCTTAGGTAACATGATGTCGATTGCCATTGCGAAGCGTTTACTGGGTGATTTACAACCGATAAAAGATGACAATGCATCGCAAAAAAGTTTATCAATAAAAGGGGCTGAAGGCCTGCTGGTAAGTTTCGCTAAGTGCTGCCGGCCTATTCCGGGTGATGATATTATTGCCCATGTGAGTCCCGGGAAGGGTTTGGTCATTCACCGTCGCGAATGCAAAAACGTGCGCGGACACGAAGATGACCCGGGCCGTTACTTCCCGGTTGAGTGGGATAACAAACCGGAAGCTGAATTTATTTCAGAAATTCGCATTGAAATTGTCAATAACCAGGGTGTATTGGCGAAGTTAACCTCGTCAATTGCAACCACGGGTTGTAATATTGATGGTCTGCAGACCGAAGAAATTGATGCCAACATTTATTTCATTGATGTGGCTTTAACGATAAAAAACCGTAAACATTTAGCGGATGTGATACGTCATATTCGTAAAATGCCGGATGTTCAGCGCGTGACGCGCTTAAGGAAGTAATATGTCTAAAGTAATTATTTCAACGGATAAAGCGCCCGCAGCTATCGGCACTTATTCGCAAGCGGTAAAAATTGGTACCACCGTTTACCTTTCGGGGCAGATCCCTCTGGTTCCTGAAACCATGGAGTTGGTCAGTGAAGACTTTACTGCTCAGGCTGAGCAGGTTTTTAAAAACCTGACGGCAGTCTGTGAAGCCTCCGGTGCTGAGCTACAGGATATGGTCAAGCTGCAGATTTATCTGACCGACCTGGGCCAGTTCGCGATTGTGAATGAAGTGATGGCAAAACACTTCAGACAGCCATACCCGGCTCGCGCGGCTATCGGCGTGAAGCAATTACCGAAAGGCGCGCAGATTGAAATTGACGGTATTATGGAATTACCTAGTACCAATTAATTAAGCCGATGCTGGTGTCGGCTCTCTGTCCTCCAGAGGGCGACGCCAGATGATAATGGCAATAGCTACGGCTGCCAGAATAAAACAATACCCCGTATGCAGACTGACCGATAACGGTGAAATTTTAAAGCTGGCCCCCATGAGCAAAGCTTGCGCCCCATAGGGTAATGCACCTTGTACGACGCAGGCAAAAATATCCAGTAAGCTGGCGCTTTGGCGCGGCGCTAAATTCCCCACTTTTGCCAGACGCTTGCTGACCTCACCGGCTAATAAAATGCTGACCGTGTTGTTAGCAACACAGAAGTTCGTCAGAGCAGTCAGTGCGGCTACCCCAATGGCGGAAGCGCGTTGCTTGTGTTTACTCACTTTGTTGGCTGCGCTTTCGACAAAAGCGGCTAAGAAAGCTAGCCCGCCCTGCTGGCGAATTAATGCCGATAAACCACCAATGAGCAATGACAGCAAGAAAATTTCCTGCATGCTGCCAAAGCCTTCGTAAATATCCTGACTGAAAGTGACCCACTCATAGCCGACGGTGAACATGCCAAAAGCGGCCGCTAAAACAATACCAAGGCCCAGTACAGCAAATACGTTAAGCCCCATCACCGCCAGTACAATAATGGCGAAGTAAGGCAACGACAGCCACAGGTTGGCTTCCGGTATTTCTAACGGTACCTGACTGGTATCGTAAGTAATTAACCAAATAACGGTGAAAATAGCGGCGGGTATCGCAATTTTTAAGTTGGCGCGAAACTTATCCCGCATGGTACAACCCTGTGTACGAGTTGCGGCAATAGTGGTATCAGAGATGATGGATAAGTTATCACCAAACATGGCACCACTGACTAAAACTCCGGCCAACAACGGCAGGCTGATATCGGTTGCTTCGCCAATACCCAGAACGACTGGCGCCAGTGCAGCTAATGTGCCCATAGAAGTTCCCATCGCTGTGGAGATAACACCCGCTATGATGAACAGTCCGGGTAACAGAAAAGACGGGGGGATAATGTTCAGGCCTAAAGCTACCATGGCGTCCACACCGCCGGTGGCTTCTGCTACCGTGGAAAAGGCACCGGCCAATAAATAAATTAAACACATGGTAATGATGTTGTTGTCGCCGACACCACCCACGAAAGTCTCAATGCGTTCTTCAAAAGCTTGCTTACTGAGCAGAATGCCCAGCACTATCGCTGGTAGAATCGCAACCGGGCTGGGCAATTGGTAAAACGCGTATTCGACCCCTTCACTTTGAAAGTACAGCCCGGTTCCTAAGAACAAAACTAAGAATAACGCTAGAGGTAACAGCGCTTTAGCGCTAGCCGGTTGTGGCGAAGCATTGGTCATGTGTCAGCCTTATTATTTTTTTATTTGGACGTCCAGAAGTTTATACAGCTAATTATCCTGATGCAACCTTATTCCAATTACGTGTAGACTGTCGACTAAGTTGTTTTAGATCAGGATAGAGATAATGAGCCCCGATGAACTGCATTTGCAAATACGAAATTTGCGGCTGGAAGATTACGAACAGTTAAAAGCGCTAATGGACGCTGTTTATAGAGATATAGGCGGTTCCTGGAGTCAGTTTACGATAGAAAAGCTGATAAAGGATTTTTCCGAAGGCCAGTTTTGTCTGGAGGATAATGGCCGTATTGTCGGGGTCGCGTTAACGGTTAAGGTTGAGTACACCAAGTTCTCTAACCCTCACGCTTATGACGACTTAATTGGTCACAGAGAAGCGATTCTGAATAACAAAAAAGGCGATGCGCTCTACGGTCTGGATGTGTTAATTCACCCTGAGTACCGAGGCTACCGTCTGGGCCGTCGTTTGTACGATGCACGTAAAGAGTTATGCCGTCAGGCCAATTTACGAGCCATTTTAGCCGGTGGGCGCATTGTTAATTACCACAAGTATTCTAACGAACTGACGCCAAGCCAATACTTGGATAAAGTGCAGCGGCGTGAAATTTATGACCCGATTTTGACCTTCCAGCTGGCCAACGATTTCAGTGTAAAGCGTCTGTTGGGTAAGTATTTGCCGGAGGATGAAAAGTCACGTGGGTTTGCGACTTTGCTGGAATGGAATAATTTTCTCTACGAACCTTCGGACAACATTCTCACCACCCGAATTCAAAACGTTCGTGTCGGTGCTGTACAGTGGCAAATGCGCTCGGTCGAATCGGTGGAAGAGTTGCTGAAACAAGTGGAATACTTTGTTGACGCCCTGTCGGGTTACCAAAGTGACTTTGCAGTATTTCCGGAGTTTTTCAACGCACCGTTGATGGGCTTAACCGATCAGAGTCAGCAGATGGATGCGATTCGTTTTCTGGCTGGGTACACCGAGCTGTTCAAACGTGAAATGTCGCAAATGGCCGTTAGTTACAACGTTAATATCATTACCGGCTCTATGCCAGTTCAGGATGGCGACACGATTTATAACGTATCGTATTTGTGCCGCCGCGATGGCTCGGTAGAAGAACAGTACAAGCTGCATATTACTCCGCACGAAAAGCGCGACTGGGTTATCGAAGGCGGCAATGAAGTTAAGGTTTTTGATACCGATGCCGGACGTATTGGCATTTTAATTTGTTATGACGTGGAGTTTCCTGAACTTGGCCGCATAATGGCAGATGAGGGTCTGGAAATTTTGTTTGTTCCATTCTGGACGGATACCCGCAATGCCTATTTACGCGTGCGCCATTGTGCTCAGGCTCGTGCGGTAGAGAACGAATGCTATGTGGTGATTTGTGGGAGTGTCGGCAACTTACCTGAAGTGGAAAGTCTGGATGTGCAATATGCGCAGTCGGCCGTATTCTCACCTTCGGACTTCGCCTTCCCGCATGACGCGATTATGTCGGAAACCACTCCGAATACTGAAATGCTGATGTTCTCCGACTTGAACCTGGATGAATTACGTTATTTACATCATGAAGGCTCGGTTACGAATAAAAAAGACCGTCGTACTGATATTTATGAAGTATCACGCAAGCTTTCAGGCTAAGGCTATTCTAGAATAGCGCTAAACGGCACCATTGGCTGGCATCAATGTAGAGCTGGCCAATATCGGTGCCGTTTAATTTCTGTTTTAAAGGGTGTTTATCCAGCGCATCCCACTCTCCGCGTTCATAAATTTCAGTCATTTGCAGCAAGTAACCCCAGACCCCTTCGCGGTGTTTCAAAGCTTTGGTTATTTCTGAAGAGAGTGGTAATTGCTTGAGGAGATCATCCATCGATACCCCCAGTATAATATCCAGTAACGAGAGCATGCCGGTCAAAAAAGCACTGGATCGGTGTTTTTCATTTAGGATTGCTGTGGTGACTAACTCCATAAAGCGGGCACGGGTAACCGACTTAATGGTGAGTTCTTCGGGTTGTCCTGACGAGACATTCGCTAACACAACCAAGGTCACAAAGCGGCGAATTTCTCCGTCGCCTAAATAAACTAAAGCGTGCTGAATATTCTCAATTTTCTTTCGGCCGCCATAAAGTGCGCTGTTAACCAGTTTCAGCAAGCTGTATGTCAGCGACAAATCCTGCTCGATGATCTCTCGTATGGTGGTTAAGTTGAGCTCCTTTTTATGAACCTCAGATAACAGTGTCAGCATGCTAATACGGTTAGGTGCCAATGACTTCTGTTGCACGACTTGCGGCTTTTCGAAGAAAAAGCCCTGAAAATAATCAAAGCCTAACTCCAGACAGCGTTCAAACTCATCGTGAGTTTCGACTCGCTCAGCTAACAGGGGAACCCCTTTATCTTTGAAAAATCGTATTTTGTCTTCAAGGTCCAGCCCTTGCTCCTGAATATCAACTTTGACCATGTTGATCATGGGAATAACCGGATCCCATTGTCCGTCAAAGTCGTGATCGTCCAGCGCAATACGGTAACCTTTAGCGGTGGTCGCGTTGCAGGCCTCAAGCAGAGGTGCGTCGACGCCGACGGTCTCCAGCAACTCGACCCAGACCGTTCGGGCATTTAAAAAAGAAGGGAAATCGTTTAACAAAGTGCGGGCGTGAAAATTGATAAAGGCCTGCTTGCCCATGCAAAGCGTCTGAATATCACCCAGTAAGTGTTGCTCCAGAAGCAGTTTGGAAGTGGCTTCATTTGGATCAATATTAGGAAAGCTATTGGCCGTGCTGTCCCGGAAAAGTAGCTCGTAACCATAAACTTTCTGGTCTCTGGTCAATATGGGTTGTCGTGCAATGTAGGAGTACGACATTGTTATTCTTGTCTTCCTTGATGAGGCATAGGGTTAGTTCTGACCGATTCTCTCGGGTATACTGCTTATATCTAGTCCTATTTTTATAAAAAAGCAATGAGTCCTGAACGATATCAACGAATTAATCAAATGTTGGATAAACGCCAGCCAGACCTGACCGTTGTCATGGAAAATGTGCACAAAAACCATAATTTGTCTGCGGTGGTTCGCTCAGCAGATGCGATAGGTGTGCACGAAATGCACGCGATATGGTTGACCAAAAAGGCGCGTTTGTCGGGTGGTACCGCATTGGGCAGTCAAAATTGGGTAAAAATCCATAATCACAAAACCGTTGGCGAGGCGCTGGCGGCCACTCAGGGGCAAGGCATGCAGGTGGTGGTGACTCACTTATCAGAGCACTCTGTCGACTTTCGCGAGGTTGACTATACCAAACCGACCGCCATTTTACTTGGCCAGGAAAAGTATGGAGTAACCGACGAGGCGCTGGATATTGCTGATCATCATGTGATGATTCCTATGGTGGGCATGGTACAGTCACTGAATGTATCTGTTGCTGGTGCGGTAATGCTGTATGAAGCTCAGCGTCAGCGCGAACTGGCGGGCTTGTACGACAAAGCACAGGTCAGTGCTCAAGAGCGACACAGAGTGTTGTTTGAAGGTGGTCATCCGATTTATGCCAAGGCGTGCAAGCGCAAGAATATGCCTTACCCGGAGCTGGATGAAAATGGACAAATTGTCGCTGATGAAGCCTGGTGGCTGGCGATGCGCGCAAAGAATTAAGGAGCAAAGGTGGCGGTAAAAGGGCTGCAGCACATTCCACTGACGGTACTTAAAGGTGTCGGCGATAAGGTGGCGGTTAAGCTGCGCAAGTTGGGCTTAGCCTCTGTCAGTGATGCACTGTTGCATCTGCCGCTGCGATACGAAGATCGCACGCAGGTGACTGATGTCGCAAATTTGCGTATGGGTGCGGCCACCAACGTGTTGGTGACGGTGCGACACGCCGATATTAAGTACGGCCGTAAACGCATGCTGATTTGTCAGGCCAGCGACGAAACCGGTAGTATCAGTTTGCGCTTTTTTCAGTTTAGCGCGGCTCAGTTGAAACAGTTTGCGCAAGGCACGCAGTTATTAGCCTTTGGTGAAGTACGTCGCGGCATGACAGGTTGGGAAATAATTCACCCGGAATACCGCGTGGTTAAAGCTAATGAGCCACTGAATATGCAAGAAACCCTGACACCGGTCTACCCAATGACAGAAGGTGTGACCCAGGGGCTATTGCGTAAGATTGTTGAGCAAGCACTGACGTACCTTCAGCCCGGATCTTTACCTGAACTGTTGCCTGAAAACCTAAGGCCCCATCAACTCTCCCTCGAACAAGCCATTTTAACCTTACACCGGCCGCCGGTCGATGTTCCTCTTGAACAGTTGGAGCAAGGCGATCATCCGGCGCAGCAGCGGCTGGCATCGGAAGAGCTTATTGCGCATCAACTGAGTTTGCTGCAACTACGCCAATCCCGACAGGCTCAGGCGGGTTTCACCATAAAGGGAAATGGCGCATTACAACAGTCGTTTTTGCAGCAACTCCCCTTTTCCCCTACCGGTGCTCAAGAAAGAGTTGTAGAAGAAATTACAGCGGATATGGCGCAGGGCCAGCCAATGATGCGCTTGGTGCAGGGGGATGTTGGCTCGGGAAAAACACTGGTTGCAGCGCTGAGTGCCTTGGCCGCGATTGAAGCCGGATACCAGGTCGCCCTAATGGCGCCGACTGAGCTACTGTCTGAACAACACGCCATTACTTTCAGTCAGTGGCTGATGCCATTGGGTATTCATGTGGCTTGGTTGAGCGGCAAGTCTAAAGGTAAGTCCCGTCAGGAATTACTGGAACAGTTAAAGCAAGGAGAAATTCAATTACTGGTTGGCACTCACGCGTTGTTTCAGGCAGATGTAGAATATCAGCGCCTGGCATTGGTTATTATTGATGAACAACACCGCTTTGGTGTGCATCAACGGTTACAACTGCGCGAAAAAGGCGTCCAGGCCGGTGTGCATCCGCATCAATTGATTATGACCGCAACGCCCATCCCGCGAACCTTAGCTATGACGGCTTATGCCGACCTTGCTACGTCGGTAATTGACGAATTGCCGCCAGGTCGAACACCGGTTACGACGGTTGCCATTCCGGACACCCGACGGGCACAAATAGTAGAGCGTGTGCGCGAGGTTTGTGCAACCGAAGGGCGTCAGGCTTACTGGGTGTGTACGCTTATTGAAGAATCAGACGTACTTGAATGTCAGGCGGCGGAAGACACCGCCAACGATCTGCAAGAGCAACTCCCGGGTTTAAGCATTGGACTGGTGCATGGCCGGCTTAAGCACGAGCAGAAAGAACAAGTCATGCAGGCGTTTAAATGCGGCGATATTGATTTACTGGTGGCCACAACGGTCATAGAGGTTGGGGTGGATGTTCCTAATGCGTCGCTGATGATCATTGAAAACCCGGAGCGGTTGGGCTTAGCTCAGCTGCACCAGTTGCGTGGTCGGGTTGGCCGGGGCTCGGTTGCCAGTCATTGCGTGCTGCTGTATCACAGTCCGTTGTCGCAAACGGCGCAGCAGCGGCTGGGCGTTTTACGAGAAAGTAACGACGGTTTCGTGATTGCGCAGCGAGATTTAGAAATTCGGGGCCCGGGTGAATTGCTAGGCCATCGGCAGACTGGATTAGCGGAATTGAAAGTGGCTGATTTAGAGCGCGATGAAGCGCTAATACCGGAAGCCCAAAATATAGCTCAGCACGTATTAGAGCACTACCCACAAAGCGCAGAGGCGCTAATCGAGCGTTGGTTACCACGTCGTGACCACTATGCTCAGGTGTGATCATCAAGTACACTAGTACAAAATCAGTTCGGGATAGTTGAATGAACGATAAAAACGAAGAGTCCATTGATTTCGGGTACCAAAAAGTTGCCCGCAGTCAGAAGAAAAGTTTGGTCGCCGATGTCTTTCAGTCGGTAGCGGCAAAATACGATGTCATGAACGACTTAATGTCGTTTGGCATTCATCGTTTATGGAAGCGTTACACTATTGATTGCAGTGGTGTTCGCCGCGGTATGAAGGTATTGGATATTGCCGGCGGAACCGGTGATTTAACCGCACAGTTTTCACGTCGTGTTGGTTCAGAGGGTGAGGTGGTACTGGCTGATATTAACGACGCCATGCTAAAAGTGGGGCGAGATAAACTGCGCGACAGCGGCGTTATCGGTAATGTTCGTTATGTACAGGCGGATGCCGAAGAACTGCCGTTTGATGACAATACGTTTGACGTTATTACTATTGCTTTTGGCTTGCGTAATGTCACCGACAAAGACAAAGCACTGCGCTCTATGCTGCGGGTATTGAAACCGGGTGGGCGCGTGTTGATTCTTGAATTTTCTAAGCCGGTATCGGCTACGTTGAATCAGGTGTACGACTTTTATTCGTTCAACATTTTGCCAAAAATGGGGCAGGTGGTTGCTAACGACTCTGACAGTTACCAGTATTTGGCGGAATCTATCCGCATGCACCCGGACCAGGAAACATTGAAGTCAATGATGAGTGCTGCTGGTTACGAGAAAGTCGACTACCAGAATATGACCGGCGGCGTGGTTGCACTGCACAGAGGGTATAAGTTCTGATGACGCTATTACCGCTTATTCCCATCTTGTTGGTCGAGAAGTTAGCAAACAATCTGCTGCATCGAGACCCGGAGTCAGCCGAGCGTCTGCGGCGTCTGGACGGGAAACGGCTGCGTTTCCATCTGAAAGAGTTACCTTTTGAAGTGACCGTGAGCGTAGACACCCACGGTGTGCAACTGAGTACTTCCGATGACAGCGAAGTGGACTGCCGTATTGCAACGGAGATGGGGGTGCTGCCTGAACTGCAGGACACAGCCAATCTGACGCGGCTGATCAAAGCGGATTTACTGGATATTGATGGTGACCCCATGCTGGCGCAACAAGTCGTCAGCTTGTTCAAATCACTAAACGTTGATTGGGAAGCTGAGCTAGCTAAAACCATTGGGGATGCTCCGGCCTACTGGCTGGGTAAACTGTGGCGCCGTAGCCGCGAACAGGTGAAGACACGATGGCAACAGCAGCAGCGCTGGGTGCATGGGGTGTTGACCGAAGAGAAGAAACTATTACCGGTAAGAGCTGAATTTGACCAGTTTAAAACCGATTTACAACAGCTGCGGGCTCAAATTGAGCGCCTTGAACGCCAGTGCCGTGAGAAGAAGGGTTAATGATGCGGACGCGTCGCTTTTACAAAATCACCAAAACACTACTGAGTTATGGTTTAGATGATCTTATCCCTGTGCGTTGGTTGCCCTGGACTATTCGTTTAGGCCGCCACGCTGTGTTCTGGATGCCCAATAAGCATAAAGACAAACCTGCCGGTGTGCGTTTAAGACTGGCGCTTGAAGAGCTCGGTCCGGTATGGGTTAAGTTTGGCCAAATGCTCTCAACCCGCCGCGACTTATTACCGCCTGATATTGCGATTGAGTTGGCACGCCTGCAAGACAAAGTGCCTCCTTTCGACGGGCATGCCGCACAGCGTATTATCGAAAAATCTCTAGGGTTGCAGAGTATTGATGACTGTTTTACCGATTTTGACACAACGCCTTTAGCCTCAGCTTCAATTGCTCAGGTGCACACCGGTAAACTGAAAAAAAGAGACGGTGAGTTAACGGATATCGTCATAAAGGTTATTCGTCCGGATATTCGAGAAACCATTAACGCGGATTTAGAATTGATGGAAACGCTGGCTTCGGTTGCAGCTAATCACTTGCCTGACGGGAGGCGATTAAAACCTAAAGAGGTCGTTAAAGAGTACCGAAAAACACTATTGGATGAGTTAGACTTAATGCGTGAAGCTGGCAATGCGATACAGCTAAAACGCAATTTTGAAAACTCAGATATGCTTTATATCCCGGTTGTTTACAGTGACTACAGTCGTCACAACGTGATGGTGATGGAGCGTATTGATGGTATTCCGGTGAGTGACATTGCTACTCTGCAAGCTCGTGGCGTGGATATGAAGAAGCTGGCTGAGCGGGGCGTTGAGGTGTTTTTTACCCAGGTGTTCCGCGACAGTTTTTTCCACGCAGACATGCATCCGGGTAATATTTTTGTGGCGAAAGATGACCCACGAAACCCGCGTTATATTGGCATTGATTTTGGTATTGTCGGAACCCTTAACCGTGACGACAAACGCTATTTAGCGGAAAACTTTCTGGCCTTTTTTAACCGCGATTACCGCAAAGTTGCCGAGCTGCATGTTGATTCAGGTTGGGTACCCAAGCATACCAATATTGAAGAGTTCGAGTCTGCCATAAGAACGGTTTGTGAGCCTATTTTTGAAAAGCCGTTGGCGGAGATCTCGTTCGGGCATGTTCTGATTAATTTGTTTAATACAGCCCGCCGTTTTGAGATGGAAGTTCAGCCGCAGTTGGTTTTACTGCAAAAAACCTTATTGTACATTGAAGGGTTAGGTCGTCAGCTGTACCCGGAGCTGGACTTGTGGAAAACCGCGAAGCCATTTCTAGAACGCTGGATGAATGAACAATTAGGCTGGCGCGCTATCGTTAGGTCAGTCAAAGAAAACGCGCCTTATTGGGCTGAGAAACTGCCTGAGATGCCGATGATGCTATATGAAAACCTGCGTCAGCAACATAATATTGATGAACGCGAAAGGCAGTTGCGAAAGCAGCAGTTGTTAACACAGAAGCAAGCCTCAACCTCTTTGTTCTGGACAGTATTAACCGGCAGTGGCTTAATTTGTACGACATTGCTTTGGAACCAGGCCGAATTATCTGAGGTTACCATTGGTTCGGGGATTATTACTGTTTTGTTGGGGATTATGGCCTGGCGAACCCGACCTAAAACCACACATAGTGAACTTATTTAACTCAAACGGTAGGAAATAAAATGGGTGTATCACCTTGGCAGTTACTCATATTGTTGGTCATTGTTGTCTTGCTGTTCGGCACCAAACGTCTTCGTAACCTGGGCTCCGACTTAGGTAATGCGGTAAAAGGCTTTAAAAAATCAATGGGTGACGAAACCGACAGTAAAGATAAAGACGATGATTCGCTGCAACACAAAGAAGAACATGACGACCAGTCAGATTCGGATAAGTCCGGGAAGTCGTAAATGTTTGATATTGGTTTCTGGGAGTTATTGCTTATAGCGATAGTTGGCTTGCTGGTACTCGGCCCCGAGCGCCTGCCCTCAGCCCTTCGTGGCTTGCAGAGAACCGTTTCCGGTATCAAACAGTATTCTCAGAAAGTGCAGAGTGAACTTGATCATGAACTGCGCATAAAAGAGTTGCACGAGCATTTAAAGAAAGCTGAAAGTCAGGATTTAGAGAACTTAAGCCCCGAGTTGCAACGTTCTTTGGTGGAGCTAAGAAGTGCCGCAGCCGATGTTCAGCGCCCTTATTCTAAGCCAGCTTCCGAGTCTGAAGAGAAGCCTAAAACGAACACGGATAAAGGTGCCGAATGAGTGATTCACCTTTACTGGATCATTTACTCGAATTGAGAAACCGACTATTACGCTCGGTGCTGGTTATTTTAGTCGTGTTTGCTGCATTGGCTTATTTTGCTAATGACATTTACCATTTTGTTGCACAACCTTTGCTCAGTAACATGCCGCTCGGCACGCAAATGATAGCGACAGACGTCGCAGCCCCTTTTTTCACTCCCTTTAAATTAACTTTGGTCGTGGCGTTGGCGTTGGCCGTTCCTTATTTGCTGTGGCAAGTCTGGGGATTTATTGCCCCCGGTTTATATGGGCGCGAAAAACGCTTGGTCATTCCGCTTTTGGCCACCAGTACACTGCTTTTTTATGCAGGGATAGCCTTTGCCTACTTTGTGGTTTTGCCCATTGCTATGGCGTTTTTTACCGGTGCAGCACCAGAAGGTGTCACAGTAGCCACCGATATATCTCGTTACCTCGACTTTGTTTTAGCCATTTTCGTCGCTTTTGGTATTGCGTTTGAAACACCAGTTGCCATTATGTTGCTTATTTGGACCGGAACCTGTAGTCGAGAGTCGCTAGCGAAAAAACGGCCTTATATTATCGTTGGCGCCTTTGCTATAGGAATGTTGTTAACGCCTCCGGATGTTATTTCTCAAACTTTGCTGGCAATACCCATGTGGCTGTTGTTTGAGTTAGGCTTACAAGTCAGTCGTTGGTATACGCCGGGTGAAAAGGAAGAGGACGATGTGGTTTGATGCGGGCGTCAATCTAACCAATAAGCGATTGCTGAAAGACCTGGATGGCGTCATGCTGAGGGCCCAACAGGCAGAAGTGCGGAAGCAACTGATCATATCAACCTCTATTGAGGAAGCCGAACAGGCGCTTGAGTTGTGTCAGCAATATCCTGAGCAATTGGTGATGACGGTGGGTATTCACCCTCATGATGCCGGTGAAGCGCCTGCCGATTACAAACAAAAGCTAAAAGAGTTAGCCCAGCATCCTGCCGTGGTTGCTATTGGGGAGTGTGGTCTGGATTTTAATCGTAACTATTCTCCCCGATCAGCGCAGGAAGACGTGTTTATTAAGCAAATTGAGCTGGCTAATGAGTTAGATTTGCCGTTATATTTGCACGAACGCGATGCAATTGAGCGACAAATTACATTACTGAACCAGTATTGCCTGGACTCTACCCCATGCCTAACTCATTGTTTTACTGGTGGTGCCGAGGCTCTCGCCCGCTATTCTGAGCGCGGCCACTGGTTTGGTATTACCGGGTGGGTATGTGATGACCGACGTAATCAGGAGTTAGTAGCGGCGTTGCCTAATTTGCCGCTCGACAGACTGGTGCTGGAAACCGATGCGCCGTTTTTGTTGCCCAGAGGGGTTAAGCCGCGCCCTAAAATGAATGAGCCGCGACTGTTACCTGCGGTTGGTGAAACCTTAGCGGGTTACCTGAATCTATCAACAGAGACGTTGGCAGAGTTAACTCGTGAAAATGCAGAACGCTTTTTTAGACTGGGAGAACGCAGTGACTAAAGCTTTTTCGCTTAAGGTGTTGATATGGTTAGCGACAGCTTTCACTGTCCTATTCATGCTAGCGCCTGCGGCTCAGGCGCAACTGTTGCCGACAAGCCAGTCGAAACTTGCAATTGAATACACTCACAGTGAAGAAAAACTGGATTTGGAAACCGCCAGAAATTTATCCGTTGCCCAGTGGTCACCGTTGGAAACGGATCGTGCATCCTTTGGTTACACCCGTGATGAGTACTGGTTCCGCTTTAAACTTGAAAGCAAACCCTACGACCGTATTTTGCATATTGCTTACCCGCTATTAGATGAGCTGACTATTTACCTGATTCAGTCTGAAGGGGTGAAAACCTATCATATGGGTGACACCATCCCCTTTAGTGAGAGACCGATACCGACTTCAGAGTTTGCCGTACCTCTATCCGAAAATACCAGCGGCGAGATTTATATCAAAGCAAACACGCAGAGCTCAATGCGGTTGCCCATAGCGGTAAGAACCGAAGTTGGCTTTTTTGAAACCCAGATGAATCGCCGTATTGCTGAAGGGATCTACTTTGGCGTTTTGCTCTGTATGGCCGTTTATAACCTGTTTGGGTTTATTGCTTCCCGTGAACCGGAGTTTGGGGTTTATTCGCTTTATACTTTATTTTTTGCCGGACTGATGTTGTCGTTAGAAGGGCTTGGGTTTCATTATTTATGGCCTAACTCTTTGTATTTGCAAGAAAAAGGAATTCCCATATTTGGGAGTTTAACGTTCTTAACGGCCGCCTTGTTTGCTTACCAGTTACTGGAATTAAAGCGCTACCGATATACCTGGGGCCGAGGACTGATGGTCATGGCTTTTCTTTCGGCTATCAGTTTGTTAATTGCCATTTTCGCGAGCTATCGAATCAGCATCCATGTTTTACTGAGCATGGCAGTACCCGGATGTTTGTTTCTGCTACTTGTTGGCGCCTATCTGTGGCGCAAAGGATTTTTGTACGCCCGCATTTTCACGTTAGCCTGGTGTAGTCTATTAGTGTCTGTTGTTGCCAACTCGCTGGGTTACCTTGGTGTTATCGATAGCATGTTCATTCAGCGCCACGCCATTATGATTGGCTCGGGTATTGAGATTCTCCTGTTATCCTGGGTACTGGCGGTGCGTTACAGCGAACAACGTAAAGAACGGCTGGAGGCAGAGCAGCGGCATAATCGCGAACTGGAAGAAAGCGTTGATGAACGCACGTTTGAGTTGCAGGTGGCTTTGCGGGAGCTGCAGGACGTGAATACTGAACTGGAGCAGAAGAACACAGAAGACCCACTAACCGGGCTTTATAATCGTCGTTACTTCCAGCAACACCTGGAGCGTGAATTAAGACGAACCTTACGTCGCGAGTTACCGCTGGCGTTGTTAATGATAGACGTTGATCACTTTAAACCGGTTAACGACACTCACGGGCATTTAGCCGGCGATCAAATTTTGCAACAGCTGGCCAGCTTAATGCAAAAACACGCGAAAAGAGCCGCTGATATTGTTTGTCGGTACGGCGGTGAAGAGTTTGCCATCATTCTTCCGGAAACCGACGTTGCAGATGCTGAAGTTTTTGCGGCGCAGTTACTTGAGCAAATTCGGGAAACCGAGTTTGAAACCGATGCCGGTTTGCTTAAGATCACATTAAGTATCGGGGTTATCTCCACCAGTGTACGTATTTTCGATAATGTTGATGAACTCTTTAAAGCCGCCGATGATGCGTTGTACGCAGCAAAACATGAAGGCCGTGACAGAATTGCGGTGCAGTAACTAATCAGGAGTCAAAAATGACAATCCAGGGTACTTTTCCGGGCAGACGCCTGCGACGTTTACGCCGCCACGATTTTAGCCGACGGCTTGTGGCGGAAAACCAGTTAAGCGTTGATGATCTCATTTATCCTATGTTTGTGTTGGAAGGTGAAAATCAGCGCGAACAGGTCAGCTCAATGCCTGGGGTTGAGCGTGTCAGTATCGATTTATTGCTCCTGGAGTGCAAGGAGCTGGTTGGTTTGGGCATTCCGATGGTCGCGTTGTTTCCGGTTACTCCCGCATCGGCAAAGTCAGAGTTGGCAGAGGCTGCCTATGACGATAATGGATTAGCACAGCGTGCGGTAAAAGCGATAAAAGCGAAGTTTCCTGAACTGGGTGTTATGACCGACGTTGCTCTGGATCCGTTCACGACTCATGGCCAGGACGGCATTATCGATGACAGCGGTTATGTACAGAACGATATTACGACCGATATTTTAGTCAAGCAGGCCTTGTCTCATGCGCGCGCAGGCGCTGACGTTGTGGCGCCGTCGGATATGATGGACGGTCGCATCGGTGCGATTCGAAGTGCACTGGAATCTGAAGGCTTTATTAACACACAAATTATGGCGTACTCAGCTAAATACGCCAGTGCGTTTTACGGGCCATTCCGCGATGCTGTCGGCTCTTCCGGAAACCTGAAGGGTGGCAACAAAAAGACCTATCAGATGGACCCGGCAAACTCAGATGAGGCTTTGCAGGAAATAGCACTGGATATCCAGGAAGGTGCCGATATGGTGATGGTAAAACCAGGGATGCCGTATTTGGATGTTGTGCGCCGGGTAAAAGATAACTTTGGTGTACCAACGTTTGCTTATCAGGTGAGTGGTGAATACGCCATGTTACAGGCCGCGATTGCTAATGGCTGGCTGGGACAGGACGTTATTGAAGAGAGCTTGTTAAGTTTTAAGCGTGCAGGTGCAGACGGTATTCTCAGTTACTTCGCAAAAGCGGTTGCTGAACGTTTGGCTGAGAAAAAACGTTAAGCCGTGATTTCATTAGCCAGCTGTGCGAGTAAGCCCTCGCGCAGCGCACCCGTAGTCACCTCAAATTTATCGACGTTAAGTGTTTTCAGTACGGCAAATAGTATGGTGATTCCACCAACTAAGACAGCGCGACGATCATCCCGTAACCCGGAAAAATTAAGACGTTCAACTTTCCCTTGTTCAATACAGCGTTGAATCAGTTTGCCTAACCACTGGCTGGTGAGTATTTGCTGCCCTTCTGCTGCCGCAATCTCACTAACCGCGCGAAAGGTACCGGATGCACCCAGCACTCTTAACCAGCCATGCTGTTGGTAATCATTAACGTGCGGCGACAGCAATTGCTCAGCCGACCGAATGGCTTGGTCAATGCTGTTGCTGTCAATGTGACCCTGCTTAAAGAAGCGATTTTGGAAAACCACACAGCCCATATCAAGGCTGTTGAGTATGTTAGCCTGCGATCCGTTACCGGCAATCACTTCAGTGCTGGCGCCACCAATATCAATGACCAGGACTTTGTCCCGGCATTGGGAGGCACTGCAAACGCCAGCGTAAATTAATTCAGCTTCACGTTCACCGGTAATGATTTCTATAGGAGAGCCCAGTACAGTTTCAAACTTTTCAAGAAGTTGGGCTTGATTACTGGCTTTACGCAACGCAGCGGTTGCCACCGCTTTAACTGCATGAGGCTGAAAGCGTTCGAGCTCATTTGAAAATAAGTTCAGGCAGTTAACCCCGCGTGAAATGGCGGCATCATCAATGCTGTCATTATCGTCCAGACCATCAGCTAGACGAACCTTCTGCTTATGGCGGGCAATAATACGGGGTTTAGGAAAGAACCCGGTCATTGAAACTTCTGCCATCAACAGGTGAAAACTGTTGGATCCCATGTCGATGGCAGCAAGTTTGCGCTTTTTGGCTGGCATATTACGACGCGTTGCGCGGAGGTCCCGAGCGACGGCCGCGAGGTTTACCCTTGCCTCCGCCTGAGTTATGACGACGACGGCGCTGAATTGGACGCGGACGTCGTAAATCAGAAAGCAAAGCATCGCCATCGTATTTGGTGACCGGAATGGTGTGACCAATGTAGTCTTCGATAGCCGGTAAGTTGTATACGTACTCTTCGCACGCCAGGCTTATTGCAGCGCCACTGGCACCGGCACGCCCGGTACGGCCAATGCGGTGCACATAGTCTTCGCAGTCATCTGGCAAGTCAAAGTTATACACGTGCGTCACTTCAGGAATATGCAGACCACGTGCGGCAACATCGGTGGCAACGAGAAAGTCGAGTTTACCTTCAGCGAAGTCTTCCAGAATGCGTAAGCGCTTTTTCTGCGGAACATCACCGGTTAATAACCCGGCTCTGTGTTCATTCGCAACCAGCCAGCCGTGTACTTTTTCGCAACCGTGCTTAGTGTTAGCAAAAACAATGGCTTTATCCGGCCAGTCTTCCTCGATAAGCGTAAGCAATAACGGAAACTTCTCTGGTTTAGAAGGGTAGAACAGCTCCTCGGTTACTCGTGTTGCCGTTTTTTGCGACGGTTCCACTTCGAGCTTCGTTGGTGCATTCATGTGCTCGTAAGCCAACTCCTGAACACGATAAGACAAGGTGGCTGAAAACAGCAGGTTTAAGCGCTTGGTCGGCTCCGGCATTTTCTGTAGCAGGTAGCGAATGTCATCAATAAAGCCAAGATCAAACATGCGGTCAGCTTCGTCCAGCACCACGACTTCGATATCGTTGAGACTGAATAAACCTTGTTTATAAAAGTCGATAAGGCGACCTGTGGTGCCGACCAGTATGTCTGGTTGCGCAGCCAGTTGTTCCTTTTGACCTTCGTAGCCTTCGCCGCCGTAGATAACGCCCATTTTCAACCCGCAATACTTAATTAGGGCCTCGGCGTCGTGCGCTATCTGAATAGCCAGTTCGCGAGTCGGAGCCATAATGAGTGCGCGCGGCCCTGATTCGGTTTTTTCGGACGACTCGTTCTGCATTAAGCGGTTGAAAGTAGCCAGCAGAAATGCCAAGGTTTTGCCTGTACCTGTCTGGGCTTGACCAGCAACATCGCGCTCAGAGAGAGCAACGGGCAGACTTAACGCCTGAATTGGAGTACAATACTCAAATCCGGCACTGGATATTGCTTGCTGGATTTTGGGATGAAGCGCCAAATCAGCAAAGCGAGTTTCAGTAAGATGTGTTTTAGTCATAAGTTATAAGCATATCAGTTTGCGCTTGTATTCAAAAACAGAAATAATACTATTCTAATATTTCCACGCGAAGAAAGTAGCGGAGAGTACCATGAGTGACGCAATAGTTCAGCTAAGTGATGACAGTTTTGATGCTGATGTCATTAATTCCGATAAACCCGTATTAGTCGACTTTTGGGCTGAGTGGTGTGGACCATGTAAAATGGTTGCGCCTATTCTTGATGACATTGCCAGTGAATACGCTGACAAATTGGTTATTGGTAAGCTGAACGTCGACCATAATGAACAGACACCACCTAAGTACAATATTCGTGGTATTCCAACCTTATTGTTATTTAAAGGCGGAGAGGTTGTTGGAACCAAAGTGGGGGCATTATCCCGCGCTCAATTGACCGAGTTTTTAGACCAGCACATTTAATGATGATCAAAAAACGGCGTGTTATGCGCCGTTTTTGTTGAGAAAACTGGACGAATCGCTTTTTTGGTGATAACTTCTGCTCATTAACTGTTCATACGGGTTCACCAACGCCACCGGTTAGCCTGTTTTTAAATGAAACGTCTGTTTCTGGTTTCGCACTTCGCGGATTCCGAATGTTCCAATTGTTTTACTTTCTAGAGTCAAATTAAAAAAGGCTTTGTGTTCAATCGATAACTCGAAAACCCTCCTATGAATCTAACAGAACTTAAAGATAAACCCGTAAACGAGCTCGTTCAGCTCGCGGACTCAATGGGCCTTGAGAATATGGCCCGCTTGCGTAAGCAAGACATCATTTTCGCTATTTTAAAAGCGCATGCTAAAAGTGGTGAAGACATTCATGGCGGCGGAGTGCTGGAAATTTTGCAGGATGGCTTTGGCTTCTTGCGTTCAGCCGACTCGTCTTACCTTGCTGGCCCGGACGACATTTACGTTTCGCCAAGTCAAATTCGTCGCTTTAACCTGCGTACGGGTGACACTATCGGCGGGAAAATTCGCCCACCGAAAGACAGTGAACGTTATTTTGCCCTGCTGAAAATTCGCGAAGTTAACTTCGACAAGCCTGAAAACTCCCGCAATAAAATCTTATTTGAAAACTTAACGCCGCTACACGCGGAAGAGCGTTTTCACTTAGAGCGTGGTAACGGCAGTAAAGAAGATATCACTGCACGAGTACTGGATTTATCAGCGCCTATCGGTAAAGGACAGCGTGGCCTTATTGTTGCACCACCCAAGGCCGGTAAAACGTTATTGCTGCAAAATATTGCGACTTCTATCGCGGCAAACCACCCGGATGCGGAACTGATCGTTCTGTTGATTGATGAGCGCCCGGAAGAAGTCACCGAAATGCACCGGTTGGTGCATGGTGAAGTGGTTGCTTCTACCTTTGATGAACCTGCCAGCCGCCACGTTCAGGTAGCGGAAATGGTCATTGAAAAAGCGAAACGTCTGGTTGAGCACAAAAAAGACGTAGTGATTTTGCTGGACTCAATTACTCGCCTTGCCCGCGCTTATAACACCGTGATTCCAAGCTCCGGTAAAGTGTTAACCGGTGGTGTGGATGCTAACGCCTTGCACAAACCGAAGCGTTTCTTTGGTGCAGCCCGTAATGTAGAAGAAGGTGGTAGTTTAACCATTATTGCAACCGCGCTTATTGATACCGGCTCGAAGATGGACGAAGTTATCTACGAAGAGTTTAAAGGTACCGGCAACATGGAGCTGCACCTGAATCGTAAGTTGGCTGAGCGCCGTGTGTTCCCGGCCATTGATTTCAACCGTTCAGGTACGCGTCGTGAAGAGTTACTGACTACGCCGGACGAGCTGCAAAAAATGTGGATCCTGCGCAAAATCATGCACCCAATGGGCGAAGTTGAAGCCATGGAGTTCCTGATTGACCGTCTGCAGATGACCAAAACCAATGACGAATTCTTCGAATCGATGAAACGTCAGCGCAACAGCTAATTCATCTATGAAATATCAAGATTTGCGTGATTTCATTGCGCTCCTGGAGGAGCGCGGTGAACTTAAACGCATCCAGCAAGAAATCGATCCCTACCTGGAAATTACTGAAATATCAGACCGCACATTAAAAGCCGAAGGCCCTGCCTTACTGTTTGAAAACGTGAAAGGCCATGATATGCCGGTATTAGCTAACCTGTTTGGTACGCCAGAGCGGGTGGCTTTAGGTATGGGCCAGGAGTCGGTCACCGCTTTACGGGATGTGGGTAAGTTACTGGCGTTTTTAAAAGAGCCGGAGCCTCCCAAAGGTTTTCGTGACGCACTAAATCTGCTGCCTAAGTACAAAAAAGTGCTGAGCATGTCGCCAAAAAGCATTAAAAAGGCGCCGTGTCAGCAAGTGGTGATGAGTGGCGACGAAGTTGATTTACAAAAACTGCCTATTCAGCACTGCTGGCCTGGTGACGTTGCACCGTTAATCACCTGGGGTTTGACCGTTACTCGTGGTCCGCATAAAGAGCGCCAGAACTTAGGCATTTACCGCCAGCAACTCTTAGGCCCTAATAAACTGATCATGCGTTGGTTATCACACCGCGGCGGTGCGTTGGACTTTCAAGAATGGTGTCAGCAGCATCCGGGCGAGAAGTTCCCGGTCTCAGTGGCTTTGGGTGCTGACCCTGCCACTATTTTAGGTGCGGTAACACCGGTACCCGATAGCTTATCAGAGTACGCCTTTGCCGGTTTGCTGCGCGACAGCAAAACCGAAGTAACACAGTGCCTCAGTAATGACTTGCAAGTACCAGCGCATGCTGAAATTATTCTGGAAGGTTACATAGAACCGGGCGAAATGGCACCGGAAGGGCCCTATGGCGACCATACCGGGTACTATAACGAAGTGGATGAGTTTCCGGTGTTTACTGTGACTCATGTTACCCATCGCAAAGACCCTATTTACCACAGCACCTATACCGGACGTCCACCGGACGAACCTGCCGTGCTGGGTGTTGCTTTAAACGAAGTTTTTATTCCTTTGCTGCAAAAGCAATTTCCGGAAATTGTCGATTTTTATTTGCCACCGGAAGGCTGCTCGTACCGTTTGGCCGTAGTCACTATGAAGAAGCAGTACCCGGGTCATGCAAAGCGCGTAATGATGGGTGTCTGGTCTTTCTTGCGTCAGTTTATGTACACCAAGTTTGTGATTGTGTGTGACGACGATGTAAATGCGCGTGACTGGAAAGATGTTATCTGGGCTATGACAACCCGGATGGATCCGGCACGTGATACGACCCTGGTCGAAAATACGCCAATTGATTACCTCGACTTTGCGTCACCGGTTTCCGGACTGGGCTCCAAGATGGGAATGGACGCCACCAATAAATGGCCGGGTGAAACCGACCGTGAGTGGGGCGAACCCATTGTCATGAGTGACGAGGTAAAACAGCGTGTTGACGAGCTGTGGGACGAACTGAATATTATGGAGTCGTGAATGAGTCAACAAATGACCTGTAAAGCTGAAATTTCGCGCCAGTTGGCGGATGCTGTGTGGGAAGTGCGTTTGCAACTACCTCAGCCGGTTGAGTTTAAAGCAGGCCAGTACCTTATGGTGGTGATGGGTGAACGCGATAAACGGCCTTTCAGTATTGCGTCGTGCCCGTCCAATAAAAGTGAGTGGTTACTTCATATTGGCGCTACGCCGGACAACAGTTATGCAATGGAAGTGTTGGATAAAGTGCGTGCCGATGGGGAATTAGAAATTGATGGGCCGGATGGTATTGCTTTTTACCGTCAGGAAAACACTCAGCCGGCAGTGTTAATTGCTGGTGGCACCGGTTTCTCTTACACCTATTCTATCTTGCAGCAACATTTACGGTTGTCGCCAGAGCGGCCTCTGACACTTTACTGGGGTGCAAAAAGCTTAAGCGACCTGTATTTGCATGACGAACTGGAACGCTTAGCAAGCCAGTACGAGCACTTTGATTATCACCCGGTGGTCGAAGACGCGGATAACAACTGGGCTTATTCTATTGGTTTAGTGCACCATGCGGTTATGGCTCGTGAGCAAAGTCTGCCGGAGTGTGAAATATACATGGCTGGGCGCTTTGAAATGATACGCGTTATTCGCGACGATTTTGTTGCTAAAGACGTACCGTTAGAAAACCTTTACGGCGACGCTCTGTCCTTTATTTAATTGCACTGAAAGTAAATTTGTTTAACTAACAAGCTGCGTTATACTGACGCCGCTTTACCAAGGGGTGCCGGCAACGGCTGAGATGCATTAGCGAACCCTTAAAACCTGATCCGGTTAATACTGGCGTAGGGATGGTAGAAAACCCGTCTAATACAGCCTTACCGGATCGTTTCTGACTTTGTTTTGAGGAAATGATCCATGAAAATAATCAATTCATACTTAGCAGCCAGCATTGCCGCTGCGTTATCCAGTGTTCCCGCTTTTGCCTTTGCAGCAGAGGACACACAGGATATAAAAGACATCGAAATTATTGAAGTGAGTGGTGACTTTCATCGCCGCACCTTAAATGAAACCACCAGCAGTGTTTCCATTATCGATAAAGACGCCATGCAGCAGCGTCACTCACAGCATTTACAAGACACTCTGAATAGTTTGGCCAACGTGAATTTCTCGGGTGGTACTTCCACGGCTCGTTTTATTCAAATTCGTGGTATTGGCGAACGCTCTCAGTTTGTTGATCCTGTAACGCCCTCGGTCGGTTTGATAATTGATGGTATTGATTACAGCGGATTAGGCAGTGCCGCGTCGCTTTTCGATATCGATCACGTGGAAGTGTTTCGCGGTCCGCAAAGTGGACGTTTTGGCGTGAACGCTATGGCCGGTTTATTGTTGCTGGACAGCACCGCACCGAGCAGCGACTTTAACGGCCAGTTTAAGCTATCAGCAGGCAACTATTCTGAAGCGATGGGCGGCCTTGCTATGGGTGGAAACCTCGGGGTATTAGGTAATGCCCGCTTCTCGGTCAGCCAGTTTCAGCAAGACGGCTATATGGAAAATACCTACCTTAACCGCGATGACACTGAACAGCGTGACGAGCTAAGTGCCCGCTTCAAGCTGGATACCGAGCTCAGTAAAGACTGGCTGCTGCAAACGGTTCTGCATTATAACGATGTGGATAACGGTTACGATGCTTTCAGTCTGGATAATACCCGCGAAACCTTGTCCGATGAACCCGGTTTTGACCGCTTAGAAAGTCAGGCGTTGCGCCTGCAGCTCAGTTACCTGGGTTTTGACAACAGCCGTCTGGAAATGTCTGTTAACTATCTGGATGCAGACACCGGCTACGCTTACGACGAAGACTGGACTTATGAAGGTATCGCTCCGGGCTGGGAATACTCGGCTTTTGACGCGTACTTCCGTGACCGTGACGACAAAACTGCCGAAGTTCGCTGGGTATCCGACGAGCCCGAAAGCCTGTTTGGTATTGATAGCGAATGGGTTTTAGGTTTGTACTATTACGACAAGTCGGTACAGCTGACACGTGACTATTTCAACTGGGACTTAGGCCAGCCAAGTATTTTCAGCAGCGACTATGATAGCAATCACGCTGCCATTTATGGTGAGCTTACTCAGCACTGGAGTGACCGGGTTAGCACTATAACTGGCTTGCGGGTAGAGCGTTACGACAATGACTACCTGGACAGTCGCGGTATTACCGCTGAACCTGAAGACACCATGGTGGGTGGTAATTTCAGTGTCCGCTATCAGGCGTCTGACGACAGTTACCTGTACGCGACTCTGGCGCGCGGATACAAAGCCGGTGGCGTTAATGGTGAAGCTTTAGGGAAAGCCGAAGATCAGGGGCTGGAAGAGTTAGAAAACTACTTACTAGACCGCTCGACCTTTGCCCCGGAAACGCTGTGGAGTACCGAGTTTGGCGTTAAAGGTAGCAGTGCCGATGGCCGTTTAACTTCAAGAGTGAGCGCGTTTTACCATTGGCGTGACGATGTTCAGCTCAAGGGTTGGGTAAACCGCGATCAATCCTTTGTTGGCTATATCGAGAACGCCGCAGAAGGCACAGGCTATGGCCTGGAAGCTGAAATTCGTAACCAGTTTACGGATTGGCTGGCGGTTTTTGCTTCGGCCAGCTGGTTAAAAACCGAAATTGAAGGCTTTGTCACCGAAGACGGCACCGATATGACCGGGCGGGAGCAAGCGCAGGCGCCTAATTACCAGTTGAATATTGGCTTTGAGGGTTGGTTAAGCGAGAACTTCCAGTGGGTGATTCAGGCCGATGCGAAAGACGAGTTCTATTTCTCTGACTCGCATAACCAGAAAGCGGACAGCATGGCAGTGCTGCACCTTGCGCTAAACTCTCATTATCAGGACTGGCACTTTAGCTTATGGGGTCGTAATTTAACGGATGAAGACTACGAAACTCGCGGTTTTTACTTTGGTAATGACCCGCGTAAGGAATATGTGCCGGAAACGTACGTTCAGTATGGTGAGCCACGTCGTTTTGGCATCACTGTCAGTAAATCGTTTTAAGGGAGCTTAATATGCAAGTTTCAGTAGAAATGTCGCTGTACCCACTGGCTGAAAATTATCTGGATACCATTAAAGATTTTATTGAGCGTTTAAATCAGCATTCAGAACTAACGGTTCTGACCAACACCATGAGTACGCAAGTATTTGGTGAAATGCAGGACGTTATGCGCATTCTGGGTGAAGAAATGGAGCTGCTTTTCCAGAATGTGCCTTCGAATGTTCTGGTTTGTAAGTTTATTAACAAAGACTTAAGGCCGGATAATGCCTGAGTCTTTGCTCGAATCCTGGCTTGAGCAGTTGATGGTCAGCTCCCCCTGGGAGCTGACGGCTTTAGTCATGGCTTTGGGGTATTTAGTGCTGGCGGCGCATCAGCGCCAGTGGTGCTGGGCTGCGGCGGCGGTCAGCTGTACTATTTACGCTGTCTTGTTCTGGCAAGGTAAGTTGTATATGGAATCTCTTCTGCAGACGATATACATTGCTTTGGCTGGGTATGGTTGGTGGCAATGGCAGCGTCAGCAAAGTGCAGCAAAGGAGAGCCCTGATGGCGCGAAATACCCGCTTCGCTGGCATCTGTTGCAATGGGCGTGGTTGGTTCCTCTGGCTGCAGGCATTGCTTATTTACTCTCGGTTTATACCGACGCAGACGCGGTATGGCTCGATACTTACACCACAATATTCAGTTTGCTGGCTACCTGGCTGGTGACCAAAAAAGCCTATGAAACCTGGTGGTACTGGCTGGTTATAGACAGTGTTTACGTTTATTTGTACGCCAGCAAAGGCTTTGTTGCCACCGCATTATTGTTTGTGGTGTATCTGATACTGGTGGTTTATGCCATGTGGCGCTGGCGTCACGATACTTCGTTGAAATCTGTGAGTGAAACCGGGTGATTGGTAAACCACGTGAAATACAGGTTTTAACTTCCGGACAGTCCAATCACACCTTAAGGGTCACAACGGACACCGAAGACTACGTCTTAAAACGCTGGCAACATGAACGGCTATTTGCTGTTGATAGAGAACTCGAAGTGACTGTGCAAGAGCAACTGGCAAAGAGTGCTCTTGCTCCAGAAGTTATTGACCACCACCTGGAGCAAGGGTGGCTTTTGCAGCCTTACTATCAGGCGCCGTCTTTGCAACAAGTCACTTTATCCCCTTTGATGAAAGCCTCTGTATTGGCTGAAATGCTGTCGAAAATTCATCATACGCGTATTGAAATTCCTGTCTGGTCAATGGCAGCACGAGTCGAGCATTATTTACAACAGTTGCAGTTGCTGGACTCATCGTTAGCTTCCAATATGCGCGCTGAATTGTTACCTATGCAGCCCCTTTTAGAGGACTGGCTTAGCTATCCGGTGTTATGCCATAACGATTTGTCCATGCATCATATTTTAATGACGGCTCCGATACGAGTGATCGACTGGGAGTATGCAGGTATCGGCCATCCTTTGTTTGATATTGCCAGTACGATAAAAATTAATAAGCTGAGTCATGAAATGATTAAGCGTTTAATTACGGACTACGAAAAACTGACTCACTATCAAGTTGACCCTGCTCGTTTGACGCAGTGGTGCGAGTTTGTGGAATGGCTGAATAAAGTATGGCAGCATTTGTTTCGACACACCTCTTAAAGTGAACCTATTACCATGACGGATAAGAAACTGACCGAGCGCGTTTACGGCTATTTAGCGGAAGACGAAGATGCTCGTGTATGCAAAGACATTCCTGAGTCTGCGTGCAGTGAGCAACCGCGATCTTTTGTTTTGATGTTGTTGTCGTTAACTCTGACAAAACTTGGTGACAGCCTGGTCAGTGCGCGCCTGGTCTTGCCCTGGATGCTGAGTACGCTTGGCGCCCCTGCGATATTCATTAGTGCGCTGGTACCGCTACGCGAATCGTTAGCTCTGTTACCTCAGCTTTTTGTTGCTCAAAAGCTTCGTGAACAGCCTGTACGAAAATGGTTTTGGGTTGCTGGCAGTATCGGGCAGGCACTGTCACTGTTTGCCATGTTGTTTGCGGTAGCGACCTTAGATGGCGACATATTGGGTTGGTCCGTCGTTACCCTGCTGGCGCTGTTTAGTTTGTCACGGGGCATTTGTTCTGTCGCCAACAAAGATGTGACCGGAAAAACGGTGTCTAAAACTCGGCGTGGACGAATGTCCGGTATTGCCGCTTCTGCTGCCGGACTACTGACTCTGTTAACCGCACTGGTTATTATTTTTTCCCCTGAAATGGAAGGTCAGCGGTGGCTGTTTGTCGGGTTGTTGGGAGCTGGAGTTGTACTTTGGCTCCTCGCCGCTGCGTTATATGCAGGAATTCCCGAGGTTGCAGGTGCGACTGAGGGGGGCGGTAATGCGTTAACGGAAGCATTGAAGTCAATGTCACTGTTATGGCGCAATAAGCAATTTGGGCATTTTGTGATTTCACGGGCGTTATTGGTCGCTGCCGCTTTTGCTATTCCTTATATTGTGGTGTTGATTCAGCGCGAAGGTGAGTCTGAACTGACCAGCCTGGGTAGTTTAATGCTGGCAAGTGGACTCGCTGGTTTGTTGGCAGGACGTTTCTGGGGGCGTTGGTCAGATTCTGCCAGTCATCATGTGATGGCGGCGGCCTCCGTCATGTCAACGCTGGTCATCTCGGCTGCGCTGGCGCTTTATTACTGGATACCCGAGGCACTGGGCGCGCAATGGATTGCGGCATTACTGTTATTCATTTCGGCGGTTGCGCATCACGGAGCACGAGTTGGCAGAAAAACGTATCTGGTCGATATGGCAACGCAAGAAAACCGGGCGCAACTCACCGCGGTGTCTAATACCGTAATGGGGGTTGTACTTTTAGCGGGCTTATTACTGGGCTGGGTTGATTCTTCTCATGGGGTTGCTGCTGTTTTATGGGTGCTGGGAGCGATTGGCGTACTTGCTACTTTTACAGCGTTAAGATTGCCAGACGTATCAGGTGACACGTCTGGCTAATCAGACTTACTACTTTATTTTCCGCGAATAACCGCGTAAAGACCAACAATGACGGCGGCAACACCACCAATTAAATACCAAATGGTGTTGTCAGTTGGTTCGTTTGTTGCCACTTCTGATACGCTAGAGGCTAATGATTGCGAGGCTTCATAAGAAAAATATAATAAAATAACGCCCACAACTAATAGAACAATACCTACGATACGATTCATACAGTCTTCCTTTTTTGTGTTAACAACTTATCAATATAAAGCAGTGAGCAGGATCTTCAAGTTTCCTTACTAATTTTTGATTTATGTCATCTGATATATTCCCAAACGAAAAAATGTCGGTAATTGTTAAAAGGCGGGTCGCGTTTAAAACGAAAATAACAAAAGTAAGGCAAAACTATGAGCAGAGCATCTTTCAAGTTGGGGTATCTAGCGCTGTCATTATCTGCAGCGTTTGCGGTACCGAACACCGTCTTAGCTCAACAAGCGGACGTTAATGCAGAATCTGATGAATCGATGGAGCGCATCGTAACACTGGGCTCACGGGTCAACGGTCGCACGGCGACCGAATCGGCGTCGCCTATTGATATTATCTCTGCAGAACAACTGGTTAACACAGGGGCAACAGAATTAGGTAAAGCTCTGCAAATGAGTGCGCCTTCTTTTAACTTTTCCAGTACGACCATTTCGGATGGCTCTGACATTATTCGTCCAGCGACGCTACGCGGGCTTAACCCCGATCAGGTATTGGTTTTGGTTAACGGCAAGCGTCGTCATCAGCAGGCCCTGGTGAATGTTCAGGAGACTATTGGTAAAGGTTCTGCGGGTTACGATATTAATGCTATTCCTATCACTGCCGTTGAGCGTGTTGAAATTTTGCGTGATGGTGCGGCTGCTCAATATGGTTCTGACGCTATAGCCGGCGTTATCAATATCACGCTGAAAAGCTCTGATGGCGGCAGCATTTCTGCTGAGGTAGGACAAACTTACGAGGGTGACGGTGAAGTTAATACCGTTGGCTTCAACTATGGTGTTGAGTCAGATAATGGCTTTTTCAACGGTACGCTGGAATACCGCGACCGGGGAATGACGAATCGGGCATCGCCGGCTGAAGCGTCATTAATAGGCGACTGGTCATCACCTGACGGTGAACCTGTGGTTCGTCTGCACATTGGTGATGCTGATTCAGAAAATATTTACGCCTGGTTTAACTCGGGCTATAACTTAGGCTCGACCACAGAGCTCTACGCATTCGGCGGCATTTCAAGCCGTGATGGTGGATCGTCAGGTTTTTTCCGCGGACGCGGCCACCCAAGAACCATTGAAACAATTTATCCAGATGGCTTTTTACCTAAGTTAGAAACAGAGGCAGATGATCAGTCTCTCGCTGTTGGTATTCGCGGGGATCTGCCTAACGCCTGGTTGTGGGATGCCAGTGTTGTTTACGGAAAAAATGAGTTTGGCTTTAATTCCTCAAATTCAGCTAACGTAAGCTGGTATTACGAACCACATCCTGATGGCGGTATTTACGGTGAAACGCCAACGGAAGCCTTTGATGGTGAGCTGGTTTTCGAGCAAACGACATTTAACTTAGACTTTAACGGTACGATCGATATTGGCAATGAGCTGCTTTACTTAGCTGTAGGCGCGGAAATGCGTCAGGACGGATACGAAATTAATCCGGGTGATCCGGTTTCCTGGGCATACGGTCGAACAAACGATCCAAGCGTTGAAATAACAACACCTTCCGGCGCCGGGGCAGAAGCCGGTATACAAGGCTTTCCGGGATTCAGTCCGAGCCAGGCGGTAGATGCAACTCGTGATAGTTATGGTGTTTACGCCGATGCGGAATACTATGTTACGCCGGACTTTTTATTAGCCGGCGCGGTACGTTACGAAGACTATGATATTGCCGGTGATAATATCTCGGGTAAGTTGTCAGCACGTTATGACATCGACAGTGATTTTTCTGTTCGCGGCACAGTGGCTACGGGATTCCGGGCGCCTGGTGTGCAGCAAATTTATTACAGTCAGGTTTTAACCAATATTGTCGACGGAACGTTGGTAGAAACCGGAACGATTGCTAACGAAGATGAGGTAGCGCGTCAATTTGGTATCAATGAATTGGAAGAGGAAACCTCTGAAAGCTTGAGTTTAGGCCTGATTAAACGCTTCGACAGTGGCTTTGATCTGACCATGGACTTTTATCAGATCAATATTGATGACCGCATCGTTTTGTCAGAATCTCTGACCGCGAGTGTGGGCGCAGAGTTTGGCGAAATTCTGGAAGATAATAACCTGGGTGCGGCTCAGTTCTTCACAAACTCTGTTGATACGAAAACAACCGGTCTGGATATTATCGCGTCTTACCCGACAGAACTGCTGGATGGTAGCCTGAACTTAACTGCCGCCATGAGTTTTATGAATACGGATGTTGAACAGGTTAATTCGGTGTCTTCATTAATTCCGGGTGATCAAATCTTTAACGATACTCAGGTTCTTCGCCTGGAAGAAGGGCAACCGAGTGAAAAAGCGACTTTGAGTGGTGACTGGACTCGCGATGCCTGGAACGTCAACTTAGCCTTTAATTACTTTGGTGCTGTTGAAGGACAAGCGTTTACAGGCGTTCGTCATGAATGGAGCGGAAAGTGGTTAACGGATCTCTCAGTTGGCTATGACTTTACTGACAACCTAAATGTTCGTATTGGTGCGAATAACCTGTTTGATACTTACCCAGACGAATGGGGCAGTGCAGGCTCGCCTTTTTCTGACGCCGGCTTTAAATACGGTTGGGAAACCTTCCCGTTTGGTGTTAACGGGGGGTATTACTACGCCCGTCTGAACTATACATTTTAATAAAAAATGGTATAAAAAACGCCCCATTGGGGCGTTTTTTATTCGCTAAACAAAATTAATTGCCCATGTACGAAGTCAGCATCCAGGCCGTTTTCTCTTGTTCTTTAATGTAATCACTCATTAGAGCGTTAGTTCCTTCATCACCCGCTTCATCAGCAAGTTCAAGAATTTCGCGCTGCAAGCGAATCGTTGTCTGATAGCTGTCCAAAATGTTGGCAACGCAGGCACGACCTTCGTGTACATCTTTTACTTCTTCAATTTCGCTGTTTTTAATGTATGTCGAGTACGCGTGCTGAGGGCGTTGACCTACGGTCAGAATGCGCTCTGCAATTTCATCAATTTTAAGCAGCAGGTCATCGTAAGTTTCTTCAAACTTAGCGTGCAACTCAAAAAAACGTTCGCCTTTAATGTTCCAGTGGAAGCCACGAACATTCATATAAAAAACCTGATAGTTTGAAAGTAGCTCGTTGAGCTTATCACCAAGTTTTTCTGCCTTTTTTTGGTCTAAACCAATAACGCTTAACTGTTTCATAAAACCCTCCTTTGTCATCGTTATGCTTTAACCATAGTTGAAGCAAACAGTTAAAGAAAGCGATGAAAATCGATAAGGCTGACAGTTAAATTCGATAGCTGTCAGCTAATGCTTACATAAGGAGTACGAGAGTGCAGTGAGTTAGATCAACTGAGGCTTTCGACTTTACCGTCGCGAATATGTTTTTCACCGCGGGCTCTGGCCAATTGAATTTGGCGCTCGCGTTCAGCGAAGCGTTCTTTCTGTTCCGCTGAGGTTTTGTCGTAGCAATGTGGGCAGCTTACGCCCTTTTGGTAGTGTTCTGACTGCATTTCTTCTTCGGTAATAGGCATGCGGCAGGCGTAGCACTGGTCGTACTCGCCTTGTTCCAGACCGTGTTTTACCGTAACGCGTTGGTCAAAAACAAAACATTCACCGTTCCAGCGGCTGTTGTCTTCCGGCATCATTTCCAGGTACTTCAGAATGCCGCCTTTCAGGTGGTAAACTTCATCAAACCCCTGCTCTTTTAAGTAGGCAGTTGATTTTTCGCAGCGGATACCACCGGTGCAAAACATAGCGACTTTCTTATGCTTTTGCGGGTCAAGGTGCTGTTTAACGTACTGCGGAAATTCGCGGAAAGTATCCGTTTTGGGATTCACGGCACCTTCAAAGGTTCCGACAGCGTATTCGTATTCGTTACGGGTATCGATAACCAGGACTTCCGGGTCGGCAATCAGGTCGTTCCACTTTTCAGGATCAACGTAAGTCCCTGCTGAGCTTTTAGGGTCAACCCAGTCAACGCCTAACGTGACAATCTCATTTTTCAGCTTAACCTTAGTGCGGTAAAAGGCTTGCTCGTCGCTGGGGGATTCTTTATGTTCAATATCGGCAAAACGGTCATCTGAACGTAAGTAATCCAAAACATTGTCTATGGCTTCGCGGGTACCGCAAACGGTACCGTTAATTCCTTCACGAGCTAATAGCAATGTGCCTTTCACATCGTTTGCAATAAGCGTTTGATAAAGCGGTTCGCGGAGCTCTTTATAGTCATTGAGCTCAACAAACTTATACAATGCCGCACAAATATACATATCATGTTACCTTTTTCAGCAGTCCGGAACGTAAATCCGGAGCTCTTATTTAAATCGCGTTTGAAAACCGCGCGGATTATACCGTTTTGATCCTGATCAGCGCAAATCAGGGTTGCAGGGAGCAGTAAAAAGTATGATCAACGACGCTTTGTTTTTCGGGTTGGTGTTATTGTCTGCCGCAACTTCATTGCTAACGGCCGTTGCAGGCGCAGGGGGTGGTGCCGTATTGATTGGCATGATGGCATTGGTGTTGCCCGGGAGTGCGGTCATTCCGGTACACGGGCTGGTACAAATGGGCTCTAATATTGGCCGTACTGGGTTGTCATGGAAACATATTCATTGGCCAACGGTTGCCTGGTTTGTGCCTTTTGGCTTGCTGGGGACCTTTATTGGCAGTTTGTTGCTGGTTCAGCTTCCTACTCATTTTCTGCAAATTACCATTGCGCTATTTTTAATTTGGTTAACCTGGGGACCTAAGTTGCCGCAAAGCTTTCGTGGCCGAGCTGGTTTGGTTGGTGGTGGTCTGGTCACCGGCTTTATATCGCTATTTGTTGGGGCCTCAGGACCATTGGTCGCCGCTTTCGTTAAAGCGCGTTTTAGTGAAAGACTGCAAACTGTCGCGACGTTTTCTGCGGTGATGACCATGCAGCACGCACCTAAAGCACTGGTGTTCGGCATGGCCGGGTTTGTATTTCAGGATTGGTTACCACTAGTATTGGCAATGATTGCCGCCGGTTTTGTCGGTACCTGGGTTGGTCTGCATTGGCTGAAGAAAATCACCAACCAACGCTTTGACCAGTTGTTTCGGTTAATTATTACTTTACTGGCTCTTCGTCTGCTTTGGGTCGCGCTTGAGCCGTTTATCCCAGCGTTGACGGGCGTAACGACGTAAACTCGCAATGTTATCGGTTTCATCCATGATAGGCGTACCCAGGATGGTTTCGATGATATCTTCCAGGGTAATGAGCCCGAGCCAACTTCCGTGTTCGTCGTAAACCAGAGCCATATGCTGACGCTCTTTTATCAGGTGGCTCATCAGGGCTTCAACACTGACTGTTTCGGTCACAATTTCAACGGGCCGTACAATGTCTTTCAGTAAATCTGCTTCGCTGGCATCGAGAACGTCACTGCGAAAAACGATACCTTGAGGCTCTTCATCGTTATCAATAACCGGGTAACGTGAAAACGGCATCTTTCGAATTTTTTCGCTCACCTCAGTCATGCTCAAATCGGGTCGAACAGACTCGCACACCGTACGGGGTGTCATCACTTCACGAACCCGAATTTCATGCAAATCGAGAATGTTCAGAATAACGCGACGTTCGTCATCATCTAATGCGTTTTCTTCATGGCCTATGGTCGCCATAGCTTTAATTTCCGAGCGTACATCAATGTCCGCTTCCTCGCTGCCAATGCGTTTTGTGATTTGATCAGAAAGCCAGATAAACGGCTTAAGTGAGAAAATCAAAAAATTCAGTACGGGAGGAAGTATCGGAGCTATGCTGCGCCAAAATTTAGCACCGATAGTTTTCGGGATAATTTCTGAGAGGATCAGAATCAGCAGCGTCATTACGGCTGAGGCGGCACCCAGATATCCATCGCCGAATACCACTCCCACCTGTGCACCAACGCCGGCAGCGCCTGCTGTGTGGGCGATAGTATTCAGCGTTAATATAGCCGCCAGCGGTTTATCAATAGAGTCTTTTAATTTGCGCAATTGCTGATGGACTTTTGGTCTGGTCTCTTTTAGCTGTGCGATGTAACTGGGCGTTACGGACAAAATAGCAGCTTCTAAAACCGAGCAAATGAACGAAACGCCAATAGCGATAATGGCAAAAACAACAAGTAGAAACATTGGTACCTTAAATGCTTACAGAAATTGCGTTAGTAATAACATAGTTCCAGCCATAATCAGAATAGACCAACCGACAGGACCTGCGTATTTACCCCATAGACGTTCAGTATAAGGCCCTAACCACAAAACGATAAGTGCTAATACATAATAACGTAAAGCACGCGCGATTCCGGCTGCCAGCAAAAACAGTGACAGTGGGTAATCTCCCGCCCCGGCAGCCAACATGGCGACCTGAAACGGCACTGGTGTAACTCCAACTAAGAAAATTGCAGCGAAACCATCTTCTTTCAGCGTTTCCTGAAACTCCTGATAGTAGTCCTGAATGGATAAATAATTGATAAACCATTCACCAGCGGTATCAAATAGTGCAAAACCAATGTAGTAGCCTCCAATAGCACCCGCTAAAAAGCCTGCCAGAGCAACGGTTGAAACCAGCCAGATACGTTTGCGCTCTAAAACCATGTAAGGGACTAAGACCAATTCTAGGGCAATGGGCAGTAAAGTGGCTTCTAAGGCCGAGAGGAAAAATAGAAGTACCAGTGCATGGGGCGATCTGGCCAGTTTCTGATACCATTGTTGCGTCTTTGTATTTTCTGTCATTGGCGCGTCAACATATTATTTTCGATAGCATTTATCGGTCCAGTTTAGCGTTATTTTTTTGCAAATAGGGATCGAAGCCGTTAAAACTTACGTAAACTTTGCACTTAGCTGTGTTGTTAGAAGGTAACTCAAAATGAAGTATCGAGGAAGTCCGACATTTTCTCATGGACAAGCGGACAAAATTGGTGTGCTGGTGACTAATCTGGGGACTCCGGAAGCGCCGACAAAAGCAGCGTTGAAGCCTTATTTAAAAGAGTTTTTATCAGACCCCCGGGTGGTGGAGGTGCCTCGGCTGCTGTGGTTTTTGATATTAAATGGTGTGATTCTTCGCTTTCGGCCTAAGCGTTCAGCCGCAGCTTATGAAACCGTCTGGACAGAGCGCGGCTCTCCGTTGTTATTTCATACTCAGGATCAGGCCTCTGCTATTGAGAAAAAACTGAAAGAGAGCTGGGGCGATAACATTGTCGTTGATTTTGCGATGCGGTATGGCAACCCGGCCCTCGGTCAGGTTGTGGAAAAGATGATGCAGAAGGGCGTCCGAAAGCTTCTGGTACTTCCTTTATACCCTCAGTATTCGGCTTCAACAACCGCTTCTACTTTTGATGCATTAGCTAAAGACTTTACGAAACGTCGCTGGTTGCCTGAGCTGCGTTTTATTACTCATTACCACGACTTTCCCCCTTTTATTGAAGCGGCAGCAAAGCGTATTGAAAGGCACTGGGAAGAGCATGGGCGTGCCGATAAACTACTGTTGTCTTACCACGGCATTCCGCTGCGTTACTTGAAAAACGGTGACCCTTACCACTGTGAGTGCTACAAAACTTCGCGTTTATTGGCTGAACGTCTGGGGCTTGGAGAGAACGACTACTTGACCACATTCCAGTCTCGCTTTGGGCGCGAAGAGTGGCTGCAACCCTATACTGATATGACCATGAAAGCGTTACCAGAAAAAGGCGTTAAATCGGTTCAGGTATTTTGTCCTGGTTTTTCTTCTGACTGTCTAGAAACGGTTGAAGAAATTGGCGAAGAAAACCGCGAATACTTTATGGACAGTGGCGGTGAGCGATACGAATATATATCTGCGCTGAATGCTGAGAGTGAGCACATTAATGCGCTGACTCAGCTCATAGAGAGAAATATGCAGGGCTGGTCGGTTGACGAGGTATCCGGTCGACGTCAGCAACGGGCTGATGCGGTTAAAGAGCAAAGCTTGCCTTATGATAATTAACGGGGGATGTTTTGGCGCGCACTAGTTCATTCGGCAAGCCGTTTATGTTTATTGCATGGGGGCTTGCGTTAGCTATGCTGGTTTGGTTTTTCGAAGACAAATTACAGCAGCAGTTTAACCCTAACGAGCAAGTTCAAAGTCATATCGACAATGGACAAGTGACTGTTATGCTGGAACAAAACCGCATGGGTCATTATGTTGCCCGGGGCAAAGTGAATGGGCAGGCTGTTACATTTCTTCTGGACACAGGGGCGACACTGGTGGCTGTGCCGGAAGCCCTGGCTCAAAAGTTGGGTCTACGCAAAGGCCGACAGGGTATGTCTCAAACGGCTAATGGTCGTGTCATAACCTACCGAACGGAAATTGACAAGCTACAATTGGGCGACATTACGATGACGAATGTTGCAGCATCTATTACTCCGGGTATGGATGGTGATGTCATACTTTTGGGGATGAGTGCTCTGAAAGAATTTGAGTTAACGCAAAAAGGCGATACTCTTACTTTACGTTATTAAAAAAATTAAGCAGGAATGATGTATGTATAGAACATTACTTGGAGCGACTTTATTTTTTGTCGCAAGCAGTGCCGGTGCTCAACAAGGAGCGCTGAAACAATGTGCGGAAATTGAAGACTCACTGGAGCGACTGGTGTGTTATGACAACCTTGCTAAACAGCAGCAGCCTGAAAAAGCGGAAACAAAAGTCAAAGAAAAAGAAATGACTAAAAAGCAAAAAGATTCAGGCCAGAAAGCGGCTGAGCAGAGCACTAAAAATTCTTCAGAGCAATCTTTTGGCATGGAACATAAAGAAAAAGAAGAAGGCCAGCTGGATCGCATTGAAGTGGAAGTCGTTGCTAAAGAGAAGGGACCTTATAAAAAGTGGCGAATTGAATTGGCCAGCGGTCAGGTCTGGAAACAAACGGATGGCCCTAACTATTTCTCCTGGAGCGAAGACGACACTTATTTTATCGAGCGTGGCGCATTCAACTCATTTTCTTTTGGGCGCGAAGGCTCCAATCGGCGTATGAGAGTGCAGCGCGTTAAATAAGTAGGGAACGATTATGCAGCGGACTTATGCAAGATAACTTACTTGGATACAGCCAAATAGCAACAGCCGTCGTCTTGCTCCTTATCGCTGCGACGGCATTTGTCAGTGTCGTTCGCAAGCAAGCCCGAAAAAAATACCAGGGGTTGGATCAATTAATTCAGTCCCATTACGAAACATTTAATTCCTTAGCGCAACAAAAAGAGCTCGAGAGTTCGTTGCGGGGGATTTGTAATTTAATAGAATCACAAATTGATGGATCAAAATGCGCCATCATGGTGGTTGATCACGAGAAAAACACCTTATCAACTGCCGCCACGGTTTCCTTACCCTCTTCTTTTTCCGAAGCGCTTGATGGTTTAGACGTTGCTGATGGTGTTGGTGCCTGCGGCACTGCAGCGGCAATAGGCGAGCCTGTATTGGTTGCCGATATGAGAAAAGATCAGCGTTTTAATCAATTTAGCTCATTAATTGAGCAATATGGTTTAGTCAGTTGCTGGTCTCATCCCATCTTTTGTGCCGCAAAAAGTGAGGTGATCGGAACCTTCTCGGTGTATTTTTCTGAGCCGAGAATGCCTGTTGGGCGTGACCTTGAATTGATTGTGCGTAATCGTGACTTGGTTGCTTTATTAATTGAACAAGAAGACCAACGAAAAAAGCAAGCTCGGCTGGAACAACATCAGCGCTCACTCTTTACCTATAATCCAGATGCGGTATTTACGTTGGATTTAGCGGGTCATTTCACCAGTGTTAACCGTGCGGTCTGTGAACTTTTATTACTCGGTGAAGAGAGTTTGCTGGGCAAGCACTATGAACTGGCGGTTATCGAGGCCGACCAAAGCCGGACCTTAAAGCATTTTGAAGCAGCCAAAGCGGGCACTCCGCAGTCGTACGAAATAAAAATACATGACCGAACCGGTCAGTTGCATGACTTATCGATAACCAATATTCCTATCATTATAGATGGTGAAATTACGGGTGTGCATGGTATTGCGAAGGATATTACGGAGCACCGTGCTAATGAGGCCAAGCTTAAAGTTTTTCAAAGTGGTGTGCACGCCAGCGTTAATGGCGTGGTTATTAGTGAAGCCAATGAAAAAGGTTATCCGGTTATTTATGTCAATCCAGCCTTTGAAAAAATGAGCGGTTATAGCCTGACTGAAATAAAAGGAAGAAGCTGCCGTTTATTGCAGGGGAATGACACCGATCCGAACGTTCAGTCTGAGATCCGTTCCGCGTTGCGGGCAAAACGAGAAATAAAAACCATTATTCGCAACTACCGTAAAGATGGCAGCATGTTTTGGAATGAGCTCCTGATTTCCCCCGTTAAAGGCGCCAAAGATGAGGTTACCCATTTTATTGGACTACAAAGCGATATCACTGAGCGTATTCAGAGAGAGGAAGCTCTAGAGTTTTACGCTTCCCACGACAGCTTAACGAAATTAGCTAATCGAAGTGCAATGGAAACGCGGTTACAGAAACTGCTGGGTCACGAAAACGAAACATCGATATTTGTGCTCTTTATTGACCTGGACGGGTTTAAGCCTATCAATGACAGCTTGGGGCACTACCTGGGCGATGAGGTACTCATTGAAACGGCGCAACGTTTGCAACAGGTGATTCTAGAGCCGAACTTACTCTGTCGCTTTGGTGGCGACGAGTTTGTGGCCGTTATTGAGGATATGAGTGCCGCGGAACAAGTTGATGCCCTGTGTACCGAAATATTGGCGGTGTTTGAAAAGCCCTTTCGTATTGGTGAAGTTGAAGTGTCCTTATCGGCCGCTATCGGCGTATCCGCAAATGATATTCAGTATGGCCACCCGATGGAACTGACTCAGCGTGCAGATGTTGCCATGTATGAGGCTAAGAAACGCGGGGGGAACTTTGTTTGTTGGTACTCTTCCAGGCTCGACGAAGGCTTGGGGTATAAGGTTGCGCTAAGAACTAAAATTCAGGAAGCCCTAGCGCAAGAGCAGTTTGAGCTGTTTTATCAGCCGATTATGACCGACAAAGGAAAGGTGTCCGGTGTAGAAGCCCTTATTCGTTGGCAGCACCCAACCAAGGGCTACGTTTCTCCCGGCGACTTTATTCCCATTGCTGAGCGCACAGGACAGATTATTCAAATTAGTGAGTGGGTTTTGAAAAAGGCTTGCCACGATCTGACTCAACTTAAGCAATACGGCATCAAATCTGTTTCGGTAAACTTTTCACCGATTCAGTTCTACCGCGATGACTTCGTTAGTAAAACAAAAGCCATTCTCGAGCAGTTCGATATTCAGCCCGGCGAAATAACCGTCGAGATAACCGAGAATGTTCTGGTCAATGATACCCAGCGTATTGCGGAACTGTTGCAGCAGTTGCGGGACCTAGGTATGGATGTTGCCATTGATGACTTTGGTAGTGGCTTTGCCAGTTTGCGTTACTTGAATGTGTTGCCGGTTAATAAGCTCAAAATTGATCGCAGCTTTATTGAAGATATTGATCAAAACGCACACAACGCAGCGATAACCTGCGGTATTCTAAATATGGTCGCAGATATTGGTATTGAAACGGTGGCAGAGGGCGTGGAGACTGAAGCCGAATGCAAGTATTTAGTCGAGCATGGTTGCCACTTTATGCAGGGCTTTTTGTTTTGTAAGCCGAAACCGCTGGACGAACTGCTCAAATGGGCAGAACGCCAGCATTCTTTCGAAAACGAAGATTAACGCTATTTAATATCTGTAAGCCTCAAATAAGGACGCAGGGTTTTCCAGCCCTGCGGGAATTTTGTTTTTGCATCCTCGTCACTTACGGTCGGGCGGATGATCACTGAATCGCCGGGTGCCCAGTCTGCCGGACACGCCACTTCATCACGGTCGGTTGTTTGCAAAGCATCAATAACACGTATAATTTCATTGAAGTTACGCCCTACTGTCATTGGGTAAGTCATAATCAGCCGGATTTTTTGGTTGGGATCGATAATAAAGACCGAGCGTACGGTCGCTGTCGCGCTTTCGTTTGGGTGGATCATGTCGTAAAGCTCGGCTACTTTCAGTTCCTTATCAGCAACGATTGGGAACTCCAGAGTGGTGTTTTGAGTGTCATTGACATCGTTGATCCAACCTTTGTGAGCATCAACCGTGTCTGTCGATAAACCGAGCGGCTTAACATTCCGTTTCTCAAATTCCGGTGCGAGCTGTGCGGTTCTGCCCATTTCTGTGGTACAAACCGGCGTATAATCAGCTGGGTGGCTGAAAAAGAACACCCATGATCCTTTGGCCCAGTCATGAAATTTTATCGAACCCTGAGTGGTATCAATGGTAAAGTCTGGTGCAGTATCGCCAATACGTAGTGTCATAAAGTGACTCCTGAATTTGTAGTTGAAAACCTTTTCTGGTACTAGCTAAATAATAGCTTACTCATAACATTACAAGGCAATAGGCTTAGAACCTTTTACTCTAATATAGATGCATGGACTATTAGCAATGACCTTATTTATCGATGCCGATGCCTGTCCGGTGGCCATACGCGAGATTCTTTTTCGTGCGGCACAACGCAAACAATTGCACCTTTATTTAGTCGCAAATCAGCGTATTCAAACCCCTCCTTCCAAGTTTATTCATATGATTCAGGTCGGTAGCGGCTTTGATGTGGCGGATCATGAAATTGTTCGCCGCTGCGAGGCTGACGATTTAGTGATTACCAGTGACATTCCCCTGGCTTCTGAAGTGATCGATAAAGGCGCTAAGGCACTGAGTCCCCGCGGTGAACTATTTACCCCTGACAATATCCGGCAACGGCTGAACATCAGAGATTTCATGGATACTATGCGCAGTAGTGGCATTCAGTCGGGTGGGCCGCCGCCATTATCCAATGTCGATCGCAAAAACTTTGCTGATCATTTAGATAGACTGCTGGCCGGGAGCTAAGCGTGGCTATTTTTGCGGCATTACCGGCAATTATCTGGGCCCTGGTGGTCTGGTGGTTTCCCAGTTGGCTGCAGCCAATGCCGCTTCCGGTCCCCGGTGCAGTTTCGGCTGCGCTGGGTTTGGTTTTTTTAATTGCCGCCTTTTTTCGTCAATGGCATTGGTTTTACTGGTGCGCCTGGATTGGCGGTATTTACGCGACGATTCAGCTTGGTCTGCAGCAGCCACTGGCGCAGAAAGAAGTTTCTCAACTTTACGAAGCTCTGCCGGTATGGCTGTCGCTGAGTGGGTTACTCTTAGCTTTTGTAAAAAAACCTCTGCTATTAACCGCTAGAGGCGTTCTGGCATTTGTCACCATCGGAATTTTGCCCCTACTGTTGCTGTTACCAGCGGTGGCTGATGTGTTTGTTTTGCTCAGTCCGGTGGGTATTTTGACTTTACCCAATTGGAAAGAAAGCTCATTTCCTGTGGGTTTACTGCTTTGGACTTTAGCAATGGGGGGCGTTTGGGCAACCTACCTATTTTATAAGGCTACCTCGGCTTTTGCCTGGAGCCAATGGGCGGCCTGGTTGGCAATGATGATTTTCCTGCTCGTTGTGCAGCATCAACAGGCTTCCACCTGGGCTGCATTAGCGGCTGCGTCGGGATTATTGCTGGCGCTGGCTGACCAGATGTTAAAGCTGGCTTATATTGATGAACTCACCGAGTTACCGCAGAGGCGAGCATTGATGAGCCAGTTACAGCATTTACGTAAACGTAGTGCTGTTTGTATGCTCGATGTTGACCACTTCAAAAAGTTTAATGACCGCTATGGGCACGAGGTTGGTGATCAGGTTTTGCGGCTGCTGGGCAGTATCCTGAAAAGCCACCGAGGTTTTAAAGCTTATCGCTATGGCGGCGAAGAATTTACATTGGTGTTTTTTCACAGCGATGAAGCTAAGTTAAAAGACGTATTAGAAAGTGTACGAAGCGAAGTTGCAAACTACCCGCTTAAATTGCGAGAGCCCTCGCGACCGAAGAGCAAGAGTAAGGGCAAAGAAGAGCGCGGTAAAAAAGATGAAACAAAAACTGTAAAAGTAACGGTTAGCTTAGGAGCAACAATAAGAAAACCTGACGATACAGCGGATAGCATTTTAAAGCGCGCTGATGAAAATCTTTACGCCGCTAAGAAAGCCGGGCGCAATCGGGTCCTCGTTAAATAAGTTCCATTTTGTGTACGATTCACTGACTCTCCTCTTATTCATTTTGTAACGTTTTGTTAATAATTGGACAAAATAGATACAAAAAGTTAACGTCTAAGTGAGGTTAACCTCAAAAAATCGAACGTTTCAATAAAAATAACAAGAAGTACGTGCACTTTTGTTAGTGGCGTTTGTTTAAGGGGAGAACAAGAATGCTAAGACTTAAAAGAACGTTGACAGCGTTGTCGGTTGCGGCAGCTTTGGGCGTTGCGTCCTCAGCTTATGCGCAAGACACTGGTACGCTGCGTATTCAAATTACAGATAGTCAGGGTAACCCTGTTCCTAATGCGACGGTAAGCGTTAACGCCCCGGATACATTAGTCTCACGCACAGCAGAAACCGATGAAAGTGGTTACGTCCGTTTAGGCGGTTTGCAGCCATCTCGTGAGTATCAGGTTGAAGTTGTTGAAGAGGGTTACTCAGACTTTGAATCTGGAAATGTTCGTGTTTCGTCGGGCCAGACATTCGAGCTTAACTATGCGTTGAGCCGCGGTGGCAGCGATATTGAAACCATTGAAGTGACTGGCCGGGCGATGTCGACAATCGATACGACTTCGTCGACGACGGGTACCTCAGTTACCTTAGATATGACTGAGTCACTACCAACAGCCCGTAGCTTCCAGGATTATCTACAATTAGCGCCTAGTACTAAGCCGTCATTGGATGGCAACCCATCGTCTAAATCTGGTGTGAACTACTCTGATATTGGTGGCGAGTATGGTTCGTCTTCGGATAACGTCTATTATCTAGATGGTGTTAATGTAACTGATAATGCGACGGGCACTTTTGGGGCAAATATTAACTCTGAAATTATCCAGGAACAGAGGATTTTAACTGGGGGTATTCCAGCCGAGTACGCTGGTGGTCAAGGTTTGGTTACTCGCGTTATTACCAAGTCAGGTAGTAATGAATGGAGCGGTTCGGTTAACTATTACTTCCAGAACGATAGCCTGGTTGCAGACAATGAAAACCTTTCACAAAATAGTTTTGATACTTTTGATACAGCGGTGACTTTAGGTGGTCCAATTATCGAAGACGAGCTGTGGTTCTTCGGGTCCTACCAAATCAAAGAACGTGAGGAAGACGTGACGGATCCAGTGACCGACACTAAACTTCGCAGTGTCAGTGATGAACAAGATCTTGGCTTTTTCAAGTTAACCTGGCAGCCGACTGTAAATGATCGCTTTGTTGCTAGCTGGTTTAATGACCCAAGAGAAATCAGCGGTTCTGATGACCCGCGGACTTTGAACAATCGAGATCGGGCTCAGGAACAAGGTGGTGACAACTACCGCATAGAATACTCGCGCTATTGGGATAATTTGATTTTAACCTTGAAAGCTTCAAGCCACGAAGGTGAAGTATCTAATATTGCTGCAGATAACTCTACACGAAATGATGTAGCGTATCGCACGGCGGACGGGTTTGAGCCGACGAATGCGGATACTGATAAAGGTGGTTATGGTGTCAATTCGATTAACTTTCGTAACAAAGACCAATATCAAGCCACATTAGAGTACTTTCTTGATACCTACGACTACGGTAGTCATGAGCTTAAAGCTGGCTTTGTTTATACAGTGAATGAAAACATTCAGGATAGCCGTTATACCGGTGAAGGCGCTCAATACACATCAATTGGAGCAAGAAATTCCGGTTCTACTATTGGTGATTACTTAAGTGCTGATGACTGGGTGGGTACTCGTGATTTGTCGGCGGATGATTTATCTCGCCTAATTGACAATATGTCTGCTAGTGAAGACTCGTCGCTTTACTTAAGCCGTTATGATGCGAACGCCGATGGTGCCATCAGTCCTGATGAGCTAAGAAGTGGTGTTTCGTTTGACTCTACTGAAGGTAACCCGAATGGCGATGTGAATGTATATCGTATTCAGGAGCAGCAAACCGCTCCAATTAAAATGGAAACGAAAGGCAAGACATTCTTCGTTCAAGATACCTGGACTATCGATCAGTGGACGGTAAATGCAGGTCTTCGCGCTGAAACCTGGGAACACTTTTCTTCGAAAGGCGAGAAGATTGCTGAATTTGATTGGGAAGTCGCCCCACGTTTCAGTGTTGTATATGACATAAACGGTTCAAGTAAAGTTTGGGGGTTTGTTGGTCGCTACTATGATCCAATTCGTACCAATATGACAGACTTTGCGGGGAACCTGACAGGACCTGTCTTACATGAGCAGATTTATTTAGAAGATCGCTGGTTAACTTATCGTGTTCGCGGTGGTGAGCAGGTGCAAGATGCGTTTTTTGCGCCAAGCACGGAAACACCTTATACCGATGAAATCTTGTTAGGTTATGCCACTAACATTGCTGATGACATGAGCATTGAAGTGACATATACCGATAGGAAAACAAGAAACCTTTTAGAAGACTATGATTTAGGTGTTTATGCTAACGATCTAGAAGGTACAGATTTCTACTTACCTCTTTCTTACTTTGGCTACGATGAAAACCCTGGCTCAAACTACGTTATTGCCACTTTGGAAGGTGGTAAGCGTGATTATCAAGGTTTGCAGGTGGCTTTCACTAAACATAGAACGGCTTCAAATAACTGGTTTTTTAACGCGTCGTGGACATATAACGATGCAAAGGGTAACTCAAACTCAGATAGTAACGCTGATTTACAAGGTGACTTTGTCTGGTTAGACCCTCGAGCTCCAGGTGTTTATGCCGATCAGCCTGGTAACATGGAGCACCTTGTAAAACTGTTTGGTAGTTACCGGTTTGATAACGGCATAGAAGTTGGTGCTGTATACAACTGGAATTCAGGAACGGTTTACAGTAAAACCAGAGCGCTCTACGGTCGTCATGCCCCATTGTCTGACGAACCTTATGAGTACGGTGGTCACACCGACACTTGGGTTCAGGAGGGGGCCATTGGCTCAGAAGAGTCGCCCGCTTATGGTACGTTAGATCTGCGAGTTAAATATACTCATAAGTTCAATGATGATTACAAAGCTGAATTCTTCCTAGATGTCTTTAACGCACTGGATGATCAAGCGGTGCGTCGTGAACAGGATCTGTTCGCAGGCGATGGAGTTTACGCATTTGGTGAAGGCGTCGACTGGGTCCAGCCTCGTCGCTTTTATCTAGGCGCTCGCTTATCGTTCTAACCTTCCCTGGAGGAACGTTTAACAACCCGGAGGCTTTCTCCGGGTTTTTTTATTTGTGGCGATCTAAACTCACTGGTATACGTTACTAGTAGGTACGAATCGTAAATCATGCGCTGTACACAATAACAGGTAGGTCAATGAGCTACATAAAAGAAACCATTGAAAAATTAAAACAAACGAGTCCCGCTCAAGTTGAATTCTACCAGGCGGTAGAAGATGTGCTGGAGTCGATAGAACCGCTTCTGGAAGAGCGGCCTAAATATCGTGAACATTCTATTATTGAACGCTTGGTTGAACCTGAGCGACAGATCATGTTTCGGGTTCCCTGGATGGATGACGATGGCAATATTCAGGTGAATAAAGGCTATCGAATTGAGTTTAACTCGGCGCTTGGACCTTACAAAGGTGGTTTACGTTTTCACCCAAGCGTTAATGCCGGCATTATTAAATTTCTTGGGTTTGAGCAAATTTTTAAGAACGCATTAACCGGGCTACCCATTGGTGGCGGTAAAGGTGGTGCCAACTTTAATCCGAAAGGAAAGTCCGACGCTGAAATTATGCGATTTTGCCAGTCTTTTATGAGCGAGCTTTACCGTCACATTGGGCCCAATACGGATGTTCCTGCCGGTGATATTGGTGTAGGTTCACGCGAAATTGGGTATTTATTTGGCCAGTATAAACGTCTGGCAAACCGTTTTGATGGCGTATTGACCGGTAAAAGCCTTCTATGGGGTGGCTCACATGCCCGCAAAGAGGCGACAGGGTATGGTGCAGTCTATTTTGCACAGTGCATGATGGATGACAAAGGTGACTCGCTAGAAGGTAAGCGCTGTTTAATTTCCGGCTCTGGCAACGTTGCTATATACGCTATGGAAAAGCTGTATGACTTAGGAGCGAGACCGATAAGCTGCAGTGATTCCAGCGGCACCATTTACCATGAACAAGGTATTGATCTAGACCTGGTTAAGCGCATCAAAGAAGAACAAAAGGGGCGGCTGGAAGAGTACCTTGAAACTCATAATAACGCGGAATATACGCCCAGAGACGATTACCCCAAAGATGGCCATTCGGTTTGGCGTTATAAAGCCGACTTAGCTTTCCCTTGTGCAACTCAGAACGAGCTGACCGCAAAAGATGCGCAGTCACTGTTGGAAAATGGCTGTAAATGCATTGTAGAAGGGGCGAACATGCCGTCAACGCAAGCGGCGGTTGATCTCTTTATTGAAAGTGGTGCCGCATATGGCCCCGGAAAAGCAGCGAATGCCGGCGGTGTTGCGACAAGTCAGTTAGAAATGGTGCAGAATGCTAGTATGCTGCGCTGGGACTTTGACGAAGTGGATGAAAAGCTTAAAGGTATTATGAGCAATATTTATCATGATGCGAAACGTACTGCCGAAGATTTCGGGCACCCGTCCAACTTAGTCCTTGGTGCTAATATTGCGGGCTTCCGCAAGGTAGCCGATGCGATGATAGAGCAAGGTGTGGTTTGAACTTATTGGTTTCCTGCATTCTGGGTCAGTCGTTTAATGGCTTCATCATTTACCGGTATCGATTGTGCGTTTAGCATAACGACAGCCCTTGAGCCATCGAGGTAAAAGCCAATAAAGCTACTGAACCCGGCTGTTTGTCCATTGTGCCAGGCGTAGGCCTTACCGTTTTCGTCTTCGCTAATAAGCCAGCCTAAAGCCTGCTGGCAGCAGCCTTCAATGTTTTCCTGAGGGGTAAGTAATTGCTCGACAGTGGCATCGCCTTCTGCACCTTTTCGCATGAGTGCTTTGGTGTAGTTGGCCATATCACTCAGTGTAGAAACAACAGCTCCGGCGCCGGCCAGAGACTGAAAATGCCAGTGAGGTACTACGTCACCCAGAACATTATGTCCTTTTGACAGGGAGCCTGAAGTATTTTCTTTACGGGTTGCCACATAAGTATCCGGCATACTGAAAGTTTCAAACACAACGTCATTTAACAGTTCAGGAAAAGGTTTTTCCGCACTCTTAGCGAGTGACTCCGCTAGTAAGCCATACCCGAAGTTGGAATATTCGTAATTGTTGGCACCGGGCTCTACCTCAGCCAAAGCACTTTCTAATTCTGACTGACCAAAATGAGCGTAAGGGTCTGTCTGGTCGGCCTTGCTTAATAAATTTTCAGGAAGTCGGGGCAGCCCACTGTGGTGCGTGGCAAGTTGTCCCAGAGTCACTGTATCGGGTGCTTGCGGCCAAAACTTGTTGATCGAAGTATCAAGGGCTGTAGACTCATTAACTACTGCATGGGCCAGTAGATAAGCCACCATGGTTTTTGTGACCGAGCCAATTTCGTATTGTGTATTATGATCATGCTCGCCATAAAACTGCGTTTTGATATCATCTTGGTCAATGATTGCAACTGCTGCACCGTGCTTGCCCAACTCGGGTGTCGGGGTGCTGGCCTGTTTATCATCCGAACCGGATTTTTTGAAGGTGAGAGGAAATTCCTGCCCCTGTTTGAAAGTTCCTTCGTAGCCTTCTGTTGTCTTTTTCCCGTTAAAACTCGCCTGAATCATCGGCGACTTAAAGCTGAGTGTGTTGTTATCAATATGAACGTCAGTCAAAGGTATACCAAAGCTTTGCTGAGCCGGACTGTCTAAAGTCGCAATATACCCGTCGTGCACAACGGCTATATTCACTTGTAAGGGTAAACTCGAGTTTTCACTGACGGGCAAATCGCCTTTGTAGGCTGCTTCGTAAGTAAGACGGGCTTTGTCTTCCTGAGTCAGCTTATGCATGGTAATACTGCGTTCTTTACCCTGTGTGAAAGTGCCCTCTAACTGGCCATCATTCAGAGCACCCTGATAACTGGCCTTGAGGCTTGTATCGGTGAACTCTATCTTATTACCCTTAACTGAAAACTTGGTGGGTTGGTGGTCAAACATGCCCTGATTCGGGCTATCGAGAGTTAGCTGGCCGTTATCGACATTAATACCAAGCGCAATGCTAACACCCTCTTGAAGGACAAGCTCTCCGCGCCATGCGCCTTCCAGTTCCTTCTGGTACTCTTTAGCTTGTAAAGCATGGTGGCAGAAAGCTGCCACCACAACAGTTGAGTAAATAAACCACTTAATGAAAGTTTTCATCTTAGTAGCCTCGTTGTTCAATTATTGTTTCTTCATCTCCTGCTGGAATTCCGCCAGGTCAGAAATGACTTTCTGATTGGGGAGATCCGCGTAGGGTTGATCAGCGAATTTATTGCCGCGCAACTGTACGGAAATGCGCGCCGCGTCCGGGTTTAACATGGTTTGCTGATAGAATGCTTTAGCATCATCCAGAGTCACACCTTCCACTGCGTCAATTAGCTGTTCTTTACTGTCGAACTCGAAGCGTTGCAAGCTTAAATCTGCAAGGAAAGGGGAGACTTCCTCTCTGAGATTCTTAGGTTTTTCGTTCAGAGTAATCAAGGTGCTTTGCTTGATTTGGTTAAACTCTTCTTGTGTCATTTCCTGCAGGTCTTCCCAGTATTCCTGTTTGAAGCTGTCAAAACGTGCCTGCATGTCGGCAACACCTTTCACCGGAGTCTGAATGTACAGTCCGAAACCTGCGTAATGATCCAGGTTTGGTGCAAAAGCACCCACAGCATAGGCAAGCTGCTCTTCTGTTCGCAAGGTGTCAAAAGCGACAGTGCGGAAATGACTTTGCAGAACGCTTCCGGCGGCTAACGCTTCAAAGCCAGGCTGTGGATGAATATGAGCATCAACCAGGGCGACGTCGGCAACGTCTAAGTCACGGCGTAATACAATCGATTGGCCTGGCTCTGGTTTCCAGAACTGCGCTGGCTCAAACTCTGTGACGTCGCGATTGTCCGGCAAACTGGTTTGGATACGTTTGACGGAGTCTTTCAGGTCAGCGTGATCGTAGTTACCAAAAGCGAAGATGCGAATGGCATTATTGCTCAATAGAGTGCCAATAAAGCCAGACAAGTCTGCCGGCGTTAGCGTCTTAGCTGTCTCAATTAAGTCGTCCTGGTTGAAGCCACCTTCGCGAATTAGCTGTCCGTAGGCATCAAAACTTTGATAAATCGGGAATTGCTGCCCTTTGTTCTGAAGCTCTCTGACATAACGGTCAACCGCTTGGTTAAAGGCTTGCTCTTCAACATCGAAGCTCAAGTTACCAATGGCCCGCTCAAGCAGCTGCGACTGTTTATCGGTAAAGCCTGATACCGTCAGGGTGAGCCCGGTACCGTCGCTAAGGTCAAGGTTCATACCCGCAATATTGGCCTCGGTATCCAGAGCGCTAATGTTCATATTGTATAAGTCGCGCCACAATGCGGTTAAGACACTCGCCTTCACGTTTTGCAGCGGCGCAGCGTTATTCAGCTGAATATTCAATACACCACGGGGTTGGTCACTGTATAACTGGCTTGGGTACTGCCAGACTTGAATACCCGTTTCTTCGATAACCACTTTGGGTTTATCGAAAGCGTCATTTTGTTTAATGGCAAAGTTTTCCGGTAAGAGCGTATTTACTTTAGGCAGATTAATGGCCATTTTCGGCTCTTGTTCCCAGCTTGCGACTTCCTCATTCGGGATATCGACAACTTTGTATTTACCTTCGTAAAAATCAAGTTCGCTATCGTGAGGTTCGTCCTGGCTGATGTACCAAACACGCAAATGCTCCGGAGTTAGTTGAGACAGCACGGACCGAATTGCCTCAGGGTCAAACTGCTGGTACTCATAAGGCGCACTGATAGCGTACTCAGCCGGGAAGTTTTGCATGGCTTCAGCTAAGTTAGAAACGTAGCTGAATTCGTCGCCTTTTTCTAAGAAGCGGAAACGATTGCTCAGGCTGGTTTTTATTTCATTAAAGTATTTCTCATCAACGCCTTTTTCTCGAACTTCATCAATGTATTGCATGATAAGTGCGAGGATATCTTCACGTTGCTGCATGCCGGAATCTGTTAGCTCAACGTCAATTGTCAGTACACCGTAGTTACCGTAGAAAGTTGGCTGCGCCGATGCATTTAAGTTGGCGATAAGACCGGCATCTTTCAGCTGCTGTGCTGGTGTGCCCGGCATTTCAGAACCAAGCAAATAGCTGACATAACGGTTTGGTTTAACCGCGAACTGGTCCTGGTTGTCGTTAATAATGAACTCAAGTTTCAGCTGTTTAACATCTTCATTAGGCACATAATGAATGCGTTTTTTACCGACATCGTCGAAGTTAATTTGAGCACTGACTTCCGGCTCATCAATACCGTCATCTTCAATACTGGCAAAGTGTTTGCGGGCAAGTGTTTCCATTTCTTCTAACGAGCGGTCACTGATCATCGCAACTTTCATGATATTGGACGAGTAGAAGCGGTTATAAAAATCGACGGTTTCTTTATGCAGTTCACTGTTTTCTTTGTCGCTCAGGCTATCCAGGTTCCCAATAAGGAAACGGTTAGACGGGTGATCACCCAAAAGCAGACGGCCTAGTTTAAATTGCCCAAAGAAGTCCATTTCGCGGCGCATTGACCATTCAGCATTGACCGCATTACGCTCTTTATCAACGTACTCTGGGTATAATTTAGGGGCTTTAAAGAAGTCAGAAAAACGATCCAGACCCTCATCATAGGCATCGTTATTGACCTTAAACATGTAGTTGGTGATATCCAGCCAGGTATAAGCATTCTGACTACCACCGTTATTACTCATAAACTCGCTGTAACCATTCGTGTCAGGGTATTTCTCGGTGCCCAGGAACAGCATGTGCTCTAAATAGTGTGCCATGCCTTGTTGAGTTTCAGGATCCTGTAGTAAGCCAACACCGACGCTTAAAGAAGCTGCTGATTTATCCGTATTCGGATCAGACACCAGCATGATCTCTATATTGTTATCCAGCGTCAGTACGCGATACTCCCGTTGGTCGTTCGGGCTTTTAATGACTTCGCCGGCTACCGCATTTTGAGCCGTGTTGGTTTCGGTAACAGGCTGGCTGCAGCCTGCTGCTAATAGGGCTGAGCTAATAGCGCTCGCGAGTAGTAACTTTTTCATAGAGTAGGTTCCCTTTAATAATTATAGAACCATAATAGCGAGGATTGCCGGCGTTATTAAAGTACGCCTGTTAACTATTTGTTGACTAATTTGTAACAGATTGTGAGAGTTAAATCACTGAGTTGGATACAGGGATGTTAAAAATGAAATGGTTTACTTTAATAGGGGCATGCATAGTACTCATCGGTTGTGCCTCTCCGACTGTATTTTTAACGATTGAACGGTTGCCGGAAAAAGATAGGCAAGAATTGGTGACTGCGTTATCTGAGAATGACTTTCAGGTCAAAATAACTTCCAATGTGAGAATTCCGGAGGAATTTCCGGATGTCGTTGTCGCGACTAACCCTGCGAATGAAGATTTGGCGTTTTTCGATAAACTCGAGCAAGTTATTCGTCAGCAGAATTACTCTCCAGTAAGTTATAAAAAGTTTTATCAGCAAAAGCATTATTACAAAGGTCGTAATGTGGGGCTTTATATAAGAGGAGACGCTGAAGAGTTAGTCCTTCCTCCTGTACTGCGCGGCAGCGAGGGAACCTGCAATGGTCAACGCATGATTCTTGAGTTTCAAAGTAAAACAGAAGTTAGCCTGGACATTGAAGGTGAAGAAATTATTTCTTATACGGGAAGTTATCAACCGATATTGCCTGAGACAGTCTACGCTAACTTTAAAGGCGTCGAAGAGCCTGTGACATTTAAGTTTTCGCAGGTTGAGGTAAAAACTTATGCCGGTATGAAAACAGCCGATAAACTGGTGGTGACTAAAAGCAAAAACACCATACTACCGGTAGGTTGTGAGTTTATGATTATTAACTACTAACAACCAATTTTATCCATTAGTCGCCAGAGGTTTGGTATTGTAGTAAATAATGCGTCTTTATTCCCTGCTAACGGAAGGCTCTGAACATGTCTCTTTTGCTAATAGCCAAAACGCTTGGGCTCTTTTTTATTACAGCAATTGCTGAGATTATAGGCTGTTACTTACCCTACCTGTGGTTGAAAAAAGATGGAAGCATGTGGCTATTGATTCCCGCGGCTATTAGTTTGGCATTATTTGCCTGGCTGCTCACCTTGCACCCGGCCGAAAGTGGCCGAGTTTATGCCGCTTATGGTGGTGTGTATGTGGTAACAGCATTACTTTGGCTAAAAGCGGTTGAAGGGGCATCGTTATCTACTTACGATGCCATAGGTGCGGCTTTCACTTTAACCGGAATGGCCATAATAGCGGCAGGCTGGAATCATTAGTTTTTCTCAATATATTGGCTTAAAGAAGCCAGCTGTTGAGACAGAACGTTGTCCACAATAGGAGCAAGCTTGGTAAAGTCAGTGCTTGGATAACCGCCGACAATATATTCCAGGGTGACGTTGTTACCTGAAAATTGCAGAGTCATGGTGCCGCTCATGCCCAATGATTGTAACGGACCTAACCCTCCAACTAACCGCAGTGTTTTGTTTGGCTGTACGTAAGTCACTTCCATGTGCAGTGCTTCATGATCACCGTTAACCTCACAGAAGCAGCCGCCGGCGGTTGCATCAATTGAGAGCTTTGTGGCGTCACCGAACCAGGTGTGATCGCTAAGCCACCAGTTGCCAACGCTATCGACAAAAGCGTTGTATCCTGTTTTTGCACTCCCTTCAAAGGGTTGCTCAAGTTTTAATTGAAAGCCGTTCTCTGAAGAGGAAATAACCTCTGCCTTTGTGTTCACTGAAAAGAGAAGTGGGGCGGCTATAGCAGTAACGATAAGTAAATTTTTCATGAGTTATACCCGTAGGATTATTATTAAAGTGTTGGCAGAGGAATGAATTCATCTTCATCGCCAACGACTTTATCGAACCGTTGATTCTGCCAATCCTTTCTTGCTTGCTCTATACGCTGTTTGTCAGACGACACAAAATTCCAGTTAATAAAGCGGTTACCCAGTGAGCTGCCGCCAATAATGACAATATGCGACGGCTCTTGCGCTTTAATCACTGGCTGTGCCTCAGGCTTAAATACCACCAATGTTCTTGCGTTTAGTTGTTCACCGTCTGAATTTAGGCAGCCAGAGACGATATAAACAGCTAATTCTTCCGCTGCTGGTAACGTCAGTTTTTGACCGGAATCGAAACGTGCTTCCGCATACAAAGTCTCAGATGGGGTGGGTACTGGCGATTTGACTCCGTAAGCTTCACCTATCATGATTCGAAGCGAAACTCCGTCTGCGTTAACCGACGGAATATCGGCCGATGGGACATGATAAAAGGCAGGGTTCGTCTGTTCGTGGTGCTCAGGTAACGCTAGCCAGAGTTGCAGGCCATGAAGGCTATGGTCTCGGGCGGTGACTTCCGGGTGTTCTCTTTCCGAGTGCGTCACCCCTTTGCCAGCGACCATCAGGTTGATATCGCCGGGCTTAATCACCTGATAGCTGCCAATTGAGTCCCGGTGCAGCATTTCACCGTCGAATAGGTAGGTGACGGTGGATAGTCCTATGTGTGGGTGTGGTGCGACATTAATGCCTTCTCCTGCCGAAAACTGAGCTGGGCCCATTTCATCAAAGAAAATCCACGGGCCAACCATGCGCTTTTGTCGGGTTGGTAGTGCGCGGCGAACATAAAAACCGCCTAAGTCGCTGTCCCGGGGCTCAACAATGACGTCTATTGTTGATGAGGGTTGTTGACGCGAATCACAACTTTGTTCGGCCTTGTTAAGAGTATTGCTCATGGAACACCTCGGTGAATTTTTGCATTTAATACTAGCAGCTAATTCAGTAATGACTGAGTGATTAAGCCTATGAGCAAAACAATGGCGAGGCTAGTGATTGTGCCTAGCAAGACATATTCGTGTTTGCTCTCTTCTTTGAATCGCAGAATTGACTTTGCCGCAATAACGAGTCCAATAGCGGTAAATTGATTCATTAAAATAAGCGTTAAAATAATAAATCGCTCTAGAATACCAATTAAGGAGCCAGCTTTATCCAGTTGTTCATCGGCGTCTTGATTATTACTGTCGACTTTATTTGATAAACGCCAGGGTCGGAGTACGAACTGAATAAGAAGAGAAGTTGGCCTTAAAATTAGCAGGTAAGCAAGTGCGACTGCGACAAACTCCAACGTGAGCGCTTCTTGCAGTGTGCCCAGATTGATAAAGGCAAAGTAGCCGAATAGGTATGCCCAGACACTGAGAATAACAATTGAGTGTAGCAACTGATCGACGGTAAAACAGAGTAGCGAACCTTTGCATTTAGACAAGCGTGATTTAATGAGATCAATCACGAAATGAGTGCCACCGATAACGAAACTTGCCCATATCAGAGCGAACTCAAAGCTTGAGGTAAACGACAGAACGATAAGAGCCAGAAAGGTATGAGACCCTGCGTGCCTAAGGTTTGCCAGTAATGAGACTTTAGCTTCTTTAGAGGACTTACTTTTTATGCTGCGACCGGTTTGCAAATAGAAGTCACCGACAACATGAGCCAAAATTAACAGAGCCAGTATGACAAAGTGATCAATCATGATTTAGCTCCTCACGAACCAGTGTCTCAAAATAGTGAATCGAGTCAGCAACAAGTAGATATTCACTGCCATTAAGTATTTTTGTCGTATTAGCACGGCTTTTGTTCAGCTTATTTGCCAACTGGGCGTGCGTTTGTGAGTCATCCATTAAATAAAAATAGAGTGCTTCAGATTGCGTGGATGTTAAAGAGCTAAGATGAGTGTCGAGTAACTTCACAACAATAGGAATATGACGGTTTAACAGTTTGTTTTCCGAGCTAAACACGAGGCGATGTGACTTCATTTCATCGAGGTGTTTACCCGATAAAATAAAGGCTTGCCCAGTAGAAGTTTTCACATCCTTTCTTAGATCTTTTACGTTACCGATGGCGATACTCTGACGCACGTCGATTTTATAATTATTAGATTTGAGCTTAAGTCGAATCAATATTGCAGCTTTTAAAGCTGCCCGGGGACAAAAAAAGGTGATTTGAAAAGAGTCGCCCCGGTAGATATCGAAAGTAGCCTTGTTGCTGGCTTCAAAGGAGGTCAGCTCGTTTTTAAGCTGTTTTAGTAGCTCATCATAATGCGGTGAACTCAAACTTCGTGAGTCAACGATGTCACCGGTGATAACTGCTATAACGTGCTTCTTCATATGATTGTCCAAATGAGCCGAAAGAAAAGTAACCGATTGTAGTTACATTAAAGAATGTAGCCGTTTTTGGTTACTTTTTCAAATGTAACTAAATTGAGTTACATCTAAGCGACTTTCTGGCGACTCCTGAAGAGCCGAGCTGTTATGAGTGAAGGGACGATACATGAAAAGCGGTATGAAGGAGTAAGTGGGGGGCTGAGGCCCTCTGATTCTCTCAGAGGGCCCAGTATTTCAGTTAGCGTAGAGTAACAAACTCCTCAGCACTGGTTGGATGCAGAGCCACAGTTGAGTCTAAATCGGCTTTCGTCGCACCCATTTTCAGCGCTACGGCGAAGCCTTGTAAGATCTCATCCATGCCTTCGCCAATACCGTGAATGCCAACCACTTTTTCTTCCTGACCATGGCAAACCAGCTTAAAGTAGCTGAGGGCACGGTGTGGGGTGACAGCGTTGTACATTGCCGCGAACGATGACTTGTACACGCTAATGTTGTCTTCACCGTATTTGAGTTTCGCGTCTTCTTCGCTTAGACCAACGGTACCAATGGTCGGGTGACTGAACACAACGGTAGGAATATTTTCGTAGTCCATGTGTGCGTTGGGCATGTTGTTAAACAAGCGCTCCGCGAGCAAACGTCCGGCCTTGATAGCGACAGGTGTTAGTGCGGCAGCGCCGGTATTATCGCCAACGGCGTAAATGCCTTGCACGTTCGTATTCTGGAACTTATCGACGTTGATATAGCCGTCATTATCCAGTTCTACACCGGTGCACTCTAAATTGATTTTATCGGTGGCGGGTACGCGACCTATTGCCCACACTAAACAGTCCACGCCCTCCATTGACTGACCATTTTCAAAGTGCAGCGTTAAGGTGCCATCATCTTGTTTAACCACTTTTTGAACCGTTGTTTCGGTGTGAAGCTCGGGACCATCCTGTTTCATGCGCTCTAGCAAGCCGTCGGTAATGTCCTTATCGAACGTGCGCAGTGGCCGGTCACGACGAACCATCAGATGCGTGTCTGTGCCCAGGGCATGGAAAACACCGGCAATTTCAACCGCAATATAGCCGGCACCAACAACAGCCGCTTTTTTAGGCTGTTCAGTAAGCGCAAAAAAGCCGTCAGAGTCGATACCATGCTCAGCACCAGGAATTTCCGGAATCATCGGGCGTCCGCCGGTGGCAATGGTAATGTGGTCAGCCGTAATTTTCTCGCCGTTAACTTCAACCGTTTTGTGGTCAACGAAGGTGGCAAAGCCTTCAATAAATTCGACACCGTTGCCCTGAAAGCCGCGATGGTAACCGCCGTGAATACGTTCAATATAGGCTTCACGATTCTGAACCATGGTGGCCCAGTCGAAGCCTTTTTGTTCAAGGTCGAAGCCGTATGAAGGCGAGTATTTTATGGCTTCGGCAATATGAGCGCCATACCACATGACTTTCTTAGGGACACAGCCTAGGTTCACGCAGGTGCCGCCAACCGAGTTCGCTTCAATAACAGCGGCTTTCGCGCCACGAATTGCTGCGCGGTTGGCTGAGGCAATACCGCCACTACCGGCACCTATCGCAAGATAGTCATAATGTCTGCTCATACTGCTTAACTCCTGTGCTTAATTCAAAAACTGCGCATATCTTGAATAAAAACCCCGTATCTTGCAAATAAAGACACGGGGTTGTCATGCTTTTTATACCGATAGAGGCAATCGAAAGATCAGTTTATAACGCTGCTTTTAACGACCATCGGCAGGTAACTGCTCTTTGACGAACTCGGTCATCATAGTACGCAGGTGCAACGTTGTGCCTTCACCTTCGTAAATGCCGTGAGAGCGGTTCGGGTAGGCAAAAAACTCAAATTGCTTACCGTGTTTAATTAACTCATTCACCAGCCGTTCGCTGCCTTGAAAGTGGACGTTATCGTCTCCGGTACCATGTACTAACAATAAGTCACCTTCCAGGTTCTCTGCATGAGTAATCGCCGAGGTTTCCTCATAGCGCTCTGCCGACTCAGGCAACAAACCAGAGTACCGTTCCTGATAAATGGTGTCGTACAAGGTCAAATCGGGTACCGGTGCTAGCGCCATACCCATGTGGTAAGCATCAGGGTAACGGAATAACGCGTTCAGGGTTTGCGAACCACCGCCGCTGTGTCCCCAAATACCGACACGGCTTTCATCAATAAAGTCCCAGCGTTCCAGCATTTGTTGCAACGCATCGTACTGATCGCGAACGGTGACAACGCCCAGATTTTTGTAAATAGAACGGCGCCAGTCAAAGCCGCGTGGTGACTTGGTACCACGGTTATCAATAGAGGCCACAATATAGCCCTGCTGCGTCAGCATGGTGTGCCACAAATACAGTGAGCCACCCCATTTATTGGCCACAGTCTGCCCCCAGGGTTCGCCGTAAACGTAGAACAAAATGGGGTATTCTTTGCTCGGATCAAAGTCGGTTGGCTTCATAATGTAGCCATCCAGTTCCAGTCCGTCGCGTGCTTCCACACGGAAGAATTCTACCGGCTGCTTCTCAACGCTTTCAATCGCCTGTTGCACGTCACTGTTGTCCACTACCGTACGAATAGCTTTATGATCCGGCAATGAAATCATCTTGGTAACAGGCACTTGGTTCACAGAGTGAAAAGTATGTTCTGCGTATTTAGCGTCTTGCGAAATACTGTAGCTGTGGGTGCCTTCCATGCCCGGGGTCAGACGTTCTAAACGACCACTGCCGTCTAAGCTGGCGCGGAATAAATAGCGTTCTAATGGCGTTTCAGGTGAGGCAATAAAATACACCCAGCCATCTTCTTCGTTCACACGCAGCACTTCGACAACGTCCCAGTTACCGCGGGTGATGACCGTGGTTCTGCCCGAGTCGCGTTGCACACGATAAATATGACGGTAACCGCTGCGCTCGCTTAGCCAGGTAAATTCGCGACCATCATTTAAAAAGTGAATGTCGTCTACATACTCGGCCCACGAGTCGGTATTTTCTCTTAATAATTCCTGGCTACGACCAGTTTCAATGTCACTGATAAAGGCACGATTTATGTGTTGCTTGCGAGTGAGTTGCTGAATCAATAACTTTTCACTGTTGCCTGCCCAGTTCATACGCACCAGATAATGTTGGCGCGGGTCGCCGGGAATATCCATCCATTGGGTTTTACCACCGCTGGCGGGCATAACGCCAATGCGCATAGCGGCGTTGGTTTCGCCTACTTTTGGATAAGGAAACTCTTTTAACGTCGGGTAGAGTTCGTCGGTGTTGTTGATCATGGTGAATACCGGCGTACCCTCTGTGTCCAGCTGCCAGTAAGCAATGTGCTGACCGTCCGGGCTCCAGCGGAAACCGTCACGCAGGAAGAATTCTTCTTCATTCACCCAGTCAAAGGTGCCGTTCACAATGGTTTCGTTGCCGTCATCGGTCAGAGAGGTAATGCGAAAACTACCGAGATCCTGTACGTAAATGTTGTTCTGCATAACGTAGGCGACTTTGGTGCCCTGCGGATTAAACTTGGCAAACTGCAGGGTCGACTCGGGGGCATTACCGCCAAGTTTTCGCAGTTCGTTGCTGCTGCGGTCTAGTACCCAGTAGTCGCCCAGCGTATGAGTACGCCATGAGCGTTTGGTATTGGTGAAAATAAGCACTTTATCGCCATCGTCAGACCAGACGTAATCGGCAATATCCAGAGCTGAGTCCTTACCTTTCGGGGTAAGCTGTTCGGCGCTGACTAACACGGTGCGTTCGTTAGTCTCCGGATGATAGCGCACAATATCGCGGCCATCGGCTGAATCAGATTGTTCCAGAGTGGTGTAACCTGAGCCGTTTTTCAACCAACGGGTGGGCGCCGGGCGATCAACACGAAACGTATCGCTGGCAAAAATCTTTTCAGATGTGAGCTGGCTACTTCCCGTAACTTCAGCCGGCTTTGATTCTTCGGCGGGCTGTGTACCACCCAGATTACTACAGGCGCTTAAGGTGATAATGGCCGTAACGCCGGCCATTAAACGCAAAGAGCGAAAAGAGGTGTCAGACATGACATTTACCTTTATTCTGATTTATTAACGATTCGATAATACCGTAAAAAACGCAGGAAACCACATAAGCGTGGTTGAAGACTAGCCTAAAGCCCCAATATCCACTGTAAGCATTTTGAAAAAATTGAGGTAACAATGAGCCGTAATCCGTTATTAGAACAGAGCCAGCTTCCTGACTTTGAGCAAATTAAACCTGAGCACATTCAGCCCGCCGTTGAAGAAGCGATAGAGCATGCCCGGCAGACTATTGATGAGGTACTGGCGCGAGGGGACTTCAGCTGGAACGGATTAATTGAGCCTTTAACCGACGCCGATGAAAAGCTCGAGCACGTGTGGGCACCGGTGTCTCATTTAAATTCGGTGGTAAGCACGACCGAGCTGCGTGAAGCCCACGACAGCTGTCTGCCACTGTTGTCTGACTATGCGACCTATGTTGGCCAGCACAAAGGCTTATTTGATGCGTATCAAGCGCTTCGCGACAGCGATGAGTTTGCAGCATTAACCGAAGCGCAGCAAAAATTGATTAACGACACACTACGTGACTTTCGTTTGTCGGGTGTCGATTTACCCGAAGACAAGAAGAAGCGTTACGCCGACATTTCTTCTCGTTTGTCTGATTTATCCTCAACCTTCAGCAACAACTTGCTCGACGCGACCCACGCGTGGACCTGTCTGATTACTGATGAAAGTCGCTTATCCGGGCTGCCCGACAGTATCAAAGAAGCGGCGAAAGAAACCGCAGCAGACCAGGAAAAAGAAGGCTGGTTGTTCACTTTAGATATTCCAAGCTACCTGCCGGTTATGCTGTATGCCGAAGACCGGGAGCTGCGCAAAGAAATGTATCAGGCTTTTGTGACCCGGGCGTCAGAAACCGGCCCGAACGGTGGCAAATTTGATAACTCAGAAGTGATGGATGAGACGCTGGCTTTGCGTCATGAAATGGCAAAGCTGCTTGATTTTAATGACTTCGCCGAAATGTCGTTAGCAACAAAAATGGCAGAGTCACCAGATCAGGTGCTGGGCTTTGTGAAAGACTTAGCTGACAAATCTATGCCGCAGGCAAAAGCAGAATACGCTGAGGTGGAAGCTTTTGCCAAAGAGCAGGGCGCCGAAAAAATGGAAGCCTGGGACGTGCCTTACTTCAGCGAGCAACTGAAGCAACAACGCTATTCCATTTCCGATGAATTGTTGCGTCCTTATTTTCCCGAACAGCAAGTACTGAACGGCTTGTTCGACGTGGTTAAGCGTTTGTTTGGCATGACAGTCAGTGAACAAAAAGACGTAAAAACCTGGCACGACAATGTGCGCTTCTTCCGTATTCACGATGCCGATGGGCACTTGCGTGGCAGCTTCTATCTGGATCTCTACGCGCGTTCAGGCAAGCGTGGTGGCGCCTGGATGGCGGACTTTGTTGGCCGCCGGGTTCATGCCGGCGGTGAGTTGCAAAACCCGGTCGCTTTCTTGACCTGTAACTTTAGTAAGCCCGTGGGTGGTAAGCCTGCTCTGTTTACGCATGACGAAGTACTGACGTTATTCCATGAGTTTGGTCACGGTTTGCACCACATGCTGACACAAGTCGATACGGCAGGCCTTTCTGGTATCAACGGTGTTGAGTGGGACGCCGTGGAACTGCCAAGCCAGTTCTTAGAAAACTGGTGCTGGGAACCGGAAGCACTGGCGCTTATTTCTGGCCACTACGAAACCGGCGAACCATTACCACAGGAACTGCTGGATAAAATGCTGGCGGCACGTAACTACCAGTCGGCTATGCAAATGATGCGTCAGTTAGAGTTCTCGTTATTTGATATGCGAATACATCATGAGTTTGATGAAAGCAAAGGCGCACGCATTAGCGAAATTTTGAGTGAAGTTCGTGAACAGACCTCGGTGCGTATTCCGCCGGAATACAATCGTTTCCAGCACAGCTTTGGTCATATTTTTGCGGGTGGTTATGCGGCTGGTTACTACAGCTACAAATGGGCAGAAGTGCTGTCGTCGGATGCGTTCGCTCGCTTTGAAGAAGAAGGCATTTTCAGTGCCGCAGCCGGGCGTGACTTCCTGCAAATTATTCTGGAGCGCGGTGGTAGCCGTAAAGCTGCTGACCTATTCCGGGAGTTCCGGGGTCGTGAACCGAGCGTTGAACCGTTGCTACGTCATAGTGGCATCAAGGCTGAATAATACTAGGGCGCTGAGGCTATGAGGGCTCTTCATGAGGACGCCCACAAGTACATCCCTGTAGGGCTTGAGCAGCGCCATCCATGGCGCTGCACACCTCTTGAAGAGCCCTCAAAGCCTTTGTGGCACCCTAATACTATGCAGCGGATGCCATGACTAGATTTACGACGCCGACTAGACCTAAAACAAACAGAATGGTCAGTATAACGCCAATGATGATGTAGGCTTTTGGACTCCCATGCTGGAAGTCACGTTGGCGGTTTTTTTCGGTCTGCACACCTAAAAAAGCGGCGAGCACACTCACCACCATACTCACAATGCCGAGTTTAGGCGCTTTGCTATCGGAAGAATCTGACATTAATCGGTGTATTCGTTTTGGTAGTGTTTTTTGCTGCTGTCGCTTGAGCTCGAGATTAACTCAACCAAGTCGAAAAAGTGGAATTGTACCGAACGGCTGTCACCCGTTAACCAACTAAGCCAAGTGACTTGCTCGGCTGCCAGCTGGCACTGAGCTGAACTTTTGCTCTGCTCGGTTTCAGGCATTAACTGTTGGCATTTTTGGGTGGCATTTTGCTGGGCCATAAGAGACGACGGGCTCACCAAAGCAAATGCGGTAAACGCAGTTAATGCCAGTGATGTAATTATTGTGAGTAGTCGCATGAAGCCTCTCCAAAGTCTAGATTGACCAATTTATCAGCGATTTTGTAAAAATTCTAGTCATCGATGTGAATTTTTTTGTCAGGGCTTAACTGCTACAATAGGTCTCTTTTTAAGACTGGTCAGGAAAACGAACGATGAAACCATTAATAGCACCCTCTATACTGTCAGCCGACTTTGCCCGTTTGGGCGAAGAAGTCGATACGGTGTTAAGTGCCGGTGCCGACGTTGTACACTTTGATGTTATGGACAATCATTATGTGCCCAACCTGACTATCGGGCCCATGGTTTGTAAAGCGTTGAGAGATTACGGTATAAAGGCGCCCATCGATGTACATTTGATGGTAAAGCCCGTTGACCGGATTATTCCTGACTTTGCAGAAGCCGGCGCGTCTATTATTACCTTCCACCCAGAAGCTTCAGATCACGTCGATCGTACTTTGCAGATGATTCACGAACAGGGGTGTCAGGCCGGCCTGGTGTTAAACCCTGCAACGCCGCTGCACTGTCTTGATTATGTGATGGATAAAGTGGATGTCATTCTGCTGATGTCAGTTAACCCGGGCTTTGGTGGCCAGTCGTTTATTCCATCCACGCTGGCTAAACTAAGAGCCGTGCGAAAGCTGATCAATGAAAGTGGGCGCGATATCCGGCTGGAAGTGGATGGTGGTGTTAAGGTTTCAAATATTGGTGAGATTGCGGAAGCGGGCGCGGACATGTTCGTTGCTGGTTCAGCGATTTTTAATACGGATGATTACGCCAGTGTCATCCAGACAATGCGCGATGAAATCGCTGCGGTAACAGGTTCGTAGAGGAAAAAGAATGTCAAAACCAATCGTATTAAGTGGTTGTCAGCCGTCGGGACAGTTGTCTATTGGTAATTATATTGGTGCGCTACGTCAGTGGGTGAATATGCAGGAGACCCATGACTGCAAGTTCATGCTGGTTGATCAACATGCTATCACCGTGCGCCAGGAGCCTGAAAAACTGCAACAGGCAACTCTGGATGGTCTGGCGCTGTATCTGGCCTGTGGCCTGGATCCGCAAAAAAGCACCGTGTTCATTCAGTCGCACGTTCCTGAGCATACTCAACTGGCCTGGGTTTTGAACTGCTATACGCAAATGGGCGAGTTAAATCGGATGACGCAGTTTAAAGACAAGTCGCAGCGTCATGCCAATAATATTAACGCGGGATTGTTTACCTATCCGGCGCTGATGGCGGCAGACATCCTGTTGTATCAGGCAAACGAAGTGCCGGTAGGTGATGACCAGAAGCAGCATCTGGAAATGACCCGTAATGTCGCCGAGCGTTTTAATAATTTGTATGGCGATATCTTTACGATTCCAGAGCCAATGATTCCAAAAGTGGGGGCGCGGGTCATGTCGCTGCAAGAGCCGACTAAGAAAATGTCAAAGTCGGACGATAACCCGAATAACTTTGTGGGCTTACTGGAAGAACCGAAGAAGATTCTGAAAAAAATCAAGAAAGCCGTTACCGACTCTGATGAGCAGGCACGCATTTATTTCAATCCAGAAGAAAAACCAGGCGTCTCGAATTTACTGAGCATTATGTCAGCCGCTACGGGTAAGTCGATAGATGAGCTTGTACCGGAATACGAAGACAAAATGTACGGGCATTTAAAAGTTGACGTGGCGGAATCCGTGGTTGCGATGCTTGAACCTATTCAGCAGCGGTATCATGAAATGCGTAACGATCAGGCATTTTTGCAGGAAGTTATGAAACAAGGGGCTGACAAGGCACGCGAAGCGTCAGCAAAAACATTATCAGATGTTTATAAAGCGGTAGGTTTTGTGCCTTACCCGGGATAGCAATAACCTTGGCAAATTCATTAACATGATCGTTCTTATTGATAATTTTGACTCGTTTACTCATAACCTGGCCCGATATTTTCGTGAATTAGGAAAAGAGATCGAGGTTTTTCGAAATAACGAAGTAACGATTTCAGAGATTGAGAAATTATCACCTGAAGCTTTGGTTATATCACCGGGTCCATGCACGCCAAATGAGTCGGGAGTCTCTTTGGCTGCGATTGAACATTTCTGTAATAAACTTCCGATACTGGGTGTTTGTCTTGGCCATCAGGCATTGGCCCAGGTGTTTGGTGCCGACGTTGTCAGGGCAGAAAAAGTCATGCATGGAAAAACATCGCTTGTCCGGCACACTGGGCAGGGGCTTTTTCAACAGTTAGATAACCCTCTGGAAGTTACCCGTTACCATTCGCTGGTGGTTTCCCCATCCAGTTTGCCAACAGATTTTTTAATTGATGCCGATACAGAAACCGAGCAGGGACTGCGGGAAATTATGGCAATAAGACACCGTGACTTGCCTCTATTTGGAGTCCAGTTTCACCCAGAATCTGTGATGACATCTCAGGGACATCATCTGTTAGCGAATTTTTTACGTTATATACGATAATCGGTAAGTAGTATTTATAAATCTTATTCAAGATAATGCTGCCGCAGTTCAGTTAATATCGAGGTAATATGTTCCACTTTTTTGCGGGTACGACAGAGGGCGGTAGTAATGATCCGGCTCTGCGTTTAGAAAAGCGTTTTATCAACTATTTGATAAGTTTTCCGTTTGCACGCAAAGCTCGTTCAAAGGCGGACGGCACTGACGAAGAAGATAAGGAACAATTACGTCAATTGTTGGAAGTAGAACGCCTGAACTATGAAGAGCGCGACCGCAAGGTTCAGGCGCGGCAACGTTATGCCGACCGTATTTCTGATGAGCTGCATGAGGAAATTTATCACCGCGCGTTGAAAACGATTGATGATGGCAATTACATTCGTGAGCGGTTGATCCCTTTACCTGAGAATTTGCCGGAGCTGCTGGATACGTTGAGCTTAAAAGCAGCTTCGATGCGTCGGGTTGAGTCCGTGGTGCAGGGCATGGACTGGTTCCACACGGGATTAATTCGCACGGTAAACCAACCGCCTTTTATCGACAGAAATAAACAGGTAAAAATTGATAATTTGCGTGTGGCTATGAGCTTTGTGGGTACAGAAAACCTGCGCTTGCTGGCGCCTGCATACATTATGCAAAATTGGTTGCCACCCGCGACGCAGCCTTTCACCTTGTTCCGCCGCAAAATTTGGGAACACTCATTAGGTACCGCTATTGCTGCGCACAATATTGCTGTGGAACGCAAGCTGCGTGATCCTGTCTTGGCCTATACTATCGGGATGTTTCATGAGCTTGGGAAGATTGCACTGACTAAACTGTATCTGCGGTTGTTTGATGACGTGCAGCGCGAGTTTGCAATGGCAAGTGTTAACGACCAATCACCTGAGCGTCACAATACAATTATCAAGCTTGCTCCGGATGAACGCTTTTTACGTGACCTGATGCTGGAAAAAGATAAAGAAGTGAGTTATCTCGTGGCCGAAGGTTGGGAGTTAAAACGTGTTCCTGTCAGTAAGCACTTACTGGCTTTTACGCAAAGCCAAGGTAAGGAATATGAATCGGAATATGCTGAAGTGTTAGCTCAGGCAAATGCTTATTGTGAATTCAGAATGCTGAGAGAAGTGGATTTAGCCAGTCTGGAAGAAGGTAAACACTTGCTGAATAAGTACTCACTAACAGCCGGAACTATTGCAAGATTGAATAACGTGAGTTTAAAACGTCCGCCAATTGTTGTACCAGATTAGCATCAGCATTCAAATTCTGTATCGATCAACAAATGATCGAAAACTTCTATGATGTGCGCTTCTTCATCAGTGAAGCGCACACCGACACTGATCATTCCCCGTTCTTTCTTCTGATTCATAACTTGACCCGAAAGCATCAGTAAGTCCTTTTGTGAGCCCGAGCCGATACTGACTTTAATGTTCATATGGGTAACGTTGCCACCCTCGTTTTGAGCTTTAAAGAGTATTCGGCATCCGGCAGAAGAAATATCCACGATAACGCCACTGGCCAGCTTTTTCGTGTTGTCCGCCTGATTGTTATCTGCGGTGACATCGACAGGAATATGAGTGCGTACACGTTTTTGAGCCCGTAGTGCACGATTTTCTACTTGTTCAGGGTAGTCCAGATACAATAAGCGAAATGGAAAATTTGTTACTGCACGAATTTTCGTCTTAAACGCAATGCATTCACCGGCTTCACCTTCTAAAACCAGTCTGACAATGACCGGGTTACCTTCGAACAAAACATCCGCATAACTGCCTTCGGTGCGAGGATTGGGTTGCTTTAACAAAAGATAACGACCGGTATCAAAACCGACTAGTTGCAGTTTTGTTCGTACTTTTGTTGCAGACGCGAATTCAACGTCAATCATATCGCCTGGGCGTAAGTAAGCTAGCTTCAACTGTGGTTGAGATGAAGATTCCAGTGTTGGTGTCTGCTTTTCCATAAGACCCTCTGAATTGAAGCACCTGTTCAATAAAGTCAGGCTAAATTAAGCATTGATAAAAAGCAATGCAATTTTTCGTAGCTAAATGTTATAAGTTTTTAACAAATTATTTCTTGAAAAAATTATGACTAAAGATTCATCCTTTCTTTGTGCATTAGCATAACTATTCGTATCACCTGCAAGAAAAGCTGAAGCCCCTGTTTTTACGGTTTTATAAACGAATTACCACAGACAAAGTGAACAAATTTTGGCATAATAGTGGGCTAATTTAAGAGACGAATTTGTTGACACCTTTGTTAACTCGCTAAGGCGATAAGGACGAGAGTAATGACAGACAATAAGACAGTAAGCCGTGAAATGTTTAATGATGTAATGGTTCCAAACTATAACCCTGCATCAATGATCCCGGTTAAGGGCGAAGGCGCCCGGGTGTGGGATCAAGACGGTCGTGAATACGTTGACTTTGCGGGCGGTATTGCTGTGAACTGTCTTGGTCATTGCCATCCTGCTATGGTTTCAGCCCTGCAGGAACAGAGCCAGAAGTTGTGGCACTTAAGTAATGTCTTTACTAACGAACCGGCAATCCGTTTAGCGAAGAAGTTAACCGAAGCGACTTTTGCTGATCGTGTTTACTACGCTAACTCCGGCGCCGAGGCCAACGAAGCCGCATTAAAGCTGGCGCGTCGCTGGGCGATTGAAAAGCACGGCGAGCACAAGCAAAAAATCATTGCTTTCACTAAAGGCTTCCATGGGCGCACCTTCTTTACGGTAACTGTGGGTGGCCAGCCAGCCTACTCTGATGGCTTTGGGCCAAAGCCTGGTGGTGTTGATCACGTTGACTACAACAACATTGATGCGCTAAAAGCGCTGATTTCTGATGACACCTGTGCAGTCATGATGGAACCGTTGCAGGGCGAAGGTGGGGTGGTTAGCCCTGACGTTGAGTTTGTAAAAGCGGTACGTGAACTTTGTAATGAAAACGACGCGTTATTGATTTTTGATGAAGTACAAACAGGCTTTGGCCGTACCGGTAGTCTGTATGCTTATGAGCAACTGGGTGTCACCCCGGATATTCTGACGTCAGCCAAGGCTTTAGGTGGCGGCTTCCCTATTGGCGCTATGCTAACAACAACGCAAATTGCTGAGCATCTTAAACCGGGTACACACGGTAGTACGTATGGTGGTAACCCTTTAGCATGTGCTGTATCAGAAGCGGTGTTTGATGTTGTGAATACTAAAGAAACGCTGGACGGCGTGAAGCAACGTGAGCAGTGGTTCAAAGAGCAACTGACAGCGATTAACGAAAAATATAACGTGTTCAGTGAAATCCGTGGCCAGGGCTTATTGCTTGGTGCGGCAATGAATAAAGAATACGAAGGACGCGCGCGCGACTTCTTATTAGCAGGGCAAGAGCATGGGGTGATGGTATTGATAGCCGGTGCTAACGTCGTGCGTTTTACACCGTCACTGGTTATTTCTGAAGAAGACGTAAAAGAAGGCCTGCAGCGCTTTGAAAAAGCTGTTGCTCAGGTCGTCGGTCAATAACTGAGGCTGTTTTATGTTGCTAATCAGACCCATTAAGCCGTCAGATTACGAAGCGTTATATCAGTGTGCGATTGAGTCCGGGCATGGTTTTACCTCGTTACCGGTTGATCAGTCGTTACTTGAGCGCCGCATTAATGCGGCGCAAAAAGCGTTCGCGAAAGACACCGTTGAAACACCGGGCGATGAAAGCTACCTGTTTGTGATGGAAGATACCGAAACAGGGACTATTGCGGGTGTGAGTGGTATCGAAGCTGCGGTGGGTTTGAATGAAGCCTTCTGGCATTACCGGTTAGGTAAAGTTGTGCATCATTCAGAAAAGCTCAATATCTATAATGCGCTGGAAACTCTGACTCTGTGTAATGACTACACGGGTGTGTCCGAGTTATGCACCTTGTTTTTACGCGAACCTTATCGACACAATATGAACGGACGCACTTTGTCACGTTTTCGTATGCTCTTTTTGGCGCAATTTAAACAGCGCTTCAGTGACTGGGTAATAGCCGAAATGCGTGGTGTTTCAGATGAAAATGGCGATTCGCCATTCTGGAATTGGCTGGAAGAGAACTTTTTCTCAATGGACTTTCCTAAAGCCGACTACTTAAGTGGTATTGGCGATAAGGTCTTTATTTCTGAACTGATGCCACGTTTCCCTATTTACACCAACTTGTTGAGTAAAGAAGCACAAGCGGTTGTTGGCAAAGTTCACGATAATACCCGTCCCGCACTTAAGTTGCTGGAGTCGGAAGGTTTTCGCTTCCGTGGTTTTGTGGACATTTTTGACGCCGGGCCAACGGTTGAAGCGGAAGTTTGTAATCTTAACAGTGTCCGTAACAGTCGTTTAGTGCCGGTAGCGGTGCGCGATTCGGTAGCAGAAGGTGAGGGTGTTCCTCATATTGTGTGCAACACGCAATTGAAAAACTTCCGCGCCACCAAGTTGTCTTTGCCAAAAGGCGCAGAAGAACTCATATTGACGACAGAACAAGCACAGGCAATGCATTTAGAAAGCGGCGATGAAGCCCGCATTGTTGCACTCTAAGCAGGAGTAATTGTATGACGAACAGTATTCAGTTTATTGATGGTTGTTGGGAAGCTGGTGAAGGCCGGTTGTTCAAATCGATTGACCCGGCACGTGATGAAGTTATCTGGAGTGGCGAAGCGGCCAGCGAAACCCAGGTGGAAAAAGCGGTATTAGCTGCGAGAGCGGCTTTTCCTGAATGGGCAGAGCGAGGCCTGGAAGAACGCTTAGCTATTTGTAAGAAGTTTTCTGAGCTGCTGGAAGAAAATAAAGAACATTTGGCTAAAACCATGGCGAAAGAAACCGGGAAACCGGTGTGGGAAACTCGTACCGAAGTTGGCGCTATGATGGGCAAAGTGGCTATTTCTGAACGGGCCTACCATGAGCGCACCGGTACAGTTGAAAATGAAATGCCGGGAGCAAAAGCCTTTATCCGTCATAAGCCACACGGGGTTGTTGCGGTTTATGGCCCTTACAACTTTCCGGGACACTTACCAAACGGCCACATTGTGCCGGCACTAATTGCTGGTAACACAGTTGTGTTTAAGCCAAGCGAGCTGACCCCAATGGTTGCTCAGGAAACCGTTAAGCTGTGGGAAAAAGCGGGCATTCCAGCCGGCGTTCTAAACCTAGTCCAGGGCGAAGTTGAAACCGGTAAAGCATTGTCGGCACACCCGCAAATTGATGGCCTGTACTTTACCGGCTCATCAAACACCGGGCACTTGTTGCACAAACAATTTGGCGGTCGTCCAGACAAAATTCTTGCGTTAGAAATGGGCGGTAATAACCCGCTGCTAGTGAAAAACGTGGCCGATGTCGATGCTGCGGTTCACAATATTGTGCAGTCGGCCTTTATTACATCCGGACAACGTTGTACCTGCGCACGTCGTTTATTCATTGAAGACTCCGAGCAAGGCCGGGCAGTGCTTGAACGCCTGATTGAAGTAACCGAAAATATTCTGGTTGACGATTACGAAGCCGACCCTCAACCGTTTATGGGCGCGATGATTTCTGCTAAAGCTGCGGCCGAAATGGTCGATGCACAGAATGAATTGCTGCATAAAGGGGCTAAATCGTTAGTTCGTATGAAGCAGGCAGACTCTAAAAAAGGCTTCGTAACACCGGGAATTGTTGACGTTACCGGGGTTGAAGGGTTACCAGATGAGGAACATTTCGGGCCACTACTCAAAGTGTATCGCTTTAAAGACATCGACGCGGCGATTAAAGAAGCGAACAACACTCGTTATGGGCTTTCAGCCGGCGTGTTGAGTGATGATGAGCAAACGTACCGTTATTTCTTCAAACACATTCGGGCCGGTATTGTGAACTGGAATAAGCCCATTACGGGCGCCAGCAGTGCAGCGCCTTTTGGTGGTATTGGTGCAAGCGGTAATCACCGTGCAAGTGCCTATTATGCTGCTGATTACTGTGCGTACCCAGTTGCTTCAGTTGAAGCCGATAGCATGAGTTTGCCTGAGAGTTTGGCTCCGGGACTTAAATTTTAACCACAATCTGTGCTAGTTTAACGGCTGGGCAACGTAGCAGATTGCCTGGCCGTGTAACAAAGAGAGACAGATGATAGTTGAAACAGACGGATACATTGAGCTAATCCAGTACCTGACGGGTCAGTTACCGGTCTTCACTGAACAAGGTAGTGGCGAAACAACCGCCGACTACACCTTGCGTGATTTAATGGAAGAGCGCTTATCAGAAAGCATGATGGCAGTTTTTGAGCAAAACGAGCTTGACCAGGAAATACGTCTGGATATTGTCCGTGAAACCGACGCTATCGTTTACGATTTAGAAGAAGTGCTATCCAAAGTTCTGGATACGCACCCTACCCCACAACAGGAAGCTTTCATTAACGAGTTTGTCGGTCTGGTGAAGAACCTTTTCGATGAGCGTCTGCGAAGTTATCGCCAGTAGTTTTACTGATTTCAGTAAGGATCTCTAAATGTCAGCAAATAATATGAGTGCCAAGGTCTCGTGGGTTGACGGCATGACCTTTGTCGCCACCTCAGGTAGTGGCCATCAAGTGGTGATGGACGGCGATAATCCGGGAAATGCGCCAAGTCCAATGGAAATGGTACTGATGTCGGCGGGTAGCTGCGCCTCGGTCGACGTGGTCAGTATATTAAAAAAGGCAAAGCAAAATCTTCAGCGTTGTTACTGCGAACTGTCCGGCACACGTGCTGAGTCTGTGCCTAAGGTGTTTACAGATATTCACCTGGAGTTTGTTGTGGTGGGTAATGATATTAATGAAAAGCATGTTGAGCGCGCGGTGAAACTGTCTGCCGACAAGTATTGCTCGGTTGCTAAAATGCTGGAAGCTTCTGTAAAGATGACACACAGTTACCGCATTGAATCTCCTCAACAAGACGACTAACTCTTGAACTATCGACATATTTTTCATGCGGGCAATTTTGCCGATGTGTTTAAACATTTGCTGCTGGCTCGCGCGCTTGAGTATTTCAAGCAAAAAGACAAACCTTATTTTGTGCTCGATACGCACGGTGGAATTGGCTATTACGATCTTCAGGGCGATGAGGCCATCAGAACAGCAGAAGCTGAGCAGGGGATCGTGCGCTTTGCAGAGCAAGCAGCGAATGAGCCTTTAGCCCGTCACTACTTAAAAATTGTTGACTCACTTAATGCGAGTGAAGATAACTTGCGCTATTACCCCGGTTCTCCGGTTATCACTTCTGAGTTTCTCCGTGATAATGACCGACTGGTGGTTTGTGAACTGCATAAAGAAGACGCGGAAACACTGAAACAAACCCCTTTAGGTAAAAACAAACAAGTGCAGATACTGGCACCGGTGGACGGCTATCAGGCTATGCGCGCGCAACTGCCACCACGGCAGAAGCGTGGCTTAGTGCTTATTGATCCGCCATTTGAAAACACCAGCGAGTTTGATGATGTGGTCAGTGCGCTCAAGCATGGTTTAAAACGTTGGCAAAGTGGCAGTTTCGCGGTCTGGTACCCAATTAAAGATGAGTTAAAAACGGCGGCTTTTCATCGTGACGTTGCCGCCGTAACGGGTATGCCGAAAACCTTGATTATAGAATTAAATATTCGTACTAATGATGAACGCAAAGGACTTCACGGTTGCGGGTTTCTTTGGGTTAATCCGCCTTTTGGGGTGGTTCAGGACAGTGAGCAACTGTTGCCCTTTTTGTGCAAGATTCTAGCTCAGGATAAAGGCGCCAACTTCCACAGCCGATGGCTGGTTAGTGAGTAGTTACTTACTTGAAATCCAGTCAACCTGACGACGAACCTGGTTTTTTCTTTCCATAATTTGTTCAATTAGCGGTTTCAGAATAAGCTCCATGGCTAATGCCATTTTCCCGCCGGGTACCACCAAAGTGTTGGTTCGCGACATAAAGGAGCCATCTATCATTTGCAGGTAATACGGGAAGTCGACATTTTTAATGCCGCGAAAACGTATGACGACAAAGCTTTCATCCAGTGACGGAATATCTTTGGCACTGAAGGGGTTTGAGGTATCAACGGTCGGCACCCGCTGAAAGTTGATATGAGTTCGTGAAAACTGCGGCACAATATGGTGAATATAGTCTTCCATGCCACGCACGATACTGGTTGTGACCGCTTCACGGGAGTGTCCGCGCTCTGAGGTATCGCGAATCAGCTTTTGGATCCATTCCAAGTTAACAATGGGCACCATGCCTATCAGTAAGTCAACATACTGCGCGACATCGTAGCCGCTACCACACACGCCGCCATGCAAGCCTTCATAAAACAAAGCATCGGTATTTTCGGAGAGCTCTTCCCAAGGGGTAAAGGTACCGGGCATTTGATTATAAGGCACGGCGTCGTCAAAACTGTGTAAGTATCGGCGAACCTTACCGTTACCTGTTTGCGAATAAGACCGGAATAACGATTCGAGACGATCAAAGTCGTTAGCTTCGGCACCAAAGTAGCTGATATGGCGACCTTGCTCTTGTGCTTTTCGAATAGCCAGATCCATTTCAGGACGAGAGTAGCGATGAAAACTGTCACCTTCCACAAAAGCCGCGCTGACATCTAGCGAACGAAAGATGTGGCGTACGGCCTGACCTGTGGTAGTGGTTCCTGCTCCTGATGAGCCGGTAACGGCAATTATCGGGTGCTTTGATGACATAACATTCTCGCAAACTTATTAAGAACAGTTGTTATACTGACCTGCTGTAGCAAGGTCAAGGTAAACTCGACTCTTTAATAGTGAGGTGGTGGTGGCTCAGTACCCGGATCGGATTCAGGGGATTGATTATCCTGCATTTGTTTCATGCGTTTTCCTAACCAGCGAATTTGTTTTTGCATATCACTCATTTGCTGAGTCTGCTCTGTAACTAAGCTATTCAAGGAGCTGATGGTGTCTTCCTGAAAGGTTAACTGCATCTCTAAATTAGCCAGTTGTTCTTCAATTTTCTTTGATGTCATTCTTTACTACCTGTTACGTCAATATTCCACCACTCGGCAAAGCCGGCAGAGCTCTCACTTGTCACCAGTTGCCGGTCTTCGTCAAAGACAACCGACAACACCGAAGCGTTGCTTGGGCGTCCGCCGTCGCGTAAATCGACTCGCCAATGCGTAAGCTGCTCTCCGGTCGATGTGTTCCAAATTGCAATCTGACGTGACGGCGATCCGGTAATGAGATAGTTGCCGGATGTGCTAAAGCGCGCGGCGCTAAAAATTTTATGGCGCTCCATGAATTTCAGTTCGGCCACGACTTCTCCATCTGGCAGAGAATGGATAATAGCGTTATCGGTTGCGTCTGCGACAAAGGCGAGTTGTCCGTCCGGGTGCAGAGCAACTTGAGTCATCCGGCCTTCCAGTGGCCAGCGGTGAACTATTTGTCCGCTACGAGTATCCCACAGAATCGCGGAATGGTCGTTTGAACCACTGAGTACATAAAAACCATTAGGAGAGATATCCAGTGCATTGATACTTTCTGTATGACCGTAAAATTCAATGCGTCTGCCCGATGCCGGATTGAAAGCAACTTGTGTACCGTCGCGTTTACCCAGCACGACAGTACCGCCTTTCTTGCTGACTACCAGTTTTTGTATGCCGCCGGAATCGATTTTCCAGAAGCCTAAATTTTCTCCGCTATTAATGTCCCACATTGAAAATTCTTTGCGAGATGCGGCAACAGCGACTGCGCCATCAGCACTGATATCAACGTCGATAATTTGCGAGACTTCGCTTTCGTTATGCTGCCATTGGTACTTGGCATTGGTGGCATGGCGAGGCCACAGTAGCAGGCCGGTTTCATCGGTAGAGACCAGGCTAAAGCTGCCATCGTCTGCAATATCGGCTGCGAATGTGCCGTTTTCAGCGTGTATCGTCTTGTTCACCTTCTCAGGTGAAGGTTGGCAACCCGCAACGACAACCAGCAGCGTAAACGCACCGCATAGCTTGAGAAAAGGCATAGGCAAGTTCCTTGTGGTTGTGTAGTATGGGTCTGTTACATATCACTATTATGGCATAGTCCGAAAGGATGCAAGACGATAATTGGAGAAAACGATGAAACAACTGATGAAGCCGTTAGCTATTTCAGCCATCGCGTTGGCGCTGACCGCTTGTTCACAAGAAAAATTTCCGGCGAATGAAACTGAATTAGCGACCGAGAAAGATAAGCAGGCTTACGCTTTGGGTTCTTCTGTTGGTGGCTTTATTGCGCGTAACCTGGAGCGTCAGGAAGAAGCTGACTACATGCTCGAGCGCGACGTTGTTATTGCCGGTTTTGTTGATGCTATCAAAGGCGACCCACAACTGAGTGACGAAGAAGCAGAAGAAATTTTAAATGCGATGCGTCAAGAAGTGATGGAGCAGCGCCAGAACGTTCTGGGAAAAAAATCAGCTGAGGAAGGTAAAGCTTATTTAGCCGAAAACGCCAAGAAAGAAGGTGTACAAACCACCGACTCGGGTCTTCAGTATGAAGTGCTGGAAGAGGGTGACGGCATAAGCCCATCTGAAACCGATATGGTTGAAGTTCATTATGAAGGGACGCTGATTAATGGTGAAGTATTTGATAGCTCTTATGAGCGCGATGAGCCAACCTCATTTCCATTAAACCGTGTTATTCCTGGCTGGACCGAAGGTCTGCAACTGATGAAAGAAGGCGGTAAATACCGTTTTGTTATTCCGGCGGAATTGGCATACGGTGAACGTGAAGTGGGTGGTGGTCAGATACCGCCAAATTCAACGCTGATTTTTACCGTTGAGTTGCTTGACGTGCAAAAAGACGAATTGGATACAGAGCAAGAGTAGTACAAATTTTATGTATAAAAAAAGCGCCGGCTTGCCGGCGCTTTTTTTGTTGAATGCCAGCCAGGTTAAGCGGATATCAAATTATGCTCATCTAAATGGTTGAGTAGCTTATCTTCAAATTCCATTCTTAATTCGAGCGCTTCCCCTAGTGCCGATAAATCTCTATCGAAGGTGTCACAGTGGTCTGTGGAACTGATATCCCCGTATTTATCATTAAAATCTAACGCAATATCGGTGGTATCAGAAATTAAAGGGAATAACTCATCGGCTAAGTCATCAACAGAGTTGCCCTGCGAGCTGGCTTCACGCACAATTTGATCATAAATTTCAAAGTGACCGCTAGAGACATAATCAACCAGTTGACCGCAGAAATTACGGATATCGACAACATCAGGTAAGCCTTGACGAATGCTTTCATAAGGAGGGAGCGCGGCAAGTTTAAAGTAATTGACTAATAAGTCCTGGCGTTCAGACAGCCAGAGATCGATAGTTTTATGAGCGCCACCCCAGCGCTTTTTTGCCTGCTCATTACGGCTTAACATGATACTCTCCGTTTATAGTTTCAGTACCTAATGTAAATTCAGAATCAGTAGAACTCAACTGATTTTACAGAAAACTCAGCGGATTCGATACGCGGAATTATTATGGCGACTTTGTACTCAAAACCTGCAACTGATGAACCGGCATGGTGGTTCATTGTCAGCTCCGATCACCTTTTTCTCGATGATACCGGAGAAGTGCCTTTTGGGTGTTTGCAAGATTTAGGTTTTCCGGACTTAAATGAGTATCGGGTCGTCGAGATAGGTGAGTTGCGAGAGCGTAGTTGTTACTTAGTCATGGCCGATTACATGGATGAGCAGTTTACAGGGGGCGAGTTTGCGCCGTTAAGACAGCTGCTGGTGGTTGAGGACATGGAAAAGTTTGCAATGGCTGGCAGAGCCCGGCAATTCAGTGACTTTTTGAATACTCACCGTTTTTGCGGTCGTTGTGGTGCACGCATGCAGACCATTGAGTGGGAACTGGCAATGCATTGTAATCAATGTCAGCACCGATGTTACCCCAGAGTGTCGCCGTGCATTATTGTCGCTATTCGTAAAGGCGATAAAATTTTGCTGGCTCAGGGAAAGCGACATAAAGCCGGGCTGCATTCCATTCTTGCGGGTTTTGTTGAGGCGGGCGAGAGTTTGGAGCAGGCACTTGAGCGGGAAGTGTATGAAGAAGCAGGAATTCGCGTTAAAAACATTCAGTACCATTTAAGTCAGCCCTGGTCTTTTCCTCATTCGTTAATGATGGGATACACCGCAGACTGGGCCGAGGGCGAACTGCATATTGATCCGCACGAATTGGTGACAGGCGACTGGTTTGCTTTTGACGACCTGCCGGATATTCCGCCTGAAGGAACCATAGCAAGAACTTTGATTGACCTATCCCAAAAGAGGTAAGCATAAGTTTTCATGGAGCCAATGCCTGCAGACTGATAAAATGCCGGGCATTGATGTTGATAAATAATTGGATTCACTATGACCGCTCCGGCGCTTAAAAATGATCGTTACCTTCGTGCATTGGCAAAACAGCCCGTTGATCGCACCCCTGTCTGGATGATGCGTCAGGCTGGCCGCTATTTACCTGAGTATAAGGAAGTGCGCGCTGAGGCCGGCGATTTCATGTCCTTGTGCCGGAACACTGAGCTTGCCTGCGAAGTGACCATGCAACCATTGCGTCGGTTCGACCTGGATGCCGCCATACTCTTTAGTGATATTTTGACCATTCCCGATGCTATGGGTCTGGGTTTATATTTTGAAGCTGGCGAAGGCCCGAAGTTTAAAGACCCGGTACGCAGCATGGCCGCTATTAAAAACCTGGCCGTGCCCGATATGGAAGACGAGCTGGGTTATGTAATGGATGCTGTGCGTGCTATTCGTCGTGAACTGAATGGCAGTGTACCGCTTATAGGTTTTTCCGGCAGTCCATGGACACTGGCAACCTATATGGTTGAAGGCGGCAGCACCAAAAACTTCTCTAAAGTGAAGCAATTGATGTTTGCTGATCCTGAAGCCATGCATACTTTGCTGAATGTTCTGGCTGAGTCCGTTACTCAGTATCTAAATGCACAGATTGCCGCAGGTGCGCAGTCGGTCATGATATTCGATACCTGGGGCGGTGTTTTATCACCCAGAGACTACAAAGCCTTTTCTCTGGCTTATATGGAAAAAATTGTGTCGGGTCTTACACGAGAAGCAGATGGACGCAAAGTGCCCGTTACTCTGTTTACTAAGAATGGCGGACAGTGGCTAGAAGCAATGGCAGCCAGTGGCGCAGATGCGCTGGGTGTCGACTGGACAACGGACTTAGCCGATGCCAGAGGGCGTGTTGGCGGGCAAGTTGCCCTGCAAGGCAATATGGATCCTAGCGTACTGTACGCAAAGCCTGAACGAATAGAGGAAGAAGTAAAAGCCATTCTGCAAAGCTATGGTTCAGGCACTGGGCATGTGTTCAATTTGGGCCATGGTATCCACCCTGAAGTTGATCCCGATCATGCTGCAGCTTTTATTAACGCGATTCATAAATACAGTCCCGCATTTCACTCAAACGATTGAATTTGCGATTAAACCGCCATAATCCTCGTTAAGTGCACCGCCTTTTGGCGGTGTTTTGCGTACAATGGTCTATGTTAAAACCGTTGTATTAAGAACTTAGAGGTAAACATGGCGAAACGTTCCTGGATCAACCCGATAACCATTGTTGTCGTAATACTTATGGCAGCAGCTGTCTATTTATTTGGGTTCCCACCCAAAGAAGAGATCGAAGAGGGTAAAGAGCAGACCGTTCCGGTAAAAGTTCAGACAGCCGAAATTAGTGAGTTTCGTGACACGATCGAAGCGCTTGGTACCGCCATGGCCAATGAAACGGTTCGTATCACCGCACAAACTCAGGATGTTGTTGAAAAAATCTACTTCGAAAGTGGTGATTTAGTTGAGCAGGGACAGTTGTTGGCTGAGTTGAATGCTCGTAAAGAAGTCGCCCGGGTACAACAGCTGAAATTTAGTCTGGACGAGGCCAAGCGCCAACTGGAACGTATTACTGAATTACGCCGTGGTAATGCGGCCTCGCAACAGCAATTTGACGAGCAGCAAGTCCGGGTCAACGGACTTCAGGCTGATTTAGAAGTTGCGGAAGCCACTTTAAGAGAAATGAAGATTCACGCACCATTTTCTGGTCGCGTCGGCATTCGTGAGATTAGTGCGGGTTCATTAGTGAGCCCTGGTGACGTTTTCACCACACTGGATGATATCAAACCGATTAAAATCGATTTCAGCGTGCCGGAACGATATTTCGCTAGTATCGCCGTTGACCAGGAAGTGATTACCCGTAGCCGTGCTTACCCGGGTGAGCAGTTTGTTGGTCGCATTGCCAGCATTGATTCGCGTGTTGACCCTGTGACTCGCTCGGTTAAAGTACGCGCCAAAATTGATAACGACGATGAGCGCCTGCGTCCGGGAATGTTGCTACAAGTGACTTTGCTGAGAAGCATTGATGAAGCCTTATTACTGCCTGAAAAAGCGCTTATTCCTATTCAAAACAGACAATATGTTTACGTATTAACGCCCGATAACCGTGCTCGTCAAAAAGAGGTCACTATTGGCCGCCGTAAGCCCGGGATTGTGGAAATTACAGACGGTCTGAAGCCGGGAGAGAAAGTCATTATAGAAGGCATTGTTCGCCTTCGTGACGGTATACCTGTTTCTGTGCAGGAGGGTTAATTTATGCTGTTGTCTGACCTTTCTGTAAAACGTCCGGTATTTGCGACCGTACTGAATATTCTGTTGGTGGTCTTTGGCATTGTCGCTTTTACCATGTTGCCGCTGCGCGAATACCCGGATATCGATCGTCCCATCGTTTCTATTGATACTGACTATCCGGGTGCTTCTGCTGAAGTAGTGGAAACTCAGGTAACCCAGTTGGTAGAAGATCGTATCAGCGGAATTGAAGGCATTAAAAACATCAGTTCAAGCAGCCGTAACGGGCGATCCAGAATCAGTATTGAGTTTAATTTAAGCCGAGATATTGACGCCGCTTCTAACGATGTTCGTGAACGCGTATCCCGAGTGCTCGATAACCTGCCTGAAGAAGCTGATCCGCCCGAAGTGTCGAAAGCGTCCAGCGATGAAAGTACCATTGTTTGGTATAACCTGCGCAGTGAGAGCATGTCGATTCTGGAGCTGACCGATTATGCCGAACGGTACATTGTCGACCGGCTTTCTGTTGCCGACGGTGTGGCGCGGGTTGTGATTGGTGGTGATCGCCGCTATGCCATGCGTGTCTGGCTGGACAGAGATGCAATGGCTGCACGACAGGTAACGGTAACGGACATTGTCAGCCGCTTACGCGAGGAAAACGTCGAGCTTCCTGCGGGTGAGGTCGAATCAACGGACAGAGAATTTTCTGTTCGTATGGCGCGAGCTTACTTGTCACCGGAAGACTTTAAAAACCTGGTGATACGACAAGGCGACGATGGTTATTTAGTGCGCCTGGGTGAGGTGGCTCGAGTAGAATTGGGTGCCGAGGATGATAAAACCGACTTCCGTGGAAACGGGGTGAACATGGTCGGTGTTGGTGTCATTAAGCAATCGAAAGGCAACACGCTTGATGTAGTAAAGAACGTCCATCGGGAAATGAGAAAAATTCAGGAAACCTTGCCCGAAACCATGTATCTGGCCCCCAGCTATGACTCGTCGATATTTATCCAGGGTTCGGTTGACGAAGTGTATAACACTCTGGCCGTGGCGATGGCGCTGGTTATTGTCGTTATTTATCTGTTTTTGGGAAATATCCGGGCAACCATTGTTCCTGCGTTAACCGTACCGGTTGCTATTATTGCATCCTACATGGTTTTGTTCGCATTGGGCTTTTCTATTAACTTATTAACCTTGCTGGCTCTGGTGCTGGCGATTGGTCTGGTGGTTGATGACTCCATCGTGGTTTTGGAAAACATTTACCGCCGTATAGAAGAAGGAGAGCCTCCTATTTTGGCGGCTTACCGAGGCGCCAGGGAAGTGGGTTTTGCCGTTATTGCCACCACCTTGGTGTTGATTTCGGTGTTTGTGCCACTGGCTTTCTTAGAAGGAAATATCGGTAAACTCTTTACCGAGTTTGCTATCGCTATAGCCGCTGCGGTTGCCTTCTCCAGCATTGCTGCGCTCACACTAACACCGATGCTGAGCTCTAAGGTGCTGAGTAAAAAGGAGCGTACCAGTAAGTTCGGTAAAGGCTTCGATGCCACTTTCAACTGGCTTGAAAGAGGTTATCGCAACGTGCTCGAAAAGAGCGTTAAGCGCCCGCTTATGGCGTTGGTATTGGTGATTATGTCGGGCGTTGTCGCTTTTGGGCTGTTTAGTTTTATACCTCAGGAGTTTGCACCGCCGGAAGACCGCGGTACGTTCTACATTCAAGTTCGTAGTGCTGAGGGGGCCAGTTTCGAGTCGAGCTCCAGGCACATGGATGAAATTGAGCAAATTTTGCTGCCTTATATCGATGAAGGCAAAATTGACCGCCTGATTGTCCGTGCTCCCGGGTGGGGAGGTAGTGCTGGTATTGCTATTGTAGGCGCAGTGCCTTTCGATGAACGAGAGTGGTCTAGCTTTGATTTAATGGAAGAAATGCGGTCGCAACTGGACTCGGTTGTAGGCGTGCAGGCTTTCGCCTTTATGCGTAGTGGCATTAGTGGAGGCGGCGGGCGCCCGGTAGAGTTTGTTTTACAAGGTAACACTTACGAGCGTCTGGCTGAGTTCCGGGATATTGTGATTGAAGAGGCCTCGACAAACCCCGGCCTACAGAACCTGGACAGCGACTACAAAGAAACCTTGCCGCAGCTATTGATTCAGGTTGATGAAGCCAGCGCTGCCGATTTAGGCGTTTCGGTGCAGGATATAGGCATTACCCTGCAGTCGGTATTAGGCCAAAGGCGGGTGACGACCTACCTTGATCGTGGTGAAGAATATGACGTCATGCTGGAAGGTGAAAAAGCGGATTACCGAAGCCCTGGTGCTATCGATAATATTTATGTGCGTTCTCGCAAAAGCGAAGAACTTATCCCACTTTCTAACCTTGTTAGTATCACTGAGCAGGCAACGTCAGCACGGCTTAATCGATACAACCGCATGCGTAGTGTTACAATTGAAGCAAACCTCGCCGAAGGCTATTCACTGGGTGAGGCGCTAAGTTATCTGGAAGGGGTTGTTCAGGAGAAACTGCCGGAAGACGTTTCGATTGACTATAAAGGTGAATCTCAACTCTATAAAGAAAGCGGTAACTCGATCATTTTTGTGTTCGGTCTCGCACTGGTGATCACCTTCCTGGTTCTGGCTGCACAATTCGAGAGCTTCATTCACCCGTTGGTGATTATGCTGGCGGTACCGATGGCTATCGTTGGGGCCTTATTAGCGCTTTATGTAACCGGTATGAGTATTAATATTTACAGTCAGATTGGTATTGTGATGTTAATCGGGCTGGCGGCGAAAAACGGCATCCTTATAGTCGAATTTGCCAACCAGCTCCGTGACTCCGGGGTAGAGTTCAAAGAGGCTGTACTTAAAGCTGCTCAACAACGTCTACGACCTATTGTCATGACGGCGTTCACCACCCTAATGAGTGCAATGCCGCTGATTCTGGGGTCTGGCCCGGGTGCCGAAAGCCGAATGGTGATTGGTACAGTGATTTTTGCCGGTGTTGCGGTGTCTGCCTTTTTAACGCTATTTGTTATTCCGGCTCTGTACATTGCCCTGGCCCAGAAAACCAGTTCGCCAATGGCTATTACTCGCAAACTGGAATCGTTACAGGAAGAATACCCGGACCATCACAGTTGATGGTCCGCTACGCTATTTAGAGTGCTAATAATGCAGAATGGGTTCGTTGCCGGCCGTGGTCAGGCCGGCGATGACATTTTGGGCGTAAGCAGGATGATTCGTGAAAATTCCATCCACACCCATTGCGTGCAGTTCTTCTATATCGTGCTGGCCGTCTACTGTGTAGACATAAACTTGTAAGCCCCTGCGATGGCCGTCTTCCACCAGCTCGGGTGTCACAAAGTCGACGGCAAAGTGAGCTGAGAAGGCTTGTAGCTCTTCTGCAAAATAACAATAGCTCAATGGGCAACTGGCACTCAAAGCACCTATTTTAATTTCAGGTCGACGCTTTTTAAGCCGTTGCAACCAGTGGTGATTAAAAGACGACACCAACAGTTGTTCGGGATTGAAATTCGCATGCTCCAGAGCGTAATCAACATCAAGCAATAATTCTTTCGTAGGCACATCACCTTTAAGCTCGATATTCACGTGGCAATGTCCGTTAATATGAGCGAGTGCTTCGCGCAAAGTGGGGATGGATTGCTGGCCAAACACTTTCAAATGTTTGATCTGTTCAGCGGTGAGATCTTTTAATCTGCCGGGAGTGGCTGTCAGCCGTTCCAGGTACCGGTCATGGAACACAAAGCGCTCACCGTCTATGGCGTAAACGTCGAGTTCAATGCCGTGCACGCCGCTGTCCATGGCCCGGGAGAAGGCGGCAAGCGTGTTCTCGGGGGCCTCATAACTGGCCCCTCGGTGCGCCCATAAAATCAATCGTCGCTCTCTTTTCTTTCTGCCATGACTTCGCCCATACGTGTGGTAGAAAGCGGCTTAAGCTTGTCACCAAATTCAATCGAGTCTTCAGCAAAGGTTAACACCACCGTTGAACCGAGTTTGAAATGACCCATTTCTTCACCTTTTTTAAGGTGTATAGCCGTGTGTCCTGATGTTGGATAAGACCAGCTTTGAATGCGCCCTCCGGTGGGTGGTGTTACGGTGCCCGACCATACTGTACCGATACTGGCAACGATAGTCGCACCGACCAGTACCATCGACATGGGGCCGACTTCGGTGTCGAAAATAGCGACAACCCGCTCATTACGGGCGAACAAGTTGGGTACATTAGCCGCTGTTAACGGGTTTACGGAAAACAGATCGCCTGGTACGTAAATCATCTTTTTCAGAACGCCATCGCAGGGCATATGAATGCGGTGGTAATCTTTCGGTGCCAGGTAAATGGTTGCGAACTTACCGTTTACAAAAGGTTTGGCGTCTTCTTCGTTGCCGCCCAGTAACTCCTGTAACGAGTAGTCGTGCCCTTTGGCCTGAAATATTCGGCCTTCTTCAATGTCGCCTAACTGACTGACGGCACCGTCGACCGGGTGTGCTAACTCATCGTCTTTTGCTTCCAACGGTCTAAGTTCCGGCTTTAGATATCGGGTAAAAAACTCATTAAAGGTCTTATACGCTTTTGGTGACTCGTGAATGGCCTCACTCATGTCAATTTTATACTGCCGAATAAACCAACGGATAAACAACTGGGTAAACCAACCGGCACGGGCAGCTGCAAATTTCCCTACTAAGCGGGAAGTCAGATGTTTGGGCATGACATGTTGGAAGAAAATTTTGACTTTGTCGGTCTTAGACACAATTATTTACCTCGAATTGCCCGACTGGGCTTTTGTGTTTTCATCGTTTCTATAATGCGATGATAATTAGAAAGGCGCCATTCATGCAATTGATTGTTACTCACAGCCTCTTGTAATGCGCAGCCCGGATCATCTCCGTGTTTACAGTCGCGGAATTTGCAGCCACCTAAATAGTCGCGAAAATCCACATAACAACGGGCAATTCGTTCAGGCTCAAGGTGCCATAATGAAAACTCGCGAATACCCGGAGAATCAATCAGAGCACCGCCTTGTTTTAAGTCATACCAGGTTGCTACGGTTGTCGTGTGCTGGCCTAATCCTGAGTTATCGGACACTAAATTCGTTTCTGCGTTCACGTCAGGTAGCAGCTGATTGACCAGCGAGGATTTGCCTACCCCCGACTGTCCAACCACAATAGAAATACTGTCTTTTAACATATCCTGCAGAGCATCCAGACCATCCTGAGTCGCACTGCTGACGTTAAGGACTTTATAGCCGATGCTCTCGTAGTCTTTTAAGCGCTGCTCAATATGACTGCGTTCATCCTCATCAATCTCGGACAGTAAATCGGCTTTATTCAGCACAATAACGGGGTCTATACCGATGTCTTCACAGGCGACTAAATAACGGTCGATAATGGGGGAGGAGAAGCTCGGCAGTACGCTTGAAATGATAAAAATTTGGTCTATGTTGGCGGCAACAGGCTTTAAACCATCGTAATAATCGGGACGTGAGAGCAAGCTTTCGCGCTCCTGAACGGCCACGACAACACCTTGCATCCCTTGTTGTTCTGCCGTTGCTCTTGACCACAGGACGCTGTCGCCACAAACCAGGCTGTCGATAACTCTGCGAATATGGCAACGATGAGTGTTGCCATATTCATCACGAATATCGGCATGTTGGCCAAATCGGCTGATAACGCGACCGGCCTCCGGGGCATTGAGCTGGCTGTCAGTCCATTCGATATCGGTATTTTTCAGTCGCTTTTTTTGATTGACTGATACCTGCCGTTGCTGGCCTTTATTAAGACGTCTGCGTTTTACCAAGCCGGTTAACCTGTTGTCGTGCAATAAATGACGCTATCATACAACAAATTGGATTAAGAGAGCAGGGTAATGACAGAGGACGATAAGAAACAACGCTTAATTTGGATTGACCTTGAAATGACAGGCCTGGTGCCGGAAGAGAACCATATTATTGAGGTTGCCACCATTGTGACCGACGCCCAGTTAAATACGATAGCCGAAGGCCCGGTTATTGCCGTTCACCAACCACAAAAGTACCTCGACAGAATGGATGAGTGGAACGTGAAAACTCATACCGGCTCGGGTCTGGTTGAACGGGTAAAGAAAAGCCAACACGATGAAGAAAAAGCAGCCGCAGAGACCATTGAGTTTTTAAAGCAATATATTGATGCCGGTGTCTCACCTATGTGTGGTAACAGTATTTGTCAGGATCGTCGGTTTTTGGCAAAACATATGCCCGAGCTGGAAGCTTTTTTCCATTATCGCAACCTGGATGTCAGCACACTAAAAGAGCTGGCAAAACGCTGGCATCCGGAGGTAGCTAACAGTTTTAAAAAGTCGGGGGCGCACGAAGCTTTGGCCGATATTCGTGAGTCCGTTGCCGAATTACAGCACTACAGAGAGCATTTTTTCAGCAAATAAGCCAATTGCGGCGCGAAAACTATTGACCTTATCGGTGGTATCAGTAGAATACACGCCGCACTGACGAAGCGGGAATAGCTCAGCTGGTAGAGCACAACCTTGCCAAGGTTGGGGTCGCGAGTTCGAATCTCGTTTCCCGCTCCAACGTCAGTCTTTCCAGAAGTACTGTAAAAGTATCAATACGCGGGAATAGCTCAGCTGGTAGAGCACAACCTTGCCAAGGTTGGGGTCGCGAGTTCGAATCTCGTTTCCCGCTCCAATTTTATGAATCCCCAGATTTATCCGAATTGTCCACCAATATGGCTATTGCGCCATCACCGGTGATATTACACGCGGTTCCGAAGCTATCTTGTGCCATATAAAGCGCAATCATTAAGGCGACTGCGGTTTCGCCAAAGCCCAACATTGAGCCCAGCAAACCAACGGCCGACATGACTGCGCCACCAGGTACACCGGGAGCTGCCAACATAACAACGCCAAGCATTAGAATAAACGGCAGGATGGTAAAGAAGCCCGGAATAGCAAGAGAGCTATGGAGTACCATCACAGCAACCGTGCAGCTGACAATGGTAATGGTTGAGCCTGCCAGGTGCACAGTGGCACACAAAGGGACCGTAAAGTTAGCGACATCGTTGTCGACTTTGTTGTTGCGAACGCTTTGCAGGGTCACCGGGATAGTGGCAGCACTCGACATAGTACCCAGCGCAGTAAAGTAGGCTGGGAGCATATTGCGAACAAGCATTAGCGGCGAACGACCACTTTTTAAACCGGCAATAATGAACATAGACGTAATGTAAACCCAGTGCAGGGCAACCGCTAAAAGCAGAATAACACCAAAAGTTTTTAGCGTACTGAAGACAGTTCCGGCGACCGCCATCTCGGCAAAAACGCCGGCAATGTAAAACGGCAATAAAGGAATGATGACTTTCACCAGCAGCAGCTCAATAATGTTCCGGCCTTGATCAGACAAGGTTTTTAGCTGTTGGGAGCCGGTGTTTGCAATACCTAAACCAAAGATAAACGCCAGCACTAACGCCGACATCACGCTTAATACGGGTGGCACATCCAGGGTAATAAACGGCTCTAATACGGTTTTCACATCGGTGGCCGCAGTCTGACCTTCGGTGGTTAGCCAGGGAACAACAAGGCTTGCCGCAAAGAAGGCGACAATACCGGCACAGACTGTCGATAAATACGCTATCCCTAATGTTTTACCCAGCATTTTGCCTGAATTATTGGGCAGGCTGGCAATACCGCTGGTAATGAAAAACAAAATTAATAATGGAATAGTGAAAAACAACAGTTCACCGAAAAGGCTTTTGAAGGTGAGTAGTATCTGGCTAACCCAATGCGGAGTAAAAAGACCAATAAGAATACCGGCAGCAATGCCGGCAATAAGCTTTAAAACTAATCCCATAATGACTCACCACTTATAATTTTTAGAGAATACCTTTTAGGTGTGCGACCACACTTCGGCCGAGCGCGCTGAGATTATAGCCGCCTTCCAGGCAAGATACGATACGCCCGTCACAATGTTCGTCGGCTATTTCTTTCAGTTTGTGGCTTATCCAGTGGTAGTCTTCTTCTTTTAGCAGGAACTGTGACATGTCGTCTTCGGCGTGGCCGTCAAACCCTGCGGAAATCAGTATCAATTGCGGTGCAAAGTTATTGAGCACACCAAACCACTGCTTGCTCACCGCTTGTTGCCACTGTGGCCCTTTGCAGCCAGCTGGCAGCGGGACATTATGGACATTACCGGCACTGGTGCCTTCGCCGGTAAAAGGGTAAAACGCCTGCTGAAAGGAAGAACACAACAAAATGCGCTCGTCACCCTGAACAATGTCTTCGGTTCCGTTGCCGTGGTGAACGTCAAAGTCGACAATAGCCACTCGCTCAAGGCCATGTTCTTCTAGCGCATGGTATGCCGCAATAGCAACATTATTAAATAGGCAAAAGCCCATAGCCTTGTCACGAGTGGCGTGGTGTCCGGGCGGGCGAACCGCACAAAATGCTTGTTTGTTGAATGTGGTCATCACATCGTCAACGGCATTGATAGCGGCGCCTGCGGCTTTCAGTGCTGCAGCCTTACTGCCCGGCGTGACTAAGGTGTCCGGATCAATCCATTCATAACCGTGTTCCGGAATTTGCCCGAAAACGAAATCGACGTGAGCCTTTGAATGGGCTTTGTAGAGAGCTTTAAGTGGCGCCTCAGTGGCGTCCTTTCTGACAAGCACAAAGTCCATTCCTGAGCGAATCAGTTGATCGTTAATGGCGGTGATACGAGCCGGACATTCCGGGTGTTGCTCATCGGGAATGTGGCTGAGGCAATCGGGGTGACTAAAAACAACGATAGACATAAGTTACTCAGCACCTTCTATAAGCTCAAGCTTGAGCAGTACTTCGCCGGGTTCTTCGCTTGGCAGTCGCTTAAATCCGCCGCGCTCAAACACGCTTAACATCGGTTTATTGGCGGCCAGAACATAAGCTTGCATACTGTCTAAACCCCGTTCTTTAGCAATGCGGATCATCTCATCTAAAAGCATACCCGCCATGCCACGACCCTGATATTTTTCGCGGGTGACAAAAGCGACTTCGCAGCTATTTTGTGACTCAATGAAGTAATAACGCCCCACGGCTTGAATTTGAACCGCAGAGCCTTTTTGACGAACAATGCACAGTGCTAAATCTCTGGACTGATCAATACTGACCAGGTTACACGACTTTTCCCTGGTCATGGTGGTGGGTACCGCGTTATAGCGCAGTTGCAGAGTTTCTTTGGTATGAGAATAGAAAAACTCCTGCAGTCGCCTCTCGTCTGAAGGGTAAAGCGGCCTTAAATCAAAAGACTCATTATTGATTGTGAGTTTTTTAAAGCCTATATCGCCAAGTTCCGGCACATCGACAGGCGTTTGTTGCTGATAGTGAGGAACCCAGTAGTGTTTACGAACTTCCTGTAATAACTGGCTACGAAATTTGGGGTGAGCAACCCGAATGAGCTCAAGGGCTCTTTCCCGGATACTTTTCCCTCGCAGCGAAGCCACACCAAACTCTGTAACCACGTAATGTACGTGTCCGCGCGTGGTAACCACCCCCGCGCCTTCGCGAATATAAGGAACAATACGCGACACTTTGCCGTCTTCTGTTGTAGATGGCAGAGCAATAACCGGTTTGCCGCCTTTACTTAAGGATGCCCCCCGGCTGAAATCGACTTGTCCACCAATGCCGCTGTAGAACTGATGTCCAATGGAGTCAGATACAACTTGGCCGGTCAAATCGACTTCAATGGCGCTGTTAATGGCAACGAGCTTATCGTTGCGGGCGACATTGGCTGGCGAGTTAACGTATTCGCTCGGATAAAAGCCCACATGAGGATTATGATCGACAAAGTCATACAAAGCTTTTGAACCCATACAAAAACTGGTAACGATTTTGTTCGGATGGAAAGTCTTTTTACGGTTGTTGATAACCCCTTTCAGCATCAAGTGCATGACATCATCAGTAATCAGCTCGCTATGAATGCCGAGATCCTTATGGTTGCTTAAGTAACGCAGCGCGGCCGCGCAAATGGTGCCGACACCAATTTGAAGTGTGGAGCCATTCTCTACTAATAAGGCAATATACTGACCAATCCGCTCTATAATTTTACTGTTTTCCAGGCTCGGCGGAGGTAACTCCGGTAATGGCGCGGCATGCTCCCAGACATGATGAATCTGATTCGTATGTAAAAAAGATTGACCATAAGTGACCGGCATATTGGGGTTCACCTGGGCAATAACCGTATTGGCCGACTTAGCGGCTGCGGCAACCACATCGACTGAAACGCCCATGGAATGATAACCGTATTTATCGGCCGGGCCGACCATGATTAAAGCGGCGTCCAAGGGCAGAATACCGTTGTTAAAAAGATTAGGAATATCGGAGATAAAGCTGGGGGTGTAATCTGCGCGTCCCTCATTAACTGCAGTACGGACCGTATCGCCACCGATGAAAAAGGTGTTTACCTTAAATAGTTGCTGATACTGCGGGCTTGCCCACTTGTTGTCAGACAACGTCATCAACTGCACAATTTCAATATCGTGCAGATTTTTTGCGTTTTCTATTAAGTCATCGATAAGAGCCGTTGGCACCGCTGCGTGGGAGCCGATAAAAATTCTTTGCCCGGATTTTAGTATCTTTGACCAATCTAACTTTGTTGTCGCCATAGGCTTGTTTTACCTCAGTGTTTCGCTTTGTGCAATCATTCCAATTGAGATAAACTCGGTGGTTAATTAATCATCGAATGGACTCATTCCCATGTCATATAAAAACAATAAGTGGGTCAGTGATCATTTAACCGCATTGGTATTGGCGCTGTTACTCGGCTTAGGGGTAACAGCAGCACAGGCTGCGACTGACAACATTAACGGTGTTGCTGTTGATATGGCAATGGAAGAACAGTTAGATGACTACCTGAGTTCTCTGGGTGAAGAGGACATCGATTCTAACGCCATTTTATTCGACGTATTAGATTCGTTGTCGCAGCAGACGCCTTTAGCAACCCGGATACGAGCCAAAAGTTACGAAGTGTTCTGGTATTACTATGAAGGTGATACCGAACTGGCTTTCGAAAAGCTCGATAAGCTGCTAACTATGACTGAAAAGAGTGAGCTTGCTGATGTCATAACGGAAGCTCGTGCGACTCAGGTTGAGTTGCTGCAAGCTGAGGGGAAACAAGGCGAAGCGTTTTTATTGATTAACGATGTTGAAATTCCCCTTGCTAATGCCCGTAACCCCCGGGTTCGTTATTACGCACATAATCTTATTTCCCGAATTTACGCTGACTGGAACCGGTACGATGATGCGTTACGGCATTTGTTGCTAGCACAGGAAGCAGTAAACGAAACGAACAATGAGAGAACGCCGGTTCGTAAACAGTATTTAGACTACTCAATAGCGATCATCCAGTCGGAGCTAAAAAACTGGGAAGGTTCGTTAAAAACCATTAGCAACGCAATAGAAAACGCGAAAGAAGACGGCCTCACCTATGACTTGCCGGACTTCTATTTGCATAAATCTTATGTTGAAGCTGGCCTGGGAGATAGAGAGGCGTCACTGGATTCCTTAAGGGATGCATATCAAACCGCCGTCAAAGACGAACGTGAATATTTGCTTCCAGTTATTCTGAATAACTTTGGCGACCACTATATGTATGAAGAAGAGTGGGAGAACGCTCGTAGTCACTTGCGGGAGGCATTGGGTCTTGCCGAAGCGGTTGAGGATAAATGGATGGCTCAGACTGTCCACTTTAACTTAGGTTTTATTGATGTACGGCAAGGCAATACAGAAGCTGGCCTGGAAGAAATGCGCGAGGCGGTTCAGTTTTACCGCGATGAAGACATAAAAATTGAAGTGGAAGGCATGTTGGGTGAGTTAGCGTTAGCGTATGAATTTGCCGGGCAGTATAAAAAACAGGCTGAAACGTTAAAACAGCAAATGGAGTTGATGGATGAGCTCTATCAAAACGACCAGCAGCAGAATTTAGCCAATTTACAGCATCTTTATGAGAGCAAAGATAAAGAACAGCAAATTGAGTTACTGGAGCGTCAGAATGAACTCAAACAGCAGTTGTTGGAAATTAATGAACAAAGAAACTTAATTTGGTTGTTGCTCGGAATTGTCGCGATATTTGCGGCGATATTCATTCTGTTGCTTTATAGAAAAGCGCGACGAGCGAATTTGAGATTAAAAGAGGCCAATAACTTGCTTGCCGATCAGTCGCGCAAAGATCCACTGACTGGATTATTCAATCGCCGGGCATTGCAGGAAGAAATGGAAGAGCGTCAACAGCACGGTGAACGGCGCGAAGCATCGACTCATTCCGATGGATTAATTTTGCTGGATATCGATTTCTTCAAGCGCATTAATGATAAATACGGACACGCCGGAGGCGACGAAGTATTAAGGGAGATCAGTCGGCGCTTACAAAAGGAGTGCCGCGTAAGCGACAAACTGATCCGTTGGGGTGGCGAAGAGTTTTTGTTTTTAGTTCGTAATGTTGATAGCTCTGATCTTGAAGAAATGAGTGAACGGATCTTAAGAGAAATTGCGAAAGAGCCGGTGATTTACGAAGGGAAAAAGATTTTTGTTACAACGACTATCGGCTTTATTCAATTACCCTTTGCGGATATCTCCGAGCAGGAAATGGACTGGGAAAAGGTTCTCCAGGTTGCTGACATGGCGCTCTATACCGGAAAAGCGCATGGTCGCAATCGTGCTTGTGGTGTCACCGGCTTACATGTTGAGTACGAACAAGCGCGCACTGTACTGGAGTCGGATCTATCGGCTGCTTTAAATAAGGAATGGATTTCGATGGTGACTATTGAAGGTCCTCAACTTGCTAATAAGTCGAGTTAGGCGTGCTTAAGTTATCGCAATTTGGTCCGGGGGCCTTGGTTGCTGCTGCTTTTATTGGGCCGGGCACGGTAGTTACTGCGTCGCTGGCCGGGGCAAATTTCGGCTACGCCTTGCTGTGGGCTTTGCTATTTTCTATTGTTGCCTGCGTCATTCTCCAGGAAATGTCCGCCCGTATTGGTCTGGTAACTCAGGCAGGCCTTGGCGAGAATATCCGAAATAATTTAACTTCTGGATGGCTTAGGTGGCTGGCGCTGCTGCTTATTTTTAGTGCTATTGCGATTGGAAATAGTGTCTACCAGGGGGGAAACTTATCTGGTGCAAGCTTAGGCGCCAGTGAACTTGTTGGCCCGGTACCAATACTTGACGGCTGGCTGAGTAATGCCTGGGCACTTATCATTGGTGTCATTGCGCTACTGATACTCTGGACAGGTAATGCACGAGTGATAGAAAAAGCGCTCATCGGAATGGTTTTGCTAATGAGCATTGCCTTTATCGGGACTTTCTTACTCACCAATCCAGACTGGAGTGCTGTATTTAAAGGGACTTTCGGGTTTTCACTACCCACCGGAGCGACATTAACGGTTGTCGCCTTAATTGGCACCACCGTGGTTCCTTATAATATTTTCCTGCATGCCTCTAGCGTTTCTAAGAAATGGCAGTCGCCGGATGAGCTTCCTGCAGCTCGTCGTGATTTGTTCCTATCAATACCGTTTGGTGGCCTCATTTCTATGGCTATTGTGGCGACAGCTGCATCGGCATTTTTTGGTCAACAAGTGAACATTGAAAGTGCCGGGGACCTCGCTGAGTCTCTGCGGCCCTTATTTGGAGACGGAGCAACGTACTTAATGGCAATAGGGCTGTTCGCTGCAGGTATTTCGTCGGCGACAACGGCGCCTTTAGCAAGCGCTTATGCGTTATGTGGCATTATGGGCTGGTCGGTTAACTTACGGAGTAAAGCCTTCAGAAGTGTCTGGTTGTCGATTCTGGTGATAGGCGTGATTATTTCCAGCGTTGGCATAAAACCAGTAACGGTTATCTGGTTTGCTCAAGTGGCTAATGGCATTCTGTTACCAGTGATTGTCGGCTTTCTCTGGTGGCTATGTCAGAGTTCGATGTTAGGAAAGTATCGCAACTCCTTGTTGCAAAATATTCTTGCTGCAATCATCTTTTTAATTTCTGTTGTGCTCAGTGGTAGAAGCTTGGGATCCGCCTTTGGTTTTTGGTAAGAGGAAGGCTACGTCCCTGTAGCCAAACTTTTAAAATATCGTTACTCGCTTGCGGCACCAATAAACTCTAATTCCTGCGGTTCGCTGGATGCTTCAATAGTAACGTTTTCGCTTAAGAAGAAGTCAACCTCATCATCGGCTTCAGGATCATCGTCGCCATTACAGGTAAGCGCTGCTGTGTAGTCTCCTGCAGCAATGAATCCCAGTGAGAAGTCGTAGGTGTCTACCCCATCAAAGTAAACCGCTGTGCTGGCATAAGGTTCGTTTTCTTCCGAACCGCCGTTATCAGCCAAGGTCGCTTCGTCTAAATCGCTGCCTTCATACAGGTAAACATAAGCCACTGGTTCCTCTGTTTTGTCTGGTGCCACAGTACAAGCTTGGTTAAAAAGTAATGCGCCTTCAGCCACGGTTCCTTTCAAATGGCCAACGTCAGAGTTATCGACCAGGCGAACACCACGAGGCTTAAGGATGTAATGATCCTGGCCCACTGGATTCGTCATAGAGTGTCGTAAGTCGAACTCGACAGTAAAGTTTAGATTGCCACCGGCATCGGCAGTAAAACCATCCAGTTTAAGCTCGTTTGACGGTACTTGTACGTCGATTCTTTCCGCTTCGCCATCACCATTCGTGTCCGTCATGATGTAGGAGCCTTCGGCCATTACCAGCCGCAACTGTCCATACTGCCCAGCTTCAATTTCAGCATTTTCAAGAAAGACCATGGAGTCATTACCGGTAAACTCCAATAAATCGATACCTATGGTGTTAGCAATAGGCTGTCCATCGGCATCAGTACAAAGATCATTTTCTTCAGGAGCTTCGATATCGTCACCAACTGTAAAGGTACGTGGTTCGTCGCCATTACCCGTAAGCTCAACGGCATTAAAGCAGGCAACAACCGATTCTGCGTTATCAACCGGAGCGTCACTAATACCCAGAGAAAACTGAGCGATATCATTGTTATTGTCACCACTGTCAGAGCCTCCACATGCGACTAGCCCTAATGTCGCAGTAGCCAGCGTCGTTAATAGAAACTTATTCATAGCGCCCTTCCTTTTTGGTTCTGAAGTAATTTGAAGCAAGATGACATGCTGTATTGTACGTGGCTAATTTATAGATGCTGTAATGGGTTGTTAAAAGGCATTTTACAAAGATTTTCATTGACAAAACTTTGAGATAGCTCTATATCGTCATTGTCGTATAGAGCGACAGACTTTTTGTTCGGTTTTAGTCTGCAGGAAGGGCTTACCCATGACCAAGATAACCCGTGAATTATTGTTAAAGAGACCGTTTAACGATTTCCGCAACTACCCTTATGGCTTTTCGCGCTCCGGCGATTTCTCAATTCGTGAAAGCGATGCGTTGACTCATTATGGCTGCCTGATTACAGCGATGCTGGCTGGTGAGTTTAAACCTGTTTTAAAAGAAGACATTGAACTCTTGGCGGCGTCCAGAGGTGAGCAGGCCCCGGTAACTACTGTAGAAAAAGCCTGGGCTAAGTATCAGGCGCGTATACATCGACCTAAAGTGGCCAGTATGTACGGACGGGGTAAGTTTGCCGATGATTCATTTGGCTCGGCTGCTGACACCGAAGACGACCTTATTGTTGAAGACTGATTTGTCTTAAACGACGGGGTTTTTGGCGGTGGCACATGTGACAGTGGCTACCGTCAAACTGCTTAGCTTCTTTTTTTGATTCGCTGGCTAATAGGGCGACATCGTGGTGTGATAAACACTCTGAAGGATCAGGCTGAACAACCCCAATTGCCAGACTCAGTATTGGATAAAACACGGGCTCCTGATTTCGGGACAGCGCTTTTATTCCGCCCATATCAATATGTTCCTGATGATAAAAGCGAGTGACCTCTTGTTCGAAGTCCCTGATGATTTTATCGCACAGTTGTTTGGTTTGGCTTTCGTCTTTAAAAATGGCGACGAAATCGTCACCTCCGATGTGACCAATGAAATGACCATATTTGAATAAGTGTTTTTGTATTATCAGTGCGAGCCATTTGATAATTTGATCACCTTGTTCGTAACCATAGATATCGTTGTAGGGTTTAAAATGGTTCAGATCAAAATAAGCGACGTGAAAGCGTTTCGATTCAAAAAGCTGAGCTTCAATAATTTGGTTAATAGCGATGTTACCAGGCAATTGAGTTAAGGGATTCGCGTGTCGTGCATTATTGACCTTTAATTCCGTTATTTTACGTAGTAAGTTCTTAATCGAAGCGACGCCATAGTAGTTTCCCTGGCGTGTAACAATAATATGCTGGTAGATATCAACTTCGTCATTATCTGTGATGAGCTGACTGACTTCTTCCAATGACGTTTTCCAGTCAACGGAAAGCGGGTTTCTATCCATGATGTAGGAAACGGGTTTATTAGCATACAACGCGTGACCGTATGAACCTGAAAAGAACTCCATGATCTTCTCCCGTCGAATAATTCCAGCCACTGTCTTTCCACTAATAACAGGTAAAGACGACAAGGTTTTGTCTTGCGTAAACGTATCAAGTACTTCTGCAGAACGGGTTTGGGCAGATACACAGTGAATCGTATCGACGACACTGGCAATGGTGCTTTGATAATTGATTGAGACATGATGATTTTGGGGTAGCAGTGTGGGGCTGACTTCCCGAACGGGACAAGGACTGGGTCGTCCGAGTAAGAATCCCTGACAATAATTCACTCCCATGGTCTGGAGTTGCTCAAGTTCATCGGACGTCTCAATGCCCTCAACGATGACTTTTGTCCGCAGACTGGTTGCCAGTGATAAGATACTCTGCACAAACTCCCTTTTTATCGATGATGTTTCGATAGAGTGAATAAAATATCGGTCAATTTTCACGTAATCAGGGTGTAGTTCGGACCAAAGTTTTAGACCTGAATAGCCGGCTCCCAGGTCATCGATGGCTATCATAAAGCCCAGCTTCTGGTAGTGGATAATGGCATGTTTTAAGTTTTCGGTGTCCTCAATAGGGTAACGTTCCGAAATTTCAATAACGATTTGCTCGGGTGGTATACCAAACTGCTGAGAGAGTCGTAAAGTCGATCCATGAGGGTGAGAATCGTCCTGCAGAACATTTGGGTTTACATTAAGAAAGAGCTTGCCGTGCATAGAGTGTTGCTGAAAAGCCTGCATAGCGGCGGAACGGCAAGCAAGTTCCAGCTCTGATAATACCTGCATTTCGCTGGCAAGCGAGAATAAGCGATCCGGATACTCAAGAGGATGCCCTTCAGGTCCACGAATAAGGGCCTCGTGGCCAATTATAATTCCTCTTGAGGTGTCTATGACAGGTTGGAATAGTGGGTAAAGCTGCTTTTCCCGAATAAGTGTTAGCAGTGTTTCGGTTAAATCACACTCTGACATAGAGCCTCCTGTCACAACAGAGTTAAAGCTTAGTCAGGCTTTATGACACTGTTATGACAGAGAGCGTGTTTTACCCTTCGCGTTTTATCGCGCGGTGGGCGATATCAGTGCGATAATAGGCCTGATTCCAGTTAACTTTATCGACCAGTTGGTAGGCTAGCTTTTGCGCTTCGGTAACGGTCTTTCCTAAGGCGGTACAGCATAAAACCCGGCCGCCGCTTGTAACCACGTTGCTATTATCCATTTTGGTACCAGCATGGAAGACTTTTTGGCTATCAAGCTCTTGCTCAGGTAGACCGGTAATCACATCACCTTTATTGTAACTTTCGGGGTACCCACCTGCAGCCATTACAACGCCGACCGCCGCCCGTTCGTCAAAGTCGATGGGTGCCTGATTGAGTTTGCCCTCAATGGCTTGTTGGCAAAGTTCTACGAGATCAGACTTCAGACGCATCATAATGGGTTGCGTTTCCGGGTCGCCAAAGCGGCAGTTATATTCCAGAACCTTTGCAGTGCCGTCTTCAGCAATCATTAAGCCGGCATACAAGAAACCTTTATAAGGTGCCCCTTCGGCAGCCATTCCGTCGACAGTGGGTTTGATCACGTGACGCATTACCCAGTCATGAATCTTCGGCGATACCACTGGTGCGGGAGAGTACGCACCCATACCGCCGGTGTTGGGCCCTTTATCGCCGTTGTCACGGGCTTTATGGTCCTGGCTTGATGCGAAAGGTATGGCATGTTCACCGTCAACCATAACGATAAAGGAGGCTTCCTCGCCGCGTAAAAACTCTTCAATAACCACTCGATGTCCGGCATCGCCGAAACGGTTACCGGCCAGCATATCATCAATGGCAGCGTCAGCCTGGTCCTGGGTTTCGGCAATAATCACGCCTTTTCCAGCGGCCAGCCCATCGGCCTTAATGACAATAGGAAGACCTTTTTTAGCGACATAAGCTTTAGCAGGTTCAACCTCGGTAAAATTTTGGTAGTCGGCGGTGGGAATGTTGTGACGTTGCAGAAAGTCTTTACTGAACGCTTTGGAGCCTTCTAACTGCGCTGCTTTAGCTGTAGGGCCAAAAGCAGCCAGTCCGGCTTCGTTAAAGCGATCAACAATACCGGCAACGAGTGGTGCTTCGGGGCCCACGATAGTCAGTTCAATAGCTTCGCTTTTAGCAAAGTTGAGCAGACTCTCAATGTCCTCAGCACCAATAGCAACATTTGTCAGGTTTGGCTCACGCTCTGTACCTGCATTACCGGGTGCAACATAAACGCAGTCAACTTGGTTTGATTGCGCTGCTTTCCACGCCAGAGCGTGTTCACGGCCTCCGCCGCCAACGACCAATACTTTCATAAGGTTAGCTTTGTCCTGTTAGTCTGTAACGGGTTTGCGAAATTTCAAAGTGAAACGATCGCTTTCACCAATAGCTTCATATTTTTCTTTATCTTCATCACCCAGAGTGAGAGTTGGCGGTAAAGTCCAGACGCCTTTTGGGTGATCCGCTGTATCTTTCGGGTTTGCGTTTACTTCGTTGCTGGCGACAAATTCAAAACCTGCCTGTTCAGCTAAATCTATGACCCAGCTTTCTTTTACATAGCCAGAATCTTTAAAGGCTTCAGCATCTTCTGATTCAGGTAAACGGTGGTCGACAATACCCAGCATGCCATCCGGCTTTAGTGTTTGGTAGAACTGGCGAAACGCTTCAATAACCCCTTCTTCACCCTCCTGCATGTACCAATTATGAAGGTTACGGAAAGTCAGTACACGATCAGCGCTTCGGGCTGGCGCTATGTCAGTATCTTGTCCGGGCACGAATTCGGTTAAAATAACGTTGCCATAAAGCGGGTTCGTTGTAAGTTTTTCTTTGAAGTTGTCCAGTGAACGCTGGTAATAATCACTACCGGAATCTTCCGGAAAGTGTGCAGCGTAGAGCTGCCCTTCATCAGCGAGGTAAGGTGCTAATATTTCAGTATACCAACCGCCACCTGGCCAAATTTCTACAACCGTCATTGTTGGCTCTAACTCAAAAAACTCCAGAGTTTCTTTAGGATTGCGGAATTCATCACGGGCAACATATTTATCTGTACGCGATTCATGGTCAACGGCCATTTGCAGCGAGTCTGCTTCGGGGGCTGGCGAACAGGCGCCAAGGGCGCTTGCTAGTGCAATGGCGGAAACAGAAGTTATTATTTTTTTCATGCTATCACCTGTAGAGTTGAGAACTAGCCTATAAGACTAGCCCCCAAACGTTACTGACGCAATGCTGTAGTTATTAGCAAATGCGCTTAGTGACGGAAATGTCTCATGCCGGTAAAGACCATTGCGATTCCGTGCTCATTGGCGGCTGCGATGATTTCCTCGTCGCGAATTGAGCCACCCGGCTGGATAATAGCAGTGATCCCGGCTTCGGCTGCTGCATCAATACCATCGCGGAACGGGAAGAAAGCATCTGACGCCATCACAGAACCCGGTACGCTAAGATTTTCGTCTGCCGCCTTAATACCCGCAATTTTGGCACTGTAAACCCGGCTCATCTGGCCTGCACCAACACCTATGGTCATACCGTCTTTGGCATAAACAATGGCATTCGACTTAACAAATTTAGCCACTTTCCAGCAGAACAATAAGTCGGTCATCTGTGCTTCGGTAGGCTGTTTTTCGGTGACGACTTTCAGGTCGTCCTGAATGAAGTCCTGGTTATCGGTGTCTTGCACTAATAAGCCGCCGTTGACGCGTTTATAATCCAGCTGTTCAACTGTGTCTGACCAGTCACCGCATTCCAGTAGGCGCACGTTCTTTTTGCCAGCAACAGCTGTTTTGGCGCTTTCACTGACACTAGGGGCGATAATCACTTCCACAAACTGACGTTCAACAATAGCGGTTGCCGTTGCTTCATCCAGTTCGCGGTTAAAAGCAATAATGCCACCAAATGCGGAGGTTGGGTCGGTTTTAAAGGCGCGGTTATAAGCGTCTGTTATCGATTCACCGATAGCAACGCCACAAGGGTTTGCATGCTTAACGATGACGCAGGCCGGTTCGTTAAAGCTCTTAACACACTCAAGCGCCGCGTCTGTGTCGGCAATATTGTTAAAGGACAACGCCTTGCCCTGAATTTGAGTGGCACTGGAAACCGTACCTTTTGGTGCATTGCGCTCAGTATAAAATGCCGCCGACTGATGCGAGTTTTCACCGTAGCGTAAGTCCTGTTTTTTCGACACCTGCAGGTTCAAAGTGCGGGCAAAGTCGTTTTCACTTAACTGCTTACCAAGGTAATTTGCAATCATGCCGTCGTACTGAGCGGTGTGTTCGAATGCTGCTACCGCTAAGTCAAAACGAGTGCTGTGACTGACTCCGCCCTGTTCTTTTAGTTCAGCAAGCACGCGTTGGTAGTCATTGGCATTGACAACAATGGTTACGTCTTTGTGGTTTTTAGCGGCTGCACGAACCATCGTCGGACCGCCAATGTCGATATTCTCAATAGCGTCCTCTAATGTACAACCTTCTTTGGCCACAGTTTCAGCAAAGGGGTACAGGTTAACCACGACCATATCGATAGGCGCAATATTCTGTTCTTGCATGACTGTCTGGTCTACATCCCGGCGGCCTAAAATACCGCCATGAACCTTAGGGTGCAGTGTTTTGACTCGTCCACCCATAATCTCTTCTTGGCCTGTATGCTCAGAAACGTCAATAACGGTTATGCCTGAATCGCGAAGTAGCTTGGCGGTGCCGCCTGTAGAGAGAATTTCGATGCCTTTGTTAGCCAGAGATTGAGCGAATTCAACAATACCAGTTTTATCAGAAACACTGATTAAAGCGCGTTGGATTGGACGGGTTTCCATTGTTTTGCCTTTCTATACTCAGTTAACTTACGGAGAGATTAATAAAAAAAAGGCGCCAAAAGGCGCCCGAAAATTCTTAGTTCATGCCGTATTTTTTCAGCTTTTTGCGTAAGGTGCCGCGGTTAATACCCAACATGGTGGCGGCGCGGGTCTGATTACCCCGGGTGTAAGTCATGACTTCTTCAAGTAGTGGAGCTTCAACTTCCGATAGTACCAATTCGTAAAGCTCTTCAGGATCCTGCCCATCAAGCTGACGCAAAAAACTGTGCAGCGCTTGTTTCACGGAATCACGCAGTGGTTTCGGCTGCGCGTTATTGCCTATAGTGGTCAGGGGAGACACGTTCTCACGACTCGGGTTTTGATCAAACATAATACGCTTATCTCTTCTCTACAGTGACAAAATAATCTTCAAGTGCCCTAAGTTGCTTACTGGCATCCTCAAGACGATTAAATGTTTGCCTGAACTCATCATTGCTGGCCTTTTCTTTTAAGTACCAACCAACGTGTTTTCTGGCAATTCTGACACCCTGATAACTGCCATAAAACGCATGCAGTTTACCAACGTGATGAATAACGGTTTCAGCCACTTCGTTCAATGACGGCGGGGCGAGTTCCTCTCCTGTTTCAAGAAAATGAGCGATTTCTCGAAACAGCCAGGGGTTACCCTGCGCGCCGCGACCTATCATAATGGCATCGGCTCCGGTGTAGTCTAAAACTTGCTTCGCCTGCAATGGGGTACGAATATCACCATTAGCAATAACTGGAATAGAAACGGCGTTCTTAATTGCCTTTATGGTGTCGTATTCAGCGCTTCCTTTGTACATGCAAGCACGCGTACGACCATGAATGGCAAGTGACTGAATACCACAGCGCTCTGCGAGCTGTGCTATATCAATACCGTTTTTATGTTCAATATCCCAGCCGGTTCTGGTTTTAAGTGTCACCGGAACATCAACAGCTGCAACCACAGCTGTCAGTATTTCTTTAACCAACTCGGGGTGCTGCATAAGCGCCGAGCCAGCCATTTTTTTATTCACCTTTTTCGCCGGGCAGCCCATATTAATATCAATAATTTGCGCGCCCATACTGACATTCACGCGCGCTGCTTCGGCCATTAAAGCAGGTTCCGAGCCTGCTATCTGCACAGCACGAATACCCAGCTCTCCCGAATGATCCATGCGTTGCCTGGATTTATCGGTCTGCCATACCTTCGGGTTACTGGACAGCATCTCTGATACTGTCAGCCCAGCCCCCGTGCTGTAACACAGCTGACGGAACGGCTGATCAGTAACTCCAGCCATGGGAGCTAATATGACCTGATTGTCGAGTTGATATGGACCAATCCGCATCGGTTAAAAACTACTCAGCGAAAGGGTGAGGAATTTTAGGGAATTTGCGCAATAAAGAAAAGGCTATTTATTACGCAATTTGAGTCTTTTTTTCATTTTTTACTATTGACAAGCGAACGCTTGTTAGCCAGTGCGCCGACCGCTGAGCATTGCCCAGTCGCCGTCTATAGTCGGGGTATCGAATTGAATATGCGGTTGGTAAGCTTCAATAACGCCTTCTATTTGCCGTTCCAGTATGCCGGATAAAACCAATTGTCCACCGGGAGCAACAAAGGCTAATATGACATCAGCGAGTTCACGCAATGGGCCTGCGAGCACATTAGCCAGTACCAAATCGACCTGAGTTTCTGGCTGTTGACTGGGAAGGTAAAGGCTAAAGTTATGGCCAACGTGGTTACGTTCAGCATTGTCTTTAGTCGCAATCAACGCTTGTTGGTCAATATCAATGCCAATGACGTGTTTAGCATCAAAGAGTAACGAGGCAATGCCTAATATTCCTGAGCCACAACCGAAATCCACAACTGCTTTCCCTTTGGGAGGGTTTGCATCTATCCAACGCAGACACATGGCAGTTGTTGGGTGGGTTCCGGTACCAAAAGCCATGCCGGGGTCCAGTAAGATATTCACTGCATCGGGCTCGGGAATCTCTCGCCAGCTGGGGCATATCCACAAGTTTTGGCCAAATCGAATGGGGTGAAAGTTATCCATCCACTCGCGTTCCCAGTCTTTATCTTCCAGCGCGTCGACTTTGTACTGCAAGTCGTGGTCGAAAATCTTAGACTTTTCCAGGTTACCAATAATGGCTTTGACATTGGTGTTGGCATCAAACAAGCCGGTGGCTAATGTGTGCTCCCACAATATAACGTCGCCGGGGCGGGGTTCAAAAATGGGCGTATCGGCGCCGTCACGGTAAGTTACCGCCTGAGCGCCGTTAGCCATGAGCATGTCACCCACTTGGGGTGCATGCTCTTCACTGCAAGAGAGAGTCAGTTGGATCCAGGGCATTAATTAATGCCCGCCTATACCAAGTTTCTTCTCAAGATAGTGGATATTGGTACCACCGTGCTGGAAGTTTTCATCTGCCATAATCGATTTCTGCAGAGGAACATTGGTTTTAATCTCTTCGATGATCAATTCGCTTAAGGCATTACGCATACGAGCAATAGCAATGTCGCGGTTTTCGCCGTAAGTAATCAACTTACCAATCATTGAGTCGTAGTTGGGTGGTACTTTGTAATCCGCATAAACGTGCGAGTCCCAACGAACACCGAAACCGCCCGGAGAATGGAAACGAGTAATGGTACCCGGAGAAGGGGTAAAGGTTTCAGGGTCTTCGGCGTTAATACGACATTCAATGGCATGGCCTCGAATGACAACATCTTCCTGACTGACCGAAAGCTGGCGACCGGCAGCAATGCGCAGTTGCTCTTTAATCAAATCAATACCGGTGACCATCTCGGTAACCGGGTGCTCAACCTGAATACGGGTGTTCATCTCTATGAAGTAGAATTCGCCATTTTCGTACAAGAATTCAAACGTACCGGCACCGCGGTAGCCTAGTTCGACACAGGCTTTGGCACAACGCTCACCAATAAATTTGCGCATTTCCGGAGTAATTCCCGGCGCAGGCGCTTCTTCCACAACTTTCTGGTGGCGACGCTGCATTGAACAGTCGCGTTCACCTAAATGAATGGCATTGCCTTGTCCATCGGCCAGAACCTGAATTTCCACATGACGAGGGTTTTCAAGGAACTTTTCCATATAGACAACAGGGTTACCGAAGGCTGCGCGAGCCTCGTTCTGAGTCATACTGATAGAGCTGAGCAACTCGCTCTCCCCGCGTACAACTCGCATGCCACGACCACCGCCGCCGCCTGCTGCTTTAATAATAATTGGGTAACCAATGCGCTTGGCAAGTTTCTTATTACGCTCATCGTCGTCATCCAGAGGGCCATCTGACCCCGGAACGCAAGGAACGCCGGTTTTTTTCATTGCCTTAATGGCTGACACTTTATCGCCCATAAGACGGATAAGGTCCGGAGTGGGTCCAACAAAAATGAAGCCGGATTGTTCAACTTGTTCAGCAAAGTCGGCGTTTTCTGCCAGAAAGCCGTAACCCGGGTGAATAGCTGCGGCATCGGTAATTTCAGCCGCGCTTATAATGCGTGGGATATTCAGGTAACTTTCGTTCGCTGGCGCTTTACCGATGCAAATGGCTTCGTCAGCAAGTAAAACGTGCTTCAGGTTTCTATCAACCGTTGAATGAACTGCGACTGTTTTAATGCCGAGCTCTTTACAGGCTCGCAATATGCGCAGTGCAATTTCGCCACGGTTGGCAATGACCACTTTATCTAACATGACAAATTCCTGTGGTTACTTTATTCGATGACAAACAGAGGCTGATCAAATTCAACCGGCTCTTCATTGTCTACTAAGATCTGTTTAACAACACCGGATTTGTCAGCTTCAATCTGGTTCATCATTTTCATGGCTTCAATAATGCACAATGTTTCGCCAGCATTGACACGAGAACCAACGGTAACAAAAGGTTTTGCATCCGGTGATGGCGACTCGTAGAAGGTTCCTACCATCGGAGAGCGAACCACATGACCGGTCACTTCTTCGCTGGCTGGTTCAGCAGACGCTGCAGGTTGAGTTGCTGGCGCAGCCTGTGGAGCTTGCTGAGGTGCTTGTTGAGGTTGTGGCGCATATTGCATGGGCGCAGGTTGCGCGCTGTAACGGTTAATTCGAACTGATTCTTCACCTTCGGTAATTTCCAGTTCGGCAACGCCAGATTCTTCAACAAGTTCTATCAGTTTCTTAATTTTTCGGATATCCATGCTAACGTCTACCTTTAGTTATCTGTGTTATTCAATATAGTTAATGCTGCTTGTAATGCGTATTCATAGCCACGGGCACCAAGCCCGCAGATAACGCCGTCAGCAACGTCCGCTAAATAAGAGTGATGGCGGAAGTTTTCACGACGATAAATATTAGAAAGGTGTACTTCAATAAAAGGGATTTTTACGGCGAGTAGCGCATCTCTTAACGCGATACTGGTGTGTGCGTAGGCTGCCGGATTAATCACAATATAATCTATAGAATCTTTGGCGGCTTGCTGAATGTAATCAATTAACTGGTGTTCTGCGTTTGACTGACGAAAATCAAGTGCCACGCTGTTTTGTTCAGCGAGAGCACTCAGTGAATCCGCGATGTCATCCAGACTTTGTTTGCCATAAAGTTCAGGCTCACGCTGCCCCAATAAGTTTAGGTTAGGGCCATTAAGCACTAATATTTTAAAACGTTCTGCCATTGTGCCGCCATCTGCTGTGAAGTTACGGTAATTATAAAAAGTGACCACAACTTTCAGTTTGGGTTCCTATAACAAGAGTATTATAGGGAAAAAAAGCTAAATTGCAGCACTTTACTGGTCTTATCAGCGCATTTAGACACAAGTTTACTCGGAAACTATCTTTTCCAGATGTTGTTTAAAGTCTTCAGCGTCCATAAAACCCGTCACTCGATATTCCGGGCGTTCGTTGCCTTTTGGATCAAAAAACAAAATTGTGGGTAAACCCAGCACGTTATAGCGACTAAGAATTTCGACATCTTGCGCGTTATTGCGGGTAACATCAGCCTGAATTAACTCAAACTGCTGAAACTGGGTTTGAACACCGGAATCGGAGAAGGTGTACTGTTCAAATTCTTTGCAGGCAACACACCAGTCAGCGTAGAGATCCAGCATGACCCAACCTTCGGCATCTGCTACATGTTGCTGTATGTCGCTAACCTTACTGACTGTAGTAAAAAGCCCGTGACTTTGTTGTTCTAACTGCGCTTTATTGACCTGCCAATAGCTTCCTGCGGTAGCCATAGTGGCTAATACAATGATGGCAATGACTTTAGGTGTAGTCCGGATAGACTGACTGATAGCCACGGCCAGCGATACGGCGGCGATAATGAAGTAGAAAATCCACAACCACATACTGATGCTGGTGGGGAGTAGACGCTCTACTAAAAATAGGGTGACAGCTAAGAGTAGCCAGCCGAAAAACTGTTTTACCACGACCATCCAGGCACCGGCTTTGGGCAGAAGTTTTCCTCCGCTCAACCCGAACAGTATTAACGGAACACCCATACCGAGGCTCAGTGCATAAAGAATTGCTGCACCATTAACAATATCACCCGATTGTGCGATAAAAAGTAAGGCGCCGGAGAGTGGTGCTGTGGTGCAGGGTGATGCAACTAAGCCTGAAATAGCTCCAATAATAAAAACACCAACAACATTTCCGCCACTTTGCTGACCACTTAAGCTTTGCAATTTCGATTGCCAACTCGTTGGCAGTTGCAATGTATAGGCTCCCAGCATACTAAGGGCAAAGAGTGCAAACAGAACCGCAAGAACAATGAGTAGCGCCGGGTGCTGAAAGTAGGCTTGATACTGCATCCCTGCCGAGGCGACAACCAGACCTAATAAAGAGTAGGTAATGGCCATACCCTGTACGTAAATGAAGGACAACCAAAGCGTGTTTTTCCAGGTGCGCTCTCGGTTGCCGAGCACAACGCCGGATAAAATGGGGTACATCGGAAACACACAGGGAGTAAAGGCCAAACCAATACCCAGAGCAAAAAAGAGCAGTAAAGTAATAACTAAATGCTGCTCGCCTATACCAAACAGGCTGTTATCTGTCGTTACCGGTTCGATAGGCACATCCGCGCTATCACTTTTTGTGGAGAGTTGAATTTGCTTTTCTGTTGGCGGGTAACAAAGCCCGGCGTCGGCACAACCCTGATACAGAATCGTAATGGTGTCACCGGAATACGACGGATTCAGAGTAAATGACCATTCAACGTAATCGCGATAAACAACGGATTCCCCGAAAAACTCGTCGGTATGCGATTCGCCTTGTGGCAGTTCCGGTGGCTCGGTGGCTGCATTAGCCGGTACAACTTGAAAACGGTGTTGGTACAAATAGTACTCTGGGGCTACGACCCAACTGACAGTCACTTGGTCGCCGTTAATCTCGCTGCTGAAGTCAAACGCCTGATCAACTGGCAAAAACTCGTTATTATTCTGAAACGGGTTAGATTGCGCACCCTGTACAGGCGTAGTAACTGCAAGTAGTAAGGTAAAAAATGCGAGATAGGTGATAAGTCGTTGTATCATTTAACCGAGTCCTGTACCCACTTCAGATAATCTGGTAAACCGTCTTCAATATTGATGCTTATTAATTCCGGCGAGTCATAAGGGTGAATAGCGCTAATGGCGCTTTTAATGTTTTCAAGGCGTTCCGCAGTTGATTTTATCAGCATGAGCCACTCTGGGTCTTCATGTATTTGTCCTTCCCACGAATAAACGGATGTCATATTAGGCACAATATTGACGCAAGCGACGAGTTTTTTCTCTACTAATGAATGAGCCAGCTGTTTTGCCGAGTCGTAACTGTCTGTGGTGCATAAAGTCAGTTGTATGGGAGTTGCCATAAAACCTCTTGAGAACGCGGATGAGTTTTGCAAATTAGCATAAAATTTTTTGTGCTTCCCCCTTGATAACAAAAATTCTTCCCCCATTTAATGTGCAAGATCATTTTCACACACCCCTTAGCGGGATTAACCACTAACAACAATAGGTTGAGGAGTTATCAACAATGAAACTTCGTCCTTTACACGATCGAGTCATTATCAAACGAACTGAAGTCGAAGCGAAATCGGCTGGCGGCATTGTTCTGACTGGTTCTGCGGCAGAAAAATCTACGCGCGGTGAAATCGTAGCAGTAGGCAAAGGCCGTATTCTGGATAACGGTGAAGTGCGCGCACTAGACGTAAAAGCTGGTGACAAAGTGCTGTTCAATGAAGGCTACGGTGTTAAAACCGAGAAAATTGACGGTGAAGAGTACTTGATTATGAGCGAAAGCGACATTCTGGCCGTTGAAGAATAAAACGTCAGAAACGCTTATTAGCACAACCGACTAAACGAATTTAAGAGGAAAGCAAAAATGGCAGCTAAAGAAGTCAAGTTTGGTAACACAGCACGTCAAAAAATGCTGAAAGGCGTTAACGTTCTTGCTGACTCAGTAAAAGTAACACTGGGTCCAAAAGGCCGTAACGTTGTATTAGATAAATCATTTGGCGCACCGGTTATCACTAAAGACGGTGTTTCTGTCGCGAAAGAAATCGAGCTGGAAGACAAGTTCGAGAATATGGGCGCGCAGATGGTAAAAGAAGTAGCGTCTAAGGCCAATGACGAAGCGGGTGACGGTACAACAACCGCGACCGTACTGGCACAAGCTATTGTGAATGAAGGCCTGAAGTCAGTAGCTGCGGGCATGAACCCAATGGATCTTAAGCGCGGTATCGACAAAGCCGTTATCGCTGCGGTTGAAGAGCTGAAGAAAATTTCTCAGCCTTGCGCTGACAGCAAAGCCATTGCTCAGGTAGCAACGATTTCTGCAAACGCGGATCACACCATTGGCGAAATTATTGCTCAGGCAATGGACAAAGTAGGTCAAGAAGGTGTTATCACGGTTGAAGAAGGTCAGGCGCTAACTGACGAGCTGGATGTGGTTGAAGGTATGCAGTTCGACCGTGGCTATTTGTCACCTTACTTCATCAACAACCAAGAAAGCGGTTCAGTTGAATTAGATAACCCATTCATTCTTCTGATTGATAAGAAAATCTCTAATATCCGCGAATTACTGCCGGTATTAGAAGGTGTTTCTAAAGCCGGTAAACCTCTGCTGATTATTGCTGAAGACGTTGAAGGCGAAGCGCTGGCAACTTTGGTTGTGAATAACATGCGCGGTATCGTGAAGGTTGCAGCAGTTAAAGCGCCAGGCTTCGGCGACCGTCGTAAAGCCATGTTGCAGGACATCGCAGTTCTGACTGGCGGTACAGTCGTTTCTGAAGAAATTGGCATGGAGCTGGAAAAAACTCAGCTTGAAGATTTAGGTACTGCGAAACGCGTTGTTATTACTAAAGACAACACCACGGTTGTTGACGGTAATGGCGATGATACCGCTATCGACGGTCGCGTTAACCAAATCAAGCAGCAAATGGAAGACACGACGTCTGACTACGACCGTGAAAAACTGCAAGAGCGTCTGGCCAAATTAGCCGGCGGTGTTGCGGTCATTAAAGTCGGCGCTGCTACTGAAATGGAAATGAAAGAGAAGAAAGCGCGCGTTGAAGATGCCTTGCATGCAACTCGTGCGGCCGTTGAAGAAGGTGTTGTGCCTGGTGGTGGTGTTGCCTTGATTCGCGCTGCGAGCAAATTGGGTGACCTACGCGGTGATAATGAAGATCAGAACGTTGGTATTCGCCTGGCCCTGCGCGCGATGGAAGCGCCTCTGCGTCAAATCGCGATGAACGCTGGCGCTGAAGGTTCAGTGGTTGCTAACAACGTGCGTGCTGGCGAAGGCAACTACGGTTACAACGCCGGTAACGACACTTACGGCGATATGCTGGAAATGGGTATTCTGGATCCAACTAAAGTGACTCGCTCAGCTCTTCAGTTTGCCGCTTCTGTTGGCGCACTGATGATCACCACTGAAGCGATGATTGCTGACATTCCACAGGATGACAACGCAGGCGGTATGCCTGGCGGTGACATGGGTGGAATGGGCGGTATGGGCGGCATGATGTGATGCGCTCAAGCACCGTTTAATGAAGGGAGCCTACATGGCTCCCTTTTTTTATGGAATTTTTTCAGAAAATAGTGCTCTAAGTACCAGGATGGTGTCCTTGGCAATTGTATGGGAGGAAAATTAGCATGCGTGTTCAAGGTATAGTAGGAACGGTTTTATTGGCTTTTAGTTTTTCGGCATTAGCCGGAACGGCTGAAGTTTCCTGGAAAGATGTTGATAGTTATACCGATATTCGTCCGGCCGATGGCTTTAGGGATCGCTATGAGCAAAAGGTGATGGATCAGCTCACTGAACACTTTCAAAGCTTAATGACAAAGCTTCCGGAAGATCGGAAGTTGGAAGTTACCGTAACCGATGTCGATTTAACGGGTCGTCTCGAACCTACATTTGGACGTTCAAGTTCAAATTATGTGCGTATTGTTCGTGAAATTGACTTTCCGAGAATGGCGTTCGACTATCGATTAGTTAACAACTCCGGAGAAGTGCTAAGGGAAGGCCAGGCCAATGTGAAAAACATGAGGTTTAACTACGACGGCCTGGCATCACGAGTGCGCCGGAACGATTTGTACTTTGAAGAAGAAATGTTGACTCGTTGGTTCGAGGATACAATCGTTAACCAGCCTGACGAATAACCTTAAGGCGAGCAAGGGTTTCAGTCATTAATTGTAATTGCTGTACCAGCAACTGTAACTGTTGTTCGTCTTCTTTATCGTGCTGCCACTTTTCAAAATTGGCAGCAATTTCATTTAGGTACGGCTGAAAGCGGTTGCCTGTGCTTTCAAATACGGTCTGCTCTGCGAAAATGCCCTGGAATTTAGCTTTACCTTGTTGACGTAAATCATCAAGGTATTGGTCGGCATCAATCACTTGGCGGTACAATTGTTGAAGGTGCTCTTGTAGCTTATTTTCTACAGTTTCCAGGTTGTCGCTCATAATTTGTCCTTTGTTAATGTATTCGTGCCGTCCGGCATGATAGCCGTTTTACTAAGCTCCCCGGCTTGTTCTCTGACAAGGCGCGGAACCAGAAATCCGGGTAACTCATGTGTCATCTGTTGCCATAAGCTTTGTGCTTTTTCATCACTGACTGCAAAGTGACTGGCACCTTCTACTTTATCCAGTTGGTGTAAGTAGTAAGGCAAAACGTGCGCACTAAACAAGGTTTCGCTGAGTTCAGTAAGCGCCGCAATACTGTCATTAACACCGCGTAATAAGACACTCTGATTCAGCAAGTGAATACCCGCGCGATGCCAGTCGGATAGAGTCTCCGCTAATTCCAGCGACATTTCATTCGCGTGATTTGCGTGAATAACCAAAATGCTTTGCAAGCGTGTGTCGCTCAGCATGGTCTTAAGCTCTGCAGTCAGGCGGGAGGGTATCACGACTGGCAACCGGCTATGAATACGTAAACGAGTGAGTTGTGGTAATAATTCAAATTCTTTTATCAGAGCATTAAGGCGATTATCGCTTTCCATTAAAGGGTCGCCACCGCTGAGAATCACTTCGTTAATTTCCGGATTCTGCTTAATGTAGTTGAGTGTGTCAGTGAGTTGACGTTTGCTGAAGGTCAGTTCGTCGTAGGGAAAGTGGCGACGGAAGCAATAGCGACAGTTCACCGCACAACCACCTTTCAGAATCAGTAATACGCGACTTTTATACTTATGTAAGAGTCCGTTGACGGGTCCCTTCTGCTCTTGCAAGGGATCAGCGCTATAACCTGGAGCCGAATCGAACTCGTTATGCAGAGGAAGCACTTGTCGTAACAATGGGTCGTTGCTGTCCCCAGCCTGCATCTGTGCGACAAAAGGCCTGGGAACCCGCATGGAGAAGAGCTTTCGCGCCGCTATATCAGCGGAAAATAATGAGGGATCAAGGTTAAGTGCGCGAAGCATATCCTCTGGCCGGGTGTAGGCTTGTTTTAGCTCGAACTGCCAGTCCGGACGCTTATTTACAGTAATAGAATACGCTGACTCGGACACTAGGCCTCCGTGACTGCTGCAAATACTCTATATTTTACCTGAAAAAAGTCGCTATTTGTTTTATTATTGCGCGCAAATGATCAGGCATTTATAAAGGAAAGTTTCGTTATGGCGAATTATAGTACGAGTGAATTCAAAGGCGGTTTAAAAATCATGCAGGACGGAGAGCCATGCTCGATCGTTGAAAATGAAATGGTCAAGCCGGGTAAAGGGCAGGCTTTTAACCGCGTTAAAATCCGCAAGCTAATCAGCGGTAAAGTCGTTGAAAAAACCTTTAAGTCCGGCGAGTCTGTTGAAGGTGCAGACGTTATAGAGCTTGAACTTTCCTATCTGTATAACGATGGTGAGTTTTGGCATTTTATGAACAATGAAACCTTTGAACAGGTTCCTGCCGATGAGAAAGCGGTAGGCGATGCTGAGAAGTGGTTGGTGGAGCAGGATGTTTGTACCCTGACTCTTTGGGAAGGGAAGCCAATTAATGTTCAGCCACCCAACTTCGTTGAGCTGGAAATTACCGAAACGGATCCAGGGCTAAAAGGTGATACAGCCGGTACTGGCGGTAAACCAGCGACATTGAGTACAGGTGCAGTTGTTCGTGTGCCGTTGTTTGTGCAAATTGGCGAAGTAATCAAAGTGGACACTCGTTCAGGCGAGTATGTTTCACGGGTTCAAAAGTAACTTGGTATGACGACCGACTGGCGACCAACAGCAGATTGGTCAGTGCTTGTAAAACGCGCTGAATTATTGCGACAGGTTCGCCAGTTTTTTTATGAAAGACAAGTAATGGAAGTCGATACGCATTTGTTGTCCCAGTTTGGGGTAACCGATTGCCACTTGAGTAATCTGACCACCGAATTTAAATACCCGCTACCTTCTGCAAATGAAAAGCTCTATCTGCAAACCTCTCCAGAGTACGCAATGAAACGCATTCTTGCTGCTTATAAGCACGACATTTTTCAGCTTAGCCATGTGGTTCGTGACGATGAAGTCGGGCGCTTTCATAACCCCGAGTTCACTCTACTTGAGTGGTATCGAGTGGGTTATAATGATAATCAATTAATCGCTGAGGTTGCAGAGTTAATAACCGAGCTAAGTGATGCGCCTGGGACTAAAGTCATTACTTACCAGCACGCTTTTATTGAATACCTGGGCGAGGACCCTTTGACAGCTTCTGGTGTTGAGAGCATCAGACAGCGGCTTATTGAGCAACCCGCACTATCGGATTGGATGTCGAGGGAAACCGACGAGGACACAATACTTCAAGTGGCTTTTTCTGAATTTATTGAAAAGCGGTTTCCGGTTGAAGTACCGGTTTGTGTCACTGAGTTTCCACAGTCTCAGGCGGCGCTGGCTAAAATCGACAAACGTGATCCGCGTGTCGCTCGACGATTCGAATTCTATTATCAAGGAGTCGAGCTGGCAAATGGCTATAACGAACTCTCAGATCCCGCAGAGCAACGCGTTCGCTTTGAAAAAGATAATGAATGGCGAAAAAAGAATGGACTAGCGGCCCAACCTGAAGACACTCGTTTGCTTGCTGCTTTGGAGTCTGGCTTACCGGAGTGTTCTGGTGTAGCCCTTGGTTTTGACCGATTGCTGATGGTTATTTGTGGAGCAAAAACAATAACCGACGTTTTACCTTTCTCTATTGATACCGCTTAACCTCCCGCTGGTTAACAACAATTTTTCGTGATCTCCCTTGGTTATTTCTTCCGTATGTTATAATATAACAAACATAGTTTACGAAGAAGGTATTGCCCAGTATGTCAGCAGGAACATCCAAAAACTTGGATAAAGCAGGAATCTGGATCACAACATTGTGTGCGATTCACTGCCTACTGCTGCCTGTCATTCTGCCTTTGCTGGCAATGGCGGGCCTTGCCTTTATCGGTGAAGACGCATTAGAGAATACGATTTTAGGACTGAGTGTTGTTGTTGGGCTTTGGTCTTTGATTGGTGGTGCACGCAAGCATGGTAAATGGCACCTGTTGTCATTACTGCTTTTAGGTGCCGTTATTTATTCTCAACGGGATATTCTTGGCCATTGGGGTGAACCCATTATTATCCTCTTCGGTGCCGGGCTGATTATTTACGCGCATGTATCAAATCTGCGCTTAAACCGTAAACTCACTTTTTCTACTATCGCCGAAGAGCCAGCCCAAAACTAATTTTGCTTTTCCAGAACCACGCCTGTTTCAATGTGATCGGTATAGGGAAATTGATCAAACATGGCAGCCGCAGTGACCTTATGAGTACTTGATATTGCTTCGATATTTTCTGTTAGGGTTGTTGGATTGCAGGAAATATAAATGATCCTCTGGTACTGAGAAACCAACTTCAAGGTATCTTTATCTAAACCCGCTCTGGGCGGATCGACCAATACGGTTTTACAATCAAAACTGTGAATGTCGGCATTAGCCGCTCGCTTTGATTCAAGCTCACCACTTAAAGCCGCGCTAAACTCTTCAGCTGACATCCGCACAACAGTGACATTGGTAATACCGTTCAATGCTGCGTTTTCGCGAGCCGCCGCAACAGAGCTTTTGCTAATTTCAGTCGCTAATACTCGGTTAAAATTTTCTGCCAGAGGCAAGGTAAAGTTGCCGTTACCGCAGTAAAGCTCTAATAAATCATGTGAATTGTTACCAGCGTAGCGCTTAGCCCAACTGATCATTTTCTGGTTGATGATAGCGTTTGGCTGAGTGAAGCTGTTCTCGGTTTGCAGGGACAGGTAGCTTTTCCCGTCGACCTTAACTTCTTCGGTGACACTTTCTTTATATAATACGCGTTTTTGCTTACGCGCTCTTCCTATTACCTCAACTTTAGCAAAAGCGTCTAGAGATTCGCGAAGTGTAACGGCTTCCTTTTCCCACTCGTCATCTAAAGGTCGGTGGTAAAGCAGAGAAATAATGGCTTCCCCTGTGGTGGTGGTCAGGAAATCGACCTGAAACAGTTTGCGGCGTAAAATATCGTTAGGCTTTAATAAGGTCATGAGTTCCTGCATTAATTGATTAATCAGCAGGCTCCCCGGCATGAATTCATCCATGCGGATTTTCTCACGCGTCTCTGGGTTAAACATAATGTAATACAAGTCATTGCCTTCGTGCCAAACCCGAAACTCCGCACGCATTCGGTAGTGGCTGGCCGGTGACTCAAAGACTTCTACCTCATTAATGTCGAAAGGACGAAACATCTGCCTTACTCTGTCCGCTTTCTGTGCGAGTTGTTTTGGGTATTCAGATGTGTCGATTCGTTTGTAAGTCATTATGAGGTTACGCCATATTTGCTAATAATTAGTCAGGGCTCTATTTTACGCATCAACGGATTAATGTGCCAATGCCCTTTATTTATGTTGGATTTGATCACATTTGCCGAAACTTTACGCAGTCAGCAAAAAAA
>NZ_PIQC01000009.1 GCF_003987255.1 Idiomarina ramblicola
GTGATCTCGGTGAGCCTTTCAAGATCTTTTTTCGATCAAACGTTTCAACCGATTAAAAAACAATCTAGAGGGGATGAAAAGGCAATTAAAAGAACGTTTTTAGAGCTATTTTGTTATTTTTTTGTGCTTTATTTGAACTGTTGTTATATTTGGACACTCTGATAGCAAGTGGACTCATTAAGGAGCTTCAACTTTATGCGCTGGAAATTAATAACGATTACTTGTTTGCTAGCTGCAACTTTAAACCCTGGCGCAATACGAACGATTAATGCTGCGACTTATGATAACAGCACACCAAGCCCAACCTCCGATTTAAAACAGACTTACCGTAATATTATCGACAATCACTTACATAAAAACTTTTCAATCATGCGAACTGTTCGCATTTTAATTAATCATTATCCCGAACATGCAACCTATATTGTCAACGCCGCGTTTGATGTTCGAGAAAGCCGAATTAAAGCTATTGTAGTAGCAGCTATGCAGGCAGAGCCCGCAGTGACCTATAACGTCATTGACGTTGCGTTAGCAAGATTCCCTCATCTAACCGAAACCCTAGTTGAAGCAGCTATTCAGACCGAACCAGCTTATATTGATGATATTATTACGGTGGCATTAAAGCATCAGCCTGATACAGCAAACGCAATTATTCGCCAAGCTGTCGTTTCGCACCCCGACTTTACGGAGTCAGTGCTCCGCACGACAGCTAAAGAAGCTCCTAATTTTATGCTCTCGTCTATAATCGAGTCCATCAAAGCTTTACCAGACGCCGCAACCTCTTTGGTTGCAGTGCTTAAAGATTTTTTTGTCGGCGCTGAAGACAAAAAAACGCCTTATAAAATAACCAAAGAAGATTGGAATTTACTAATACTAGAAGCTAAACAATCTGGCGTTAGCCGGGAAGAGCTCGAATGGTTAGTCAAAGAAGGCTACGTAGAGCAAGAGGCATTCGCTCAAGCATTTGATAATAAAGCAGTCTATTAAAGCTGCTCCAATTTAGATTACTTCCAACAAAAAAGCCGACTGCAAGCAGTCGGCTTTTTAACTTTTTGAAGCTGTTTATTCCGTAACTTCTTCAGCTACTTCTTCAACTTCTTCTACTTCTGGGCGACCAACTAATTCAATGTAAGCCATTGGAGCGTTATCACCTGTACGGAAGCCACACTTAATGATGCGAGTGTAACCACCTGGGCGTTCTTCATAACGCGGGCCTAATTCATTAAACAGCTTGCCAACAACCTCTTTATCACGTGTGCGTGAGAACGCCAGACGACGATTTGCGACGCTGTCTTGTTTTGCCATTGTGATCAACGGCTCAACAACGCGACGTAATTCTTTTGCCTTAGGCAAAGTCGTCTTGATGATCTCATGGCGCACCAAAGAGCTTGCCATGTTGCGGAACATTGCCTGACGATGGCTGCTGTTTCGATTTAGTTGACGACCACTCTTACGATGGCGCATACCTATACCCTTCTCAGTAAATCTATTACTAAGGTGACCTTAGTCGTTATCAATTAAGCTGGCTGGTGGCCAGTTCTCAAGGCGCATGCCAAGAGACAAACCACGTGAAGCCAACACGTCTTTGATTTCAGTCAACGACTTCTTACCCAAGTTCGGAGTTTTTAATAACTCGACCTCAGTGCGTTGAACTAAGTCACCAATGTACTGAATCGCTTCTGCTTTCAAGCAGTTCGCAGATCGAACAGTCAATTCCAAGTCGTCTACCGGACGCAGAAGGATCGGATCGAACTCCGGCTTCTCTTCTTTTTCCTCCGGTTCGCTGATATCTCGAAGTTCAACAAAGGCATCCAGTTGTTCAGCTAAAATTGTAGCCGCGCGACGGATGGCTTCTTCTGGATCCAATGTACCATTGGTTTCCATTTCGATAACCAGCTTATCTAAGTCAGTGCGTTGTTCAACACGTGCCGCATCTACAGAATATGCAATGCGTTCTACCGGACTGAACGACGCGTCAACAAGTAGACGACCGATTGGACGTTCATCATCATCAGCTGACTGACGTGATGCCGCAGGCACGTAACCACGACCACGCTCAACTTTTACTCGCATAACGAGTTCATAGTCGCCTGTCAGATGACAGATAACGTGCTCAGGATTAACGATTTCCACATCACCATCGTGAGTGAAATCGCCTGCTGTTACAGGACCTGCTCCGGATTTATTCAAAGTCAAAGTCGCTTCGTCTTTACCTTCAACGCTGACTGCCAGCCCTTTCAGGTTCAACAAAACTTCAATGACATCTTCCTGAACGCCCTCTTTGCTGCTGTATTCGTGCAGCACGCCATCGATTTCAACCTCAGTCACTGCACAGCCTGGCATTGACGACAGTAAAATGCGACGTAACGCATTACCTAGTGTATAACCAAAGCCGCGTTCCAGAGGCTCCAGTGTCACCTTGGCATGAGTCGGGCTGATTTGCTCGATGTCGACTAACCTCGGCTTTAGGAATTCGGTAACAGAACCCTGCATTGTGTCCTCTCTCTATGCTTAAGCTTTACTTAGAGTAAAGCTCTACGATCAACTGTTCGTTAATTTCAGCAGACAAATCACTACGTTCTGGAAGACGTTTAAATGCACCTTCCAATTTGTTGTTGTCTACTTCTATCCAGACTGGCTTCTCACGCTGTTCTGCAAGTTCCAGTGCTGCTCCGATACGTGCCTGTTTCTTCGCTTTTTCACGAACAGAAACGACATCTTCAGGACGAACCTTGAACGATGGAATGTTCACTACCTGACCATTCACAACAACTGCTTTGTGACTGACCAGCTGACGAGCTTCTGCGCGTGTTGACGCAAAACCCATGCGATACACTACGTTATCCAAGCGCTGTTCCAGCAACTGCAACAGGTTCTCACCGGTATTGCCTTTCAGTCGTGCAGCTTCTTTGTAGTAGTTACGAAATTGCTTTTCCAGTACGCCGTACATACGACGAACTTTCTGTTTCTCACGCAACTGAACACCGTAATCTGACAAACGACCGCGACGCGCGCCGTGTTGTCCTGGTGCAGTTTCGATCTTACATTTAGAATCGATTGCGCGAACGCCGCTTTTCAGGAACAAATCTGTTCCTTCGCGACGGCTCAGCTTGAGCTTTGGACCCAAATATCTAGCCATGATCTTTCTCCAACTATCGATTCACGCCTTAAACGCGACGTTTCTTAGGCGGACGACAACCGTTGTGAGGAATCGGTGTCACATCGGTAATATTTGTGATTTTGTAACCAACGGCGTTCAGGGCACGAATCGATGATTCACGACCTGGGCCTGGACCATTCACAAATACTTCCAGGTTTTTCAGTCCGTATTCCTTCGCCATTTCACCTGCTCGTTCTGCTGCAACCTGTGCTGCGAACGGCGTTGATTTCCGTGAACCACGGAACCCTGATCCACCTGCGGTAGCCCACGCTAGTGCGTTACCCTGGCGATCAGTAATGGTAATAATGGTGTTGTTGAAAGATGCATGCACGTGAGCCATGCCATCGGCGACTTGCTTTTTAACGCGCTTTCGAGAGCGAGTTGGTGTTTTAGCCATTACTCAATCCCCCTATTTCTTAATTGGTTTGCGCGGACCTTTACGAGTGCGCGCATTTGTTTTAGTGCGCTGCCCACGTAGAGGTAAGCTACGACGATGACGAAGTCCACGGAAACACCCGAGGTCCATCAAACGTTTAATGTTCATAGAAACTTCACGACGCAGATCACCTTCTACTGCGAATTTTGATACTGCGTCACGAAGCGCGTCCAGTTTGTCTTCTGACAATGAACCAATCTTAGTGTCTTCAGCGATACCCGTCGCAGCAAGAATCTGCTGTGAACGAGTACGGCCAACACCGTAGATTGCAGTCAAAGCTATGACTGCATGCTTATTGTCAGGAACGTTAATGCCAGCGATACGGGCCACTAACACGTCTCCTTAAGTTTGTAGGCTTCAGTTGAAAAGCCCGTTAGGATACTCAACCGATTGCCGAATTGCAAATACTTCAAAGGCTGCGGCCGTTAAGCCGCTAGCCTTTCCTTCGAATCAACCTTGTCGTTGTTTATGCTTAGCATCAGTGCAAATAACGCGAACTACACCGTTACGCTTGATGATCTTGCAGTTACGACAGATTTTCTTCACGGAAGCACGAACTTTCATTGCTACTCTCCGTTCTACCCAATCTTACCGGCCGTAGCCTTTCAGATTGGCTTTTTTCAGGACAGAGTCATATTGATGCGACATCATATGAGTCTGAACCTGTGCCATAAAGTCCATGATAACAACAACGATAATCAATAGTGATGTACCGCCAAAGTAGAATTGCACATTCCATGCAATCATCATGAACTCCGGAACCAAACAGACAAAGGTAATGTACAGTGCGCCTGCTAATGTTAAACGCGTCATTACTTTATCGATGTATCTTGAGGTTTGTTCACCTGGGCGAATCCCCGGAATAAACGCACCCGACTTCTTCAAGTTGTCAGCTGTTTCGCGAGGGTTAAATACCAACGCAGTATAGAAGAAACAGAAGAAGATTATCGCAGCCGCGTACAATAACACATATAACGGCTGACCGGGAGACAATGTCATCGATACCTGTTGCAAAAAGTCTGCAACCGCACCTTCACCAGAGCCAAACCAAGTGGCTATGGTACCCGGAAATAAAATAATGCTCGACGCAAAAATTGGTGGAATAACACCGGCCATATTAACTTTCAATGGCAAGTGCGTGCTTTGAGCAGCAAATACTTTACGACCTTGTTGACGTTTCGCATAGTTAACAACGATACGACGCTGACCACGCTCTACGAAAACAACGAAATAAGTTACCGCTAAAACGACAACACCAATTAATAACAACAATAACAAGTGCAAGTCACCCTGACGCGCTTGTTCGGCCGTTTGACCGATAGCGGAAGGTAACCCTGCAACAATACCCACAAAGATCAGGATAGAGATACCGTTGCCTATACCACGCTCTGTTATTTGTTCACCTAACCACATAAGGAACATGGTTCCTGTGACTAAGCTCACGATAGCAGTGAAATAGAAGCCGAAACCAGGGTCTATTACGAGCCCCGGCATTAAATTTGGTAAGCCTGTGGCTATACCAATCGACTGGAACGTTGCCAGTATTAAAGTACCCCACCGTGTATACTGGTTGATCTTGCGACGACCAGATTCACCTTCTTTCTTAAGCTCAGCCAAGCGCGGATGTACCACACTAGCCAACTGCATAATAATCGAAGCCGAAATATACGGCATAATACCTAACGCAAATACTGACGCACGTTCTAAGGCACCACCGCTGAACATGTTAAACATGGCAACGATGGTATCTTTCTGCTGCTCGAATAACTGAGCTAATACAGCGGCATCAATACCAGGAATAGGCACAAAGGAGCCCGCTCGGAAAACGATAATCGCTCCTAACACAAACAGCAGGCGACGCTTAAGTTCCGACAAGCCACCTTGCGCTCGATTTGATTCCAATCCTGGTTTAGCCATTTGCTCTATCCTTCGATTTTGCCGCCAGCAGCTTCAATAGCTTCGCGAGCGCCTTTGGTGACTTTAAGACCTTTTACAGTCACAGCACGACTTAATTCACCTGATTTGATGACTTTAGCGTGTAGTACGTTCTTGCGAACGAGACCTGCTGCTTTCAAAGTCGCCAGTTCAACGGTATCACCGCTAACTTTCGCGATTTCTGCCAAGTTTACTTCTGCAGTGACCATAGCCTTGCGAGAAGTAAAACCAAATTTTGGCAGACGACGCTGAATTGGCATTTGTCCACCTTCGAAACCTGGCTTAACGGTACCACCAGAGCGAGATTTCTGCCCTTTGTGACCACGTCCGCCAGTCTTTCCAAGACCAGAACCAATACCACGTCCAACGCGCTTTTTGCTGCTTTTTGCACCAGGTGCGGGAGCAAGTGTATTAAGATCCATGCGTTATCCCTCCACCTTTATCATGTAATTAACTCGGTTCACCATACCGCGGACTGCAGCAGTGTCTTCCAACTCTACTGTGTGACCAATGCGGCGGAGACCCAAGCCACGTAGTGTAGCTTTATGCTTCGGCAAACGACCGATAGAGCTACGCGTCTGTGTTACTTTGATTGTCTTATTCGCCATTGTTCACTACCCCAGTATTTCGTCAACGCGCAATCCACGCTTCGCCGCAACTTGCTCCGGCGATTTCATGCCGTTCAACGCTTTGATAGTCGCGCGAACAACGTTGATTGGGTTGGTTGAACCATATGCTTTTGACAGCACGTTATGAACACCTGAAACTTCCAGAACCGCACGCATTGCACCACCAGCGATGATACCCGTACCTTCTGAAGCAGGTTGCATGTATACCTGTGAACCTGAATGACGTCCTTTAACAGGATGCTGTAAAGTTTCGCCTTTCAGTTGAACGGTAACCATATTGCGACGTGCTTTTTCCATTGCTTTTTGAATAGCAGCGGGTACTTCACGCGCTTTACCATAACCAAAACCGACTTTACCTTTACCGTCGCCAACCACAGTCAGTGCAGTGAAGCTAAAGATACGACCACCTTTAACAACTTTTGCTACACGATTAACTGTGATCAACTTCTCTATCAGTTCACCGGTTTGAGCTTCTACATTTGCCATGTTCGTCTCCTAGAACTGAAGTCCGGCTTCACGAGCTGCGTCCGCTAATGCGGCTACGCGACCGTGGTATTTAAAACCACTACGATCGAAAGATACGCTTTTAACGCCTTTTTCAATCGCACGTTCAGCGATAGTTTTGCCCACGACTTTGGCTGCGTCTACATTACCTGTAGATTTAAGCCCTTCGCGAACACTTTTCTCTGCAGTCGATGCGGCTGCCAGCACTTCAGAACCGTTAGGTGCGATCAACTGTGCGTAAATATGCCGTGGTGTACGGTGAACGACCAGGCGATTTGCACCCAACTCTTTAATTTGTTTACGTGCGCGAGTAGCACGACGTAAGCGAGCTGCTTTATTGTCCATCGTATTACCCTACTTTTTCTTGGCTTCTTTACGGCGCACTTGCTCGTCAGCATAACGAACACCTTTGCCTTTATAAGGCTCAGGTTTACGATATGCACGAATGTTAGCGGCAACTTGACCGACTAACTGCTTATCTGCACCTTTAACGACGACTTCAGTCTGAGTCGGAGTATCGATTGTGATTCCTTCTGGAATCTCGAACTCCACAGGATGCGAGAAGCCTAGCGTCAGGTTCAGTTTTTTACCTTGTGCTTGCGCACGGTAACCAACACCCATCAACTGTAACTTACGTTCGAATCCTTTAGTGACTCCGACCACCATGTTTTGCAACAATGCGCGAGCCGTACCAGCTTGAGCAGTTGAGTTAGCAACACCTTCGCGGGCGTTAGTGCGTAACTCACTCTCTTCTTTTACCAGTTCAACTGCATTATTAACAACACGACTCAGCGAGCCTTGGGCACCTTTAATCGTGACTTCCTGGCCATTTAGCGTAACTTCAACGCCAGCAGGAATTTCAATGGGTGCTTTAGCAACACGTGACATTTCCTACCTCCTAATTACGCTACGTAACCGATGATTTCGCCACCAAGACCAGCTTGGCGAGCGGCACGATCAGTCATCAGGCCTTTAGACGTCGAAACTACTGCGATGCCAAGGCCACCCATTACGTTAGGCAACTCGTTGCGTTTCTTATAGATACGCAAACCAGGGCGACTAACGCGCTCGATTGATTCGATTACTGGCTTGCCTTCGAAATATTTCAATTCGACTTCAAGCTCAGGTTTAACAGTACTCTCGGCACTGTAACCAGTAATAAAACCCTCTTCTTTCAGAACTTGAGCAATCGCCACTTTCTGCTTAGAAGACGGCATTTTAACCGTTACTTTATTAGCACCTTGAGCGTTGCGAATGCGTGTGAACATATCCGCAATTGGATCTTGCATGCTCATATTTGCTTTCTCCCGTGATTCGTGGCTTACCAGCTAGCTTTTTTCAAGCCAGGAATTTCACCGCGCATCGCCATCTCACGGACCTTGATTCGGCTCATACCGAATTTACGAAGGAAACCATGAGGACGACCAGTTATACGACAACGGTTACGTTGACGCGTCGGACTGGCATCACGTGGGAGCTGTTGCAACTTAAGTACGGCTTCCCAACGCTCTTCGTCTGATGCTTTAGGGTCATTAATGACCGTTTTCAGTGCGTTGCGTTTTTCTGCGTATTTTGAAGCGATTTTAGCTCGCTTCACGTCACGCGCTTTCATTGACTGTTTTGCCATAACTCTACACCTTACTTTCTGAACGGGAAGTTAAAGGCAGCTAGCAAAGCACGAGCTTCGTCATCTGTGCCAGCATTTGTGGTAATGGTGATATCCAGACCACGTACCTTGTCGACTTTGTCATAGTCGACTTCCGGAAAGATGATCTGCTCACGAACACCCATGCTGTAATTACCACGGCCATCGAACGATTTAGCGTTCAAGCCACGGAAGTCACGGATACGTGGGATTGCAATCGAAATTAAGCGTTGCAAAAAGTCCCACATGCGCTCGCCGCGCAGAGTTACTTTACAGCCAATCGGGAAGCCTTCACGGACTTTGAAACCGGCGACAGACTTGCGTGCCACAGTACGAATAGGCTTTTGACCAGAGATAGCCTCTAGGTCAGCCACTGCGTTATCAAGTACTTTTTTGTCAGCCAGAGCTTCACCAACACCCATGTTAAGGGTGATCTTTTCAATCCGAGGGACTTGCATGACGCTGTTGTAGCTGAACTCTTTCATCAGTCCAGGAACTACCGATTCTCTATAAAAATCATGCAGTTTCGCCATCGTAAAACTCCAAGTTTGAATTAAATGATTGCGTTGTTCGATTTGAAGAAGCGAACTTTCTTGCCATCTTCAATACGAAATCCAACACGATCTGCTTTACCTGTCTCTGGGTTAAGGATCGCTACGTTCGAAATGTGGATTGCTGCTTCTTGTTCAACGATGCCACCAGATTCACCTAGAGCCGGATTTGGCTTTTGATGTTTCTTGACTACGTTGACGCCTTCCACGATCACGCGATCTTTATCGGTAAGAACTTTAAGGACTTTGCCTTGCTTGCCCTTGTCCTTACCTGCCAGGACGACTACTTCGTCATCACGTTTAATTTTTGCCGCCATAATTGACTCCTTATAGTACTTCTGGTGCCAGCGAGATAATCTTCATAAACTGCTCTGAACGCAGTTCACGAGTTACCGGCCCGAAAATACGTGTGCCAATGGGCTGTTGGTTGTTATTCAACAACACAGCCGCGTTGCGGTCAAAACGGATGACCGACCCGTCTTGTCGACGGACGCCTTTTCTGGTGCGAACGACCACCGCATTCACTACATCGCCTTTCTTCACCTTACCGCGCGGAATTGCTTCCTTGACAGTAACTTTGATGATATCGCCGATGTTTGCGTAGCGACGGTGCGAACCACCTAGAACCTTAATACATTGTACGCTGCGCGCGCCGGAGTTATCGGCAACGTCCAGGGTAGTTTGCATTTGGATCATTTCAGTGCCCCGCTTAGTTAAAAAAACAGACCCTCTCGGGTCGTGCTGCCTTTGGTTTTTCCCTTATAAAAAGGGCCGCGAATTGTAACAGATAAAATTTAGGAGTGGTAGGGTAATCTCAGAATTTTTCGTAGGCGTACGGTGAACACACTATGATAACGGTTTAGTTTAGTTGGATTGCGGCAGAACCAATGGTAAATTCAATACTTTACGTTGCTCTGCTAAGTATACCTAATTATAAGAGCACAGGCTGACTTGGGACTTCTATGGTATGAATTTGTTGTTCATTATTTTTGCCCCATTCTTTGGTGCGCTCTTACCGCTTCTGGTAAAACGAGCATCGCGACCAATAAAGACCGGGGTGACACTACTTATTCCGGTTTTGTGTTTAATCGTTTTATTTCAGTATGCACCCGCAACTTTAGCGGGTGATGTGCCCAAACAAATGGTTGAGTGGCTACCAGGCATCGGACTGGACTTCGCCGTGCGTCTCGACGGACTGTCATTACTGTTTGCCGGACTCATTCTGGGTATTGGTGTCTTAATCATCGGTTATGCCCACTATTATCTAAGCGATAACGACGATGAATCCCGTTTTTATGCGAGCTTACTTTTATTTATGTCATCAATGCTTGGCATTGTTATGGCAGACAATATTTTGCTGCTGTGGGTTTTCTGGGAACTGACCAGTATTTCTTCGTTTTTACTCATTGGTTACTGGTTCCACAGTAGTGACGCGAGACGTGGCGCACGTATGGCTCTTGCTACAACCGGCGCTGGTGGACTGGCGTTATTGGCCGGGCTTCTTATTATTGGCAATATTGCCGGCAGTTACCAACTGGACGATATATTTGCAGCAGCTGACCAAATAAAAGCACACGCCTATTATGTGCCCGCATTAATACTAGTCCTCTTGGGAGCTTTTACTAAATCAGCACAATTCCCCTTTCAATTTTGGTTGCCTCACGCGATGGCAGCCCCGACTCCGGTCAGTGCGTACTTACACTCCGCAACTATGGTAAAGGCCGGTATCTTTTTGTTGGCTCGGTTCCACCCGGTACTAGCCGACACTGAACTGTGGTTTACTCTGGTGACTTTGACCGGTTTAATCACCATGTTAGTAGGCGCTTACTTTGCTCTACTTAAGCATGATTTGAAAGGGTTATTGGCATTCTCCACAGTGAGTCATCTCGGACTCATCTGTATGCTTTTAGGGATTGGTACACAAGGTGCCGTTATAGCAGCGCTGTTTCACATTATTAATCATGCGTGTTTTAAAGCCGGTCTGTTTATGACCGCAGGAATCATTGACCATGAATCCGGAACCCGCGATATGAGGAAGCTGCAAGGCCTCATGAGCCTGATGCCAATTACTGCAACCCTGGCAATGATCGTGGCGGCCTCAATGGCGGGTATGCCGCCCTTTAATGGGTTTATGTCCAAGGAACTGTTCCTGGACCAGGCCCTGCAGCAGCATTTGTTTGGTGGGTTATCCTGGTTCATCCCAGTCTTAGCAACCGTGGGCGCTATGCTCTCTGTCGCATACTCTATCCGCTTTATTCATGATGTTTTCTTTAATGGCGAATATAAAGAGCTGCCGAAAAAACCTCATGATCCGCCACGCATGATGTCTGCGCCTGTGTTCATACTTGCATTCCTGTGTATTGCTATAGGGTTAGCACCTATGACAATGGTGTCAGGTATACTTGATCAGGCAGCCGCAGCCGTTACCGCCAGTCCCGTTGATGTTAAGCTATCGCTTTGGCATGGATTCAACTTACCTCTACTTATGAGTGCAGTCGCTGTGATTGGAGGTATAGTGATATACTTGGCTCGAGATCAACTGTTTACGTTCAATCGACAATTTGACGGTCAGGATGCTAAACATAATTTTGAGCGCATCGTTCAAAAAGCCTCGGATGCAGCCGCAAGTTTCTATGATCGCTTAGACACAGGTTCACTGCAACGCTACATTGCCTTTGTGCTTATCAGCGTTATCGTTGTATTGCTGCCTTCATTAAGTGATTTAAGCGCAGTCACCGGCGGCAAACCTCAATTGCCCGTCGATATGGTCAGCATGGTAGGAGCCTTAGTTCTTATCGGAGCTGCGTTTGCCACTGCAACCATGCATCGCAACCGCTTCGTTATGTTAACCATGCTGTCTGTCGTAGGCCTTGTTGTCTCGTTAGCCTTTGCTCATTTTTCGGCGCCTGACCTAGCTATGACGCAGCTTGTTGTCGAAGTGGTTAGCATCATTTTAATGATACTGGCTTTGTTCTTTATGCCACAAAAGACCAGCAGGGCATCTTCTGGGCACAGGGTCTTTCGAGACATTATTATCGCCAGCTTTATAGGCGGCATTGTCGCTACATTAAATTTCGCAATACTCACTTCGCCATTTGAAAGTATTTCAGACTTCTTCCTTGCTAATGCCAAGTCTGGCGGTGGCGGAACCAATGTTGTAAACGTCATTTTGGTCGACTTCCGTGGCTTTGATACCTTAGGAGAAATTACCGTGTTGGCAATCGCCGCTGCGGGAATTCATAAGCTACTAAACAAGCTTAAACCCTTTATGCCATCCAGCGACATTGACGGCCGTCCCTGGCATCGAATCAGGCATCCACTGATGTTAACAACAGTTGCAAACATCATTCTACCAATGGCAATGATCGTAGCAGCCTATATTTTCCTGCGAGGCCACAATTTGCCTGGTGGTGGCTTCATAGCCGGACTGATAGTCGCATCAGCAATGATCCTGCAATACATTGCGAATGGGGTTGACTGGGTGAAGGAGCGATTCAATGTCAACTACCAGTCATTAATGTCGTTTGGCGTTATGACTGCAGCACTGACAGGTATTGGTAGCTGGGTATTTAACAAACCCTTCCTGACATCCTGGTTCACTTATTTAGATTGGCCAGTAGTAGGAAAATTTGAGTTTGCCACGGCACTATTATTCGATCTTGGGGTTTTCCTGACCGTTGTCGGTGCGACCATGATGATTTTAAGTAATTTTGGCAAAATGACCACTCGTCATCGCCCAACGCATGAGGGACATTAATGGAAACTTTATACTCTGTGACCGTTGGAATTTTGACCGCATGCAGTGTTTTTCTCATCCTGCGTGGCCGCTCATTTCCCGTGGTCGTGGGCATCACTATGCTGTCTTACGCTGTTAATTTGTTTCTTTTTTCAACCGGACGCCTGACGATAGACGGTGCGCCAATTTATGGCACGCAGGAAACCTATGCTGACCCGCTACCTCAGGCTTTGGTTCTTACCGCAATTGTCATTGGTTTTGCAATGACCGCCTACTCAATCATTTTAGCGGTTCGTACCCGAGGCGAACTAGGAACAGATGAAGTCAACCAACAAGATAACAGCACGGAGGGCAACCGCTAATGTGGCAACAACATTTGGCGATACTTCCAATTTTAGTACCGCTGCTAGCGGCTTTACTGCAATTGATGCCCTGGGGCGACAGACCGCAACCAAAGCGAAGAGCAATAGGGTTGCTGGCCAGTCTGTTAACCTTGGTACTGAGTATTGCCCTAATGGTCCAAGTGAATCAGGATCAAATGCTCGTTTACGCTTTAGGTAATTGGTCGGCCCCATTTGGCATCGTGCTGATGGTGGATAAGCTAAGTGCACTGATGATGCTAGTGACGGCAGTTCTGGCTTTGCCTGTGCTTATCTATGGTTGCTACGCCGAAGACAATCTTGGCTCCCACTTCCAGGCGTTATTTCAGTTTCAAGTGATGGGAATAATGGGGGCATTTGCGACCGGCGACATTTTCAACCTATTTGTCTTTTTCGAAGTGCTCCTCATTTCCTCTTATGCATTACTAATGCATGGTGGAGGAAAATTCCGCCTACGCACGACATTGCACTACGTATTGCTTAACTTATTAGGCTCAGCGCTTTTTCTAATAGGGATAGGTACATTATATGGTGTTACCGGTACGCTGAATATGGCTGATCTTGCAACCCAAGTTCAGCAACTTAGCGGTGATCAGGCCGCCTTAGCTAAGGCCGGCGGCATGATGTTACTCATTGTTTTCGGTATAAAAGCCGCGATCTTACCGCTACATTTCTGGTTACCTCAGGCTTATTCAACAACAACGGGAGTTGTCGCAGCCCTCTTTGCCATAATGACCAAGGTTGGTGTTTACGCCATAGTTCGTGTGTATACATTGATTTTCGGCCCCGAGGCAAACGAGCTTGCACTCATTGCTCATGACTGGCTGTGGGTAATGGGACTCATCACTATGCTTGCTGGTGCTATCGGTATTCTCGCGGCACGCGACCTCCGCTTGCTTGTCGCATATTTAGTTGTGATATCAATTGGCACGCTCATAGCAACATACAGTTTAAACGGCACAGAAACCACTGGCGCCATGCTCTATTACTTAATTCATTCCACCTTTATTACTGGCGCTTTATTTCTACTGGCCGACCTTATCGCGTTTGAACGAGGTAAAACAGCGTCTCGCATAGTCTCGGGTAAAAAAATGGCGCATCACTCAACCTATTCAGTCATGTTTTTAATTGCAGCAATAGCCATTATTGGGTTACCGCCGTTGTCGGGCTTTGTTGGAAAACTCATGATAATGGAAGCCGCCACTCCCAATGGAGCAACTTTCTGGCTTTGGGGGGCTATGTTAGGTGCAACCCTTATTATGATTATTTCGGTTACTCGTGCCGGCAGTAAAATGCTATGGCATACCTTATCAGGAAAGGCAAACGAACAGTCAGCTCCATTAGGGAAACTATCAGCTGTCGCAATATTGCTCTCTCTGTCAGTCGCTATGACGATCTTCGCTAATCCCATACGCAATTACACAGATGGCGTCGCCGAACAGCTTTATGATATAGAGCAATACCCCTCACGTGTTCTGACAAAAGGAGTGGAATAACGACTATGAAAAGAATCTTTCCGACACCTTTATTGTCTTTATTCTTACTTGTTGTATGGGTGCTACTGTTTAGCTCCCTCGCCCCAGGCGTTGTCATACTGGGCGCGCTATTTGCATGGTTTATTCCATTTTTATTTCGTTCGGCATGGCCTAGTTTTGCGAAAATTAAACGCCCGGATCTTGCCGTTGTTTATTTTTTTATTCTGTTACACGACATCGTTGTAGCAAATTTTAAAATAGCTTTTATGATTATCGGAAAACCGCGCTCAATCAAGCCTGCTCTTTTTGTTTTCCCACTAGACATGAAAGAAGAACTCCCGGTGACCATTCTTGCAAGTACCATTACATTAACTCCGGGCACCGTTTCTTGTGAGATAACTCGGGGTCGTAAAGGTATTCTTATCCATGCGTTTTCTGAAGAGAATCCAGAAGACGTCATCAAGACTATAAGAAACCGTTATGAACGCCGCCTGAAGGAGATTTTCCAATGTTAACGACGGTACTCCAGATTGCTTTTTTATTATTTAGTTTATCCGTATTAATGAATTTTTGGCGGCTTGTTAAGGGTCCCGACTTACCAGACAGAATATTAGCGCTGGATACTATTTATATTAATTCACTGGCTTTATTGCTATTGCTGGGTATGTACCAAAACACCCAAACGTATTTTGAAGCAGCTTTACTCATTGCGATGTTTGGCTTTGTTGGCACGATTGCAGCGGGTAAATTTTTACTCCGTGGCGACTTAATAGAGTAGAGGGTATAAAGTTATGGACACATTAAATCAGTTACCAGAGTGGTCTCAATGGCTCGCTGCGTTCTTTATTTTATTAGGCGCAACTTTTGCGTTTATAGGCTCTTTGGGCTTAGCTATACTCCCCGATTTTTTCACTCGGTTACATGCTCCCACTAAGAATACGACGATTGGAATCGGCGGAATTGTCATTGCCACAATTATTATTACTTCGGTTCAGGGCGCAATTAATTTAAATGAGTTATTGATTGCCATTTTCCTATTCTTAACAGCTCCTATTAGCGCTCATATTATGGCTAAAGCAGCACTGCATACAGAACTGAAAATGTTTAATAGGACAAAAGACTTTCGGCAGGAAGGTGATTCGTACGAACATATACTACCTAATGAAAAAGACATGGAACCCTAACGGGAACCATGTCTTTGATACTCTAACGAACAAAAAAGTTAGAAGTAATAACCGAAGTTTATGTTGAAACGATCGTTAACTTCACCGCCATCTGTGGCCGTGTTACCACCAATAAACGGTTGGTTTTTAGCTCTAACGTAATCTACGTAAGTATAAAAACCACCGCCTGCTGCAACCGCTACCCCTAAAACGTTCATCCAGGTATCATCTTGATACCCCATCTTATCGGTCATCAGACTGTGGTCATTATAGAACGTAAAACTAGTAATTGGACCGATGTCTACAGGCATTGTATAAGCAACGTTAGCCGTATATAACTTAGCTTCTGTTGGAATAGCGTCATAATAGGCATAAGCCGCCATATAGACGCCCCTGTTCTCTAGCTTTAAATCATAGTCATAGTCTGAATATTGCAGCTGAACATTCCATGGGCCGTTATTATAAACACCATGAGCGGCCCAAGCTAAACGGTTACCAACATTTTGGTTCTCATAATTTTGTGCTTCAGTAAAACCTTCGGCAGCTGTTCCTGAGTACAAGTTACCGCCTTGAACAGAGACCCCAAGCTCCAGATTTTCGTCATCACTAAAGTTAAACTTGCGCGCGGTACGAACAGCATAACTGTTACTTTCTCCGACGGGTAATCCAGGGGCATCGTAAGCACCTTGACCAGGCAGCCTGATACCGACCGTATCGTAGTTATAGCGCGCTGTGCGATCCGAAGTTGATCCATCAATACCGCCTTGTTCATCAGACTTTAAATAAGCCAGATCGAAATCCCATTCGTCTCCACGATATTTGAAGCGCACCCCATTATCGTGCTCATCTTCTAAGCCAACGTAAAAAGTACTGTTAAAGAAGTAACTGTGGGAGTTATAAGGCATGTTACCAAAAGGTATCTTCACTACCCCTACTTGGCCCTGGAGTTTGTCAGTAAAGTCATAGCCAAACCATGCATGTTTTACGACGTCTTGGTAATTAAACCAACGATACTCGGCTGATAAGATAACTCCGCCCATTTCACCATCAAAGTTCAGGCGGAAGATGTCAAAGTCGAGATCCCCTGTGCGGTTTTCATTATCTGAGTCGTAGTTGTTGTATTCATATTGAAAACGAACGGCACCGTGGATTTTTATTGGCCAGTTTTCATTTTCTTGAGTTTTCTGTTCGAGTTCATCTAAACGCGCGTGTACACCTGAGTCATAGACAACTCTTTGCTTCTTCGCCTTTTCACCTGTCGATTTATCTTCTTCTATTTCTCGCTTTTCAACAACAACCACTTCTTCTTTACGTTCTTCTCTTTCCGCAAGGCGTTTTTCAAGTTCGGCCAAGCGTTCCTTTAATGCCTGGATTTCTTGTTCAACCGAGTTAGCGTCCTGAGGAGCAGCAACTACCGGACTTGCCGCAAGTACCGTAGCTGCAAAAAATAAGCTCTTTGACATAGGTTGACTCCCTCTGAGTATTACGCACTGACGTGCGCTTTTTATTATTAATTATTAAAGAAAATAAATTATTTAATTTCAGATATTTGTACTCAACCTATTAAGTTTTAGATCAAAAAAAAGGCCTCCGCAAGGGAGGCCTTCTAATTTCTTTATCGTTATCTGCGTTTAGACAACAGTAGCACGCTCTACGATTTCTTCCAGAGTCCAAGATTTATTCTTAGACAGCGGACGACATTCGCGAACAATCACGGTATCGCCTGCTTTACACTGGTTGTCTTCGTCATGCGCATGTACTTTAGTTGTACGCGTGATGTACTTCCCGTATACCGGGTGCTTTACACGACGTTCAACAGCTACAGTGATGGTTTTATCCATCTTATCGCTGACAACTTTGCCTTGCAGAGTACGAACACGTTTTTCATCAGTCATTACGCACCTGCCTTCTCATTTAAGATGGTTTTAACACGTGCGATATCACGACGCACTTGTTTCATCATGTGAGTCTGATTCAGCTGACCAGTTGCCGCTTGCATACGCAGATTGAACTGCTCACGACGCAAGCCTAGCAATTCTTCCTGCAGCTGCTCAACGGTTTTATCTTTCAGTTCACTTGCTTTCATCACATTACCGTCCGAGTCACAAAAGTGGTTTTGAAAGGCAGTTTACGTGCCGCTAGGCGGAACGCTTCACGTGCCAACTCTTCAGGAACACCGTCCATTTCATACAGAACGCGACCTGGTTGAATCTGAGCAACCCAGTATTCGACGTTACCTTTACCTTTACCCATACGAACTTCTAGAGGTTTTTTGGTAATAGGCTTATCAGGAAATACACGGATCCAGATTTTACCTTGACGCTTAACGTGACGAGTCATTGCACGACGGCCTGCTTCGATTTGACGCGCAGTCATACGACCACGGTCAGTAGCTTTTAAACCAAAAGTACCGAAGCTGACTTTGTTACCAGACTGCGCCAGACCACGGTTGCGGCCTGTGTGAACCTTACGGAATTTTGTACGCTTAGGTTGTAACATATCGTCTCTCCTTACTTACGGTTCTTGCCGCGCTTAGGAGCTGGCTTTTCTTCAGTTGGAAGTCCACCAAGAACTTCACCACGGAAAATCCAGACCTTAACACCGATGATACCGTAAGTGGTGTTCGCTTCTGAGGTCGAGTAGTCGATGTCTGCACGTAATGTGTGCAGCGGTACACGGCCTTCACGATACCACTCAGTACGTGCAATCTCTGCGCCGCCTAAACGACCACTCACTTCAACTTTGATACCTTTGGCACCTAAGCGAATGGCGTTCTGTACAGCACGCTTCATAGCACGACGGAACATGACACGACGTTCCAACTGACCAGCAATATTGTCAGCTACTAGCTGCGAATCCAACTCAGGCTTACGAACTTCTGAGATATTGATTTGCGCAGGAGAACCTGTCAATTTCGATACTTGTTTACGCAGTTTTTCTACGTCTTCGCCTTTTTTACCGATGACCACACCAGGGCGCGCTGTGTGAATAGTCACACGAACACTCTTAGCAGGACGATCGATAACGATACGAGAGACTGATGCGTTGCGCAGTTCTTTAGTCAGGAACTTACGTACCTGATGATCACTGTGCAGGTTATCAGCGAACTCATTTGTATTCGCATACCAGGTTGCATTCCATGGTCTGGAGATACCTAGGCGAATACCATTAGGATGTACTTTCTGACCCATAATTTATCTCCTAGCTATCTGACACGACCACAGTAATGTGGCTGGTGCGCTTAAAGATACGATCGGCACGGCCTTTCGCCCGTGGTTTGATGCGTTTCATAGTAGGACCCTCGTCTAAAAAGACTCGAGTTACTTTCAACTCATCAATATCCGCACCTTCGTTATGTTCCGCGTTCGCGATTGCTGACTCAAGAACTTTCTTGATTAAGCCAGCAGCTGCTTTAGGGCTGTATGCCAGGATATCCAGTGCTTTTTCTACTGGAAGTCCACGGATTTGGTCTGCGACCAAACGGCCCTTCTGCGCTGAAACGCGGGCAAATTGGTGTTTAGCAATTGCTTCCATCACTCTCTACCTCTTACCGTTTCTTCGCTTTCTTATCAGCAGCATGGCCGCGATAAGTACGGGTTGGCGCGAATTCGCCTAATTTATGACCGATCATTTCATCTGTCACGTAGACAGGAACGTGCTGACGACCGTTGTGAACAGCGATTGTCAGGCCGATCATATCTGGGATGATCATTGAACGACGGGACCAAGTTTTAATTGGCTTCTTTTCCCCGGCTTCCAACGCTTTCTCCACCTTATTTAGCAGGTGAAGGTCAATAAATGGACCTTTTTTAAGAGAACGTGGCATGTTTTATCCTCAACTCTTATTTGTTGCGACGGCGTACGATGAACTTATCAGTACGCTTGTTTTTACGGGTTTTGTAGCCCTTGGTCGGCGTGCCCCATGGCGTCACAGGATGACGTCCACCAGAGGTACGGCCTTCACCACCACCGTGAGGGTGATCAACTGGGTTCATCGCCACACCACGAACGGTCGGACGAATACCACGCCAGCGGTTTGCACCGGCTTTACCCAATTGACGCAGCATGTGTTCTGCGTTGCCTACTTCACCGATAGTTGCACGACCTTCAGACTGAACGCGACGCATCTCACCTGAACGTAAGCGAACAGTAACATAAGCACCGTCACGCGCAAGAATCTGGCAATAAGCACCCGCTGAACGAGCCATTTGTGCGCCTTTACCTGGCTGTAACTCTACCGCGTGAACAACACTACCCACAGGGATGTTGCGCATTGGCAGACTGTTACCAGGCTTGATTGGTGCATCAACACCAGACTGGATACGATCGCCTACTGATAGGTTCTTCGGAGCCAGAATGTAACGGCGTTCACCGTCAGCATACAAAACTAAAGCGATATTCGCTGAACGGTTAGGATCGTATTCAATACGCTCAACCTTTGCAGGGATACCATCTTTATTACGTTTAAAGTCGATTACACGGTAGTGGTGTTTATGACCACCGCCAATGTGACGAACCGTGATACGACCGTTATTGTTACGACCACCAGACTTGCTGTTTTTTTCCAGCAACGGTGCGTAAGGCTTGCCTTTGTACAGGTCCTGACCGACGACTTTAACGACGTGGCGTTGACCCGGAGACGTAGGCTTACTCTTAACTACAGCCATGTTTATTCCTCCTGTTACTCAGCGCCGCCAGAGAAGTCAATGTCAGCACCTTCTTGCAAGGCAACATACGCTTTTTTCCAGTCACTGCGTTTCCCGAAACGAGAACCAGTGCGCTTGGTTTTACCCTTCACGTTAACTGTACGTACGTTTTTGACTTCAACTTCAAATAATTTTTCGACAGCCGCTTTGATTTCGGTTTTAGTCGCATCAACGGCTACTTTAAAAACAACCGTGTTGTTATTTTCAGCAGTGTTGGTCGATTTTTCCGAAACGTGAGGTGCTAAAATCACTTTAAGCAAACGTTCTTCGCGCATCATGATAACACCTCCTCAAGCTGCTTGACGGCGTCAGCAGTCATCAGCACTTTCTCGAAAGCAATCAGACTGACAGGGTCAATACCCTGAACATCACGCACGTCGACTTTATGCAAGTTGCGAGAAGCTAAGAACAGGTTCTCATCAACTTCTTTTGTTACGATCAAAACGTCGTTCAGATCCATTTCTTTCAGTTTCGCTGCCAGTTGCTTTGTTTTTGGCTCATCAACACCAAACTTCTCAACAACAATCAAACGTTCCTGACGAATCAGTTCCGACAAAATGCTTTTAATCGCACCGCGATACATTTTCTTGTTGACTTTCTGGCTGTGATTTTGCGGTTTTGCTGCAAAAGTCGCACCACCAGAACGCCAGATAGGACTACGGATTGTACCTGCACGGGCACGACCTGTACCTTTTTGACGCCAAGGCTTCTTACCACCACCGGCTACTTCAGAACGAGTTTTCTGAGCTTTAGTGCCCTGACGAGCACCTGCAGCGTAAGCTACAACTACTTGATGGACAAGGGCTTCATTAAACTCACGTCCAAAGGTAGCTTCGGAAACCTCAAGAGCGCCTTTTGCGTCTTTCAATGTTAATTCCATCACTATTCTCCTCAGACGTTATGCCTTGACCGCTGGTTTAACGATCACATCACTACCGGTTGCACCGGGGACCGCACCTTTGATCAACAACAAGTTGCGTTCTGCATCAACTCGAACTAATTCAAGTGATTGCGTAGTGACTTGCTCATTACCCATCTGACCAGCCATTTTCTTGCCTTTGAATACTTTACCAGGCGACTGGTTTTGACCGATTGAACCCGGTGCGCGGTGAGACAATGAGTTACCATGAGTAGCGTCCTGCATGCTGAAGTTCCAGCGTTTCACAGTACCGGCAAAGCCTTTACCTTTTGAAATACCAGTAACGTCTACTTTGTTAACTTCTGCAAAAATATCAACAGTCAGTTCAGAACCTACTGCATAATCTTCGCCTTCGCCGTTTTTCAGGCGGAATTCCCAAAGACCACGACCTGCCTCTGTACCAGCTTTAGCAAAATGACCTGCTAAAGGCTTGGTTACACGGCTCGCTTTCTTCTCGCCTGTGGTCACTTGAAGGGCACGGTAACCGTCAGTGTCATCAGATTTAACCTGAGTCACACGGTTCGCCAGCACTTCGATCACAGTAACAGGAACAGAAGCGCCGTCTTCCTGGAAGACACGCGTCATTCCTACTTTACGACCGACTAGACCTATAGCCATTGTTAAAACCTCTCGTGTGTAATCCTATTACTGCCCACTTAACCCAAGCTGATCTGTACATCAACACCAGCTGCCAAATCTAAACGCATAAGCGCGTCAACGGTTTTGTCAGTAGGGTCCATGATATCAATCAGACGCTTGTGGGTGCGGATTTCGTACTGGTCACGCGCGTCTTTATTTACGTGTGGTGAAGTCAGCACGGTGAAACGTTCTTTCCGTGTTGGCAGTGGGATAGGACCACGTACCTGAGCACCAGTGCGTTTTGCAGTTTCAACAATCTCTGCAGTCGACTGGTCGATCAGACGGTGATCGAACGCTTTCAAACGAATCCGAATTCTTTGATTAGCCATAAATAAATCAAAGCCTCAATAAAAGAGCATTTAAAAAAGAGCACAGAAAATCACAACCTCCCTGGCACATACCGGGGGTGTGATGTTCTACGTCAAGCATTCAGTCCCCAATCGGGACTGTTGTCGAACGCCTTTTACACGGCAACTTGCCGATAAACTCAAAAGACGTGGCCGCGAATTATACCGATTCACGGCCTGCTGTCAAGACCTTAATGTATTTTAGCGTAGTCTTCGACCTGCTGCCAAACTCGCATTAAGTTACCGCCCAGAATCATTTCAACTTCTTTGTCTGAGTAGCCTCTATCCATAAGTCCCTGAACCAGGTTTGGATAAGTGGATACGTCTTTTAACCCGACGGGTAATGAATCACCGACGCCATCATAGTCGGAGCCAACACCTATATGTTCAACCCCAATCAAATCGCGCACATGGTCAATATGGTCTAAAACGGTATCTAAAGTCGCAAAGGGATACGGATTATTGGCTTCAATATCCTTAATGCGACGTTTTGCTTCGTCGCTATCTTCGCCATACTGCTCTTTTACTGCACTAATCCGCTTTTTCATCATATCGCGATAACGATTCGCCTGTTCCGCCAAAAATGATGAACCGAAGTTAATTTGGATAACCCCTTCATTTTCCGCCAAGGCTTTTAGCATGTCATCGCTCATATTACGCTCGAATCCCGGAGTATACGAACGCAGCGATGAATGCGACGCTATTACTGGCGCTTCACTAATATCAACGGCTTGGTAAAACGCATCATCAGAAATATGAGAAACATCGACCATAACGCCAACTTTGTTCATTTCTTTGACCAGTTCTTTACCGAAGGGGCTTAACCCATCCCACTGTCGGCGAATGTCATAAGAAGAATCTGAAATGTGATTAGATAACGAATGTGCCAGAGTAATGTAACGGATACCGCGCTCATAAAACATGTGTAAGTTATCAAGATCGCCTTCAATTGGGGTACCGTTTTCCATACCCAGAGCAATAGACATTAAACCTTGTTCCTTATTACGACGGATATCGTCAGTGCTATAAGCCATCGCGAACTTATCTGGCGCACGTCCGACAAGCGCTTCCATACCATCGATAAGTTCATGAGCCAGTTGAATACTGCCACCGCTTTCTTCATAAGAAGCAGGGATATAAATTGACATGAACGGAGCATCAAGGCCGCCTTCTACAGCACGGGGATAATCGAAATCCCCTTCTTCGGTGGCTTCAGTTACATTTTCCCACTTATCGTGGATTCGGTATGGCACGTCAATGTGCGTATCGATAAGAAGATACTGCTTGGCTAACCTTTCAGCTTTATCACTAGCGGTATACTTTGCCTGTTCCGGGCTACCTTCTGCAGGCTGGGCAGCTGTTGCACAACCAGTTATTACAGCCAGCACTGAAGCGGCTATCAGAGACTTAAACATACGTATTCCTCTTTTATTGTTATAACGGGATATACGCAGAGTACCAAAAGTCTAGCTATGCCGCATCAGTGATGCGCTGAAACTTATGACAGCGCCGACGACTAACGTTCCTAAAACCGGCGCGGTCAACCAAATGAGCCACCATTGATCCAATAAAATCATGGGGACTCCTTATTGAGCTTTCTTACTTTCTTGTTCTGATGCTTTATTTTGAACTTCAACTAATTGTAAGCTCGAAAATAACTCCAAAGCCCATTCCTGAATCGAGTCAGCAGCCGACTGCTTAATACTTTGCATACTTTCTTCAGACATTTCAGCAATCTGAGCTTGTAGCTCAGCAGCGATAGAATCTCTATTTTCATCGGCAGCTGATACCGAAGCACTGAACAACATAACACCACTGATGACACTTACGATTAACGCTTTCATGATTTTCTCCTTTGAATAAATGACAGTGCGTTAGTTAAGTCGCACTAAGTAATTCAAAGGTTGTGCCATCTTTTTAATTTTTATTAACCATTTGTTTTTATTGGTATTATTCTTAAAACAAGAAAAGCTATCGATTTCTAGAGTTAGTGTTTTTCACCAGTTTTTAGTGTATTTATGACGTTAATGATGAAACATGCTGGCTATGGTCATCACGAAACGCCAGTGCACCATAAAGGAGTTGTTCCGCACTCGAGGCTCGAGGACCTTTGACACTGAGGTACTGACGCCACCGTTTGCCTCCCGTCATTCCCTGAAACAACCCCAGCATATGCCGGGCAACGTGCCATGCACGGCCTCCCTGGCGGATGTGATTATCAATGTAAGGTATCATGGCAGTAACAACCGCTTCCCTGGTTAGGGTTGATTGCTCTAAGCTATTCAACTGATCCAACTGAGTTAACAACCAGGGGTTTTGATACGCCGCCCGTCCTATCATCACACCATGAACTTCAGCCAGGTGCCCTTTGACGTCATCAATAGTTAAAACTCCACCATTAATCGAGACTGGAACATCGGGGTATCTTTTTTGTGCCCGGTAAACGCGTTCATATTGCAGTTCCGGGATATCTCTGTTTTCTTTAGGACTCAGTCCTTGCAACCAGGCTTTACGTGCGTGCAAGGTCAATTGATCGGTACCGGCAGCGACAACCGCATCGGTTAATTCATACAGAAAATCATCGGAATCTTGGTGGTCAATCCCAAGCCGGGTTTTTACCGTTATTGGAATGTCGGTAACCGCTTTCATCGCTTTGACACAATCAGCCACTTTTACGGGTTCGGCCATTAAGCAGGCGCCAAAACTTCCATTCTGAACTCTATCTGATGGACAGCCAACATTGATATTAACTTCGTCATAACCACGCTCTTGTGCCAAAGCAGCGCAGCGGGCCATCGCGTCCGGTTCGGAGCCACCTAACTGGAGGGCAACGGGATGTTCTTCCGGGTTAAATGCGAGAAAGTCCTGCTGACCATAAGTAATGGCTCCTGTCGTCACCATTTCGGTATAAAGCAGGGCAGTCTGCGTTAGCAAACGATGAAAATATCGACAGTGACGATCAGTCCAGTCCAGCATAGGAGCCACAGAGAGCTTGTAAGAATATGGTAAAGCCAAAACATCCACCCAAAAGTTAATCAGTAAAGCCTGCAAACGCGTTACTTATTTTAACTCAGAATACAACGCTAAGCAGCCTCTTCCGTAAAACCCTTTTCCTTGCCTCTAAAACTCTCTACAATGGCAAAACTGATCTTAAACTGTAGTAACTAATGACAGCTCAAGAAGCGCAAAGACTCATACGTAAAGCAGAAACACTCTGCCAGCAACGCGGAGCCCGGCTAACCAATGCTCGCCGCGAAGTATTCGCTATACTCGCAGAACATTCAGGTGCTGTTGGGGCATACGATTTGCTGGATGAATTGCGTGAAGTTATGCCAAATGCAAAGCCACCAACCATTTACCGCGCTTTAGACTTTTTACAAGAGCAGGGCTTTGTCCATAAGATTACCTCATCAAACAGTTTTGTGCTCTGTTCACACTTTGATCATCAACACCCAGTACAAATGCTTATCTGTGACTCCTGTGGCGATGTTCAGGAGATCCAGTCCGAGGGGGTCTACGACGAGCTAAAGCACCAAGCAGAAGATCAAGGCTTTAAAGTTCAAAACCAAACTATAGAGGCTCATGGTTTGTGTACCAAGTGCCATTCATAGTAGCGCCATTAAATAATAACAATAGGTAAAAGAATGAAACTCAGTCATCTTATTGCTACAGCAGCGGTTTCCTTTGCCGTTAGCCAGGCAGCAACAGCTCAAGCGTTTGAAGATAAATTCCGTCAACTTAACGACGATAAGTTTCGCAGCCCAAATATCTACCGAACAGCTTCTGGAGCCCCCGGCCATGCCTACTGGCAACAAGAAGCGGACTACAAAATTCAGGTTGCGCTAGATGACGAGAATCAAAGCATTACCGCAGAAAGTACTATTACCTATACTAATAACTCACCTGATACCTTGCGCTATTTATGGGTACAGCTTGATCAAAACCGTTTTAAGAAAGACTCGATAGGGCCAAAAAGTAATGCTTCCGGGGATTTAGAGCGCGTTAGTTTTTCCCGCATGGAAAGTATGCTGACTCAGGAAAGCTTTCCAGCCGGTTATGAGCTTACCGAAATCAGTAAAGAAAATGGTGAACCGCTTGATCATTACGTTAATGACACGATGCTAAGACTTGATCTTAGCGAACCGTTGAAAAGTGGTGAAAGCGTTACCTTTAATATTAATTGGCAATTCAACATTATCGAAGCTGAAGTGCTTGGCGGCCGTGGCGGCTACGAATACTTTGAAGACGACGGTAATTATCTTTACGAAATGGCACAATGGTTCCCTCGTATGGCAGCATACTATGATGCTGAGGGCTGGCAGAATAAGCAATTCATCGGCAATGGTGAGTTCGCTCTTGAGTTTGGCGACTACCGTGTTGAGATAACGGTTCCGGCCGATCACATTGTTGCTTCTACCGGTGTTTTGCAAAATCCCAACCAGGTGCTCACGTCGACTCAACGTCAACGTCTGGAAGTTGCACGTAACGCGGACGAACCAATAAAAATTGTTACCGAAGAGGAAGCACTGGAGAACCAAAAGGAAGGAACCAGCGAAACCAAAACCTGGATTTTTGAAGCTGAGAAAGTTCGTGACTTTGCCTGGGCTTCATCGCGTAAATTTATCTGGGATGCTCAGGGCTACAAGAAAAACGACACCGATGTATTGGCTATGTCGTTCTACCCTGAGGAAGGCAATCCTTTATGGGAACGATACTCAACTGCTTCTATTATCCACACCATTGAGCATTACAACGACTACAGCTTTGACTACCCTTACCCGGTAGCAATTTCAGTCAATGGGCCTGTCGGTGGCATGGAATATCCGATGATCACCTTTAATGGTCCTCGCCCATACGTTGACGAAGACTCGGGTGAGAAGTACTACTCCAAACGTACGAAATACGGTCTAATTTCAGTTATTATTCACGAAATTGGCCATATTTACTTCCCTATGATAGTCAATACGGATGAGCGCCAGTGGACCTGGATGGATGAGGGAATAAACACCTATTTGCAATTTCTGGCTGAACAGAAATGGGAAAAAGACTACCCTTCCTGGCGCGGTGAGCCGCGTAACATTACCCGTTACATGGCCAGCAGTAACCAAATGCCCATTATGACCAACTCAGAATCTATCCTGCAGTTTGGTAATAACGCTTACGGGAAGCCGGCGACCGCTCTCAATATATTGCGTGAAACCATCGTCGGTCGTGACTTATTCGATTTCGCATTCCGCGAATACGCACAGCGCTGGAAGTTTAAACGTCCGACGCCGGAAGATCTCTTCAGAACGTTAGAGGATGCTTCAGGCGTTGATTTAGATTGGTTCTGGCGCGGCTGGTTCTACTCGACTGACCATGTCGACATATCGTTAGAACAAGTTCACCAATTAACTATTAACACGCAGGATCCGGAAGTTGAAAAAGCCTGGGCTGAAAAACAACATGATGCAGAGCCTGAATCTTTAACCACCAAGCGCAACGCCGATGTTAATTACAAAATTCATCAGCAACCGCACCTTGCTGACTTCTATAATGAAAACGACGAGTTTACGGTGACTAATGCAGACCGTAACGAATACAGAAAACTCATTGAAGGACTCAATGACGAGCAGAAAAAAATGCTGGAAAATGGCAGTAACTTCTACGTGCTCGACTTTGCTAACAAAGGCGGTTTAGTTATGCCTATTTTACTCGACCTTCATTACCAAGATGGTAGTAAGGAGCATGTCCGTATTCCTGCGGAAGTTTGGCGACGTTCGCCAGAGAGCGTCAGCAAATTGCTCATTCGAGATAAAACCCTGACTCAAGTCGTTGTTGACCCAAACTGGGAAACAGCTGACGTTGATACGGATAATAATTATTGGCCAGCTCGGGCTGTTCCATCAAGGATTGAGCTTTTTAAACGGAAAGACCGTAATAAAAGCATGATGGAAGACTACAATCAGGAGCTGGAGTCCGGAAACGATGACTAAAGTTGTTGCCGCTCTTGCTCTGTTATTAGCGCTGATACCCTCTGTGTCAGCGCACCGTTACTTTTTTGGGTTGACCGAAATCAGCTTTAACAAAAACACGCATGCTATGGAAATTGTCCATCAGTATACGTTGCATGACGTTCAGCAAGCACTGAAAAAGCGTTTGGGAAAAGAATTCAGGCTTGAGCAAAATGATGCGGAGAAGCAAATTCGTAACTGGGTAAATGAAAAGTTTCAACTCACTAATTCCCAGGGGGAAGCCGTTACACCAAGTTGGGTTGGTTTCGAAGCTGACTATCAAAAAATTTGGATTTATCAGGAAGTCCCTAAGCGTGATAACCTGTGCCAATGGAAGCTAGCCAACACACTTTTAATGAACAGCTTTTCAGCACAAGTAAATACTATCAATGTTGTTGATGACTATGGTAACCGTAGTCTAATTTTAACCATTGAAAACACATCTGACACAATTAAGTGCCAGCAAGCTATAAAGGAATAAACAATGAATGCCGAGTTCGTAAACCCATTTCTTCAAGCACTGCAAAATGTCTTGTCGATGATGGCACAAATGGAATTGAAACCCGGTAAGGCGCAGCTTAAAAAAGATGAATACGCTCGTGGAGATGTATCGGGCATCATCGGAATGGTCGGCCCACAAATTAAAGGGTCATTTTCCATATCTTTTGAAGAAAACCTGGCCTGCGAAATAATGAATAAAATGCTGGGTGAGCTGCCGGATTCAATCAACGAAGACGTATGTGACATGGTCGGTGAAATTACTAATATGGTCACCGGTGGAGCTAAAAAGAGCCTGGGTGAAAAAGGCTACGACTTCGATATGGCGACACCGATAGTCGTATCTGGAAAAGATCATACCATTTCGCACAAATCTGAAGGCTCAAAATTGATTATGCCGTTTAATCATGTCGCTGGGAAAGCCTATATCGAAATTTGTTTCGATAAGATCAAATAGCGACGATTAGTAACGGTCGTCGCTAATATTACGGGCATAGTTATCAAACCTTGATAGTTGCCCGTGGAACTTAAGTTCCACTTTACCAATAGGCCCGTTACGCTGCTTACCGATAATAATTTCCGCTAAACCTTGTTCCGCAGAGTCGGGATGATAAACCTCATCTCGATAGATAAACATAATGACATCGGCGTCCTGCTCAATTGAACCGGATTCACGTAAGTCTGAGTTAACCGGACGTTTGTCCGAGCGCTGCTCAAGTGAACGGTTAAGCTGTGAAAGTGCGACAACCGGTACTTCCAGTTCCTTCGCCAAAGATTTTAACGAACGCGAGATTTCAGCAATTTCCAGAGTTCGGTTTTCCGACATACCCGGCACTGTCATCAATTGAAGGTAATCCACCATAATCATAGAGATACCTTTGTGTTCTCTATGGATACGACGAGCACGAGAGCGAACTTCTGTAGGCGTTAAGCCTGAGGAGTCGTCGATATAAATGTTGTTCTTGTCATTTAGCATATTCATGACCGAGGCAATGCGCGCCCAATCATCATCTTCAAGTTTACCCGTACGTACTTTGTTCTGGTCAACTCGGCTCAGTGATGCCAGCATACGCATCATTAACTGTTCTGCTGGCATCTCTAAGCTAAATACTAACACCGGCCGATCATCGTTCAGTGCAATATTCTCCGCAAGGTTCATCGCGAATGTAGTTTTACCCATTGAAGGTCGGGCAGCTACTATGACTAAATCTGAAGGCTGAAGACCTGCAGTCATCTGGTCTAGATCAGTAAAGCCTGTAGAAACGCCTGTTACACCATTATTGTTTTTCAGTTTACTCAACTGCTCAATACGGCTTACCGTGCGTTGCAGAATAAGATTTATTCCTTGCGGGCCTTCACTTGAGCTGACTCGTTTTTCCGCTATTTGAAAGACTTTTGATTCCGCTAAATCTAGCAATTCTGCGCTACTTCGGCCTTGGGTATCATAACCGGATTCAGCAATGTCATTTGCTGCCCCAATCATTTCTCTTAATACCGCCCGCTCTCTGACGATGTTGGCATAAGCCAATATATTCGCCGCGCTGGGCGTATTTTTAGCTATTTCTCCAAGGTAAGCAAACCCACCAATTTGATCGAGCTCTCCGGATGTCTCCAGGTTTTCAGATACCGTGACCAAATCCATCGGCTGGCTGCGTTGAGCAAGCTCATGCATCGCTTTGAAAATAAGTCTATGGGAGCGATGGTAAAAGTCTTCTGCGATGACGCTGCCAGCCACATTATCCCACGCATCATTGTCCAGCATTAAACCGCCAAGGACGGACTGTTCTGCTTCAATTGAGTGTGGAGCTGAGCGCAGGGCTTCTATTGAAGCGTCGCGTTTTTTTGACTTTTCTGCCATGAGGAAAGTTGTCTCGCCAAGGGAAATAATAAGAGGGGATTACTATACAAAATCCCCTCTTATTTAGAAAGCGAAGCAAGACCTAACTGCAGTATTTAATTATTATCGAGCGTAATTTCACCGCTAACCGTTGTTGCGGAAACATCGGCACTGCCCTCACCGACTGAGAATTCAAGTCTTGACGATGGCCCCCATTCAGCTTCATTGGCTTTATCATCGGTTAACCGGTTGGTAATTTCACCGCCAGCATTAGACTTGATATCGAAACTCGAGTGGATATCGCCCATCCATTTAAACGTTAAATCACCACTCACTGAGCTGGATTCTAATCGAGCACTACCGTGTAAGCCAGCAGTCAATATGGCATCGCCACTGACGGTAGTCACTTTGCCTTTGCGTAACACTCCCGCTTTTACATCAATATCGCCAGATACCGACTGAACTGTCAATTCAGCAATAGAGTCGGACTGACTTGTAATATCACCGCTTACCGACTGATAGGTCGCTGACTCTGAACCATTATTCACATCCATTATGTCACCACTGACCGTCTCAAAGCGGACAGAACCAGAGAGATCTTCTGCATCAATATCGCCACTGACCGTCTTAAGCAGCACTCGATTTTTAATACTTTTAACCTCTATGTCCCCGCTAACCAGGCGAACTTCCAAACCGCCCTCAAATTCTTTAGCAGTGACGTCCATGGACACACCATTTACGCTAATATCCATAGATGACGGCAGGTAAATTTTTAGATCTGAGCCTTCAGAGTCGTCCGAAGACAAGTTGAAACCTCGTTGCTCAGGAACTTTTACGTTAATATGAACCCCTGTACCCCGCTGTTCAAAAACGAACGCCTCGGCTTTCTCATCAAGCTTTCCGACCACCCTAATTTCATCTTTATCGTTTACGATGAGTTCAACCTTTCCTCTCATATTATCAATGGACACCCTGGCTGCGGGGGAGACCGCTAGTGTTTCATCGACCTTTTCCTGGGCTGCAATAGCAGAACCGAACATAAGTAGTGATAAACCGACTATGGCTAATATCTTTTTCATTTTTAACTCCTGATTAGATTTCCTGTACGGACTGAGTCAACGTATAAGACTGATTCAGTAACTTTAATTCCTGCTCATTTACCCAACGCAGTAACTCTAATAAATTTGGATCGCCTGATGTTTCGCGCAAGGACTCAGTAATTTCTTGTCTGGCAAGTGCCAACTGAGTTAATTGCTCTTCTGTATTACCATTAATTTGACTGTAACCTGCTGTTTCATAGCCTACTCGCATACCATGCAATTGCACTTGTTGTTCTGCGTTCATTCTTTCGGCCAGTAAATAATAGCCCGTTACAGGGTTCTCCGGAGCCTGCAACACACTCAACTGCCACCCTGCCATAAAAGTGGTAATAGCAATACTTGCAGCTATAGCGCCATACCAAAAAGATTTTCCGGTTCTCTGATATCGCTTTGACCGATTAACGCGACTTTCTATCGCTGACCAAAACTCCCTTTTAGGGTCAATGCCTTGTTGCTTAATCAGTTCGAGTTGGCGGTCTAACTTTTGAGCTTTTTCGTTATCACTCATCTTGTAGCCACTCCTCTAAACGTTTACGAGCCCGATGAAACTGCGCTTTACTGGTACCGATAGCTATTCCCAGCCAATCAGCAATTTGTTGGTGAGATTCGCCTTGCAAGGCATGTAAAACAAAAACCTGACGTGTTTGTTCAGGTAACTTTAAAATCAGTTTATCCAATTGGCTCATATCAAGCCCGCCCTCACTCACCTGTTCTGAAACGTCATGACTGTCGGATGTTAACTTGGCAAACCATCGTTTCTGTTTACGCATTTCAGTTAAGCAGATATTCGTGGTTACGCGGTAAAGCCAAGTACTAAACTTAGAATCCCCACGAAAAGAGCCTAATTTTTGCCAGAGTTGCACAAAGACTTCCTGAACGAGATCATCAGCTAATGACTTATCAGCACACAGGCGCAACACTAATCCATACACTTGCTTTATATGTAAATAATACAGGCGCTGAAAAGCATCCACGTCACCTCGCGTCGCTAATAGCACATCCTCACTGGCTGGTTCACTTTGCAACGCTCTCTCTCCCTGGGTACGTTTTATTATTGGTATATTAGTTTAGACGACACGGATATAAGAAAGGTTTACGTGGGGAGAAACTTTCCCAAAAAAAAAGCTGCCAAAAGGCAGCTTTTTCAGAAAATAGAGAGGCTTATTCAGCCGCTACAACTTTCAATTTGATGTTAGCAAATACATCAGCGTGCAGGTGTAATTCGATATCAAACTCACCAACTTCACGTAATGTACCGTGAGGCATTAACACTTCGCTCTTCTTCACTTCAACGCCAGCAGCTGTTACTGCATCAGCGATATCGCGAGTACCGATAGAGCCAAATAGTTTACCTTCATCACCTGCTTTAGAAGCAATAGTTACTGTCTCTAAAGCATTAACTTTCTCAGCACGAGCTTCAGCAGCAGCTAATTGATCAGACAATTTAGCTTCATACTCAGCGCGACGTTGTTCAAACAAATCAACGTTGCTTTTCGTTGCTGGTACTGCTTTTCCTTGTGGGAAAAGAAAGTTACGTGCGTAACCTGACTTTACACTGACTTGATCGCCAAGGCTTCCCAAGTTAGCAATTTTATCTAACAAAATGACATTCATTTCTCGCTACCTCTACTTTTGGTAATCGAACCGGTGCTAGCTTACTGATGTGAATCAGTATAAGGCAGCAGTGACAAATAACGAGCACGCTTGATAGCGCGCGCTAACTGACGCTGATACTTAGCGGAGGTTCCAGTAATACGGCTAGGAACGATTTTACCAGTTTCAGTAATGTAGTTCTTAAGCGTAGCGATATCTTTATAATCAATTTCTTTTACGCCATCTGCTTTAAAGCGGCAGAATTTGCGGCGACGAAAAAAACGAGCCATGATGGTCTCCTTAAATCAATTCGAGATGCTGAGCATGAAGTACCAAACGAGGTGAGCCATTGCTATCCTCGTGACGGTGCAGAAAACCTTCTGCCAGAACTTCACAACCCACCGTCAATTTTTCTAACCAGTGTTGTAAACCTTCACCACTTAAAACGACTTGAATGCGCACATAAGATTGGCGACTCATACCGGCTTCCGGTTGCATAGACCGATGTTCAAGCACTAATTGTAAATGCTCAATACCTGAAGGACTGGTTTCCAGCTTAGGTACTTTGCCAAGTGTTCCGGTTAAATGCAGTCGATTCATAAGGGTTATAGAAAGTCAGCCAGCTTACGCGGCTTCACTGTCACCTTTACGATCTTCCTTCGGCTTAGTCAGCGGCGAAGGCTCTGTAATAGCTTCTTTCTTACGCATGATCATGTTGCGTAAGACTGCATCGTTAAAACGGAATGCAGTTTCCAGCTCTTCCACAACTTCTGCAGTCGCTTCAATGTTCAACAACACATAGTGCGCTTTATGCAGTTTGTTGATTGGGTAAGCCAATTGACGACGGCCCCAGTCTTCTAAACGATGGATTTCACCACCACCTTGCTTGATCGTTTCGCTGTAGCGCTCGATCATGCCAGGTACTTGCTCGCTTTGGTCCGGGTGGACCATAAATACGATTTCGTAATGACGCATTACAGTTTCCTTTTGGTTCGTATAGCCTCAGTTTAGCTCAGCCGCACTAACATAGAAGCAAGGAACACATTCAGTAAAATGAGAATATGGCTGATTTAAGCCGCGCGATACTAACGAAAATGAACGCCAATTGCAAATTAATCGGCGTTTTTGTGGGCCTTTTCAATGCGGGAACTGAGTAACGCGACGACTCGGTCGGCTAATTCGTTAGCTACAGCCTTTTCTCCGCGCACAACGATGTGGTCTACAACCTGTTTCTGGCGTTTCACGGTGGTGTCAATTTGCACCGCATCCTGCTGTTCCCGAAACACCAAAGTAACCTGCCATTCAGCGGCACCATCGTCGACCCGGTGCCATTCGTGCCTCACATCCAATCGGTTACTGATATCAAACGCCAAATTTTCTACCGACTTTGTAGCATCACCTTCCAATTCAAATTGAAAAGCGACATAAGGCTTTTCAGAACGAAGCCAAGTTGGTGACTCCCAGTTCGGCGTCCAACTAACAAATAAAACAGCGACCATTGCCAAAGCAATAGCAATGGGTAAAAGCCGACGTTTAAGATCCATTTCGTTGTCTGACAACCTCGAATAAACAGACGCCACTGGCTACAGACACATTCAAACTGCTGACACTGCCGGCTAAAGGGATGGATACTAAATCATCACAAGTTTCGCGAGTAAGACGTCTCATGCCTTTACCTTCCGCTCCCATAACCAGAGCTATAGGCCCTCTGTAATCAACATCATAAACGGACTGAGTTGCCTCTCCCGCCGTACCGTACACCCAAACCCCTAACTCCTGTAAATCCCTCAGAGCCCGGGCTAAGTTAGTAACAACTATCAAAGGCACATTTTCAGCTGCGCCCGATGCGACCTTCCGCACTGTCGGCGTGATCTGTGCAGACTTATCTTTCGGAACGATAACGCCTGTAACGCCAGCCGCATCTGCAGTACGCAGGCAGGCTCCTAAATTATGCGGATCGGTCACGCCGTCAAGTATTAAAAACAACCCGGCTTGTTGACTTTGCTCCAGCAGCTTAGGTAAATCATGCTCAGTTAAGGTAGGTGGTGAATGCACTGTCGCTACCACACCTTGGTGATTACCACCCTCAGCTCGTTTTTCTAACGCTTGCTTTGGTACCCACTGAGGCCTGACTCCCGCTGAATGACATTGATTGACAATATCTCGAACCGAGTCATCCTGACGCTCTTTAGAAACATACAACTCAACCAAGCGATCTGGGTGATTTTTTAGTATTGCCCGCACTGCGTGCAGGCCGAACACCGTCACTTTCTGGCTCATGACTTACTACGTCCTTTACCACCGCGGTTGGCATTTTTTCTTTGACCGCCTTTACCCCGAGGCTGTCCTTTCCTTTTCCCTTTACCTGAGCCTTTGGCTGGCATATTACGTTTCTTGCCACCTGGACTTGTCGCCTCAAGTAAAGTTAAATCAATTTTTCGATCATCAAGGTTGACGTCTTTCACTTTGACTTTGACATTGTCGCCCAGACGGAAAACGCTGTTGCTGTTTTCGCCTACCAACATCCCCTTTTGTTGATCGAAGTGGTAATAATCGTTATCGAGGTTACTGATGTGAACCAGTCCGTCGATTTGATAGTCACTCAAGCGCACAAACAGACCAAAGTTAGTGACTGAGGAAATAATACCCTCAAACTCCATGCCGACATGATCAAGCATAAACTCACACTTCAGCCACTCGTCAACCTGACGGGTCGCATCGTCGGCACGGCGTTCAGTCATTGAGGTATGAACGCCCAGTTCATCTAACTGCTTCTCTGAGTACGCCCATGCGCCAACTAGCCCTTTTTCTTCACCTTTTTTCTTACGTAAAATTGCTTTTATCGCACGATGTAGAATCAGATCAGGGTAACGTCGGATAGGTGAAGTGAAATGTGCATAAGATTTTAATGCTAACCCAAAGTGGCCTTTATTCTCCGGCTGATAAACCGCTTGCTGCATAGAACGCAGAAGCATCGTTTCAATTAATTCATGATCCTGGCGATCTTTAACTTGCTCAAGCAGCGCGGCATAGTCCTTTGGAGATGGCTCATCACCGCCTTCGAGGTTCAGGCCTAGTTCACCGAGGAAGCTGCGGAAGTTGTTCAGTCGTTCATCCGCCGGCGTCTCATGCACACGGAATAACGCGCCAATTTCTTTGTCGGATTCGATAAGCTGAGCAGAGGCCACGTTCGCCATAATCATGCACTCTTCGATGATTTTATGAGCAACATGGCGTTTAACCGGCTCGATACTTTCAATTTTACGCTCGGCGTTAAAAATAAAGCGGGTTTCCTGAGTATCAAACTCAATAGCAGAGCGACGCTTACGCGCTGCGCTTAACGCGTTATAAAGTCGCTCCAGCTCTTGTACATTATCCATGACATGCTGATATTGCTGTTGCAATTCTTCATCACCATCAAGCAGTTTCTTAACTTTATTGTAAGTCAGTCGCGCGTGGCTTTTCATCACTGCCGGATAAAACCGCGTCGATTTCAGCTTACCCCGAGGTCCTAACTCCATTTCTGCAACCATACAAAGACGGTCAACATCAGGATTCAATGAACATAAGCCATTAGAAAGCTTTTCCGGCAGCATCGGAATGACATTGCTAGGGAAATAAACCGAATTACCACGCTCAGTTGCTGCTTTATCCAGAACCGTTTCGGGTCGCACGTAATAAGACACATCAGCAATAGCCACCCACAGGCGCCAGCCTTTCTCTTCCTGCACACAACAAACGGCGTCGTCAAAGTCGCGGGAATCTTCACCATCGATAGTGATAAGAGGCAGATCACGCAAGTCTTTACGGCCTTCATAGGCTTCTGCCGGTACTTCTTCGCTATACTTTTTCAGCTCTTCATCAACTTCAGTTGGCCATTCGGTGGGGATATCGTGTTCACGTATCGCTACCTGAATTTCCATACCCGGAGCCATGTGCTCACCCAGCACCTCGCTTACTCGGCCAATTGGGCTGGTACGGCGACTTGGTCTACGGGTAATTTCAACAACCACGAGCTGGCCATGACGCGCACCATTCTTATCGGCATCCGGAATCAAAATATCCTGGCTAATTCGACCATCATCGGGAACCACAATACCTAAACCGTGTTCTACAAAGTAACGCCCGACAATATTGCTGTCTCGAGGTTCGGTTACTCGTACGATACGCCCTTCAGTGCGCCCACGGCTATCTTTGCCGCTTGTCTTAACCAGCACTTTATCGCCATGTAACACTGAGTACATTTGATGATGTGGAATAAAAAGATCTTTACCGCCGTCTTCCGTCTGACAAAAACCAAAACCGTCTTTATGACCAATAACACGACCTTTAATCAAGTCCATACGCTCAGGCAAACCATAAGCATTCGCTTTACTGTATATTAGCTGCCCGTCTCGCTCCATCGCACGCAAGCGTCTTTTTAAGCCAACAGCCTGGCGTTCATCGTCTAAGCCAAAGTGACGAATAAACTCATCAAAGTGAACGGGCTTATTATTTGACGTAACAAGCTCCAGCAATTGCTCACGGCCAGGAATTTCAACTTCATATTCTGGCGTATTGTTGTTCTGTTGATTATCTGACATAGAATCCTATTGTAGTTGCACGGTTAAGAAAGACCGATGGGGGACAGTATACGTGTTGAAGTTAATAATGTCAGTGCTTTGCTTGTATTTTGAGCAAAAGGTACCCATATCTTATTTAATTGATAAAAAATGAGTTGTCCGACTCTTTCATATACACTAATTTACAGACTTAAGTGGGTACAAACTAAGAGCTAAAATGCAGACACAAACAAATAACCTCAGTCAACGTCAATGGCACCCAAGCTGGTGGCATCAGGCGTTGCTGTGCTTATTATTTGTTACTTTTAGCGCATCAGCATACCCAGCCTCAACCGGCAATAATGATAAACAGCTATCGGCTCAGCAAAAGCCCGAGGCCGTCTTCGTTGTCACTCTTTCATCATCCGTTTCTGAATCTCAGGCTGATGAACCAGAACTCGATAAAACGATTGATATTTCATCGTACTCTGTTCAGAGAGCTCTAGCTTTATCCCTACGATTTTTAAGCAAAACCAATCCGTTCACTGCTAAATGGAACTGGCATCTCGTTCGCGGCCCCCCGACGCACCTTTAAAAATTTTCTATTTCTTATATTTTTAAAGGAGTTTGTCATGAGTGAGTTTAAAGAAATTCAATGGTCTTCTGCAGCCGATAAAGTAGCCATTCATCACGCAAGTCAGTCCAGCGACACATTAAGTTGGCACGATAATGCCCTTCATGTGATGGATGACTTCAAAACATTGTCTGCCGTTGAACTGCCGGAAAGTACGTTAGTCAGCGATGCCGAATCGGCCATGTCGAAAACGGCCAGACGGTATGCCTGCGTGAAAGATAGTAGCGATAAAATGATAGGGTTAGTTGCTCTTAGAGAACTTCACGGTAGAAAAGCAACTCAAGTCGCTACACGCACTCAAACCAACTGGAAAGAGCTGACAGTTAAAGAACTTATGATGCCGTTGTCAGCTTTGCCTCAAGTTGAATTGAGCAACCTCCGGAAATCCCGAATCGGAGACGTTGCGGCAACACTTAAAGCTAGCGGACGAGACTTCCTTATTGTTATCAATCAGGAAGAAGTGTTTGGCGTCATATCATCGCTAAGGATTGCCCAGCTTACCGGTGAATCGGTCAATGTGTTTCATTTACCGTCATCGTTTGCCGAAATCCTCTCAGCGGTCAACCATAAAGAGGTTATTGACTAAAAAAGACTCTGTCAGAAGTACATTTGTGCTTCTGGCATTTCAATGTTGAAGGGGGGCATTACTTGGTGGCGCTGGACGGACTTGAACCGTCACTCCCAGAAGGAACCTGATTTTGAATCAGGCGTGTCTACCAATTCCACCACAGCGCCATGCCAGATAAGGTGAATGCGTTACGCAATAAGGTAACGGAACGGGATTATACCCGTGAACTTTCGCTAATCAAGCGATAATTCAAGAAAATTGAATCGAAACGGCCTAACTGCTGATTCCTTGTACAACTGAGATTGCTGCCAGACTGGTTAGCCCATGGTATGATCACATTACGATTGATTGAAATGAGTTTCGCATGAGTTCTGAAGCACAAAAACTTCACGCCAGCTTCCCCAGCGCAAGTTTCCCAAGACGTTTTGTTTCCTGGGTTTACGACTTTCTGGTTGCCGTTGCTATTATTATGTTGGCTTCTGCGTTGGCGTTACTTTTCGCCGCACTGCTAACAACTTTCAGCTGGCTTGTCTTACCGGAAGGGATGGATCACGCGGCTTGGCTAGCTCAAGGCCCTTGGTACAGCCTCTATCTTATAACCGTTGTTGCGGCATTTTTTGGTTGGTTCTGGAAACGGTCAGGACAAACGTTGGGCATGCGTGCGTGGCGCTTAAAACTTCAGAACTATGACGGCTCTCGCTTAACCAGCCGTCAAGTTTTTATCAGGTTACTCACCTGTTGTGCAGGTTTAGGAAACCTTTGGGTTTTGGTGGACGTCAAAAACAGGCGCGCCTGGCAGGATTACGCTGCACAAACCGAAGTCGTTACTTTATCAAAAGAAGCGAACCAGCTATTTTACTGGAATGAGCTGTAACTTTATTGACGGCCTGATATCAGGCCGTACGCCCCCGCATAAAATAAACCGCGATACCGGCAAAAAGAATGCTCGGTAACAAGGCACCTAAAATTGCTGGAATTTGATAAACCTGCGCCAGCGGTCCGAAGATTTCATTACTGACATGGAAACCAAAGCCGGTAATGACCCCCAGTAACACTCTTGCACCCATCGTGGTGGAACGCAGCGGTCCAAAAATAAATGACAACGCCACTAACAGCATGACGGCGACGGTTATTGGCGCGAACAACTTGCGCCATAAAGCCAGCTCATAGCGCTCTGCTGATTGCTGATTACTCTCCAGATAGGTCAGGTAATCTAACAGTCCAGTAATAGAAAGGGACTCTGGTTTTATCGTTACAACACCCAGTTTATCGGGCGTCAGACTCGACTGCCAAACCATCCCCTGCTTTTCGTCACGCAGCATACGGTTATCGGTCAGCTTAGTTACCGTAACCTGTTGCATGCGCCATTTATCACCACTAAAGCTCGCCGTACGAGCATAAGTTACCTGCTGCAATTCACGATTGTCGTTAAAATCATAAATCAGCACATCATTCAGACGTCCCGTGTCTTCAACCTCACCAATATTAATAAAGTCAGAGCCATCTTTTGCCCAAACACCTTGTTGAGCGGAAATTAAACTACCGCCTGAAATTGCCTGGGAGCGAATAGCCCGGCCCTGGGTTTCCATTGGCGGAGCAATCCACTCACCAATGGCCATAACCGCTATCATCATAATTATCGCCGATTTCATTACAGCACCAATGATATTCAGCCGAGATCGCCCGGCTGCCATCATAACCACCAACTCGGAGTTACTGGCCAACATACCGACACCAATCAACCCTCCAAGTAAAGCCGCCATAGGGAAAAAAGTTTCCACATCTCGTGGCAGGCTGTAAAACACGAATAACGCCGCATCCATGACGTCGTAATCACCCCGGCCGACAGATTTTAATTGTTCCACAAAACGAATTAACGACGACAGACCGGTCAGCACAGCCAAACTTAAGAGCGATGTTCGTAAAACGGCCAGACCAATGTATTTATCTAATATACTAAACATTAATGCCCCCGGGCCGACCCAAAGCGTAAATTCGCCAGTAGCCTCAAGCCAACCGGACGTCCTTTACCTATTAATACCAATCCGAAAACCAGCAAAATAAAATGTATCCACCATAAGCCAATAATTGGCGGGATTACGCCGTCACGTATGGCCGATTTAGCAGCCATTAACAGCAGAAAGTATCCCAGATAAATCAGCAAGGCCGGTGCCATTCGACCAAACTTTCCCTGTCGAGGGTTAACTCGGCTTAACGGCACGGCAATGAGAGTCAAAAGAGGCATTGCCAGAGGAATCGCTATACGCCACTGTAATTCAGCAACGGCAGCTGGCTCGCTTTGCGACATTAATTCAATCGTAGGGTAGGCTTCTAACTTCCGTAATTGCTCGCTGGCCTGTTGCTCCTTAATTTGCAGTTGATAACTGTCAAACGACATCATCTGATAACTGTCGTCATCGCCCGCGTAACGTTTTCCCTGCCCTAGTTCCAACCGTTGGGAACCGGTCGTTTCACTAATCACTTGGCCGGTTTTTGCCATGACCACGCTACCAGATTGTAATTCCCCCTGATTATGAGTGTGCTGTGCAACGAAAACTTCTTCCAGATCACCATCATCGCCGACACTCTGCACAAAGATAACCGCTTTCTGGTTACTGGCTTGTTGGAATCGGCCTGGCATAAGCGCGGTTAATCCGCTTTCTGAACGCGCCTTATCTTCAAGTTTTTGCTCTTGGTCGAGCGACCAGGGTACCAACCATAAAGTAAAAGATGCGGTTACCAATGCCAGAACCAGTGACAATACCAACGTCACTCGAGTCACATACCACTCACTGACCCCACAGGCATGCAATACCGTCATCTCGTTATCAGCGTAAATACGCCCATGTGCCAGCAAAATCCCCAAAAACAGGCTAAGCGGTAAGATCAAAGACAGGAGTGCGGGAAGATTCAACGATAGCAGCTGAAAAATGATAGCACCGGGAATGTCACCTTCTGACGCATCCGACAACACACGGACAAATTTCTGACTGACAAAAATGGTCATCAGAATAAAAAGCACAGCAAGCTGCGACTTCAAGGTTTCACTGATCAAATATCGGAATATGCGCACTGGTGTTCACTCATAACTTAGGTTTTTACTGGAATAGCTGTGATTTTTAAGTAAACTTGTTATTTTAACAACAAAGTGTCTTTATAGCGAAACTATAGCAGGCATTGAAGCCACCTGAAACAGGAGCACTGTCATGGAGTTCAGCGTCAAAAGTGGTAATCCGGAAAAACAACGTTCTGCTTGTATCGTTGTTGGCGTGTTTGAACCTCGTCGTCTGTCTGGCGTTGCCGAACAATTAGACAAAGTCAGTGATGGTTATTTAAGCAACTTATTGCGCCGCGGAGACCTTGAAGGCAAATCAGGCCAGGTTCTGCTGTTACATCATGTCCCCAATATTCTTGCCGAACGCGTTTTGCTGGTCGGCTGTGGTAAAGAGCGCGAGCTTGATGAACGCCAGTACCGCCAAATTATTGCTCGTACTATGAACACATTAAACGAAACCGGTTCAATGGAAGCCGTCTGTTTTCTCAGTGAACTGCATGTTAAAGGTCGCGATACTTACTGGAAAGTTCGTCAGGCAGTAGAAGCTGCCCGCGCAACATTGTATAACTTTAACGAGCTTAAGAGTAAAAAAGAAGAACCTCGACGCCCGTTGCGTAAACTGGTCTTTAATGTTCCAAGCCGAAAAGAGCTGGCTTTAGGCGAACAAGCGGTGCAGCACGCGTTAGCGGTAGCAACCGGAATGGATATTTGCCGCAATGTAGCGAATATGCCGCCTAACATTTGCACACCTCGCTATCTGGCCGACCAAGCCAAATTAATGGCCGACAATTACGACAACTTAACGGTCACCACGGTTGAAGAAGCCGAAATGGAAAAGCTGGGTATGAATGCGTACTTAGCCGTTGGTCGTGGTTCAGAGCATGAGTCAGTGCTTACTTTAATGCATTATAAAGGCGCCCCCGATGATCAAGCACCAATTGTTCTGGTTGGTAAAGGCCTGACATTTGATTCTGGCGGCATTTCCATTAAGCCGTCCGCCAATATGGATGAAATGAAATACGATATGGGCGGCGCAGCCGGTGTTTTAGGAGCAATGCAGGCCCTGGCCGAATTGCAATTACCTATTAACGTTATTGGTGCGGTCGCCGGTTGTGAGAACATGCCAGATGGCAACGCATACCGTCCTGGAGATATCCTGACGACGATGAGCGGTCAAACAGTTGAAGTGCTTAATACCGACGCAGAAGGTCGATTGGTACTGTGCGATACTCTGACTTATATCGAGCGCTTCGAGCCAGAATCCGTGATTGATTTAGCCACGCTGACAGGCGCCTGTGTTATTGCGTTAGGCAGCCATGCTTCAGCCGTACTCAGTCAACATAATCCGTTAGCGCACGAAATTCTAAATGCGGCCCAACAAAGTGGCGACAAAGCCTGGCGTATGCCGCTATGGGATGAGTACCAGTCAATGCTGGACAGCCCTTTTGCAGATATGGCTAACATTGGTGGTCGCGAAGCAGGTACCATTACCGCCGCTTGTTTCTTATCCCGTTATACAAAGAAATACAATTGGGCGCACATGGATATCGCAGGTACGGCCTGGCAAGGTGGTAAAGACAAAGGCTCAACAGGCCGCCCGGTTCCACTATTAACGCAGTTTTTAATTAACCGGTGCAGCGCCGAGGTAGCAGAGTAAGATGCCCTCAGCCACTTTTTTCTTAATGCCGGACGAAGCTGAAGGTGAGCAAAACCGTCTTATCTGCGATAAGATAGCGGAGTTATACCGAAAGCATAAAAAGTTGCGGGTCTGGGCCCGCAATCAGCAACAGGCTGAAGCGCTCGACGAATTGCTATGGCAGCAACCAAGTGATGCGTTTATTCCGCATAACTTACATGGTGAAGGTCCCGCTACCGGTGCTCCAGTAGAATTTTGCTGGCCCGATGCAACGGCAGTAAAAAACCGTCCCGGCTATGCACTCTTCAACCTAGCAGAGGACATTCCGGTTCAAGCTCAGCAAAGCCAACAGCTATACGATATCGTTCCTGCTGATGACAGTGGCAAGACGATAGCTCGCGAGCGTTACAAACATTACAGAGCGCGCGGTTGCCAAATGCGCACCGAGCCCCTGACATCCGAACAGAAGTAAGGTTACTATGGATAAAACATACTCCCCTGCAGCGATAGAACAAGATCTCTACCAACAATGGGAAGATAAGGGCTATTTCAAGCCTTCAGGTAAGGGCGACTCCTACTCTATTATGATTCCGCCTCCCAATGTTACCGGCAGTCTGCATATGGGTCATGCGTTCCAGCACACTATTATGGATACGCTCACCCGGTACCAGCGCATGGATGGCCTTAATACGCTTTGGCAAGTAGGTTCTGACCACGCTGGCATCGCGACACAAATGGTTGTGGAACGCCAATTGGCAGCTCAGGGACAAACTCGTCAGGAGCTTGGTCGCGACGCGTTCATCGATAAAATCTGGGAGTGGAAAGAACAATCTGGCGGCACGATTACTCAGCAAATGCGCCGTCTGGGCGATTCCGTTGACTGGGACCGCGAACGCTTCACGATGGACGAAGGTCTTTCAGATGCAGTGCGCGAAGTCTTTGTTAAGCTCCATGAAGACAACCTGATTTACCGTGGTAAACGTCTGGTCAACTGGGACCCTGCGCTGCAAACTGCCATTTCTGACTTAGAAGTTGAAAATAAAGAACAACAGGGCTTTATCTGGTACCTCCGTTATCCTCTGGCTGACGGTAAGAAAACCGAAGATGGTAAAGATCACTTAGTGGTCGCTACTACCCGCCCCGAAACCATGTTAGGTGACGTTTGTGTCGCCGTGCATCCGGACGACGAGCGCTTTGCGCATTTGGTTGGCAAACACATTGAACTACCGATTGTTAATCGCCGCATTCCAATTGTCGCCGACCATCACGTTGACAGTGAATTCGGTACCGGTTGCGTAAAGGTAACCCCGGCACACGACTTCAACGACTACGAAATTGGCAAGCGCCATCAAACCGGCATGATTTCAATTTTTGATGACACAGCTCATGTTATGGCAACAGCAGGCCTTTACACCAGCACGGGTGAAGCGCTTGACGAGCTGAACGAGTTTAACGGTGTACTGCCCGAACAGTATGCCGGTAAAGAGCGTTTCGAGGCTCGTAAACAACTTATTGCCGAATTCGACCAACTGGGTCTACTGGAAAAAACTGAAAAACACACCAACAAAATACCTTATGGCGACCGCGGTGGCGTTCCTATTGAACCGCATTTAACCGACCAGTGGTATGTCCGCGTAGAGCCGATGGCAAAGCAGGCAACTGAAGCGGTTGAAGACGGTCGCATTGAATTCGTGCCGAAGCAATACGAAAACATGTACTTTAGCTGGATGCGTGATATTCAGGACTGGTGTATTTCTCGTCAGCTTTGGTGGGGACACCGTATTCCGGCGTGGTACGACGAACAAGGCAATGTTTATGTTGGTCGCACAGAAGAAGAAGTAAGGGAAAAACACAACCTAGGCGATACAACGCTGCAGCAAGATGAAGACGTATTGGATACTTGGTTCTCTTCCGCGCTGTGGACCTTTTCTACTCTCGGTTGGCCAAAGAATACCGAAGACCTGAAAACTTTCCACCCGACCGATGTTCTGGTCACAGGTTTTGACATTATTTTCTTCTGGGTTGCCCGCATGATCATGATGACCATGCACTTTATGAAAGACGAAAAAGGCCAGCCGCAAGTGCCGTTTAAGAAGGTCTACGTGACCGGTCTTATTCGCGACGAGGAAGGCCAGAAAATGTCTAAGTCTAAAGGTAACGTGCTAGACCCGCTGGACATGATTGACGGTATTAGTGCTGACGAACTGGTTGCTAAACGAACAGCCAATATGATGCAGCCTAAAATGCGCGAGAAAATTGAAAAACGCACCCGCAAAGAGTTCCCTGAAGGTATTACCGCTCATGGAACCGATGCACTGCGCTTTACATTAACAGCGCTGGCTTCAACGGGTCGTGATATTAACTGGGACATGAAACGCCTGGAAGGCTATCGTAATTTCTGTAATAAACTGTGGAACGCCAGCCGCTATGTGTTGATGAACACCGAAGACCATGACTGTGGTCTTGAAAACGACGACATGACCCTGTCGTTGGCTGATGAATGGATTATTGCCCGCTTTAACAGCACAGTTAAAGATTTCCGCCAGGCTCTGGACACCTATCGTTTTGACCAGGCAGCGGCTATTGCTTACGAATTTACCTGGAACCAATTCTGTGACTGGTATCTGGAGCTCACTAAGCCGGTGCTACAAAATGGTACTGAAGTAAAACAACGTGGTACCCGCCACACGCTGGTTAATATTCTGGAGCAGCTACTGCGCCTGCTACACCCGGTTATGCCGTACATTACCGAAACCATCTGGCAACGCGTGAAACCTTTGGTTGGTAATACGGGTGATACCATTATGCTGCAGCCGTTCCCGCAGGTTCAGGACAATGTCAGTCATCAGGCAATGCAGGACATGGAATGGTTGAAGCGCGTTATTCTGGCCATTCGTAATATTCGCGGTGAGATGGACTTATCGCCGAATAAACCTCTTCCTCTCTTGCTCTCAAATGCCGATGCAATGGCCCGGGCTCGTATTGAAAATAACCAAAGCTTTCTAAGTAGCCTGGCGAAACTGGAATCTATCGAGTTCATTGATAACGACGATGACGCACCAGCCAGCATGACAGCCTTAGTCGATACACTGAAGCTGCATATTCCCATGGCCGGTTTGATTGATAAAGATGCGGAACTCCAGCGTTTGCAAAAAGCAATTGAGAAAGCAGACAAAGAATGGCAACGGCTCAACGGCAAACTCAGTAACGATAACTTCGTGAGTAAAGCACCTGAAGCCGTTATCGCAAAAGAGCGTGAAAAGCTGGCAGAAGCTCAGGCAACGCTCAAACAGCTACAGCAGCAGCAGGAGAAAATTAAAGCGCTGTAATACCATTTAACGCAGTATCAACCAAAGCTGATTGATAAAAGCGTCTGAGTATTTGACTCAGGCGCTTTTTTTTTAACTAATCTATTTCTATCTGGCTCTCGTATTAGCAAAGAGTCGCTAAGATTAAGGAGAGCGCATGACTATTTTTGAAGAGCTACGAGTAGACCATGACAAGCAGCGTCAACTTCTCGATATTTTATTGGAAACGGAAGGTGACGCACCAGAGAGGGAAAAGCACTACCAACAGTTAAAAGTGCAACTCGAACAGCATGCTGCTGCGGAAGAACGTTACTTCTACAATCCCCTTATAAAAGACGACGACACGATAGCGATGTCTCGTCATGGCATTGCTGAGCACCATGAAATTGATGAGCTAATTGAAACACTTGAGCAAACTGAAATGTCATCTCCTGCGTGGCTTCAACACTTCAAGAACTTGAAGCATAAGGTTCTGCATCATCTGGAAGAGGAAGAACAGGGATTTTTCCAGCGTGCGGGAAAAGTATTAGACGAAACGGAAAAAGCGTCTTTAGGTAGTGAGTATCGCAGTATGATGAAAGAAAAAGGTCTATAACATACGGAGTCGGAGAGGATTATTCCTCTCCGTCATCAAATTCTTCGCCTTCAAGTTCATCATCTTCAATCAATGTTCCCCAACCGTCATACTCGACTTCACACTCATCAGCAATAGCCGCTATTTCACGAACCTGGCGGTTTAAAATATCGTTGTCGAGCTCAGCATCAGTGACCGCCATAAACGCGAACCAACGCTTACCACGGTCGTCTTCGAACTCATCCGCGTCATCAACATGATAACCTTGCTTTACCAGTTCAACCGCTGCTTTCTCCAGCTTGGTAAAATCCTGACTGGCTAAGTGGTGTTCAATTTCATACAAGAGCTCTGTTTCAGCGCCGTCAGCCATCAAAGCTTGCACCGTTTCTTCACTCTGTTTAAGTAGATCATTAAGATCTCGACTCATGACTTATCCTTTTCTTGTTCGATACTTGCGTTTAACTGTTTAATTTTGTCATTCATTAATTGATGACAGTGACCGCTCAATTCACGCAAATTCTCACGCTGGTAATTCGCAATTCTCACCGGCTCCAGAAACGCAACTTTCAACACGCCATTATTCCAGCGGTTCATTTTGACTTTTCCGTGTAGCTCCGACACACACACCGGAACTACATCAACCTGAGCCCGAAATGCTGTATGAAAGGCACCATTTTTAAATGGCAACAAACCTCGTCCATAGCTTCGGGTCCCCTCCGGGAACATCCACACAGAGATATCACGTTGCTTTATAGCGTCTGCCGTTTGTCCTATCGTTCCGTGCGCTTTCCCAGCATTTTTTCTGTCAATCAGGATATTTCCTGCCAGCCAATAAAGCCAACCGAAAAACGGTATCCAGCGCAGGCTCTTTTTGCCTACCGTCACCGTATTCTTCGGCAGCATTGCCGCTATAGTAAAAATTTCCCAACTGTTCTGGTGGTTACAAATAAAAACATACGGACCACCTTTTTCTATATCTGGATGACGACTGACTTCTATGCGCATTCCCAAAACCCGAATTGCCCAACCAAAAATATGGGCAAACCGGTAAGTGTTATTGCGATGGAACGGCCGGATTATGCAAAAAAAACAGCCAACCACACCAAACACAACAACAAAAATACCCAGAAACAACCATCGCAACAAGGCTAACATCTAAACTCCTCAATTAATCCTTGTTCTCTTCAACCACTATCTGGTCGACACGCTGAAGTCCCCGTGGCAACTTATTACCTCTGCGACCTCGCTCTCCGTAATAATGCTCTAAGTCGGCTGGTTTTAGTGTCAGTTTGCGCTTACCCGCAATCAAGGTAATCGCTGTGTCCGCAGCTGCCGTTGCCAGTGCAACCACATATTCCTCGCGAGACTGAGCCCTTAATGCCGGAATACTAATCAGCTTATTGCCTTTACCTTTACTCAGTTGAGGCAAATCAGCAACCGGGAAGACCAACATACGCCCTTCGTTAGAAATAACGATGACCTTGTCCTGTTGTAGGTTATTCACAGTATTTGGAGGAAGTATTTTCGCACCAGTTGGCAAGGAAATAATCGATTTACCGTTTTTATTACGGCTCACTAAATCACTAAATTGACAAACGAAGCCGTAGCCTGCATCGGATGCCAACAACAAGTGGCTTTCATCTTTGGCCATTAAAACATGTTCAACATTTTCACCAGCAACTAAGCTGAAGCGTCCGGTCAGAGGCTCTCCCTGGCTGCGTGCCGATGGAAGCAGATGCGCCTCGCAGGAGAAACTTTTCCCGGAGGTATCAAGGAACACCACAGGCTGGTTACTCTTACCTTCGGCTGAAGCAAGGTAGCTGTCCCCTGACTTATAACTGAGTTTATCCCCTTCAATATCATGACCTTTGGCAGAGCGCACCCAGCCTTTTTTCGATAGCACAACCGTGACGGCTTCGGCAGGTGTTAAGTCGCGTTCGCTTAAGGCTTTAGCTTCAGAGCGCTCAACAATAGGTGAACGACGCTCATCGCCATAGTTTTCAGCATCGGCTAACAACTCTTTCTTAATCAAGGTCTTCAGACGACGATCCGAGCCCAGCAGAGTCTGCAGCTTTTCTCGTTCTTTATTCAGCTCATCCTGCTCGCCGGTTAACTTCATCTCTTCCAATTTGGCTAAATGGCGTAATTTCAACTCAAGAATAGCTTCGGCTTGCTTATCCGTTAACCCAAAGCGACTCATCAACTCTTCTTTGGGTTTATCTTCTGTACGGATAATCTCAATCACTTCATCGATATTAAGATAAGCAATGAGTAAACCTTCCAGAATGTGCAAACGCGCCAGCACTTTATCTAAGCGATGCTGCAGCCGGCGAGTTACCGTAGTCTGACGAAACTCCAGCCACTCTTTAAGAATACCGACTAGCGGCTTCACTTTGGGGCGGCCATCTAAGCCCAGAATGTTCAGGTTAACCCGGTACTGCTTTTCCAAATCTGTTGTGGCGAACAAATGATTCATTAACTGCTCTGTATCAACTCGATTTGAGCGAGGAACAACAACCAACCGAGTCGGATTTTCATGGTCAGACTCATCACGCAAGTCAGAAACCAGAGGAAGCTTTTTCGCCTGCATTTGGTGCGCTATTTGTTCTAATATGCGTGCACCTGAAGCCTGGTGTGGCAATGCCGTAATCACAATCTCGCCATCTTCAATACTGTAACAGGCACGCATCTTAATGCTGCCGCGGCCTGTTTCGTAAAGTCGAGTGATGTCTTCCGCAGGAGTAATAATTTCGGCGTCAGTCGGATAATCCGGCCCCTTTAAAACCGCCATAATATCGTCAAGCTGACTACCCGGCTTTTCAAGTAACATGGCGCAAGCATTAGCCACTTCACGGGCATTATGCGGAGGAATATCGGTCGCCATACCAACCGCAATGCCGGTAACGCCATTCAATAAAATATGGGGTAACCTTGCCGGTAAAACCTGAGGCTCTTTCATGGTGCCGTCAAAGTTCGGTATCCAATCGACAGTGCCCTGACCCAGTTCACTGAGAAGCACTTCACTGAACTTAGATAACTTAGCTTCGGTATAACGCATCGCAGCAAAAGATTTGGGGTCATCCGGAGAGCCCCAGTTACCCTGACCGTCGACTAACGGGTGACGATAAGTGAAGGGTTGTGCCATTAGTACCATGGCTTCATAACAGGCGCTGTCGCCATGAGGGTGAAATTTACCCAGCACATCACCAACGGTACGGGCCGACTTTTTGTACTTCGCGAGCGCTGACAGACCCAACTCCGACATAGCGTACACAATACGACGCTGTACCGGTTTCAAGCCATCACCAATGTTTGGCAAGGCCCTGTCCATGATCACGTACATGGAGTAATTTAGGTAGGCCTCTTCGGTAAAGCGACTCAGTGGGCGGGTTTCTGTAACTTCCGTCGTCATTCTGACTTCTCCTTGCTCACAAGTGCTTACAGTTCAGCCAAATCGGCCATATTACCTTTGCTTTCCAGCCAGGTACGGCGGTCAGCAGCGCGTTTTTTCGCTAACAGCATATCCATTAGCTCTTCCATTACTTCACCGTCATCAATGGTTAATTGAACCAGTCGCCGGGTATTAGGATCCATAGTCGTCTCCCGAAGTGTTAACGGGTTCATTTCACCCAAACCTTTAAAGCGCTGAACATTCACTTTGCCTTTGCGCTTTTCTGCTTCAATTCTATCGAGAATACCTTGCTTTTCATCTTCATCTAATGCGTAAAATACTTCTTTACCCACATCAACGCGATACAGCGGTGGCATAGCAACAAAGATATGACCATTTTCAACCAAAGGTCTGAAGTGTTTTACAAACAGAGCGCACAATAAGGTGGCGATGTGTAAACCATCTGAATCCGCATCGGCCAAGATACAAATTTTTCCATAACGTAGTTTGTCTAAATCAACACTGTTTGGATCCACGCCAACCGCAACTGAAATATCATGAATCTCCTGAGACGCCAGAATCTGTTCTGGGTCCACCTCCCAGGTATTCAGGATTTTCCCTCGTAACGGCATCACCGCCTGAAAATCACGGTCCCGTGCTTGCTTAGCAGAACCACCAGCCGAGTCCCCTTCCACCAGGAACAATTCGCTTCGGGCTGTATCCTGACTTGCACAATCGGTGAGTTTACCGGGTAATGCAGGCCCCTGAGTAACTTTTTTGCGGACGACTTTCTTGCTGGCTTTTAATCGCCGTTGAGCGCTACTAATGCAAACATCAGCCAATAATTCGGCTTGATCAGTATGTTCATTCAGCCACAGACTAAATGCATCCTTAACCACTCCGGAAATAAAGCTGGCTGACTGACGAGATGACAACCTCTCCTTTGTCTGTCCGGCGAATTGAGGGTCCTGCATTTTTGTCGACAAAATATAACTGCAGCGTTCCCAAACATCTTCTGGTGTTAGTTTCACGCCTCTGGGTAATAAGTTACGGAATTCACAGAATTCGCGCATCGCCTCAAGCAGCCCTTGGCGTAAGCCATTAACATGCGTGCCACCAAGCGTTGTCGGAATCAGGTTAACGTAACTTTCAGACACCCCTTCACCACCTTCCGGTAGCCAGGTAACCGCCCAGTCCACACCTTCAGTCTGCGAGCTAAAGCTACCGTCAAATGGCTCTTCCGGTAAGGTCGGAGTATCTTTTACCGCCTCGACTAAATAATCTGTCAGGCCATCCTGATAAAACCAAGTATCTTCTGTGTCATCAATTTTATTGCGAAACGTTATTTTGAGCCCGGGGCAGAGAACCGCCTTAGCACGCAATATGTGTTTTAACTTTGTAACCGAGAATTTTGCAGAATCAAAATACTGCGGGTCTGGCCAAAAATGAACGCGGGTTCCGGTGTTTCTTTTGCCAACGGTGCCGGTGACTTCCAGTTCACTGACCTTATCGCCATTTTCGTAGGCCATTTCATAAACTTGACCATCACGCTTTATAGTCAATTCAACGCGTTTCGACAACGCATTAACAACCGAGATACCAACCCCATGCAAACCACCGGAAAACTGATAGTTTTTATTAGAAAACTTACCGCCGGCGTGCAGTTTACTCATAATCAGCTCGACACCAGGAACGCCTTCTTCCGGGTGAATATCCACCGGCATCCCGCGCCCGTCATCGGTCGTCTCTAACGACTGATCAGGATGCAGAATAACCAGTAGGGATTTAGCGTGCCCCGCCAGAGCTTCATCGACACTGTTATCTATAACCTCCTGACCCAAGTGGTTAGGTCGTGAGGTGTCAGTGTACATACCGGGGCGTCGCTGAACTGGTTCCAGCCCGTTCAGCACCTCAATGGAGTCGGATTTGTAGTCTGTCATGAGTCCCTGTTTTTATTATTGGCTTGGTCCACGAAAAGTGTGCTTCAATTTACCGTTAACTGTCGCCTATTTGAAGTAGTACGGCATAAATTTCTGAACAGCGTCGCTCAGCTTAGGTTGAATATGGCCCTGCTTCCGGCATAACGTCAGCCAGTCCGCCAAAAATTGATTCACCTGATGTTTCTCATCCTGGTGTCGCATATCACGGTTCGGTTGCTGATAACGAGCGGCTAATCGGGTGACTCCCTGACTGGATATAATCTCCGCCATACGTACGTCATGGTACAATCGTACCGTCATTTTGGCGTGCAAGTAATCCGCCCAGTTTGGCTTTAATTGTTCAATCTCAACATCTGAGGTATATCGCGCCTCGTTAACGCAACGCAAATTAAACGCTAAGTTCTCGCCTGCATAAAGCGTCATCTCAGCCTGAGACTCAAGCTGATTTAACAAGGGTAGTAACCCTGCGTAATTACGTTCAGTTAGCCGATGCAGTTCCGCAACGTCGACAACATAGCGCTGTTGCATAATTAAACCTCAGTTTTGCTCCTGCTGAATAGGGAACACCTTATCACGATGTAATAGCAACCATTGTAACCCAATTACACTCGCTGCGTTGTTGATTTCTTCACGTTCAAGCATGGTCATAACGTGTTCCCTTGGTATGGCATGAACCCGAATATCTTCGTCCTCTTCCGGTACACCACCATAAGCAGCGGCCGACTGGCTATCCACTTCAGCAATATAAATGGTCAGCTTTTCATCAGTACCACCCGGGCTAGAGTAATAACTGGTCGCGTAAATTAAACGCTTGGCTTTTAATCCGGCTTCTTCTTCCATTTCGCGTACAGCGACCTCTTCGGCGCTCTCATTTGCGTCAAACATACCGGCGACAAATTCAAACAACCAAGGCCCGTTTTTATCATTAAGAGCACCGACCCTAAACTGCTCTACAACAACAAACTCATCCCGTACTGGATCATAGGGAATAACAACCACCGCATTCCCGCGCTCCATCAATTCTCTTTCTATAACCGGACTCCACTCACCAGAGAATAAACGGTGTTGTAAAGAATAGCGGTAAACTGACAAAAAACCTTGATAAAGCGGTGCCTTTTCCTTTATTTTCACATCATCTCGGTGAAAACGAATTGCCATACTTACTTGTCCTTTCTTGAGGGTAACCTGAAACAAACATTCTGTTACACTTGAGCGAATTCTGAAACCATGTTTTTCTTAAAGTATTTGTGCAAATCATTTACACTGGTAATCATTCAACACTGTATGTAAACTATGCGCAATCATTGAACAATAGCATGTCAAGTAACAGGAAACTGACTACCATGAAAAAGCATCTTTTGTCGGCAGCTGTCGGTCTGGCATTGACCACAGTCACTTTTACGTCAAATGCTGAAGATTTGGCTCAAATTTATCGTTTGGCGGTTGATAACGACCCCACCTTATTACGCGCTGCGGCAGAGCGTAACGCGGCGCAAAAAGGCATCGATATTGCCAAGTCAGGATTCCTGCCGCAAATTTCGGGAGAAGCCGGATACACAGACTCTACCAGTGACTCTCCTGAGTTTGTTAACTCTGGCATTCAAGTTTTTGACAGTGAAAGTCAAGGCTGGCAAGCGGGCGTTACGCTTAATCAAAGCATTTTTGACTGGAGTGTCTGGAAAAATTCAGACATTGCAGAGAAACAGGCTTACCAGTCAGAAGTTGCCTACAGCAACGCTCAACAAGACTTAATGCTGCGTGTGGTTAATGCCTACTTCCAGGCATTACAAGCAAGAGATGACTTATCCTTCGCAGAAGCCGAAAAGAAAGCGATTGAGCGTCAGCTTGAGCAAACCAAACAGCGCTTCTCCGTCGGCTTAACCGCCATTACTGATGTCCATGAAGCACAAGCGCAATATGACAGTGCCGTTGCCCGTGAAATCCAGGCTCGCAATGCTGTTGAAATTGCGTTAGAAGATATTCGTGAAATCACTGGTCAATATCCACAAACATTAGCGGCTTTAGATACAGAGACTTTCTCGCCCAGTAGTCCGTCACCAGAAGACGTTCGTCTGTGGGTGAAAAAAGCAGAGAACAGTAACCTCAGCTTAATGGAAAGCAAAGTTCAGGTTGATATTGCGGAACAGCAAATCAAATTACAACAAGGCGGGCATTACCCTACCGTTTCGTTACAGGCGAGTTATTCCACTCAAGATACCGAACGTACTATTTCTGATCAAAACGGTCAGCAGACAACGGACTTGCCTCGTCTCGACAGTCGTTCTATTGGACTGAATGTTAGCGTTCCGATCTTCTCCGGGTTCCGTACCTCATCGGAAGTTGCTCAGGCTCGTGACAACTATGTCGCCAGTAGCCAGCAAATGGTACAGACAAGACGCAATATTGAACGTGAAGTACGTAACTCTTATTACGAAGTTACAGCATCTATCGCCAGCATCAATGCATTTCAACAGTCTGTTGTTTCTGCTGAAAGTGCTTTAAAAGCGACTGAAGCAGGCTTCGAAGTCGGCACTCGTACCATAGTTGACGTATTGGACAGCACGCGTAACTTGTACAACGCAAAACGCAATTTGTCAGAAGCTCGCTACGGGTACATCCGCCAAATTCTTCGTTTGGAACAAGCGGCTGGTCAATTACAGGAACAAGACCTGTTAGCGATAAACAGCAGCCTTTCTGAAAACGTCGAAGGTACCGCGGCAGACTAACTGCGCCGACCAGGGCGCCGCTGCTTGCCGGCGGCGCCTTATTTTAAAAATTTTATGTTACTATCCGCGATAAATAACGAATAATAAGCGGCGTCTGTTGTGATCGAACCTCCCAAATTTAAATTCTACTTCCTTCACCCAAAGTTCTGGCTGACTTGGCTCGGCGTGTTCATACTATACAGCGTATCCTGGCTACCTTACCGATTACAGCTGACTTTGGGCCGCGGACTGGGCTTACTCTTTAAAAAAGTCATGCCTCGACGGGTTGGTATTGCGCGAACCAACTTAAAACTTTGTTTTCCTGAGTACAGCGACGAGAAAATTGAAGCTTTACTTACCGAGAACATGAAAAATACAGGAATCGCTTACTTTGAAGTTGGCATAGCCTGGTGGTGGCCCAATTGGCGAATAAAACGTAAATTACACGTTCACGGAGAAGAGAACCTCCGTCAGGCACAAGAAGATGGTAGTGGTATTCTATTGCTGCTGTTTCACTTTCTCAGCCTTGAAGTTCACGCGCGCCTGCACGGGCTCGTAGAACCCGCTGTTGGCCTATACCGACCGCATAACAATGCCGTTATGGAGTTTCTACAGACCCGGGGCCGCGGACGGTCAAATAAATACATGATTCAGCGACGTGATGTTAAAGCCATGATGGCTGCACTGACTCAAGGAGATATCGCAGGCTATCTACCCGACCAGGATTATGGCCGTCGTCGTGTCGAGTTCGTTAAATTTTTCCAGGTTCCAGATACTTCCACCACTCTGGGCACCATGCTATTTGCGCGGAACCCTAACTGCAAAGTGCTGGTCAGTCGTTGCGTCAGACGGGATGACGGTAGCGGATACGATCTCTATTATGAGCCACCACTTGAGAGCTTCCCAAGTGGCGACGACAAAACAGATGCAGAGCTGGTTAACCGTCTAGTTGAAGACGCCATACGCAAAGCGCCTGAACAATATCTATGGGTTCATCGCCGGTTCAAGACCCGACCCGATCCCGATATGCCCAGTTATTATCAGTGAGCACCCAGTAGATTGTCCCAGCAACTGGATACGGCCTGGCGCTCTGTATCCAGGTTATGCTCTTCCAGTAACTGTTCGCCTTGCAAAGCCAAAGCATGACTTTCGCAACGAAAAATCTGAAAGGCATTAATTAAATTTTGCGCATCAACATCGGATAAAAGATGGAGCTGCTGGGCTTCTGTTAAAAGCCTCACATTATCGCTGTATTTGCAAAGTTTAGGGTACTGGTGAGCATAACGCAGAACCAAGTATTGAGTCATAAACTCAATGTCTGCTATACCGCCAGTGTCTTGCTTTAAATCAAACATACGGCTGTTACTTTGCGTCAGATGCTCCCGCATTTTCTCACGCATATTAACGATACTCTGACGCAACTCTTGCTCATCTCTCGGTTGTGACAAGACACTCTGACGAATGTCCATCACCGTGTCTCGCAGTGCAGGTACACCAAACACGGGCCGTGCGCGAACAAGTGCCTGCAACTCCCAGGTCCAGGCATCTTCCTTCAAATAGCGGGCAAAAGAGCTCACTTGAGTCACCAGCAAACCGGCCTGTCCTGAGGGCCGCAAGCGTAAATCCACATCGTATAATATGCCAGCAACGGTGCGGGTCGTGAACAAATGCAGAATTCTCTGTGCCAGTCGCAAGTAAAATTGCTGAACCTCGATTGGCCGTTGCCCATCTGTCTGCCCCTGATACTCAGCATCAGTCACGAAAACTAAATCGAGATCAGAGCCATAACCAAGCTCCTGCCCACCCAACTTACCATAGCCCAGCACAGCGAAACCGGTGTTATCAATGCTGGTTCCAGCAGGCTTCCCATGTTTTTGAGTCAGATGATGCCAGGCAAGGCCAGCTACCTCAGCAATAATCGCTTCAGCAAGCGCGCTTAAATGATCACTGACATTCATCAACTCCAGCACACCACTGATATCCGCCGCTGCAATTTTTAACTGCAACGCCTGTTTGGCTTGCCGTAACGCATCCATCTGCGTTTCTAAGTCCTGCTCCGGTATACGTATCAAATATTCCCGAAGGACAGAGGCGTAGTCTTTTGACTCAGGCAAGCTGTAAAGCTGCTGAGGGTCAATTAACTCATCCAGAAGTATTGGGTGCAGTGCCAGTTGTTCGGATATCCATGGGCTTGCCATACATAACTTACAAAGTTGCTCACGTGCCCCGGGGTTTTCTGCCAACAGTTCAATATAAGCAGTACGGCTCATCACCGCTTTTATAATAGATAACAACCGTTCCAGCAGACGCTCCGGATGCTGATGTTGAATTGCATGGCGCAGCATCATTGGCATTAACCGAGCTAGTGCAGAGCGTCCCCGTGGGCCAGAGCTGCGACGCCGGCTTTCCTGACGGAAGTTTTTTATCTGCGTCCATAAAGCCTGAGATTCGTTGACGCCTTCACTTTCCAGAATTTCAATCGCCGCATCGTCGTCCAGCATGTCTTGCCATAAGACCTGCAAGCCTTGCTCATCTTCATCATCTTCCGACTCAGCCCCAACCACCTGTTGAAATTCGGCGTGAATGCGAGCCATACATTGATCAATCTTTTCTTGCAGATCTTGCCAGTCCGGTTCATCTAACATGGTGCATAAGCGCGCACGCCCCAGTTCATCTGACGGCAGTTGCTGAGTTTGTTGATCGTCGATTTGTTGCAGACGATGCTCAATAACACGCAAGTATTCGTAGTCTTTCAGCAACTGACTGGCTTGCGCCGGCTCAATCAAGTCCAACTCAATCAGTTCATGCATTGCCTTATAAACCGAGCGGGTCTGTAGAGATTTTTCCTGCCCGCCGCGAATAAGCTGGTGTGCCTGAACAATAAACTCAACCTCCCTGATACCGCCAGCACCCAGCTTTATGTTATTTTTAACACCTTGCCGCCGAGTTTCTTGTGTAATGAGTAGTTTCATCTTACGCAAGGCTTCAATCGCACCAAAATCAATGTAGCGGCGATAAACAAAAGGGCGAATCAACTGCTGAAAAGCCTGTTGGTATTGTTCGTCAGCCCCTATCATTCGGGCTTTAACCATGGCATAGCGCTCCCAGTCACGTCCTTGCTCCTGATAATAATGCTCCAGCGCATTCATACTGGTTACTAACGGTCCAGACTGTCCAAAAGGCCTTAAACGCATATCGACTCGAAATACCTGACCTTCAGCAGTGGTTTCATCGAGTAAAGCAATGAAAGACTGCGCCAGACGCTTGTAAAAAACGTCATGCTCCAGATTACGGCCCGGCCCTTGCGTTTTGCCTTGTTCCGGGAAGACAAATATGAGATCAATATCAGAAGAAAAGTTAAGTTCTTTACCGCCTAGCTTACCCATGCCGATAACCAGCAACGGCATCACTTCCCCTTCAGCATCAAGCGGCTTACCATGACGCCTGATAAAGCGTTCAAATAACCATTGGAGACTTTTGCTTAGTGCCGCATCAGCAAATTCACTGTAATGAGCCAAAGACTCCTTTAGCGAAACCTGCTTCAATATATCTGCTGCGGCCAGCTTTGCCATCCAGCAGTGACGCAATTGCCGCAGACGTTTTTTCGCGTCATCCTCACTATCGAGTTCAACCAGAGCTTTCGCAACGCAGATGCCATATTTATCCACTGCAGGTAGTTTCACGGTGATTGTATTGCCGACAAAGAAGTCACTGACCAAATATTCCGGGTAGCTTTCCGCAACCCGACCAATGAAAGGACTAACAGCAATTAAGGCCCGCAGTTGCTGTTCTTGTTCACTGGTCAGGGCTATGTCATCGGCAGCCTCTTGATAGCGTTGCCATGCAGCATCGCTCTCATCTAGTAATTTAGCCTTAGGAGTTAGCATAACCACCTTAATTAAACCAGTAGGGTTCCCGCTTTAGTGCAGCCTTACGTGAGTATTCCAGTGCTTTTAACAAGGATTCGCGCTGTACTTTTTGCCATTCCATCAATTTCTCATCAATTTCATCATCACGCTCACGAATACGTTCATGCAAGATATGTAATGCGGTAATTTCTCGAATCCCCCTGGCTAAGTCTTGCCAAGGCAGACGAAAGCTTTCCCTTAAGTCAGCATCAAACAAATGCCCGAAGCAAGTGCCCATCAGTAAGCTGTTTTGCAAAGGCGTCAACAATTTCAAATAGCCTTCTTCATTCAATCGCTCATGCTCAGAAAAAGCCGTTTGCACCAATTGCCAGTCACTTTTCAAAAGCTGACTACTCCAGGGCAACACCGGCTGCTCCAGTTCCTCTGTCATTTCTTCTCTTAAAAGAAACTCGGACAGTCCCAGCACCGTTTTTTGATAAGCGGCCGAATGAACCAGCTCTGTCACCTCGTTCAGTCTGATCACATCCTCCTGACTATCAACGAGTGAATCGTAAAGTTTGCTGTAGCGCTTAAGCGCGCGGTGATAGGCGCCATCTTCAGCCGTCAACTCATCCAGCCCTTCAAAACGTTTTAGCCACTGAAGCTTTGAGGTTATTTGCGAACTGCTTGTCAGCAACCGACGTTCGCCGACGCCATTTTCAATGAGCTGCTCCAGCACAACACGTACCATCTGGATGCCATCCGCCATTCCCTGCACCGCCCGCACACTAGGTTGAAAATCAAGGCAAGCTTCGTTGTGCTGCCAATGACGTAAACCCGACTCCAGTGATTGGTAAAGCGCCTGACCGACACTATACTCTGACCGTAACGGCACATAGTGCATTTGAGTAAAGGGTTCGAGAAGACTCTTCCCCGCCAGCAAGTACCCTCTAGCCGCTTTACTTAAAGAGCCGACTCTTGCCCCCGCTTTTTTGACCAGTTCATTTGCCAGACGATAAGCTTCCGATAAAGAGCCACCCTGCAACTCCAGTTCAATTTCAGCGATTGGTTCGCGTTGCTCACCGGCTTCGATGTGACCTTCATCAAACACCATTTCAATAACACCTTCACCACTAGGAAGCCGCCAGCGGGTGCGAGTAAAGTCTGTCACAAACAAAGTATCTAAATCACGCTGAATGTCGTAAACCGGAAAATCATCCGGCCATATTTCATTCTCAAATAAGGTTAAATCGGGTTTATCATTCTCAATCTCGATATTATACTCTGGCCTTTGATGCATGCCGCCCATAACTCGGCCGGCCAGTTTGATCGTTTGTTCTTTATGATCTTTATCAGTACGAATCCGTAATCCAATATCGAACTGACGTAAACGTAAATCGGACGTATCGAAGTAAGCGTTTTTGAGTTCAAACTGCTCTTTTCCGGGTTTTGCCTGGTTCGCATCTGCCAACGACTGGCAGACATCGAGCGCTTTGTCTCGCTGTTCTGGAGCAATCAATAATTTGAGCTCAACTTCTTGTGACATAAATCGATTCCGATGCGTTTAATAAGTTAGATTAAAGGTACTGGCTTGGCGGCTAGCGGTCAACAAACACGGGCATTTAGTTCACTTGACACTACCAGTGAAAAGTTGCACCGTGAGATCAGACCACAAAGGGTCTTTACCGGCGCGAGAATAAGCTTATACTTGCGCTGATTCCCAACGTTGGGGAAGCACGCCGAGCTTCGGCCTGGCTATACAGGAGATGCTATGTTCAAAGCGAGTGAGGTGCTATCCAAACAGCATCAGGCTGAGGATTTAAAGTCCTTACAGCAGGCAATTACTGACAATTATATTGTTGATGAAGATCAGTATATGCGTGAGTTACTGCCTCTGGTTCCTGCCGATGACGATACGGTTAGCGCAGTAACCGAGCGCGCAGCTAAGTTAGTTGAGCAAGTCAGGGAACAGGCAGATAACGGCGTCGTTGACTCGTTTCTGCAACAATACAGTCTGGATACCAAAGAAGGTATCATTTTAATGTGTCTTGCTGAGGCGCTCTTGCGAATACCCGATGGTTATACCGCAGACGCATTAATTCAGGACAAACTTTCCGGCGGTGACTGGCAAAAACATATGGGCCAGAGCGCATCATGGTTAGTCAACTCAGGCACCTGGGGACTGGCACTAACAAACAGTGTGACCAATCCAACCGGTAAAGCAATGGAAACACCACGCGGTGCTTTCCGTCGTCTTGTCCGCAAACTCGGAAAACCGATTATTCGCAAAGCGACCTATACCGCGATGCAAATTATGGGTAAGCAGTTTGTACTGGGACGTACCATTGAGGAAGCCTTAAAGGAAAGTCGCGACAACCGCGACAAAGGCTACACTCACGCTTACGACATGCTTGGTGAAGCCGCATTAACTATGAAAGATGCGAACTACTACAAGCAGCAGTACGTCAACTCAATCAAGACGATCACCAAAGAAGAATTTAATAATCCCGACGCGCCACGACCCACCATCTCAATTAAATTGTCGGCGCTACATCCTCGTTATGAATCAGCGAATCACGAGCGGGTGCTGACTGAGCTGGCAACCACACTGACCGACTTGGTCAAATTGGCAAAAGAAGCGGATGTCGGCGTAACCATTGATGCAGAAGAAGCCGATCGCCATGAATTATCGCTTGAGCTGTTTGAGAAGGTTTATCGCAGTGGCGTTTGTAAGGGGTGGCCGCGTTTTGGTCTGGTGGTTCAAGCTTATTCTAAGCGAGCACTCCCCACGCTATGCTGGATCACAGCATTAGCAAAAGAGTGTGGCGACGAAATCCCGGTGCGACTTGTTAAAGGCGCCTATTGGGATAACGAAATTAAGTGGACTCAAGAAAATGGGCTGCTTGGCTACCCGGTGTTTACTCGCAAGTCTCACAGTGACATTTCCTATCTAGCTTGCTCACGCTATTTATTAAGCGACGATACAGACGGTGCCATTTATCCGCAATTCGCTACTCATAACGCGCAAACCTTTATGGCCATTCAACAGATGAATGAGACCCATCAGCGCCGCATTGAGTATCAGCGTTTGCACGGCATGGGTGACAGCTTGTATGACACTATCATGGATCAAAACCCGGGCATGGTCGTACGAATTTACGCACCCGTAGGCCCGCATAAAGATTTGCTGCCGTATTTGGTTCGCCGGTTATTGGAAAATGGTGCTAACTCGTCATTTGTCCATAAGCTATTAGATTCCGACACGCCGGTCGATGAACTGGTCGAGCACCCAATGAAGACCGCGTCAGGTTTCGAGAAATACGCAAGCAGCAAAATTCCACTTCCCCCGCAAATGTATGGGGATCGCACAAATTCGTTAGGATTGAATATGAATATTCACTCACAAGCAGATGATTTTATTGCAGCGGTTCAACAGTACCGTGACAAACAATGGCAAGGCGGTCCCATCGTCGATGGGAAAACCGTTGAAACCGATCACCATGTCAGTATTACCAGCCCTCAGGAAACCTCTAAGAAGGCTGGCCTCATTTACTGGGGTGATAAGAAACTTTCTGAGCAAGCGCTGCAAAGCGCTAACGCCGCCTATAAATCCTGGCGCGACGTACCAACGGAAGAGCGCGCACAGTGCTTGGAAAAATTCGCTGACCTAATGGAAGCTAACCGCAACGAGCTGATCGCATTATGTTCGGTAGAAGCGGGCAAAGGGTTACAGGATGGCATCGATGAAGTCCGTGAAGCGGTTGACTTCTGTCGTTATTACGCCAACCAGGCTCGCGAACTCATGGGTAAGCCGATTCAGTTACCAGGGCCAACGGGTGAAGACAATGACTTATTCGTTGAAGGTCGTGGTACCTTTATCTGTATCAGCCCGTGGAACTTCCCGTTGGCAATCTTCGTAGGCCAGGTCGCCGCTGCGTTGGTTACCGGTAACTCAGTTATTGCCAAACCGGCAGAACAAACCGGACTGATTGCCTACCGCGCAGTGCAATTGGCTCTGGAAGCTGGTATTCCGGGCAACGTATTACACTTTATGCCGGGTAGTGGTGCTGAAGTCGGTAGTTATCTGACCAGCCAAGAAGATATTGCCGGCGTTTGCTTTACCGGTTCAACTTACACTGCTCAGGCAATTAACCGTGCATTAGCCGCACGCACCGGTCCAATCGTGCCTCTGGTTGCAGAAACCGGTGGGCAAAACGCCATGATGGTTGACTCTACCGCGCTGCCGGAACAAGTGGTCACCGATGTCGTTGCCAGTGCTTTCCAGAGCGCGGGACAACGGTGCTCAGCGCTTCGCGTGCTGTTTGTGCAGGATGACGTCGCCGATCGCATTATCGACCTACTGCGCGGCGCTATGGAAGAGCTCAAGGTTGGCGACCCATTACTGCATGAAACCGACGTCGGACCGGTTATCGACGGTATTGCAAAAACCAATCTGGAGCAGCACATATCTGATATCCAGCAAGCCGGCCGCCTGATCGCTCGTGCACCACTGCCAGATTACGCTATGGGCGGTACCTTTGTCGCACCAACAGCCATTGAAATTGACAGTATCAGCCAGTTGGTGAAAGAAAACTTCGGGCCGATACTTCACGTTATTCGCTTTAAAACCAGTGAAATTGATGACGTTATAGAAAGCATCAACAACACAGGCTTTGGTTTAACTTTCGGTATTCACAGCCGTAACGAAACCTTTGCTCATGACGTGGCAAGCCGTATTGATGTGGGTAACGTGTACATTAACCGTAACCAGATAGGTGCAATTGTTGGCGTACAACCATTTGGTGGTCGCGGCATGTCAGGCACCGGACCGAAAGCTGGTGGTCCACACTACCTGACTCGTTTTATTACCGAGAAAACACGTAGTGATAACATTACGGCGGTTGGTGGTAACGCCACCTTGCTGTCTTTAGACGATTAAAGCCGCAGTAAGAGATAAAAAGCCAGCGATTTTAGCTGGCTTTTTATTTTACTCATCGTAACTTTTCAACTCTATCTGATAATCATCCAGTCGCTGCTTTAGGCTATCATTTAAAATAACAATAATTTCCTGCCGGTGCCCCTTTTCATCAACAAAGTTCAAACCAGCTAAATCTTCTTCATATTGCTGTAGTGTCGGCGGACTCTTTAAGTGATAAGTTTTGGGAGGCAAAATCAGGCGCTTTTCCGTCAACTCAAGGTCACGATAAAACGTAGCCGGTTGCAATGGCCTGAATTTCACTACAATAGCCATAACAGTCGCCATGGTCAGCAGTGCGCCTGTGATGATAATCCACAGTGGAACGGCATCGCCAATATAGATTGCCATCCATATAGCCAAAAAGAAGCCGCCCCAGGCTTGAGGGCGGCGACTGTCACGATAGAACGTCAGTGTTGTGTCTTGTGATTTTTCGTTTTTAGAAGTCATCGTCACTATGTAAATAAAGGCTTTCGCTGCCGTCTTTTATCGCTAATGCCAGACCATGAATACGTGGCAAAATACGTGCAAAATAGAAGCGAGCCGTTTTTGCTTTAGTTGCTAAGTATGGTTTCTCTTTTACCAGAGGTTCAGCCGCTATTGCCATCTTCAACCACAAGTAAGCGTAAGAAACATAACCCACCAAATGCAGATACTCAACCGCTACGCTGTTAACCAGGTTCTCGTCACCAGCGGCTTTTTGTAGTACTTCTTCGCTGACACCATTCAGTATATTCAGCGCCTGTTGCAGCTGCTCACGCTGCGTAATCCAATTTCCACCGGTTGCGGTTTCGTCTAAAAAGGTCTGAACCTCTTCATTAAACGGCTGCAATAGTTTGCCTTGTGAACCAAACACTTTACGACCCAATAAATCCAGTGCCTGAATACCGTTTGTACCTTCATAAATTTGCGCTATACGAGTGTCACGAACCAACTGTTCCTGGCCCCACTCCCGCACGTAACCATGGCCACCAAAAACTTGTTGCCCGTGAATGGTAGACTCCAGCCCGGTGTCAGTCAAAAAGGCTTTAGCGACAGGTGTCAATAACGCAACCATCGCGTCTGCTTTTTCTCGAACCGGCTCATCTTCCGCGTATTTCGAACGGTCGAGTTGCTGACCCACCCAAGTTGAGAACGCGCGGCCGCCTTCAGTCAGCGACTTCATGGTCAGCAACATACGGCGCACATCACCATGCACTAAAATAGAGTCGGCTTCAGCTTTGTCGTTACGAGTTGCCTTAGCACCACGTCCCTGAATGCGATCTTTAGCGTATTCCAGAGCGTTCTGGTACGACCGTTCTGCAGCACCAAGTCCCTGGATACCAACGCCTAAGCGTTCATAGTTCATCATGGTGAACATAGCCGGCAGACCGCGATGCGGTTCACCGACCAACCAGCCTTTTGCACCGTCAAAGTTCATGACACAGGTGGCTGACCCATGAATACCCATCTTGTGTTCTATTGAGCCACAGCTAACAGCGTTACGCTCGGTCAGGTTGCCTTGTTCATCAGACAAAAACTTAGGCACCACAAACAACGAAATGCCTTTTGTACCTGCCGGAGCATCAGGTAATTTGGCCAACACTAAATGAACAATATTCTCCGCTAAATCGTGTTCGCCACCGGTGATGAATATCTTAGTACCGCTGATAGAAAAACTGCCGTCCTCAGCTGGTATCGCTTTACTGCGAATAATACCTAGATCTGTTCCGGCATGAGATTCTGTCAGGCACATAGTGCCGGTCCACTCACCTGATACCATGCGCGGTAGATAATGATTCTTTAGTTCGTCACTACCATGCGAGTTAATCGCCATAATAGCGCCGGAGGTTAACCCCGGGTAGAGCGAGAAAGCGATATCGGCGCTACAAAGCATTTCTTCGTATTGAGCAGACAAAGACTTAGGTAAACCCATGCCGCCAAAGTCCGGGTTAGCTGTTACGCCAACCCAGCCGCCTTCAGCCAACTGGCGAAAGTTTTCTTTGTAGCCTTTAGGGGTTGTTACTACTCCATCTGCAAATTTAACGCCTTCCTCGTCGGCTTCACGGGCCAGCGGCGCTACTAAGTTTTCAGCAACCTTGGCACCTTCATCCAAAATAGCACCGGCAGTTTCGACATCCATCATGTCAGCAAGCTCTGGGGTTTTCTGCCAGTCGTCAGCAACACGGAATACATCGTGCAGGACAAAATCCATATCGTCGCGGGGAGCTCTGTAGTCAGCCATATCATTACCTCTTGTATGAATCACACGGACATTCAAACAAATAATTCAAACGCCTGTTTAAACTTTATCGCACAAGAGTATGAATCCCTTTGCGGGATGTCAATAATTTCTAAGGTTGCCAGTCTTCTAAAGCGGCTTGTGAGAATGCTTGTGAATCCATCACCAACACCACTTTCTGCGGCTCTATTCTCAGAATAGTCAATTGATTCAGCGCATCGCCCTCGTATAGTCGCTGGCCATTGAGTTCAATCCATCGCTGGGACGCACTGGAACGATACATATGGCTATCGTAGCTAAAGGCAGGCACCTGTCGCTGAAATGAACGCGAAAGCTCACCTAATGGCGGAATAACGCTGGTATCGGCCTCATCATTATTGTTACTGCCGGTATCATTTACTGCGGCTTCAAAACGCTGTAACAAGTCGGGAGAGACGGCAGACAAGTCAAGAGCTTCGCGCTGTGGTTCTGTTTGTTCCGGTTGAGCCGCGTCCGTGGAAGTTGGCTCTGGCAAGTCTGAGCTCTTAGCAACCTCTACTGTTTCTTCTTGCGGTTCAGCATCCCAGCTTATCGCTTCAACGGTTTCGGTTTCCCCCCAACTAAAGCGCTCCGCCGCAACAGTTTCAGGCTCTGGTTCTTTCGCGAGCCACTGAGCGGCTCCTGCCCCCAGCACTCCTCCTACAACAATGATTGCGGGCCATATTAGCCACGCCCAACCTCGGGTACGGTTATCGGTGGCCATTAAAGAAGCGTCTAATATTGACCGTTGCTTTAATAGCGGCGACTGCTGTTGCTTTAATGCTTTTAATAAGGAGGACATGACTAACTCTCTTTACTCGCTCTTTTATTCAATCTGGGCCCAAAATCTGAAGCTCTTGAGGCCAGCCATGCCATCGTTGCTTCATCCAACTTGCCGGTCACACGAAGTCCCTGGCTCTTTTGCAACGCTTTAAACTGCTCCTCAGATGACTTTTTTTGCCATTCTGAACTTACATGTTCGCGCACTTGTTCACGTACCCACTGTTCTTTTTCATCTGGACTGTCGGTCTGTGGTGTCTGGTACAAAATTAAAAAGGCACCATTCCAGCCGTTGGTGTCTATTGCCGTACCATCGGTAACCAGATCCGCCATTTTATCGCGCTTATAAAGTAACGCCGGATAGTTGATACTGCGCAACTGTTGTAAGCTTTGACTCAACTCCAGACAAGCAAGATCATATTGCTTTACCCACTTGCAAAAGTCGGTGTCTAGCGGAGGCTCCGGTAAACCCCATACACTGGCCAGCTCTTGCGCTGCCTTATACTGCATGGTGGTTGTCGTGTCCGGCTCAGGGGCCGTTTCTCTGACCAGGCTATAGCTTCCTATAGCACTGGCCACTAATAAGATAAATGCACCGGCCCAACGCCAGAAGGGTGACGGGTGCTTAACACCGCTTCTTCTGTCGGCCGGACCATTGAGCTCGGCATGTGCTTGTTGTAGGTGTCTAGGTAAAACTTCTGCACTTGATTCCGTATAGGCCGACAGCAGTGCCCGGTCGCAATACAGGTTTAATAAACGGGGAATCCCCTGAGTCAGTTGATGTGCTTTACGCGCCGCAGCTGCACTGAAAAGTGGCCGATTCGCTCCTGCCACCTGAAGTCGATATGCGATATAACGTTGAGTATCGGCTTCTGTCAGCGGCAAAATATGATACCTGGCGGTAATGCGCTGTGCCAGCTGACGCAATTCCTGCCTGCGCAATAAATCCTGAAGCTCTGGCTGACCAATTAAAATCACTCGCAATAACTTTCGGTCATGAGTTTCTAAATTGGTGAGTAACCTTAGCTGTTCAAGAACCTGCGGGCGCAGATGCTGAGCCTCGTCAATAAGCACCACACACTGGCGGCCATCATCATTGGCTTTCAGAAAGAACTGGCTGAGTTTATCAGTCAAGGTTTTACGAGTAGCGGATCGTTTTTGATAACGGATACCAAATTCATCGCACAAACTGGCAAGCAGTTCGTCCTCATTCAGCATCGGATTCAAAATAAAGGCGGTTTCAGTCGACTCTGGTAATTGTTCCAGCAGCGCCCGCGACACCGTGGTTTTTCCCGTGCCCACTTCACCGGTCAGTAAAATAAAACCACCGCTGCCCTGTAGCCCTTGCGTGAGGTGCGCTAACGCTTCCTGGTGCCGTTCACTCAGGTAAAGGTAGTTTGGGTCCGGGGCAATAGAAAAAGGCTCTGCCTGAAGACCAAAATAGTTTTGATACATATCGGTCCGCTACTGTGCTGATGTTATTATTTGTCCAACAGTGTAACGACTTGCTTGCACATCGACCAGTGATTCGACATGATCATGCCAAACAAAGTTGAGGTGAACAGTGGAAGTCTATTTAGTCGGTGGCGCGGTACGCGACAAACTCCTTAAATTACCCGTGCATGAACGCGACTGGGTGGTCGTTGGCGCCCGATCTGAAGAGCTGCTGGACCAAGGTTTTCAGCAAGTAGGGAAAGACTTCCCGGTGTTTTTGCATCCGGACACGCATGAAGAATATGCGTTAGCCCGTAAAGAGCGAAAGTCAGGCAGAGGTCACACAGAGTTTACCGTTTATGCCTCGCCAGAGGTTACTCTTGAGCAGGACCTTGCTCGTCGTGACTTAACCATTAATGCCATTGCAGAAAGCGAAAACGGAACACTTATTGATCCTTACAAAGGTGTACAGGATCTTGAAGCCCGTAAACTGCGACATGTGTCAGAAGCTTTTACAGAGGATCCTCTAAGAGTTCTGAGAGTAGCAAGGTTTGCTGCTCGCTTTGCTCATTTCGGATTTACTGTCGCTTCAGAAACACAGCAGCTACTACAACAGATGTCAGATAGCGAAGAGCTCAGTCACTTAGTTCCCGAGAGAGTCTGGAAAGAATGGGAAAAAGCGCTGTTAAGCGAAACACCAACCGCGTTCCTGGAATTGCTCAAGAGCATTGACGCACTACCACAGGTTTTACCGGGTATCACGGCAACTGATCGCCAATTGCAAAGGCTACATAGAACCTCAGCTTTTTCTGGTGAAGCAGCACTGCGCTTTGCCTGTTTATTTGTAGAGCAAAAGACACCCGATGATATCAAGCAGTTTTGTCGCCGGTTGGCTATTCCAAACCACTATCGCGATGCCGCAACCCTTGCCAGGAATAATGAACACTTCATAACTCAGGCTAAGCTCCCTGAGGCAGAGTCGCTTTCGGCCACTTTAAAACAAATTGATTACTGGCGGCGTCCGGAAAAGCTCGAGCAGTTACTTCAGTTAAGAGCAGCCGAATTTAGTCAGTCAGAACAAAAGACAACTATTGATAAGCAGCACCAAAAACTGCGCTTAGCTGGCGAGAAAGCGTCAGCGCTTAGTTCTCAGGCTTTGCAGAAGCAGGGGTTCACCGGTAAAGCACTGGGCAATGCACTGCGTGAACAGCGCGAGAAAATACTTGCAGAGGCGCTGGTTTAACCCTCCAGCCAGCCAGTATTTTCAATAGGCTTTAAACGCTGCGGCGCCTGCTTGTTGGACGCCTGATGCTGTTCCCACAGTTGCTGATAACTGACTTCCAAAACAGGATGCAAAAGCCCGCTAGCAATTTCAGCTAGCGGCCAGAGGACAAATGCATTTTCGAGGATCTCAGCACGTGGTAATTGCGGCTGTTGCGCTCGTATGACATCGTCATACAGCAACACATCAATATCCAGCGTCCGAGGACTGTACTTGGCACTCTCAGGCACTCGTCCGTTTTGTTGCTCAATGCGCTTACACTCGGCTAAAACCTCGGTAACAGAGCGACTTGTTTCCACCTCTACCACCAGATTGTAAAAATCGCTGCCGGAAAAACCGACCGATTCACTGCGGAAAATTCGCGAACGTTGACGCCAGTCAAAGCTTTTGGCAATTGCTTCTAAGCCGGCACGAATGTGTTTTTCACGATCCGTATTAGAGCCTATTCCGAGAAAAACTTGCGCCACAACTTATCCTCTTAACCGAACGGACTGTCAAACACGCTTCGACGAACCGTAACCGCAACGTTTTTTGCATTAGGCACTGCTCCGGGCTTAGCTACGCGCACTTCAACATTCTGAACACCAAATTCATTCAGAATTAAGGTAGCCACCCCTTCAGCAACCGTTTCAATTAACTGTCGCGGTTTTTCTGCAACCCATGCCGAAACCCGTTCACTCACCAGAGCGTAGTCTAAAGCGTCGTCAATATCATCGGTGGTCGCTGCACGTTGGTTGTCCCAGCTCATTTGAATGTCCAGCACCAACTGCTGTTTTTTTTCTTTTTCCCAGTCGTAAACGCCAATAATGGTTTCTATGGTTAAACCCTCAATACTGACGACATCGATATCTGCTTGTTCCATTTGTGTTAACCCGTGGTAATTGCCCAAAAAACCGCTTATTCTAGGGACATTGACTTTTAATCGCAGTCTACCTTAACCAACGAGGGATTCGTACCCCATGACAGCGCTTACTTTACTGATGATACTTTCAGCCTACCTTCTGGGCTCTATCAGTAGCGCTGTGGTTATCTGCCGGCTTTGGGGGTTACCTGACCCCCGCAACGAAGGCTCTGGCAATCCGGGAACAACCAATGTTTACCGGGTGGGCGGAAAAATCCCCGCATTAATGACTCTATGGTTTGATGTTTTAAAAGGTATGGTGCCGGTGTGGGGCTCTTATTTTTTAGGCATTGAGCCATTTTTCCTCGGGCTAATTGCTGTCGCAGCCTGTCTTGGTCACATTTTCCCGCTTTACTTCCATTTTCGTGGCGGCAAAGCTGTAGCGACCGCCTTAGGTGCGATGTTTCCGGTTGCCTGGGAAATGGCCTTACTACTTATTGCGACCTGGTTACTGGTTTTTCGTATTAGCCGGGTATCCTCTTTGGCGGCTCTGGTGACGGTTTGTCTTGCACCGTTTTATGCTTATTGGATAAAACCTCAATACACGGTGCCGGTTATTATGATTTCGCTATTGATACTCTGGCGTCACCAGGCCAATATTCTGCGCTTGTCCTCGGGCGAAGAAAAAGCCTTTAAACGGCGTCGTTAATATTCACCATCGGTTTCAAATCCGTCATCGGCCATCTTGGGTAGGTTTTCACTGCCAGTGGCTCTCGCTCCCCCGCTTGTAAACGCAGAGCGCCTGCTAAGGCAATCATAGCACCATTATCCGTGCAGAATTCTGTACGGGGATAAAACACCTGACCGTTTTGCTTTTGTAATAAAGCTTCAAGTTTGGCGCGTAGATGTTTATTGGCACTGACTCCGCCGGCAACAACCAGGCGCTTGTAACCGGTTTCCTTTAACGCGCGGCGACATTTGATCACGAGCGTATCAACGACTGCATCTTCAAATGCCCGTGCTATGTCGGCCAAAGTTTGTTGATCACTCTCATTTGCTGCCAGCGTATTGGCTGCAAAGGTCTTAAGCCCACTGAATGAAAAATTAAGACCCGGTCTGTCTGTCATTGGTCTGGGGAACGTAAACCGGTCACCGTTACCCTGTTCTGCCAGCGCGGCCAGTCGTGGTCCTCCCGGATAATCCAGCCCCATCAACTTAGCGGTTTTATCAAAAGCCTCGCCCGCGGCGTCATCCACTGACTCACCAAGTAAGTGATAGTCGCCTATGCCTTTTACTTGTACCAGTTGAGTGTGACCGCCGGAAACCAGCAAGGCCACAAAAGGAAATTCTGGTTGGTTTTCTTCCAACATAGGCGCCAGCAAGTGGCCCTCCATATGGTGAACCCCAACGGCCGGTAAGTTCCAGCCAAAGGCCAGGCTACGACCGATGCAGGCTCCCACCAACAAAGCACCAACTAACCCCGGCCCCATGGTGTAAGCAACACCATCGAGCCGATGATGTGTTATCCCGGCTTCTTTCAACGCCGCTTTTATGAGAGGTAATGTTTTACGCACGTGGTCACGCGATGCCAACTCAGGCACTACCCCACCGTAGTCGGCATGCAGTTTTACCTGCGAGTACAACTGGTGTGCTAATAAACCTTTTTCGGTGTCATACACCGCAACGCCAGTTTCGTCACAAGACGTTTCAATACCCAATACCCGCATAATGCTAACCAATTCTGCTATTTACCGACAATTGAAGCTATTTTACCTGATTTTTATTCCCATGACTCGCCTTACGACCAAAGTTATGCCACTTTATGAAAACATAAAAACAACAAGGGCTATAGCATGAGACAACTCATTGCATTTCTGTTTATTCTGACCTTATCGGCATGTCAGACATCGCCTTCCGGGCACCCTGGATTCTCCTGGCAGGACGCTTCTGTTACTGAACTTCAACAAGCCATGATAGATGGCGAACTCAGCGCCGAACAACTGACACAGTACTACCTTCAACGTATCCGTACGCATAATCGTCAAGGCGCTAAATTGCACGCAGTAAACCGTGTTAACGAAAAGGCTCTGGCAGATGCCAGGCGACTTGATGTTGAGCGCCAGCAGGGCAAAATTCGCGGGCCACTACACGGCATTCCTGTTCTGCTAAAAGACAATATTGATACCGCAGACGGCATGGCGAATACTGGAGGATCATTATTATTTGCGGAAAACTACCCGGAAAATGATGCGTTTTTGGTGAAACAATTACGTGACGCCGGTGCCATTATTCTCGGCAAAGCCAACTTAAGCGAATGGGCTAACTTTCGTTCAACTCGTTCAAGCTCCGGCTGGAGCGCTATCGGTGGACAAGCCGTCAACCCTTATGACCAAACCCGCTCAACTTGCGGCTCCAGTGCAGGCTCAGCAACGGCTGTCGCTGCCGACTTAGTGACACTTTCTGTCGGTACCGAAACCGATGGTTCGTTAACCTGCCCGGCTGCAGTAAACGGTGTGGTGACAATCAAGCCCACCGTCGGGCTTGTCAGTCGTGACGGAATCATTCCTATCTCTCACAGCCAGGATACCGCCGGCCCAATGGCTCGCAGTGTAACCGGAGCGACTTTATTATTGGATGCCATGCAAGCTTATGATTCAGAAGACCCGGCAGGCTACCGCACTGAAACAACCTTCGCTTCTCATCTAAAAGCCGATGGGCTGGAGGGAAAACGTATTGGCGTGGTGCGCAACTTAATGGGTTACAACGAATTACTGGACGAACAGTTTGAGCAGCAAATCAGTATTCTGGAAGCTCAGGGGGCGGAAGTGGTTGATGTTCAGATGTCCACCTATGGAGAGTACGGCGGCGACGAATTCACGGTACTTTTGTACGAGTTTAAGCAGGATATGGCCGCCTATCTAAAAAGCGCAAATCTGCCCTATGACAACTTAGGGGACATGATAGCAGCCAATAAAGAATTAGCCGATAAGGAGTTATCATTGTTCGGTCAGGAGCTGTTTGAAATGGCCAATGCCCAGAATGATGAAGCAGCGTACCAACTGGCGCTAGCTAATAGCAAAAAGCTGGCTGGCGAAGAGGGTATTGATGCCATGCTGAGCAAAAATAATGTTGATGTGCTAATAGCTCCGACAATCAGCCCCGCCTGGAAAATCGACCATGTGAACGGCGACAACTTCTCAGGCTCTGCCAGCTCCCCTGCCGCTGTAGCGGGATACCCGCACATTTCAGTGCCTATGGGTCACATTCAAATAGGTGATGAGCCCACGTTACCTGTTGGGATCAGTTTTTTCGGTACGGCCCGTTCAGAAGCCATTCTCATAGAGGCGGCTTTCGCTTATGAGCAGGCAACCCAACACCGCAAGCCACCTACTCTGGTTGTAACTGACTAAGAGAGAGACGACGACTATCGAGCGGCCGGCCATCAACATCTCTGAGTGTTAATACCAGTTCCGGCTGCTCTTTCCATATCACCTCAATTTGGCCATAACGGCTTTCAGTAAAAGCTTCACCGTCGCGGTAAATGGATTGGTAGGCCGTGTCACCATCAAAGTTAATGGTCCCCGGGGTCACTTGCCAGAGTGGATAAGACAGGAATTCATCAGACTTTGCAAACTCACCAAAGAACCGGTCGCCGCTAGCCAGCAATAAACCGGAAGGTTTCAGCTTTGCGAGCAGTTCCTTTAAGCGTTTTTGTTCTCGTTGATAAAGCGCCCAGCTATCATAACCGTTAGCAGGAGCCAGCACCGGTGTCGCACTCATAATAATACGAACCTCAGCTGGCTTTTGTAACTGTTCAGCAAGCCATTGCCATTGTTCTTCTCCCAGTAAGGCACCGGTATTATTGGACTGATAAGGTCCTAAGTCAGCATTAAAACGACGAGTTTGACGCTCCATCCATCCCACCGTACTGAGTGGGTCTCTATTCCAGCGGCCATCTAACACAATAACTTGTACTCGCTGTGGCTTACTTCCAAAAATAACACTCTTGGCAATGCCATGCTTCTGAAAAAGTCGTTCCGAGGTTGCGGGCTCGCGCCAAAAGGTCAAAAAGTGGTTCCGGACTGCATAGCGATTCGGGTTATTCTTGCCACTGTTGCCGTCCAGGCTGTAGTCGTTGCGATTCCACACAGACATTACTGCAGAATTGCGGCGTAAAACCCTCGGCCCCCGGTAACGGTTAAAAACCTCGTAGGCTTCCAGTAAGTCATCCATATCATCGGCATTGACATCAACCGAGTCTCCCAGAAAGACAAAAACCTCCGGCTGAGCATGGTTAACGGCATCCCAGACTTCCTGCCGGCTGGTATGGTCCATGCAACAGCCAAAGGCCACTCGTGTTGATTGCTGCGCCGACACACTGAACGCAACGGTCAGCATTAAAAACAGCCAAACACTCCTTATTTGCATCAGAAATCCTCTTTATTCACCGCGCAGTGGCGTGCTTCATCTACCTCTATATCGCCACGAGCTACCAATTTCTTGAGTGCTTGATCTAATGTCTGCATTCCGCGCTCCGCCCCGGTCTGAATAGAGGAGTACATTTGCGCCACTTTATCTTCACGGATCAAATTCTTGATAGCGGGCGACGACAACATGATTTCATGCGCCGCCACACGCCCACCGCCAACACGTTTTAGCAGACTTTGCGAGATAACAGCACGCAAAGATTCCGACAGCATAGAGCGGATCATCGGTTTATCATCACCCGGAAATACATCGATGATACGGTCAATGGTTTTAGGTGCAGACGTTGTATGCAAAGTACCTAAAACCAGGTGTCCTGTTTCAGCTGCTGTCATGGCTAAACGAATGGTTTCTAAATCGCGCATTTCACCGACCAGAATCACGTCCGGGTCTTCGCGCAGTGCTGAACGAAGTGCCGCACTAAAACTACGCGTATCCCGGTGTACTTCGCGTTGGCTGACCAAACTTTTTTGGTTATCGTGAACAAATTCGATGGGGTCTTCGATGGTCAAAATATGCAACGACCGGGTTTGGTTTAAATAATTCACCATGGCGGCCAAGGTGGTTGATTTACCGGACCCGGTCGGCCCGGTCACCAACACCAAACCTCGGTTCGCACTGACTATATCTTTAAATATCTCCGGAGCATCCAGTTGCTCTAAGGTAGTGACTTCTGCAGGTATCATGCGAAAAGCCGCTGCGATGCCCTTACGTTGTGTGAACACATTCGCTCTGAAGCGCGCAACTCCCTCAAGTTCAAAAGAAAAGTCACACTCAAGCTTGTCTTCAAATTCCTGCCACTGACTTTTGCTCATCACCTCAAACAGCATCTCTTTTAACTCATCCGGCTGGTGCTCGGGTTGATTTAATGGCCGAATGTCCCCATCCACTCTAATCATAGGAACACTGCCGGAAGACAGATGTAAGTCCGAGGCATTTTGTTTCAGACTAAAGGCCAGTAATTCGTTAACATTCATATTTCTTATTCCTGAATCAGTGAGATGACGGTGGCAATGACAACTAAGGTATCAGAAAAGATAACAAATAATCTTGCGGAAATACGTCAGCAATTGCAGATTTTAGCCGAAGAATCGCAACATGGGCAGTCGGTCAAATTGCTTGCCGTGAGTAAAAAGCATCCCCCGGAAGCAATAAAAGCCGCCGTGGATGCCGGACAAATGCATTTCGGCGAAAACTACGTTCAGGAAGCGGTTGATAAAATCACCCAACTAAAAGAACAGGTACCCGACCCGGTCCAGTGGCACTTTATTGGCCCGGTTCAGTCCAATAAGACAAAAGATATTGCTCAGCACTTTGACTGGGTACAAAGCGTGGAGCGCGAGAAAATAGCCCGCCGCCTGAATGAACAGCGCCCAGACAGTCTCGAGCAACTCAACATTTTACTCCAGGTGAATATTGACGACGATGACAACAAGTCGGGTCTGGCGCCAGAGCAAGTTGAGGAATTAGCTGAGTATGTGATGAGCTGCTCAAAACTTAAATTACGCGGTTTAATGACCATACTCAAAGCAGGAACGACGGAAGAACAACGCAAGCAAAGCTTTCAGCATATGTTTCGCCTTTATGAGCAACTGCAACAAACCTATGGTGGGCAAGTTGATACCTTATCCATGGGGATGTCAGCTGATATGCGACAAGCAGTGCTTGAGGGTGCTAACATGGTACGTATTGGAACAGCAATTTTTGGAGAACGGGAGTCCTAATGAACGACATTCGCAATATTGCCTTTATCGGCGCAGGTAACATGACACAAAGCATTGTCGGTGGCATGTGCAAAAGCGGTTACCCCGCTGACAAAGTCTGGGTCAGTAACCCCAGCGATGCTAAATTAGAGAAAATGAAATCCGAGCTGGGTGTCAATACCAGCAATGACAACCTCGAAGTGGTAAACAACGCAGATGCCATCGTACTGTCGGTTAAGCCTCAGTTAATGGCAGAAGTTTGCGCTCACTTACGTGAAAACGTTGCCAATTTGAGTGATAAACTGATTATCACCATTGCTGCCGGTATTCGCATTTCTAAGTACCGTGAGTATTTAGGCGAAAACATCCGTATTATCCGGGTGATGCCGAACACACCGTCATTGGTTGGCCAGGGCATGTCGGGTTTAGTCACTGACGACTCCGTTGACGAAGCAGACAGAAGTTTTGTGACTGAAGCCTTCAATGGTGTTGGCGAAACCCTTTGGGTCAGTGACGAAGATCAGCTCGATATTCTCGGTGCCGTTGCCGGCAGCGGACCGGCTTACTTTTTCGAGTTCATGGACAGCCTCGCGAAAGCCGCAACCGAGCTTGGTTTTGATGCTGAGAAAGCCCGCGCGATGGTCCAGCAAACCTGTTTAGGTGCCGCACAAATGGCCAAAGAAAGTGAGCTATCACTGGAAGACTTGCGTAAACAAGTGACCAGTAAAGGCGGCTCGACAGCGAAGGGTGTTGAAGCGTATCAAAACTCTGATTTACACGGCATTTCGGAAAAAGCAGTGAAAGCCGCTGTTAACCGTAATCAGGAAATGGCGAAACTCTTTTAGGAGTCATTATGAATAACGCTCTTACATTTTTAGTCGCAACTCTCATTGATCTGTACCTGATTATTGTTCTGTTGCGACTCTGGATGCAGTTAACACAAGCCGACTTTTACAATCCGGTGAGTCAGTTTGTTTATAAAGCTACCCAGCCAGTTGTCGGGCCGCTTCGAAGTTTCATGCCTATGGTCGGCAAACTGGATACGGCCAGCTTAATATTTGCATTAGCATTAGGCATGCTAAAAGTAGCTGCTTTAGTTTGGCTTAATGGTTTAGCCGTTGGACCTTTGGTCATTGTCATTCAAGGTATATTGACCGCCGTCAGTAGCCTGCTGTCGATGTTATTCTGGGTATTGATCATCCGCGCCATACTCAGTTGGTTCTCACAGGGTTATAACCCAATAGAAGCTATGCTGCATCAAATTACAGAGCCTCTGCTGGCGCCTGTCCGTAAAGTTATTCCGCCAATTGGTGGGCTAGATTTATCGGTTCTGGTTGTCATTATTGCGCTGCAGTTTTTACGTATATTAATTGGTGTTTAAAACGACGGGTGGAGGTGAAAGCAATGAATAGAACATTCTTTATTAAAACAATACTGGCCGTGTCCATGCTATTCTCAGCCTCTGTTATGGCTGAACAAAAGCAAACCCTCGGCAAATGGGATGTTCATTACAGTGCTTTTAACTCCACCGTATTAGCACCATCCATTGCAACGCAGTATGGCCTGACCCGAAGCGCCTCAAAAGGTGTACTGAATATTGCCGTGCTTGATAAGAAAACCCAAAAGGCACAAAGCCCCGGCGTCAGCGGACAAGTGGTTAACCCACTGGGTCAAATACAGGAACTGGAGTTTCAGCAGGTAACAGAAGGTGATGCCAGTTACTATCTGGCGCAGTTTAATTACACCAATGCCGAAACATTGCGCTTTACGATTCAGATTGGTGACCAGCAAACACTTAAATTTAATCAGGAGTTTTGGTTAAACGACTAAGCTGTTACCGGCTTCACACCAATGGACTGTATCTCACCTTTATCACTGACTTGTCTTACGGTCAGAATAACATCACCTAAACGTATGGTGTCGCCAATAACCACTCGCCGATGGAACTTCAGTAAAAAGTAGTCGGATATGGTGGTACTCAATAAACCCTCATTGAGTTTCCCCACAGGATAGAAGCTACCAACATCGGCCAGGGTAAGATCCCCACGTAAGGTGAAGTCACCAAAGAAGTCTTTCTCCGATACTTTTAAGCCTTTACCACCTGATGCGAGAATTCGACTGACCTCATCAATATCTTTAACGGTTGCCGCTACCAATAAGCCGTCACCCTCTTCAACCATGGGTTGGGTTTCCGGTTGTAACCATTCACCATCGCGAATTAACCCCACGAAAGTTGCAGGAGCCGTCAATTTCAGTTCTTTCCAAGTATGGTCACAAGCGGGCGAGTTTTTATCAATGCGATATAGCCAGACCTCCAGCGCCTCTTTGCTGGCGACAGAAGATAATGGCATACGTTGCTGCGGCTTGGCTTTTAATGGAACTTCCAGCCCTAACCAGCGAGCTACCGGCGCAATACTCCAGCCCTGAATAATGAGCGAGATCATCACTACAACAAAGGCAATATCAAAATAAAGCTCCTGATTCGGTACACCGCTAAGCCAGGGAAATAACGCCAGGATAATAGGGACTGCGCCTCTTAAGCCCACCCAACTGATGAATAACTGCTCTCGCCAGGGGAAACTAAAGGGCAGCAAGCTCACCACCACGGCCAAAGGACGGGCGATAAAAATTAGGGTAAAGGCAATACCAATAGCCACCGGTGCGTTAGCCACTAAGTGAGAAGGAACAACAAGCAGCCCGAGGATAAGGAACATCGCTATCTGGCTTAACCAGGCCAATCCGTCCTGCACCTGCAGAATATGCACCAACTGAGGCAGTCGCGCATTACCGATAACAAAGCCCATTAAGTAAACAGCCAAAAAGCCACTGGCGTGGAGTTTCGCTGTTAACGCATAAATGGAAATGGCGCAGGCTACGGCTAATAAGGGAAAAAAGCTAAAGCTCAGAGGCAGCTTGCGAGCCGCAATAATGAACAATCTCCCACCTAACCAACCTATTGTCATGCCTCCAATAAGCTGCCAGATAATATCAAGACCGACCCAGTACCAATCAGGAAAACTGCCACTGGCTACAGCGCCGGTCATCGTTAAGGTCAGAATAACCGCCATCGGGTCGTTACTGCCGGACTCTATTTCAAGCGTGGAGGCAACCCGCTCTTTAATTTGCAGGCCTCGGGACTGAAATATACCAAATACCGCAGCGGCATCGGTTGAGCTTAGTATCGCCCCCATGAGCAAGGCTGCCGGCCAGGGCAAACCAAACCAGTAAACAGCCATAGAGGCGACTAAAGTACAGGTTAAGGCCACGCCGACGGTTGCCAGGCTAATGGCGGGCCAGAGGGCGACCCTGAACCGTTCCGGGTGCGTTCGCATGCCCCCGTCAAAAAGAATAATGACCAGGGCTGCAGAGCCAATAAAGAACGCAATATCCGGATTATTAAATTCGACACCCAACACACCTTGTTCACCGGCAAGCATGCCAATTAACAAAAAGGTCAGTAGCACCGGGGCTCCGAGTCGATTGGATGCGACAGCTGCTAAAATGCTGACAACCAACAATAAGCCACACAATAAAATCAAGGTGTTAGCCGAATCCAAATAGAATCTCCTTATATCTGTCTCTGCCTATTTATCATAACAGGTTTAAGTTAGACGCTAATGTAAGATTTCAAATCACGTCAAAACCCTTTATCCTGTGCCCCTTAATAAGGAGTGTACAGGTGCGTTTTATGAAGTTACAAAAAACTTTGGTACTGGCTACCGGCAATGCAGGTAAAGTCGCTGAACTACGCCATATGTTAAGCCAAACAGCCACTACAGCCGACTGGCAAGTTCGCCCACAGTCCGACTGGAACTTCACAGAAGCTGACGAAACTGGCACCACCTTTGTCGAAAACGCCATTATTAAAGCGCGCCATGCGTGTCAGCAAACCGGATTACCCACCATTGCAGACGACTCGGGCCTCGCCGTTGCGGCTTTAAACGGTGCGCCAGGTGTTTATTCAGCTCGCTACGCCGGCAGCAACGCAACAGACTCCGATAATATCAATAAGTTATTACAGGCTTTAGAAGGCGTTGAAGAAAGCCAGCGGCAAGCCAGTTTTTACTGCGTACTGGTCTATATGCAAAGTGCAGAAGATCCAACCCCCATTATCTGCCAAGGCCGCTGGGACGGACGCATTCTGACCAAGCCAGTCGGTGAACAGGGTTTCGGCTACGACCCTGTTTTTTGGGTTGAAGACAAAAGAGCTTCAGCCGCACAACTTAATAAAACAGAGAAGCAAGCGCTCAGTCATCGTGGTCAGGCTCTGAAGCAACTACTTAGGCAACTCACCGAATGAATCATACGCTGACTCTTCCACCGTTATCTCTCTATATACACATTCCATGGTGTATTCAGAAATGCCCTTATTGTGATTTCAATTCACACAAGCTGACCGGTGACGTGCCGGAAGCAAGCTATGTGGGCCGTCTGCTAGAAGATTTGCGAGCCGACCTTGAGTGGGTACAAGGGCGACCAATTCAATCCATCTTTATCGGCGGAGGCACCCCCAGCGTGCTCTCTGCAAACGCAATACAACAGTTAATGGATGGTGTTCGGGCAGCAGTGAAACTAAGCTCTGACTGTGAAGTGACCATGGAAGCCAACCCCGGTACTTTTGAAACCGAGAAGTTTTCCGCATTCGTTGCTGCAGGCATCAACCGATTGTCTATCGGTGTGCAGAGCTTACAAGAACATCAGTTACAGCGCCTTGGTCGTATTCATAACCCACAGCAGGCGAAAGATGCTGCTGCACACGCCAGCGAACTACCTCTGTCCAGCTTTAACTTGGATCTTATGCATGGATTACCGGACCAAACAGTAGCAATGGCACTGGACGATTTACGCCAGATTATTGCTTTAAACCCACCACATATTTCCTGGTATCAATTGACCATTGAGCCCAATACCTTGTTCGCAAGTCAACCGCCTGAACTCCCGGATGACGACACGCTGTGGGAGATTTACCAGCAGGGTCACCAATTGCTGGAAGCTGCGGGTTATGGTCAGTACGAAGTCAGTGCTTATGCTAAACCCGGTCATCAAAGCCGCCATAATCGTAACTACTGGCAATACGGCGACTACCTGGGAATTGGTTGCGGCGCCCACAGCAAAGTAACGCTTCCCCAGAAAAATACAATTCTGCGCTGCGAAAAAGTGAAACATCCTAAAGGTTATTTAGATTTAACCAAAGCCTTACGTTACCAGCTAAAAGAGGTACCCGTTGACGACCGTTTGTTTGAATTCTTTATGAATCAATTCCGACTGTTAGAACCAGTTAGTAAAAGCAATTTTGAACAAACAACGGGACTCTCTGCCAATTTAGCATCGGAGCAATTAAGCAAAGCTAAATCACTGGAGCTGGTGATTGAAGGAGAACGCGACTGGCAATTGACCCCACGAGGCCACCGGTTCTTAAACTCAGTTTTGGATACGCTTCTGGATTAGTCCAGAAGCGCTTCTCGTTATTTTATCTGAAACTGCAAATCCCAGACACCATGACCTTTTCCCTCGCCACGGCGTTCGAATTTTGTTTTAGGACGGCTATCAGGCCGCGGCACGTAGCTTCCGGAAGAGGAAAGGTTACTTAGATTAGCCGCACTGCTGAGTACCTCTAACATATGTTCGGCGTAATTTTCCCAATCTGTAGCCAAGTGAATAATGCCACCAGACTCTATTTTTTGCGTTAATAGCTGAACAAACTCGGGCTGTACGATACGACGCTTATGATGCCGCTTCTTATGCCATGGGTCAGGAAAGAAAATTTGAACACAGTTCAGACTTTCGTCGGAAATGCAGTGTTTAAGAACTTCAACAGCATCTTCATGAAATACTCGAAGGTTATCTACCCCGGCTTCCTCGACGGCCATGAGACATGTACCAACACCAGGTTCATGTACCTCTATACCAATAAAGTCACGCTCAGGAGCGTTAGCAGCCATTTCAACTAACGAATGGCCCATACCAAAACCAATTTCCAAAGTCACCGGAGCTTTTCGGCCAAAAACTGCGGTCAAATCCAGCAACCCCTTTTCCAGGGTTAACCCTATTGATGGCCAGAGGCGTTCAATAGCTGCAGCCTGTCCTTTGGTGAGTCGTCCTTCTCTTTTTACAAAACTTCGAACCGTTCTGACGTACTTACCCGCTGCTGCGGCTTCTTCGGCGCTCTTAAAGTGGCTCATGATCTACCTGCAAATTACAAATTAGCTGACACCAAAAAAACAGGCCTGAAAAATCAGGCCTGTTGACAATAGAGCTATTATCGCTATTTCAAGCAATCAATACAATTGCTATTAACGAGTTTTAGGTACTCTGTTCACTACTTTCAGTGTTGCTTCAATGCGACGGTTATCTTGACGATCGGCCGCACTGTTCTCACGAACTTTAGGTTGAGATTCGCCGTGTCCTTTAAAGTCCACACGATTTCTGGCAATGCCATGTTTCTCAACCAATGCATTCGCAACAGCCTCTGCACGACGCTCTGATAACCACTGGTTATACTCAGCTTCACCGGTGCTGTCCGTATGCCCATGAATGGTGATATCCAGTTGTGGATGCTCCTTCATAAACTCAGCCATGTCTTGAATATCAGACCGTTCGCCGCTGCGAATATTTGATGAGTTCAGGTCAAACTCAACCAGCAACTCCTCGGTAATCGTCTCGTTTTCGTAAAGAATGCAGCCGTTTTCGTCGACCGAATAGTTTTTCGGCGTATTCGCACATTGATCTTTTGAATCAACAACACCATCGCCATCAGAATCTACCTGCTTAGGTTCTGGCTGCGGCTCTGGCTGAGGTGCAGGCTGAGGTTCAGGACGCGTTCTTGGTTCTGGACTGGTATCACGACCACCAAAGAACCACTGCAAACCAATGTTAGCGAACATTTCGGTGTAGTCTTCTTCCCAGCCTTGCTGGACTCCACCTTCTACGCGCCAAGCCAAATTGTCGTTGATGAAGTTACGATGACCCAGCGTCAGGCGTGCAGCAATATCTGTTACATCGCCAATTTCAGTATTGTTTACACCTACACCAGCGTAAAAGCTGTTAGTAAAGTGATACAGCGCATCAACACCATAACTGTCGCCTGAGATGCCACCACCTGGACCATCTAATTCAGCGTCCATGTAGTCATAGTAAATACGTGCTTCCCATGCCTCGGTAAACATCATACCGGCTTCAATACCCGAGGTAGTGGTTTCCAGGCCATCTTTAACAGAGAATACTTGGCCATTTTTCACTGCAACGCGGTCACTATCAGCAGAGAATACGCCTAAACGTGCTCCCAGATAAAAGTCGTTTTGCTCAACCTCGGTCTGCTGCGCAAAAACCGGCGAGGTTAATCCAGCGGTAAGCAAAGATAGAGTAATTAGATTTAAGGTTTTCATTGCAAAGCTCCTTTTAATTGCAATAACAATCATGCTCGGAATATGAGACACTGTGTATGTCATAAAGAATAGTACATTCTTCACTTTAGTCATTTTAATTTGCAGAGATTTACAGTTGACTCATACATTCAGCTCTCAAGTCCTCCGTTGGTTTCAGCAGTATGGCCGTAAACATCTTCCCTGGCAGAAGAAGGTCACTCCTTACCGTGTCTGGGTATCAGAAATTATGCTACAACAAACCCAGGTCACCACCGTTATTCCGTACTTCGATCGTTTTATGACGACATTCCCAACAGTTCAGGTCCTCGCCGATGCTCCGCAAGACCAGGTTCTGAGCCTGTGGACAGGTCTAGGTTACTATGCCCGGGCCCGTAATCTTCATAAAACAGCAAAACTCATTTGCACACGCTTTAACGGTGAGTTTCCGGAAAAAGTTCATGATCTTGAGGAATTACCTGGAATTGGTCGCTCAACGGCTGGCGCTATTCGCTCTCTTGGGTACGGCAAATACGCCCCAATTTTGGATGGCAACGTAAAGCGAGTTTTAGCACGTCATTTTGCGATTGCTGGTTGGCCTGGCAAAGCCAGTGTATTAAAAGAGCTCTGGCAACTGACCGAGCAGCTCACCCCAGAAAAAGAGTCCGGCGCCTATAATCAAGCCATGATGGATATTGGAGCGATGATATGCACCCGAACTAAGCCACTCTGTGAGGAATGTCCGGTCAATAATACCTGCTCCGCCAAAGCAAACGAGACAATTGCACAGTATCCGGGGAAAAAGCCGAAAAAGACCAAACCGGTTAAAGCAACGCATATGCTAATTTTCCGTCACAATGGTCATTTCTTACTGGAAAAGAGACCACAAACCGGTATTTGGGGTGGGCTCTGGTGCTTTCCTCAAAGCGATGATGAGGCTCAAGTCACCTCTTTAGCACAACGCTACGGCCTGACTGAGCAAGGCCGTCAAAAACTGCCAGGTTTTCGGCACACCTTCAGTCACTTTCATCTGGACTGTTACCCACTGCTAATCGACGTTGTTTCTACTGACACTCAGCTCAACGAACATCAGTATCTGTGGGTCAAACCTGACACGAATAAGGGCTTGGGCTTTGCTGCCCCAACCGTTAAACTGATGGAACAGTTAACGATCAATAAGTGAGCACGCCATGAGCCGTACCGTATTTTGCGAACATTTTCAGAAAGACGCCGAAGGTCTGGATTTTCAGCTTTACCCGGGAGAGTTAGGCGAACGCATTTTTAACCATATCTCCAAAGAAGCCTGGTCGGAATGGCAGAAAAAGCAAACCATGCTGATAAACGAGAAGCGACTCAATATGATGGACCCAACGGATCGCGAGTTTCTTGAGCAACAAATGACAGGTTTCTTATTTGAGGGTAAAGATCCTCAAATTGAAGGCTATACTCCCCCAGAAAGTTAACGTATCAGTCTAACGATTTTCCAAAAACTAGCTTTTTTCTTGCACATCTAAATTATTGTCTAATATATTGACAATAGCTATGGCTTATGGGCCTCACTGGAGCTTAGAAAGTCAATCTGTTAGACTACTAACGAATTCAACAAAAGGGAGTCTCTATGAAAGCGCCATCCTGGCGAAGAGCCGTACTGAAAGTGGGGAGTGCGCTCATCGCGCCAGATGAAACTGGGGTTAGCACCAAATACCTTTTACCCATCGCTCGTTTTATTAACGAATGTCGAGAACGAGGACAAGAAGTTGTCATAGTCTCATCAGGCAGTGTCGCTGCTGGCCGTAAGCACATTCATTTTGAACATAAAAAAGTGCCGGTTGCTGTACGCAAAGCAATGTCAGCTGTTGGCCAAAATGAAATGATGGGCTACTGGTCGCGCTTTTTTGATTCCCCCTGCGCCCAGTTGTTAATGACACACAGTGACTTACGCGACAGAGCGCGCTACGTCAGCATTAAAAACACCCTAAACAGATTGTTAGAGCACAACATTTTACCCGTAGTTAATGAGAACGATGCCTTAGCTACTGATGAAATGAAGGTTGGTGATAACGATAACTTATCGGCCATGGTTGCCACATTAGTGGATGCCGACGCGCTGTTTATTTGTTCAGACATTGATGGTCTGTACGATTCCGATCCAAACCTGAATCCGGATGCGAAGAAAATTCCGGTAGTTGAACAAATTGACGAGAGCATTTACTCGTTGGCCGGCGGCTCTGTCAGTGACGTGGGTACCGGCGGTATGCGAACGAAGGTTGAAGCAGCAGAAAAAGCAACTTCACACGGTATCGATACCTACATTGTTAACGGTCGCAAAGGTGAAACCTTTGAATCGTTATTACAGGGTGACATCCCCGGCACATTATTCCGTCGCCAATCTGATCCAATCAGCAATAAAAAGCATTGGTTAAGACATACCTTGGTGGCTCAAGGTGAGATTTTGGTTGATGAAGGTGCTGAAAAAGCATTAATTGAGAACGGTGCCTCGCTATTAAGTTCAGGCATTGTTGATGTACAAGGTGATTTTGATCGCGGTGACGCCGTGCTGGTTCGCAGCGCCAACGATACTGACGCTATCGCAAAAGGTATTTGTCAGTACAGCGCACATGAACTAATGCACATTAAAGGGCAACAAACTGAAGATATAGCTGAAAAATTTGGCTATAGCCCGATTACGGAAGTCATTCACCGTGACGATCTAATGATTTTGGAGGACGCATGAGCCAGCAATTAGCAAAAGAAATTTCACAACGCGCTGCAAAAGCTGCACGCGCTGTAGCAACCTTATCAGAAGCAGAGAAAAATAGCGTATTACAGAAGATGGCAGACGCTATTCGAGCACGCCAGGATAAGATTATTGAAGTCAACAAGAAAGACTTAGTGGCAGGTAAAGAAAAAGGTCTCAGCGATGCAATGATGGATCGCCTTGAGCTAACGCCTGAGCGTATCGAAGGTATGGCATCAGCCATTGAAGAGATCATCGAGTTAAAAGATCCGGTGGGCGACAGTTACGTTCTGGACGAGCGTCCTAACGGAATGAAAATTGAAAAAATGCGCATTCCACTAGGCGTTATTTGTATGATTTACGAAGCTCGCCCTAATGTTACTGCGGATGCCGGTGCACTGTGCTTCAAGTCAGGTAACGCCGTAATCTTGCGTTGTGGCCGCGAAGCAATTGACAGCAGTAAAGCCATTGCTGAAGCGTTGCACGAGGCGTTAGAAGCCAGCAACTTGCCTAAAGACGTTATCACTGTGGTACCAACACCTGATCGCGAACTGATGACCGAGTTACTGCAACAGAAAGATTATATCGACCTGGTTATTCCTCGTGGCGGTGAAGGTCTGATTCACTTTGTCAGCGACACCAGTAAAATCCCGGTTATTCAGCACTACAAAGGTGTTTGCCACCTGTATGTTGATAAAGACGCCGATCTTGATAAAGCACTGGCTATTTTGCTTAACGGTAAAACACAGCGTACCGGTGTTTGCAACGCCCTTGAAGGCTTACTGGTTCATCAGGATGTTGCTGATAAATTCTTGCCTATGGCTGCTAAAGCTCTGGCTGAGAAAGACGTAACCATCCATGCCGATAAGCGCTCAGTGAGTTACTTTGACGGTGCTGATGAGATTGCAGATGATGCCTTTGGTGAAGAATATCTGGCTCTGGAAATTGCCGTCCGTACTGTTGATAACTACGAAGGTGCCATTGAGCATATTCAGGAGTTTGGTAGTGGTCACACCGAAGTTATCATTACCGAGAACGATGAAACTGCAAAGCGTTTTATTCGTGAAGTGGATTCAGCCGTTACTATGGCTAATGTCTCCTCTCGCTTCTCAGATGGCGGCCAGTTAGGCTTAGGTGCTGAAATTGGTATTTCTACCAGTAAACTGCACGCCTATGGTCCAATGGGTCTAGAAGCGCTAACAACTGAAAAGTTCGTGGTCACCGGTAACGGTCAAGTTCGCGACTAACTCAGTGTTTAACGTATAAAAAAGCCCCGGCTCATTGAGTCGGGGCTTTTTTTATGGCGTAAAACCTAGCGGCGATACCCCGTTAATAGCTCTGGCCAGTCACGAGACTCCTTCCAGTAAAAAGTCGCATTCTTTTCTTTCTCTTTGCGCAATGAACGCAGTAACCGCTGGATATTCGCTTCTTTCCAGTCACCGCTTTCACGGAAGTCACACTTATCAAAATCGACAATCCAGGCTTTGTCGTTGTCATCCAGCATGAGGTTGTGACAATTCAAGTCGGAATGATAAACCCCTGTATCATGCAACTGCTTAATAACCCCACCAAGTTTTTGCCAAAGCTCTGCCGACAACTGTTTTTCGCGCAATAGTCGATAGACATCAATCGCGCCGGGAATCACTTCAACCAGAATGTCAGCTTTATAGCTAAATACGGCTGTTTTTTCCATTCGAGCAGCTACCGGTCGCGGAACGGGCAGCCCCAGCTCTCTCAGCTTCGACAATAAATCAAACTCGTGAATCGCCCGACTTCTTTGTGCAGGCTCTCTTAAAAAGCGATCTTTATTTATTTTCCCGACTAAACCACCACGATAATAATGACGCAACAAAAGACCTAAATCGCCTTGCTGAATAAACCAAACCGTCGCGCGTCCCGTTGAATTCCCTGCTATTGCTTTCTGTTGCTGCCAGTATTGGGTGGTAAAATGTTTGTCTTCAATCTTCTCAATAATATCGCTGTCATAGCGAATAAGCCCTTGGGGACTCTGCTCTGTTTTTATCATACCGCTTCCTGTCAGAGTACATTCCAGTGCTCGCTTTATTATCCTTAACGTAGCACCCTGGTGCGTTTGTAAAACGCTTTTAGCAGCTTCATGTTGCGTTGTCATGACAGCTGTCTGCTGCAGTAAACTCACCGCTTGTTTAATTTCTTCCGCACTTTCTACCCACCGCACGGCGCCAACTTTTGATAATTCAGCGTAAACCTGTGGGAAATTAAATACGTGCAGCCCAGACATAACATTGGAGCCAGCAGCAATAACTTCAAGGGGGTTATGACCTCCCCGTTCAATTAGACTTCCGCCCACGAAGGTCACAGACGCTAATTGCCCCCACAGCATCATTTCGCCCATACTATTCGCAAGAAAGACATCACAGTCTTTTGGTATCGCATTATGCTCGCTACGGCGGGCTAACTTTAATCCCGACTGTTGAATGAGCTCTGCGACATTTTCAAACTGCTCAGGATGCCTTGGCGCAATAATAAGACAAGCATCCGGCTGTTCTTCCTGAATCAACTTATGTGCTTCAATAAGGACTTCATGTTCCCCGGGATGACTGCTGCTCGCCAACCAAACGCTTCGCTCCAGACAACTCTGTTTCCAGAGGCGCGCTTTATCGACATCATTGCCGGAAAGCTCAATATCGTACTTAAGATTGCCATCAACAAAGAGCCGGTTGCGTGGCACCCCCAATATTTTCATTCGGCGTGAGGTTTCTTTATTCTGAACGGAAACTAAAGCCAGTTGTTTCCATACAGGCTTCATAAGCCAATGAAAACGCCGGTAGCCCCTGCCAGAGCGCCCCGAAAGTCGCGCATTCAACAAACAAACGGGTATCTTAGCTCTGGAGAGGTGATTCAGCATCTGCGGCCAAAGCTCTGTTTCCATTATCCATACAGCTCTAGGTTTCAACTTACGCACGAAGCGCTTCACCGCACCCGGTGTGTCAATGGGCCAATAACGGCAACTGACAGAGTCGCCAAAATGCTGATGAATCAATGCCCTGGCAGTCGGCGTCATACAAGTAATAACCACCTTTTGCTCAGGCTTTTGATGCAGTAACTGTTCTATTAGGCGTTTTGCCGCTAAGGTTTCACCCACAGAAACACTGTGGATAACTAGACATCCCTGCAGCTTTTTATCAACAGAATTTAATGCAAGCCTTTCTGACCAGTTCTGACGATAGCGGGCATCCTTCTTACCACGCAGCCACAACCAGACAAAAACGGCTGGAGTGACCAGCCGCAATAGCATTCCATAGAGCCACAGTCTCATATTCTTTAACGCCAATACTCGGCAATCCACTTAGTCGGCAGGACTTTCCGGTACCACTTACCGCTTCGGCCTTCTAATGCATCATCCGGGTGTGGCTTGCCATGGAAAATAATAACTTTTGCTTCTTCAGGTATACGAGGTTCCTGGAAAAAGCTCAACGGGAACGGGCGCAGACAATGACGTTTGAAGCTACGACACCACTTTTCCGGCCAGTATTTAAGCTTATTCTGACGATCAACAAAGTGCGTAATGTACTCTTGTTCATTACGCACATCGGCAGTAGCTGCTTCCGGATCGTTCTTCAAATGCTCTAAGGCGTCTTCATGTGCACCGATATTGAATCGAAATACCGAGGTATTGCCCGTAGCGTCTGATTTGTCCCATTCTTTGATCACCATAAAATCACCTTCCGGCTCAAAGAACTCATCAAGACTGCCAACAATAATAATATCCAGATCCAGAAACAGTGTAGGCCCTTCCAGGTCATACAAAGGGTTTGCAAAACAAGTCAGTTTTAGCCAGCCGTGTCCTTTTGTCCAGGGAAGCTGTTCATCAAAGTCTTTAAAACCAATTTTAGGAATGGCTTTGACTTCAATGTCGTCATTAATGCCTTCAAAATCATCCGTAAAACAAACAAAGCGGAACGGCCTACTGAGATGACGGCTGACCATAGAGTGCAAGGTATTGACGTAGTCTGCGCCGTACTTTTTACCCCATTTAATACAAATGACATTCACTGTGTTTTGCTCTGAAGAGCTTCCGCGCTCTGTAACCTGACTCATAATCACTCCTGGATCTTAAACTACCGCGCATCATGCCATATTTTAGCCAATTTAGGTATGCCGATCTGAATCCTCAGGACCCGCGTATTCAACGGTAAGGTCTTTAAACAGAAGTGACTATGACAACGCATACCATTAGGTTAATACTCGGCGATCAACTCAATGCTAAGCACTCCTGGTTCAGGCGAAAAGATCCTGGTGTGCTTTATGTCATGATGGAGATGAAACAAGAAACTGACTATGTCGTTCATCATCGACAGAAAGTTTTAGCTTTCTTCGGCGCAATGCGAGCCTTTGCCAAGGCATTAGATTCGGCTGGCCACCGCATGCGTTACATTCAGCTAGATGACAGCGACAACCGACAAAGTCTGACGCAAAATCTAGAGTCTATTATAGAGCAAAACAATGGAGCGACCCTGGAGTGCCAGCAACCCGACGAATACCGACTGGACCACCAACTTAGAAGCTGGGCCGGGGCCAAAGACATCACTTTAACCTGGTATGATACCGAACATTTTATTACTGGCAGAAATTCATTAAAAACGTACTTTCCCGATAACAAAAACTACCTAATGGAGACCTTTTACAGAAAGGTGCGCCAGCAATACGATATTCTGATGGAGAATGGCAGCCCGGTCGGTGGTCGCTGGAACTACGACAAGGAAAACCAAAAAAAGCTTCCTGTCGGTCAGAACATAGAGCCGCCCCTGGTCTTTTCTAATGATGTTTCAGACATCGATACTCTACTAAACAAATACCATGTCAAAACAATGGGAAAAGCCTCCCCAGAGCAATTCATATGGCCTCTCAATCGTCAACAATCAAAACAGTTACTTGAACACTTTTGTCAGTTTGGGCTGCCTAATTTCGGACGTTATCAGGACACTATGGCAACAGCAGACACAGTTAATAATGCCCACTGGAGTTTATACCACTCCAGACTCTCATTCTCGTTAAACACGAAAATGCTGCACCCATTAGAGGTGGTAAAAGCAGCTATTGAGACTTGGTCCAACAATCAGGAACGTATTTCACTCGCTCAAATTGAGGGCTTCTGCCGACAAATTATCGGCTGGCGTGAGTTTGTCCGGGGTATCTACTGGGCGCATATGCCTGACTATAAAGACCTTAATGCCCTTAACCACAACCATCCCTTACCGAGTTTTTACTGGACCGGCGACACAAAGATGAACTGCCTGCATCATTCTATTAAGCAATCGTTAGATTATGCGTATGCACACCATATACAGCGCTTGATGGTAACCGGAAACTTTGCATTATTGGCGGGAGTTTCACCGGACGCTCTGGATGACTGGTATCTTGGTATTTATATTGATGCTATTGAATGGGTAGAGATGCCTAATACCAGAGGCATGAGTCAATACGCAGATGGCGGTTTAATCGCCACAAAACCCTACATTGCCAGTGCTAACTACATGCAGAAAATGGGGCACTATTGTAAAGGGTGCTATTATGATCCAAAGAAGAAAACGGGAGATAAAGCCTGCCCTTTTAACAGCCTGTACTGGCATTTTATTGAACGCCATAAAGAACAGTTTAAAGAAAATCATCGAATGCGCATGATGTATCAGGTCTGGAATAAGAAAACCGAAGAAGAACAGCAGGCATTAATAAAACAGGCCGAGGTTTATTTAGATAATATCAACCAGTTATAGAAGGACGAATAATGAACAAATGGATAATCCCACTACTTTTTACCGCGCTGCTGAGTGCCTGTAACTCACAGCCAACGCCAGTAGCCGACGTTGTCGAAGACTTTGAGGCAAAACGCTACTTAGGTAAATGGTATGAAATTGCCCGTATGCCGCACAGTTTTGAAGAAGGCCTGCACAGTGTAACAGCAGAATACCGCCTAAACGGTGATGGTACGTTAGAGGTGACAAACCGCGGTTATCATGCCGAAAATGAAGAGTGGCAAACCGCTATTGGCCGTGCTGAGCCAGTTGAAAATATGGAAGCCGCTTATCGGGTCACGTTCTTCTGGCCATTCTATGGAGGCTATTACGTCAGTTGGTTAGATGAAAATTATCAGCAGGCTATAGTCACCAGTGATTCGCACGAGTACTTCTGGTTTTTATCGAGAAGCCCTGATGTTTCTCAGGCAGATATCGATTACGCCTTAGCTAAGGCTCATGAATGGGGATATGACATCGACCAGATGATCACGGTTGATCATCCGGCCGAGTTAAGAGCCACTAATTAATTAAAGCGGCGCGCAGCACCTTTACCGGAGTTGCGCTTAGGCCCGCCACGAGCATCACGGTCACGCGGTGGGCGTGGCGCGCGTTTAACTTGCTCATCACTTAGCTCAAGACCCATTGGCTGCTGACGCACACGGGCTTTTTTCAGTACGTGCATAATATCTTTTGGCATACCTTTTGGTAGTTGCACTAAAGAGTGATTATCAAACAACTGAATTTGGCCAATGTACTTGCTGTCCATTGAGGCTTCGTTCGCAATAGCACCAACGATGTCACCCGGACGAGCACCATGCTCGCGGCCTACCTGAATTTTGTAGGTTTCAAAATCTACGTCTGCGGCGCGACTTGTTGTGCGCTCTGCACGAGGTTTGCGCTTATCACCACGCTCACTGCGTTCATTTCGACCAGGACGCTCGTTGCGAGCTTCACGTACGGGGCGATCTTCTTTCAGGAACAACGGACGCTGTTCATTGTGCTGAGCCAATAACGCTAATGCGATTTCTTCAGCACTCAACTCAGACTGCTCAAGCCACTGCCCTAACAACTTCTCAAGCTTAGGCTTATCAGCACTCGCAGTTTCTGGTACCAATGATGCCTGCAGCTTTTCTAATAACTGCTGCTGACGATACTTGCTCAGTTCGTTAGCGTTTGGCACATCAAAGAACTCAACCGGTGCATTGGTTAAACGCTCATAATGACGCAACAAATGACGCTCTTTTGCCCGGAAGAACAAAATCGCTTCACCTGAACGACCGGCGCGACCAGTACGACCAATACGGTGAACATAAGATTCAGTATCGCTGGGTAAGTCATAGTTAATAACGTGCGTAATTTCAGGAACGTCTAAGCCGCGAGCAACTACGTCAGTTCCTACCAGAATTTCAATGTGCCCACTACGTAACTGACTCACTGTTTGCTCACGCTGAGCCTGGTTCAAATCACCGCTTAATGGCGCCGCTTTAAAGCCATTACGTTGCAATAACTCAGCTACATCCATCGTATCCTGACGGGTACGTACGAAAATCAATGCGCGCTGATACGGAGTCACTTCTAACAACCGAGTCAAAGCCGTCATTTTCGTCATGCCCTGAACTTTCCATGCTTTTTGCTTAATCGTCGCCTTTTCGCGCGCAACAGCTTCAATCTGAATGTTCAGCGGATCTTTCAGGAAGGTTTTTGCCAGCTTGCGGATGGCATTCGGCATAGTTGCTGAAAATAAGGCACGTTGGGCTGTACTCGGCACCGCTTTCAAAATGGTTTCGATGTCTTCAATGAAACCCATGTTCAGCATTTCATCAGCTTCATCCAGAACACCGACTTTTAAACCGTCCAGTTGCAGAACGTTTTTATTTAATAAGTCGATAAGACGACCTGGGGTACCAACAACAATGGCGGTTCCCTGCTTCAGGGCTTTAACCTGAGGTCCAAATGGCGCACCACCGTATACCGTTGCGACACCAACACCACGCATTTTTGCAGCAAAGCCTTCAAGCGCTTCAGCAACCTGAATAGCCAGCTCACGAGTTGGCGTTACTACTAATACCTGAGTTTGCTTAACTGATGCGTCTATTTTTGCCAACGCTGGTAAACCAAAAGCGGCTGTTTTACCGGTACCTGTCTGGGCTTCACCCAATACATCCTGACCGTCAAGCAACGCAGGAATAGCCTGCAGCTGGATAGGAGTAGGTGTTAAAAACTGCATTGCGTTTAATTGTTCAAGCACAGCACTAGGTAAGGCCATGTCGTTAAACGACACGCCCGTTTGGGTATTTGACATATTTGTCTCACTTTATTCCCGTTTGCCCATTGGCAAACACAACAAAAAAGGGGTTATGGCCCGGCAACAGGAATCAGTATTCAGTCTCTGAACTGTCTGGACTGGAATCAGGCGCTGCAACCCCACGAATCAAGGGTGACCGCTGCCTCATCAGTTATGCGGTGTTCCTTGAGGAACGGCGGATTATACGTTTTTTTACCAGGAACGCAATGTATTTGCGCTTTTTTTCACCAAACACATCAATTTCTGTCAAAATCATCGAAAAAGTTGAACCATTTCTCTTTATATTGCCTACATTATTAGAGAGTTTTTCAAATTTGGAGGCATTATGTCAGCACATTCTATGTCATCGTTGACGAAGAAAGATTGCTTTATCGAAGGTCACTGGGTTCCTACAGACAAGCGTTTTTCAGTTACCAATCCGGCAACCGGCGAGGTATTAGCCGAAGTTGCTGACGCCGACGAGGAGCTAACGCAACGTGCTATCAATGTTGCTGAAACGGCTTTGAAAAGCTGGCGTAAGAAAACCGCCCGCGAACGCGCATTACTGCTGCGTAAATGGTACGAAGCCATGATGGAGAACAAGCAGGCGCTAGGCGAATTAATGAGTGCTGAGCAAGGTAAGCCCGTCGCAGAAGCGGTTGGTGAAGTAGAATACGGCGCCAGCTTTGTCGATTGGTTTGCCGGTGAAGCAGAACGCATCGACGGCGACATACTGCCTAACACCGACAGCAGTAAACGCGTCATGGTAACCAAAGAGCCCGTGGGTGTCTGTGCAGCCATTACTCCGTGGAACTTCCCCAACGCCATGATCACCCGCAAAATCGCACCGGCCTTAGCAGCAGGCTGTACTATCGTGGTCAAGCCGCCTCAGCTAACCCCTTTATCCAGCCTGGCACTGGCACAACTGGCCAGCGAAGTGGGTATTCCCGATGGGGTCATCAATATTATCCCCACCAGCGACGCGAAGTCGGTAGGTAAGCGCTTAGCGACCTCACCCACGGTTCGTAAGTTGTCATTCACGGGTTCAACCGGGGTTGGCAAAATTTTAATGCAACAGTGTGCAGAGCACATCACCAAGCTATCGTTAGAGCTTGGGGGCAATGCACCTTTCATCGTTTTTGATGATGCGGACATCGAACAAGCGGCGGAGCAGCTTATTGCCTGCAAATTCCGTAATGGCGGCCAAACTTGCGTTTCCGCGAACAGAATACTGGTGCAACAGTCTATAGCCGAAAAATTTACCGATGCCGTTGTCAGTAAGGTTAAAGCCTTGAAGGTGGGCCCCGGCACTGAAGACAATGTCGATTTAGGCCCTCTGATTGATCAGGATGCCGTTGATAAAATTCAACGTTTGGTTCTTTCCGCTAAATCGGACGGCGCTACCATAGAAACAGGCGGCTCGGTTATGACGGAACTGGGCGATTTGTTCTACGCTCCGACAGTATTGACTGGAGTCACTGAAGAAATGGATATCAGTGAAGAGGAAATTTTTGGACCGGTGGTAGCTATCAATACCTTTGAAAGCGAAGAAGAAGGTATAGAAAAAGCCAACAACACACCGTTCGGATTAGCCTCTTATTTCGCAGCCAAAGATACTGCACGCATTTTCCGCGTTAGTGAGGCGCTTGAATACGGCATGGTCGGTGTTAACACCGGTGGAATTTCACACGCCTACAATCCATTTGGCGGAATTAAAGAGTCCGGACTTGGTCGGGAAGGTTCTAAATATGGTATCGACGAATACCTTGAATTGAAAACTGTAACGCTTGGCGGACTTGGATGAATCCGTTTGAAAGTACACTTCAAGCGTTAAAAAGCCATTATGACAGCGGGCTCACTCGCCCGCTGTCATGGCGTTTAAATCAGCTTAAACAACTTCAGCGCTTTCTTACAGAAAACGAAAAGTCTTTACTGCAAGCTCTAAAGTCTGATCTCAACAAACACCCTAGCGAAGCGCGGTTAACTGAATTACAGTTCCTCCAAAGCGATATTAAACAAACAATTAAAGCTCTGCCAAAGTGGAGCAAACCTCGCAAAGTTGGTAATCCTTTACTGGCATGGCCGGCGAAAAGCCAGCTAGTGCCTGAGCCGTTGGGTATTGTGCTGATTTTAGGTGCGTGGAACTACCCTTTACAGTTACTTCTGGCCCCTTTAGTTGCCGCCATTGCAGCAGGCAACTGCGCTGTAATAAAACCTTCTGAACATGCAGCGGCAACAGCAGACTTACTATCACGCCAATTACCCGACTACCTGGATAATTCGGCAATAAAAATAGTGACAGGAGCCGTCACGGAATCTCAGCAGCTTACCGCACTCCCCTTCGACCATATTTTTTATACGGGCGGTGAAAAAGCGGCAAAAGCCATACTATCGGCTGCCGCTGAAAATTTGACACCGGTTACACTCGAACTGGGTGGTAAAAGTCCGGCAGTGGTTTTAGCCGACGCACCAATTCAGGTAGCTGCTCGCCGTATCGTCTGGGGTAAGTTTCTCAATGCCGGGCAGACCTGCATTGCTCCCGACTACGTTTTGGCAGAAGACAGTATTAAAGAGTCGTTGATTACGGCAATGAAGCAGGAATTAATCAACTTTTATGGGGACAATCCTCGGCACAGCGATTGTTATGGCAGGATCATTCACCAGGATCACTGGCAGCGCCTCACCCAAATGCTGGAGCAGGAAAACGTGGTTATTGGCGGCGACTCTGAAAAAGATGAGCACTATCTTGCACCCACAATCGTTGACGGAGTCAGCGACAATAGCGCACTGATGCAAGAAGAAATTTTTGGCCCGATACTTCCCGTTCTAACGATTAAATCCGCAGCAGATGCCATTGAGAAAATTCAGCATCATCCCAAACCACTTGCGCTGTATGTATTTAGCAACAATCAGCGGTTGCTTGATTTATTCACCCAGCAAGTGTCTGCAGGCAATGTGTGTTACAACGATACCTTGATGTTTATGCTCAATGACGAACTGCCTTTTGGCGGCGTCGGTCACAGCGGTATGGGTCGTTATCATGGTAAATGGGGCTTTGATACATTGAGCCATTTGAAACCGGTAATGAAACGTAGCTTCCGTTTCGATGTTGCCTTGCGCTACCCCCCTTACAGCAAGCTTAAAGACAAAATCTTATCGTGGTTTAGTCATTAGCCATTGAAATTCCCAACTCGTGTCTGCATATCCTTGGTAACGGCAATCAAAATAAATCAGCAATAACAGGAGCACACACAGCTAATGTCCGAATCCAATATCGTTAACGTTGACTTGCAAAACTTCCAACAGGTTTTGTTGGAAGGTTCAAAAGAAAAACTGGTTATTATCGATTTTTGGGCAGACTGGTGTGAGCCCTGCAAACAACTGATGCCTGTGCTTGAAAAACTGGCTTCGCAATACAGTAACCAAGTCATTCTGGCCAAAATCAACTGTGACGAGCAACAAGAGTTGGCTGCGCAGTTTGGTATTCGCAGTTTGCCTACCGTAGCCTTTTTCAAAGACGGTCAGCCCGTCGACAGTTTTGGCGGAGTTAAAACCGAAGGTGAAATTCGGGAAATTCTCGATAAACACCTGCCCAGCCCATCAGATGACCTGATTCAGCAAGCGCAAGTTGCAATGGGTGAAGGTGATGCCAATCAAGCCTATACTCTGGCTAAACAGGCCTATGATCTTGATAGCAACAATATGCAGGCTCTGAAGCTTTTAGCCGAAGCAGCAGTAGATGCAGGCCGACTCGATCAGGCCAGGGAGTTGGTCGCTAAAATTCCCATGGTGGAACACGATGGTGATTATCAACGCATCAAAGGAAAACTCGAATTAGCAGAAGATGCTGCTGATTCACCTGAACTAAGAGCATTACAGGAGCAGGTAGACAATCAACCTGACGATTTGGCTTTGAAACTGCAACTGGCGCTTAAATTTCACGAAGCGCACCGTGACGAAGAAGCATTGCAGTTGGTTTTCACCGTATTAAATAAAGACGTGAATTTTACCGATGCAAAAAAATACGCACTCGACATTATCAACTCTTTGCCTGACGGTGATCCTCTGGCAGCAACCTACCGTAGAAAGCTTTACAGTACTATGTATTAATGGCTGTTCACTAGCAACTTTGGCCGGCTTCCTCAGCCGGCTTTTTTTTATCATACCTTTTCGCGATAATTAACTCATGCAAGAAAGCTATAATCAACGGCTCCAATCCGGACAATTACAACCCGATGCGCACCAACTGCGTGCCGTTAAAGCTTTACAACAGCGGTTAGACTCGCTTGCCTCAGGCAACCGACCAGACAGCCTTTATCTCTTTGGTCCAGTCGGTCGAGGGAAAACCTTGTTAATGGACATTTTCTATCAACACCTGCCAAAAACTGGGGCGATACGGCTGCATTACCACCATTTTATGGCCAGGATCCATCAAGAACTTAATGAGCATCAAGGGGCAACCGACCCCATGCAGGCAATAGCTAACTCCTGGGCGCAACTCTATTCAGTTATCTGTCTTGATGAGTTTTTTGTTGAAGACATCGGCGATGCGATGATCTTAGCGCGACTTTGGGAAGGTTTATTTCAACGTGGTGTCAGCTTAGTAACAACCTCCAATGCACCACCCAGTGAACTCTATAAAGGCGGCCTGGCTCGTCATCGATTTGAACCCACGATAGACTTGCTGAACGAAGAGTGCGAGTGCCTGGACTTAGGTCTGGGTATCGACTATCGGCGTCTGAAAAATACGAACCTCCCCTATTATCTTAAGCAAGGTGACCGGAAACAGCTACGCTCGGCAGTCGAAAAGCAGTTTGGAGACACAGTCCCTGCATCTTCTACGACCGTTATGAATCGGCAGATTCATTGCTTATGGCGAAACGATAACGTTATCGGCTTTGACTTCATGGCACTTTGCTCTGGCCCAAGAAGCCAGCGCGACTACATGGAACTGGCAGATGAGTATTCCGCCATTGCAGTACACGGCATTCCTGCCTTCACTTATTTACCCGATAAAGAACTGCTGCACGGAGTTGAAGAAGCCTATCAGCGCGAACACCAAGACATTAGTGTCAGTAAGCTGGATAACGAAGCCCGCCGTTTTATTGCATTAGTCGATGAATGCTATGACCGTAAATGCCTCCTAATCATGACGGCAGAGACCGACATCGACAGACTTTATCAGGCCAAGCAACTTGCTTTTCCTTTCAGACGTTGTGTTTCGAGACTTTTTGAAATGCAGCAATGGGGGCGTTCAGTAAAGGGAAACACGCTGGTAAAAAGACGCCAATCTGTTCCAGAGAGCTAAATTCCCTGTATTTACCAGCGTGTTAAAACTGAGTTACAAAAAGGTTATCTGATTTCTAACAAATTCCAATATTACAATTGTAATGGATGTTAAAATAAATTTTGTGTTTAAACCGGATTTCCCGCATTCTGCCGCACAATCACTGATTCGCCGCTTGCCGTTAAATTGCGGCCTTGCTAGGATTGCTGGAATTTGCTGAACGGCAGCGCTTAAAAAGCGTTAAAACAATAACGAGAAAAGAAGGTTCAGAATGAGCGAACAACGCGATCAATTTAGCTCTAAGATTGGCTTTATATTAGCGGCAGCAGGTTCGGCTGTCGGCATTGGCAACCTGGTTGGCTTCCCGGTTGCGGCTACCAAAAACGGCGGCGGTGCGTTTTTGATTATCTACGCTTTGTTCGTTGCTTTTATCTGTATACCGGTCATGCTTGCCGAGATGGGCCTGGGCCGCCGCGCTCAAAAGAGTCCACTGGGCTCCTATAAAGCCTTATCGCCAAATAACAAAGGGTGGCACTTTGCCGGTTTACTGGCGGTTATTACACCGTTCATGATCGCCGTCTTCTACATGGTCATTACGGTCTGGATATTTGGTTACCTGTGGCATTCCATCATCGGTAACCTCGATATGCTTGCCAACCCGGAGTATTTTTCTCAGTTCGTTAACGATTACGGTTTTGTTGGCTTTCTTGTCGCCGTCACAATCATTATTAACGTGATTTTGATTGGTGGCGTTCGACAGGGCATAGAAAAAGCCGCTAAGTTCCTCATGCCAGCCTTATTTATCATGCTCATTCTGCTGGTTATTTTTGTCCTTTCTCTGGACAACGCCGTATTGGGACTTGAGTTTTATTTGGTTCCCGACTTTTCAAAAATTGATGGCTCAGTCATCAACGGTGCATTAGCACAAGCCTTCTTCTCGCTTTCTCTGGGTATGGGTATTTTGATTACTTATGGCTCTTACTTTAGCCGCCGTGACGACATTGTCACTTCGGGTAAACTGGTAGCATTAACGGACACCGCAGTGGCCTTTACTGCAGGTTTAATGACGCTGCCGGCAATATTCGCCATTAACCCGAATACTGACCCCGACGCATTAAGTGATTCCTCCGTAAGTATGATCTTCTCGTTTTTCCCGCAAATTTTCATCGCGCTTGAGGGCGTTGTCGGTTATGTAGGAGCGAGTATTGCTGCGACGGTCTTCTTTCTTCTGACCTTTATTGCAGCCATTACTTCATTGGTTTCAATTCTTGAAGTGCCGACCGCAGCGGTTATTGAGCAAGCCAAGATCAGCCGTAAAAAAGCGCTGCTGATTATGGGAATAGCGGTCACTGTCTTAACACTTATTGCCGCCACTTCTTTTGGCTTTGTTCCCGCATTTACTGAGTTTACTTTCTACGCAGACACATCTAAGTCAGTTTTCGACGTTATTTATGACGTTTTCTACGATACTATTTTGCCACTGAATGGCTTGCTAATTTGCTTATTTGTCAGCTTCCACTGGCGCCGTAAAAACCTGGATGCTGAGCTTGCCGAGGGCAACCCGGGATATCCGGATACACTATTGGCTAAGTATGTGCGTTTATCCATTTGCACCTTTATTCCACTGATATTGGCAGCAGTATTTATTAATACGGTGCTCACGAAATTCTTCGCAATCTCTATTTTCTAGCATGTCACAACGCAGCGGTTACAGAAAACTTGAACTGCTGCATGACGCGAGCCTTTGGCAGCAACACTGCCAGGCTCGCCCCAGCCTTTCTATCTATTTGTCAGATAAAGATAAACACGCTGATGCAGCGCTTTCACGTTACCGCGATTACCTGGGACACGAATTTGAACAAGTTTTTATAGATTGCAGTGACGGTTTGCACGCAGACGCCATTGCCGCGCTCTGCGGAACCGTAACAGCAAGTGGTCTGTTGTCCATCTTACTTCCTGTTGAAGACAATCCGATGAGCCAGCGTATGACGCGTTGTGCGGCTAAGTTTTATCGCGATAATGCCAACAACAGCTCTGCGACAATGCTGATAGAGACAGCGGCATCGGCTCGAACACGGTATCTTACCGATGATCAACAGACCATTTTACAGATACTGGATGAGACCGCGCAGGATACGACGACAGAACCGACAACACACATCATCACAGCTGAACGCGGCCGGGGGAAAAGCACCTTGCTGGGCCGGGCGCTTGCCAAGGCTAAAGAGCAACGTTCTATCATTGTAACGGCACCACGAAAGGCCAACGCCAAGGTTTTGCTACAACAAGCGCCACAGGCCAGATTCGTTGCCTGGGACAAACTATTAGAGCAGCCGGATAACCCAGATACTCAATTAATTATTGATGAAGCGGCGGGCTTACCGCTATGGGCAACCGAAAAGCTATGCCAAAAGTTTACTCCCTGGCTACTTGCGACAACCGTTGCCGGCTATGAAGGATGTGGCCGTGGTTTTGCTGTTCACTTTACCGACTGGGCCAGAAGTACCCTACCCGAGGTACATATTCACCAACTAACACAGCCGTTACGCTGGCCGGTCAATGATCCACTAGAGCAATGGTTAGCGAAAACGTTTCTATTAGATGAGCGAGCAGTCACTGTCTCTTCAAATTGCGTAACCGGTACTTTTATTCAACACGCCTCTGAACTTGAAGAGAGCTTGCTACAACAATGTTTCCAACTGTTGCTCAATGCACACTATCAAAGCAGCCCGAACGATCTTAACCTGCTACTCACTGAACCAGCACATAAACTCGCCTACCGATGTGAGCGTGGCAAAGTTATTGCGGTTGCCTGGCTCATGAGCGAAGGTCCTGTCAATTCACCACTAAAACAAGAAATTAAATTGGGCCGACGACGACCAAAGGGCAATTTATTACCGCAGGCTATTGGCTATTTCCTGCAGCAGGACTGGGCTATGGATTTGTGTTGGCTTAGAGTCGCGCGTATTGCCGTATCAACAGATAAACGACGCCGCGGAACAGGCTCACAACTACTGACTGATATTTTGCAATGGGCCAAAAACCACCATTACCAAATGCTTGGAACCAGCTTTGCCTGGTCACCTCAGTTGGATCAGTTTTGGCAAAAAAACAGTTACTTTCCCTGGCGTTTCAGCAGTCGTATCGATAGCGTATCAGCCCGCTCGGCTGCTATCTATGTTTGCTCCTGTATCCCGTCAACTAATAGCCGATACCAGCAATTTAATGCATGGGGCGAGCTACAATTGCAATGGTTGTCGAAAGGTAAAGAGGCGCTAAACTTAACTGAAGAGCTCGCCGATATCAGGGCTGATATCATTAAAGCGTATTGCGCTAAAATTGTTCCTTTCGATGCCGCACATTTTGCCCTGGCACAATGGTTTTACTGGCAGCACAACGACCACCCTCTCACTGCCATACTTTGTCGGCCGGACATCAAACTTAAGCAACTCGGCCAATACTGGGGTGGACTATCGAAGCAGCAGGCAAATGAAAATCTCTGTAAAGAAGTGGACTCGCTGCGCTAATGTCGCTTGTTGTTTTATCAGCAAGTTCTTATGATCAACACAGAACTTAAACAGGAAAACCTATCATGACTCGTTATTCAGCTTTTATTGCTTGTTCAGCTGTGTTGGTGTTGAGCGCCTGTAGCTCATTTGAAAAAGAAGAAGAACAACCGGACGGTCCTTATCCAGAAACAAAAACTGTCGATCAACAAGATAACTATCACGGCACTCAAGTTGACGACCCTTACCGTTGGTTAGAGCAGGATAACGAAGAAGTCGGGAAGTGGGTAGATGCACAAAATCAGTTGTCAACGCCGTCATTACAGAAGCTTCCGGCGTTTACCGACATTAAAGATCGCATGACCGCGCTTTGGAATTATGAAAAAGTCAGCACACCCTTTCGTTACGCTGACCGCTACTTTTACTTCTCTAACGACGGCTTACAAAACCAGTCCATTCTTTACACCATGAAGGACTTAAACAGCGCACCCGATGTGCTGATTAACCCCAATACCTTCAGTGATGACGGAACGGTTTCGTTAGCCCGAATTAATGTATCCCCCAAGGCTCAGTACGTTGCCTACGCCACCTCGGACGCCGGTAGCGACTGGACGGAAATAAAAGTCCGTCACATTCAGTCGGGAACAGACACCAGCGACGTAATTGAAGGGGTTAAATTTACCGAAGTCGCTTGGTTACCTAATGAACGCGGCTTTTATTACAGCCGCTATCCTCAGAATGAAGACGGAACGTTCAATGACTCAAAACCGGTCAGCGTCTACTTCCACAAACTTGGTACAGAGCAAAGTGACGACGAGCTCGTCTTCGCCTTTGATAATAAGCCAGACTGGAACCCCTACGCGCAAATATCAGACGATGGCCAATACCTGTTAATTGATGTGTTCAAAGGCTATGACGCCAATGCCGTCTATATTCGTCCGTTAGCACAAGAAAAAGCAGCGTTTAAAGGTTTGTTCACGGGTTGGGACGCTCATTATGAATATGTCACCAGCCACAAAGACCTGCTGTATTTTAAGACAACCAATGACGCCTCAACCGGTCGTGTTATTGCTGTTGATCCCAAACAGCCGGCAGCTGATAACTGGCAAGAAGTCATCGCTGCTAAAACCCACACGTTAAAAGAGGTGAACGCCGTAGACGGACAGCTGTTTGCTCATTACTTGCAATCAGCCCGCTCTCGAGTGGCAATATTTGATATTGAGGGCACCATGCTGCAGGAGCTTGCGCTACCAGGTATTGGCTCTATCGATGGCTTTAACGGAAGCAGCAAGGCACCCGATACATTCTTTACCTTTAAAGGCTTTACCGAGCCAGGCAAAGTGTACCGTTATCAACCCGAACAACAACGTACAACCCTATGGTATGAAACCAGAGTCCCCGCCAATTTAGACCAGTACACCACTGAGCAAGTGGTGTATAACAGCGCCGATGGCACCGAGGTTCCTATGTTTTTAGTGCATCACAAAGACATTGAGCTTAACGGTCAAAATCCAACGCTGTTGTACGGCTACGGTGGCTTCAATATTTCTATTACCCCAGACTACGATACAACTCGTGTTATCTGGCTGGAAATGGGCGGCGTTCTCGCTATTCCCAACCTGCGAGGTGGTGGTGAGTTTGGCGAGCAATGGCATCAGCAAGGTACGAAAGAGAACAAGCAAAACGTCTTTGATGACTTTATTGCCGCAGCCGAGTGGCTAATAAACAACAATTACACCAATAAAGACAAACTGGCTATTCAGGGACGCAGTAACGGCGGGTTGCTTGTTGGCGCCACCATGACACAGCGGCCGGAACTTTTTGCCGCCGCGCTCCCGGCGGTCGGCGTACTGGATATGCTTCGTTATCACCTGCCAAGTGCCAACGCGCGCGGCTGGAGCAGTGAGTTTGGCCTGAGCGAAAATAAAGAAGACTTTAAAACCTTGTATGCATACTCGCCAGTTCACAATACCGAAAGCGGTACCTGCTATCCGCCCACCCTTATCACTACCGGTGATCATGACAATCGTGTGGTTCCATGGCACAGCTATAAGTTTGCAGCCGCATTACAACGAGACCAAAGTTGTGACCAGCCCATATTGTTAAACGTAGAAACTCGTGCCGGGCATGGCGCAGGCACACCAACCTGGATGCGCATTGAAGAGCATGCCGAAAACTGGGCTTTCTTACACCAGCATTTAGGTATGAATTCAGAGGCTGCACAAAGCAACGCTTCTGAATGATGATTTCGTAAAAATATGCTATCTTTCGCAGCAACTTTATTGGTTTAAAGATTTCTGTGAAGGATAGCATTCATGTCTAAAGTTTTAATTATAGGTGCCGGCGGTGTTGCTGGCGTAGTCGTACAAAAATGCGCAGGCTTACCTGAAGTATTTTCTGAAATTCACCTGGCCAGCCGCACCCTGTCCAAGTGCCAGGCGCTGCAGGAAAAGGCCGGTAAAGACCGCGTTGTCGGCGTTTATCAAGTGGATGCCGATGACTCAGCCGAAGTCGCTGAACTCATCCGTGGCATTAACCCCTCGTTGGTTATTAACGTCGCACTTCCGTATCAGGACTTACCTATCATGGACGCTTGCCTGGAAACCGGCGTGCATTATCTGGATACCGCAAACTACGAACCAAAAGACGAAGCCAAATTTGAATACTCGTGGCAGTGGGCTTATCAGGAACGCTTTAAAGAAAAAGGTTTAATGGCGTTGTTGGGAGCCGGTTTCGACCCGGGTGTAACCAACGTCTTTACCGCCTATGCCGCTAAGCATTATTTTGACGAAGTGCATTACCTGGACATTGTTGACTGCAACGGCGGTGACCACGGTCAGGCATTTGCGACGAACTTCAATCCGGAAATTAACATTCGCGAAATTACCCAAAAAGGAAAGTACTGGGAAAACGGCGAATGGCACGAAACGGATCCTATCAGTGTTCGCAAGGATCTGGACTACCCTAACGTCGGCGTGCGTCCATCTTACTTGTTGTTCCACGAAGAGCTTGAGTCGCTGGTTAAGCATTTCCCGACCATTAAACGCGCACGCTTCTGGATGACTTTTGGCGACGAGTACCTGACTCACTTACGTGTACTTGAAAACGTTGGAATGACCTCTATTCAGCCCGTTGAGTTTGACGGTAAAAAGATTGTACCGCTGGAGTTTTTGAAAGCCGTACTACCTAACCCGGGTTCTTTGGCAGAAGGTTACACCGGAAAAACCTGTATCGGTACTTATGTCACTGGTGTAAAAGACGGTCAGGAAAAAACCATCTTCGTTTACAACAACACTGACCACGCCGAAACCAACAAAGAAGTGGGTGCTCAAGCGGTATCCTATACCACCGGCGTGCCGGCAATGATTGGTGCGTCTTTGATGTTGCAAGGTAAATGGATGAAGCCCGGCGTTTGGAATATGGAACAGTTTGACCCGGATGAATTCATGGAGTGCCTGAACAAGTATGGCCTGCCATGGCAGGTTCAGGAATGCGATAAGCCATTCGAGAAGTAACAGAGAATACAACGCATGAGTCACTATACATCGCCGGACATTCCGTCTCCCTGCTACGTGCTGGATGAAAAACTGCTGCGAAACAACCTCGAGCTGATGCAAGAGGTGCAAGAGCAAAGTGGAGCTGACATTATTCTGGCACTGAAAGGCTACGCCATGTGGTCTGCCTTTCCGCTAATTCGTCAGTATCTGAAAGGCTGCACAGCCAGCTCTGTCTGGGAGGCAAAGCTGGCAGCAAAGGAGTTCTCGCGCGAGGTTCATGCGTATGCCCCAGCTTATAAACAAGAAGACATCGACGAGTTACTGCCGTTAGTCAATCACTTGTCCTTCAACAGCGTTTCACAATGGCACAAGTATCGTGAACAGGTAGCCGCTGCTGGGGTTTCCATTGGCCTGCGTATTAACCCAGAGCATCAGGAAGCTGAAACCGAGCTTTATGATCCCAGCGCACCGGGCTCTCGCCTGGGTATTCGCGCCAGCGAGCTTAAGCAGCAGGACTTAACCGGCGTTGAAGGTTTGCATGTGCACAATCTCTGCGAGTGCGACTCGTTTGCGCTTGAACGCACACTTGATGCTGTTGAAAGTCGTTTTGGCGAACAGCTAAAACAAATGAAATGGCTGAACCTGGGCGGTGGGCATCTCATGACCCGCAAAGGTTACGACGTTGCTCACCTCATAAAGCAGCTGAAGCGCTTGCGCGAAACTTATGACCTGCAAGTGATACTGGAACCTGGTTCCGCGGTTGCCTGGCAAACCGGTCCGCTGGTCTGCGAAGTGGTCGATATTGTAGAGAATCAGGGAAAAATTGCTCTATTAGACATTTCAGCCACCGCGCACATGCCGGATGTACTGGAAATGCCTTATCGCCCGGTCATTACTGGCGCAGGCTTACCAGCCGAAAGAGCTTTCAGTTACCGCTTAGGTGGCAACAGTTGCTTAGCCGGGGATGTTATCGGTGAGTACAGTTTTGATCAGCCTCTGGCTGTTGGTGACCGTTTAGTTTTTGAAGACATGATGCACTACACCATGGTGAAGACATCCTTCTTTAACGGCGTGCAGCATCCGGCTATTGGTATTTTACGGGAAAGTGGTCAGTTTGACTGTGTACGGCAATTTAGTTACGAAGATTTCCGTAATCGATTGTCCTGACGTTTTGTTAAGCTAGACCTGAAGAAAAGGCCACTTCAATCGAGTGGCCTTTTTGCTTTTTCAACTACCGAAGGTGGCATTCTCTCAGCCAGCTTTGCCAGTTTTTGCTCAATATCCTGATAGGTGCCCTGGTTTGCTGTTATCGCATTATGTAACCAATGATAGGCCTTTTCATAGTCATACGGGCTGCCTTTATCCGCCAACAAGATCTCAGCAAAGCGTCGTTGCGCCGGCAAATTCCCTAACGAAGCAGCTTCACGAAGATACAAAATGGCGCGGTCAATATCCTTTTGAACCAGAACCCCTTCATGATAATAGCGTCCTAACTGCTCCAGAGCTTCCAGTAAGCCATGCTGAGCCGCTTTTTCCATATACAGCAGGCCAAGTTCAGGGTCACGGTCATAACATACACCCCAGGCCATCATGTCGCCATATAAAAACTGATACGTTGGGCGGCGCTCAAGTTCTGCCTGAGCCTCGATATCCTGCGCTAACTGGCAGCGATCGGTATCACGCACTCGTTTAAGGTGTGCATTGGTTGCAAACATCTCAACGAGCTCCGCGTCTGAGTACAGTTGCACCGCTTCAACATCCTGCGCCTGCGCGTTGTGCACTGTGGTCAGTCCGGCTACAGCAATCAGCATTGGAATGACTATTTTCATAAGTTTGCCCGTGGTGTCTCTGAATAGGTCTGAACGATTAACTATTTAAGTTATCGGCACAGAGTCGCAATCCCTTAAATAACAAATCGTCATAACGACGAAATTTACCGGATAAAGTGCGCATTAAATGTTCGCCGTCACCTCCGGTCACAACCACCTCAAAAGGCTCTTGTGAAAAGCAACTCTCAGACAAATGAATGGCTTGTGCGATAGCTCCGGTCAACGCCGCTTCGGTTCCCTGAGCAATACCGTCAAACGTATTTGTTCCCGCTGCAAGCCCGTCACGCTCAATATCATCTATTGTAATACCTTTTAAGTTCGCGGTTCCCTGGCCCAGCGCATTAAGCATTAACTGCCGTCCCGGCACTATCCAGCCACCAAGGTGCTGGCCTTTTGCAGACAGCCAATCAAGAGTTAATGCTGTACCGGCATCCACTATCAATGCGTTCGTTTTTACCTGCTCATGACACCCCAATAGCGCCATCCAACGATCCGATCCCAAACGTTCCGGTTGGGTCCTGTAGCCATTCACTACACCCAATTGCTCTGCTTGTGTTTTTTGCCAGGCAACTTTTATGCCCAATTCAGCCAATGAACTGTTCAATGTATCCATCACCTGTACCGCCGCAACACTGCAACCAATAGCCTGTTGTTCACGTTCTATTTGCCGGCCACTAACGACTTCCAGTAATAAATCTTTTAATGGCTGGCTCAAGTCATTCAGCCAGCTCTGATGAGAAATCGCTCCCAGTATTTCAATCTCGTCTGTGCTCGTATTCCACCAGGCAAACTTACTGCGGGTATTCCCTGCATCAATTAATAACATCTTGAGCCCTTAATGAAACTTCACCACCAAAATAACGGCGTACGCCTTGTTCATCCTCAACCAGCAACGCACCATTTTCGTCAATTCCCCGACAGGTTCCTACACAAACTCGTTGCCCCATAATAAGCTTTACCGGCTTATCTAAAAAGCAGTCATACTGCCGCCAGCTTTGCTGAAACGCGGACAGTCCATGCTGCGCGTATTGTTCCAAAGCCGACAAGACAGAGGTTCGAACCTGCGCCGCAATATAATTACGTGATACCGGCCGCGGCAATTCTGAATTAAGATCTGTCCAGGCTTGGTCAATGCTGGCACCGACGTATTCCGGCATGGCTAAATTAATACCAATACCGATAATACTGTGTGCAGCGCCCTCGGGGGCAGTTTCAAGGTCGACCAGAATACCGGCCACTTTTTTGCCACCAATATAGATATCGTTAGGCCACTTTACACTCACCTCTTCAATACCCAGATCAGTAAAGCAGGCGGCTAAAGCAACCCCGGCTGCCAGACTTAACCCCATAGCGCCATGAATGCCATCTTCCAGCGGCCAGTAAACACTAAAGTAGAGATTGTTACCAAAAGGCGAGATCCACTTTTTTCCCCGGCGGCCGCGGCCTGCTGTCTGCGCTTCTGCAAAAATGGAGAAACCGGCTTCTAAAGGCCCTTTTTTTGCTAACTCTTTCACCTGATCGTTACTGGAGTCAACCACCGACTTTACTTCAAACTCTGGCGATTTGCGCCACCTTGCTGGGGTTTCCTTCTCAATAACCGCAGCCTGTAACAGCTCGATTGGCCCGGCAAGCTTATAGCCCCGCCCGGTTACTGAAAACAGCTCTAGTCCCAGTTCTTCCAGCTTATGAATATGCTGATTAACTGCAGCACGGGATATCGCCAGTGACTCGCCAATTGCCTGCCCGGAGTGAAACTCACCATTGGCAAGTAAGGTGATCAACTGGTCAAGACGTTCCGCCTGCTTCATTTTTCCACCAACAACTGGATAAGACCGTGCTGACCCACCAGACGAACCTCGGGCTCCAGAATAATTCCACTGACATCAGCAACTTGTTTCATAATTTTTTGCGCCAGTTGAGTCACATCATGACCACTGGCCTGCCCTCGATTAATCAATACCAGAGCCTGATAGGGGTTAATCGCTGCTTCTCCAACGAACTCAGACTTTAAGCCCAACTGTTCAATTAGCCAGCCTGCAGCAACTTTAACCTGATTGTCAGCAACCGGAAAGTAGACCATATCCGGCCATTTTTTTAGTAGTTCATCAAGCTGATCTTTGGCAACAATCGGGTTTTTAAAAAAACTCCCGGCATTGGGGATCACTTTGGGATCGGGCAGCTTTCGTTGGCGTACCTCAATCACTTTGTCGAAAATATTCTGTGCAGTCACACGTCCACTTAACTCATTGAGAGGCGAGTAATGCGTTACTGGCTGCCAGTTTTTCGGTAACCGAAAAACTACCGATGTAATAAGCCAGCGCCCCGGATGTTGCTTGAAAACGCTATCGCGATACGCAAACTCACAATCGCCGCGAGTCATTTCAACCCAACGCTTTGCTCTAATGTCCCATGCGGTAACCTGCTCAATAAAGGTCGAAACTTCGACCCCATAAGCACCAATGTTTTGCACTGGCGCAGCACCAATTGAACCGGGTATCAGTGCCAGGTTTTCCAATCCGTCAATGTTGCGCGTTCGCAAGTCCGTCACAAAATTATGCCAGTTTTCACCGGCAGCTGCTGTCACCAAATAGTCAGTTTTGCGCTCTTCTATACAGACTCCAAGTAACTGGTTACAAATAACCGTTCCCTGGAAGTCATCGACAAACAAGGTATTGCTGCCCTCACCAAGCAAATAATAAGGCTCTTCAAATGACAATTGTTCTACAGCATCGCTGCTATTCAGCTCAACTAACGAGCGACTTTTCGCCGGCAGCTTAAATGTGTGTCGCTCAGCAAGGTCAATCAACTTCGTGCTCCTTAAGGCTTTCGGGTGCTGATATATTTTAAAAAAGCTTTTAGTGCGGCGGGCTTAGCCGGCTTTGGCAAAAACTGCAGGCCACTTTTGCGCGCCGCTTGCTTAACCACATCGTCACGCATTGCAGTGACCAACGCGGCTGGTATCTGTTGCTGCCAAATGTCGCGTAACTCTTGCGCTAATTTTAAACCGTCTCCGTCGCCTAACTGATAGTCTAGCAGGAGTCCCTGAGGCGCCTTATCCCGACTGTGCTCTTTCGCATAGGCCAATGCCTTTTTGTAGCTATTAAAGGTCAGTGCCTCGCATTCCCATTTCGTCAATAAGGCACTAAGAGCGCTTAAGTTTTCATTGTCATCATCGACAACCAAAAGCTGTAATCGCGCAGAAGGGGCATCTTCAAGCTTCGTTGCCAACTTGCTGACTACTTGAGCGGCGTTACCTAAGGGTACCCTTACCGAAAAACACGAGCCTTTGCCTTCAACCGACTCAACCTGCACATCACAACTTAACTGCTCACCCATACGTTGCGCGACGCTCAATCCTAAACCAACGCCATCAACCGTTTGGTTCTGCACACGATAGAATGCATCAAACACTTTGTTTTGTTGTTGTGCTGCAATGCCGGGGCCGGTATCCCATACTGCAATTTGAAGTTCTTCCCCACGCTTACGTACGCCTAAAAGGACACTGCCTTTCTGGGTGTATTTTATCGCGTTAGACAAAAAGTTCTGCACAATACGACGCAAATAAGTTGGGTCGGTATAAACGGGCCTGTCTTTATAGAAAGCGCGAAAATCGAGTTTTCGTTGTTCAGCCAGTACCGCATACTCTTCAACCAATGGGTCCAGCACTGAACTTAGCTGAACATGCCGAAACTGCGGTTTTAATGCGCCCTGATCCATTTTAGCTATTGATAATAAGGTCGACAATAAATGCTCCGTCGACCCCAGCGCCGTGTCCAGCTTGCCGACCAGAGACAAATTACGTTCTGAAAGTTCTTTTTCCTGAATGGCCGAAAGATACAATCGTGCCGCATTAAGGGGCTGTAAAATATCATGGCTGGCCAACGCCAGAAAACGCGTTTTTGAAGCATTAGCCGCTTCAGCTTCACCTTTGGCTTTTTTTAGTTCTTCTTCCACTTGTCGGCGCCGATCAATTTCGGCTGTCAGCTCCTGATTAATTTCACGAATTTCCTGAGTACGAACATCAACCCGTTGCTCAAGATCGATATTGGCGTCTTCCAGTGCCTGCTGGGTTTCAACGTGCGACGTTATATCGGTAAAGCTGGTCACAAAGCCGCCGGTCGGCAAAGGATTGCCCACCATTTCTATCACCCGCCCATCCGCGCGTCTGCGAATAAAGCGATGCGCTGACCCCATCTGCATATAACGCAGACGCTTATCGACCAGTTCGTCCACCTCGCCCGGACCGCACTCGCCGCGCTCAGCATTATAGCGAATGAGCGTAGCAATAGACTGCCCCGGCTTAACCATTCCTTCCGGGTACTCAAACAAGTCCAGGTAACGTTTATTCCAGGCCACCAACCGCAACTCTGCATCAACCACGCTAATGCCCTGCGCTAAGTTCTCTAACGAGCTAAACAGAATAGACTGCTGAGTTTGCAACGCCTGCGTGGTGTCATCAAAAAAGTGGACAACTTCTTCCAGGTTCAGTTGTTTATCCCGCAGAGCTGCGTCGATTAGCGAACGGGCGGTTGCTGAACCCAGTACACCCGCAATCGCTCTTTCAACAAAACTAATGAAAGGCTTTTCGGCCAGATGTTCTAATTGCAGCTCTGTTTTTTCAGGTCGTTGATAATACTGCATTAACTGTTGAGCCCGCTCAGAACCCAGAAAAGTTTTAAGCAGTAGCAACATGTCTGCATTGGTTGCGCTACCGTTTTTATTTAAATGTAAATCGGGGAGAGTCGCTCTGGGCTTAACAAAAGCTGTAGACTGAATTCTGTCAACTAACCGCGGTTTTGCTAAAAGCGAAAAAATAATAAAACTGAGGCTGTTCAACGCCAGTGAAACCACCGTACCGCGCGTAATAATTTCAACGTCCGTGAGCTGCGTATTGGTATAAAGGGGAATGAGTACCGCCAGAACCCAGCCGACAGAGCCTGCCGCCAAACCGGCGTAAACACCACGCGCATGGCCTTTTCGCCAATAGAGTGCAGCGAGCAAGGCGGGCAACAATTGCAAAACCAGCGAGAACGCCAGCAAGCCAATACTCACGAGGTTGGTGCGTGCCGCCCAGAAGTAGTAACACAGGAAAGATAAAACCATGGTGACGGCAATAGCCACGCGTCGAATAAGCAACAGTGCTCTGTCGTATTCGCGCCGGCGATGCTTCAATGGCAAACGCGATTCACGCTGCAACAAAATGGGCATAATGACATCGTTGGTGATCATCGTACTGAGAGTAACAGAAGCAATAATCACCATAGCCGTCGCTGCTGATATGCCCCCAATAAAGATAACCAAGGACAGCCAGAGCTGATCTTTTAACAACGGCAACTGTAAAGCAAAAGTCGAACCATCCGCTGTTGCCGACAAATAAAAAGTACCGGCAATAGCAATAGGAACAATAGCCGCAGCGGTTAGCGCTAAGTAAAGTGGGAAACCCCAACGTGCAGTACGCAAATGCCGCACGTCCACATTGTCCACAACCGCAACGTGAAACTGTCTGGGCAGGCAAAGAATGGCGCCAGCCGCCATGAAAGTCTGCACAATAAACTCAAATTCACCAAAAGCGGCAAAAGACCACTCCGGCTTACTGACATCATTGAAGGAGTTCATTAAATTCGACTGCGCATCACCATGGATGAGTGACCAGGCAAAAATACCCGCCGCCAGTAAGGCAACCAGTTTGATCATCGACTCAACTGCAATGGCCAAAATCATACCGCTACGGTACTCGGTCACCTCAACATGACGGGTACCAAACAACATGGCAAAGACGGCCATCAGGGCCGCGGCACCCAGTTCCTTAATTGAGAACTCAGCCATCATACCGGAGCTTTCCGTCAGCACGGCAAAACTGATACCAACAGCTTTCAGCTGCAGCGCGATATACGGGATAATAGCAACCGCTGCTATCGCGGTAACCGCTACAGCTAACCTGCGCCGTTTACCAAAGCGGGAAGAAATAAAGTCGGCTATAGAGGTAATATTCTGCTGTTTACTTACCGAAACCAGCTTTTCCAGAATTCGGATACCAAACAGAAACAGTAAAATGGGTCCCAACAGGATGGGGAAAAAGGCCCAGCCATCAACTGAGGCGTTTCCTACCGCACCGTAATAAGTCCATGAAGTGCAGTAAATAGCCAGCGACATGGAGTAAATAACGGGCTTATGACTGAGTTTATTCGCCCAGGAACCTAAGCGGTCGCCCCAGGTGGCAACTGCGAAGAGGAAAATCACATAGGCCAGTGAGGCAAAAATCAGCAACCAGGTCATAATTGCAGACGTTCAGCCACCAAAACGGCCTGGGTACGACTGTACACGCCCAGCTTACGGAAAATTGCTGTGATGTGTGCTTTAACGGTAGCTTCGGTTATGCCCAGTTGATAGGCAATTTGTTTGTTTAACAAGCCTTCGTGCAGAAAGTGTAATACGCGGTATTGCTGCGGCGTAAGTCCAGAGACTTTTTGCGCTAATTCCTGGTCTTCATCCGAAACGACATCGAGCCGCTCCCGGTTTTCTTTCGGAACCCAGGTTTCACCCTGCAAAATGGTATCGATAGCTTCTGCAATTTCGGCAGAAGGCAGTGACTTAGGAATAAAGCCTAATGCCCCGAAGCCAATACATTTAGCAACAATGGAAGAGTCCTCACTGCCGGAGATAATAGCAACGGGTAGCAAGGGGTAATCTTCTCTTACACGAATAAGACCGTATAAATCACCGCTACCGGGCATGTGTAAGTCCAGTAACAACAAGTCGACATCATCGTCTTTGTTAAGCGCAGCCAGTGTTGAGTCTAAGTCTTCGGCTTCGCGTAAAGTCAGCTCAGAAAAATGATTCGCGAGAGCGCCTTGCAGCGCCTCGCGAAACAATGGGTGGTCATCTGCGATTAAAAATTTCGCCATGAGATTCCAGATTAAGTGACATTATTTGTTCATTCGATTCTCTATCAATGAATCTACCACACTTGGATCAGCAAGCGTAGAGGTGTCACCGAGGTTTTCATGCTCATTGGCAGCAATTTTACGCAAAATGCGACGCATGATTTTACCGGAACGAGTTTTAGGCAACCCGGTGGTCCAGTGAATCAAGTCAGGTGTTGCAATGGGACTTAATTCAGAGCGAACCCAGTTACGCACTTCTTTGGTCAGTTCCTCCGTTACTTCAACACCCTCTACCGGCGTCACATACACGTAAATACCCTGACCTTTTAAGTCATGCGGATAGCCAACAACGGCGGCCTCAGCTACGGCCTTATGTGCCACCAGTGCGCTTTCAATCTCAGCGGTCCCTAAGCGATGTCCTGACACGTTCAGAACGTCATCCATACGGCCTGTTATCCAGTAGTACCCATCGGCGTCGCGACGTGCACCATCACCACTAAAGTACATGCCTTTAAAGGTTGAGAAGTAGGTTTGCTCAAACCGTTCGTGGTCTCCCCATAACGTTCGCATTTGGCCCGGCCAGGAGTCTTTAATGACCAAGCCACCTTCTGCTTCACCGTCCTGAATATTACCATCACTGTCCACCAACGCCGGTTGAATACCAAAGAATGGACGCGTTGCGGAGCCCGGTTTTAAGTCAGTGGCGCCAGGCAATGGAGTAATCAAAATACCGCCATTCTCTGTTTGCCACCAAGTATCCATAATAGGGCATTTGCCATTACCAATAGCGCGGTGATACCACTCCCAGGCTTCCGGGTTAATAGGTTCGCCAACACTGCCCAAAACCCGAAGGCTGTCACGAGTTGAGGTTTTAGCGGCATCATCCCCTTTTGCCATTAGCGCACGAATAGCGGTTGGTGCTGTGTAAAGAATATTCACCTGATGCTTATCAACAATCTCACCAATACGACCAACACCCGGGTAGGTTGGCACGCCTTCAAACATCAGAGTCGTTGCGCCGTTCGCCAAAGGCCCGTAAACAATATAAGAGTGGCCTGTAATCCAGCCGACATCCGCCGCACACCAATAGACGTCGTCTTCCTGATAGTCAAAAACGTACTCATGCGTCATTGATGCGTAAACCATATAACCGCCGGTGGTATGCACGACACCTTTCGGTTTACCCGTTGAGCCCGAAGTATAAAGAATAAAAAGTGGATCCTCGGCGTTCATCACTTCCGCCTGACACTCGTCACTGACATTACCAACCAGCTCGTGCCACCAAACGTCAAGGCCTTCCGTCCATTCAACTTCACCTTCGGTTACGCGACAGACAATGCTGTGTTCAAGTGTAGGACAAGAACCGTCGGCAATGGCTTTATCAACATTGGCTTTCAAACCAATGGTACTGCCACCACGGCGACCTTCGTCAGCGGTAATAATGGCCTTAGCCTGGCAATCGTTAATACGGTCCGCAATCGCGTTTGGTGAGAAGCCACCGAAGATTACTGAGTGAACCGCACCAATACGGGCACAGGCCAGCATCGCGTATGCCGCTTCCGGCACCATTGGCATATAAATAGCAACTCGGTCACCTTTGCCAACACCTAATTTCTTCAGGCCGTTAGCAAAACGGGAAACCTCTTTGTGCAGCTCGCGGTAGGTGATGTGTTTGTCTACACTCGGGTCATCACCTTCCCAGATAATAGCCGTTTTATCCGCTTTATCAGCCAAGTGACGATCGACACAGTTATAACAAGCGTTTAGAGTGCCGTCTTCGTACCATTTAACGCTCACTTTACCCAGCTCGAAACTGGTATCTTTAACTTTGGTGTAAGGCGTGAACCAAGTAATTCGCTGTCCGTGTTCACTCCAAAACCCTTCAGGATCGTCTACTGACTGTTGGTAAAGTTTTTTATAACCGTCATTGTCGATTTTAGCTTTTGCTTTGATATGTTCAGGAACTGAATACAGTTGCGACATTACCTCTTCCTCCTTATTCGCAAGATGGTATCTGTTGTACGTTTTACACGGCTTAAACACTATTAGACCATAGTCTAGATTGATAAAAATTGACCAGTTAACGAGAATTAACAACGTTTATACTTGGCATAACTATAAAACGCACAATCAAAAAAACGAACACTTGGCTGACAGGGGAGAACACCATGGCTAAAGCAAGTATCGCAAAGAAATTCACCTTATCAGCGGCAAGCGCCGCTGTACTCGGTGTCATGAGCTTAGGCGCTCAGGCTAACGAAACCGACATCGATTTCGGTGGTTACGTTAAACTCGATATGCTGGTATCTGACTACGCCGATGGACAGGCACCATCGAGCGCCAATATTGGTCGTCAACAATACATTCCGAGCATCACGCCAGTGGGTGGAGAAGGCGACGATCTGACAACTGACTTCCACGCACGTCAGTCCCGTTTTTTCGTTACCACCAAAACAGAGCTGGACAATGGTGAAACACTGACGGGTCACATTGAAATGGACTTTCAGTTAACTCCCGACGGCGACGAACGTATTTCCAACTCATACAATCCGCGCCTTCGTCAGGCTTTTTTAAAGTACGGAAAATGGACCTTTGGTCAAACCTGGTCAAACTTTCAGGATCTCAACATTTTGGCTGAATCAGTAGACTTTATCGGTATTACTGATGGCATTATCTTCAACCGCCAGGCGCAAATTCGCTACACTTCAGGTGGCTTTAGTGCCTCTATTGAAAACCCTGAAACGACAGTGACACCTGCAGGTGGTGGTCGAATTATTTCCAGCGACGGTTTTGTGCCAGACGTCACCTTTAAATATACCGGTAAAGCAGAGAACCTCACCTGGCAGGCATCGGCACTCCTGCGTCAATTAACTTATGACGTTGCCCAAACCGGTGATGATGAAACAACCTTCGGTTACGGCGTCAGCTTTGGTGCTAAATACACCTTCGGCATGGATGACATTCGTGCATCAGTGACCACGGGGTCTGGTTTAGGTCGTTATTTAGGTCTTAACACCTGGAACGGCGCTTATATCGACAGTAACGGCGAGTTAGAAGCCATCGATTCGACCGGTGTGTCCTTCGCCTACCGCCACTTCTGGACTGAGAAGCTTCGTTCAAACGTGGTGTATTCTCGCGGCTGGGCAGATAATGACGGGGAAGTACTGGCTCTAGCAGGTGACATGACTGAATACACTCAGCGTATTGCGTTTAACCTGATGTATTCACCTGCGTCGAACCTGACTTTTGGTGCTGAAATCTCGCAAGCTGAGCGCGAAACTGAAGCACAGGTCGACGGTAATCTAAACCGCCTGCAACTGATGGCGATGTACAAGTTCTAAATACGCTCAGAAATACAGATGCACAAAGCAACCGTCGTACTTTGTGCATCTTGCTTTTTCAATTAAATATCAGCAATAACAGGCTTGTTTTCCGACAGCGCCAGCCAACCCCGGACAACGCGATATATCACCCATAAGGTGACCGCCAGTAATACCAAATAACCAATAATCACGAACATCAGTATGAGACCGATGATCGTCCCCACAACTGCAATCCAGAAGGTTTTGATTAGCCAGTTAAAATGGCTCTCCAACCAGGTTCCGCGTGCTTCACTTCGTTTTAAGTAGGCTAAAATGACAGCCGCAATAGATGCAAAAGGAATAATAAGGCTCAGGGCATACAAAATATACCCGACAAGTGCTAATTTCTTTAGTTGTTCTTCATGTTCTGAGTTCACTTCCGTTGTCATAAGACGCTCCTCATTTTTATCAATAACGTTTAAACGTGCAATTTATTGACTACAAACCAAGTAGCCATGCTCTCCATTAAAACAGGAGCTCATAACCCAATCGCTGAATTGTCTTTGCTTCGCAATCAAGTTGCATAGCAAGCACAGAGTCTTCTTTCGCTCTTTTACTCAACGCCAATTGCAGCGCATTCCCGTTTACACAGGCCTTATTGAGCACCGACTTGCTTTGTCTGTCGCTGTTCAATATAACCCCCAACCTTAAGATTATCATCATTTTAATTAATTGGTTGTGGCTAAAAAGAGTCAAATCCGGAAATTCTGTGGTTTGTATTTTTTTCCGAAAAAACCTGACAACAGTGGAAAGAAAGCGTTGCTCTTCGGCATTAAATCCGGGCATGTAAGCGTGAGCCAGAATGTACCCGGAGTGCTTTTGCACACCGCTAGCACTGATGCTCAGCCCAACCTCATGTAATTTAGCCGCGCCCTCCAACATGACCACTAAATCGTGTTCTGTTATTCCCCAGCTGTCTGCTATGCCAGCCCATATCATCTGAACGGTTGACCAGACCCTTTCGGCCTGTGCAGAGTCGACCGAGTAGCGCTGAGCTAAGCTATAAATAGTGCGCTCCCGAACATCCTGGTGAAGTAAGACTTCTCCCGCCAGCTCGTACAAAACGCCTTCTCTCAGAGCCGCGTCATGAGGCGTAAGACGTTCAATCTGAAGTTCTTCAAAGATCCCCAATAAAACAGCAACACCTCCGGCAATCGATTCCCGACGCTCCGGAGATACCCATTCTTTATTGATTTTTTTTACCGACTCAGCCTCAATAAGTTCGTTCCTGCAAGCGTGCAACTGAGAATAGGTTATTCCCATAGGTTGCTCACCCTCGCGCTTTATAATCCACTGGTAAATCGCCTTTATCGTTCCCGATGTGCCGAACACGCTTTCTATCGGATGATTCGCTAAATAGTTAGCTATTGGTTCAACGTGCTGACGGGCTGATACAACCGCTTTATCAAATCGCTTCGGTGTGATTTTTCCCGAAGAGAAAAATTGTTTTGAAAAGGCCAGACTGCCGATACTTCTGGAGCTTAAAAAGCTAGGCTGACGTTTGTTGCCAACCGCAAACTCCGTACTACCGCCACCAATATCAATAACTAACTGAGCGCCCGATTCTGAACTTGTTTCCGCCACTCCGCGGAAAATTAAACGTGCTTCTTCCCGCCCTGAAATAACCTCGATAGGAAAAGGAAGTACCTTCGCAGCCTCTGCCAAAAAACGTTTACGATTCTTCGCTTTGCGCAAGGTGTGTGTCGCCACAACTTTGACCGTATCCCGGTCAAACCCCTCAAGCCGCACAGCACATTGCCGAAGCGCCTCAACCCCACGGTAAACAGCGGTGTCACTCAGATGCCGATTGGACAAGCCTTCGCCAAGCTGGACCGGCTGTTTGAACTTAAATATCGGTTGCAGCTGACCTTCAACTAAGCGAGCAATAATTAAATGAAAGCTGTTGGAGCCAATATCCAACGCAGCGAACTGCTTTGCATCGCTATTAGACGTCTTTTTGCTGACTTTCATATTCTTTCTTGCGTCGCTTAAGATAACGGTGAATAGCCACCTGAGAAGGAACCAGAGAGCGGCTATTGCCGACCTGCCGCTCCTTTTCAAAGCAGTAGCGATTTTGTTGCTCAGCGTCAATGCGCCGCGACTTCGCTTTATCCTTCCACTGTAAGGTCATAATCTTCAAAATTTCAGTTTTCACTTCATTGTCATAGATAGGCGCCGCCACTTCCACGCGATGATCTAAGTTACGCGTCATTAAGTCCGCTGAAGCAATAAAGACTTCCTTTTTGCCACCGTGCTCAAACACGTACACCCGTGCGTGTTCTAAATAACGATCGACGATGCTGCGAATTTCGATGTTCTCACTGAGGTTTTCTACCCCAGGCCTTAACGAACACATGCCGCGAACAATTCCCCGAATTTTAACACCCGCGCGGGAAGCCCGGTAAAGTTGAACAATTAAGCTTTCATCTTCTAAATTATTGACTTTAAAAAACAGTTCAGCGGCATGACCGGCTTTAGCCTGGTCTATCTCGAACTCAATGAGATCGTTTATTCTCTGGCGCATATTCACAGGTGCGACCATTAAGTGGCGAAATAAGTGCGCACGGTAAGGTTGCTCCAGATAATGAAACACCGATTCGACATCGTTACAAATATCAGACTGACAGGTAAACAGGCTAAAGTCAGTATAAATTTGTGCGGTTCCCTCGTGGAAGTTACCGGTTCCAATCACCGCGTAACGCCTGTCCAGGTTGCCTTCATTACGATGAACCAGAACCAGCTTTGAATGGACTTTCAGGCCATGAATACCAAAACTCACACGCACACCGGAATCCGTCAATTCCTTCGCCCACTCAATGTTTGCTTCTTCATCAAACCGGGCCTGAAGTTCCACCATAACCGTTACATGCTTACCGTTCTGCACCGCATCCATCAGCGAGCGAACCACGCGGGAATTAGGCGCTACGCGATAAATACACATAGAAATACGGGTAACTTTAGGATCGTAAGCTGCCTGCCGCACAAATTCGGTAAAATGAGAAAATCGGTGATACGGGTAATACAATGCGATGTCACTTTTTTGAATGGCATCAAACACATTCTCGAACTGTAAGAACTTTGGATGCAGTAACGTAGGTAGAGCTTTATGTGTCAGAGAGGTTTTACCTAAGTGAGGAAACTTAGCGAAGTCTCTGGTATTACGATACCGCCCACCTGCGACAAATGAGTCAAACTGGGTCAGCTGCAATTTCTTGCTCAAAAAAGCGAGCATCTCTTCAGGCATTGCCCGATCATAAACCAAACGCACTGGGTCCGCTTTTACCCTTTGCTTTAAGCCTTCTTCCATGCGCTCAAGCAAGCTTTGCTCGATGTCATCGGAGGGGCGATATTCTGCGTCTCTGGTGGTTTTAAATGAAAAGGCCCGCAACTGTTGGAATGGAATAAAGCCCTGGAACAGAACATCTAAGTTTAATTGAAGAATGTCATCTAAAAATAGCAGCTTATGCTTTTTACTGCGCCCCTTAACTGGCAGCTTAACAAAACGGTCCACTTGGTCAGAGGGCACCTCCAGCAAAGCGTATTGCTTGTCATCACCATTCAGAATTTCAACACAAAGGTAAGTTTCGTCTTCGCGAACAATACTAGCCAAATTGCCTTTACCATTGACCCATATAGGCACGATAAAGCGCTGTACTTTTTCCCTGAAGAACCGTCTTAGCCGGTGTTTTTCTTCTTCACTCAGTTGCTCAATACTGAGTAGCGAAATGCCATTCTTTCGCAACGTTTCTAATACTTCTTCCAGTACCTCATCAAAGCGCTCTTGCAGTAATCCTACTTTTTTCTGTAACTGCGCCATCAACTGCTCATGTTGTTCCCGCTCCTGCGTCGCCTGACTAAAGAAAATACGGCGCTTTACGTCAGCGACCCGAACCTGAAAGAATTCATCCATATTACTGGAGAAAATGCCTAAAAATCGGATGCGTTCAATTGCCGGAACAGTCATGTCCGCAGCTTCTTGTAAAACTCGCTCGTTGAAAGAGAGCCAACTGAGTTCTTTATTAAAAAATTTCATAGATTAGAAACGGCAGCAGGTACATCATGGCACTAGCCTAGCGCATTCAAGTTCCATTTCTATGACAGAGATGTGACAGTCGCGCAATAAGCGCGACTGTACAGAGAAGCTTTTAAAGCGAGGTCTATTTGACGACTTTAATTAACTGCTTACCAATATCCGTGTTATCCATATAACCACCAAAGTTATCACTGTGGGGACCCACTGCGAATACAGGAACATCAACACCGGTATGTCCACTGGTCGTCCAGCCGGTACCAGTAATGTCAGCGGTTATATAAACCAGTGCCTGGTGCAGTGCTTCTTCCCGCTCTTCGCCTTCTTGTTCCGCGGCAATAGCTAATTCATCTCTATATTCCTGAGTGAGTTCAAAGTTCACTTTATCAGCAACATATTCCGACCATTCACCTGCATCCATCCCCAGCATTTCTTCACTCATGTGGGCAATTGAGCTTTCAATCTTCATCACACGATCAGAGTGCCAGGCATATTCACCGTCACGCCCAATGGTCAGGCCGCCGGTCGAGTGATCTGCGGTCATAACAACCAGAGTATTCGGATTCTTTTCACGGTACTCACGAACTACTTGCAACGCGCGGTTCAAGCCATCCATTTCGTGCACGGCACAGGCAATATCATTGGCATGACCACACCAGTCAATCTCACTGCCTTCAATCATTAAGGCAAAAGGTTGCTGTTTCTTATCCAATAAGCGCAAAGCCGTGCGAGTCATATCTGCCAGGGCGTCAACATCACCATCGATGGCATAAGGTAACCCTTTCTCAGCGAAAAGCCCCATCACCGGTGCCGTATCGATTGATTCCAACTGCTCCATGTCGGTCACAATTTGCATTCCGTGTTCCGGCAAAATTTGCAGCCAATTTTTATCGTCACGCTCAAAGTAACTTTGTCCGCCACCTAACATGACATCAAAAGAGGGGGCACCCTCAACAACCTGAGTCGCAATCTTATCCGCTATTTGGTTGTATTCGTAACGCGATGGGTGATGGGTAAAGAAAGATGCTGGCGTTGCATGGTTCACCTGCGAAGTCGATACAGAGCCTGTTGACCAGCCATTGTCACGCGCCAGTTCCATAATGCTCTGTAGTGGGTACTTATCAGCATCGACGCCGATAGCACCGTTATAACTTTTAACCCCTGTAGCAAGCGCCGTTGCGCCAGCAGCTGAATCGGTAACCCAGGTATTATCATCCGGGTAAGTTGTTGCTGCGCCTTTTAGCATGGCATCAAACTCAGTTTTCGCGATAGTTTTGCTGTCCAGATCGGACATGGCATAGCGGTATGCGCTAATAAATTCAAACCCCATACCATCGCCAATAATATAAATAATATTGGGCTTTTGTTCTTCTGCATGCACCATAGAAGATGCGAAAGCCAGTCCAATACCAGCCACTAATGCTTTGAGTTTCATACCACGACTCCTTTGTGAATAACCCCGACAGTATAGCAAAACCCGAATGTCAGAAATATGACAACAGCCGCAGGATTATTGCCGTTTGGCGGTAATATTACCGTCTGCCAGGCGTACTTCTATTGAATCACCAACGGCAACCTGCTTCTCGCTGCGGACAACCTCACCGTTCTCCGTGCGGACAATAGCGTAACCGCGCTCCAGTGTATTGAGCGGACTGACAATATTCAACGACTGCATGAGCTGTTGTTGCCGGGCTCGGTTCTCTTTTAACAACCGTTGCATGACCAATGGCAGGCGTTGTTGCTGATGGCTCAACTTTTCTTGTAAACGCTGTAGCCCTTTTTGCGGATGAACCGCCTGTAAACGCCCTTGCAAATAGGACACCTGTTGTTGCTGGCGAGCTAATCGGTTTTGTATTGCCCGATACGCTCTGGCCTGGAGTTCATCGGCTAATTGTGACTGTTGCTGTAATTGGCGTTGTGGGTGTTGCTGTTGCAGTCGAGTCTGCAGAAACTGCCAACGCTGCTTTAAGCGCTGTAAGAATCGTTGTTCCGCCAGCGCTAAGCGTTGCTGCAACGCTTGAGCCTTCTGCCTTTGTTGTTGCTGGTCGCGGGTAACCAGTTCAGCCGCAGCCGAAGGCGTGGGAGCACGTACATCAGCAATAAAATCGGCAATGGTGAAGTCAATTTCGTGACCTACCGCACTAATGGTCGGCATGGGCGCTGTCGCCAAAAGACGCGCAAAATTCTCATCATTAAAGCACCATAAATCTTCCAGTGAACCGCCACCTCGGCTGACGATAAGAACATCCACTTCATTACGCTCAAACGCCGTTTTCAGCATGGATTGCAACTGCGGCACCGCAGCTTCACCCTGGACTGCACTAGGATAAATAATCACTTCCACACTCGGGTCACGCCGCTTCATGACGGCTAATATATCCTTTACTGCCGCTCCAGTCGGAGAGGTCAGTACACCTACTTTATGAATGTGTTCCGGCAATGCCCGTTTGCGTTCAGCCGCAAACAACCCTTCGGCCGAGAGCTTTTCCTTTAACTGCTCATAGCGTTGCTGTAATAGACCCTGCCCGGCATCTTCCACCTGTTCAATAATCAGCTGATAGTCGCCACGCGGTTCATAAACCGTGACCTTAGCCCTCACCAGAACCTGCATACCATTTTGCGGCCGAACTTTGGCGCGCTGGTTCGCATTACGAAACATAGCGCAGCGAACCTGAGCTCGTTCATCTTTTAAAGTAAAGTACCAGTGCCCGGAGCCCGGTGCCGCAAAATTTGAAATTTCTCCAACCAGGCTGATTTGACCAAACCCCTGTTCTAACAATTGGCGGATCTCAATATTTAACTGGCTGACCGAATACACCATGAGCATCACTCTTTTCTTTAAAGTTAATAGCGAAATCATATCACACTCAATCCATATCAAAATAAACACAATTACATTTAGACGTCTAAATGTCTTGACGGCTTTATATCCATTTATTACAGTCAATGAACGATTCATCAATGTGAGGTGAGCTATGGTTCAGCCAGTTGCCCGCAGTTTTTATACCGACACTTCCTTCGGACGCCTCAAAGGCTACCGCTACGGTGATGCTGACGCTCCAGCTATTGTTGTTCAGGGAGGAATTAGTGCCAGCGGCAGACTATGGACGGCTGACGAGAGCGGTTGGTGGCAGTCACTGCACCCAGTATTTTCTGATCTGGATAATGTCCAGGTCATCAGCTTTGATTACCTTGGCGGGCTCGGAGGCTCGGATTGCCCCACGACCCCCTTAACCGTGCAACAACACAGTGACGCCATACGCCAGGCATTAAAACAGCACACCGATGACCTTCAAGCCTGGGTTGGCGGATCGTTTGGTGGCGTTCTGGGGCTTCAGTTTGCTGCCGACCATCCGGCTGAACTGCCCCGCTTGAGCGCTATTGGCACCGCTCATAAACCGTCTGTCCATTCAGCCTTGCTGCGTTATTTTCAACAAGCATTGATTCAACGATGTGGTGATGAGCAGTCTGGAATTATTCTGGCTCGAGCCTTAGCAATGCTGAGTTATCGCACCGCCGAAGAATTTGAACAACGGTTTAGTCACGCTGACGATGCATTTGAGTATTTGCTGTATCAGGGGGAGAAACTGTTAAAACAAAACGGTAACGATTGTCGCAGTCTGTTCACGCATCTAACGCCGATATTGAATGATTACAGTATTGACCCAGCCAAAATTCAGGCGAAGGTACAACTTATCGACTTTCTCAATGACACCATTGCACCACCGAGCCTTGTTACTGAACTGGAACGGCTACTGCCGAATCACGTTGGTCGGCTCACTATTGATACACCTTTTGGTCACGACGGTTTTATTAAAAATGTTGAACAATACCAATCGGCTTTAACGCACTTTTTAACTGAACCTCAACTGGAGTCTGTATGAAAGACGAGACACTGGCCATACATCACGGCTATGAAACCGACCCGACAACCAAGTCGGTTGCTACCCCAATTTACCAAACCGTTTCTTACGAGTTTGATAACGCCCAGCATGGCGCTGATCTTTTTGATTTGGCGGTTGAAGGGAATATCTACTCGCGCATTATGAACCCAACCAACGATGTTCTGGAAAAGCGTGTAGCAGAGCTTGAACACGGTGTCGCAGCGCTTGCGGTTGGCTCAGGTATGGCGGCTATTGAATACGCACTGATTACTCTGGCCAGCCAGGGGGACAATATTGTCACCACACCACAGCTTTATGGCGGAACTTATACGTTATTTCGCCATATGCTGCCGTCATTTGGTATTGAGGTACGTTTCGCCGACTCCGACAAGCCAGAAGATATCGCGACGCTTATTGATAGTAAAACCAAAGCGATTTATTGCGAAAGCATCGGCAACCCTGCCGGGAACATCGCCGATTTAGAAGGTTATGCTCAGATAGCGCATAAACAAAGGGTTCCTTTGGTGGTCGATAATACGGTCGCGACACCCATACTCTGCAAGCCGATTGATTTCGGCGCTGATATTGTTGTGCACTCACTCACTAAATACATCGGGGGCCATGGAAATTCAGTTGGCGGCTTAATTGTCGACAGCGGTCGTTTTGACTGGGCTCAGGAAAAGCAGCGTTTCCCTCAGTTTAGTTCGCCCGAACCAGCCTATCATGGCGTGGTCTATACTGACGCCTTTGGCCCCGCCGCGTTCATTGCCCGGGTTCGTACGGTTGCTTTGCGTAATACCGGTGCCTGCTTATCTCCGTTTAACGTCTTCTTACTGTTGCAGGGGTTGGAAACTCTGGCTTTACGCATTGAGCGTCATTGTGAAAACGCGCTAAAAGTCGCTGAATACCTGAAAAAACACCCTCAGGTAGAGTGGGTTAACTTCGCTGCTTTATCGGAACACACGGATCACGAGCGAGCAAAGAAATACATTAAAAATGTCGTACCTGCTTCATTGTTAACCTTTGGAGTGAAAGGCGGCTACGATGCCGGTGTGGCTTTTTACGACAAGCTGAAATTGTTTAAACGCCTGGTGAATATCGGTGACGCCAAATCACTGGCCTGCCACCCTGCTTCCACAACGCATCGTCAGCTATCAACAGAAGAGCAAGCCTCAGTTGGTGTAAAGCCTGAAGCGATTCGTTTGTGTGTCGGCATTGAAAATGTAGAAGACATTATTGCTGATATCTCACAAGCCTTGAGTTAGCTTTCCATACAAAAAAGCCCACTAGAAAGTGGGCTTTTTCAAACGCAAACACACTAGTCGTCTTTTTTGAAATGAACATCCATTTGCGGGAAAGGAATACCAATACCCTCTTCATCCAGACGATCTTTAATGCGTTCTAACAGATCCCAGCGGGTTGGCCAGTAATCTTCATTTTTGGTCCATGGACGCACATTAAAGTCGACCGACGAATCACCCAGGTTGGTTACCGTCACTACCGGCTCAGGGTCTTTCAGTACACGTTCGTCACTGGTAATCACATCCATCAGTGCCTTCTTAGTTTGCTGTAAGTTCGCACTGTAACTAACGCCAATCACTAAATCGATACGGCGCAACTCTTCGCGGTTATAGTTGACGATTGGGCCGCCGATAATTTCAGAGTTCGGCACAAAAACAACTTTGCGATCCGGCGTTTTCATAATGGTCTGAAAAATATTAATTTGGTCAACCGTTCCTGAAACACCACCCGCATCTACGTACTCACCAGCACGAATAGGCCGGAACATAATCAGTAAAACACCCGATGCAATATTTGACAGAGAGCCCTGTAAAGCCAGGCCAATGGCCAGGCCTGCTGCACCTAAAATAGCAATAAAGGAAGTTGTTTCAACACCGACATGCGACAACGCCATCATAATAGCGGCGATAAAAATGACCGTTTTCAAAATCGCACCCACGAAACTGATGACGGCGCCATCCACCTCGCGTTTACGCATATTCTTGGTCATTACACCGGTGATGCCATTGGCAACCATTTTACCAATGATGAGTATCGCAATAGCGATAATAAATTTAATCGAGAAACCGATCAGCATGTCCTGGTTATCATTAATCCACTGAACGATGTTATCCATACAAATTCCTTATTACGCAGAGACTTTAAGTCGTGTTTTATTACAATAATTATAAACGTGATTAACCGCAAGTGAGATCACAAGCGGAATGAATAGCGACCCTGAGCATCAGGTGTTCCCATATACTGCATCATCCTGGCCAGGCCTTCAGGCGTTCTTGGTGTCGGCTTAACCGTTCCCTGTGCATTCAAACTCTGACTGTTAATGCTGCCGTTAAAGTCCAGTCCTAAACTGTTATCACCGTGCATCGCTATAGTAACCGCATTACTCTCGTTGCAACCTAACTCGACCGGAAAGTCACCCAGAGATTGCCATTGATTGTTGACCAGCACACGAATTTTCTGACCTTCTGCCTGACCCTTTAATTCGTCGCACCAGCGCACCGGTCCCGGTGTCGTTACCACAAAAGTATCCAGCGACAAACGCCAGTTGCCTCCTGTTTTTAACGGTAAGCGAGTGCCGACTAACTGCAATAACGCGTTAACATCACCACTGGCTTTTACATCTTTTGCGCCAACTTTAGTTGAACCTGCCAACAAACGTCCATTCAGCGCAAAAGGGTTGTTCCGAGACGGCAAGTCGACATCAACCACAAGCTCGCCCAGAAACACAGAAGAAACCTGCCAGTTCCAGTTAAGGTTGTTCAGAACAATACCGTCAACGGCAACTTGCCCGGCAGTCCCCTGCCACAAACTGCCACTGACCTGAGACAACCGCACGTTATCGGGCAACGGGAACCAGTAAACCACTTTTGCCGGCAGCATAACCAGCATGGCCACCAGATACACGACAACTAACCAGGGTATCCAGCGTTTTACATTCATGAAGCCTCTCTTACCAGTAATTTGCGTAGGCGGACTTGCCCGGGCGTGTTCAGTTTCGCTATATCCACCGCACTCAAAGCCAAGCCCTGCTGCTGTTCTAATTCGGCCAAAAAGCTAAGTAAGTCTGAAAAAGCAACATCATCAATACTCAACAAATACTCCTGACCCTGAGGCTGCAAACGTGCAATTTGGATATCTTGTGCAGCCGCTGCGCGGTTAATGCGCTGAGTCACAGAGCCTGAAGCACTTTGTTGCTGAGTGCTGCTTTCCTCTAGCTCTTTGTAACGCGCTATTGCCTGCTGTACCCACTGATACTGTTGTTGTTGCGCTACGAGTTTTTGCTCAGCATTGGCAACCGCCTGAGCGCTGGGTTGCCAAATAACAAAGTACAACAAGGCAATAAATAATACGCCTGCCAGTACCGCTAACAAGCTTTGCTCGCGCTGATTAAATTGACGCCAGCGCTGCTTACCTAAATCAAAGTAAGGTGTTAAATAACGTGTGAATCCATTCATGACTGTGCCCCCTGGCCAGCAAGGTCAACCGTTAATGAACCCGATACTTGATCACCGCGATTACTCATTGAACCGGTTTCAATACTGAGACCTTCCGCTTTTGCCGCTTGTTGGAAAGCTTCAAACTGAGAAAAACTTTTGGCAGTTGCCTGTAAACGCAGTTCATTATTCTGAAAACGCAATAACTCAAGTTGCAGGTCCGGCTGTGATTTAAACGCAGGCACTAATTGCTGCAGTACCGCAAGTACTGAGGCTTCATCTCCACTGCCAAGGCCCAGACTCTCAAGCTGTCGTTGTAATTGAACCTTTAAATTCACAATCCGCGTTTGACCCGGAAAGGCATCCCGGTATAGTTGCTCCGCCTGTGTTTTCAAAACCTCACGTTGAGAATCCAGCTGCCAGTAACGGACACCATTTAATAACACAGCCAGCACAAACAAGACGCTTGCAGCCGTTGCCAGAGCACGCCACGGCAAGTCGACAGAACGCTTCGCCCGTTGCGAACGATACGCCCCCTGTCTTAGGTTAATTCCTTTCCCCGTAGCAATACTCTGTACGGCAATCGTGAAAGGCACTTCAATATCCGCAGCACTCAAAGGCGCCGGTGCCTGAGGCCAGTTAAGCGAACCGTAGTGGATAATTTCTGTCGGGTTTTCCTGCTCGGCAGCAAAAGACGGAGCTAACTGTGCAAACTGGTCTTTTTCTATGGTAAAGCCTTGCCACTCGCCGGTTCTTACTATCACACTATTAGCAAGCGTCATTGCCTGCCAATTGTCTTGCTGGTGCGGAAGCAAAAAGCAGTCCGGAACCCAGTAAGCAGAGTCAATACCCGCATTCGTCAAGACGTTCAGCCAATCATTCATGCGTTCTTTGGCAACGACCGCAACCGGCAGCTCCGTTCCTTTGGCATCCGGCCAGGCAAAGTGTAACTCGTCAATATCACTTGCCAGCTCTTCTTCCAGCGCGTATGGAATAATACGCTGCAGGTGCCTTTTCGCACCCGCCGGCAGCGTCACCTTAGTCATAAAAACGTCTTGTCCCGGCAAGGCGACAATCACTTCGCAACGGGCGGCTTTGTCTTTCAACTGAGACAGCTCCGCAACAGAGCTGAGTTCACCGCTGGCAATTAGCTCTTGCTGACTTTTGTGCCAGACCAACCAGGGTATGGGTTCGTCGCTACCAAAAGCCGGCAAACGCAGAATCAGTGTTTCATGCATAAACTAGTCTCCCATCGCCCGGTACAATGTCTGTACTCGACCTGCATTTAAATGTAATACCGAGCGTGCTCTCATTTCTACTTCCCCCCACTGGATCATTGCTACCAGTTGGAAGTATTCACTGTTTACCGTCAGTTCTGACAGTTCACCATTTAACTCAGAGCGGACACTTTCAAGCTCCGCCAACTCTGCTATTTCTTCATTCGATTCATAGCCCTGCGGCGGCCGGTTATTTAATAGTTCCACAGCGTCAGCAAGTGCTAACTTACCTTCTGTGACCCCCGTTAATACCGCCGCCTGCTCTTGCTCCAGAGTGTTAATATTAACTTTTAAGTCCGTCTCGTTAGGGATGACACAGGCAGAGTCACTTAAGGTATTTACTATTTCAGCGCTGTAGCCACGTACCATTCTTAACTCACTCAGCTCCATTAACTGACTATTGGCAGCTAAATAAGGCTTGGGTAAGCTTTCGTAGTCAGGGTCTTCGGCACCATTACTCCCGGACAGCTGACTGTCTTCATCCAGCCAGTCTACCAGACTGTCGGTTAAAATTTCGGCCTGATAGTTATCAATATCCAGCGCCTGTAATAAAGCTTTGTACTGCCTTTTTCTTTTCTCCAGAGTACCGGGATCTTCCGAGTCTGAAACCAGACTGTTCAAGTTAAAACAGCTATACAGGTCGTTAACCCGCGCAGCAATTTGCCCGCCTTCTACTGGAAAAGGCCCGTTCTGACCGGCCCAGTTCTGTTCCCGGTGGGCCACACCGTCGTTTTCATCCAATTCGCGCTGAAGCACTTCTTTTAACACATCCTCGGCACTTAACCACATCCAGTAACTCTGTTCAGCCTGTTGTAAGTTACCCATGCGCGTTATTTGCAACTGTAATTTCCCGCCTAAATTAACGGCAATAACAGACACTAAAGCAATGACCAGTAACACCGTTATCAACGCAGCGCCTTTTTGTGATGACTGGTTTAAGTTAATTCGCACGTTGCGAGCCCCCGGTATTACTCTGCGCCGCTTGAACGCCACCGGCAATCAGAAACACCCGCCTGATGGTGCCAAAGGTTTCACTGCGAATAGTCACTTCAATCGCTTTGGGTAAGTCACCTTCACTTTCCCAGTTCTCACTCCAGCCTTGTTCTAACCCCTGATTAACATCGCTGCCGGTGTCACTGCGGTAAAAACGAAAGGAGAGCTCATTCACATCCTCTAATAACGTCTGCACAGACGGGTCAGCTGCGCGGTCATTGACAAATGTTTGTGTCACCCGCTGTAAACTGCCATCCCATATCCGATAAACAACGGGTTGCAACTCACTGCGGGGCATCATATTACCCGGGTTATCGAAGCCGCTTCTGACAAACGCCAGGACCCCGCCATCTGAATCAAAATAGCCCGAATCATTACTCAGATATTGATGCATAACGTCTGTGCCGGAAGGTCGTGTTGGTTTAGCCACCATTTGACGAATATCCTGCTGCATCAGTAACTGACTAAACTGCAGGCGCTCTAATTGCTCGCGTTGCTGTTGCGACTGCTCCTCAGTACTCACCATTTGGTTCAGAACCTGAAAGCTGGCAATACCGATAATCGCAAAGATCACCATCGTCACCAAAACTTCCACCAGGGTAAATCCCTTAGCCGCCGAGTTAACGTGCATTACCGGTCTCTCCTGCAGCATGTGGTTTGCGCACATAGCGGGTTAGCCGAAAGTGCTCTCTTCCATCTTCACTTTTCTTCACTTTCACGGTTACTGCAACCACATTTGGCGTTACCGTTTCGGTCACCTCTTGCTGCCAGTACCAAGTTACGCCCGCCTGCTTTTGCTCGCCGTTCCGACCATTTTCCAGTGGCCAGCGATTCTCAATAGACAGCTCCGCCAATCGGTTAGAAGCAACATATTGAGCAAAGGTTTTGTCTTGTAGTGCGCTCAGCCCGGTCAGGTGGCCACTGGCCGCCTGTAAAGCGGCCAACGCCGCCAGACTAAAAACCGATAAAGCCACCATCACTTCAATTAAGGTAAAGCCCCGCAGAATACGCATAGTTACTCCGGAGCCTCTGCGGATAAACTGATTAACCAGCTATTTTCTGCAATCAACCAACGTTCCGCCTCAGGGTCATTCAAATGTTCAATATGGACACTGAATAATGTCATTTCACCACTAGGGAGAATCAAAATATCGGGCACCGGCTTATCTTCATCACTTTCTTGCGAAAACAAACCGCTATTCAATGATTCATTTTGTTCAAGAACTTCCAGCCCGCGGCTGCTAAAGCGCCAGCGCAGCGGCCACTCAGTTTCTTGAGCCCGCAAACCACGCGGGCTGTCCTCCAACCATTCGTCGTCCTTCCAAAAAAGGAAATGATACCCGTCCTCGTGGAATTTTAATCCGATAGGCTGTTGCCTGACCATTGCGTATTCGCGGGCATAATTTAGCTGATGACGTAAGGTGATTGCGGCATTATGAGGCGAGTCTTTGCCCCTTTCACCGCCCGGCAGGGTAAACACAACGGCGCTGGCGATAAGGCCAAGAATGGCCATCACCAGCATGACTTCAATTAAGGTAAAACCAAACTGACAACGCTTATTGATCACGGTCGTTGTTGCCAATCATCCAACTGCCAAAATCATCATCGGTACCCGGCTGACCATCCGGCCCCGGAGAGAAAATATCAACGTCGCTATACTGACCAGGATTTAGCAATAAGTAGTCATTGCCATAAGGGTCTTGTGGTAAACGACGAATATAACCGCCGCTGCGATAACTGCGTGGCTGCGGATCCATGTTCGGCTCATTCACTAAGGCTTCAAGCCCCTGCTCTGTCGTCGGAAACATCCCGTTATCTAAATGATACTGCGCCAGCGCATTTTCTAACGCAACGATGTCAGCGATAACTTTTTGTTCATTCGCTTTTTCCTGATTACCCAGAACATTGGGTAACACCATGGTCGCCAAAATACCGATGATGGCAATGACCACCATGACTTCGACCAATGAAAAACCTGTTTGATTACGTCTCATAGCTAAAGCCCTACACTATTATTTAATTGTAAAATGGGTTGAATGATAGACAGTACAATAAAGAATACGATGCCCGCCATTGTCACAATCAGCACCGGTTCAAACACTTTCAAGCTAACCGATACCAAATTTTCAAATTCTCTGTCCTGGTTATCTGCTGAGCGTTTCAGCATCTGTTCTAGCTCACCAGACTTTTCACCGGCTGCGATCATGTGCAGCATCATCGGTGGAAACAAGCCCGTTTCCTGCAATGCGCCCCGCATTGATGAACCTTCCCGGACGCGGTCGGCGGCTTCATCAACGGCTTGTCTTATCGCTAAGTTCCCAATCACTGATGAAGTTATGCGCAATCCATCCAGTAAAGGAACCGCTGAAGAAGTCAGAATGCTCAGAGTGCGGGCAAAACGGGCGGTACTGACCCCTCTTATGACCTTACCCAGCATCGGAAGTTTTAACAGTCTACGATGATATTTCAGGCGGTTCTTTTCATTTCTTAGCCATTGATTGAAAACAACCAACACCGCTGCCAGCGTAATCAGTAACCACAGCCCCCAATTTTGCAAAAATTCACTAATGGCTATCATGGCTAAGGTGGTTGGCGGCAACTCCTGGCCCATAGTGGAAAAATTATCCACTATCTGCGGCACAATAGAAACCAGCAGAAAGACCACAATACCAACAGCAACCAAAGTCAGCATTAACGGATAGATAAGCGCCTGGGTTAGCTGGCTTTTCATATGCTGCCGCTGTTCCGTGTAGTTTGCCAACTCGTCAAGCACTGTGTCTAAGTGTCCGGACTTTTCTCCGGCAGCAACCATCGCTGTATACAGCGAATCAAAAACCCCGGGGAACTCTGACATCGCCTCGGCAAGGCCGTAACCTTCGACCACTTTACTGCGTACCGACATCAGTAGCTTTTTCAGACGTGGTTTTTCTGTCTGATCAGCGACCGCCAACAAGGCTTGCTCAATAGGAAGGGCCGAGCTTACTAGCGTTGATAACTGGCGCGTAATTAAGGCTAAATCCTGCGCTTTTACTTTACGCTGAGGCAGCCCGAAGCGCGGCTGTAAGGTTTTTTTTCTGTCCTGATCTGCTGCCGGCACTATGGTTAAAGGCATTAAGCCTTTTTCACGCAATAACTGTCGTACCTGGCGCTCCGTGTCGGCTTCCAGTACCCCTTTTTTCTTTCTGCCGTTAGCTTCAACGGCTTGGTATTCAAATGCCGCCACCCTTTACTCCTCGCGGGTAACCCGCAGCACTTCTTCCAGCGTTGTTTTGCCTTTCAGTACTTTTGCTAAACCGTCCTGACGAATACCGGGAGTCGACTGACGAATGTACTTTTCAATAGACTGTTCGCCGTGGCCGTTATGAACCAGTTCGCGAACATGGTCATCCACCACCAACAGTTCGTGAATCCCCGTACGCCCCCGGTACCCTGTTTGGTTGCAATGCTCACAACTACCGGCACGATATATAATAGTGTCGTCTGCAGCGGCGAGCCCCAACATATTTTTTTCTTCCTCATCTGGCTGATGAGGTTGCTTGCATTCGCTACAAAGTGTGCGCACCAAACGTTGCGATAACACAGCCAACAGACTGGACGACAGCAAAAACGGTTCAACCCCCATGTCTTCCAGGCGCGTTATAGCACCAGCGGCTGTATTGGTGTGCAAAGTAGAAAGAACCAAATGACCGGTTAACGATGCCTGCACCGCAATTTGCGCCGTTTCAACATCACGGATTTCACCAACCATGACCACATCGGGGTCTTGTCGCAGAATAGCCCGTAAACCTCGGGCAAACGTCATATCCACTCTGGGGTTAACCTGCATCTGACCAATACCGTCAATGGCGTACTCTATCGGATCCTCGACGGTCAGGATATTCCGGTCTTTAGAGTTAATCTCGCTGAGGCCTGCGTACAAAGTCGTACTTTTACCCGAGCCAGTCGGCCCGGTCACTAAAATAATGCCGTGTGGTTTGTAAATCAGTTCCTGGAAAATTTTGCGGTTAGCATCGGTCATTCCCAGCTCAGTCAGGTTCAGTCTTGCGTTGTTTTTGTCCAATAAACGCAACACCACTCGCTCGCCATGATTCGACGGCATAGTAGACACCCGCACATCTACCGCACGACCAGCAATCAGCAAAGAAATACGCCCATCCTGAGGCACCCGTTTCTCAGCGATATCCAGTTGCGCCATGACTTTTATCCGCGACACCAGCAAGGAAGACAATTTACGGTTTGGTCGCAACACTTCACGCAAGACGCCATCAATGCGAAAACGAATGAGCAAGGCTTTTTCGAAGGTCTCAATGTGGATATCAGAAGCGCCTTCTTTTATTGCTTCGCTCAACATCGCGTTAATCAGTTTAATAATAGGCGCGTCGTCTTCACTCTCCAGCAAGTCTTCCGTTTGCGGCAGTTCATCCGCCAGTGAGAACAGATCGGACTCGTTACCGATGTCCTCCATCAACTGCTTTGCTTCTGACGAATCGCGCTGATAAGCCTGGGTTAACAGGCTTTCAAAGTCACTAGCCGCGTGTTCCTGTAGGGTAACCGGTTGCCCTAAAGCGCGTCTGACTTCTTGCAATGCTGCCGCTGAAATGCCTGCACGACAATGCAAAACCATAGGCTCGCCGTGTTCTACTACAACACCAAAGCGTTTAGCAAAGCTAAAAGGTAACCGGGTTGTTGCAATCGCACTGGCTTCAGTCATTTTTTTGCCCGTTGGTTTGTGTCTCCGCCTCATCTTTGTCCTGGTTGTCCAGGTACTCGTCAAAACCAGGCGGAAGGGTCAACTCACTGTCCCAGTCGTTGAGTAGCGGCGAATCCTCTGTTGGCATCAGAGAAATGCCACGGGCGCGCTCATCTAACTGCAGCGCTCGCATATAATTGTACTTAGCTGAACTCAGTTCGCGCATGCGGTTACCATCACGCACTATCGTTGGGCGAATAAAGACCATTAAGTTGCGCTTCTGCTTAGAAGTTGAAGTTGAGCTGAATAATTTACCGATAAACGGAATGTCACCCAATAAAGGAATTTTGGATACCGATTCCTGCACGTCTTCATCAATTAAGCCACCCAAAACAATCGTTTCGCCGTCATCTGCCATGACGGTGGTTTTCAGTTCACGCTTATTAATAATAACGTCAACGGCCGTTGCGCCACTTAAACTGGAAACTTCCTGCTCTATCGTCATTTGCACAGCGTCACCCTCGTTAATCTGAGGCGTGACTTTTAACTTGATACCTATTTCGGTGCGGTCAACGGTCTGGAACGGGTTATCGTTGTTATCACCCGTGGTCGAGCCGCTAATAGTGGGGACTTCCTGACCCACCAGAAAACTCGCTTCTTCGTTATCAACAGTGACAATACTGGGTGTGGCCAGAATGTTTGAACGGGAATCCTGAGTAACGGCTTGTACCACCGCAGCCCAGTCATTTTTGATGGTGCCGAACATCATTCCGTTGACCGAGCCGAGTAATTCCGCCAGCAAAGAAATGTCACCCGGTTCATCAGGTTCTGTAGTGGTGACTTCAACCCCACCGTCGGTTATTCGAGTGGTCGTGGTGCCGGGTCTTTCACGAGCCTGGTAAGCGCCCGCTGCCAGACTGCCAATGGGAACCTGGCTACCATCGTTGTACTGCACCATACCGCCGTCTTCGCTAATCCATTGCACACCAAAGTTAACATTGTCACCTTCCATAATCTCAACAATGATGGCTTCGACCTGAACCTGGGCACGACGAATATCCAAGTCACGAATGACTTTCTCCAACGATGCCAGCATGTCCTTTTGTGCCGTAATCACGACCGAGTTGGTTGGCTCATGAGGGCTGATACTGACCGTTTCGTCACCGCTACTGCGACGACGTTGTGTATTATTTCCAGTACTTGATTGCTGTTCAACTTCCGCCTGGATAGACCGGCTGACATCTTTTAATACCTCGACAACCTCAGGTGCCTTCGCATATTTAAGATAAAAAACGCGCGTGTTACCTTCGGTTTTTAAGTCCTGATCGAGCTGTTTTATCAACTTAACGACACGAGCTCTGGCTCGCGGTTCGCCACTGACAATAACGCTATTACTGCGCTCGTCAGCAACAATTTTTGGGATCAATAACGCGGGCACACCTTCGTTATTCTTTTCATAAAGCGATTGAGCAATACGAACAATTTCACTTGCGGATGCGTACTCCAGGCTGATCATATCAACATCCTGATCGCCGGCCTGATCCACTCGCTCAATAATTTCAACCAACCGTTGTACCGTCTCAGAACGGCCAGTCATCATAATGACGTTGGAGGGGTCGTAGCTCACTACCATGCCACCGCCGCTTTGGTCATTTAACTGACGTAATAAGGGAGCTAACTCTCGTACGGATACGTTTTCAACGGGCACCACCCGGGTGACCATGGTGTCCCCTGAGCCTCTGGTCTCTCTGTCTAGTACAGGCAATGAAGAGGTTTTGGCATCCTTGTCGCGAATAACTTTAAGCACGCCGGATTCCATTTCAATAATAGCAAACCCGTAAACTTCGAGAACATTAAGGAAAAACTGATAGTACTGCTCTTCATTCATGACATCGTAGCTGCGAACATCAATTTTGCCCCTGACGTTCGGATCAATAATGATGGTTTTTTCAAGATTACGACCAACGACCTGAATAAATTCGTTAATATCAGTATTTTTAAAACTGGCGGCATACTCTTCGCTGCTTAATGGCGCGCTCGTAAGAGTTAACACCAACCCCAGGGCTCCCAGCCATGCTTTTAAGCCACTCTTTGCCACTGTCATATTAATTATCCTGTTTTACCGGTAGCTCAAACGACAGCTCCATCCGTTCACCGTCGCGCTCAATTTCAATAATGACCTGTTCTTGTTCTGACAGTTCCTGACTGGCCAGCATTGCTTGCTCCATGTCAGTCAGATCGTAGCCATTTATAGCCACTGCCAAGTCACCGTTTTGGAATCCTGCGTCCCGAAATAACTCGGGGTTCTTGCCTGAATTTAATTTGTACCCTTTCAGTTCACCATTACTTTGAACTGGCGAAATGCTTACGTAATCCAGTAAAGACGATGGGTTATCGGCCACCTCAGCCAACTGCTGCTCTACTGTGACATCATCAACGGTATTCGCGTCATTGTTATCAACTGAATTCGACGTTTCTTCATTATTTTCTGAATCATCAACAATAAGCGCCAACGCAGGTCGGTCTTCACCAATATCTTCCATCTGCAAAGTTTCTAAGCGTCCATTATTGTCAAGAATGACGCGGTCAGCGTGAATCTCTTCCACCGTGACCGAGGAGCTGCCCAAGTTCTCGCCAACAATATAGGTTTGCTGCTGACTACCTTGCTGAATGATCGCAGCTGAACGTTCTGGATTTGAGCTGGCAGAAACACCTATCAGGCGAACATTTAATGATGTTTTAGGAGCATTCCGGGTATTCGAAGAGCGATTATCCTGGTCCGTTGCACCAAATAAATTTAACGACGTTAACGTGCTTAAGTCTGCGTTGCTGGTAGCAGCAACATCCACTGTGACTTTAGGCAACGCCGCGCTTCCCTCTGGTTCAGCCGGGCTCACTAAAGACCAGGTGAAACGGGCGAGCAACACCGCAACCAAAAACCAGGCGAAAGCCGTTAGCGCCTGCATTAGCCGGCGCCACATTTGAGCATCTGTAATTATTTGTTGAAGTCGGGCAGTCACTTTATTCTTATTCTTGTTACACTGACAAAAGACGATTCATGCATTCTAGCGCAGGCGACATGAGTCAACAATCGATTAACACAAAGTTTATAACGAATTCGTTGCGTTTTTATGACAAAAACTCGAAAAGAAAGTCCCATTCGTCTGGATAAATGGCTTTGGGCAGCAAGGTTTTATAAAACCAGAGCACTTGCCCGGCAAATGGTTCAATCAGGCAAAGTACAGTATGACGGGCAACGTAGCAAGCCCTCTAAAACGGTACAGGTTGGTTCTGTGATTACTTTGCGTCAGGGCTTCGACACTAAAGAAGTGGAAGTACTGGCTCTGAGTGAGCAGCGCCGCAGTGCCAGTGAAGCCCAGTTGCTCTATCAGGAAACTGAACAAAGCATTGAAAAGCGCGAACAAAATGCGGAAGCAAGAAAACTCAATGCATTGTATAATCCGCATCCGGAAGGACGGCCGGATAAAAAACAGCGCCGTCAGCTTATCAGAATGAAAGACAGTGGTGAGTAAACCGCCCGTTGTCAATAAATAGGAGTGTCCATGGAATACCCAACGGATCAATTGTCACGTTACACCTTTGATGAGCACGATGTGCGCGGTGAACTTGTTCAGTTGACCAGCAGTTATCAAACCCTGATACGGGGTCACAAGTATCCCGCTCCGGTGCAGGAACTATTAGGACAAATGATGGCTGCCGTATCACTACTTACCGCTACCCTGAAGTTTGAGGGACATATTGCTGTACAGCTTCAGGGGGATGGCCCGCTTAACTTTATTGCCGTTAATGGCAATCATAATCAAGAGTTAAGAGGCATAGCACGATTAAAATCCGAGCTTGGTGCGACTGATTTACAATCGATGATAGGAAAAGGTCAGTTAGTCATTACCTTAACCCCGGATACCGGTGAACGTTATCAGGGCGTTGTTAGTGCGGATGCCGATTCCATTGCTGCGATGCTCGAAAATTATTTCGAACAGTCGGAACAATTACACACCCGGGTTTGGTTATATGCCGATGGTGAACACGCCGCAGGTATGTTGTTACAGCGCCTGCCCGCAACAGGAAGGGACTTAACCGGGTTCGAACACCTGGCCACTCTGACCAACACCATTACCGCGGAAGAAATTTATACGTTACCCGCCGAGCAGTTGTTGCACCGCTTGTACCACGAAGAGAAAGTGCATTTATACCCATCGCAAACCGTGAGTTTTGTTTGTGGATGCTCGCGTGAACGCACATTAGAAGCGCTAGCTTCAGTGAGCCCGGAAGAAATTCAAGAAATTTTAGCCGAGGAAGGCGAAATTCTGATGACCTGTGATTATTGCCTGACCGAGTACCGCTTTACTCCTTCAGACTTTAATTAATTGCTAAAAAAAAGCCTGCATAATGAAGTGACCCCATAAAGTTGGACTCATTT